>NZ_JBZYXL010000001.1:1145000-3012500 GCF_058933015.1 Pseudoalteromonas sp. ATL1 | reverse complement strand
AAATCGTAAGATGACGTATACGGTGTGACACCTGCCCGGTGCCGGAAGGTTAATTGATGGGGTTAGACGTAAGTCGAAGCTCTTGATCGAAGCCCCGGTAAACGGCGGCCGTAACTATAACGGTCCTAAGGTAGCGAAATTCCTTGTCGGGTAAGTTCCGACCTGCACGAATGGTGTAACCATGGCCACGCTGTCTCCACCCGAGACTCAGTGAAATTGAAATCGCAGTGAAGATGCTGTGTACCCGCGGCTAGACGGAAAGACCCCGTGAACCTTTACTACAGCTTGGCACTGAACATTGAGCCTACATGTGTAGGATAGGTGGGAGGCTTTGAAGCGGTGACGCCAGTTACCGTGGAGCCGACCTTGAAATACCACCCTTGTATGTTTGATGTTCTAACTTAGGCCCCTAATCGGGGTTGAGGACAGTGCCTGGTGGGTAGTTTGACTGGGGCGGTCTCCTCCCAAAGAGTAACGGAGGAGCACGAAGGTTGGCTAAGTACGGTCGGACATCGTACGGTTAGTGTAATGGTAGAAGCCAGCTTAACTGCGAGACAGACACGTCGAGCAGGTACGAAAGTAGGTCATAGTGATCCGGTGGTTCTGAATGGAAGGGCCATCGCTCAACGGATAAAAGGTACTCCGGGGATAACAGGCTGATACCGCCCAAGAGTTCATATCGACGGCGGTGTTTGGCACCTCGATGTCGGCTCATCACATCCTGGGGCTGAAGTCGGTCCCAAGGGTATGGCTGTTCGCCATTTAAAGTGGTACGCGAGCTGGGTTTAGAACGTCGTGAGACAGTTCGGTCCCTATCTGCCGTGGGCGTTTGAGAATTGAGAGGGGCTGCTCCTAGTACGAGAGGACCGGAGTGGACGAACCGCTGGTGTTCGGGTTGTGATGCCAATTGCATTGCCCGGTAGCTACGTTCGGGATCGATAACCGCTGAAAGCATCTAAGCGGGAAGCGAGCCTCGAGATGAGTTCTCACTTTAACTTTAAGTTAACTGAAGGGCCGTTGGAGACTACAACGTTGATAGGCTGGGTGTGGAAGCGTAGTGATACGTTAAGCTAACCAGTACTAATTACCCGTGAGGCTTAACCATACAACGCCAAAGTGGTTTAAGCGACAGAAGTTAGTATTAACTAAAGTAGATTTTTACGAATTATCAGAATTTTTCCAGATTTTATAGAATTTTTCCTGATGACCATAGCGTTTTGGAACCACCTGACCCCATGCCGAACTCAGAAGTGAAACGAAACAGCGTCGATGATAGTGTGGCAGCTGCCATGTGAAAGTAGAACATCGTCAGGATTTTATTTAAAGAAACCCGTTGCATTTATGCGACGGGTTTTTTGCTTTTTGGGGTTTTAAAAAGTTAGTCTCTCAGCGCTTTATAAACTGGCTCACTTCACCTTGCGCAAAAAGAGCGTTTCGCTTCGCTCAAGTCGCTAACCTTTTGCACTGTAGCGTCGATGATAGTGTGGCAGCTGCCATGTGAAAGTAGAACATCGCCAGGTCCAAATAAGAGAAACCCCGATACGAAAGTATCGGGGTTTTTTGCGTTTGGTGCAAAAGTGCTAAATCGTCTCAGGGGAAGCTGAGATTATGTACTTTGATGAAGAGACGAATTAGTGATGCCGCGCGCGAAAACTTAGCACCAATTGCGCGAAAACTGCGAATTTTGTATTTTTGAATAGTTGAAAGGGCTTTTTCTCTCTGAAAGGCTATTAGCCGCCGATCTCGGCGTTGGAGCAAAACGCCAGTTATATTATCTATTGTTCGCTGTACATGAGTTGTTGTGCTTAGTTTTGATCATTCATCTGCATGTGAGACATAACTTTTCTTTGACGTGTCATACAAAGATCATTTGCTACTTGATTACAATAACCATCATTATGGTCGTGATGAGGTATCTAGACAGTGTCATATTTGAAACTAATTTTCTCGATTCAATTTATACCTATTTCATCGTGCTAATAAATATCAGCGTTGTTTTGGTCATGATGAGTTATGCGCTAGGCAAAACGATTAAGCTGATTTCTAGGTAAATAATGACCGATCGGTGCGTATATTTGGGAACTACTCTGAATTATTTATGTTTACATTTTACGAGCAAGCTTGTCATGGCTTCCTTTTTTAGTTGCTTAGATTGCTCGTATTCTTCGCGTGTGCACTTTACTTTACCGTAAATGTCTTTTCTCAGAAGAGTTTCGGCCATCTGCATTTTAGGCTGGTAAATCTTCTTATAGGCATTAAATACGCCTTTGCCATCTCTGCCGAGCTTAGCAATGAGTATGCTGATGTCTTGCTCGGTAATTAATTCGCCTTTCATAAGCGCTTGTCGAATGGGCTCGATAGCCTCATTAAATTCGTTGCGTCTATCTCTGCCTATGTTGAGCGAATAACCTAGCCAGGCACCCAATACCATGCCAATAAAGCCGCCAACAAGCAATCCGACTATCATTTTGGACATAGGTAAACCTGCTATTACTATTCGCTTTTACCTAACAGTGTAATTGATATTGGGAATATTGCCTGAGCTTAATCTTAATAGCTTGGTTATATATTCTAAAGCAGCTGTACATCGGGTAGTAGAGGTAGATGCGCGAATTTCAACTGCCAGTTAGTCAGAATTTGGGTAACGGACTCTTGATATGGGTAAAGCATATATAGAGAAGCTGCAACAATACATACTTGTATTAGGCTGATTAGCGGAGAATTGAGAGACAATGGCTTTAACGCGGTACCAAATGATGCCTTTAGCTCATTGTTATTAATGTCGACGCTGTAACATTCATCAAGTACCAAATGAACAAGCATACCAAGCACGACACTGAGTAAGACGAGCAACGCAAAATGAATAGGGCGACCAACTATTAGCGCGACGTTAGCCGCTAGTAAAGCACACATGAGTACAGAGAGTAACGAGTGACTTGCGCCTCGATGTATGGTGAATTTTTCAAATAGAGGTTTGAGTACATACATAACACCAACATAGGTACCTATCGCACCTAACCAAATGCCAATTAGAGACTCAAACTCGATAAGCCCGGGAAGTGATATCGCGCCACATAATGCAAATATTGAAAACAAACTATTTAGTGATTTTGAATTATCCGCGTCTAAATCTGGCAATAAACCTGCCAAACTGCCAATGATGAAAAGCGTCAAAGTATCAGCTGTGCTGGCAATTGATGTTGCAAGTACAACTGAGCATAACGCAGCGCTTGTGATCACTGATGCTTGTAAATGCGTTGAGAAATTTGCCATTGCTACTCCTTAATGCTGGCAATCAATTTGCTTTATTCGATTTAGTATTTGCTCTTGTGGTGGAGCCACGATGTTGTTGAAGAGACCGAGGATGTAAACCCACTCAATGATATCTTCAACAACAATATTAAGTACCTTAAACGCTATTTAGGCTGCGCGTCTAAAGATTGTCCATTAATGCCAATTGAATCATCACTCATTAGGTATAAGTACGTCGGCATAATGTCTTGAGGTGTTTTTAATGAATCTCTATCTTCACCCGGAAATGCAGCTGAACGCATGTTCGTATTGGTTGCACCTGGGTTAATACAGTTGATGCGGATCCCTGTTTTGCCTACTTCTTCAGACCAAGTCTGCATCATACCTTCAGTTGCAAATTTAGAGATTGCGTATGGTCCCCAAAACTCGCGCCCTTTTCTACCTACGCCTGAAGACGTGAATATAATAGACGCGTTTTCAGCTTTTCTAAGAAGAGGAAACATATACTTAGTGATCATCGCTTGTGCTGTTACGTTAACTTTCATAATGTTTTCAAACGTAGATACACAAAAGTGTTCAAGCGGGCCCAATGAGCCTAAAATGGAAGCGTTGTTGAGTAAACCATCTAATTTACCAAATTGTTGTTCGATAGTGGCTGCCAAATCGCGATAATTTTGTTTGGTTGCACCGCGCATATCGAGTGGAACGATGGCGGGTTGTGGATAGCCAGCGTTAACTATTTCATCATATACGCATTCGAGTTTTTTAGTGGTTTTACCTAATAAAATGACGGTTGCACCGTGTTTTGCATAGGTGATAGCGGCAACACGGCCTATGCCGTCACCTGCACCGGTTATTAAAATCGTTTTATTCTCTAGGGCATTAGCCGGGGCATTATAATCGTGCATTCTTAACCTCAACTGGTAAATTTTGCACATTTTACCACAGGTTATCGCATTTATTGTAAATATAGGTGGCGAAAGGCTACACTTTACGTTAACTTTAACTGGTCTAATGTCTTATTAAAAACACTATTACATAGATTTAACGAATTAGAACATAAATAATAATAAGATTATGTCGGAGCCTAAAATGAAAAAAATGCTACTCTCACTCGCGATTTCTTCAGTCCTTGTTGGCTGTGGTGGCGGTGAAACTTTAGAAGATGTAAAAAAAGAAACTGCCCCTGTATTACCTACTGCCTCAATTAAATTCGACCCATCAAATAGTGTAATTTCCGTTCCAAATGACTTGTTACTCAGTGGTACAAAAGATGGCACACTTAATCTTCCTGGTGAACTTGACGAAAACGGCAGCCCAGCTGTAACACGCGCGCATTATGCATCGCCTTCACTTGCGCTAGGCGCATTGGATGGTTGGTCTACACAGATGCCATATGTTATTGATCTGGATGTACCTGAAGGATACGCAATTAGTGCTCAGTCTGCGAGCGATCCATCGTCAGTGCGTATTTTTGAAGTGGTAATGGGCGCAGATCAAAGTGATGAGCAATGTAAAGCTGTACCTGCGGGTATCGCTTGTCGCTTAGTTGGTGAATTAGAAAATGGCCTAACGGGTGACTTTATCTCTGTGCTAAATAGTACCGGTGATGGCATTGCAATTCAGCCGCTTAAACCTTTTAAAGCGGGCAAAACATATATTACTGTACTAACCGATTCGCTAAAAATGGATGATGGTCGTTCAATTAAAGCGTCTTCCACATACACTTTATTGCGTCAAGAAGCGCCTTTAGTGACTGATACCCAGTTAGCACTTCAAGCGGTAGTAAGGAGTTATGAGAGTGCCGTTACGTCTGATGGAAGTCTCGCGAAAGAAAACATTATTTACTCTGCCGCAGCGACAATGCAATCAGTAGGCCCAGTAGTTGGTACGATTAAAAAGCTGATGGCAGCGAGCTTAGCAACAGGGACGAATCCCAAACTGACAGTGCCAGAGCAGCCTATGATGACGGTATCGGATGTACTTGCAGCTGTGATCCCTGATCCTACTGCACGTGCACCTTTCCAAGCAGTGCAGTACATGCGTGGTAGCATTCAATTGCCTATGTATTCTGCGAAACCTGCATCTAAAGATCCAGCAAGTGCAGCTGATACGTACTGGCGCGCACAGTGCGATAGCGCGGTTGCTGTTCAAGGTTATAAAGCGTTTGTAGGGGGGGTATTGCCAGAACCTCAAGCCGATACAAATGATGCAGCGTGTGCAGCTATGTCTGGTGGGGTTTTACGTGACTTTGGCTTAGATAGCACACGTTTCTTAACTAAGTACAACACTATCCCACAAGTTCAATGGTTGGCAAATGTACCAGTTCAAATTACTAAACCAATCCCAGCAGCGTTCGGAATAGAACAACCAGCTACGGGTTGGCCAGTGGTTATTTTGCAGCACGGTATAACTACAAGTAAAGAAGCGATGCTGGGCTTAACGCTTGCGTTAAGTGCACAAGGTTTTGCTACCGTTGCCATCGATCACCCAATGCATGGTGAACGTGGTTTAGATATTGATGGTGATGGCATTGATGACTTCAATGCGACTGACGGTAAGGGTTCTGTGCTTTCTTACATGAACCTCTCTTCGCTATTGGTTGCGCGTGACAATTTACGTCAATCATCAGTAGATTTACTTGGGTTACGTCTAGGGTTGAACTTCGTGAGCCCAACAGTCGGATTAAACCCAACTCAAGTGAGCTTTGTTGGTCACTCGTTAGGTTCGGTGGTCGCGCCAAGTTTTATCGCGCACGCAAACATGCCTCTAGCTGATAATGTGGATCCTTTATTTAAAGTAGATGCTGCTGGTTTAGCGAGCGGTGGCAGCGGTATCGCAAGTTTCTTAGCTGAATCTGAAGAGTTTGGTCCTTTCGTACAAGGCTCCGTGTTGTTAGCTGCGAATAATCTAGCTTCTAAAGGGTTTATTACCTACATCGCAACCGATGCTGCGTCACTTTGCCCTGTTGAGGGTCTTGAAGTTAACCCAACAGATCCTCGTTATTTAGCGGCTGTTGCACCATGTGCTTATAGCTATTATGTGAAGCATCTAACAGAAACCAGTGATACACAATCTCTTGCTGCTGTTAAAAGCATTATTCAGCAATTTGTGTACGCAGCTCAAACAGCACTAGATAGTGGTGATCCGCTAAATTACGCAAGCGCTGTACAGCAGCTACAAACGCCTATTTATATGAGCGTTGTGACAGGTGGTGTTGATGGTAACAAGCCTGATACGGTTATTCCGCCAACGACTGCAAACCCGCTATCTGGTAGTACTCCTTTAGCGCGCATGATGGGATTACAAACTGTATCTGAAACTCAAGCATCAGCTACACCAATGAGCTATGTTGTTAATTTCAGTCAGGGTAACCATGGTTCGATAGTAACTACATCGTTCCGTGAAAATGCACTTGGTACGCCGCAAGGCCATGCAATGGCAACGGTTGAAATGCAAACACAATTGGTTTCTTTCTTGAAATCAAAAGGTTTGTATCTGCAAATAACTAATCCAGCAGTTATTGCTAATTAAGTGTAATTGATTCACTATGATAAGCCGCTGTTTAGCGGCTTTTTTTATGATTCATTGTTTATTTCTAGGAGTCTGCATTGGCATTTTTATATGAATATGGCTTGTTTTTAGCGAAAGCGGTTACCATCGTTTTGGCTGTTGGTGCGCTTGTTGTTATTGTGGTTGCGGGCGCGAGTCAGAAGCCAAAAGGGGAGTCAGGTGAGATTGAGCTTAAAGACCTTTCTGAGCAAATGCTTGAACGTAAAAATCGTTTTGTTGAGCAAACGCTAGATAAAAAGGCGCTCAAAGCATATCGAAAAGAATTGAAAAAGAGCGATGACGAAGAGCCGCAAGGTACGGTGTTTGTTGTTGATTTTATTGGTAGTATGGATGCACATGAGGTTAAAAACCTCAGAGAAGAGATCAGTGCCATTCTAAATATTGCTGACAAGAGCAAAGATCAAGTTTTAGTCAATTTAGAAAGCGGTGGTGGCGTTGTACATGGTTATGGTTTAGCAGCATCGCAACTTAATCGTGTAAAAGGCTATGGGCTGCCACTCACGGTATGTATTGACAAAGTAGCCGCTAGCGGCGGTTACATGATGGCATGTGTTGCAGATAAAATTATTGCTGCGCCATTTGCGATTGTTGGCTCTATCGGTGTGATTGCTCAGATACCTAACTTCAATAAAATTCTGAAAAAAAATGATGTCGACTTTGAACAGATCACGGCGGGTGAGTATAAGCGTACCTTGACGATGTTTGGAGAAAACACGGATAAAGGTCGTGAAAAGTTTAAAGAAGAGATTGAACATACCCATGGTCTTTTTAAAACCTTTGTTTCTGAACATAGACCTCAGCTCGATATCACAAAGGTTGCTACGGGCGAGCATTGGTTTGCTACTCATGCAAAAACGTTTGATTTAGTTGATGAAATTAGTACAAGTGATGATGTACTTATGTCTCTAGATAAAACACATCAACTGTACAAAGTGACTTATCGAAGCAAAAAGAAACTGGCTGAAAAAGTGGGATTGGGTATGAGTGCCGCGCTTGAAAAATTGGGCTTATCAATTTGGTCCAAAATCAATGATGCGCGTTTCTGATCAGCTGTTTTAATGACTAGAGCGGCAATAGCCGCTCTTTTTTTGAATAAGCGTTACAGGGCGTATGTACTAATAATGCGGTATACGTCGTTGATGTTATCTCCCGCCTTAAACTCCTTACAGATTGGTTCAGGATCTGAGCCAACCCATATTTTTAGCTCCGAATCTAGGTCAAAGTGACCAGCGCTCTCTTTGCTAAACTTTGTAATTTTGTTGTACGGAATAGTCAGGATTTCTACTTTCGAGCCAGTTACGCCTTGTTTATCAATCAATAATAGTCGCTTGTTTGTGAACACGAACATATCTCTGATAACCTGATAGGCTTTTTCAATACGTTCGTTTTCTGTCAGTGTATTTTCGAGTAGCTCATCCAGCTTATCGCTATCTACTTCGCTTGCATTTCCTAAGATACCGCTTAAAAGTCCCATGATTTAATCCTTCTCAAATAATTGATTTTCAAGAGTATGGCCATTTATTACTTGGCGATACTGCCATTGACGTTTGTAACAATACTTGAGTAAGTGTATATCAAATTGTTCAAACGAGGCCTGATACTCAATGATGAACTCTTTATTTTGGCTTTGTTTAACATAAAGCACACCGCTGAGTTGCTTTAGCAGCTCAAGTGCATCCCGATAGTTTTCATTAAGCTGAAGGGTAATGAATTTACTCTGCGCGTTGTCTGTATTTCTATCATGTGTGGTTAGCAGGCCCTTTTCAAGATAAAGAACATGAGTACACAGACGCTCTAATTCAGCTAAGTTGTGAGAACTTAAAATAAAGCAAATTTCTTCACTTAAAGATGAAATAAGCGAGCGTATTTCTCTGGCATTGATCGGGTCAAGGCCTGCCGTTGCTTCATCTAGCAAAACGATTTTTGGCGAGCCAAGCAACGCTTGTGCGATGCTGACGCGTTTTCTCATGCCGTGAGACAGTTCAGTGATGTTTGAGTTATGGTTGTCAGCAAGACCTACCAACTCTAAAACTCGGGATGTTTCTTTTTGGGCTTGTTGCTTGCTGTAGCCCTGTAATGCGGCATAAAAACTCAGCTGCTTGTTAATTGAAAAACGCGGGTCAAGCATGGCATCTTGCGGCAGTGCGCTCAATTTTCCAAATAGAGAAGGGTGCCCCAACGGTTGACCCATTATTTTAACTGAGCCGTTATCAGGGGCGAGGTAACCACACAGTATGCTCATGAGCGTTGTTTTGCCCGCGCCATTAGGGCCAACAAGTGCGGTGGTGCTTTTATCCTCAATCGTAAAGCTAACGTTGTTTAACGCGGTGTTGCCAAAGAAGGATTTAGATAACTGATTGACTTCGATTAATGTGCTCATAATGCGCGTCTCCTAAACAGCCATAAACCAATAGCTAGGAATGCGAATGTTTGAAATATGGGTGTTAGCCAGTGGAAAATTGAGACATTGACCTGCGGTGCGATGTCCATCAGTTGCACACCTGGAAAAGCATAAAACACATAATCTAAAAGAGGCATATAGTAAGACAAATACGAAAGCACTGCGCTACCCAGTGTGAAGATCAAAGTGGCAAGCACGACAGAGAGCCGTGAGGAACTTGTAACGATGTTAAGTATCGCCATCAGCGCGACAAAAGGCATACTGATAATACTGAGCTGAACGATAAGCACAGCTGCTAAGGTAAATCCAGATAGAACAAGTGCTGGGTCTCGATATACCATCACCATTAAGGTAGCCAAAGCCGTGAGCAGTATTAGGCTTATGACGATGATAAGCTGGCCAAGGAAACGCCCAATAAAAATTTCATCACGAGTACATCGTAAGCTGATAAACCTGAGCGTACCGCGCATTCTATCTCCCACCGTTTGATCAGAGCACACGGATAGCGCGAAGACAGGAAAGCTGTATAAGGCAATGAGCCAGTAGATAACCAATTCGGCTTGCGGCCAGCCTACTAATTCTCTTAAGCCGATATTACCAGCAAGCTCTTGCGCTGCTTCTGAAAACTCAGGGCTGCTCAAAAATGGCACTGCTTGCCCGATGGGGTAGCGTAGTATGAGTAACCATACCATTGCGAAGGCGGCTAGCGCCAATAAACCACGCTTGGTGGCGAATAAACGAGTTAGCTCAAATTGCGCTAACTGCCACACTCTATTTACGTTCATAAGTTCTCCTTTGCACATACAGTAGCTTGTTATGCAACGGAGATAAACCGCAAATGTGTTTCAGAGTGTGGCTGTTTGTTACATTTAGAGTATTAACCCATTACCAGCCGCATTGACGACCTTTATTTTGTTCATCTAAATATTTCTTTAATGGCGCAAAGTAATCTAGGATCGCAGTTGCATCCATTTGCTCTTTGCCTGTCACACTTTTCAGCGCTTCTTGCCATGGACGGCTGCTACCCATTTCAAGCATTGCGTTTAGCTTCTCACCCGCTTCTTTTGATTTGTAGATAGAGCAGCGGTGGATCGCTTCTTTATTATCAGCCGCTTCACATAATGCACGGTGGAAATCAAACTGTAGAATATGGGCTAAGAAGTAGCGCGTGTAAGGTACGTTGCCAGGTACGTGATATTTTGCACCTGCGTCAAAGTCAGCTTCAGTACGCTCGATAGGCGCTTGAATGCCTTGATACTTTTCACGTAAATCCCACCATGCTTGGTTGTATTGCTCAGGGCTGATCTCGCCAGAGAATACTTTCCAACGCCATTGGTCAACCAATAAGCCAAATGGGATAAATGCCACTTTATCTAGTGCCATTTTCATTAATAAACCAATGTCCTTTGACTCATCAGGTACGTTATCTAATAAACCAATTTCTTTTAGGTAACCCGGAGTTACAGAAAGTGCGATAGTGTCACCAATTGCTTCGTGGAAACCGTCATTCGCGCTGTCTTGGTAGAAAATAGGCTGGTTTTTGTAAGCGCGTTGATAGAAGTTGTGGCCCAGTTCATGGTGAATTGTTGAGAAATCATCACCTGTGCGCTGAATACACATCTTGATACGAATATCATCTTGGTTGTCTAGATCCCATGCAGATGCGTGGCATTGAACGTCACGGTCACGAGGTTTCACAAAAAGTGAGCGCTCATAGAAAGTGTCCGGTAATGGAGCAAAGCCCATAGAAGTAAAGAACTTCTCAGCACCGCGCACCATGTCTAGCTCTGAATAGTCGTGTTTTTCTAGTAGTTCTGTTACGTCATAGCCCGGATCAGCATTGTCAGGTGCTACGACATCATAGATGTTAGCCCATTGTTGAGCCCACATGTTGCCTAATAAATGTGCCGGAATAGGTTGGTTTTGAGGCACTTTATCTTCACCGTATTGTTCACCAAGTTTTGCCCTAACATGGCAGTGTAAGGCGTTATATAAAGGCTTTACTTGGCCCCAAAGTCTGTCTAGCTCTTTACCAAAATCATCAGCAGGCATATCGTATTTACTACGCCACATTGCGCCAGTGTCTTTATATCCCAACTCTTGTGCGCCTTGATTTGCAAGTACTACTTGTTGTTCAAATAAAGGACGCATTGGTTTTGATACTTGTCGCCAGCCTTGCCAAATGTCGAGTAGCTCATTGTAGTCTCTGCTAGTCGCCATTTTTGCAGTCAGATCACCTAAGCTTTGGCATTGGCTTTCTTTACAGTAGGTTCCTTTTGCATAGATGCCGTCAAGCTCTGCCAATAAAGAAGCAAGTTCTTCCGATTTCTTTGGATCAGCAGGGGCAGCCATCGTTAGTTGCAGCTTTAACTTGTTCATTTTACGACGGTTATCATCGCTTAAATTCAATGAGTCAAAACGCGCCGCTTCAGTCGCTAAGCGAACGATAGTGTCTGTGGATTCTTGGCTTACGCTTGCAACCAGTGATGCTGTATCTTCAGTCACAAAATTTGCGTAAATCCATTGAGCCCTATTGTCTACGATGCTGAGCTTTTCCAGTGTCGTTTGTGCGCTTGTAAGGAAAGCCTCTGCGTCTCGCTCAGTTAGCTGAGCTTTATTATTTGATGTGCTGTTACAGCCTGATAGTGAAAGCGCAGCGGCTACTACGCAAGCACCTAGACTTAGCTTAAATAGTGGTTTCATGGAGTTGTCACTTGTTGTTGTATGAGCGCCGAATAATAGCAGCGCACTTGCTTTCAAACAAATGTTGCGAGATCAAACATTAAGATTAATTGAGTTTGCGCAAATCTTAAGCATACTTAGAGAACTAAGAACAGGAGGTTAGCATGAGCATTCTCGTTTTATTGATCGTTATCGTATGCATTATTTTTGCTATTCAGCCCTTGCGCTACAAAGTGATTACTTTGCCGGTAATGCGCTACTTTAAGCGTTCTTTGCCAGCGCTTACTCAGACAGAACAAGAAGCGATGGAAGCAGGGGATACTTGGTGGGATGCGGAGCTATTTTCAGGTAACCCAAATTGGCACAAGTGGCACAAGGTTGAAGCGCCTAAATTGAGCCCTAGTGAGCGTGCCTTTGTCGACAATGAACTTAATACTTTGTTAGGCATGCTGGATGAGGAAAAAATACGCGCCAATAAAGACTTGCCAAAAGAGGTCTGGACGTATTTAAAGGAACACGGTTTCTTTGCGTTCATTATTCCCAAAAAATATGGCGGTCGGGCGTTTAGCGCGCAAGCGAACTCGACCATCGTCGCTAAAATTGCGAGTAAAAGCATTTCTACGGCGGTAACAGTTATGGTACCAAATAGCCTTGGTCCAGCAGAGTTGCTACTACATTACGGCACACCCGAACAACGGGAGGAGTGGCTACCCAAATTGGCCAGTGGAGACGCACTGCCTTGTTTTGCATTAACATCATTGGATGCGGGATCTGATGCAGGCTCAATTCAAGATTATGGGGTGGTATGTGAAAAAGCCTTTAAAGGAAAAAAGGTACTCGGACTGAAGGTTTCTTGGTCTAAACGTTACATTACTCTAGCGCCAGTTGCCTCAGTGCTTGGTTTAGCTTTTAAGGTGTACGATCCTGATGGGTTGTTGGGTGAAAAGAATGAGCTTGGAATTACTTGTGCGCTTATCCCGACGGATCACAAAGGTGTGAAAACTGGTAAACGTCACAATCCGTTAGATCAAGGCTTTATGAATGGTACGACTGAAGGTAAAGACGTGTTTATCCCACTAGATTGGGTGATAGGTGGGCAGTCTGGGATTGGTAAGGGTTGGCGAATGCTCGTGTCTTGCTTAAGCGCCGGGCGAGGGATTTCACTTCCTGCTCTCAGTGCAGGAACCGCTCATCTATGCACTCGAACGACATCCGCATATTCGCAGGTAAGAGAGCAGTTTGGCCTATCGCTTAATGAGTTTGAAGGGGTTCAAGAGAGCTTGGCCCGTATACTTGGTTTGACTTATAGCATTGAGGCGTGCAGACAAACTACGGCGCAAGCCATTGATATGAACAAGAGCCCTGCGGTGATCACCGCGATTGCCAAATATCATCTTACGGAAATGTCACGTACTGTAATGAATGATGCGTTAGATATTCATGGGGGTAAAGGCATTCAAAAGGGGCCAAATAATTACTTAGCAAATAATTATACCGCTATCCCAATATCAATTACCGTTGAAGGCGCAAATATCTTAACTCGGAATCTGATGATTTTTGGTCAGGGCGCTACGCGGTGTCACCCATACATCCTAAAAGAGATGCAAAACATTCAAAATTATGAAGGTGATGATGGATTGCGTGAATTTGACAAGTTGCTTATGTCACATCTTCAGCATTCAACAATGAATGGGTTAAAAGCGTTTTGGCTTGGGATAACCCGGGGGCACGGTATGCGAGTGTCTATATCTGGCGCTACGCAAAATTATTATAAAAAGCTGACTTGGCTAAGCGCTTGCTTGGCAGTGAGCGCAGATATGGCAATGTTACTTTTAGGCGGATCGTTAAAGCGTAGAGAAATGTTATCTGCACGTTTAGGAGATGTATTGAGCCACCTATATTTAGCTTCATGTGTATTAAAAAAATACGAACATGATGGACGCCAGCAGGGAGATTTATATGCGGTTGAATATGCATTATCTCATCATTTAAATGAAGGCTTTAACGCTTTAGAATGTTTTATCGACAATTTTGCGAATCGTTTTTGTGCGCAAATATTTAAGCGTTGGTTTTATCTGTTTGGTCATGGTCAAAAAGGGCCACGAGATACATCGATAGAAGCGCTTTGTCGCAATGTAAACAAAGATAAGAATGCGCGCGAGAGAATTAGCCACTTATGCGTTGTTGAGTCTTCTGGGTGTATTTTTGAGTTAGAGCAAGCCTACCAAAGTCTAAAAGCACTCAAACAGCTTCGTAAAAAAGTGAAGCAATGGCAAAAAGAGAGTCATGGTAACTACTACGATAAAACGTTCGAAAATATATTGGATGAAGCTCAGGCAAGCCAGATTATTACAGAAGAAGAAAAGCAATCGCTTTTAGCTGCGGAAGAGTTGCGGCAAAAGGCGATTGCTGTTGATGTGTTTTAACTCATACTTTAACGGGCAAATGGGTCGGCGAGTATTTTGTCGATATACCATTTGCCTTTTTTCTTGAGCATATTAACGCTGCGCATGTCATCAACCTTTTCACCATTGAAATAGCCAGTAAAGATGAGATTTACTTTGGCATGATCACCGTATTGCTCGCGAAGGCTTGCATTGGTCATATCTATTTCTATGGTCACTTCATCAAAGCGCAGATTAACAAGGTTTCGAGTAAATTGAGATGCGGTCCCATAAGAGCGCATGATCCTAGCCAATCGAGGGGTTGCATGCTCTATAGCAAGGTTTAAATTGTTTTTGTTGTACAGTGCATCAAAAAATATTGTCGCTGTATATCCGGGGGTATCTTCGTCACCACTTGGCTTATCTTGCTCACCACAACCCACCAAAAGCAGGCTCAATGACACCAAAAATGCGTAGATTAGTTTCATAATAATTAGCAATGGTTGTCGATACTCTTTAGTTTGTAAGCAAAATTGCAATAAGTAAAGCTTTAGGATGAGTAGATATAAAAAAAGCTCAGATATATCTCTGAGCTTTTCGGTTGGGAAGATACTGCTAAATTATGAATGTTGTTCTGTCGTTGCTAGCTGCGATTTTGATGATTTAAACCACTTTCTAGACAGTGCTTTAACATCTTCCAGCATGACATACTGACAAGGAATAAGGATCAGCGTGATGACGGTTGCGAATAGAACCCCAAATGCGAGAGATACAGCCATTGGGATCACAATTTTTGCTTGAAGACTCGTTTCTGTAATAATGGGAACAAGTCCGATAAACGTCGTCAATGAAGTAAGCAGAATGGCTCTAAAACGTTTGCAGCCAGCTTCTACAACGGCTTGCTTTAATGCGATGCCTTCAGCTCGTGCTTTGTTAACAAAATCAACCATTACCAGTGAATCATTAACAACAACACCGGCTACTGCAATAATACCGAAGAAAGACAAACTACTCATGGTCATACCCATCACAATGTGACCAATAACCGCACCCACAACACCAAAAGGGATCACCGACATAATTAAGATTGGCTGCGAGTATGAACGCAGAGGAATAGCCAATAGTGCAAAGATGATCATCATTGACAGCATGAAATCTCTAATTTGCTCCGCGACACTGTCCATTTCTTCTTGAATGCGCCCTGCGACATTACTTGACACACCAGGATAGTTTTTCAACAGCGAAGGTAAATACTCGTCACGAATTTCTTCGGCGATTTTAAATGGTTCTGCTTGGTTGGTATCTACCGATGCCCACACATTCACTGTGCGTTTTGCGTTTTCACGACGGATACGGTTTACACCATCCACCAGTTTCACATTCGCAACTTCAATCAGTGGAACTTCGGCACCGTTGGGCGTCATGATACGCACATCTTGAATGTCACTGATTGAGTTGCGATATTCCTCAGGGTAGCGGATCATCACTTTAATTTCTTCACCAGCACGTAGGATGCGCTGCGCTTCCAGACCGTAGTAGCTGAAATTAACTTGTGACGCGACATCAGCTAATGTAAGGCCCATGCTATAAGCAAGTGGCTTCAATTCAAGCTGTACTTCATCTGTCGCACTTTGTGTTGAGTCGTTGATATCGCCCACACCTTCGATGCTAGCTAGTTTTTCTCTTAACTTGTTCGCCACTTCTTTGAGTTGGTCTTTGTCTTTACCTTCTAAGCGGAAGTTAATATCACCATCATCTCGGCCGCCATCCATAATGCTGTCACGGATGTTCAGCGTTTTAACGCCTGGTAGCGGTGGCATTTGTTCGCGCCATAGGGCACTTAAAGCAAACGTATCGATAGGGCGTTCATCTGGTTCAACTAAAATTGCCATGATGTTTGCGCGTGTTCTGCCTCGTAAACTCACAGACAAATCTCGTACCATGCCTTTACCGTATTTGGCTTCTACTTGCTTATCGACCTCTAAGATCAACGCTTCAACTTTTTGTGCAGTCTGTAACGTTGCTGATTCCGATGACGACAGATTCATTTCGATAGAAATTTCTGGGAAATCATGGGGTATCTTAGGATTGGCAACAAACTTCACTAGTCCGCCAGCGAACAAGCCGCCCGTTACAATAATGATGGTTAAGAAACTAATGAAAACGGTATAGCGATAATGAATGCAGCGTACAATAAATGGACGGTATAAGTTTTCGATAAAGTGTTTTAAGCCACCATCGAGTTTTTCACGTAAACGATGGAATGGGTTGTTAGGGTTACTAGGCTTATCCTTCATACCCGCCAAATGAGCTGGAAGAATGAATTTTGATTCTATGAGTGAGAAAATTAGGCAAAGAATGATCACGCCACCGATTGCTTTTGAAAACGCAGCGGCAGGGCCTGTTGCGAATGTTTGTGGCAAGAAAGCAGCTACCGTTGTCAGTACGCCAAATGTGGCTGGCATGGCGACGCGTTTTACGCCTCGTACGACGTTATCAAGACTATGACCGTGCTTTTCAATTTCAGCGTGTGCGGATTCACCGACCACAATCGCGTCATCCACCACAATGCCCAGAACGAGGATAAATGCGAATAACGATGCCAAGTTAATGGTGATGTCGAGCGCGCCGATTGGCATCATCAAAAATGCACCAAGGAATGAGACTGGTAGGCCCATCATTACCCAAAATGCGAGTCTCACGCGTAAGAAAAGAGCCAGCATTAACATGACTAAAATACCACCTAGGATCATGTTTTCAATCATCATATTTAGACGACCATTTAGGTAATAAGTAAGGTCAACTAGAGGTTCAATTTCCACGCCTGCTGGCAGAGTATTTGCGCGCGCATCAAGGTAATTTTTGATTGTGTTCGCAACTTTAGTAATGTCTTGATCTTTTGATGCTTGGACCTCAAAAGTTAAAGAGTTTCGGCCGTTATACTTAGCGTATTGTAAGCCCTCTTCAAAGCCATCATGAATTGTTGCGACATCGCCTAAACGAATTTGAGCGCCATCTTCAAGTGTGATCAATGGCAGGTTAGCAAATTCATTGCCTCTGTAGGCTTGGTTTTCTACACGCATTGAGATGTAGCCATTTTGTGAGCGAATTTGCCCAGCTGACATATTGGCAGAGAATGATTGCACAGCCTTTGAAATATCTCTGAAGCTTAAACCAAACTCACGCAATTTGTCTGGACTCACTTCAATCCCGATTTCGTAGTTAAGGCCGCTGTGAAATTCAACCAAGCTTATGCCGGGTAAAGCAAGCATTTCGTCGTGAATAGTGTTGCCTAGTTCTTTGAGATCTTTATTGCTGAGATCGCCGTTGAGAGACAGCCACATGACTTCTTGTTTGAATTTATCGTAGCTAACAACTGGACGTTCCATGCCAACAGGAAAGCTTGGGATTGAGTCAATCTGCATTTTGACTTCATCAAGTACAACAAGCGGCTCGTAGTGATCTTCCACTTCAATCCAAGTTTGCGAGAAACCTCGGTTAGAGTAGGTAATGAGTCGCTTGATACCTTCGAGGCCTTCCATTGCTTCTTCGACCTTGATGGTGATACCTTCTTCAACTTCCTGTGGCGCGGCACCTGGGTATACAGCTTGCACGCTGAGCCAATGGCTCTCGAATTGAGGGAACATTTGTTTTCTAATCGAAAACGAAGTAAGTAGGCCCCCAACCAAAATAAATATCATGAGTAAGTTTGCGGCAACAGGGTTGCGAGCAAACCAGGCGATGATGCCTTTTTCTTGATGTTCGCTCATACCTTATTCCTCTTTTAACGCAAGCTGCGTGTTGGCTACTTGTTCAGTATCACCATCAAGGCGTAATTGCATACCCTCGGTTGGATATTGCAATGCCGAGGTAATGAGCTGGGTGCCCGTTTCCACATCACTTTGGAATATGGTTTCGCCGTTGTACTCACGGATAATCGTTAGGGACTTAAAGCTCAAGGTTTTATCCGCGTTTAAAATAGCAATACGACCATCTTTAACTAAATGTTGAGGCACAGCCGCCGCGTTTTGTATTGTTTTACCTTCAATTGAAGCGTTTAGGTAAGTACCGAAACGTAGCGCTCGCTCGCTGTCAGAGTAGGGTTGCTCAACTTGTGCCACAAGGTAAGTCATGCGGCTACGTTCATCAATCACACCTTCACTGCGTACAATTTTACCATGCCACTGTGTTTGTTTACCGTGAACTTGTGCTGTTAGCGTCACGTCAGCGTTAATGCCACCGTTAATCAAGTATTGCAGTTCATTGTCTGCAACAGGTAGGCGTATTTCAGCTACTGACACGGCGTTGAGCGTACCAAAAGAGCTCCCTGAGCCTACAACGCTGCCTAAACTCACAGAGCGACTTGCGATAATGGCATCATACGGCGCTTTTATATATGTACGTTCTAAGTTACGCTTTGCGCGTTTAACACTTGCTTGTGCGGCTCTAAAGCTTGCAAGCTTTTCTGCTAGCTGTGGTTTACGTAAGTATAGCTCTGAGGGAATGGTCTCATTGGCGTTGTCTTTGATACGTTGCCACTCTGTTTTTGCTACATGGGCTTGGGCTTGTTCTATTTCGAGTGCAGAACGTGCTCGAGCCAAGTTAGCTTCGGCTTCTATTAAAGCCGCTTCATAGTCGTTGGGGTCGATACGGGCTAAAATGTCGCCTTGCTTAACGAAACCACCTTTGACAAATTGTTCAGAAACCGAAATGACCTGACCGCTGACTTGTGCGACTAACTCAGTATTGTACTTAGGCTTAACAATGCCGTAAGAGTCAACATTGAGTTGCATTGGTGCAATCACGATTGAACTTGCTTCTACCAATGGGTGAACAATCTGTTCTGGTTTTTCTTCTGGGGGTGCTTTCATCGCTGAAAAGGCACCTGCAATTGCAATACCACCTACGAGTACTGCAATGGGTAACATTATTTGTTTTTTACTAGCCACGTTAATCTTCCTTCCAACTGTTGATGTTGTTGTAATCGAGCGATGCTCAATATCACTTTCCAAATATTAAACGAACAGATATGTCTAGGTGTTTATTAACGTAGGAAAGATGTAACAAAGCATTACATATTTGCTGCTTTGTAATAATTTGACGCATTTTTTGACGGACGAAGGGGGAACTTGCGGGAAATAGGCAATAAAAAAGGCCTCAATGAGGCCTTATTGGTTTTATTTACATGACACGCATGCCAGGCTCTGAACCCTCATCAGGGTTAAGAATATAAATTTCTTTTCCACCAGGTCCCGCTGCAAGTACCATACCTTCAGACATACCGAAACGCATTTTACGTGGTTTCAGGTTGGCTACCATCACGGTTAGCTTGCCTTCGATATCTTCTGGCGAGTAGGCAGATTTAATCCCAGCAAACACTTGGCGCGTTTCCCCGCCTAAGTCAAGCGTCAGCTTAAGTAGCTTTTCAGCACCTTCTACATGTTCCGCTTTTGCGATTCGTGCGACGCGTAGATCAACTTTTGCAAAATCGTTAAACTCAATTTCCTCAGCAATAGGCTCTTTTGCTAGTGGACTGTTAGGATCTACTTTTGGCTTGTTTGCAGCTTCTAAGCTTTCTTTTGACTCTTCAACCATCAAGTTAACTTTGTCCATTTCAACGCGTTGCATAAGCGCTTTGAACTTACCAATTTCATGGCCAATTAATGGTGTTTGCGCACTTTCCCAACTGAGTTCTGTTTTCAAGAATTGTTCAACATTTGCGGCCATCGTTGGCAGCACAGGTTTTAAATAGGTGAGTAACACTTTGAACAAGTTAAGGCCTAATGAGCATACTTGGTGTGCCTGCTCTTGTGTGTCATCATTTTTGATCAATACCCAAGGTGCTTGTGCATCGATGAACTGGTTGGCTTTATCTGCCAATGCCATGATCTCACGGATCGCTCGACTATATTCACGGTTCTCGTAGTGTTGCGCAATAACATCAGACGCATTTTGGAACTCCGCTAATAGTGCAGGCTCCATAATGGTGTTGCTCAGTTTACCATCAAACTTTTTGGTGATGAAACCTGCGCAGCGAGATGCAATGTTTACTACTTTACCAACAAGATCAGAGTTCACGCGTTGTGCGAAGTCTTCAAGGTTTAAATCTAAGTCAGTGATGCCGCTATTTAGTTTGGCTGCAAAGTAATAGCGCAAATACTCTGGATCAAGGTGATCTAAATATGTACGGGCTTTGATAAAGGTGCCTTTTGATTTAGACATTTTTGCGCCGTTCACTGTTACAAAGCCGTGAGCAAATACATTGGTAGGCTTTCTGAAGTTCGCGCCATCTAGCATTGCAGGCCAAAATAGGCTGTGGAAATAAATAATGTCTTTACCAATAAAATGATAAAGCTCTGCATCTGAACCTTCACCCCAGAATGCATCGAAGTCAACACCCTGCTTGTCACAGAAGTTTTTGAAGCTGGCCATGTATCCAATAGGTGCATCAAGCCACACATAGAAGTATTTACCCGGAGCACCTGGGATCTCAAAACCAAAGTAAGGCGCATCACGGCTGATGTCCCACTGTTGTAGCCCTTCTGCAAACCATTCTTCTAGCTTGTTTGCCATTTCAGCCTGCAAAGAACCTGAGTGTAGCCACTCTTTCAACATGCCTTCAAACGCGGGCAAGTCAAAGAAAAAGTGCTCAGAGTCTTTAAGCACAGGTGTTGCACCTGACATCACTGAACGAGGATCTTTTAACTCAGTTGGGCTGTAGGTTGCGCCACATGCGTCACAGCTATCACCGTTTTGATCTTCAGCATTACAAGTCGGGCAAGTACCGGTTA
Source organism: Pseudoalteromonas sp. ATL1 (assembly GCF_058933015.1). NCBI lineage: Bacteria > Pseudomonadati > Pseudomonadota > Gammaproteobacteria > Alteromonadales > Pseudoalteromonadaceae > Pseudoalteromonas > Pseudoalteromonas sp. ATL1. Next base: position 2,991,417 of record NZ_JBZYXL010000001.1, on the reverse strand, counting down.
CAAAGCGATCAGGTAAGAAAATGCTCTTTTCTGGGTCAAACAGTTGAGAAATTGTACGCTTTTTGATGTGACCTTTATCATTCAAACGGTTATAAATGAGTGCGCTAAGTTCTTTGTTTTCTTCACTATGCGTGCTGTGATAGTTGTCGAACTGTACATTAAAGTCAGCAAAATCGCGTTGGCGCTCGATACTGACGTTTTTAACCATCTCTTCAGGTGTTATACCTTGTTTTTGCGCATTTAACATGATCGGTGTGCCGTGGGCATCATCGGCACATACATAATAAGTTTCATGGCCACGAAGTTTTTGGAAACGAGACCAAATGTCAGTTTGGATATATTCCAGCATGTGACCTAAGTGAGTAGGTCCATTTGCATACGGTAATGCGCTAGTAATGAGAATTTTTCTCTTAGTCATAACTCTTCCAAGATTGTCGCGTGGCTGCGGTTGTTTTTCAGCCAAAACGCTATGTTAAAGCTCACACTGTTTATTTACTTACGTGTAAAGCGTCAATAGACTGGTTTTAATGAACCGAATGTTACATAATTCCGTGGCCTTTTTCACCACTAGAGCACGTTTTATTTCTATGTTCGGCCTTGATAAGCTTTTTAAAAAAAAGAACTCCTTAGAAGAGACCATTTTAAAAGAACTCGCAAACTATAAAAGTAGTGTTTTTCCGCTCGGTATTGAAGCGCAATGGGTGAGTGAAATTAGTCAGTCTAAAGACGCTACCGCCGTGCAAATTACAGTACCATTTGCAGCTAAAAATACACAACGCGCTTTAAGTGAACATTTAACACAACATTGTGCTCAACAAATTGCGGTGGACATTTCGACACAACTCCCAAAAAGTTATAAATACAAAAAGATAAAGCACATTGTGTTGGTGGCGTCTGGTAAAGGGGGGGTTGGTAAGTCAACAACCGCGGTAAACCTTGCCCATGCTTTAGTTGAGGAAGGCGCGAAGGTAGGCGTGTTAGACGCCGATATTTATGGCCCATCAATTCCGGCATTATTTGCAGCACAAAATGAAAAGCCTACAACACAAGACAACAAAACGCTGAATCCGATTGTAAAAGAGCACATTAAAATTCAATCAATCGGCTTTTTGGTCCCAGCTGAAAATGCCACAGTGTGGCGCGGGCCGATGGCATCTCAAGCGCTCAACCAGCTATTAAATGAAACCCAGTGGGGTGAACTTGATTATCTGATTGTAGATATGCCGCCAGGCACAGGAGATATTCAGCTCACCATGACTCAGAAAGTGCCAGCAAGTGGCGCGCTCATCGTCACAACGCCACAAGACTTGGCACTGGCTGACGCACAAAAGGGTATAGCGATGTTTGAGCAAGTGCAATTGCCGTTATTGGGCTTAGTTGAAAACATGAGTCATTTTATTTGCGGGCATTGTGGCGAGAAAAATCATTTATTTGGTCAGCATGGAGGAGAACAGTTGGCGATGCGTCATGGTGTTCCTCTGTTGGCTGAAATTCCTTTAAACACGCAGATAAGAGAAGCGTCTGAACGAGGACACAGTGTGGGTGTGCAAAGCAGTAGTATGTTTGAGCATTACACATCATGTGCTCAGATAATCAGTAGTATGCTTTATTATCAAACACTATCGTCGCCAGCTGTCGATATCGTTATTACGGATGACTAGTCAATGAGATTATCAGATACACATATAAAACAAGCACTAAACGAGAATAAAATTGTCATTGAACCACCGCCGAGTGACGATATGATCTCAGGTATTACCGTTGACTTGAGACTTGGTAACAAATTTAGAGTATTCCAAGACCACGCAGCCCCCTACGTTGATTTGAGTGGTCCAAAAGACCAACTTAACGCGGCGATGGAATCCATCATGAGTGATGAAATTGTGCTTGAAGATGGTCAGGCGTTCTTTTTACATCCAGGGCAATTGGCATTGGCAATCACTTATGAATCAGTAACATTACCGGCGGATTTGGTTGGTTGGCTGGATGGTCGTTCGTCGCTAGCGCGCTTAGGTCTGATGGTACACGTAACTGCGCACCGTATTGATCCGGGTTGGTCAGGCAATATCGTATTAGAGTTTTATAATTCGGGTAAGTTGCCTTTAGCCTTACGTCCCAAAATGAAAATAGGGGCACTGAGTTTTGAGACTATGACAAGTGAAGCGCAAAAACCTTACAACGTCAGAACGGATGCAAAATATAAAGGCCAAAATAGTGCTGTTGCCAGCCGCATAAGTGCTGATAACAATAATCTTTAGCGCCCAATAAAGCGGTGTAGCTTCTCTACACCGCGTGTTCTCTCATTATTAAATTCCTCGAACTTCTGGCAATACCCGATAAAGCTTCCATACTCAGTAGTGGCTAACCAGCTATTTGTTATGGTGAAGTTCAAGGAGTCGATATGTGTATCACCCGTGTGATCTACCCATTTTTCTTAGCATACATGTTGCTTTGGGGCAGCGTGTGCAATGCAGCATCCAGTGCTATCTACTCGGATGTGAGCAATCAAGTAACGATAGAAGCGTTGTTAGCAAGTAAAGTGGAGTTCAGTGCGCTGAATGTTCAGCTGCCCATTGCACAAAAATTGGTATCCACGTGGCTAAGAATTGATGTCTCTAACACTCTGTCGGCAGAACCAAGGCAAGCAATTTACTTCGACAAACCCATAGATAGCCAAGTCATTTTTTATCTTGTGCAAAATAATTCAGTGGTAAAAGAAGTCAAAGTTGGTAGTGATAATAGCGCACCAAGCAAATTACAGAGCATATATCCGCACATTTGGTACCCAACTAACACACCCGATACACAAGTTTACATTAATATATTTGTACCTTATCAGGTTAAATTTGACTACGTGATTCAATCGCAGCAAGACTTTACCTATCACAGTGAGCAAAAACTATTTTGGTATGGTTTAGAGCTGGGTTTACTGTACTTTTTTTCGTTAGTTTTTGCTGTAACTGGGGTTATCAGTAAAAGAAAGTACTTGATTATTCTTGCTGCATATATTGGTTTTCTAACCGTTGAATGTAGTACAAATAGCGGTTCTATTTACTACTACGTGCCAGAACAAATCGCTAAATTTCTCTCACATTTCAATGGTAGTTGGTTGGTTATCACATGTGTGATGGGGTTACTTTATCATCAACAGTTTTTTGGCGTTGCAAACAGCAAGAAGAAGCTGAATCAAGTTATTAAAGTAAGTGCGGCACTGCTATTGCTTTCAGTGTTGTTTTCATTCGGTTTTTACACGCCAATGTCGATACAATTTCAGGCGCTTGCATCGATTTTGACAATTAGCTTAATGGTAATTATTTATAGAGATTGCAAACAAGATTACCCACATGAAGCGCTCATTGTGGCTGGCGCATGGGCCCCCATGTTTGTGCTTGGTGTAGTGTGGATATGCATGCAGTTTGGATTTGTGACCAATGGCAGTTTGATTGGTACAAGTAAGTTGGCGATTATGAGCCATGTAACTTTATTAGCTTTTAGCGTATATGCGCGAGACAAAAGACAAAAAGAAGCGTTTATTTACTACAGCTTACACGATCCAGATACTGGACTTGCTAACCGCTTTTCACTGAATCAGTACCTAGAATCCTTGCTACGAAAAAATGCACACCATACTTTGCTGTTGTTCAGGCCACTTGTCATTAAATCTATACGCTTAAACTGGGGTACTGAGCAAGCAAATAGGCACTTGAAAAGCTTGTTTGAGCGTCTTGCGGTACAACTAGAAAGATACGCCGCATATGCTGTCGATGAGCAAAACGAAAAGACGGAAATCTTTCGCTTAGACGACAGCACATTTGCAATCATTTTACAGGGAAAGCTCTCTTTGAGTCAGGTCGAGCAGTACGCTTGTATATTGTCGTCTGTTTTTGAAGAAGGCACTCTCTACAAAGGCACCCGATTAATTGATGAAATTGAAATTGGTGTGGCTAACTCTCCCATACACGCTAAAACGGCGGACTGCTTAATTCAAAGAGCCTTGTTGGCGCTTTCAAGCAAGTCTGCGCTCAATGACCGATGGCAAATCTTTGATTTGGCTAATTCCGTCATATCGCAACGGAAAATGCGCCTGGCCTCAGGGTTAAAAGACGCGTTGGACAATGATGGTTTTGCGCTATATTTGCAGCCACAGGTGAATTTACGCACCGGTAAAGTGCATGGTTCAGAGGGATTATTACGCTGGTTTCATCCTGAATTTGGACAAGTACCGCCCGACGAGTTTATACCTATTGCGGAATCTTCAGGGCTTATCCACTTGTTAACCGAGATGGTATTTTTAAAAGGGCTTAATTATCAAAAGCATATTGTGGAGCAATACCCAGGACATGTTTTATCACTCAACATCTCTGGAAAGGATTTAGCCAGAAAAGAGCTTTTGGTGCACCTTATTACGTTAGTGAACGAGCTAAACCTCAACCCTTCACAAATTATGATTGAAATAACTGAGTCAGTGACGATAGCAAATCAACAAAATTTAAAAAGCGTTTTAGATGATTACAAAAGTGTAGGGGTTAAACTCGCAATTGATGACTTTGGTACTGGTTACTCGTCAATGGCGTATTTAAGTCATCTTGGTTTTGATGAGCTTAAAATTGATAAGCAGTTTGTCATGGATATCGAAAGCTCGAGCAGTAATCAAAGTATCACAAAAGCGATGACGGACATGGCACATAGCTTAGGGTGTAAGGTGGTTGCTGAAGGTGTCGAGAGTTTAGAAAGCTTCACTAGGCTACAGCACTACGGTGTTGATTATGCGCAAGGGTATTTCATCTCCAAGCCGCTTGAATTTGATGAGTATTTACCGTGGTTATATCAAGCAAGTCAAAGTGACGAAGCACTGCGATTTTTAGTGTAGTGTTGTATTTAACGCTTATCCGTATGAATGATATGGATTAAGCGGATTAGATCCAGCGTTTAGCTTATTTAAGCAGGTATATACTTTAGGTGGAATGGCTATCTATGTTGGTTGTCGTGACTGTTGACAACTTTTTTCACTGACGTTCTATTTCTCTTTCCTGTGCCTGTATCACAGCGCTATCGGCTTTGCAGCGCCTTACCCAAAGAAAAAAAGTAACTAAATATACTTTGGGATAACTTGGGCATTATTTCGGGGGATGGAAAGCCGCCCCGATTCTGAAGAGCGCTGTTATGAATACCATTAGCCAAGTAATCATTGCGAATATTGCCATTGTAAAAAATACAGGCTTCAAATGCTCTCGCAGTCATTTCCTGCGGCCGACTAAAATAAAATGAATTGTGTTGTTTATCAAGTTGTTTGGCATTTTCAAAGTAGCAACTAGGGCGCTTACCGTCTTCGCTTAAAAACGCTTGATTGAAAAAGCTATCTAAATACAAATTGAGTGGGTGATTATTAAAAATTGGTATTTCTAACCACAGACTAGAGGCAAAACTCATCGGACTGAGGGTCTCAAACAGGTGTTTGCAAATATAATGATCAAACGCATGCCACCATTCGTGCGCAAGCGCACCAGCGCCTGCATTTTTTGCTAATGCCAATGTTCTTGTGGCGGGTGCATAGTGTGCTTGTACGCCTTTCTGTCCACCAGTACCAAATGCGAAATTTAATGTGTTATTCAGCCCAATCACCGTCGGTGGCACCGACAGAATTTGTGCAAGGTCAGCGAGCGCATCGTAAATTAAATTGGCGCTAAGGTGTTTTTCTTTATCATTAACCCAACTACCTATGGTCATGGTTTTAAAACCAAACGTTTGCTTAATCTCTTGATAATCTACTTGATCGCCAAATCGATAATCTGGACCATGTCGTGTAAAACGGTCACTTAAGCGTGGAATGCGATTCATGGAAAATATCGGCTTCGTACATGCTCGGGCATCAGTTTGGTCTGTTGCTCAATCATGCCGTTGAGTAGTGTGAGTAGCGGGGTTGGATCAAGACTTTCAAATTGTTCTAGAAATAGTCCCACGGCTTCTAAAGTAGATAAACTATAGCTTTGTTCGGCTTTGCGAATACGGTATTGATTACTTGGAATATGACTAAACGTGAGAGTAGGAAACTCAAGCAACCAAGGGTTGAGCGCGATAATTTTGTTCGCCTTTTTCCAAGTACCGTCAATGACGATAAGGGTATCAAGCGATGCTAAGTTTTGTTTCGCTTGTTCAACTGCGAGTGCTTTTTCGTTGGGGTAGAGAATAGCACAATGTTGATTTGCTAAGGCGTGCTTAACCGCCTGAAAATCCGCCTCACATTCACCTACCACAATTTCTATGTTATCTAATTGGAGTGCCAATAGTCGCGCGGTATTTTTTGCCAAGTTGGTTTCATCAGGGTGCTGCAAAATGAGCACCTTTGTTTTGTTTGATACTTTATCACCGACGTAACTGCATACACAGGTAACATTTGGATAATGGCATTTTGAACAGCAATTTCTTTTCATGTCTAATCGTGCTACAACAACTTCAGAGTAAATCTTATCATAAATATCAAAATGTTTTGCTAACCAGACTCGAATTGTCTAGCATTAGTTATCATGACCGTTAGAAGGGAATTTTATGACTGTAAGCATAGATACAAACGCACTTGAAAATATGCAGTCTTTGCTTGGTGAGCAATTCGAAGATACGTTGGTCTTCTGTTGTAGCGAGTTCGAACGCTTAGAAAATGACTTAAAACTAGCACTGCATTCCGATAAGCAAGAAGCAATTCGCCATGCACATAGCTTGAAGTCGAATGCCGCACAATTTGGCGCAACCAGTTTAAGTAATACCGCACGTGCGATAGAGCTCGGTTTGGTTAATGGTGATGAAGACATTGTGTCTGAAAATATTGCTCAAATCGCTGAGCAAGTAGTTGGTTCAAAGCAGGAATTAATGGACTGGCTAACCGCCGAATAATAATAACTAAATATATCAAATCCATCGAATAATCCCTTTGTTTTTGAGTACCAGTTTGGGCTATGCTAGGCGCTGGAAATGGGGGGATAAATGTCAAAAATTACAAAAAGCAATAAACTACATGGCGTATGTTACGACATACGTGGTCCGGTTCTTACCCAAGCTAAGAAAATGGAGGAAGACGGACAAAAAGTTCTTAAACTCAATATAGGTAATCCAGCAGCCTTCGGTTTTGATATGCCAGAAGATATGCATCGAGACATTATCCGTAACTTGTATGCTGCACAAGGGTACTGTGACTCAAAGGGCCTATATTCAGCGCGAGTTGCTGTGTATCAGCATTATCAACAAAAGTCTCTACCAAACATCAGTGTAGACAACATCTATATTGGCAATGGCGTAAGTGAGCTAATTCAAATGACAACTCAAGCATTGCTGAATAATGGTGATGAAGTGTTGATCCCTGCACCTGATTACCCACTTTGGACGGCTTCAGTTAAGTTAGCTGGTGGCACGCCAGTGCATTATCGTTGCGATGAGCAGCAAGATTGGTTTCCTTGTCTCGATGATATTCGCAAGAAAATCTCGAATAGAACAAAAGCACTGGTGTTAATTAACCCAAATAACCCAACAGGTGCCGTATATGATAAAGCTCTTTTACAGGGGTTGATCGATATTGCTCGAGAGCATCAATTACTGTTATTGAGTGATGAGATCTATGAAAAGATTTTATACGACGGTGCTGAGCATACATCCATTGCAGCGATGTGTGACGACTTGCCCGTGATCACTTTTAATGGTTTAGCAAAAACCTATAGAGCTGCTGGACTGCGTATGGGATGGATGATCCTTAGCGGTAAAGTCAGTGATATGAGTGACCTCATTACCGGTTTGGATATGTTGGCATCAATGCGTTTATGTGCCAATGTGCCTGCACAGTACGCAATTCAACAGGCGCTAGGCGGCGTACAATCCATTGATGCACTGATTGAACCCGGCGGTAGATTGTACGAGCAAAGAAATATTGCGTATCACGGGTTAAATAACATAGACGGTGTCTCATGTGTTAAACCCAAAGGGGCGTTATATGCCTTTGCTAAAATAGACACGGAAAAGTTCAACGTCAAAAATGATGAAAAAATGATGCTCGATCTTCTAAAGCAAGAAAAAATCTTGCTTGTACATGGGCGTGCATTCAACTGGCCCGAGCCAGACCATTTTAGGTTGGTATTTTTGCCTCACAAAGATGAGTTAGATCCAGCAATGGCGCGCATGCAACGATTCTTTGATGGTTACCGACAAGGCTAAGCAGTTCATACAAGGCGCAGAGTAGCTCTGCGCCTTTATTTTTTTAAGGTTTACAAATATTCGCTATAAACTGTTGATAGAGTTCTGGTAACGCTTTTAGCAAGCTGCTTTTTCCGCAAATATCATGCTCCGACAGTGCAAGCGTAATATTTGTTACGGTTTGCTGTTTGGCAAGTTCAGATGAGGTATCTAAATGACTGATATGCCAAGGCTCTTGCGCAACACCACCATTGTAATGTCGGTATGGTTTAAAAAAGCCGTAGCGTGACAAGTTTTCATCAAGCCATTCGTTAAACTCAAAAAATGGCCCACCGGCTTGATATTCCCAAGGCTCAAGTTGTAACTTTTGATGACTGGCTAAACAGTTACCAGCGTAGATATCTAAGTCTGTACCAAAGTGGTGTCTGCTACCACCTGGGATAGCCGAAAATAGCATAATGGCGCGGCACTTATCTAAGTCGGTCAAGGTTGAAATATCAACTTGGTTACCTTGCAAGTCAAACACCGAGCGTAAACCTTGGAACTTATTATTCCAAATCATCGCTTGGCGCTCAAAACCACGATAGGCAGATGCAATGGTTAGTTCAAAACCAGCCTTATCAGCCGCGTCTTTAAGGGCCTTAAGGTCAGTTACCACTTCCTGGTGGATGGCATGTTCTTGCCATTTAGTTAAATGGGACTCATCTAATCCGCAAGCTATCTTAGACAGTGTCATATGTTTCCTAAGCCAATAGCTTTTCTAAAATGCGTTCGTATATCAAAGCTAAGTTATCAAGATCAGTGATACTGACACACTCGTCTACCTGATGGATAGTGGCGTTTATAGGCCCAAGTTCAATCACTTTGCAACCTGTTTGCGCGATAAAACGTCCGTCAGAGGTTCCTCCAGATGTTTCTGGTGTACTGATCACGCCAGTGACTTCTTTGATCGCAGCCAACGTGACATCGAGTAGGGGGCCCGGCTCGGTTAAAAATGGCAAGCCGTTCAAGATCCACTCAAGCTCATACTCTAGCTGATGCGCTTTTAAAATTTGGTTTACACGTTCTTTTAACTCGTCTGCGGTCACCTCTGTGCTAAAGCGAAAGTTAAACTGCACATAGAGTGTGCCAGGAATAACATTGCCAGCCCCAGTGCCACCTTGAATATTTGAGATTTGAAAGCTTGTTGCTGGGAAATATTCGTTACCATTGTCCCAAACTGTTTCACTTAATTCGGTCAGAGCAGGCGCTGCTTTGTGGATCGGGTTTTTGGCCAGATGCGGGTACGCAACATGACCTTGTTTACCTTTAACGCGCAAGTGACCGGTGAGCGAACCTCGACGCCCATTTTTCACCACATCGCCTAATACATTTCGTGATGATGGCTCACCCACCAAACACATATCTATTTTCTCATTTCGAGCTTCAAGTAAATCGACGATTTTGGTCGTGCCATTGATAAAAGGGCCTTCTTCATCGGAGGTGATTAAAAATGAAATGGAGCCGCGATGATTTGGATACTTTGCGACGAATCGCTCCGTGGCCACAATCATTGCTGCTAAAGAGCCTTTCATATCGGCTGCGCCTCGACCGTGCAGCATGCCGTCCTCGATAACGGCGTCAAAAGGAGGAAATTGCCATGTAGCCTCGTCACCAGTCGGTACAACATCGGTATGGCCAGCAAAGCAAAAGTGAGGGCCTTCATTGCCTTTTCTTGCCCAAGTATTCAATGTATCAACGAAGAAGTGCTCTTCAATATTGAAGCCTATCGCTGCTAATCGGCGATTCATCATCGCTTGGCAGCCTGCATCCTCAGGTGTTACGGATGTTTTTTTTATTAAGGCTTGTGCCAGTGCTACAACTTCACTGGTAGTGTGTTTACTCATAAAGCAAAAATCTCTTGATATTGCTCTTTTTTAAATCCGATATGGAATTGGTCGTTATGTACAAGAATAGGGCGCTTGATCATCGCTGGCGATTCTAATAAATGTTGTTTCGCACTTTGCTCATCTAGGTTTTGTTTCTGTTCATCCGTTAAAGCACGATAAGTGGTACCACGTTTGTTAAGTACATTTTCCCAACCAAGTTGCGCACAAAAAGTGTCGATTAACTCGTCAGTGATGCCATCTTTTCGATAGTCATGAAAAGTAAACTCTATGTTATTGTCTGCGAGTAGCTTTTTCGCTTTTTTTATTGTGTCACAGTTTGGAATACCGTACATAATGGTCATATTCATGGCCTTAAAATATTGGTTGTTTTGTGATTGTGATCAGCGGGTCTTGGCCTGCATTCACTTGTTTTAGCGGATGATAACATGGTCCAAGCCTGTCTGCATTGAGGATAACCAAGGAGCCTAAAATTTTTGGCGCATCGTTGGGAATATCGAAATATGCTAGAACTTCACCTTGTTCAATGTCTTTTTTACCTAAAGCATTAATTGGGTGTCTTTCAAGCGCCATGTACTCTTGTGGTAATTTAATATTTACCAGCAGCTTTAATCCGTTCCCTGCAAGAATGATGAATTCACTCCCTTTGTGTCGGACTTGCTCCAATTGGCCCGTGACGGGGGAGGTCACTTTGTTGCTACTCATTTCTACACAAATGCCACGTCCCAACATGCCTTGTGCAAATATGGGGTCTGGATGTAGGTGCAATGGCAGCACTTTCCCAGTGAAAGGGCTTGCTAAATGCATCAACAAGTTATTGATTGTGGTAATTGGGGCGTATTCAATAGTTGGTGAAAATATCATTTATAGAACTAGGTACCCGTCTTTTTTCAATGCTTTAACTGCAGTGTCAATCTGTTGATGTTTGACCAAAATATAGTCGGTATCGTATGTTGAAATTGAAAATATCGACACGTTTGCCTTAGCTAAAACGCCAGAGATATTCGACATAATGCCAGTTAACGAAAAGCCTAAAGGGCCAATGACCTCTAATGCTCGCCAGTTATCTTCGGCTGCAAAACTATCAATTTCAATGTTACTCGGGCACACAATAGATAACTCATCTTGGGTTTTGGCGATAAAGAAAATATCGGCATTAACGACTTTTTCAGGCAACTTGGCATCGCGATCGAGACTGTGGATCGCAAATGTTTGACTGAGAAGCTGAAGAGTTTGTTTTGACATGCCCTAACTCTATTTGATGAACTATTTAGATAGTATAGCTAAGAGTTAAGAAATAATAGTTCTTAACTCTTAGTAAGTTACAATTATTGTTGTTGATCAGCAATTTGCTGCGCTTGAATTGCGGTAAGAGCAATCGTGTACACAATGTCTTCAACAAGTGCGCCACGACTGAGATCATTTACAGGTTTGCGCATGCCTTGAAGCATGGGGCCTATGCTAATAAGTTCAGCACTTCTTTGCACCGCTTTGTAAGTCGTGTTGCCAGTGTTGAGATCGGGGAATACAAACACCGTCGCTTTACCAGCTACTTTGCTGTTTGGTGCTTTTTTCTTCGCCACATTTTCCATAATCGCCGCGTCATATTGCAAAGGTCCGTCAATATCTAGATCTGGACGCTTTTGCTGCGCTAACTTGGTTGCTTCACGCACTTTGTCGACATCAGCGCCTTGCCCTGAAGTACCCGTGCTATAGCTGATCATTGCAACGCGTGGTTCTATACCGAATGCCGCTGCTGAATCGGCCGATTGGATTGCAATATCCGCGAGTTGTTCGGCTGTTGGGTCTGGATTGATTGCACAATCGCCATAAACAAGTACTTGATCCGGAAGCAGCATAAAAAATACAGAGCTAACCAGTGATGACCCCGGTGCTGTTTTAATGAGTTGCAGTGGCGGTCGTATCGTATTTGCTGTGGTATTTACAGCACCGGAGACGAGTCCGTCAACTTCACATTGAGCAAGCATCATCGTACCAAGCACCACATTGTCTTGTAGTTGTTCTTGCGCGACGACTTCGGTTAAACCTTTGCCTTTGCGAAGCTCAACCATGGGGGCAACATATTTGTCGATATGAGATGCCGGTTCTAATATTGTTACATTTTCGTTCAGCTCGACGCCTTGCTGGGCTGCAATACGCTCGATTTCCTCACGTTCACCGAGTAATACGGTCTTTGCAATGCCGCGTTCGCCACAAATAGCGGCCGCTTTGATTGTTCTAGGTTCATTACCTTCAGGCAACACGATGGTCTTGTTTGCTTTTCTTGCCAAATCAGTGAGCAAGTAACGAAATGCGGGTGGAGAGAGCTTACGGGTCTTAGCTACGCCGACAGCTAACTCATCGAGCCAATCAGGATCAATATGGCTCGCATTGTGTTGTTTTACCTTGTCGATACGCTGTTCGTCATCACTGGGTACTTCCATATTGAAGTTGTGCAGTAATAGTGACGTTCTCCAAGTATCGGCTTCAGTAGCCAGAATTGGCAGCCCGGTTTCCATTGCTTGTTCGCACAAGGTCATTATTCTTGGTTCTGGCTTAAAGCCGCCAGTTAACAGGATGGCACCGAGCTTAGTACCATTCATTGCAGATAGACAAGCCGCGACCAGTACATCAGAGCGATCACCCGGAGTTACCAATAAAGCACCTGGGGTGAAATGATTAAGGATATTAGACACTGTTCGCGCACAAAAGGTTACTCTGCGCAAACGGCGGTGCATCATATCACCTTCGTTAATTACTTCGGCTTTCATATAATTGCAAAGATCGATAACACGAGGGGCCACCAAGTCGAAGTCCCAAGGAATGCAGCCTAGCAGCATAAATGGGTGCTTTCTAAAAATGGGCAGCGACGCAAGACGATGAAGTTCGTTTTCTAGTGCATCGGGGTCGTGTTGTTCTACTAAATCAGCACGCGCGCGACCTTGTTCATCCAGCGGCGCATTGACCTTATTGAAAATGCAGCCCAATACTCGAGAATGGTTTACCGTACCATAGTTACCAGCGGCAATTTCTAGCCTGTCTTCCAGTTGGTCGTTACTGTCGTTACCTGGAGTCAAAACAAATACGATGTCAGCCCCAAGGGTTTGTGCTATTTCTCTATTTACACGTCCAGCATAGGGTTGTAATCGGGTAGGGACCATCCCTTCGATGATCGCCACTTCGTCGTCTTGGATCACACTTTCAAAGCGCTCGACTATTTCTTCGAGTAAATCATCACCCTTGCCATCGCCAATCATTTGCTCAGCATAACTTAGTTCAAACGGCGTTGGCGGATTAACGGCGGAACCCTGCTGAACAATAGCCGTTGATTTTTCGGGGCCGTGTTCGTTTTTCCTCGGCTGTGCTATGGGCTTAAAGAAATTAACTTTCACCGCTTTTTGTTCAAGTGCACGCACTAAGCCAACAGAGACTGAGGTTAATCCCACGCCTGTAGATACAGGGATTAACATAATTCTTCTACCCATATTTATTGCTCCTGCGCAATGCGTGCTGCATCGGACGCGATAACCCATTCCTCATTGGTCGGAATGACAATAGCGCATGGTGAAGTACTTGATGTGATAATGCCTTGTTGCCCAAATCGTGCTGCTAAATTCTTATCAGGATCAAGTGATAAGCCTAAGAATGAAAGTTGCGAAACCACTTTAGCGCGGATCACATCGGAGTTTTCGCCAATCCCGCCAGTAAATACTAAGGCGTCTAGGCCACCAAGTGGCACAGCAAATGCGGCTATTTGTTTAGCAAGGCGGTAGCAAAAAATATCGAGCGCCAGCATCGCTTGTTCATTACCTTGCGCCGCAGCTTCTTCAATTGTGCGGCAATCGTTTGACAGTTCACTGATCCCAAGTAGGCCACTTTGTTTGTTTAACAGCAAATCTACTTGTGTTGGCGAATACTTAAGGTGATTTACCAAGAACGAGAAGATGCCCGGGTCAATATCACCAGAGCGCGTGCCCATCATTAAGCCTTCAAGTGGTGTTAAACCCATGCTGGTATCAACTGAATGACCATTTTTTATCGCAGTAACAGAGCATCCATTTCCTAAATGGGCGCTAATAACACGCGAGTTAGACTCATCTAGCGCTAAAATTTTGTGTGCTTGAGCCGTTACATAGTAGTGACTAGTACCATGAAACCCGTAGCGACGAATACCGTGCTGTTTATACAAAGAGTAAGGTAGAGCGTATAAAAACGCTTCTGGTGTCATTGTTTGGTGAAACGCAGTATCAAACACAGCAATTTGTGGCAGCGATGAAAACGCATGTTGCGCAGCTTCGATGCCTAACAAGTTTGCTGGATTATGTAGCGGTGCTAAAGAGCTTGTTTGTTTAATTGCGTCTAAAACATCGCTAGCGATCAGTACAGAATGCGTGAAGTGTTCACCACCGTGCACAACGCGATGACCAACAGCAATGAGATTTTTGTCCAAATCGAGTTGTTTAACGAGTTCGACTAATCGCGCAATTGCAACTTGGTGTGCATCGCCATCATTTAATGTGATGGTTTGCTTACTGCCATTGTGTTTATATTTTATTAGCGGCTCTCGCTCAGCGAGGCGTTCCGCGAGGCCAGATAAAACTTCTGCACCAGAGTTGATATCGATGATGGCAAATTTTAAACTCGAGCTACCGCAGTTTAAAACTAAGACATGGGAAGATGACATAATGACTTTCCGTTTTGACAATAACAGTAAACGCGTATTAAGCTTAAAGTATAGTGGCATTTAAGCTACGCATTAGACCAAGGTATAATTGACTCATTTGCCAGTAATTTTACCTGATTTTTTTCTTAAAAGTTAGCACCGAGGAGTGACGATGCAAAATAGTCTAATTTCACAAGTGCAGCTTGGACGCCAGTACGCTAAGGAATGGCCAATGCGTAAAGAACTCGCCCCCATGTTTGCCGAGTTCAGAGTTATCAAGGCCACCGAATTTGCTTTGACAGTGATGCCTGTGCTCGCAATTTTTACTGTGTTTTTACAAACAAGCCATCTTGGTATGGACTATTTACCGCAATCTATCGCGATTGCATTATTTTTTCTTTCGTTACCCGTGCAAGGCCTGCTGTGGCTTGCTAAAAGATGTGAAACGCCTCTCAATCCATCATTGAACAGTTGGTACAACGAGTTGTATCAAAAAATGGTCGCAAATGGTTATGACGTGCCGCTTACCTCTCGTAAGCCAAAATATAGAGAGTTGGCTAAGCTGTTAAGCGATATGTTTAATAAAATGGATAAGGCGTTTACGAAAGAGCAGTTTTGAAACTGCTCTTTTTTTATTGTTTATTTTTTCGCAAATTCGCTTAAGTAGAAAGACAAGGTAACCTCATGGTGAGAGGTTGCCCTGAGCGATTCGTAGTGTGAATCTTTAAACTTCCAAGCAAATGGCGTCATTTGGATCAGTTGCTCAATAACCTCAGTACTTATGCTCTGTTTTTCTTCTAGTAAAGTGTGCTTGGTTAATTCAAAGCCATTTGGTGCCTCAACCGCCTCATGCAACTGTACTTCATCATATATATGTTTTTTCAGTTCAAATAAATGACAGGGTCCCGGACTCACAATTATCGCGGTCCCATTGTTTTGGCACAGGCGAGCCATTTCTTGCTCAAATATTGGCGCGAATACACTGACCAGCACATTTGCACATCCGCTAGCGAAAGGCGCTTGTTTTGTGGATGCGACGCTAAAGTTCACATTTTTGTATCGCTTAGCTGCGTATTTAATCGCAGATTTAGAGATATCCACACCGTAAACTTGGCGTGTATCTTGGACAAATTGATGAGTGTAAAAGCCTTCGCCACATCCTAAATCGATAACCACATTAGGTTGATATGAGTTAATCAGTTCAACTAGTGCTTGGCGCAAGAACACATAGTGATCGGTTGCGAAAAACGCGCGTCGTGCTTGTACCATTTCCAAATTATCGCCTGGTTGCTTTGACTTTTTATTTTGCACAGGCAATAAGTTTACATATCCTTCTTTTGCATAGTCGAATTGGTGCCGATTTTCACAGAGTAGGCTTTGTTGATGCTGCGTCAGTGGTTTTGAACAGATAGGACAGTGGTACAAAAGGCTCATTTATCTAGGTATTCCTGATCGTAAAATGTTTTTACCCAATGAGGGCGATAAGTGATGAGTAGGGTTATTGCCATGCCATTAAGCATAGCTTCGGGAAACCAAATGATAACAGAAAAGAACATATAGTTATCGCGTAATGTTGCAAAATCATAGGCCCCTAAAAAGTAAAAATAGCCACTACTTATAAGAATTTTAGCGGCACCGATACTGCCGCCTACAAGAAATGCACATACAAAAATATAGATGAAGAAGTGCTTTGGTAGAAATCGATGGCAAAGTAAATACGCGCAATAACTTAAGTACACAGGAATAAGCCCAGTAAAAACAACAAACTCACTAAATGTATTCCAGTTTAAGCTTGTGAATGCCAGTAATAGTACACTCGCTAAGATGACGCATAGACAAGCCAGTCGCCAACCCATAATCAATGTGACAGCCGTTATGCCCAGTATATGGATGTCTAATTGTGGCAGTATGCCTGCTTTTATTTGCCAAAGCAGCACTAATACCAAAGCACAAGCGAATACGCCGGTCTGACGAGCGGGACGTTGAAGTAAGGTGAAATAGGCTTGTCTATTGAGTGTGGCGGCAAATAATGCCGCCATAAGAGCGCTTATCAGCATATTTAAAGATTGAATGTCGCCCAAATTGGCGCATGATCTGACGGTTTTTCGATGCCTCGCAGTTCGTAGTCAATGTCACTTTCAGTACATTGCGCCATCAGGGAGTCTGTTACCAAAATTACATCGATACGCAGGCCTCTGTTGTCATCAAACCCGCGTGAGCGATAATCAAACCACGAATATTGTTGTGTATCTTTGGGTTTTAACTCTCTAAATGTGTCTTTCAAGCCCCATGTTAGTAGGGTATCTAGCCATTGACGCTCTTCTGGTTGGAAAGAACATTTACCTGTTTTTAACCATCGTTTGCGATTTGCCTCTCCAATACCGATATCTAAATCAGTCGGTGAGATATTAATATCACCCATGACAACAAGGTTTTCCGATGGCTGACAATGTGTGCTTAGGTGTGACATGAGATCCGTGTAAAACTGTCTTTTGTATGGAAATTTTATCTCATGGCTAATGTTGTCACCTTGTGGGAAGTAACCATTCATGACAGTTACTTCTTTACCAGAGTTGCTTTCGAAGGTGCCCATGATCATGCGTTTTTGTGATTCTTCCGTGTCGGTGGAAAACCCTTTTTGAATCGCTTTAGCTGGCTTTTTAGATAATAATGCCACCCCATAATGTGCTTTTTGGCCGTGAAAATATACGTGGTATCCCATCGCTTCTACATCTTCTACTGGAAATGCCTCATCATGTACTTTGATTTCTTGAAGACCGATAACGTCAGGTTGATGTTTATCGATCAAAGCCTGAAGCTGATGAAGTCGCGCTCTAAGTCCATTGATGTTAAAAGAGATAATTTTCATATTATGATTATGACCTTATGATTCCGATAGGATTACTGATATTTATGTAGCACTATTTGGGCGCGTAAATAATACCATTCATTTGCAAATTGCTAAATGGCTTTGGGGTGTAAGTTTACCGCAAAAAAAAAGCGCCTCAATTTAAGGCGCTTTATTAGAGTAGTTAGAGATTAGAATACAAAGTCGACACCCATGGTGATTGTTCTAGAGTCTCCATGATAAGCCCAACCTGTTGGTTTGTGGCCTTGGTCTACGAACTTATCGTATTGAATTTTGAAAGCCGCAGTAGGTAGGAAGTTGTATCTTAAGCCAACACCTAGCATGTAGTGCTCTTCTAAATCTTCAGTTGCGTTGCCTCTGGTACGCTCATGATCAGCCTTCGAGTATGAAACGTAAGGCTGGAAGTCATCCCAGTTATACACTAAAGAAATGAGGTATGTAGGGAACTCGGTGCCAACCGCGTCATCATAATCAACAAAGTTCCAATCAAATAGCAGGGTAAATTTATCGAGTGAAACATTACCGCCAAAACCGATGAAGGTTTGTGAAAATGGCGTGTATGGGTCAATGCTACCATCCTGTTGAATGGTTTCTCTATCACGGTCATTTTGGAAATAGACGAAACGAAGGTCGAAGTTATCTCCGGAAATATTCCAGTTCATACCCGTAATGTCAGTCCAAAACTCGTTGACAGTTCTGGCCGAGCCACCATATAGCTTGTTGTAATAAAGCATCTCAACATTGTCATCCGAATACTCATTACCGTAGAAGAAGGTGACTGTATTGGCATACTCACCTAATTCAAAATCGTACATTGCATGCACGCCGTTGAATTGGGTTACTTGCCACCAATATAAGTTTGATGGTGGGCGCATCCAAGGGTAGGCGTAACCCACCTCGGAAAACTCAGAAAAGTAGTACATAGGAATGTTACGACGACCCGCCATTAAGGTCAGGTTATCGGTTGCTTTATAAGTTACATAATACCAATCAAACTCTGGCTCAAAATCATCAACCCCTTTTGCAACCAATTGGGCAGTGACAGTAAAGTTTTCAGCGAGATCCATCACGCCCTGAACAGCAAAGATAGACTCAGCCTTGAATGATAAATCGTTATCGTATTGCCCAACATCATAAAAGTCTGCTGTGAGTATTTCGTCTCTGGTTTTGCCTGGGTTTAGTGGATCATCAACGGTGCCCAATGTTTTACCCGCGACAATTGAACCATAACCACTGATTTTCAGATCAGCATAAGCACTGGTCGACAATAATAAAGGTATGCACGTAGTGACAGCTAAAAGAGTCTTCATAATTCACCCCACTAAAATTTAGCAACAACTTTGACAGCATCGGTTGCAGCACCTGCTTCGATGTAGCCAATGGCGTCAGGATTTGAGGATACAGCGGAAACCACATCTTGAGTTGAGTCCATTTCTTGTGGTGGTGTCCCTTTACCTGTAAATAAAATTTTTGACCAATACGCTTTTACTTGGCTACTCGATTTACCAATAACCTTGGTATTGAATTCATCGGTAGCTGGATCGCTTGAGCTGGCACTGATCAAAATGGCGGAGCGCCCATTTGAAAATGACTTTGCTTTACCTAAAAAAATCTTTTTGATGGTGGCTTGGTCAAATGTTGATGAGTTACTGGGGTGGACGATGATGGCTACTTCGGCATGTGCTTTTGACAGGCTAAGTAAGCAAAATGTAGACGCAGCGAGAACAACTTTCCACGTTATATTTTTTACAGGGAATAACATAGGAGGTTCCTTATGTGATTAGCAAAGAGTACAAACTAATTGTTTGGTATATCAAAAATAAAAATAGCCTTAAGATCTGTATATGCAAGTATTTGTAGCTAAAAAGTTGCTATTAAAAGAGCGTGAAACTGACAGATAAATGGGGAGTTTCAGAAACGGAGATTATCTCCATGAACCTATTTGGACCGGTATTGGGTCTTTTTAGATAAGTGTTTTTGCAAACGAATAAGGTGAGTTTTTGTAAGTGAGAAGTTGGTTAATAACGCTACGCGCATTGTTAAAATATGAACAGTTGTTAGCGGTGAAAAGCGAAGGTTTTACATTGATGTAAATAGTCTATTAAATGAGCGAAAAAGGTTGTTTTTATCATTTACAAAGAAAAAGTTGGTTATATAATGCGCGCAAATTCGTTCAAATTAGGTATATTATGTTTAAGTCACTTTCACTTGTAATCGCGTTATCTTCTGTTGCATCTCTTACTGCACAGGCTGCTACAGTTGAATATACAGCTGCAAACGCATCACCTGAGTCTAAGCTATGCGTTATCGCTGCACAGAAAGGTTTTAGTGCTGCACGTGTAGAAGCACAAAGACA
The DNA here is from genome assembly GCF_058933015.1 of Pseudoalteromonas sp. ATL1. NCBI lineage: Bacteria > Pseudomonadati > Pseudomonadota > Gammaproteobacteria > Alteromonadales > Pseudoalteromonadaceae > Pseudoalteromonas > Pseudoalteromonas sp. ATL1. The sequence continues at coordinate 2,971,468 of NZ_JBZYXL010000001.1, read as the reverse complement.
TGGTATTCACATTTCTCGTTTCTCAAAAACGTTAGTATGTAATGGCGAAGATATCCGTGACATCGCTAAAAATGCGGTTAAAGCGACTCAAAAAGAAGAGCAAAAAAATGTTGCTCTAGTGGCTAAAATTGAAAGTACTGAAACTGAACTTTGCATCAAAGCTGCACAAGATGGTTTTTCTAGTGCAGTTTTGAAAGGTTTCAAAGCTCGTAACTTGCGTTGTAACGACATGCCAGTAAGAGAATTTGTTAAACAGTACGGCAAAACAGCTATCTAATCGTTTTCTTTCTGTAGAACACAATCCGAAGGCCAAGCTTATTAGCTTGGCCTTTTGCTATTTATTCGCTATCAAAAAGTCGTTTGTGGGTTCTGCGAGCATATTCGTCTGTCATACCACTCAAATAGTCTGCTAGTACGCGCATTTGTGCATTTCTATTATCCGCTTTGATATATTCGTCTTGCGTTGTGTATGGCAGTAAACGCATAGCATCACTCGCCAGCGCACTGAATAAATCGATAAGCAAATTTTGACCGCTAAACTCAATTTGTTGCATTTTTGGCTCTTTTATCAAACGCTCAAATACGAACAATTTGAGAATGTCTAATATTTGTGCGAATTCATCGTCGAGCGATACACAGTATTTCAATAATGGAGAGTCAAAGTCCGCAGACTGTATACTCAGTTTACTGTTGATAATGAAAAGGTTTACAAGCTCACCTATGGCGTCTTTTCTATATGCCTCATCTCTAGAAAACAAACGACTCGTTAATTGTGACAAGTTATTTTTCAACCAAGTCGAGGGGAGTGCGGCGAGTTTGGGCTCTGCATAAAGCGTCCAGTCTGTGTAAGTCAAGGTATCTGTAGCAATAGCATCTTCTAGGTCATGTACGGCATACGCGATGTCGTCAGCCAGTTCCATAATTGAGCAATCAAGAGACTTATAGCGTGTTTTACATCGATACTGGTCAACGACATCATGCTGTTGAAGTAAAGTCCTATCATTGTCACTAAATGGGCTCAAAATCCAATCAAAAACATCATCATCGCATTGATAGATCCCTTTTGCTGGTAGCCAGTCTGTTGCCCTAATAAACCTGTGTGTGGGATCATGATGTGGCTTGTTAAACCAAAGTGTATCAATTATTGCTGGGTACTTAATAAATCCAAGTAATGTTCTGCGCGTAAGATTCATGCCAAACCCTTTGCTATATGGTTCGAGTTTAGACACGATGCGTAAGGTTTGCGCATTTCCTTCAAAGCCACCAAAATCCTTCATCAAATAGTTAAGCGCAGTTTCGCCACCATGGCCAAATGGGGGGTGTCCTATATCGTGCGCTAAACATAAAGTTTCGATTAGACTGGTAGAAGGAAAGTGCTCAAAGTTTGGGGTTTCAATCTTTAAGTGCCTTAACAGGCCACTACCAATTTGTGATACTTCCAGAGAATGGGTGAGACGAGTACGGTAAAAGTCATTTACACCAATACTCATGATTTGCGTTTTGGCTTGCAGCCTTCTAAACGCTGCAGCGTGGATTATACGGGAGCGATCAACCTGCCAAGGAGAGCGGTTATCGTTAGGCCGATGTTTATTTTGTTCTAATCGTCGCTGCTGCCAAACTGTATGCATGTATGCTCCGTATCAAATTCATAACGCGTTCCAATGTTCGATAAACTAACATAAATTCGCGTTTGATTACCGTTTAAGTATAATATGATGCTAATTTTAAAGCGAAAAATAGTATGTTACGTGTAAAAGCTGAAGTGAAATCAATATTTTCAGCAGGAAAAGCCAAGAAGGGAGTATGGCTCGCACAAAAACATAGAGGATGATTATGCAAGCTAGATTAATACAAATTGTTATTTTTGTTATTTCTGTTTGGGCGATAAGTTACCCCTTCGTGTTCAAGCAAACGCCTCAAACAATAGAGGAATCGACAGTTGAACGTAAGAAAGCAAAACCAAAAGTGGTAGAAAAGCCATTACACAACGTCAAATTACCTGATTTTGCAAACATTAAAGATATAAAACAGAAAAAGCAGCAGTTCTTCGACTTTATTAAACCGCACGTGAATGCGGAAAATAAACAAATCGAGGGTCAAAGGGCGGCGCTAGAAATTGCCTTAATGATGTTACAGGCAGATGCAGAGCTGACTGGTACCCAGACTAAAAAGTTGAGAAAAATCTTTGCTTACTATCGACTTGATAGTTCGGAGTTGACGATTGAAAGCATTCAGAATGCGTTGACTCATGTCGATATTATTCCTAAAGAACTCGCTTTGATGCAGGCTGCTAACGAGTCAGCTTGGGGAACATCTCGTTTCGCGAGAATAGGTTTAAACTTTTTTGGGCAATGGTGCTACAGAAAAGGCTGCGGTATGGTGCCTAAAAAACGTAATGATGAGGCAGAGCACGAAGTGGCTGCCTTTAAATCGGTCGGGGCTGCTGTTAAATCATACTTCAGAAACATTAATACGCATGAAGCTTATGCTCAATTGCGTGAACAGCGTGCACAATTGAGAGCACAAAAACTGCCAATTGATCCCACCGTACTCACACGCGGACTTGTTTCTTATTCAGAGCGTGGTGATGCGTATGTTGAAGAATTAAATGACATGATCCGCCATAACAAGGATTACTTTGATGAAGAATAAAGGTTTTGCGGCATTATTAGCAGTTTTAGCCACAAGCACAGTAGTGAACGCGAAAGAGTTTGTTGTATCTTACGATGGTTTTTACGACAGACTAAAAGAGGTTGAAAAGGGTGGCTTTGAGTATGCTCGCGTTAACTTTTATGTGGTGGATATTGCAACCCTAGAGCCATGTAAAATTGCGAAAGGTCAAATTGTAACTGAAAAATCAACCGCGCCCTTAACGTATACAAAGCATGCGCAGTTACTTCTGCCTTATGATAAACAGCTAGACCAAGATAAAGCCGTCATTGTGATCGAGCCAGAAAATCCAAAGCATGATTGTCAGCTTAAATTTCAAATCGAAGCTGAGCATTTTACTTCCGAAAACTTAAATAAATCGGATATGTACCAACTACATAGGGAGTTTGATGAACTACTATCGGATCTTTCAGGTTTTTTTGTAAGTAAATTGATGAGTTTTTTACTGCCCGAACAAAAGGGGCTCAAGGTCCAATTTACTGATAAAGTGCGCTTTGATGATGCACAAGTTCACTGTACAGATCAGCAATGTACATTTGAAGTACACTCTAGTTGGGAAAATGATCCAGTTAGGTTCAAAAGTCACAATGCACACCTTGCAGTACAAAAAGTAACGCCTTGGATCAGTAAATAAACTGCATTTATCAACGTGGCCCATGCTATTCGCAATGGGCTACTTTTTCGGCACATTCCTTAAGCAAGTCAGGATAACCTTTGCGTAATGACAACACTGGGTGATGCCTTTCATTTATCACTCGTCGTGGCGACCTTCCATAATCTATGCTACACCTAATTTGGGCTGATTAATCAAAGGACGGCCGAATTATGTCGCGTATTTTGCAACACATGGATGATTTTAAAAAGTCATTCTCATACCGTGCGTTCAATATTTTCGTTGTAAGCGTTTTATTGATTGGCGTCATTTCTATCGCCGTGATAAGCAATCGCACCGAGCGCGAAGTTGAAAGAGATTACTACACAGAGATTAGTGGTCAGCTTTCAATGCGCTATAATCTGCTAACTAATCAACTAGATACCAAAGTTAGACAAATTCGTTTTTTGCATGATACACCGCCTGTAAAAGGCATAATGCGTGCAACTGCCAACAATGGCATTGATCCTTTAGATGGAACAGCGAGAGCACAGTGGATCAATAGGCTAAAAATCATCTTCAAAAGTTATATTGATAATCACCCAGATATTATCCAACTAAGATACATAGGTGTAGCAGAGCAGGGAAAAGAAATTGTAAGAGTAGACAGACGCAATAATGTGGTTAACGTTGTTGATGAAAGCGCATTGCAACGCAAAGGAGAATCTTCATATTTCAAAGCGGTCAGCAAACTTAGCCCCTCAGATGTTTATATCTCTGATCTCAACTTAAACCGCGAATATGGCAAGCTTGATTTCCCTTATGTACCCACATTGCGTATCGCGATGCCAGTATTTGATCAATCTCAAACATTCTTTGGCTTGATTGTTATTAATGTTAAAGCATCGATTTTACTTGCGGAAATACAACAAGAGTTAAACGATGAGTTACAGTTGTATCTTATTAATAAGAAGGGATATTTCAAAATACATCCCGACTCTTCTAAAACATTTGGTGAAGATCTAGACAAGACCAATCGGTGGAACAATTTCTTCACGACAGGGCAGCAACGCAATGGCTTTACCGTAGTTAAACACCTGATCTCAGGAAACGAGTTGCTCTATCAGCAAAAGCGCGTACTTTTCCCTCATTCAGGAGATCCTTATTTTTTAGATATCATTGTGGGTGTGCCCACATCTCATATTGAAACCATTGTTGGTAAGCGTCGAAACCAGCTTGTTATATTGGTTGCCGCTACTTTATTTGTTGTGATTGTAATTGCTTCTATCTATCAAAGTCATATGCACAAGAGGATCACTTTGCTAGAAGCTAAATATATGTACGAAGCGATAGTTTTAGGCTCGTTAGATGCGATTGTTAGCATGGATCTTAAAGGAAAAGTGACAAACTGGAACCATGCTGCACAAAAGATATTTGGTTATCTTCCTGAGCAAGCAATTGGTAAAACTATTTTTGAGTTGATTGTACCAAAAGATGATAATTGGATTAAGCCAGACACTTTATACAAGCTCAGTGTAGAAAACCAAGAACCGTTCGACTTTTCTGCAAAAAAAGATAATGGCGACCTGATTGACGTGTCGATTTCTTTCTCTCCTATCACCTTTAAGGACCAGAAAAACACCGGCATTTCGGCCATTATACGAGATATAACACAGCAAAAAGAAACTCAGTCGTTGCTCAGTGAGCTGAATGAGTCGTTAGAAGAGAAAGTGGCTTGTAGGACCAAAGAGCTGGAGCAAGCGCGTAAGAAGGCGGTAGAGGCAAATGAAGCTAAAAGTAACTTTTTAGCTAATATTAGTCATGAGATTCGGACACCAATGAACGCAATTTTGGGTTTAACTTATCTTTTACAAAAGCAGTCTCTATCAACAACTGCATTAAATATGGTGCAAAAAATCCATAGTTCGGGTGAGAATTTACTCGGTATTATTAATGATATTCTTGATTTCTCAAAGATTGAAGCGCACCGCTTAGATATTGAATGTATTTCTTTTCAACTTGCTGATGTGATGGATAATGTTGCCAATATCATGTCTTCTGCAGTGGGTGATAAGCCAATAGAAGTAATAATGGCAGCGATACCGCACGGTGCCGAAAATTTAAAAGGTGATCCACTCCGGTTAGGACAAATACTCATTAATCTTACGGGAAATGCGCTGAAATTTACGAAGCGGGGCGAAGTTGTTGTCGGCATGACACGTGTGAATGAACACATGGGCAATGGCAAAGTACGTATTCGGTTTTCCGTGCGAGATACTGGTGTGGGGATCCCTCTTGAAAAACAGCAATCAATTTTTGAGGCTTTCTCCCAAGTAGATACTTCTACGACGCGCACTTTTGGCGGAACAGGTCTGGGTTTAGCAATAAGCAAGCAATTAGTCAGTTTAATGGGCGGAGAACTACAATTGTTTAGTGAGGAAGGGGTAGGTAGTGAATTTTACTTTGAATTAACGTTTCCAATATCTGATCCCTTAAATAACTCAATTCCTAAAATGTTGAATCAGAGAATTTTAATAGCAGATGATCACGATGTTGCATTAGCTTTGATCGTTGATACTGCAGCAAGTCTTGGCTGGCGACCTGAGTCTACTTCATCCGGACAAGGTGTGTTAGATAAACTATCTGAGTTTGGTCATGCCAAATTTGATGCGCTGCTGCTTGACTGGAGAATGCCAGGCATTGATGGGCTCACAGTGGCAACCACAATCCATGATGAATATCCTGATTTTGACATCCCAATTATTATGATGGTTAACGCAGCAGATAGAGCAAAGCTGTATGAACATCCCGCAAACAGTTTGATCGAAGCTGTTATTACTAAACCAATTACTAGCTCTAGCTTATACAATACGATGCTTGAGTATAAAAATCGTAAAGGAGAAATACACAAACATGTCAAACCACTTGATGCTAAGCGTGTAAGAGATCTTGTAATACTCGTTGTTGATGACAATGAAATTAACCGTATGGTTGCTAAAAATATTCTATCTAGTGAAGGAGCTGATGTTGAATTGGCAGAAAATGGTTCCAATGCATATTCAATTTTAGCTAAAAACCCAACCAAGTTTGATGTGGTTCTAATGGATGTACAAATGCCAGTTATGGATGGCTATGCTGCAACTCGAGAAATGCGTCTAAATAAAGAATTACGAGACATTCCCGTTATTGCGCTTACTGCTGCGGTTTTCAAAGCTGATAGGGAGGCAGCGATTAGAGCCGGAATGAATGATTTTGTGCCGAAACCTTTTGATGTCGAGGAGCTGATCAATGCTGTTTTGCGTTGTACCAAAAAAGACATAGTGGAAACGGATATTTACGCATCCCCAGTAGATAAAGTGCGTGATGTGCCATTGTTTAGTGAAGAGCTGGGAATTAAAAAGTGGACAGATGTTAATAGCTATCAAAGCCAACTAGCGGTTTTCTTGGAGCATCATGAAAATGATATTCAGAGAATATCCGATGCTATAGATAGCAAAGATATTTCAGAAGCAAAACGATTGTGTCATAAGCTTCGAGGCTCGGCGGGGGCACTTGTACTTATGCCGCTATGTGATCGTACAAGTGAATTGGAATGTGGATTACAAGATCAACGACAGGACTGTAGACACTTAGTGAACCAATTAACAACTTGTATGAAGGAAACGGTTAGACTTGTTAAAGAATATCTATCGACAAGACAAAATAAAGTTCGTACGTCAGCTAAGGTTGTCACGAGTGCTGAGGTGGCAAACAACGCGTTGACAAAATCAGCCTGTAAAAGTGTGCTCAATACATTACACAGCGATAACCCCTGTGAAGTAGAAAAAGTAATTAAAAAGGTTGAAAAACACCTTCCTCAGAATTTAGTCGAAGAGATTAATGCGTGTTTAGAGAAGTTTGATTTTCGGCGTGCCGAAACTCTGGTTGAAGACTTTATTAATTCTAAGGAAAAATAGATGCCATTCTCACGTCCAATTTTGTGTGTTGATGATGAACCGACTAACTTAGCGCTCATGCGTCAAACTTTAAAAGATGAGTATAAGTTGGTATTCGCTAGAAACGGAAAGGAAGGTATAGAGACTGCATTAAAGCATAGCCCTTCACTTATTTTATCTGATGTAGAAATGCCAGAAATGGGTGGTTTTGAGTTTGCTAAAAAGCTGAGAAGCTATCCCGAGCTATTTCATATACCGATCATCTTTGTGACATCGCTTAACAGTGAATATGATGAGCAAAAAGGTTTCGATGTAGGCGGTGTTGATTATATTTACAAACCAATATCACAAGCGATATTAAAAGCCCGTGTGAAGACGCATTTATCATTAATTCGCGCTGAAAAATTAGAGGCAAGTCAAAAGGCTGCGATTTTCATGCTTGCCGATGCGGGTCACTATAACGACTGTGATACTGGTGTGCATATTTGGCGGATGGCGGCATACTGCAAGTTAATTGCAGAGAATATGGGGTGGGATAGAAGTCGAGCTGAGCTTCTCGAGTTAGCTGCACCAATGCACGACACGGGTAAAATTGGAATTCCAGATGCCATCTTAAAAAAGACCAGGCAAACTTGAAGAGTGGGAAATTATGAAACGGCATTCTCAAATTGGTTTTGAGATCCTTAGCCGTAGTGACGATCCAGTTTTTAAGCTGGCCGCGGAGATTGCTTTAAATCATCATGAAAAATGGGATGGCACAGGATACCCAAATGGATTAAAAGCAAGAGAGATACCAGAGTGTGCGAGAATTGTTGCGGTGGCGGATGTGTTTGATGCCTTAACAATGAAAAGGCCTTACAAAGAGCCATGGCCGCTAGACAAAGTATGCATGACCTTAAGAGAGATGGCTGAAAATCACCTTGATAAAGATATTGTAGAATTGTTCTTTGAGTTAATGCCGAACGTGTTAGAAATAAAAGCAATGTGGGACAAAGAAGAAGCAAAATTAAATGCTGCGTCTGTTGCTAATGATAGTGATTCTAGGAAAGAAGCATAGAGTGTATCAAAAAGTAGTGAGAATTTGCGTCCTAAGTAAATTAGAGATTAAGCTAGTTCAGCAAGAAAAAAGCCCGTATAATTGCCGCCCTCGAATTTCCGTTGAAAAGTAGTCATTGCGATTGACGATGTGAGTAGCAAAATGAGCCAAACAGATACACGAAAAGAAGTTTTTGAAATAAATAAATTACAAAAACGGCTGAGAAGACAAGTAGGTAACGCCATCACCGATTACGGTATGATTGAGCAAGGTGATGTTGTTATGGCTTGTATCAGTGGTGGTAAAGACTCATTTGCGATGCTCGACATTTTGTTGCAATTGCAAAAAGTCGCACCTATTTCGTTTGAAGTTGTCGCGGTCAATTTAGATCAAAAACAACCGGGCTTTCCAGAACACATTCTGCCTGAGTACTTTGAGTCTTTAAATATCCCTTACTACATTGTCGATAAAGACACGTACTCCGTGGTAAAACAAAAGGTTCCAGAAGGCAAAACAACCTGTGGGCTTTGCTCACGACTGCGTCGTGGTACTTTATATTCATTTGCAGAAAAGATCGGTGCGACGAAAATCGCGTTAGGACACCATATGGATGACATGGTTGAAACGCTGTTTCTAAATATGTTCTATGGTGCTCGACTAAAAGGCATGCCACCAAAATTACGCTCTGACGATGGTCGTAACGTGGTTATTCGCCCGTTAACATATTGCCGAGAAGATGATCTAATTCGTTACGCGGAGCACAAGGAGTTCCCAATCATTCCTTGCAACCTGTGCGGCTCTCAAGAAAACTTACAGCGTCAAAATATTAAAGCCATGTTGGTTGAATGGGACAAGAAAACACCGGGTCGTGTAGAGAACATTTTTAAATCGATGCAGAACGTGAGTCCAAGCCAGTTAGCTGATAGAGCGCTTTTTGATTTTGAAAATCTGCCCTTGGATCGAAGCGAAGAGCGTCAAGAGTACGAGTTTAGCGAAGCGGTTGTTTCTTCGACGAACATTGACGAATCACTATTTATTGATGTGACAAACATCTAATCGAATTTAGGAGGGCGTTCAGAATTCTGTGTCAGCTAATTTTGGCTAGATATCTAAGACATCATCCAAGCGCCCATCAAAATGAATCGCCAGTTGAGACAATGTCATATTCCAGTTTTGAATTGGCATTGTCCATTTCTTAGAAGCATTCAATATCCCAGCATACAGTAGCTTAAGCAAGCTGTTTTCGTTTGGGAAGCCACCTTTCGTCTTGGTCAGTTTACGGAACTGGCGATGTACAGCCTCAATAGCGTTCGTGGTATAGATGGCCTTGCGAACGTACTCTGGATACTTAAAATAAACGGACAGGTTTGCCCACTTGTTTCGCCAAGAACGGAGCACTATCGGGTAATGTTGACCCCATTTGGACTCTAAACGCTCAAGTTCCATCTCTGCTGCTTCTTTGCTCACAGCGCGGTAAACTGGTTTTAGATCAGCCATGAACTCCTTTTGATGTTTGGAAGCGACGTACTTCATAGAGTTGCGGATCTGATGAATAACGCATTGCTGAACTTCTGTATTTGGGTAAATAGTTGCAATAGCTTCAGGGAAGCCTGTCAGGCCATCCACGCAGGCTATCAGGATATCTTCAACGCCACGGTTATGCAGATCCGTTAGTACAGATAGCCAGTAGTTCGCGCCTTCTGACTCGGATAGATACAGACCAAGCAGCTCCTTCTTGCCTTCGACGTTTAAGCCTAAGATAGTGTACACCGCTTTGCTGACATAGCGGCCATCTTCCTTAATTTTGTAGTGGATAGCATCAAGCCAGACGAACGGATAGAGCGCATCTAATGGTCGTTGCTGCCATTCTTTCAATTCGGGTATCAAACAGTCGGTAACGCCTGTGATGGTAGCCTCAGAAACGTCAATACCATACATATCTTCAACATGGCCGCGGATATCACGATAGCTCATGCCAAGCGAAAACATGGATAAGATCTTGCGGTCGATCTCATCAGTTAACTTAGTCTGGTTTTTCTTAACTAGCTTTGGCTCAAATGAGCCTGCACGGTCACGCGGGGTATCCAGTTCGAAAGTGCCCACTGAAGACTTAACGGTTTTCTTACTAGAACCATTTTTACGGTTAGGCTGCTCGTCATCTACAAGGTGCTGTTCCAGCTCTGCTTTTAAGGCAGCTTCGGTGATCTGTTTGATAAGAGGGGTTAAGAAGCCATCTTTGCCTGTCAGATCTTGCCCTGACTGAAGGGCTTTAATGGCTTGTTCTAAATCGAAGTCTTTGGTCATGTGTCATTCCTGTTTTCTTAATGATACTGAAATGACACAGATTTCTAAACACTACCGAATTTAGTTACAAAAAATGCCCCTGTTCAGGGGCATTTTTTGTTTTAATCCTTAAGATTCATCTAAAGGGCTCTTGTAACCATCTGGTTTTAGCGCGAGTACGTCACAATCTAGGCTGTCAATAACATGCTCGGCTGTGTTACCAATTAAGGCTGCGCTTAATCCTGTTCTGCCGACGGTGCCAATAACAACAAGCTCTGATTTATTCTCTTTAGCGACCATAGGTATTACGTCTTCTGGTAAGCCTTCTTTTATGATGCAATCAGCTTGAGCAATTGAAAACGATTCCGCGAGCGCATACGTCTCATCTTCATGGTGCTTTTTAACCGCTTCGTTGTAATGAGTTGGATTGAATTCTGGAATTTCAATCGCAATATTGACTGGTGTTGCAGGGTAGGTGTTAACTAAGCTCAACTGTGCATTGGCTAATTGGCAAATAAACTGTGCATCGCTAATGATTCTGCGGTTTAGCTCTAAGTGCTGTTCGTTGTCGCTCACCGCGTTAACTGCGGCTAATATATGGCCTTTTTCTGGCCAGTCTTGATCTTTTACGAGTAACACTGGGGCTGGGCATTTTCTGATCAAGTGCCAGTCTGTTGGCGTAAAAATAACTGATTTTAGGGTATCGTGCTGATGTGTCGCTTTGATCACGAGATCGTAGCCTTCACTTAACACACTTTTGATGATCGCCTCGTAAGGGCGGTTATGCCAAACGACTTTACTTTGTACCTTAATATCAGGAATATTATCAACAAGGTCATCTATCCACGCTTCTCTATCTTTAATTACCGCCTCTCGCATTGCTTCACGCTCATCTTTTGACAGCATGGTGGTCATTTCGTATGAAAAGTCATAAATAGATAAAAATGCGGTAATTTCAGCACCAGTTTTCTTTGCAAGCGTGATCGCGCGTTGCAAGCTATTTTGCTGCGCTTTTGTTGGGTCTATAACGGCTAGAATGCTTTTAATATTGTCCATTGCAAATTCCTTATCGTGCTAAGTTAGCTAAATCAGTTATCTTTAAGTGTAACCGATCTAGCCAAAGGTTAAAGAATTTGCAAACAATTCGTTGCTTTAGATCAAAGAGATATCGCTGCAGTGCGAGCTAAAGCTGGAATGTCTAAGATTGTGATGAACTTGCCTTCAACCTTGATGATTTCCGCTTTTTGGAAGCGACTCAACAGACGGCTGATGGTTTCAACCGTTAGGCCAAGATAATTACCAATTTCACCACGAGTCATGGTAAACCTGAACTCTTTGCGTGAAAAGCCACGTTCGCCAAACCGGTTCGATAAATTAAAGATAAAGGTGGCTAAGCGTTCTTCAGCCGTTTTTTTGTTAAGCAACAGTAGCATCTCTTGATCATAGTTTATTTCGTTACTCATCAAGCGCATGATCTGTTGTCGCAGCTTAGGCAGCTTTCCGGCCAAGTCATCGAGTGTCTCAAATGGGATTTCACAAACCATAGATGTTTCAAGTGCTTGCGCAAAGCTTTGATGCTGCATTTTGTTGATGGCATCAAAACCAACCAAGTCACCTGCAAGGTGAAAGCCTGTGATCTGCTCGTCGCCTTGTTCAGACAGGGTATAAGACTTAAATGAGCCAGAACGCACGGCAAAAATAGCGTTTAGTTTAGTGCCTGACTCAAAAAGGTAGTCGCCTTTATGTAATGGTTTTTTCCTTTCGATGATCTCATCTAGCTTGTCCATTTCTGTGCCATTTAAAGAAAATGGCAGACATAGCTGACTGATACTGCAGTTGTTGCAACTAATTGTGCACTGACTTTTGCCACGTTGCTGATTGCTCAAATCCATAATTTTTCCATCCAATATAAGACGTTTGGCCTAGGTTAATGTACTAATCTATCAGTTGCAATGATTAGTAGATAAACACCGTACCAAATGAAAACACTACCTAATCCTAATCTTACCAGATTGTGATTTAAAAAGCGGCTAAGTTGTTGGGCTGATTGGCCTATAACTAACATGGCTGGTAAAGTACCCAGTGCGAAGTAGGCCATGATCAGGGCTCCTTCAATAGGCGTTGGAGCCTGTAAAGTCCAAGTTAATGCGGAATACACCAAGCCACAGGGAAGCCAACCCCATAAAAGACCATAGCTCAGTACCTTGGCATAGTTATCGATAGGGAGTATGTACTTATTTAATTTTACAATATGCTGCCAAATTAGAGACTTTGCGCCCGATTCTAACCACTTTAGCGTGCTAGCAAGACGCATTACATAAATGCCAACTAGTAGCATAAACACGCCGCTGAATAGCTGTAAACCGAGGGAGAAAGTTGTATTTTGCTTGGCAAATGCACTACCGAGAGAGGCAACCAAAGCGCCTGCAATCATATAGCTCATTAAACGGCCAACGTTATAAAGCAAACTGACTTTGAAAGGAGCAAGCGACTTAGATGCTAATTGTAAGCTTGATGCAATTCCACCACACATCACAAGGCAATGCCCACTGCCCACTAGGCCCATTAAAAACGCACTAAATAAACTAATCTCGTTCATTGGCGTTTTTATGCTGCTCTTTGTCGTCTTCAAACAAAATGCTATGACCTTGCTTTTCAAGATCAGAGAACTGCTCGCTTTTTACTGCCCAAAAGAAGATCCCGATGGCAATGATAACAAACAGTATTGCAATGGGGATTAGTACATAAATAATACTCATAGTTTTAACAGCCTTAGTGAGTTACCTATCACAATGATAGAACTTGCTGACATACCTATCACTGCAAGCCAAGGTGGCACTAATCCCAGTGCAGCGAGGGGGAGTATTGAGCCATTGTATATCAGCGATATTGCTAAATTTTGTTTCACGATCTGGCGTGTTTTGAGCGCGACATGTTGTAGATGCACAATAGCGTTCAGATCGCTTTTCAGCAAAACAACATCGGCAACATTTTTAGAAATATCGGCACCCGTTTCCATTGCAATAGACAGGTGTGCACTGTTAAATACCGGGCTATCATTGACGCCATCGCCAATCATCGCAACGACTTCACCTGCCTCAGACCAAGATTCCACTGCACGTTGTTTGTCTTGTGCAGAGCAACTACTTTGTTGTGAGTTTAAGCCTAGTTTATCGGCTAACACCTGGCCTGCGTTACTGCTGTCACCCGTAAGCATATGGCAGCTTAGACCTGAACTTTGCAACTTATCTATCACGCTTTGCGCATTGTCACGTGTTTTGTCATCAAAGAAAAAGTTTGCGACGATAGATTTGTCGATATACAGCGTGGCTTGTGCTTCGCTGTTTTGAGAATCAAACCAGTTACTTTTGCCAATGGCAACATATTGACCGTTTAAGTGACCACTGATGCCTATTCCTGGGTGAACTTCTACATTAGCGAGTTCATGATGCTGCGTTAAATGTTCCGCAAAAGCGGCTGCAATAGGGTGTTCTGAATATCTTTCTAGACTTGCTGCCAGCGCTAACACATCGACTTCGCTATACGTGTTATCACATACTTCAACTTGCGCAATTGAAAAACGACCTTCGGTCAGGGTGCCTGTTTTATCAAAGGCAACTCGAGTTAGCTTAGTGAGAGTTTCAAGCACATGGCCTTCTTTTATCAGAATACCTTTTTTCGTCAGGGTTGCTACTGCGCAGGTTAAAGCGGTTGGTATGGCTAAGCTTAATGCGCACGGGCAGGTTGCCACTAATACAGAGATGGTTACCCAGAAGGCTTGCTCAGGTGAAACAGAATACCAACCGATTGCGGTGAGTGAAGCAAACACCAACAAGCAGGCAACAAACCACTGTGCGACTTTATCCGTTATCTCAACCAATTTAGGGCGCTTGCTGAGCGCATTATGCTGAAGGCGAATAATTTGGTTGAGTAGGGTATTTTGACCCACTTTATTGATCTCAACGGTAATAACACCATCATGATTGACTGTTCCCGCATAGATCTGATGCCCTTGATGCTTCTTAACAGGCAGATGCTCGCCGGTCATCATCGACTCATCTACACTTGTTGACCCTTCAAGCACAAGACCATCAGCAGGGATCGTCTCGCCGGGCTTAATTAGAATAATATCTGCTAACTTGAGGTTTTTTGCGGCAACAATATGCTCGTCTCTACTTGAGTCAATTTTTCGAGCGGTTAATGGTAAAAGCTTTTGCAAGTTTGCCGTAAATTCACTGGCCTTTAAGCGTGCTCTAAACTCTAAATATTTACCAAGCAACAGCAAAAAGGTGAACATACAAATGGATTCAAAATAGACTTCACCTACTTCCATCACCGTGGCATAGCTGCTTGCGGCATATGCGCCAAAAATAGCCAGCGACACGGGTAGATCCATATTCAGCTGTTTGGCTTTGAGGCCTTTGACTGCGTTGGTCAGAAACGGTAGGGCAGAATACAAAATAACCGGAGAAGCTAAAACGAGGCTGATCCAGCGAAAGTACTGCTCAAAATCCTCTTCCATGCCGGAAAACATGCCAAAATACATGGCAAATGCAAACATCATAACCTGCATGGTCATAAGCCCTGCCACACCTAAACGGCGAATATAGGCTTTGGCGACGGCTTGCTTTTGGGTGGCTTCGTCATCTGCTTGAAAAGGATACGCTTTATAGCCAATTTGCATCAATGACTTAATGATATCACTGAGCAAAACATGCTCAGCATTCCACACGATCATTGCTCGGTGGGTTGATGTGTTAACGTCAACACGTGCCACGCCGTTAATTGCTAAAAGCTGCTTTTCAATAAGCCATGCACAGGCGGCGCAGCTAATCCCTTCAACACTAAGCAAGACCTCAGTCAAATCACCTTGATGAGTGACAAAATCTTGCTGTACATCGGCATTGTCGTAGCTTTTTATCAGAGTCAGTTGTTCTGGTACTAATTCATCGACTTTACCTGCCGAAGTCGTTCTAAATTTATAATAGTCGCTCATTCCCTGAGAAAGTATGGTTTCGGCAACCGCTTGGCAACCAATACAACATACCTTCTGGGGCTCATTTAGATAGCTCACCTCACCAGTAAAGCCTGCTGGAATAGGTTCTAAACAGTGAAAACATGTACTGGCCATCGTAATTACTTATACTCAGGCGAAATCTTTATAATATCTTGTGTAGGGAGTTGTAAGTTTTCTTTTAACTTCCAACTGCCATCCATCGGTTCTAAAAATACTGTATAAGCACCTTGCTGGATTGGATCGAGTACCGATGTAAATTCGCCATTGGCGTTAGGAAGTAGGGTTGTTGTAAAGTCGTACTTTTTAATTGTTCTGTGGTAAAAAGCTGCTTTTAAGGCTTGAACTTTACTGTGATCGCCTTTTGTGAATTTAAACTTGATGTAATCGCTATCTACTTGTAAATCGCCGTGCAAATAAAGTGCTTTGGCTTTGTCGAACTTAGTTAACTCTAAGTTAATTGCCTTGCCCTTTTTGTAGTAATCATCAACAACCATGTCGGGACCATTACCCACAGCAACCATCACGAGTACAACACAGGCGACAATTGTTGCAAGAGGGAAAAACATTAAAAACCAAGGCCAGAAATTTTTATACCACGGAGTAGGATTCATAACGACTCTAATGCTTGAAAAGTGTGGCGATATTTTATCTTATTTGCTGCTAAATACCTAAAAAAAAGCCTCCAAATGGAGGCTTTTTTGATCTTAATTAACTATTAAGTATCGATTATTTATCTTGAGATAAGCTGTACACGTAAGCCGTTAATAAGTGAACTTTATCTTCACCTAAGATCTCTTTCCACGCAGGCATTACACCAGCACGGCCGTTGTTCAGTGTTTCTTCAACTGCACGTTGAGAACCACCATACAACCAGATATTGTCGGTTAGGTTAGGTGCACCGAATGGTAGGTTATGAGCCACAGAGCCTTTACCATCCATACCGTGACACGCCGCACACATGCCAAACTTAGCTTTACCCGCATCAGCGTCTTTTTGGTTAACTTTACGACCAGAAAGGCTTAATACGTAAGCGGTCATTTCTTTAACACCTTGCTCACCAAGCGCTGCTTTCCAAGTAGGCATTGCTGCAACACGGCCGTGTAAAAGCGTTTCTTTGATCTTGTCAGGTGTACCCCCGTATAACCAATCTTTATCAGTTAGGTTAGGGAAACCAGTACCACCACGCGCGTCTGAACCGTGACACTGAGCACAGTTTTGCGAGAACAAGCGCTGACCAATTTCAAGTGCTTTTTCGTCTTTAGCTAGTGTTTCAATATCTTGCTTAGCAAAAGCTTCGAAGATAGGGCCAAAACGCTCTTCAGCAGCAATGATTTCTTGGTCTAATTGAACCTTTTCACCATTTGCTAACGCTTCTTCAGTTGCTTTTTTAGATTCAGCAAGAGAAGTGATACCTTGGTTTGAACTTGTCCACTTAGCAAGACCTTGCCAGTTACCAAGACCAGGGTAAGCTGCTAAGTAATATACAGCCCAAACGAATGTCGCGAAGAACATATAAGTCCACCACTTAGGTAGTGGGTTATTGATTTCTTCAATTCCGTCAAACTCGTGACCACAGCTTTCGCCTTCTTTAACACCTACATAGTTCTTTAGGTTCCAAAGCAATAAGCCAAAGATCAGAGCAAGACACGCTAGGGTTAATACGATAACCCAAATACTCCAAAAGCTAGTCATTTTTCAGACTCCTTTTCCTCGTTAGAGATTGTTTCTTTATGCTTTTTTTCATCTTCAAAGATGGCATTCGCTGCACTATCGAAACGATTTTTAGTGCGTTTGCTATATGCCCAAGCAACAATCACAATAAATAGTACCAAAATTACCAGAGTCAAAATGCCTCTGTATGTGCCGTAATCCATAATAATTACTTCAAGTGTGTGCCAAGTTGCTGAAGGTAAGCAATAAGGGCTTGCATTTCTGTTTTGCCTTTAACTGCTGCTTCTGCACCTTGAATATCCTGCTCGGTGTATGGCACACCAAAGCCTTTGAATACTTCAAGTTTCTTGGCGGTTAACTTACCGTCTAGTACATTTTCATCTAACCAAGGATAAGCTGGCATGTTTGACTCAGGAACCACAGAACGCGGGTTCATAAGGTGTGCATAATGCCAGTCATCTGAATAGCGTTGACCTACTCGAGCTAAGTCAGGGCCAGTACGCTTAGAGCCCCACTGGAATGGGTGATCCCATACTGACTCACCAGCAACAGAGTAGTGACCGTAACGCTCAACCTCGTCACGGAAAGGGCGGATCATTTGTGAGTGACAGTTGTAACAACCTTCACGAACAAAGATATCGCGACCTTCCATTTCAAGTGCAGTAAGTGGGCGTAAGCCCTCGACTGGTTGAGTTGTGTCTTTTTGGAACATCAACGGTGTGATTTCAACAAGTGCACCAAAGCTAATTGCGAATACCGTTAAGATAGCCATTAGGCCAACGTTCTTTTCAACGATTTCGTGTTTGTTATTGGCTGAATTATTATTGCTCATAATCTACACCTCTTAAGCCATTTGCGTATTTGCATCAGTAGCTAGTGAGCCACTTTTAGCAGTTACAGTGCGCAGCACGTTGTATGCCATAACAAGCATACCTGTAACGATGAACACACCGCCTAAGAATCGCATGATGTAGAACGGCTTAGACGCTTCTAGAGATTGAACGAAGCTGTACATTAACGTACCGTCTGCGTTAACTGCACGCCACATTAGACCTTGCATTACACCTGAGATCCACATTGCAACGATGTATAGAACAACACCAACAGTGTGTAGCCAGAAGTGCGTGTTAACTAGTTTAACGCTGTACATGTTACCGTGACCGAATAGTGCAGGGATTAGGTGATAAATTGCACCGATTGAAATCATTGCAACCCAACCTAGGGCACCTGAGTGTACGTGACCTACAGTCCAGTCAGTGTAGTGAGAAAGCGCGTTTACTGATTTAATTGCCATCATTGGGCCTTCGAACGTAGACATACCGTAGAAAGACAATGAAACAACTAAGAAACGAAGTACTGGGTCAGTACGTAGTTTGTGCCATGCACCTGAAAGCGTCATGATACCGTTGATCATACCACCCCATGAAGGTACAAATAGGATCACTGACATAACCATACCTAGAGACTGAGTCCAGTCAGGTAGTGCTGTGTAGTGAAGGTGGTGAGGACCAGCCCAGATATAAAGAGAAACAAGTGCCCAGAAGTGAACAACCGATAAACGGTAAGAGTAAACTGGACGACCAGCTTGTTTAGGTACGAAATAGTACATCATACCCAAGAAACCTGCAGTTAATAGGAAACCTACTGCGTTGTGACCATACCACCATTGAACCATTGCATCTACTGCACCTGCATAGATAGAGTAAGACTTAGTTAATGATACTGGTACTGCCATGCTGTTAACGATATGAAGAACAGCAACAGTAATGATGAAACCAGCATAGAACCAGTTCGCAACATAGATGTGAGATACTTTGCGCTTGATAAGCGTACCGAAGAACACAACCGCGTAAGTTACCCATACAACCGCAATAGCGATATCGATAGGCCACTCTAGCTCAGCATACTCTTTAGAAGAAGTAATACCTAAAGGTAGAGTGATGGCTGCTGAAACAATAATAGCTTGCCAACCCCAGAAGGTGAAAGCGGCTAATTTGTCTGAGAAAAGGCGCGTTTGACAAGTACGTTGTACAACATAATACGATGTTGCAAAAAGTGCACTTGTACCAAATGCAAAGATTACTGCGTTCGTGTGTAACGGACGAAGTCGAGAGTAAGTTAACCATGGAGTGTCAAAGTTCAATGCCGGCCAAGCGAGTTGGGCTGCAATAAGAACACCAACACCCATGCCAACGATGCCCCAAATCACTGTCATGATAGCGAATTGGCGTACAACTTTATAATTGTACTCAGTTTGTGATGCTACTGTTTGGCTCATTTTCTGGATTCCGCTGCAATTAATGCGATTAGAAATGAATTACCTGCGTTAACAGGCCCTGCTTATTATTTCAACAAGCTCGTTTAAAAATAAATCTGATAAAGCAAATCTATTTCAAACCAACTTGAGAAACCCTTATTTTTGCAAGGAAATGATAATTTTTTTGCAAAAGAAAAGATACCTCAAACACCTAAAATTATGACATCAATCAAATTTTGGCCCCATTTTTGCTCAATTATTCACCTTTGTGGAATATCTACAAATTCTGCTTTACCATGTCGCAGTTTTGTAAATGCCATTTTGGACAAATAATGAGCAAATATTGGTTTTACGCGCTTGTTGCTGCGAGTTTATTGAGCGCATGCTCAGACCCTTCTGACATTATACATGAAAGTTCAGAAAAAAGTGAAAGTTCGTTACAAGATGTGAATTGCATTGCCCAAAAGCCCTGCATATCACACAATGATATCCATTTGTGGTACGCCAAAGCACACATTGTAGGTGAAAGTGAGTTTAAGGTGTTTGCAAAAATACCGCAGGGGTACGAGTTGAAATCAGCAATGTTATCTGGCGAAACCATGAATATGGGATATATCCCAGTTTTTTTTGCGGCCCAACAAAACAACGTATATTCGGCGACCACAATGGTGGGGTTATGTATCACAGAGGTAATGCAATGGCGCCTTACACTGACGATGCTTAACGCGCAAGGCGATACGCTCACTAACACCTTTCCTTTATATGTAATCAGGTAGTGCAATGAATAAACTCATCGTGATTGAACATATTAAGTTTGCATTAGAAGCAAAACTGAACGAAGCGCAGCAAGCGGCCCAAAGTGCACATGAAGATGCAACACACGAACAAAGCGTGGCTGAAACTCAGTATGATTCTTTAAGTATTGAATCTGGCTATTTAGCACAAGGCCAAAGCGAGCGTGTGAATGAGGTGCATAAATCAATTTCTTTATTTGCACAAAGTTATGACGTTAACGTACTCCCTAAAATAGGCCTTGGTAGTTTAATAAAGGCCATAGATATAGACGACAACACACATTGGTTTTACCTCGGTCCCAGTGAAGGCGGGTTAAAAGTTGTAGTAAAAGGGGAGCTTATTCTGGTGATCACACCATCGTCACCAATCGGTAAGGCTATGAACGGTAAGCGGGTAGGTGACGAATGCGAGTACACTGTGGCTGGGCAAACTTACAACTATGAAATATTAGCGGTGATGTAATCTAAACGACTCGCGAATCAGTTAAGTCAACCGGTATAAGCGAAGCGCTATCCGACATTACAACTGGCGCATGTTTGTGATTTAAATATTTGGCTTTAGCGTTTAATTTGGATGGCAATACTTCGAATCTTGGCAGGCCAACATGCTGTGGGTTTGTACAGGTATCAGGGCAAGAGCATGAAAAATCACTTGCTATTCAATACCTTTTCTAGATAGCACTCGTTTCTAGCTGCTTTTAGCTGTTTCGCGCGTACACCTTTGTTAAAGGATGTCTCTTTCTTCAATAAATTCAATGCAATATGTCTTACACCAGCCAACACTTCTGCTGCTCCGTCGCGGCGTATACGGCAACCATCTTCATTCATTGCCACATCCAAACACCAATGAAGACTGTTCTCAATATACCAATGTGCTCGCGTGGCTTCTGCTAGTCTTTGCGCACTCAAGTTCGCTGAGCTTATGTAATATTGATAGGTTAATTCACCTTGCTGCTGGTTATCCGATTTACGGTAAGACACTATCACGCCTACACTTTGTAAATTGGGCCAGCCAGCTCTTGCGGGAATTTGAGCCATTTCATGGCAGACAACAGCCGCTCTGAATTCTTCTCGACCTCGTTGATAATCTACTTCACTTAATAAGCTATCAGTCGCTATCTGGCGTGATATTTCTGGTTGCAAGAGTTGTTTCACTTGTTCAAATAAGTTGCCCTGATTGGCTTTGAGAGCCAGCAAATAATCTGCTTCTTTTTCTATAATTTGCTTCGCAATCTCCTTTTGGCAGCCCATCGCATCAATCGTCACTAAGCAACCTTTTAGCTCTAGTAACTGTAGCAACTCTGGGATTGCGGTGATTTCATTGGACTTCGAGTCGGTCTTGCATTGACCTAACGTCACGCCATTTTCACAGGCAAACGCACTGACAATGTGGATAGCATCTTTTCTATCTGGCTGTTTAAATGAACCTTTTAGCCTTTTTTCATCAATGGAAACCACACTGCCGTCTGTGAGTTCACTACAGCTTTGCATCCATTGAGAGAAACAGGCTTGAAACTGGGTCATATCAATACGACTTATAACTCTTGCAATCGTGTCGTGCCGCGGCACGCCGTTCGCTAACGCTATAAACTTACGTAACCAAGTTAGTTTGTCATGGGCAAACTCTTCAATTTCCTCCCAACCTTGGCAACCTGCGATTACGGCGCTGATTGTTAGAAATAGAATATCAAATAATGGATGTTGCACTTTACCTTGCTGGCGTGGGTCATCAATGGAAGAAAAGTGTTCGAACAACTTATTGGCTGACATAATTGTGCTGCTTAATCTGAAAAGCAGTATAAGATCATAAATTTATGTCAAGGTAAAGTTCATGATCTTGCCCTGGTACAGGTATAACTTAAGAGAGCAAATTTTGTTGCCTGAGGCCTCGTTAATTAATGTTTTGATTGTGCGGCTTAAAGTCTGAAACTTAAAGTTAGTGCTTGATTTATAAAATTAATTTATATTCGGTGGTAACCTTTTTTATTCGCGTTTAAGTAGATTCTCGTTTTGCTCTGTGAGCGTTGTTACTTTTTGAAAGCAAAATGAGTGTTAACCTGCTAATATTTAGCGCAATTAAATTTGTTAATTGGTGTGTTGTAGGGCTAATGGGTAGAACATTAACGCGAATTCACGCTAATACACTGTTAGTTGCTATGGAGAGCTTGTGCAAAAAATTAAAAAAGTATTTCAATTAATTGTTGGTTTTATTTTAATAGCTCTATTAATTTGGGGAGCTTATTTATTATTTAAGGCAGTAGGGGCAATATTTAGTAGTGTCGACCCCAAATTAGCAGCGGGAATAATTGCAGGTTCTGCTACGGTTCTCGTTTCTGTTATCACTGTTTTATTTTCGAAAAAGCAAGAGCATAAAGTAGATATACAAAATCAACTACGAGAGAAAAAGATTCCAATTTATGAAAATATAATAGAATTTATTTTCTTGATAACTTTTGCTGAAAAATTAGGTAAAAAGCAACCTTCTGAGCAGGAAATGATTAGATTCTTTGCCGATACAACTAGAGATTTGGTTATTTGGGGTTTCAAAGATATGGTGAAAGAGTTTGGTAATTTTAGAGATACATTAACAAATTTGGCTGACACTTCTGATACAACAGTAATGTTAGTATGTGTTGAGGATTTGTTTATTGCCATTCGAAAAGATTTAGGTCATAACGTTAGCGGCGTTAAACGAGGCGACATATTGCGTTTATATATCAATGATACAGAGACGTATTTTCCAGCAACTTAATCGGGTAGCCGAGGGTATCTAGCCCTCAGCCCCCACAACACCCTGCATGCGGGTCCGCACAGGGCGTTTCATCTAACAGATTACCCGTTTGGGTAATGCACTTTTATCCATCCGTCTCTGAGTGAATATAGTCCCTCATTTTTCAGATAATTTAAGCTTAAAGCCTGTTGAATACCGGGTGTTTTGGAACTGCGCCAAGGTCCTTTACTTGTGATGCCACAGGCAACAGCTGCTTGCACATGAACTCCACGCTTCATCAGGTTTCTTACTTTAGTTCTCGGTTTTCGCCATTGTCGCCAGTAACACATCCTGATCCTGCGCCTTATCCATTGGTCTAGGTCAACACATTGCTGGTATGTGTTCGCAATACCAAAGTAATTGATCCATCCGCTTAGATATTGGCTTAATTTAAACAACTGATATTGCATGCTCACGCCCCAATTACGGTTAGTTAAAATGCGTACCTGTCGCTTAAATTTATGCAGAGTTTTGTCATGCCATTTGATTGCTCCACGTTTAAAGGTAAACCCTAAGAATTTACTTTGTGTGGTGTTAACCACCTGACTTTTATCCGTGTTAACAAGCAATTTGAGTTTAGTTTCAAGGAACCGAGTAACGCTGGCAAGTACACGTTCGCCCGCACGTTTTGATTTTACTAAGATTATAAAATCATCAGCGTAACGGGCAAATTGGTGACCTCGTTGCTCCAATTCTTTGTCTAAATCATCCAACATAATGTTGGATAATAAAGGTGAAAGAGGGCCGCCTTGCGGTACTCCTTCTAAACTCGGAATTAGCGTGCCATAGTCATCAATTCCAGCTCTCAAATAACGGCCAATGAGTTTGAGCAAGCGTTTATCTTTGACATGACGTGATAAATTTCGCATCAATAAGTCGTGATTGACTCGGTCAAAGAACTTTGACAAATCGACATCTACCGCAATATTGCGTTTAGATTTAATAATTTGTTGAACTTGCTTCACTGCTTGTTGGCCGTTACGGTTAGGACGAAAACCAAAGCTGTTATCTGAAAATGTGTTATCAATGATGGGCGATAAAACCTGAGTAATGGCTTGCTGGATAACCCGGTCGACCACTGTGGGTATGCCGAGTTGCCGTTTTCCACCATCGGGTTTATCAATTTCAACGCGTTTGACCGGTTGTGGACGATAAGTCCCATTTTCGAGTTGAGCTTTGCACTGTTGCCAGTGTTGTTTTGCCCAGTCGATAAATTGGTCTATTTTCATACCATCTACACCCGCTGCGCCTTTGTTGGCTTTAACCTGCTTCCATGCGCGTTGAAGATTATCGTTTGATAAAACGTGTTCGAATAAATCAAAGTTGAAGGTTGATTGCACTGCATTACGCTGCATATCAGAACCACAGGGCTGTGGCGTATAGTTATGTAAGTAAGACATGAAGTATTCCTTCGGTTAAATGTTCAGGCCTTCACCGTGTCCCATCCATTACGATGGGTGTTTGGCTACTATGCCGTCTGCTGACTGCTGGATAATCACAAAATAAATTGCTCTAAATTGCGCTGCGTGCGTATCGGTGGGTGTTGCAGTGGTTTCGCTCGTAGTCTATTTCGCAACCAAATAGCACGCCAAGGGGTTGATTGACCAGCCACTTACTGGTATTTTCCGCAGCGATAGCGCAGGCCGCATGTTATCCAGCTCTCCCCGAATAAGAACATTAACTTTCATTGCACAACTGCATCATTTACGGTGGCCGTTAGATCACGTGACTTCGTTATCTTGTGCTAACTCGTCTTCAGCCTACGCCTAGTATGATGTTTTTGTTCATCAGCTCGCAATTTTGCTAGCGGCTTCCTCCATACAACCCCTCGCGGATTTGCACTTGCCATTCGCTAGTAGTTATCGTTTAATAACAATCAGTTATTTAAACGGTGATCTTCCTACAGAGGACTTTCACCTCATTAGTTAATGCCCATGTCGGGCGTACACAAACGCCTCAACAAAGGACGTAAAAAGCTTGGCTTGCGTCACTTCGTTCCTAATTTTAGCCAAGCCTTTTACGCCTGTTAGGCGGGCGTTATACAAACAAGGATGCATAGGTGAATTTTTTCAGCAATAACTTTAAAGCCATTTGGTGGGGAGTCATCGTCATTACACTTGGCTTTTATTTTTGGCAGCGACTCCCTGACTTAACAACGGGTAAATCTGTTACTGCGGATATGCTAGTTTTTGTTGTATGGATAGCTGTATGTCTAGTTCCTTTTTTCAATCAATTTGAATTTTTGGGCGTTAAGCTTAAAGGGCAAATCGAAGAAGCAAAAAAGGAGCTGCAAGGACAGTTAAATGATTTAAAGTCTGAAATTAATAACAACAATAATGTTGATGTAAAACCTAATGTAAGTCCAAATTTTTGGGTTGGAAATCAGCCCACCCCAGCAAGTGATGAAAAATTACTCGAATTAGAAAGTAAACTGGACAAAATCATAACCGCTACGGAAGCAGGTTTTGGTTATAAAGTAAAAAATCAGCCTAAACCCGCGTATGATGTTTCTCCTGATGTTTCATTTCTATTTGAAACCCGTTATCAAATAGAAAACGGTATTCGGAAACTGGTAAAGCAATCTTGTTCCAATGCCCTTAAACGCCCTTTTCCAATAAGTAAGGTTATTTATCATTTAGTTGAAGAAGAGTTGTTGCCCTCAGATATAGCGGCACTTGTTCGGGAGGTGTACTCAATTTGTACCCCTGCCATACATGGTGAAGAGGTAAAAGCTACTCAAGTTGATTTTGTTAGAAAAGTTGCACCTGAATTAATATCAGTAATAGAAGCTGCGAGTGAAAAATTTGTATAACAAGCGCCTTAAAAAATGGACGCAAAACGCTTGGCTTGCGCTCATTCTTCGCGGATTATAGCCAAGCATTTTTGCGCCGCTTAGGCGAGCGTTAGGTGTTTCGAGAGTTTGTATGTCTTTTTTAAGAAAATTATTTCGCTGGGAACGAGGAAGGCAGAATTCAGGCTACGATAAAATGCTACTTTGTGGCGCTATATGGCCTATAAAATTTGATACATACTTACTAAAATTCCCGCAAGGAAGTGAAATCGCACCGCATACTGATATGGTCCAAACGGGTAAACATTATCGGCTCAATATAATACTTAAAAAAGCTAAAGTCGGTGGCGAATTTATTTGTGTTAATCCAATATTTGAAACTAGGCGCATTAAACTATTTCGGCCAGATGTCAGTGAACATCAGGTAACAAAAGTAGAGCTGGGTAATAGGTATTTACTAAGCATTGGTTGGGTACAAAACACCTAACACATATGAACCTTCTCGGGTCAAGTAAGCATAATGATTCTTTTTAGCTGCTTTTAAGCAGCTAATTTGTATCTGCAATTCTTAAATCTGTTCACTTCGCTATGTCGGATAGCCGTTAAAATCGTTTACGGCAAACACATATTGAGGGTCTCTTAATGCGATCTCATCGCTGCCTAAATCAGTCGATACAACTTATCGTTTAGGGCCACTAGACATTCATCGGTTAACCTTAATCTGGCGCTACTCAAGGGGATGGCTCATTCGTCCAGTTAGTTAAAGGCTCAGCTAAGGTGTAAACGATTTAACTCATTGCTTAAATTAATGCGCACCAATGGGGTGTCTAATCAAGGCCAAATAGCTTACTACTTCGACAACACTTACCTGTAAGACACAGCTTTAGCTGACAAAAACACAAATAATACGCGGTTGTTCATGCTTATCTAGTTAGGTGTATAGCTCACCCCATTGTGCGACTTAACTTTTTAAAAAACGTTCATCATCGAATACCGTTTTATTCTTCAACATAAAATAAACACAGCGCCCGAGCTTATGGGCGAGCACTGAGAGTGCTTTGGCCTTGCTCATGCGTTTTTGTAATTTGTTTAAGTAACGCCGAGCTTTGTCGTTGCCACGTAAATAAAGCACTGCGGCTTCACTGAACGCCCATTTTAAGTGACCATTACCAATTTTATTGCCACTGGTGCCATAGGTTTTACCAGCAGATTCGGCTTTGCACTTAACGAGTCGACAATAAGATGCAAACTTTTGTACAGACTCGAAGCGATTAATATCACCAATTTCATACAAGATGGTCATGGCTAAGATAAGCCCAATACCTGGTATGGTACGCAGCTGTGCGTAATAGTTTGGTTGATGCTTTTTAGCTTTGCTTTCTAAATAATATTCAAGCTTTTTAAGCTCTTCTGCGTAGGCATCGAGAATGGCCAAGTCAAAGTTAACATTGCGTTGAACGGCTTGATCGTCAAAACGCGTTTGGAATTCTTGGCGAACGCATTTGTTTTTCATGTGTAATTCGAGCGGTGGGTAGTTGTACTGACTATTTGTGTTAACTATATGCGCTTTCAGTTGTGCGCCATGTTGAACCAGTCGTGTTCTTCTGCGCAGTAAATCGCGGGTCGAACGCATATTAGCAGGGTAATTGTAAGCCAGTGGAAAGTTGCCACCACGCAATAGGCTAGCGATTTTATAAGAATCAATTTTATCGTTTTTGGCTTTGCCACCATGAATGGCTTTCATGTACAGCGCATGACCAAGTACAAAGCCGATATCATGTTCAGCGCATAAATCACTGACCCAATACCAGCAATGCATGCATTCAACACCGATAACAATATCTTCTAGATAGGGTGAAATCAGTTTAAGTAATTCATGTTTATCAGCTTTTATTTTCTGATGAACCACTTTATTACCACGCTCATCAAGAATGCAAACGTATAAAATGCGTGCATGCAGGTCAATTCCACAATAATATTTGTGAAAAGTAGTATAGAATTTCATTGAGCTTTCTCCTTTTGGTTTGGTCGCCTTGAAGTTTAGCTGTTCGCTAAACTTCGGGGAGAAGGTTCAATAAGTATCAAGCAAATAAATCAGGACAAATAACAGTTGGTTTTTGCTCCTGCGTCGCTTATTTTAACCAACTGATATTTGCCCATTATTAGGGCGTTATGTTTGAGTCAGATATGGATGCAGATTTAAAGAAAAAAGTTGATGTTGTAGTTGGATTGAGCCGCCTTGCAGGCGGTACATTGATTCTTGTTGGTAGTATTTTGGTGTTTGTTTTTGTTCAATCTGCGCTAGACCCAAATGCTGTAATAGAAATTAATGGTGTTCCTAGCATTTATAAGGACAGGCATTCAAACTTGAAACCTTGGATGTCTTGTCTAAGCTTTTAGTTCTTCAAAATCATTTCAATTCTCAGTTCAAGGAGTGAACGATGGGATTAGCAAGGAAGTGTCAAATCAGTCTATCCGATACTAAATACTATCACTGTGTTTCGCGTTGTGTTCGTCGTGCATTTTTGTGCGGCGAAGATAAACTAACTGGCAAATCGTATGAGCATCGACGAGGCTGGGTAGAAGAGCGTTTGTTGTTTTTAGCGCAGGTGTTTTGTATTGATGTATGCGCCTATGCGGTGATGAGTGATCACACTCATATTGTGCTGTATGTAGATGATAAAAAAGCACAAAGATTGAGTGATAGAGCTATTTTACTACGTTGGCATAAATTGTTTAAAGGCACACTGCTCAGCCATAAGTATCTCAATGGTGAGGTGTTAGATGAAGGTCAGCGGTTCTTTTTAAGTAAAGATATCAAAGAATACCGAAACCGCTTATCAAGTATCAGTTGGTTTATGCGTGTGCTCAACGAAAACATTGCCAGACGAGCTAACAAAGAAGATAAATGCACAGGCCATTTTTGGGAAGGGCGATTTAAATCACAAGCTTTGCTGGATGAGTCAGCACTACTGGCCTGCATGGCATACGTAGATTTAAACCCAATACGCGCGAAAATGGCACGCACTCCAGAACAATCAGAACATACCAGCATCAAAAAACGCTGTGAAGCTGCCACATCAGGCAAACAACCTAAGCAACTAGCCCGCTTTGTAGGTAGTCCCAGAAAACACATGCCCAAAGGAGTGCCCTTTGAATTAAAATCTTATCTAGAGCTGGTTGAACTCACCGGAAAATGCATTAGAGCAGATAAACGAGGGTACATAGAACCACACCAAACTCCGATTCTACAACGCCTCAATATTCAGGCTGAAAACTGGCTAAAACTGACCACCCAATTTGAACGTGTTTTTCATGGTGCCGTAGGCAAAGCACATTCGTTAGATATGTATTGTGAACGCGCACAACATAAACGACGAAGCAACATCAAAAACAGCAAAGCATTATTGGCTTAATCAAAATAAAACATTCACTACATAAACACCTTACAAAAACATCGCGCAGGGTGCGAGAAACTGTGCTAGTAGCTTTGTTATTTCATTGCAATCAACGACCAAAGAGCGATTTGAGAATACGGAAAGTTACCTTTTGGTAGTGTGTAGGTTAAGACAATTGTGAGTTTGGTAAATTAAAGGGCCCAAGGCGCTAGATTTTAAGTGTCTGTCCTTTTTAACCACCTCATTTGGCACTAAACTTGCTGTGGTCAATTCGCGACCTTGCGAATAAAAAGCCAAAGAGAGCAATATGGAAATTAATAATCTTATTAAAAATCAAATAACTAAAATTATCGAAGCGGCAGCTTCTCCCGAAGCGTCTGAGGCTGCGACTACTTTGGATACGCTAACTTTAAGCGCACAGGTTGTGCACTTTTTACAAACCGCATGGCAATTATTACCTGCTTTGGCGTTGGGGATAGTGGTTATTGTACTTTGTTATTACTTAGCCCGGCCAATCTCTTACCTTTTGATTAAACCCATAGGTTATGTCAGTACAAGCCGGTTATTGCATGTAGTCACTCGTCGTTTTATCAGTGTGTTAGTCATACTCTTTGGTATCTATATCTTTTTGCGCTTGGCTGGGTTGAGTGAGTTTGCAGTCGCAGTAATGAGTGGCACAGGGCTTGTTGGTCTTATTCTCGGGTTTGCGTTTCGTGATATCGCTGAGAACTTTATTTCGAGTATGCTACTTAGCATCCAACGCCCGTTTAGAATTGATGATATTATCGAAGTGGATAACTGTTTAGGTATCGTTAAAAAGGTCACAGCCCGAGCAACGACCTTAGTTGATTATGATGGCAACCATATTCAAATCCCCAATGCGACCGTATATAAGAATGTGATAAAAAACTTTACCGCCAACCCCAAAACTCGTGGACACTTTAAGATTGGTATTGGCTATGACAACGATATACGCCTGACTCAGCAAATTGCAATTAACTTACTAAAAGAACAAAGCGCGGTTTTAAATGATCCGCCACCGCAGGTTTTACTTGAAGCATTAGGCTCCGCAACTATTAATCTAACTATTTATTTTTGGGTTAATAGCGAACAACATAGCCCGATAAAAGTAGCGTCTCAACTCATGCGAGAAACAGTTAATTGCTTTACTGAGCACGGAATTAGTATGCCTGACGATGCTAGAGAGCGGATAATCATAGCTGCAAATCGTGAGACGCAAGGAGTAGCCAAAAAAGCGAATAGTAATTCAAGTAGTAGCACATCCATGAGGCAAAAGCTTAAAGCTACAACAGGTGCGGATATTGATGATGTGAGTAGCGATGCAGATGAGATCAGAGAGCAAGCGGAGCGTGCTCGAAGTCCAGAAGAAGGGGATAATATTATTTAGCGGCACAAGAGGTTTTGAAATGTGTCTTGGTTAATTTTTGCCTTAGTCTATTTGTATAATTCAACTTAGCAAAGTGATAGGAAATTGCACCAACTTATAAAGGACCACCAACTTATAAAGGACAGGCACTCGAATTTTTAGCCCTAATCATACAGTCTATTCCTGGCATTGGACTTATCAACACCTCCGCTTTTGTGGCTTCTATCGATAAAGGTCAGGCATTTAAAAATGCCAAAGATTTTGCTGTATGGCTTGGTCTTACTCCTTCGCAATACGCCTCGGGTAATACCAATCGGTTGGGCAGTATCACTAAGCGTGGAGATGGCTATCTTAGAAAACAGCTTATTCACGGTGCTAGAACCGTTGTGACTCATGCTAGTAAGAAAAGTGATGATTTGAGTCGTTGGATAACAGCGCTAAAACAGCGACGAGGTCATAACAAAACAGTGGTCGCTACCGCACACCGCCTAGCAAGGCTGATGTGGGTATTACTGCAAAAAAACGAATCTTATCAGCCCCAATATACGCAACAAGGTGCTGTGCACAGTGTTTGATTATTTTTCTCTTTGGTTGTTAGGTAAGCTCGACGTGGACAAGGGCAAACTAGCCCGGGTGGGTGTAGTGAGCACCTAGCAACCTTTTACCACTGCTTATTTTTTTATTGATGAACAAAGGCCAGCGCCTGTCTGCATCAATCCCGTTACAGGCACGGTCATGCAGGCCGAGTGGGTGAACAACGTTTAGGGAATGCAGGCTCGAAGCTCATTAGGGGCGCTGCTAAATGCAGTTAAGCCCGAATATATGTCAGAGCAGCTTTTTACATTGCATAACTGGTTGATTCAAAAATTAAAATATAAGCGGGTAGATACTATAAAAAACGGCACGAGGCGACTAAAAGCCACCTCGATTGGTTAGTACTGTTTGACAACGACTGAGCGTCCATATATGTCCAATTTGCAATTTTTTTGCAATTTGCTCCTTAAGTTTTGAAGCTTTAAGTCGATTGACAAGATTAGTACATACTAAAGTGAAATAAGGAATATGACATGAAAGTGAGTAATAACCAAGGGGCAATACTATATGCCAGTAATCAAACTGCCCCAGCACTCCAAGATAATAAAGCACTTCATCAAGACGCGACTAAGAGCCAAGATGAGACACTGAATACGGTCCTTGCCGATGACATATTCACCCGCTCAAACGCCGACTTTTCTGATTATGAAAAAGCAAATTACACACCCGATGGTCGCTTAAACCTTCCCCCTGCTTTTGAATCGCACCGAGGTACAATTGAAGCGATTTTTACCTCTATGGACAAACTTTATAGTGACACACCTAGAGCGGCTCAGCGTATGTTTCAAGCGTACTCTGGCTTAGAAGAGAAAATTCTGAGTGAGTTACCAGAATTAAGTCATAAAGACTGGGGATTTTCGGTGAATGACCAAGGTGTTCTGGTTGCTACAGGTCAGCTATCGGATGCGCAGCGTGATGTGATAGAAACTAACCTCAACAGTAACGATAGCCTGGTGAAGGCTGCGCAAGATTTTAAAGCACATTTTATCGAAGGACTTGAAATTCAACGAGGAGAATCGGGTAAGAGCCAATACTGGGGCAAGTATGATGTAAAAAATGAAAACTTCTCAGATATTATCGACTTCAAATCGATGATGAGCCAAATTGCAAGCGCCAATGAGAGTAAAACAGGTGGGTTTGAGTGGCGCTCAAAAAGCCAATATGCGTGGGAGCAAGGCATGGTTGCACAATTGAAAGCCAAAGCAGAGCCTAAATTTTCTGCTTGAGTGAAACAAGCAGGTCAAGCCTGCTTGAATAAGAATACAACTAGCTTTTAGTACTGGAAAGTAGACGTTGTTTACAGATGTGGCCTAGAGAAACAATTTCGACATTAGGGCCACCTACACCCGTTGCTTGACCAAGTGATGTTGGTACGACCAATTGCCAAGCACCGATATTAAAGTTCGATTTCCAACGGTTTACATAACCAAGGCTACGCTCAATATGCTCAACTTCATAGTCGCCATATGAGCAACGGCCTATATCAAGTTGCTTGTTAATTTTACCTTCACTATCTGAGCTTAAAAAAGTGCGTTCATCATTCTCTGAAGTTCTATTGTAATAGTCTCGCCAGAGTCTAAATACTGCATTAGCACCGGGTACAGGGTGGCCAGTTGAGTCATTGAGTGTGAATGAGATGTTCAGTTTTTGATACGCTTGAGTGGTTAAATAGGGATCATTCATTGCGGAGTATGGTAACCGCAATACGTTGTTTTCACCATTAATGTTGATACTTGACAGCGATTTTACTGTAGAGCCAAACGTTAACATATATTGGTTAGCGGGAATCGTTTCTAAATTTGGGTTTGCACTCACACGAACAACGTGAAACTCTCCAGCTTCAGTTGGCGTAATTGACTTGCCTTTAGAGGGGACCTCGCTCCAAGTCCCAGACTCGAAGTGCTCTAAAACAAACGCGCCACGGTTACTTAAGTCATCTAATTTTAGCAGTAGATCCTGCCCTCGTTTTGCTTCAAATGCATAATGATCCACATCGAGCATATGGTCGAGATTTGCTGTAAACTTGTTTTGTTGATCTGGCAATTGAGTCGAAGCTGCTACCGTATCATTTGACTCAAATGAATCGATAGTTTCACTTGTGATTACACCAAAATTGAATTCCGACCCATCAGCTTGTTCATACTGTAAAAGCCAATAATAATGACCTGCTTGTGTTAAAGCAGAAACCATTTCATTAAGATTACCGTTATTTGCTGATGTACCCATAAAGGTCAAAGTGTCATCCGCATTATGGCGGACTAGAGATAAAGTGACATCGGTGTTTTCATTCTGCCCCAGTACGAAAGCATAGGACTTACTCCGATTTGTGATTTCGAAATGGAAGCAATCAGAGCCACCGGTACTGGCACCTGCTAATGGGTATGCGGTATTGGTTTGTAGAGTTGGCTGACACTTTAATTGAATAGTGCTGCTTTCCTCAGCCAGTGAGGAAAAGGTAGAAGCATCAGCGCTGCTTAGACGTTTCAAATGGCTTAGTTTGGCGAAGTTTTTTGCTTGATTACTTAGGGTATGTTTCTGAGTTACACCAATGGTTAGCGAGTCGCTCAAATCTGACAGTGTTAAGTTATTACTAGCAGCAAGAGCAAGATTAGAAGTGCTACCTATGATAGTTCCAAATGCGCTTATTAGCATGATTTTATTCATAAATTTTCCTTTTCAATTGTAACATCCATATAAAATTAAATTGTTCCTGTAAAGTCAACAGCAGAGAGCAAGTCGGGGAGACGTTTTGGGAGACTCTGGAGTAATTTTGAGAGGCACTCCCTCTAGAACACCGTATGCTTATTTATTGCCGTGCGTCGAGTGATTAACCCGCAGGGCAAGCTGGACTCGGGGAAGCAAATAATCAAGACATATATGGACGGCTCAGCCATTGTCAAACAATACTAACCAATAGAGGTGACTTTTAGTCGCCTCGAGCTTTTTTGTGTTATTTACTTGCTTAATTTTTAGCTTTGAATCAACCAGTTGTGCAATGTAAAAAGCTGCTCTGACATATATCCGGGCTTAACTGTGTCTATCAGCGCCCCTAATGAGCTTCGAGCCTGCATTCCCAAAAAAGTTATTCACCCACTCGGCCTTTATAGCCGTGCCCTATACGGGATTGATGCAGGCAGGTTTTGGCCTTTGTTCATCAATAAAAAATAAGCAGTGGTAAAGGTTGCTAGGCGCTCACTACAGCCACCCGGGCTAGTTTGCCCTTGTCCACGTCGAGCTTACCTAACAACCAAAGAGAAAAATAATCAAACACTGTGCACAGCACCTTGTTGCGTATATTGGGGCTGATAAGATTCGTTTTTTTGCAGTAATACCCACATCAGCCTTGCTAGGCGGTGTGCGGTGGCGACCACTGTTTTGTTATGACCTCGTCGCTGTTTGAGCGCTGTTATCCAGCGACTCAAATCATCACTTTTCTTACTAGCATGAGTCACAACGGTTCTAGCACCGTGAATAAGCTGTTTTCTAAGATAGCCATCTCCACGCTTAGTTATACTGCCCAACCGGTTGGTATTACCCGAGGCGTATTGCGAAGGAGTGAGACCAAGCCATACAGCAAAATCTTTGGCATTTTTAAATGCCTGACCTTTATTGGTAGAAGCCACAAAAGCGGAGGTATTGATAAGCCCAATACCAGGAATAGACTGTATGATTTGAACGGCTTCGCTGCGGGTATTTTCTTGTTTAAACAAATCATCAAGTAGATGGATTCTTCGCTCAAAGTGAGTGAGTTCATCACAGACTTCTGAAATCATCAAAAGAACAGCTGGTTGTAATGAATGAGTAAGTAGCTCTCGTAGCTTTTGTTTAAACTTGCTGTAAGACTGAGGAATATCAATACCAAATTCAAGTAGCAGGCTGCGTGTTTGGTTGATACAAGCGGTTCGAGCAGATAAAACACGCTTGCGCATTCGATGCAGAATAAGCACAGCTTGTTGCTGCTCAGTTTTTACAGGTACAAAACGAATGTTTGGTCGGCGACTGGCTTCATAAATAGCGAGGCAATCGTTTTTATCATTTTTATTACCACGCACAAAAGGAGTGACATGCTGTGCTGGGATTAAGTTAACTTGATGGCCCGCAGCTAGACAGGTTCTCCCCCAAAAGTGAGAAGAAGAACAGGCTTCCATAACAATTTCACAAGGCGGTAGGTTGATAATGGTTTCTTTAAGCTTGCTTCGAGATAGGCGTTTGGATAAACAGGGATGACCTTGACTATCAACACCTAATAATTGGAATACATTCTTTGCTAGGTCAATGGACAATGTGCTAACTTTTTGCATGATGGATGCTCCTATGAACTGTTGCTACCAAATCAGTTTGGCGCATTGACGCCGATTTGGGAGCGTCCATCTCATCACCCACCTCGACGGGAATGATGGACACCTACTCCAATTTGCATGTCGGGGTGGTTTGCACGGCGGAATTAGCTTGTCGAATTGCGGTAACGCTTTGCGTCTTATTCACCAATTTGTGTTCTGCTTAAGTTGGAGCCGACACTAACTCGTGAGTGTTTTTAGTGCTT
This sequence comes from Pseudoalteromonas sp. ATL1, assembly GCF_058933015.1. Taxonomy (NCBI): domain Bacteria; kingdom Pseudomonadati; phylum Pseudomonadota; class Gammaproteobacteria; order Alteromonadales; family Pseudoalteromonadaceae; genus Pseudoalteromonas; species Pseudoalteromonas sp. ATL1. The sequence continues at coordinate 2,935,730 of NZ_JBZYXL010000001.1, read as the reverse complement.
GCTGTGCTTTTTTTACCAAGCGACCGTCAATCGATTCGTGAGTAATACGTTGTAGCAAAGCTTTTGCAGGTGCGGTAGTTATATTGTTATCTTTTGCTAACGACAAATAAAGGTTCGCCAGTTCATAGTTGGACCATGTCGGTAGCTGATATGCGTTTAGTAAGTTTGTTAATGCTAAAAGCGCTTTGTGTAGCTGCAGGTTTTGTTCTTTGGCAAACATTGCCACACGATAGCAGGCATTGAACCATTTTTCTTGAGCATGCCATGTGGAGTCCGATTGGCTATTGCACGCACGGAAAAAATAATCTTGCGCGTGTCGGTCTTCACCTAGAGTCCAGTATAATTGCGCTATTCGCTCCAAAACATCAAAATCTTGGGCAAATTCTTTCGCGGCTTGCTCAGCAAGCTCTTTGCCTTGTGCGAAATTATCATTACTTTGTGCTTGGTTGATCTGTGCAATGTAACCCCATTTTTTGTCTAAACGCATTACTTGTTTAGTGGCAGCCATTTGTGCATCAGGTCGACCTCCATAAGATTCACTTTGACCGAGTGCGGAGGCCTGTAAAGTAAGATACTTAGGGTCGTTAGGGGCGAGTTTACCGACTTTAATCTTTGCGGCGACAGCCTTTCGGTAATAGCCTTGTTTTGAAAATATACTCGCCAAGTGACCAATGGAACGCCAAGCTTCGGCCGAAAACGCAAAGGTTTTTGCTTGATTGTCGAATTGTTGTTCAAGCTCAGTAACTGCGCGCTCTGCTTTGTCGAGCAACTCTTGCTCCAGATAAAATAAAATTGTTAATTTCGAAAGCTCATAATTCAACGGTAAGTTTTTATTATTAACCAATCTTTTTGCCGGGTTAAGATCTCCTTGAAACAAAGCATGCTGTGCGTTTGTAATTTGTTGCACTAATTTATCTTGAGCATTTTCACTGTCATGGCAAAACGCTGTCAATGGGGTTAGTAAAATGCTTGTCAACCATATGAAAATTAAAAGTTTCATAGCAAACTCCTTGGTTTTTTGATACTGCATTGGTGCTCAGTATCTATATCGGCTTAGTTGTCCATTAGGGGGTAGCGTGGGAAAGTTTACGCTTTTCACTATCGTATATGTAATTATTTCGCTCATTGACCTGTTCAATACTGCTGATCTTACCTTCATCTATGACAACTAGTTTGTCAGCCGCACTGAAATAGCGGTCGTCATGTGAGATCACCACAACGGCTTTGCCCTGCTGTTTTAAGTCAGGGAGAATGTGGCTGTAAAATTCATGTTTAAATTCAGGGTCCTGATCGGCTGCCCATTCGTCAAATAAGTACAGTTCACTGTCTTCAATTAATGCGGCAATTAAAGCCATACGTTTTCTTTGCCCATCAGATAATGACAAAGTTGAAAATTGTCCGTTGGTGTATGTTACTTTCTTATCTAACTTAAAAGCTTGGAGCAAATGCTGAACTTTTTCGGCTGAATAATGTTTGTCGCTGCTGAGTATGCGATCAAATAAATAATAGTCAGTGTATATGGCTGATATTGATTGTCTGAAGCCCATAATATTACCATCGTTCATTACCACATCATCGAATAGTAAAGTACCTGAGGTTGCCGGATAATGTAACGTTAGCAATTTAGCCATAGTCGATTTACCAGAACCATTGCCACCGATAATAAAAGTTATTTCACCTCGGTTGATAGTAAGGTTGAGAGGTCCAACGGTAAAGTGACGATCATTTTTTGCGCTGTGTTGCTCATATTGAAAAGTTACATCTTGTAGTGTAAGTGTGTGCCAATTTTTTAACGCCTCACTATAAAGATATGGCTCTTCTGGTAGTGCTTTAAATAATGATTCAACTTTGTTTAAGGCTATTTTAGCACTGGCAAATTGTGGTGCAAAATTAAGCAATGTACTGACGGGGCCTGAAATGTATAACAAGATCATCACCACAGCTACCAACTCTTGGTTGGAAATGGCATAGTGATTGACAAATACAAAGGCAACAGCACCTATTACTAAAAGCGAGATCAGATCGCCAAAATTTACCGCGACTCGCATGATGGTATGACCCATCTTACTTGCGTCTCGAACGTTATATTCATCTGGATCAAGGCTTTGTATAAAGTAATTTTGCCGTTTTTCAGGGCTTAATTTGAGCTCTTTACTACCAAAGACGAGGCCTTTTATAGACTCGTGCAAGTCATCTAAATAGGCGCGTGCTTTTACAAGAAAATGCCGCCCAATTAACATGGGTATTTGATAGGTGATAATGCCAAAAATTATGCAGGCAATGACAAATTTAAATACATCACTATTGAGGTAGTAAAGGTAAAACAACATACCACATAAGGTAACTAGGGTGGTTAAAACATCAGTGATTAATCTGGCACCCGCTACAATCAGCCGCACATCTGAGGTAATGGTAGCTATGATTCTAGATTGCCCTACTTTTTCAAGTGACAATAGGGGGGCATTGGCTATTCGGTCGTAAATTTGTTGACGTAGATCTGTGGTTATATCTAACGATATACGTGTTAATATAATTTGTGACAATGTTTTCGCGATCAAAATAAATAAACATAAGCCGGCAAATACAAATGCATGGCGGATATGAGAAATTTGCCAAGAAAACAAGGTGCCAAATTCGCTTTGTACTTTTGAAAATAAGCCCGTCTCCGGCGTGAGCACTGAAATAACCAACGGAATTATCATCGCATACGCTACGCCTGATAATGCCCCTAAAATGATTGCAAAAAATACTCTATTCGGGGCTTTTTGTGCGAATAAACCGATAAAGTTCATCTGTCATTACTCCCTTGTTTGGTGCTTTACAGGTATAAGCTTAACTTCATTGGCGAGCTGCTCAACGCCGTTTGGCATAGTTTGGTACTGTGCTAAATGAAATGGTGTGAGTAAATCATCATAATGCTCACTGGCAATATTGCCAGATTGGCCTGGCGCGAGCATAAACAAGTGGGTTTGTTGTTTGCCCATATCGATAAGTTGCTTAAAAGTCGCTCCGAAATACTGTTCATAGCCCAGAGATTTCTGATAGTGAAAATCGGCCACACTAATGGAGTCTGGTGAACCTTCGCTGTTCATTTTTAAAGTGAAGAAATCTTTCAAAAAGCTAACCTCACTAAATGGTTTATGCTTGTATACAGCGTGGTGTAGTTCTCCCCACTGCCAATTCGACATATTACTATCGCCGGTAATTTTGTATAGCTCCCAAAGCGAATCACTTAACGAGGCGCTGATCACATCTGCGCAAGTTTCTTGTTCTTCGGTAAGTACATTGTCACACCATATTGAGTTTTCTGCTGTTAGCAGTGTATAAAGAGTATCTTCGGGTATGTTCTGAATGATAGATTTGAGCGACTGTTTTTCTGCTCTGTCGTTCCAGTTTTCTCTCAGTTCATCGCGTACGAGCTCCTTTCTCAACTTGCTGATCCAAACATTTAAGATGGTTGGTGTAGGGGACTGAGCACTCATATAACCATTCCAATTAGATAGAATTCTATGTGCCTCACGTTGCTGATCATTTTTAGGTGTATATTGCAGTAGTACCTTGAGTAACCGAAAGGCCGATGCGTTATGGGTATCATGTTGTATTGTTTTAAAGTCTGACAAACTGAGTTTTGTGTCAGTATTTATTATCTGCGACAGTAAGTCAGAAATGCGTTTACTGCGAGTTGGAGGCGCCCAATCATGGGAGATAAAAAAAGGGTAGTCGTCGCTAATCGGTTTGTTGTTTGCCGATACAAGGTAACCTGATTCAGGGTTGAAAATAGAAGGGAGTGCATCATTGGGAATATATCCAGACCATTGATATTCACTTTGCCACCCTGGTACGGGAAGCTCTCCATCCCATCCTGTGCGTATTGGAATTTTACCTGCGACTCGATATCCGATATTACCCTGAGTATCGGCGTACAAAAAGTTCAACGCAGGCGCTACAAGCAAATCTAGTGCATTATTAAATTCATTTTTATTGGATGCGTAATTTAATTTCAGTAGTGACTCAAAGCTGGTGTCATTGCTTTGTAAAGACGTCCAGCGTAGGCTGGCGGGTGAATCCGTTGCTTTTAGAATATCATTGATGATAGGCCCATTCACGGATTCTCTGATTTTTACTTTTACGGGTTTTAGTGCGCCATTAATAAATTCAGGAAAGTCTTGTTTTACTTGAATATACTCAACGCGTTGTTCAAAGCTAAGCCATTCTCCTTGATGAAAATATTTGGTTTTATCGTCTGCTTTAACTTGTTCAAAAAACAGGTCTTGAACGTCGGCCATTAAGTTGGTTGCGGACCATGCAATGTTGGCATTTTTACCAAATATTATAATGGGCAAACCTACTAAAGTTGCACCAGAAGCATTTATTTTATTACCCTTTAGTGTTGCCATATACCACGGTGATGGAACTTCTAAGCCAAGGTGTGGATCTGTGGCGAGTAATGCACCGCCAGTTTGGCTATGTTGTGGAGCTACAACCCAAGCATTGCTACCGACAAACTGACCGCCAATACTGAATTGTTGAGTGAGCGTATTTCCGATTTTTGCAAGTGGATCGAGAGACTGAGATGTTATGTCACTAAGTGCAATAGAAGTGTAGCCTTCTTTAGGGTAGCCTGGTAGTAACTCGGAAATCTGCTGATGACTAAGATATTGAGATATGATCAGGCGGTTTACTTCGTCCCGATAATTGCCTCCAAGGTTAAGGGCAAATGTTTTTATCCAAGCAAGCGAATCTGTAATAAGCCATGGTTGAGGTTTTATATTTGATAATTGAAACTCAATAGGCAGTGTTTTTGTGTTCGCAATAAAGTCGTTAACTCCACTTGAATATGCTTCAAGTGCTCGTCGTGCATTACTAGAGAGAGAGGGAACATCTTTGGCCGCTCTTTGGGTTAAATTTAGAGTTCTGAAGAACACATCCATGCTCACAGTATTTTTGCCAAATACTTCACTTAGCGTGCCTGAAATGAGACGCTTTTGGACCTCTAGTTGCCACAATCTGTCTTGCGCATGTACATAACCCAGTGCATAAAATGTATTTTCATCTGAACTACTTACAATACGTGGTACACCTTGTTTGTCTCTAGAAATATTAACTTGAGAAGTAATGTGTGTAGATGGTATCTGTCCACTGACCTGCGGTAAGCTTTGTAAAAAATAATATGCACACGTACCTACTGTAACAGCGATAGGTAATAATACTAACAGTAACAGTCTAAGGAGGAGTGGCGTAATCCCTCTCATACGGATAATCCTTTCAACTTGAATTTAAAATTATTGTATTTACTTCATTAATAACAAATGTTTTCTCTAATTAATGAAAATAAGCTTTTTAGCTATCTGCTCAATGTTTTAAATATTTTTCTTGGTTTTAGTCGCTTAAATGTCAACGCTGATAGTTTCGTTTTTATCAATATTACTATGCCGGTAATTTTGTGGCTGATTTTGGATGTTATCAGAGTATAATTTTAATTGGTATTTTTTAGTTGTAACAAAAATAAATAATTCGTTTTTTGTCATTTATGTATATTTTCATATTGCAAGTTGAAAGGTTCTAATGTAGCTTTGGCCTGTAAAAGATTGAAGACGGAATTCGTGTTAGTGTAGTCACAGCGTCTTAAGCTGCTTTTAATAAATATAATCAAAACAAAGCAGTGATTGTTTATTTGCCTATTTTATCGGCTTAAAGTCAATGGGGCGTGAGTGACATGCAGTTAAAGGATTTGATCCCTCTTGCTATTGCGCAGCAGGATATTTATTTACATCAAATACAGCATCCAAATAATCCGATGTATAATATTGGTGGTATTTTAAAGCTAACTGATATAGAGCCTTTTAAATTACAGTGTGCGCATAAGTCATTAATTGAAAACCATGAAAACTTTGGTTTAAGAATAGTTGAAACAGATGATGGTCCCATGCAGTTTATCAGCTGTGACCGCACGCTGGAATTGACTTTAGTTGACTTTTCCAACCTCGAGAATGCCCAAGAAAACGCACAGCATTGGGTCGAAGAAAATTTTCAAATTGCATTTCATTTATATAATAGTGAACTATATAAATCATATTTAATTAAACTCTCTGAAAATAATTATTGGTATTGTTTTGTCGCACACCACCTTATGATTGATGGCTGGGGTTTTGCTAAACTCATCGAGTCATTAGGGGGGTACTATAGTGGTAGTGATGTCGTCGCAAAATCGCAGTGGCGAGAAATTGTAGAAAGTGATATTCGGTATTTACAAAGTAATCATTTTAAAAAAGATAAAGATTATTGGGAAAGACAATTAACGAATTTTCCCGAGCCCATGCTAAATCCCTATTATAGAAACTATTATCAAGATCAAAAGTGTATTCCAAGTGGTCGTAAGTCAATGACCATTCCAAGTGATAAATATAATATCCTAAAAAACTTATTGAGAGAACTAGGGGTTGGTCCGGCGCAATTTTTTTTGGCTTTGATATCGGTATATTTTTGTCGTGCTTACTGTAAAGAGCAAGTGCTCGTTGGGTTACCAGTTCATAACCGAAAGCGCTACGATGATAAACAACATATCGGTTTGTTTACCAGTGTTTCCCCAATGTTGGTAGAGATCTCAAACGCCGCTCAGTTTGCCAATATATTACAGCAAGTTTCCCAGCGACAAAGACAAAACTTTAGACATCAAAAATATCCATTTGGTGAATTAGTAAGGCGTCTTGGAGGAAAGAACCATTCTGGTGCTGCGCTAGAAATTGAGTTTAATTATCTTAAGTTAAAAAGTAGTTCTGAGATAGGTGATGGTAGTGCAAGTGTGCATTATTTGAGCCATCACCATAACCCAATACCATTTAGTTTAACGGTTTGGGAATTTGGAGATTCTCAACCTGTTGAGCTGCATATGGACTTTAACAAAGCCTTCTTCACTGATAAAGAAGCGTCGTTAATGCTTAGTCGCTTTTATAGTACTGTTTTGCAATTTATGGCTAAACCCCAACTTCGCGTTTGCGATTTTTCATTGCTTCCGCCCAAAGAGCAGGCAATGCTTTACCGTTTTAGTCAAGGACTGGAAGTTGCGATTAACAAAGAGTCTATTCATTTAGCCTTTGAACGTCAGGCAAAATCTAACCCTATGCAAACAGCGTTAGTTTTTGAAAGTCAGAGTATGAGTTATGGGCAATTGCAGGCCTTAACCAATCAACTAGCCCAGTACTTATTAGAGCAATATCGAGATGAAAAGCAGGTATTTATTGGGGTCAGTTTAGAGCGTTCTTTTGACTTGGTGGTGTCGATCCTTGCAACTTTAAAAGCGGGTTTTGCCTACGTGCCACTTGACCCCGTTTTACCCAAAAGTCGCTTGGCATATATTGCCGCGGATACTCAATTGGCGTGTATTTTAACGGTAGACAAATTTCACCATGTATATCGGGATATCTCATCAGATGTGGTGTTATTAGATGATGAGTGTATTCAAAATATGCTCAAGCAGTTCGCCGTTGATTTCCACTTTATACCTTCTCACCGGGCTTTAGCGTATGTAATTTATACTTCAGGGACCACAGGAAACCCCAAGGGAGTAGCTGTTGAACATATGGGGGTGCTCAATCGTTTAGAGTGGGGACAAAATCAATATCAATTATCATCGCAAGATGTGGTGTTGCAAAAAACGCCATTCAGTTTTGACGTATCGGTATGGGAGATTTTTTGGCCTTTACGACAAGGTGCCACGTTGGTTTTAGCTAAGCCAGATGGACATAAGGACCCGAGTTATTTACATGAATTGATCCAGGAAAATCAAATTACAGTAGCTCAATTTGTACCGTCTATGCTTGAAGCTTATCAACAGATACAAGCTGGTCCAATGCCAGCTTCATTACGATATTTGTTTTGTTCTGGTGAAGCTTTGGGAATAGATGAAGTTCGCAGAATTCATAGTGACTCACCTCATATTCAGGTTTTTAATTTATATGGTCCGACAGAAGCAGCTATCGAAGTAAGCCATTTTGCATGTGCGCAGTTGGGTAAACGCAAGTCGATGCCTATTGGTAACGCTATTCAAAATACCGTGTTGTACGTTTTAAACGCAAATTTAGAATTGTGCCCAATTGGTGTCGTCGGCGAGTTATATATTGGGGGCATATGCTTGGCGCGAGGGTATCACAACTTAGACGCGCTTACAGAACAAAACTTTATCGAAGTGGCAATGTCCTCCGATGAGCCTGTACGATTATACAAAACCGGCGATTTAGCAAGATATGCAGCGGATGGTTACATAGAGTATTTAGGTCGCAATGATCATCAAGTGAAGATCCGTGGGTTAAGGATCGAGTTAACCGAAATTGAAGCTGTTCTAAACGGTCACGCAAATATACGACGTGCGCTGGTGAGTGCATCACAGCAAAATACATTAGTTGCGTATATACAGCTTGACCGAGAGGAGGGGCTTCACGAAAACGAGCAAATCTCGCAATTTAGAACGCTTTTATCGCATAAACTCCCCAGTTACATGGTGCCAGAGCAATATGTGATATTGACCGAGTGGCCCAAAACAGTCAGCGGTAAAATAGACCGAAAAGCTTTACCGGTCCCAGAGCGTCAGGTGAATGCCCAGTACGAGGCACCGCAAACACCAGAGCAACACTGTGTGGTCGATACCGTCGCACAGCTGTTAGGGTTAGATGTCACACAGGTAAGCGTAACCGACAACTTCTTTGCCTTGGGCGGACATTCGCTATTGGCGGTGCGATTAGCGGCAGAAGTACGCCGAGCGCTGGGTAAAGCGCTGTCGGTTCAAGCCATTTTCAATGCGGTGGACTTAAGGGCCTTAGCGCAAGTTGTAGCACGCAGTGAAGATGAACAAGCCAGTACCTTAGTTGCCATTCCCAGGGAACAGAGTGAGTATCCTTTGTCCTATGCCCAGCAGCGCTTATGGTTTATTGACCACTTGCAAGGGGATAGTCGCGAGTACAATATGGCGGCGGCGTTTGATGTGCATGGTGTGTTTGATGTTGACCTAGCCGAGCAAGCATTGGCACAAGTGATTGCACGTCATGAGGTGTTGCGTACGGTCTTTATTGAACGAGACGGACATGCGTGGCAGCAGGTGCAAGACGCGGTGAATTTCCGCTTAGCTGAGCACGATATCCAAGCGTTAGACGCGTCAGAGCAAGCCTTAGCCGTTGCTGAATTGATAGCTTCAGATAAACAACGACCGTTTGATTTAAGCCAAGATTTGATGTTGCGCGGTGCGTATATTCATGTGGCAGCTAAGCAAGGGGTACTGCTGCTAAACCTGCATCACATTGCAGGGGATGGCTGGTCAATTCCGGTGTTAGTCAAAGAATTTGAACAAGGCTATGAGGCGTTGCAACAAGGGACCACGTTGGAGCTGTCACCCTTACCAGTGCAGTACATAGATTATGCACATTGGCAACGTGGCGATGAACAGCAAGCGGTGTTTGCACAGCAACTGAGTTATTGGCAAACGCAATTGGCGGGAGCCCCAACGGTGCATGACCTACCGTTGGCTCATGCACGTACAGCATCGGCGCATAGAGCAGCGGCGTTGTGTGTCAGCGAGGTGCCAGCATCGGTATATCAACAGTTGAACCAAGTTGCTTCAGAGCAGGGCATGAGTGCCTTTATGTTGCTGCACAGTGTGTTGGCGTTGGTGTTATCGCGTCATAGCCACAGTCATGACATCGTGGTGGGTACTCCGGTGGCGAACCGTCAGCATGGCGTATTGAAAGACCTTATCGGCTTTTTTGTAAATACGGTGGTGTTGCGTTTGGACACCCAGCACAACCATTTAGCGGACTATTGGGCGCATGTACGCGAGGTACACTTAGCGGCGCAGTCACACCAAGATGTACCATTTGAACAAGTTGTTGAGCATTGCTGCGATAGCCGTAGCCAAACACATAGCCCGTTATTCCAAATCAGTTTTGATATGCAGTTTGCGGATGAATTGCGTTTATCCTTGGCAGATGTGCAGCTACAGCGTCGTGTAGATGATGCCCAAGCGCTGAAGTTTGAGTTAGAGATAACAGCGCATGTCAGCGACACCGGTTTACAGATAGAGTGGTGGTATGACAGCCACTTGTTTGCGGCAGAGCAGATTGAACAGTTAAGTCGGCACTTTAGCCGATTAGTGAGCGCGGTGGTTGTCAGTGAGCCAGAGCAATGTGCGTTGCACGCTTTGAATATGCTCAGTTCTGCTGAGCAAAGCCAGTTATTGAGTTTGGGTCAATATCACGGTGAGTATGTCGAGACTGAGGCGGTGCGTTTAACGCAAACTATCGCACAGCAAGCCTTTCGTACACCCCATGCCATCGCGGTGCAAGATAGCCATAATGAACTCTCATATCAGGCACTGGAGGCACAAGCTAACCAGCTAGCTCATTACCTCATCGCGCAGGGCGTACAACAAGGCGATGTTATTGGGGTTTATTTACCACGCTCCGTCTTGGTGGTAGTCAGTATGCTCGCGATTTGGAAAGTCGGTGGAACGGTGTTGTCGTTAGACCCTCAGTATCCCCATGAGCGTGTGCAGTTTATGTTGGATGATGCGCAAGCTCGGCAGGTATTGAGCCTAGAGGACGAGGTGCGGTTTAGTCATGTTGAGTGCCTCGTGCTCAGTGACACTGATTGGCAAAATGCGCCTTCGGATATATACATTGAAAGTGGCACACTGAGTGACATTGCGTATTTGATTTATACCTCAGGCTCAACAGGCCAACCCAAAGGGGTGGCGGTGAGTCATAAAGCCATTGCACAACATATTCATGGGGTGGTGTTTGAATATGCTTTGAGTGCAGCAGACAAGGCATGGCAGTTAGCTTCATTTAGTTTTGATACCGCCTTAGAGCAAAGCTTTGCAATATTGAGTTGTGGCGGTTGTGTGATGTTACATCAAGGCGCGGTACTCAGTGCGGAAGCTTGGCACCGCCAAATGTGTGAGCAAGCCATCACCCTCACCGATTTACCCGTGGCGTACTTCGCCCAACTATTGAATCAACTGAATGATACACAGTGGCATACCTTGGGATTGCGCTTGATAGTGGTAGGCGGAGAAGCGCTACCGCGTCAAGTTGTGACGAACTGGTTAGCGAAAGGGATGAATGAGCGCTGTCGTTTGGTGAACGCTTATGGCCCGACAGAAGCGGTGATCACAGCCAGTTATCAAGATATAGATATAGCAGATAGTCAATGCGTCCGTATTGGTCGAGCACTACCGGGTCGTCAACTTTATGTGTTGGACAGTGAGCGGCAGTTGACCCCGATGGGGTGTGTTGGTGAGTTGTATATTGGCGGCTTGTTGGCGCAAGGTTATTGGCGTCAAGCGAGACTAAGCGCAGACAAGTTTATCTCTAGCCCTTGGCATGACGGCGAGCGTTTGTATCGTACAGGGGATAAAGTTCGTTGGCTAGACAGTGGTGCTTTGGTGTTTGAAGGGCGACTGGATGAACAAGTTAAGCGCCGAGGCTATAGAATTGAGTTGGGAGAAATTGAATATCATCTGTCTCAATTAACGGGCGTCGACAGCGCGTTAGTGCTATTGAGTGCCACAGAGCAGTTGGTGGGCTACGTAGTTGCGCAAACGGGGCACAGTGTTGATGAACACACGTTGCAGGAGGCATTGCAAACACAACTCCCCAGTTACATGGTGCCAGAGCAATATGTGATATTGACCGAGTGGCCCAAAACAGTCAGCGGTAAAATAGACCGAAAAGCTTTACCGGTCCCAGAGCGTCAGGTGAATACCCAATACGAGGCACCGCAAACACCAGAGCAACACTGTGTGGTCGATACCGTCGCACAGCTGTTAGGGTTAGATGTCACACAGGTAAGCGTAACCGACAACTTCTTTGCCTTGGGCGGACATTCGCTATTGGCGGTGCGATTAGCGGCAGAAGTACGCCGAGCGCTGGGTAAAGCGCTGTCGGTTCAAGCCATTTTCAATGCGGTGGACTTAAGGGCCTTAGCGCAAGTTGTAGCACGCAGTGAAGATGAACAAGCCAGTACCTTAGTTGCCATTCCCAGGGCACAGAGTGAGTATCCTTTGTCCTATGCCCAGCAGCGCTTATGGTTTATTGACCACTTGCAAGGGGATAGTCGCGAGTACAATATGGCGGCGGCGTTTGATGTGCATGGTGTGTTTGATGTTGACCTAGCCGAGCAAGCATTGGCACAAGTGATTGCACGTCATGAGGTGTTGCGTACGGTCTTTATTGAACGAGACGGACATGCGTGGCAGCAGGTGCAAGACGCGGTGAATTTCCGCTTAGCTGAGCACGATATCCAAGCGTTAGACGCGTCAGAGCAAGCCTTAGCCGTTGCTGAATTGATAGCCTCAGATAAACAACGACCGTTTGATTTAAGCCAAGATTTGATGTTGCGCGGTGCGTATATTCATGTGGCAGCTAAGCAAGGGGTACTGCTGCTAAACCTGCATCACATTGCAGGGGATGGCTGGTCAATTCCGGTGTTAGTCAAAGAATTTGAACATGGCTATGAGGCGTTGCAACAAGGGACAACGTTGGAGCTGTCACCCTTACCAGTGCAGTACATAGATTATGCACATTGGCAACGTGGCGATGAACAGCAAGCGGTGTTTGCACAGCAACTGAGTTATTGGCAAACGCAATTGGCGGGAGCCCCAACGGTGCATGACCTACCGTTGGCTCATGCACGTACAGCATCGGCGCATAGAGCAGCGGCGTTGTGTGTCAGCGAGGTGCCAGCATCGGTATATCAACAGTTGAACCAAGTTGCTTCAGAGCAGGGCATGAGTGCCTTTATGTTGCTGCACAGTGTGTTGGCGTTGGTGTTATCGCGTCATAGCCACAGTCATGACATCGTGGTGGGTACTCCGGTGGCGAACCGTCAGCATGGCGTATTGAAAGACCTTATCGGCTTTTTTGTAAATACGGTGGTGTTGCGTTTGGACACCCAGCACAACCATTTAGCGGACTATTGGGCGCATGTACGCGAGGTACACTTAGCGGCGCAGTCACACCAAGATGTACCATTTGAACAAGTTGTTGAGCATTGCTGCGATAGCCGTAGCCAAACACATAGCCCGTTATTCCAAATCAGTTTTGATATGCAGTTTGCGGATGAATTGCGTTTATCCTTGGCAGATGTGCAGCTACAGCGTCGTGTAGATGATGCCCAAGCGCTGAAGTTTGAGTTAGAGATAACAGCGCATGTCAGCGACACCGGTTTACAGATAGAGTGGTGGTATGACAGCCACTTGTTTGCGGCAGAGCAGATTGAACAGTTAAGTCGGCACTTTAGCCGATTAGTGAGCGCGGTGGTTGTCAGTGAGCCAGAGCAATGTGCGTTGCACGCTTTGAATATGCTCAGTTCTGCTGAGCAAAGCCAGTTATTGAGTTTGGGTCAATATCACGGTGAGTATGTCGAGACTGAGGCGGTGCGTTTAACGCAAACTATCGCACAGCAAGCCTTTCGTACACCCCATGCCATCGCGGTGCAAGATAGCCATAATGAACTCTCATATCAGGCACTGGAGGCACAAGCTAACCAGCTAGCTCATTACCTCATCGCGCAGGGCGTACAACAAGGCGATGTTATTGGGGTTTATTTACCACGCTCCGTCTTGGTGGTAGTCAGTATGCTCGCGATTTGGAAAGTCGGTGGAACGGTGTTGTCGTTAGACCCTCAGTATCCCCATGAGCGTGTGCAGTTTATGTTGGATGATGCGCAAGCTCGGCAGGTATTGAGCCTAGAGGACGAGGTGCGGTTTAGTCATGTTGAGTGCCTCGTGCTCAGTGACACTGATTGGCAAAATGCGCCTTCGGATATATACATTGAAAGTGGCACACTGAGTGACATTGCGTATTTGATTTATACCTCAGGCTCAACAGGCCAACCCAAAGGGGTGGCGGTGAGTCATAAAGCCATTGCACAACATATTCATGGGGTGGTGTTTGAATATGCTTTGAGTGCAGCAGACAAGGCATGGCAGTTAGCTTCATTTAGTTTTGATACCGCCTTAGAGCAAAGCTTTGCAATATTGAGTTGTGGCGGTTGTGTGATGTTACATCAAGGCGCGGTACTCAGTGCGGAAGCTTGGCACCGCCAAATGTGTGAGCAAGCCATCACCCTCACCGATTTACCCGTGGCGTACTTCGCCCAACTATTGAATCAACTGAATGATACACAGTGGCATACCTTGGGATTGCGCTTGATAGTGGTAGGCGGAGAAGCGCTACCGCGTCAAGTTGTGACGAACTGGTTAGCGAAAGGGATGAATGAGCGCTGTCGTTTGGTGAACGCTTATGGCCCGACAGAAGCGGTGATCACAGCCAGTTATCAAGATATAGATATAGCAGATAGTCAATGCGTCCGTATTGGTCGAGCACTACCGGGTCGTCAACTTTATGTGTTGGACAGTGAGCGGCAGTTGACCCCGATGGGGTGTGTTGGTGAGTTGTATATTGGCGGCTTGTTGGCGCAAGGTTATTGGCGTCAAGCGAGACTAAGCGCAGACAAGTTTATCTCTAGCCCTTGGCATGACGGCGAGCGTTTGTATCGTACAGGGGATAAAGTTCGTTGGCTAGACAGTGGTGCTTTGGTGTTTGAAGGGCGACTGGATGAACAAGTTAAGCGCCGAGGCTATAGAATTGAGTTGGGAGAAATTGAATATCATCTGTCTCAATTAACGGGCGTCGACAGCGCGTTAGTGCTATTGAGTGCCACAGAGCAGTTGGTGGGCTACGTAGTTGCGCAAACGGGGCACAGTGTTGATGAACACACGTTGCAGGAGGCATTGCAAACACAACTCCCCAGTTACATGGTGCCAGAGCAATATGTGATATTGACCGAGTGGCCCAAAACAGTCAGCGGTAAAATAGACCGAAAAGCTTTACCGGTCCCAGAGCGTCAGGTGAATACCCAATACGAGGCACCGCAAACACCAGAGCAACACTGTGTGGTCGATACCGTCGCACAGCTGTTAGGGTTAGATGTCACACAGGTAAGCGTAACCGACAACTTCTTTGCCTTGGGCGGACATTCGCTATTGGCGGTGCGATTAGCGGCAGAAGTACGCCGAGCGCTGGGTAAAGCGCTGTCGGTTCAAGCCATTTTCAATGCGGTGGACTTAAGGGCCTTAGCGCAAGTTGTAGCACGCAGTGAAGATGAACAAGCCAGTACCTTAGTTGCCATTCCCAGGGCACAGAGTGAGTATCCTTTGTCCTATGCCCAGCAGCGCTTATGGTTTATTGACCACTTGCAAGGGGATAGTCGCGAGTACAATATGGCGGCGGCGTTTGATGTGCATGGTGTGTTTGATGTTGACCTAGCCGAGCAAGCATTGGCACAAGTGATTGCACGTCATGAGGTGTTGCGTACGGTCTTTATTGAACGAGACGGACATGCGTGGCAGCAGGTGCAAGACGCGGTGAATTTCCGCTTAGCTGAGCACGATATCCAAGCGTTAGACGCGTCAGAGCAAGCCTTAGCCGTTGCTGAATTGATAGCTTCAGATAAACAACGACCGTTTGATTTAAGCCAAGATTTGATGTTGCGCGGTGCGTATATTCATGTGGCAGCTAAGCAAGGGGTACTGCTGCTAAACCTGCATCACATTGCAGGGGATGGCTGGTCAATTCCGGTGTTAGTCAAAGAATTTGAACAAGGCTATGAGGCGTTGCAACAAGGGACAACGTTGGAGCTGTCACCCTTACCAGTGCAGTACATAGATTATGCACATTGGCAACGTGGCGATGAACAGCAAGCGGTGTTTGCACAGCAACTGAGTTATTGGCAAACGCAATTGGCGGGAGCCCCAACGGTGCATGACCTACCGTTGGCTCATGCACGTACAGCATCGGCGCATAGAGCAGCGGCGTTGTGTGTCAGCGAGGTGCCAGCATCGGTATATCAACAGTTGAACCAAGTTGCTTCAGAGCAGGGCATGAGTGCCTTTATGTTGCTGCACAGTGTGTTGGCGTTGGTGTTATCGCGTCATAGCCACAGTCATGACATCGTGGTGGGTACTCCGGTGGCGAACCGTCAGCATGGCGTATTGAAAGACCTTATCGGCTTTTTTGTAAATACGGTGGTGTTGCGTTTGGACACCCAGCACAACCATTTAGCGGACTATTGGGCGCATGTACGCGAGGTACACTTAGCGGCGCAGTCACACCAAGATGTACCATTTGAACAAGTTGTTGAGCATTGCTGCGATAGCCGTAGCCAAACACATAGCCCGTTATTCCAAATCAGTTTTGATATGCAGTTTGCGGATGAATTGCGTTTATCCTTGGCAGATGTGCAGCTACAGCGTCGTGTAGATGATGCCCAAGCGCTGAAGTTTGAGTTAGAGATAACAGCGCATGTCAGCGACACCGGTTTACAGATAGAGTGGTGGTATGACAGCCACTTGTTTGCGGCAGAGCAGATTGAACAGTTAAGTCGGCACTTTAGCCGATTAGTGAGCGCGGTGGTTGCCAGTGAGCCAGAGCAATGTGCGTTACACGCTTTGAATATGCTCAGTTCTGCTGAGCAAAGCCAGTTATTGAGTTTGGGTCAATATCACGGTGAGTATCAATCACCAACTCAATGTATTCATCAGTTATTTGAACAACAAGTAAACCAAACACCTAATAACACCGCAATAGTCTTTTGCGAACAAACACTGAGTTATGAAGAGCTAAATAAGCAAGCTAACCGTGTTGCTCACTATCTTCATGCCCAAGGTGTCACAGCTCATAAGCTGGTTGGCGTCTGTACGCCACGATGCCCAGAAATGATGGTAGCCATACTCGCGATTTTAAAATTAGGGGCCGCATATGTTCCACTTGACCCCGATTACCCTAGATCTAGGCTTGAGTTGATTGTAAAAGATGCTGAATTGCAACTCGTGCTATGTACCACGGAAACCGTACACGCATTGCCGAGTGAACTTTGCAAATTTTTAGATGTCCAGACCATCGACTCGGTATTGTTAGAGTTCCCAGAGACAAACTTACTGGATGTACATATAACGACGAACAGCCCTGCCTATGTCAATTATACCTCGGGTACTACAGGCAAACCAAAAGGAGTGATCGCACCACACCGCGGTGTTTGTCGATTAGTTCGTTCGGCAAATTTTGCTGAATTAAACGCGCAAAGCTGTGTTGTACATTTTGCTTCTATCTCGTTCGATGCGGCCACTTTTGAGCTTTGGGGACCGTTATTAAATGGTGGTCGTTGTGTTTTCTATCCAGAGTCGGTCATGGATCTGGCGTCTATGAATGCATTACTTGCACAACACAGTGTTGATACTCTCTTTATGACTACCGGGCTGTTTAATCAGTGGAGTTACACTCACCCTGAGCTACCTCAGTTAAAGCGCATTTTGGTCGGTGGTGAAGTTGCTGACAAACACGCGGTATCGCGTATGTTACAAGCCTTGCCTACCGCAACCGTGGTTAATGTTTATGGGCCAACCGAAAACACTACTTTTTCTAGCTACTATGAAGTACCAAGGGCGCGTTATGAAAACAATCTCTCAGCGCCAGCTTTACCGATCGGCAAATCCATAACAGGCACAGAGCTGTTTGTAGTCGCTCCTGATGGCAGTTTGTCACCTAAAGGTTGTGTTGGGGAGTTATTGACTGGGGGGGATGGTGTAGCACTAGGTTACTTAAAGCAGTCGACGTTAAGCGAAGAGCGTTTTATTCCTAATACTTTTACTGGTATAGGCCGTTTGTACAAAACGGGGGATCTGGTGCGTTTCAACGACCAAGACGAACTTGATTACATTGGTCGTATTGATAACCAAATAAAGTTACGTGGCTTTAGAATTGAGTTAGGGGAAATTGAACAGGTACTTGCTGCATGTCCTCAAGTTGATGCAGCTTTAGTACAGTTATATGCCGGCGATGATGATGTGAAGCAGTTAGTCGCGTATATGACTGTGGCGATAGATGCCAAACATCTTAGCGAGTTTGAACTCATTGATGCAGTTCGCATGTACCTAACTAGTAAGTTACCACAGTACATGATGCCAGCAATATTTATGGTGGTAGAACAGTGGCCATTAACGGCAACGGGCAAAGTGGATAAAGCTGCGCTGCCAAGACCATCTTTGGCACATTTGCAAACTGAGTTTGTGGATGCAACCACAACAACTGAGCATCAATTGCGTTGTTCTGTCGCAAAACTATTAGCGCTTGATGAATCGCAAATAAGTATTACAGCCAACTTTTTTGATTTGGGTGGGCACTCATTACTGGCTATCAGGTTAGTGAGTGAAATTGACGCGGCAATGGGCAAACATATTGCTGTGAAAGCTATTTTTGACTATCCAATATTAGCCGAATTAGCACAATATATTGAGCAGACTCACGCTGTGAGTATGACTGAGATCCCAAAGGCCAATCGTGATGAAGTGTTATTTACATCTTACGCTCAGCAGCGTTTGTGGTTTATTGATCATATGCAAGGTGGTACCAGTGAGTACAACATTTGTGAAGCGGTAGAGCTCCATGGAAAGTTAGATGAAACAGCGGTACGCCAAGCTTTGCTTGATTTAGTTGTACGTCACGAAGTGATCCGAACTAACTATCAGCATGCAGGAGCGACGGTTCATTGCGTTGTTCGCGATGTTGATGACGTACTATTGTCTATGCATGATTTAAGAAGTCTGGATCTAGAATCACAAAAAATTGCGCTGGGAGAGTATGTGATGCAATTGGCACAGACGCCTTTTGATCTCGCTTGCGATCTCATGCTCAAGGTGGTGCTAGTGAAGTGCTCATCAACACGTTCAGTGCTGATATGGAGTATGCATCACATCGCCACAGATGGTTGGTCACTATCCTTATTGATTAAAGAGTTTTCTAATTTATATAACAGCTACATCAGTCAACAATCGGCGCAACTGCCATCACTCAATTTACAATATGTTGATTTTGCACAGTGGCAAAGAGCACAATTTGCAAGCGACGCTTATCAAAATTCAATTGCCTTCTGGCAGCAACATTTAGCTGCTGTACCGGATGTTCACGGTTTAGTGCTGGATTATCCTCGACCTGCAAAGCAGCAATTTCAAGGCGCGGTTTACAGACAGCACATAGATTCTGCACAACTGAAACGACTGTACGCGACTGCCAAGCAACATCAAGTGACGTTGTATATGCTAATAAAAGCCGCTTTTTCAGTAGTGTTATCGCGTTTTAGCGGCGAAACCGACATAGTAATTGGCACCCCAGTTGCTGGAAGAGAGCACGCTGCGTTAGAAGGCGTCGTGGGTTTGTTCGTCAATACTTTGGTGAGTCGTACAGACCTTTCCAGTGTGACGAGTTTTACGCAATTGTTGGCTCAGGTGAAGGCGCATACTCTAGCTAGCTATGCCCATCAGGAAGTACCTTTTGATGCGATTGTTGAGGCCCTCAACCCTGAACGCTCCTCAGCCTATAATCCTTTGTGTCAGATCAAATTTGTGTTGCAAAACTTTGAATCTGACTCACTTAGTTTATCGAATGTGATCGTTAAGCCATATCAAGAAGCAGTGCCAGTACAGGTTCACTTCGATTTAGATCTAACGGGCACTGAATATGATGAGCAGTTAGAGCTTGAGTGGAGCTATAAAACCTCTTTGTTTAAGCATGCATCAATCGAGCGTATGGCGCAGGCATTATCACTTGTCTTTCATGCGGTTTGTGACGACCCCGACCGTGACTTTTCAAAGATAGATCTGTTACCTGAGCAAATTCGACATCAGTTACTGCAGCATGGCAAAGGAACCGCATTACGGTACGAAACAGCCTCCAGTCTCGCCAAAGAAATAGAAAAGCAGGTGACTGAAACGCCAAATGCAGAAGCAGTCAGGTGTGAAGACTTAGTTTTAAGTTATGCACGTTTTAATCAGCAAGCGAATAAATTGGCCAGAGCACTAGATGAACTGGGTGTTGAAAAGGGTGAATGTGTCGGCTTGTACCTTGAACGTTCAATTGCATTTAGCATTGCTTTGCTTGCGGTGCAAAAGCTTGGGGCGATTTATGTGGTGTTGCCGACTGGCAACGAGGACGAGCGGGTCCAAGGTATTATTGGGGATGCGCAAATTGCTACAGTATTACAAGTCAAAACGGATGGCTTAGCAGCGCTAGCAGGGGTGGATACGATCTATCTCGATGGTGCTGAACACGATGATAATTGGTTGGCAGAATATCCAGACCAAAACCTAGTGATAGATATTCAACCACAGGATATCGCCTATGTACTGTACACATCAGGGTCAACTGGTAAGCCAAAAGGCGTTCAAGTAACACAACAAGGACTACTTGATTATTGTCAGTTGTCGGCGCAGCAGCACTACCGAGGTGTTGGCTCTATTGTGGCAACCGCAACAACGTTTGACTTAAGTATTCCTGGTCTTTATGTGCCATTGTTACGCGGTGGTTGTGTCAACTTACTGAGTGCCAATGATGAGTTGAGTAAACTCATGGCGATGTTGTCCAAACCTGGTCTACTCGGACATTTTATTCGCTTAACGCCATCTCATTTGCAAGGTTTATTGACATTGCTTGAACCCAAACAACTACTAGGTTCACATGTATTTGTGATAGGTGGGGAGCGGTTTGAGTTAAGTTTAGCGGCTAGTTTGCAGGAAAAATTTCCAAACGCGCAAATTTACAATCACTACGGACCAACTGAGACTGTAGTAGGCGCCTTGTGTTATGACGTTACGGCTAACTTGGGGAACTTAGATAGTCAACTTCCAATTGGTAAGCCACTGCCAAATACTCACATATACATTTTAGATGACAAGACGCAACTAGTTCCTTTGGGTGTACCAGGTGAGATCTATATTGGCGGACCTAGAGTGGCAAAAGGCTATCTCAATCAAGCAGAGCTAACAGCAGAGCGTTTTATAGATGATCCATTTATACAAGGAGCGCGTTTATATCGCACTGGTGACAAAGCTCGGTGGATGATTGATGGTAATATCGAGTTTCTTGGGCGCATGGATGACCAAGTTAAAATACGTGGTTATCGTATTGAGCTTGGTGAGATAGAACAACAGCTATTAAAGCACCCACAGATCAACAGTTGTGTAGCGCATGTATGGCATGACGAACAATATTCTCAGCTTGTTGCATATGTGACTGTTAGTGGTGACGTTGAATCGCAAGTCTTACTTGCGTTTTTACAGGGAAAACTGCCCCATTACATGGTCCCGAGCCACATCATGTGTCTAGATACCTTACCACTGTCGGCAAATGGTAAGTTAAACCGTAAAAAACTACCACCACCTCAAATTCAGTCTGAACACACTGGGGTATTTTCAACACCGACGGAGGTAAATCTAGCCGCTATTTGGCAACAGGCTTTGAACGTTGAGCATATTAGCCCACAAGATGATTTCTTTGCTTTGGGCGGACATTCATTGATAGCAACTCGGGTAGTGAGTGACATTGCAAAGCATTTTAATAAACCGATCACAGTGGCTGAGTTTTTTGAATGTCGCACTTTACAAAATATGGCAAGTTTTATTGATGCTAAAGCCAACAAAGATTTTAAAAATATCCCAACACGTGACACGTTGCAGCCCATTGCCTTGTCGTTTGCACAACAAAGGTTGTGGTTTATTGACCAACTAGAGCATGGAAGTACTCAATACAATATGCCCATTGCTTTGCAATTAGCTGGTACGCTTGATGTTGTCGCATTGGAGTCAGCTTTAGCGTATTTGGTATCGAGACATGAAATACTTCGTACCTGCTACCGCAATATTTCTGGCACAGTGTCACAAGTTATCCAGCAAGATATTAATTTGTACGTTTACCATGATGATCTCAGTGCATTACCTGAATATATGCAACAGCAAAGGTTGGTTGAGATCGAAACCAATGAATGGCTAACCAGCTTTGATTTACAGCGTGATCTCATGATCCGTACAAAATTGGTCAAGTTAAACATAACTACGCATGTACTGTTTATTACTTTGCACCATATCGCTTCTGATGGTTGGTCAAACGGTCTCTTGGTCAAAGAATTTGTTCAGCTTTATGAACATTTTCACCTAGGTGTTGAGGTTTCGCTCCCTCCTTTGCCTATTCAGTATTCTGATTATGCTATGTGGCAGCGCCAACAGCTCAGTGAACAGGAGCTTGATAAACAATTGGATTATTGGACGCAGCAGTTGGCAGATTTACCAACTGTGCACAACTTGCCACTTGATAAACCAAGACCAAAACAACAACAATTTGCTGCGCAAAGTTTTACGGTAACGTTGGATAAAGAGCGACTAGGGAAGCTGCATCAAGTGGCATTGAACCAAGGCGCGACCTTATTCATGTTATTGGAAGCGGTATTTGCTTCACTTATTTCAAGGTTTAGCGGCGACGATGACATTGTTATCGGTACTCCAATATCGGGTCGTAATCATAAAGATGTTGAACCATTGATTGGATTGTTTGTAAATACTTTATTATTGCGCACTGATCTATCCGGTGATCCCACATTTGTTGAATTACTCGAACAGAGTAAGCAAACATCATTAGCGGCCTATGCCAATCAAGATGTGCCATTTGATATGCTGGTTGACAAGCTTAATCCGGAACGAAAACTCAACCATGCAGCGTTGTTCCAGATCTTATTTTCAATGAGAAATAATGAACAGGTTGAGCTGTCTTTGCCTGAACTTGAGATCAGCGATATTGTACCAGCACAAGAGCAATCTAAATTTGATTTGCAGCTCAGTGCTACGGAGCTACCTGATGGGTTAGAGTTATCGTGGCGGTTTGCGGTTTCTATTTTTGAGTTGGCAACCATCGAGCGATTAAGCGAGGCTTATTGTGCATTGTTACAAGCGTGTGCAGAACACCCTGAGATAACAGTAAAGTCGGTTCCGATACTTGCCAGTGCACATTTAGCTAAAGTGCAAGGTTGGGAGCAAGGTCAAGTGAAGCCAGCTGACTTGCTGCTTCCTCATGCTTTTGAGCGCCAAGTAAGTTTAACGCCTGATCAGTTTGCGCTTAGCGATGCATCACTTGAACTGAGCTATGCGGCTTTAAACGAACAAGCAAACCGTTTGGCACACTATTTAATGGCACAGCAGGTGTCATACGGTGATACTGTAGCATTGTTATTAACACGTTCCAGCCGCGCTATTGTAAGCATTTTGGCGGTGTTAAAAACGGGGGCTGCTTATGTGCCGATCGATACAAATAGTCCCACAGCACTTATCGAAAATATTATAAAAGACAGCGGCAGTTGTTGTTTGTTGACCGATGTACCTGACAATCCGATTGATCAACACTTGATAAATCATGTTATTGATATGAGGTCGATAAATTTACACGCCTATTCACATACCAACCCACATGTACCGCAATTAGATGGTGATACGTTGGCTTATGTTATCTATACCTCAGGTTCAACGGGTCAACCTAAAGGGGTGATGGTTGCGCATAGCTCGTTGGCTAACTTGACGGCTAATTTAAGTCCTGCATTAGTGGATGGCGGTGTGTTTGGTGGGTGCTGGGGACTAAATGCAACGTATGCATTTGATTCATCGATTAAGGCTCTTGTGCAACTTGCGCACGGCGGTGAAATTTACGTGATGGCCGATCATGAACGCTTAAATACAGACGTGCTGCGCTCGTTGCTACTTAACCGTAATAGACCCATCACCACTTTGGATTGCACACCCACGTTACTTGATGTTTGGCTTGGACAAGGCTTGGAGGCGCATTTACCGCATCTAGTGATTGGCGGGGAAGCGATATCTATATCGCTATGGCAACGTTTAGTACGCTGGCAAACTAGCTCAGGCAAAAAAGCACTAAATGTTTATGGTCCCACCGAATGTACAGTTGATACAACTTGGTCGCTGATTGAGGGCGATCATCCTGTGATCGGTCAGCCATTGAATAACGTGTATGTTCGGGTATTGGATGATGCTTTAAATCGGGTGCCAATCGGTGTATTTGGCCAGTTATATATTGGTGGTGCAGGTGTGGCTTGTGGTTACATTAACCAAACTAACGCGACGGCAAAACACTTTATCCAAGATCCTGATGAACCAGCCAAGCGAATATACAAAACGGGTGATAAAGTTCGTTGGTTGACCTCTGGCTCACTTGAATTTCTGGGTCGATTTGATGATCAAGTGAAGATCAGAGGTTATCGCATTGAGCTTGCACATATTCAACAGCAGCTACTACTGCAAGAACAAGTGACAGACGCTTTAGTACGTGTTGTACAGACCAGTCATGGTGAACAGCTGGTCGCATATCTGATAGTCGCTGATCCGCAATTAGATAGCCAAGATATTTTGCAACATTTAGCCTTGTATTTGCCGAGCTATATGTTACCCAGTGCGCTCATAATTTTGACTTCTTTCCCGCTTACGCGTAATGGCAAGGTGGATCATACAGCGCTACCCATACCAGATTTAACGGAACCAACATCAAAGTTCGAGCCAGTTATCACACAAACAGAGAAAGCATTATTACCAATATGGTTGGCTGTGCTTGATGTTGAGCAAGTGGGTCGCAATAGTGGCTTTTTTGCACTCGGTGGCCACTCAATTTTGGCCATTAAGCTGGTCAGTGAAATAGCGAAAGTATTTGGAAAGTTAATCACCGTACGTGACGTATTTGAGCATCAAAGGTTGCAAGATTTAGCCACTTTGCTAGACACACAGAAAGTGGAATATCAGCAGCATATCAGTGTGATCGAAAAAGACGGACCTTTGATTCTGTCGTATGCACAACAACGAATTTGGTTTATTGATCAGTTAGAAAATGGCAGTACTCAGTACAACATCACAATACCAGTGAAATTATTGGGCACATTGTGTGTTGACGGTCTGAAGCAGGCTTTACTGTTATTGGTTCAACGTCATGAAATACTACGCACAGTGTATTTGCAAAATGAAGATGGCGCCTACCAAAAAGTGAACCCAGTTGAGGAAGTCGTGGTTGATTATGAAGACATCACTTACTTAGACTCAGTGGCTAAAAATGGTGCCTTACACCAAGCTGTAAGCCGAGAAACGGCATTGGCATTTGATTTAAGCGCAGATCTAATGATCCGTGTACGATTAATGAAATTGGCTGAGGGTGAACATGCGTTATTGTTTACCGTTCATCATATTGCCACCGACGGCTGGTCAAACAGCATTTTACTTAAAGATTTTGCGACATTATATCAACAGCACGTCGAACATCATGTGCCTCAGGGCCTAGCCGAGCTACCAATTCAATATGCTGATTTTGCTTTTTGGCAAAGAACTTACTTTAGTGATGAGCGACTCAATCAGCAACTGGATTACTGGAAGCTGCAACTTGCCGGGCTGCCCACTTTGCATGCATTGCCGACAGACTATCCGCGTCCTGCCCAGCAAAAATTGGGGGCAAAACGCCATGTAGAAGTGCTGGACACATCCACGCTGGAAAGTTTACATGGGTTAGCTAAACGTTATAACTGTACCTTGTTTACCCTGATCCACGCCGCATTTAGTGCGTTGTTGGGACGCATCAGTGGCGAGGATGATATTGTCATTGGCACGCCAATCGCTGGGCGAAATCACAATGAAATTCAGTCGCTCATCGGTTGCTTTATAAATACCTTAGTACTGAGAGCGAATTTGGCACAAACGTATACGTTTGAATCTTTGTTACTGTATTGTAAAACACTTAATCTTGATGCCATGTCAAACCAAGATTTGCCGTTTGATTTGTTGGTTGATGAGTTAAACCCAGAGCGAAGCTTAAGTCATGCACCGTTGTTTCAAGTGTTGCTTTCAATGCAAAACTACGAGCAACAATCCATTGAATTGCCTAACTTGCAGTTACAAACTTTATTTGAGCATGATGTGCAATCTAAGTTTGATATTCAATTAGTGGTTGCTGAAGTTGATGGTCAATTACGGTTGACTTGGCTGTATGCCAGTGCCTTATTCCATGAACAAACCATTGTGCGTTTTGCACAGGCCTTAACACGAATATTCAAGCAAGTTGCGCAGAAACCAGATTTACCTATTAGCAAACTGTCATTATTCGATGAGGGATCTGATTGTGCGTTGGCGGCACAAGTGGGCGTGCGTGAATATACAAATAGACAGTACACGCTAATTGATCACATTGAATCACAGGTATTAAAAACCCCTGAGCATATTGCTATAAGTTCTGATGTGGTTTCATTAACTTATGCCCAACTAAATAGTAAAGCGAACCGTCTCGCTCATGCGTTGCTAGCATTGGGTGTAAGACCACAGCAAACCGTTGGAGTTTGCTTAGCGCGCTCTGCTGAGCTACTTATCGCATTACTAGCCATACAGAAAGTAGCTGCAACGTATGTCATGTTGTCAACCGGCGTCGAGCATCAGCGTTTGGTCGAAATAATGCTTGATGCAAACATTGATGTTGTTTTACATGATGGCCACTCGCTGGCATCCCTATCAAATCGCGTTAGGTTGTTTTCTTTAGAAGATGCAGCAATTCATGCACAGTGGGGGGTTGAGTATCCGCAAACTAATCCTGAGGTGGTACGTGATTTACAATACAGTGCTTATATACTCTACACCTCAGGCTCTACTGGTAAACCAAAAGGAGTAGAGATCAGCCAATACGCGCTGAATGATTACTGTCAGCTATCAAGCACGCATCATTATCCTGGTGATGGATCTGTGGTTGCCAGTGCCCCCGTTTTTGATTTGACCATTCCCGGATTATATGTGCCGTTACTCAATGGTGGTTGTGTGCATCTTCTTGCCGAAGGAAATGAGCTGCTTGATTTAGCTGAGTTCTTTGCACAAAACGATGAGCAGGCGTTGCTGGTGAGGTTAACGCCATCTCATGTGCTGGGGCTATTGCCCTTGATTGAACAGCAACAGTTTACTGCTAAGCACAAATTTGTAATTGGTGGGGAGCGTTTTGCACCATCGGTTGCAAAGAGACTTCAGCGAAGCTTCGTTAACAGCCACATTATTAATCATTATGGCCCAACTGAAACTGTAGTCGGGGCGCTGAGTTTTGATGTAACTGCAAACATAGACAGCCTAGGGGTTGATATTCCTATCGGCAAACCATTACCTAATACCGAAGTGATGATTTTGGATATATCTGGCTCACGAGTACCAACCGGTTTGCCTGGCGAGCTTTATATTGCTACTCCGCGCGTTGCAAGAGGATATCTGAATAATGCTCAGTTAACCGAGTCCGTTTTTCTAGACAACCCATTTAATGATTTTCAGCACAATCCTGACTATCAGGTTATGTACCGCACTGGCGACAAGGTTCGCCAATTGGAAGACGGCAATATTGTGTTCATGGGGCGCTTGGATAGACAGGTAAAAATACGAGGCTTTAGAGTAGAACTTGGTGAAATAGAACAACAGCTTATTGCGTTTAATGCAGTTGAACAGGGGGTTGTCAAAGTGTTTGGCAATGCGGAAAGTGCGCTATTGGTCGCCTATGTTGTGGTTAAAGCGTCATTTGACGAAAGCGAATTTTTGGCATTTTTACGCGAGCGTTTACCTGGTTATATGGTGCCAACCTCGGTGCAAGTACTTGACAAACTCCCTTTAAATAACAACGGCAAAGTTAACTTACATGCTTTACCTAAACCGCAACAAAACGAGCAAGAATATACAACAGCACAAACAGAGACTGAACATCAATTAGTCAAAATTTGGCAAACCGTTTTGCAAATTGACGCGCTGAGTACCAGTGCGAATTTCTTTAGTTTAGGTGGAAATTCGTTGCTGGGAACTCGGGTGATCAATGCCGTACAAAAAGAATTTGAAATAGAGTTGCCGCTTAGGCACTTATTTGAGCAATCTGATATTCGCAGTATCGCCACTTTGGTTGAAGCACTGGTCGTGAAAAAACGAAACATTCAAATGGCACTTGCGGAAGAACAAAAAAATATGGAAGAAACGGAGTGGTGATATGCGTTTAACGGATCTAGTTAGCAAATTAAATGAGCGAGGGATTTACCCTTATATTGAGTCAGGCAAATTAAAAACACGATCTGAGCAGCCAATAACAGATCCTCAAATCATTAAATTGATTAAAGATCATAAAGAAGCGCTGATAGAGTTTTTAGCCCCCAATGATGTTGTGTTGGATGCTGAGCCGATCACCCTGTTGGAAGATAGAGGGGCGCCAAGTGAAGCCTCATACGCACAGCAACGACTTTGGTTTATCGATCAACTCGAAGGGCATAGTGCGCAATACAATATAAATATTGGTATTGAATTAACTGGTCAGGTAAACCTAGACGCTATCAAGTATGCGCTTAATGAAATTGTTAAACGTCACGAAATTTTACGCACCACGTTTGTTAAAAAAAATAATCTGTTATTGCAACAAGTGAATGATATTGAGGTGTTGGACATTCAATATATTGACCTATGTGGATTGGATGAACAAACGCAACAATTGAAATTACAAGATATTAGCCACAACTTAGCTAAGCAAAGTTTTAATCTTGCGCATGATATGATGCTGCGTTGCACCGTCGTACAGCAACAAATGCAGCTGGTGACTTGTTTCTTCACTATTCACCATATTGCTTCTGATGGTTGGTCCCGCGCGGTGTTAATGAAGGAATTTAGCGAGTTATATCGCGCTTATGTGACGCAAAAACCAGCCAATCTTGAGCAGTTAAATGTTCAATATCGCGATTTCGCTGCTTGGCAAAGAAAAGCCTTGCAAGGCGAAACGTTACAACAGAATCTCAATTGGTGGACATCTCAACTTGCAGATATGCCGGAAATACACCAGTTACCGCTAAGTCAAAAAAGACCCGCTCAGCAGCAATTTGTGGGTGGCAAGTGGGTACATACAATCAAACGTAATACTCTGGATATTTTGTGCCAAGCATATTCTGTAACACCGTTTGTGTTATTGCACACGGTATTTGCATTATGGATGGCGCGATATAGCAACGAGTCAGATGTTGTTGTGGGTACGCCAATCTCAGGTCGGATTCATAGAGAAGTGGAAGGACTAGTAGGCTTTTTTGTGAACACTTTGGTGTTACGCACACAAGTCAACAGCTCCGATAGTTTTGAGTCATTATTACTGCGAAATAAAAACAATGTATTGGATGCCTTTTCTCACCAACAAATTCCCTTTGATATGTTGGTTGAACAGCTGCAACCATCACGTAGTCTAGCGTTTAGTCCGTTATTTCAAGTCTTGTTTTCGTACCATCAAGGTAGTCATGAAACGCCAGAGTTGCAGTTGCCTGGCGTACAAATAAATGCGCTGGAAAATGAAGACAACACGAACCAATTTGATATTGAATTTAACGTGTCGGTACATGCGGATGAAATTCATATGGTTTGGTCATATAACCGAACCTTATTTAGTGAAGCAGCAGTCGCCCGTTTTGCTCGAAGTGTTGAAGTTTTGTTGCAAAGTGCGGCTGAAACACCACAGCAAAAAGCATTAGCTTTAGCACTGATCGCACCGGTTGATCATCATAAAGCAGTCATTGTAGAGCAAAGTAGGACCGATTTTGCACTCATTCACCAGTATTTTGAGCATCATGCAGAGCACCGCAGTGACCAAATTGCTTTGATCAGTGATGAACATAGTTTGAGTTATCAAGACATTAATATTAAAGCAAATAAAGTTGCACATTATTTGATTAGCGTTGCGGTTAAACCGGGTGAACGTGTTGGTTTATGTACTCGTCGTAGTGCTGATATGTTAATTGGCCTATTGGGTATTTTGAAAGCTGGCGCGGCGTATGTGCCATTTGATTGGGATGCACCTGAAGAGCGTTTGATCACGCAACTTTCAATCGCCAATATTAATGTGATACTGACTCAGTCTGAGTTGATGATGGGGCTGCCATTTGATGAATTGGAAGTGTTGCCACTTGATTACGTGGACGACTTACTCAGCATGCAACCGAGCAATAACCCTCAACTAGCGACTTGTACGGGTGAACAAACAGCGTATGTGATCTTTACCTCTGGTTCTACAGGCTTGCCAAAAGGGGTGATGGTGAGTCACGCCAATGTCGTTAACTACATGCAATATGCATCTGATGAGTATGGCTTGGCGAATATGAGTGGGGCTATTGTGAGTGTACCACTGACTTTTGATGCCGTAGTCACATCGTTACTGGTGCCTTGGGTTGTTGGCAAGCCTGTCGTATTGCTCGCTGATGCGATGCAAGATTACTTAGCGCAGCTACAAAGCTATTGTCGAGAGTCGACCCCATGGCTGTTTAAATTGACCCCTGCACACTTGGAGTTGCTAAGTAAAAATGCCTTGTCACATAGTGATACGGCACACCATTTTGTGGTTGGTGGCGAGGCATTAACCCAGTCTTTAGCGGCAAAATGTCTACAAACCATCAGTTCAAATATGGTTATTTTTAATGAGTATGGACCCACTGAAACAACGGTAGGGTGTAGTGTGTATAAACTAACACATGACACTCTAGATACGAATAGTGTGTCCGTACCGATCGGGGTAGGTATTGCTAATACGCGTATCTATGTCATGAACGAGCAGCAGCAATTAGTACCCGAAGGTGTAGTTGGAGAAATTGTTATTGCTGGCAGTGGTGTGAGTCAAGGTTATTTGCAAACCCCAACACGCCCAGCTGACAAATTTATTCAAGATCCTAAACACCCAGAAGACGTTATGTATCGTTCAGGTGATTTGGGTCGTTACTTAGCTAATGGTGAACTTGAGTATGTTGGTCGAGTTGACAGCCAAGTAAAGCTCAGGGGCTTTAGAATTGAGTTATCTGAAATAGACGCGGTCATTAGTCAATCAGATTTAGTGAGTGAGTGTTGTACACTTGTTCGCGTGCGAGAAAACAATGACAGCGTGATTGTAAGCTATATCGTTCCCGCAGATAATTTTTTAGACACCGAGCAGGAAGAAACGACTTTGCAAGGTTTGCAGCACACGCTAAACACGCAACTGAGAAGTCACAGCAAGCAATATCTTCCTGAATACATGCAGCCAAGTGTTTACATGTTTATCAGTGAAATTCCGTTGACTCATAACGGCAAGGTTGATCCTAAAGCGTTACCGATGCCAATAGATAGCGACTATGAGAAAGAAGTATTTGTCGCGCCAGACACCCCGTTAGAAAAGTCATTGGCGGGTATTTGGCAGTCGGTATTACACATCGAACAAATTGGTATTGATGATAACTTTTTCAGTTTAGGTGGACACTCATTATTGGCCACACAAGTGGTGAGTGAAATAGCTGCGCAGCTACATATAGATGTTCAAGTTAGAGAGTTGTTTGAACTCAATACCATTCGCAGCTTGGCACAAGCGCTTGAAACGAAAGAGGAAGCAAAAGGCGAGCATATTCGTGTTGTGAATCGCGATCAAGTGCTACCGTTGTCATTTCCACAGCGTAGGCTTTGGCTAGTTGACGGTATTGATGGCGGGAGTACGCAATATCATATTGATAATTTACTCAAGTTGGACGGAGACGTTAGCTTAGCAGCCTTGCAACATGCGCTGGATAGCATATTACTGCGTCATGAAATTCTACGTACCAATTATGTTGCAGATAAAGGTCAGCCATATCAAAAAATTAATGCTGCTACAGGGCTGTTGTTAGACGTTGTTGAGCTAACAGAACTTGAGCCGAAAACACAGCACGATGAGCTTAACAGACGGATCAGCGCACAACGGAAAATACCGTTTGATTTAGCCCATGATTTGCCCATTCGCGTCACTCTATACAAGTTGGATGCACAGTCATATGTCATGTTGTTAACGGTACACCATATTGCTGCGGACGGCTGGTCTAGCAATTTATTGATCGCAGAGTTCACCGAGCTTTACCGCGCCTATATTGAAAGCCGCGTAGCCAAATTACCTACACTGCTCATTGGTTATGCTGATTACGCAAGTTGGCAGCACGTGTTTATTGAGTCTCCTGAGTGTGCGCAGCAAATAGCTTACTGGAAACAACAGCTTGCACATTTACCCGTGGCGCATAGCTTACCTTTAGATAAGCCAAGACCTGCGACCCAGCAGTTTCATGGCGGTAAAATAAGCCAGCAAATAGGTGTGCAAGTGGTGGCTAAATTGCAGCAACTAGCGCAAAAAAACAATGCGAGCTTATTCATGGTGCTGCAAAGTGCTTTCGCATTATTGTTAGGGCGATGGAGTAATGAAACGGATGTGGTTATTGGCTCTCCAATTGCTGGAAGAGCGCATAAACAGCTCGAGCACTTGGTAGGTTTTTTCATCAATAGTTTGGTACTTAGAACTCGTCTAGATGCAAATCCAAGCTTTGTGCAACTGCTGGCGCAGAACAAGACTATGATCTTAGATGCCTTTGCGCACCAAGCCGTACCGTTTGATTTGTTGGTCGATGAGCTAAAACCTGAGCGTAGTTTAAATCATTCGCCAGTTTTTCAAGTCAGTTTTACGATGCATAACCTTAATGACGTGGCGGGAGAGTTGCCTCACGTCAAAGTATCTGAATATGTGGTAGACAAAGAGCAAAGTCGTTATGACATCGAGTTACACGTTACGCAAACACCACAGGGGCTGATTATTCGTTGGCTATATGCGACGAGTCTTTTTGAGAGACAGACCATTGAACGCCTGTCTCAGTCATTTGCAACCTTGCTCAATAGCATATTGGCTTACCCTGAGCGACCAGTTCAACAACTGTCGATTTTACCAACCTGTGATATCGAGCCATTGGCATCATTACAGGCTCCTCATGCGAATATTCAATCTGACTGCATACATCGTCTATTTGAGTCGTACGCTCAATCACAGCCGAGCGCTATTGCTGTTCAATATGAGGATGAAACACTGAGCTATGAGGCTCTTAATCAGGCAGCGAATCAACTCGCTAGATTGTTAGTTTCACAGGGGGTAAAAGCCAATCAACTGGTCGGTTTGTGTGTAGAGCGTTCTGTGGAAACCATGATTGGTATTTTAGGTATTCTCAAAGCAGGGGCCGCTTATTTACCGATTGATGCTGAATACCCTGAAGAGCGTATCAATGGCATGCTTGACGATGCTCAAGTGGAGATAGTATTGACGCAGCAGAGTGTCCTCGAAAACCATGCCGTGTTAGCTGAATACACAACAATTGCACTGGATGGACCAATACGAGTGGCATTGTTAAGTCAATTTGAACATCATGATATCAGCGATGCAGAGCTACCGTTGTCAGATAGTAACTTGGGATACAGTATCTATACTTCAGGGTCGACGGGTAAGCCAAAAGGTGTACAGTTAACGCATCGTGGTATGGTTAATTTGGCGCATAACCAGAAAAAATTATATAGCACTAGCGCGGGTAGCAAGGTACTCAGCTTTGCCTCATTGAGTTTTGATGGTGCGACATTTGAGTGGCTATGGGCCTTAACCAGTGGGGCTACCTTATTTATAGCTGCGCAAGAACATCGAACCTCAGCCGATAAACTTTCACGGTTCTTAATTGATAATCAAATTACTCATGCAGCTATCCCACCGGCATTATTGACCCAGATCCCACAGGTACAAGATTATGCACTTGAAGTACTAATCATCGCTGGCGAAGCCTGTGAAGAAAAGCTCGCGTGGCAGTGGACAAAACTATGCCGTGTTTGCAACTCTTATGGACCGTCAGAAAACACCGTTGCAGCAACCCATAAAGATGTGATCTATAACGAACCTATCACGCTTGGTCATGTGTTAGATAATGTTGAAGTTAAAGTAACTAATGCCGATGGGCTACGTCAGCCTATTGGTGTACATGGTGAGCTTTGGTTGACAGGATTGGGCCTGTCCACAGGTTATATTAATCGCCCTCAATTAAATGATGAAAAGTTTGTAGTTGATGAACAAGGCAAGCGGTTTTATAAAACGGGTGATTGGGTTAAATGGTGCAATAGCGGTGAACTTGCCTTTTTAGGCCGAATGGATGATCAAGTTAAGATCCGTGGTTTTAGGATTGAGTTAGGGGAAATTGAAACCCGCTTACTTGCTCACCCCTGGGTTGCAAAAACGGTTATTGTGGCTGATAACAGCAGTGGTGTGGCACGTATTGTCGCTTATGTCGTGGTGCAAGATATACCCGCTGCAGAGCACAATGATGTGTTATTGGGAAAAACATGGCGTGCGTTTTTAAAGACCGATTTACCAGATTATATGGTGCCTTCTGCATTTGTGGTGATCGACGCCTTACCGCTAAATACAAATGGCAAAGTCGACAAAGCTAAGCTGCCTAAACCGAATTTCCAAGCTCAACAGGCCTATGTGGCACCTAGCTCAGTTCTTGAAAAGCAATTAACGACAATTTGGCAAGAAACATTGCGAGTTGAACAAATTGGCGTGAATGACAACTTCTTTGAAAATGGCGGTGACTCAATTTTGGCTATGCAAGTGGTGACTCGTGCTACCGAGCAGCAAATTGAGATCAATACCAAACAGCTTTTTGAAGCGCAAACCATTGCTGAACTTGCTAAGTTGGCTGGTAAAGCTGAGGCTGCTTCAACACCTCAAGAAATGATTATGGGAGAGGTGTCTTTGTTGCCGATACATCACCTGTTCTTGTCGGAAGAAACAGTGGATCGACATCATTATAATCAAGCCGTTTTACTAACTGTGCCTGCTGAATTCAACGAATTTGCGCTGCAGGCTATTATTGAGCAGCTTTATCTGCGTCACGATGCATTGAGATTACGCTTTGATCTCGATGAACAAAGCTGGCATGCAACACACTGTGCCATGGAAGGGGAATTAATCACTCAAAGCTGCATCGTTGAAAACATGCCACAGTTTTCTCATGAAAACTGGGTAACTAAGCGCTGCACGTATTGGCAACGTTCTTTTAATCTAAATAAAGGACCGTTACTTAGGGCGGTTTATTTTAAATCAAGCGCGGAGCAAAGCCGTCTGTTGTTGGTGGTACATCATATTGTGGTTGATGGTGTATCTTGGCGGATTTTACTTAACGATGTACAGCGTGCGTACGCGCAGTGGCAAAAGCAAGAGCCATTGATGCTTGGAGTAAAAACCTCATCGTATCAGCAGTGGACGCAAGCAATTTTAGATTACGCGCACAGTGATGAGTTGCAAAAACAATCTGATTATTGGGTGTCGCAATACCATCATGATATTGCGCCTTTACCATTAGATAAACCACAAACGGATTGGGGCAGTATTGGGAGTACTGCAACTACGGCGATTGAATTAACGACACAAGAAACCAAAGTACTTTTGCACGAGTGTAATCAAGTGTACCGCACCAAGATCAATGAGTTACTACTGGCTGGTGTGTTTTTAGGAATGCGTCGTTGGACACAAAGTAGCGGCTTGCGCATTCGCCTTGAAGGTCATGGACGAGAGGCTCTTTTTGAGCAACTCAACACGACAGAAACGGTGGGTTGGTTTACCAGTGTCTATCCGTTGACACTTATTTCAGAGCAGTCAGATATTGCCACTGTGATTAAATCGGTAAAAGAGCAGTATCGTGCATTGCCTGACAATGGTATTGGTTACGGCGTACTTCGTTACTTAACGCGTGATGAAGCTTTACTGCAAGTGTGTGAAGGAAAAGAACCCGAGCTGGAATTTAACTATCTAGGCCAATTTGACCAAGTTATTAATGATGATACCGATTTTGATGCTGCGCCAGAGGCTGTTGGTGAAAAAATTAGCCACGCAAGACAGCGTATGCACCGAATTGGTTTATCTGGAAAGGTATTTGATGGGCAATTGTTTTTTGTACTGGATTACAGCATTGACAATTACCATACCGAAACGATGGTTCAGTTGGCGCAATGGATTGAAGATGGTTTACGCTGCGTGATCCACCATTGTCAACAAGTACAAGTGGGTGACTACACGCCGTCTGATTTCCCGTTAGCGCAAGTAGAGCAGCAGCAATTAGACGCTTGGCAAGTGCAATATCCACAAATGGATAAACTATATCCGGCAACGCCCATGCAAACAGGGTTGCTGTTTGAAAGTATGATAGATCCAGGCACCTATGTGGTACAGACTTATCCTATTCTCCAAGGACAGCTAAATGTTGAGGCGTTTAGACAAGCATGGCAAGAATTTGTGGCATCGTACGATATTTTGCGTACCGTGTTTGTTGAGCAAGGAGAAGCATTACACCAGTTAGTGGTGAAACAGGCAACGTTGCCATGGCGGTTTGAAGATTGGCGTCAACTTGATGAGAACCAGCAACAAACTGAATTTGCTCAATTGCTACAGCAAGACCGAGCAATTGGCTTTGATTTTTCACAAGCGCCATTGTTGCGAATCACTTTAATTCAATTGTCAGATGACCGTTTCCAATTACTGTGGAGTCAACACCATGCTATTGCTGATGGCTGGAGTATTCCTATCATCTACCGTGATGTAATTGCTTTATATGAACAACTGGTGAAAGGTCAGATCACTGAGCCTTTAGTGCCAGTACCTTATGAAAAGTACATGGCATGGCTAATCAAGCAAGACCTACTGGCAGCTGATACGTATTGGCGTACACTGATGGCCGATGTGACCTCACCAACACAGTTGAGTTTACCGAAGCCCCAACAAGTGGCATCACCCGCTTATGTGAAACAATCGTTGATATTGAGTGAGCAGCAAACCCTCGCACTGACTCAGTTGGCACAAAGCCATCAGACAACGCTCAATACTTTGTTGCAATGGGCTTGGGGATTCATGCTGAATCAGTATTGTGGCGATAATACCGTGGTATTTGGTGCAACTATTGCCGGGCGTCCTGCTGCTGTGGCTGGTATTGAGAGTATGGTGGGGTTATTCATTAATACCATTCCAGTGAAGGTGAGTTTTGCAAAGCAGCAAAGCCTCGCGAGTGCATTGTCTGAGCTTCACCAGCAATTTCAACAAAGCATGGAATATGGTTATTTACCGCTTGCACAGGTGCAACGCATGGCGAATATTCCCAACACCAGTGCTTTGTTCGATAGCTTGTTGGTGTTTGAAAACTTTCCGATTGATGGAGAAATAAAAGAGTCAACACTGAAAGAGCAAATTAGCATTGAAGTGTCGCAAGCTGAGCAGCAGACACACTATAAAATGACGTTAATTGTCAATCCAAATGACAACTTACGTGTTGAATTTAGATATCGAAACTCAGAATTAGATGAACATACTGTTGTTCGATTAAAAACACAGTTTCAACGGGTATTACAGCAAATAGCAACAAATCAGTCGCTTAGCTTGTTAACAGATGATGATGTGCAAACTCAACTTGCTCGCACTCAAAATGAGGTGGCATATACCGATAGCATGACTCTATCTCAAGGGTTTGAGCAAAGCGTTGCGATTGCAGCAGCTTGTCCTGCTTTGATTGTCGGTGAGCAAACGCTCAGCTATGAGCTACTTAATGCTAAAGCTAATCAGGTGGCGCACAAACTCATAGCGAGTGGTGTAGTACCCGGTTCATGGGTCGGCCTACACTGTACGCGTAGCGTTGAGATGGTTGTTGGTATACTGGCAGTCATCAAAGCGGGTGCCGGATATGTGCCGTTGGACCCCAGTTATCCACGAGAGCGTTTACGTTTTATCGCTCAGCAAACGCAGTTGCAATGTGTGCTCACTCAGCAATCATTGGTGTCAGACTCTGATTTTGAGCAAGTCACGCAGTGGTGTTTAGATGACTGGTCATTATTTGCAAAAATGCCAACGTCTAACATTGACCTTGTCGCAAAGGGTGTTGACGGAACAAATAAATTAGTCGCGCTATATACCTCAGGATCGACTGGTACACCAAAGGGGGTTGAGCACACACACCGCAGTTTTATTAATGTCGCACTCACAATGCAACGCCATTATCCAAGCCTAAATAGCCAAGCTGCCGTGATGCATTATTCGACGATGAACTTTGATATGTCATTGTATGAATTGACACAAGCTTTCTTGAGTGCCAGTCCTTTGGTCGTAGTAGAAGATGAAGAACGCTATGAGTTAAGTAAGCTTGTGGCATTGATTGTCGAACATCAGATTGATCGCATTTATCTACCAACCGCTTTACTCGGGCGATTGGCGCATTACGTGTTGAGCGAAAGCATCAGATTGGATTCTTTGAAAGTCATTCAGGTTGCTGGAGAGCAGTTATTGGTGAATGATGAGATAAGACAATTTTTTGCGCAATGTCAGTGCCAACTTATTAATTTATATGGGCCTACAGAGAGCTTTGTAGTGAGTCATGCGTTGCTAGATGGTGACCCTATGCTTTGGCCAGATGTGCCTGCCATTGGTGAGGCGATCGATAATGTGCGGTTGTATGTACTAGATACTCAGCATCAGTTCGTACCCTTAGGAATGCAAGGTGAGCTTTATCTCGCGGGTGATGGTTTGGCGAATGGTTATATCGTACAAACAACTGAAAAGAGCAGTGCGTTTTGCCAAATTACACTTGCTGATGGGATATCTCGGCGTATGTATAAAACTGGCGACCTCGTGCGTTGGAACGAAGCTGGCAAATTAGAGTTTATTCGCCGAATTGACAAGCAGGTGAAAATTAGAGGTTTCAGGATTGAAGTAGGTGAAGTTGAGGTCGCTATTAGCAACATCGCTTTTGTGGAAGATGCCGTTGTAACGGCTCAGGAAAACAAAGGTGAACATTATTTGGTTGCGTATGTTGTTTTTGCCAACGCCGGCGCTCAAAACCAACATGATCTCTTAATTCAACTCAAGCAAGTGCTGCCGCATTATATGCTTCCCGCCAAAGTGGTGGAGCTGAATAGCTTGCCATTAAATGTAAATGGCAAGGTTGATATTTATGCTTTACCGAAAGTTGAATTGGCATCTGAGCTGAGCTTTGTCGCGCCTAAAAATGAATTGGAAGTACGATTAGCCAAACTTTGGTGCGAGGTACTCAAGGTGTCACAAGTGAGCACTCAGAGCAGTTTCTTTGAGTTGGGCGGACACTCCATTTTAGCTATGAAGCTGATCCCTATGATGCTTAAAGAGTTTGATGTGGCTATCTCTGTTGCTGATTTATTTAACTATTCAACGATAGTGCAACAAGCTCAGCTTATCAATCTGTTAGCACAGCACACACAAGAAAGTAATTCGCATATTGAACCATCAGAAGAATTAGAAGAATTGGAGTGGTAACCATGGATGTATTTCATCTTATTAAGCAATTAAAAGATGCCAAAATTAATGTATCAGTTGTCGATGGCAAACTTAAAACCAGCGCCCCAAAAGGCGCAATCACAAGTTCATTGGCCGAGTCTATTAAAGACAACAAAGAAGCATTGATCGCACTGTTGCAGCGTGTTGAAAAAAGCGAATTGTCGCAACACCAAATTAATGCCGCACCCAAGCAATCTATGTATCCATTGTCGTACGCACAGCAACGTCTGTGGTTTATTGATCAACTTGAAGGTTCAAGTGCGCAGTATAATTTAAGCTATGCCTTAGGTGTAAAAGGTAATCTAGACGAAGCGGCGATGCATTATGCACTCACCAATATAATAGCGCGTCATCAGGTGCTCAGAACCACATTTGTGATGCAGCAAACACAGCCAATGCAACGTGTGTCTGAGCAATATGATGTGCATATTAAAAAGGTGAAATTGGCTGTCGCAGATCCACAAACATTGTTTGAGCTTATTGAACAAGAATCTAACTGCCCATTTGATTTAGCAAACGATTTAATGCTGCGCTGCTGTATTGTGGAGCATGGCCAAGGTGAACGCGCCCTGATTTTTACGATGCATCATATTGCCTCAGATGGTTGGTCGATGGGCGTTTTAGTGAAGGAGTTTATGGCTTTATATGAGGCATATAAACAAAACAGCCAAGCTAACTTACCTGAATTACCTGTGCAGTATTTTGATTTTGCCTATTGGCAAAGACATCAACAAGATGGCGAACTGTTTAATGCGCAGCTCAATTATTGGCGCGACAAATTAACAGGATTGCCGCAAGTTCACAGTTTACCGATAGATAAGTCAAGGCCAGCTAAGCAAAGTTACACGGCTAAGCGTCATACGCAAAAACTCGATAGCACGTTGCTACAGGCGTTAAAGCGGTTGGCGAGTGACTATGATATTAGCTTGTTTATTGTGCTACAGAGTGCTTTTGCTGCATTGAATGCTGCGTACAGTGGCGAACAAGATATTGTCATGGGGGTACCTCATGGTGGTCGTAAACAAGCACAGCTTTCTTCCTTGATTGGCTTTTTCATCAATACCTTAGTATTTAGAACGCAATTTGATGAGAGCACCACCTTCGCATCACTGTTGGCACAAACAAAGCGTACAGCGCTAGAAGCGTTTGATAATGATCTGGTGCCGTTTGAACAACTTATAGAAATGCTTAATCCTGAGCGTTCGCGAGCGTACAATCCTGTATGTCAAATTAAGTTTGTGTTGCAAAACCATGATACAACGCAGTTAGAGGTGGATGATGTAGAGTTTGAGGCCATCGCTAAACAGTTCGATAAGGTGCGCTTTGATTTAGATCTCACCGCCAAAGAGTTGGAAAATGAGCTATTACTCACATGGACCTATAAAGAGGACTTGTTCTTAGATAGTTCGATTGCAGCAATGGCAACAAGTTTTAGTAGTTTACTTTCGCAAATGGTGTCTTGTCCGGACACTCGTTTAGTTGATGTGAACTATGTCAATGCCACTATGCAGCCTCGTTTACTGCAGCTTGGTTGTGGTGAGTTTGAAACAGCGCAGCGACAAAATGCGCTGGTCAAGCAAATTGAGCAACAATCTAAAGCAACACCCAATGCCACGGCGGTCAAAGCGATTGCTCAAAATGGCGTTCTTAGCGAACTCAGTTACAACCAGCTCAATACCAAGGCGGGACGCTTAGCTGCGGTACTGTTAGATGCTGGTGTGGAAAGTAATGAACGAGTGGGAATTTATCTCGGGCGAGAAATTGAACTACTGATCGCATTACTGGCGGTACATAAAATTGGCGCGTGTTATGTGATCCTCAGTTTGGATGCAAAAATGCAGCGGCTGCAGCACATAATGCAAGATGCTGATGTTGGCGTGGTGCTTAGAAAGCGCCAACAAGGGCTAACAACGCTGAAGGGGGTGGATAGCATCTATCTAGATGACGCTGTTACTGAACAGGACTGGTTGTCGGAATATCCAGTAATGTGCAGTGTTGATGTCGCGCTGAGTCAGAGTGCCTATGTACTTTACACCTCGGGTTCGACAGGCATGCCCAAAGGCGTTGAAGTTACGCATCGAGGCATGAACGATTATTGCCAGATTTCTCGAGTGCATCACTTTGCAGGGCTTGATTCATTGGTGGCCAGCGCTGTGACATTTGACATGACTTTACCGGGATTATTTGTTCCTTTGCTACAAGGCGGTTGCGTTAATTTGCTGGCACAACAAGATGAACTCACGGTACTGGCCGACACCTTAGTGCGTAATGAGTTAGGCGGTTGTTTTATTCGCTTAACGCCTTCGCATATTTTTGCCATGTTGCCGTTGTTACCAGCTGAGCCTATCAACGCGCCGCACCAATTTGTGATCGGTGGAGAGCGTTTTACCAAACAGTTAGCGGTTGAATTGCAACAGCATTTCCCACACAGTCAAATATTTAACCACTACGGACCTACCGAAACAGTGGTTGGTGCAACATGTTTTGATGTTAGCGCACAGCTGGCACACGCGGATGAGCATTTGCCAATTGGTCGGCCGCTGCCCAATACCCAGTTACTCGTACTAGATGAGCAGCAAAGACTGGTGCCACGAGGTATGGCAGGTGAACTATATATAGGTGGCGCGCGGGTTGCTAAGCACTATCTTAACCGTCCAGAGTTGAGTGCTAAGCACTTTGTCGCACACCCCTTTAAAAAAGGTGAACGATTATATCGTACCGGTGATAAAGTGCGCTGGTTAAGTAACGACAATTTATCGTTTCTGGGTCGTATTGATGAACAAGTAAAAATTCGTGGGCATCGCATTGAGCTGGGGGAAGTTGAGCAGCAGTTATTAAAAATTAACGGGGTTGCTTTTGCTACCACAAAAGTATGGGGGACAGAGCATAGCGCTTATATTGCCGCGTATTTATGCGTTGATCCGCCGCTCGCGAGTGAAACCATCGCTGCGCAATTGGCGCAAGTGTTACCTGATTATATGTTACCGAGTGCCTGGGTATTTGTTGAACAACTGCCACGCACTGGCAACGGCAAAGTAGATAAAGCACAATTACCTGAGCCACAGCAAACACAAACCCATACGATAGACGCATTACAAAGCGAAACGGAATTGCGCTTGGCTGAAATTTGGCGCTCGGTGTTAGGGCAGCAACAAATAGGCCGTCAGTCTGAATTTTTTGTACTCGGTGGTCACTCTCTATTAGCTACACGGGTTGCGAGTGATATTAATCACATATTAGCTAAGAAAGTAGCTGTAGCAGCGTTGTTTGAGTATCCTCGCCTGTGTGACTTAGCAGACTTTTTAGACACCTTGCCAAAATCGGGCTTTAAACCCATTGAACGGGTTTCTCGCTCACAACCTTTACCAGTTTCATTTGCTCAACAGAGGCTGTGGTTTATCGAACAGCTAGAAGGCGGGAGCGCGCAGTACAATATGCCTTTTGCGCTGCGTCTAAAGGGGCAATTGTCGATTGATGCGCTACAGAGTGCTATTACACAACTCATTATTCGTCATGAAATTTTACGCACATGCTATGTTGAACAAGATGGCCAAGTGCAGCAGATCATTCATGAAGCGAGCGAGATGCCTATCACCCTCGTAGAGCTATCTCACCTCAGTGGTGATGACTTGACTCAAGCATTACGTGATCTTGCCCAACAAGAATCTACTCAGCTATTTGATTTAAGAACCCAAGGTGCGCTTCGAGTCACAATTGCCAACATTGCAGCGAATGACCACGCTTTGTATATAACATTACACCACATCGCCTCTGATGGCTGGTCAAATGGTATAATTATCAGAGAATTATGTGAGTTGTACCGTGCAAATCGAGCCCAGCAACAAGCGAATTTACAACCACTGGATATTCAGTATGCAGATTATGCAATGTGGCAACGAACTCAACTTGGTGATAGCAGTGTTCAGCGACAGCTTGATTACTGGCAACAGCAGTTGAGTGGTGCGCCTGCGGTACACAGTTTACCGCTTGATTATCCAAGACCTGCACAGCAACGTTTTACTGCAAAGCGTCATGATCATTGTATTGATGGTGTGCTCGCCACGCAGTTACACGAATTTTCGCTGGCGCAAGGTACGTCGCTATTTATGCTGTTACAAAGTGTATTTACCACTTTATTGGCACACTGTAGTGGCGAAAAAGACATCGTTGTGGGGACACCAAATGCCGGGCGTAATCATAAGCATTTAGAACCTTTAGTTGGATTTTTTATTAACACTTTGGTCTTGCGCACCTCGTTGGTAGATAACCCAAGTTTTGTAGAATTGTTAGCTCGTACACGACAGACTGCATTGGCAGCCTATGAGCATCAAGACATTCCTTTTGATTATTTGGTTGATGTATTAAAACCAGAGCGCAGTTTAAGTTACTCGCCCATTTTTCAAGTGTTATTTACTATGCGTAACAACGACACACCAGAGTTTAGTCTCGAAGGGGTAGATGTTACGGGAATTGCCGGTCAGCAGGCATTGTCGAAGTTTGATATTCAGTTGGCAGTGGAGCACACCAGTCAAGGTATAACGACATCTTGGTTATATAACACATCACTATTTAGCGAGGAAACGATTGCTAAATGGTCATCGGCATACGAAATATTGTTACAGAAAATGCTGCAATCGCCAGATGAGAGTGTGTTTGCCCATTCATTACTTGACCAGTTGCAGCGCACTGAGTTGCTAAATCAAGCAAAAGGCGTCACGCACACCATGGGCAGAGCGCAAAGTTTAATACAGCATTTTGAGGCGCAAGTACTTAAAACACCTGATGCACAGTGTGTGACATGTGGTGTTACAAGTCTCACTTATCGTCAATTGAATGAAAAGGCCAATCGCTTAGGGCGTTATGTGTTGGAACATACTCAGGGTCAATCAGTGTGTGTTGGTATCCATTTGGGCCGTTCAGTGGAATTACTCATCGCATTGTTGGCAATTCAAAAGTCAGCGGCAAGCTATGTTATTTTGCCACAAGAACATACATCGACACGCTTGAACGCGATGATTGATGAGGCGCATATTCAGCTTGCGTTGGTTGATTCTTGTAACGACGAGATTGATGGGAGCGTCAGTCAGTTTGCTATGCAAAATGCTGCGACGGATAGCACTTGGTTACAAACTTATGCGAGCGATAATCTCAACCGCACGGTGGCATTAAACGATACCGCTTATGTGTTGTATACCTCAGGATCAACGGGTAAACCCAAAGGGGTTGAAGTTTCTCACTTAGGGTTAGTGGATTACTGTTTGACGTCAAGCCAAATACATTGCCCGCCCGCAGGTTCTGTTGTGGCCAGCAA
The DNA here is from genome assembly GCF_058933015.1 of Pseudoalteromonas sp. ATL1. Lineage (NCBI taxonomy): Bacteria > Pseudomonadati > Pseudomonadota > Gammaproteobacteria > Alteromonadales > Pseudoalteromonadaceae > Pseudoalteromonas > Pseudoalteromonas sp. ATL1. Next base: position 2,891,336 of record NZ_JBZYXL010000001.1, on the reverse strand, counting down.
TATTGCGTTTGATTTGTCTATACCAGGTCTATATGCGCCTTTAATCAGCGGTGGCTGCGTTACGCTGATCCAGGCAAATGGGGATCTTGAGGAATTAGCACAATGTTTAATGAATGAAGATCTTGGCGCGCGATTGGTGCGTTTAACTCCTTCTCATTTACGCGGGTTGTTACCTTTGATTGAACAGTGTCAGTCTTCATTGGCGCATAGTTTTGTGGTTGGAGGGGAACGTTTTGATGCGAGTTTGGCTTTCACTCTTCGCACTCACTTTCCACAGGCAAAAATATATAATCACTATGGGCCAACTGAGACAGTAGTTGGTGCAACTTGCTATGAACTACCATCAAAAGCAACGCTTACGAGTAGCGTATTACCTATTGGTAAACCTTTACCGAATACCTCTATTTATGTGTTGAATGAATCATATCAATTGGTACCTGTTGGTATGCCCGGCGAGCTATATATTGGTGGACTAAGAGTGGCTAAAGGCTACTTAAAGCAACCTGAACTGAGTGCGGCACAGTTTATTGAAAATCCATTTGTTGCAGGAGAGCGACTATACCGCACCGGCGATAAAGTGCGTTGGTTACCATGCGGGAATTTAGCATTTATTGGTCGCTTAGATAGCCAAGTTAAAGTGCGTGGTTATCGCATAGAATTAGGTGACATTGAGCAACATTTGATTGCGCACCCTGATGTTGAACAAGTGGTAGTTCGTATTGTCGACGTCGCTGAACAACAGATACTGTGCGCTTACGTGGTGAGTCGCGCAACAGTGTCGACTCAGGTACTGCAAGCATTTTTACAGCAATCATTACCGCATTATATGATCCCGACATGTTTTGAGTTTCTTACCACTTTTCCCCTGACGGCAAATGGTAAAGTTAACACTAAGGCACTCCCTAAACCTAGCTTTACACAAAGCCATTATGTTGCGCCGCGTACGCAGCTTGAAAAACAACTTGTTGCTATTTGGCAAGGGGTGTTAAACCTAGAAAATGTGGGCATTGAAGATAATTTCTTTGCAATCGGTGGCGACTCCGTAATGAGTATTCAAGTGGTCTCACGCGCTGCTAAAGCGGGTTTGTCATTGTCAACGCGTCAGCTATTTGAGTGTCAAACCATCGCGCAGTTGGCAGCTAAGATCAGTGATCGTGTGCAAAAGTTTTGTGAGCAGGGCTTCGTGTCTGGAGAGTGTGCGCTGCTACCTATACAGAAAAACTTTTTGCAAGCAGAACACACCCATTTACACCACTTTAATCAAGCTGTATTGCTTGAAGTGCCAACGTCATTACAAGCGTGTGTATTACCTAATATTGTTACTGCATTGCTAACGCGACATGATGCATTGAGGCTGCGTTTCAAATGTGTTGAACAACAATGGCAAGCTTGGCACCAAAGATTTGACGACGACATGTTAGCGCAAAGCTATCAAGTCGAGACTATCTCTCAAACGCAAGATTTTACTCACACAGTGACACAACGCTGTGAGTATTGGCAAACTCAGTTTGATTTGGAACAAGGGCCATTGTTTAGGGTCGTATTTTTTGAACATAAACAACAATCCCGTTTGTTACTGGTTGCTCATCACATCGTGGTGGATGCTGTATCATGGCGCGTTATTTTAGCAGATTTAGAGCAAGCGTATCAGCAAGTACAGCAAGGATTGCCGGTACACCTTGGTGTGAAAACGTCATCATTTAGTGCCTTCGCAAATCAAGTTGTGCAATGGGCTAATAGCGATGTCTTGGTTACGCAACGTGAGTATTGGTTAAAGCAACTTGAACCAAGTTTACCTGTGCTCCCTAAAGATAGGGAAACATGTGGGCACGGCAGTCAAGCGAGTACGCAAAGTTGTGGATTTGAATTATCAACATCACAGACAGCACGGTTACTTGAACAAGCTAACCAAACGTATCATACACAGATTAATGAATTACTGCTTAGTGGTGTGTTACTTGGTGTGTATAACTGGACTGGCAATCAAGGAGTTCGAATTAAGCTAGAAGGACATGGTCGAGAAGACTTGTTTGAACACTTAGATACTACAGAAACAGTGGGCTGGTTTACAACGCATTATCCGTTAGCACTACACAGTGAAGATATGCGCACCTCAGAAGTGATCAAAGCAGTTAAAGAGCAAGTGCGCGCAGTCCCTATGCGTGGTTTTGGCTTTGGCGCACTGCAAATGGTTGATACTGATTTCGCCTGGACAGAAAATAATGAGCCATCTTTTACCTTTAATTATTTGGGCCAAATAAATCAAGGTGCATCTAGTGATGTTGCGCCTGTATTTGGTTTTGCACCTGAACGTCACGGTGCAACAAGTAGTGCGCAGCGAACACGCCGTCACGGTTTAATATTTAAAGGTCTGGTAGCAAACGGTCAGTTACAAGTGTCATTTCAGTATAGCGATGAGCAATATGATCAACAAACCATGCAATCTTTTGTTGACCATCTGCGCTTGGGGATTGAGACAGTTTTAGAGCATTGTTGTCAATTATCGAACCAAGTATATACACCGTCAGACTTTCCACTGGCCCATGTTACACAACACCGTTTAGATCAATTGCAGGAACATTATCCTCAACTTGTGCGTTTATACCCTGCAACGCCTATGCAATCAGGGCTTTACTTTCATGCACAAATAGACAAGTCATCGTATGTCACACAGCATTACCCGATATTAAAAGGAGATATGGATGTGAATGCCTTTAAACAGGCATGGCAATACATCATAAAGCGACACGATACCTTTAGAACTGTTTTTGTTGAGTGTGATCAAGCGCTACACCAGTTAGTAAATCAACATGCTATATTGCCTTGGCAGCAGCTGGATTGGCGTGATAAATCACAGGTACAGCAACGTCAAGACTTTGCGATGTTACGTGCCCATGAGCGCGCACAAGGTGTTGATTTTGGTGTGGCACCGTTGATGCGTGTAGTATTGATCCGCTTAACTGAGGATAGCTACCAGCTCCTTTGGAGCCATCACCATATTTTGTCAGATGGCTGGTCTTTACCGCTGCTTTTCAAAGAACTTATGCAATGTTATCAGGCTCTAAGCCACAATCAGCAGCCAGTTCTAAAACCCGCCCCTATTTATGAAAATTATATGGTTTGGTTGGCGCAGCAATCAAAAGATCAAGCTTTGGTGTTTTGGCGTGACCGCTTATCTCATATAGAAGCGCCAACGCCTTTGGTGATTGATAAACTCGGTACATCCACTGAACGTCAAATTCGTAGTCGCTCTGTCACCCTTGACCAAGAGGCTTTTGCTGCCTTACAAGTTTATGCTCAGCGTCAACGCGTTACCATTAATACCTTGATCCAACTGGCGTGGGCATATTTGTTACATCGCTATAGTCAAGAACCTGAAGTGGTCATAGGGGTCACCTTGTCTGGTCGTCCTGCTCAAGTTGACGGCATTGAAGAGTTAGTTGGGCTATTCATTAATTCTATTCCATTCAATATCGACTTCGCAGAAGACGTTTCGCTTGAAACACAGCTGCAACAAATACAAATGCAGTTTCAGGCATGTAGTGATCATGCCTATCTTTCCTTGGTTGATATCCAAAAACAATCCAAGTTGCGTGCGGGAACGCAATTGTTTGATAACTTATTGGTGATCAGTAATTACCCGATTGAGGCCGCATCATCGGCGGCAGTAGGGGAGTCAGGGTTAGAGATCACTGATAATGAAAGCTATGAAGAAACGACCTATAAATTGTCGTTGAGTGTGGGAGTTAGGCAGCAGATCCATATTCAATGCAAGTATCCAAGTGACGAATTTTCAGATTTGAGTATTGATCATCTGCTTAATGATTTTTCCCTAATTCTAACTCAACTTCCTATGACGGAAGGAAAAAGCATACAAGCACTGCACCTGAGTTGCGATGCAGTGGCAAATAGCGAAAAGTCACTTAAACCTTTGCAATCAAGCTCAGTGGTTAAGTTGTTTGAGCATCAAGCACAGCGTCATGCTGAACAAGTTGCGGCTTGTTTTGATGGCGAGCAAATGAGCTACGGTGAATTGAATGCACAAGCAAATAAACTGGCGCGTTTTCTTATTGAATCTGGCGTAACAAAAGAGACATTGGTTGGATTGAGTGTGGAGCGCTCAATTGAAATGCTCATTGGCATGTTGGCTATTTTGAAAGCGGGTGGCGCTTATGTCCCGTTAGACCCAGATTACCCGCAAGAACGTTTGAGTTATATGATATTGGATGCTGGTATTGATGTGGTGCTTACTCAACAATCAGTGATGGAATCATTATCGATATTTGAAGAAACTATGTTGATCCCATTGGACCTCCAATTCAGAGACGCGGTTTGGGGAGGATATGATGCCAGCGATCTTGCCGTTGAAATAGCAGCCGATCAGCTTGCTTACGTGATCTATACATCTGGTTCTACAGGACAACCAAAAGGTGTGATGGTTGAACACGCAAATATAGTGCGATTAGTCAGTAACACTGATTTTGTCAGTTACGAGTTGGGTAAGGTGATGGCACAGGCCTCAAATGCGTCCTTTGATGCCGCCACATTTGAAGTGTGGGGCGCGTTGAGCAATGGAATGACGTTGCACTATATAGCAAAAGACACCTTGTTGGATCCTCAAAAGTTAAGTGCCACGTTAGCGCAACATGATGTTGCTATCTTATTTGTTACCACCGCTATTTTGAATCAAATGTCGTTGGTTGCACCACACGGCTTTGCGACCTTAGACTATTTACTATTTGGTGGTGAGGCTGTAGATAACGCAGCAGTAGAACGTATTTTGACCGCAGGTAAGCCGGCACATTTTGTACATGTTTACGGACCCACTGAAAATACCACGTTTAGTACAGCGTTTGAAATTTGCCATACGACGAATTTTGGTTTCCCAATAGGTCAATCAATAAATGGATCTAGCCATTATGTGCTGGATGAGCGAATGCGCCCAGTGCCAATGGGCACGATAGGTGAGTTGTACTTAGCTGGTTATGGGGTTGCGCGTGGATATATGAACCAGCCTCAGCTTAGTGCACAGCGATTTGTGCCTGATCACTTCACACAGCAGGGCAATATGTACCGCAGTGGAGATATGGTTCGAGTCTTACCGTCAGGTGATTTGTTGTACGTTGGGCGTATGGATGACCAAGTGAAAATCAGGGGGTTCCGTATTGAACTGGGTGAAGTTGAAAACAGCGTATTGACTCACCCAGAAGTGAACAATGCATGTGTTGTTGCCAAAAAGGACAGTTTAATCAACCGTTTGGTAGGATACATTGTACTTAACGAATCATCTGAGTCATATAATGAACATGTGTTTGTAAAAGCGCTGCAAAGCTACTTAAAGCAAAGCTTACCTGATTACATGGTGCCAGCCGTATTTGTGGTGATGAATGAGTTGCCATTAAATGCTAATGGCAAAATTGACAAGTCAAAATTGCCTGAGCCGAACTTTGATAATTTGCTTGAATACGTACCGCCAAGTAATGAGGTTGAGGTTGCGTTGACACAAATTTGGCAAGATGTTTTAAGGCTTGAACAAGTTGGTGTGAATGATAACTTTTTTGAAATAGGGGGCGACTCTATTTTATCCATTCAAGTTGTCTCAAGAGCCAACGAGCAGGGAGTGCTTATTAGCACTAAACAGTTGTTTGAAAGCCAAACAATTGCGCAACTTGCTAGTGTTGCTGGTTCTACCGAAGAGGTGTTGGCATCTCAACACGCATTGCACGGGCAACAGACACTCATGCCAATTCACCATTACTTCTTATCGGGTGATGAAGTTGCACGTCATCACTTTAATCAAACTGTGTTATTAAAGTTGCCGGAGGCTTTCTCAAGCGATGTACTGATGGCTATTATGGCAGCGACCGTTGCACGTCATGATGCTCTTAGGTTGAGTTTTACGCAACAAAATGGGCGTTGGATTGCGCATTATCAGTCTTTAGATGAGGCGTTGCTAGATGCGATTTGTATCACAGAGACGGTGACGAGTTTGCAAGACATTGAACAGCGAAGTCGCTACTGGCAAACACAGTTCTCATTGGAAACCGGACCCTTGATCCGTGCCGTGTATTTTGATTGTTCACAATTACCCAGTGAGCAATCTGGTCGATTGTTACTTGCCGTGCATCATATTGTAGTTGATGGCGTATCATGGCGGGTGTTACTCAAAGATATTGAAATGGCTTTTGCTCAATATCAATTGGATGGGACTATTAAACTTCCTGCAAAAACAAGTTCTTATCAACTTTGGGCAGACCGGCTTGAGCAGTATGCTTTAGAGCAATTGCTACCCGCAGAAAAATCTTACTGGTTGTCACAATGTGGTGACAGGGAGCTGGCTTTTAAAACGGACTATGTGGCAAAAGGGACTGGTAAAATTGCCTCGACTAAGCGCTTGCATATTGGATTGTCGTCGGCTTTAACTAATCAGCTTATACAACAATGTAATGGCACCTACCGTACAACAATCAACGAATTATTGCTCGCAGCGGTTTATTTGGGGATTTCTCAATGGCAACCGTGTTCTAGGCTGACTATCACCTTAGAAGGTCATGGTAGGGAAAATCTCTTTAATGATATAGATCTAACACAAACGGTGGGTTGGTTTACCAGTATTTATCCATTGACATTGCATGCGACTTGCTCCGATGTTGGTGAGATGATCAAAGCCATTAAGGAACAATATCGTGCCATTCCAAACAATGGGATTGGTTATGGTTTGCTTAGGTATTTAGCACAAGACAGTGACATTATTGCAGCGGCTGACCAGCATCTACCTCAGTTGATGTTTAACTATTTGGGGCAATTTGATCAGGTGGTTAACGAGCAAACTCAATTCCAAGTAGCTGATGAATCAATAGGACCTCAAGTGAGCTTGGAGCGCCAGCGTGCCGCATTACTAACCCTAACGGGTAAAGTGGTGGGCGGACAGTTACAGTTTTCTTTGGCTTACTCAAGTGAACATTATGCGGATAAAACGATGTACGCGTTGTCGCATAGTATCGAAATAGCATTAGAGAAGGTGATAGAGCATTGTACTAGTCAGGATAAAGGTAGTTTTACGCCGTCTGATTTTCCGCTGGCCAATATCTCAATTAATGAGTTGGATGAGTTGCAACAGCGCTACAATGAGCTTGATAATTTGTATCCTGCAACGCCGATGCAATCGGGCTTGTATTTTGAATATCTACTTGATAAATCTTCTTATACGGTACAAATCCACCCGATTATTCGTGGTGAGTTAAACATCACATTATTCAGACAAGCATGGCAAGATGTGGTGCAACGGTATGATATTTTACGCACTGCATTTGTGGGGGATGTTGATAGCATTCATCAAATGGTGCTGTCGCATGTTAACCTACAGTGGCAATACATAGATTGGCGTCACCTCAGTGAAGATGAACAACGTAGCGAGTTTGAGCGCTTTAAAGTTGAAGATAGAAATGTAGGTTTTGAGTTTACTAATGCGCCCCTATGTCGATGGTATGTGATCCAACTCAATGACAACCGATATCAAATTTTATGGACCTTGCATCATATTTTGCTCGATGGTTGGAGTATTCCTGTTGTATATCGAGACGTGTTGCGAGCGTATCAAGCTAGGTTGGATGGATGTACACAAGGACTCGATGTTGCACCAAGTTATGCCAAATACGTGCAGTGGCTTAAGAACAGCGATGTAGCGCTTGCCGAGCAGCATTGGCGGGATATGCTAGGAGAGTTTACTCATCCAACACCTTTGATCATTGAGCCTGCATCTGTACAACCTGATAATCAGTTTAATCAATTACAGTTGCAGTTTACTGAGCAACAAACGCATGTCTTACAAGGTTTAGCGCAGCAGCAAAAAACCACGATCAATACTTTACTGCAATGGGCTTGGGGTTATTTGTTGCACTCTTATAGTGGAGAGTCAGACGTTGTATTTGGGGCCACGATTTCTGGACGCCCTGCTGAGGTGGAAGGTATTGAGCAAATGGTGGGTATGTTCATCAACACCATACCGGTAAAAGCATCTTTTGCCACCTCACCGGACATAGCAAGTTCGATACAGGTACTTCAACAGTCTTTTCAAACATCAAATCAGTTTGGCTATTTATCTTTGCTGCAAATCCAAAAACAAAGTGCAGTGCGTTTGGGACAAGCGTTATTTGATAGCTTACTGGTATTTGAAAACTATCCTATTGATGCGGCAATGCGGGATGACTCTCAAAATGCGCCTTTTGAAGTCGAATCTTTGTCAAACACTGAGCACACAACTTTTAAGCTTAGTGTCATTGCATCTTTACGGTTAACGTTGAACATCAAATTAGGCTATAGAGCGGATTTGTTTGATAAGGAGTCAATAGAGCGACTTTTGCAGCATTTTAAGCAAATATTGCTGCTAATGCCTCAGGCTTTAGAGGAGAATAAATATCCCGTATTTATTAGCCAAGAGGAGTATGCACTCCATCAAAGACTGCAAACATTTAAGGTAGTTGAGCGCCCGACGGCACTTGTGCATCAGCAATTTGAGCAATGTGTGGAGGCATATCCTAACAATACTGCGCTGTGGCATGATGATCAGACAAAAACTTATCAAGCGTTGAATGAACAGGCTAATCGGCTAGCCCATTATTTACAGCAACAAGGTGTGCAGCAAGGTGACTTTGTGGGGATTTGCTTTACACGAAGCTTGGATGTGATAGTTGCAATATTAGCGATTTTAAAATCGGGTGGCGCGTATATTCCATTGGACCCAGCTGCCCCACAGTCGCGTATTGAGTACATCGCCAATGATAGTGGCTTTGAGTTGTTATTAACCAGTTCGGCGCTTGCGAAGAACTTAGCAACTTTAGAGATCCAAACAATGTGCTTGGATGAAATTGATGCTCAGTTAGCCACTATGTCGAGTAACAACATAACTCTGGAACATGTTGATGATGAGCAACTGATTTATATTATTTATACGTCAGGAACCACAGGTAACCCTAAAGGGGTGTTGGTGACTCATAACAATGTGGCACGGTTATTCAGCGCAACCACCACGCAGTTTAAATATAGCCAAAACGATGTGTGGACCTTGTTTCACTCAACAGCCTTTGATGCCAGTGTGTGGGAAATTTGGGGGGCCTTATTGCATGGTGGCAAACTGGTGATCCCAAGTTATGCACAAACGCGCGATCCAGCCGCATTTTTATCATTGTGCCAAGCGCAGCAGGTTACATCGTTAACACAAACGCCCAGTGCATTCAAAATGCTCAGTCAAACTGCCATTACTGGTGACTATCCGCTGGCATCATTGCAGTATATCGTAATGTGTGGTGAAGCGCTCAGAACAGAAGACTTAATAAGTTGGTGGCAGCATTATGAGGTTGATAAGCCTGCATTTATTAACATGTACGGGATCACTGAAACCACAGTACATTCTACGTATAAGCATATTACACCAACCGATTTAGGTAGCTCAAACATTGGTTTAGCGCTGAGTGATTTACCCATTTATTTATTAGATGGACATGGTAACCCTGTTCCACAAGGAGTTGCCGGTGAAATTTATGTCGGTGGGTGCGGAGTCGCGCGTGGTTATTTAAACAAACCACAGTTAAGCGCCGAGCGCTTTATCGATAACCCATTTGCCAGTGAGCACATGCGAACACTTGGATACACCCGCATGTATAAGTCGGGAGACTTGGCTAAGCTCAGCAACAACGGGGAGTTACTTTATCTTGGTCGCAATGATGAACAGGTTAAGATCCGTGGATTTAGAATTGAGTTAGGTGAGATTGAATCTCAGCTTAATTTGCTGCCTCAAGTTGCATCAAGTGTGGTGGTAGCTAAGCAAGGAAGTACTGGTGACAATAAGCTCATCGCTTATGTGGTTGCGCAAACTACCTCAGCCATTGAAGAAAAACAGATTGGACAATTACGACATTACTTACTGACAGTGCTACCCGATTACATGGTGCCTAGTGCAATTATTGCAATGGATGCATGGCCACTGACAGTGAATGGCAAAATCGATAAACAAGCATTACCGGATGCTGACTTTACTGCAACACAACACTATCAGGCACCACAAACTGACACAGAAAAACAATTAGCTCATTACTGGAGTGCATTATTAAACCTAGCAGAAGATGAAATTGGCGTTAACACCAGTTTCTTTGAACTTGGAGGGCATTCTTTATTAGTGGCCAGATTGAATAGTGAGCTGAACGCACACTTTGCTGTCAATCTATCTGTGATGGATATCTTTGCAAACAACACCATTCAAGCGCAGGCGAAACTCATAGAAGACAGTTGCGCGCAGCATGAGCTAAGGCAAGCGCTCTCTTTGAATGATATGGACACAGACAACGCTCAGGAACTTATTGAACTATGAAATTTATCTCTACACTTGAAGAATGTAAAAGCAAGCAGATCAAACTGATTGTTAAAAATAATAAACTCTTGATTAGCGATGAACATGGCAATTTAACTGACGAGCTGAAGTCGCAATTAAAACAATATAAGCAAGATATTATTGCTTGGTTTAGCCCAGTCAATGTCCAGCAGAATCATTTAAAAAGAGCACCGGAATGTGAAACTTATCCATTGTCATATTCTCAGCAGCGACTGTGGTTTATTGATAAGTTGGAACAAAATAGTAGCCAATACCATTTGTCTTATGCTCTAAAGGTTAATGGCGAGCTGAATATTGCGGCTTTGAAATGTGCACTGAGTAGGATGTTAGATCGACATCAAGTACTTAGAACTGTGTTCATAGACAAAGAAGGTGTACCTGTGCAACGTGTGCTTGACGCGGTGTCAGTGCCTTTAGAAACACAGCTCTTAGATATAAACCAGAGTGATGCACTAAAGCATGTGATCCAACAAGAAACTCAGCGAGCATTTGATCTAGCAAACGATCCAATGTTGCGGTGCAAAATATTGGAATTGCACAACAAAGAAAAAGTTGTGGTGTTCACTATGCATCACATTGCTGCCGATGGCTGGTCCATGGGTATTTTTGTGAAAGAATTTAGCCAATTCTATCAAGCATACTCGCGCAGTGAATCGTTAGAGCTGACGCCACTGCCGCTGCAATTTAAAGACTTTGCATACTGGCAACGCCATGAAAGTGTCGGTTCAAATTTGCAGCATGATTTAGCCTATTGGTTAGAAAAGCTAGCGGGGATCCCACAAGTTCATAATTTAGCTTTAGATAAACCTCGTCCCGCGAAACAGCGCTATGACGCTAAGCGTTTGCATCGAATGCTTGATGCAAATGTGTATAACGCTTTAATGAAGCTAGCAAATTGTCATGAAGCTACTTTATTTATGGTAATGCAAGCGGCGTTTGCAGCTTTGATTGCGCGCTTCAGTGCATCGCAAGATATTGTGATTGGGGTGCCACATGCAGGACGAGAACAGCCAGAGACAAGAGGATTAATAGGGTTTTTTATCAATACCTTAGTGCTTCGTTCAACAGTTAACGATCAAATGACAGTGAATGAACTAATAGCACAAACAAAAACGACGGTGTTGGAAGCATTTCATCACGATAAACTGCCTTTTGAACAACTCATTGAAGCACTGAACCCTGAACGTACTTTAGCTTACAACCCCGTATGTCAAATTAAGTTCGTATTGCAAAACTTTGAATCGTCTAGTCTTGAACTGCCAGAAGTGGATTTTACACCCATTGAAAAAGACGGTGATCAAGTGCGTTTTGACTTAGATTTGACCGCCAAAGCCTCTGAGAAAGGCATTTACCTTGGTTGGTCTTATAAAGAAGACTTGTTTGATGAAACGCATATGAAGCGCATGGTTCAAGCGTTCGAGTTATTGTTAAGTAACATGGCAGCTCAGCCAAATGCTAAACTTTGCGAACTGATGTTACTGGATAATCAAAGTAAACAACAACTGTTGCAATGGGGGACTGGTGAAGTAGCTGAAGAGGGCCGTACCCAACCTTTGATTGATAAGTTTGAACAACAAGTACAGCAAACTCCTTCTGCCGAGGCTATAACCTTTATCGGCGCAAATGCTCAACAGATCTCATTGACCTATCAGCAGCTTAATGAGAAAGCGGGTAAATTGGCAAGTGTATTGGAAGAGTCTGGTGTTGAACCTCAAGAGCGAGTCGGTGTTTATTTACAGCGCTCAGTGGAGTTGTTGATTGCATTATTGGCAATACAAAAACTAGGTGCGACTTATGTCATGCTGAGTGAAAGTTTTGGAACACAACGCTTAAGCGAAGTAATAAAAGATGCGCAAATAGAGGTTATTTTACAAGAGCGCTCACAAAATTTGCCTGCGGTCTCTGGTGTCGACGCGATATTCTTAGATGGTGCGGCACTTGATAAAAATTGGTTGCATGAATATACGGCGATTAAAAACTCCGTCACTTTATCCGATATCGCTTATGTGCTTTATACGTCCGGTTCTACAGGTAAACCAAAAGGAGTACAGGTCACGCATGAAGGGCTGTTGGATTATTGTTTAATTTCTTCTCAACTTCATTATCCACAAAATGGTTCGCTTGTTGCCAGTGCTGTGACGTTTGATTTGTCTATTCCAGGCTTATATGTCCCACTACTTAATGGTGGAAATGTGTGTTTGATAAGCGAAGATGATGAGATAACGCAATTAGCCAGGGCACTCAAAAATGAATCTTTGCAGCAACGTCTTATCCGGTTAACACCTTCGCATTTGAGAGCGGTACTGCCATTACTGACTGGATTAAGAAGTCAACAAGCCCATACCTTTGTGATAGGTGGTGAGAAATTCCCTGTCCAGCTGGCAAAGACGTTACAAGCGCATTTTGAGCAGGCCACCATCTATAATCACTATGGCCCCACAGAAACGGTCGTCGGTGCCACTTGTTTCAATGTTACATCTTATCTTTATGACATTGAACACGGCACAGAATTTGCGAATTTACCCATAGGTAAAGCGTTACCGAATACTTGTTTATTTGTGCTGGATGCCACAGGTAACTTAGCACCCATTGGCGTTCCTGGTGAATTATGTATCGGAACAAGGCGTATTGCAAAAGGGTATTTGCAGCAAGAAGCGCTCAGCGAACAAAAATTTGTTCAGATTAATACATTGCACAATGAACTCGTGTATCGCACTGGCGATAAGGTTCGTTGGTTAGAAGAAGGGAATCTTGAGTTTCTTGGGCGTATTGATGATCAGGTAAAAGTACGAGGTTATCGCATTGAATTAGGTGAAATTGAGCAGTTACTCGTTAGTCACGAACAGATAAGCGAAGCGGTCGTTAAAGTCTGGGGAGAGGAAGAGGACGCACAGTTGGTTGCCTATGTGGTTGCAAGTGGTGAGCCGAAAAGTGCTCATTTGTTGGCTTTTTTGAGCACACGTTTACCGGAATACATGCTGCCAACTAGTATTGAATTTGTCGAGGCGATGCCACTGAGTGCCAATGGTAAGGTGAACAAAAATGCCTTATTAAAACCTGAACAAAAGGCGCATATGTTTGAGCCGCTACAAACGGATACTGAACGAATGTTGGCTGATATTTGGTCGAATATTCTCGGAGTTAAGGACGTTGGGCGGTTTGCAAATTTTTTTGAGTTAGGAGGACACTCTTTAAAGGCAACTCGTGTGGTGAGTGAGATCATTCGACTTTTCTCAAAGCCAATTGCAGTTAGAGCTTTATTTGAACATCGTGTGCTCGCCGACTTAGCTCAGTATATTGATGAGTTTAAAAGCGCAGACAAACTACAAATTACCACCCAGTCAAAATCCAACCCTTTACCATTGTCGTTTGCACAGCAGCGTTTGTGGTTTATTGATCAACTTGAAGGGGCAAGTCCACAATACAATATGTCGAGTGCCTTGAAGCTTACAGGTCATCTTGACGTAGAGGCATTGCACAGTGCCATCAATGCGTTGATCACGCGACATGAGATATTGCGCACGGTATATCGACAGATAGATGGTGAGCCAATGCAAATTGTATTAGCACCCACGAAGATTAGCATTGAGCAATTTGACTTGAGCGCACTGCACGAGCATGAACAGTTTGAACAAGTAAAAAAACACGTGGATGCGCAATCTCAATATGCGTTTGATTTGGCACATGACATGATGGTGAAAGTCGGATTAGTCCGCTTATCAGTACAAACCCATGTATTAATTTTAACTGTGCACCACATTGCTTGCGATGGTTGGTCAAATGCCATTATTAACAAAGAGCTGAGTGCTTTTTATCAATCTGAAGTGGAAGGACATCAAGCGCAGCTTTCGCCACTTTCTATCCAATATGCTGATTACGCAGTGTGGCAGCGCCAGCAGATAGGTGAGCAGGGGTTAAGTCAACAGCTAGACTACTGGAAAAATCAACTGGCGGGGATCCCTACGGTACACAATTTACCCTTAGATCAACCTAGAACGGCGCAACAAGACTTTGCTGGTGAGCAATGGGTTCATACTTTAGATGAACATCAAGCTACGAAGCTAAAAGCTTTTTGTCAAACTCAGGGGGTGACATTATTTGCGTTTATGCAAACCTTGTTATCCGTTGTGGTGGCGCGATTTAGCGGTGAGCGTGACATTGTTATTGGTGCGCCTACGGCTGGTAGGCAACAACAGCAAGTTGAACCATTAATTGGCTTTTTTCTTAATACTTTGGTGTTACGGACAGTGATTTCCGATAACCCAAGCTTTAATGTCCTACTTAAGCAAAATCAACAAACTATCCTCGATGCGTTCTCTAATGACACAGTGCCATTTGACATGTTAGTTGACGAGCTCAAGCCCCAACGTAGTTTGAGTTATCACCCTATCGTACAGATCTTATTGAATGTATTTGAAAAAGAACCATACAGCGCTGAAAGTGAAATGGCGTCATCATTGCGTATCGAACCTTGGTTTCAAGAAGATAAAGCCCAATTAGCCAAAGCAGATTTGACACTTTATGTGCGTCATATGGGCAAGCAATTGTTTTTTAGTTGGTCATACCGCAGTGCATTGTTTTCAAAGCAAAACATTCAACGTTTAAATGATTGTTTCCAATATTTATTAGCACAAGTCATGGAGGCACCACAACAAGGCGTGTTTGATATTCCTCTTGTACATGAACAGGATGCATTGACTTGCTATCAGCAAAGTGAAGCGTTAAGTGTACCCGCATCTATTGTGCCGCAGATATGGTCACATGCACAAACGCAGGGGAGTAAAATTGCGCTGCGAGATGGACGACGTGAATTGAGTTACCAGCAATTGTGTCAGCAAGCCGAACACTTGGGTTGTACCCTTATCCATAGAGGGATCAAGCCAGGTGATCATGTTGCAGTGTTGATGACGCGTCGCTGTGAATGGTTAGTTGCAGCATTGAGCATATTAAAAATAGGTGCAGTGTATGTGCCTATTTCTTCAGAGTTTCCGAGCGACCGAATTGCCTATATCTTAAATGATGTGGGCGCGCGGTTAGTGTTAACAGAGAAGGCCTTAGTATCATATTTACCTACGGATGTAGAAACTTTTCAAGTGACGCTAACAAGTAACGGTACTGAGCAAGTTGATGCACAATGGCCAGATATTACAGGTAATTCGGCTTCTCACATAATATACACATCTGGTACGACCGGTGATCCAAAAGGTGTGATCGGTAGCCATCGTTCGCTGGCGAATCGTATCTATTGGATGTTGCATGCATTCCCATTCGAGCAAGGGGAAGTGACTGCTATTGTGACCAGCTCGGCCTTTATCCGTTCCGTATGGGAAATGTTTACGCCATTAGTGGCCGGTTCCACGGCCGTTTTGATCGAACGCGAAGTAGTGCTTGATCAAAATGTACTCAGTGATACTTTGGCACAGCATAAAGTGTCTAGATTAGTTACAGCACCATCGTTGGCTCGAGCACTTTACCATGTGCCAAAAATAGCGACCAAGTTACATGCGATGCGTTATTGGTTTTTAAGTGGTGAGCCCATGTACGGCGCGCTTGCAAATGATATCGCGAAGCGATTTTTACACGTCCGTATTGTGAACCTATATGGCTCAACTGAGACAATGTCAGATGTGAGCTTTTATGAAATAAATACGAAGATCACTCACACAACTGCGCCAATTGGTAAGGCAATTGCGAATAATGGGTTGCTAATCTTAGATAAGCAATGCATACAACCGGTAGGCGTACCGGGAGAAATATGTGTTTATGGCGATAATCTTGCAAATGGGTATTGGCAGCAAGCCGAGCTTAGTGCTGAGAAATTTTTTGAACTTGATAATGGTATTCGAGTTTACCGAACTGGAGATTTAGGGCGTTTATTACCCAGTGGTGATATTGAATGTTTAGGACGTGCAGATAACCAAATTAAAATTCGCGGCTTTCGGATTGAACTTGGCGAAATTGAAAGTCGGCTGGCACGTTGTGAATGGGTCCGAGAAGCGGTGGTTTTGGTACAGGGTGAGGAAGAGCAGCGCTACTTGGTTGCTTACTTGGTGCTTCAGGATGAACATTCAGCCAGTGCATTAGAGCAAGTAAAATCCACGCTTAAAAAGTCGTTACCTCAATATATGTTGCCAACACACTATGCGTTGTTGAATGAGTTGCCATTAACAGCCAATGGGAAAATTAATCGACGAGCGCTTATACAGAGCCAAATTACAAATAATAAGCTAGCGAGAAAACCTCAAAGTGAGACAGAGCTTCGTTTAGCGGATATTTGGCTAAAAGTGTTGGCAGTGGATTTAGTGAACGCCAGCGATAATTTCTTTGAGATTGGTGGCCATTCACTGCTGGCTACGCGTGTCGTCAATGACATCAACAAACAATTGCAAAAACAACTATCAGTGAGATGTATTTTTGAGCATCCAATTTTGAGCGAACTGGCCGCTTACATGGATATGAATGATATTGATGACGATAATACGCCTATTATACCGAGCGAAGAGGACAAAATGCCGTTGTCATATTCGCAGCAACGTTTGTGGTTTGTTAATAAGCTTCAAGAAAACAAAGTGCAGAATAATCAGTCTATCGTATTGCGTTGTAAGGGGGCATTGGACTTATCTGCAGTTGAAAAAGCGATAAATGCGATTGTTGAGCGTCATGCTATTTTGCGCACTATTTACGATGACAGTGCGGATGAGGCGACACAAGTTGTTTTAGAGTCATGTAAATTGAGCCCAGAGTTGATTGATTTACAAGGGCTGACTGACACGGAACAAGAGCTACGACTAAAGCATACGGCAAAGCAGCAAATGCAATATGTGTTTGATTTGTACAATGAACCTAGTATTCGTTATGCGGTTGCGCAGTGCGGTGAAGATGATTTTGTATTGTTTATTACCGTTCATCATATTGCAACGGATGGCTGGTCTAAAGGGATTTTAAGCCAAGAGCTGA
The DNA here is from genome assembly GCF_058933015.1 of Pseudoalteromonas sp. ATL1. Lineage (NCBI taxonomy): Bacteria > Pseudomonadati > Pseudomonadota > Gammaproteobacteria > Alteromonadales > Pseudoalteromonadaceae > Pseudoalteromonas > Pseudoalteromonas sp. ATL1. Next base: position 2,873,992 of record NZ_JBZYXL010000001.1, on the reverse strand, counting down.
TTGCTTTTTATCGATTATTTACTTTGGGTGTACCTCATAACTTACCCCCTTTACACGTTCAATACGGTGATTATGCTAACTGGCAACGTCGCGCCGGTGATGGCAAAGTCTTGCAACAGGAATGGCAATATTGGCAAGCACAGTTAAAAGATTTGCCTGTGAGCCACTCATTGCCGCTAGACAGAGCAAGGCCCAACCATCAAACAGTGACCGCTGGACGTTATGCACAAGTCATTGAACATGTGTTAGCTGAAAAGCTAAAGGGGTTGGCGAATGAGCAGCAAGTTAGCTTATTTATGCTGTTGCAAGCCGCTTTAGCAACTTTAATTTCTCGTTGGAGTAATGAAACGGATGTTGTGATAGGAACCCCCATAGCGGGAAGAAACCGTGCGGAGTTAGAACCTCTCATTGGCTTTTTTGTTAACAACTTAGTATTGCGTAATCAAATTGATCATCAACAAAGCTTCAGTGATTTATTAGCGCACTCAAAACAAATGGTTATTGATGCATTTGCCAATCAACATACTCCGTTTGATATGCTGGTCGAGCGTCTTAATCCCGAACGTCATATGAACCACGCGCCACTATTTCAGATAGTGCTTGCCATGCAGAGCAATACAACGCCTGACCTGACGCTGGAAAACATCGATATTGAAACTTTTGGCAAGGAAATATCGACGATTGATGTGGATATACACGTTAATATTTCGTTGAGCGAGGAAGGTATTCACATACGTTGGCTATACGCGAGCGCACTATTTGATGAGCAAACTATCAATCGTTTCTCTAAAAGTTTTTTACGTTTGTTAAACAGCATTGTTGAAGCGCCACATCAGCCCATTGCGACACTCAATATTTTACCCCGTGATGAGCATCAGTTGCTGGCAAAATATCGCGGTCAATTTGCTGAACAAGCGGAGTCTCAGTTAGCTCATGAGTTGGTTGAGTATTGGGCGCTGCAGCAACCTGATGCACTTGCCGTAAACTTTGATGGTGAGCTGCGAAGTTATACTCAATTAAATAAAGAGGCAAATCGTTTAGCACACTTCTTAATAAATCAAGGGGTTAAGCCAGATATGCTCGTGGCTATTTGCGTCGAGCGTTCGGTTGAAATGGTGGTTGCGATATTAGCGGTGCTAAAAGCGGGTGGTGCGTATTTACCTGTTGATCCAGAATATCCAGAAGAGCGCATCGAAACCATGCTTACAGAAGCGCATGTTGAGTGGGTACTCGCTCAGAATGCGGTGCTTGAATCAATTTCTGTATTGTCTGAATACCAAGTGTTGCCAATGGATACTGAATTTGCAGAGGCATTATTAAGTGGTATGAGTGATGAAAATATCAGTAAACAGGATATTGGCTTAACGTCACAACATCTCGCTTATTGTATCTTTACCTCAGGTTCAACTGGTAAACCAAAAGGGGTATTATTAAGCCATAAAGGGCTAAATAACCTACATATAAACCAAAAGCGTTATTATCCAACAGATCATCAAAGCCGTGTCATGGCATTTGCTTCACTGAGTTTTGATGGGGCTACATTCGAATGGTTGTGGGCACTTGGCAATGGTGCAAGCTTACATATTTGTGATCAGCAGCAACGTCTATCTGCATTGCATTTATCAGAGTTTTTGTTGGCAAATCGCATCACCCATGGCGCTATTCCGCCTGCATTGTTAATGCATGTACCATACGAATGTAATTATCAACTACAAGATTTGATCGTTGCTGGTGAAGCCTGCGATCAAAAACTCGCGTGGCAATGGGCGAAAAAGTATCGTGTAAGTAATTCATATGGTCCTTCTGAAGGCACCGTTGCTGCGACGCATGCCTACATTAATGCCAATGAAAATATTGTACTTGGTTGTGCTTTGGACGGCGTGGTTGTTGATGTTGTAAGTGACGCTGGTGAACAGCAACCTATTGGGGTGGTCGGTGAAATACGCATTGGTGGGGCAGGTTTAGCGAGGGGCTATTTGGATGATGCTTTAACTGCTGAGCGCTTTAGAATTCATACCGATGGAGAGCGATATTACTACACAGGTGATTTAGCTAAACGAAACAGTAAAGGTGAGCTTGAGTTTATCGGCCGTAAAGATTCTCAAGTGAAGCTCCGTGGTTTTAGAGTTGAATTAGGGGAAGTTGAGCAGGTGTTAGCAATGCACGCCGATGTAAGTAAAGGTGTGGTTGTGGTCGATACTTCATCGGGCAATATGCAGTTGGCGGCTTATGTAAAGTTAGCGCGGCCACTTGAGGTTGTTGAAAGCGCAGCGATACTACAATGGCGTAAGCATATGCTTAAGCATGTGCCAAATTACATGGTGCCTGCATCATTTACTGTGGTGGATGATTTTGCCCTTACCAGTAACGGTAAGGTGGATAAAGCAAAATTACCTCTGCCCAAACACCAAGCATTGGATGATTATATCGCGCCGCAAACTGCCACGGAAATTACATTGGCAGCACTTTGGTCCAATATGCTCAACATTGACGAGGTAAGTGCTAATGCTGATTTTTTTGAGTTGGGTGGACACTCGCTATTAGCTACGCAAATGATGTCGCATATAGCACACAGTCTCAATAAAGAAGTGCCAATTCGCGCCATTTTTGAACATTCTCGCTTAAATGCATTTGCGAACTATGTGGATGGTTTAGGAAAAGTTTGTTTTAGCGCCATTGGACAAGTAGATAGAAATGAGTCAATTCCACTGTCATTTTCACAGCAAAGACTGTGGTTTATTTACCAATTAGAAGGTGCGAGTGCGCAATACAATATGCAAGTTGCGCTCAAGTTCTCAGGCGAGTTTGATGTGGACGTGTTGCAAAGGGTATTTAATTCTTTAATGCAACGGCATGAAATTTTGCGCACTACGTATACCAATTTGCAGGGACAAGGGATACAAGTGATCCATGCGCAAAGATCGGCGAATATAAAGCAGACTGATTTATCTGCTCTGTCTGCCAATGATGCCAATGATGCACTACTGCGCTTGATAAAAGAGGATGCTAATACCGCTTTTGACCTAACAAAAGATGCAATGTTGCGCTGTATCTTGGTTAACTTACCGAGTGACGAGAGTGCATTGATCTTGTCAACGCATCATATTGCATCGGACGGTTGGTCAATGAATGTGTTGGCAAAAGAGTTTATGTCTCTGTACAAAAATCATAGCGAGCAAAAGCCCTCAACTTTACCTCCTTTACCTATCCAATATGCTGATTATGCGTACTGGCAACGCGAAGTGTTAGGCAATGAAACACTACAAGCTGATTTGGCATACTGGAAAGGCAAGCTGACAGGATTGCCAACAGTACACGGTGTGCCATTGGATAATAGTCGACTTGCACGTCAGCAATTTCAAGGGGCGCACATAGTTCGAATTCTCGATGCGAAGAAAGTTGCTGCATTACATCAACTGGCTAATGAACAAGGCGTGAGCCAATTTATGCTGCTACAGAGTGTACTGAACGTCGTATATGCTCATTGGAGCGGTGACACAGATATTGTTCTAGGTACCCCTATTGCGGGGCGTCAGCATAAAGATCTTGAGCCATTGATTGGGTTCTTTGTGAATAGTTTGGTGTTAAGAAACGATTTATCACAGAACCCATCTTTTGTGACATTGCTTGAACAAGTTAAAAACACCACATTAGATGCTTTTGCACACCAATCATTACCCTTTGAAGCATTAGTCGAAGAGCTTAAACCAGAGCGTTCACTGGCCTATACCCCTCTGTATCAACTAAGTTTTACGTACCATAGTCATGAAATGAGTCAGGTTGAGATAGACAATGTAGAAGTTAGTCGCATAGAACGTCAATCTCAGCAGGCAAGGTATGATATCGAAGTACACATGCGTGAAAATCAAGATGGCTTGTATGTGCGTTGGGTATATGCAACGAGTTTGTTCGAACAACAAACAATCGAACGCATTGCACAAAGTTTTGAAATGGCTGTGGATGCATTTATTAACGCACCACAACTGCCAGTACTGAATGCTGACATCACACCAGTCAAAGACTTAACTCAAATTGCACAGTGGAATCATAACCCTCTTGAGTTACCCGATTCTTTTGCGCATGAAGTGTTTGAGCGGTTTGCAGAGCAAAATCCAGATGCGTTGGCGGTGCTAGCCGATGACGTAACCATGAGTTACAGAGAGTTAAATAGTGCAGCAAATCAAGTAGCACGTTACCTCATTGAACAAGGTGTGGTAGCCAATACCATAGTAGGTATTTGTATGCAGCGTCGTGTTGAAATGCTGATAGGTCTATTGGCTGTACTCAAAGCAGGCGGTGCCTACTTACCACTTGACCCAAACTATCCAGAGCAACGCCTGCAAAACATGGTCGAAGATTCGCAAATTGAGATCGTGCTGACTCAAACTGAAGTGCTAGAAACCTTGCCTTTCCTATCGGAATTAACAGTATTGCCTTTGGATAAAGAGTTTAGAGATGTTTTATTTAGTGACCTGTCAGATAGCAATGTGACTCGAGCTGAGCGTTTACTCACGATACAAGATCTTGCCTATATGGTGTACACGTCAGGCTCTACTGGTAAACCTAAAGGGGTGATGTTAACTCATCAAGGTTTGGTGAACTTAATGGTCGAACAGCAACGCAGTTTTGCAATTTCGTCACATTGTAGGGTACTGCAATTTTCTTCGTTTAGTTTTGATGCGGCAACGTGGGACTGGTTGCTAGCATTAACGAATGGTGCAGCGCTTTATTTATGTGACCAAGATGTTAGGCTTTCAGCACAGGACTTAGCACGGTATCTCCAAAAGCATGAGATCACACATGCATTGATACCACCAGCAATGCTTGCTCAACTCCCTGTTCAACAATCTTACGCGCTACAAGTGTTAGTCGTTGGCGGTGAAGCGTGCGATCCGCAATTAGCGTGGCAGTGGACTGATATTTGTAAAGTCGTTAATGCCTATGGCCCTTCTGAATCAACGGTTGTCACTACATTCAGTGAGGTGAAAGCACAACAACCACTTACTCTTGGGCGAGCGACGGCGAACAATATCGTCGCCGTTGTGAATTCTTTTTTCAAACCCGTACCAATTGGTGTGCCAGGAGAGTTGCTCATTGGGGGGCAAAGCTTAGCCCGAGGCTATTGGCAACAGGATGCACTTAGCGCTGAGCGTTTTATTATCGATGAACAAACAGGAAAGAAACTGTATCGTTCTGGTGATAGGGTACGTTGGCTTGCGTCAGGAGAGCTTGAGTATTTAGGACGCAATGATGATCAAATCAAAATTCGTGGCTTTAGGGTTGAGTTGGGAGAGGTAGAACACCGTCTCAAATTACAACCCAAAGTAGCTAATGCAGTTGTCATAGCCCATACCTCAAGCGCGCAGCAACGTTTAATAGCTTATGTTGTGCCTGAGCAGGTTGTCGATCTAACGACGATGGATCAAGCCGAATTTATTGCGCAATTGCGCAGTGATGTTAAAGACTCTTTGCCTGACTTTATGGTGCCCAGTGTGTTTATGTTGATTGCTCAAGTGCCAATAACAGCGAATGGTAAAGTTGATAAAAGAAGCTTACCTGAGCCTCAATATCAAGCAGATAGTAATTTTCTAGCAGCAAAGACAGACTGTGAAAGCCGAATTGTTGCATTGGTAGCTCAATTACTTGAACTTGATGTGAATGTAATTAGTACAACAGCCAACTTTTTTGACTTAGGAGGCCATTCAATTTTGGCGATTAAGCTTGTATCAAAAGTAAACGAGCTTTATGGTGTAAATATTAGCATCCGCCATTTGTTTTTACATAACACGCTTGGAAAGTTGGCGGCATATATTGAGCAAGGAGCATCAAAACTCAGTGGGCATTCACGCTCATTGGTTCCTCTCAATTCAGCTTCAGCAAAATATGAAGTGGTTTGCGTCCCAGCCGCTGGTTTATTGCCTATGTCTTATCAAGCATTAGGTCATGCGTTAAATCAAAAGATCAGGTTATTAGCTTTTGAACCGCAAGGGCTCAGTGATGGGCAAGCTTTACATGTTAATTTTGACGAGGTGGTTTCAAGCTATGTAGATGAGTTGCTATCGCAAGAACCAAGAGAGCATTATGTGATAGCGGGGCATTCATTTGGTGGGGCGATAGCTTTCGAAATGGCTGTCGCTTTGGAAAAATTAGGTAAGTCAGTTGAACTAATTTTGTTTGATAGCTTGATTTATTTACCAGATGTCGTGCGGGGAACGCAAAGCGCCGCAAAGTATGTGCAGCGTATTGCGGGCACCATAACGAATGATCAAGATAGCAATGAAAGTGAAGACGCCTTCGAGCAGCTTTACCAACAGCAATTAAGTGACTTAACGCAAACTGATAAGGCGCAAGGATATGATTTTGTTCAGTCGTTGTTATCACTCGTACGAGCACAATTTAATATGTACAACGCCTATTTACCGCATCAAAAGTTTAACGGCAAGGTGAGTCTGATACGGGCAAAAGAAGGTATTTTGGCGAAATTGCCTCAATCAGAAATTGCACAGCATTTATCTGTGTGTGTTTCGCAGCATGTTGACATAGCTGATGTGTCGGGAGGGCATTTAACCATGCTAACAGCGCAATTTGTTGAGTCGATAGCAGCTCATGTTGAGCAAATGATAACTACATACGCTCAGGCGAACCAAATAAAAAATAAGTGAGAGAAATATGGATATCACCAGAAGTAAAACAAAAAATAAATTTAATGTTCGTCGTTACTGGCCCATCATCGCTATATGTGTTGTTGCATTTATTATCGCCATGACCCTCTACCGCATGAATGGTGCGTCTTACATTGTTGATAAACAGGATGTGGTGATCGGTGAAGTGAAACGTGGTGAATTCGTTGTGGACGTACGTGGTGTTGGCACCTTAGTCCCTAAAGACGTGCAGCTGATAGCGTCAAATGTTGAAGGTGTTGTTGAAAAAATTGAGTTAGAAGCTGGCACGCCAGTTAAAGCGGGTCAAGTGATTGCTCGGTTAAGTAACCCCCAATTGAAAGATGTATACGAAGAGTCTCTATGGGAACTTGAAGCACAGCGTAAAGATTTCTATGCCAAAGAAATGGCGCTGGAATCGGAAATTGCAAACATTAGAGCCTCAGCTATTGAAGCCGAGCTCAAATACAAAAGTGACAAATTGCAGGCGCAAGCTGAAAAAGAACTTATTGCTAAAGGTAACTCCACTGTTGGGGCGTTGGCGCACCAACAGTTGTTACTAGAACTTGAACAGCATGTGGAGCGCATAAAGATTCAAAAAGAGCGGTTGGCTAAGATGGAAGCGAATATGCAAGCACAAAAGGAAGCCAATGATGCTCGTCTGAAAAAACTCACTAATATGCTGAACAAAACGCAACGTCAATTAGATGACCTTGTGATCAAGGCACGTATTGATGGTGTGATCCAGGATGTAGCAGTGTCACTGGGGCAACGTGTTACATACGGTACAGAAGTGGCAAAAGTGGCACCGGAAGACAACTTGGTTGCGATGCTAAACGTACAAGAGTTTCAAGTGCGTGATATCGCCATAGGCCAAAAGGTATTAATTGATACTCGTAGCAGTGAAGTGAATGGAGTGGTTGCACGGATTGACCCTGCCGTTATACAAGGGGTTGTAAAAGTCGAGGTAGCTATTGTAGGTAAACTACCTCCTGAAGCGCGATCTGACTTGAGCGTTGAAGGGGTAATCGAGATTGACAGGAAACCCTCTGCATTATTTGTGAGCCGTCCAACCTTTGCACAAAGTTATCGTCAAACAGCATTGTATCGCATAGATGATAAGGGGGACTCTGCATCAAGAACGCTGGTTGAAATGGGCCGTACATCGGCTCGTTATATAGAAGTAGTCGATGGCTTAAAAGAAGGCGACCGTGTGATCGTATCAGATTCGTCGGCGTGGGATAATCATGAATCGATATTGATCAAGGGGTTATTATGAGTTCGAATAACCTGATTGAATTGATTAACATCGAAAAGTCGTTTCTAACGGAAGATATAGAAACTAAAGCGCTTAATGGTGTTAATTTAACAATAGGTCGAGGTGAATACGTGTCGTTTTCTGGCCCATCTGGGTGTGGTAAATCAACGCTGTTGTCGCTGCTAGGCTTATTAGATACGCAAACTGCTGGGCAATATATACTCGCAGGGCACGATGTCTCTCACTTATCGCGTGCGGAGCGTTCTGCAGTCAGAAATAAACAAATAGGCTTTGTTTTTCAGTCATTTAACCTTATTAGTGATTTAACTATAGCGGAAAATGTCGCCTTGCCTTTGACCTATCGTAAGGATATGAATAAAACGCAAATTGGTGGCTATGTGCAACATGCGTTAGAGCGTGTAGACATGCATCATCGCAGTAATCACTTTCCGTCTCAGTTGTCGGGGGGACAACAGCAACGTATTGCAGTGGCCAGAGCGATTGTAGGCTCACCGCCTTTGATCCTAGCGGATGAGCCAACTGGTAACTTAGACTCTAAAAATGCAGAAACCGTTACACAATTGCTAGAAAGTTTGCATCAAGAAGGTGCAACGGTATGTATTGTTACCCATAACCCAGAAGCGGCATTACGTGCACAAAGACAAATAAGTTTGTTTGATGGGGTGATCCAAAATGATGTGGTTAATTGCCAGCATGCACCTTCACACTCTCGATTAAACGGCTTACGTGCTACAGAGTCAGTTTAAGGAAGACTAATGTTGAGCTTATCTGATTTTAATTATGCTATTCGACTATTAGTAAAGAGTCCTTTTTTTGCCGTGATCACCATGCTGGTGTTGGCCGGGGGATTGGCTGTGAGTATGTATGTTTATTCCGTCCTCAATACTATGTTGTACAAGCCTTTGCCTGTTGGCGATGCTCAAAATGTCGTGCGTGTTCAAGGTAAAGAAAAAAATCGCAATCGCTCATTGGATTCGTTTGAGTTGGCGCAGATGAAAGCTTATGCCCAGTCATTAAATGAGTTTGGATTATATGTTAATGGCAATGCTATTATTTTTGATGGTGGGATAACCAGAAGCGTTAAAACGACGTTTAGCAGTTGGAATATATTTCAGTTTAGCCGAACAAAGCCTTTGCTAGGAAGAGGCTTTGTTGTTGACGACAGTCATGTTGGTGCACAAAAAGTAGCTGTGATTAGCTATCGAACTTGGCAAGCGGTATTCACTGGAGATGATGCTGTTGTTGGTAAAGTAGTGCTAATTGATAATGTACCCACTCGCATTGTGGGCGTGATGCCAAAGTCATATACCTTTCCGATCAGTGCGCAAATGTGGTTGCCGCTCACAGATATAGAACTTAATCCTATTGGTTATATGCAAGCGCCGATGAGCGCGTATGCGCGTGTTAAACAAGGTCATACTATACGAGAGGTCAACACTGAACTCACCGAAATTTTGCACTTAACGCAGCTTAACTATCAAACTGCCAAAGAAGATGAGCAGATCATTGATGCGGCATTTGTAAGTAGTTTTCAGCTTGCGCAAACAGGAAGTGAAGGTGAAATCGTTTTTATGTTACTCAATGTGGTGTCGCTTTTTATATTGTTATTAGTGTGTATCAACGTCGGCAATTTGATTTTAGCCCGTACCAACGAACGTGTGAACGAATTAGCGATCCGCTTAGCGCTGGGTGCACCCCGGGGCAAGTTGATATTTCAAATGATGCTTGAGTCTATCATTATTTGCCTTATTGGTGGCTTATTCGCGCTGTTTTTATGTGGCTGGATGCTTGGTTTAACTGATGCGTTTTTTAATAACGCGTTTGAAGGTGATTTACCTTACTGGTGGAGCTGGGGGATTGATTTAGACACGGTACAATCAACCGTTATATTTGTATTTTTTGCGATGTTTTTGGTGTCGTTTTTGCCGACACTTAGCGCGACTAATCTCAATATTAATACGGTGCTAAAAGATGGCACTCGTGGTTCTCAAGGGAAGTTTACGGGCAAGGTATCACGCGTTTTGGTGATTGTGCAGATTGTACTTATCTCCGTGATAGTGTTGCTTGGTAGCATTATGGCCATTGTTGCGGGACGTGTAGCAAATGTGGACTTTGGAATGGACACCACAAATTTATTACACACAGAAATAGCATTGGATGAAGTCACGTATGCGGATAACGACAAACAGCTGATTTTCTTCCAACAATTACTATCACAGTTACGGGTTAATCCAGAGTTTGAATCAGCAATGATATTACAAGAACTCGGAGCGGAGAAGTTTGCTGTCAGTGGCACAGCTTATGATAGTGAAGACAGTTATCCAAAAGTAAACTTGGTGGTGACCTCTGAAACCACTAACTTAGTGGGAATGAAGTTGATCACGGGGCGTTTGTTTGACTCTAGAGACAATCAAAATGGCCTAAAAACCGCCATGATAAGCCAATATGTAGCGGATACATACTGGCCGAAAGAATCAGCGCTTGGTAAGCGTTTTAGATTACTCGCAGATGAAAATAGTGATGAGTACACTATTGTAGGTGTCGTGAGCAATGTTAAACGAGGCGATTTATTTATTGAAAGTGCACTCACTCATGCAGCCATTTACTTGCCTTATGCCCAATCAGTATTGCCGTCAGCGGGTGTACTAGTTAAGTATGCAGGCACTGAAAGTCGGGCTAGAGAAGAGCTGCTCAATGCTGTCAATCGTGTGGATAGTTATATGGTGCCTTCGCGGATCAGAAACTACGACGAGATGCTTGCTAAGCTCACGCTTATGGCAACCACGATGACCGACTTGTTTATTCGTTGTGGTATTTTTTCAGTTCTGATCGCCTTGACTGGCGTCTATGGTTTGACCAGTAATAACATTGTACAAAAAACACAAGAAATTGGCCTGCGTCGTGCGTTGGGGGCAGATGATTTAGACATCATCAAACATTTTATTAAGCAAGGGGCTTTGCAACTATCTATAGGCTTTTTCATCGCGGCCTTATTGGTTGCCCCCATTTTATTTGCCGCCACTCGTCTAATAGGAATCAGTCCGTACATATCAATTTTAGTGGGCGTGAGTGTTATGGTATCTATTAGCATCTTGGTATCGTTGGCTATTTACATTCCAGCTCGCAAGGCTGTTTTGTGTGAGCCTAGTGAGTCGCTGAGATATGAATAACCATTAGGGAAAGCAGGAAATATGAGTATTGATGTAATAACAAGTAAAACGCAACAAAGTGTCAAAGAACCCAAGTCGCAAATGGTAACCTACACCGAGTTGACTGATGTACAGGTGGATGATTTGCTTGCGGTAGACGGTAGTCCAATGTTGATCAATGTAGATCCCCAGAATCAAAAAGTCATTGATTGGGCGCGTAGTAACGCGATACATGTAGAACGCCTACTGCAGCAAAATGGTGCTTTGTTGGTCCGCGGGCTAAAATTTTTAGGGAGCAAGCAATTTGGTCAGGTGTTGGAAGAAGTGTTCAGAGAACCATTGATCAATTACAGCTTTCGTTCAACGCCCAGAACAGAGTTACGAGGTAACGTATACACTGCTACTGAGTATCATGCTGATCAGACAATACCTCAGCATAATGAAAACTCTTACACCAACAACTGGGCAATGCGTGTTGGATTTTTGAGTACTATCATTGCTCAGAAGGGGGGCGCAACCCCAATCAGCGATAGTCGTAAGGTCTATGAAGCGATACCAAAAGACATCAGAGATAAATTTGCATCGTTAGGGGTAATGTATGTGCGTAACTACTCAGAAATCGATGTTCCTTGGACTGAAGTTTTTCAAACCCAAAACAAACAAGAAGTAGAAGCATATTGTCGGGAAAACCAGCTTGAATTTGAATGGTTAGATGACAACCATTTGCGCACTAAACAGATCAATCAAGCGGTAATGAAACATCCAGTGACAGGGCAAATGGTTTGGTTTAATCAGGCGCATTTATTTCATGTGAGTAACCTTGAACAGGCGGTTCAAGATAGTCTGTTAAATGTCATGAGCGAGGATTTACTGCCGCGTAATACTTATTACGGTGATGGCAGTGCGATTGAACCACAAACCTTGCAAATTATCCGTGCAGCTTATGAGCAGCATACTATTCGCTTTGATTGGCAGTGTAATGACTTGATGCTGTTAGACAACATGTTATTTGCACATGGGCGTGAGCCGTTTGAAGGTGACCGACAAGTATTGGTTGGAATGGCTAAGCCCTTTACATCATTAGCTAACATTAATCAGACTTTGCAAGACGATAATTAAACGAGTTAGGGAAAATCAAAAATGACAAACGAGAACAAACTTTATCTAAGAGAAGATGTATATTTTGAGCCTTTGTGGTGTCAATGGTACGCGTGGCCTTATTTAATTCCACCTGCAACCGGTGCAAGACACATGGTGAATACACACCGTCGGATCATGAAGTCTTTTATTAAAAACTATAAATTACATATTATGGCTGTAAAACAACCAGGTATGGCTGGTGCTGAGTTTTTAGACTGTACTGAAGAACAAGTAGAAGATATCAAAAACTTGGTTGATAAAATTGATACTGAATATTGCGATATGGTTGCATTGGCAGATGCGGTTAGAGAAGTAGATGAGCTTTGTCGTAATCACACAAGTGGTGAAACAACCGATGGGCTTTATGAGCTAGTTCCTGAGCCACTCCAAGGCTATGTTGAATTCTTTATGGATATGGAGCACAACGCGTCCTATCGTTTACTCGAAAGTTTATTGTACCGCAGTAAATACTATAAGCCACAATTGCAAAGTGTGTCGTTTGGTCTTCTCGATAAGGTGGGCGAACGTCCATTTGCTCTGAGTACGCCGCGTTTACCCGATGAAAATCACATTCAATTTAAGGTTGATTACGCTGATCCAATGCTGGATACACTCTTTGCTGCTAGGACTAAGCCCCTTTCTCATGCGGAAGTCGAAGCACTATTTGCTGGGCGTGAAACCGTGGGCGGTGTGCATTACTCAGAACTTTTTACAGAGCAAGCGCCCAAATACCGATATGAACCATCACAAGGTTTAAGATTGGAATACATTGGTCATGCAGGTTTCATGATAGATACACCTGATTTGACGGTATTGATTGATCCTGTGATTGCAAGCCGTGGAGTGCAAAATGCAGATGAAGTGATTAGTTTTACGCAATTACCGGATAAAATTGATTATATCTGCATTACTCACAGTCACCAAGATCATGCAAATTTGGAGTCTTTACTTCAGCTTCGTCACAAAACTGATACCATACTAGTACCTAAAAATAATGGCGGCCAGCTACCCGATCCCTCACTTAAAATGTTGTTACAGCAATTCAACTTTAAAGTGATTGAGATGGATGACTTAGATGAAATAGCTGTTGCTGGTGGTAAGATCATGAGTATTCCTTTTTTGGGTGAGCATGGCGATTTGAATGTACGTTCAAAAGCAGCATGGTATTTGGAACTGCAAGGTAAGAAGTTATTCTTTGGAGCAGACTCATCTAACTTAGATCCTAATATGTATCGCCACATTGGAGATATTATCGGTAAAGTGGATGTCATGGCGATAGGTATGGAATGTGTCGGCGCGCCTTATACATGGCTTTACGGCGCATTACATACCAAGATGGTGAGCAAAAAGATCAAAGAATCACGTCGTTTAAATGGTTCGGACTCTACACAAGCTTTCCATATTGCCGAGATCTTTAAACCAGACCAAATCTTCTTATACGCTTTGGGCTTGGAGCCTTGGTACAAGTATTTTATGGGCTTGGATTATGATGAAAACTCTGTACAGCTTATAGAGACAGATAAGATGATTCAAGAGTGTCAAGATAAGCTAAATATTCCAACACAAAGATTATACGGCAAAAAACGAGTGGATTTTTAAACTTGGTTAAGAATTGAAGCGTCATGAGAATGGTGCTTCAATTGAAAAGGTTTTATCGGCAGCATACATTCTTCCAGTCACCAATGATAGAATGTGACGCAGAAAAACGAACGTAACTAAAAATAAAATGGGCCTATTTGATTTTATAGAAGTAATTCACAATTGTGTCATATAAAAGCGTCTTATCTAATTTATCCACGACTTCTAAAACACTTTCTCACACAATCGAACATCCCTTGTACAAAAGCTAAAAGAGTTAAACAACTCACTCGCTTATCATCACTCGTAGGATTTAAAACATATTTAACGAGAAGAGCATGGATAAAAAACTACTTTTAAGCGCGTTGACGATAGCCATACTTTCAGGTTGTAGTGGCATTGACTGGCATAAACCGCAAGCGGACGCAGGCGCTGATCAAGCTCCTGTTGAATACAATCAAATACGCCTCAATGGCGTGGCAAAAGATAAAGACAACAACATCAAAAGTACGATATGGACGCAAGTCTCAGGCCCTCAAACCGTCACCATTCATGATGATGAAAAAGCCTATGCTTGGATAGATATGCCAAAAATGGCGGGTGACTATGTTTTTAAATTTGAAGTAAAAGATAAGTCTAATCAGCACGATAGTGATGAAGTAAAAATCACCATTAACGAAGCATTAGCGAATCAAGCCAATATGGTGGGTGTATGGCATATGCCGGGGTATGGTCGGTGGGCACATTTTTTAGGCAAGGACGTTATTGAATACATTGCTACCAGTGAACATTGCATCATGAGACTAAGAGCGTCGTATAATACCTATTTGCAGCGGCTTGGGTTTAGCGTACGTGGCGCACAAGATAATTGGGATGTGCTTGATGAGCAAGCAATGAACAATGCAGGTGTGTACAGAGAAGATAATGTTCCCTTGCAATGTAATCCTGAAAACGGCCCCGGTTATTCTAACGATGCCCAGCTAAATTTTGACTTTGCGTGGCAAAGTGTTAATGAATTTCAAGGGCATTTAGCGAAACGCGGGGTTGATTGGCAAAAGCAGTATGAGCTGTTTGCGCCGCAAATTGACGCGCAAGATAACATGGAAAAAACCTTACCAATCATCGCGCAAATGCTTAATTCTTTAAGTGATTTCCATAGTTTTATTCTATTTGACGAAGTCATTGTTGAAACGGGTCGTAAAAAGTCCAAATTGAGAGAGTACTTGGATACAAAACATGAAGTTTCGTTACCTCAATTACGCGAACAAATTGATGTACTCAATCCACTTCATATCGACGCTGATGTTGAAACTCTCTATAACACCGTGATTGAAAGCTATACCGATGAAAGCGGGCTAAAAAGTTACACAAATGAAGCGTCGATGGCTGCGACAGGCAGAGCTTTGCTGAAATGGGGTAAAACTCAATCAAACATAGGACTGCTTGTCATTAATCATATGGATTACTTATCTCAAGAGGAAATCGACACGCAATTTGATTTGATTTTTGATGATTTAGCGCAAACGGATGGGCTTATACTCGATATTAGAACTAACCCGGGTGGCTCTGATGACGTAGCTCTTGGCATTGCCGAGCGTTTTTTTGATAAAACACAAATTGTGTATAAAAAGTTTGCAAAAAACCGCGATGGTCAATCGCCTGTTAAAGAGGTCGTCATTTCAGTTGATGAAAGCACAAGCAAGTACAACAAGCCTATTTATTTGATCACCAGTGAAGATACTATCAGTGCGTCGGAAATATTCACACTCGCCATGCGTAATTTAGCTAATGTGACCCACATAGGTGAACCAACTCAAGGTGCGCTTTCCGATGTGCTGCCTGTGTTCCTGCCTGCTGGCATTATGTTTGGTGTTTCAAACGAGACCTATTTGGATCTGGATGGCAACGAGTTTGAGGCTACAGGTATTCCACCAAAAGTGGTTGTATCCACCTTTAACTTGGATGCAATAACCGAAGGACGCGTTTTAAGTTATGACAAAGCGATACAACTCGCTGGAAAGTAAAATGATTTCATAGTTAGTACCCAGGCTAGCCTCAACCACGAATACGGTTGAGGCTATTTTGATCATTAAAGTAACCCTGCATGTTGAATACTTTAATTAATCGCTCGTATAACAGCGAACATCCTTGTTACAGCCTGTTTGTTAAAGCATTTCTACTTTAATTTCGATCCAAGCCGATGCGCTGTTAGGTGTGCCACCTTTGTTAATCGGTGTGATCCTAAAACCGCCCCAATGATCGGTATAGCTTTTGCCGATAACCAGCTCAGAGTCGGTTTGGTCATCACCCCACCAACCGGGAGTTTTGGAGCCTGGTGTCATATCTAAAAGATACGACGTTGTTTTCCAAAAACGCTCGTCGGTTTCATTTTCGAAATACCCCTGTAGGTTAATCAAAACGCCATTTTGGGTGTTCGGGTAGCTGTTATTTGTGGTGCGGTATTCTAGCCAATAAGTGTATAGGCCATTGCCAGACTTTAAACGTAAGCCGATATTACCATTACTGTTACTGGCGTGATCAAAGGCATAAATACGGTAGGTACCTGATGAGTTAATGACGGGCACATCTGAGTCACTTAGCCAACCAAAGTAGTGTTTGTAGAGCAAGTTGTATTCTTGCATTGAGTGTGCGCCCATACCCATCATGCTGTACACGTTGCCATAATTTAAACTTTCAGAGGCATAGTCACCTACACCAATCACTTTGCCTGGACCCGCTTCAAGCGCTTTTGCATGGCGTAATCCAAGAGCATGACCCAACTCATGGGCAATCACACCGGCAGTATGGTGGTACAAGGTGATGCTTGGTGGCGCGGCACTCGAATTATAGTTGCCAACTTGCGGTGCCACCATCATCACAACGGAGCCTGCACCAGGATTGTTGGGATCAACACCTAGTTCCGAGATTTTTGATTTCCAAAGTGCAGTCCAACCGTGGAAATCATTGTCATACTTGCTCTTTGGTTGGTTGATTCTAATGGTGGGCGTAGATATATCGTAGCTAACCGTAAATTTACCATATGATTGCTCTTGGTAATATTGCACAGTTTTATCCAACTCTTGTTGCATATTAGGCCAATTTAGCGGCGTATCAGAAAACTCAAAGCGATAAACCTTTATATGGGCGTAGTTATACTGGTAGCCATCACCGTCAGTAGGTGGAGGAGGGGGAGGTGGGGTACCACCCGCCGTTCTGCATTGCGTGGCACCTAGTTCTACGATCAAAGAAGCATCTTTTGCGGCGCCCAATATACTGATATATGTCCAATAGTTGCTTGGGTTGGATAAGATAATACACTCGCCGTTACCCGCGTTTGTAGATGACGGATCGCTGCCATCGGTACGTGGCCATCCACCATTTTTGGCATATAGGCTGAGATCACCGCTGCCATATCCAGTGCTAATAGCCACACTGTTATATTGGTTTGCGTTAGCAATAGTTAAATGACGGCTGCTTGAATCGGGCAAACAAACCGTATCACCACTCGTGATTGCTCTTCCGGTGAAAGGAGATTCACTCGCACAGCTGTCGACAAGTTGCGAGCTGGTCGGGGCTAGATTGGTGATTTGTGCAACTGGCTGAGATTCAATGCTCATAATATCAGCGAGCTGCGTGTTTGCTTGTTCGGCTTGGGTTGCGAATGAACTCGCAAGTGCCAAAGCAGAAAAGCAATATTTACATGTTGTATTGTTGGCTTTCATTCCTTTTCCTTACTTTAAAAATAGAGATTACCTCAATCGTGAACACTACAAATGTGGAGGAACACAATAAGGAAATCTAGTTATAGCACTTTGAATATAAAATATACAATATATTGAATGAAATTAAATTATGACCAGGTATCCTCTTGCGATAGCTAAAGCGAGTTGGGGGTTATAGAAGATGAGCAAGGTAATACAGTACTGATTTTTAAAATATAATTGGTTGCTTAAACTTTTTTAAAAGGTATTGTGACTAATCAATTTTAATAGGGAGCGCATTGTGAAAAGTAGCATACTTAAAATAACCATATTCTTTTTTCTTTTGTTAAACAATCAGCCAATTGCATTTGCGCAGCTGCTGCTAACCAATGGCACACTCATTGATCCAAGCAACGAAACTGCAATTAAACAGCATTTATTACTCGATAATAAGGAGGTTGTAGCACGGTTAGATAAAATTCCAGCCAATTTTAAAGGGCACATCATTGATATAAAGGAAAAGTATGTGATCCCAGGGTTTATCGATATGCATACTCATGCATTTGGTAATCGTGCACCTAGGACCGCGACGGAAATTATGGGGCCAAGCACCACTGCACAAGTTGTACTGCATGCAGGCGTGACCGGTTTTGTGGACCTATTTGGTAAAGAAAATGAATTATACGAACATAGACGCATGCAACAAGCGGGTTTATTAGGCGGAGCAGATATTTATACCAGCTTATCGTGCCTGACAGCGCCAGGCGGACATTGTTCTCAATATGGAAAAACAAGAACGATCGCGAATGAAACGGAAGCAGCTCAACACATTCAAGCATTGGCCGAAAAAAAGGCCGATGTTGTGAAGCTCGTCACTACGTTAGGAGGAAGGTTGCCATCACTTTCTCCTCAATTACTGAAGTTTTCGGTTCAAGAAGCCCATAAATATGGCTTAAAAACAATCGTTCATATTCATACTTTAGCTGATATTGAAAGTGCAATTGCGGCGAATGTGGATGCGATCACCCATTTACCAGACGACGGGATTCTTTCAGTTGCATTAGCTGAAAAACTGGCTCAAAACAACACGGTTGTGATACCAACGTTAGCCTGTGATACCGATGAGTATGAGTTTATGTTTTCAGCCGTGTTAAGCTCGCCACTTGCAAACAAAGTGGCTTCGCCACGGCTCTTAGGTACCTATGCTCAAGCCGGAAGCAAAATGACGCCAGAGGAAAAGTTGAAATCAAAGCAACGTACCGAAAAATACTACCAATCAATAAAAAATTTAGTTTCGGCGAAAGTAAATTTACTTGCTGGCAGTGACGGGGGGAACTACGGCACGATACAAGGCTTTACCGTACATCGAGAAATTAAAAAATTGGCTGATGCTGGACTCACTAATTGGCAAGCGTTGGCCTCTGCAACCAGTGATGCTCGCCGATTTTTAGACAAGCCTACAGGACTCAATGCTGGCGCTCAGTCCAGTGTGGTCATTCTGGAAAAATCTCCGCTAGAAAATATTGAAAATACGCAAACCATTTACGCAGTATTTCATGCGGGGCAATTGATCAGCGATAAAGTCGCTTTATAACAAGGGTCGAAGAAGCTGTTCGTATTGTGGCGTGTCCATTTATGAAAACAGCTTCCGTCTCACAACCTTTCTATACTCTCTGGGTGTTTGATTAAGCTTTAACTTAAACGCTCGAGTCAGTAACCCCTGAGAATTAAAGCCAACAGACAAAGCAATATCTTGAATAGACAGATTACTGCTAGCTAAAAGCTCTTTTGCACTTTCGACACGCAGTGACTGTAAATAATCGCTGGCGGTTTGGCCCGTGGCATCTTTGAAGCGTCGGTTAAAAGTGCGATAGCTTAAATCAAACTGCTCGGCGACATTTGCCAAAGAGAGTTCATTTGAGTAATTGTTTTTAAGCCAGAACTGAATAGCTGCAATTTGCTCGTCAGGATGCTTATCTACAGCGCCCTCTAGGTAACGTTGCTCTTCATAGGGTTTACGAATTTCATGAGAAAAGTTTTTTTGCACATGGTTTGCAGCAGCTTTGCCATAAAGTAATGAAATTAAATGCACTACGACGTCTGCTAGGGCATTTAGGCTCGCAACGGTATAAATCCTTTCAGATTGCGTTATAAAAAAGTCTGGCTTAAGGTCAACCTTAGGATAGTTAAACTGAAATTGTTTAGCGTAATGCCAGTGTGTTGTTGCTGAGTGATTGTCGAGTACGCCGGATTCCGCCAAAAAACATACGCCGGTGCCAACGCCTATCAGCGTAGCGCCATTTTCCCAACTTGCCTTGAGCTGACGAGCGAGTAGTGGCGTTCTTTTTATCACCGGTCGAGGATTTCGCCAGATGCTTGGTACGATGACATAGTCTTGCTCACAAATTTTTGATAAATCGCCAGAGGGAGAAAATTGCATGCCAAAATCGTTGGTGAAAGTGTCTTCGGACTGCGCTAACCAAGATATTTGCAACGGCACAAAATGGCTATCTAAATGCCTTCGAGCGTAAGCTTCACCGGCTCTGAGCATTTCAGCAGGCAGCGTGACGCTGGTCGTGAGCATGTGTTCATAAAGGGTAAAAGCAATACGAGTAACTAGTTTCATCTGGACAGACCACAATGCTTTGGCAAAAATTAAATGTTTAGTGGCGTATATTGTATTATTTTTTTATTGGGTTCAATTTAAAATCTGTTTTATTAATGTTTTTATAGACTGACTAAAGATGACCGCATTACCTGTAATTGTTGGCATGGGTGGTATTAACGCCGCCGGGCGCACTTCATTTCACCAAGGCTTTCGCCGTATTGTGTTAGACAAGTTAACGCAAAAACAAAGGCAGGAAACGTACTTAGGTTTAGCCACCTTAATGAATTTGGTTAAATTCGAAAATGGTGAACTGATACAGCAAGATGGCTCGACAATTATTGTCGATGAAATAGAAACAAAACTTGGCGATCAAATAAAAGCGGGTACGCTGATCCGTAAGATTGAAAATAACCATTTTGACGTTGATGCAACTCATTGGCAGCAAAAACTAACGATTAAAGCGAAAGATGAAGGTGGATTACAGTTCACCTGCAAATTAAAAGATTTACCTAATCCAGTGCCATCTCGCTGGGTTGTGACTGAAATAGATAAAAAGACGGTATCTGTGACTGTGCCTGATCAGTTAGAGGTAAAGCACGACAGTTACCGTGACAACATCATCAAAGCCGCTGGGCAATTCCCGACGGGCTTTGAACCTGCAAATATGTACAACAGTCGTTATCAGTCACGCGGTTTACAGGCCACCATTTTTTCGGCAACTGATGCGGTTAAATCCACGGGTTTAGATTGGACAGCCGTGATGAACAGCGTTCGACCTGATCAAATTGGTACCTATTCAGCGTCAATTGCAGGGCAAATGCAAGATGAAGGCTTTGGTGGTTTAATTCGTGCTCGCATGAAAGGTGAGCGCGTCAGTACCAAACAACTGGCGCTTGGCTTGAATACCATGTCTACCGATTTTATCAACGCCTATGTGACTGGCAGCGTAGGTACAACATTTACCACTACAGGCGCTTGTGCCACGTTTTTGTACAACTTACGCGCAGCCGTGAATGACATTCAAGCGGGTCGTACACGCGTTGCGATTGTAGCAAGTGTTGAGTGTGCTCTGACGCCAGAAATTATTGAAGGTTTTGGCACTATGGGCGCGCTGGCCAATGAAGAAGGGCTAAAAAAGCTTGATAATACCGAGCAAGTGGATCACCGTCGCACTAGTCGACCCTTTGGTGAAAACTGTGGGTTTACCATCGGTGAAGGTGCGCAAGTTGCAATCTTAATGGATGACGCATTAGCACTAGAGCTGGGTGCAGATATCATGGGCTCGGTTATTGATGTGTTTGTAAATGCGGATGGAATTAAAAAATCTATCACAGCGCCTGGACCGGGTAATTACATTACCATGGCAAAATCTGTGGCACTTGCCGAGCAAATTGTTGGGAGTGAAGCACTGCAAAAACGTAGCTTTATCTTAGCGCATGGGTCAAGTACACCTCAGAACCGTGTAACAGAATCACTTATTTACCATAAAGTGGCAGAAGCATTTTCAATTAATGGTTGGAAAGTTGTTGCACCTAAAGCGTTTGTGGGCCATACAATTGCCCCTGCTAGTGGCGACCAACTTGCGATGGCTTTAGGTGTATTCAGTCACAACATCATGCCGGGGATCACCACTATTGATAGAGTCGCGGATGATGTTTATAGCGAACATTTAGATATTCGTAATTATCACTATGAGTGTGATGATATGGATGTTGCTTTTATTAACTCTAAAGGGTTTGGCGGTAACAATGCAACTGCAACCGTGTTTTCGCCAAAGCAAACCATGCGTTTACTCGAAAAGCGCTATGGCAATGACGTTTTTGGGGCTTACGAAGCCAAGTTAGCAGCGACGAAAGACAAGCAAACAGAGTATCAACAAGCTGCAGATCTTGGTCAATACGAATTGATTTATCGATTTGGCGACGGTTTGATTGATGAATCAAAACTAGTTGTTGAAAAAGATAAATTGACGATCCCTGGATTTGAGCAATCGATTAGCCTCACTGGTAATAATCAGTATGGCGACCTGAGTTAGAGTCAAAATAGAGAATTGTTAAGCAAAGCAGGGCGCTCAGGAAGAGCGCCTTTTTTGTATTTTGAGAGTTGAACATATAATCAAATTACGGCTATCTACTAGAAAAATGAGCGATCGCCCCCTGTTAATGCTTGTTTTTTACCCGAAAGGTTACGTTTTTAAGGCTTAAAACGCCTTACTCATTTACTTTTTGCTATGAACCCCTACACTAAAAGGGCTGTAAGTAATGGCCTGAGTATTGTTGCGTTGGTCTACCAAACAACAAAAGTACGTTGATATGTAAACGATTTGGTTGGTTTATCTTAATTACATTACACAGGCACAATGGTGTCGCTGTAACTAACATAAACCCACCTCATATCACATTGCTATCTATCCGTTTGTGCGGATCTAAAGATTGCAATGAGCGCATTGGAACAGCTTTTAAACTGTTTTATCACTTATAACTCGAACCGACGACTTAAAAGTAAATGACGAATGCAATGTACTTTGTGTACTAGGAAAATTCTGCATTAGACAGGTTCTCAGTTGGCTACTTACTGCTTTTTATCAAGACCCTAGATTCGAATAGCATTGCTCTTTGGTAGCAATATGTGGTTCTAAGATGGAGTAACTTGATCTCGTATAACGATGAAAAAAGAGGGTATCATGGGCAATCACCACGATAAATATAGTATCGATAATACCGATTACACGGTTGGACAAGACAATGTGCAAAAATGGGGGTTTGATGTACATAACCCAGTTTTTGGCGTTAGTGCCGGTTTAATTTTGGCGTTTTTAGTCGCTGTATTGCTGGTTGATCCAGAGGTCGCAAAAGCCACGCTGGATGGCATTAAGTGGGATATTATTGGCACCTTTGACGCTTTGTTCATGTGGTCAGGCAATTTGTTTGTTGTGTTTTGTATCGTTTTGGTGCTGTCGCCATATGGTAAAATCCGCCTAGGAGGCGTAGACGCGAAACCGAGTTACTCAAGAGTGTCATGGCTCGCCATGTTGTTTGCTGCGGGCATGGGGATTGGCTTAATGTTTTGGGGGGTAGCAGAGCCTGTTGCCTACTACACAGGTTGGTATGAAACACCGCTGAATGTAACAGCCAATACACCAGAAGCCGCAAAACTTGCAATGGGGGCGACCATGTACCATTGGGGCTTGCATCCATGGGCGATATACGCGGTAGTTGCGTTATCGCTTGCATTTTTTGCTTACAACAAAGGCTTACCTTTATCAATTCGATCCATTTTTTACCCGATTTTAGGTGATCGCGCGTGGGGCTGGCCTGGTCATATTATTGATATTCTTGCAGTGTTAGCGACCTTATTTGGTCTTGCAACATCACTGGGATTAGGTGCGCAACAAGCTGGTGCAGGTATCGAACATGTATTTGGTTTTGAATCGGGGCTTACGTTGCAAATAGGTGTGATTGTGGGTGTGACTGCCTTAGCCATTATCTCTGTTGTACGCGGCATTGACGGCGGCGTTAAGGTCCTGAGTAACATCAATATGATCATTGCTTTTGTACTTTTACTGTTTGTTTGTATGGTTGGGTTTGCCGTTGCAATGGGCAACATACCTACCACTGTGATGGCGTACGTAGAAAATATTATTCCATTGAGCAACCCTCATGGGCGCGATGATGAAGCATGGTTTCAAGGTTGGACAGTATTCTACTGGGCTTGGTGGATCTCATGGTCACCATTTGTAGGTATGTTTATTGCGCGTGTGTCTGAAGGGCGAACTATTCGCGAATTCATCGTGGCGGTATTACTTATCCCTACGCTTGTGACTGTTGTTTGGATGTCGATATACGGTGGTATTGCAATTGATCAAGTACAAAATGGTATTGGTGCCTTGGGCGCTGATGGCTTGACTAAAGTGCCACTTGCAATGTTCCAAATGTTTGAAAACCTGCCAATGGGCGGCGTACTTTCGATGATAGCGGTTGTTTTGATTCTCGTATTTTTTATTACGTCTTCAGACTCTGGTTCACTGGTTATTGATAGTATTACTGCAGGTGGGAAAATTGACGCGCCGGTACCTCAGCGTATTTTCTGGGCCAGTTTGGAAGGGGCGATTGCCGCTGCATTACTTTGGATTGGCGGCAAAGAAGCAATAGAAGCGCTGCAAGCGGGTGCTATTTCAACTGGACTGCCATTTACTTTTGTATTGTTGTTAATGTGCGTGAGTTTGATATTAGGCCTAAGAACTGAGCCAAAAAATGGTTACTAGTTAAACCTTGTTACGATTAAACAGAGTAAAAAGGTGAAGCATAGGTTTCACCTTTTTTATAGTCAAACCTTGGTCGAGATTAAACAAAAGCCATGTATTAGCCCCACACATCTTTAATCATCTGTGTAGGTGACAAACAATATTGCGATTGTGCCTGAAACAATTCTGCTGTGGCGAGCGCGTCGGACAAAGCGTGGTGAGGTTGATAATAGGGAAGTCCGTAACGCTTTCTGCAATCGGCTAATCGTATTGAGGGAAAAGGCTTTCTTGTTAGTCTATCGAGCCACGTTCTATGTTGGTTGATTGCAGTTTTTTCTATGGCCATCGTATCTATGACCGGAAATTCGATACCTTCTCCAAGTCGTGCCATTAAAGCAGCATAAAAGAATGTTTTTTCCACAAATTGATAGTGTACGACGATCATTTTGCCCTTTATTGCCTCTAATATGCCGTCTAAAACATTCGTTAAGTCAGGCGCTTGTTCTATTTGAGAATGTGTTATCCGGTGCAGCACCACAGACTCTTCGGCAAGTGTGCAATTGGGTTTGACTAACCAATGTTTTGCCTGCGCACAGTAAATCCGCTTTAGGTTAAATGGCACAATGCCAATGCTCACAATATCATCTTTTGTGGGATCCAAACCTGTGGTTTCAAAATCAAGAGCAACAAACTCACTGTCTCCAAGTGTGCCAAAAGGGTCGGGTACACCTTGTTGGTAAAATTTTTGTAGACGAGTATCTTTGCTTACTTGCGCTAAGCGTTTGAAACGACTTTGCCATGATATGATTTGACCTTGCATGTTTTAGCGACCTTGATTTATTTCATTTTCGATTTGTTTTGGTATCTAAACTTCAAAAAGCTCTGTGCTTTATCGAGTACACCAAACGCTTCTTTTAGGTTTCGTTGTTCAAACTCGGAGAGCGTTTCCGGTGGTAAGCTATTATCTGGTTTTTCACCTTGTTCAATCTGCCATGATTGATGTTTGATGCGCATGATCGCAATGTATTCAAGGGCTGCTTGTAAATCTTGTACTTTGCCTTTGGGTAATATATTTGCCTCGTTGATGTCTTCTAGTCTTTCAAATGAGTTTTGTTTACGCGAGCCCACTGCCAGCGCATGAACCCTCACGAGATCAGATAAAGGTGCCGTACCACGACGTTTTATGTTCATCGAGCGTTTGTGTTCACCATCTTGTTCGAGCACAAAGCCATTGAAAAAGCCTAATGGCGGTGTTCTTCTTAGCGCGTTGTGCGCCATAGCAGCGAGGAAGTTCGGTGTATTTTGTGCTTTTTTGCTGATGAATGCGGTCAGTTTTTCTGCCCATTTTATTTCACCCCATACGCCTTCTAAATCAAAGAAGATAGAACTGTTTAATAGTGCCTCAGGGTTGGGATTTTCTATCCATTGTGCAAATTGCTTTTGCCATTGATCAAATGTGAGTCGCCACACAGGATTACTCGCCATAATGCCACCATCGCAATATTTGTAGCCACAATTGGCAAGTCCATCACAAACGAATTTAGCGAGCTGTTCAAAATACTGACCGTGTTCGCTTGGTTGAAAACGGTTGTCCAGTATGAGCGCATTATCTTGATCGGTCACGATCAGTTGTTCGTCGCGCGCCATTGAACCTAGCGCGATAAAACAATAGGGTATGGGCGGAGGACCAAACTTTGCCTCAGCAAGTTCAAGTAACTTGTGCTTGAACGTTTTTCCTATGCTAGACATTGCGGAGCCAACCATATGTGAGTTGGCATCTTCATTGACCATGCGGGTGAAAATAGTATCTAGCTGTCTTGAGTATGCCGCCAGATCTTCAACGCTCTGTTGCTCCATAAGACCCTGCACAAACAGTAGACTGCTCTGTGATTCATAACGCAAAATATCAGATAACGAGAGCATACCAATGGGCTTACGCTTATGCACAATAGGCAGGTGATGTACGTTATCACGAAGCATGAGCATCATAGCTTCAAAAACGTATGCGTTAGAATCAATGATCACCACATCGGTCGTCATAATGTCTGCAACCAAGGTATCGTAAGGAAGACCTTGTGCAACCACTTTGCTGCGTAGATCTCGGTCGCTAATTAAGCCAACGACTTGGGCATCATCTTCTTCGGGATCTTCCATCACAGGCTTAGCGGGATCGTAGATCAGCAATGAGGAAACTTGCTCTTTTGCCATGACCTGTGCCGCTTGTTGTACTGTCGCACCGCGCTCCACATAAACGACATCTCGCAATATGAGTTTTGTTACTTTAGCGGTCGTCATGTCGTTGCTGTCTTGCTGTTCAGAGACGGTCATTTTCAGCCTGGCATTGTCGTCTGCTTCGAAATAATCAGCAAAAAACTCGAAGTCGTTACAATATTCATCGAAAGTATCGACGGGAATACAATAAACTAGCGTGTCTTCAAGGGTGTTAGCACCAAAGCGTACCTTGCGATTCATCAACAGGCCTCGGTGGCCAAAAATGCCGCCCGTCGAGATGCGATGATAAAGTTCGCCAGAGCGGCGCAAAAGCTCAACAGCACCAGAGCGGATCACATAAAGGTGTGTGATTTGTTGGCCATATTCGAAAATTTCGCTGTCAGCTCGGTAATAGCTAACTTCAACGCTACTCGCTAGTTTGTTCAAAGCATGGGGTGGTAAATCGGAAAATGGTGGATAAGCTTCTAAAAAATTGGCGATTTCCTGATGTTCGACTTCCATTAGATGCCTTGATTTATAAAGATAATTCACTTTATTGTGGGAGAGTTGACGTCAATTTGCAACGACAAGTACCTTGTGTGGCGGCGGGGGGCGCAAAAAATGAGGGATAACCGCGCTTGTTGAGCGTTGTAACAGCGCAAATATGACACAAATAAGCGAGTGAGTTACTCACCCGCTGCTGGGGCTAAAAATGTGCGGCGTGAAAGCGCAGATGTTCATCAATAAAGCTACTGATGAAAAAGTAACTGTGGTCATACCCATCACGCATATTCAGTGTAAGGGGGTAGTTGCACTGCTCCGCGGCTTTTTGAAAATGCCAAGGTTGTAACTGTTCGTCTAAGAAGTTGTCTGCATTACCTTGATCGATCAATATCGGACAAATTTGTGCATATGCTTTGTTTAGCATCAACTTTGTTGCATCGTACTGTTGCCATTGTGCTTGGTCTTTTCCAAGATATTTTGTAAATGCTTTTATTCCCCAAGGGCATTGTTCTGGGTGAACAATAGGGCTAAATGCCGAAATACTTGAATATTGCGCGCTATTCTTAAGACCAATGATTAACGCGCCGTGCCCACCCATTGAATGGCCACTGATTGCTTTTTGACTTGTGACCGGGAAATGGGTTTGCACGAGCTCGGGCAATTCGTCGACAATGTAATCGTACATATTGTAGTGTTTATCAAAAGGGGCTTGGCTGGCGTTGAGATAAAACCCGGCTCCTAGTCCAAAATCGTACGCGCCTTGCTCATCATCAGGTACGTTTTCACCGCGTGGGCTGGTATCCGGTGCGACAATGGCAATACCTAGTTCGTTTGCCGCTTTAAACGCACCAGCTTTTTGCATGAAGTTTTCATCAGTGCAAGTTAAGCCTGATAACCAATACAGAACGGGGACGCTTTGCCCAGAATTAACCACCTCAGGTAAAAAGATAGCGAAGGTCATATCACAGTGTGTTGTACGGCTGGCATGTTTGTAGCGTTTGTGCCAACCGCCAACAACTTTGTTGCTGGCGATAAGTTCCATAACTAACCCTTATTTGTAGTGAACCACAGAACGAATACTTTTGCCTTGATGCATCAGGTCAAATGCGTCATTGATGTCTTCAAGTGGCATAGTATGCGTAATAAAATCATCTAGCTTGAATTCACCCGCCATGTAACGGTCGACAATTTCAGGCAGCTCTGAACGGCCTTTAACACCGCCAAAAGCGCTACCACGCCAAACTCGACCTGTCACGAGCTGGAATGGACGTGTTGAGATCTCTTGGCCTGCGCCAGCGACACCAATAATCACAGATTCCCCCCAACCTTTATGACAACACTCAAGTGCAGAGCGCATCACATCGACGTTACCGATACATTCGAACGAAAAGTCAACGCCACCATCAGTCATCTCAACAATCACTTCTTGAATCGGTTTGTCGAAATTTTTTGGGTTAATGACATCGGTCGCACCTAACTTGGTAGCAAGCGAAAATTTATCTTCATTGATATCAATGCCGATGATGCGTTTTGCACCAGCCATTGTTGCGCCAATGATTGCCGACAAGCCTATGCCACCTAAACCAAAGATTGCTACGGTATCGCCTTGTTGCACTTTAGCTGTGTTCATAACCGCGCCCATACCGGTGGTTACGCCACAACCGAGCAGGCAAATTTCTTCTAACGGTGCTTCAGGGTTTACTTTAGCTAATGAAATTTCGGGTAAAACAGTGTACTCAGAAAAAGTAGAAGTACCCATATAGTGATAAATTGGTTGGCCATCTTTATAAAAACGCGTTGTGCCGTCTGGCATTAAACCTTTACCTTGAGTTTCGCGAATTTTCTGGCACAGATTGGTTTTGCCAGAAGTACAGAATTTACATTCGCCACACTCTGGTGTGTATAGTGGAATAACATGATCACCAACGCAGACACTCGTGACACCTTCGCCAACTGCTTCAACGATACCGGCGCCTTCATGCCCCAGAATTGCCGGAAAAACACCTTCAGGATCATCGCCTGAAAGGGTGAATGCATCGGTATGACAAACACCCGTTGCGGTGATTTTTACCAGTACTTCACCTGCTTTTGGCATCATTACATCGACTTCTTCGATGCTAAGTGGCTGTCCAGGACCCCATGCGATTGCGGCTTTTGATTTAATAAATTCAGACATAACGATTTCCTTTGAAATAAAGTCCCACAAGTATAATTACATAACTATATTTGATAATATTGCTTTTTATAAAACACTTTTACGTATTTGTAATAATGGATAGATGGACGGGTATTGATGAGTTTGTGGCGGTTGCGACACTTGGCTCATTTACATTGGCAGCAAAGCGCTTGAATACCTCAGTTGCGCAGGTGAGTAGGCGAGTGAAAGAGCTTGAGAGTCAGCTAGATCACCAGCTACTCACTCGCACCACACGCACACTCACATTAACGCAAGAAGGACAGGTATTTTTAACGCATGCTCAACATCTACAGCATGCGTATGATGATGCCACACTTGCACTTCGGCAAAGAGATCAGCAGCCCTCTGGTGTATTAAAATTAACCGCGCCGGTCATGTATGGGGAGCATTACATCATGCCCTTGGTGCATGACTTTATGGCACTGTATCCAAAAGTAACCGTTGAGATGTTGTTATCAAACGAGCAACTAGACATTGTATCGATGGGCATTGATGTCGCAATTCGTTTGGGTAACCTCAAAGATTCAACGTTGAAGGCACGAAGATTAACGTGGCGAAATACGCTGGTTTGCGCTGCTCCTTCTTATATTGAAAAATTTGGCCAACCACACACTTTAGGTGAGTTATCACAGCATAATTGCTTGATTGGTAACAGCAGAACTTGGCGTTTCAAGCGTGAATCGGTTGAGCGTAATATCAGTGTACATGGCAACCTAACGTGTAATAGCGGTTGGGCATTATTAAATGCGGCGATTAAAGGGTTAGGTTTAGTGCAACTGCCTCATTATTATGTGCAAGAAGCGCTAGACGAAGGGCTTTTAGTTGAAGTTCTGCCAAAGTTTAGGCCTGAGCGGGAAGGAGTCTGGGCGCTTTATCCGCCCAGACAATATGTACCTACGAGTTTGCGCCTGCTATTAGACCACTTGGCCTATCAGTTTGATCTGACGGTTGCATAGACTCTAAAGCAAGGTTAAGCGCTTGTTCTCTGCTTTGACAAAATGCATTGATGCCAAGGCGCTCTTTGATGTTAAAGCGGTGCAGTTGCTCACTGGTCTCTTTGTTTGGTGAATAGATGAACACCTCACAGTTTGCATCTAGGGCATCGATAATGGCATTTTCAAGCGCTAAGCTCACAGTCACATCCAACATCGCAACATCACTTAAATCAAGGACCATGGCTTTATATTTAGCTATGTCCCGGTGCTGACGTGCGATAGCTTTAGACACACTGAAGATCATTGGGCCAGATAAATAGAAGTAAAGCAGCTGACCTTTTGCCTGTTCAAACAAATGACGCTCTTCATCAGTCATTGGCACGTCATCGTCACTATCGCTGATGGCTTTTACATGCTCAGCTTGAACGCGACTTAAGCGCTCAATAACGATAATGTTTGAAATGAACACACCCAGTCCTACCGCAACCATTAAATCAACGAATACGGTAAGTAGCATTACGCCGTACATAATCGCCATTTGCATTAGACTAAGTTTGTGCGCGCGCTGAATGAAGCTCCAGTCCAAAATATTGAAGCCAACATAAACCGCGATACCAGCAAGCACCGCCATTGGGATTGGCTCTGTTAAGCTGCCTGCGACAAATACAACGGCCATAAGTATCAGCGCTCGAATGATACCCGCTGCAGGCGAACGTGCACCCACTTGAATATTCACAACCGTACCCATCGTAGCTCCCGCGCCTGGTAGTGCACCAAATAAGCCGGAAATCATGTTTGCGATCCCTTGGCCTCTGAGTTCTTTATCCGAGTCGTGCTCGGTTCGGGTTAAGCTGTCACCAATCACGGCGGTAAGTAAGGTATCGATACAACCGAGTGTGCCGAGGATTAAAGCGTCGATGACCATCTCGGTAAATACTTCAGCACCAAAAGTGGGCCAAACAATATCAGGCAAGCCACTGGGGATTTCACCAATCCTGCGGATACTGTCGGTATCAAACAATACGATAGAAAGCAGTGTAATAGCGACTAGCGCAACAAGTTGTGCAGGCACATATTGGCGATACTTTTCAGGTAAATAGAACAGGATACCGAGTGTTAGAATACCAAGAAACAGCTCTGAAAAATGCAAGTTCATGAGCAAGTCGGGTAGTGCACCGAGTGTCCCAATTACGCCGCCTGCTGGGGCTTTGTGTCCTAGAAGAGGTGCAATTTGCAAAATGATTAGGATTACACCTATCCCTGACATAAAGCCTGAAATTACACTGTATGGCATCAGTGTGACGTATTTACCAAGCTTTAGTGTCCCGAGCAGAATTTGAAATGCGCCGGCCATCATCACAACAGTGAACGCCATTGCCATGCCTGTTTCGGGGTATTTAGCCATCATAGTGGTCAGAATTGCGGTCATAATAACCGTCATCGGACCTGTAGGTTCAGAAATCAGAGAAGTAGAGCCGCCAAATAAAGCAGCGAAAAGACCAACGAGAATTGCGCCCCACATGCCAGCTTCGGCACCAGCGCCAGAAGCCACACCAAAGGCAAGAGCAAGCGGAAGAGATATAATCGCAGTGGTTACACCTCCAAACAAATCGCCCTTAAAATTCATGTGCTTAAATCGAGATAAAGACAACATAAAACTTCCATGCCGCGAGATTTGCCGCATTCTACACCAAAATGTAAGTTTAACTATTAGATTATCAATATTTTTTTACAAATTGTGGCGTACCCAAGGCTGCGCAATCTGTGTTAGTATGCCCAGAATCAGCATTAAGTATGACTAAAAATTTACTATGTTTCAGCCGGTTAGCTTGTATGTGGGCTTGAGGTATGCAAAAGCCGCAAAGGGCAATGCATTTATTTCGTTTATTTCTTTCTTTTCTATCGCGGGTATTGCGCTTGGATTGATGTCTTTGATCACCGTAAGTTCGGTAATGAATGGGTTTGAGCAATCTTTAAAAACAGCCATGCTTGATTTGATCCCACATGTACAGTTAAAGCATAAAGCCGATTCGAAAACCAACACGCAAGATGTGCTCAAATCCTTACGAGACATCGAGCAAATTAAACGGGTTCAGCCTTATTTGACGTCAGACGTGATCTTACAAACCAATAAAGAGTTGGTTGGGGTGCGATTACAAGGGGTCTTTGATGGTTTTACAAGCCCAGTCGAACAACATCTCTATGTTGGCAGCGCAAAACGATTCGCTCAGGGCAAATATCAGTTGATGATTAGCCGCTATTTAGCGAGTAAATTGGGCGCCGGCGTTGGTGATAAAATTCGCGTTATCATGCCTGATGTGTCAAGTTATACGCCTCTTGGACGGGTACCTGCCCAGCGACTATTTGAGGTAGCGGCAATTTATGATTCCAATAGTGAAGCCGATACAACCTTAGCCTTTGCAGATGGCAAAAGCTTATCTCGACTTATGCGCCGAAATAACATTAATGAATTAGATATTAGCATTACGCTTCACGATGCATTTGCTCTAGAAGACTTTTATACCCATAACCACACTTTGAGATCCCAGTTTGATGTGGATGATTGGCAATCTCAGCAGGGCGCATTGTTTTCAGCTGTAGCAATGGAAAAACGTATTATGTCTGTATTGCTCGGTTTAATCGTTATCGTGGCCGTGTTTAATATTTTATCGGCGCTTTCTATGATGGTGAGAGAAAAGCAAGGTGAAGTCGCAATATTACAAACGTTGGGTTTTAAACCCTCGATGATAGCTAAAGTATTTATGGTACAGGGGCTCTACAATGGTCTAGTTGGTACGCTCATTGGTGTCGTGCTAGGTCTTGTTGTGGCTGACAATATTAATGAAATTTTAGCGATGGTTGGATTATCTCTCCTAGGTGGCATGCAGCTGCCTGTGGTGTTTTCACAAACCAGTATTATTATTATGGCATTTGTTAGTATCGTGATGAGTTTTGCTGCGACTCTGTATCCGGCCAAAAAAGCCGCAAGTGTTTTACCTGCTGAGGTATTGAGGTATGAGTGATTTAGTAATTGATTGTCGAGATCTTGGAAAATCTTACCAAGATGGAAAATCTCAAGTTGAGGTATTAAAGGGTGTAAACTTAGCCGTTAAGCAAGGTGAAATGCTGGCAATAGTGGGCAGTTCAGGCTCAGGTAAAAGTACATTGTTACATATTTTAGGTACTTTGGATAAAGCATCTAATGGCCTTGTTGAAATCAAAGGCGTTGAAGTAGGCAAGCTATCTCGCGCTAAGCAAGCTGAGTTTAGGAACCAAAATATGGGGTTCATTTATCAGTTTCACCATTTGCTTATGGAGTTTACCGCCTTAGAAAATGTTGCCATGCCGCTTCTGATCAGAGGACTAAGTGCTAAGCAAGCCGAACCACAAGCTTTGGCTATGTTAGAACGAGTAGGTCTTGCGCACAGGGCATCACATAAGCCGTCAGAGCTATCGGGTGGTGAAAGACAAAGAGTCGCGATTGCGAGAGCGTTAGTTACCAAACCCGCGCTTGTTCTTGCCGATGAACCGACAGGAAATCTCGACAAGCACAATGCTAATCGCATTTATGACCTGCTCGCAGAATTAAATGAGCAATTGAATACCAGTTTTGTTGTAGTGACACACGATATGGAACTTGCTTCAAAATTAGGTCGCACAGTGATGTTAGACGATGGCGTGATTGCTGAGGCTGCCCATGCTTAGTGCTTTTTTAAGTAAGCGTTTTAGGCAAGCAAAAAAGCGTACAGGTATTGTAAGTCTGTTGAGCAAAGCGTCAACATTGGGGGTTATGCTTGGGGTGACGGTGTTAATTGTCGCACTGTCGGTGATTAATGGCTTTGAACAACAGCTGGAAGAACGTTTGTTGTCGGTCGTTCCCCACGTTAGCTATCAAGCGCCGCATGAGCCTATCGTCAACTGGGATGAAAAAGTGAAAACGTTAGAAGCGCATTCCAATATCATTGCAGCCACGCCTGAGATCAATCTGACGGCAATGGTACAGTTTAAAGGCAAGCTAAAGGCGACTCAGTTAAAAGGCGTTTTACCCCATCTACATCAAAAAGTGTCGAGCGTCGGCCGTTTTATTAATGGAAAAAGTATTACCCAGCTTCAAGAAAATGAAGTTGTATTAGGTAAAAAAATAGCCAAAGCGCTTAACGTTGAAGTTGGTGACAAAGTGACGCTACTGATAGCTAATCAGCATTCAGAACAACCTTTGTCTGCGCCAAAGCGTTTGTCCTTAGAACTTGTTGGCGTGATTGATATGGGCGGACCTGTCGATGAAACGCTCACGCTTACTCATATGAGTGCACTCCAAGATGCTTTAGGTTTAACGCGCTCTGACGTAACTGGCTTAAGAGCTAAGGTAAACGACATCTTTAACGCGCATGCCATTGCGATGAGTGCAGGACAAACTTTACCCGATTTAGTTTATGTGAGCAGTTGGTTTAGAAGCCAAGGAAGCCTTTACCAAGATATTCAGATGGTGAGAACCATTGTGTTTTTAGTGGTGTTTTTAATTATCGCTGTGGCTAGTTTTAATATTGTGTCGTCAATGGTTATGGAAGTGAAAGACAAGCAGGCTAATATCGCAATTCTAAAAACGATGGGTGCGAAAGACAGCACAATATTTGCCACTTTCGCGCTTCAAGGTATTACCTATGCTGCAATCGGGGCCTTCATAGGCACGTTAGTTGGCGTGTTATTGGCAATCAATTTGCCAGACTTATTTAATGCAGTTTTTGCCGAACGAGGCAATAACCCGTTAGCAGACGTCTATTTTGTAGAGTTTCTACCTTCAAAATTAGTGTGGTCAGATATATTAATCACGCTCGCCGTTACGCTGGTATTAGCGGTGTTAGCAAGCGTTTATCCGGCTTGGCAAGCAACGAAAACTGAGCCAGCTCAAGTGCTTGGCAATAACTAGAACATTGACGACTATTGTAATTTGGGCGATGTAGTCCGGTAGTATCATGACCGTTTCATTGCAAAAGGTTGCAAGCCTTTGGCCAAACACTTACATTATCGAAACAACAAGCTTAAATAAGAAGTAAAAGCATGAGTGAACAACAAATAACAGAAGAACAAAAAGCAGAATTGGAAAAACAATGGCAACGAGATTGTTTTCAAGCTGCGCAAAAGCATTTAGCTGAAAAAGGGATTATTCCCGCAAGCGTGTTTGATAAAGAAAGTCGCTTTTTAGCCCCATTGTGTGCCGTATGGAAAATAAAGACCCAAACAGGTAAGACTTACTGGGTATTAACCGGACGCCTTCCGACAGATCACATGGAAGCGAGTGCTGCAAAAACGGCACGAGAAGCGATGAAAAGCTTCTCATACCAATGGCAAATGAAAGCCGACAGTATTATGTCAGCGGGCGCAAAAGATGAAACTCAGGTCAAGTTTGCAAATTTACTCGTAAATAGAGCGCACGGCTTATACGAAATAGCCGATAACGATGAACTATGGGTCAATGAAGCATCGTAAAAGGCTCCGTTTTGAATGAGGTGATGGGGCACCTGAGTTTTTGTCTTGGGATCCCTGCCTCCATAAATACACACCCTTGTTTACAAAAGCCACTTTCAACGAAGTTAGGTACTTCATCCAAAATGCAGTTTACATAAATGTTTTCCAAGCCTTTTTCATTGGCTATTGAGACTAAGTGATTTAGAAGGGAGCTATAGGCATCTCGATTTCGGTGGGCTCTAACTACGGCAATTCGGCTAATTAAACCATCAGGTGTCAAACGTCCTGTGCCAACCGCTTCATTATCTTCATTGAGAATTATGACGTGCTCAGATAATGAATCTAGAGAGTCAAACTCAACTTCCTTTGGAATATGAAGCTCATAAACAAATACGCGTTCACGGATCTGTTTTAATTGTGCTTTTCTCTGAAGCCAACTGACCTTGTCAACGTGGTAACTCATGATTCCTCCACTTAATACATAAAAGTATTTGCGCAGGTTACCAAGTAATTAAGTGCCTATTTTGCATTAATTTATTTGCTGGGCTAAACTGTCCCAGCATTAAATCAAAACCTAAATAAACTTGGCAACGGTCATTGCTTGAGTTGCCTTGATTGAGCTACTCAAACTCATCGTCTTCTTGTAAGTAATACGTTCCCTCACTAATCAGTTTAGTGAAGGTTTTCATAAATTCAACACAATTTAATGAAGGAATTATTTGTTCAATTGTAAAGCTAGTGTGGTCTGTGAGTAATATCACACCGTTAATACATTCAGCAGGCAATTGATAGGTACAGCCATTAATGCTCAGCAGAATTTGTTCATTTAGTAACTGGTATATTGCTCTAACGCCACCTGCTCTATGTATGATTTCACCATCCTCTAAATAGTCAAACAGCTCCTCATCATTTAAAGGAGGATCAAGCGGCGCTAAATCCATATCATGCTTGGCCTCACTAATCATCGTGCCAAACCAGTGTTTAAATACTTTATCATCGTTGAGTACACTGTTCATAAGTTGACGAACATTATCAATGTCATTTGTGCTGAGTTCACCAATAGATGAGGGGATTGATAAATTTGGGTCGCTATATCGAGCGCCACCAAACTCATTATCTATCAAGTAGTCTGCCAAGCTTGATATAAGATCTTTTTGATCGGGGGCACGAAAGCCAACCGAATAATTTAGGGCGTTTTCTACGGCATAACCTTCATGTGGGCAACCTGGTGGAATATACAAAATATCGCCGGGTTCCAAAACAGCATCAATGACAGCTTGAAATTGCTCAACCTGAAGCAAGCTTTTATTCTGCGCAAACTGTTTTAATGATGAGTCAGGCATGCCTACTCGCCAATGGCGTTTGCCTTGCCCTTGAATAATGAACACATCATACTGATCTAGGTGAGGTCCAACACCGCCACCGGGAGTGGAGTAGCTGATCATTAAGTCATCAATACGCCAATTTGGAATGAATCGAAAAGGCTCAATTAATTGCGCAGCATCAGGGTGCCAATGGTCCACAGCCTGAACGAGTAGGGTACTGTTGGTATCAGTTAGGCGTGAAAAGTCTTCAAATGGTCCGTGATATGCCTGCCAATCATCGTTGTGGTTTGTGATCAAGCGAGATTCTATCGCTTCTTCCATCGCTAAACCTGCAAGCTCTTCAGGTTCAATCGGATCGATAAAATTTTGAAAGCCAGCTTTAATGAGTAGTGGTTTTTTTTGCCAGTAGGTTGATAAAAACTGTTCTGTCGTTAAATCATTGATGCGTAACTGATACATAAATTTTCCATAAAAAAAGCGAAAGATTTTACTCTTTC
Organism: Pseudoalteromonas sp. ATL1; assembly: GCF_058933015.1. Lineage (NCBI taxonomy): Bacteria > Pseudomonadati > Pseudomonadota > Gammaproteobacteria > Alteromonadales > Pseudoalteromonadaceae > Pseudoalteromonas > Pseudoalteromonas sp. ATL1. Next base: position 2,836,500 of record NZ_JBZYXL010000001.1, on the reverse strand, counting down.
GCTTTATAACTTAATTTTGTGTGAAGTTATACAAGCTCGTCGATGAAAGCTTCTGCACGGCCAATATAGTTAGCTGGCGTCATTAGTTTCATTTGCGCTTTTACTTCTTCTGGTAGCTCTAGGCCATCGATGAAATCAGCCATGATAGCTTGATTAACACGCTTACCACGGGTTAGCTCTTTAAGCTTTTCATACGGCTTTTCGATGCCATATTTACGCATAACCGTTTGAATCGGCTCAGCAAGTAGCTCCCAGTTTTGATCAAGTTCTTCTAATAACTTGTTGGCGTTTACTTCAAGCTTGCTCACGCCTTTTAACGTAGCCTGATAGGCAATTAGGGTATAACCCATACCAACGCCTAAGTTACGAAGTACCGTTGAGTCAGTAAGATCGCGCTGCCAGCGAGAAACTGGTAACTTCTGTGCTAGGTGAGCGAACATTGCATTAGCAATACCCAAGTTACCTTCTGAGTTTTCGAAGTCGATAGGGTTTACTTTGTGTGGCATGGTTGAAGAACCAATTTCACCAGCAACTGTTTTTTGCTTGAAGTGGTTAAGTGCGATATAACCCCAAACGTCACGATCAAAGTCTAATAAAATAGTGTTGAATCGAGCGATGGCATCGAACAACTCTGCGATGTAATCGTGCGGCTCGATTTGCGTAGTAAATGCGTTCCAAGTTAGACCAAGGCTAGTTACGAATTGCTCAGCATGTGCGTGCCAATCGTAATCAGGGTAAGCACTTAAGTGCGCATTATAGTTACCGACAGCACCATTGATTTTGCCAAGGATTGCTACGTTAGCGATTTGCTCACGTTGACGTTGTAAACGCACATAAACGTTTGCAAACTCTTTGCCCATAGTAGAAGGGGAAGCTGGCTGACCGTGGGTACGGGTCATCATAGCAACAGAGCGGTATTCAATGGCTTTGTCTTTGATAGCAGCAAGTAGTTTATCGCAGTATGGTAATAACACTTTATCACGAGCTTCGGTTAGCATTAAACCGTGAGACAGGTTGTTAATGTCTTCAGAAGTACAAGCAAAGTGAATGAACTCATTGATTGCGTTAAGCTCAGCGTTATCAGCAACCTTTTCTTTTAGAAGGTATTCGACCGCTTTCACATCGTGGTTTGTGGTACGCTCAATCTCTTTTACGCGCGCAGCATCCGGTTCACTGAAGTTGTCTACGATGCTGTCTAACAATGCATTGGCTTGTTCGCTAAAAGCTGGCACTTCAGCAATGCCTTGTGCTTTTGCTAGTGCTTGTAACCAACGAACCTCTACAGTTACGCGGTACTTGATCAAGCCAAACTCACTAAAGATGCCACGTAACTCGGTAGTTTTACTACCGTAGCGACCATCCACTGGAGAGATAGCGGTTAACGCTGAAAGCTCCATAATTACTCCTAAACTAATTGGTTTTGAACGATATTTTTAAACTCTTCTTTGTGCTTCAGCGATAATTTTCTTTTTACTAAAGAAAAATTGGCGGCGCTTTCCGCCCATTTGTCGCCAAAGTACAGCACTGCGAATACCCGCAAGGAGCAATGCTCTAATTTTTTGTTGAGTCGCTGTTTGTTTTAGCAACTCAGGTTGCCCGAAAACCTGGATCTTTTGACCCAGAGGGCTAACAACTTCACTGTAAATATCAGCAAAAGCCGCAATGATGGTGCTGTCAGTAATGTCAAAATGCTGTAGTTGGCGCTCTACGTCTTTTAAACGTCTTGCCAATTCATCCAGTGCCTTCTTATTATTCATTAGTGCACGTTCTAGCTGTATTAAGCTGCCAACATATTTTACCATTTCAACGTCTTTATCGCCTTGTGGTGATAATTGCGCTAATAAAATACGGTAGCCTGACTTTAACGCAAATGGATCAGAGTACACGTCTTCAGGTCTATCGGGGGTTAAATTAACAATACTATGTAAAAAGCTTTCAACTTCACGCTCGTTAAACTGGCCGTATTTAGCCGTTTTTTGTACCAACTTTGTGATTTGGCACATTGCGGCCAACGGCATCACATAATTTGCTGACATTACTTAATCACCGAATCAATAATACCACCGCCTAAACACACCTCATCGGCATAGAAAACTGCTGATTGACCAGGTGTTACGGCTTTTTGTGGCTCGTCGAATAGCACGCGAGCCATACCATCTTCGCCGACTAGTAACGTACAAGGAATATCTGTTTGGCGATAACGGGTTTTAACGGTACAGCGTGTCGTGCCTTTAGGCCCTTGTCTGTCAACCCAATGTAATTGGTTTGCATTCAAACCATTACTGAATAGACGAGGGTGGTCGCTACCTTGGCCGACAACAAGTACATTGCGCTCAATGTCTTTATCAACAACGTACCAAGGCTCGCCATTGCCTTCTTTCATGCCACCGATTAGCAGACCTTTGCGCTGGCCAAGAGTGTGGTACATCAGCCCTTCATGGTCACCAACAATATTACCGTCAGTATCTTCAATTTTACCTGGTTGCGCGGGTAGGAACTTTTGCAGAAAATCTTTGAACTTACGCTCACCAATAAAACAAATACCCGTACTGTCTTTCTTGTCGTGGGTTATTAAGTCTTGTTCTTCCGCGATGCGTCTGACTTCAGGTTTGGCAATATCACCGACAGGGAAAAGAGTTTGCGCAATATGCTCATGGCTCAAAGTGTATAGAAAGTAGCTTTGATCTTTATTGTCATCAAGACCACGACACATAACGAACTTGCCATCGCGCTCTTCACGGCGAACATAGTGGCCAGTGGCAATATAATCAGCGCCTAATGCTTGGGCAGCAAATTCTAAGAATGCTTTGAACTTTATCTCTTTGTTGCACATGATATCTGGGTTTGGTGTGCGTCCAGCCTTGTATTCAGCAAGGAAGTACTCGAATACGTTGTCCCAATATTCAGCCGCAAAGTTAACGGTGTGTAGTTCAATGCCTAATTTATCGCACACCGCTTGTGCGTCTTTTAAGTCTTCAGCAGCTGCGCAATATTCATCATTATCGTCTTCTTCCCAGTTCTTCATGAACAGGCCTTCAACTTGATAGCCCTGTTCTTTTAAAAGGTATGCTGAAACTGAAGAATCCACGCCGCCGGACATGCCAACGATGACTTTAATGTGACTATTATCGCTCATAATGTTTGCTGTAAATCTACCTGATTTGGAAAGGCCGTGATTATAGCATGCAAAAGCCCATTGCTAAAAGTCGATAACGCGCTCATTGCGCGCCAAGTACTTTATATTCTCCGTTTTTTAATCCCTCTAAAGAATATTCGCCAATTTTTGCTCGAATTAACCTAAGCGTTGGGTGTCCAACATGGGCAGTCATACGTCTAACTTGACGGTTTCTTCCTTCGCTGACGCGGATACTCAGCCAGGTGGTTGGGATATTAGCGCGTTCGCGAATTGGTGGGTTGCGAGGCCAGATGTTTGGTTCTGGTATGATTTCAACTTGGGCTGGGCGAGTAAGGCCGTCTTTTAATTCAACGCCTTCACACAAGGCTTGAATAGCTTCACTTGATGGCACTCCTTCGACTTGAGCCCAATAAGTTTTAACGGTTTTTTTATTTGGTTCGGTTAACTTATGTTGCAGCTTGCCACAATTGGTGAGTAGTAATAGACCTTCACTGTCTCTATCAAGTCTACCTGCCGCATAAACGTCTTTTTCCTTTACAAAGTCGGCAAGTGTTTTACGATTTTGGTCGTCGGTAAACTGACAAAGTACATCATAGGGTTTGTTAAAAAGAACGATTTTTACGTCTTGAGGCGCAATGCTAGGTTTACGTGGCTTGGTAGCTTTGTTGTGGGAAAATGGTTTTGGTTTTTTTTGCACTCGTCGTTGAACCATAGTTACTACTTACATAATTCTCTTAGTGCATACTTTATCATTTACATTGGAAAACAAACATAAAAAAGGGCAGCAAATGCCACCCTTCATTCTTTTTCTAAGAAATTATACTAGCTTAGCTAGGATATCATTGAATGTTTGGCTTGGACGCATTGCTGCAAAAGCAAGTTCGTCATTAGGCTGATAATAGCCACCTACATTCATTGCCTGACCTTGAGCACCATTTAGCTCGTTCACAATTGTTTGCTCTTGTGCTTCTAGCTCACGCGCAATTTCAGTAAATTGTGATTGCAGTTGGGTGTCAGCAGTTTGCGCAGCAAGAGCTTGAGCCCAGTAAAGAGATAGATAGAAGTGGCTACCACGGTTATCTAGTTCGTTTACTTTGCGAGATGGTGATTTGTTCTCATCAAGGAACTTACCAGTTGCTTGATCTAACGTGTCAGCCAACACTTGCGCTTTGGCATTACCAGTTACCTGACTTAGATGTTCAAGTGACGCTGCAAGTGCAAGGAATTCACCTAAAGAATCCCAACGTAAGTGGTTTTCTTTTTCGAATTGTTGTACGTGTTTAGGTGCCGAACCGCCTGCGCCTGTTTCGAATAAACCACCACCGTTCATAAGCGGTACAATTGACAGCATTTTAGCACTTGTACCAAGCTCAAGAATAGGGAATAAGTCAGTGAGGTAGTCACGTAATACGTTACCAGTCACCGAAATAGTGTCTTGTCCCGCTTTCATACGCTCTAACGAGTAAAGCGTTGCGTCTACTGGTGCTTTGATTAGGATTTCAAGGCCATCAGTGTCATGCTCTGGCAAATATGCGTTCACTTTTTTGATTAGCTCAGCATCGTGTGCGCGATTCTCATCTAACCAAAATACCGCTGGAACCCCAGTTGCACGAGCGCGATTAACAGCAAGTTTCACCCAGTCTTTAATTGGCGCGTCTTTAACCTGACACATACGCCAGATATCACCTTGCTCAACATCGTGAGACAGTAATACATCACCGTTGCTGTCTACAACGCGGATAGTACCCGCTGCAGGTGCTTCGAAAGTTTTGTCGTGTGAACCATACTCTTCAGCTTTTTGTGCCATCAAACCTACGTTTGGAATAGTACCCATCGTACGAGGGTCAAATGCACCATGTTCTTTACAGAAGTCGATGGTCGCTTGGTATACGCCTGAGTAACAACGGTCAGGGATCACAAAGCTAGTGTCTTGTTGTTTACCTTCAGCGTTCCACATTTGTCCACTTGTACGAATAGCTGCCGGCATTGATGCATCAATGATTACATCGCTTGGTACGTGTAGGTTAGTGATACCACGGTCAGAGTCGACCATAGCAATGGCTGGACTTGATTCATACACAGCTGCGATGTCAGCTTCAACTTCTTGACGTTTAGCATCATCCAGTTGTTGAATTTTAGAGTAAACATCACCTAAGCCGTTGCTTACATCAACGCCTAACTGTGCAAACAACTCAGCATGTTTAGCGAATACGTCTTTATAGAATACTTTTACAGCATGACCGAAGATGATTGGGTCAGATACCTTCATCATTGTCGCTTTCATATGAAGCGAGAAAAGCACGCCTTTGTCTTTAGCTGATGCTATTTCAGCGGCAAGGAATTCTTGCAGTGCAGAAACACTTAAACTAGAAGCATCGATAATTTCACCAGCCAAGAGCGGTGTACTTGCTTTTAAAACAGTGACATCACCATTTGTAGCAACGTGCTCAATGCGTACATCAGTTGCTTGTTGAACAGTGGTTGATTTTTCTGAACCGAAAAAATCACCTTTATTCATGCTCGCAACATACGATTTTGAATCAGCAGACCAGGCACCCATTGAGTGTGGGTTCTTACGAGCGTATGCTTTAACAGAAGCTGGTGCGCGACGGTCAGAGTTACCTTCACGAAGAACAGGGTTTACTGCACTGCCTTTAATTTTGTCATAAGTTGCTTTAATCGCAGCTTCTTTTTCGTCTTTCGGTTCTGCTGGGTAAGCAGGAAGTGCATAGCCTTTGGCTTGTAATTCTTTAATAGTCGCTTGCAACTGAGGAATAGATGCGCTGATATTTGGTAGTTTGATGATGTTTGCTTCAGGCGTTTTTGCAAGTTCACCTAATTCTGCAAGTGCGTCGCCAATACGTTGCTCTTCAGTTAAAAATTCAGGGAAGTTTGCGATAATACGGCCAGCAAGAGAGATATCTCGTGTCTCAACTTCTACGCCAGCGGCATTGGTGTAAGCTTGAATGATCGGCAGCAATGAATAAGTAGCCAGTGCTGGAGCTTCATCGGTTTTTGTATAAATAATTTTTGATGTCATCATCATTCCTAGATTTTGTGGCTGATTAAGCCATTCAACAATGCAAAGGGAATGCTATGTTGCCTTAAGGCAACGGGTTATAGCAAGTTTGTTAGATATTTTTACTCTAAGGGTAAATAAAAATATCTAACCCACCTAACGACAACGCGGCATATTGTAACAAGCATTAAAGATGAGGGCTAATTAGATTTTTTAAAGGGAAGAGATGAAAAATTATAAGAAATGAAGATATGAAGCGAGCGGCAAATACAACCCGCTTCCTGTTAGCCAAAAACTACATTAAGCCATTTCTTCATCACGAGGTGCGATGTTAGTGGCGTGGAGGCCTTTCGGACCTTCTTGTAGCTCGAATGTTACATCTTGACCAGCTTTAAGCGTTTTGTATCCATCCATTACAATCGTTGAGTAATGGGCGAAGATATCTTCCTCACTGCCGTCTTCTACGATGAAACCAAACCCTTTGGCGTTATTAAACCATTTGACTTTTCCGCAAGCCATACTTCTACATCCTTCTAATAAGTTGACTAATTTAGTTAATCTAAACTTTATATTTTGATAGACTGCCCATAGATTAAGCATGTAGACAATCTATAAACGACTGTAGTTTAAATGAGCAGTCAGTCAAGTTTTTTAACGGATTTTTTAACATTTTATTTATTTTTTAATTCAAGTTTGCTTGAGTTCCAAAGACAAGACTATATTTAATATGAGTGGGATCAAAGAATCAGGTGTGATAGACACGGTACGTGAAAGTGCGAAGCAAAAGCTTAGCCCACCGCGTAAGTACAAGGTCATTTTAAATAACGACGACTACACCCCAATGGAGTTTGTAATCGAAGTTTTAATGACTTTTTTTAATATGGATAGCGATAGAGCAACTGAGGTGATGCTTCAAGTGCATCATGAGGGAAAAGCTGTTTGTGGTATATATCCTGCAGATATTGCCCACACAAAGGCTGAGCAGGTAAATCGTTTCGCCCGCGACCATGAGCATCCATTGCTTTGTAGTTGCGAGCAAGAATAACCTTTTTAATTCTCGTTTGGGGGTTGCCAATGCTAAATAAAGACTTAGAAATTACCTTAAACGCCGCTTTTCGTGAAGCGCGCACGCGTCGTCATGAATTTATGACAGTTGAGCATTTGTTATTGGCGCTAATTGATAACCCGTCTGCAGGAGAGGCGTTAGGCGCCTGCGGCGTAGATATCGAAAATCTAAAACGTGAGCTGTCAGAGTTTATCGATGAGACAACTCCTGTTATTCCTGATTTAGAAGAGGACAGAGAAACACAACCAACCTTAGGTTTTCAACGTGTATTGCAACGAGCAGTATTTCATGTGCAATCGTCTGGTCGAAGCGAAGTTACAGGCGTAAATGTACTTGTTGCGATTTTTTCAGAGCAAGAAAGTCAGGCAGTATACCTCCTTAAGAAAAGTGATATCAGTCGCCTTGATATCGTTAACTTTATTTCTCATGGTATCTCTAAAGTCGATGAAGATGCAGACCATGATGATCATGAAGATATGCATGAAGAGTCTAATGATGTGCAAAGTGAGGAAAAAACAAAACTTGAGAACTTTACAACTAATTTAAATGCGTTAGCGCAGGCGGGTCAGGTTGACCCGCTTGTTGGACGTGATGACGAAGTTGAAAGAACTGTTCAAGTGCTTTGCCGTCGCAAGAAGAATAACCCGCTTCTAGTTGGTGAAGCTGGGGTGGGTAAAACAGCCATCGCGGAAGGCTTAGCTCACCGCATTGTTAATAAGCAAGTGCCTGAAGTAATTGAAGATGCGGTTGTTTATTCTCTAGATATGGGGGCATTGCTTGCCGGTACTAAATATCGAGGCGACTTTGAAAAACGTTTTAAATCGTTATTAAAAGAACTGCAATCTAAACCTCAAGCAATTCTGTTTATTGATGAAATTCATACCATTATTGGCGCTGGTGCTGCGTCAGGTGGTGTAATGGATGCGTCTAATTTGATTAAGCCGCTACTTTCAAGTGGTCAGCTGCGTTGTATGGGTTCTACGACTTATACGGAATTCAAAAATATTTTTGAAAAAGACCGTGCGCTGGTTCGTCGCTTTCAAAAAATTGACGTTGTTGAGCCAAGTGTGGCAGACACCACGAAGATTTTATATGGCTTAAAAGAGCGCTACGAAGAGCATCATGGTATTCGATACACGCAAAAGGCCTTGCGTGCCGCCGCTGAGCTGAGTGCTAAGTACATCAATGAACGTCATTTACCGGACAAGGCAATAGACGTGATAGATGAAGCTGGCGCAAATCAGCGTTTGTTACCTGCGTCAAAACGTAAGAAAACCATTGGTGTTTCTGATATTGAAATGATTGTTTCTAAGATTGCACGTATTCCACAGCAAAGTGTGTCGAATAGTGATAAAGAAACACTTAAAAATCTTGATAGAAATCTGAAAATGTTGGTATTCGGTCAAGATCAGTCCATTGATGCACTTACGTCTGCCATTCGTTTATCACGGTCTGGATTGGCGAATGAAGACAAACCAATAGGTTCTTTCTTATTTGCAGGCCCAACAGGGGTTGGTAAAACCGAAGTGACTAAACAGCTTGCTAAGTGTATGGGCGTTGAGTTTATTCGTTTCGACATGTCTGAATACTCTGAGCGTCATGCGGTGAGTCGTTTAATTGGTGCACCTCCTGGGTATGTTGGCTTTGAACAAGGCGGCCTTTTAACGGATGCGGTTATTAAACATCCTCACGCGGTTGTGTTGTTAGACGAAATCGAGAAAGCGCACCCAGACATTTATAACATTCTACTTCAAGTGATGGATCATGGTACTTTGACGGACAACAATGGCCGTAAAGCTGATTTTAGGAATGTTGTTGTTGTGATGACAACCAATGCCGGCGTACAAGAAACAGTTCGTCAATCAATTGGCTTCCAAGAGCAAGATCACTCACACGATGCCATGGTTGAAATCAACAAAGTGTTTACGCCAGAATTTAGAAATAGGCTGGATAACATCATTTGGTTTAACCATCTTGAGAAAGAAGTCATTATGCAAGTGGTTGACAAGTTCGTCGTTGAGTTACAAGCGCAGCTAGACAAAAAGTCAGTGAACTTGGAATTGACGTCTGCGGCTAGAGAGTGGTTGGCTGATCTTGGCTATGATAAAGCGATGGGAGCAAGGCCTATGGCAAGAGTTATTCAAGATAAGCTTAAAAAGCCACTCGCGAATGAGATTTTATTTGGTCGCTTGAGCGACGGCGGTAACGTTAAAATTGGCGTCAAAGCCGGTGAATTAGACTTCAGATATGAATCAAGCCTTGTATCCGCTTAAATCTAATCTGAAGATGTCAAAAAGCCCAGCATAAGCTGGGCTTTTTGTTTATATGCTTGATAATTATCAGCATCTGCAGGGCAGTCCTGAATACCAATGACTGCGCTTGCGAATACAACTTAACAGAAGCTGTAGGTTTCTACACGATTCGATTAACGAGCGCGGAAGACAATGCGTCCTTTGGTTAAGTCGTACGGAGTCATTTCTACCGTTACTTTGTCACCAGTAAGAATACGGATGTAGTTTTTGCGCATTTTTCCTGAAATATGAGCAACAACTACGTGGCCATTTTCTAGCTCAACGCGGAACATTGTATTTGGTAAAGTATCAAGGACTGTGCCTTGCATTTCAATTACGTCTTCTTTCGCCATGTGTAGCGTAACACCTCTTTGAATAATTAAACGCAGCAGATTTTGCCCAAAAGAAGCCAATAAGTAAAGGTAAGGGCAAAAATTTTGTGATTTTATTAAGCAAAGTTCCATTCTTTTGGCTAGAAATAGCGAGGGAAGGTAATTCTGTGAGCTTAGATGCGAACTACTTTTATTTGGATTGCTCTATCCAAACATCATTCACAAAGCGTTGAGCTGGTGAATATTGGGACTTGTATCTCATCTTTTTACAGCTGTCGATTTGATAACCAAGATATACATACTTTTTAGTTAACTTCTTAGCGTGTTCGATTTGAGCCATGATCATGATGTTCCCTAAGCTATAGCTATCATATTCAGGATCGAAAAAAGTGTATATTGCGGATAGTGCGTTGGGCATAGTATCAGTAACAGCAACTGCAATAAGTTTATCTTTATGCCACAACTCAACAAATGTAATGGGTAACCACTGACAAAACAAAAAGCTTTCGTACTGTAAACGATTCGGTGGGTACATAGTGCCATCACTGTGCCTGAGCGTGATGTATTTTTCATACAATGGGTAATATTCATCTCGTTCTTTATGTGAAATTGAGAATGAAAAAGTGTCGTCCAGCTTTTTAAATTTGCGCTTTTGAGATTTAGAAGGAGCATAACTTTGCGCGGGTATACGCATAGATTGGCATGCGCTGCATCTTGGGCAATGGGGACGATAAATTTGATCTCCACTGCGTCTAAAACCGAGCTCTAAAAGCGCTTCAAAGCGCGCTGGTGTGTAGCAAGTAGGGTCCAAAATGACCAAGAGCTGCTCTTGCTGTTCAGGTAAATAACTACAACTAAATTGCTGACTTAAACCAATTTTGGAAGGGAAATGTTCAGTCATAAATACCTTCTAATGTTTGCGGTCGCCACATCGCGTTTGGCACTGAAAATTCAGTTGCTTTGTTAAGTTTAGCCAAGAATTCTCTTCGCGATATAACTTTTGCACCCAAACTAACCAGATAAGGGTTTTCGAGCTGGCAATCTATAAAATGGGCATGGTGTTTCATCATCCAGTTGACGAGCGCCCACATTGCCAGTTTAGAAGCGTTAGGCTGATTGAAAAACATTGATTCACCGCAGAATACGCCGCAGAGCATGATACCATAAAGTCCGCCGATTAATTCGCCGTTGCTCCATACTTCCAGACTATGTGCAAAACCTTGGGCATGCGCCTCTTGGTAAGCTCTCAGCATGTCAGAGTTGATCCAAGTACCTTCAGCATTAACTCTTTGCTCTCGACATGCGTGGATCACTTCAGAAAATGCCATATTGACTGTGATAGTTGGGTTCATTTGGCGCTGTGCTTTACGCAAGCTCCGGCTAACATGAAATGCATCCAATTCTATAATGCCTCGCTCACTTGGCGCCCACCACATTATCGGCTCATGTTCGTTAAACCATGGAAATATGCCCGATGAATACGCCGCTTTCAATCTTGCTGGTGACAAACAACCGCCAATTGCAAGTAATCCGTCTGGGTCTTTTAATGCGTAGTCACAGGGGGGGAAAAGATAATTGTCTAGGCTTAAGTGAAAGAGTTGTTGCGTCATGCCAATACGTCTGTGCGGTAGATATGCGTAAAATAACGTAAAAAGGCTGCAAAGAAAATGGGAGTGCTACTCCCATTTTACAAAAGTTATGCTTACAGGTTATCTAAATAACGCTCAGCATCAAGGGCAGCCATACAGCCTGTGCCAGCTGAGGTGATTGCTTGGCGATAAATGTGGTCTGATACATCACCCGCTGCAAATACACCCTCAACGCTCGTTTGAGTCGCGTTACCATTAAGGCCAGATTGAACAACTAGGTAGCCGTCTTTCATTTCTAGCTGGCCTTCAAACATGTCAGTGTTTGGCTTGTGGCCGATAGCAATGAATACACCAGCAAGGTCTAACTGCTCAGTGTTGTCAGAGTCAGTTTTTTTGATGCGAATACCTGTAACACCCATTTCATCGCCAAGTACTTCGTCTAACGTGCGGTTTAGGTGTAAAACGACGTTACCATTCTTCGCTTTTTCCATCAGTCTATCAGATAGAATTTTTTCACTTCGGAATGAGTCACGACGGTGTATAACATGTACTTCTTCAGCAATGTTAGATAGGTACAGCGCTTCTTCAACTGCTGTGTTACCACCACCCACTACCGCTACTTTTTGACCGCGATAGAAAAAACCGTCACAGGTTGCACATGCAGAAACACCACGACCTTGGAAAGCAGTTTCAGATTCTAGGCCTAAATATTTAGCTGACGCACCGGTTGCAATAATTAATGCGTCACATGTGTAGGTGCCTTGATCGCCAGTTAAGGTAAATGGACGTTTGGTTACATCTACTTTATTGATGTGATCAAAAATAATTTCTGTTTCAAAGCGCTCTGCATGCTCTTTCATGCGGTCCATTAGCGCAGGACCTGTTAAACCATGAGCATCACCCGGCCAGTTTTCAACTTCAGTGGTGGTTGTTAATTGGCCACCTTGTTGCATGCCAGTGATCAATACTGGGTTCAAATTCGCTCGAGCAGCATAGACTGCTGCTGTATAACCTGCTGGGCCAGAGCCTAAAATAAGCAGTTTGCAATGTTTCGCGTCACTCATGAATAATTCCTAAAATTAACTTACCTCAAATGAATGAGGATGATTCTATGGAATTCAACCTAGATGTAAAATAAAACGCTCATTTCGTTTTTTACTAAATCGCAAAGGTGTCAAAAATACTGTACTTGATGAATATTTAAGCCTTCAGTTGCAAAAGCAACGCTAACCCATGACCAAATTGATTTTTTTTGGTATGTTCTTAGTAATTTTGTTTCGTTATTCTTCATAGAATAACCCCTAACGAATAGGTATTTATGGCATTTTGGCAGGATACACCTGGATTTGCATTGAATGCACAGAGCGTACAAGTTCTGACTGACGCAAAACAGTATCATGAGACACTCATTAGCTTGATACGCGGAGCAAAGCGTAGGATTTATATTACAGCTTTGTATTTGCAAGATGATGAGGCCGGAAGAGAAATTTTAAGTGCTTTACATGAAGTCTCGCTAGCAGATCCAACAATAGAAATTAATGTGTTGGTTGATTTTCACCGCGCGCAGCGAGGGTTAATTGGCGAAGCAAAATCGGAAGGAAATGCGCGGCTTTATTGCGACGAGCTGGAAGCTTCACAAAGTAATGTGAGAGTGTTTGGTGTGCCAGTCAAAGCAAAAGAGCTATTTGGCGTATTGCACCTTAAAGGGTTTGTTATCGATGATACCGTGCTTTACAGCGGGGCAAGTCTTAATAATGTGTATTTGCATCAGGGTGACAAATATCGCCTCGACAGATACTTCGTCATTGAACAAGCGGACTTAGCACAGAGCTTTTGCGATTTTACCGATAAATATTTGCTTAGCTCCGAGGCCGTGCCAAGGTTAGATAAGCGTCCCTTACCTAAATTCATAGACATCAAGCTTGCGCAAAAGCAATTAATGCGTGATTTGAAAAAAGCAAAGTATGGTTTTGAAGGGGCAGACTGCTTCAATAGTCTTAATGTAAGAGCATTTCTTGGTTTTGGGCGTCGTACAAATAAGCTGAACCGATTGATCAAGGCCTTGTTTGACACGACGGAACAAGAGTTGGTGCTCTATACACCTTATTTTAATTTTCCAGCGCCGTTACTTCGCTCATTGAGACGTTTGCTTAAACTAGGTCGACAAGTGACCATTGTGGTCGGCGATAAAACTGCCAACGATTTTTATATTTGCCCAGAGCAGCCATTTAGTAAGATTGGTGCGCTGCCATATCTGTATGAAACTATTTTGAGAAAGTTCTTAAAGTCTCAACATCGCTTTATTAAGTCCGGGCATCTCAAAGTTTACCTATGGAAAGACGGCAGTAACTCGTTTCATTTAAAAGGGATCTGCAAAGATAACCACACGCACTTATTGAGTGGTCACAACTTAAACCCTCGTGCTTGGGGATTAGATATTGAAAATGGTGTTTTGATTGAAGATCCTAATCAATTTATTTTGGCTGACATTGAACGTGAGAAACAGGCTATTTTAGCGAATTGCCGCTTGTTATCAGGGCCCGAAGATGTTGAAACGATAGAAGATTATCCATTGCCTGTTAAGAAGTTATTAGGACAGGCGAAGCGTGTTAAAGTAGACTTTATCATTAAACGTTTTATTTAAAGCTGACATTTAAAAAACAAAAAACCGCGTTAAAAAACGCGGTTTTTTGTTTTAGCTTTACGCCGCACTGTGATGTGAAGCGCCCAGCAATCATTGCCTATATTAGTAAGCATCATTGTGAACATTAGCAGCACGGCCAGATGGATCGGCATTGTTTTGGAATGATTCATCCCATGCAAGCGCTTGTGGTGTTGAACAAGCAACTGACTTGCCGTGTGGAACACATTTAGCGGCGGCATCGCCTGGGAAATGCTCAGTAAAGATTTGGCGATAGAAATAAGCCTCTTTGCTATCAGGGGTATTAATAGGGAAGCGGTACTGTGCATTTGCAAGGTCTTGATCAGACACTTGCTCTTCAACGAACGCTTTTAGCGAGTCAATCCAGCTGTACCCAACGCCATCTGAAAATTGCTCTTTTTGACGCCATAACACTTCTTCTGGTAGATAACCATCAAAAGCTTCACGTAAAATATGCTTCTCAATACGACCATCTTTACACATTTTGTACTCAGGGTTTGTACGCATAGCAATATCAACGAACTCTTTATCGAGAAACGGCACTCGTGCTTCCACGCCCCATGCTGCCATTGATTTGTTGGCACGCAAACAGTCAAACATGTGTAGCTTAGACACTTTACGATTAAGTTCTTCATGAAACTCTTGTGCATTTGGCGCTTTGTGAAAATACAGATAACCGCCAAACAGCTCATCGGCACCTTCACCTGAGAGGACCATTTTGATACCCATCGCTTTGATTTGACGAGACATAAGGTACATAGGTGTCGATGCACGTATTGTTGTTACGTCATAGGTTTCTAGGTGATAAATAACTTCTTTTAGTGCATCAATACCTTGCTGAACCGTGAAATGGATAGGGTGGTGAACTGTACCAATAGCGTCAGCTACTTTTTGAGCCGCAGCGAGATCCGGAGAACCCTCTAAACCAATTGAAAACGAGTGCAGTTTTGGCCACCAAGCGTCTGATGCATCGTCATCTTCAATACGTTTTGCAGCAAATTTTTGTGTGATTGCTGAAATAACTGACGAATCTAAACCACCCGATAGCAACACGCCGTAAGGCACATCACACATTAATTGACGTTTCACTGCAGCTTCTAACGCGTCTTTTACCTTGCTTGGCTCAGCTGCGTTCTCTTTTACAGCATCAAACTCTTGCCAATCTCTGTGGTAGTAGGGGCGTAAACTGCCTTCTTTAGAATACAAATAATGGCCAGGGGGAAATTCTTCAATTTGCGTACAAATAGGCGTTAATGCTTTCATCTCACTCGCAACATAGAAGTTGCCATGCTGGTCACGACCAGTGTAAAGCGGGATGATCCCGATATGATCTCGGCCGATTAAATAGGCATCTTGTTCTTCATCATACAAACAGAATGCAAAAATGCCGTTGAGATCATCTAAAAATTCAGGCCCTTTTTGTTTATAAAGCGCCAAAATAACTTCACAGTCAGATTCTGTTTGAAACTCAAAATCCACGCCTAGATTTTTAGCTAATTCTTTATGGTTATAGATTTCACCGTTAACGGCCAAAATATGCGTTTTTTCAGGGTTATAAAGGGGTTGTGCACCACTAGAGACGCCAACAATGGCCAAACGCTCGTGTACCAATATGGCTTTATCTGACGCGTAAACACCAGACCAGTCAGGTCCACGGTGACGCAGTAATTTTGACATTTCAATCGCTTGTGAGCGAAGTTGTGTGGGATCGGACTTAAGTTCCAATACGCCAAAAATAGAACACATAAAATACCTCATTCCTGTGTTGTGCTGTTGATTTTGTATCTGTGTGTTTTGCAGTCGCGCTACACACCTGTTTTACCCATAGGTGTACCAAATTAAAAAGCGTAAGTCACATACAAAAATGCTTTTTTTAGCAAAAAGCGTTGCTTAGTTTGCGCATAAAAATAGTTATTTTGCACCATGTTGGTGCTGTTTTGTCTGCAAGGATTAGGTTAGTGCCGAATAATCTAGCGCTAAAGTTGTGGATTTGGTGAAAATACCTACGGCGAGAGGGAAATTTGTAAGCACGCGTTGCTCTACTTTGGTGCAAGCGTGAGAGCCGTGCATAGGCAATATTTTTACGTCCTATGCACAGTATTCATGATATTTAGTGTGTAGTACCAGCGGCAACCTTTATATCTTGCTTATCTTGAAGTGCGCTCGTGATCAAAACTTTTAATCCACTCACCATAGTGTCTAGGCTCATACTCGGTGCACCTGCATGATTAACAGCTTGTGATGGCAGATAAGGGATATGAATAAATCCGCCTTTAATATGCGTATCGTGTTGGTTAATTAAGTGCATTAGTCCGTACATCACATGGTTACACACGTAAGTGCCTGCGGAATTTGAAATAGCGGATGGGATCTGTGCTTGTTGTAGCGCAACTAAAAGCCTTTTTATTGGCAGATTAGTGAAATAGGCTGCAGGGGCACCCGCGATCACCGGCGTGTCAACTGGTTGCTTGCCAGCATTGTCTTCAATTCTGGCATCATTAATATTGATAGCAACACGTTCAATAGAAAGCTCTGAGCGCCCCCCAGCTTGACCAACACATAAAACAAGCTGCGGAGCATACTTATCAATCGCGAGATGAAGTTCGCGAAGTGACGTATTAAATTCACATGGCAGCTCTTTGGTATGCACCACACAGCCACCAATATATTCGCCCTCCAATTGCGAAACAGCTTGCCATGAAGGATTGATTTGCTCGCCACCAAATGGGGCAAAGCCAGTGAGTAAAATGCTGGGTTTTTGTGCTTTAGTCATTAAAGACAACTCCGTACATAAGCAGAATGTTGATTGCTAACAAGGTTAAGGCTGTCGGTATTTGTACTTTTATCACTTGGTATTTATCTTTTAAATCAAGTAATGCCGCTGGAACAATATTAAAGTTTGCTGCCATTGGAGTCATTAACGTACCGCAATAGCCTGAATACATGCCGATCGCTACCAGAGGAGCCGGGGAGGCGCCATGCCCTTGGATTAGAAACGGGACTGCAACACCTGCGGTCATGACCGGAAACGCGGCAAACGCATTCCCCATAATCATAGTAAACAGTGCCATACCTGTACAATAAAGGACTACCAACATAAAGCGGTTGTCGGGTGAAATGAACATGGTGACCAGCTCTTGTATTGCAGTGCCCGTTTGCGCCACGATAAATACGCCACCTAGCATCGCGAGCATTTGCGGTAAAATCGCTGCCCAACCAATGGAGTCGACTAAGCGTCGCGACTCGCCTAGTGCAAGTAGAGGATTGCCTGTAGTAATTTTCCAACCGACCAAAAGAGCCGTACCGCAGGCGAGTGTTAAGGAGGCCAAGGTAATATAAGCTTGGTCGAATAGATACACGTCACCAATATGAATGTCTTTAAGCACAATGGCACACACAACAGTGACAATAGGTATGAGTACGGCAGGCACAAATAGCTTGTTACCAAACTTTTGTGCGTTTTGCTCTAGCTCCTCTTTTGAGGGCTTATGATAACTGCCCATCGATACTCTGCCCAAGCCTGCGAGTAAAGCAATCAGTAGGACGCTGCAACCTACCCATCGATATGTAATAGACTCTCCGAGTAGCTTTATAGACAAATCACCGAACAAAAATACATTACCGAACAAAAACCAAAATAGGGCAGTGGTCCATTTTTTAGGATGAGCGGGATCTTGGATGGTTTTTACGACTAAAAACATCACAATAAACCCCAGAATAAGGTAAATATTATTGATTGATATAATCGATGTAGACTCTACGGAGGTGTTTACTGGTGCACTCATGATACTTCCTCGCACACATGTGCTTGCTCAAATATTCTCGCTTTTTCGATTGCGCGAGTGATCTTCGCTTCTAGTCTGGCCAAGCGAAATAAATGGACTAGCAAAGCCGAGATAGCCGTAGGAATAGCCCACAGGCCAATGTAAAGGGGTTCAATACCAGCGATGCCATTTTCTCGCAAGAAAGCGTCCATCAATAGTACGGCACCAAAAGCGATAAAAATGTCTTCACCAAAAAATACCGCGATATTGTCACAAGCTGCAGCATGGGCGCTGATCATATCTTGAACATGCTTGGGTAATTCACCATGTTTATTACTCGCAGCGCCTAGCGCCATTGGCGCGAGCAGAGGTCTAACCGTTTGCGGCTGACCTGCTAGATTGATCAATCCAAGTGCAGCCGAGCACTCTCTAACGATAAAGTACACTGCGAGTATTCTGGCTGTAGTTGCTGATTTTATCGTCGCAACCCATGCGGTGGCGCGTTGTTGTAACCCAAAACGCTCCAATAGTGCAATGACGGGTAAAATAAGTAAGAAACTAGCTAGTTGACGTGAGTTCATAAACTTCTCACCAAAAGTTTCCAACAATGCAAGTAGTTCGATATCTACTGCCCATCCGGTAACCAGTCCTGCAACACACACAACCAATAAGGGGTTAAAGCGTAAGGCAAAACCAAACACCACAATGACAATACCTATCAGTGGTAGTAGGTTGAGTTCATTCATATTGTTACTCTAATTATTATTATTTTTTGCTAAGTTAAACTGAGCTAAATGAGCACTTAATTTATCACTGGCCTCATGAGCTTGCTCAAGCGTACATTCAACAAAGTTACATTGTTGATTAGCACCAAGCTGGCTAAACATACGCAAGTCTGCGTCAATCACTGTCGCGATAATGGGATAACCGCCCGTGGTTTGACAGTCATTTAATAACACGATGGGCTCTCCGCTAGGCGGTAATTGCACAACGCCTGGGTGTACTGCTTGCGTTGGAATACTGACTTGATGCGCAAGTTCATTACTCCCTAAAAGTCGGGCGCCCATTCTATTGCTCGCTTCGCTCACCATCCAAGGTTGATCAATAAAACGTTCAAATGCATCTGGAGCCAGCTTATCACAATGTGGCCCTTTAAGTACTCGTACCTGTTTTGTGTATTTGGGTTGCATTACACCAAGTTCAGCGAGCTTATGGGTGTTTGATTTGAAGTTTATACAGTCGCCACTTTGTAAAGCGTGGCCATGAAATCCACCAAATTGTGCCTGTAAGTCGGTAGAGTATGAATCCAAAGCGGGTTTAAGCTCAAAGCCTCCTTGAATGGCTAAATAGGTGCGTTGTGCATTGGCACTGGTTGCAAACGTCAGTCTATCTCCCGCAGAGGCAAAGTAGCGCCAGCCGGGGTAGACGGGGGTACCTGCTAATTTGGCGTTGAGGTGGCCACCTGTCAGTGCAAAGTTACATGGTTGAGTAAATTCAAACTCCGCTAAGCCAATGGTGATTTCTATAACTGCATTATGGGGTTCGTTATCAAGTAAAAAGTTTGCTAGACAGACCGCAAAAGGGTCAAGTGCGCCGCTGCGACCAACGCCATAATGACGGTAACCAAATCGACCGATATCTTGAATACTGCACATAACGCCGCTTTTGATGACTTTTAACATACCCCCTCCTTAGTTGGGATAAATTTAATCTCATCGCCTGGCGCAAACAGGCTTGGAGGGTTTTTCGTCGCGTCAAATAAGACATTGGTGCAGTTTGCTATCAAATGCCAACCACCTGGGGAGCTACTTGGATAAATCGCGCTAAGATCTTCGGCGATGGCAACCGACCCTTTGGGCACTTGTTTACGCGGTATAGATCTCCTTGGCAATTGTAAGGCTTGGGGGAGTGTGCCTAGATAGGCAAAACCGGGTAAAAATCCTAAAAACTCTACTTGATAAGTACAATCACTGTGTAACTCAACAACTTGTTTTGGGCTTATTCCTAATTTAAGGGCGACGTCATCCAAATCAGGTCCAAATTCACCACCATAAGTGACATGGATTTCGTGCCTTGTTTGCCTTAATGCGACCTCTGCTGCTTCTTCCCACAACAACATCGCTTTTTTAAGCCAGTATTGATATTGACTAGGGTCCGCTAAATAAGCGGTCACTGAAGATTTTGCAGGCACAACATCGATGAAGGCTCCACTGTGTTGCAAACTGATTGTTAGAGCGAAAAGCCGTCGCTGCTCACTGGGAGAGGGCTTATCGGTTTGCAAAGCCACGACAATGGCTGTTTCGCCTAAAAGGTAACTATACGCATCCATCATAACGATTTTCTTTTTTATTATCTTGCCCCTAGTATAGCTAACCAATAAGGGGGCTATGCAAGAGATATAAAAAAGCCATGCATTGCATGGCTAAAATGTTAGTTGTTAGACAACAACCATTCACTTAACAAACGCACACCATATCCGGTGCCTCCTGTTGCAAGTTCACCTTTAGGTAACTCGTTCAAGGCATTACCCGCAATGTCAATGTGTACCCAGCGAGTGTCCCCAGCAAAATGTTGTAAAAAAGCAGCTGCAGTTGTCGCACCAGGGCCTTCATATGCCACATTGGTAATGTCAGCAATATTCGACTTAAGTAAGTCTTTGTAGCCAAGAGGTAAGCGCCAAACCTGCTCGTTGACTTGTTTACCAGCAAGCGTCAGTTCTTTAATCAGGTGCTCATCGTCAGAGAAAATGGCGCTATAGCGATTACCAACGGCGCGTATTTTTGAGCCTGTGAGAGTTGCAACATCAATCATGATCTCAGGTTTGAAGTGCTTTCTTGCATACCACATCGCATCACTGAGCACTAAACGGCCTTCAGCGTCGGTATTAAGTACCTCAACACTGATGCCTTCAGCGGTACGCAGAACATCACCGGGCGCGATTGCATTTTCAGATACCATGTTAGCGGCCATGCCCATAACGGCAACGACATTTACATCAGCTTTACTTAAAGCCATCGCCTTAACCGTACCAAGTACAGCAGCTGCACCAGCCATATCAGACTTCATGCGGGCAATAGATTTTCCGGTTTTAATGCTATAACCACCGGAATCAAACGTGATCCCTTTACCAATGAGTGCGATTGGTGCGTCATTGTTACCTTGATAGTGTGCAACAACCAAACGCGCACCATCTTTACTACCGCGGCCTACGCCTTCAAGTGCACCCATACCTAGTTCTTTGATTTGTGCAGGTTCAAGAATGGTGACTTTCACACCATACTGTTCAAGCGATTTAGCTGCATTGGCAAAATCGACGGGCGTCATTTCACTGGCAACTTCCGACGTTAAATCACGGGCTAAAAATACACCTTGCTGCACATGCTCAAGTGCACGGTATGCTTTGCTAGCGGCCTTGCTATTGTCAACTTCAACCGCATAACTGAGCGTGGATGTATTCGGTGACTTCTTGTAAACCTCAAACTCATGATCGCGTAGGTTCGCGCCATGAGCAAATTGTGCGGCGAGTTCGCTGTTATCAATCTGGCCTTTGACATTTTCAAATGCGATAGCCACTTTATTGGCTTTGATATTCTCTAAATGTGCGTGAATATCGCCACCAAGCTCAGCCATTTTTGCGCTATTCAGCTCATCCGTTTCACCTAACCCAACAACGACAATACGTGCATAGTCGCTATCAACTGGTGCGAGTAACTCGATGTGAGCGCCGAACTTTGCATCAAATTGCGCCGTTTTAAGCGCCTTTTCTAGCTGTTTACGTGTGTCTTTATCAAGAAATCGATATTGCTCGTTGTTATTTTTGCTTTGTAACAACAGTAAGGTATCGCCTTTGAGTAACTTATCTGTAAATTGAAATTCTGCTGCATTCACATTGCTTATGCTAAGCGCTGTGAGTGACAGCGCAGCAAATTGCGTTAATCTTTTCATAACGGTGTCCTGTGGTCATTTTTATGCATGCGTTTTACCCTAAATCTGTTTGCAAAGTAAGAAGAAGTCGTTAAAGCGCCAATTATTGTCGTTCAGTTAAAATCTGAAATTTGTTTCAAACGTTTAAGGTCTACTAACGTACAAAGCTTATAAAAATTGAAAGGAGCAGATACATGTCGTTTCTGTACAAGTGTATGGGTGTGGTATTGATTGTTGCAGCGGCTTCATGGTCGTTTGCACAAACACCACCAGTAAACAAAGTTGAACAAGCAAGCATACATGTCAAAACCTTAGTGCTCGGCTCGGGCTGTTTTTGGGGCGCAGAAAAGCGTTACGAACATATGGAGGGCGTTTTAGATGCAGTATCTGGTTATGCGGATGGTCATGGCTTTTCACCTACCTACAAAGAGATCACAAAGCACCACAGACGTTTTGATGAGAATAATTATGCGGAAGTGGTCAAAGTCACATACAACGCTAACGTGATTAGTACAGAGCAGTTATTAAAAGGTTACTTTGAGAGCCATGATCCTACGCAAAAAAATCGACAAGGCAATGATGTGGGCACGCAGTACCGTTCGACCATTTTATTTACCGATGACGAACAAAAAACGGCTGCGCTCAAACTCAGAGATTTATATCAGGTTAAATTAACACAAGCCGGCTTTGCTGAAATTCAAACCAAGATAAAGAAACTGGATACTTTTCACCCCGCCGAAGCATATCACCAAGATTATTTAGCGAAAAATCCCAATGGATATTGTCCTGACCACGCAACGGGCGTTGTTTTTGATATGCAGCAGCAAGAAGAAATTGCAAATAAGGCTTTATTGGCGGGTAAGCATATTGTTATCTTGGATGCCAAAGGATATTGCCCTTATTGTGAAAAGCTAAAAAAGACAGTGATAAACGACTATGAAGGCACTATTGCGCTTCATTTCAGACATGCTGACCAACTGCAATCGCTCGAGATAAAAACACCCACTTGGGCGACACCCACCATTATCTTTATTGAAAATGGTAAGGAGGTGTATGCGCACCAAGGGTTTATGGACAAGCCAACTTTTTACAAAGCACTTGGCGCGTTCAAACTCGGTGATTCAGAAGCATTTCGCGTGGCTTTTAACAGCTCAACCGATGCGCCATTTTGTAAGCAGTATGATTTGTTCAAAAAAACGGGTGAGGGTGTGTTTATCGACAAACTCAGTGGCGCTCCTTTGTTTGATACCAAGGATAGGTTTAACTCGGGTACCGGGTGGCTGTCATTCAAGCATCCAGTTGAGGGCAGTGTGACTTACCACCAAGACAATAGTCATGGTATGCGTCGCACTGAGATCCGCTCAAAATCCAGTGGTATTCATTTAGGACATGTGTTTAAAAATGAAGGACCAAGAGGGGCTGACCGTTATTGCATTAATGCAACCGTATTGGAGTTTGTTGCCAGATAAACAACTTCTTCTGGATAAACGATATCCAAACTCGAAATTAAATAAAAAAAACCCCTCGTGAGAGGGGTTTTGGGTAACTCAGCGCCAATGGCACTGGGAATGAGGTCGGTACATTGTGTTAGGCAAATTGCATTTCAGGGATATCGCCTTCGACGATTAGCTTACCCGCTGTTTTGCTTATGATTTCATCAACACTAACACCCGGCGCGCGTTCTAGCAAATGGAATGCGCCGTCTTTTACTTCTAACACGGCTAAGTCAGTTACAATCTTTTTAACGCAATTCACGCCCGTTAGTGGCAAAGTACATGCTTCTAACAGTTTTGAATCGCCGTGTTTACTAGCATGGGTCATAGTAACGATAATGTTTTGTGCGCCGGCGACTAAGTCCATCGCACCACCCATGCCTTTGATTAATTTTTTCGGGATCATCCAAGAGGCAATATTGCCTTGTTGATCGACTTCAAATGCACCTAGAACCGTTAAGTCTACATGACCACCCCTGATCATGGCAAAGCTATCTGCACTATTAAAAATTGCCGCACCTGTGGCAGCTGTCACGGTTTCTTTACCCGCGTTGATCATATCTGCGTCAACTTGGTCTTCTGTTGGGTACGGACCCATCCCTAATAAGCCGTTTTCCGATTGCAGCATAACTTCAATACCTTCTGGTACATAGTTAGCAACCAAGGTTGGAATGCCGATACCTAAATTAACGTAATAACCGTCTTGAAGCTCTTGAGCTACGCGCATTGCAACTTGTTCACGTGATAAAGCCATAGTGTTCTCCTTATTTACGCGTTGTCACACGCTCAATGCGTTTTTCAAAGCTGCCTTTGATAACGCGGTTAACGTAAATACCTGGGGTATGAATTTCGCTAGGCGCTAATTCACCAGGCTCGACAATTTCTTCAACTTCTGCAACTGTGATCTTACCCGCTGTTGCTGCCATCGGGTTGAAGTTCATTGCTGTGTGACGGAATACAAGGTTACCGTAACGGTCAGCTTTCCACGCTTTAACAATGGCGAACTCGCCAGTGATAGACTCTTCCAAAATATAAGGGCGGCCATCAAACTCTTTTACTTCTTTACCTTCTGCAACAGGCGTACCGTAGCCAGTAGCTGTGTAGAACGCAGGAATACCGGCACCGCCGGCACGCATTTTTTCAGCAAGCGTGCCTTGTGGAGTTAGTTCAACATCAATGATGCCATCTAGTAGTTGCTGTTCAAATAAAGCATTTTCACCAACGTAAGACGCAATGATTTTTTTAATTTGGCGATCATGTAACAAGATGCCAAGACCAAAATCGTCAACACCACAGTTGTTTGATACAACCGTTAACTCTTTTGTTTGTTTACGCTTAATTTCGCTGATCAAGCCTTCTGGGATACCACATAACCCGAAGCCGCCTGCAATGATGGTATCGCCATCTTTCAATCCATCCATCGCTTGCGCGTAGCTTGTAACAACTTTATCGAAACCGGCCATGAGCCCACTCCTAAAGATTATTTATTGTTCAATATGCATGAAACTATAATGCATATATATTATGTATACTTTTTAATCGCACTTCGCTTTTAAAGCCAAAGAAACTTTACTCACTGGGGGCTTATTGAGCGCCTCGCAAATTGCCCAGCCAGCTTTGGCTAGTCTTTCTAAATCAATTTGGGGGTCAATGCCAAGTCCTTGCAGTAAGTAAACTACATCCTCAGTGGCAACATTTCCTGACGCGCCCTTAGCATAGGGACAGCCACCCAGCCCAGCAACGGCACTATCTACGGTAGCAATTCCCATCTCAAGGGCTTTACTGATGTTTGCAAGTGCTTGGCCGTAAGTGTCATGAAAGTGCACCGCAAGCTTGTCAGCGCTGATATGTTGCAGTAATAAGTTAAGCAATTTATCGACTTTATTTGGCGTGCCGACACCAATCGTATCGCCTAGGCTAATTTCGTAACAACCAAGAGCCAACAATTGTTTACACACATCTAGGACCACTTCTGGTTCGACCTCACCCTGATACGGGCAGCCTAAAACACAGCTGACATAGCCGCGCACTTTTACACCATGTTCTTGCGCTAATGCCATGACGGGTTTGAATCGCTCAATACTTTCGTTGATGGTGCAGTTGATGTTTTTTTGAGTAAACGCTTCGCTTGCGGCGGTAAAAATCGCAAACTCTTTAATACCCACTTCAAGGGCTGCTTGCGCGCCCTTTAAGTTGGGGGTTAAAGCACTTAAATTAACCTTTTCACCAACATTCACATTCTTGATCACGTCGCTTGAGTCAGCCATTTGTGGCACCCATTTGGGTGACACAAACGCGCCGGCTTCTATGTCTGTTAAACCCGCGTCTGCAAGGGCGTTAATAAGCGTTACTTTTTGCTCAGTGGTCACACTCGCTTCGTTTTGCAAGCCATCGCGTGCGCCGACTTCGACAATGCGTACTTTTTTGGGGTATGACATTTACGCCTCCAAAGGCTCAACGATGGCAAGCATGTCACCGTGACTTACCAATTCGCCTTCCCCAAAACAGTAGCTGGTCAGCGTTCCGTCAAATGGGGCATTGAGGGTGTATTCCATCTTCATCGCTTCAATGACAACAACAGCGTCACCTTTACTTACTTGCGTATTGATTGCCTGTAAGTGTTTTACAACCGTGCCATTAAGTGGCGCAGCAAGCGGGGCCGCCTCGTGTTCATGTTCACTGATGTAATGCTTCGACTTAAGCTCAAAGCTGTGCGCGTACGCTTGATACATCACCGTAATCGTCTCTTCATTGAGTAAAACGCTGGCGGTGTATTTGCAGCCATTAATCGTCGTGTTGAGTGCTGTGCCATTCAAATTGGCGACTATATCGAATTGTTTGCCTGCAACTTCTACAATGATTGAGTCCCCGCTGAGCTTTGCTGTAATAGGCTCGTCAACGAAAGGTACTTCAACCGTGGCTACTTGATTGAGTCTAAAGCCAAGCGCATTTTGCCAAGGTGTTGTACCAGTTGGTTTGTTCGCAATAAAGGCTGCAACGGCGAGCAACGTCATTTGCTCAAGCGGTATTGGTTGCTGAGTTAACGTCTCTGTTTGGCTATCAATAAAGTGGGTATCCGGTGCGCCCGCAGAAAAAGTAGGGTGACCAGACAAGTGGTGTAAAAAGGCAATGTTACTTTTTACACCAGCCAAATGCACTTCTTCTAACGCATGGTGTAACTTAAGCAGGGCAGTTTCTCTGTCTGGACCATGGACGATCAGTTTTGCGATCATCGGATCATAGAAGGAGCTGATCTCCGCGCCTGTTTGTACGCCGGTGTCGATGCGCACGCCTGTATTCTCTTGAGGAAAAGACAAGTGCGTTAATTCACCAGAGAAAGGCATAAAGTTTTCACGCGGATCTTCAGCGTAAATACGCGCTTCAAAACTATGGCCGGTTAGGCTTACTTGTTCTTGAGTCAGTGGTAGAGTTTGGTTGTTGGCAACACGAATTTGCCATTCAACTAAATCTAAACCTGTCACCATTTCTGTAACAGGGTGCTCAACTTGTAGGCGCGTGTTCATTTCCATAAAGAAGAACTCGTCGCCACAAAGTAAAAACTCCACAGTACCCGCACCGCGGTAATTAATGGCTTTAGCACAGCGTACTGCCGCTTCACCCATCTCTTTGCGTAGTGTGTCAGATAAACCCGGTGCTGGCGCTTCTTCTATGACCTTTTGGTGGCGACGTTGCAATGAGCAATCGCGGTCGCCCAAATAAACACAGTTACCATGGTTGTCAGCAAATACTTGTACTTCGACGTGGCGAGGCGTATCCACGTAGCGTTCTAATAATACAAGGTCGTTACCAAACCCCGCTAGCGCTTCGCGTTTAGCCCCCTCAAGAGACGCTAAAAACTCTGAACTTTGACGGACCACTCGCATGCCTTTACCACCGCCACCAAAGGCGGCTTTGATAAGCACGGGATAACCAATTTTTTCAGCTTCTGCGGCTAAAAAATCACTGTCTTGCTTTTGACCGTAATAGCCTGGCACAAGTGGTACGTTCGCCTGTGCCATAATTTCTTTGGCACGGGTTTTTGATCCCATGGCTTCGATTGAGCTTGCCAGTGGGCCAATAAAGGCAATACCTGCTTTTTCGAGCGCTTCGGCAAATGTATTGTTTTCAGATAAAAAGCCATAGCCCGGATGAACACAGTCTGCACCAGATAGCTTGGCTACTTCTAGAATTTTGTCAGCCACCAAATAAGAGTCTTTACTAGGAGCTGGACCTATATGATAGGCTTCATCGGCTTGTTTCACATGTAGGGCATTTGCATCGGCATCAGAGTAAACAGCCACAGTTTTTAAGCCTAAACGCTTAGCGGTTTTCATCACGCGGCAGGCGATTTCGCCACGGTTTGCAATGAGGATTTTTTTCAACATGTTTGATCCCTTACTGTTTTGCCGCGTGTTGCCACTTGGGCGCACGCTTTTCGAAAAAGGCGCTCAAGCCTTCTTGTCCCTCTGGACTGACGCGAATTTCAGCGATACGTTTTGCTGTGTGGGCAATCAGTTCGTCATTGATGGCTTTGCCAGCTACCTCGTTTATGAGTGACTTTGCCGATTGAACCGCTGCAGGTCCATTGTTGAGCAAGGTTTCAATAAAGTACTGTTCGCTTTTCTCAAGGTCATCGCTCACTTCATGAATTAAGCCTAAAGATAAGGCTTGCTCAGCTTTAAATACTTCTGCTGTCAAGAAGTAACGGCGAGCTTGACGCTCACCAATGGCTTTAATCACATACGGACTGATCACGGCAGGGATAAGGCCTAATTTAACTTCGCTTAAGCAAAATTTGGCATCCGGTGTGGCAACGGCAATATCACAACAAGCAATTAAGCCAAGTGCACCACCAAACGCGGCGCCTTGCACTAAACATAAAGTTGGATGAGGAGATGTTGCTAGCACCGACATCAACTTGGCAAGCATGGCAGAGTCTGCCACGTTTTCTTCGTAGTTGTTGTCTGCCATCGACTTCATCCAACCCAGATCGGCACCTGCTGAAAAGTGCTTACCTTGGGTTTTTAGAACGAGTGCGCGGATCTCAAGGCTATTGGCATGTTCAATACACTGAATAAGTTCAGCAATCACGGCATCATCAAAAGCGTTATGTTTTTCGGGGCGACTTAACTCTAAAATCGCCACTTTTGTTTTTGTTATCGTTAAAGTGACCGACATAGTCTGCTCCTGTTACATTCTGAAGATGCCAAACTTAGACTCTTTGCGCGGCGCGTTTGCTGCGGCTTCAAGTGCTAAGCCTAGAACGGTACGCGTATCGGCTGGGTCAATAATGCCATCGTCCCAAAGGCGCGCACTGGCGTAATATGGGTGACCTTGCTTCTCATACTGCGCAATGATTGGCTTTTTGAATGCGGCAACTTCGTCGTCGCTCATGCTTTCGCCCTTACGGGCTAAACCGTCTTGACGCACTTGCGTGAGTACACCGGCGGCCTGCTCACCACCCATTACCGAGATACGTGCATTTGGCCACATCCACATCATGGTTGGCTCGTATGCTCGACCACACATGCCGTAGTTACCTGCACCGTAAGAACCGCCAATAAGTACGGTAAACTTAGGCACATCGGCACACGATACCGCAGTTACCATTTTCGCGCCGTGTTTAGCGATGCCTTCAGCTTCGTATTTTTGGCCAACCATAAAGCCTGTGATGTTTTGTAAGAACAGCAGTGGAATATCACGTTGCGTACATAGCTGAATAAAATGCGCGCCTTTTTGTGCTGACTCGGAGAACAAGATGCCGTTGTTGGCCACAATGCCTACTGGATGACCATAAATTTCAGCAAAACCGGTTACTAGGGTTTCACCAAAATAGCGTTTGAATTCATCAAACTGTGAATCATCAACAATACGGGCGATAACTTCGCGCACATCAAACGGCTTTTTAAGATCGGTGCCCACAATGCCATATACTTCACGAATATCGTAACGAGGCGGCTTCACATCTTTTAAAATGGGTCGAGTAGGGCGCTGATGATTAATGCGAGCAATACACTGGCGAGCGATTGACAGCGCATGCTCGTCATTTTCGGCGTAGTGGTCAGCCACACCTGAGGTTTTACAGTGTACGTCTGCACCACCTAAATCTTCCGCGCTTACTTCTTCACCTGTCGCCGCTTTTACAAGCGGAGGACCGGCTAAGAAAATAGTCCCTTGCTCTTTAACTATAATACTTTCATCGGCCATGGCCGGTACGTAAGCACCACCTGCCGTACATAAGCCCATTACCACCGCAATTTGCGGAATACCTTTGGCTGACATGCGCGCTTGGTTATAAAAAATGCGACCAAAGTGCAGCTTGTCTGGGAAAACTTCGTCTTGTTCAGGTAAGTTTGCGCCGCCCGAATCAACCAAATAAATGCAGGGTAAGTGGCAGCGCTCTGCGATTTCTTGGGCGCGAAGGTGTTTTTTTACTGTCAATGGGAAATAAGTACCGCCTTTAACAGTAGCATCGTTACCCACAATCATACATTCAACACCTTGCACGCGGCCGATCCCCGCAACCACGCCAGCGCAGGGAATGTCTTGTTCATACACGCCAAATGCAGCGAATTGTGAGATCTCTAAAAATGGTGAGCCTTCGTCTAGTAAGGTGTTAATACGGTCTCGAACAAATAATTTACCGCGGCTTTGATGACGCGCGATGAGTGCTTCACCACCGCCTTGAGATAATGTAGCGACTTTGTCGTTTAAATCTGCAACCAGCGAAGCCATGGCTTCGCTGTTTGCTTTAAACTGACTGTCGTGAGGGTTAACCGAAGAGTTAAGTACAGTCATGTTTCAATCCTTAGCGGCTTTCTGTGAAAAGCTCTCGTCCAATTAGCATACGGCGAATTTCAGACGTACCCGCACCAATTTCATAAAGCTTGGCATCGCGCAATAAACGACCCGTTGCGTATTCGTTGATGTAACCGTTACCACCGAGAATTTGAATCGCATCTAGTGCCATCTTGGTCGCAAGCTCCGCAGCATAAAGAATTGCACCAGCAGCATCTTTACGGGTTGTTTCACCTCGGTCACAGGCTTTAGCTACCGTGTACACATATGAGCGTGCGGCATTCATCTGCGTGTACATATCCGCTATTTTGCCTTGGATAAGTTGGAACTCACCAATAGACTGATTGAACTGCTTACGCTCGTGAATATAAGGTACGACGATGTCCATACAGGCTTGCATTATCCCAAGAGGACCCGCTGCAAGTACTACGCGCTCATAATCTAGGCCACTCATTAGTACCTTAACGCCTTCGTTTAAGTTACCAAGAATGTTCTCTTCTGGTACTTCACAGTCTTCAAATACCAATTCACACGTATTTGAACCACGCATACCCAGCTTGTCTAGCTTTTGTGCGGTTGAAAAACCAGGAAAGTCTTTTTCAACGATAAATGCGGTAATGCCTTTTGAGCCCGCTTGTAGATCTGTTTTGGCATAAATCACTAACACGTCTGCGTCAGGACCATTGGTGATCCACATTTTGTTGCCGTTCAATACATACTTATCGCCTTTTTTCTCGGCTTTAAGCTTCATTGAAACCACGTCAGAACCCGCATTTGGTTCACTCATTGCCAGTGCGCCAATGTGCTCACCGCTGATAAGCTTAGGTAGATATTTGCGTTTTTGTTCTTCATTACCATTGCGGTTAATTTGGTTAACACACAGGTTTGAATGTGCGCCATAGCTTAGACCAATAGAGGCGCTTGCACGGCTGATCTCTTCCATTGCCACTACGTGCTCTAGGTAGCCCATACCTGCACCACCAAATTCCTCTGGTACAGTAATGCCTAATAGGCCCATATCGCCAAACTGTGGCCATAGATGATTAGGGAAGCTATTTTCATGATCGGTTTTTTCAGCAATCGGGGCAATTTCAGCGCTTGCAAAGTTGTTAACATGATCGCGGATCATGTCTGCCGTTTCACCAAGGCCAAAATTCATTTCTTTATATAAAGATACTGTGCTCATACTGTTCCATCCTGTGAGAGGTTATTCTTCTAAATTCTTTAAAGTGTCAAGGCAGCGGCGCTCTGCGGTCACCAGCTCCATTAACACCACTTTAATGTCATCCATTTGCTGGCTTAAATCGGCTTTTTTCTCTTCGATAAGCTGCAACATGATCGTTAATTGTTTTGCGCTTGATTTATCCGCGTCGTAAAGCTCAAACAAGCGGCCAGTTTCCGCCAATGTAAAGCCCAAACGCTTACCTCTTAAAATGAGTTTGAGGCGAACTTTGTCACGCTTCGAATAAATTCTGGTTTGTCCGTGACGCTCGGGAGATAGCAAGCCCTGATCTTCATAAAAGCGTATACTGCGCGTTGTAATATCAAATTCTTTCGCTAAATCGCTGATTGAGTAGGTTTCTTCGTTTTGATTATCTTGCATGATGATTTTACACATTGACTTAAATACTGTTTGGTCCAATATAAGTGAAGTTTACGTAAAGGTAAAGTAAAGCGTTATAATCATACTTTAGTGGTAGAGTGTTGAGCTGGGTGTTTTTTGCTCTAGCCAATAATTTACGCGGTTTGGCAAGCAAAGTGTGCAACTTAAGTTTACAGAATCACTCAACGCAGTTTGCTTGATTTTAGATTTACGTTGGCGTAAACGTAAATATTATGTATGCTCAATTTAATTAATAAATCATTTAGAAAAGCGCGTTTTTTGAGCGTTTTCAACTAGGAGTTAGAAATGAGTAATGATGCTGTTGTCATTGTAGCTGCAAAACGTACCCCAATGGGTGGCTTTATGGGCGCTTTATCAGATGCAAGTGGTACTGATTTAGGTGCTACCGCGATAAAAAGCGTGATGGCTGAAACGGGTTTAAGCGACGCGTCAATTGACGAAGTGATCATGGGCTGTGTTTTGCCTGCGGGACTAGGCCAAGCACCAGCACGTCAAGCAATGCTACATGCTGGTTTAGCGCGTTCGACTGGCGCGACAACCATTAACAAAGTATGTGGCTCAGGTCTGAAAGCCGCGATGTTAGCGCATGACTTGATCAAAGCGGGCAGCATTAACTCAGCCATTGCTGGTGGTATGGAAAGTATGACTAATTCTCCGTACTTCATTCCAAAAGCGCGTGGTGGTATGCGTATGGGCCATGGTGAAATTAAAGATCACATGATGGCTGATGGCTTAGAAGACGCGTACGACAACAAAGCAATGGGTTGTTTTGCGCAAGATACAGCAGATCAATACGGCATTACTCGTGAGCAAATGGACGAGTTTGCATTAGCTTCACTGAGCAAAGCCAATGCAGCAATCGAAAATGGCAGCTTCCATAATGAGATTGCGCCGGTAACGCTTAAAACACGCAAAGGCGACGTTGAAGTCAGCATTGATGAACAACCAGGTAATGCGCGTCCAGAGAAAATTCCAAGCTTACGTCCTGCATTCAAAAAGGACGGTACTGTTACCGCAGCCAACTCTTCATCAATTTCTGACGGTGGTGCAGCGCTTATTTTAATGAGTGAGTCTGAAGCGAAGCGCCATGGTTTAACACCACTTTGTAAAATAGCGGCACACGCGACACATTCACAATTGCCTTCTGAATTTACACTTGCACCAGTGGGCGCAATGAACACGTTACTTGAGCGCACAGGTTGGAGCAAAGACGAGGTTGATCTTTGGGAGATAAACGAAGCATTTGCCATGGTTACTATGCTTGCCATTAATGAAATGGGCTTAGATAGCAGCAAGGTAAACGTAAACGGTGGTGCTTGTGCATTGGGTCACCCAATCGGTGCCAGTGGCGCACGTATTTTAGTGACGCTTATTCATGCATTACGTAACCGTGGCTTGTCAAAAGGTATCGCATCACTGTGTATTGGTGGTGGTGAGGCTGTGGCACTGGCGGTCGAAGTTTAAAACACATTCACACGGCACCAAATAAATAAGGCAAAACAATTATTACAGCCATTTGGTGCCATGACACATAATCTGGGGAGGAGTGCACAATGCACCAAGTACCTTTATACATCAACGGCGAATTCACACAATCATCATCTGAACAATGGATTGATGTTGTAAACCCTGCAACTCAAGACGTACTTGCTCAAGTACCTTGCGCAACCGAGCAAGAAGTACGTGCTGCAATTGATTCAGCGCAAGAAACTTTTAAAACGTGGAAAGAAGTACCTGTAACAGAACGCTCACGTATTATGATGCGTTACGCTGCACTATTAAAAGAGCACCATGATGAACTAGCGACCATCATCTGTCATGAGCTTGGCAAAACCTTTGAAGACGCTAAAGGTGACGTTTGGCGTGGTATTGAAGTGGTTGAACAAGCCGCCAATGCGCCATCGATGATGATGGGCGAAACGGTCGAAAACGTTGCCCGTAAAATTGATACCTATTCGTACATGCAGCCACTGGGTGTGTGTGCGGGTATTACACCATTTAACTTCCCAGCGATGATCCCACTTTGGATGTTCCCAATGGCGATTGTGTGCGGTAATACGTTTATCCTTAAGCCATCAGAGCAAGATCCACTTACGCCAATGCGTTTAGTTGAGCTATTTGAGGAAGCTGGCGCACCAAAAGGTGTATTACAAGTTATTCATGGAACTAAAGATCAAGTAGATCAAATTCTTGAAGCGCCAGAAATTCGCGCTATTTCGTTTGTAGGTTCGTGTGGTGTTGGTCAATATATTTACTCAAAAGGCACGCAGAATCTAAAACGTGTTCAAGCATGTGTTGGCGCTAAAAACCACATGGTTATTATGCCAGACTCTAAAAAAGAGCAATTGATCAATAACCTTGTTGGCTCATCAGTGGGCGCGGCTGGTCAACGTTGTATGGGTATTTCTGTTGCCGTGTTTGTTGGTCAATCGAAAGAGTGGGTAAACGACTTAAAAGAAGCGTTATCAAAAGTGCGCCCTGGCATTTGGAATGACCCAGAAGCTGCCTACGGCCCACAAACAACCCCACAAGCAAAAGCACGCATTTTGTCATTGATTGAAAGTGCGAAGCAGCAAGGCGCAACCTGTTTGTTAGACGGCTCTGATTTTACCGTTGAAGGTTACGAAAAAGGTAACTGGGTAGGGCCGACGTTATTCACTGACGTAACCACTGAAATGGACCTATATAAAGAAGAGATCTTTGGTCCTGTATTGGCATGTATGTTTGTAGATACGTTGGAAGAAGCGATTGCGCTTATCAACGCGAGTCCATACGGAAACGGTACTTCGTTGTTTACATCAAGCGGTGCCGCTGCACGTAAGTTCCAACATGAAATTGAAGTAGGCCAAGTGGGTATTAACGTGCCAATTCCCGTGCCATTGCCATTCTTCTCATTCACAGGTTGGAAAGGCTCATTTTATGGCGACCAACACACCTATGGTAAGCAAGGCGTGCGTTTTTACACAGAAACTAAAACTATTACCTCACGTTGGTTTGAAGACGATATCGCTTCAGGTCCAAACATGAGCATCAACCTGAAGTAATTCAGCGTTTCAAAGAATATTACAATAACTACAAACTAGGCCAGAGTCTCTCTGGCTTAGTCATCAACACAACAAGAGGTCTTTATGGACTTTAATCTAACCGAAGATCAACAGGCATTTGCTGATACCGCGTACCAATTTGCTATGAGCGAGCTTGCTCCTAACGCTGCCCTTTGGGATCGCGAACATATTTTTCCAAAAGACGTGATTAAAAAGGCGGGTGAACTCGGCTTTTGCGGTTTATACACGCCAGAAGAGGCAGGTGGACTTGGTTTATCGCGTTTAGACTCAAGCATTATTTTTGAACAGCTTTCAATGGGCTGTACAGCCACAACGGCCATGTTGACCATCCACAATATGGCAACTTGGATGATAGCCAGCTTTGGTAGCGATGCAGCAAAAGAAAAGTACATCGACCAACTGGTTATGGGCGAGTTGCTAGCTTCTTATTGTTTGACTGAGCCGGGCTCAGGTTCTGATGCAGCATCACTTAAAACCAAAGCGCTGAAAGAAGGTGATGAGTACGTATTAAATGGCTCAAAAATGTTTATCTCTGGCGCTGGCGAAACAGACGTTTTAGTGGTGATGGCGCGCACCGGGGAAGACGGCCCTAAAGGCATTTCAGCATTTGTTGTGCCTGCGGACGCAGCCGGTGTGGTATACGGCAAAGCGGAAGAAAAAATGGGCTGGAACGCCCAGCCTACGCGTTTAGTGACCCTAGAAAATGTACGTATTCCAGCTAACCACTTATTAGGCCAAGAAGGCGAAGGCTTTAAATTTGCCATGCAGGGTTTAGACGGTGGTCGTATCAATATTGCAACTTGCTCAATTGGTACTGCACAACAGGCTCTAAATACAGCGAAGCAATACATGCAAGAGCGAGAACAATTTGGTAAGCCACTTGCCGCATTTCAAGCATTGCAATTTAAGATTGCAGACATGAATACTGAGCTTGTAGCGGCGCGTCAAATGGTACGTTTAGCGGCATTCAAACTAGACACCAACGACAGTGAAAAAACCACTTACTGTGCCATGGCTAAACGCTTTGCGACAGATGTAGGCTTTAAAGTGTGTGACGATGCCCTGCAAATTCATGGTGGCTATGGTTACATCAAAGAATACCCATTAGAGCGTCACGTTCGTGATGTGCGTGTACATCAAATTCTTGAAGGTACCAATGAGATCATGCGTGTGATCATTGCACGTCGTATTTTAGCGCAAGGCGCGGCCAGCGTTTTATAAGGAGAATATCATGAGTGCACAACTTAAACTTGAGAAACAAGGTAATACAGCCGTTATCACCATGAGCAATCCACCTGCGAATACGTGGACTCGCGATACGCTTGTTGGTTTAAAAGAGTTAGTGAATGAGCTAAATGCCGATAAAAACATTTACGCGTTAGTGATCACCGGTGAAGGTGAAAAGTTTTTCTCAGCAGGGGCTGACTTAAACGTATTTGCCAGCGGCGATAAAGGCATTGCGGCGGATATGTCACGCGTATTTGGTGAAGCGTTCGAAACGCTGAGCGACTTTAGAGGTGTTTCCATCGCCGCGATTAACGGTTTTGCGATGGGGGGAGGCCTTGAAGTTGCCCTTGCTTGCGATATTCGTATAGCAGAATCGCAAGCACAAATGGCATTGCCAGAAGCCAAAGTGGGCTTGTTGCCTTGTGCTGGCGGTACACAAAACCTAGCATGGTTAGTTGGCGAAGGCTGGGCAAAGCGCATGATTTTATGTGGCGAACGTCTGAAAGCGGATAAAGCACAACAAATTGGCTTAGTTGAAGAGGTAGTTGAAACGGGCGAAGCGCTCAATGCTGCAATTGCACTGGCTGAAAAAGTTGGTGAGCAAAGCCCGGTAGCGGTAACTGCATGTAAAGCGCTGATCCAAAAAGGTCGCACAGGTACAATTAACAGCGCATTGCCATTAGAGCGTGAACTATTCGTTACTTTGTTTGACACGCAAGACCAAAAAGAAGGCGTGAATGCATTTTTAGAAAAGCGTAAACCAAACTGGGTGAATGGCTAATGGCTAATTTACAGTTACTCAATCAAGCTGACGCACCAGTGGTATTTGAGTTGGCTCAGTGTGAAAACGGGATGCAAATTGCCTTTGCCACACTGAACGTGCCAAAAGCCTTGAATGCGCTGAATTTAGACATGATCCGTTTACTTACACCACAGTTGGATGCTTGGGCGCAAGACGAGCAAGTAGCCATGGTGGTACTTAAAGGTGAAGGGGAAAAGGCATTTTGTGCCGGTGGCGACGTTGTAAGCTTGTACAAAGCGATGGCAGCAAACGATGGCAATGATTATCTACAAACCTTCTTCGCTGAAGAATACCGCCTAGACTACAAAATTCACACCTACGATAAGCCAATTCTACTTTGGGGTAATGGCATTATTATGGGTGGTGGACTTGGGTTGATGGCCGGAGCAAGCCATCGAGTGGTGACGGAAACTGCGCGCATCGCGATGCCAGAGATCACCATTGGATTATATCCTGACGTTGGCGGTAGCTACTTCCTCAATAAAATGCCACAAGGTGCAGGGTTGTTTTTAGGCTTAACTGGTGCATCAATTAACGCCAGTGATGCGCGTTATGTTGGTCTTGCGGACCACACCATTGATAGCAACAAATATACAGATCTCGTGAATGAGATGATTGCGATTAACTGGGGTAAAACAACCAGCTTAAACCATGAAAAGCTAAGCAATGTATTGCTGGAGTTAGATAAAAACTCAGCACAGCCACCAGTTAGCGAAGTTAAAGCAATTCAAGCGCAGCTCAATGAACTAGATGGTATTACAGCGCTTCAAGCGCAAGTGGACTTTATTTTAGCGCTGCCTAGCGACGACAATAAATGGTTAAGCCGCGCGCAAAAGTCGCTTAAACATGGCTCAGCACTAAGTGCTGTGCTTGTAAGCGAACAGCTAAAAGCGGGTAAAAACAAAAGCTTAAAAGAATGCTTTATGTTTGAACTGGGTATGTCAGTACAGGCTGGGCTTGCAGGCGAGTTTCAAGAAGGTGTGCGCGCGTTACTCATTGATAAAGATGGCCAACCTAACTGGCAATTTGCATCGGTCAATGACGTACCAGCAAGTACCATCGCAGCGTTTTTAACGCCAAAGTGGGATGAGCAAAACCATCCACTGGCGGATATGTAAGGAGCAGAACATGGCAAAGATTGGATTTATTGGCCTAGGCAACATGGGCGGCCCAATGGCCAGCAATTTGGTTAAAGCTGGCCACACAGTGACTGTGTTTGATTTAAGTGAAGAAGCGGTTGCACAGCTTAAACTACAAGGCGCGAACGCAGCAGCGAGCGTAGAGCAAGTGTGTGATGGCGCTGATTATGTAGTGAGCATGCTGCCTGCGGGTAAGCATGTACGCATGATTTACTGTGGTGAAAACGGTTTAATTAATCACCTCGACAAATCAACTTTGGTGATTGATTGTTCAACGATTGATGCTGAGTCGGCCCAGTTTGTGGGCGGTGAGCTGGCTAAAGCGGGCATTAGCTTTGTTGATGCACCCGTGTCGGGCGGCACAGCAGGTGCGGCAGCGGGCACGCTAACTTTTATAGTCGGTGGCAGTGATGCCGACTTTAACCGTGCTAACGACATATTGACCGACATGGGCAAAAACATTTTCCATGCGGGTAATATTGGCGCAGGTCAAGTCGCTAAAATCTGTAACAACATGCTGTTGAGCATTTTAATGGCGGGTACCAGTGAAGCATTGCAAATGGGTATTGATCATGGCTTAGATCCTAAAGTACTTAGCGAGATCATGCTAAATAGCTCGGGCCGTAACTGGACGTTAGAGCTTTATAACCCATGTCCAAATGTACAAGAAAATGTACCAAGCACCAATGGATACAAGCCGGGCTTTATGGTTGACTTAATGGCGAAAGATTTAGGCCTTGCGCAACAAGCTGCGCAGCAAACTAACTCGGCAACCCCATTAGGTGCAATGGCTAAAAACTTATACAACTTGATGCAAAATCAAGGCAAAGGCGCAGAAGACTTTAGCGCAATTTTTAAATTATACAGTGAAAAGTAAACCTATGGATATTAACAATAAAACCGTAGTGGTAACGGGTGGTGCGCAAGGCCTAGGCTTTGCAATGGCCACTGAAATGGCGAAGTTAGGCGCAAACCTTGCGGTGATTGATATGCAAGAAGATGTACTTGCATCGGCTCGCTCAGAACTAAGTAAGCTGGGTGTAAAAGTTGCTACTTATGTTGCCAACGTCAGCGTTGAGAGCGAAGTAGAAGCGGTATTTAATACAATTCAATCTGATTTTGGCAATATTACCGTACTTATTAACAATGCCGGTATTTTACGCGATGGTCTGCTGCTGAAAGCCAAAGAAGGCAAAGTGGTTGATAAAATGGCTTTATCACAGTTCCAATCTGTTATCGACGTGAACCTAACAGGCGTATTTCTATGCGGTCGTGAAGCGGCGGTTAAAATGGTTGAAGCGGGTGAGGGCGGCGTGATCATTAATATGTCGAGTGTGGCGCGTGCAGGTAATATGGGTCAAACTAATTATTCTGCTGCAAAAGCGGGTGTAGTTGCCATGACCACAAGCTGGGCTAAAGAGTTAGGCCGTTTTGGTATTCGCGTTGGCGCGATTGCACCGGGTGTTATTCGCACAACCATGACAGATGCCATGAAGCCTGAAGCCAAAGAGCGTTTAGTGAAGATGAAACCTGTCGGGCGTTTGGGCGAGGCTGATGAAATTGCCCATACTGCAAAATACATCATCGAAAACGACTTTTTTACAGGTCGAGTCGTAGAGATTGACGGCGGCATTCGTTTGTAATGTGCTCGCAACCTAATGACTAAAAGGCATGTAGGTTATATACATGCCTTTTTTATTTGTCGATAGGGCTGTTTGTGTAGGCAAAGGCGTCGCCAACTACATAGGTGGAAATTGGTATCACTAAAGTATCAATATCGTCTTTTTATGTGGGGATCTGCAAATGAGACATAGGGCTAACTACCCCCTGAGCGCCTTGCCCAATGACGTGAGTATAGATTTGTGTTGTACGTACATCAGTGTGACCCAGCTGCGCTTGCACAGTTCTGATATCTGCACCACTTTGCAGTAAATGCGTTGCGAATGAGTGACGCAAGGTATGCGGTGTTACATGTTTGGTGATCCCCGCCATTTTGGCTGCATTTTTGACTGCTCTTTGTACTTGCTTTTCATCAATGTGGTGCCGACGAAGTTGTTTTGTTTCTGGGTCAATACTGAGCTTGTGGGAAGGAAATAAATATTGCCAGTTTAAGTGCTTGTTGTGACCTTGGTACTTTTTTCTTAATTGATGAGGGAGCCAAACACCATTAAAAAGCGGGTTTTGAAGGTCTAGCTGCAAATGACTTTGAACTTGTCGAATTTGGTTGTTTAGCAATGGGGTAAGTTTTTTGGCAAGGGTAACTACGCGGTTTTTGCCACCTTTTCCATCCCAAATACGAATACACTGATAGTCAAAGTCAATATCTTGCACGCGTAAACGCATGGCTTCCATAAGCCTTAACCCGCTGCCGTAAAGTAGCGCGCAGGATAAATAATGACGCGAACTGCACATTTTTAATAGCGCCGCTACTTCATCTTTGGTTAAAACCACGGGTAACTTACGAGCACGCTGACTTTTATTAAATTTTAAATTTAAAGACATAGGTGTTTTGAGTATTTCTTTGTAAAGATAGCTCAGCGCATTTAACGCTTGTGCTTGAGTACCTTGTGCCACATTTTGTTGATTGGCAAGGTGACTAAGAAATAACTCAACTTCAGTGTTACCAAGTGTATTAGGGTGGCGCATATTGTTAAAACGAATAAAAGCGGCTATCCATCTAAGATATGACTCAATGGTACGTTTAGCGTATCGACGCATATACATGTGCTCTTGCACCATAGTTAAAAAGGGAGACTTCATAAACAATTCCATCTGTTAAAGGGTACTGTTTATATAGACAGTGGTTTTCTGTTTGTCCAATAACATTATTACCGCCCGTTTTGTCCAATTTTAACAGTGTGTTTTTTGAGCGGCTCTTGTGTTTTGTTTACATTGAAGTTTTTACATGTGAAAATAGGAACACGTAATATGGCCCGTTTTGTCGGTATTTATTCCGACATTTTGGGAGAGAATAAGCTGTTATGTTCATTTGCAAGGAGCGCACAAATTTTGAATCGCCCTAAAAAGTCTTCTGTATTTAATCCATTTAAATACATATTTGCTATTTACATGCCCTTTTTCATTAAA
Organism: Pseudoalteromonas sp. ATL1; assembly: GCF_058933015.1. Classification (NCBI taxonomy): domain Bacteria; kingdom Pseudomonadati; phylum Pseudomonadota; class Gammaproteobacteria; order Alteromonadales; family Pseudoalteromonadaceae; genus Pseudoalteromonas; species Pseudoalteromonas sp. ATL1. The sequence goes on along the minus strand of NZ_JBZYXL010000001.1, from coordinate 2,795,482 downwards.
GCGACTTGGACTAATGAGATAGATATCCCTCTTTTGAGTAAAAGAGGGGGGCATGGTGAGGTTTTAACCTTTAATGATCCTTTAATTCCATTTATTACAGTTCCTTTGTTTATATATGGTATTTATTATTTCAGTAAGAGAATAAAGGCACATTGGAGATATGTAGAGGGGTTTGAAGCGAAAACCGGCATAATACTATGTATTCCATTTAGCTTACTTAGCATGTTATTTGCCTTTAATGGTGCTAATAATTTTATTATTTTCGTTTTCGCTGCTGTTGGCGCGTTTGGCTTTTTTGGTGTTGAATTTAATGCGTCTAATGAAACATAACAAGCGCCTCATGTTGCTCGTAAACTCGCAGGGACAAATTTTCGCGGGCTGTTCGCTTCGCTCTAGTTTAGCCCACTCAATTAGCCCCATAGGCGGGCGTTAGGCGACGGGTATAAAAATGAAAGATATCACCATCTGTTATGCATGTTTGGAGTGTAAAAAGGTCTTCAAGAAGCATAAGTATACCCAAGACCAACATGGCAACTGGCAGCCAGTTGAATACGAAGTTGTATGCCCTCAATGTGGTACTTCTATGTACGAAACAGGTTCAGCATTCAAAGCGCCTAAAGTTTCAAACACAAAAGAATGGGCGAAGCTAAAGCCGCTATTTGAGAGTGGCTATAAATTTAATCCTGATTTCGGTAGCCCATTCGAAGAGAAAGATCTGGAAAAAATAGCGTTACCTAAAGTCCCTGATTCGGAATTTAGAAAGCCCGCGAGAAAAAGGTCATAAAATGCCTAATCGGGTAGCCGAGGGTATCTAGCCCTCAGCCCCCACAACACCCTGCATGCGGGTCCGCACAGGGCGTTTCATCTAACAGATTACCCGTTTGGGTAATGCACTTTTATCCATCCGTCTCTGAGTGAATATAGTCCCTCATTTTTCAGATAATTTAAGCTTAAAGCCTGTTGAATACCGGGTGTTTTGGAACTGCGCCAAGGTCCTTTACTTGTGATGCCACAGGCAACGGCTGCTTGCACATGAACTCCACGCTTCATCAAGTTTCTTACTTTAGTTCTCGGTTTTCGCCATTGTCGCCAGTAACACATCCTGATCCTGCGCCTTATCCATTGGTCTAGGTCAACACATTGCTGGTATGCGTTCGCAATACCAAAGTAATTGATCCATCCGCTTAGATATTGGCTTAATTTAAACAACTGATATTGCATGCTCACGCCCCAATTACGGTTAGTTAAAATGCGTACCTGTCGCTTAAATTTATGCAGAGTTTTGTCATGCCATTTGATTGCTCCACGTTTAAAGGTAAACCCTAAGAATTTACTTTGTGTGGTGTTAACCACCTGACTTTTATCCGTGTTAACAAGCAATTTGAGTTTAGTTTCAAGGAACCGAGTAACGCTGGCAAGTACACGTTCGCCCGCACGTTTTGATTTTACTAAGATTATAAAATCATCAGCGTAACGGGCAAATTGGTGACCTCGTTGCTCCAATTCTTTGTCTAAATCATCCAACATAATGTTGGATAATAAAGGTGAAAGAGGGCCGCCTTGCGGTACTCCTTCTAAACTCGGAATTAGCGTGCCATAGTCATCAATTCCAGCTCTCAAATAACGGCCAATGAGTTTGAGCAAGCGTTTATCTTTGACATGACGTGATAAATTTCGCATCAATAAGTCGTGATTGACTCGGTCAAAGAACTTTGACAAATCGACATCTACCGCAATATTGCGTTTAGATTTAATAATTTGTTGAACTTGCTTCACTGCTTGTTGGCCGTTACGGTTAGGACGAAAACCAAAGCTGTTATCTGAAAATGTGTTATCAATGATGGGCGATAAAACCTGAGTAATGGCTTGCTGGATAACCCGGTCGACCACTGTGGGTATGCCGAGTTGCCGTTTTCCACCATCGGGTTTATCAATTTCAACGCGTTTGACCGGTTGTGGACGATAAGTCCCATTTTCGAGTTGAGCTTTGCACTGTTGCCAGTGTTGTTTTGCCCAGTCGATAAATTGGTCTATTTTCATACCATCTACACCCGCTGCGCCTTTGTTGGCTTTAACCTGCTTCCATGCGCGTTGAAGATTATCGTTTGATAAAACGTGTTCGAATAAATCAAAGTTGAAGGTTGATTGCACTGCATTACGCTGCATATCAGAACCACAGGGCTGTGGCGTATAGTTATGTAAGTAAGACATGAAGTATTCCTTCGGTTAAATGTTCAGGCCTTCACCGTGTCCCATCCATTACGATGGGTGTTTGGCTACTATGCCGTCTGCTGACTGCTGGATAATCACAAAATAAATTGCTCTAAATTGCGCTGCGTGCGTATCGGTGGGTGTTGCAGTGGTTTCGCTCGTAGTCTATTTCGCAACCAAATAGCACGCCAAGGGGTTGATTGACCAGCCACTTACTGGTATTTTCCGCAGCGATAGCGCAGGCCGCATGTTATCCAGCTCTCCCCGTGTTATCCAGCTCTCCCCGAATAAGAACATTAACTTTCATTGCACAACTGCATCATTTACGGTGGCCGTTAGATCACGTGACTTCGTTATCTTGTGCTAACTCGTCTTCAGCCTACGTCTAGTATGATGTTTTTGTTCATCAGCTCGCAATTTTGCTAGCGGCTTCCTCCATACAACCCCTCGCGGATTTGCACTTGCCATTCGCTAGTAGTTATCGTTTAATAACAATCAGTTATTTAAACGGTGATCTTCCTACAGAGGACTTTCACCTCATTAGTTAATGCCCATGTCGGGCGTACACAAGTGGTTTCAGGTGACGTCTACGGCGCACCTGAACCAAGCGTTAGGCATCTTTGTGAAAGTCGTCGTTTTAATTCTAAGTTTAATTTTATCGCTCCCAACATTGGTTTTGCACTTTATTATGCGCGTAAAAAAGCGTAGATAATCAAAATAAATTGCAAAGTACTATGGATATTTGATGTATCTCACATGGGTAGATATTGCAGGGTGAGAGCATACTTCGTTAACAACCATTAACCGAAGATAAGCTCTGCCCTAAATTCATCGTCAAAACTAGCCCGAACGCATTTACCACGTATCGAATCTTTACGGCCTGTGTGCTGTTTTACCAGATTGCGAACAACCCGTCTGAATAGCGCCATATTTTCCGCAGAAATCGGCTCACTTATCTGACAGGCATCTTCTTTAAACACCACGTCCAACACCCAGTGCTGTTGGTTCTCGATGTGCCAATGATGGCGGATGGCTTTTTGCAACATCTGCGCATCTGGCTCGACAGAAGTAACATAAAAGTGCGTATCTATTTTTGTTGTTGAGCCGGACTTGTTGTGTCTTTCAACCGCAACCAGTGAAGTGAGTCCAGGCCATTTTGCTTTTATCTCTTCAGGCAGTTTATCTGCTTTCAGTGCATAAGTGATGCGCGTTTCCTGACGCCCATGACCACTGCTGACTTGTACATCTTCAGGTAAATTCTCCTCTTGGGCAAAGGCAGTTTCAAAACACGAAGTGACTGCTTTATAGAGTGTTTTCTGGTTTGCTTTAACCTGAACCAGATAATCAGCCCCTCGTGAGGTAAGTTTTGATAGCGTCGCTTTTTGACAATGCAACGCATCCAATGTGACGATTGAATCTGAAATATCTAGTACATCCAATAGTACTCTGACTGCGGGAATTTCATTGGATTTATTCTCAACCGTGCGCTGGTATAAGGTTAGGCCGGACTCACAATCAAAGGCGGACACCAAGTGTAAGTTATCCTCACGTTTTTTACTGGCACCGCGCAAGGTTTTACCATCAAACGCAATGATTGGCTTATCAGATTGAGACCGTTGCTCGTTGACCCAACTGAACAAGGCCAAAACCAATGAATCAGTCTCCACTGTTTTAAGAATTCGTGCAATGCTATGTCGCGTTGGAATACCGTGTTTAAAGGCTCTGAACTGTCTGAGCCAAGGGAGTTTACTGTGCCCGAACACTTCAATATCTTTCCAGCCCTCACAACCGGATAAAACCGCCGAGATGATAAGAAACAAAACATCAGTAAGATCATGATGTTGATTGATAGAAGAACGCTTATCTTCAACAAGTTCAAGGTGGCTAAATAACGACATAATTAACAAGTAGATAGTGACAATGTGGGCGTTATTAGATCAGAAAAGAGGCGGGTGTTAAAGCCTTTTTACAAAGTGCGATCCCGCCGTGGTAGATATTGTTACTTTAAAGAAAGACAAATATATTCACTATCGCATGCATCAGCCCGTTGTTAGAAACGATAATAGTTTTTAAAAATGCGTTGTTCAGAACGATTTGAACGTGTTAAAAACGTTATAAATCCAACATTGAACGATTCATAACTTTTAGATTTTTACTGGAGTGAGTAGTGAAGTTTGATATTACACAAGCCAAAATAGAATATACTCATCAAATTACTCAGTTAACCGAAGAATTGGGCTATCAGGTGCAAGCCGATGAAACACATAAGTGGCTGGAAGAGTTGCTTGCTTCACCATCACACTATGTTTTTGTTGCCGTCTCCGAAGAGCAAGTGTGTGGTTGGTTGGTCGTAGAAAAGCGTGTTTTTCTTGAGTCTGGTTATAAGGTTGAGATCACAGGTCTGGTTGTTGGTAAGGCGTTTCGCAGACATGGCATTGCGCAGGCGCTTGTTAACGCTGCACAAGAGTGGGCAATAAGGCATGGTGCAGCGCAACTTGTTGTGAGGTCAAATACGCTGAGAAAAGAGTCTCATGAATTCTATCCAGCGATGGATTTTATACTCTCAAAAACATCACACGTTTATACAAAACAGCTTAATTACTCAGGTGCATAACCTATTTAAGGCTGTGTATTGTGCTTTAGAGCGTTGCATGCTCTGGGCAAACACGCCTTTAATGTTTGTTTGCCCAAGCACGATATGCAAATACTTTGCGGTAGAATAGAAAACGCTTCCTCAGCGGCGTAGTGATGGCCGCTTTTAATCCTTTAGCTCAATAATATATGCTGCGCCTGAGTCAGTGCCGTTATCGTCGCGATGTGGTACTGCAATGATTGCGTGATTGTTTGATAGAGCGACATTCCAGCCAAATTTGTCCTCTGGCTTAGCGTCATGTGCGACAATTTTTGATGAGAACTGCCATTCACCTTTCTGCTTTTTGAAAATATAAAGTGCACCGGTGTTATTACCGTTTGCGTCATGGTGCATTGCGCTGATCAAAGCGGTATTTTGTTGTAATGCGACACCACGGGCGAACCTGTCATCAGCTTTTCCGTCTGGCGCAACTAGTTTCTGTGTTTGTGTCCACTTTGCGTTATGTCGCTCAAAAATATACGCTGAACCCGCATCAATACCAATATTGTCCAAGTCATCCCTGCGAGCAGAGATAAGTGCAGTGTCGCCGGATAGCGCAACTCTTACGCCAAAAATATCGGTATTTGCTCCATCGTTCGCCATTAATTTAGCTTGTTCGCGCCAATGCTTGCCATCGTATTGATAGGCATAGACGGCCCCCGCTTTTTCGGCTTTTTCATCGTTGAGATCCGCACCAACTAGAATAGTATCGCCATCAATAGCGACACTGATCCCAAACAAATCGCCTTGGGCTCCATCACTTGCAATTAGCTTGGTTTGAAATTGCCAGTTAGCATTTTCTCGTTTGAAGATATAAGCTGAACCTGAATCTTTATGAGGAGCATCACTGTGCGGTGCACCGATAACCAGAAAGTGCTCTGTGAGCGCAATACTTTGACCAAATGCGTCACCAGCTTTACCATCAACGGCTGTTATTATTTGTTTTTGTAGCCAAGCAGTTTTGTTCTTTTCAAAGGCGATGACGGCACCTGAGTCTTTGCCTTTGTCGTCTCTTCTGCTTACTCCTAGCATTGCAAAACCGTTTTTTAGAGCAACTTTTCCGCCTAATGTATCTTGTGTATAGGCAGGGGTGGCTACGAGCTTTCCATTTTGTTGCCAACCATTCTTGCCCATAGAGTAAATGTAAGCTGCGCCGGAGTCCTCAATATTTTTTATATCTGCCTTGAGAGCACCAACTAATGCTGTTTTACCATCGATGGCGACCGCGTAGCCAAACTGATCATCAGCTTTTCCATCTTCCGCTAATAACTTGTGTTGGGATGCATAACTATGGCATGTGAATATTAGGGTTAAATAGGGTAATAGCTTACAAAGTGAACGTAGTTTCATAAATGCCTTTTAATGTATAACAAAACGAGAACCATGCTATTGGGAAGATTACGAATTAACAAGTGCTAATAGGGTAATTGATTAATAAAAATAGTAATTATCAATATTTAAATTGAAGCCAATGTTTAATTGAAAATTACGATGTGTATTTCGAACAACTCAGTTTAAATTGGTAATTTAAATGCGATGTTCTTTCATTTATCGGCAATGTAGGGTTATTTACCCTGAATGGTTAGGTCTCACTTTTGTTGAGTGTGAATGGCCGGACCTTACTAAGTTTTTTGTGTACAGTATGGTCATTGTGCATAAATAAGTCGCAAAATTGAAAAAAACGTCGCACGTCAAGATATGAAAGACCAGACCGAGGTGTTTTACGACAAACATGTCTCAAGGTATGGCGAAGATGGTGACTTAAATTGAGAGATGTTTACGATTACGCTAGTTTGAAAAGTGAAGGCAATGGTTCAATTGTTTTCAACTCGCTAAAAGTGCCGCTAGCGCTAAGCTACACTGGATTACGTTTGGTGTGATAGGTCTCGTTTTCTATAAGGCGCTATATGTTGTTTTATGATCACAGTAGATAAAATGGTCGCTATTTTTGTAGGCGTTATTTAGGTAAATGAGTATAATTGTAACTGTAACAGTCAGCTAGAGGGAGCTATCGTGTTTATCATTTCTTTAAAGTACAAAGTGCCACTAAATGAAGTGGACGATTACATTCCTGAACATATTGCCTTTTTAGATAAACATTACGCACTAGGACACTTTTTGCTTTCAGGCAGAAAAGAGCCTCGCACTGGAGGGTTAATCATTTCAAATATTTGCGATCGTGGCGTGCTCGACGAGATCCTCGCTCAGGACCCATTTTTTCGAGAAGGCTTGGCTAAGTATGAAATAACGCAGGTTGTTCCTACCAAGGCGTCATCTGAACTAGCATTTTTGTTGGAAAATTAAATACGCATATGCGTGTTGCTGCCTTCTGGCTTAAGTGACTATGCTAAGTCTCACTAAATAACATGGTGATGATTTAAAGGGATTTTTATGAATTATTGGATTTTATCTTCTGGACTACTTTGTTTTTTCACTGCACTCGTTCATATTTTTGCGGGGCAGTTAGACCCAGTTAGACCCTTTCTAAAATCGAGGCTTGCGCGAACACCTAAAGCGACATTGTTAGCCTGTTGGCATATGGTGTCAGCTATTTTGGTTTCTTCCAGTGCCTTGCTGATCTTTGCAAGTACCAAGTTACAAACCGATTTAAACGCGGTTGTTATATTTATTAGCGTAAACTTTATCGTGTTTTCTAGTGTGTTTTTAACAGTAGGGTGGCACTTTTTCAACTTTCAAACCTTTACTCGCTTACCTCAATGGACGTTACTTTTGCTTATAGGCTGTCTTGGGATGATTGGCGCTATGCTCAATCAATAATTGTTTGTTGATATATTTTTGCTCATGACTTAATAGTTCGGTAGCATCGAGCAATGCGAAAAAGCTGCATAATGTTAAACGGGTATGATAAATAAGCTTGAAAACAATAATAATTCAACTGCACGTCAGATATATACGCTATTTCAAAATGCTTATAAAGTTGAAGCTGCGTTGATTAGCGTGCCTGATGCACAATTTCCTCCGCTACAGCGCACTGTTGAACATATAAATCATGCCCCAACTTCATTTTTTGGGTATTTTGAAGGCACCTCATTAGCAGGGCTGATTGAAGTAACCTTTGAAGGTACTCAATTGGAAATAGACAGCTTAATAGTAAGTCCCGATTTTTTTAGAAGAGGGATCGCAGGCAAGTTAATTGATTATGTTTTGAGTGAATACGACTTTCATAGTGCGCAAGTGGAAACTGCACAACAAAACCTGCCAGCGATCAAGCTGTATAAAAAATATGGTTTTTGTGAGTTTAAAAAGTGGGTTCCTGCTCACGGTATACCTAAAGTCGCTTTGAGAAAAGACTGACTAGTTAAGATACTCATCTAATCTATTCAAGGATTGATTTATGAACATTTGTGAAACGAATAGACTCATGATCAGAGAGTTTACGCTTGCAGATATACAAGAGCTGAGCGAGATTTTGGCTCACCCTGAAGTAATGAAGTATTCACTGCGAGGGGTATGTTCTGCAAAACAAACGGAGGAATTTATTGATTGGTGCTTGGAGTGTTATCAAAATCTAGGTTTTGGTCCTTGGGCATTAGCTGACAAATCAAGTTCGAGGGTGGTTGGTTTTTGCGGTGTCTCATTGCAAGCTGTAAATGATGTATCAGAGTTAAACTTAGGGTATCGGCTTGCTCGCGATGAATGGGGTAAAGGGATTGCGCTCGAAGCAGCTAGTGCAGTGTTGGATCATTGTAAGAACAATCTAGGAATAACGGACTTGGTGGTTATTATTGAACCAGAAAATATTGCATCGCTGAAAGTTGCACAAAAATTAGGCTTTGATAAATATGTGCAAATACACTTTCATGGTCGTGATGCGCAACTATATCGTCGAACCCTGTGAAATGTGTGATCTAACGCGGTTATGGATAACATTTTGATTGCGTGTTATTTAACGTACATACAAAAGATGTGGAGAATAATAATATGTATGTTTTTAGAGATGCTCTGATTGGGGATATAAACGCAATAGCTGGTTTGCACGCTCAGAGTTGGCAGGAGAATTATGCGTCGGTACTGTCGCAAGATTATTTAGATAATCGCGTTCTGACTGAACGCCAGGCATTGTGGTCAACAAGACTCTCAACGCTCAGTGAAGAGCAGTTTATACTCGTCGTTGAAAGTGAAGGAGAGGTGATTGGTTTTGTATGCGCTTTTGCCAATCGACATGAAAAATATGGAACCATCATAGACAATCTTCATGTAAAACAGTTGTACAAAGGAAAGGGGTTAGGTTGTCAGTTAATGTCAAAAGCGGCGAAATGGGTGGCTGAGCGTTATGCTGAACAAGGATTTTTTCTTGAAGTACTGGAATGCAACCAAAAGGCCATTGAATTTTATGAGCGTCGCGGCGGACAACGAGTGGCTGAAGGTTACTGGCAAACGCCTTGTGGCAATAAGGCGAAAGAATATATCTATTATTGGGCGAGTCCGACTAAGTTACTATAATTGACATGAATCCTCCTTTCAGGCCTTTATTTACCAAAGCAAAATCGATGTAGAGAATAATAATGATAAAAGAAATGACGCGTTTGGAGTTCGAAGAGTTTTGGCCGGTGTTTAAGTCTGTGATTGAAGCGCAAGAAACCTACGCGTTTGACTCGGATATGACGTTAGACCAAGCCCATGATTTATGGTGTGCAAAGCCATTGAGATCTTTTGCATTTGTTGAAAATGGCAAAGTGTTAGGTAGTTACTATTTAAAAGCCAATGCGATGGGACCAAGTAATCACATTTGTAATTGTGGTTATATGGTTGATGAGCGCGCCACCGGCAGAGGGATAGCGAGGCAACTTTGCGAGCATTCACAGAAAGTAGCCGTTGATCTAGGCTTTGAAGCAATGCAGTTTAATTCAGTGGTATCTTCAAACTCAATAGCGGTGCGGCTATGGGAAAAGTTAGGATTCACGATAATTGGCACTATTCCTGATGCATATCGTCACCCTAAACTCGGTTATGTGGATAGCTATATCATGCATAAGCAATTAGCGAAGTAACTAATTTTATCCGTACAAGGAGTTATAAATGTCGAAGCAAATAGCCTTGAGTTGCCAATGCGGTAACGTAACAGGCAATGTATTAATTGATAGAGCAGCCTCATTTCATGTTCATTGCTTATGTTGTGATTGCCAGCGTTTTGCTCGCTTTCTAGGCCAAGCAGACAAGCTACTTGATGAATATGTGGGTCTGAATTGTTTCAAACTTATCCAGCCTATTTGACGATAACCCAAGGCGAGCATGAAATTGCTTGTGTTCAAAACAGCGAAAAAGGTATCTATCGTTGGTATACGCGCTGTTGTAATACGCCGCTGGCAAATACAATGCGTTCAGCAAACGTACCGTTTGTTGGCATTTCTGTAAAGGCGCTTCACTTTGAAGATGAACGTCACAAATTGGACGTACTTGGTCCGGTGACTTTAAAAGCATTTGGTAAACATGCGCTAAAACAAACGCCGTCGGATATACATCAACGCTTTCCAAAAACATTTTTGCCTAAAATTCTTTGGTTTATGGCCAGGGGTTTTATACGTAAAAAGTATCATCCATCACCTTTTTTTAAAGATGGCAAACCGATAAAAGAGTCAGAAATTTTAAGTGATAATGAGAGCGCATAGTTAAAAAATTTGCTATAAAACAATAATGTAAAATCAATTAAGGAAATTAAATGAGAGCAATAGGTAATCTTTTATGGTTTTTATTGGGCGGCGTATTTATGGGCCTGTTATGGTGCCTTTATGGTATTGTCGCGTTTATCAGTATCATTGGTATTCCATGGGGGCGAGCATGCTTTGTAATGGCAGGATTTTCGTTTTTCCCGTTCGGAAAAGAAGCCATCTCAAGAGATGAGTTAAACCATAAAGAAGATATTGGCACCAGTACGTTCGGGACGCTTGGTAACATTATTTGGTTTATCTTTGCTGGTATATGGTTAGCCATTGGGCATGTGATCTCTGCAATAGCATGTTTTGTAACTATCATTGGTATTCCATTTGCGATTCAACACTTAAAACTAGCTGGGATCTCATTAGCACCTATCGGAAAAACGGTGGTGAGCAAAGAAGTCGCTGCTGCCGCACGCATCTCTAATGCACAAGTGGAAGTTGATAATATCCGCTCAAAAAGATAACGTAAAAGCTGCCTCAGCGCAGCTTTTATATCTGCGCCGCTTTAATACCCGCCTTCAAATTTATATTGTCCTGTGAGTATGACAATTAGACAGAAAATAATGCGTTACAAATTGATACCGCATGTAATACCAACTCCCAATAACACTTAATCACTTTGAGGGAATTAACCTGGCGATAGCGAGGCGCGGTAGCGGTGCTCCGATCTGGTTTCTTGCCTAAAAATAGACTACTTAGTTATGCGGATTGTATAAGACACAAGAACAAAGTAATCGTGAATTGCTCTTAGGCGAATAGCCTACCTTTTAATTGCTAATGCTTGACACGCCATTGCTCAAAACTGTATAAAATACGTCCTCATAAAATAATCAATTCTTTAAATTATCTTTTTCATTTTATATAAGCGAAGGAAGCTAAATATGTACGCAGTTATTTTTAAAGCAAAAACGGGTGACCAAGACAAACATTATTCAGATATGGTTGGAATTATGCGAACACTTGCTTTTGAAAAATACAATTGCCAAGACTTTATTGCTGTTACCGAAGATGAGCAGGAAATTGCGATATCTTACTGGTTAAACGAAGATGATATTAAAAAGTGGCATTTAGATAGCCAACACGCAGTGGCTCAAAAACTTGGTCAAGAAAAATGGTATAAGGAATATACTGTTGAAGTCGCCGAGATAAAAAGGCGCTACTCAAGTAAATAATAATTTATAACAAGATATAAATGGAAGGGAATGAATCATAGAGCCTAACTTAGAATCAGTAAACACTTTTAATAAATGTGCAACGGCCTATCATGAGAAATTTATGAACTTTGAGTTGTATACTCGTTCATACGAAAAACTCAGTGGTTTTTTACCACAAAATAATCACTTAAAATTACTAGAGTTAGGCTGTGGTCCTGCAAATATTTCCACCTATTTAAAGAAAAAAGTACCTAACTTAGACGTTTATGGCATTGATTTAGCGCCCAACATGATTGAAATCGCAAAACAAAATGTGCCAGATGGACGCTTTGAAGTGAAAGATGTGAGGCGCATAAATGACCTTGCAGAAACGTTTGATGCTATTTTGTGTGGCTTTTGTATTCCCTATTTATCAAGCTCGGAAGTAATAAACTTATTTAAAGATAGTTACAAGTTGCTTGGTGAGGGAGGATTGTTTTATGTGAGTGCAATACTAGGAGATAACGCTGACTCAGGCTATCAAAGTTCGTCAAGAGGTGACAGGATGTATGTTCACTATTATGACTTAGAGTTTGTGTGCGACTTATTGGATCAAGCCGGTTTTGAGGTATCACAAAGCGATATTGTGGAATTCGAAACAGGACAAACTGAGGCATTCATTTATGCCCATCGAAAATAGACGTGGCCCTTAGCTGTTCGTAATTTCATCTATATTCCAGATTTTGATGCGAATAGGAGATTGTTGCAAGATCTGTTATTGTGCGATGCTTTTTTATCACCGAGTAGAGTAATTGAATTATGTTTGAAGTATTGGTTCTCGCGTTGGCGTTGAGCATGGACGCATTTGCAGTTTCAATAGGGAGGGCGTTCAGAATTCTGTGTCAGCTAATTTTGGCTAGATATCTAAGACATCATCCAAGCGCCCATCAAAATGAATCGCCAGTTGAGACAATGTCATATTCCAGTTTTGAATTGGCATTGTCCATTTCTTAGAAGCATTCAATATCCCAGCATACAGTAGCTTAAGCAAGCTGTTTTCGTTTGGGAAGCCACCTTTCGTCTTGGTCAGTTTACGGAACTGGCGATGTACAGCCTCAATAGCGTTCGTGGTATAGATGGCCTTGCGAACGTACTCTGGATACTTAAAATAAACGGACAGGTTTGCCCACTTGTTTCGCCAAGAACGGAGCACTATCGGGTAATGTTGACCCCATTTGGACTCTAAACGCTCAAGTTCCATCTCTGCTGCTTCTTTGCTCACAGCGCGGTAAACTGGTTTTAGATCAGCCATGAACTCCTTTTGATGTTTGGAAGCGACGTACTTCATAGAGTTGCGGATCTGATGAATAACGCATTGCTGAACTTCTGTATTTGGGTAAATAGTTGCAATAGCTTCAGGGAAGCCTGTCAGGCCATCCACGCAGGCTATCAGGATATCTTCAACGCCACGGTTATGCAGATCCGTTAGTACAGATAGCCAGTAGTTCGCGCCTTCTGACTCGGATAGATACAGACCAAGCAGCTCCTTCTTGCCTTCGACGTTTAAGCCTAAGATAGTGTACACCGCTTTGCTGACATAGCGGCCATCTTCCTTAATTTTGTAGTGGATAGCATCAAGCCAGACGAACGGATAGAGCGCATCTAATGGTCGTTGCTGCCATTCTTTCAATTCGGGTATCAAACAGTCGGTAACGCCTGTGATGGTAGCCTCAGAAACGTCAATACCATACATATCTTCAACATGGCCGCGGATATCACGATAGCTCATGCCAAGCGAAAACATGGATAAGATCTTGCGGTCGATCTCATCAGTTAACTTAGTCTGGTTTTTCTTAACTAGCTTTGGCTCAAATGAGCCTGCACGGTCACGCGGGGTATCCAGTTCGAAAGTGCCCACTGAAGACTTAACGGTTTTCTTACTAGAACCATTTTTACGGTTAGGCTGCTCGTCATCTACAAGGTGCTGTTCCAGCTCTGCTTTTAAGGCAGCTTCGGTGATCTGTTTGATAAGAGGGGTTAAGAAGCCATCTTTGCCTGTCAGATCTTGCCCTGACTGAAGGGCTTTAATGGCTTGTTCTAAATCGAAGTCTTTGGTCATGTGTCATTCCTGTTTTCTTAATGATACTGAAATGACACAGATTTCTAAACACTACCTCAATAGGGCTGGGATCAAAACAGAAGAGCAGTGTAAAGTTCCTTTCATTTAAGGCTGCTGTATATTTTGGGGTATTTCAGGGCTTAATGCCCTTGATTGGATACTATGGTGGTAGGGGGATTTTTTCTTGGGTAGAAACGTTTGCACATTGGATTGCATTTGCTTTATTGCTTCTTATCGGCGTTAAGATGATCTATGAAGCATTTTCCGAGGGAATTGAAGAAGATATTGCTCAAGTTACGCATCGCGTTATGTTGATTTTAGCAATTGCGACGAGCGTTGACGCGATGGCAGCAGGTTTTACACTCACATTGCTCGATATACAACCTGCCTTGGCGTGTTTGATCATTGGGCTCACGACATGTATGTTTAGCTGGTTGGGGGTATTGATCGGCAACAAAAGTGGCACTTGGCTCGAAAGTAAGGCAGAAATATTTGGAGGCGTTGTGCTGATCCTTATGGCGTTTAAAACGCTCATTTTTTAGATAAGAAGAATTCATGCTCAGTGGTTTAAATCACATAACACTCGCAGTCAGTGATGTTGAACGCTCATTAGCGTTTTATACACAAGTTTTGGGTTTTAAAGGTGAAGTCAAATGGCGCTTTGGTGCCTACTTGTCTTTAGGTGAACTGTGGCTTTGTTTATCTCATGACACACCGAGTAACAAAGATGATTATAGCCATATTGCATTTACAATATCCCAGCGCAATTTTGCTGAATTTGAGACACTTTTAAATATCAAAGGCGTACAAAGGTGGAAAGACAATAGCAGTGAGGGAAGCTCGCTGTATATTCTGGACCCCGATGGGCATAAATTGGAAATACACGAAGGTAATTTGGCCAGTCGCTTGGCATCTTTGAAAACGTCCCCTTATCAAGACCTGCAATGGCTGTGATGAAATTTATAGTATGAGCGAGTTACGCTTGTACTCTAGCTAGTTGATATATGAAGCCATTTCGAATATTTCTCGTATTAAATTTGCCCGTGTATAAATTGCACATTCATATTTAACGAGTATGCTTTAATCGTTTCGTTAATTTAAAAGGGCGAGTTATGAAATTAATATTGAGCGCTTTGTGTGCTACTTTTTTACTATCTGGGTGTCAATTGACGCGCGTTGAAGGTGAAGCTCAGGGCGTTAAAGTAAAAGTTGCGACGGAAGAAGACACTGAAAAGTCGAACAGTGAGAACAGTAAATTCTGCCCTCCAGGCCAAGCGAAAAAAGGCAAATGCAGTAACTAATCTACATCAATATAGGTGCCGCCTTGGAGCGGCAGCTATATTAACTTTTCTTAGAAGCGTACCTTACGGTAAAAACACACACCACACAGGAAGGCTAAGTAGAAACCTAAGCTACCACCTCCCTCACTTGAGCTTGTATTAGCATTTGAATTGGTCGTATTGTTGTCGCCCGACTTTTGGGTGCTTACTTCATTTGACCACTTGGAAGGATCAAGCGGATAGGCGTCATTTGTATCAAGGTGCCCATCATTGTCATCGTCGTTGTCGGCGTTATTGCCCAAGCCATCAGCATCGCTATCTAGCCACTCGCTTGGATCTAGCGGGAATATGTCTTGGACGTCATCGACTCCATCATTGTCATCATCAGAGTCTGTGTTATTACCTAATCCGTCATTGTCGCTGTCTAGCCACTCATTCGGATCTAGAGGGAAGTGATCAACATGATCTGGGTGGCCATCATTGTCATCGTCATTATCGATATTATCACCAAGACCATCTAAGTCGCTGTCCATCCACTCACTGGGGTCGGTTGGGAAAGCGTCTTGAGCATCTAGGTAACCATCATTATCATCGTCAGTGTCAGTATTATTGCCGATGCCGTCATGGTCGGAATCCAGCCACTCAGTTGAGTTATATGGAAATGCGTCTTGGCTGTCTAAGTAGCCATCATTGTCGTCATCAGGATCGGTGTTATCACCAATTTTATCGTTATCAAAGTCAGCCCACTCATTTGGATCGTTTGGAAACAAGTCTCGAAGATCAACATAACCATCAGAATCGCTGTCGACGGTGCTTTCAGTATATCTGCTCCAGTTACCTAGAGTAAATTCAACGTAATTGGTGGTGCCGTTATTATTAGCATCCAAGTGAGCATCATTTGCGTCATAAGGGTTAAGCGCATTTAAAAATTCATAGCCGTTACTCATACCATCATTATCGGCATCGCGGTCTTGAGCGTCGTTAATCCCATCTTGATCAGAGTCGTAACTGTATAGGTCAGTGAGAGAGCCACCCACAACAATAGAGTCGGTTAACCAAATGGTTTTGTGCAATTTATTTGTATACAGTTGAATTCTCATAGACCCTAGAGCAGGGCGGCTAAATTCGGGCAACTTAATGAGGGCTTTAACAAGCATGTCATTCTGTGTAGATTCGGTATTTTGTACTTCAACGTCAAGCTGACTCCAATGGCCATTTATATTAAGCTCAGCTTTCACGGAGAATTTACGTTCTGTCGCGTCACTTCTTTCAAGCTTGAACTCAAAAGGCACTGCTTGCATGCGTTGTGATTTGCTCGCACTTAAATATTCAAGCTTTGTAATTTGAATTTGTGGTTCCGTGTATGATGAATTCATTTGTAGCTGTGTAGCGACAAGAGAGGGAACACCAGCAACAAGGCTATTTGCGTAGACCGTATACTGACTGTTGTCGCAGCCGAGGGATTTATTGTACGCATTGGTATAGCCTGTTTTTTCATCGTTGATGGTTGAAACACTTTCATTCCTTTTTGCAATGATGAAGCTATCGCAAATGATAATGGCATCTTCAACATAGTCTGTATATTGCAATGCGTTTGCATCGCTGAGTTTGTCATTGAATGACAGGTAATCTGAAAAACTTGCTTGTTGGGCATCGGTAAAGAGTCCTTGCCAGTCAACCTTGAAGGTATTTTGTGGTGTGCGTTGTTTTCGATGCTTGATACCAGACTGTTTAAACCCAAAAGTAGGGGTTGCAACGTATTTGTGTGCATTGTCAGAGTCGTGTATTTCAAGCTTATATTCGCTCGCGAAGTCTGATTGCAACGGGTTACCGTGAATACTCAGTGTATAGTTTGCCTCTGCTGTACTCACACTTTGAGCTGCTTTACTAAACCCGATGCCTGAGCGTTCAGACCCAAGCACGTTACTTTTGTAGTCGAATTTATCGCGGGTAAAATTTAAGTGGTTATACAAATACCATTTGTATTGACCATTATACTTTGGCGTAATGTTAAAGGTGGTATTACTTAAAGTGCCATCAAGCGTGATTGGCGTATTTTCAGATATGCTGTCATAGCTATGTGACCACGTGTATAAGTGATAGTCGTCAAGTGCACTTTGTGTATCACCATACATTAAAGATATACTGAAAACGGTGTCTTTAGGTAAAGAGGTTGTATATATCGGCGAATCTACGTAGATGTTGTTGGCATACGAGTCAAAAAATTTACTCCATCGTGTTTTATCACGCGTGTTAGCGACATCAAAAAATACACCAAACCCATCTAGGCCATTTAAGCTTCTGGATACGCCTTCATGATCAACCCACTTTTCAACACTGATTTTGTGTTGCGCAAGTTCCGCTGAAAGACTGATACTTGAGGGTTTTAAAATGTCGAGTTCTTTAACAATAATGGCCTGCTTGTCAGCTAAGTCATACCACGTATTTAGCGTATATGTGCCAGGTCGTAGCAAATAATCTGCATCGGTCACGTAGTGACTTGTGTATGAACCATCACGATTGTGCTCTTTTATCCAGAGTTCTCTTGCATAGGTGTCTGAATGCACTGAATATTCAATCGCGTCGAGTAATATGATGGGTATAGAAACCGCGTTTGTTTTATGGGTTATTTGTAAGGATGAAACGTGCAAAAAGTCATCTGCGTAGTCAAGCTCTTTGTTTACAGTCATTAATATAGTGAAAACATTAACTTCATTGGGCGCGAGTGTCATTTCACTGTTGTCTTTAATTTGGAATGACAAACCTGGCTTTACTTCTTTGTTTTCTATTGCTGCGTTCAACGTAATTGGATGATCGGAGATATTTTTAATCGCAACGGTTTGTTCGATGGCGTTGGCATCACTTGAACGCTCCAGTCTGCCAAACATAAGTTGTGACTTAGAAGTAAGTAGTGTGGCGTTCATTACTGGGTCCATTTGCATCAAACCATTTCCTTGCTTGATGAAAGGCGCATTAATATTACGCGCGTGAGTAACAATCAGTGATTTGATCTCCGTTGGTGTCAATTCGGGATATTTAGATTTTGCAAGTGCCGCTAAGCCCGCCACATGGGGTGCAGCCATTGAGGTACCCGACATGAGCGTTTGTTCCCAATGAAGGGCTAGGGAGTTAATCATGTAGCCAGGAGCAACAAGATCAGGTTTTTGGTAGTGGTTTGAAATAACAGGACCTTGAGAGGTAAAGTCGGAAATTTCTTCAATGCTGTTATAAGTGCCCGAGGAGCCGACTGTTATTGCCAGTTCAGCGTTTGCTGGGCTTCCTATTGACTGCGGTCCAGCTTGCCCCGTATTACCAGCAGAGACCACCACAGTGACCCCTTTTTTCACAATGTTATTAACGGCGATAGTAAGCGGGTCATTGATATCTCCACTACCACTTAAGCTCATATTTATAATGTCTGCGCCGTCGTCGGTGTTTGGATCGCCATCGGGATCAAGCGCATGTTCAAGCGCTTTCAAAATGGCGCTGACTGGACAAGTTGTGTTACACACCTTGTATGCCAAAATGTTCACATCAGGCGCAATACCTGCATATTGTCCATTTGCTGCAATGATGCCGGCAACATGTGTACCATGGCCATTTTTATCCATGGGATCACCGTTGTTTTCAAGGAAATTGTATCCACCTGAAACCTTGCATCCCTTACCGAAGCAGCCACCTAATGCGGGATGAGTATAATCGACCCCTGAATCTAACACCGCGACGGTAACACCCAAGCCTGTATTTGCTGAGCTTTGCTTATTTAACTGCGTTAAAGACAGGGAAGAGAATCCGGCCATGAGTTTTGAATTGTCAACAACATCAAGTGGCGGAAGCGCTTTGTCTTCTAAAATACTCACATTTTTTACCATCGGTAGGCGTTTTAATGCCTGAATGTCAGTTTGGCTGCCATCGACAATTACGCCATTGATAATATCGGAATACTTAGCAGTTATTCGCACATTCAGGTTTTGCTTTTTAGTTGCCTTGATGAAGCGATTTTGTAGCTGCACCATACGTTGCTTAATACTTTCAGCGCGAGAGCTGGTCGCCCCTTTTGTGTTCAAGTCATTCTTAAACTCAACAAATAGTGTGTGACTATAGTTAACTGTCGCTTTAGACTCAGTATGATTTGAAAAGCCATACACTAAGGGGATATAGCAAAAAACAATTGCGATAAGCGTTTGACTAGATTTTATAATGGGCTTGATTAATGACACTACTTTTCGATCCTGGCTAGCTAGCTTTAGTGGCCTCATTTTAGTTACATGTGTCTTTATTAGGTATGGCAATGAGCGTTATTTTGTGAACTACTGTAAACAGAAAGGAGGAATTGATGTGTAGTGCTGTTTCGAATATTTATGTGGCGATTTAAAACTGCTAGGTAGATTGAAAATGAGTGAATAGGGTGCTATCAACGTAGTAGACACAAATAGGAGAGCTTGAATGTTAAACTTATTTATTCGCGCAACCGTATTTTTACTTATTATTACTTGCTATTCCATACACGCCCAATCGTCTATTACCCAGCAGGAGTTGCTAGTGAATCAAATGTCTACTTCCGCATATGTCATCATCGATGTCCGCTCAAAAGAGGAATATGACGAGGGGCATATCAAAGGAGCGATTAATATTCCCTTCAACATGATCGATATGCACAAAACATTTATCGATAGCCTTGGTTCAACGCCGGCTGTTGTGTATTGCCGTTCGGGCAGGCGTGCAGGTATATTTATTGATGCTTTAGCGCCTAAGGGGTTAAATTTGTTGCACTTGCAAGGTGACATGAACGCATGGAAAAAAGCAGACTTGCCCGTTGTAAAATAACTGTTTTTGAGCTCGCGAGTGTGACATTCACGACGATTGTGTTTTATTGTACTTACATAACAGCAACCGATATGCACAAGATTATAAAAACGATCGCGTAATTATGGGCGAACTTTGCATACCAAGTAGGAATTACAACGTGCGTTGATTGTTGTTGTGCGAGGCTTTTTGCAAGCCATATTCCATATAGCCAGCCAAGTATATTGTGTGTGATGTAGAGGGTAGGTATCAATGCTTGATATTGGGTCAGTGGAAGTTTGCTAAGCGCAGCGACAGAAACAAAAAACCAAATTAATTCAATCGTTGAAGTGAACAGTGTGAATCTGTTTACACCTACTTCTTGCTCGCGCAAGATATAGCGCGCTTCAATCAAAAGTATAAAACCGATAAATAGGCTAGTTATTAAATAGAGTTCGGTCATAAGGTTTTTCTAGTGAAAGAAGGAGACATGCACGGATCATATCTCCTCTAATTTTGCTTACATTGCGTCGTATTCATCCTGCCAGAAGAATTTCTCTTCTCCAAATGCCGGCTTTAAGTCATCCAGCCAAGTGGCTGTTTCATCATACTTTGCAAAAAATGGTCGTTGCACCCAATCAGGGTTACGCGCTTGAATAAATCGCAGTGCAAATACTTTTTCGCCATGGATTTCAGTTACGCCGGAGATCTCTACTTTACCAGGGCCTGCACTCATAGAAGGGCCGCGAACAGTTCGGCTTATCCCTGATACATTTTTGTACGCATCGCGGAATATTTCCCATGTGCGATATAAAGGCAGTTCAAAATATCGTTTAGCACCAGTATCACGTTCGATGAACATGTAATACGGGATCATGCCAAGCTGGGTTTGTTCTTGCCACATTTGAGACCACATTTGCGCATCTACATTGATATTATTTAGCAAAGGCGCTTGCGTCCTGATCTGCGCACCGGTTTTGCGGATCAAGCGAATGGCTTCTCTGGTAATATCAGTGCGCAATTCTTGCTTGTGATTGATGTGTGCCATGATGGAAACATGTTTACCCGCATCAACCAGTTCTTTTAATAAAGTGAGTAACGCTTTCGCATCGGGATCGGTGACATATCGAAACGGCCAAAAAGTCAGTGATTTAGTACCGATACGTATTGTTTTAATATGATTAAAGCGTGGTTCTTTCAATGCTTCCAAATATTTACGTAGCTTAACTGTACGCATAACCATAGGATCGCCACCAGTCATCAGTAAGTCGGTGACTTCTTTATGTTCGGCTAAGTAATTGTGGAGTAACTCTTCGTCGTTATTGTTAAATCTAGAGGCTTTACCTACAAACTGAGCCCAGCGGAAACAAAAGGTACAATAAGAATGACAGTATTGCCCTTGAGCTGGGAAAAATAGTACGGTTTCTTTGTATTTGTGCTGAATACCCTCAACGCGCTGGCCATCAAATTGCGGCACGTTCTTTTCCATTTGCCCAGCAGGGTGTGGGTTTAGTTTTTGGCGTAATTGTGTTGCCAAGTTGAATACATCATCAGGCGTATGGTCACTTTTCAATAGTGTCGCCATTTGTTCATAAGATTCGTCATCGAGCATGCCTCTTTGTGGGAAAGTAAGCTGAAAAACCGGATCGTTTGGCACTTTGTGCCAATCAATCAGTTCCTCAATCACGAAGTTATTAACTCTAAAAGGAAACACATTCGCGACAACTTTCATTTCAAAGCGCAATTGTTCAGGGAGTTTATCTAATTGCTCTATTTTGTCGATTTGACGGTGTTGATAAACTTTGAACCTTGGTGCTTGATAAGCTTCAGCAGGCTGTAATTTGACGGTTTGCTGCATAATTCCTCATACTTTTACTCTTTGCTGTTGTAAAAGCGATGCATTGTAACAGCAAACACAATGCAATTCTGGTCGTTGTTGCAGAAATCGCTACATTGACATGAAAACTTAATAAAACAGCGCAATTTTCCAGCTACAGCATTAGTACTGCTGTCGCTGGATAGCTTTGTATATTACTTTTGAGAGCTTTTCAATGTCTTTCGACGGGGTAATATAAGGCGGCATGATATAGATGAGTTTACCAAAAGGTCTTATCCAAACGCCTTTAGAAATAAAGTACTTTTGTATTTTACCCACATCAACGGACCGGTCGACTTCTACCACACCAATCGCCCCTAAAGTTCTGACATTAACTACATCGTTAAGCTCATCACAGGCTTGCAGCGAAGTTTTCATGGCTCGATTAATTGCATTGACTTGGCGCTGCCAATCGTTTTCAAACAACAGCTCAATACTGGCATTTGCAGCGGCGCATGCCAGCGGATTTCCCATAAATGTTGGTCCATGCATTAATACACCAGCTTCTCCTTCACTGATCCCAATGGCGACTTTTTCAGTCGTGAGTGTTGCGGAGAGCGTCATAGTACCCCCGGTAAGTGCTTTACCAATACACATAATGTCAGGGGAAATATTGGCATGCTCACACGCAAACAATTTACCTGTACGGCCGAAGCCTGTCGCAATTTCATCTAATATAAGTAGTACTTCATACTTATCACATAGTTCGCGAAGCTTGGCTAAGTATGCGCTGTTGTAAAAATTCATCCCTCCCGCATTTTGTACGATAGGCTCAATAATGAATGCGGCAGCATGCTGATGATGGGCGATGAAATAGTTTTCTAGTTCGTCTAGCTCTTGTTGGTCAACGTCCTCATTGAATTTTGCTTTTGGCGCAGGTACAAAAATATGCTCAGGTAAAAATCCCTGATACATGCTGTGCATTGAATTTATGGGGTCGCATACGCTCATAGCGGCAAAGGTATCGCCATGGTAGCCTTTTTGCGCGGTCATTAACTTGTTTTTATGTTTGTTGCCTTTACTTATCCAGTACTGCAAGGCCATTTTGATTGCGACCTCAACACTCACCGAGCCGCTGTCAGCTAAAAACACTTTTTCAAGTGGAGCGGGGGTAATGCTAACGAGCTTTTTACACAGTTCTACTGCTGGCGCATGGGTGATCCCGCCAAACATGATGTGGCTCATGGTTGCTGCTTGCGTTTGAATGGTACTCACAAGCTTAGGATGATTGTAGCCGTGTATCGCGCTCCACCAAGATGCCATGCCATCAATGAGTTCTTCGCCAGTGTCGAGATAAATTCTATTACTGTCCGTATGTGTAACGCCGTATGACGGTAACGGATTTAGCATGGAGGTATATGGATGCCAGATATGTTTTTTATCGAAATCTTTATCTATTGATTGAAAATCACTCATTGGTAAACCTGTGTTAACTGGTAAGCGTTGACAATAGTAAAGCAGAAAGTAGACTAAGCCAATCACCGTCGAGTTAACTGCATTATTTTTAAGCAGTAATTTAAACAATAAAGAGAAAAGAATATGACTACTGTTCGTCACGATTGGACTTATGAAGAAGTAAAAGCATTGTTTGAAATGCCGTTTAACGATTTGCTATTTAAAGCTGCTAGTGTTCACCGTGAGTCTTTTAATCCAAATGAAGTGCAGATCTCGACGCTTTTATCGATTAAAACAGGTGCCTGCCCGGAAGATTGTAAATATTGTCCGCAGTCAGGCCACTATAAAACAGACCTTGAGCGTGAGCGCTTGATGGAAGTGGAAAAAGTAGTAGAACAAGCGCGATTAGCTAAACAAAAGGGCGCTACTCGTTTTTGTATGGGCGCAGCATGGTCGGATCCTAAAGATCGTGATATGCCCTATATTGAGAAGATGGTACGTGAAGTAAAAGAACTCGGGTTAGAAACCTGTATGACATTAGGCATGTTAGACAATGAAAAAGCGCATGCTTTAAAGGACGCAGGTCTTGATTACTACAACCATAACTTAGATACGTCACCTGAGTATTATCAGCAGATCATCACCACAAGAACCTATCAAGACAGGCTCGACACCATCGATAATGTGCGCGATGCAGGCATGAAAGTGTGTTCTGGCGGCATTGTTGGTATGGGTGAGCAAGCGGCAGACCGTTTTGGCTTATTGATGCAACTTGCAAACTTGCCGCAACAACCAGAAAGTGTGCCTATTAATATGTTGGTAAAAGTCAAAGGTACTCCTCTTGAAGATGTTGAAGACTTAGACCATTTTGAATTTATTCGCACCATAGCCACTGCGCGTATCATGATGCCAAAAAGCTACGTACGCTTATCAGCGGGCCGTACAGCGATGAATGAGCAAATGCAGTCAATGTGTTTCTTTGCCGGCGCTAATTCGATTTTCTACGGTGATAAGCTACTTACCACTGAAAACCCAGAAGCCGATGCAGACATGAACTTACTTAAAAAGCTAGGCATGAAGCCAGAAGAAAGACATGATTACTCTGACGAAGCGTATGAAGCATCGCTGTCTTCGGCAATTGCTGACAAAGCAACTTCCGAGCTATTTTACGAAGCAAATTAATGGCGTTTGAGTTTTTACAGCAAGCACTGAGTGAGCGCAAATCCCAAGCGCTACTCAGAACGCGCGTTTGTGTTGAGCAAAGTAGTGCACGCTATATTCGTATCGCGGGAAAAGAATATCTCAATTTTGCGAGCAATGATTACTTAGGACTTGCGGAGCAGCCTCTACCCGATATGAGATGCAGCACTGGCAGTCGTAGTTCTGCGTTGGTGACAGGCTATCAACAATGTCACAAGGCGTTCGAAGCTCGCTTGTGTGAGTTATTAGGATACGACAGTGCGCTTTTGTTCAGCACGGGTTTTAGCGCGAATTCGAGTGTGCTCAAAACCTTGTTCAGCGATTCTGAGCATGGTAAATCTGGGGCTATTTTTCAAGATAAGCTTAACCACGCCAGCCTGATAGACGGCGCATTGCAAAGTAGCGCTAAACATATTCGCTTCAACCATAATGATATGAATCATCTGCGTGCGCGTTTAGAAAAATCGAACGCGGCGCATAAGCTTATTGTCAGCGAAGGTGTATTTTCTATGGATGGCGATACTGCGCCGTTAACTGAATTATATGCTTTAAAACAAAAACACAATGCATGGCTAATGTTGGACGACGCACATGGTTTTGGTGTGGTTGGGGAACATGGTTTGGGTTCTATATCACTCAGTAAAGAAATGCGACCAGATATTTTAGTGATCACATTTGGTAAAGCAATGGCAGCCCAAGGTGCTGCCGTGCTCGCTAGTAAACCGCTCATAGATTACATGCTGCAATTTAATCGTGATTATATTTACTCGACGGCAATGTCACCGATTATGGTTAGCGCTGCACAGTTCCAGTTGGAAAGGTTGATTAAAGCCGACGAGCAGAG
The DNA here is from genome assembly GCF_058933015.1 of Pseudoalteromonas sp. ATL1. Lineage (NCBI taxonomy): Bacteria > Pseudomonadati > Pseudomonadota > Gammaproteobacteria > Alteromonadales > Pseudoalteromonadaceae > Pseudoalteromonas > Pseudoalteromonas sp. ATL1. The sequence continues at coordinate 2,770,329 of NZ_JBZYXL010000001.1, read as the reverse complement.
AGAGACTTTACGTAACAATATTACGCAGTTTAAAAGGCTGTGCCAAGAAGCCAACATTGCAGTGATGCCTTCCGATACGTCAATTCAGCCCGTGGTATTAGGCAGTGCAGAAAATGCCTTGTCTGCTCAATCTAAATTGAAGCAACAAGGGATCTGGTTGACTGCAATTCGTCCACCTACTGTACCGTTTAACACCGCAAGGTTACGTATTACTTTGACTGCAGCGCATCAACAACAAGATATTAGCTACTTGGTAGAGCAGCTTAAGGCGGTACTATGAATGCATTGGCAGCTAAAATTGAGTTAGAACCCGCTGATAAACAGCATACCGCGCAGTGCTTTTCAAAAGCGGCAAAAAGTTACAAACAACATGCGCGTGTTCAACAGGCGACAGCGGATAAGTTGTTTGCGCTATTAAAAGGTGGCAATCAACATATTTTGGATTTAGGGGCTGGCCCGTTATTACACCACTCAGCGCTTAAACTCAAAGCTGAGCAAGTGTTGCATGTCGATTTAAGTCATGCCATGTTACAACAAGGTACATCGAACAGCTGGCGTGTTTGCGCAGATATGGACTGCTTACCTTTATTAAGCAATTCTTTGGATGCCGTGTTTTCAAACTTTGCGATTCAGTGGAGTAGTGCACCATCAGTGCTGTTCAAAGAACTACATAGGGTTTGTAAATCAGGTGGGACAGTTGTGATGTCGTCAGTGCTAGAAGGATCACTCAAAGAGGTCGCTCATGCATGGCAAGCCATTGACACTCGATGTCATGTAAACCAGTTTCTTACACTTGAGCAAATCAAGCGATTTGCTCAGCTAGCGGGGTTTGACGTGAAACTGGCTAAGCAAATATGTTTAAAAGATGAGTTTGACTGCGCAAAAGACGCTTTAAAATCAATCAAGCATATCGGCGCGAGTCATATTCAAACCGGTGAAAACAAGCAAGTTGGGCTAATGGGAAAAAAGCGATTTAACCATTTACTCAATAGTTATCCGCTGGAGAATAATAAAGCAAAGGTTAGCTATGAAGTTGCCTTATTGGAGTTAATAAAACCATGAGTGCATTTTTTATAACCGGTACAGACACCGAAGTGGGTAAAACGCATGTGAGTGCGTTACTACTCAAATTTTTAGCGCAACATAAACGCACTGCAATTGGATTTAAGCCTATTGCCGCAGGCGCTGAAGAAGCGTTTGGACAACTCGTGAACGAAGACGCATTGACCTTGATGGAATGTGCTACGGTCCATGGCAAGTACGAACAAATAAACCCATTTTGTTTTGAGCCACCCATTGCGCCTCATATTGCAGCAGCACAAGCTGGGGTGGATATCACGCTTGAAAAACTGAGCCTTGCGTATCGTGAACTGGCAACTTTAGGTGCTGAGTTTACTTTAGTAGAAGGTGCTGGCGGTTGGGCCCTGCCAATAAACGATAATCAATATCTATATGATTGGGTGAAAGTAGAGCAGTTGCCCGTCATTCTTGTTGTGGGTATGAAACTAGGCTGTTTGAATCATGCCTTGCTCACAAGCCAAGTGTTAAAAATGCAGGGGATCAAATGCATTGGCTGGGTAGCAAATCAAGTGGACCCAAACATGGCAAACTTTGATGAAAACTTACAAAGTTTACGTAAGCGTTTAGATGCGCCACTGTTAGCTGTAGCACCATACTCTGAAGACAAAGCGAAGTTACAAGTTTACTCGGCTTTAACTGACTTGTTTGGTATTAACCTGTAATGCAAATAGACTAATTTGAAGGTGTTGATTGCTTAGCGATAAAGTTAGGCAATAATTCTTCAACAATCTTTTTGGCTGCAATGGTGTAACGAACACCGTTAAACATGACTGAGGTTTGTTCATGGATGCCGGTAATACCCGTTAGCGTCCAACCTTCTCCTAGTTCTGGGCAAAAAACTTTGGTTGTTGGGGGAATAACTTTAAATTCGTCTGACATTACAACTCCAAGTTAGACTTTATTTGCTGCGCTAGTTTATACTAATTTCGCAAATTGCCAATCGAGATCCACAACGTTGTTCGTTTCAACACGCCTAAAACTAAAACCGATCACCTACAAAGATACGTCTGCATTACTGCAAATTTTAAATGATCCACAAGTATCAAAATACAATGACTATGGCGCAGTGCTCACCCTCGAAGAAGTCAAAGCCATGATACAAGCTGACTTAGAACAACATTATTTAGGAACTGGGTGTAGGCTGGGTATTTATGTGTCAGAAAACAAACTCATTGGTAGTCTGGGCTTGTATGATTATGATGATGTTAAAGGCGCAGTGAAAATTGGTTTTGAGCTTTCTCCTCAATATTGGCGACAGGGCTTAATGCGTGAGGCACTACAAACGATGTTTAAACACATGCCTCAACTAATTGAAATGAAAAACACTGTTCAAATTATCGCGGTAGTTCATCCTGAGAATACAGCGTCAATCCACTTACTAGAGCGGCTCGGATTTGGTTGTGATGCAAGTGGTGATTACCTTAACACATTTGAGTTCTAAATTTATCTTTCATTGGAACACATCTTACTGAATGTATTGCAGCTTATTACTCAGCAATCGAACCAATTGGTCTGCTTTACAACTATCATCGTTCAATCCATGCAATAAAGTCATAAAGTAGCAATCCATCATGATGTCGGCTTTATGAGAATCATAGGGCTGACCTTCAAATAACATTACCTTAAAACTCTCTAGTTGCGCGTCAAAATATGATTGTTGCCAAATAATGCCACCCAGCAACTCTTTACTAAACTCGCGGTTGGCTAAATAAAAAGCATATAAGAACTGTGCGTAGTGCCTCAGACGCAGGCGAGGGGTATGTGCTTTTTCAGTTTGCGATGCTTTAACTATGGTTTGTTCAATTTGATCATGCATCGCGGTTTTTAAAATATCGAGTTTGGTCGGAAAGTGAGAAAAAACTGTGCCGGTAGCAACACCTGCAAGCTGTGATATTTGTCTGGTGGAGGTTTGCGCATAGCCAACGTCATTGAACAGAGCCCAACTGGCGTCAAGAATTTTTTGTTTGGTTGTAGATTTTTTATTCATATTTATTCCAATCAGTTACAGCAAAAGAGTTTAGCACGCCTCATTGGTTTGCAAAAACTGGTTGAAATTGAGCACGCTCATAAAATATAATGAGCGTGCTCAATTTTGAGCTGGTATAAGGAGTGTTGTTATGAATATCTTAGGTTACATATTGTTTTTGCCGTTTATTTTTTTCTACAGTTATATTTTGGGCCCAGCGCTTAAATGTGTACTGATCCCAGGTGGTCTCGGTTTACTTTTATTGATAATGGGACCGAAACAATTTTTCTATCATTTAGAGTTAGCAAAACAGCATGACAAGGAAACTTCGCCACAACTTTCGTAGTGTTACGCGTCAGATTAGTTTAAAATTGGGTTTTTAGGCTTAGTCAATGTTCCTAGGAGCCCACTATTTTAAGCGCAGCTAATGTCACCATGCAGTTTGGTGCAAAACCACTTTTTGAAAATATTTCCGTTAAATTTGGCGATGGTAACCGTTACGGTTTAATCGGTGCTAACGGGTGCGGCAAATCAACCTTCATGAAAATTTTAGGTGGTGAGCTTGAGCCAAGCACGGGTAACGTGAGTGTTTCGCCAAATACCCGATTAGCAAAACTAAACCAGGATCAATTTGCCTATGAGCAATTTAGCGTAATTGATACTGTGATCATGGGCCATAAAGAACTTTGGACCATCAAAGCTGAGCGTGATCGTATTTACTCATTACCAGAAATGAGTGAAGAAGATGGTATGAAGGTGGCTGACTTGGAAACCGAGTTTGCCGAAATGGATGGTTACTCCGCTGAATCAAAGGCGGGGGAATTACTACTCGGTGTTGGTATTCCAACTGAGCAGCACTACGGCCCAATGTCTGAAATTGCCCCGGGTTTTAAACTCCGAGTGCTATTGGCTCAAGTCTTATTTGCTGACCCAGATATTATGCTGCTGGACGAACCAACCAACAACTTGGATATTTACACGATCAAATGGTTGGAAGATGTGTTAAATCAGCGTGATTGTACGATGTTGATTATTTCCCACGACCGTCACTTCTTGAACTCTGTGTGTACGCACATGGCCGATATTGATTATGGTGAGCTGCGTGTCTACCCAGGTAATTATGATGAATACATGTTTGCCGCAACGCAAGCACGTGAAAAATTATTAAGCGAAAACGCGAAGAAAAAGGCGCAAATAGCTGAGCTTCAGCAGTTCGTATCTCGATTCTCTGCGAATGCATCAAAAGCGAAGCAAGCGACATCACGTGCAAAACAGATTGACAAAATTCAGCTAGATGAAGTGAAAGCATCTTCACGTCAGTCACCGTTTATTCGTTTTGAACAGTCTAAGCAGCTGTTTAGAAATGCGCTAGAAATTAATAATTTATCACAAGGCTATGAGGACTTGTTATTCTCTGGTCTTGAAGGCCTTGTTGAAGTGGGTGAACGCATTGCAATTATCGGTGAGAACGGTGTTGGTAAAACCACGTTACTTCACACGCTAGCGGGTCGCATAGCGCCTAAGTCAGGTGAATTTAAATGGTCTGAAAATAATAACATTGGTTATTATGCTCAGGACCATGCTGATGAATTTGAAAAAGACCAAAATGTGTTCGGCTGGATGGAGCAATGGCAACAAGCCGGTGACGATGAACAAGTGGTTCGTAGTTACCTTGGTCGTATGTTGTTCTCTCAAAACGACATTAACAAATCGGTAAAAGTGCTATCTGGTGGTGAGCAAGGTCGCATGTTGTTCGGTAAGCTTATGATGCACAAGCATAATATCTTACTAATGGATGAACCAACAAACCATATGGATATGGAGTCTATTGAAGCGTTGAACCTAGCGCTTGAGCAGTTTGAAGGCACGTTATTCTTCGTGTCGCACGATAGACAGTTTGTTTCATCGCTCGCAACACGTATTTGGGAAATCAAAGACGGTAAGGTGATAGACTTCAGAGGTACATACGAAGAATATCTAGCAACGCAAGAACAAGCTAAATAAGCTGATAAAAACCGCGCATTATGCGCGGTTTTTTGTTATTTCTTTCAATAAACGTACACAACGTTTCCTTCAATATACCATTCCCATCGTTTAGCGGTCTCACTCATCAAGCCAAAACAATGACATCCTAAATGGACTTAGGTATAATTACGCGCACAATTTTTGCCGTTTTAAGTCCCCCAATTATTGCTTAAAACGCGTTTATTTTATGTATCGTTTAACTTAAATACCGAGGAAAGATTATGACGGTTGGCATTATTATGGGTTCTAAGTCAGATTGGCCTACTATGCAACACGCAGCAGACATGTTGGACAAATTTGGCATTGAATACGAAACAAAAGTTGTTTCTGCACACCGTACTCCTCAATTATTAGCCGATTATGCATCAAGTGCGGCTGAGCGTGGCATTAAAGTGATTATTGCGGGCGCCGGCGGCGCGGCCCATTTACCGGGTATGGCTGCGGCATTTACCAGCTTGCCAGTGTTAGGTGTACCTGTTAAGTCAAAAACACTGAATGGCGTTGATTCATTATTGTCTATCTGCCAAATGCCTAAGGGTGTTGCGGTGGGTACGTTGGCTATCGGTGATGCTGGTGCGGCGAATGCTGGATTGTTAGCGGCACAGATTTTAGGTTGTCAGCAACCTGACATTTTTGCAAAAGTTGAAGCGTTCCGTAAAGAACAAACAGAAACAGTGTTAGCTAACCCAAATCCAGCTGAGTAATATGAATATTCTAGTATTAGGGGCAGGGCAACTTGCTCGTATGATGAGTTTGTCGGCCACTCATCTTGATTTACATGTGCTCGCTTATGATGTGGGTACGCAAAAAGTTTTGAATCCGGTAACGCTAGAAGTTGCGCCTTTTACACTCGAACAAGCAATTGCTAGAAGCGCAGCTATTACTGCAGAGTTTGAGCACATTCCTCACGACGTGTTGGAAGTATGTGCGCAAAGCGGTAAGTTTTATCCAGGTGCTGAAGCCATTGCAACGGGTGGGGACAGAGCCAAAGAAAAAGCCCTGTTAGACAAAGCTAAAGTCGCTTGTGCGCCATACCAATTGCTCACAGAAAAAGCGCACTTTTTGTCTGCCATTGAACGCCTAGGTATGCCTTTGGTCGTGAAGACCTGCCAAGCGGGATATGACGGTAAAGGCCAATGGCGCGTTAAAAGCAATGACGAAGTGGAGCAGATTTGGTCAGAAATGGCAGAATTTCTGTCATCTGGCACAGAGGCTTTACCTCACTCAATCATTGCAGAACAAATGATCCCATTCGATAGAGAAGTATCTATCATCGGTGTTCGTGATAAAAATGGCCAATGTAAGGTTTATCCATTAACTGAAAACCAACACACAAATGGCGTTTTGACCTTGTCTGTCGCGGGCAAAGCGAAGCCAGCAATTCAACAACAAGCCCATGATGCGTTTAATGCGCTTGCAAATGAGCTTAACTATGTTGGTGTGTTGGCAATTGAGTTTTTTGATGTGCAAGGTACTTTGTTGGTTAATGAAATTGCGCCACGAGTGCATAACTCTGGTCATTGGACGCAACAAGGTTGCCATGTAAGTCAGTTTGAAAATCATATGCGCGCTGTCGCTGGATTGCCAATTGGCTCTACAGAGTTGCTCAGGCCAACAGCCATGATTAATGTACTAGGTCAAGCGAGTATTCCCCAAGCTGTGTTAGAGGTCGCAGACACAACCAGTCACTGGTATGGAAAAGACGCTAAGCCTGGACGTAAAATGGGTCACATTAACGTATCAGCAAACGGTCTAGTTGAGTTAGGCGAGCGTTTAGTACAGTTGTCAGATGTACTTGCGGAAGCTGACTATCCTGGCGTTGAACAAACCGGGCGAAGTTTAAGTCGCGCAAACTAATGAAATAGGCCGAGCAATGCTCGGCTTTTTTATACCTTGACTTAGGTTGCTGTCATGATGAATACGACACGAATTCAATATGCATTTTTAGCGTTATTCTTGCTGTGTTTAACGCCGGTGGTCAACGCGGTTTCTGCACTCGCGTTGGGCATCGTGTTTGTTTGGTTTTTTGGTAATCCGTATCAATCAACAAGCGATATGATGAGTAAGTGGCTGCTTAAACTGGCGGTTATCGGCTTAGGTTTTAACGTTAATATTCATGATGTTATTGAAGTTGGGCGTAGTTCGATTATTTTAACGATAGTGAGTATTACGGCGATTATTGGCTTGGGTGAAATCCTCACACAAGTATTTCGTATTAATAAAAATACTGGTGTACTGATCTCTTTTGGCACAGCGATTTGTGGGGGCAGTGCGATTGCTGCAATGGCGCCGGTGATTAAGGCAAAGCAACACGAAATTGCAGTTGCCTTGGCGGTGGTATTTTTACTCAATGCGGTCGGTTTATTGTTATTTCCATGGCTTGGTAAGTCGCTCGCGCTGAGTGACCAACAGTTTGCCATGTGGGCTGCACTTGCGATACACGATACGTCGAGCGTCGTTGCTGCAGCGGCCACTTTTAGCCCGCTGGCAGTCGGAATCGCAACGACTATAAAGTTAACCCGTGCAATGTGGATCATACCTTATACTGCACTTGCGGGAGTCTTTTGGAAAAGTGAAGAGCGTGCCAGCATTCCACTGTTCATATTTGGCTTTCTTCTTGCTGCATTGTGTAATAGTTACCTGAATGAATTTCAAAATGTTTGGCAAACTATTTATTTTGGCGCAAAACATTTACTTGTTGCTACCTTGTTTTTGATTGGTGCCGGAGTGTCGAAAACAGTTGTAAAACAAACGGGATGGCGCCCATTTATAATGGCTATCTTACTATGGGCCATTGTTAGCACAACCATACTGTTACTCATTTTGGATGGATTGATTAAATAAAATGAGTTTTTATTGAACTGTTTTTGAAAGGCGTAGTCTTATATTTTGAGGCGCGGATAGGCCTCATTTCATAATCGTTGTCCATCAACGACTATGTGAGCGCAGAGAGTATTTGGCCAGTATCTTTTACTGGCCTTTTTTTTGTCTTAAATCTTGGTAATTAGTCTTAATTTTATCGATATTTTTACATTCATTTGCTTTAATTGCAGCAAAACAAATAACCAAAAGAAGCGCTATGATCAAACAATCCATCCTTTCACTTGCGATTGCCTCAAGTTTGTTGCTCACGGGCTGCCAAGTAACTAGCCAATCTTCAAATAAACCAGTAAAAAATGAGCTAAATCAGACTACAACGCCTGCGGTTGTGGCTACGCCTATTGATTTTGGCGGTGAAAACATCACGCTAGAACAGGCGATGGCTCATCCAGATTGGATCAGCCGAAAACCAGAAGGGGCTTTTTGGTCAGCCGATAGTCAAACTGTGATTTTTGAACAAAAACAAAGTGGCAATGAATTACGTGATACTTTTATGGTAAGCGAAAACTCAGCCCCATCAAAAGTGATGCTAAGCCAATTGCATACCTTGGGTGCTGACAATGCGATTTATTCATCTGATGGAATGTTTCAGGCTTACACCTTTGAGGGCAATGTTTTTGTAAAGAATATTGCTAGCGGCAAAATTTCGCAGCTCACGCATAGCTCGGATCGAGAGTCAAACTTGCAGTTTCTGACCTCGGGTGAGCTTGCTTATCGAGTTGGCAATACCTTTTTTAAACTCGACGTTGAAACAGGGCGCTCACAGGAACTTGTTAAACTGCATTTATCGGAAAAGCCGAAAGGTTTACAAGATCCTAGCTCGTTTATTGCTAAAGAACAGCACCAGTTAATCGAATTCGTTGCGCTACAGCATAAAAATCAAGCTGACAGCGAGTCGCGCGATAAACAGTTAAAAGCGCAAAACAACACGATTGCAAATAGCCATTTTTATTTGGGCAAAGGTAAGCAAATAGAAGAGGTTATGCTCTCTCCTGCTGGTGACAAATTGGTGGTCGTGGTAGCTGATGCTAGATCTTGGCGTGAGCAAGGCGACATCATGCCTAACTATGTTAGTCAGGATGGCCATATTGAATCAGTACCTGCACGCAGAAAAGTTGCTGACTCAAAAAGCTATTCATCAGAGGTTATCTTCATTGATATTGCAAAGCAAACTCAAACTACATTGAGTTATGACTCGCTGCCAGGCTTCGATGAAGACGTGTTAGCTGATGTTAAAAAAGAAAATGCACAACTTAAGGGCGAAACGTATAAATCGGTTAAAGCTGCGCGAGATATCAATTTAATTACTAATTGGAGCTCCGCACAACGCGTTCAGTGGAACAAAGCGGGTGATAACGTTGCGCTCATGTTAGAAGCTTGGGATAACAAAGACAGATGGATCGCAACTGTAGATTTTGAAAACAACAAGCTTGTTTCACAGCACCGATTGCACGATGACGCTTGGGTAAACTACGCTCACAACGACTTTGGTTGGCTAAATAATTCAAATACTTTGTATTATTTGTCTGAACAAAGTGGCTACAGCCATATTTATACCAAACCGCTTGGCGGTAAAGCACGCCAGCTAACCAAAGGTAATTACGTTGTTTCCGATTTAACACTATCAAAAGACGATAAGCACATTTACTTTAAGGCAAATGTAGAACACCCTGGCCTGTATGAAATTTTCCGTATCAATACGCAGACTGGGGAACGCGAGCAATTAACTGACCTCGATGGCATGACGGATTACAGCTTAAGTCCTGATGAGCAAAAGCTGCTACTAACTCATTCCAAAATTATGAGTCCAGAAGAGTTATACGTTGTTGATGTTAAGCCAAACAGCGTAGAAAAGCGTTTAACTAATACTATCTCTGATGCGTTTTTAAACAAAAAACTGATCGCGCCTAAGATAGTGCCTGTGCCATCAAGTCATGGTGATGAGCCAGTTTATGCGAAAGTTTATTATCCAGCTGATTATGTTGAAGGGGAAACAGGTAAAAAACGCAAAGCGGTTATCTTTAACCACGGCGCTGGGTATACGCAAGATGTGCATATGGGTTGGTCATATTATTTCAGAGAATTTATGTTCCACTCACTACTTGCTAGCGAAGGCTATGTGGTGATGGATATGGATTATCGGGCATCAAAAGGTTATGGTCGAGATTGGCGTACCGCAATTTATCGTCACATGGGTAAACCAGAAATTGAAGACCTAGCGGACGGCGTCAAATGGATGGTTGAGAATACCAATGTTGATGAACAAGCGGTCGGTACTTATGGTGGTTCTTATGGTGGCTTTATGACCTTCATGGCGTTGTTTACTCAGCCTGATTTGTTTAAAGCGGGTGCAGCTATTCGACCAGTAACCGATTGGGCATATTACAATACGGGTTACACGGCGAACATACTCAACCATCCTGATATTGATCCTATTGCCTATAAACGTAGTTCACCAATTTATTTTGCTGAGGGTTTGAAGAATAAACTGTTAATTAATGCCCCTATGCTTGATGACAATGTGTTCTTCCAAGATGTAGTGAGACTTGTTCAACGCTTAATTGAGCTTGAAAAGCAAGATTTTGAAACAGCAATTTACCCAGTTGAACCACATGGCTTTAGGCAACCATCTAGTTGGCTAGATGAATACCGCCGAATTTATAAACTGTTTAAAGAAACACTTTAATATACAAGGGCCAGCGTTAAGCTGGCTTTTTTTATATTAAAAACGGGCAGTTATGTAAAACTCTATTACACTGTATAAAAAATTTAATTAAGGATAATGTTCAATGCGCTTGCTCAAATTTTTACCCCTTACATGTCTTGTTCTATCTGGATGTATGACTAACGGTTCACAACCCTCAGATCAGGAAAATAGTGTTGTTGGCGCCTACAGTATGCTAGCTCCAGCCAGCAGTGGCGGGTTTATTGTTTATGGACGTTTAATAATTAATGGCGTTTTAGCGTCGTCAGATCAATGTCCAAATTTGACTGATACTCATGGTAACGTAGTGAAAAGTACCATTCGTGCGCTCAGACCAGATGAAACGCTATTCCCAGTGACGGTTTGTGAATCAACACTAGCGCTAGACACGCAGTACCAAGTTGAAAACTCAGAATTTATGCTCTCGAGCGTATCTAATAATCCAATCAAGATACAAGTGTTTGGTGATACGGGTTGTAAAACTAAAGATTGTAACAGCGAGCCAGCACAGCCGTTCGCAAAGTTAGCTGAATTAGGCGCTAAAGCTGGTGCTCATGTTATTTTGCACATGGGCGATTACAACTATCGTGGCACCTCTGGCAGTATAGAAGGGGATACATACGCCTATGATGCGGGTGATGGGGGCTATGGTGGTCCGTCATGCGGCTTAGAGGAAACCTATTATAGTCAAAATGCAGTGGGTAGTCCGAAACCTGATTCGTGGCAAAGTTGGCAACAAGACTTTTTTGAGCCAGCAAAGCAGTTGATGCAGTCAGCACCCTTTGTATTTGCGCGAGGTAATCATGAACTGTGCTCGCGAGCGGGAATTGGTTGGTTTTATTTCTTCGGCCCAGGCTCCGAATTAGAAGGCGGTATTGAACAGCAAGTATGTCCTGCTCAAGGTAACTTTAATACACCACCTAAGGCTGCGAAAGATCACATAGTGATGATCAAACCCTACAATATTGGCTTTGATAATATGAATATTTGGGTGTTTGATTCAGCCAATGCCTGTGATGATAGAGATACAAATTCACTCACGGCACAATATACAAAACAGTTTAACGAAATCAATGCGTTTGCTAGTACATCATCAAAACCAACGTGGATAATGACACACAGGCCGATATGGGGGGTTATTGAAGGCACACCGTTAACCACTATCAATAAACAGTTACAAACCGCTTTAGCTAATACCAAGCAAGGTAAACTCTCTGAGAATATTGGCTTGTCTTTATCAGGGCATATGCATATTTACCAATCTGCGACTTTTAGTGCGGACTCTGGTCGCCCTCCACAATTAGTTGTTGGTAATAGTGGAGTGAGCTTAAGCGATAAAACCAAAAACGTGAGTTTTCCAATGCTAGTTGACGGACAAAAAGCACTGATGAATGTTGAAGGCAAGCATGGCTTTTTGAACATTGAATTGTCACCGGATGCACGTCAGTGGCAAGGGGAGTTTATTAATAAGAAAGGCAAGGTGTTTTTGAAGTGTGACACTAAAAATTTGGCCCAAGAAAAACGCCTGTGCGAGTAATAGGTTAAGTTGTCAGCTCTCAGAAGTTAGGTGTACTCATAGGCACTGAGTATATCTAACTCCTCTCTATCCAATTCCCCAAACTTTTGAATTAAAAATTGCAACTTATTAAGCACTGACAAATAGATGAAATACTGAAGTGTTAGCTTCCTTATCAAGTCACATGCTAATTGTGTTGTCGACAATGTAGTTTTTAGACATTGTTCACATATACTGATTCTGAAATTTTTTATGAATTAAATTTAGCAAAATAAATTAGTTAGACTAGACTCTTGTTGTAAACGAGGTGTTTCATGTATGTAGCTTTCTAGCTATCTATTTTGACCAGTCAAACGTGCAGAATATGGTGAGTTAGTGCTGGTTAAATTTTGTTCTTTTTATGTGTCATTGTCATGGCTCGTATTTTAGACCGTCCTAACACACAGGTTTGCAGCCAAGTAAAAATACGCAAAAGTTAAAAAAATGTATCTTTTTTGGTGTTTTTTGGATCTGAATGGTGATAGCATCGTTTTAAAAGCACTTATTGAAAATGAATATTTTACGATAGAAATTGTTTGAAGTTCTGTGGTCGTTAATTCGAGATTTTCGGTTTCTTACTAATGACTTTTAGATATTAATTATCAATTAAAAGTCAGTTGGTTGGGGCAGTTTTTTAGCGCGTGCTCTTGGCGCGTTGATTACCCATTTGGTTAGTGGTGTTGATGGTGTAGTTCAGCATCGCTTGGTTGATAAAAGAGTATTATTTCGCTTTTTCGACTATTTGGTGTATCAAAACGGTTCCTGTAAGGGCTGTGGTAATCGTTAATGGGCATGGAATGAAAAACAATATAGTGGCTTCTTTAGCCTTTTTGGCTGAAACTCGCGGCAATGACGTTGCATATCAATATTTCTTCGAAGATGACCAACCAGCAAAAGTGCTGACATATTCCCAACTTGACTCGAACGTTAAACAAATAGCTACTGAACTATCCACTCGTTTTGAACGAGGAGATAGAGCGTTGTTGTTGTTCAATTCTGGTTTTGAATTTATAGAGGCGTTTTTTGCTTGCTTGTACGCCGGCATCATTGCAGTCCCTGCATACCCGCCGAAGAAAAACCAAAATATCGATAGGCTTCGCGCCATCATTTTAGATGCAGGAGCGAAAGGCGCGTTAACAAGCGAGAAAATCAGCGAAATCGCCAGTCCTCTACTTGAAGCAGAACCAACCTTACGTGATTTACCCATTCTTACGACTGATAAATTTGTACGTCCTACAGAAGCAGTACCTGCGTGGCGGCATATCGCTATACACCAGCAAGATCTGGCATTTTTGCAATACACCTCTGGCTCAACGGGTAGCCCGAAAGGCGTTATGGTTAGTCATGGCAATATCATCGACAATGAAGAAATGATGAAGATTGCTTTTGAGCATGACAGCAATAGTAAAATTGTAAGTTGGTTACCGCACTTTCATGATATGGGTTTGATCTTTGGCATTATGCACCCGGTCTATATTGGTGCTCCTGCGACGTTGATGAATCCCACTTATTTCTTACAAAAACCGCTGAGATGGTTAAAGCTGTTGAGTGAAACTAAAGCGGTTACATCAAGCGCCCCCAATTTTGCATACGATTTATGTGTAGACACGATAAAAGACAGTGAACTTGCAGAGTTAGATTTATCAAACTGGCGTTCGGCACTCAACGGTGCTGAGCCTGTGCGCGCAAATACGCTAGAGCGCTTTTATCAAAAGTTTAAACAGTGCGGCTTGAGACGAAATAGTATTTCACCTTGCTACGGTATGGCCGAAACAACCTTGTTTGCTACAGGCCACAAGCTACTTGAGCGCACACCGGTGTTGAACCTCGATGCACAACAGCTGCAACGTGGCAAAGCAGTATTGCTTAAAGAACAGCAAGATGCATTTTGTTATGATGATAATGGTTATTACGCCGTATCTTGTGGCCAAAGTTGGCAAAATCATGAAGTAATAATCGTTGATCCACAAAACAAAGAACGCTGTTCTGATAGTACCGTTGGCGAGATTTGGGTTAAAGGTGCAAGTGTTGCACAAGGGTATTGGCAAAAAGAGCAACAAACAAAAGAAACATTCCATGCCTATACCGCCTGCGATAAGGCCGGGCCATTTTTGAGAACGGGTGATTTAGGTTTTGTTGCCAACGGTGAGTTATACGTTACTGGACGCTGTAAAGATGTGTTGATCTTTAAAGGCAAGAATTACTATCCGCAAGATATAGAACTCAGTGTCAGTGAATGTCACGAGGCGTTAGATAATAATGGCGGCGCTGCGTTTTCAATTCAGTTGCAAAATGGTGAAGAAGGCCTAGTGGTTGTGCAGCAAGTTAAACGCACATTTGTCAGAAAACTCGACGCTGAAGCTATTTTTGCTGCAATGAATGAAGCCATTGTTGAACACCATGGCGTTGTGCCATTTGAGTTGGTGTTGATTAAACCCGGCCGCATTTTAAAAACATCGAGTGGTAAGATCCAACGGCAAGAAAATAAACGCCATTATTTAGCCGATGAGTTTGAAATATTGGCGCGAAGTAGAGTTGTAGCAAGCACGGATGACCCGCAATCGGAGCAGCAAAATCAAGGGGACAATAGTGCGCTGTATACGCACCTTATTGCAATTGTTAAAGAGCATATCGCATTTGAGGTGGATAAAGACTCATCTTCACTCGATGCGAACGCATCTTTTGTGTCTCTAGGGGTAGACTCCGTCAAAGCCGTACGCATTTCCGGCGAATTGATGGAACACTTTGACATAGATCTCGAAGCGACCGTTTTGTACGAATATCCGTCCATTGCTCAGCTAGCAGCGTATTTGTGCCAAATTGATAAAATTCAGCAAGGATTTGAACAACAAGCCTCATCTAACGCTGATATTGAAAGCACTCAACAAAGTACGCATAGTGAGGCGAATAAACATCCCGATGGTGCCCACGATATTGCTGTGATTGGTATGGCTTGTCGTTACCCTGATACAGACAATGTCGATGAATTTTGGCAATTACTGGTTGACAAGGGAGATGCTATATCTCTGCCAAACACGAATCGTTTGGCACTTTGCCCAAGCATCGCGGCAACGAGAATGGGCGGTTATGTTAAAGACATTGCCAGTTTTGATGCACCTATGTTTTCAATATCGCCGACTGAGGCCAAGCACTTAGATCCCCAGCATCGCTTGTTGTTAGAAACGAGCTATCATGCAATACAATCTGCGGGATATCAGCCTTCAGAGCTTTCTGGTAATAACATCGGCGTATATGTCGGTATTTCTCAAAATGATTACTTTTTACTGTCAAAACAAGCAATAAAAGATAATCCATATTTAGGCACGGGCACGGCGCTGAGCATCGCTGCCAATCGGCTATCGTACACATACAATTTTACTGGACCGAGTGTGGCGATTGATACCGCATGTTCATCGTCACTGGTGGCCTTGCATCAAGCAGTACAAGCGATCCGTAATAATGAAACTGACGCGGCTTTAGTTGCTGGGGTTAATCTAATTCTCAGTGATGAAGTGACTAATGCCTGTGATAACGCGCAAATGCTCGCAGAAGATGGGCATTGTAAAACCTTTTCTGACTCTGCCAACGGCTATGTAAGAAGTGAGGGTATTGGCTGCATCTTACTGAAGCCTTTGGCAAGCGCGCTTGCTGACCAAGATCATATTTATGGTGTGATCAAAGGCAGTGCGGTTAATCAAGATGGCCGCAGTAATGGGATCACAGCACCAAATGGCCTCTCTCAACAAGCCGTGATCAAAGATGCCTTACAAAATGCGGGGGTTGCCGCGGCGGATGTTCAATATGTTGAGTGCCACGGCACGGGTACTGAGTTGGGCGACCCAATTGAAATTTCAGCGATAAATAAAACCTATGGACAAAGCAAAACGAAGCAAGCGCCATTGCTACTAGGGGCTGTTAAGGCCAATATTGGTCATTTGGAGTCAGGTGCTGGAATTGCTGGGGTGATTAAAACGCTGTTATGTTTGCAACACCAACAGATCCCAGGGCAGCGCTATGTTGAGCGCCTCAACGCACACGTGAAATGGTCGCAGCTACCATTAAGCGTGAAAGGCGAGTTACAACCTTGGCCTGAATCAAACAATGGGCAAATGGTTGCAGGTGTAAGCTCGTTTGGCTTTGGTGGCACAAATGCTCACGTTATTTGTGCGCAAACACCCGCTTCTTTTGACTCTCCAAAACTCAATATTGAAGCTAACAAAGCTTTGTATGTTTTGCCGTTATCGGCAAAAAAACCGGACAGTTTGAAAGCGCTCGCTGCAAGTTATGGGCAGTTGCTAGCAAACAAATCAGACGATGAGTTTGATGCGCTGATTTACAACAGTGCGCTAAAACCGCAATTTTCAGACTATCGTTCGGGCTACTTTGCCACTTCACGAAACGATTTAATTCAAGCGTTAAAAACTGCTTCACAACCTGCACAAAAAGCGGGAGACAAACCGCAAACATTAATATTTGCGTTTACAGGTCAAGGCGCTCAGTATGCAAAAATGGGTTTGAGCCTATACCAAACTCAGGGCGTTTTTAAATCGGTTATTGATGAATGTGACTGTTTGCTTGCACCTAGCTTCGGTGGTTCGCTAATTGATGCGCTGTTTGGCGAAAACTCTCAAGCGCTGTTAGAGCAAACACAATGGACTCAGGTCGCTTTATTTGCGCTTGAATATGCGCTGGGCAAATTGTGTTTGAGTTTAGGGCTTGAACCGAAAGTGGTGCTTGGTCACAGTGTTGGGGAATATGCCGCAGCTTGTTTGGCGGAAGTGTTTTCGCTGACAGATGCGATAACGCTTATTTGTGCGCGTGCTAAATTGATGCATGAGCTAGAAGCCGCTGGAAGCATGGTGTCAGCGCGTTGCGTTGAACAGTTAGCCAAACAACTAGTCGAAAAATATCGCAATGAAGCTACGGTTTCTGCTTACCATGGTCTCAGTGGGGTGGTGTTTTCAGGCAGTGACCAGGCTATTACCGCGATTTGCAAAGCGCTTGAAAGTCAGCAAATCAAATACAAGCAATTAAACACCGCGAAGGCTTTTCATTCACCGTTGATGCGTCCAATGCTTGAGCAATTCGCTCATGTTGCTCATTCCATTCAATATAATGTGCCGAAGATAGCATTTTTGTCGTCGGTAACGGGCGATATCGAAAGCAAACTCATTACCCAAGCGCAGTATTGGATAGATCAAATCATCCAGCCAGTGGAATTCGCAAAAGCGATGGATGAGTTGAAGTCAATAGATGCCATGTGTGTGTTGGAGCTTGGCCCTAAACCTGTTTTGTGCGCATTGTTAAAAGAAAATGTAGCACGTAGCAATGACGAATTGCTCAATATGCTGACGCATAAGCACACTGATAATAGTTGTTTTGCAAACGCACTGGCGCGTTTATATGAATTAGGTTTTGAGATTAATTGGCAAGCGTTGTATGGCAAATTTGATACGCCGAAAACACCTATGCCGCTTTATCCTTTTGCGAAAACACCATACTGGATAACTGACGCTGTCACTCATACATCGCAGCAAGCAATGGTCACGGTTGACAGTTCAGACAGAGTTGAGGCAATTCAGGGCTTTGTACTTAATACGCTTGCTAAGCAGTTATCAATGAGTGCCAGTGACATTCATCTGACTCAACCGCTATTGGAAATGGGCGTTGATTCGTTAATGATCATGCAAGCGGTTCGGTCATATGAAAAAGAGTTCAACATAGAGTTTAGCGTTAGGCAGTTCTACGAAGAGTTGAGTACCGTTGAGCGACTGGTTGAGTATATCGCTATTCACAGCGATTACTTACAGGGACACGGTGAGCCTGTCGCGCCAATCGTGCAAACAAATACAGTTAACATCGCACAACAACCTCTGTTAAGTAGTGATTTTGCACAAATTTTTAATGCACAATTACAAGCGGCAGCGAGCGTTACGCACGAACAAGCAAGACTCAGTGTAGATTCCGTAGTTGCGCAACAATTACGGGTGATGCATTCAGGCGGCACACAAAACGAGGCTTCACCTCATTTAAAAGTAAACGCCACTCATAATGCGCCTAGCACATTTAAACAACCAGCGACCAGTAAGCAAACCACCAGCGTATTACCTGGTTTCCAAGCTAAGCAAATTAGCGCGCTTCATATGTCAGCGCAGATAGCCGAACATCAAGCGCAGTTGGCTAAGAGATTTGTGGCAAAAACCAATAGCTCAAAAGCGCTGGTCGCTGAACATCGTGCTCATTTAGCTGATTGCAGAGCCTCCGCTGGATTTAGGCTTTCGAGTAAAGAGATGTTGTATCCAATTTACTCAAAGCGCTGCCATGGTTCGCGTATTTGGGATATTGATGACAATGAATATATTGATATCACCATGGACTTTGGCGTGAACTTGTTTGGCCACAAACCTGAGTTCATAACACAAGCACTCTACGAGCAAGTAGATGCGGGTTTGCAGTTGGGTTTAGCGAGTACCAATGCTTGTGAAGCAGCGAAACTGGTTAGCGAATTAACCGGACTTGAACGGGTTACTTTTTGTAATTCGGGCACTGAGGCGGTCATGACTGCCGTGCGTTTAGCGCGCAGTAAAACCAAGCGCGACAAAATAGTGCAGTTTAATGGCGCTTATCATGGCCATTACGATGGCACGCTGGCACATCCCAGTGAACAGGGCGTTGAGCCGATGTGCTCAGGGGTTAGACAGGGCGCGATCAGTGATAATTTGGTATTGGACTATGACGACGATGCGGCTTTAGAGATCATTCGAGGGAACGCCAGTTCAATCGCTGCGGTATTGGTTGAGCCTGTGCAAAGTCGCCACCCAGATCTACAACCTTGGTCATTCTTACACAAGCTAAGAGAGCTGACAGAAGAGCTAGATATTGCCCTGATATTCGATGAGATGATCACTGGCTTTAGAGCGCATCCAGGTGGCGTACAGGCGTTACTAGGCATTCAGGCCGATATGGCCACGTACGGAAAAATCGTCGGGGGCGGCTTACCAATAGGTGTGGTTGCGGGCAGTGCGAAATATCTAGACGGTATTGACGGAGGTGTATGGCAATACGGAGATACCTCATTCCCACAAGCCGACACGACGTTTTTTGCGGGTACATTTTGTAAACACCCCTTGGTGATGGCAACAGCCAAAGCGGTCCTGAGTGAAATTAAACACAGAGGTGCACGCCTGCAAGCCAGTATTGAAGATAAAACAACTTATCTGAGAGAGACACTCAATGACTTCTTCAAGCTAGAGCAGATCCCAATCACGATTGAGTCGTTTAGCTCTTTATTTAGATTCAAGTTTAATCAGAACTTAGACGTATTCTTTTATGAAATGCTGACGCGAGGCGTGTTTATTTGGGAAGGGCGCAACTGCTTTTTAAGCGATGCGCATTCTACTGAAGATGTTGAGCTGATCATTAAAGCGGTCAAAGACAGTGCGTTAACGTTGAAAAAGGCAGGGTACTTTGGCACTCCAACAGAGCCTAATCGCCAAGTGACGGAATTCCCGTTGACGCAAAGTCAACAGCAGTTACTAGCATTGGCGCTAAGCTCTGAGCAAGGCGCAAAGGCTTATCATCTTCAGGCAACACTCAAGTTAGGTGGACAACTTGATAAGGCCAAACTAAAAAATGCCATACAACAAGTACATGCCCAATTTGAACTGCTTAACTGCGGCATCGATACAGAGCGTTTAACGCATCAACTAACTAGTGCCAAGCATGAGCTGTGTGGTGAATTTACAATCACTGACACACAGGAGTTAATACCGTTATTGGATGAGTTGAGGTATCACCCTTTTAGCTTTGATAATGAACGCTTATGTCGATTTTCAGTTATCTCACTTACTGATCAAGAGCACTATTTAACCCTTGTTGCCCACCACGTTTTATATGATGGGATCTCTTTATCATTAGTTTTGGATGCGGTGGCCAACCAGTACAGTCAGTCAGCAAATATCGCTTCTGAGCAAGGTGTTGCGTTTAGCCAGTATGTTGCCGCTCTGGAGCGCTATCTTGCATCCGATAAATGTCTGGAAGACCAAGGTTATTGGCGTGAGCAGCTAGTTGATTGTGAGCAAGTATTACCACCGGTTATGTCAGCGCAAATTTCAAAAGACACCTTTGACGTTGAAAGTGTCAATATTCCGCTAAACGCTGATGTAATGGAAAATGTGTCAACGCTTGCAAAACAGCAAGGTTGTGGCCAATTTGCAACGATGCTGGCGCTGTATATGTTATGGCTGAATAAGTTAAGTCAAGAAGCAATTGTATCTGTGGCTATTCCATCTTCCGATAGGCAACTACCCAACTTGGTAAAAAGTGCGGGTGTTGATGTTGATAAACTGGACACACACTTGGTTGGCTATTGCACGAATTTACTATCAATCGTTGTGGATTTTAAAGAGATCACAACCATCGGCGCGCTAATCAAACGCGTTCAGAATACCTTGCTCAATGCGTTTGAACATCAGCATTATCCGTACGCCCAACTGGTAAATAGTGGCGAAAACACGCCTAGTACGCTGTTCAACTTAGATAGGGTGGCGACGTTACCGATTTTTGATGGGATGCGTACAAGCTCAATTACAAGCAAGGCGCGGTATGGTCAATTTAAGTTCAGCTTAAACGTACTGACAGTCAATGCGCAAAGTACCTTACAAGTTGAGTTTAATCGCAGTTCCTATGAGTTGGCACAAATACAAGGTTATCTCGATAGCTTAATTGGGTTGTTCGCTAATTTGCGAAGCGATGACGCAATTGATTCTGATGTTTGTTCGTTGTTGAGTAATGCTGATAGACAAGTCTTGGTATCGCAACAGCTTGAAAATACACACGGGATGTCGTTCAGTGAGAAAACCAGTTTTATCTCAGAGTTTGAACAGCAAACAAAAGCCAACTCTCAGAAAGTTGCACTTGTATGCGAGCAACAGCAACTGAGTTACTCAAGCCTGTTGTCAAAAGCCAATCGGCTTGCTCATTATCTAATAGCGCAAGGCGTAAAAGAGCATGATTTAGTGGCGATAGCGCTGCCTAGACGTGCCGAAATGCTCGTTGCATTGCTGGCCGTTATGAAAGCGGGCGCGGCTTATTTGCCAATTGACTTAGCTTATCCTGCTGCACGAGTAACTGACATTTTACAAGATGCCAATGTCACCATGGTGCTCTGCGATAGCACAAGCAATGACAGCGAGATACTGTCGCATGCCCCATTTAAAGTGTTAGATATTGACAATGAGGCACTTGAAATTGAAGCGCAAAATGATGACTCACCTAAGGTCAATTTGACCTCGAGTCATACCGCCTATGTAATTTATACGTCAGGCTCAACGGGTAAACCAAAGGGCGTTGCAATCAGCCACGGTAATTTACTTAATCTATTAAATGCAATGCAAAAGGCTCCAGGGATAACGGCGCAAGACAAGCTGTTAGCAATCACAACCATTGCTTTTGATATTGCGATGCTGGAGCTGTTCTTGCCATTGTGCGTGGGTGCTACGGTGATCTTGGCGAATGAGCAAGAATGTAGCGATCCAAGTGCGCTCATTGACGCTATGCAAACACAGCAAATAAGCATGATGCAAGCAACCCCGACGTTATGGCGACTTCTACTTAAGACCAACAGCGAATGTATGCAGGGTATTAAAGTGCTTTGTGGTGGTGAGCCATTAGATAAACCCCTTGCTGACGAAATTTTGTCGAATGGGGCGGAGCTTTGGAACATGTATGGCCCGACTGAAACCACGATTTGGTCTTCGGTTAAGCGGATCACAGACAAAGAAACTATTACGGTTGGTCAGGGCGTTGCCAATACTAGCTTGTTTGTAATGGCAAATGATGCGCAACAAAATTCGTTACCTCTTCCCATTGGTGTTTGGGGCGAGCTTTGGATTGGTGGTGCAGGCGTCGCGAAGGGTTACACGAACCGTGACGAGCTAACCGCAGAGCGCTTTATTGAACATCAATTTGCAAATTCAGCACATCATCGCGTTTATAAAACAGGTGATAGGGCTAGGCGTTTAGTGAGCGGCGATATTGAAATTCAAGGTCGATTAGATCAGCAAGTCAAATTGAATGGTCATCGTATCGAACTTGGGGAAATTGAAAGCCAGCTAACCAAGCTGATTGGCACGCAATATGTCAAAGCCTTGATTGTGCCAGTTAATAACGACGTACGTGCGTTAAGTATTTATTGTTTGAACGACAACCAACAAAAAGCGGACTGGACGCTAAGTCATTTGCGTCAAGCGCTTGCAAGCTTTTTACCTAATTACATGCTTCCAGAGCACGTATGTTGGTTGGATACATGGCCCACTACCGCCAATGGCAAGCTTAATGTCAAGGCTCTGCCAGCTGTTGAAGCCGAAGTACATATAGAAAACGACGTAATAGCGCCTTGTAATGAAACCGAGCAGACGCTGCTGCAATGCTACTTAGGTGTTTTAAACCGTAGTGTATTGAGTACACAGATGAGCTTTTTTGACGCCGGTGGTAATTCGGTGCTTGCGATGCAATTGGTCTCTAAAATTAATCGCACATTTGGCATACGCGTAACTGTGGCGGATATTTTCGATTACCCCAGTGTTATTCATTTAGCACAACGCATAGATGATTTAAATCAGGCGCATATGGCATCGGGTGGCGCACCGCGTGTACAACAAGTGAGTGATATAGCCAGTGGCCGTGATATTAGTGACGCGCTTAATGATCAATCCATGACTGAGATGGACTTATAAGAATGGATAATTCAGCAATTAAAAATCTGTTGGACGAGTTAGATAGTTTAGGCATTTATGTTTATCTGCAAGATGGACGTTTAAAGCTGCGAACCAAGTTAAGTGCAGTGCCCAGTGAGCAATTGGCGCGCATTAAAGCAAATAAAACGGCACTAATTGCTTATATGCAACAGCACGATCAAAAACAGGGTCCGCTATCAAGCGCCCAACAGCGCATCTGGTTTATCTCAGAATATGAAGAACACTCGTCTGCTTACAATATGTCTGGTCTCATTGAGTTTTCACAACCGCTAGACAAAGCGACCTTAGAGCTGGCACTTAATCGTTTATTGACGCGACATCAGATATTGAGAAGCAACTATGTCATGGCTGAAAACGGCCCAATGCAAAAGGTAAACGATGCACATCATCTTAGCCTGAATGTACTGGAAACAACGGATTCAGATTGCAAAGAAAACATCGCTAGCTTATTGCAAGATGAACTGACATACAGCTTTGATTTGAGTAAAGAGTTATTGCTTCGTGCGGTTTTAATCTCGGGGGAAAGGCAGGCACAGGGACGTTGGCTTTATATCGCGATGCACCACATCATCGCCGATGGTTGGTCTGTGGGGCTATTCGTACAAGCCTTACTTGATGAATTGGCAGAGTTATCACAGGATGACGATGGTGCGTTGCAATACTTAGATTATGTGCATTGGGAGCGACAATATCGCCAAAGCGATGAATATCAAGCCCAGCTAACTCATTGGCAAACATCGCTTTGTGGGATGAGCTTATTTGAATTACCCACTTGTTACCCAAGGCAATCAAACAAAACATATCACGGCAGTCACGTCAATTTTGCGCTTAATCAAGATTTACTCACACGTGTTGATACTGCCTGTGTCCATTTAGGTGTAACACGGTTTGTTGTGCTTATTAGCGCTTTTTATGGGTTGTTGCATCGCTATAGTCAACAATCTGACATTACGATTGGTGTGCCAGTTTTAAATCGTGCCCAACCCGAGTTCGAGTCGATGATTGGTTGTTTTATCAATACGTTACCTATGCGTCTTGAATTATCAAGCGAGCAGAACTTTGCACAACTCGTTGCGCTGACCCAGCATGTGGTAAAGCAATCGTTGGCAAACCATAATGTCGCCATAGAAGACATTATCAGCACGCTTAATTTACCCAAATCCAGTGCTCATTCAGCGCTGTTTCAAGTGTTGTTTAATTACAACGGGGTAACGCTTGATACCCTATCAGCCGATGGCTTATCGGCACGTTTACATCCACTCGATAATCAAACGGCTAAGTTTGATCTGACTTTGACTATCAGTGAAAACGTCCAAGGCTTGGAATGTGTGTTTGATTACAGTGCATCATTATTTGACGACGCATTAATAGGCCAAATGGCCAGAGACTATGAAGCTTTGGTTAAAGCCGTTTGCAGTGATACAAACTCAAACTTGGACGAACTTGTGCTGCCAAGTAGTCAATCACAGCAGATACAAACTCTCGAGCACGTGTTATTAACGCCTTTGCCAGAACTTATCACTGTTATTGCTCAGTCTAAGCCAAACCAAATTGCCCTAGTAGACGGGGATAAATCGCTAAATTACGCGCAACTTATATCGCAAAGTTCAGCATTAGCTAACAATGTTAATCAAAAGCGCTCATTTACCAATGAGCGCTTTATTGCCATTTTGGTTGATGGTCATAGTGAGTCAATTGTTGCCATGTTGGGCGTTATGCTCAGTGGCCGTGCATATTTACCTATTGATATAAACACACCGACTGAACGCATTATCGAGTTGCTCATGCAAGCCAATTGCAAAAACGTGATTACGTTAAACGAGTTTGCAATCAACCAACACATTCGGGTGGAGTTAGATGAAGTCGATGTCATTGTTCACGCATTGAACGAACTCGTTGCACATAACAATGGGCAAGCGCGTACAGAGGTAAATTTAAACAGCGATGATTGCGCGTATGTGATCTTTACCTCAGGTTCAACCGGCAAACCAAAAGGTGTCATGCTCTCGCATAATGCGCTATCGCACTATGTGTCGAGTATCTCGCAGGCCTTATCCTTCGACGAAAATACACGCTCAGCGGTCGTGACAGGGTTAGCAACGGACCTTTGCTTAACCGGTATTTACCCTGTGCTAGCAAGTGGCGGCACGGTCATACTAAACCAAACAAAATCAGGTCAATTAGAGCCTGATGATATGGTTGCACAACTGGCGCGAACACAAGCAAACTTTATAAAAATAACGCCATCGTTTGCGTCAGAGTTGTTGCCATTTTTACGCGATGCCGATGATTTACCACCAATAAAACAATGGGTGTTAGGTGGTGAGCCGCTAACTCAACAGGTCGTTACACAAATTCAATCGCTTTACCCTGATGCGGTGATCGCAAACCATTATGGCCCAACAGAGACTTGCATTGGCGTTACCTGTAATGTGCTGACCCCTAGCTCAACAACTAATTGGGGTAGCTTTAGCATAGGTAAGCCGCTCGCGCATGTGCAGATGCTAGTGCTAGATGTATCACAGCGGGTCGTCACACAGGGAATGCCGGGTGAGTTATACATTGGTGGTGCAAGCTTAGCGCTTGGTTACATTAACGAAGTAAAACTCAGTGAAGACGCATTTGTAACTTTAAGAGATAACAGCAATGAGCCGATGCGATTTTATCGCAGTGGTGACAAGGTGCGAGTTAATGCGTGTGGTGAGTTGGAGTATCTTGGTCGCTTGGATAACCAGCCCAAAATACGGGGTTTTAGAGTTGATATATTAGATGTCGAAGCCAAGCTAAAATCACTTGCTATGGTGGGCAATGCAGCCGTGACATGCCAATTCATTGCTGAGCAAGCCGTGTTAGTCGGTTTCGTTGTTACTGATGATAAAGACAGAAACGACACGCAATTGTCGCGTGACATCAAAATCGCGCTCAAAGCTTTGTTGCCAGAGCCCATGATCCCAAGCGTGTTGGTGCTCTGTGAGCAATTGCCGATGCTCAGTAATGGTAAAATTGACCGTAAAGCACTGGCGCAACGCACCGTTCAAGTAACCAATTCGGTTTATGTGGCGCCGACTACGCCACTGCAAACGCAGCTGACGGAAATATTTAAACAGCTCACGGAATGCGTCAATGTAGGAATTCAGGATGACTTTTTTGCCATTGGCGGTCATTCATTGTTGGCGATGAAGTTAATCAATCGTATTCGCGATGAATTGGGTTACGTAATGTCACTTAAAGCGGTATTTGCGAATCCTACAGTGGCTGAGATTGCACAATACCTCGAAGCTCAACCAACCCACGTTACCAACGACTCATTACATGTTGTGAGCAGTTTCGATGGTCAGTATCCGTTGTCTTTTTCACAACAGCGTTTATGGTTTGTGGATCAAATGCAAGGGCACAGTCGTCAATACAACTTACAAGGTGTGTTTACTTTGTCTGGCGTGGTCAATGTGCCAGCGCTGGAGAGCGCATTTTTAGATGTGATAGATGCTCATAAGGTCCTTGCTTTTAATTTTTCTACCGACGCCAATGGTGAGCCGACTCAGCGCTATAACCCACAATGGCAATTTAGTTTGAAGACGCAGTCATTGAGCGATTTGTCTGATACCGCACAGAAGCAAGCAATTGATGAAGTTATTGAGCAGGACTATCAACTCAGTTTTGATCTAAGCAAAGATTTACTGATAAGAGCTCAGCTTATTGAACTTGGTGATTTTAATCATTTACTCATTGTCACTATGCATCATATTGCGTCTGATGGCTGGTCGATTGCTTTGTGCTGTAATGCGCTTTCAGCGGCATATCAAAGGCGTTTACTCAATGAACATGCGCAAATAGCTAAATATTCACATAGCTATCTTGATTTCGCACTTTGGCAGCGGGAACAAGCACAAAAAGGAATGTGGCAAAGTGACCTTGGATATTGGAAGGAACAGTTAGCACAGCTTCCTAAAGTGCATGAATTACCGACCGATTTTGATCGTTGTAATGCCAAGCTTCAAGGCGGAGGGCTGCTAGTTCGTCATTTACCATCGTCGCTATCGTCTTTGCTTAAGCAGTATGTAGCACAGTCAGGGAACTCTTTATTTTTGGTGTTGCACAGTGTATTCAATATCTGGTTAAGCAGAGCCACAGGTCAATCATTTAGCATCATAGGCACGCCGGTATCGGGTCGAGTACGTAAACAGTTTGAAGGTGTTATTGGTAATTTCATCAATACCTTGGTGCTCAAAAATGAGTTTTCAGACGAGACAACATTTGAGCAAGCGTTGGCAAATTGCAAAACCACTTTATCGGATGCGTTCGATCATCAACAAATTCCTTTTGATTTACTTGTGGATGAACTATTGGGAGAGCGCAGTATTGCAATTCATCCGCTGATGCAAATTGTATTTCGTGTTAATAATCAAGTGAATGAAACGCTTAAACTCACTGGTTTAGAGGTCGACAATTACGACACGGCGATACGCCATGCGAAACTCGATTTAGAAGTTAGCATCATTGATGAAGGCGAGGAACTTAAAGCGGAATGGTTGTACGATAGCGCACTTTGGTCAGACTCAAGCATAGTGCGATTTTTTGAGCAGTACTGTTACGTACTTGAACAGTGTTTAGGCAATGTTCAGAAATCGTTTAATGAAATTCAGCTATGTCCAGTATATGAACGCAAACGTTTATTAGAGTTTGCGCAAACCCTGGATATTGAGTTGCCTAATGCTCAGCGTTGGGAGCAGAGGTTTTCGCAGGTAGCTGAATTGCATTCTCAGCAAGTGGCCGTGCAATGTAACGATACAAAGATAAGCTACTCGCGCTTAGAGGAGAGTGCAAATAGGCTTGCCCACTGTTTTATGGAAATGGAGTTTGAGCCGCAAAGTCGTATTGGTGTCTTGCTTCCATCATGCCCTGAAATGGTGGCTGCGGTGTTAGCGATATCAAAAGCGAACCATGTCTATGTACCGTTACATATGGATACGCCGGTCAATGGATTAGCGGCTATCGTTGACGACGCGCAAATGTCGATGATTTTGGCGTTTAGCGCAGACAGTGAAAAATTGATTGATAGCGGTACTGACTTTTTGTTGCTTGATGATTTATTCGACGAAGAGTCAAACTTTTCAGGTTATCCAACTACCGTTGTACAACATGATGCACCAACTGACTGCACGCAACTGTGTTATATCATTTATACCTCAGGCTCAACAGGGCGACCTAAGGGGGTCGCGATCAGTCATGATAATCTCAATACCTATCTAGAACATGCAATTGACCAATATTTACAAGGTGAGGCGCAGCTAAGTGCTTCCGTCGTCAGTACGCCTTTGGCATTTGATGCCACCGTGACCTCATTGATCCCACCATTAATTAAAGGTTTGACGGTGAATATCGTGCCTGCTGGTCCACAGCAAATGTCCAACTTGCAAGCGCTGTTGATGAATTCATCGCAACCTATGCTCTTTAAAGTCACGCCTGCACACTTGCGTATTATCAATCTACTTTCTACTGCAAAGCCGTGTATAAATGCGCACACGTTAGTCGTTGGTGGACAGGCCTTGATGAGTGAACTAGTTGTACAGCTAAGAAAGCGTTTTCCAAATTGTCGGATCATTAATGAATATGGGCCGACTGAAACAACGGTAGGCTCGAGTATTCATATTATTGAGCCATCGGTGCCAGTAGCGAAAATTAATTATTACACCGATGTGCCGATAGGTTTGCCCATAAATGGCGCGACGATGATGGTTGTTGATAAATTTGATAAACCAGTACCGATTAATGGTGTTGGTGAGCTACTCATTGGTGGCAGCGTCGTCAGCTCGGGGTATCTCAATCGAGATGATTTAAATGAACAGGCATTTATTGATTTTTCTTTAGACGGTCAAGACGTTAATCAGCGCTTTTATCGTACTGGTGATATGGTGAGATGGGCGCAAGATAGTCAAACTAGCGATGTATATTTAAGATATTGTGGTAGAAAGGATGAACAACTTAAGTTACGTGGCTATCGCATTGATGTTGGTGCCATATGTCATTATGCAAATTCATTTCCTACGATTAAAGACTCAGCAGTTACCCATGATAAAGAGCAAGAAACCTTGTGTTTGCACTTTTGCACTGAGGCCGAACGCTCGGTAGATGTAAAACACCTAAAAGCTTATTTAGATACTTGTTTACCCGCTTATATGATCCCCAATCGGTTTGAGCAAATTAGCGAGATCCCTATTAACCGTAACGGCAAGGTTGACCTAAAAGCACTGCAAGCTCGATTGACGGAAGAGGATCAACAAGTCTCTGAAAGAGTGGACTTGAGCACGCTAAGCCCTTTACAAGCGTACTTATTACATACCTACACAACGCTTTTAAATCGCCAAAACGTGACGCTCACGGACAGCTTTTTTGAACTTGGCGGCCATTCGTTACTTGCCATACGGCTGATCAATCAAATCCGTCTCGATAAGCATTATGACATTACCCTTGAGCAACTATTTAAAACGCCAAGTGTGAATACATTAGCGATGGCGCTCGAGTCGTGTGACCTCATTAAAGATGAGAGTTTAGTTGTTCCGGTATCACGAGCTCAGCGCTTACCACTTTCTTACGCTCAGCAACGAGTTTGGCTAATTGACCAGTTACAACAAGGTAGTAGTCAGTATCATATGCCAGCAACGTTTGAGATCTCTGGCAATCTTGATATTGACGCGATTTCCAAAGCGCTTAAAAAGATAATTCAGCGGCACGAAGTGCTGCGCACAATTATTCTGCCAGGAAGTAAAGGGGAAGAGCCTGAGCAAGTGGTGAACGATAAATTTGAAGTGCCGCTACTTGTCACCGATCTGCCAAATCTGAATACGTATGATCAACAGACGAAATTACAAGAGTTGATCCTTGCTTGTGAGTCTAGGCCCTTTGATTTAACGCGTGATGTACTGTTAAGAGTACACTTATTTTGCTTATCGCCACAGCGTTACTGTTTACACTTCAATATGCATCATATCGCCAGTGATGGATGGTCTATGTCCATATTGACGAGAGAGTTTATTGCTTTTTATCGTTATTACTCATCAGAGCCTAATTTTACGTTACCGCTAGAACAAGCTCATCCGCTGAATGTTCAGTATGCTGATTTTGCCTATTGGCAAAGAGGTGCGGCTCAGAACGCCAAAATACAATCTTCGCTCTCGTACTGGCAGCAACAACTTGCAGATTGTCCATCTCTACATCAATTACCCCTAGATCACGTAAGACCAAAAATACAATCATTGTCGGGTAAAAGTGATGTGCGCTTTATTCCTCGTGATGTACTGGCGGCAATTAATGAACAGTGCAAAACACATGATGTGACTTTATTTATGTGGCTGCAAAGTGTATTTGCGTTATTTGTAATGCGTTACAGCGGCATCAATGACGTGCTGATTGGTTCACCCGTTGCTGGGCGAGAGCAAAGTGAAGTGAAAGATTTAATCGGTTTTTTTGTCAACACGATTGTGATCCGCTCAAAAGCACACACGGACATGCGTTTTAGTCAATTTTTACAACAACAAAAACAAGTCATTATTGACGGCTTTACGCATCAATCCGCACCATTTGAAAAGTTGGTAGAGTTAATTCAGCCGCAACGTGATTTAAGTCATCAGCCACTTTTCCAAATATTGTTTGCGCTGCAAAACAATGAACAAACAGCATTTAAATTGCCAGAGATAGATATTTCCCTTATTCAATCAGAGCATCACCGTATGAAATTTGATTTAGAATTGAACGCGACTGAATGCGATAAGGGGATTGAGCTTAAATGGAACTATAGCACCGCGTTATTCGAGGCAGGTACTGTTAGCGCAATGGCTGATTCATTTGCCACTCTTGTTACTCATTTAGCTGATAACTGCGAACTGGCCGTACACGAAGTACCTTTGCTCAGCCCAAGCCAAGCAAATCAATTAATTAATGCACATCAAAAGCATAATCAATATGACACAGCGCCAATCCATGTTCGTTTTGAGGCTATAGCGACGAGCTGCCCCGATAAAATAGCGGTATCCGATGCCAAAGGGGTGCAGCTTACGTATCAACAGTTGCAACAAAAGGCAATTCAATTAGCAAGTTACCTTGTGACTCACAATGTAAAACAAGGTGATTATGTGGCCCTTTGTATTCCACCATCGAGTGAATCAATTATTGCTATGTTGGCTATTTTGCAACTTGGGGCCGCGTACATTCCCATCGATCCTAAGTTACCAAAATCGCGCTGTGCATACATTTTAGAAGATAGCCAAGCGCGCCTATTGCTCACTACTTCTGAATTATTAAGTGATACACCCAATATTAGTGCTATAGCGATGGATGAACCGTCTGTGTGGGAGAGCGCACCGTGCGTAACTTCTTGGTCAAAGGTAAGCTCAGAGCAACAAGCTTATGTTATTTATACGTCGGGGACCACAGGCCAGCCCAAAGGTGTAGCTATTACTCATGCAAATCTTGCACTTTATCTTAGTCATGCAATGACACAATATTTGCCGGATCATGTAACACGCAGTGTTGTGAGTACGCCCCTTGCGTTTGATGCAACGGTTACAGCAATTTGGGCGCCTTTGCTAAAAGGACTGTGTGTTGAAATGCTCAGTGATGGTGATGAACTCTTAGACGTACTGGCTAAAAACTTGTTTGATACGCGGCCCGCGTTATTCAAGCTAACACCAGCGCATTTACAAGGTATGTTGGAATACGCACCAAAAGAATGCGGCAAAGCGTGGCACCAGGTTGTTGTTGGTGGTGAAGCGTTTAGTATGCAGTTGCTCAACGAATTAGTAGAAAAACTGCCAAACTGTGATTGGTACAATGAATATGGTCCAACAGAAGCAACGGTTGGTACTAGCCTATTTCATTGTGACGCGGATAAACTCCCTGGGTTAAATTGCTTGGCTGACACTTCGGTCCCAATCGGTACACCTATTGCCAATACGCAGTTGTTAGTTTTAGACGAAAATCAGCAACTCGTTCCCATCGGTGTGGTTGGTGAGTTGTACATTGGTGGAGATAACCTTTCTTCTGGTTATCTTAACCAAAACACGTTGACCGACGACAAGTTCGTTATGTTACCGTTTGGCGATAACGGCAAGTTAAAGCGGTTTTATCGTAGTGGTGACAAGGTGAGTTGGGTAGCCGATAACAACCGAGAACCAGCATATCTGCAGTTTTTTGGACGTGTGGACCATCAGATTAAGCTACGAGGCTATCGCATTGAGCTAGCCGATATTGAAAGTCAGTTACATAAGCTTGCACAAATAGAGCAAGCTTATGTTGCGCTTGATGATAAGGGCGACAACCTTGAGGCCTTTGTGGTGCCAAGCGCGCAGTTCTTATCATCGCTTGAAAATAGCAGCATTGAGTTACCGCACGTTCTGACCACAGCAGAGGCTGAGCAAATCACCTCACTGCTATTACACTCGCTACCAAACTACATGCTGCCAAGTCGTTTTGTTGCACTAGACACGATGCCAATCACCAGTAACGGCAAAATAGATCTTCGAGCACTGAAAGCCGTATCGGCTCAGTGTTTACCGCCGACGCAAGACATAAGCCCTCGTAACGAGTTTGAGCAATCACTGCAAAGCATCTTTATCTCAGTGCTTAATGTGCACTCGGTGGGGATCACAGATAGCTTTTTTGCGTTGGGTGGGCATTCCTTACTGGCAACGCAATGCGTGGCACTCATTAAAGAGCAGCTTGATATTGATATGCCGACCAGGGTGTTATTTGAGCGCCCAACGATCATGGCGCTTTCCCAATGGTATGCCATCTCTCAAGCAGTCAATGAGGCAAACCCCAAAGACAGTGAAACGGACAATTCTGAAGAGATGTTTTTGTAATGAATGAACAAACTTTAATGATAGAAAGCTTGATAGCTGAGGCGCTCGATGCCGGTATTACGCTATACGAAAAAAATGGTGGGCTGGCATTTAAGCAAAAGCAGGACTTTCCTGAAGACTTAAAAGCGCGGGTTGTTGCTAACAAAGCGGATATTATTGAGTACTTTCAGAAGCAGCATTTTAATCATGCTAATAACAAAGTGAGCCAAGTCGAGCAGCTTAAAAAGGTCTCTAGACAAGCGCCTATTCCTTTAAGCTTTGCACAAGAAGGGCTGTGGTTTATTGAGCAGTTGCAGGGTACAAAGCAATATTACATGCCAGCCACGTTCAAACTGCAGGGCAAGTTAAATGTTGCTGGGTTTGAGCATGCGCTATCTAAGGTCATTGAACGCCATGAGATCTTAAGAACGAATTTCATTGAGGACGACAAAGGGTTACCGTGTCAGGTGATATCAGAGTCAATGCCAACGCCTTTTACTTGGCATGACATCAGCGATCTTGAGGAAACGGACAAACTTAGCATTTTAAATAAGCTTATGCAGTCGCAACTAGACGAGCCGTTTGATTTATCGACTGGTGCTTTGTTGCGTGTGTTACTTGTGTCGGATAATGAACAGCATTGGCTCGCTTTTAATATGCATCACATTATTTCAGATGGTGCATCTTTGGCGTGTTTAGTTGCCGAAATTGTTGCGTTTTACAGTGCTTTTTTAGCTGGAGAGCAAAGGCTTACTTTGCCAGAACTTGAGCTTCAATATGCGGACTACGCAAACTGGCAACGGGAAACTTTTACGCCACAGCGACTACAGGAAATCAGTGCATTTTGGCAAAAAAAGCTTGCCGATCTAGAGCCGATTCAATCTTTGCCCGGTGATAGAGCAAGGCCAGCAGTTCAACAGTTACAAGGTCAGATTTTCCGTCAACACGCCAGTTCTGTGTCTATCTTGGATTTACAAACACAAGCGGGCAAACTCGGTGTTACACCGTTTATGTGGGTGTTAAGCTGTTTTATGCTGTTTATTGGGCGGATTAGTCAAAGCGACAGCGTGGCTGTTGGTACCCCCGTCTTGGGCAGAAGCCAACCTGAGCTGGACAAGCTAATAGGTCTATTTGTAAATACACTCGTGTTACACGGTGATGTGCACGATGAGTTACCGTTTAATGAATGGCTAAAAATTCAAAAAGAGACCATTTTGCAGGCATTTGAGTATCAAGATATGCCGTTTGATAAATTGGTTGAAGGATTGAAATGCGAGCGAGACTTGAGCCACCATCCTTTGGTACAAATTCTATTCACGTTAGAGCAAAATCAAGAGCGTGCGTTTAACCTACCCGGTGTGGTAGTTGAGCCAATCGCGAGTTCCTCGACGCAAAGCTGTGCGATAAAATGTGATCTAGAGTTGAATGTTCAGTTAGACCACGATGGCGCAACGTTTAACTGGAAATTTGATAGTGCACTTTACGATTTAGAAACGATACAGCACTGGGCAAACAGTTTTGAAGTAATGCTGAGTCATACGCTGTTAAGCCCGGGCGCACTGTGCGCAAAAATCCCTTTGTTGAACGACCACCAGCGCGATGAACTATTGCTAAAAAGCAACGCTCAGAGTGCGCAATGGCCTCAAAACGAGACCCTTGTTAGCTTGTTTGATAAAGTCTGTAAAAAACATCCTAACAATATCGCCCTCATTGATGAGCAAACGCAGCTAACTTACAGTCAGTTGGCACTCAAAGTCGATCATCTCGCTGGTTTGTTGGTCGAGTATGGCGTCAAGCCTGGGCAATGTATTCCAATCAGCGTCAGTCGCACAAATGAGTTAGTTGTCTCCTTATTGGCCATTATTAAGGTAGGTGCAGTTTACGTACCGATTGATCCACAGTACCCGCCCGAGCGGATCAACTACATCATCAAAGACATTGATAGCGACATACTCATTTGCGATCAAACTTGCGCCGAAGAATTTTTGCAACTTGCTAATCAGGTTATCAATATTGATAACCTAGAGCGTCAACAAAACATCGTAAAAACTGCACTTGATGTTGATGTACAGCCCGAAGATCTGGCTTATATCATTTACACTTCTGGCACCACAGGCCAGCCAAAAGGTGTGCAGATTGAGCACCGTCATGTGGTGAGGTTACTGTTTACTGAGCCCAGTTTGTTTGATTTTAGTAGTTCAGATGTATGGACTCTATTTCATTCATTCTGTTTTGATTTTTCGGTATGGGAAATGTACGGCGCGTTGTTGTTTGGTGGCAAGTTGGTTGTAATAAGCCAAGAAACAAGTAAAGACTCGCAAGCATTTGCACAATGTTTGTTGGATAACCAAGTAACCGTATTAAATCAAACACCTAGTGCGTTTTATGTGCTGCAACAGAGCCTTTTGGCTATGCCTGAAGAAGCGCTGCTAGATTGCCATATTCGTTACGTTATTTTTGGTGGCGAAGCATTATTGCCATCGAAAATTAAGCCTTGGTCAGAACAGTTTGCGCAGTGTCAGCTCATTAACATGTATGGGATCACAGAAACGACAGTACATGTGACATACAAAAAAATCGCACAGCGAGAAATAGAGCAAGGGAGCAGCAACATCGGCAAGCCTATTCCGACAACATTTTGCTATGTGTTGGATAAATATCAGCAATTGCTGCCCGTAGGTGCAATAGGGGAGTTATATGTCGGTGGAGAGGGTGTTTGTAGAGGTTACTGGCAACGAGAAGAACTCAATCAAACACGCTTTATTGAGGACAAGTACTCTAATGGATCAGATAAAAAGCTGTATAAATCGGGTGACCTTGTACGTTATTTACCAAATGGTGAGCTTGTTTACATAGGGCGTGCGGATGATCAGGTTAAGGTGCGAGGATACCGCATTGAGCTTGGGGAAATTGAAAATCAGCTAAGAACGCACCCTTGGTTAGATGAAGTCGCTGTATTGCTAGATAAGACACATCATACTGGCGCGCGGATCTGTGCTTTTGTAGTGGTCAACAAACAAGCGCAATTTGATTCATTAAGCAGTCAGCTTAAACAATACCTGCGTTTAACACTGCCTGAATTTATGTTGCCAAGTGCTTTTGTGAGCGTAGAAAGCATACCTTTGACACACAATGGCAAAGTGAACAAAAAGGCACTATTGGCGCTGGATTTCAGTGATGATGAACAGGAGCAATTTTGTCCGCCTAGAAGCCCCATTGAACAAATTATCGCTGAGTGTTTTGAACAGGTTTTACAAGTATCAAAAGTCGGGCGAGAAGGTCATTTTTTCCGCTTGGGCGGTCACTCTTTATTAGCCACACAGCTAGTGACGCATTTACGTGAGCGAGCAAAGCTAAATATTTCTTTGAAGGATTTATTCCAGCAACCTAAAGTCAAAAGCCTTGCGCTTTATGCTCAGCAAAGTAACGATGCCCATGAGTTGGCAACTCAGATCCCTGAAGCATCAAGAGCGCAGCCATTGCCACTGTCATTTGCGCAACAGCGGTTGTGGAGCATAGATCAAATTCAACAAGGTAGCCTCGAGTATCATATGAGCGCTGCATTTGATATTGACGGCATTTTAAATGTGGATGCGTTTACACAGGCTTGGAACGCCATTGTAATGCGTCATGAAGTGCTAAGAACGAATATTGTGTGCTCGGACAATGGTGAGCCACGTCAGATCATTGCTGAGCAACCTTTAAACCCGGTGCAATATGTTGATGCGAGTGCGCTCAATGAAGTACAAACACACAGGCTGTGGTTAAAAGTATTACGAGATGACAGGCAAACACCGTTTGATTTAGAGCAAGATTTAATGCTCAGAGTGGTGTTGGTCAAGGTAAGTAGTGAGGCATACAAGCTACTGATAAATATGCACCATATCGCTTCTGACGCTAAGTCGTTAGATATTTTAGTTAAAGAATTCACGCACTATTATCAAAGCTTTGCTCATGAGCAAGCGTTACCTGAGTTTTTACGCGAGCCTCTAACCATACAATACGCTGACTACGCCTGTTGGCAGCGCGATAATTTAACCGGAAGAAGACTGGAGTCACATAGCCAATTCTGGCTAACCCATTTGAAAGGTGCGCCACCAATTCATCAATTACCTTTGGATAAACCTCGCGGCAAACAACTAAAAACCAATGGCGATGTCCATATTCAGTATTTTGATGAAACACTTACTGCGCAGCTCAGAGCGCATTGTCAGCGTTTGGATGTAACCGCATTTACGTGGTTACATAGCGCATATTCATTGCTGGTGGCACGTTTAAGTCAAACTAACGATGTGGTTATTGGCTCTCCTTTTTCTGGTCGAGAACTCGGTCAATTGGACGCCCTTATCGGTTTTTTTGTGAATACGCTACCTGTAAGAACACAGTTTAGTGACTCTATGAGCTTTGAAGCTTTGTTGTTGCAGCAAAAGGCGATTTTGCAGGAAATACATCTGCACCATGCCATGCCCTTTGAGCAAATAGTAGAACGCTTAGCGCTTAATCGTGACTTATCTCACCAAAGTATTTTTCAGCTTTCTTTTTCACTTAATCCAGCGATTGATACTCAGTTGCAATTACCAAACATCGTGATCAATGCACAATCGACGCCGACTGCAAAAGTGAAATTTGATATTGAACTGAGTTGTTCAAAACAAGATAAAGGATTGCGCTTTAGTTGGGCTTATAACACGTCATTATTCGAGAGAAAAACCATTGAGACGCTTGCTCAGGCATTTGAAGTGCTGGTTAAGCAGATACTTAACAGACCGCAACAAGCCGTGGGTTCAATTTCGTTGACGGATGAGACGCATACGAATGATTACGTAATGTGTGGTAAACAAACGGGCTTACCAGAGTTTTCCTCGGTGGTTGAATATATTGAAGAACTTGCCAGTGCCGCAGATAGCCGTTCGCTAGTTGCTCTAAAAGAGCCTCATTCAGGTCAGGAAATAAGCTATCAACGATTACTCAACCGTAGTGATGAGCTGGCAAAATATCTTGTGTCGAAGGGGCTGGTATTTGAAGAGCGTGTGCTTGTCAGTATGCATGGTGGAATCGACTTGGTGGTAGCGATGCTCGCGGTCATGAAAGCGGGTGGTTGTTATGTACCTGTTGACCCGAATTACCCGCCATCTCGCATTGAGCATATCGTTCAAGATAGTGGTGCAAAGTGGCTCATTTCACAAACTGAACACGTTGATAAACTGATAGAAATTAGCCCAGAAAAGGACTACTTTCTATGCATCGATGATTACCAACATGAGGCCAGAATACTCGAAGCGACAAGAAGCTTTATTCAACTTCCGAATATTCGTGCCGATCAATTGGCATACGTGCTGTATACATCGGGCACAACAGGGAAACCTAAGGGGGTCATGATCCCCCATCAAGGGCTGGTTAATCTTTGTAATTGGCATAAAAGGGCCTTTGATTTAACTGAGCAAAGTGTTGCGACACAAACGGCGAACACCGCGTTTGATGCAGCGACATGGGAAATATGGCCATACTTGTGTGTTGGTGCAAGTGTGGTAAGCGTATCTAACGCACAACAAAACGCGCCTGAGCAACTATCTTCGTTGCTGAGTCAATACAAAGTGACACACTGCTTCTTGGCAACGCCTATCGCGGAAGTTGTGTTGTCGGATAATAATTTTACCCCTCAGTTCTTAAAATATCTTTTGGTTGGTGGTGACAAGCTAGGACCTTTAAATACGCAACAATTCCCATTCAGTGTAGTGAACAATTATGGACCAACTGAAACATCCGTAGTTGCAACGTCAGGCGTTGTAGATCAAGCGGGTGAAGCGGCGCCAGATATCGGCCTGCCTATTGATAACACAGAGCTATTTATCTTAGACAACCATCAGCAATTGACTCCTTTGGGCATGGTCGGTGAGCTTTATATTGCTGGGCGAGGCTTAGCCAGAGGCTATTTAAACAATACGCGCCTAAGTGAAGAGCGCTTTGTTACACTCAAGCTAGCTAATAAACGGCCAATTAGAGCCTATAAAACTGGCGACTTAGTGCGTCGCCTGCACAATGGCCGAATTGCCTATGTTGCAAGAAATGATAGCCAAATTAAGCTAAGGGGCTATCGAATTGAGTTGAGCGAAATTGAGCATGTACTTGCACGAGTGAGTGAAGTAGAAGAGTGCGTAGTGCAAATCTTTACTGAGGGTAATACCAATAACTTGGTTGCATTTGTAACGACAACCTTAGGCGATGAGAAAGCATCATTACCAGAAAAATTGGCAAAAGTTGCGGATGGATCATTACCTCGATATATGTGTCCTACGCATTACTTCGTGCTAGATGACATTCCCTTAACACCACACGGAAAAATAGACGCTCAAGCCCTAACGGAGTGCGTGAAGGGTCAAAAGCAAAGCGCAACGATAGGCGGTTCTGAGCTAGAACCGTCGAAGCAAAGTGAACATCAAAAGACAGGGCCTAGCAGTCAGCTTTTGGCCATTTATCGCGATGTGCTCAACATGCCAATGTTTGGCTTGCATGATGATTTTTTCGCATGTGGCGGTGATTCAATTTTAAGTATTCAAATAGCAAGCAGAGCACGTGCGGCTGGACTAGAAGTCAAAGTTGTAGACATTTTCAATTATGGCAGTGTGTATCAATTACTAGAAAATGTCACACTTTTGGCGACGCCAACGGAGTCATACCAGGAAGAGTCGCCTTTTACTGGGAACATTGAACCTCTTCCTATTCAAAAGTGGTTTTTTGAGCAAAACTTTGAACAACCTTCGCACTGGAATCAAGCGCTACTGTTGTCTATTGATAAAAAGGTGACGAGCGAACAGATAGAGCTTGCTTGGCGTGCTTTGGTTGCACAGCATGACTCGCTGCGGTTAGTGGCAAACGCGCAACCAACAGGCATTGCTTTGGCAGTATTGGCGAGCGGCGAATACGATTGTGAGGTGCTGCATCAAGACTTATCGTTAGAAGATAATTGGTCAGATGCCTTTGCACAATTAGCTAATCAGCTACAGGCGAGTTTTTGCTTTAACGGCTCGTCATTGACAAGAGTTTGTTTAGTTAAAACCCCGGATGAAGAAAGTCAAAATCGGTTATTGCTAGTCGGCCATCACTTGTTGATAGATGGCGTGTCGTGGCGTATTTTGTTGGAAGATTTACAGCAAAGTCTTTATCAGCTTACTCATAATTTGCCAACTCAGCTGCCAAACCGAAGTGCGAATATCGCAAGCGTGAGCGAGTTTTTTAAACAATTAGCGAATGACGAGACCAATCTAGCCCGTTGGCAGTCTTTGGCAAAAACGAGTAGGGAAACCCGATTATTTGCTAATAAAGCAGCGGCTCCTAGCGATGGACATAGTCTCAGAAAGGTGCGTTTTACTTGCACTAAACAGCTAACGCAAAATTTGATAGCTAAAGGGAGTGCTGAATTTTCGGCTGATCTTCAAGTTTCTTTACTCGCAGCGTTACAATGGTGCCTATATCGACATTATCAAACTAAGAATCAAGTTGTTATGTTAGAGGGGCATGGCCGAGAGTTATTGAGCCATACTCTGGATTGTACGCGAACTACGGGGTGGTTGACGTCTCTCTATCCTGTGCATCTTTATTGCAATACCGATGATATGTCGCTTTTGATATGTGACATAAAAGAACAAGTGGCCCAATTATCTGCAATAGCCAGCAGTTATGGTGCACTGCGATACAATCATACTAGCGATGATGTGCGCGCATCTTTATCCATTGATACACAAGATAAGATATTTTTTAATTACTTGGGCCAGTTAGACGGCTCTTTACAAAATGCAGGTTTATTGTCAGACGCCCAAGAGCATATTGGTGCACTGCATAGCAAAGCTAACCATCAATATTATGCGATGCAACTCACTACAGCTGTCAGTAATGAATGCCTCTCTGTTGCCATCGACTACGATCGCAACAATTTTACTGATGATGAGATAAGCCAATTTGCCGCCTTACTCAATCAATCTATCGAAGATATTGAACGGACCTATTTAGCAACTGACGTCAAAGTGTGCTCGCCTAGTGATTTTAAATTACTAGAGGGTGTATCAAATTTGCAGCTACAAGGTTTACTTGCGCCATATAGTGGTATGCGGATTGAGGATATTTACCCACTGAGTGCATTGCAGCAAGGGATGTGGCTCCATAGTCAAGCAGCAGTATCTGGGCAAACGCCGTATCTAGAACAAACAGCCATGATGTTTTCAGGTGATTTTGACATTGAAGCATTTTGCTATGCATGGGAGCAAGTCATCGCTGAGCATAGTATTTTAAGAACAGCCTTTGTCAAAGCAAATCCCGAACCTTTGCAAATGGTGTTTGTGAAGCCAAGTATGCCCTTAGCGATTGCTGACGTATGTCATGTGATGAGCGATGACGAAGCACAGCGATATTTACATGTGCAATCTGAAAAAGAGTACAAGCACGGAGTGTCACTCGACACGGCTCCCGCCATGCGACTGCGCTTAATCCCGTTTAGTAATGAACGTTGTGGATTTATTTGGACCTATCACCATATGATTTTAGATGGATGGTCGGTACCGATACTTTTATCCAAACTATTAGAGCATTATCAAGCGCGTATCGAAGGCGTACGAGCGAGCCACAAGGTCGATAGATTTAGTGACTACATTAGCTATTTGAAAGAGACCAGCAAAAATCAAGCTCAAGATTTTTGGCAAACCTACTTAAAAGGGGTTGATGAGCCGACGTTACTGAGCGTTGCAATTACAAACCAAGCTAAGGGAACGCAAGGCAAACTTGAGGAACTTCAACTAACACTGAATGCTCAATTAAATAGCAAAGTAAATGAATTCGCTAAACAGCATAGCATCACAGTCAATCACTTGATCCAGAGTGTGTGGGCTTATTGGATAAGCGTTTGCTGCAATACGCCATATGCATTGTTTGGTCAAACAGTGTCTGGGCGACCCACTGATCTAAGTGCAGTAGAAACGCGGGTAGGTATGTACATCAATACTCAGCCTGTAAGGATAAATATTCCTGAGAATTCGAGCGTTTTCGACTTTTTACAAGCAGTTAAACAAAACAGTGCGGGTTTAAATCAACACGCTCATAGTGCATTAACTGATGTACATGGTTGGAGTGATATACCGAATGGTACAGAGTTGTTTGATGCGCTTTATGTGTTTGAAAATTTCCCTACAGATCCATTAAATAATACAAACCAGTTGCCATTTGATGTCGTTTATCAAGCAAGTCAGGATAATACGCACTATCCAATATCTTTGATCGTAGGTCTCGGTGAATCATTGTCACTGACATTGTGTTACAACACAGCTTTGTTCAGTGACCAACTTGCGCATGATGCGCTAGGGACATTGCAAAGTTTGCTTGAAGCTTTTATTTGCGATCCAAATGCATCGCTTTGTCAAATACCTTTGCGCGGCGAAGATGGCATCTCATTGGATAAATCATTACACCTACCAGAATTTCGTTTGCATGGAATTCAAGGTGATAGTGGTTTTAGCCAACCTTTTAAAGACACACTTCAACAGCAATTTGAACTCATCGCCGAGCAGTATGCTAAACAAGATGCGTTAATGTTTTATCACAATGATGGCGTGACGAGCATGAGTTATGAGGAACTCAATATCCGCGCCAATCAACTGGCCCATTATCTTAGTCAACAGCTAAAACTACCCAAAACACAGCCCATTATTGGTATATGCCTAGAAAGTAGTTTTGAACTCATCGTCTCTATTTTAGCGAGTTTAAAATTGGGCGCGGCTTATTTACCCATATCACCTTCATTACCGTTGCAGCGTAGACGCTTTATGCTCAAAAACGCAAAAGCAAGTGCGTTGATCACCAATCGAAATGAACAGGCAGAATTTGCGTCAACTCAAGTCATTGATTTAACAAAGATTAAACCATTATTAGAACACATGCCAAAAGTGTCGCTTAATGTTCCTTATCATCGCGATGATCTGTGTTACGTGATTTATACATCAGGCACAACGGGTACGCCAAAAGGAGTCATGGTTGAGCAGCAAAGTGTGGTGAATTACGTCGAGTTTTTAACCCAAAATTATGGTATTTCATCGTCCGATAACTATCTACAATTTGCTAGTTGTAGCTTTGATGTATTTGCTGAGGAAGTCTTTTGCACTTTACTAAACGGCGCAACACTGGTGATGTCTGAGCAAAGTGAGCTACTTAACATGGAATCACTGGGGGCATTGAGTCGCGATTGTGAAATTTCCCTGATGAGTTTACCAACGGCTTATTGGCATCAGCTATGTAATATCCGTGTTGATTTCTCAAATAAATTACGAGTCATAACCGTGGGTGGTGAAGCGATGCAAAGTCGTGCTTTGGCTGCTTGGC
The DNA here is from genome assembly GCF_058933015.1 of Pseudoalteromonas sp. ATL1. Lineage (NCBI taxonomy): Bacteria > Pseudomonadati > Pseudomonadota > Gammaproteobacteria > Alteromonadales > Pseudoalteromonadaceae > Pseudoalteromonas > Pseudoalteromonas sp. ATL1. Next base: position 2,727,164 of record NZ_JBZYXL010000001.1, on the reverse strand, counting down.
AGCAAAATTATCACGCGAACATTCGCTTGATAAATGCCTATGGCCCAACGGAAGCGACTATATCTGCAACACTCAAAGATGTGACGACTTATGAGGGTGAGCAGGTACCCATTGGTCTACCTGTCGCTAATGTCAACTTACATGTCCTTGATGCGCATCAACGTGCATTGCCGAATTACATTGCCGGTGAGCTATACATAAGTGGCATCGCGTTGGCTCGGGGATATTTAAACGATGAACAAAGAACCGCTCAGAGCTTCATTGTTGATGAACAAACTGATAAAAGGCTATATAAAACAGGCGATAAGGTAAGAGTAACTGGCAATGGAGAAATCGAATATATTGGTCGAGTTGATAAGCAGGTCAAAATAAGGGGGTATCGCATTGAATTGGGTGAAATCGAAAAATGCATATTGAGCTGTGAACATGTGCAAAGGTGCTCTGTCATCGTGCATGAGGACGCCTCAAAAACCAATCAATTATATGCATTTGTTGTTTCAAGCAACCAAGCGCTACAAGAAGAAACAATCAAAACCCAGTTATCAAGTCAACTACCTGATTACATGGTGCCAAACAAGTTATCGCTGATTGACGAGTTACCCATGACCGATAATGGCAAGGTTGACCAAGTCACATTATTGGAACAAGTGGTGCATCATTCGGTGAATATAAGCGCACACGTTGAGCCTCAAACCCCTGTGCAATTAGCGATTGCTGAACATATTTCTAGTCTTCTTAACATTGATCTTCCAAGCATCGATGACGACATTTTTACGTTAGGTATGCATTCCTTATTGATGATGCGTTTGCTTGGTGAGATAAGCCATCATATTGGTGTGTCACTACCCGTCGAATTGCTCTTTAAAAACCGTACCATTCGAGCTTTAAGCCAAGTGGTTGAGCAAATTCAACAAGACACAAATCGAGACACAATAGATAGCCCTCCCACGACGTTAGTATGTTTACAAGCGGGGCAGAAAGGGTATACGCCCATTGTTTTGATTGCCGGTGCTGGTGGCTTATTAATATCATTTCAAGCGCTTATACAGCGCCTAGATGAGCGCATTCCGGTGTACGGATTGCAGCCAGATGAAATCGCACACAATGATGATTCAATCAGCTCGCTAAGCGCAACGGCTAAACACTATGTGAATGCGCTTAAAAAAGCACATTTAAACAATAAACTGAGTCTTGTTGGTCATTCCTTTGGGAGTTTTATTGCCCATGACATGGCGTGCCAGCTTCAACAAGATAAGGATAGCGCGGTGTCTGTGTATGTTTTGGACACCCCAGTTCCGAAACTAAATGTCACCCAAGTGGCGCGCGATCAGAGCGATCAGTATTTGTTTAATAACCTATGTGACTTTTTCTCATTGAAACCAGAGCAATCAGAACTCTCTGCTTATATCAAGCTGCCTGTAATGCATCGATGCGCGTGGTTATCTAATTATTTGAGAAACAAAGGTTACTACTTCTCAGAGTCTCAGCTTGAACGTTTTTCACAGGTTTTTTATGCGCAGCTTAACGCGAATATAAGCCTGCAAAAATGCGAATTTGATTTTCCAGTTCAAGTGATTAAAGCGAAAGAAACCCGTGTTTTTGAGGGCTCAGAGGTGACGACAGACATGGGCTGGGCGTACCTCTATGTGAATTTAAAATGCCATGAGATAGACGCGAGTCATTTTTCTATGTTGCTACCTGAACATGTCGGTCAAATTGTAAACATTTTAGAAAATAATTATGTACTCGATTAACGTATTTTAAATATGTGTTCTACATTGTAGGCCATACCTAATTAAAGGATGGGAAGGAAATGGATCAGTTATTAACGAATAAGGTCAGTTCACAGTCTGAGGTTATCGATCAACGGATCCATAACCTGAGCGCAATCAAGCAGAGTGGCTTGGCGTGGGTTAAGTCGCATGTTAGTGAAATAAACCAATGGGTAAATCGCGATGGTTTTGCCTTGCTCAGAGGCTTAAACATCGTGAGCAGCAACCAGTTCAGTACCATATTGGAGACAATTTTTGGCGAGCCGCTCAGTCAATATATGTATCGTTCTTCACCTAGAACCGCGCTGAAAAACAACATTTACACAACGACCGAATATCATGCAGATCAGGTTATTTTACAGCACAATGAAAACGCCTATTCAAACCGTTGGCCAATGAGAATGGGGTTTTTCTGTGTTGTGCCTGCAAAAGAGGGCGGTGATACACCGCTTGCCGATAGTCGTTTGGTGTATCAAAACTTGCCAGAATCTCTGAGGGAAAAGTTCGAGCGTTTGGGTGTTATGTATGTCAGAAACTATGGTTCGATAGATTTACCTTGGCAAGAAGTGTTTCAGACTAACAGCAAGATTGAAGTGGAATCTTATTGTAAAGCAAATGACATTCAATTTGCGTGGCTGGATGAGGATAGGCTGCAAACCAAGCAGATCCGTCCAGCTGTGGCAACTCACCCTAAAACGGGTGAAAAGGTTTGGTTTAATCAAGCACACCTATTTCACAGTTCCAGTATTGACGCCCATTTACCCGAAATGATGCGCACAAGTATTGGTGAAGACAAATTACCAAGAAATGCCTACTTTGGCGATGGAAGCCCAATTTTGGATGAAGACATCAAAGTTATTAATGATGTTTATGAAAAAGTGACATTTTCTTATTCATGGCAAAGAAACGATATTTTGTTGTTGGATAACATGCTGTACACCCATGGTCGACAAGCATACTCAGGTGTGAGAAAAGTTTTAGTGGGAATGGCAAAAATCACTCACGGCTAAGTTTATCGATGCCTTTTATATTAAGACAAAAGTGTTTGTTAGTAGTTGTGTGGTTAGCAGGCAATAAACCTTTGAAGGAAACGAATAATGCAATGGCTTTTACATTCACGTTTTAAAATTTTGGTTTTGTGTTTGATCAGTTTGATCTTGGCGTCCTGTTTACAAAAGAAAAGTGTCGCTAAAAATACCATGATCACAGCAGATCAAATCGAGATGATAGCAACGACGGTTAATGACTACTGCGACAAGATGGTGTTTTTTGGCACTGTGTATGTCACGTCCGCAGACAATGTTGTCTATAAGGCAAACTGCGGTCCGCAAAATATGCAATATGACGTAGAAAATACGCTTCAGTCGAAGTATAGAATAGGCTCAAATACTAAAGCGTTCGCCGCAGCTATTCTGATGCGTATACTTGAAGGAAAAGACCTAAGACAGGAGACTGTAGGTGATTACCTACCTTGGTATCCTAAAAATGAATGTGCGAATGTTTCTTTGCATCACTTATTAACCATGTCATCGGGCATTGATAATTACAGTGATAATGAGGAGGTATATGACAACTATGGTTGGCGTCCATTCCTTTCTGAAACTGATCCCGCGAGCAAATTGACTTTAACTGGACCAGAAGTTTTTAGTAAACGCTTTTGTAGTTGTACGGGGCAAGGTGATAAGCCATCGTTTACTCCTGGCTCTCAATACGTATACAGCAACTGCAATTACTATCTAATCGGTAACATCATTGAAAGATTCTTATCAGGTAATCAAGGGGAGGTTCCTGAAGAATTTTGGTTTAGAAACGTATTACAAGAGCAGATCTTAAACCCTTTAAACATGACCGACAGTGGTTCTTTTAGCGCTATAGGCGTTTATAAGGACATGACCACGGGGTATATCTTCAAAGATAATCAGTATTTACCACTTGCGAATGGCAGACCACCAGAATTGGGCGGACCTGTACCTTACGAAAATATATTAGTTAACCCGTACAGCAATCCCTTAGTTTTGTATTCAGCAGGTGATATGTATTCAACGGTTGAAGATATGCACAAATGGGATCAAGGATTGTATGGCACGCAGATACTCAATGAAGCACAAAAGCTAGCAGCCTTCGCACCGTACTCAAATACTAATAGCAGTGAGTCGTGTGAGTATTATGGCTATGGATGGTTCGTGACTTATATCGACCCCAATCAGTATGGCAAGGTCGCTGATTGCCCACAAAACCCAGCGGATACAAATCTGCGACAGTATGAGAAGTTTCTACAGTACTCAGGAAGTTACCCTTACTCTTGGGTAACAAGCTTTAACCGATTATTGGAACGAGACCAAACAGTGATGGTTTTCAGTAACTACGTAAAAACGGGTACGGAATCGGATTGTATTTCAAGTGAGATCAGAAACATCATTTTCTATAGTGACAAACATCGCAGCATCAGCTGTCAAAATGTCTTAAATGATGCTTAGCATAATGGCTGAAAAGGAAATAGAGCAGTTGTATTTCATTTTCACATCGAGGTACTAAAAATACTTAGTACCTTGTTTTAGTTACTTTTCCATCACAGTGTGATGGAAAGTGAAAAAGGGCAAACTTAAGTTTAGGCTTGAACGTTTAAGCAAAGGTTTGATGTGTTTAACAACTGTTTAATTCAAAATCATAGAGGATTTATTATGACAGCGACAAAAACAGCAAAGGATGAAAAAGCGAGCGAAGTGAAAACGGAGCAAGTTGAGGTGGAAAACCGTTCAGCCGTTGCAAACATTATAGTCGACAAGTATACCAAATGGTCATTTGGCACAGGACTTATTCCAATTCCTGCTGTTGATTTAGTGGCTCTAACTGGTATTCAAATAAAAATGATCAGCGAAATTGCCAAAGTTTATGGTCAGTCGTATAGCGAAAATAAAATACGCGGCACTGTAAGCGCGGTAATTGGTGGTTCATTTCCACAAACGCTTGGCGGCGCAGGCTTAAGCAGCTTTTTGAAAGCTGTGCCAGTGATTGGCACTTTGAGCGCTTTAGCATTTATGCCTGTAGTTTCAGCAGCATCTACCAATGCTGTAGGTACTACGTTTATTCGACACTTTGAAAATGGTGGCACTTTGCTTGATTTAAACCTAGCAAGCATTAAAGGTGACATCTCTGAGATAGCAGCAAAGTATCGTAAAGACAAAGGTAATGCAGACGCTCAAGTGAATGCTGCTAGTTAGTAGTAGGCTGATAAACCAGCAGATTTCTGCTGGTTTATTTATAAAATTCTTGTTAACGTAAGGATATAAATATGTTGGTGGTGTTGTATTTATCATTATGCCTGTTGTCAGGGTATTGGGGCCGAAATACCTTTGCGGGCCCTGTTGGTTTTTTTCTTATCTCCTTGGTGTTTACGCCAATAGCGAGCTTGCTTATTTTGTTTTTGGCAAAACGTCGAGAACCGGAGTCAGAGAACGAAGAAGATTGATTTAAATATCACGAATATGAAAGCTGTTTTATCTCTAAACGCTTGAAAGGAAATGGCAATTAGTCTCGGCAAATTAACGTATGCTGGGTACAAGAACAATAAGATAATGAAATGGTATTATACGATTTAATTAGTCGAAATATAAAAATAAAGAAAAGGACCTTCATAGCGCTCGGCTGTATCTCTGGGCTTGCTAATGCATTGGTACTCGCTTTAATCAATAATGTGGCAGAGAATATTTCTGACATCCATAAAGAAAATCACATTCTCTATTATCTAGTTTTATTTAGTTTAACCATTTTAATCTATGGGCTGACTCAACAGCGTGTGATGACTAAAGCCGCTCGCACCGTTGAGCGAGCCATTGCAAGCCTGCGAGTCGAGTTATTTGAAAGTGTGCGTTACACCGAGCTTTCAACGCTTGAGAAAATTGGTAAAGAAAGAATTTTTAATACGCTTAGCAAAGAACTGCAAACAATCTCTCAATCAGCACAACTTTTTGTGATCATAGGCCAGTCGATTACATTGGTGTTCTTTACTTCTTTGTATATTGCCTACCACTCTTTTGTGGCCTTTTTAGTGATCTCGGTACTCATCATGTTGGGGGCGAGTATTCATCGACTTCGCGCTAATGAAATTCAGAAAAATATGCAATTATCTTTTGAAAGCGAAAACATGCTGATCCAACGTTTATCTGACTTACTTGATGGTTTTAAGGAAGTAAAGTTAAGCGTTCCAAGAGCGGATGATCTTGAGCACGCGTTTGTTACGGACTCCAATCGCGCTAAGAAGGCGAATACCGCCACTAAAACGCTGTTTGCGACCGATTTTGTGATGTCACAAATTACGTTTTTTGCAGCAACGGGCGCGATGGTATTTATCGTTCCTATGATGTCGGAAGTATATACCGACGTAGTTATAAAGGTGACAACCGCTTCTTTATTTTTAATCGGCCCAATCACGAGTATCGTTGGTGGTATACCTATCTATACGACCGCAACAGAAGCTGCAAATAATGTATTAGCGCTAGAAAAAGAACTCAAAGAAGAAAATCAAAAAGACAAAATTAAGTCGGCAAGAGCAGGTCACGGCGCTGAAGTGCGAGCCTTTGAGGAAATTCGATTGGATAGTGCTTATTATCAGCACAACAAAAAAGCTGGGGATAGACCTTTTTTTGTGGGACCGGTGAATTTATCTATCAAGCCTGGGCAAATTACATTTATTACCGGGGGGAATGGCAGTGGTAAAACAACCTTTATTCGTATGCTAACGGGGCTTTATGAGTTACAAGGTGGACAGATACTTTTAAATGGTCATGCCTTAACAAACAACGAGCTGGAGAGTTATCGAAGCTTGTTTACTGCGGTGTTTTCAGATTTTCATTTATTTAAACAACTTTATGGCATTCGTACAGCATCACAACAAGAAATTGATGATTGGTTAGTGTTTTTAGAGATGAATAATAAGGTGAGTGTCGAAAATGGTAAATTCAGTACGGTTGATTTGTCAACTGGGCAAAGAAAACGTTTGGCGTTACTCAGTACCATTTTAGAAAACCGACCAATTTATATATTTGATGAGTGGGCAGCTGACCAAGATCCAATATTTAGACGCAAATTTTATGAGCAAGTACTGCCTAGATTAAAAGCGCGCGGCAATACTATCATCGCCATCACGCATGATGATGCATACTTCCATTTAGCGGATGTACACTTGAAAATGGTAGAAGGACAATTAATGGAACACCATCAAGTTGAAGCTGAGGGGATGCCCTCATGAATATTATAATCCCACCAGATATTGGCTTACTCGCGCTTGGAGCGGTCTGTTTAGTCATTCTAATTTCTAACTTAGCAATGCGCTTGCTTAAGCGATATTGCCCTAACTTGCGTAAGCGGATTTTATCATGGCGTTTTAGAGCAGGTGTTACGCTACTAATTTTGTTGTTTTTGATTGTTGCACTGGTTCCTGTGATATTTATTAAAATAGATTCAGGTCAAGTCGGTGTGCTTTGGAAGCGTTTAGGGGGCGGTACATACTTAGACAAACCATTTACAGAAGGTACAGTACTGGTTATGCCATGGGATAAATTGACGATTTATTCTAGTCGCTTTCAAACTGCACATCGTAAGGTGCATGCCATCACCAAGCAAGGGCTACGTATCTCGATGGATATCACGGTGCGCTATAGGCCAGTTGTGAAGCACATTCCTTATTTACATCAGTTGGTTGGTACCGACTATGTTAATGAAATGGTGATACCAGAAGTAGGCTCTGCAGTCAGGGTCATTGTTTCTAATTATACGGCTGAGCAGGTATACGGCTCACAACGAATGGACGTACAGGCTCAGTTGTTAAGTAAGGTACTCAAAGAATTAAAACTGCAAGAGCAGACGATCCTTGAGGGAGCTGAGAGCGGCATTCGCGGGCATGCACTTGTGAATCTGGATGATGTGCTAATTAGACGAGTCGACGTGCCTGAAAAAGTCCACAATGCGATTATCTCAAAAGTTAACCAGCACTACTTACAGCAAGAATATGACATGCGTTTAGAAGTGGCGGCAAAAGAAGCCAAACGCAAAGAGACAGAAGCAAAAGGTATCGCTGCGTTTCAAAAAGAGGTCAGTGGCGGTATATCAGAAACGTACCTGAGATGGCGCGGCATTGAAGCAACGATTGAACTTGCTAAATCCAATAACAGTAAGGTTGTGGTGATTGGTGGCGGAAAAGATGGGCTGCCACTAATTTTGAATACCGAAAATAGTTTAGGTCCGATAGTCCAACCTGATAATGCAAAACCGGATGAGGCACCAACGAAAGAGTCTATCTACAAAAGCCCAACTAGTAGTACCCATATTCCACTTGAAGAAGTGAGTAGCCCGTAAATTTGGATGCAGCAGGCGATGGCATCAAAACTATCGCCTGTTTGTTTTTTCCTCATTGTTTCCTCATTTCTTTCCTAGCCTATACTCATCAGCAAACTTTAAATCTCCGTTTAGAGGTGAGTTATATGAGATCAGATACTCAAAAAATAGCAATAGTATTGTACTTTTCGATTGTTTTAACTGGCTGTGGTGGTTCGGGGGGCAGCTCCACAACGTCGCAACCAGATAACACGCAACAACCTGTAGCTACAGCCAACAATGCGCCTGTTGCAAATGCCGGGGCAGACCAAAGTGTAAATGTAGGCCAGTCTGTAACGCTTAGTGGTAGTGCCAGTAATGACGTCGATGGTGACGCGCTAAGCTATCAGTGGAGCATTGTATCAGCGCCTTCGGGCAGCCAATCGTCTCTTTCACAAGATACGAGCGTGTCGGCTTCGTTTACGCCTGATATTCAAGGTTCATATCGTATCAAGCTAATTGTGAACGATGGACAAGCCAGCGCCGAAGACGAAGTAGTTATAAATGTGTCTGAGAATTCGTCAAATATAAATAATGCGCCCATTGCCAATGCGGGCCCAGATCAAGCTGTAACAGTGGGCGCAACAGTTATGCTCGATGGCAGTGCGAGCAGTGATGCTGACGGAGACCCATTAAGCTTCCTATGGCGTATTGTGTCATCTCCGTCCGGGAGCCAAACATCTATCACACAAGATACAAGTGAATCACCTACATTTGTTCCTGATATACCAGGAGCTTATCGTATTGAATTGACAGTAAGTGACGGTACTGAGAGCACGCAAGATGAAGTTATTATTAATGTTTCTCAGTCAGTTGAACCAAACAATATTCCTGTTGCAAATGCAGGGGCTGATGAGAGTGTAGATGTTGGGAATCTAGTTACACTTAATGCTAACGGCAGCAATGATGCCGACGGTGATGCATTAACCTACATATGGAGTTTCATAGCTAAACCCGCCAATAGCCAAGCCACGATTGCACAAAGTACCAATGTAGCGGCATCGTTTACAGCTGATTTAGAAGGCACTTATAGAGTGATGTTAACTGTAAACGACGGCAAAGCAAGTGCGCAGGATGAAGTTGTCATTACTGCAACTCAGTCCGTTCCAAATAATTTGGATATTACGAATATTATTTTGACAAAAAATGATGGTTCATGCGCATCTTACGTCGGCACTTATGAGTCGTTTGTTATGGATATACAAAGGGGGCTTGATTTTAATGGTCAAGTTTCAATCACCAACGCAAATAATGAATGTACCTTCGCAGTGAATGAAATACCGAATCACGATTTTAACGATGCCCAAGCCCAGTTTGCGACAAATGTGAGTACGCAAAGTGCAAATTATCGCGTGTCGTCTAACCCATCCATATCACCGACGACGACTGAAGTGGAAATTGGGGTGTCTAATGGGGTGTTTCTCAATGGCGTAAGTGTAGATATTATGGCTGCCGCTTGTTATGGGGTAGGGAATGAGCCGCTAGGTAGAGAGAAAATAGGATGTGGTGGTAATGAAAAAGACCACCCCTGGCGTTATGATCCAATGTCATCATTAAATTCATTTGGTACGGATAGCCACAATGCACATCCACAGCCAAGTGGCCGTTATCATTACCATGGCAACCCAAGAGCACTATTCGACCAAAGTTGTGATGTTATTTCTCCTGTTATCGGGTTCGCAGCAGATGGCTTCCCCATTTTTGGGCCTTGTATCGAGTCGAATGGACAAGTGCGCGAGGCTAAGTCGAGCTACGCATTGAAAAATAACGGCGGTAAGCGTCAAGATGTCAGTGGTTATCAGACGCCTCAAGTCGGTGTAGGAGAGATAGCCAGTGATAACTACGACGGTCAATTTAGAGGTGACTGGGAGTATGTAGATGGACATGGCGATTTAGACGAGTGCAATGGCATGACGGTAAACGGCCAGTATGGATATTACATTACCGACAGTTTTCCGTGGGTTGTAGGATGTTATCGTGGACAGGTGAATAGTTCATTCAGGCCAACCGGTGCGGCATTAGAAAATCTCCTGCATACGCATCATCACAACATCAGTGAGTATTAAAAGTAAAGAGGATGCCTACGTCGTCAAACACAATTTGTCTCGTAGGCTACTCCAATATTAAAGCAAAGACGTTTGCTTCACCCAAGTTAATAAACCAATGTCTTTTGGCACATCTGCATCATCGGCTATGTCATAAAGTTGATGGATCTGTTTTTGTTCAAATGCACGTTTGAACGTGGCTAAATGGCGTTCCATCCAAACTTCAACTGAGTCAGAGGTGTCGAATAGAGCGGGATCATTTTCAACATTTTTGTTTAACGCTTCCCATAAGTTCGTTTGAATTTGTGGCGGTGTTCCTTTTAAGTGTTCTACAACATCTTCCATCCAGCTTACACCTTGGTTTTCATAGGCATCTATCAAACTGCTATAAAGCGCTCGTCGTTGAGAACCAGAAGCCATATTTTCGGTAAACAAAACATGACCTCCTTGTGTGCTTTGATAGGCACTGGTGTACTCAGCCATTTCCAACTGGCTACTTATGTATGTGAACACATTATTATCGTTGTTTTTGTCTGTTTCATCTAACAGGTTGAGAAAAGATGCTCTATCATTGCGCTTGACGTTGTTCGCCATATCAATAATGCCTCGACTCTGATCAAAGTCAGTTAGTGCTAAATGTGCATTGATACTTTGCATTTCATCTTCTGAGAACCGTTTACTGGATAATAAATCAACATATTGATGTGTAATCATATTATTGACTTCGCTTTGTTGCCAAAGCTTGTGGAAGTATGCGGTTTCGTTATATGCAACGAGCTGCAACTTACCGATACCTTTAGGGGGCAATAAAAAGTTTTGGCGTCTTGGTGTATTACTTTCCTGATTTGAAAGTGCCGCTAATGTCTCTACGGTATCTTTAATCTCCTGTTCTGACATTTTACTCATCAGGCTAATCAATTCTTGCGATTTATCTTTATTATTTACAAAGAACTGATCCAAATTAAAAGAATCATTAAGCACAGTAACGAACTTTACAAGCGTTTCGTCATCCATTTTATCGAGTAGAGCTATAAACTCCCGAGAAGGCTTATATTTTCGCAAAATATCATTTTGTTCATCGGTTAGTCTATCTTGGTGGGTGAGAAAAGCCTCTATATCGTTGGGGTCGGTCAGATCGCCAAATTTATATCGGGGCTCCTCATTGGGGTTCGCAAAATTAACGATTTGATACTGTTGTGCTCGGGTGGTGATTGAATACACTGGCGGATTGTTTTCTCTGTCAGATATAACATAAGATTTTATGTGCTCTTCAAGATCTTGCGACGCTGATTCTGACACGTTTATGTTTTGAGACTGTGCAAACTTGAGCAAATTTACACTTTGGCTGGCTTTGATTTCCATGGCAATATCCTTATGTCTTCCATTGGAAATAAATCGGCAAATCGGTATAAAACTTTAATCCGAATTGAGTATATAGCCAAAGAGAAACATAATAAGGCAACAGTGTACCTCTTATGTTATATTGCGCGCTTTGAGTACCATATCTGTAATTTTGAATAATGAATATACAGCCTAAGCAACGTAAAAGTAAGAATGTATGGCGGCTACAACAAAGCATAAGTAAACGTATCCGTATAGTATCAAGTCAATTTCAAATGTTCTGGGGCACTTTAAACGCTGCGCAAAAATTTTACTTCACAGCGTTCGCTATGTTGCCATTGTGTTTAGGTAACGTAATTCCCGTTATCATTATTACCATTGCTGGTTTAGCGATGGACTTTTGGCCTCGCGTATTGAAGTTTTGGGAAACCTTAATAGGTAAGGCTGTCATTCTGTTGTTTTATGCTGGTGTGACAAACTTCGCAATTGCGAGTGCAGAATCACTCGTAAATGAAGTTTTGAAGGTTTCTGCAAGTAATCTTGTCTATACATTGAATTTGTCCATATTGCTTCATCTGCCGATTTGGATTTTTGCTTGTACACTCTGTGCTTTGTTATTATTACAACTGATATTACCTTTCTACATGTTTATTATCGTTGCGCTTAAGCCCTTTAGAAGCAGGGGAATGAGCGTGTTATCACACACGACGTATCCAATTATCACGACCCTGGCGAGAATCATTTTAATCGGGATTATCTTTGCAAAGTTGATCATGTGGGCGACGAACTCCACAGGGGTGAGACCCAGGGCAAGAGCATGAACAATCACTTGCTATTTAATACCTTTTCTAGATAGCACTCGTTTCTAGCTGCTTTTAGCTGTTTAGCGCGTACACCTTTGTTAAAGGATGTCTCTTTCTTTAATAAATTCAATGCAATATGTCTTACACCAGCCAACACTTCTGCTGCTCCGTCGCGGCGTATACGGCAACCATCTTCATTCATTGCCACATCCAAACACCAATGAAGACTGTTCTCAATATGCCAATGCGCTCGTGTGGCTTCCGCTAGTCTTTGCGCACTCAAGTTCGCTGAGCTTATGTAATATCGATAGGTTAATTCACCTTGCTGTTGGTTATCCGATTTACGGTAAGACACTATCACGCCTACACTTTGTAAATTGGGCCAGCCAGCTCTTGCGGGTATTTGAGCCATTTCATGACAGGCAACAGCCGCTCTGAATTCTTCTCGACCTCGTTGATAATCTACTTCACTTAGTAGGCTGTCATTCGCTATTTGGCGTGTGATTTCTGGTTGCAAGAGTTGTTTCACTTGTTCAAATAAGTTGCCCTGATTGGCTTTGAGAGCCAGCAAATAATCTGCTTCTTTTTCTACAATTTGCTTCGCAATCTCCTTTTGACAGCCCATCGCATCAATCGTTACTAAGCAACCTTTTAGCTCTAGTAACTGTAGCAACTCTGGGATTGCGGTGATTTCATTGGACTTCGAGTCGGTCTTGCATTGACCTAACGTCACGCCATTTTCACAGGCAAACGCACTGACAATGTGGATCGCATCTTTTCTATCTGGCTGTTTAAATGAACCTTTTAGCCTTTTTCCATCAATGGCAACCACACTGCCGTCTGTGAGTTCACTACAGCTTTGCATCCATTGAGAGAAACAGGCTTGAAACTGGGTCATATCAATACGACTTATAACTCTTGCAATCGTGTCGTGCCGCGGCACGCCGTTAGCTAACGCTATAAACTTACGTAACCAAGTTAGTTTGTCATGGGCAAACTCTTCAATTTCCTCCCAACCTTGGCAACCTGCGATTACGGCGCTGATTGTTAGAAACAGAATATCAAATAATGGATGTTGCACTTTACCTTGCTGGCGTGGGTCATCAATGGAAGAAAAGTGTTCGAACAACTTATTGGCTGACATAATTGTGCTGCTTAATCTGAAAAGCAGTATAAGATCATAAATTTATGTCAAGGTAAAGTTCATGATCTTGCCCTGATTCATATTCCCGTTGTGACAAAATACCCACGTCTTCAGTTATTGAGCTGAACGACTATGAAATTTTGGAGATCATGCCTGATAAAAGTCAAGAATACGGGTATTTGTTCTCGGTTAAAAAATGTACTTCACCCGCTTTTCCATTGAATAAAAACTCGCATTAGGTTGCTTACTGAGATAATGGAGAGCGAATACTTGTGTTATTATGGATAAAATCGAGTATAAACCAACTCGACATGAAGGTTAAAAATTATAATTGAAATGGAGCATTTAAATTGCTGAAAGTATTATCTCCTATTATTGTAAGTCTCTCTCTTGTGGCGTGCAGCGCAACGACTGATCACGAGCCTTATCAAAAAGATTTAAAACCGGAAGACAGAACTGAGTATGTCGGAGCCGAAGGTTTAATGCAAAGTCAAAAAGACCAAGTTTATCTGATGAATAAAGAACTGGCTGATAAGTGTCGAAATGCGCAAATTGATTTAGCTGTTGCACAAACTAAAGAAGATAAACAAAAAATGGATAAGCAACAAGGCATAATTAAACGCACTTGCCGTTAGTATAGTTATGTTTACTGAGAGCGGGCAGTGGTCATTCTAAACGCCACTGTCTAGACCCATCATGTCAGCGTTTGTGTTCAATCCCATCCATGGCCTATGCTAAAAGAAACCGTTTAAATGAACGTGGGCTCAATTCTTTTCAATGAAACGTTTTTATTTAGGGATTATTCTCTCGATACTACTCGCTTTGTCTATCAAGGCGTGGGCTACAGATAGCCAATTTATAGTGAGTTACGTTGAGCATGAAGGAATTATTCAATATTACGTACCCCTCCTAAACACTGCTTATCGCGATATTGGCATTGAGCCCCATTTTGAGCTTATCAACGATAAAAGAGCACTTAAGCTGCTAGATCAAGGCTTGATAGATGCAGATTCAGCTAAATCACTTGAATTTGTTGATTCATATCCAAATATTTTGGTTGTGCCTACTCCTATTAGCCAAATAGATGTTGTACTGCTGTGTAAACAAAACTTGTTGTGTGATCTGAGTGCATTAAAGCAAAGTAACCGTTCTTTGGGTCTCATTGCAGCGAATGAGTTTTATGCCCAGTTGTTAGAAAAAAGCGTAGTTAGCATTGTTGAACTGACGAGTTTCGATAAGTTGATGAGGGTTTTTGAGCAGGGGAAAGTCGATTATGCGATCGTCGTTTTTGACGACTACACAAATAACATAAGAAAAAAGTACAAAAATCAATATCTAATTCAACAAAAGATTGGCTACCATTTGCTTAATAAAAAGCATCACGCGATTTTACATGAGTTAGACCGCGCAATTCAAAAAGCAAAAAAACAAGGTCGCTTTATCAAACCCGATTTATAGTGACGTTATTCATTTAACGTGATGCAATTATTTTATAAAGTCTTAAAAATGAGTGTCAGTGCTGTTACAATGCTCGGCTTTTACGTTGAGAGGGTTGTCAGTATGGAATGTCGTTTGCACTGTGGTGCGTGTTGTATTGCACCAAGCATTAGCACAAGCTTTCCGCTACATCCCAATGGCAAACCCGCTGGTGAACGTTGCAAAAACTTAACGGATGACAATTTGTGTAAGCTGTTTGGTAAGCCGGAGCGGCCGAAAGTATGTCATGACTTTAAAGCAACAGAGTGGGTGTGTGGTAAAAACTCTACCGAGGCAATGAGCATTTTGACCGAGTTAGAAACACTGACTAATTAGAGAGAGGCAAAAGCCAAGCCTTGTTATTCGGCTTGGCTGATAAGGTTAGTACTGAGATTTTGGTGGGAAGTTGGCTAAAATTTCAGAAACCGTTTTGTTGATAGACTCTGTACGTTGCTCAGGCGTTTGCTTGTTACGCAAACGTCCTTCTTTTGCGCCACGCCAAACAAGCTGTTTAGAGTTATTGTCAATCACGTCTATCACTAGCGTGCCAACGTCATACTCTCTGGTTGTTGTTTGCGCTTGATAGCCCCAACCCCAGTAATTCCAACGAACTCCATATGAAGCACTTAGCGTGTCTGCTTCCAATTTACTTTCAACCGATGCATGGTAATTAATTAAAATATCGGCAGACTTTTCGTCAACTAATTGAATACCTTGTTGTGAAAGCGATGTGCTGATCGCATTTTGCACGCGCTTTTCCATCAAATCATTGATTTGATAATCATGTGCACCGCCTTTAAGGTCTGCATCGGGTGCCCATGCAAACGTTTTGTAGTTTGCAAATTCTACAGACTTATCATAATCCCAGTCGGGAGAACTTGAACATGCAGCAAGCAACATAAATGCTGAAGTAATAATCAATTGCTTAATCATAATAATATCTCCTTGGGTCAGCCGCAGCTGACCATATGTATGATCAGACAGCGGCACTTTGTTTATGTTCCACTTCAATCCAGTCTTTTTCGTCAACCCAGTTTTGGCTACCGTTTTTCACACTACGAATTGGTACCAAATAGTCACAACTGATCTGTGGCTTAACAGACGCGAAAATGGGCACAAAGCCAAAGCTTAACGCGGTTTCAATGATCGCCTTTTGGTTTTGAGGGTCAATATCGGCCGCTTCGTCAATATAAATTGGAATACGATACAAAGCTTGCTCTTGATCAGAGAGTAGGTAACGTATAAACAACATACCACATAACAGCTTGATTGTAATACGTGTTCCGTTTGAACCTGCAGAGTCAATCTTATCAAAGTGTTCTGTTTCACCTGCTCGATTAACCACTTCAAAACGAATATCAAACAAGTCTGTAAGTGTCAGACCCGCTTTTTCACTGGCTAGTTTGATGAGGTGATCTTTTGCTTGATTGACGGCCTTTTCATCAACCGGCTCTGAGGACAACAAATCAAGGTTATCGCCTTTTTCATAGCTATCTGACGTACTGATAATCGTATCAATGCTATCGACTAACATCTTACGCGGTATCACATTAATCTTAAATGACTGTAAATTTGAGATCCGATGCTGACTGATACCTCGGTTAAAACTATTCATTTCACGTCTTAACCTGTCTAAATCTTCGCGCAGTCCTTTAATGGTGGCAGCGACCTCTGTAAGAGCAACGCGCGCGTGCCTGTCGACTGCATCACGCTCGTTGTCGATATTATGGTAGGCACTGATCAATTTAGCGTATTTACTAAACTCGTCAGTTTCATTATCGAACTTGGTGATCCCGGCGTTATAAATATGCAGATAGGTATTACGCACATTGACGGCAAGGTTACGAAGCTCATTACATTCTTTATTAAATTGATGAACAACTTCCGCGAGGTTATCAAAATCAAGCGTGATTTCGACAGGGTAAGGGGTTTGCTTACCACTATACAAATCTAGGGTATGATCAATTCTTTCAGACTTCACTTGGCGTAAACGGTCACTCTGACGCGTTAATAAATCTTGCTTGCTCTTAATGATCGAGCGTCTATCAGAAATGGAGCCCGCGTTACGTTGCACGTCTTGTAAATATTCATCAACTTGCTCACGTTCTGCGTTGAGTTGTTCACGAAGCACTTCTTGTGCGTCAACTGACTGCTGCATAGTTTTGTATTGTTCAAACCGTTTTAATGCGGCTTCTAAAGCCATTAACTCGTCGTACAGCGCGTCACGCTCTTGTTGTTTTTGCGCAACGTTTGCAGCGACTTCGCGTTGCTGTTTAAACTCGTTCAGAGAATTTTGTAATGCGTCAAGTTGTGCCTTCAATTGCTCTTTATTTTCACCACTTTGCATTTGCACTGGGCTAAGCTTTTTCAGTTTAATCGTTGCGCCAGGCACGGTGAGTTCGCCGCCTTTAACATTCGCTGAAAGTTGCTCTAAAAATGCGCCAAATGCATCGTCATCGGTGATTGTAATATCACCTTGGTTGGTTGTGGCAAACGACAGCAAATCCGGGTTCAAGATGCGGGAAATCTCTTCAACTTCTTTCAGCGACAGATCTTCACGCATACGTGTAAATAAATTGAACTCCAAATTTTTAAGCTGTAATTTCAGACTCTTAATTTGCTTCTGTGTTTCATTAATACGGAAGTCAAGAGTGTGTAAACTCTGACCTTGCGCGCTATTAATAGAAAAAGACAGCTGCTCGTACTCTTTTTTGAGTATTTGCAAGTTGGTTTTGAGTGTTGCGTGGTTGGTTAACTCAAACTCATTTTTGAGTGCAACGTAGTCGGTGAACCATTGCTCAATTTGCGTTTGGCGACGTTCAATATCACGAGATTGTTGCAGATAAAGCTGTTGTTTTTGTTCAAAATCATGCTTTTCTTGTTCTATGTCTTCGAGTTGCGCGGCCAATTCAGCCATATGAGATTGTTGGTACTCATCATATTCAACCAGAGCCATATCAATTTTAGGCGCAAATGCGGCAAGCTTACCTTTTATATTTGCTTCACTTTCAAGCATCCCTTCGAGCGCTGCAATCGGTTCTTGCATTGATTCAAGTGCCGATAGTTCACGGCGAGCGTGGTTAACCTTATCAAATGCACGACGCCAAACTTCATAAAAGTCGACTCTGGAGTTTGACATATGACGCTCAAACACTCGTAGCATAAATCGTTTTACGTCACTAGCGCCGAGTTTATGCAGATTTAAAATACGACGAAATATTTCTTTATAGATAGCGGCATCTTGCACATTGTTTAGCGGGATCATTTTGAGGTTTACGTCACCATCAAACTGAGTTGCGCCGCCAGTGAGTAGGGCGTTTAATTCCTGAGCTTTAAGCTCGATGGGCTTTTTACCTTGGCTTTCTAAATGCTTAAACAATTTCGTATATTTGATGATGCTTTTACCTTCAGTAAAGTCATCAAGGCTTAGTTTACCGGGGTAGCAAAAAAATTGGTGGGCAAATCCAGCAATTTTACCAAGGCCAGCAACACCAATCACCACATCACCATGCGGCAGGTTTGCTTCTAGCAATATGTAGGATTGATCGGTAGAGAAGTAGAATTTACGCGTTTCTTCAAGATCGTGGCCATCCCATTCCGTTAAACGAAGGTCGTTGATCAAAGGAAACTGCAGTGCATTAATAACCGAGCTTTTACCTGTGTTATTTGGGGCGCATATCGAGGCACTTTTATCGAGTGGGATCACACATTTGGCGTAGCCTGCAGTATTTAACAATGCGAGCTTACTTAAGCCATATAACTTACTCATACTTCTTCCTCGAGTTCGTCAAAACTGTCTTCATTGACTTCCATTAGCGCATCAATGTAACGATACACTGGCGCTAAGTGCATAAAACCTTGTTCTACCTCTTTGGCTAAACCAAGTCGAACCATGCGTAGATAAACATCCTTACGTAGATCTGAACCCGAAAATATCTCGAGTTGATCAAACAAATGTTTGTTAAGTTGTACTAGGGTTTGCATCAGTTCTAGGTCAGCAACTTCATCAAACAGCGCGCGTAACGGGTCTTTGCCTTGGTTTGCATAATGTTCGATTAAGATAAATACGGTTAAAGCGATCGCTCTGGAAATCTTACCCATGTTGGGTGTGCTTTCGTCGCTCGCGAGGTAATAAAACCCTCGGCCATCATGTTGTAAGTCATGACCTAAAGCGTTAAAAAGCGCTTGATATGCATCAATATGCTGGTCAAGTTGCTGCCACAGGGTCGTGTCTTGTTCACTGATGTGATAGCCACTGACCAACTTTTTATTAATGGCCTGTAATTCGGTGAGTTCGGATAAATTAATCTGCGTCATGATGTTTTTCTTGTGATGTACTTGCGTTGAACGGGTATAGTGCAAACGTATGCTCTGCAATTGTCACTTTACTGCGTTCTTGGTCTTGCTCTAATTCAAATGCGTCGTCACTGATGAGCTTTTGATATAAAAACAACATCTCGTCAGCGTCTAGGCTAGGGTAGGTGTCAGACAAAAAGCCTAGGAGTGCTTTAGGCTTTCGCTGTGACTGTGAGAATGCATTGGCGAAAGCTGATTTAACATCCAGATAGTCTGGAATATTTGGGCTTTGATAGTCCGGCACATCGGTGTGATCGGGTAACTGGTAGTCTTCGTGTTCAAATTGCGCCAGACTGGCCATGTAAGCCACCATATGCCGTTTCTGCCCAAGCGAAAAACGTTGAATGTCTGAAACAAACTCGGGTTGCACGGGGCTCAACATGCGGTCAACGCCATTTTTTCTTATCATGCCGAGTACTTTAGCGGCTTGACGTGTAATAAGCGTATTGCGACGAAGTTCTTCGCGAAGTGGCATTAGCATGTCGGCACTTTTTCGTAAGCTTTCTCTGCCGATTAAATGCATGTCTAAAATGCGTGTTCTGAGTTGTTCTAACATGCGCTTATCGTGTGCACCGCGACCAAATAATTCAATATTATCAATTTGTTGACTTATCTGCAGCTCGATAACGTTAAAGCACGCGTGGAATTCCCCACGAATGTCTACCATTTCAAGCATCGGCTCAATGTATTCGTCAAATGCTTCAATCACGGCACGATAGCGTTTCTTCAAGGATAAGTTAGTGTTATCTGATTTTGCTTGTTCAACGAGATTGAAAATGGCGCTCTCATTATGATGAAATAATTTCACTATTTTGCGAACTCGTTCATCCATAATGCGACTAAAACGCCTTAGTTCGCTAAAATCATCATCGTCACCAGCTTGCTGTAAACGGTCACCAAGGCGCTGTAAATCTCTCACTAACACGGTAATTTCTTCCGCTAAGCCGAGGTGTTCTTCTTGTAATAGAAAACTCGCAAAATCGGCAATAGCACGGTTAATTTCCAATTGCGACGACTTGGCAAGTGGTATTATTATTTCTTGATTTAACAGGCGGTTAGATTCTCTGAATATTCTCTCGCTGGTCCACTGAGGGTTCTTATGTTTTATGATGTTTTGAACATCTTTTATGCTAAAATCGGTCATCTTAAACCGTTTAAAAAGCAACTCTAACACGCCCCAATGTTCGTTGAGCGTATTCAATACTTTTTTTGCTGGGATCATAGCTTTCCAGTTTGTATCAATTTTATGACATGCAGGGTAATTAATTTGTTTGTAGCCATAGCGCATACATGTGGTAAGTGCTAGACTTCGCGCCGACTTACGTTACCTTCGAATTTATTACTTTACTTACAGGTTGTTTACGCAAAATGGTTACGCCTATTATCCTAACCCTGATAGCGATTGCGTTCGTGCTTATCGTTATAGAGGATATCATCCATGTAAACAAGGCCAAAACTACCCTTTTTTTTGGTACTTTGTGTTGGATTATCGCTTTTATCTCTCCTATTCATGGGCAAAGCCCAGAAACTGTACAACATCAGCTTGATCATAACATCCTTGAAATAGCCACTTTATGGTTGTTCTTGATGGCTGCGATGACTTTTGTTGCCTATTTGAATTCCAAAGGATTTATTCAAAATATCGTACACAGGATCATGCCTGCACAAATAAGCGAACGCAAGTTGATGTTTTTAGTTGGTATTTCAGCTTTTGTGTTTTCGTCTGTTTCAGACAACATTACAGCAACGCTAATTTCATTAGCGGTGGTGATGTCATTGAAGCTCGATCCTAAGAAACTGATTAAGTACGCCACACTTATTATTTTCAGTGTAAACAGCGGTGGCGTGTCCTTGATCACAGGTGATGTAACCACCTTAATGATCTTCTTAGCGGATAAAGTCACTATTCCTGATTTATTATTGCTAATTGCACCTGCATTGATGAGTGTGTTGGCTCTCGCGGCTATGTTATCAGTGGGGATGAATCAAACTTTGCAGTTTGATAAGACTGCGCAGCGTCGTATTGAAAAAACGGATATTACAATCGCTTTGATTTTTCTTTCGACGATTTTAGCAACGTTAATTTTAAGCGTGTTATATCAAGTTCCGCCTTTACTTACGTTCTTATTTGGCTTATCGCTCATGTTCTTGGTTGCACAATTCTTAATGCGTAAGAAGGACGTAAACAAGAAGATTATTGATTACATTCGCGAAATTGAGTACGACACCTTATTATTCTTTGTCGGCGTACTATTGTTAGTGGGCGCGTTAAAAGAAGTGGGCGTACTGGCCATGTTTACCGACTTGTATGTGTACATGAGCCCTGAGTATGCAAACTATGTGATGGGTTTATTATCCGCCGCGGTGGATAACGTACCTTTGACTGCAGCATTGCTAAAGGCAGATATCACGATGACGGCACAACAATGGTTGATGTTCACCTATGCCACTGGAGTGGGTGGCTCAATGTTAGTTATCGGCTCTGCTGCGGGTATCATCGCCATGAGCAAAGTGAAAGATCTGACATTTATGAGTTACTTGAGAAACTCAATTTATCTTTTGATTGCTTACACTATCGGTTATGCAGGTGCTTACCTTACCGGTAGCTTTGTGTAAACTTTTCAGGTGTTAAGTTAATTAAAACTTGACACCTAGACGGCTAAAAGATATTTTTTACCAGCCCGCTGCTTATGCGGGCTTTTATTTTGTTTTTATTCAGGTTAGTAAAGGCAAAATAGACAGAAGAGGTGCGATGCTTAGGTATTTAGTGGTAGGTGACGAACGCCTGTGACCATTAAAGAGGGAAGTATTCGCCGAGGAAAGTTTTAGTACGTCACTTTGACTTTTCGGTTTACGAGGCTGAATCCTCGGAACTGTCACCGTTTTAGGTGGAGAGCTTCTGGCAAAGGTCTTATCACACAAAGAAAATTTCCATTGCCAAGTTCTCCTTTTATTTATGATCACGTTGCTTGTGATCACAAGGAGATATCATGAATTCGCAGTACACAGTCGCAAAATTTGGTGGCACCAGTGTAGCTGATCACGACGCCATGCACCGCTGTGCACAAATCATCCACGATGACAGTCAAGTACGCGTCGTTGCTGTAAGCGCCAGTGCGGGTGTTACAAATCACTTAGTTACTCTGACGCAACAAAAAGCCGATGAACAAGAGAGACTCACATTAGTTCAAGCCGTTATTGATATTCAAGATGCCATTCTTGCAAAACTCACTCTTGATCAAGACTTAGCCTCTGGCTTTGAAGAGACTATTGCTCAATTTAAAACCTTGGCTGCATTACCCGCGCTAAGCAATCAACAATGTGATGAAATGCTAAGCTTTGGCGAGCGTTTATCATCTTATTTATTTACCCAGGTATTAAGAGATTTGGGCGTCAATGCTGAGCGCTTTGATGTACGCCAAGTACTTAAAACCGATAATCGATTCGGTAAAGCGTCTCCTGATGTTGAAGCGACTTCAATGGCAGCAAAGCAACACCTAGTACCGCTGCTTGATGAAAAAGTAGTTGTAACACAGGGCTTTATTGGTAGTGATCAATATGGGCAAACAACAACGTTAGGCCGTGGCGGTTCAGACTACAGTGCAGCGTTACTGGCAGAGGCTATTGAAGCGCGAGCCGTGCATATTTGGACCGATGTGGTCGGTATTTTCAGTACAGATCCAAGGTTATGCGCTAAAGCCGCACCAATCGCGCGATTAAGCTTTGATGAAGCGGCAGAGATGGCAACGTTTGGCGCTAAGGTATTACACCCAGCGACCATTCTACCAGCCAGTCGCAGCGGTATTTCGGTGTTTGTTGGCTCAAGTCGAGATCCTCAAGCCGGTGGTACTTGGATTGAAAGAGAAAAATCGGCGCAACCGGGTATTCGTGCTGTGACACAAAGAAAGAACCAAATTCTATTGACTCTGAAAAGTCCGGAAATGTTACTAGCCAGTGGCTTTTTAGCACGAATTTTCACCATTTTAAGTGCTTACAATATCTCGGTTGACTTGGTAACGACGTCTGAAATAAGCGTTGCGATCACGCTGGATAATGCGCAAAATGCATCGCGTCCAGAACTTGAGCAAGCCTGTTTAGATGAATTGAGTGAGTTCTGCCATGTAACGGTTGAAAACAACTTAACGCTTGTTGCTTTAATTGGCTCGGAAATTCAACTTAAGCAACACGAAATGAACTTGATGCAAGTACTGAGTGATTTCAATATTCGTTTAATATGCCATGGCGCAAGTAAACATAACCTGTGTTTCTTAGTTGAGCAGTCAGATTCTGATCACGTCGTAAAAGCAATTCATGCCAAGCTATTAGAAGCTGCATAGCGGTTGTTGGGGGAGCGAGCTACTTGGTTTGCTCACCCCTTGGTGTTATATTTTTTCCAGTACAATTCAATTCGCGACAGCACAAGGAGGCGCTATGCAATCTCAAGATGTTTATCAATTTTGGTTTGAAGAATGCAATGAACAAGATTGGTGGAAAAATCGACTGAATTCGACCGAGCAATTGAAAAGCGATTTGGTCACTTTCACCAAGCGGCAGTTAGAGGTGAATTGGCACATTGGCGTACAGAGCCAATGGGTGCATTGTGTGAGATCATTGTATTGGATCAGTTTTCTCGTAATATCTACCGCGACACGGCAGAGCCGTTTGCAAGTGATCCACTGGCACTGTGTTTAGCGCAACATGCGATTGAAAAAGGGTTTGATCAGCAACTAGCAATAAAAGAAATCAGCTTTTTATATATGCCATTTATGCACAGTGAAAGTGCCATAATTCATGAACAAGCCTTATCGTTGTTTAAAAAACTGCCAAACTATGAGTTTGAAGTAAAACACAAAAATATAATCGATAAATTTGGACGGTATCCTCATCGCAACGCAATATTAAATCGCCAATCAACTCAAGAAGAATTAGACTTTTTAACCCAACCTGGGTCCAGTTTTTAGTTTAGGCATTTGTTGACGCCGCTTGTTTGGACCTATTTCATTCGCATTTTTTAACAACTTCAGTATAATCTGCCGACCAAAACAATAACTAAATTAGACTCTGTATGGCTCAATTGCGTGATGGCTTTCAAAGCCGAATTGGCTTTGTACTCGCGGCGGCAGGTGCTGCGGTAGGACTTGGCAACATTTGGGGATTTCCCACTCAAGCGGCAAACCATGGTGGTGGTGCGTTCTTACTTGTTTACTTTGTTGTTATATTTTTGTTAGCACTTCCCGCGCTTTACACTGAGTTATATATAGGACATCAGGCCCAATCAAACCCTGTTAATGCATTACGTCAAGCTTGGAAAGAAAAAGCGCCAAAAGTAGGCGCGGGTGCAGGATATCTGGGGTTATTTGGTGCCATTATTATGCTGAGCTTCTACTCCATTGTTGCAGGGTGGATGTTGGCATTTTCTCTTGAACCACTGGCGAGATTTTTCGGTTTAGAGGAACTGAGCGCGTTTTTACGGGGTGATTCGACACTTAGAAATTTCATTTTCACGCCACTCATGCTTGCGTTAACTGCAAGTATTATCCTAAAAGGTGTTAAATCCGGTATTGAGGCATGGTCAAGAAGGCTGATGCCAATGCTACTTGTTTTGTTATTAGCGTTGATAGCTTACATTGCAACCCTTGATGGCGCTGCACAAGGTTTTAGTGCCTATCTTGTGCCTGATTTTTCAAAAGTCACAGACCCAGATCTCGTCATCGCGGCAATGGGCCAAGCATTCTTCTCTTTGTCTTTAGGGGTAGGTTGCATGATGATTTATGGCTCATATCTAAAGCCTAACGAAAACCTACCAAAACTGACTATGAGCGTCGCGGCACTGGATACTGGTGTGGCATTTTTGGCAGGGCTTCTTATCATTCCAGCCGTGTTTGTGGCTCAACACAATGGTGTTCAGGTATTTCAAGATGGCAAACTGATAGGTGAGGGTCGTCTAATTTTTGCGGTATTACCAGAACTATTTTCGAGTATGGGCGCTGTAGGTTTATGGGTAGGCCTGACTTTCTTTGTTTTGATGTCAATTGCCTCCGTAACGTCAACGATTTCTTCAACAGAGATACCTGTATCATTCTTGGTTGAAAATCATGGTATGGAACGAAAAGGGGCAACTTGGCTAGTAACGGCAATTATTTTTGTTGTATCGAGTGCCATTATCGTTAATTTTGACTGGTTATTTGGGCTGGTGATCACGGTGTTGACTCAGTATCAGCTACCGTTGATGGGCTTATTTTACTTTATTACGGTCGGTTGGATGTGGAAACGAGGCAATCAGCTAGGGCTTGAGTGCAAAGGTGGACATTACTGGTTTGCGCAATATGTGCGGTTTGTGTGTCCGGTATTAATGACCATCGTGTTTGTCAATGTAGCGCTAAACAAGCATTGATAGAATAAAAGCCCTTAATAATAAGAAACTATTAAGGGCTTGGTGCTTACTTTACCAGCGATTTATGTAGTTAATCTTCACTGTTTTCTCATCAAAAGTTGTTTGGCGTTCGTGCCATCCTTCATTCAAATCATACCCCTTATTAATACTAATTTGATAAAGCTCATCGGGTGCACTTTGGTAACGTAAGCGGCTGAATATCGAAAGACTGTCTGAGCGGGTGTTATGCTGTACCATTGTGTTCCAAGACCAGTCTTCATTGAATGCAACATTTGCTTTTATACGCGTGCTATACATATTGTCTTTTATGCCGTCACGCTCGTAATAGTGATTTCTACGTGCAACAGTGAGCATTAAATGTTTGCTTGGTTTATAAATCAATTCCCCTAATATTTGTTTTCGATCACTGTCAAAGAACTCGCCAGACGTCAGCTTTATATTAGCTGACAACACTTGGTCACGAGGGGTTTCATAAAACAGTGTCCACTGGTCAAACTTATAATCTTGCGCTTTAAACTTTATGTTGCGTCCCATTGCATAACGGTTTTTCAAACGTTCATTACGAGAGTCATACTGAATGAAACCAGTGGCGTTACTTTTTGTTTGCCAGTGAAATGGCCTGATTGCGTATTCTTTACTGATCCAATTATTGTTTGTGTCGTTATGTTGATAATAAAAGTAGGTAAATTGGTACAAGTTAAGGTACTCACCTAACAGACCTGAGGTGGGGCGCTCTCTGAAGCGTGTCATTAATTCATAGTAATTAATGCCTTTACGATTAACAAAGCCTAAATCTGGATTAAAATCTTCTCCTAAATAACGATATTTTGCTTCTACATACACGGCATCATTTGGTAAATAGAGCTGTGCACCATAGGCCTTTGTATCGTCCATGCCCGGTTTTTTCTCTGTTTCCTGGTACCATGCATGGGCTCTTATTTGTTGATCTTCCAAAAAACTACCCGAAAATCGATAATCGACACCATACAATCCGGTATCATCAGCATCACTGCTATTGCCATCCGTGGCAATGACACCAACTTGATGATTTTCGTCAATTTGGTGTTTCACTCGAGCGACAGTTAGTTGTGCGCTTTCTTCTTTATTACCGTCTTGTTCTTGATTGACACTGAGTATGCCAAAGCTGGTTCCCTCAATTTTTCCTGTGACTTTAGTGCCCCAGTTTACATCCAGTAGACCATCTTGAGGCCCTTGGCCTATGCGGCGAGAGTAAAAGGGCATACCGTTGAAGTCATCATTACTGAATCCACCAAAACTAAATACTTGGGAATCTTGCAAAAAGAAATCCCGTTTTTCAAAAAAAAACTCACTAAAGCGGGTCATATTAATATTTACTTCATCAACATCAGTCCCAGAAAAATCAGTATTTAATGTTAAAACGCCTGTGATGTTAGGAGTGAATTTATAAAATGCATCTAGCGAAGGTGTCCATCTGCTTTCGTTCAAATTATCTTTAAAACTCAATCCTGATTTAAGCTCAATGCCTTTACCTTGATTTAAACCAGTAATATTGGTGATTTTTGCGACTTGCGGCACTGTCCATGGATAGTTTTCAGGGTCGTTCAGATTCCAGTATATTTGTTTGTATGGTTTAGATAGCTTGTGTCTCAGCTGTAACCCCCAATCGCTCTTATTTGGATCAAATGAAATAGACTGCATGGGTATAGCCATTTCTACACTCCAACCCGTTTCAGTTCGATTTGTTTTTGCGTACCAAATGGTTGTCCATTCTCCGATGTATTTAGTGCCATCTATGAGACCGTCTTCTCGAACGCCTGAAGGGGTAACATGAAAGAGATAGCCGTCTCTTTTGTCGTAATTTGTGTCCAAAGAGATACCAAAGTAATCTTCGTCCCACATATTTTCACCTTGGATCAAAACTCGATCTGTAATGGTATCTTGGGGTTGCGTTATTTCAGCAGCAACATAAAAGAATTCAGCGTCATACCCTATACGTGCTTTGATTGGGTAGGGAGCCTCTTTACCTAAAGTTGGTCTGAATTCAACAAATTGCTCAACTATTTTAGCGCCTTGCCATTCTTGTTCTGTGATCACCCCATCAATAACTGGCGCTTGTTGTAATTTTGTGAGCGCTAGAGGCGCGCGCTTAAAGTTATTGTTTGCTAGTACGTTTGAGCTACAAGCGAGCACCGCTAAGTATATGTAATAAATGCTTTTCATAATCTAATCCACTAGAAGAACTAACTTGAATAATGCACACAAGCCTTTTAAAAAGCGTGATAAAGAAAGGAAAAGCGATGACTAAAACATGCGTCAAAAAAGTGACAAAAACATGTAACGTATTGAATTTTAGACTAACAATTAAATTTAACGATAAAGACAGTTGAACATGTATCGGCCAATCACTTGGATAGTGAACTTTTAGCGCATGGGATTCGTATAAATCTGGACAAAATAATTTATACACAAATGTATTTGTTCAATGATCAGAGCGGCTTACTTATTCACTCATGACTTACGTCTTAATGATAACCAAGCGCTGTCATCTGCGCTTAGCGCATCTGATGAATTAAAGGTTATTTATGTACTCGATCCTGATTGGTTTAGACCCATAAATTATCAGCAAAAACCCATGGGGATTAATCGATGGCAATTTTTGAAAGCGTCACTAATCGACATTAATGAGCAGCTAAATTGTTGTGGAAGGAAGCTAACGCTGTTGTTGGGTAACCCTGTTTACGAATTGCACCAATTTGTGAAAATGTACCAAATTGATGAGCTATATCTTTCTAAGCAACTAGGTTGTTATGAAATAGAGCAACTCGAACGGTTGAAAGCGCTCAATCCCAAATTACGTATTAAGGAATTTTGGCAATCGACATTATTCAAAACAACAGAGTTAGATTTTTCATCTGTGTCACTCAATTCATTTACTCAATTTAAAAATACTACTGCGCAATTGAATGAATCTATTACGCCATCAGAAGACAAATCACCGAACCTAATAAAAAGCGAAATAAAACTGGATACGAGAGAGTTTGAACACAAAATTATGCTGTTCGAAAACCACTTACACAGCACATCACTAAGTCTTGGGCGCGAGACAAAGTTTACTGGCGGAGAAACCGCTGGCAATGTTCATCTAGAGCGCTATTTCAGCACCAATAACGCCTCTAGTTATAAAACAACACGCAATGCGTTAGATGGATGGGGAAACTCAACGAAATTTAGCCCATATCTGGCACTTGGTAATGTATCTGCAAAGCAAATCTGGCATACGTTGACAAGTTATGAGTCACACAACGGCGCAAATGACTCCACCTATTGGATACGGTTTGAACTACTATGGCGAGAGTACTTTCAATGGCTACTGTACCGTTTTGGCGCTGCTTTTTTTAAATTTTCCGGCATCGCTAATAAAACGCCGCTCACCAGCTATTATTCACAACGCTTTAAACAGTGGTGTGCTGGTTGTACCCAATATCCTTTAGTAAATGCGTGTATGCGAGAATTGAATGAAACGGGCTATATGTCAAACCGGGGAAGACAAATTACTGCGAGCTGCTTGGTCAACGAATTGGGCGTTGATTGGCGTTATGGCGCGGCGTACTTTCAACAGCAGTTAATTGATTATGACGTTGCCTGTAATTGGGGAAACTGGCAATACATAGCTGGAGTCGGTGTTGATCCAAGAGGGGGGAGGCATTTTGATATTGAAAAGCAGACGGCGATGTATGATCCAGAAGGTGAATTTATAAACAAGTGGACTGATGGCGGTGACATTATATCTACCGATCACACAAATATTGATGACTGGCCATTCGAGCGAATGAAATGAAAAAGGAACATCTTCCTTCAAAAGTATGTGTTGTTTGTCTGCGCCCGTTCAATTGGCGAAAGAAATGGCGACAAAACTGGCTTGAGGTTAAGTACTGCTCTAAGCGTTGTGCGTCAAACAAATCAACTTTAGTGGAACAACAATGAAAACCCAGTATGAAACGTTACGCTTATTATTAGGTGATCAGCTTAACGCGTCACATAGCTGGTTTAAAAATAAAGATGAGCGAACACTTTATGTAATCGCTGAACTTCACCAAGAAACTGGTTATGTAAAACATCATATCCAGAAAATATGCGCATTCTTTTGCGCGATGGAACACTTTGCAAATGCGCTAAAGCAGGTTGGCCACCATGTTCAATATATGACGCTTGATGATACTAATCGCTTTGACTCGCTTACAGATCTACTGGAAAACTTGATAGAGCAGTATGAGGTTAAAACATTTGAATATCAGCTTCCAGATGAGTACCGGTTGCGTAAACAATTGTTTGAATTCTCCAATCATACGAGCGCTCAAGTTACTCATTTCGAAACTGAGCATTTTTACTTAGATGAACACGCTTTAGGTAAAGAATTTCAAGCAGGAAAAAAGCATCGTATGGAAGCGTTTTATAGGAAAATGCGTAAACGCTTCAATATATTGATGCAAGGCAGTGAACCTATGGGGGAAAAGTGGAATTTCGACCATGATAATCGTAATAAATTAACACATAGCCACTTTAACGAAGTACCTGATCCACTCTTGTTTGCGAACGACGTATCTCACATATTGGTAAGGCTCAAGAAGCACGATGTTCAGACAATTGGCACGTCGAATCATGCTTTGCTTTGGCCTGTTAATCGCGCTCAAGCCAAGGCGTTATTGGCATATTTTTGTGAATACTGTTTGCCACATTTTGGGCGCTTTCAGGATGCAATGACAGGTGAACTGGACAATGTTTTTGAGTCGAGGCAGTGGAGTCTGTTCCACTCGCGTTTGTCGTTTGCCATGAATGTAAAAATGATAAGCCCAATGTTTGTTGTTAATTATGCGATTGAACACTATACGCAAAATAAAAGCGTAATTTCCATATCTCAAATAGAAGGGTTCGTTAGGCAAATTATTGGTTGGAGAGAGTTTATCAGGGGCGTTTATTGGGCAAACATGCCAAATTATGCGCAGTTAAATTATCTGGACGCGGGTAGAAGCTTACCGACATGGTTTTGGAATGGTCAGACCAAAATGAACTGCTTACGACATGCAATACTTCAGTCTCTCGATTATGCCTATGCGCATCATATTCAGCGCTTGATGATAACGGGCAACTTTTGTTTGATAACCGGCATCGACCCTAGTGAAGTAGATGCGTGGTATTTAGGAATTTATATCGACGCCATTGAGTGGGTTGAAATGCCAAATACAAGAGGGATGAGCCAGTTTGCTGATGGCGGTATTGTGGGCTCAAAAGCGTATGCAGCAAGTGGTAACTATGTAAAAAAAATGAGCGATTACTGCTCTTCTTGCGACTATCAAATAGATAAGGCTTCTGGCGCGAAAGCTTGCCCGTTAAATTCGCTCTATTGGTATTTTATGGTGCAACATGAAGAAGAATTTTCGAAAAATCCACGTAATCGTATGGTTTATGCAAATTGGAATAAGAAAAGTATTGACGTAAAAAAGGCCATACTGACGCATGCAGAGCATTGTATTGAGAATATGGATCAGCTGTAGGGCCTGTAAACTAGGGCTATATATGACTGTAAAGGACCTTTACGTGTGATTAAAATTCTAAAATATCCAAATTACGCGTGCATATCACAGTGGTATTCAATATGATTTTCCTTTTGATTATGTAAGAAGGTCATATCAATATGGAATTGTCTACTTGGCTGAGCTTAGCGTTTATCTGTGTTTTAGGGGCCATGTCTCCAGGGCCAAGTTTGGCTGTGGTTTTAAAGCACTCACTTCATAATAGCGCTGCACATGGTGTCGTAGCTAGCTTAAGCCATGGTTTTGGTGTGGGAATATACGCGGTATTATCTTTATTAGGGTTGGCGGGTCTGATCAATAACTACCCAACTCTATTTCAAGTAATGGTCTTTGGTGGCGCGTTGTATTTGGCGTACATGGGCGTAAAAATACTAACAAGTAACGCTAGCAGCTTGTCAGTGGCAAGCCCCAGTAGTACGTCTAATTATGCAAAAGCGGCCAGAGATGGGTTTGCGATCGCATTTCTCAATCCAAAATTGGCAATTTTCTTCCTAGCGCTTTTCTCACAGTTTATTGTGCCGGAAAATATGACGCTACAATCTGCCACCATCATGTGTGCGACTGTATTGAT
This sequence comes from Pseudoalteromonas sp. ATL1, assembly GCF_058933015.1. Lineage (NCBI taxonomy): Bacteria > Pseudomonadati > Pseudomonadota > Gammaproteobacteria > Alteromonadales > Pseudoalteromonadaceae > Pseudoalteromonas > Pseudoalteromonas sp. ATL1. The sequence continues at coordinate 2,695,317 of NZ_JBZYXL010000001.1, read as the reverse complement.
CATTGATACGGTGTGGTACTTTTGTGTTTCAGTGCTAAGTGCAAAAGCAAGAGATAAATTCGATTTACTGTCAAAGCAGGGCATTATTGACAAAGTGTTAGGATGCGTATTTTTACTATTAGCTTTGCGAGTTGTTATTGAGCAACTCTAATGTATGTTGATTAATCGAAGCTATCGTTATAAAGCTCAAAAATAGTTTCTTTAAGCTCATCTAATCCTGAATTTATGTTCATAATCTCAAGCGCGACAGCGGTTTCATTAACAAAACGACTGAGTGCCACTTCAAAAGTAGCACTTCGGTCATTTGGCAAGACGAGCGTTACTGGCGCTTGAGTGATGATTTGTTGAATATGATTTGCTAAATAAGGATGTGTTCTGATCACAAGCCCGGAAAGTGACAGTGATAAGACCGAAAATTGAATTGTCGTGTGCGGTATTTTGAGAACAATGCCATTCAGCCGTTGAGTGATCCAATGCCGATTAGTTGCTTCTGCTGAGAATATGTTAGGGAGATCGCAGGAGAAAGTCGGCATGCCTTCATTTGTTGTATTGAATTGAGCTGGAAAATAGACAACTTCAGAGTTTACTTTAGCAACAACTTGTATGTCAGTTGCTTGACTTAATGTGTGTAGCCAATGTTTAAGTTGAGCTGCATGGTTATCCTCAAGAAAAATATCAAAGTGAGGTGAACCGTCTTCCTTAACGACTTGGGATATAAATTGGGTCTCTTCCTTTGAAAGCTTCATTTTGATAGTCCACTTAAAGTTGTTTATTGAATATACACACACATTGTTCCCTTTCAAGGGATTCTTACAAGTTTATGTGCATCCGCTTAAACAGGCTATTACATCTAATTACACCCTATAAATTCAACAGTTAATGAAAATCACTCCCTGTTGATATACTAATATCGGCACAAACGTTAGAACATTTAGTGTTAATATTAATCCAAAAAGTAAAACAGTGTTAATTGGGACAAACATCAGGGCAAGAGCATGAAAAATCACTTGCTATTCAATACCTTTTCTAGATAGCACTCGTTTCTAGCTGCTTTTAGCTGTTTAGCGCGCACACCTTTGTTAAAGGATGTCTCTTTCTTCAATAAATTCAATGCAATATGTCTTACACCAGCCAACACTTCTGCTGCTCCGCCGCGGCGTATACGGCAACCATCTTCATTCATCGCCACATCCAAACACCAATGAAGACTGTTCTCAATATACCAATGTGCTCGCGTGGCTTCTGCTAGTCTTTGCGCACTCAAGTTCGCTGAGCTTATGTAATATCGATATGTTAATTCACCTTGCTGTTGGTTATCCGATTTACGGTAAGACACTATCACGCCTACACTTTGTAAATTGGGCCAGCTAGCACTTGCGGGAATTTGAGCCATATCATGGCAGACAACAGCCGCTCTGAATTCTTCTCGACCTCGTTGATAATCTACTTCACTTAATAAGCTATCAGTCGCTATCTGGCGTGATATTTCTGGTTGCAAGAGTTGTTTCACTTGTTCAAATAAGTTGCCCTGATTGGCTTTGAGAGCCAGCAAGTAATCTGCTTCTTTTTCTACAATTTGCTTTGCAATTTCCTTTTGGCAGCCCATCGCATCAATCGTCACTAAGCAACCTTTTAGCTCTAGTAACTGTAGCAACTCTGGGATTGCGGTGATTTCATTGGACTTCGAGTCGGTCTTGCATTGACCTAACGTTACGCCATTTTCGCAGGCAAACGCACTGACAATGTGGATCGCATCTTTTCTATCTGGCTGTTTAAATGAACCTTTTAGCCTTTTTCCATCAATGGCAACCACACTGCCGTCTGTGAGTTCACTACAGCTGTGCATCCATTGAGAAAAACTGGCTTGAAACTGGGTCATATCGATACGGCTTATAACCCTTGCAATCGTGTCATGCCGAGGCACACCGTTCGATAGTGCTATAAATTTACGTAACCAAGATAGCTTGTCATGGGCAAAATCTTCAATTTCTTCCCAACCTTGGCAACCTGCGATCACGGCACTGATAGTTAGAAACAGAATATCGAACAATGTATGTTGTACTTTGCCTTGCTGGCGTGGGTCATCAATTGAAGAAAAGTGTTCGAACAACTTATTGGCTGACATAATTGTGCTGCTTAATCTGAAAAGCAGTATAAGATCATAAAATTATGCCAAGGTAAAGTTCATGATCTTGCCCTGGGACAAACATGTTTTTTGAGCAACGCTTAAAGAGGTTAAGTGTGATTAATTTATAAAAGGGGCGTATTCAATTCGTGTATTAAAAACAGTCTTTTCGGCGTGCTCAATTAGTTTTTTCAATTCGCCGCTTTTAATCATTTGTTGGAGCTTTTGGTTCACGATGGGCACTAAGTTCGAATGAGTTTTATAGACGTAGTGATATAATTCAAGCCTATCTAAGCTATGTTCGTGTGCGGTTATGTCGTTCATATTCAAGTTTCTTAAAACGATCAGACCATCCATTTTGTTGGTTAGCGCGATATCAGCAAGGCCGTCATGGAGTAACTTGAACATTTGCGCTGTATTGTCTGTATCCATTACATTGCTCATGCCCTTTGTGATATTTTCTGTATGCTTAACGCCTCTAACTTTAACAACTTTAAAATTTTTTAAATCGGACGCTGTGAGTATTTTAATTCCGCTGTTGTTTTTGGTGAACACCATCGTTTCTAAATAATAATATGGAGTTGGTACGCGTATCGTGTCAGGCGCTTCCTTTCCGTAACTAAAAATGCGCATAATTTCGCCATCTTTTATGCCTCTTGAAGCTTCGTATTGCGCACGTTTCCCTGGAACGGGCGTGATTGTTATTTCTAATCCTAATTGATGATAAACTTCACCCAGTACTATTCTGCCAACTTCTTGCTCAATAAGGTGATTGATTGAAACAAAATGGTAGGTTTTAGCATGCGCTGATGAAAAATAGCAAAGTAAAATTAAGAGATATTTCATAGTTAAATAACGGACTCTTTGGTAACAGTAAGTATAGCTGAGTTTTTTCTTGCTAAATATTCCTTAAATGACGCGGCTCGCACGCTGGGCTGCTAAGCCTAACGCGTGTAATTCCAAATGAGGAAAATTTTTTAATTTTGCGTGAACCTTTTATAGCGCGACTGCGCCCTATAGAAAACAAATCTGATAAGGGGTGTTATGAATGCAAGTGAAGTAGCCATGTTGGTATTGGATGCCCAAAAGGGCGATAAAGGTGCATTTGAAACGCTTTGCAGCCACTTATATCTTCCAACTCACCGTTTTGCGATCAAGTTATCGAAACATGCCGCTGTCGCGGATGACGTTACGCAAGAAGCGTGGACGTACGTAGCCAAAGATATAAAACGCTTGCAAGAACCAAGCGCATTTAAAGCGTGGTTATTCAGAATAGTTTACAGAAGATTCATTGACTACACGCGCAAGCACCCGATGACTTCAAATGAGGAAACAGAACGGGCTTATACCCCGAATATAGAAGAGCAGTATGATGTATTAAAGTTGATCAATAAATTGCCAGACATTGAGCGTCATACCATTTATCTATATTACTTTGAACAAATGACGACTTGTGAAATAGGTGCTGTATTGGAAGTACCTGAAGGAACCGTAAAATCAAGGTTATACCGGGCGAGAAATGAGCTATCTAAATGGGCTAATGAAGCGTGATGTTTTTGACACACTAAACGCGGAGAGAATGATATGAATATTGATGACAAAATTAAGCAAAGTTTAAATGCAGAGCAGCACCATTTAGACACAATATTAAGTAATGAAAGCGGCATATTTAAACGTTTGGGAGATATATATCAAGGAAGAATGAAAGTATGGGTAATTCTCTCTACCTTGATGGCATTTATAGCGTCGCTGGCCTTTATATATTGTGCCTATCGATTTGCAGTTGCTTCAGAAGTAGAGCAACAAATCTTTTGGGGCGTGTGGTTTATTGCAGGGCTAGTGGTCCAAGTAACAATCAAGTTGTGGTTATTTATGGAAATGAATAGGGTCGCTTTGCTTAAAGAGTTAAAAAGAACCGAGTTGAACCTATTAACAGCTCAGAAAAAGGGCTAGTGGTAAAAGCGTGAATCGCGCATATCTGCGCGATTCACATTTTTATACAACTAAACAATTGCAATAATCTGTAAAGCCCCTAGTATACTGAAGCGACGGCTAGTAAAAGAATAAGAACAGGGTGATGTCGGTAATACAATTTGGTGATTTTTGCTTTGATTTAGAGCTTTCTCGTTTAACGCATGCTAATTGCGATGTTGGATTAGATCCGAGACAACAAGCACTTTTGTTATATTTTATTAATAACCCACAAAGGGTGGTATCTCGTGATGAACTCCAAGCGCACATATGGCAAGGACTGATCGTCACAGACAATGCAATAAACAAGCTTGTAGCAAATTTGCGCAAAGTATTGAACGACGATGCAAAAGACCCAAAGTATATTCAAACAGTACCTAAGATTGGTTATAGGTTTGTTGCGCCCATCTCTCGTATTAGCCACAAAATTCCTCCTAAAGACACGCTCATAACGGAAGATCGTGAAGAACGTCAGTTTTCTAAAAATTGGTTATTGCTGACCGTGTCTTTGATGGTCATCATGAGTATGTTCTGGTTTTTACAAGGGGTATATTCTCAGCCAGAATATGGCGAAACAACTGCTTTGACTCGATTTCATGGTTCGAAACTGTCACCAACTTTTATAGATAAACAGCGCATGTTATTTTTAAATGCGACACAAAGAGGGCGCTCTTTGTGGCTAAGCAGTGGCTTGTCTGATTCAAATGTGGTCCCTCAGGAAATCGACATATCAGACACGGTGATTGAAAGATTGGTAGGTTTTACTGGGAACACGTTGGTTTATCATGGATATAACTCTGAGTGTGGCTGGTACAAAACAAATTTTAATACACAAACATTGCAGTTAGCTGCGCAAGAAAGCGCGCATACAGAGTGTGGCCCTTTAACTGTTCATTATTCATCATATGATGTAAAAAACGACACAATTTACGCTTTAGCACACCCCAAGATCCGTGAACATGATAACCAGTTGTATCGTGCTAAATTCGGCGAACCACTGGAGCTATTAACTATCGATTTAGATAAAGATTGGCGTCTTGTGTCTTTTGATATTCATGATCAAAGCGGCAAAATATTAGTTAATGCACATTCCTTTTCGGGAAAAACGGGCTCGTACTTATATGAACCAACGACTAATCAATTACATCATCTCAATACGTTTGATAATTTGCTAGATCATGTGATTTGGGATCATGATGGTAATGGCCTTGTATTTGTGACCCAAGCGCCGAATAGTCGTTTATTACATTACGCCTTAGACGGCGAACAAACAACATTGCTGGCAAGTGCCAATGAGCGTTTGTGTTGCTCTATTGTCAGACACCCGAACTCTAAAGATTATGTATTCACAAGTAGTGACAAAAATATTGACGTGAAGTGGCTTAAATCAGGTTATAACCTTGATAATAGTAGTGTTATTGATAGTAATCCGCTATTGGCGCATACTCAAGAGGGCCATTATTTTTTGTCAAATAGAACAGGCAAAACACAAGTGTTCTTTCAAAAGCCAAATGAACCGGCGACCTTGCTTAAAGAGTTGGCACGTAGTGCGCGAGTTGAGTCAATGGCGCTATCAGATGATGATACGCTGTTATTGTTGCGCGAAAAGCATAGGCTGTGGGTGATACCAACATCAGAATCAACAGAGCAAAACGACATCTTTATAGATGGCTACGTTTTTTCAGAGCATTGGTTAAGCAATACGCTTTTTACGACTACCCTAAAGCAAGGTGAGAAAAAAAGTGTTTGGATATTTAACAAAGATTTGCAAAAAGTAGCAGAGCTGAATGAGCGTTTTAGGCACATACTGCCCGACCAAGCGCTCCCTCAAAACCATTACTACCTCGATGACGAAAGTAACTTATACAGAGGGACTCCAGAGCAGGTGTTTTCTGATCCTGCGCCGGTAAATTTAGCATTACTAGGACAGCTTCCGGTGTTCTCTAATTTGCTAATAGAAAACAATATTTTATACCTAGTAAGTCATTATGGCGAAACCCTTTCTAGCTATAAGTTGGATGAAAATAATATACAATTTTTGAGCAAGCAGCCATTAAACGCTTATCAAGGTTTTGACGTAAATGATGCTCAGGTTATATTTTCAGGTAAAACGCATTACCGCAGTGAGGTTTATCGAACTGTCGCGCATTAATCATTGCACGGTCTCAAGCATTGGCAATCTAAATACCAAAAATTAGTTATTAAGTATTAGTGATTTTTATGAAATTAGCTATTTGGGCTAATTTTTATAGATAACACTATATAGTTTCTTAGTTTAGTTTAAACTTACTTTATAATTATTTTCATAATAAAAATATGATGTTAAACGGTTTTCTTAAGATTCTATGTTCCATAGCGCTGTTGCTAAGCTTGTCTTTAAGCGTGTGTGTAGACGCGCATGCGGATGAAAGTGAAGCTGATAAGCAGCTTGAGTTAGAGTTAGTTCAGCAGCTTAATGCAGATCCTAACGCTGCGCTTAAAAGAGCAACTGAGTTACTTGAACAGCGAAATTATGCTTTTGAAACTAATCGTAATGCATGGTTCTTTTTAACCGAAATCATCGCCCACTCCCAGATTAACCTCGGACAATTTGAGCAAGCGAAGTCTAAAGCTGATAAGTTATATACGCTGCATAATGCTGAGCAATACCCAATCTATCGCGCGCGCGTAACATTGATACTTGCTATGTTAGCAGAGCGGCAAAACAATTCAGGATCGGTAAAACGTTTTGCTAATGAAGGACTTGAACTGTTGAAAAATCATACAGAGCAAAATGAGCTACAGGCCGATTTATATAGCATGATTAGCAATGCATATCGCCAAGAAGCAAACTTACCCAAAGCACTAAATAACTTACAACGTGCATTAGAGTTGTCTAAAAGTAATGAGTCTAAGCTTGGGGTATTACATAATCAAATAGGCATTATTTATGACTATATGGGTGATTTGAAGCTCGCGTTGAAACATCATGAACTGTCGTTAAATATCAGGAAAAAAAACGCAAATCAACAAGGCCTATCGGATTCTTTATATAACATTGGCGAAATATATCGAGACATGGGGCAACTAGACAGTGCTTTGTTACACTTTAAGCAGGCATTACAAGTCGATAAATCTCTTGGAAATCCTTATCACATAGCAAATAGCCAAGGCAAATTAGGCCAAGTTTATTTGGCTATGGGCAAGCTTGAATTAGCGAAGTCACATATTGAACAAGGACTAGCGCTAACGCAAAAAATGGATGCACCAAGTGATACGGCTTGGCAACTAAGTAATATGGCTCGTGTACATATGGCACAAGGGCAACTGACGTCCGCATTGGATGTTGCCAATCGCGCATTAACTTTAGCGGTCGACGCCAACGCTAAGCGTACAGAGCATACTGTTAGGATGACACTGCTAGACATTGCGCTTGCTCAGAAAGATAAAAAGCTCGCTCGTGAACAAATCTCTCTTTTACTCAAAATGGACAACATTGGTTTGCAATATAAAAAAGAGCTTCATGAAACCAATGCAAAACTCTACAAAGATGAAAAGCGATGGGAAGAGGCGTACTCAGAGCTAGAAAATTACATCGATACGCAACAACAACTCTATACAGATTTGGAAACCAAGAGTATTGAAAAGCTTAAACAAAATGTTGAAGTAATAAGGCAGGAGCAAGAACTAAATCTACTTAAAAAAGAGCAAGCACTACAACACGCTGAGTTAGAAAACCTAGAGCTTCAGCGTACGGTGGTTATATTAATTGGATTGCTACTAGCCGGTGGATTGCTACTCATTTACCTAAAGCATAAACAAAGTCGCCGTATCGCATTTATGGAAGCAAGAATGCTCGCGACTAATTTAGAGGAAAAAAACCAGTTACTTGCCGATGTGTCTCATGAGCTTCGTACTCCACTCGCAGCGCTTAAGCTATCGATCGAACTTCTTGAGCACAATATAGAGCCAGATGTTGGTAAAGCATATGGAAAAGTACATAGCAAAATAGCTCAGCTTGATAATTTGATTGGTGATATTTATCGCTCTGCCCAGTATGACAATAATGCGATGCAACTTATTAAAAGTGAGTGTGATTTAGCAGAATTGCTTTTCGACGTTGTTCATGATTTTACTGCTCAATTCGATAATAAACCACAGGAGCTTGTGGTAGAGCCCATTGTGGGAAAAGTGCTATGTCATGTGGACCCTGAGCGATTTAAGCAAATAGTTGTTAACTTGCTCAATAACAGTTTGGCTTATACAAATACGAATGGTAAAACAGTTGTGTCGCTTAAGGTCACTGAAAGCCAAAATAGAAAAAGAGCAGAGCTTATTGTGAGTGATTCTGAACCTGGTCTTGAAGACAATGAATTGGCCAAAATATTTGAACGCTTGTATAGAGTTGAAGGGTCACGTAGTAGAGATTTAGGTGGTTCAGGGCTTGGTTTAGCAATATGTAAACAAATAGTCTTGGCGCATGGCGGCACGATTGAGGCACAACACAGCTTTCTTGGCGGTGTTTCGTTTATAGTACTACTCGATTTGCAGTAACTTTGCCTAGAATCTTATAGCAAAAACATCTGAGCCATTGAAAGTTGAAGGTGCTGAGCTAATCTCAATAGGTGTACTTTGAAATAGCATATGCCTGATGAGAACGATGTGAATGTTCAACTTTTAATCATAAATACCAAATCCTTTTTAGTGATTTTGCTGTTTTATTGTCAAGTCGGTTGGTGCGAGAAGCTAAAAATTGGCGTTGGAGAGTGGCCTCCATACTTTGTTCAAGAACAAACTTCTCAAGGTACTGTTGCTGAAGTCATTAGAGAAGCATTTTTGCAAGCCGGGCATGAGGTCGAGTTTATATTTTTGCCTTGGGCGAGAGCATACAAAGACGCTGAGGCAGGCCGTCTAGATGCCACAGCTGTTTGGCTTAGAACTCCGGAGCGGGAGGAGGCTTTTTACTTTTCTGATGCCGTGTTAGAAGAAAGGCATGTGTATTTCTATCATCGCAGCAATAACTATCAGGCTTATACGCCACAGCAATTGTATAAACTTTATTTTGGCGCGTTATTAAACTTCAGTTATGGACCACATTTGGATAGCCTAATTGAAGATGGCACTATTGTGGTGCAACGCGTTTCAAGCGATAAACAAGCGTTTGGCATGCTTTTGAAAGGGCGTATTGATATCTACCCTCAAGAGCAAAATGTTGGCTACCTGCAAATTGAAAAATATTTACCCGCAGAAGAGGTGTCTAATATCACTCATATAACCCAGCCATTTATGACAAATAAAAGCTATCTGCTTGTTACTAAATCAAATCCAGCCGGACAATCACTTATAAGCCAGTTTAATCAACAATTAAATTTGTTACGTGAAAATGGCCAGCTTCCTGATATGTATTGATTGAGCGCTGAGGTTAATTTTCAAGCGCTCAAATGGTAAAGGCGCGCCTAATGAAGTGTTATTCTTTAGGCAAAATCAGGTGTGTGGCACAAATTTTATTACCAGAAGGATCGCGTAAGTAGGCTAGGTATAGGTTACGACCCAAACGACTTCTCAAACCCGGAGGCTCTTCACAGGTCGTTCCACCGTTAGCCACTCCCGCAGCATGCCAATCATCAACCAGTTCAGGGCTATCTACTTTAAAGCCAATTGTCATACCATTACCATGCGTTGCTTGTTCACCATTAATTGGTTTTGTTAGTCCTAAAATACCTTGTGAATTGACGTATAGACAACGGCCATATTCATCAATTGTGCCTGCGGGGTAGCCAAGCACTTCCAAGATTGCATCGTAAAAACGCTTTGAGTTATCGATGTCATTGGCACCGATCATAATGTGGCTATACATTTTATTCTCCTTAAAACACATTCCGTTTTACTCTGCTATATTGCGCTGATGATGTCTAGCAAGTTTTACTACATTGTCATCTATCGCTAGAATTGGTGAAAGTAACCAAAAAATGAAGTCTATATTGATGAACAACGGGCCATCCGCATTATTTGAATCAAAACGCCTCGAATTTAAGTACTGTAAGGCATTATATGACACAGATGCTCCTAACTTTATTGCCCAATTGAGTCAAATTCTAACTGAAAATGTGATTAAAGAATTGCCATCAGATTGGGAGCGAGCCTTAAACCCAAAAGAAATACGAAGGTGGTTAATCGAACAGCTTGCGACATGTGACATGCTAGCGATGCTAAATAAAACTAATGGCGCATTGGTTGGGTTATTCTTTGTATATAAAGACAGTCGAGCGGCCCATATCGGTTATTTGCTAGGAGAGCAATATTGGCGTCAAGGTCTGGCCAAAGAGGCATTAGAGGAACTTATCCATTATTTTACTGAGCATGAATACCTCGATAAACTTTATGCTGGCGTTGAAATTTCAAATATACCGTCAATCAATTTGCTGGAGCATGTAGGGTTCATTAAAGGCCAAGCTGTGAGTGACCACACAACCTCAATTATGTATGAATTTGACTGTAAAAAAGCTGGCTATCCACGCTAATAGACGCCAGCTTTAGTTTAAGGTTGAATTTTATTGATATGTGACTTTTAGCTCAGTACCTGTACCTTGACCTGTTACCATAAGGTAGTGCCAGCCAGAATTAGGGCTATTGATTGTAATAAGCTCTTCACTCGAATTGGCTGTAACCGCTTTGTTTTCAAAGTTACTATTACTTGGCCAACCCTGACTGTTTTGATACACGCTAGCGTCACCATCACCACCCGTTGTTTTTACAGTGAGTGTTGATTGACCTGCTGGTACTGATATTGAGACATATACGGTTTGACTGTCCATACAAATTGCTTCGCCATTGCTCAATTTTCCTCTCGTTTGTGGCGACTTGGTTTCACATGCATTGTTTGGTGGTATAATCACATCGTCTTTGTAACTGGCAGTTAATGTAACATTGTCAGAAGCACTGAATCCTAAAACGGATACATAGTAGGTACCGCCTGATTTGGTCAGCTTGCTGCTATCACAGGTTTCATCCACATTACCACCCTTATAAGGACGACAATCCCAGTTATTTGCGGTGTCAGAGTCGCCAAACTTCACGTACAGATCTGGATCGCCCGAGCCGGCTCCCATGTGAACATTGATATTAGTGGCACCTTGAGGTACGTCAAAGGTAAACGTTTTGGTTTCACCTTTGGTAACGTTGATACCAGACTTGGTTTCACCATTTTTCAGTTCATTACTTGGCTGAGTTGAATCAATGATAGTGACATCATAATCCTCAACTTCGCCCCAACCAAAACTGCCACAGGCAGGCACTTTTCCATCAGTTAGTTCATAAGATTGCATAACACGCATCACGGTTTTACCCGTAGAGCTAGTTTGCGGCACCGACAATGAACCAACCACTTCATCAAACGTTGTTGCACTCTTTTGTAGCAATAACTCGCCAGCGTCATCAAAACTATTGTTTTGGTTCAAATCGACATAAACTGCCCAATTCGCTAAGTATGGACCGCCCGAGCCGTGAGTTAGACCAATTTCAGTGTCACCACCTTTGCTTAATACAAAGTCTGTATCTGCAAAGTGGGTAAATTGACTCTTTTGCGACGCATTGTTTTTATTTCCAACTCTTACGTTGCTTGTCCATTGAGTTGGAGACTTACCATAGGCAATACAATAAGCGTCTCCAGAAACGGTCACGTCTTGCTGTTTTACATAACTTACACCGTTTGTGAGCGTTACTTTAGCGCGCACCGTATAAGTCCCCGCATACAAATAGGTGTGAGTAGGGTTAGACTGTGAGCTTGTGTTATCCGAGTTAACCATACCATCGCCAAAGTCATACTCTATCGAGGCGATGTTTTGACTCGAACCAGCGCTATCTTCAAAGCTTACGGTTAAGTTGTTTGCAGTCACATTGGCCGTAAATTCGGCAGGGTTTTGTGCTTTGATATCGACAGTGAAGTCTTCAACTTCACCCCAGCGAATTCGACCGCAAGGCGACGACAGTTTTTCGTAGCTTTGTAATACGCGCATTCTGGTTTTACCTTCAAGCGCGGTGTTTGCGAGGTTAAAAGTTCGCTCGATTGCATTGCTGGTATTAGCGCCTGTCCAGTACCACATACTTTCACTGTCTTCAAAAGTACCATTTTGGTTGCTATCAATATAAACACGCCATTCTGCGTTGTATGAAGATTTAGAGCCCGTTGCACCTTGGCGAACAGACAAAATGTTTTCTCCGTGAACGGCACCCATGATTGTTGCTGTGTGATCAGAATAGTTTGTTGCGCCTGATGTAACGCCTGTGCCATTGAGTGTTACATTGGCATTGTATTGATACTTAGGTTGATTACCGTATGCTTGGCAGTAATCTTCGCCTGCCGGTGCGGTTACATCAACAACCTTGGTATGCGTAAGTTTTTCGCCATTTTTCAGGGTGATAGTTAAAGTGACGGTATAGCTGCCGGAGAATAAGTATCTATGACTTGGGTTGAACTCAGTGCTTGTGCTTGAGCGGCTAAATAATCCATCGCCAAAATCCCACTCTACAGAAGCAATATCAGCATTCGATACGCCACTAAAGCTGACATTTAAATCGTTAGCGGTAATATTCGGTGTAAATTCTGCTGGATTTTGCTCTTGCTTGATATTTATTGTGTAATCTTCAACCTCACCCCAAGTAAATTCGCCACAAGCCCCCAATGTCGTTTCATCATCGCGTAACTTGTACGATTGCATAACCCGCATGCGTGTTGTGCCAGCCAGTGCTGTTTGAGGAATTGTGATGTTACCCAGAACAGGCTCTCTTGATTGCGTTGTTCTAGGTACTGAATAGTGTAAAAGTTCATCCTCACTAAACGTGTTATCTTGGTTCAAATCGACATACACAGCCCAATAAGCGGCATACGGGCCAAAGTCATTGCCACGAGTGCCTTGCTGTAGTTCGATACCTGTAGAAGAACCAGCATAGGCAGTAAACGCATCTTTTTGCGTTTGATCAGTGTAATTTCTACGCCATGTCTCGTGAGTTAAACCGTTTACACCCACGCTTTCTATATGTTGATATAGCGCGTTGTAGCTTTTAGCAGCACAGTAACCTGTTCCAGGTAAAGCCGTTACGGTTACTTCAGTTTGAGCTGAATGAATAAGGCCTTGATTGTCGGTTGCGGTGTAACGAACTGTGTATGTGCCAGGAAATTGATAAGTATGAGAGACATTATCGCCCTGAGCATACGGTTCATTATGATAAACACCATCACCAAAGTCCCATAGAGTCGACACAATACTGCCGTCACTATCACTAGCTTGGCCAGAAAAGCTGACAGTTAGGTTATTATCTGTTGCGTTGACCTGTGTGATAGTCGCATTGGGTGCAATATGAGCGCTAGTGCGAAGTGCAGCCATGGCGGCTGCACGTTCATTGTGTACGCGAGCATTATTGTTTGTTGCTGTTGTACCACCGACTTCATCTTTGTACATTTGATCTGGGTTTGACCAAACATTGAGTCGCTCACCACAGTCTGAAATTGCCATGAGTGTTCGCCACGTTTTATCGGTATTACAAAAACCATGGCCATACGCGAATGGGGTAGTGGTAGAGTCATTATCGTGGCGCGCGCCATATAAATGGCCTAATTCATGGGCGAAAGTATTTTTAAATGTACCCCAACTACTTAGTGTAAATAGTGCACTTTGCTCATCGGTACCGATTTGTCCTGCCCAACCAGCCCAAGGTGACGACTTATTTTTATCCGCTAAAAATACCATGACATCAGCCAGGTGTTCATCACGCAGACTCTTTAATTCAACCCCAAAGCCATTTGGTGCAAGCGGGTTTGGATTTTTTAGCCAGTCACTCGAGTTTTCATTGAGTAGCGTTGAGTTGTCCTCAGCCATATCGCCGGTAGATTTGTAACCCGTTTGATAAGAATGCACGATGCGCACGGTCGCATTTACGCCACTGGCAACGTAACTATCGTTGGTGTCTTTTTCCATCAGCGCTAAGTACGCGTCAATATCGCCAACTTCTTTCGCGACTTCTTCTGTGTAAGCAACTATCACCGTTACTTCAGGGCTGGCTTCATCGCTATTTAACACATTAGCGATTGAGCGGCTTAGACCTTGGAAAGTTGTCGTGTTTGACAAATCATTGATTTGTGGATGATCTGAATCATCAACTTGCGTCTTATCATCTATAAATTTACTCAATTTATAGATGCTACTGTTGTTCGGTGAAGGGCTAAGTAAATAGCCAACGCCGTTAACTTCAATTTTAGCGCTGTAACGATTATTTACACTGACCATCGAAAGCGTGGCACCGCTGTCATAAGAGCGACCAGAAATGAGAACTTTATTACCGGTCGCCTGGGTTACTTTGGTCAGTTCAATTTGAATATATTGACCATCAATCGTGAGGCTAAGTAGGTCGCCCGCTTTTAATGTACTTGCATCAATTGTATTGATCTCGACGGATTGCACTAATGCGTTTTCAGCCGCCGAATTAACACCAAGTGCTACATTGTTATTTTTTTGTTGTAGCTTAGCGACTTGACTGCCAAAAGAAATAGCGTGGTTAAATAAATTAACTTCCTGCGCAAGCGGAGAAAATGATGTAGTAATCGCCAATGCAGCGGCTATTTTTGTTAGTTTATGCTGTTTCACTGCGTATACCTTAGTTAAATTATGCTCAAATTCAGGTTTGAGCGGATCCTGTTAACGAGTGACCTATCGAAAGGTAAATCGTGCGGACATCAAGATATAATGTATACAATATATCTTGATGTTCATTCAGTATACATATTGGTGAAATGATTGCCATAAATTTGTTCAGTTTTTGGGGAGTATTGTTATAAATAAGTAATTGTTACTAATTTGGCGAGTATGATAATGCTTTGTTCTGGGTGAAAATTGGTCTGTATTATTGAACTTGGAGTGATAGATATGACAAACAACATTTAATTACTTCACCATCAGAGCAAGTAAAACAATGCAGCTATTTTGTGTAGTGATACGCAGGTTTGCTAATCTATTAATGTGCTATTGAGAATTAAATTAACATAGAAATGTTTAAATTTCAGTGTATTATGATGTATTGTTTGCCCAAAATTAAGTAAAGGCAATGCAATTATAATCTATAAAAAAGCCCTGCATTTGCAGGGCTATGTAGTTTCACGGGGAAATGGACAGACATGTTAAAAGTTAACGTCAATTCCTACATATCCAGAGCGGCCTAAGATTGACCAACCATTGTAGGCACCGCGAGAAGTAGTCCAGTGATCACCACCATTATTGTCCGTAATGTTATTCAAGCCCACGTAAAAAGACATACTATCGTTATACTGATAGTCGGCACGTAAGTTGTGAATAAGCGAGTTACGGGGAGTATCCGAATCACGATAATCTGGCGCTGAATCATCATTGTAACGGCCAGATTGTTTAAACTTAAATGTCCACGTCAAGGTTAAATCTTCAAACTTGTACTTAGTTTTTAGATTAGACATCCATTTAGGATCGCCTAGCTGTCCTGCTTCATTGTTAGTTTCTACAATTTGTTCAACAATATTGAATGTAGAAGCCGAGCGCTCTAAAATACGGCTTGCTTTAAAGTCAAATGACAGCGCATCCCAACTATAGTAAAGTTCAATATCGACACCTCTGGCTCGTGCAGAGTCATAGTTAAGACTCAATGGTCGCACAAAGTCTACATCGCCATTATTTTTACGCTGGATCAGCTTACAAAACATGTTATCTACACTGTTTGCTTGTAAGTCTACACAGTTTTCCATTACGGCTGTACCACCGAAGCCTGAAATCATGTCATCGAGCTTAATATCATAAAAATCGACAGATGCAGTAAAGCCTTCCAAATATTCTTCAGGCGTAAATACAAAACCTACGGTTAGCGTATCGGCTTTCTCTTCTTTTAAATCTGGGTTACCCGAATTTTTCACTTGCGCCCGTTGCGTTTTAATATTTGAATTCCAACCTTCGGAAATACCCAGTAATGCACAGTTGGCTTTACGTCTACCATCTGCCGGTCCTCCGTTAATATTAGAGTCATCACAGGGGTCGCTTACATCAGAATAACCAATACTTTCTGCGCCATATAGCTCTTCTAATTGCGGTGCTCGTACTGCTTGAGAGAAAATTGTGCGTAAACGAACGGCGTCACTAAATGCCCAATTTAAAGCCAGTTTAGTACTTTCAAAACGGCCATCGCTGCTTGAGTAATCGGCAATGCGGTATGCGGCTTCGAGGTCTACCTGTTTTGCATATGGCATGTCACTTAATAAAGGCACGAGTACCTCTACGTAAGCTTCTTTAATATTGCGGCTTTCATCAATGGGTTTTTTAACAGAGCTTATTTTACCTGAAGACCACAATTCCGAAGGATCAAAATCAAGGCTTTCATAACGAATATCAACACCGGTACTAACTTGAACCATACCAGCGTCAAGCTCATATACATCTCCACCTAAGTTCGCTTGAAATGCATGATTAACCGTCACTGTATCGGCAATGAAGCCATCAACAATGTAATCCATTAAAGCTTGTGATTGACGCTCAAAAGGATTAAAGGTAGGGCAGTTACCTTGCGCTTCACACTCACCAACAACTTGCAATTTACTATTCAGTCGGTCTTGACGTAGTTGACTAGGGCTATCAAGTTCAAATTTAGAACGCCCGGTTGTAAAGCTAACGTCCCAGAACCAATCATCATTATATACGCCAGAGAGCGATAAATTGGTCGAGAAGAAATCTCTTTGTGTTTTACTTGTACGGCCACCGTGTTCATAAAATGTGTGATGGAAGCCTATCCAGTCATCATCACTAAAGTTATTGCTGATTGAAGCTGGAGTATCAAAAAGTGCTTTCACCTCTGAAACTTGCATCCAAGCACGCTTAAACGGCGGATCGATTACGTTGTGAGATGAATTGCGAGAAAGTGTAATATCGTATGCAAGATCAAAATTATCGAATTGATAGTTTAGTGAGCTATACAAGCTAAGGCGTTCAAGCGGATCTTCAATATGGCCCCATCGTGTACCTTCATAGCCATTTTCTTCATCAACTAACCATCCGTCATACATATCACGATAGCGCGCTCTTAATGCAATATCTTGGGTCGACTCGTCAAAGTCATACCAGTCGTAACCTTTATCATCATTGTTATAAACTGAGAAAATAGTTTGTGGTACTCCCCAAGGGATAGGTGAAAGCCCTGTTTTCCAAATTTTACTTGGTTGTCCTTCGCCTTTATTCGGATTAGTTACAGAGCGTTGATAGTTATATGACTTTGCACGGTTCTCTTGTGTTAGAGCCGACTCTGACAAGTAATCAAGTGAAACGGTCAAATTACCTTTGTCATCGTCAAAATTAAAGCCATGTGTCACGGACAGGCTTCGTGTACTGTGGCCACCTTCTTGAGTTCCTGATACTTGGGCGTTTGCAGTGGTGCCTTCGAAATCTTTTTTGAGAATAAAGTTAACAACCCCAGCGACAGCATCAGAGCCATAAATAGCTGACGCTCCCCCCGTCATAATTTCAATGCGTTCAACAAGTGATGATGGGATAGTGCCGACATCAGTAAACATGCCTTGATAGTCAGTTGCCACAGCCGGTGGGCGCTTGCCATTGATCAATACCAATGTACGGGCTTCACCTAAGTTGCGAAGGTTTATTATATTAAGCCCTGCGTTACCAAAGCTATAGTTACCTGACGCTGAATCAAACCCATCGGCAAACATTGGTAAGCCCGTCAAAATATCATTAACATTTTGCGCACCTGTTACTTTGATATCTTCTGCTGAAACAACAATAGTAGGAGAAGGTGCCTCAAAGTTTAAACGTTTGATACGCGAACCCGTCACCTCAATTCGCTCTGGTCTTTTGGCTTCTTCTTGGTCGTCTGCAGCCCAAGCTGAGTGGCTAGATGCCGCTACAGCCATTGCTATTAAGCTTTTAGTTAGCGTAGTGTTTATATTCCTGTTGTGACGCATTGTAATACCCCTTTGTGTCATTGTTTTTCTTGTGTTGTGAAGTGTTCTGAGTGAGTAGTTAAAATATGATGTTTGTACCTACCAAATCAGATATATTGTATACAATATATCTATTATCAGATATTGCAAGTACTTTTATTGGGAAAATGTAAGTAATGAATCTACGGAGAGTACCTAACAAATAAAGCTAGGGAGTCCTAGCTTTATTTGTTATTCTATATATCCTTTTTAAGAAAAATGACGACATAGTCCTGGTATCCCTGGATTTCCTCCACCAGGCTTATATGGGCAACCAGCGTCACCACACCACACGCCATCACTTCCACCTACTACTTTTTTAAGCTCTCTAGTTGATAACCTTTTAATGTTTCTGATTTTTTTCATAATAACTCCTTTATATAAACAGATATGAAATTGCAATTTTGTATATTGAATGCAATTTAAATGTACGTATTTTGAGTTCTATTTACAAGTCTTTTTACCAAAACGGATACAGTTATTTATCAAGCGTTTCAACTAATGTAAGTGGTTCGCCATCCACATCCATCGTTGCGTTAATTAGTATTATTCCGTTACTCAATTTACTCTCGATTGGTATGTTTGGTTTCCAGTGTTTCTGTTCATTCGGTTTGATGCTAATTGACTGAGACCATAATGTTTGGCTCTGCTCTGAGTCGTCAAAGGAATAAAATGACACCGTTAGAGTGCCAGCCGTTTTGCCCGAATATGGACCTGATAGGGTTATTTCAAGTCCATGCTCAACGTTGACCTTAATTCTTACACCGTCATTCGCGCTATCGTAATTAGTTTTAGGAAGGAGAAACGCTGTGCTTTTTGGAATTTTGGCTTGCCATTGTGTATTAAGCATATGCAATTGCTTTTTAAGTTCTTTGTGTGCTGCAGGTGTTTTCAACTTGTTTGCAAGTACAGTCAAGCGACTTCTGCAACCAATTAAAATATCTTGCGACTCTTCACACAGGTTTAGTAAATGTACAAACAAAGCCGTGTTTGAGAAGTACCAAGGATCGGGATTGTTTTGTGCCAAGTTAGGTAGTTCAAATGTGTGAGCTTGAATATACGGAGTGATTTTATGGTTCATACCGCGGCCAATGAGACTAAATGCGTTATCTTTGAGTTTTACGGTGTTTGGCAAATGGAAGCGCATTGTTTGATGTTCGTTATTAATGTAAAGCATTAATTGCAATTGCGATTCGTGTTGCTTAAGTGAGAATGTGAGTGCCGCATTTTGCTTAATCAAATTTACAATTTTCGGTCGAATAGCAAGAGTTTGGGTATCAAAACCTAATTTTGTCAGGTCAAGTTCAACACGGTTACCTGTCACGAGTTTAACTGCAAGCGATGCATTATCGCTTGTGCTCAACATGACGCCTATTTCACCACGGTGTAACTGTGAAAGTTCAAACTCTGTGGTTGCTGCTACGAGCCAATCTTTTGCAGATAATACATTAGGCAGCTTTGGTTTGGGGAAATCGAGTACCTTGTGCTGCGCTTCCAAGTTTGGCGAGATATCCAATTGATGTAAGGTATCACCGTCATCGCTTCGCAGCCAATAGGCGTTGCCATCTTGTTCCCAAGGTCCAGATACAATGTCAAAAGTAGGCTGGATATTTTCGACAAACTGCGCAAATTGCTGCTCTAATAAAGACCAATTAGGAAAAATTGTTTTTAAAAGCTTATTTGCAACGGGCAGGGTATTGTCCGAGTGGGGGTTTAGTGCCATGAGTTGTTGTAAATACCGCTTAAAGTAAAGCTGGCGCATTGGATCATTCATCAAAAAGTGAATAATAAAAAAGTTAAGTCCTCTTTGTAGTGCCGGGTCATCGTTTATCTGCTCAATGCTAGGGGCGTTACCTTGATGATATTGTTTTAAACCCGTTGTGATGTAATTCATAGGCGCGCGGTCAAATACCATAACCGTAAGTTGTTTTTGAATAGGGTCATAAACATGGCTGGCGATAGAGTCAGCCATTCCCTCTGTGATCCAATTTGGCGCCCAAGTTGAATGGCCATTTAATGCCATGTGAAAGGCATGCATCGTTTCATGAATAACGATGTAGCGTTGATGATGTTGTCTGTGACTTGGAAAGTTGTATCCCGCGCGGTTGTAAAACATGGTTTCGCCACCGGCAGTTTTATGAATACCACGTAGAAACCCATCGTCCAACATTGCTTCTTTTAGCCGCGCTCTGGAGCTGCCGTATACCACGGCAATTCGTTGCTGTGCGATATTTTTGGGTTCCATACCAAACAGTTCAACATAATGTGGGTAAGACATTTCAAGCAATTCTAAGTATAGACGTACCTTATCCTCGCTCAGATCACTTTTCAGCGCAAAGTGCTTGCTCGCCCACCAGTTATATCCTCGGCTATTACCAATTTTTCCATCGCTGTAAGTTTTAGGAATGGTTTTTCCAAGATAGGCGATATCAATATGTTTTAGTGTACTTGTTCTACCAACGACACTCACATCTGCTCGAAGCGAATTTAAATCTAGAGGCTTGTTGTTTGGGTCGGAAATGCTTTTACATCCGAGAGAAAAAAGTACAAATAGGAACAATATTATTGGCATTTCGGTCTTCTCATTTCTTTAGTTAAAGTATATTGTATTCAATATACTTTAACTTTGATGCACTCAGTTTGCAAAATGAATTGCAATTACAAAGTACATAAATAGGTTGTATCACACCTAAAAGAGTTAAGACTGACTGGGATCAAGTTTTCCATCCCGGTTAAGAAGTTAAAGGATTGAAGCATTATTCATAAGTTAACTCATAAACAAGCTACGCTGACGGGTTTAAACAAATCAGTGGGTTTATTGGGCTTAACATTAAGAGTAATAAAAAAACAAGAACAATTAGGGCGTGTTGAACTTTGCTGTGTGTTTTTGCAGCAGTCATTCGGTCATTTTGGCAAGGCAGAGCCAGCGTCGCATAGTTATTCTATGTAAGTCTGGCGATAACGTAGAAAAATAGCCGAATGGCGCTGCCCATAGGGTTCAACCAAAGGCTTCCACTACGGCGTCATGCGCTACTCGTATAGTTAGCTATGCGTCATAGCGCATTTCTGGTATTGAAAGCCTTTGATTTGAACAAAAATCATACTTCAAAGACCAGCATGCCCTATGTTCGTTTACAATTAACAAATTAAGGAAAGCATTGTGAAATTTATACATTTTAGAAATACAGCTTTGGCATTTGCCATTACCACTTCAATGGCTGCAACTGCAAGTCAACAGCAAATGGAGCCGGCCGCTCAAGTTAGCGCGGTGGAGCAACAAGAAAATACTGAATCATTTGCTACTCAAGGGCTTGTTACCACAGCGCTTATTCGCGGTTGGATCTTAGATGGTGCGAAAAGTGCTATTAAAGGCGGAGTTAAAGACTTTATCTCCGGACTATTATTCGGTGGTGGTCCAGCGGGTCCGCAAATTGTACGCTTGCATGCTGAAGACCTACAAAAAATTGAAGACTTGGTGTTTGGCGTGATCATTACTGATGCTGTTCATGACGCAAAAAGTCAGCTAGCTTCATTTAGTAATACATTTGACTACTATCAAGACTCACTAAGTGGTAATAACTTTGATCCTGCTATTTTGTCTTCTTTACTATTTTATGTTAACTCATTACGTGAGCATCGAGCTTATGACCCGTCATATAATTCAAACGCTTATGCGTTAACAACCTCATACTCTCTAATTGCAACATTAAATTTAGCAATACTGACTGAGCGTCATGTAAAAGGTTACGTCAGCGCTGCCTTTGTAAAATCACAAGCCGGGGCAATGGCAACTAAATTAGCGTCTTTAGGTACGTTGGTCGATCGTAAATCATATTCAATGGGAGGAGTACAAACTTATGGCAGCCGTTGTTGGGGAGGGCGTTCGGCTCCAGAGCTCAGCGCCGCGACGTCACAAAAGCAAACTGATAACCATATAATGGCACCATTAGATTGTTTGGTGTCGGCTTCATTTCCAGGTAAACCGACTAAACGCTGGAACGCAACAGATATTGGTTTGCACGTGGCTGAAGAGCTAGCCTACGACTATTTAAACCAAATGCGTGCCGAATATAGAAGCGAAATTAAAGGCGCTGACTTTGATTCTGTGGTGACTAAGTTACGTAATCTTTAGCCATTGAAAAATCGAAGGTTTAATAACTAAGTGGCATATCTTAGAATAAATGATGTTAGCGAATTTTAAAATATAACTAAATTAAGTGTTGAGTGTATACAGTATACCAAATACACTGAGGTTACTTTAAGTGCTATTGCTATTTTTCAAATAGAGATTATGTCCTGCACTTAAAGTTAATTTCTTTGCTTGCGCAAAGTAGTTAGTTATTATTTTCCCTGACTAGTAAAGCCCAGCAATGCTGGGCTTTTTTCTGTGTTTACAGCTGCTGAAATGGGTAGACACTGCCTAACGACAATATTTTTGTTAGCTCATCAAGCGCTGCTTTTGTTTCTTCTAATAGGAGCGGATCGGCTAGGTCTTTGTCGGTCATTCTATCTCTGTAATGGGTTTTAACCCATGACAGCAGTGTGGTAAATTTTTCTTCACTCATTAATACGTCTTTATTTACCGCATCAAACTCGTCTTGGTTTAGCGAAACTCGTAAACGTAAGCAGGCTGGTCCTCCGCCATTTTGCATACTTTGTTTCAAATCAAAAAACTTAACATGTTGAATTGGGTTATTGGCGCTGAGCATACTGTCAATGTAGGTGCGCACGGCGGCGTTATTTTGGGACTCTTGGGGCGCAACTAGCATCATTGTACCATCTGGTAGCGTTACTAACTGACTGTTGAATAAATAGCTTTTCACGGCATCTTCGACGCTCACAGAATGAGTGGGTACTTCAACTATATAAAGTTGTTTATCTCCCAAGTAGGCTGTTTTAATTTTATTTAATGTGTCAGTTTGATTTAGAAAAGCTTGCTCATGACATAGCAGTACATTTTCATTGCCGACGGCGATAACATCATTGTGAAACACACCTTGGTCAATCACATTTGAATTCTGCTGTATATATATCGCTTGGTTTTCTTTGACTTTATGCAGGCGCGCAATCGCTTGGCTAGCTTCTAATGTTTGCCGAGCTGGGTACTTCTTTGGCCCAGTAATCGCGTTGTTTAGGCTGCTTGAACCATAAACAAACAACTCTAATCCTTTATCAGAATGGCTGTCGCACAAGCGAGTATGGTTCGCAGCGCCTTCATCGCCAAAAAAAGGCTGCTCAGGTAAATGTGTGTGATGAACAAAATGATCGCTGGGAAACATGGCTTTTAACAAATTAGTTGTGGTGCTTGGTTCCAACGAACGATGAAATTTATTGTTTAAATTAGCACTAGTGAAATGTACTTTACCATCGTCAGTATCCTTTGAAGGCGACACCGTTGCGGCATTTGCAGTCCACATTGCAGATGCTGAATAAACTGCTCGCAAAAGAACGGGGGATTCTTTTGCTGCTTTGTTGATTACCTGCTGATCGGAGCCTGTGAAGCCCAATCGTCTTAGCGCGTTTAAATCTGGTCGTGCATGAGGCGCGAATATCCCTTGCTTAAGGCCAAGATCATGCATTGCTTTCATTTTAGCGAGTCCTTGTAATGCGGCCTCTCTAGGGTTCGAGGTCACGTCAGCATTACTTAGTGAAGCAACGTTTCCATATGATAGGCCCGCATAATTATGTGTGGGCCCAACAAGGCCATCAAAGTTAACTTCGTAACTTTTGTTGTTGTTATTCATGTCATTTTCCTGTCCTGTTGATGTGCTAATTAGGGCGTGTTGATCTTTGCTGTGTGTTTTTGCAGCAGTCATTCGGTTATTTTGGCAAGGCAGAGCCTGCGTCACTTAGTATGACAATTGACGCAAACTAAGCAATTAGCATTCGATTTCATAGGGAAATATTGAACATACGAAAATATGTATATATGATATTTCGAATATAACTTGAGGTATGGATATGGATTTAGTCAATTTCTATAAAGCGCTGAGTGATGTGACGAGGTTGCAATGTTTACTGCTGATTGAGCAAGAGCAAGAACTTTGTGTTTGTGAGTTAATGGCTGCGCTGGATTTGAGTCAGCCAAAAATTTCGCGACATCTCGCTCAATTACGAAGACTTGGCATTCTTATCGACCGCAAACAAAAACAATGGGTTTATTACAGTATGAATAAAGAAATGCCAGATTGGTGTCTCACTGTTGTTACTCAAACATTTGAGCAGAATAAAGATTTTATTCGATCAGCCACTCATAAACTAAACAGCATGGGAGCGCGTCCAGAACGCGTAACGACGTGCTGCAATGCTAATTAAGGAACTTCCATGACAATTAAAGTGGGTATTAACGGTTTTGGCCGAATGGGGCGCTTAACGATGCGTGCGCTATATGCAAGTGACAATATTGAGATAGTACACATTAATGATCCAGCCGGAGACGCAGCAACGCTGGCTCATTTGATGAATTTTGACTCTGTTCATGGGCGTTGGCGTTACGAGGTTGAAAGCCATGGCAATGATATGACCATTGATGACGCTACAATCTCTGTGACACAGAACAAAGAAATTGCACAAACGGATTGGTCGAAATGTGATTTAGTCATTGAAGCATCGGGTAAAATGAAGACCAAAGCGTTACTTCAATCGTACTTGGACCAAGGCGTTAAACAAGTTGTAGTCACGGCTCCGGTGAAAGAAGAAGGGGTATTGAACGTTGTCTTCGGCGTGAACCATAAAGACTATGATGCCAGTGTGCATGACATAGTTACTGCCGCATCTTGTACTACTAACTGTTTGGCACCCGTAGTCAAAGTATTACAAGATAAGATTGGCATCGAACATGGTTCAATGACAACTATCCATGACATTACCAACACACAAACTATCTTAGATGCGCCTCACAGAGATCTGCGCCGTGCTCGTGCTTGTGGCATGAGCTTAATTCCTACAACGACTGGTTCAGCTACTGCTATCACGCACATTTTCCCAGAGCTAAAAGGTAAATTGAATGGTCACGCTATACGCGTACCGTTGGCAAACGCGTCGATCACCGATTGTGTTTTTGAGGTGAGCCGTGAAACCACTGTCGAAGAGATTAACGGCTGGATGAAAGACGCGGCACAAGGCGCGCTGAAAGATATTCTCGGTTTTGAAACTCGCCCATTGGTATCAATTGACTATCGAACTGATCCAAGAAGTTCAATTGTTGATGCACCTTCGACTATGGTCGTGAACGGCACTCAAGTAAAAATGTATCTTTGGTACGACAATGAGTGGGGATATGCCAATCGTACGGCTGATTTAGTGCGTTATGTTGTTTCCCAAAGGTTTGTATAATTGCGATGTTCCACCAGTTATCAAGCGACATTAAACAATATTTGATCATAACGGGTAATTATTGGGCCTTTACCTTAACTGATGGGGCACTGCGAATGCTCGTGGTGCTGTATTTTCATCAGTTAGGTTACAGCCCCATAAGTATTGCTATGCTCTTTTTGTTTTATGAATTCTTTGGTGTAGTCACCAATTTGTTGGGGGGATGGCTCGGCGCACGGCTTGGCTTAAATAAGACCATGAACTTTGGCTTGGCGCTGCAGATAGTTTCGCTGGCCATGCTTGCTGTTAATCCACAGTGGTTAAGTGTTGCTTATGTGATGGCCGCACAAGCGCTTTCAGGCATAGCCAAAGATCTCAATAAAATGAGTGCTAAAAGCGCCATTAAGTTGTTAGTACCAGAAGATGCCGATAGCACACTTTATAAGTGGGTTGCCAGATTAACTGGGTCTAAAAACGCACTAAAAGGCGTAGGCTTTTTTATGGGAGGCGCGTTACTTGGGGCGTTTGGTTTTCAAGGTGCCTTGTGGTTAATGGCCGCAATGCTTGTGGTGGCTTGGGTTGTCAGCCTAACATTGCTCAAAGCGGATTTGGGCAAAAAGAAATTTAAGCCCAAGTTTAACGAGTTGTTTTCAAAGAGCAAACAGATCAATACATTGTCGGCAGCACGGTTGTGCTTGTTTGCATCGCGTGATGTTTGGTTTGTTGTCGCGCTCCCAGTATTTTTAGCATCAACTTTTGGGTGGGACCACTCGCTGGTTGGCGGCTTTATGGCCGTTTGGATTATTTTCTATGGCTTAGTTCAAGCCAATGCGCCTCGCATAACGGGTCACAAAGCAAGTAATTCGGTGCCAAGTAAACAGCTCTCAGTTTGGTCGCTCATATTAACTGTGATCCCAGCCCTAATCGCATTAGGATTGTCGCAGAATATCGCACCAGTGTGGGTAATAGCACTTGGTTTGCTATGTTTTGGTGGGGTATTTGCGGTTAATTCGTCGCTGCACAGCTATCTTATCGTCAAGTTTGCAGACAGTGACGGGGTGTCGTTGGACGTTGGTTTTTACTATATGGCCAACGCGATGGGCCGACTAATTGGCACTGTTTTGTCTGGAGTGATCTACCAAAGCTATGGGATAGAAGCATGCCTTTGGCTGTCTAGTTTATTTTTGCTTACGACAACGATAATAACCAGAAAACTACATCGCTGATTTAAAAATTTAAGCACAGTCAATTTTACTTACTGTGCTTTAATTAATAACACTCAATAAATTGCGTAACTTGCAACTTCGGCTATTCAAGCCCTTAAGCTAACGCGTTAGGCGCATCAATCAACTGTACTTTACAGCCTGTTTCTTTATCATACTGTGCATACAAGGTGGGCGATTCAGCCTTTAAATCCATACCAAGCACTTTACTTGTATCGACTCCTCGAACAAATGCACGTAACTGCTGGTCGACTATCTTCCAAGTCGTGACTGTTGTTTTTTCAACAGGTATACGTAGCGGTGGCCTGACTGGCGCAAGCATCGACCCTGTGATGCTAATATCTAAATAGTCCTTAAGCTTATTTATTATTTGGAAATAGTGCGCTTGTTCATCATTTGAGTGATTGACTAATAAAAATTGAGTTGCATTAAGTTCATTCACACCACCGATAAACCGATCACCTTGTGAGTTAAGCCCCAGATAACCAAAATCTGAACCATCATGTGCTGTAAGTTTTAAAATCTTGTTCACTCTGTTTCCTTTATAAACTAGAGGGACCATGGTAATAAACAAAAATGGACCAAACATGAAGCTTTGCCACTTTATATATAAATTAATTAAGGTTTTTCCTTAGTACGATTAATAACAAGCTACGTAGCGTGGCCATTAGCAATCAGCAATCAGTAACTATTTAAGTTTTGCTACATTATTTTACCTATTATGGGTCCTTTTGATGAAAGTGAAATTACAGCGCATTACACCAAATGCTAACTTTAGGTACGCACAAGGAGGTTTGAACATAATCAAAATTGATAGTGTGCTGCGCTTTAGGGTTTGTTTTTTTGTTAAATTTCAGGTTTTTACGGTTTCATGTCGTACATGTTATGGGCTAATAATGAGGGCTTCTTCGCGATTCAGGAGTGTACTTTCTAAATTAGATATGAATTTTTCGTCCTCATTCTTTGCACTTTTGACTTCTACCTTTTGCGTTGGTTGCTAGTACAGGATCATTCTTATGATCTCTGGTTAAGGACCAACACATTAAGTAAAAGGAGAGGAATTTAACTATGAAACAAAGTAACAAACTGAATAAACTCGCATTATTACTAGCCGGAGGCATGATCGCTTCGATTGTACCTTCAGTTACTCATGCGGCAATCGACACCGATGACGACAAAGTCACACGTTTAGATTTGCAAGGCCAAATTGATAACTTCGCGCCTTTTTCGAAAACACTTTGGGCGGGAGCCCACAATGCCTATGCTTCGTATTCATGGAGTAAAGGTACGTATACTGATGTAAACCAATATTACTCACCAAAAAGCTTACTAAAGCGTGGCATACGAGTAATGGAGTTTGATATTTACCCAGAAGGTACTTTTGATTCAACGCCGATGCTATGCCACAACTCACTTGAAAATAAAGCTTTATGCTCGAGTTTTCATGCAAAGCTATCCGAAGGGTTGGACGATATAAAAGAGTTTTTGCAAGATAATCCAGACGAAGTTATTTTGCTCAAAATAGAAGCCTATAAGCACAATGACCACAACAATTGGCACAACAAGATAGGTGAGCGCCTACAAAATGATATTAGCGATTATTTGTTGTTGCCTTCAGACTGGGGCTACCCTGATAAAAGTTGTGCATCGTTACCTGTATCACATCTGACTAAACGAGACATATTAGCTGCCGGTAAACAACTGGTGGCGGTTGTACAAACGCCCAGAGACAAAAGCGATCTCTGTTCGTACCACAAGGCGGGAAATTACTCCAAGTTCTGGAACACGGTATTTATTGGTGTCGACGCGTTTGATTCAAGCGGTAATTTAAAAAGTAACCGTCCGTTTTGTCAAAACGGTAATGACGAATGTGTAAGCAACGACCAAACTGCGCATTACAACGCTAAGAATATGACGGTGGTTATTGATGATGCAACACAGCTCAATACGGATGGGCCTAGCTCTAGTAAAACGGGTGGCAATGTACTAAAAAATTGGGGCAAGAAGGGCTCTCAAATCTTAGAGCTGGCACTTGTTGAGGCAAATAACACCAGTGCTGCCAGTGGCTATGGTGCCAATGAAGTACAAATCGAAGACTATATTTGGTCTTGGAAATCAAACCGCCCCAATGGCACCGGTGATTGCGCAAGCCTTGAAGACGATGAGTCTATCGTAGATAAAGCATGCACAACATTTCAGTATCATGCGTGTGTGGATAAAGATAGAAACTGGCTGCTCTCGACAACAAAAGGTACCTGGCATATGGGCTTCGAGTACTGTAAGAGCTTAGGTGGTACCTATACGTTTGGTATGCCATACAATGCCTATGAAAATGAGTTATTGCTAGATGAAATTGGCACGAGTACTGAAGACCATTGGGTCAATTACTACAACGCATTTGAAGATTTTTGGCTCTCTAACGCAAGTAGTTATATCGATTGGAAGCTCGTCAAAAATAACGCTGTAGGTTCGACTAACAAAGGGGACTCATTCGACAACATCGGATTTTTAAAACGCAAAGCTTTGCTGGGTGGCGCACTCAATTTAAGCTCTGTAAGAATTCGATCCAACAATCGTGTTGATGGCTTTCAAGCGTGTTATGAAACTAAGCAAAGCGTGAGTCATGCTAGTGTAGGGACCTCCGAACTATGCGTTACTTACGGCGGAAGCGGTGGCAGTTGGGGCAATGAATTGACCTTTGACGCCAGTAATGGGGAATTCCTAAAAAATGTGTTCATCTGTAAGGACGACGCCAAATACGGCTACGACACGGTTTATTATGTGAAGTTTACCTCTAGCACTGGAAGTAACATCTCGGGCGGTACCAATTCGGGGAGTTGTACATCTTATAACGCAAGCTCTAGCCAGCAAATATTCGCATTCCATGGCACAGAGAACAGTGAAATCAATTCGCTAGGCTTATATCGCATAGAAAAGTCACTGGTTAACGGCGGGTTGTATGCAACTGATTGGTTAGACCGAGATGACCCAGCAAGCGGCGATAATGAGTTGTTTAATGCACATAAGTCATCAGGCAACATTTCAGCAAGCTGTGAATCAAGCGACATTGCAGCCATTGTTGCCCGCGATGTAGATACAAAACTGGATGCGAGCTTAACTGGCCAAAACCTGGTTAATAACGCGTCAGGCTTTGCCTGCTGGAATTCGAGTAATGGCGGCAGTAGCAGTAATACGACATGTAAAGACTATGAAGTTAGGTATTTCTTTACAAAATCGAGCTGTTTGCCTTAGAGATATTTGGTAGCGGAAGCCAGAAGGATTACCGTTATAGAGTTATGAATAAGACGAATGCTATTGAATTGGTCTATATTAAGGTGTTATTTGTTAAAGAAGGAGTCACTATGGGTATTAAACCTGGACCTAAAAGAAAGAATGAAGATGGTACGCCTGATAAAAGACAGCGTGTACGTCCTGAAAACAAAAAAAAGCACCCAAAGCTCAAACCGCATGATCACGAAAAGGGTGATTAGATATTCTGAAAATCAAAAAAGCGCCTTTATGGCGCTTTGTTGGGCTAGTAATTGTGTTTATTTCAGTGCTTGAATACGTTGTTCAAGCGGTGGGTGAGAGGCAAACATTTCCGATAAGCTCTTACCAGAAGCGATACCGAATGCCATCATTGACCCTTCAAGTTGTGACTCTTGGTTTTGTTTTAAACGCTCAAGTGCTGCACGCATTTTATGTGCGCCTACTAAATCAGCGGCACCTTTATCAGCGGCAAACTCGCGTTTACGACTAAAGTACGCGACAACAATTGAAGCCAAAATACCGAACACCATTTGGAAAATCATATCAAATACAAAGTATGCCCAACTGGTGCCTTCTTCGTCTTCGCCACGGAAGAAGTTATCAACGATACCGGCGAGCACTTTTGCAATGAAGATCACGAAGGTGTTCACCACACCTTGGATCAGTGTCAGTGTGACCATATCACCGTTTGCCACGTGCGATACCTCATGGGCTAGCACAGCTTCGGCTTCATCTTGACTCATGTTATGCAAAAGACCTGAACTCACCGCAACTAGACTGTTGTTCTTGCTCGGGCCTGTTGCAAAAGCATTGATCTCAGGGCTGTCATAAATAGCCACCTCTGGCATCTTGATATTTGCTTGCTGTGCTTGGCGAGCAACTGTTTGTAATAACCAGTGCTCTGTTTCATTACGAGCGTGCTCAATGACTACTGCACCCGTAGATTTTTTCGCCATCCATTTCGACATAAATAACGAAATAAAAGAACCACCAAAACCAAATACCAGTGCTATTAGCATAATGCCACTATAACTTCTAGACGATATGCCTAGTACCGACATTAAGACAGATAAAACCACTCCCAATACCAGCATAACTGCGAGGTTTGTTAGTAGAAATAACACAACGCGTTTCATAATCACCTCAGTGAAATAATAAATGTAAGTTCTGCATAAGCGCGCTTATGCAGTGTCAGATTTCTAATACGTAAAATGGGGCAGATTGAGATACTAATCAATAGTAAGAAGAGCAATAAAACAGATATTTTTATCACTTTTTTGAGTTAATTTTTTGTCAAGGGCCAAACAGCCAGTTTGGCCCAGATTATTTCTTATAACTGCAACGAAAAAGCCGATTCTTTCAATTTTTGCTTAAGCGCTTCATCTTTGATTTCACCTTGTTCGTTGTCGAAAACATCGTAAAAACTTGGGACAGACACACTTGCTTTTACATCCATCGCAAAAAATGGGGCAGAGCCATTGGCACTAGCTAACACACTTTGCGCGCCGCCTGGACCCGGTGATGTTGCCAATAACAACATAGGTTTGTTTTGGTATACTTTTTGGTTGATACGAGATACCCAATCAAACACATTTTTATACGCAGCTGTATAAGTACCATTGTGTTCCGCGAACGACACGATAATGGCGTCAGCTTCACTTATCTTGTTATAAAACTGCTGTGCTTGTACTGGAATGCCACTATCGTTTTCTCTATCTGAGCTGTAGATAGGCATTTCATAATCGTTTAAATCAAGTAACTCGACTTGGGCCCCTTCAACGAGAGACGCTGCGTATTGCGCTAATTGCTTGTTGATAGACTGACGACTGCTGCTTGCTGCAAATGCTAGAACTTTCATAACGTACTCCAAAGTGGTTTATTCAATAACGAAGACTTAGTCATTCGTTGTGTTCATTTGATGTTTCACAGTGTATATTGATATTCAAAATTCATTAATAAGCTTTTTGTAAAGTTACTATTTCCATATGGCTAATAATATATTTGATGGTGTAGAAGTTTTCGTGCAAGTGGTAAAAAGCGGCGGATTTGGGGCTGCGGCGCAAGTGTTGGGGCACTCGAACTCGCATGTGAGTAAAGAGATAAACAAGTTAGAAGCACGTTTAGGGGTGCGGTTACTGAATAGAACAACGCGTTCAATTGCACTCACACCAGAAGGAGAGCTGTATTATGGCTATTGCAATCAACTTGTTGATGATGCATCCGAAGCCTTTACTTTGCTGACGGAACATGACGACAACCCAAAAGGAGAGCTAAAAATAAGCTGTCCTGTGGGGATCAGTCGCTCATTTATTCAACCTGTCATTTCTCAGTACTTGAAGCGCTATCCAAATGTAAGAGTTGATTTGGATTTAAGTGATAAAAGAATTGATTTAGTTGCGGATGGATTCGATCTTGTTGTCAGAGCCGCTCCGATGCTCGAAGAATCGACTTTAATTTGTAAGCGGCTGTTCTCATGCCCTACTCATGTTGTTGCGTCACAGACGTATTTAGAACGTTTAGGGTTTCCGCATCACCCAAAAGAGTTGATGAAACATGATTGCATTTGTTATAGCAACCTGAAAACGCCGGACCGCTGGGAATTTACAGATAAAGAAGGTGAAAAGTTCAGCGTGAAGGTGCGGCAAAAAGTACGAACCAACAGTGGCATGATGCAAACCCAAATGGCACTTGATGGGATCGGTATTTGCCGATTACCTGAGTTTTATTTAAAAGAAGCGTTTGAGAGTCAGTTACTTGAAATCTTATTTGAAGACTACCCGCAGCCAGAGGTGAACGTGTATGCGATTTACCCCAGCAAAAAGCATTTAGCAACCAAAGTGCGTCGATTTATAGACTTGCTAGAAGAACACGCGAATGAAATTTGACCATGCAACGTATTTTTTATTGTGCGAAGTACATGCTTTTCATCGCGTGCGTTGTATAAATGCGATAAAATAGATGATTACTTTCCTATAACTCGATACCCACCGTGTTGTGGATATCCTGACATCGAGAACACCATGAAAAAAACATTTGCATTAACGCACCCTAAATTAAAACCAGCACGATTAGTTGATGCTATTAAATACGAAGTAAAAAAGTACTTGCGCAGAGAACGCAATAAGAACTTGCCTGCAGGCGCTGATTTTTGGGATTTTGATTGTCGCTTTGGCGCAACACAATCACAAGCCGATGTGATTAAAGTCGCAACTATCAACAAGCACATAGATAAAGCGGTAGAAGCTGAATTACCTTCGTTTTACTTAGAAATATTGGCAAAACCTGGCTATAAAGCTCCATTGATGGATGACGACGTAGAATAAGCGCCGGCCATTTGTGGCATTCACCATTGAGTGCCACAAAAAACGCTTATTTGTTTGATAACTAATTTGTTCGATACTGGCGAATAAAATTATAAAGCAGAGGAAGGGACAAGACTACACCGCCAATTGCACCAAGCAAATGCGCTTCAATTGCTACTCTGGACTGAATAAGTTCACCCACTTGCGCACTTGGACCTTGTATTTGTTCCCAGGCCAATTTCGCCCAAATTCCGATAAATAACAAAGCGCCAGATCGCATGCCAACCTGAATATCTTTAAGCGCCCCCCACACAATAACGCCATGTAAAAGACCGCTCAGCCCGGTATAAATCGCAATATCAGGGCAGAACAACCAAATGCCCAATCCTGTCCACAGTGCTAAAGAACAAATATGACAAAAATATTGGGTTGGAGAGCGATGTTCTGCATGTAGTATCCATATAAAGACGATGCCTATCACATTGAGTAGTAGGTGAGTCCAATTGCTGTGCATGAACTGGCCGGTAAAAATACGCCACCATTGCTCTGGCATAAACGCTCGATTGAATGCAAGTATTGCGTTTGCGTCAAGCAGCATTAACGCACCAGCCAAAAGGGCAAGTACAAGCGGGGGGAATACGTAGCGCTTTTCTAGGGGGAATTCAATCATGTTATCTAGCAGTTATTTTTTGCATATTGTGCCCGTTTGCTTTTATCATGCCAATGTTTTCAATGGATAAAAGTGACCAGATATGAAATATGCACCGCACATAGTGAGCATGTTATTACTGACAAGTTGTGCTTCAAATCTTGATACACAAACGACTCAAAAGCGCGAGACACGTGAGCCAGAAGCCGCCACGGGTGTTCAACAAAAAGACCAAGTCGTTGCTAAACAATTTATGATAGCGGCAGCAAACCCTTATGCGTCAAAAGCGGGACAAACAATGCTTGCCAAAGGGGGCAGTGCGATTGATGCAGCCATTGCCACGCAACTTGTGTTAACACTAGTCGAGCCTCAATCATCGGGTATTGGTGGTGGTACGTTTATTTTGTACTTTGATAAAGACAAAAATGAATTGGTTACTTTTGATGGCCGTGAAACCGCACCAAACAATGCGGATCACACTTTATTTTTAGATGAAACAGGCAAAGCCGTACCTTGGATTAAAGCCGTAGTTGGCGGACGTTCAGTGGGTGTGCCGGGCGTGTTACACGCGTTCAAGCAAGCGCACGATAAATATGGAAAGTTACCTTGGCTACAATTGTTTGAACCGGCTATCAAGCTGGCGACAGAAGGCTTTGTGGTTTCACCTAGGCTGAATATGTTACTTGAGAAACAGCTCAATCCTGGATTAACTCAGCTGTCACCCGCAAAAGAGTATTTTTATCCAAATGGTGAAGCATTAAAGGTGGGTACCGTTAAGCAAAATCCTGAACTCGCTGCGTTATACACACAAGTGGCGCACAAAGGTATTAAAGCCTTCTATCAAGGTTCAAATGCCAAAAAGCTCGTGTCTGCAGTGCAAGGTTCCGCGATTGCGCCGGGTAAATTAGATGACACGGATCTAAAAAACTATAAAAGCAAGCAACGAGATGCTATTTGCGTAGAGTATCATCAATATAATGTCTGCTCTATGGCACCACCAAGCAGTGGCGGGGTTGCAGTTTTACAAATTTTGAAACTACTTGAAGGCAAAAATTTGAGCCAATACAAAGCGAATGATCCACAAGCTTTGCACTTATTCACACAAGCATCACGTTTAGCATTTGCTGACAGAAACCACTATGTCGCAGATCCTGATTTTATTGCTGTACCAACGAAGGCATTGTTGCAAAGCGACTATCTATCGAATAGGGCTGCGCTGATTACAAACCAAGACAATCACAATGTACCTGTAGGTGATCCTACTCAGGGTAAGCTTGCTTACGCGATGGATGACGGCTACGAACTACCGTCTACAACGCACGTCTCAATTGTTGATAGCGAAGGTAACGCGGTATCTATGACCAGCTCAATTGAGATGGCTTTTGGTTCAACGGTGATGGTGAATGGGTATCTTTTAAACAATCAACTTACCGATTTTTCACTCAGTCCAAAGAAAGAAGGTAAGTGGGTAGCCAATCGCGTGGAGGCAAATAAGCGTCCCCGCAGTTCAATGTCTCCAGTTATGGTGTTTAACCCCGATGGTAGTTTACGCTTAATTGTTGGCTCTCCAGGTGGTAGCCGCATCATAAACTACGTTGCGCAAACGGTGATTGGTGTTCTTGACTGGCAATTGACGCCTCAAGAAGCGATAAACTTACCTCGGATCACCAACCGCAATAAATACACGACCTTAGAAAAAGGTACCGAATTGGAAAACTTAGTGCCGTTCTTTCAAGAAAAAGGGCACAATGTGCAGGTAAGAGATTTGAACTCCGGCCTACATGTAATTGAACTGAAAAACGGCAAGTTATTTGGTGGCGCAGATCCACGCCGAGAAGGTGTTGCATTAGGCGAAAACACGCGATAATCGTAGGCTTAGACACAAGTTTACGATATACTGTATCGCCCTGTTTACGGAAGGTTACTTCATTGAACAGGGCTTTTTACATTGGTCTGATGTGAGCGAAATTCATTGAAATTTAATCACTTTGGGCAATAATGAACTCTCAGCCTATATAAATGTGTCAAAACTTGTAAATATGACTAAACAAACCGATCCAAATTATTTATACATTCCTTACTCTGGTCCAAATCTTTTAGAAACGCCTTTATTAAACAAAGGCAGTGCATTTAGTCAACGTGAGCGTGAAAGCTTTAACCTAACTGGTTTATTACCGCCTCGTTATGAAACCATCGAAGAGCAAGTTGAACGCTGTTATCAGCAATATTCAAGTTTTCAAGATAACTTAAACAAGCATATTTACCTGCGTGCAATTCAAGATAATAACGAAACTTTGTATTACCGCTTAGTTCGCGATCATTTAGAAGAAATGATGCCTATTATTTATACGCCAACGGTAGGTGACGCATGTGAGAAATTCTCTGATATTTATCGTAGTTCGCGTGGCTTGTTTATTGCGTATGAAGAGCGTCATCAAATGGATGATATTCTGCGTAACGCAACGAAAGGTAAAGTAAAAGTCATCGTAGTAACGGATGGTGAACGCATTTTAGGCTTGGGTGACCAAGGTATTGGCGGTATGGGTATCCCTATAGGTAAACTGTCTCTGTACACGGCCTGTGGTGGTATCAGTCCTGCTTATACTTTACCTGTCATGCTTGATGTTGGTACCAACAATGAAAAATTACTCGCTGATCCTATGTATATGGGCGCTAGGCATAAACGTATCAGCCAAGAAGAGTATGATGAATTTTTAGAGCTTTTCATTAGTGCTGTGAAACGTCGCTGGCCAAGTGTGCTACTTCAATTTGAAGACTTCGCACAGCCTAATGCAATGCCATTGTTAAAGCGCTATCGTGATGAAATATGTAGTTTCAACGACGATATTCAGGGGACTGCATCGGTCACTGTGGGTTCGTTGTTGGCCGCTTGTCGTGTTAAAGGCGCAAAATTGTCTGAGCAAAAAGTGGTATTTGTCGGCGCAGGCTCTGCTGGATGTGGTATTGCCGAACAGATCATCAGCCAGATGGTTGCTGAAGGCATTTCTGACGAACAGGCTCGCAGCCAAGTGTTTATGGTCGATAGGTTTGGCCTATTAACTGAAGGCATGGAAGACTTACGTGACTTCCAAGCGGCGCTTGTGCAAAGTAAAGATTCACTAAGCGATTGGTCGTATAGTGGCGATTTTGCATCATTATTGGATGTAATGCACTGCGCAAAACCAGATATCTTGATAGGCGTTTCCGGTCAACCAGGCCTGTTTACTGAGCAAGTGATCCGTGCAATGCACAACGGGTGTGAGCGTCCTATTATATTCCCACTGAGTAATCCATCACGACAAGTGGAAGCACATCCAAAAGACGTGATTGAATGGACAGAAGGCAATGCCATTGTCGCAACAGGTAGTCCATTCGAGCCCGTTGAGTACGAGGGCAATACCTACCCAATTCCACAGTGCAATAACAGTTATATTTTCCCTGGCATTGGTCTTGGTGTAATTGCAGCCAAAGCAACACGTATCACAGATGCTATGTTGATGGTTTCAAGTGAAACGCTTGCTGAGTCATCTCCTTGGGCAAACACTGGCAAAGGCAGTCTGCTTCCAGCGTTAGTAGAAATAGAAGCATTGAGTAAGCGTATTGCATTTGCTGTTGCTAAGAAGGCAATGGAAGAAGGCGTAGCGCTTGAAATGAGCGATGATGCTATTTGGCAAGCGATCGAGAAAAATTACTGGCTACCTGAATATCGTAATTATAAACGACGTAGTATTTAATTTTTAATTGATAGAGCCAGCATGACGATTGCTGGCTCTTTTGTTAGTATTGCATAATGATTGAACGCCAAGGAGGTGAATGACACACTTAGCTTGGTGGTTTATGACACTTTTTAAAAATATCGCAGTTTTTATTCTTCTATGCACCTTTAAAACTCATGCACTCGTTATTGATTTAGCATCGGATTATGACCCTTCGAAAATCTACGAGCCCCGTGATGCTGCGATGGTTTTACTCATGAAAGTTCAGCAAAAGCTGGATGGTAAGATGGTTTTCAATCACATTCCTGCAAGCCGAGTTCGCGAGTGGCGCGAATTAGAAAACCAGCCATCAACTTGCCTTTATAACAAAGCCAAAACCCCTGAAAGACAAAAACAAGCGAGATATAGTAAATATCCACTCATGGCATTTCCCGCAAATAGAATTATCGCCTTCGGCCATCAATCACTGCCATTGGCCATATCAATTAATGAGTTAGTCATGACACACAGGTTACATTTAGGTGTGACTAAAGGGCGTTCATACGGTAAAGAAATCGACAAAATGTTGCTTGAGGTCAATGACAGCATTTTTATCAATGAAGGTGCAAATAGTGCGGTGCGCTTGCAAAAGATGCTCATCCAAGGAAAGCTAGATGCGATCATTGAGTATGCCCCGGTGTTTAGATACAACCACCCGCATGAATCAAAAAATGACTCTATCTCAATTCATCAAATAAAAGGTATACCACTGGCGACCTTTGGCTATTTTGTTTGCGCTAATTCTCACATTGGTGAACAAGCAATCAAGTTATTTGATGAAGCAATGTCTGATGCTAAATTACAAGATGATATTATTGAGTTTCACAGAGACTTGTTTTTCGAACCAGAAAGCGCTTTTATAACGGAGGCATTGAAATCACAATTTAACGTTCAGGAATGATTAAGGACAATGTGATTCAATACAAACAATAGATTAAATAAGGAATCGCATTATGCGCATGTTCACTTCACTCGTAGCAACTCTATTTTGTACGTCAGTATTTGCATCAGCACTTCCTGACGAGCCTCATCTCTATGTTCAGGGTTCTGCTAAATTGCAAGTTCAGCCGGATAGAGCAACCATCCGCGTGGCCATTACTGAAAAACATAAGCAGCTAACTGATGCTAAAAAAAGAGTGGATAGCATTATGGAAGATGCAATTAAGTTAGCGAAAAGATTTAATATCAAACCGGATGATATTCATGCTGACCAACTCAATGTTCACCGTCAAACGCGTTATGACAGAAATACCAGTGAAGAAGTGTTTGAAGGCTTTCGTGTTAGTCGTAGCTTAACGCTTACATTGAGCAATATAGAGAGCTACCCAGAGTTGTTACAACAGCTGGTTGACGCAGGTATTACTGAGTTTTACAACACCGAATTTAGCGTAAGCAATCAAGACGAGCTTGCTGATAAGTTGAGAAAAGAGGCAATCAAAGATGCGAAGCTTGCAGCAAAAGAGTTAGCAAATGATTTTGATGTAAAAGTTGATAAACTATATTCAGTGTCGTTTTCACCTCTATCAACACCAACGGTGCCTTATCTGCGCCAAGCTTCCATGCGTATGATGGATTCAGAATCGGGTAGCTATAAAGAGGCTTATAACACAGGGGCTATCACCATTGATGCACAAGTTTACGCTGTATATCTTATCAAGTAGCTATCTACGATAGGTAGGGGTGTCTCAAGCCCCTACCTAAAGACCTTTCGACTCCTGTATACTTGCGCCATATTCTCATTGAGGTATTCATCAATCAGTTATGAGTGATAAAGTTTTTATTGTGGGGCTTCCTAGAACAGGCACAACGAGCGTGTGCGTGGCTACACTTCACTTAGGATTTAGAACAGCGCATACGGCATACACGCGTAACACATTTAAAAATGCGCAGGTTATCGCTGATACCCCCGTGTTTAACGATTACCAGACACTGTCTCGCATTTATCCAAATAGTCGGTTTATTTACTTAGAACGTGATCTGCAGTTATGGCTTCCCTCAATTTCCCAGTTGCTCCAGCGTATGTCCACAAACTTACTACGTGAAGATGGAGGCTTTAATGACACCATTAAACGATGTTTTTTAAATACATTTGACGGTTTAAATACGCAGTTGACGAAGGACTATGAGTATCTATCTGCATGTTATGAAGGCCACAAGTACAAAGCGCTCCGCTTTTTTGAGCTAAACGCGTTGGACTACCTATTGTTAGATATTTCCGCGCCGCAGGCACTTAATACATTAAGCACATTTCTTTTTGCTGATAGCCTCAATTTGGACTCGATGCCATATACCAACAAAGGTGGAAAAGTGACTGCATGGAATGAAATACGCCATCCATTGAAGGTAAGTTCAACCCGCAACGGAAAAGTAGATAAGGACAGTCAACTGTATTGCCAGACTTAAACTTTGCTCGCTGATCAGAATGCGTTAAAATGCGCGTAATTTTATCGATATAAATGTAAGTATTAGTAATGTTTGAACTTAAATACCACACGCCATTTGAATGGACTCATAAAGTACTCGAAGATTTTGGTACCTTTTTACAAGATCATGCTGCAGCGGAAAAAAAAGCGTCAGGTATGGCTGTTTCGATGTTAAGTCATTACCCAGACAGAATTAAACTCGTAAAGGCAATGACTGACCTAGCCATTGAAGAAATGATCCACTTCAAACAAGTACTGAAGTTGTTGACTGAGCGCGGTATTACTCTTGGTAATGATCAGAAAGACCCTTATGTAAAAAAAATTCGTGCGATATTTAGAAATGGTCGTGACGAATTCTTGATAGACCGTCTGCTTGTTGCCGCGGTTATTGAAGCGCGTGGTCACGAGCGTTTTTCTCTTGTTGCAGAAGCCTTACCAGAAGGCAAAGAGAAAGACTTTTATGTGAGCATTGCCAAATCCGAAGAAAAGCATAAAAACCTGTTCGTAGAGCTAGCATACGAATATTTTGACAAAGATGTGATTGATCAGCGACTGGAAGAAATTTTAATTGCGGAAGGCAAGATCTGCGCAGAAATACCATTTACGGCAGCATTACACTGATTTTGTTGACACTTAATTGCTATGTAAAACGAGTAGGGGTTCGACCTGCTTGTTTTACTGTTCAAAAAATAGCAATACCAAGAAAATACAAAGAAAAATTATGTTGACTTGCTAGCGCAAATCTATATAGTAACGCCAAGCTTAAAAGTAAGTTCTTTTATACACTCCATTTCGAAGCGTTAACGTTAGTACCTCCGTCCTGTAGTTTTAAATATCATTTATCTTTTTTTGCTATTCCGTCTGACTTTGATGATAGTCAGCAATTTAATTTTTTATTACAGGATATACATTATGTCTAACACAGTTACTGGTACAGTTAAGTGGTTCAACGAGTCTAAAGGTTTTGGTTTTATCGCTCAAGAAAACGGCGCTGACGTTTTCGCACACTTCAGTGCAATCAAAGGCGATGGTTTCAAAACTCTTGCTGAAGGCCAACGCGTAGAGTTCACTCTAGCTCAAGGTCAAAAAGGTCCTCAAGCTGAGAACATCGTTGCTCTTTAATTCTTAGGAATTAAGTTCAACAAAAAAGGCAGCCTAAGCTGCCTTTTTTAATGCCTAAAATAATTTAAACTGTAAATGAATTACAGTTTAAATTTAGATGTTGAGTCTAGTAGGTTATCAGATAACTTATGTAAGTTTTGAGCAACATCACCCACCTGTTCTAGTGCTTTCATTGTTTGCTCAAATGAGCTGTGCATATTAGAAACGTTATCTACAACCATAGCTGCAACGGATGTTTGCTCTTCAGTTGCCGTCGCAATCTGAGAGTTCATACCATTGATTGCTAGAATTTGGTCAGAAATCTCCTGAATAGACTTACCAGTTGCTTCGGCGGCTTCAGCATTGTTAGTTGCCATATCTCTTGCAGAATTCATCGCATTAACCGAATCAGATGCAGCGACGGTTAAAATGTTAATCAGCTCTCTGATCTCATTTGTAGATTTCGCCGTTCTAGAGGCTAGTTCTCTTACTTCATCTGCAAC
Organism: Pseudoalteromonas sp. ATL1; assembly: GCF_058933015.1. Taxonomy (NCBI): domain Bacteria; kingdom Pseudomonadati; phylum Pseudomonadota; class Gammaproteobacteria; order Alteromonadales; family Pseudoalteromonadaceae; genus Pseudoalteromonas; species Pseudoalteromonas sp. ATL1. The sequence continues at coordinate 2,653,706 of NZ_JBZYXL010000001.1, read as the reverse complement.
CACGGCAAAGCCACGACCTTGCTCTCCAGCCCGTGCAGCCTCAATGGCGGCGTTTAATGCTAGTAAGTTGGTTTGTTCTGCAATAGATGTAATTACATTCAATATTTGCGTGACATTTTGTGTATCGTCTGCGAGTTTATTAATCGTCACCGCGGCTTTATTTATCTCTTCACTTAAGTCTTGAGACTGTGCCACTGATACATTTATCTGTTTTAGGCTTTCATCAACGGCATTTTCAGCAAGCTCAGCTGCTTGGAAGGCAGTCGCAGCAGATTGTGAAATATCACCAACGCTTTGCTTCATTTCTTCCATTGAGTTACGAACAACTTGAGCATCGCTTGACTGTTGTTGTGTTGCTCTCTCCGCAGATTCCATACCTTGCACTAAGCGAGTGGAGTTTTCCATTAATGGCTCAACTACTGCAATAACATCCTCAACGGTACCACGTAGCATATTCACAAACGCATTAAAGTTTTTCGATACTTGACCAATTTCATCGTTAGATGAAACGGTAAGTTGAGAGCTCAAAGAGCCTTTTCCTTCAGCCAGCAGGTGCAGATTATCAGCAGCTTCGCCTGCTGATGAGCTAATACCCCGGGCAATCACGACGGCTAGAATAATAACGATTGATAAAGAAACGATGGCGACGACAAACATCATCGTCAGTGCATCGTCAGCGTTCGACTTTGTATTGTTAATAAGTTCGAAAAAGCGGTCATCCGCGCGTTTTTTATCTGAATTGAGGTCTTTCAGAATACTGTCGAATAGGTCACTCTTTTGTTTAGCTATTTGCGGTAACTTCGTGAAGTCAGCGGTACCATCTATCATGCTCGTCGCGATTTGCTTTGCAATTTTTCCATACTCTTGGATTTTTCTTATAGTATCCATAGTAGGGAAATTTATATTAAGGTTTGGTACTTGCTTAAGGTTCTCGACTAATTTTTTTTGTGTTGCAGTTGCCTTACTAATGAGTTCAGCGTCTCCAAATGTCACCGATTGAGTGTATGTCTCGTCAAGGTTTTGCATGGATGTAACATTTTCGGAAGTAAGGATGAGCAATTTATAAGTTTGGTTTTCTAATTCATCTAACGAGCGTTGATTCTCCAAAAGCGATTTATAATTAATCATTACGAGTACGACAAACGCTGCGACGGCAACTATGGTTATCGCATGAATCTTCTTCGAAATACTCATATTCTTAAAATGCAATAATTTAGACATATAACACCTTGTAATATAACAATGTGACAACCTTAAGTTGTGTTACTCCTTGCTATTAGCCCATTTTATGGCGCAGCTTGGCTATTTTTATATTTCCCCTGATTCTAAGCTTAGCCATATTCCAATTTTTATCAATAAAACTTTCTTTTTCGGAGGTTTAACTATACTTAGCTTGCCAATTACTCTTAAATGAGCGGAGCTATCTATGAAACTAAAAACTACTCTCTTGGTCGCTGCACTTAGTTCGACGGCGGTACATGCAGAGATAAATATTTCAGGGTTTGCAAGTGTCAATGGAGGTAAAGTGCTAAGTGGCACTGGAGTCCCACAATACGGTATAGAGCCGTCCTTTCTTGCTGACTATCCAATTGTAAGTACATACACTAAAGACTTTTCCTTTACACCAGAATCACTTATCGGTTTACAAGTGAGTGGTGATCTTGGAGATGGCTTAAGTGTTACCGGTCAAATTGTGGCGCGTGGTGCGAATGACTACGATGCCGAATTTGAGTGGGCTTACATTTCTTACGAGATAAATGACAGTTGGACATTGCAAGCAGGTAAGAAGCGTTTGCCACTGTTTTACTACTCAGATTTCTATGATGTAGGTTACGCATACGTATGGATGCGACCCCCTGCGGATAACTACACATGGCAAATTTTTAACTATGAAGGCGTAAATTTACTGTACAACGGTTCAGTTGGAGATTGGGGACTGTCAGCAAATATTTACACAGGTCGAGAAGATGATGCGCAAAATAAGCTGCTTTCAGACTTTTTCTTTAGTCAACCAACGCGTGAAATTTGGGAAGATATCCTTGGCGGTGTCGTCAACCTAAGTCACGATTGGTTAGAAATACGGTTAACGCACATGCGCTATACCAATAAGCGTTTTGTAGGTGGTGAACCGTCGATGTGGAATGGTAAAGATGAACGAGATGGTAAATTTTATGGCTTAGCCGTGAATGCTGATTGGGGTAATTTCTTTATTTTAACAGAGTTAAACCGCCTTGAACTGGATAGCGACTTTGATACTTACATGATAAGTGCGGGTTATCGTTTTGGCGATTTCACCCCTTATGTGACGTATTCAGATTATGAGCAAAGTGGTGATGGTGATGTTGAGAAACATGACACAACTGCGGTAGGTATCCGTTGGAATTTCCACCCTTCAGCCGCTTTCAAAGTACAATATGACCGCGTTAAAGATGATTCGTTTGACTTTGCCGTAGCGGGCGACAGTAAAGCGCTTACGTTTGGCGTAGATGTAGTATTTTAGGAGGCATAAGCGATGAAAAAACTAACTTATTTAGCTGCAATGTTGCTATGTGCTCAATCATATGCAGGCGTGTCGGTTATTGTTCATCCAAGTAACAACAGTAGCTTTGATGATTCAACTATTAACCGAATCTTTACAGGTAAAGAAAAGTCATTTTCAAATGGCAACAAAGCGATTCCAATCGGCCAAGAATCAGGCAGTGCAGTTGCTGAAGAGTTCAATACCAAAGTGTTGAACAAATCTTCAGCGCAGCTTAAAGCATATTGGTCAAAACTCATATTTACGGGTAAAGGAACACCACCGAAAGAAGCTGCTAATGATACAGAAGTCATTCAAAGCGTATCATCTAACCCTGATACGATTGGCTTTGTATCATCTGGTTCTGTCACTGGTGATGTAAAAGTAGTGAAAGAATTCTAAGCACTTTCTAAGATTTTGATTTAAAAACTCGCTCTTTTGAGCGAGTTTTTTATTTTTAGTTATGTGTTATTTCAAGTTCAACAGTTTGAGAAATAGGGGAGAGGTTACCCGCCAAGTCCTGCGCATAGACAGCATAAGTGACTATCCCTTGAGGAGGCCATGGATCATTGAACTGCGTATCACTTGTGTGCGTGTACATTTGCCCATTCCTTACAATCTTGTATAACTTGACGCCATAATTATCACTACTAGCTTGCCAAGTTAATTGTGCGCCGTAAGCCCCATCTGATTGAACAGTCAGCGCTCGCGGTACCGAAGGTAACTCGCTATCTCCTGCTTTAGTGACAATCTGTTTGCTTGCTATTAGCACACCAGTATTTTCTACGACAGCCTCAATTTGGTAAGTTATTTGCCGATCAAGAGGTAACCAATGATTCTCAAAAACATTGTCGTAACTATGTGTGAGCAGCGTTGGGACTCGAGAGATTTTGTACACTATAGGTTGATCGACATTGCTCAATTGCCAACTTAACCTAACACCATTAGTTTCAAATATTGGTTCTGCTGCTAATGTTAGTGCTGGTGTCGGATCTGGTTCAATCACTGGAGGTGGATAAATAACGTCTGTTGGTATACCTATTGGATCGTCGTTGTGTGTGAGATTCCTTTCGCATAACTGCCACCAACAGGTGTTATGCTCAATAAATTTCAATACAGCGTCAAATTTGACTGCACTTTGTCTGGGTTGGGTTTGATATTCTTTTAGCGGAAATGCTCCCCAAGTGTCCCAACGCCCAATACTTTCAAAGACTATATATAATCCAGCGCCAGAATCCCGCCAATCCTCTAAGTGCTCAGTAAAAGCGTTTGCCATTCTAGGGTCGCGGTTAGCGGTTAAAAATAACGTATCACTAATTTTATCTCGACCTTCACGTCTGTCACCTGCGTAAGTTAAATGCTGACCACCTTCATAAGCTGCCAGCATTAACCCATTTTGTTGCGCAAGCGCTAGGTTACCGGAGATATTCTCTTTTGCTTGGGCTAGTGCACCATGCTCAGGAGCTTGCCACCAAATCGGTTCATCAGGGTTAAACGTTAATGAGCGCAATAGGCCCGAATGCATTTCGGTAAACAGGTTATCTAAGCCAGTTGAAGGTGTTTTCGCCCAATTATTTAAAATATCTAGATACTTTTGGTCGGCAAAATAGCCTCCAAAATAGCTGCCCACAGCTAGCACGTCCATGTTCTCTGCACACTTAGCATTAACCCCAGAGGCATAAATAGGGCAGTTCAATGCTTGTTCACTGATCCATGGAACACCTGTTTGCCCACCCATGACACATTTAATACGAGCGGCTTGATCAGCAAATTCCGTTTTTACAATATTGCATACTTGGCTGCTACGCATACCGTAATAATTCATTCGATACTCAATATCATGGTAATTGGTATTTGGCCAAAGCGCTTTACCTTGCTCTTCCATATATATGGCGTCATTAATATAGGGCCATGCGTTATTCCAAAGCTCATTACCAAACTCAATGAAAATATCACTTTGCTCATCAGCGGTATTTTTTAGTAACCGAGCAAATTGTCGAACGTATTCATCATTAACTCGAACGGGTAAGTTATACCAACCTTCAGCATGTAGCATGTTTGCCATTGTAATGGCTACTTCAAATGGGCTGCCGCCATTTAGTGCCCAGCTTGCGTAATTGTATTTAGGGCGGTCGTGCCAATTTTCTACCGGGTTATCTATAGTGTTGAGTAATTGCATGAATCGGAGCGTTCGAAATTGCGACATGTCTTTTAAAAATAACGGGTGAAAAACACGCTGTGCATAACTTTGTTCAAACGGCATAAATGTAGCAGGATCATTACAGTCGCTTGCACTTTGTACAAAGTCGGTTGCCACTGGGCTGCAACTCCCGCCCGGGGCAATGATCCTCACATTACGAATGTAGTTTCCCGTATTGTTTGGATCGGTACTATGAATTTGCAAGTGAAAGTAGCTATTGTCACCCATGCGTACTACATCCCGTCCAGGTGCGGTGCTAATTAGCTCGGGGCCGGAATAATATAGCTCACCTTCACCTTCGTATAAAATGACATAGTCACCTCTAGCGTAATGAAGATTGTCGTGAAAAATAATCGTAGTGACATAATGAAAAGGGGATTCACTCGTCAATGAGGGTAAAGAACGCGGCCAGCCTTGTTCGTCTAAGTCCAGCAGTGACTGGTCGCCAGTATTATATTCGTACGTAATTGCATTACTGGTTGCCCAAAGTTCACCACTGCCATTGGACGCATGTTTCATTACATCTATCGTTGTCCATTGGCTTGACCAATAGTTGATACCGGTGAGATTAATACCTACGCCTGAATTTGCGTTATTCGCTACAGCGGTACTTGATACGATAGAGAGTAATGTGCAAAAGAAGAGATTTTTCATGATTGAATGACCATTCCAATTGACCAAGATTTAAGCATATAACAAAGTGAAATAAATACTGATAGGTCGAAAGGGTGGTTTTATGTAAGCGCATATACTTGTTATACTGTGAACAATTTGTCGAGTAACTCTGTGAACATTCCTAACTCGTTTGCTTAGTGCACAACACTCAATCAAAACCTCAATTTACGATGACCGATTTGACATAATTAAAAATGCCCATTAAAAAACTCTCAGCTGCAATACTCATTATAACAGCGTCACTACATATAGATGTTAGTGCGCGTGGCGATACAAATCATATTACTACCCCTAAAAAAGTATCTATTGCAGAAGATGACAAACGTGTGAGAAAAACAACACAATCACCAAAGTATCTAAATGCTGTTTTAAAGATTGTAATTTCTTTTAAGCACAAGAAGAAAGCTAAGTTTTGTACTGGCACACTTATTGGTAGCGATCTGAATAGAGATTCTCGTGTGGTGTTAACCGCGGCTCATTGCGGTGTAATGGAGAATGGCGTTGAAAAAATTGAAGTCTACGCCACTACTGCACAGCAAGTATTTAAGATGACAGCAACGGCTCCAGATAAAGTGAGTCATCAATACGTGATGAGCTATGAATATGATTGGGCGATTATTGTATTAGATAAAGCTATCGAGCATACGCTTATTAAGCCTATTTTGATTTTCAATGAACAAGAAGAAGTATACTTTGGCGAAACTTCAGAAGAACTTGTTTATGAATTTGAAGGCGAAGTAACAGTTGCAGGTTACAGCACAGATGCAGAAATAGGCGATAGTGGTAAATATATGACCTACGAAACGTTTACCACAGACTTTTTATTTGAATCTGATATAGATTACTATTTAAGCGAAGTCGGAGGCGGGCGTTTTGACATGATACGTTCATTTACCTACCCCGGAGCGAGCGGTGGCCCAGTTATCGCTTATGTTGATGTTCATGAAAATGGTATTAAAAAGCCTTATATTGCTTCAATCATAAAAGGAGGTATGGATAGTGATGTTAAGAATTACCATTCAAGCTCAAATGGCGTAAAAGGTTCGCTAAGAACTAAAGTTGTTGATATGAAACACTTTAAAGAGGCTGCACTCGAAGCAATTAAAAAGTACAACAATTAGAACCTAGCTTTTCTACATCAGATGGGCAAAATATTCCACACCACAAAAACAGTACTTTTTGGCTATTTAATTTTTATTCGCTAGTTATTAAAGTTTAGATTCTGGAGTTTTTTGGATCACTTGAAATGCTAGAGCAAATGAAATGGCCTTACTTAGGCATATTGATTGGCATTGTGGTTACAGCACTTTTTTGGTCAAAGAGTGCACTGACAACGCAAGAGCAAGATGTGAAGCTTACATCGATGTATGATGGCGTTTATTTTTTTAGCCTCGTAAATGCCACTGGAAACAACCTCTATATAAAAGAATCGTGCGCAGCAACAAGTAAAGCAGATCGACGATTTCTTAACGTACACAAAGGTAAGATTTACAAAGCCAAGGTAAGATTTCGCATAGGCGATGAAGTTTGGACTTATTGCACACTCACTCAAGAATCAGAAAAAAGCTTTAAAAAGGCGATTGATTCATTCTTTCGCGCTGGTTGAGATATCATTAATCACGAACACTAAATATGACTGACTTATTTAGCGATACGTTTTCTGTATTTGGTGATAATACGCTGTTTATGTTTATTGAAATCTACGAGGGCTGACAAGTACTATATACACGTTTAACCTAATTTAACATAACGTAAATTATAGGCCGTTAACCATATAGATGCACTTAACCTCTCTAGAAACATTCTGAGTTGCTCAAAATGTCCAATACTAGGCGGTATCGGACATTTTGGGGTGTTGTTCAGTTATCTGTTGCTAAAATGGTCAAAGTTATTGAGCTTGAAGTTTGTATGCCTTAGTATGTTTTCATACAAACAATATGAAGTATCGTTATATGGAATTTGTAAAACCCCTTGAGCCGATATTGATTATCGACGACTCTCAAGACATTCGAGATTATTTGAGTAACATATTGAATGAACTTGGTTTTGAAGAAATTTTTGAATCTGAAGATTTTGAATCTGCCAAAGCCTTGTTATCTGAAACCCCACCTAATGTTATTTTTTTAGACATTGAATTGCCTGACACTGACGGAACGCAAATCTTAGAGTTTATAAACGATAATTATCCGAACACACATGTGATTATGTGCTCTGGTCACAACAGTTTAGAAAACGTTCAAAACACTTGGGAGCTTGGTGCTAAAGGTTTTATCGCAAAGCCATTTAATGCAAAAAAAGTGGATACAGTATTAAAGCGCATAGAAATGATTGCATGAACCAAGTAATTGAACAAATAACGTCGCAGCTATCTCATATCATCTATGGTAAAGAATCACAGGTAAAACTCGCCATTTGTAGTTTATTGTGCCGTGGTCACTTGTTGATTGAAGACTTACCAGGTATGGGTAAAACCACGTTATCACACGGCTTAGCTGATGTTTTAGGCCTTAGCTATCAACGTGTACAGTTTACGAGCGACCTATTGCCAGCCGATGTTATAGGTACGATGATATTCAATACCAATGAGCATCAATTTACCTTTCATCCAGGCCCGATTTTCAGTCAGTTATTACTGGCCGATGAAATAAATCGCGCAAGCCCAAAAACACAAAGTGCCTTGTTGGAAGCGATGGAAGAACGACAGGTGACGGTTGACGGCGTAAGCCACCGCCTTCCTGACCCATTCTTTGTAATTGCAACGCAAAATCCATTGCATCAAGCTGGTACACACCCCCTGCCCGAGTCTCAACTCGACCGCTTTTTTATGCGTATAAGTTTGGGTTATCCAAGTGAAGATGCTGAACGCAAGCTGATACTTGGTATCAAAGAGAATGACACTTCCAAAGCATCTCAAGTTATTGATACTAAAACATTAAACGATATACAAGAGCAGGTTAAATTGATCAAATTGCCCAAACCTGTAGTCGATTATATTCTAGCGCTTGTTCGCTATACTCGTGATAGCGGCCGCTTTACCGATCCACTCTCTCCCCGTTCCAGCATCGCCTTAGGAAGTGCAGCTCGTGCATGGGCACTAATGGATAATAGAGAGTACGCGACTCAAGATGATGTGCAAGATGTGTTTGCAAGTATTGCAGCACACCGTTTGAATATTCCCGTTCATATGCAAGGCAATGCAATATCGGACATTTTGAACGAGGTGAGCATTCCTCTTTAATGAAAAAGATAACTAGCCGTATATTTGAGCGTTTAGTCAGCAAAAAGCACTCGGGCAAACAGATCACATTTTCTCATAACAACATATATGTGCTGCCTTCAAAAATGGGCGCTGGTTTTTTGGGTGTTGCTGCGCTCAACTTTGTGCTCGGTATTAACTATCAAAACAACTTGTTGTTGGCCATTGCTTATTTAATGGTTATGCTCTTGATTGTGTCGCTTCTTTACGGTTTTGCGAATTTAAGCGGAACCAAAATAAAGTGTGTAAACGTTCATAGCGATTATGTGAATGCGCCACCGACACTCAATCTTGAGATCACGCCCAAAAAAGCGCTATTAGACTTCCACATTACACACCGCAGTTCGCTTTCAAATTTAACGATAGAGCAAGTTTTAAAATCAACCATACAGGCTTTGCCCATCGCTTTTTCGCGTGGAAAACATAAAATTGGCCGAGTTAAATTTTTAAGTCATTACCCTTTTGGCTTAGTCAGTGTTTGGAGTTATCTATATGTGGCAGATTCGATACATGCCTACCCTAACCCGATACCAACAGATGAAACAAGTCATTTAGTAATAGATGAACATGGCGAACAATCAGGTGTAAAAGATGCGTCCTTGACCGAAGAATTTCAGCAGTTATTGCCTTATCAACATGGTATGAGTATGCGCAGAGTATCTTGGCGTCATTATGCTAAAACGCAACAGCTAGTGATTCAAAGTTATGCAGGCGAAGATGAAAAATGTTCCGTGGGATATGACTACGCGCAATTGCAAGGCGATACTGAAGAGCGATTGTCAAAGCTCAGCTACTTGATTTCCAACGCAGATAAAGAGCAAGTTGCGTACGCATTAAAGTTAGGACATCTCCAGTTTAAAGCCGACAAAGGCGAGCATCATAAAATGCGTTGCATGGAGGCTCTCAGTGAATTCCAATAAATTATTGGTGTCTTTTAGTTATTTATTGCTGACTTGGATGCCCATAACAGACTTTGGTACGCTATTTAACATAACCATGACATTGCTTGTAGTTTGGCATGTCATTCTTGTGTATAGCAACCAAATTGGTGTACGGACCTCTTTACTAAACCTACTCGCTTTAGTTGGCATGGGGATCACCGCATTATCTGCGGGATTATCAAACTCGGTATCCTTGTTTGTCGCACTTATGCTTTTGGCTTGTCAGCTAAAGGTGTTACAAGCTAATAATAAAAGGCTGTGGCGACAAATATTTGTACTTAATTTTTTTACGATCCCTTGTGCCTTTTTGTTTTCACAAAGCTTATATATCACCCTTTTCGTATTCTCATTTTTAGTCGTCAATTTGGTTTTAATGCTAAGGCTTGAGCATAACAAGCCTATGTTTAAATTAACAAAGTTTGTATTTTCTAAATTATTGTTTAGCGCTGTTTTAAGCGCCGCTTTAGTCATATTCTTACCTAAGCTACCCGCATTTTGGCAGTTACCAGGGCCAAATTTGGCAAAAACAGGTCTGTCTGAAGATGTCGATCCATTTAATATAGCCGCGTTATCTCAATCAGATGAATTGGCATTTAGAGCGGTTTTGAGCAGTCAAGAACAAGCCAAGTCTCCCCTTTATTGGCGTGCCATTGTGCATGATAATTTTGATGGCGTTCAGTGGAAAATGGCTGATTTACAACACGTGCCATGGCCTTTTTCACAGCAGGAAAATTCCACGTTTTACACTATTTATGCGGAGCCTAGTAACACACCATGGCTTTATGGATTGGGTTATTCCGGAAGCTCAACGTCCGGCGTTGTGACAAATTATTTTGGTACCTTATATAGAACTGAGCAGCTAAGTAGTACGTTTGAATATTTGGCGTATGGCGCAAACATCCCAAGTCAATCACAAATAAGCAGACGAGAATATAGGCGCAACACCGAGTTTCCAACAGCACTTAACCCTAAGGTACAAGCTTTAGCCGAACAATGGGACTTACAAAGCGCTGATACTGCAGCGTTTGTTACATTGATGAAAAACTACTTTTTGCAGCAACAATTTAGCTATACGCTCACCCCGCCCACCGCACAATCTCGTCATGTTATTGATGAATTCGTGTTTGAAAACAAAAGAGGATTTTGTGGGCATTATGCCGCGACTGCGGCTCTAATGATGCGTGTTGCCAATATTCCTGCGCGTTTGGTATCTGGCTATTTAGGCGCAGAATACAACTCAAAAGAAAACTATTACAGTGTTTATCAATACGATGCACATGCCTGGGTTGAGTATTATGTACCAAACCAAGGGTGGATAAGCCTTGACCCAACTGGATGGGTGTCGCCTGAGCGTTTACAAGGTTCGCTCTCTCAGCTTCAGCCCTTGTCTGACGAATTTAAATCTAATCTAGGTTTAGGGTTAGCTGCTTGGTCTAGTTTTCCGGCCGTAAATTGGCTTAGGTTGCAACTTGAACAACTGGACTACCAATGGACGCGTTGGGTGCTGAATTTTGATCAAGAAAAACAAACAAACCTGCTCACCTCTTTATTTGGTGAACGAGGTAAGCTTGTTTCTGGGCCTATTCTAATTATGACGTTAAGCTTGGTATTTATGGCATGGTATGGCGTCGTTTTTTTACAAAACCGGGTCAAGGAACCATTAGCTGTAAAGCATTATAGAAGGTTGTTAGCCTACTCCAAGCACGACCTTAATAAACTAGGACCAAAGCAAGCGATTGCGCAGTTGCAAGCTGAATTTCCAGAAAAAAGTGAAGAATTTGCCCAGTTTTACGGCAATTTTTGTGCAAATAGGTATCAAGGTAAAACTTTTAACAAAAACCAAAACATTCAAGCAAAAAATTTGATAAATTCAATAAAAACAAAAGCAAAGAGAAGAATATGAATGCAGTAATTATCGGGGTTATATTGATGCTCGGGCTCACGCTGGTGCGCGTGAATGTCATTGTGGCTATGACGGTCAGTGCCATGGTTGCAGGCCTAAGCGCAGGGCTTGGCTTAACGGATACCATGAACGCCTTTAACAGTGGTCTATCTGGGGGCGCTGAAATAGCACTAAGCTATGCCATGTTAGGTGGTTTTGCCGTTGCGATATCCAAATCTGGATTAACCCACATTTTAGCGCAGAGGCTATTGAACCTTGTTGATAATTCGGACGAATCACACACGCGAATGCTCAGTTATACTATCATGGCTATCATCGTGTGTTGTGCAATTGCATCGCAAAACTTAGTCCCTGTGCACATCGCTTTTATTCCAATTTTGATCCCGCCACTATTAACGATATTAAATAAACTCAACTTAGATAGGCGTGCTATCGCTTGTATTCTCACGTTTGGCTTAGCAACTTCGTACATGGTTTTGCCTTATGGCTTCGGCGGTATTTATCTGTATTCTATTTTGCATAAAAACCTCGTTGATAATGGGTTGGATGTGGTGAATACACAGGTACCTATGGCAATGATTATCCCTGCGCTCGGTATGGTGATAGGATTGCTTATTGCTGTATTTTTTAGCTATCGCAAAGGCCGCGAGTATAAACATAATGAAGCGTCAGAAGTAGCTGAAGCGAAAATGATTGAGAATCCCAAAAAAGTGATGATCATAGGTAGTATTGCGGTTATCTGCTCTCTTATCGCTCAAAATGTGAGTGGCTCGATGATTTTGGGCGGCCTAGTAGGTGTGATGATGTTTAGCGTATTTGGCATCGTGAAGTGGGAGCAAAGCTCAGACGTCTTTAGTCGAGGCGTTGCCATGATGGCCATGATCGGCTTTATTATGATTTCGGCGCAAGGCTTTGCATCGGTGATGAAAGCAACCGGTGATGTCGCCGCTTTGGTATCCGCGTGCGCAGACTTTATCGGAGATAATAAGCCGTTAGCCGCAGCAATGATATTGCTTGTTGGCCTACTGATCACCATGGGTATTGGTAGCTCTTTTTCGACCGTGCCAATCATTGCAACTCTATTTGTACCACTTTGTATGGAAGTCGGTTTTTCTGTAATGGCAACTGCTGCGTTAGTTGGTACTGCGGGTGCCCTAGGTGATGCTGGCTCCCCTGCTTCTGATTCTACTTTGGGGCCCACCTCTGGCTTGAACGCGGATGGTCAGCATGATCACATTTGGGATTCTGTGGTACCAACCTTTGTTCATTTTAACTTGCCGCTACTTGCTTTTGGTTGGGTTGCTGCGATGGTACTTTAATCTCGTCTTATTTTGCATTTTGCAACGCGCTTTGCAGCAAGCGCGTTGTGCTCCCTCTCACGATTCTTCCTAATAAGCTCTAACTAATTGTTTTAACATGTAATAGACGTATATTTAAAAGGTCGCATGCTTTTTGCTCCATTAAAACAACACAAAGCAAAATGAGTACAAAGACTATGGCTTGCATTACCGTTGTTGAGCTAGGTTATGTGGCGTTGGCAAACGCATGCCTGTCATCTCAAGCAATTACCCAATATCGAACAACTCAATGAAGTTCTCTCAAAATTATTGCAATGTAAAACCGACTAAGCTTACAGACTGGCAATGAGCTTGTTGGCGTCCTTGAAGGCGAGCGTACTTTGCTCTGTTGCTTGCTCCACAAGCGGTTTTAAAGCACTAAGCGTGATGTCTGTGTGTTTTGTTGTCATCTCTAATAGTTCGCAAGTTTGCGCGAGTACCAACGCGCCATAACTGCGGCTACTGCTTTTCAAACTATGGGCGATATGAGCAATTTCGCTGATGTTATGGGTGTTGTTGAGATCGTCAATTTGCTTTCGAGACTCAGCGACATAAACACTCAAAAGCTGGCGTGCCAACTGCTCACCTACATCATTACATAGTTGCGAAAATACCTGCTTATCTATCATTATTAAGCCTTCGGAGGTCGAAATGAGTTATCAAATGATTTTTATGTAGATTCTGCCGGCTATGGAGGCATTGAATCTCATACTATTGCGTTAGCGAAACTCTTAAAACGCCATCATGTTGAGTGTAGCGTGCTTTTTTATAAAGACCATAACAATCACAATTATTACAATAATTAACATCGCCTTCGCATACTTATCAGGCTCATTATGACGTGGATCACCAGACACCGTAGAGAACATATCGACAAATACCTTTCTCGTTACATTTTCTACGTACAAACTTAAATTTAGAACACCCGTAACCTTACCCAAAAACAGGATGTTACCTTCAGCTGTGTAAACTTTGACATAAACCTGATCTGCGCTGAACCCATATGAACTCGGTTCAATCATCAGTGTGTGGTCACTGAATTGTGAAAAAGTAAATTGCTCATTAGCAGGATTATCCGCTAATAGATTGACTCATTCGTTGCAGGAAGTTGTTGCTCTACCTGTGGCGTAGGCTCGTTAGATTGAGCGGTGCTTTTTGGGGTATTACTTTGCTCACCTCCACCACACCCACACAATATTAAAATTGTGGCCGAAATCAGTAATTGCTTCATCGTCTCAACTCCATAAATAATATTAGAATTGAACAATCAAAAAATACGCCAAGGCATAACATTCTGATTAATTGTTAATTTCAATAATCATTTTTGCAATATGCAACGCATTATGATTATCGTCGCAATCACCCCGCTTGATAATATTGCGGATAGATTTCACACGAATGATGAGAAGTTAGTAGACAAACTTTTAGTATGATGTGTTCTATTTAATTTGAAATATGGACCACATAAAGTGGCCTATATTTCAAATTTAGCTTATTTAGACTTACTTGAATCCAGATAGCATTTTATCGCAGACCACAGGAGTCGGCCTATGATTATCATCTACGGCAACAAATGTGAAACTACCAGATATTGCTAAGTGCTTATCATCTTTGTGCATGCGTTCTAAGTAGATTTCAACTTCTACCTTCAAACTTGTATTGCCCACATGCACAACGCGAGAAACGAGTTCGGCGAACGTGCCCGCCGGTATTGCCTCTTTAAAATCGACTCTATCGGATGAAATTGTCACAAGAGGTTTACGACAAAATCTTGTTGCAGCAATAAACGCAACTTCATCCATCCATGCTAAAGCATCCCCACCGAATAACGTGTTGTGGTGGTTCGTTCTTCCGGGGAAAACCGTTTTAGTTACTGAAGTTACTGAACTTTCAATGCGTTTTGCAATAATTGCATCTTTATCTATTTGTGTCATTTGTTACTACTTTTCGCTCGCCAAAGTGTCTTGCATTAATAATTGTGGATCAAGTCGTTCATTATACCAATTAAAGCGCCAATCTAAATGCGGGCCAGTCACTCGTCCCGTAGCACCGATATCCGCGAAATGGTCTCCTGTTTCTAGCTTATCACCCACCTGTACATGAAGCTTACTGAGGTGAATATACGTAGAGTTAATCCCATAACCGTGGTCAACAATCACAGTACCACCACTGTAATATAAATCTGCGTCTGCAAATGTAACGACACCCGGTAATGGTGCTAAGACAGGGGTACCCGTTTTGTTAGCGATATCTAATCCATAATGAGGATTACGGGGTTTGCCGTTAAAGTACCGTTGGCTACCATACACGCCCGAAATACGACCTGTCGCAGGTCTATAAACAGGCTCTTTAAAGTACTCAAGATCTGAATCTGTAGTGCGTGCTTGGTGTACAGCCTTTGCCTCTTCACGAATACGCTTTAGAACCGCTTTTGGTGGAGAAACGTATTTTTTTTCAACACCTTCAATGCGATCGATTTTAAACTCACGGCTTGTTATCGATAATACCTTTTCGTGTTGCTTACCGTTCTTGTCAACCCATGACAATGTCTGTTCGGTTTGTGCATCTCGACCAAAACCGAATACAAATTCACCATCAGGAGTCAGCCTCAAGGGTTTATCATTCAAATAAACCGATTTGGCGGTTTCTAGCTTTCCAATAACCATACCGCCTTGAGTCAGGTTACCTTTGAGCTCTAATGCGCTTACATGGATTGATGCGCATAAAACACCTGCAAACAGCAAACCTGCTTTAAGCATATGCAATTGCCCCTTTACCTACACCTTCATAGGCTTTAACCATGATTGTTTTGTCTGGATTTTCTAGCTTGATCTGTTGCGCTAAATAGTCGGCGATACATTCAACCGTCGTATCACATGGCAGAATGTCACAGCGTGCTTCACTGATTGCTAACTCGAAATAACCCTGAGTCGATTCGTAGGCAAAGCTGATATCACCTTCTCTTGCTGTAACATGCTTAAGTGCACTTGCTTCGATGATATCTTCTTCTGTTCCGAGATAAATATCTTGCCACTTGGTCGCCCACTGTTTTTGCATGCTAGGGTGTTTCATACCATCTACAAAAACACCGAGCTGTGAACGGTGACCATGAATAATGCGCTGACAATTTCCATCATGTTTTTTCAAGCCATGGCTGTAGTGGTAGTAAAAGCTTTCTGTGGGCTCAGCTCTGAGCTCAATGCCGATGTCTTTCACATTACTTGGCATTTGAGGCATGATCACTGATTTTAAGAATGCCACAACAGCCTGTTCATCGACGATTTGCGAGTTAAGCATACATACGGCTTGTACTGGCGCATTCATTGCTAAATGATGGCCTTCACCAAACTCGCAATCAACCGTGACAGTGTCATTTTCAAATGACACTTTGCCGTTGATACCTTTTGCAATAGCAAGCTTATGATCGATTGTGTCGTCGATGATGCGTTTAATTTGTTTCTTTACCAGTGCAAAGTCCAGCACCATTGATTCGTCATTCAATTGACCGTGTAGAGTCAAATCAACAACCCAACTTTCGCCAACGGCGCCGCGTTTGTTACAAAGGTAAGAAAAATCAATGACAGTCAGTGCATCTACAAAAAGGATCATAAACTTCCGATAAACTAATTAAATACTGGGGGTATTATAAGGTTTTTTAACACAAAAAGCGCCCCATTCAGTGTCTGAAATCATTATTAATGAGAATTATTCTTAGATAATGGTGTTTTTTAACTGTTCAGAGTTGTCTAGCGTACAAGTGTACGCTAGAGTAGCTGCGAATTTTTAAGCAAAGATTGTGAACTATGGAACCAAAAAATAGCTATACAAAAGAAGAATTAATCCTATGTGGTCGTGGTGAAATGTTTGGTGAAGGCAATTGTCGTCTTCCTAGCGACAACATGCTGATGATGGATCGTATCGTTGAGATCAATGATGACGGTGGTGAATTTGGCAAAGGTCACATCATCGCCGAACTTGATATCGACCCAAGTCTTTGGTTCTTCGATTGTCATTTCAAAGGCGATCCTGTAATGCCTGGATGTCTTGGCCTTGACGCAATGTGGCAACTTGTTGGCTTTTTCTTAGGTTGGTCTGGTGGCCCTGGCCTTGGTCGTGCACTAGGTGTTGGCGAAGTAAAGTTCACGGGCCAAATTCTGCCTACCGCTAAAAAAGTAACTTATCGAATTGATATGAAACGCGTGATTAAACGTAAGTTATTCATGGGTATGGCTGATGGTACTGTGGAAGTAGATGGTCGTGTGATTTACGAAGCGAAAGACCTTAAAGTAGGTCTATTCCAAGACACTAGCGCTTTCTAATATTTACGCTTTGAAACAACAAAGCCCCTAATTAAGGGGCTTTGTTGCTTTTTAATTCTGTCAAACAATCACGTTTTATATGCATTGCGATTGTCAATCGCTTCACGCCATCCACCCAGCCACTGCGATCTAGGTTCAATTTGTTGATATGGACATAACTCTTTTGATCTACCTGCTAAACCAGCTTTAAATCCTTGTGAATGTGCTCTTTCTAAGCGATCTCTTTTCTGTCTCTTCATAGGTAAAATCCTCACCTTTTTGTTCAATGATGCCAATGAAAAATATCATCAACATTTAATGATTAGTTAATAAAGCCGTAGTTATCAACTCTATCGAGTGAATGCTTTTACTTATTCACTGCCAATTTGATTGAGTTACCACAAACAAGACTTTTACTTTTAACTGATGTGTATTCCCGCGCACATCTCGCACTATTGAATTATTGAGAACAAACAATCAACCGAGTAAGTACTTTTAGCATCGCTATGCCCAGCCTTACAAGACGCAATTGTTACAGAGCAGGGTTGGCCAAACCTTCATCTTCAATTAATCATATTAGATGAAAGCATGCAATAGCATTTTTGAATCCTAACTATGAGACGCATTAACATGCAAATAATTTATACATTAAGTTAGATATTTAGAGATATAAAAATCAATTTAGAACAAAGTTAGATCTTGTTTTTGTCTGATCTAGTTTAAAAAAACATTCATATTTCTGACATAAAAACTTTCCTTTTTAATTCAAAGTCAAACAAAAAGTGACAAGAAAGTTAGCCAGCAATATTTGAAATGGTTACGGAATTTAAAAACAGCAATGCAGTCGAGTACGCATTTTATGGGTACAATATTAAGAAATTTATAATAGTGGATGGTGTAACCAATTTTGGTTACACCACAGATCAACTTAATCGCTTCTATGTGCAAAGCTAAAACTACTTTGGGGCACTAACTTACCGGATTGATCATTCGGTGTTGTGTAAAAGCTCACTTCAAGCTTCTCTTTATCGTTATTCAAACTAATATGCGCAAAACCCCACACAAAGCTTTTAGACCAGACCAAATCATACTCTTTAAACTGAGCTTCTTGATATTCTGCAAGCTTCGAGTGCGCGCCTCGCATTTTTGAAGCTGCCCCGCTGATGATCAAAGGTAGTTTAGGCTTACCATGATTGGGTGGTAAAACACGCGAGCAATCGTCTGTTAAAAGCTCTAAATCGTGTTCATGCCCTGCGATATAGGCATCAGCATATTCGCACAGCTCTGGTAGAATTAAACGACGTAACACGTGCGCTTCATCGTATTTTGTCCCACCGATAGACCACAAAACATGGTGCCCATATACGATTTTCCATTTTGCGGTTGAGTTTTTAAGTCCATTAGCCAACCAAGCCAACTGCTTGTGGTCCTCACCGTTTAAAGGGGTTTCATGCTTTTCAATATCTTCTACTTTGGCTTGACCGCTCGCAAGTGCGCTTGCTAAGCCTTGCTCAGAACCATCTGGTCGAAGTGGAATTTCATAATAATGTTGTCCTGACAGAAGCATGTTGGTATCCAGTACGAAAAACTCTACGTCATTACCGGGCTGCCCTTGCTTAAAGCTGTAGTATCCAGTGTCTTGCATATAGAAATTCGGTTGTTTCGCCATCCACTTCGTTTGTAGCCCAACACCTTTTCTAGATGTTTTCCAATCATGGTTGCCAAGCGCTGAATAGACCACCAGCGATTGTTCTTGATCGAATAATGGTTTTAACGGCGCGAGGATCAGATCATCCATACGTTTTTGATCGTCTTTACCATCTTTAGCATCTGCCCCGTCGGGATAAATGTTATCCCCTAGTTGAATGCCAAAATCACATCGTTTTGTTGTACATAGCTTTGCCATCGCTTTTCCAACAGCATGAGCACCACTTTTTTCCGTGACCGCATCCGTGCCTGGGTAAACATAGAGTGGAGCATGCGCAAATTCTTCAATCGGCCGATGCTCTTCTAGCCAGTCTGCTTTTTCTGCCGCAATAAATTGTGCTTGTGTCTTTGGCTTTTTTAACACGTCTTCTTTCGGATAATCAACGCTATAACCGCCATCACCAAATGCTAAGAATTCGATAGTGCTGCTGTCATTGGCTATTGCACTATTTGACAGTACAGATAACAGCAAAAATGATAGTTTTACATGTTTCATAGTGTTGCAGCCAACATCTGTTGGCTGCCTCCTCAATCATTTAAAGAGAATTAAAGCTCACACCCAGTTCGAATGTTCTGCCGTAAGTTTCATATTGGTAGTTATACTGCGAAGTACCGTGATACAAATAGAATGGCTCATCGGTTAGGTTCACGGCATTGAAGTAAATTTGAGTCTGGTCATTCACATCGTATTTTGCGCTAAAGTCCAATTGCAGGTGATCTTGTTGATACACTCGCGCATCGCCATCTTGTTGTTGATAGTTTTTGCTCTTGTAACTTGCACTCAAGCGCGTACTGACGACACTATTTTCGTAACCCAACATGAAATTAGCGACCGTGTCTGATTGATTCGGCAACTTATCGTCTGCATCGATAAATGTAGCATTTACGCCAATCATGATACCGTTTTTAAAGTTTTTGCTGTAAGCCAGTTCAATACCTGAAAGGCTCGCTGAATCGCCATTACGCGACTGTTCCACTTTTTTATAGCCTTGCCATGGTGCAATACCTTGAACTTGTTCAAGCGTAATGAAGTTTTCAATGTCTTTATAGAAAATACCCGCTGATATCACACCTATACCGTTGGGGTAATATTCTATCGAAAAATCCAGGTTATTTGATTCAAGTGGCTTAAGATCAGGGTTGCCCACTTCTGCTTTTCGTTCAGTAACCGCGCCTTCATCTTCCATTGTTACTTCTGTTTCAATCACTTGAAACGCGGCAGAATCTGAAAATTTTGGCCGTGCAATGGTACTGGTGTACGCGAAACGTGTAACGAGATCTTCTTGCACATCATAGCGAACCGTTAGGTTTGGCAGTAGATGGTCGTAATCTTTCTTTGTTTTCCAAGCAGAAATATCAACTCGCTCAACGTCATTTACTTCATCAGCAATAAGTTCAACTCCATTTCCCTCTGTTTTGAATTCGGTTGATTCATAACGTAGACCAGAAATGACCTGCCATTGTCCCATATCAAGTGTGATCATGGCATACGCTGCACTTATCTGTTCTTCAGATAGGTAACTCTTACCTTTGTTGTTAATATCCGTATCTAATTCGTTGATTTCAAATGCTGAGCGATTCGTTAATACAAAGTCTTTTATTGCACCACGATTTAGACCCGGCCCAAATTCACCGAGAGAATAATCAGGCGAAGCAGCAGAAAATTGACTTGCTAGTGCTTCGTCAAAACCACCGTCATAGACAATGGCGTTTACATTCGAAACTTTCTCTCTTTTATTAAACTTGGCACCAAACTTAAGCTGCGCATTGTAGTTGTTAACCACAAAGTCTTTGCTAATGTCTAATTTGAAACTCAATGATTCATCTTCACTCAGGTTATTTTCAAAACTAATTTCGTCGAGTTCAAAATTATTAAGATCGTGGGCGTCAGAGCTATGGGCTAGAACAGGGGTATCTCCCAAACTGGCGTATCCCAATGTAAAACCTTTACCTTTAAAACTTGCGTCCAAACGGTTCGGTTCTTTTTCATTTGATTTTGAATAGCTCGCACTGTATTCAGCTAACCAAGGGCCAAATTGTTGTTCCGCCCCCGCAACAATTGATAAAATTTCTTGGCTCTCATATCTGTCTTTTGTGTCTCTATCCATGGCTGCGCCATCAAATTGCGCAGAAGTTTGAGATGCAGAGCCGGCTATAAGGTCGCCTTTAGCCAGTTTGTATTCATTGCGTAATCTAAATTCGTCGTCACTAAACTCACTGTAAAGCGTACGTAGATAGTAGGCGTTAGCATTTTTATCACGCAAATCTAAATTTAACGCCGCCCCTAATCTTTCTCTTTTTATAGAGTAATGACGTTGTTCAATTTCTTCTGCGGCCCTCATGCTCACTTCATTGGCGTCCGTGTCTTCTAACGTCAATGTTTGCCAACCGCCGTCTGTTTCCATATTGTGAGAACCAAACTTGCGCTCCGACCATGACAGCGCGGTGGCCACACCCAAATCATAGTCATTTCCTAAGCTAAATATTTCAGAGAAGCTACCTGAGAGTTTTGGACTGGTATCGCTGGTTTGCTTATTATACGTTGCTTGGACATTTGCGCTATAACTCATGCCGTCACGGTCAAACGCACTTAAGCTTTGTACTTCAACACTGCCACCTATTGCTGATGCATCCATATCAGGTGTTACCGTTTTACTCACCTCTAGACTTTGGATAAGTTCACTTGGGATCACATCCATTGCCACACTACGCACTCCCGCTTCTGGCGAAGGAACGTTTGCACCATTGATTGTTACGTTATTCAGGTTCGGGTCGATACCACGAATGCCAACAAAACGACCTTCACCTTGGTCGCGCTGAATGAACATGCCTGGTAGTCTTTGTAAAGCTTCTGCCGCATTTTGATCGGGAAGCTGACCAATGGAGTCACTACTCACAATGGCTTTAATGCCATACGCATTTTTCTGTCGATTTAGCGCCCCCGCTTGACCAGCGCGTTGTCCAACAACTATCACGTCTTCTATGACTTTATCTTCGGATACTAGCGCGACCTTAGTATTTAACACCTGCCCATCAACAACCTCAATTACCTGCTCTACTGGCTCTGCACCTAAGTAATCAACAATTAAGGTATATCGACCTTGCGGTAAGTTAGTGAGTTTAAATGAACCATCACGCTTGGTCACAGTACTGCGTTTTAACTCTTTGATAGTGACTTTTGCCCCTTCAAAATAAACGTCATGATTGTCGTTGCTCACTTTACCTTGGAGGGTGTTCGCCATAGTAAGCGAACTAAACAGCACACTGCTCAGTGCCAGCGCTATTTTCGATTTAATAAATTTAGACGGATTATGTGTTTTCATTATGATTCTCAATTTGCACAGGGTAACGAGCGCGAGTACCCCACTCGGCTCAGTGACGGCAAGATAGATAATTCACATGAAAGAAATATTTCACGCTTTCTAGCGGTTGAAGAATTTGCACTAAATTAGGTCAATTCACGTACAAATTGAGCCGTTTTGACCCCCAACAAACGGCTTGAATATTCATTTTTGTGCAAAATACTCTTTAAAACACACGGTTTGTCATAAATTTAGCAACTCGTGTGAGCTATTCTAACCCTGTTTAACAACTCACAAGCTAAGCCATACTATCAGTACAAGATCAAACTATGCGTCGACTCATGCAAAACAACCTCATAAAGTTACACAAAACTTTATTCTTAACTTTACTCATCACAACTGTTGCCACTTTCGTACTTATTTTACAAATAAGTACGCCAAGGTATGGTTCAGAGATTAAGCTCATAGACTGCATTGGAGAAGGTGGCATGGCTTTGGTTACGCTACTTTGGATCATCGCCACTTTATTAGCTCGACCTAAAGGCAAAGTCACTACATTGCTATTTTTTGGGCTACTTGCAATGCATATCACTATGCTTTTAGACTTTTTAGACGAATTCTTCATTTTCAACGCACAAGGCGCTTGGTATTTAAATTTTGAGGCGTTCCCGGCTGTACTTGGTATGTGTTTGATGAGCGCTGGCATATATTATTGGTATCAAGAGCAGCAAGTGCTTAATCAGATGTTAGTGAAAAAAGAACGTTTTTACCGAGAAAATGGCTCGACGGACTTCATCACTGGTTTGTATCGGGCTGATTACATGAAACAGCAAATAAGTAATGAACTCATCTCTTTGAATGAAAAGCACAGTGAGTTTTGTATTGCGCTTATTGATATAAAACATTTTTCAAAGTTTAATGCGAAATACGGTGTGGTTAAGGCGAATAGCCTACTGGCTGATGTGGGTCAAATTATCTTACTGAACCTTAGAGAGTGCGACCTAGCTTGCCGCTATGCGGGAGATCGCTTCATTGTTTTGCTTCCCAAAACCAGTTTGAGCACTGCAAAAAACGTTATCCAACAAGTCGCTAACATGGTTGGACAACATACACCTTATAACAATACGCAAGTAATTAAAGGCTTTACCGACGTACATTGGCACTGTGTTCAACCCCTTAAACATGACTCACTGACGGATTTACTTGAGCGTCTCAATGATGAACTTCATACCAGCAAAGCAGCATAAGCGATGAAGCCCTATTATGAAGCTAATCTAAAATGCTTCAAAGCGTATGAGCTAGCATTGCCTTTGGTAGAATTTGCGCATCAACGTGGTTTACAACCAGACAAAGCGCTTAAAGGCACAAAGCTGTTTTACAGCGATCTCAATTGCCCAAAGTGTATGGTCAGTTTTGAGCAAATTTGCGCTGTCATCTGTAACGTTTCAAAACATTTACCCAATGACGGCTTAAGCTTTTTGCTTGGTCAACATTTATTGAACTCGCTAGAGGGCCCTGCGTTTAAATCGCTTTTGCATGCTAAAAACCTCAGGAGTATGTTTAGGATCAGCCAGCTATGCCATGGTGCGCTTTTTCCATACATGTATGTAGATGTATACCGTAGTGACAGCAAAACTCACTTTATTTGTAACTTTGCTATTGCTAAGCCAAATATGTCCGTACAAATTTTCTTTATTGAGATGCTGGCCAGCTTAATCGTACACCTGTATAAATGGCGTTTCAGTTGTTCAAAACAGCTCGAAATCAAATTTCCATTTGAGCAACCAAAATATGTCGAGCAATTTCACGCCCACATGCCGTGTCATTATCAGTTTTCGCACCCCTGCTTTATGTTTACGCTCAATGATGCACTGCTTAGTGCCCCCCAATCTCAACCTGTTTTAAATATGTCTAAGTTCTATTTAAAACAATTAGATCAGAGAAAGAAAACAACGGGCTTTGTTGAACATATATGCGCACTTATAAAATGCGCCCCCAAGGCCACCAGCGATAAAATAGCGCTGAGCTTAAACATCAGCTCAGCGACATTGAAGCGTAAGCTAAAGCAACATAATGTGTGCTTTAAAGCGCTTAAAGACGAGTATAATAAACAACATGCGCTCATCAATATTCTTGAACGAGGTTATTCCAATGAACAGGCAGCTGCGGCACTCGCGTTTACAGATCTCACTAATTTTCGACGAGCGTTTAAACGTTGGACTGGAAAGACGCCCAGTGAAGCTAGATTGATTAACTTTGATTAAGCTTATGAATGAGTTGCCACCTGATTTTTCTAGCTTGTACCTCGTCAATCTCCCCAAGCATACCTAAGGCACTATCGTTAATGTGCTCATGATTTTGTTCTGAAAACACATAATGATCGAAGATATCACGCCAAGCTCGCCTTTGCGCTTTGGGTAATTTGCTGATACTCAATACCGCATGTGTTAAAGCATCGGTCGCAAGCCCAAAATGTTCGTTTGTCGTTCTCCACCAGTAATTAACTAGCGCGTTAATATTGGCGGTACTTTTAACATGATGCCACCACATACTTGGGATATATATCGCATCCCCCGGCTCAAGCTCTGCGTAATAAGCGCGTTCTAGTGCATGCCGGTATTTGGGAAAGCGCGCATGATCAGGGTTATTAAAATCCACCATGCTTACAATTTGACCAGCGGGTGTAAAGTCTATCGGTCCAGGGTAAAGGTTAGCAATTTGTTCAGGTGCAAATAGTGTAAATGCCCTTTTACCAGCAACAACGCAGGCAATATTGTGTGGCACGTCATAATGCGCGGCGACTTCACTTTCACTACCAAGCCATAGACTCACAAGCGGCTGCTGCTCAATCATAGGTAGGTCGTTGTCACTTCGAAACTTTGGTAAGCAATAGTCCAACGTTGTAGACCCCATGTACAAGGTTTTTTTTTGCTCGGAATCTAGACAGTTCAAATGATTAATTATCTCATTTATATGAGTTTTCTTTTGCTCAAAGTTCTTTGATGTCTGCGTCGCATCATAAAAAAAGCGCCCCTTGTACTGCGCATCACATTCATAAGCATACACAGGCACTTTGGCATCAAACTGAAGTAAATAGTCGCAAAAGCGGTTAGCTGAATGTTTCGCTTGTTTTACTGCAGGCCAGTCGTCGACGACACCTTTAAATACGATTGGTTCAGGATGTTCTAACTGACTATATTCAAGTATCGTAGCGACCATCTGCTGTGGAGTATATGACTGACAGATTTTGATAGCTTTTGTCATAGCGCGCTCCTATCAACACTGCTTATTTATCAGTTTTTTTAACTGACCGAGCGATGCAAGCACCATATACAGATGTTGCAAGTATCCTTGTTGATGTAACAAAGACAACGTATGACTATCCAACCTCGCCAGTACATCTTCATTAATAGTGTAAAGGCCACTTAATTTGTGCTTTCCTACATTAAGCAAAGCACTTTCTAACAAATCAAGTTTTAGTAGATAGTTTATAAATTGCTGACTCTGTTCATGACCTTCATGAATACGCATTAAGATTTGGTTAATATTATCTAGAAATGGCGTTGTTCCGCCGACATCATTAAATAGCGCTTCACCTTCAAATTCACTCACCTTTGGGTGTGACATATCAATATGCACGACTGGCTCTTTTATTGGCACACCATTTTGCAGCTTTTCAACAAAGCCGATTAAAAATGGCTGGCGTTGCATGCTTAACGGTATGGTATTCGCATTCCAGCCATGCTCATTAAGGTAAAGGTTTTCATCTGCTTCAAACCCTAACAACACAACACTTTGAAATTGGCCTGTTTTTGTGTCTTTTTTGAAAAATATCGGATATTCACTTTGCAATGCGGAAAATTCACTTGGAAATACGCGAGCTAAACTCACATTGTCACCAAGCACAGCGCTGTAATGGTTGATCACACGTGTGTTTTTATGTGTGACATTGTCTAATAGTTGTTCTTGGTTCATATATGTCACCTTTATAATTTTGCTATGCCAAACTCTTTGATGTTCTCTATCAGCGTCCGATTACTAGGTAAGGTCGATAAACCGTGTTGTGCCAATTGCGTCACACTTTTAAACATGTCGTTTCGCTCAGTATTCCATGAGGCCTCGGTAAACTCAGTATTGTATCCCATACCATAAAGCACATATTGATAGCTCGCAGCACAAAACACTTCGCCTACTTGTTCAAAGTCGGTGTATTTGGGAGTTTGATAGCGCCACATCAGCAATAAGTCTTGGAGTGACTTAGGTATGGATTGCGCCCTCATTTCACACCAATAATCAGTATCGTTTCTTTGACTCAATACGTAGTGAAGTTTCAAAAAGTCGATGACCCGTTGCCATCGATATGTAAACTTTTTATTGAATCGTGTCTGAACGATAGCCATCATTTCTCGATTAACAGGCATGTAGTCACATAGATACTGGGCTGAAAGTTCGATCATCACCAAGGCCGAGGCTTCTAACGGTTCAATAAAACCAGCAGACATGCCAATCGCGATACAGTTTTTATGCCAAAACTTTTCTCTGTAGCCTGGGTCAAATTTTATTTCTTTGAAGTGCGCACGAGTCAATTCACTCAACCCTTGCGCATTGATGTATTGTTGAAGCCGCTGTTTCGCTTCATCCCATCCGATATATTCACTGGAAAAGGTATAGCCAATGCCACGCCTGCTTGGTAATGCAATATCCCATATCCAGCCGTGGGGTTGAGCTGTTGATTTAGTGCATGATGCTAGCTCACTATTTGGCATTTTATGGACGACTTGTGCAGCCACAGCGCAGTCGTTTTTTAAAATATCCTTTTTAGATAGCCACTTTACATTGTAATGACCATTTAAAAGAAGCGCCTTAGACCCCGTGCAATCGATGAAAACATCAGCTTGAATTTCCCTTCCATCATCGGTTGTGACTGAATGAATATAGTCAGCGTCATCAGTATTAACCTGACTGACGTCACCAATTATGTGTTCGACCCCGAGTTCGCTGACGCAATGTGTCTTTAAAAGGTTAGCAAACTTTTCGGCGTTAAGATGATAGCCATAGTTTCCTTTGCCTTCAAATGCTCTATCGCTTGGTGTTTTTGGTGCTCTAGATTCATCACACCAATAGCTTTGCGAACACACAGCATGGGCAAAATCTACCTTATCCTTTACATCTTGCCATGCCCTAACCATATCGAACCCCTGCTCAAACCCAATGGGAAGCGAAAACGGGTGATAGTAGCTTGGCTTGTCGGTATCTATCCAACCTATAAATTCTGTTCCTTGTTTAAAGGATGCGTCACATGCTTGCATAAATACGCCTTCATCTATGCCTATTTTTTGCAAAGTCCCTTTCATCGTTGGCCAAGTACCTTCTCCGACACCAATGGTTTGGATATTCGCCGACTCGACCAGTTTAATGCAAAGCCTATTTTTATGTTGTGCAGCAATCAAGCCCGCGGTAAGCCACCCCGCGCTACCACCACCGACTATGAGTACTGTATTTATCGCTTTATCTTGACTCATCTCTCTTCACTCTAAAATGTCGACATAACATAAAGCCGCTAAAACGCGGCTTTATATAAATGTTAGTGCATTGAAATCAGTCAACGCAGTTAGAAAGTATAACGAGCGCCTAAATTGTAGCGCGCACCGTATTGCGCACCATTTAAGAACTGCTCGGGATAGCGGACATAAACACGTTGCGTTTCTTCAGTTATATTTAAACCTTCAAAAAACACGGTCAACTGCTCTGTAACTTGGTAATTAACGTTAACGTCAATTTGTGAATAAGCCTCAGTAAACACTGGCGACGCATGCTGATCAAAACCTGATAAGAACTCGTCTCGCCAATTATATGAAATACGAACAGATAATCCGTCTTTATCATAAATGGCAGACAGGTTAGCTGAGTCACTCATACCAACTAATGCAAACTGAGCAGTGGTTACATCACGATTTACGCTTACGTCACCGTCAACAAACGTGGCGTTTGCTTGTACACCAAAACCGCTTTCGCCAAGCATATGTTGTACAGCCATTTCCCAGCCATACAATCGCGATGCGCGTAGGTTAACATCACGAGACACAGCAAAACTCGCCAGTGGGTCACTGCCATTCGCGCCAATACGAGTGCCCGTTTCTACGCCCATATTTTCATTGATCCTGTCGTGAATAGCTTGATCTGACGGCTG
This sequence comes from Pseudoalteromonas sp. ATL1, assembly GCF_058933015.1. Taxonomy (NCBI): domain Bacteria; kingdom Pseudomonadati; phylum Pseudomonadota; class Gammaproteobacteria; order Alteromonadales; family Pseudoalteromonadaceae; genus Pseudoalteromonas; species Pseudoalteromonas sp. ATL1. The sequence continues at coordinate 2,625,379 of NZ_JBZYXL010000001.1, read as the reverse complement.
GATCCCTTCTGCGATTAATTGCTCTCTCGCTTCTTGTGCACGCGGGCCTGAAAAAACGTCGCGCAAGCCATCGATGGTCTCATTGCTGGTCATCTTCACTAGAAAGTTATCAACTTTTTTATTGAAGTAACCAATTGAGGCGTAACTGCCTTCTTGGTAGTAATACTCAAATGACACATCGTAATTGTCTGCTACATAAGGCTGTAATGACGGGTTACCAACAGACACTTTACGTTGGCCTACTTTCGGATTACCCAAAAAGTCTTTGGTTGAACCTAACGCTCCGATGGGCGGACGAGTAAGTGAACGAGAATACGAAGCGCGCGCAATCACGTCATCAACCAATTCGATGTCTAAATCAATGCTAGGTAAAAACTCTTCAGTTTCACCTGAACCTTTTGAAAAACTCTGCTCAGTCGCATAGACATATTCCCACTCGTTGCCATTAACCCATTCCATGGCAACCGCTGGACGCTCTAGACCCGCCGACTCAACATCAGTTTTTTCATAGCGTAAGCCAACTGACACATTTAGCGGGCGTTCTGCAACGTCAAAAGTCATATTTGCCTGAGTGTAAAGCGCGGTTGTCGTTTCTTTCACTCGACTATCATTATCTATCGGACCTGCTTGAAACTGACCGTTGACCTCTTCAGGCCATCCATCGTTGTAAATGTCTGGTGCAATTGTATCTTCTATCGTTTCAAACAAATGCAACACCTGATCAAAATCAGCTGTTAGGTAATAATTTACCGGCTTGTCTTTGGCATTGTTAAAACCGTCTAACAAGCTATCAAGTGCTACACGGTTAAACATGTCATCAGGGAAATGAACCGCCGACCAGGTCCACCATCCTGCAGGTAGGTTTTGAGAATATGCTTTGGTTTGCTTAAACTCCATTTGCGTGCGTGCACCACCAAATGACACTTTATTCAAAAAGCCGCTTTCTGGATTGACCCATTCACCTCTTAACTGAAATTGAGTCATATCGTTTTCTTTCTCTTCCTGAGTCACGGCACCAAATAATGACCCCATATCAGCGCCTGTTAGCTCAGCTTGAGGATTACCTTGACCATCAACAAGGTCAAAGCCCCATAATGGGATCCCACCACCCGACACAGCATTGGTTTTAACATTGATGTTTGCGGTGTTGGGACCAAATGCTTCTCCGGCATCATTACAAAAACCACAAGAAGTATTACCAATAATGAGGAATGCGTCATTACCTAACCCGGCCCCTTCATTCACTGCAGTTGAGTCATGTGCGTCCAATTCAAAACTCAAAGAGTCTGAAGCTTGCCATGTTAAGTTGAAACCCAAAGATTTGTTTTCATTTACATATTCAGCGCGACTCAAGTTAGTTGCGTAGTCGCCGCCAATTTCCGCAACATCCGTATAGGTCCCATTTTCGTTAATTGTGGCACTTTTAACGTTACCACCATTGTTAAACCACACGCCAAACGCATTGCGATTTGATTCAAACTCAAGCTTAGAATAGGTGTAATCAAGTGTCGCCCGGACATCGTCATTGATATCATACTGCAACACTAATTGACCGTTGACTCGTGTGCGTTCGTTGTCATTTATTGAGTATCCTGAGTTCTGTGGATACCAAGTTGTACCATCAGAACGCTGATTGTTATCAGTCAAATCAAGGTCCGGTGACGCACTGATATCTACATTTGGGATCCAGTTATCTATCGCCGCTTTTTCTTCCCGGTTATTGCGGTCTTGATAAGAACCTGACAATAAAATACCCAACCTATCGTCGTTAAAGGTATTACTATAGATACCCGAGATCTCAGGTGTAATATCGTCTCCCGCTTCATTTGAAGTTTCTAAAACGCCTTTTACGCCCAAGGACGCTTTCAATCCAGGTGAGTTCAGCGGTTTTGCGGTGAGCATATTGACAGTTGCGCCAATACCGCCACTTGGTAGAGATGCTTTGGTTGTTTTGTATATTTCTACAGCACTCACACCTTCAGTGGCTATATTTGCAAAGTCGAATGAACGTCCACCCACGGTTGGCAATTGGCGACCATTGAGGGTGACTAAGTTAAACTCTGGGCCCATGCCTCGAACCGTGACTTTGCTACCTTCATTGTTACTTCGATCAATAGACACCCCTGTGATACGCTGCAAAGACTCAGCCAAGTTAGCATCCGGGAACTTACCGATATCTTCAGATGTAATTGCGTCTACAACCCCAGTAGCACTGCGTTTTACGTCCATTGACTTGATGAGACTTCCCTTAATACCTGTAATTTCGATTACTTCTATTTTTTGTTCTTCTTGAGCTACTGCAAAAGGCACTAAGCTACCACCTAAAATGAGCGATAAACTGCTTGCCAGCAAAGACTTATTAAATTGTTTTGTTGTCATAATTGAGTCCCCGGACGTCACGATTGTTTATTGCTACTCAAAAACCATAGAAAGAATTTGAGCAACGCACAATGTAAGCGCTTACATTTAACTTTACACAAATGAAAGCGCTTACATTAAATTAATGTATTATGTTGTTTGTGTCAAATAAAAACCATGCTTAATAATTAGTATATTTATAGAGACAGATGTACTCGTGAATTATTTGCCTTAACTTATCTTCTTAAGACAGGAGTCACGTACAATCAACTGTGGTACAAACACGTCTTGCACTTCTAGACCCTTAACGCCATAAACCTGCTTAAGTATTTGTTTTGCCGCCATATGCCCCATTTCATAAATGGGATAATCCACTGTCGTCAAGGTAGGATATAAGTAGCTGGCATAGATAATATTATCAAAGCCAACGACTGAGAGCTGACTGGGGATCTCTATGCCAAGCTCCCTTGCCCGGGTCATAACACCGGATGCCATTTCATCATTCGCACACACTACAGCGGAAAACTCACCTGCATGTTCCTTTAACCAGTCAAACCCCTCTCTTCCTGAGTTTTGCTGATAATCCCCTTCGTACAAACTGTTTTCATCAAACACGCCATGCGCTTGCTCAATAGCCTGCTTATGTCCTGCAAGTCGCTGTTGCGCATCTTGTTTCCATAAAGGCCCTGAAATGTAGGCGAGTTTATAGTGACCATGTTCAAGTAGGTACTGCGTTGCCAAAAAACCGCCTTCTTTGTTATCTAAGCTAATACATCTCTTAGCAATTTTTTCGATAAAACGATTTATCAAGACAAATTCAACGCCTTTCTCATCAAGCTCTAATAAATAATCATCAGAAACCGCTTCCACATGTAATATAAGCGCATCGCATTTGCGGCCAATTAAAAAATCAATGCTTTCTCTTTCACGATCTTCGTCTGCATGGCCAGAGGTGATAATGGTGTGCTTTCCTTCCATTCTCAATGTGTCTTCAATGGCACTCATCATATCTCCAAAGAACGGACCATGTAGCTCAGATACGAGCACACCCACACTGTTTGAACGATTCGATGCTAAAGATTGGGCGATTGAGTTAGGCTGATAACCAAGTTGCTTCATTGCATCGAGTACTTTTTGCCTCGTTTTGTCGCTCACCTTGGCATTATTGTTCATGACGCGCGACACGGTCGCCAATGACACGCCCGCTAATTCAGAAACTTGGTAGATTGTGGCCATAACCTTCTCTTACTCTTAATTTTGGCTTTGCATTTGCTCTATCTTGACTTGAATGCTTTTCATCTTGTGTGAATCAAGTGTGTAGTTACGCATAAGAAGCGCCACAATCAAAGAACCAAATGCAGGAAAAACGCTAAAACTCAACGCTATACCGTATTGTGTATGTGCAGATTGTGCCATATCCGCTTGATAACCAAAATAGCCAAGTAACCAGCCTGCGATTGCACCACCTAGCGCAATCCCCATTTTGATAAAAAATACCACAGATGAGTATAGCATTCCGGTCACACGACGATTGGATTGTATATGTCCATAATCAATTGTGTCTGCCATCATTGCCCACAACAGCGGCGTAGCCATTTGTAAAAAGAAACTCCAAAATGCAAACAACATACAAGCCAACATCCATTGTTGGTGGTCCACAAGTAATGCACTAGCACAAAGCAATGCAGAAATAAGTTGCAACCAAATATAGGCTTTCACTTTACACACTCTTTTTGCTAACCAACTAGAACATGCACATCCAGCAATGCTTGAGATCATACCGATAGTCACGAATTGGGTAATATTGTCGGGCAGTCCCAAATAGTACTTTACATAATAAACAGCCAAAGACGCTTTCAGTACTTGTCCTGTTAACAGACAGACGCCAACCATCGCCAGTATGCGCCATTGCTCGTTCTTAAATAACAGCTTAAAGTCATCAAGAATTGTAAATGTACGAGCACCTAAAGGGGTACGCATGCGCTCTTTTGTGCCCATAAAACACAACAAGAATAGGACTAGGCCCAATATGCCCATTACCCCCATCGTCAACTGGTAGCCCTTTTGCACGTTACCTTGACCTAACAAGTCCACCAAAGGCATCGTACCGGCCGCAATGATCAAGCCACCCAGCATACCAAATACAAACCTAAATGATTGCAACGAAACGCGCTGAAGCGGATCGGCAGTCATAACGCCACCTAGAGCTGAATATGGAATATTGATTGCGGTATAAATCAACATGAGTAGCGCATAGGTCACAAACGCATAAACGACTTTTAGATCATAAGGCCAATCTGGTGTGGTAAAAGCCAGAACACTTATCAGTGCAAATGGCACACACAACCAAAGCAAGTACGGGCGATATTGCCCATATTTTGTTTTGGTACGATCGGCAAGCGCGCCCATGAGTGGGTCCGTGATAGCATCAAAAATACGTACAACCAAGAACAACGTGCCAACAAGCGTCGGGTCTAATCCCATTACATCCGTGTAAAACAGCAATAAAAACATCATCACTGTTTGAAAAATAAGGTTACTCGCAGTATCCCCGAGTCCATATGCTATTTTTTCTTTTATTGTCAGCATGTACATTCTCTGGTTATTAAGGTCGTTCGTTAAGCATATCTCGATACGCTTTCGCGCTTTGTTTTAGAGTGCGTTGTTGTGTCTGGTAGTCCACATAAACAATGCCGAAGCGTTTTGAATAGCCTTCAGCCCATTCAAAATTATCCATAAGGCTCCATGCAAAATATCCCTTAATCGCAATACCTTGCCCAATCAAACATTCCACGGCATTGAGATGCGACTGAAAATAGGCTATTCGGTCGAAATCTAATACTTCATTATTGACTAATGCATCATCCATCGCGGCCCCGTTTTCTGTGATATAAATGTCGGGTAACGAGTATTTGGTCGAAAGTTCTTCGAGCAACTGCACTAAGCCTGTTGGATATATTTCCCAACCCATATCAGTCAGGTTGCTGGCAGCCGGTGGTTCGCACACCTTAAAACCATTTATATCACAGTGCTGATATATTGCACGGCTGTAATAATTGATGCCCAAATAATCGATAGATTGACTAATGATAGCCATGTCGCCCGCTTCAACTTTAGGCTTATACGCTGTTGGCATTTCATCTATCACATCGGGGTATTTACCTTCGATAATTGGACGCAGGTACCATTGGTTAAAATGTTCATCTGCTAGCTTTGCCGCCGCGATGTCTTGTGCGCTGTCTGTTGCGGCGAAACAAGGGCTAAAGTTCAGTACAATGCCGTTTTTGGCATTAGGGCAATTTTTGTTAAGCGCTTTCAAAGCTAAGCCATGTGCAAGCAATAAATGATGCGCAACTTGTTTAGATTGCTGTTTATTTTTAAATCCAGGCGCATGAATACCAATTTCGTAACCCAAGTAAGCGCTACACCAAGGTTCATTTAACGTGGCGTACGAATAAACCCGATCGCCAAATGCGGTTGAAATCAAATCAGCGTAACGTTCAAACGCTAAAACGGTATCTCGATTAAGCCACCCCCCCTTGTCTTGTAAGTATTGCGGTAGATCCCAATGATAAAGTGTCACAAATGCTTTGATGTTGCGCTCATTTAATCCATCTAACAGATCTGTATAAAATTGTATTCCTTGCTCATTGATGCTGCCATCTTGATTCATCACCCGTGCCCAAGAAACTGAAAAGCGATACGCATCAACGCCTAAATCGTTTATCACTGCCAAATCTTTTTGCCAACGATTAATGTGGTCACAAGCTTCTTCACCGTTAGAACCATCAGCAATATTTTTCGGCTCATCGCAAAACCGGTCCCATATCGTTTCTAATCTCGAGTGTCTGCCGCCTTCAATTTGAAATGATGACGTGGCGACTCCAAAAATAAAGCTTCGGTCATTTAATGGAGAATTATTAGCTAATTGCAAAAGTTTAGTGTGATTTTTCATGCATTCTCATCAATTTTGAGCGCGTTTCATAACCGCTGTGCAACATTAAAAACAACTTGATTGTTGCACCAGCTCATGATTATGCTATAAATGAAAGCGCTTACATTTTTATGTAACGTTAATAGCTAATACTTAATTGGTCAAGAAATTTCCAGTTATTAAATAGTAACCTACTAAAATATAAGAATTAATTTATAAGAGGAATGAATATGGCAGGTACTCCTACATCTATCCCAACATCTGGTCGTGTAGATCATGGTCAAGGTAGAAATACCTTTGCGTTGGGTGCACTCACTACCTTGTTTTTTATGTGGGGCTTTATTACCTGTCTAAACGACATCTTAATTCCCTATTTAAAAGCTCTGTTTTCATTAAGCTACACGCAAGCAATGTTGATCCAGTTTTGCTTTTTTGGCGCGTACTTTGTTGTTTCACTGCCCGCTGGAAAACTGATCAGTAAACTGGGCTATCAAAAAGGCATCATAGTCGGATTGATGGTTGCGTCGTTAGGATGTGCACTGTTCTACCCTGCGGCTAACGATAAGAGTTATATCATGTTTCTAGGCGCTTTGTTCGTATTGGCAAGCGGTATCACGATTTTGCAAGTCTCTGCTAATCCATTTGTAAGCGCTTTAGGTGATCCGCAAACAGCGTCGTCTCGGTTGACCATGACACAGGCTTTTAATTCGCTAGGTACGACTGTCGCCCCCGCTTTTGGTAGCATCCTGATCCTGTCAGCTGGGATTAAATCTCAAGATGTTAGTGGTGTGCAATTTTCCTATTTGTTACTCGCTGGTATGCTATTCACGCTCGCTGTCATTTTTTCACTTTTTAAACTACCAAAAGTTAGCCATGATGACGGCACAATAGATAGCCAAACATCACAATTCAATATTCTTCATCATAAGCACTTGTCATTAGGTGCTATTGCTTTGTTTCTCTATGTTGGGGCTGAAGTTGCCATAGGTAGTTTTTTAATAAATTACATTGGTCTTGAACATATTGCAGCACTCGATGAGTCAGAGGCGGCACACCTCATCGCCTATTATTGGGGAGGCGCGATGATAGGCCGCTTTGTCGGCGCTGCCGTTATGCAAAAAGTAAAAGCAGCTCGTGTTCTTATGTTTAACGCATGTGCTGGCGCTTCTTTGGTCCTCATCGCAATGCTCGCATCGGGTCAAATAGCGATGTGGTCTCTGCTGTTAGTTGGCCTTTGTAATTCAATTATGTTCCCGACTATTTTCAGCCTTGCAATTAACTCACTAAAGTCTCAGACAGCGCAAGGTTCTGGCTTGCTTTGTCTCGCCATTGTTGGTGGCGCAATTATTCCCTTAATACAGGGAGTGCTCGCTGATAGTATTGGCTTGCAGCAGTCCTTTATCTTACCTGTACTGTGCTTTTTATTTATCGCTTACTACGGACTTGCAGGGTGTACCCCTAAAAAATTCGCTCGCTTCGAAACTCAACCGGAATAAATCATGACTATGTATAAATACACTTTGGCAGCGCTTTCATTCGCTATACTTCAAGGCTGCTCGCAACAAACCAGTACACAAAGTGAAGTACACCAGCAACATATCTGGCCCAAACTGCCCATTGCCATTAAACAAGACCCGAATGTTGAAGCTAAAATACATAACCTCCTTAAAAGCATGAGTTTAGAGCAAAAAGTGGCACAAATGATCCAGCCCGAGATCAGAGATGTGAGTGTTGAAGATATGAGGCGCTACGGATTTGGCTCATATTTAAACGGCGGTGGCGCTTTTCCTAATAATGATAAACACGCAACCCCAGCGGATTGGATTGCACTGGCTGAGAAAATGTATCAAGCATCCATTGACGACAGCCTAGATGGTATTGCCATTCCGACTATGTGGGGAACAGATGCTGTGCATGGTCATAACAATGTGATTGGCGCGACCTTGTTCCCTCATAACATTGGACTTGGCGCTACCAATAACCCTGAACTTATTGAACAAATAGCGGCTATCACAGCCAAAGAAGTGATGGTAACTGGTATCGATTGGGTGTTTGCGCCTACTGTGGCTGTTGCCCGTGATGATCGTTGGGGCCGAACGTATGAAAGTTACTCTGAAGATCCCAAAATCGTAGGTGACTATGCCAAAGCGATTGTTTCTGGATTACAAGGCCGAGCTGGTGACGACTTTTTATCTGAAAACCGTGTAATTAGCACCGTTAAACACTTTTTAGGCGATGGCGGCACTGTCAACGGCGACGATCAAGGTAACAACATTGACGACGAGCAAACGCTTTTTAACATCCACGCACAAGGCTATGTGCACGGGTTAAGTGCAGGCTCACAGTCAGTTATGGCATCGTTTAACAGTTGGAATGGCAGTAAGATCCACGGCAATCAATACTTACTCACAGAAGTGCTAAAAAATAAAATGGGGTTTGACGGATTTGTTGTTGGTGATTGGAATGGTCACGGGCAAGTTGATGGGTGTAGCAATGAAAGCTGTCCTCAAAGTATCAACGCTGGCTTAGACATTTTTATGGTACCTACCCAAGCATGGAAGCCGCTATTAGAAAATACCATTGCGCAAGTCAAAAACGGACAAATCCCAATACAACGTATTGACGATGCAGTAACACGTATTCTGCGTGTTAAATTCCGCGCTGGATTATTTGATAAACCAAGTCCTGCAAATCGTCCTTTGTCCGGTAAAACCGAGTTAATTGGCCACCCTGCTCACAGAGCGGTAGCGCGTCAGGCCGTGCGCGAATCCTTAGTATTATTAAAAAACAATAAGCAACTTTTACCTTTATCGCCCAACGCTCACGTATTGGTGGCTGGTGATGGTGCACATAACATTGGTAAACAATCTGGAGGCTGGACAATCACATGGCAAGGTACCGGAAACAATAATGCGGACTTTCCTGGTGGAAGCTCTATTTATGACGGTATAAAGTCCGTCGTTGAGCAAAACGGCGGAAAAGCCACTTTAAGCGAAGACGGCAGCTACACACAAAAGCCCGATGTCGCGATTGTTGTATTCGGTGAGGAGCCTTATGCCGAGGGTAATGGAGATCTACAAACACTCGACTTCCAACCGAATGATCACAAAGATCTCAGGTTACTTCAAAGCCTTAAAAGTCAGGGGATCCCTGTAGTATCTGTATTCATTACTGGCAGGCCGCTATGGACTAACCCAGAAATTAATGCATCTGATGCATTTGTTGTGGCTTGGTTGCCAGGCTCTGAAGGTAACGGTGTGGCTGATGTATTGTTTAAACGCGCCAATGGTAACGTAAACTATGATTTCAAAGGCAAACTATCCTTCTCTTGGCCCGCTGCGCCTAGTGGCACTTTGCCTAATTTGAATGATCATAACTACAAGCCCCAATTTCCCTACGGATACGGTTTAACATACGAAGACACGTGTATGTTGCCATTACTCGATGAATCAGTCAGTAACGATGGGCAAGCCGAACAATCGCGAGATATTCTTAATGGCACGATTAAACATCCTTGGACGTTAACTTTACAGTCAGTTGAGCAATCAAAAGAGATGCTTAGTAACACGCTAAACCTAGGTAGTATTCAAGCTCGTACTTCTGACAAATTAGTGCAAGAAGACGCGAGAACGATCAATTTTGACGGCAGCAGCAATGCTAAGGTACAAATTGCAAGTCCGTTTACAGAAGATCTTCGAAACTACACAGCGAGTAGCAGCGCAATTAGTTTTGAGATAAAAGTATCGTCAGGTTCGCTCAGCGACACCAAGTTTGGCATGAACTGTGATACAGCCTGCTCTAATGGACTACCGCTTGATAAGTTGCTCGAAGATCCTACAAGCCAGTCATGGCAGAAAGTGTATGTACCTACGTCTTGTTTCTTTAATCAAACAGATAAGATGGCCAAAGTGTCTAGCCCGTTCGCAATTGCGTCTAGTGATAAGATAACATTAAGTATTGCTAGCATAAAACTAGAAAAGTCCGTTGATAAAGTGGTGCGCTTTCATTATCAATGTGAATAAACACATTTTGTAAGGGGCTTAAGGCCCCTTTTTTAATGTTCTAATCGTTCGTTATCCCAAAATTGAGAGCATACGGATTAACGAGTGCTTCCACTGAGCATTTTACAAGCAAAAACATCAACAAAAAGGACGATAAGTTATAAAAACTACAGGTATGTTTATTTAATTTAATATATTCCGATATTTTTGGATATAAATATGTACTTATATTGTTGGCGGGCAACTTACACCCGCCCCTTGCTATATCTCTCTATAATCTCGCATGCTTAGTATAATTTTTTGTTATTACATATAGAAATTAGAATAAACTAACGTCACAGATTGCAACAAAGTCGTTACCACTTAAACAAACGACATTTTTGCTTTGTGCTTAACCCATAGTTTGCAACCGTATATTGCCCTACCTTCTTTTCCCTAACAGGATCAAAGGTAAAAGTTTCCATAGACACATCTAACGTGCCATTAGTATCGAGTGTATAAGTCGACTGAATTTTAACGTTACCAATTTCAAAGAGGCTCATAAACTCATTGCCTACGAGGTATTGGTCAATAACAATACCGTTGTTTTCATCTACAGCAAAATGACCTATGTTTGAGTCTATATCGAGCAATGTGTAGTTTCTAATTTGCTGTGCTTGACCTTCACCATAGGTGATAATCCAGTTAGCTTTCTTATCGTTAACTGCGCTTACCTCCAAAGCCATAGGAAAATGATAAAAACTTCCCCTTTTAGGAGATATGAGATCACACTGTCCTTTGAAATATCCGCTCCATCCTTCGGGTACTTCAGCAACACTTTGCCCACTTACAAAAACCACCGCCAGAGTTAACAAAATCTTCTTTTTATTCATAACACACTCCTTTTATATATTACATTTAACATTGAATATTCAATTTCAAAACAAATGAAATAATTTATAAATATACCAGCATTACCCCATTTGCAAACATTATTTTTGCGTATTAAGATGCGCGCCCCAATAAAACCAGACTTATAAATTAAGCCTGTTTCTAATTCACAAATTAGATTCATTTAGGAAAGTAAAATTGAATAAATTAAATCCATTAAGCATGTCAGTGAAGTTGTTGTGCTTGGGTGCGGTTGTAACTGCGCCTGCACAATTTGCATATGCCAGTGAAGACGGTGTTGAGAAAATCCAAATTACGGGTTCACGCATCTCACGAGAAGGTGATATCGCACCAAGCCCAGTATCAGCTATTTCAGGCGAAGAACTCGTTAATACTGGTGCCCTGAATATCGGTGAAGCATTGAATAAGATGCCAAGCTTAAAGCCAACTTATGGCATGCAGAACTCAGGTCGTTATATTGGGACGTCAGGCCTGAATCTACTAGATCTTCGTGGTATGGGTACCGACAGAACATTGGTTTTAGTTAATGGTAAACGCCATGTATCAAGTAATGGTGGTACAGCTGCCGTTGATACAAACTCAATTCCAACAGCGTGGATAGAGCGTGTTGATATTATAACAGGTGGTGCATCCGCTGTTTATGGCGCAGACGCAGTAACAGGTGTTGTAAACTTTATCCTAAAAGATAATATCGAAGGTTTCTCTGCTTCAGCGACACATGGTGAAGCGCAGCATTCGGATTACAGCAACGACAAATTATCACTCTCATATGGCCAATACTTCCTTGATGGCAATGCTAACTTCGGTATTTCATACGAATATGCGACACAGGATAGACTGAATGCGCTTGATAATAAGTTCACTAACTACGCAGTGCGCACACTTAAAAACTTTGAGCAAGACCCAACCCGTCCTGACGATATCAACAACCCAGACCGCAAAGTATATGACAACGCTGGTATTTTCGCGTTAAACGAGGCTGGTGCATACCAAGCTGGTGATACTTGGTACACATTTAATGAAGATGGGTCAACGCGTCCAATCGCACTTGGCGATAAAGTAGATGGTATTTCATGTGTAGATTGTGAAATCATCAATCTAAGAAAGTACACAGCGGTTCAGCCAACTTTCGACAGACACATTGTTAACCTAAAAACGACTTATTACCTAAACGACGACGCAAAAGTTTACTTTGAAGGTAAGTATGCAAAAGTTGAATCAGAAGATTGGGGCCAACCTAGTTATTTTTACTTTAGCAAAGGCGTTAATATTGCGCGTGATAACGCATATTTAGACTCAAGTACAGCTAAGGTTATGGACGAAAATGGTCTAGATTCAATCACAGTTAACCGATTTAATGGCGATATTGGTCGTCGTTTTGAGATCAATGACCGCGAAACGACACGTTTTGTTCTTGGTATCGATGGCGTTATGGCTAACGATTGGGAATATGAAGCATTTGTTAACTCAGGCAAAACTGAATTAAAACGTGCCAACTATAACAACCTAATCAAACCAAACTTCCGTGCCGCGACAGACGCAGTTTTTGATGCAAATGGTAATATCGTATGTCGCGATGAACAAGCTCGTCAAAATGGCTGTGTAGCGATGGATATCATGGGTTACGGCCGTCCAAGCCAAGCGTCAATCGACTATGTAAACACGACGTCGTTTGGTTCTACAACCATAGAACAGCTTAACGCTGGTGCTACTTTCTCAAATGGCGGATTAATTGATTTACCAGCTGGCCCTATGGGCGTAGCGTTTGGTGTAGAGTACCGTAAAGAAAAAAGCCGCCAAATTGAAGATGATAATGCGAAATCGGGCGAAACTTTCTTCAACGCGTTAGGTGAAGATGCGGGTGAGTTTGACGTATCTGAAGTTTTCTTTGAGACGTCAATGCCATTAATTGGTGACCTGCCGCTAATCGATACTTTAACACTTGATGTTGCTGCTCGTTATGCTGATTACAGTACAACTGGCGATGTAACAAGTTGGAAAGTGGGTATCGATTGGGTTGTTTATGATGATTTAAGATTCCGCTCAACTTTATCAGAAGCAATTAGAGCGCCGAACATTGGCGAATTATTTGGTGCTGCGAGTGAAACTTTCTACAGTATCGAAGACCCATGTCGTGCTAAGTACCTCGACGAAGTATCTGGCCAATCAAAAGTGACTCGTCAAACAAACTGTAGCGCCCTTGGCGTACCTACAGGTTTCGACACGCCGTACGACGATGCTTCGGTTAAAGGCACAACAAGTGGTAACAAAAACCTTCGACCTGAAGAATCAACAAGCTACACAATCGGAGCGGTGTATACACCAAGCTATATCGACGGTTTAAGCCTAACAGTTGATTACTGGAATATTAAACTTGATGAGTCAATCAGTTCAATTTCTGCACAGCAAATCATTGAGCGCTGTGTTGATGCTGACGATATTAACAATCAATATTGTGCATTAATTAGTCGCAGTAATGACGGCAGAATCGTTAACATTCAAAACAGTGTGCTGAATATTTCTAAGCAAACGGCCGCTGGTGTTGACTTTGAAATTAACTACGATATCAGCACGACGGTTGGTGACTTTAAAACTCGCCTAGTTGCGACTCGTCTTATTGAAAACCGCGTTTATCCTTTCCAAGATGAATTAGAAAGTTTTGAAGAATATGCGGGCGTAGATTCAGAGCCGAGCTGGAAAGGGTCTGTCGACGTAGACTACGAGTACCAAGATTTCTTTGCTACGTGGCAAACACGCTACATGAAACGTTCTGCAAGATACCGTGGTGATGAGTTAGTAACAAACCCTAACCCATCTAATTTCATGGAATTTGCATCTTACGTAATCAGTGATGTAAAGGTTGGTTACCACTTCGATAATGGTGCAACAGTGCAGTTGGGTATCGACAACTTGTTCGATAAAGCCCCTTCTCGATTCACGACAGGCACAGATGACGAAGGCGCTGCATATGACCTATTAGGTCGCTTCGGCTACCTTAAACTGTCTTATAAATTCTAATTATTTGAAATAAAGTCAGTAAGGCACGCTTTCACGGCGTGCCTTTTTTTATGTATAGTACATAACATAAATTTCCAGCCGACCAAATTCACACACATCTCTATGTAAACCGTACTCTTCTAGCAATAAATTTCTACAAACTCACTTAGAGTGTGTAATGCTAGCGTTTAGATGATCCTAACCTTAGCCAAGAAACCAAAATACACGTGTTAGCGCACTGCCATCTTGTTTAATAGTTTCATCGCTGAGCATATTCTTCATTCTCTACTTATTTTTAACATTCATCACCATAAACAAGTGGTAATACACAGTGTTCACCACTTAATGTTACCCCTCATTCATAATGACTCACTTTAACCATATGAAATAGTTTATAAAAAATCACATTTCCCTAATTTACAAACATACAATTAACGTATTAGTATTAAGAGGGGACAAATTGAGTGGATACTCAATTCCATATCTAACGAAAGTTAATCCATAGGGAAAAAAGTAAAGATGAATATTGGAAAAGTGCACAATATTAAACCACTTATTGGGCACCATAGCTAGCGCGCCAGCACACATGGCATTTGCAAAAGAAGACGGTGTAGAAAAAATTGAAGTAACTGGTTCTCGTATCTTACCTGAAGGTACAATTGCGCCAAGCCCAGTATCTGGTGAAGAGTTGGTCAACACCGGTGCATTAAATATAGGTGAAGCATTAAATAAAATGCCAAGCTTGAAGCCTACATATGGCATGCAAAACTCTGGCAGATATATTGGTACTTCAGGACTTAACATTCTTGACTTACGTGGCATGGGAACAGACCGTACACTTGTTCTTGTCAATGGTAAACGTCATGTTTCTAGTAGCGCTGGTACAGCTTCTGTTGACACGAACACGATCCCGACTGCATGGGTTGATCGTGTAGAAGTTATAACAGGCGGTGCCTCAGCTGTATATGGTGCTGATGCAGTTACTGGTGTAGTGAACTTCATCTTGAAAGACGATATTGAAGGGTTTTCAATAAGAGCAACCCATGGTAAAGCTGAAGGTTCAGACTATACCAATGATAAGTTAAGCATGTCATTTGGTCAGAGCTTTATGGATGGCCGTGGTAACTTTGGTATATCTTACGAGTTTGCAACCCAAGATAGGTTAAACGCGCTTGATAACGAATTTACCAATCATAAAATCCGCGAACTGACTAACTTTGAACAAGACTCATCAAGACCTGA
The DNA here is from genome assembly GCF_058933015.1 of Pseudoalteromonas sp. ATL1. NCBI lineage: Bacteria > Pseudomonadati > Pseudomonadota > Gammaproteobacteria > Alteromonadales > Pseudoalteromonadaceae > Pseudoalteromonas > Pseudoalteromonas sp. ATL1. The sequence goes on along the minus strand of NZ_JBZYXL010000001.1, from coordinate 2,609,956 downwards.
TGATGTCAATAACCCCGATGAAAAGTTTTATGATAATGCAGGTCTTTTTGCCCTTAATGAAGCAGGTGCATTCAACGCCGGTGGTACTTGGTACACGTTTGACCCTGATGGATCGTCAAGACCAATCCAGTTAGACCCTAATAAAGTTGACGGTATTTCATGCTACGACTGTGAGTCTATGGACCTAAGAAAATTTACAGATATTCAACCTGTTTTCGATAGACACATCGTCAACTTTAAAACTAATTTCGATATAAACGATGACACCAATGTGTACTTTGAAGGTAAGTACGCAAGGATTGAATCGGAAAATTGGGGCCAGCCAAGCTTCTTTTACTTTGGTTCAGGGATCAATATTGCTCGAGACAATCCATATTTACACCCATCAACCGCGCAATTAATGGATAACACGGTGATTGATGACCAAGGCAATGCAATCAATCAATCAATCAAAGTAAACCGCTTTAATGACGATATTGGTCGTCGATTCGAGATCAGTACTCGAGAAACAACTCGATTTGTTCTAGGCATTGAAGGTGTCGTTGCCGATGATTGGAATTACGAAGTATTCGTCAATTCCGGCACCACAGAATTAGAGCGTGCAAACCATAACAACCTTGTAGTGCCCAACTTTAGATTTGCGGTAGACGCGATTTCTGACGCACAAGGTAATATCGTTTGTCGCGATGAAACTTCCCGCGCAAATGGTTGTGTACCGATGGATGTGATGGGTTATGCTCGCCCAAGCCAAGAAGCGATTGGCTATGTAAATACCGTTTCAGTTGGTACAAGTAAAATCGAACAACTCAATGCTGGCGCCAGCTTCTCAAACCCAGCACTTTTTGAATTGCCTGCAGGTCCTATGGGGGCAGCATTTGGTGTTGAATATAGAGAAGAAAAAAGCCGTTCAACTGAAGATGATAATGCCAAGACAGGTGACACCTTCTTTAATGCATTAGGTGAAGATTATGGTAAATATGATGTGTCAGAAGCGTTTGTAGAAACATCAATGCCATTACTCGGTGACTTGCCATTAGTTGACACGCTAACACTTGAATTAGCGGCTCGCTATGCAGACTACAGCACGGTTGGTGACGTTACAAGCTGGAAAGTAGGACTCGACTGGCAAGTATATGACGACTTAAGATTCCGCTCAACACTATCGGAAGCTATCCGAGCACCTAACATCAGCGAGCTATTTGGTGCCGCTAGTGAAACCTTCTATGCCATCGATGATCCGTGCCGCGCTAAATACTTAAACAACGTTGCAAGTCAGGCCCGCGCGAACAGAGAAGTCAACTGCGCCGCTTTAGGTGTACCCGCTGGATTTGACGAGCCATATGATGAATCAAGGATCAAAGGGATTCAAAGTGGTAACAAGAATGTCAAAGAAGAGCAGTCATCTAGTTACACAGTGGGCATGGTTTTCACCCCTGGTTTTATTGAAGGCTTAAGCCTAACGGTTGACTATTGGAATATCGAACTAGACGATGCAATAGACCTGATATCGGCACAACAAATTGTTGACCGTTGTGTTGATGCAAGTAGCATTGATAACCAATATTGCGCGCTAATCACACGAAATAATGAAGGCAAGATGACGAAAATTCAGAATAGTGTTCTGAATATTTCTAAGCAAGAGGCTGAAGGTGTAGACTTTGAAGTTAACTATGATTTCAAAACTGACTTGGGTAACTTCAAAACGCGTTTGTTAGCTACTCGTCTTTTAGAGAGCAAAACATACCCTTTCCAGGATGAGCTTGATAGCTTTGAGCAGTATGCTGGTGTTGATACTGAACCCAAGTGGGCTGCGTCATTTGATATCGACTATGAATACCAAGAATTCTTCGCTTCTTGGAAAACACGTTATATTGAACGTACTAATCGTTTCCGTGATGATGAATTGGAGAGAAATCCCAACCCTTCTAACTTCATGCAATGGCCTAGTTACGTGATCACAGACATCACGGCTGGTTATCATTTCGATAACGGTGTTTCTGCTAAGTTAGGTATCGACAACCTATTTGACAAAGCGCCTGTTAAATATACTACAGGTACAACTGAAGAAGGCGGTTCATACGATAACATAGGTCGCTTCGCATATTTAGAAGTGTCTTATAAGTTCTAATATTTTAAGGTATCACGATAAAAGCACGCTTTCTCAGCGTGCTTTTTTATTGCCTAATCTCGTTTATACAACGCTTCTAACGTCACTGAACCAATACTGTTAGCGTTGATCATATAGCCTACTAACGCCGACGAAGGTGCTTCAGGGAGCGAGAGTTTGCCTACCGACAAAGCATGAATAGTAAATTGATAACGATGCACACCATGCCCTTTAGGTGGACAGGCGCCACCGAAGCTTTCAATTCCATAGTCATTGCTGATCTGTTTTGCGCTATCTGGCAATTTACTTGTCCTAACCCCAACACCTGTTTTGAACTCATTTACAGACGCTGGAATATCAACCACTTGCCAGTGCCACCAGCCACTACCTGTCGGTGCATCTGGATCATAAACAGTGAGCGCAAAACTTTTAGTGCCTTTTGGTGCATCACTCCAGCGTAAATGCGGTGATAAGTTATCACCTGTACAGCCAAAGCCTTTAAACTCGTGTTTACTACCCATAAATTCACCTTGGATAATATCATCACTTGTTAAAGTAAGCGCTTGGGTAAACAGCGGAGTCATTAATGTCGCGTACAATAGATGCTTGGTTATTACTTTCATTTGTTATTACCTTTGTAATTAATTCTGTGCGTTTATATTGCCAGTTTAAAAAGGCTTTGCGTTATACAAAATCAGTCAGCTTTTCGCCTTGTTCCTTCATTTTGGTGCTTCTTAGCTGCGAGGGTGTGAGCCCAAAGTGACGCTTAAACTTCTCTGTAAAACGCGATTGCGAGATGTAACCGCACAGACTAGCGACTTCTCCAATCGAGCTACATGTCGATTGTAGTAGATGTAAGCCTTGGCCAAGCCTTGCTCTGTCTTTTATTTGCTGTAACGTCGCCCCTTCTGCTTGCAGCCTTCTGCGCAGCGTTGATTCACTCATAGCGAGTGCTTGGCATAATTGTGATTGCTTTAAATCCGCAAAGTCATTTTGCTGGAATATTCGATGTACGCGGCTACTAAGGCTCGTATTTTTTATCATGTGAGGGAGTTGTTCAAAGCCTAGTTCATAAAGTAGCAGCAGGAGTTCCGCTTTTCGATGAGTTAGCAAATTTTGCGGTGCCCAAGTGACAGATTCTATAAATTGCCTGATGCACGCTTTTAACTGATGAGATACAGGCCCACCGAAGTGCGAAATACTTCTTGCTTTTTGAACTCGCGTAAAATTCTTGAACACTTTAAAGTCATCATTATCAAATTCTATAAGCACAGCATGATAGGCGTCATTATTTGGAATGTTTCGCATGTCCAATTTTGGGCTGTCCGACAGAAAAACAAACTCACCCGCATGGCACTTAATTTGACCCTGCTCGCCTAAATGCTTACTGCCCTGTAGAACAACAACCAGCAAAGGTTTTGCAACAGGTACTCCCAATAGTATTTGCTCATAAAACGAATGGTATACCGAAAACGGTAAATCGGAATGCGTTTGTGATACAACTTCAATACTACGTATGAGTTCTTGCATTAAAATCTCTACTTAATTTGCTGCAAAACATCGAACACTACCGGTAAAACCGATGCAACAAGTAACGCTGCCATAGTGTAATTAAATAGTTTTCGATATGTAGGTTTCGCTAAATACTGTTTTAAAAGCGAACCAAACAACAGCCATATACCTACACAAGGGAATGACACCGTAAGAAAAACAAGCGCTATTGTGATACTTTGTTCCAAGTCACTTGCGCCCACTGTGCTAAACGCAGCGACCGCCCCAGATGCCACAATCCAAGCCTTACCATTAATCCATTGGAACAATGCACCATTTATAAACGTCAGTGGCCGCGCTTGCGCTTTAGCATTAACTTCAGATGATGACCGTGCAATTAGCCATGCAAGATAAAGTAGGTAACTCACACCGATAATTTTTATGGTCAGGTGTAAGCTTGGAAACATCGAAAAAAGCTGCATAAAACCGATGCCTACAGCAAACAGCATAAAACCAAAACCTATACAGATCCCACATAATAATGGCAGGCTTTTACGCACTCCAAAATTAACCCCCGAAGTCATAACAAGCACGTTGTTAGGTCCCGGTGTAACTGAAGAAGATATAGCAAATAAAAAAACGGCGATTAAGTATTCCATAATGCGCTCCTACTCCTTGACGATAAGTATTAAATTTTATGGCTATGAAACCACGTTATTGTGTCAAAAAAGTTGAAATTTTGTCCGTCAATAGGTTCACTTTATCATGTTTTGTTTTTTCGCTGTAACCAATAAAAAGTGGGATGGTATGAAAAGCGTGATCCAACAATACAATATCCAAATGATGTTGCTCGATAACGCGTTTTGCCCAACGTGCATCCACTAACATAACATCAATCTTATCGTTCTTAAGAATGTCGAAAATCGTTTTACTATCTTCACTGCTTCTTTCGTAATAAGAAACTCGGTGGATCACGGCATTTAGCATTTTGAGCTTGTCATACAGCTCTCGCGGATAATCGTATTCTTGCGCTAGTACAACTCTAAGATTTTTCTTTGTCTTGATGCTTTTTATGTTTTCGAGTTCGGGTTTGGCTGTTGCAAATGTTAAATGCCAATCAATAATCGAAATCGGTATCATGGGTAAGTTGTCAGACTCATCAATGTCGAGCATAAAGTCGAAATGGCCCTGTTGGAGCTGAACTTTACAACGCTTAAATGGTAATTCGGCAAAAGTGACGGTGATGTTAGAGCTATCTAAAACTTGATATAGCAAGTCAATTTCTTTGCCTTTCGCTACGCCATTTTCTTCGTAGGCATTAGGCCACCACCTCGAAAAACAAAATTTTAGCGCCAGAAAGTCTTCATCGAGGGCATATAGCGCCTTAGAAGCTAACAAACACATGATCAGCAAATACTTAAACATGACAAATTAGGTAGCAAAGATTGAGGCTATCATACTCATAGCCTAAACCAACGCTCATGTTCTGCAAGAATAACCCATTAGATATTCAAAGAATGGTAGCGATACCACAGACAATAATTAAAGATATGCTCACGACCAAAAGCCTTGTGAAGTAGGCAGTCTGTTCAATGAGTGTCTTGCAAATGGTCGGCTCGAGTGGGTCTATATCGATGTGAGTAGGTAGACCGCCAGAGCACCTACCCCAATCGTTTGAAATATCAACAAGGTGCTGAGTAATTCTTTGCCCATTAAATTGATATTCAATGATAATGGTGCTCGAGCACATGGTCTGTGCACTGCCTAAAGCCACCAAATCTAAAATCTCAAAGCGTTCGACCCGCACTTTCTGCCAAGCTCTTTCTTGTCGCTTGCCGAAACAAGCTTGCCAGCTGCGTTTCCATGTTCCAAGTGTGGCACGAACGCTTAACGACATTAGTTGAGAAGCCTATACACAAGCGAAGACGCTAATAAGTCTCCAAGTGCCATACCTACCGACTTAAATACGGTTATGTCATTTTCACTACGCTTCCAGTTCATTTCGTGCATGTCACTCATTTGAGCAATGATATCCTGCTCTTTAAATATTCCTTCTGAAATGGGGATAAGTAATTCACCAGCCTCTTGCAACACGTTAACTTTGCTGTCGACAAACACGTTTGAACGAGAAATGGTCACTGAGTCACATTCTCTACAATCAGCATGATGGTTTCCGATCAAATCAATGTGTGTCCCATCAGTCAGCCAATTTCCGTCAAACAACGGTGATTTTGAACCAGTTGCACAGCTAATAATATCGGCACTGGCGATTGTCGCCTCGTCTGAGCAGCCCTTAACAAACTCAATATTTGCATGCTCATTGCGTAGCTTTTCAATGAGCGCTTGTGCTTTTTGCATATTTCTCGCAATGAGCGTTACCTTGCTGATATTCCTAACTGATAAATGCGCTTTTATCATGTATGGTGCCAAGTTACCCGAGCCAAAAAACACGAGATGTTTGGCGTTCTCGTTCGATAAATACTGACTTGCCAAAGCTGACACACAGGCAGTACGCCAGAGCGTCACACTCGTCCCGTCGACGAGCGCTAAAGGTTCACCATGCGCCCTATCAAACAACATTACTTTAGAGTAAAGGCTTTGATATCCATGTTGGCCATTATTTGGAAAGTAAGTAAATGCCTTAACGCCGATAAACTCTTCATTCCAAGCTGGCAGAACGGCAAACGCGTCGTGGCAGTCGCTTCGATCGCTTAATGAATATACGTTTCTGGGTGGAGTGCCCGATGGTATGGCAAACCCCTTTTTAAGCGCCTTTATCAGGTATTCAAAAGTAAGTTGTCCGTGTACTTGTTGCTGAGTAATAATTTGCATCAGATAGCTCCCCCTAATTTACGACAACACGAATGATTTTGGTGCGTGAGTAAGGCATTCATGCCCAAACTCGGTGACGAGTACGTCATCTTCGATACGAACACCTCCAAACTGCGGTAAATACACACCAGGTTCAATTGTGATAACGTTACCGGCACGCAGCGTATAATCAGTTTTTGAGTTGATAAATGGGGTTTCATGTACGAACAGCCCAAGTCCATGACCTAAACCTTTACCAGCCCACTCACTAAATCCGGCTTCATTCAATATTGTTTCGCTTACCTGATTAAGCTCACGGCAAGACAAACCCGCTTTGATGGACTCTAAACAAGCATGTTGAGCACCAAAAACCGCATCAAAAATTTGCTGTTGTTTCGTGCTTGGTTCACCTAAAACATACGTTCTCGTCATGTCTGAGCGATAGCCATTAACGACAGCACCAAAGTCAATGAGGATTAAATCACCCGGCATTAAAGCCACATCGGATGGTTTTCCGTGAGGAAGTGCACTTCGTGCACCAAATAATAAAATTGTGTCAAAGCTCACCCCATCTGAGCCCAACTTTTTCATCTTGTAGTCCAGCTCAGTCGCTAGCTCTTTTTCTGTGACGCCTGCCTTAACCAGTTTTAGCGTGTCTGCCAATGCGATGTCGGCTATCGCTGCTGCTTTTTTAATACTCTCAACTTCCCACTTATCTTTGACTGCTCGATTAGCCTCGACGAGACCCGTTACCGGTATAAGATCGAAGTCCAAACCATGAAGCTGGTTACTGATTTCATTCCAAATAGACACGTTTATATATGCTGAATCAAATCCTGTTCGTCCTTTAGGCAAAATACGTTTGATACATGCACCTAACGATTCGGTGTCTCTATCTCGGCAAATTACTTCGCAATTGACCGCTTCTGCTTTAGCGCGCTCAAAATATCGATAATCTGTAATTAGACAAAATTGAGATGCTGTTACGATAAGGTATGCGGCGTTACCACTATAACCGCAAAGATAGCGGATGTTTTCATAACCAAAGACTAGCATTTGGTCTAAGTTGTGGTGAAGCAAACTGCTTCTGATGGCTTGTTGTCTTGAGGTGAAAATAGAATTCATTGCGTTATGTTATTACTCATTGTTGGTAATAACATAACGCAAAGATTTATTGTATACAATATTAAGTATACTTAAATTTAAAAAAACGCTTTAGCTGTTGTTTTGTTCGATTTTTATCAGTAGTTGCTTAATGTCGTTTTTAGCCCCGGTAATATGCTGTTTTAAGTATTCACAGGCCTTTTTAACATCCTTACTTTTACAGAGCTCTAGTAACATACGATGCTCTTCTGGCGCAGTGTTAATTCCACCGGCAAGTAAAATATGCATTCGAACGTAACGTTCAGAGTTTTTACTATACATCTCTACGAGTTCTGCTGTTTGAGGACGATTTGCTTTGCTGTATAACTTAGCGTGAAATTCAGCATTAAGCTTGCCCGTTGCCGATTCGGCATCACCGGCTTCTGTCGCTTCTTCTAGATCATATAAAATCGCTTCAGCTTCAAGTAAATCTCTTGGCGTCAGGTTTTTTATTGAATGACTCAGTAACTCTGCTTCTAGCAGTGCTCTTAAATCAAATATTTCGTCAATTTGTTCCGCACTGAGCTGTGTGGCTGTCGCCCCTTTATGTGCCTCAAAATTGACTAAACCTTCAGATTCAAGCTGTAACAGTGCTTCTCGAACAGGAATACGACTCACATTCAGTTCTTCAGCTAATGCAGCTTGGCGTAACGGTTCTCCGGCTTTTATTTCACCAGACAGAATTTTTTCTCTGATCGCTTCCGCAACAAGCTGCGTTCGCGTTTTATGCTCAATCGCCATATTTCTCTCTTAATTTTGCATTTAGCATACATTATACATAAACAGCTGATATCTGCCATTTTAATTACGAAATAACAACAACCACTTTGCCTAAGTTTTCATTATTTTGCAAAATTGCATAGGCCTGCTCAACTTGTTCAAAACGAATTACCTGATATATCGGAATGCACATATTTGCATCAAACACGCGATCACCTATCTCTTCCCAAAACTGTTTAACAAGTTGGCGTTTGTAATCAAGGCTTCTATTTCTCAAGGTTGAACCATGCAGTGTCACTCTTTTGGCCAATAGTTTTGACATATCGATGTCGGCATGCCGACCACCCAGCAAAGCTAAAAAGATACAATGGCAATCCATCGCCGCTACTTGGAGGTTTTTATTCACGTAACTGCCAGCGACTGGGTCGACAATAACATTGGCGGTTAAGCCTTGTTCTCGCATCAATTCGGTAAAACATGTGTTTTTATAATTAATCGCAAGATCAGCCCCAAGTTCGAGCGCATATTGACATTTTTCTTCACTACTTTGAGTCGCGATAACTTGTGCGCCAAGCGATTTTCCCAATCGAATCGCTGCACTACCTACTCCAGAAGCCCCGCCGTGCACCAACAACGTTTGCCCTTGCTCTAGCGCCCCTTTATTCACAACCGCGTCAAACGCGGTGAGATACACCTCCGCTATGCTTGCGGCTGTCGTAAAGTCGACTCCATCAGGGATCAGCATAAGCTGTTCGGCGTCAATGCACACATATTCTGCATAAGCGCCACCAGCAGTTAAAGCAAATACCCGTTTGCCTAGCCATGTTGCCTTTAAATGCTCGGAGCAATCCACCACCGTGCCTGCTGCTTCTAAGCCGAGAATATCGCTATCCCCTTCAGGTGGCGGATACTTGCCCTGCTTTTGCAATAGATCAGCACGATTAACGCCAAACGCTGCAACTTTGACGAGTACTTCATGTTGTTTTGGTACAGGAATGGACCGAGCTGCGATTTGTAGCTGGCCACCTATACATGATACGTAGTTCATTTTTGTGAGGTGTTCACTCTTTTCCATATTTCAGATTCAACTAGCTTACCGTTCTCATGCAAGGTATGGTGCCATAAATTTCCTTCAATCTTATAGCTAAATGCCATTGTTTTACCAAGCAAAGACTCAACGTTCCCATATGCGACAGTTTCAATAAAGTGATTATTTTCAAGTTTATAGGGCCCACCTCCCGCATAGAGAAACTTACCTTGCTTTTGGGTTATGTAGCTAAAATGATTATCCGATACGATTTTTACAGACGTGAGTTCCGGTGCTTTTGCGCTCACATAACCCGCTTCCGTAGCGTATTTACCCTCAACATATTCCCATGTGCCCATTAAAGGATTTGCCATAGCGCTAGTTGAGATCAGTAATGCCGTGGTGATTGATAATTGAGTTATATTTCGCATAGTAGGCCCTTGTTATTATTAATAAATAACCTAGTACACCACAAACCAATAGATAACTCACTTGATATAATTTCACATCCTTTCCCTGCTTTTAAGTGAAATTGTTTCTGGTTCATCCGGTCTACGTATAAAAAGAAAAATACATAAAGTTATGACGATGAGAAATTTATTGTTGGTTTTTGTACCTATATTTGCACCACAAATAACAGCACAAGCAAATGAGATACAATATAAGCATTTAGAAAGCTTAAGTGATTCTCAGCAAACTAAAGTAAGAAACTGGGTCGAGCATGGAGTCAACGCAGCCCGTCAAACGCTTGGCCCACTTAAACAAACGATAATACCTATTAACTTGGCGCCAAGATATTTTGCAACTGAGCCCGTACCTTGGGCAAGCGTTGAACGAGGCGAGTTTGACGGCATCTCACTGCACTTTTATCGCTATGCGTCACAGAATTCGTTGATCAAGGATTGGAGCTTATACCATGAGCTTTCGCATCTTTATCACCCATTGTTTGACCATCAAGACTTTTGGCTGAGTGAAGGGTTAGCCACATATTTGCAAAACATCATCATGCTTGAGAACGGTATTATTGATCATAATGATTTCAAACAACGGCTTATATCGGGTTTAAAGCGAGGAAAGCGCCAAACCGAACAAATACCGGGAAAATTACAAAATGTCGCAGAGCAAATGTGGTCGCTGGGTGCTCAGCAACGCATTTACTGGAGTGGCGTGGCATTTTTCATTGAAGCGGATCTTTTACTCAAAGAACAGCATAAGGCATATTCTGTCACCAGTTTAATTCGTGAATATCAGTCATGCTGTAAACATAAATCAGATACGGCTAAACACTTTATTACAAAATTAGACAAGCTATCAAAAAGTGCCTTATTCAGTACGCTCTATAATAAATATGCCAATCGAAGAGACTTTCCACAAATAAGCACTGAAGCAATAAATAGCTTACGCTTTTAAACATCATTATGAGAACGTAACGCTCACGCAGCGTCCATTATTCAAGGTCTTAATGTCATAGCCCCAATTGTACAAATCAGTCAAACGCTGGGTAAGTTCTAACCCAAGACCAAAGCCTAGTTGGCTCGCTTCTCGCACAGGGCCACTGTCGATATTAGTAATTGTAACTTGGTTACCCGTTTGACGTATTTGTACCTGGCCCTCAGCGGTATGAACATAGGCATTACGAATAATATTACTGAGCACAATTCGAGATGCCATGTGTGGCAAATTTACAATACTGTCATCACAGTTAATTTCCACCTCGATATGCCTATCTTGTATGAGATAAAGCAGCTCTAACATGATTTCTTTTAGGAGTTCAGACAAGTTGAGCGCGCTAAGTGGCTCTCGTTTATTTTCATCCCGATTTAACCACAGCAACGTCTGTGTCAAAGCACTCATTGTTAGTACTGAACGCTCTATTCGATCAAGCCCTGGCTTAAACTTAGATTTAGGAAAATCACCTTCCAGTAACTTTTTTAAAAGCTCAGCATTGCTTTGAATAACCGCAATAGGAGTACGTAGCTCATGACTGGCATAAGCTAAAAAGCGCTGCTCTCTTTCTACGCTTTTATTTAGATTACTCGCACTTTCGTTAATCATATGCGCTAATGTATTTAACTCGTTAAAGCTGAAATCTGGAATTGGCTGCGAAAGATTCGTGCTATCTAGGTGCCCAGCCCATTGTTGTAATTGTTCAACTGGCTTAGTGACCTTTCTTAGCACTAAAACGAGTACTACCACAAACACCAAAATCGCAGCGATAGCCGTCGCGCTGATCACCACAAAATGTGGCACTTCGGGTGATAGCATCAACATACGTTCATCGGCCTTGAAAATACTCGCCACATAGACAGTTTGTCGACTATTACGGACCTTCATCGCAAAGTAGCCTGCCGATGGTGGCGTAAACCACGTACCGCCAATCATATGCTTATTAAGTGTGTTATAAGTCATATTGTCATCAGTTAAGTATTCGGTTACTTCCTCAGGTAAATCTTGCCAACATGAAGCCACAATATATAACTGACTTTTTATTGGTTTTCCGTCACTCACAACGTGTTCCTGCGCGTAGGCATACATTGCTCCTCTCATTGCCACATCCATCCCGGTGATAAAGTACTGCATACTAAGCGCAGACAAAATCAATATACTGCTGATCCCCGTCAGCAGCATGGCGAGTAATACGTAATACCTTAAACTGAGCCGTATCTTCATTCTTCGTTTAACTTCTTAATTGCAAAACCTTTTCCGCCTATGGTGTGCACGAGTTTCTCTTCATGCTGTGCGTCTATTTGTTTTCTGATGTGGAACATATGTACCTTTAAGCTGTTGCTATCGGGCGGTTCATCTGCCCAAACCGATTGGAGTATCTTCTTCCGTGACACAACTTGCGGACTGTTGCGCATCAGAAGCTCCACAATTTTTAAACCAATAGGTGATAAACCTAGAAGTTGCTCTCCTCGATAGGCCTCTTGCTGTTTAACATCAAGGTGCAGATCATGAACGGTAAGGCGCGAAACTTGCCCACTTTTTCGTTTTGCTAGCACTTGTGTTCTCACTATTAACTCTTCCATTGCGAAGGGTTTAATTAAATAATCGTCTGCTCCTTTGGCAAATCCATTTAATTTGTCGTCGAGGGTATCCTTTGCAGTCAACATCAGTACAGGTGTGTCGACGCCTTTGTGGCGTATTCGCTCACACACTTGCAAACCATCTAAGCTTGGCAAATTAATGTCGAGAATTATCACATCGTAACGATGACGCTCAATTAAGTGCACCGCAAGCTCGCCATCGCTGGCATGATCGCAAAAGATATTTTCTAGCTCTAAATAGTCAAACACGGTCGCGGCCAAGTCTCTATCATCTTCAACGAGTAAAACACTCAACTGCGTATTATTCATGATTTACTCCATTTGATTGCTCGAGGTGCCCAGCAACTTCGTTATGTTTTTTACTAAAAACACGATTTTTGTTAGGACTTTTAATCGCTAATTTTGTGTTTTCCAATATTAATAATAGAGTTGGCGTTAGGAATAACGTAATTAAAGACGCGAATAAAATGCCATAACCCAATGCAGCCGCCGCGGGAATCAAAAACTGTGCCTGCAATGAAGTTTCACTTAGTAGCGGCAATAGCCCCGCAAATGTGGTGATTGATGTGAGCAATATAGCTCTCAGTCTCGAGTGCGCTGCCACACTCACTGCCTCTTTGACTGATAAGTTATCTTCTTGTCTTAACTGGTTATAACGATTCACCAATAATAAGCTGTCGTTTACCACAACGCCACTCAATGCCAGAATGCCGTTTAATGATAATATGCTGAGCGTTAACCCATTTATCCAATGACCCAGAATCGCACCAACAATGCCAAACGGGATCGCACTCATAATCACGAGTGGTTGTAAGTAAGACTTTAATGGGATAGCCAATAACGCAAATATTGCAACAAGCGCCAATACAAACATATGTACCATAGAACTCCCCGTCTCTTGCTGCTGCTGTGCTTCCCCTGCAAACTCAACAACCACATCAGGGTAACGTTGTTCAATCTCCTCTAGCGATGTTGTGCGAAGCTGTTTAATAAGCTCATGTGGTGCAATTTTCGACTTATCTAATACAGCGCTGATAAACACCGTTCTTTGTCCATTTGTTCGTTTGATCTGGGCACTTTGATATTGACTATGTACCTGAGCAACATCACTTAAAGGCATGCGTATACCATCTGGCGTTGTGACATAAGCTTGCATTACGTCTGCTAGCGTTTGTCTTTGCTCTTGCGGATAGCGCACACGAACCTTGATCTCATCTTCACCACGCTGAAAACGCTGTACAATATCGCCACCAAAATTTTGCAATACTTGTTTTGATAGTTCGGCACTGTCAAAACCCAGCGCTCTGCCATAATCAGTTAACTCAAAGTAGTACTGTGGCTCGCCCAAATCTAAGTTATGGTCAACACCGCTTACACCGTCAATCGCGTTAATTTGAGCTAGCAACTCATTGCCAGCACCAGTCAGCGCTTTGTCGTTCGACGATTTCAGTAATAGCCTAAAGTTATCTATCATGCCTCGCTTTGCGAGTACTTTGGTTTTTTTAACGCCCTCCAAAACCCCCGCCGACTCTCGCCACGTATCAGCAAATTCATAGGCACTATAGCGGCTGTTTTTATCAAGCTCGATGGTCACGGTACCTTGTGTATCACTCTCAGCGAGTACTTGAATACTGCGAATATAACTTGCCTTAGCCTCTGTGCTTTCGCCGTACTTCCTGCGCAGTTGGTTATCGCTATAAATTGCTAAGTTTTCCAAAACCAATAAGTTTTTATGGGTTTGACCAAAACTGGCATCATTGTATAGGGTAATATCGGCCGTCACTGTATCCCCGGGTACTTCCGGAAAGAACGCCACGCGCACTTGGCCACTAAAAGGTAAGGAAATAACCGCAACCATCAGCGTTATAAACAAAACAATCACTTTTGTTTTGTTCTTCAAAGCGCTGGACAAGGCTTTTTGATAGACCTGTTCATTAAAGTACATCAGTGCTTTATTTGCGCTGAGCTTTTCCCACCAATTGAGCGATTTAACCTTTTTACGCGTATTTAGGTGTGTTAAGTGGGCAGGCAAAATGAGTTTTGATTCTATAAGTGAAAGCAACAACGCAATGGCCACAACAGTACCGAATTGCGCGTAAACTTGTCCCAAACGCCCTTGAACGTTACTCAATGCTACAAATGCAACGACCGTCGTTAACACACCAAATATGGTTGCAGCGGCAACCTTTTGCGTACCCCAAATCGTATTGGCTGTCGTGTCGCCATATTGTGCTCTGGTATGGTAGATACTCTCACCGACGACGACCGCATCATCCACGACAATGCCCAAAGCCATGATAAACCCAAAGGTAGTCATTTCATTAAGAGTGAGGCTTGCAAAACTCTCTGTCATAAAAAAGAGTGTACCGCAAAATACAAATGGCAAGCCCATCGCAACCCATAAAGCGACTCTAACGTTTAAAAACAGGGCTAATACGATAAATACAAGCGCTATCCCAGTCAGTGCATTTTTTATCAACAAAGACAGACGTTCGGTGATCAAGGTGCTTTTATCGAGCCAGCTTTCTATCTGTATGGTATCTGGTAGCATATCGCTGTTTTGCCACTGAGACACAACCTCCTTAGCTTGTTCAACCATGCTTACCACGTCACCATAGTCGTCCATCACAATTTCTAACGCGACAGCAGTTTTTCCGTTGTAACGAGACAGCGAAAAGCTATCATCTTCAATAATGCGCTCAACTGTGCCGATATCTTTTAACAACAACTCACCACCCGATGGAAAGCTTTTAATCACTATTGACTCAAAATCACTTTCGCTAAAAGCCTGATCTAACACTTTAAGCCTGACTGATTTATCCTCATGCCTTAGGCTCGTTCCTATGGCGTAAGACGACTCTTTGTTGATAGCATCAGCCACTTGCTTAAGCGTTAAGCCATAGGCCTGCAACATTTGCTCTTCAACTTCTACGGAGATCATTGCTTGTGTTTTAGCTTTAATTTGCACATCTTTAATATCACCCTGTGCAAGCAACTGCGCTTTGAGTTTAATTGCCCACTCATTCAAACTCTGTTTGTCAGAATCGCCATAGAGCTGAACCCATAAAACATGATCTTGTCGCTTCGCTTTGGTAATGACGGCAGGTTCCGCCCGCTGAGGTAAGTTATTAATGGCATCCACTTGCGCCTTAACGTCTTGGTACAAGGTCTCGATATCATAACCACTTTGCATCTCTATACTGACGTGTGCACCACTGGCATTTGAGGTTGATGAGATGTTTTTGATACCGGCAACGGACTGCAAAGCATTTTCAATTTTTATGGCTACGCCTTGCTCGGCCTGAACAGGCTCGCCACTGTCGAAAACCACTGACACTGATACGGTATCAGGCTCGAGGCTCGGGAAAGCCTCTTTGCGTAAATTATTGATTGATAAAAGCCCAACTAAAACCATCGCCACAAAAAGTAAATTTGCCGCCACCGAGTTTTGTGCAAACCACGCAATCACGCCCTTTTGTTGATTAAGCTGATTCATAACACCGCCTCCTCAATAGGGCTCACTTTCATCCCTTCACTAAAATGACTCAAAGGCCTTTTAACTACTTGTAACGACGCGCTTGAAAACGGCTTAACATAAACAGATGAATCAAGTGAAAATACACTATTTGCGGCTTGTTTTTGCAATTGACTATTTTCGTCCACAAACCAAACGTCACCGCTTTGTGACAGCGCTGAAGCTGGCAGTTTATATAGCGACTCTTGAGAGCCTTGCAACGTGACTTTAACAAAGCTTCCTGCAATTAAAGGCTCAGCTTGCCCCAAGGGGTCATCAACCACAACAATGACCGAACGTTGACGTGTTTGTGCATCAATATGGCTTTCTATTCTCTGCACATAGCCTTGCCATTGACCGGTTTTACTATTCACTTTTTTTATCGAGACAGGCCATAACCCTTTGTCTAATTCACCATTGAGCTTTACATTGAGTTCTTGCCATTGACGTTCTGACAAAGGGATTTCTATTTCCGCTTTTTCAATGTCATACAACAGAGCAATTGCTGTGCTTGCAGTTAAATATGAACCTAACTGAATGTTACGCTCGACAACCAAAGCATCAAAAGGAGTCTTTATCACTGTGTTATCTAAGTCATGCTGCGCTTTTTTAAGGGCTTTCTTAGCATAGTTAAGAGCAGCCTGTGCAGCCGCCAATTGGGGCTCTCTTAGTACAAGAGGCGTTGCTTTTTGGCCGCCTTCTTTGCTCAACAACCACTCTTGATAAGCGACTTCACCTTGCCTTTTTTCTTCTTCAAGTTCCAGTTTAGCTTGAGCAACTTGTGATTGAGCTTGCGCTAATTGCGTTTGGTAAAAGCTGTCTTCAATCGTAGCCAGTGTTTCTCCTTTTTTAAGGATCTGCCCTGACTGAAACTTTTCACTCAAACTAATGATTTTGCCATTTACATCGCTTGTTAGGTTTAACTTATAGCGAGGTAGCACCTCCCCTAAACCAGTTACCGTTGCTTTATAGTTATCTGCATTAATCGTTATCACGCCTACTTGTGGCAAACTAGTACGGATAACGCTAGAGTGCTCTACCAGTGCATGAATTTGTTTGGGACTCTCTGATACGCTATGTGCTTTGTTGTAAATCAGCACACAGCAAAATGCTGTTACACACATCGCTACACTTATGAGTTTAAATTTCATCTTTGCTCCCGCTCTCAACGCTAATACGCCCCCCCTTGTTCAACGCGCATTTATCCACATCAAAATTACCGATAGATAAAAGCATAAAGCGCGTCTCCAAACTTGAATTCACGCAGTTTAAATGCTGAGCGGTTAAAAGAGGGTTAAACAAGAATTGAGGAGGTTAAAAGGTATAAAAGATCAGGCGGCTTTCAAAGAATTCAATTGAACGTTTATGACGAGCAAAGCTGTATTTACTATTCAACAAAACACACAGACTCACTCGTCAATAATAGACCTATTGCTAGCCGCTCACCTTCTTTAACAGGGTTATGCCAAGGTGAAATCGCTATCCATTATAAGGAAACTTTAATTGAATTATTAATATGATAACTTAGAATAATGCCCTCTATTTGGTCCACCGCTAAAGTCTATTCCACATATACATAAAGCATTGCGACACAGTATAAGTCTTCGAAAATTCTTTTCGAACAAATACTTTACTCCCTAGGCAAGATAGTTGTCATTCTTAAAACTTAACCAATTTGTAACTACACCTAATCTAGTACAACTCATTAGTAGAATTATGCAGCCTCAGGTAACCAACTGGGTCATGTCTTTAGGGCAAGATCATGAACTTTACCTTGACATAAATTTATGATCTTATACTGCTTTTCAGATTAAGCAGCACAATTATGTCAGCCAATAAGTTGTTCGAACACTTTTCTTCCATTGATGACCCACGCCAGCAAGGTAAAGTGCAACATCCATTATTTGATATTCTATTTCTAACAATCAGCGCCGTAATCGCAGGTTGCCAAGGTTGGGAGGAAATTGAAGAGTTTGCCCATGACAAACTAACTTGGTTACGTAAGTTTATAGCGTTAGCGAACGGCGTGCCGCGGCACGACACGATTGCAAGAGTTATAAGTCGTATTGATATGACCCAGTTTCAAGCCTGTTTCTCTCAATGGATGCAAAGCTGTAGTGAACTCACAGACGGCAGTGTGGTTTCCATTGATGAAAAAAGGCTAAAAGGTTCATTTAAACAGCCAGATAGAAAAGATGCTATCCACATTGTCAGTGCGTTTGCCTGTGAAAATGGCGTGACGTTAGGTCAATGCAAGACCGACTCGAAGTCCAATGAAATCACCGCAATCCCAGAGTTGCTACAGTTACTAGAGCTAAAAGGTTGCTTAGTGACGATTGATGCGATGGGCTGCCAAAAGGAGATTGCGAAGCAAATTATAGAAAAAGAAGCAGATTATTTGCTGGCTCTCAAAGCCAATCAGGGCAACTTATTTGAACAAGTGAAACAACTCTTGCAACCAGAAATATCACGCCAGATAGCGACTGATAGCTTATTAAGTGAAGTAGATTATCAACGAGGTCGAGAAGAATTCAGAGCGGCTGTTGTCTGCCATGAAATGGCTCAAATTCCCGCAAGAGCTGGCTGGCCCAATTTACAAAGTGTAGGCGTGATAGTGTCTTACCGTAAATCGGATAACCAGCAGCAAGGTGAATTAACCTATCAATATTACATAAGCTCAGCGAACTTGAGTGCGCAAAGACTAGCAGAAGCCACGCGAGCACATTGGTATATTGAGAACAGTCTTCATTGGTGTTTGGATGTGGCAATGAATGAAGATGGTTGCCGTATACGCCGCGACGGAGCAGCAGAAGTGTTGGCTGGTGTAAGACATATTGCATTGAATTTATTGAAGAAAGAGACATCCTTTAACAAAGGTGTACGCGCGAAACAGCTAAAAGCAGCTAGAAACGAGTGCTATCTAGAAAAGGTATTGAATAGCAAGTGATTTTTCATGCTCTTGCCCTGGTCATGTCTTCCAGTGGACTTTCAAACTAAAAAGTAAGTAAGTCATAATCTATTGCTTCTTCGATATGTTTTCTTACTTTTGACACTGGTATTTCTAAGTCAGTACATATTTGCTCTAGAGAGTGTGTACCATCAATGTGTTGAATGACTTTCATCCAATCTCCGTCACCCTCTTCGCTTAGTTCATATTCTATTCGGCCATTAACAGCGATAAATATGCATGTACTTTGGTACATTTTGCTCGAGTTAGTGAGTAATTGCACGTTGTCCGCCAAAGCTATCGGTCTACCTAAACACAATTCGCTTCGTCGTGTTGACATTGACTCCTGTAACGAACTTTGTTCTTGCTCAGACCAGTCTGAAATATTGAGAGAATCAAGTACAGAGTACGAATTACTTACGTGTTTATGAGGAATAGGTAGTTCTTTGGCCATTTTTTCCAGTAATCCCATACTGGTAATTTTTAATAGCGACTCAACACCTTGATACTCCGGATCTTTAGGAATTGAATCAATCAACTTGTTTAACTCTTGAGTGCTTATAACTGAGTGTCTGCTGTCACCAAATGCTTCATTTAGCAATGCATAATCATCATCTATGAGTAAGTTATACATCATGCGTTGGGTGAAACGTTGGTCTTGGCCCATAAAAAAAGGCACCTTAGGCCGTTCACAAAACCTTTCAGGTAGCCAAGGCTTCATGGCCTCTCTTAGTATACGTTTATCCCAGAACAAATCTTGATAGTGTTTTTCAGGCACTTTGGCACAGAGTTCCACTAATTCGTGATCTAAAAATGGAACGCGACTTTCTATGCTATTGCCTGATGACGTTCGATCTTCATGCCACAGGTTGTACATTTGCAGGTTCTGGCGGTTCATTCGCGTATAGGTTTGCCACGGGTGTGTACTTAACTGGCTGTTACTCGATATAGCCATAAATTGACGGTGAACTAAATTTCCGTAATGGCTAATCTCACTATTTTGCCCGCTGGTTAAATAGTGTCTTTCTATTTCGCGCATTGTCTCCATCAATGCTGGCCATCCATAATTAGACTCTTGCAAATCAGGACGAAATTTTTCTAGATAAACGTGACTATAACCGCCATTAAGTTCATCACTGCCCTGCCCTAATAACATGACTTTTAAGTTTGGGAAATGATGTCGAGCGTAGCGGTGCAGGTGATATTTGTATAAATGTTCAGCATCGATTTCAGGAGTTTCTAGTAACCAAACTAAATCCTTCCAGTGACTCGCTTTGAAGGAATTGTTGTGCCAAGAAAAGTTCACCTGATGGTTACTCAGTCCAAAATGGCGAGCCGCTTCAAAACTCGACTGTGCATCGCCATTTTGAAAGGTACTCTGACTAAACACCGAAAAAGTTTGTAAATCTGGTAACTGTTTTGATGCAAAAGCGGCAATTGCAACCGAATCAATGCCACCGCTGAGGAAAAGCCCAACGTCCACATCTGACATAAGTCTTCTTGACACCGCAGCTTCAAGCGTCTGAGCATATTGTTCAATTATCTCTTCTTTGCTTCGCGTATCTGCTAGCTGCTCTTCTTCGCCTAAGTCTGGGTAGTTCCACCATACATGCTGATGAATTTGTGATGAGCCAATGTCAATTGACAAATAGTTACCTGCGGGTAGGTAATGTATATCCTTAAAATAGGTGGGTAAGGATTGTTGCTCAATAAGTGGAGAGTTTCGCCCGCTCAACGCTTGGAACCAATCAAATTCTCTAGGGCAATCTGGGTGAGCGAGTAACGCTTTTAATTCAGACGCAAATGCAAGCTGACCATTGAATTTGCTATAGTAAAGCGGTTTTATTCCTAGTCGATCTCGGGCTATGTACAAGCGTTGGCGACGCATGTCCCAAATCGCAGCAGCAAACATGCCATTGACCATTTTTAAGGCATCAATACCATGCTCTTCATACAAATGAAGGAGCACCTCACAGTCTGAGTCACTTTGAAAAACATGATGGCCTTGAAGCTGTGACTTTAATTGTTTGTGATTGTAGATTTCACCATTAACGACCAGCATGACGCTGCGGTCTTCATTTAAAAAAGGTTGGCTTCCAGATTGAAGATCTACAATGGATAAGCGATTAAATACAACGCCCAGCGGCCCGTCACAGAAATATTGTGTTTCGTCAGGTCCTCTATGCGATATTTGCTCTCCCATGCTCTGTAACAAAGCAAAGGATTCAGGATTGTACCCTGCACCGTTACAATTAATAATACCAACAAAGCCACACACTACTGTTCTCCTTGGCTAGACTAGGATTAAAAACACGGTCATTGAACCTGAATTGCTAAATTATGGTGTCATAAAAATTTTGAACTGTGTAAAGAAACTAACGGGCCCCAGGGTTACCAGCTTTGATCCCTGTTTTAACTAGAAGGCCCTGTTTTTTTTGTTCGTTTACTGCAGCGGGTTGCTCAAGGTTGATTGACGATGAAACACTTTCTGGCTGTGTGCTTTTATATTTTTTCATTTTAAATTTCATTTAAATAGGTTATTTATCGAGAGGTTATTTTTAGGCTCATTGCTATGCCTCAGCGCAGAGCCGCAATAACCCCACTTTATTTTGAGTCAAAGGAGGCTTGTTACTTGGGGTAGAGCTTTAAATTTAATAACCGCCGCCGCCATAAGCTGCTTTTAATCCAGATTTAACGACAACGCCTTTGGTACTTGCCTGTTTTGGCATTTCAGGTTGTGTTGCTGTTACATTATTATCTACTGTTTTTGGTGCTGTATGTTTTTTCATTTACATACTCTCCTCGTTTTAAATATATTTCCCTAAAATAGTAATGTAATTACTCTGAGATTCACAGAAAAAGTTATGATTCTTTATTATTCAGTTCGACGTTCAGTAAGGGTCCGTAGCATAGGTAGCTCAAAGTAAGGATAAAACTCTGTTGTTCAGTTGGTCTGCTGCTGTGAACGGTGTTTTAATGTTGCAAAGCTTTGCAACACGTATCTACGAAAGTTGGCTGATATATAAGGCCAACCCCTTTTAGGATTCCAGCAAAAAAGTGTTCTGCAAACCAAGATATACAAAGTGTTCAGTTTCAATTTCGCCGCAGGCATTGTCGTTTGGGTTTTTCTTCTCAAGCGCAGTCACCTGAGGTTTCGTCAGAATGATGCCTTCTTGCGCGGCCTTAGCTTCTAGCGTTTTTAAAAACGCTTCTTAAAATTTACCAAGTCATGGCGCAACCAAATTGAGCGCACACCACTAACCTAACAAACACACCTTACCTATTGCTATTAAAACTAGACACAACAAACTATCACTATACATAAGACAATATATTACCAGCATTCAAATATTTAACAAAACCAATAACCTGTCGTCACTTCCTGTAGAACAATTATCTGTATGCTAACTTATTGGTAGATGGTCTTTGTTGGGTGGAAGTGCGAAACATGCTTAAGTAAAGTATTGCGATGGATGTCGAGCAGAACATTGTAAAATAAATGTAAAAATTGATGTTTATTTCTGCTTGCGATGTTTGAAGTATCTGGCTAGGATTGAGCGCGACTTTCATTGTTCTGAGATTGGCAAAACTTGCCGAATAGCAGGCAAATAATGGAAGTGTCATTACGTTAGTATCGAGCATCAGTAATCGCCCCAAAACCAGCGTATGTCTTACAAATAAAATAGGGAATATCACAAAATGAATATTAAAAACATAATATTTGGTTTGGCTGTTATGGCAATAACCACAACAGCGGCTGTAGCCACCGAAGTTTGTACTGAGTCAGAAGTGCGCACGGTTGCAGTCAATATCTGTAAAAACCAATGCATTGTGAAGTGCGCCGGACTTGCAGCACCTTTTGACTCGACATATCCTTGTTTCTGTTCAAACCCAGATATACAGGCAGCACCTGTTAGCCCTGTTATGTGCGACTATTTTCAAAACATATCCCCCAGTGATCCAACACTAAACTGCGCTGTACCCTCGCACTTGGCGCACCTTCTTGAGGGGGCGGTTAAGGACTAGCTCACACGAAGGTAACTATACTATTAGCTATCGAAAATGCAGGATTTGTTGGCAGCGCTCGCTTACTAAAGCCTGCCAGCGTAGCGCGGCCAATAATTTTATTTATCTTCAATGATTCATATTGTCTCTTTCGCTATGGCCTTTTCCTAAAATAGCGCAATAGTGTTATTACTATTGTTATAAGACATCAGAAAATATTTCTTTACATTACCACTACCAGAGTTAATCCAAACCGTGACGGATATAAAGCCCCTTTCTTCAGCTCTATAACACCTAGCGACTTCCGCTAACTCAATCTTTGGCCGATGTACTGCCACGATAATTCTGTTATTTAGCATTTGCATTTAAAAAGTTGACAATTTTTATATGCATAATCGATAGTAATGGTCCGACAGGTGGGGAATGCCGCACCCGAGCAGCCTCAAAAGCAGGCACTGTTTCATTCGCTGTCGATTTTTCTGCAGTACGCGTGGCGCACAACGTCACCGAAACATATTTTAAAGAGGATGGAACGGATTATCGGGGCAATAAGAACGTAACCGAGCTGGGGTATACCTGCCAATACTGGGATGCGCAATATCCAAGAGAACACAGCTATACACCCCAAGCTTATCCTAGTACTGGGTTGGGTAGCCACAATTACTGCCGCAACCCCAGTGCGTCGGCCAAACCTTGGTGCTTTACAATTGGTGCTGAGCGCTGGGATTGGTGTGATGTTTCAGAACATTACCAAGGGCCAGGAAGCGAGCCGCATGGCATGCCCTCGTCAGCAAACTAAGCTGGAGTACGAGTTCAATTTGTATACATAGAGTACTTAGTTGACACAGTTCTCCGGCTGGCCAATTTTGGCAAGGCGGAGAACTGAATTACTTAGATGTTTAGTACCCGCCACCATGATAACCGTAAGCGGCCTTCAACCCTGATTTAATGGCAATCCCCTGCTTGACCGTTTCTTGAGCACGTATAGGTTGCTCTGGTTTATGAAACTGAGCAGTTAACACAGGTTTGCTTGACTGATATTTTTTCATTCACTTCCTCCCAATTACTATATATCCAAGTTATTTGCTGACTAAAACTAACACTGGGTATCAAAATAGACAGTTAGAGTTGAACACCCCATATTGTGTACAGTCTTAAATTAAGGTCACCTATTTTGGAACTCATTAATAATGAGTTTAGCAAATACTTTTTTCTCTTGGCTTACATCAGCATCAAATTCAGCTATGATCCCATTGGATCTAACCCTGTTTTGTCTATTCCCAATCGCACTGTTTCGCAATTTATCCCAGTTTGCACTTAAAGCGCTACCTGCATAACCTGTCGTTAAATATGTTCCGCCAGGGCTAGCATAAGGAGAGGAAAATACCGATGTTAATATAGGCTGAGATCTATCTAGTGGTCTTAACGCAAAAGCGCCTTCAGCGCCAAAAAAACCAACTTTCTTGGTCGCATAAAGTTGTGCAACAAATGCAAACTCGACATCGTTACCATTGTCATCAAAGGCAACATCCAAACCTCTTATAGTTACCTCCTTGGCGTTTACACCTGGCAGCTTAGTTCTCGGAAAGTCTTTCATTTTTCCAGCCCACATATATAAATCCCCGCCATTTGAAGTGAAGTTTTGGCAAACTAAATTGGTGGTACTGAAATTAACTACTAAGCCTAGAAAATCTCTGTTAGATTTAACCGCATACCATACAATCAAAGGTCCTAGAACGCCTGCGATCAAGGCAATTGCCAATCCTGCACCAGTAAACGACAGCGCACCAAGTACAGCCGCTGAAATACTTAGCCCCAGAAAGATTCTACGTTTAACTTCTTCAGACATGATGTCTCCAATTGCAAGTAAGTTCAATGTATGGAACGCATTTGCAATGTGATCAGTAGTTAAGTTATCTTGGTATTGTAGTAAAGCAAGGGTTAAGTTTTTCTCTATCAAAGAAAGGTGGACATTATAAGCTGAGCTAGTTCTAAGGAATTCCACAGACCGTCTCATATACATTTCTGGTGGATTTGCGTCCCCAAATTCACGAATTAGTAGTTCTTGTTCCTCAATATTGATTAAGTCACTTTTTGCGCCCTTTGTACTTACAACATTGTTGTTAAAGTTTTTCGATAGCTTTCTTGCATAAGCGATTGCGACATCCTGAACTGCTTTTGAGTGGTCGAAACTTTCGTCATCGCAGCTGTTGCAAATTCTATCTCCTAACCCTGCTTCCATATCATTGAGAAGTTTTCGTGCATCATTTTCTATCATTTTATAGTCCATTAAGTTCTAGTTGCCCAACTCCTTGTGTTAATTAGCAATGTCGTTGGGCAACATAGTTTTTATGCGTCAAACTTATGAATGACGGTAAGACCAATGGGTGTGGAGCCTCTAACTCCATCAACAGTTGACACAGCGCGAATACCGTTTTTATTTATACTTGCTCGTAAACTACGACCATTACGCAATGGATGCCAAAAGTCACTTAATTGACTACCACGAATATTCGTTTCCAAATTAACTCCATTATTCTCACTATATGGACATGAAAAAAGAATGGCTAAGTTCGGGCCTGTTTTGTTTTCCGGTGTCAATGCAAACATACCCTCAGCACCAAAAAGTCCGAATTTTTTTTCTGCGAAGTAGGTGCCAGCATAAAATGCTACAACGTCATTGCCATCGTCATCAAAGGCCAAAGCACTTCCTCTTACATTTACAGTATTAGCACTTACTCCATCTTCCTTATCCAGAGGGAAGCTAACTAAGGTACCTGCATGCATATAGCGATCAGCGTCACCACAGTTCAAATTGCTCTCAGTAAGATTTAATATCACACCATAAAAACTTTTTTCTGCGGTT
Organism: Pseudoalteromonas sp. ATL1; assembly: GCF_058933015.1. Lineage (NCBI taxonomy): Bacteria > Pseudomonadati > Pseudomonadota > Gammaproteobacteria > Alteromonadales > Pseudoalteromonadaceae > Pseudoalteromonas > Pseudoalteromonas sp. ATL1. Next base: position 2,584,278 of record NZ_JBZYXL010000001.1, on the reverse strand, counting down.
AGCAAAAAGTAAAGAATGACAGCCGCTAAAATAAAACCAACCACAATAAGAGAGTTCGTAACGCCAATAGCTCTTACACCCGCAACAATAGCTCTTCTGGCTGACTTTGTTTTTGCCAACTCTACTATAGCCCTTTTCCCTGCGGCATAGGATATCGACAAAACTCCCGCGCTTGCTAAAGCATTAGCAGTATCACCAACAGTGGCTCCGGCTTTATCTACAAGTCGCTCATATGTAATACGTTTATGATTTAGGTAAAACCCCATTTCTTCTGCGTTAAATCCCGCAAGCTCAGCAGCATCATCAGCATGATATAGCTCATTTGGGTTTGGTTCACCGCTGTTCCTAATAGAGCTAATTACCTCTTCAACATCTACAGGCCCTTCCCAGTCTTCAGATACGTCACGCGCGTCGCCACCTTTGTTGTAGTTTGTTAACGCAGTACGGATAATTGCTTGCGCCAGCTCCAGTTTCGCATCTTCTAAATTAAGTCTGCCATTGCTTGTATCCTCGGTCAGCCGTTCAGCCAAACCGGAAGATATCCTATTTACAAACGCTTTAGCTTCAGCTTGGGCTGCAACTAGATCACACTTATTAAACTCTATGTTCATTGTCAACCTCCATTGTAGAATAAATTAATGTTGCGGTTACCCCCCTTGGGTATAATCGCGACTAAAGTTAACCATTAATAAACACAAAAGACAAGATTGGTTAACCATTTATAAACACAAAAGTCAAGCGAGGTTAGCTAAAAGTGTACCCGAAGCGAATCTTTCTAGCTAAGGAATAGGAGCACTAAAGCGACCTAATGTAACGCTCCCTTTAACAGGTGTAATGGCAAAGCCACAATAATCAGGGTTACTTGCAAGCTCGCTAAAGCTTGTGCAACTTGCCATCTTCAAGCTTCATTCTTTGCCAGGTTGGGTCATGCCGTAGCGCAGCCTGTGTTGTTACCTCAGCAGCCAACAGCTTGGTATACAGCGAATCGGGGTTTGCCGCTAAATGTACAGGTGCTGCGTCTTCACATAGTTGACCTTCTTCAACCACCCATACGCGTTTAAAGTCTTTGGTATCTTCAATATTGTGGGAAATAATTATCAGGGTTGCATCTTTCCATAAGCGCTGTGCTTTGCGTAGAAGTCGTTGGCGCTGGACTTTCGGCAATCCTCTAAAGGGCTCATCCATAATCACTAAACGAGGAAATGGTTTGTTAAACGCCCTTCCTAAGCGAATTCGTTGCCCTTCACCGCCCGAAAGCATGCCACCGCATTCACCTAAGGGGTCGGTTTGTTCATCGGGTAGCTGATTGAGTATGTCTATAAGCTCTGCTTCTTCATATACAGTAGGCGCTACATCACGCTGGCTATCATTACCATACTGTATGTTTGCTGCAATTGACTGATTCCAAATTTGTACCTCTGGCGCTATCCACACTATCTCTCGGTGCAGCTTATGTATTTGCTCCCCTTGATATAAGCGCTCATCAATAACCAGCGTACCACCATCCATAGGTTTATATAGGCCAAGCAACAAACCTGCTAGGCTAGATTTCCCTGACCCTGATTGACCTACAATGGCGATATGCTCCGAAGGTTCTATGCATACATTCCAGTTTGATAGTAACCTTTGGCCCGTTAACTCCAGATCAATGTTGTTGAGCGTTATTTTGGCCCCATGAGGTTGCTGTTGCTTTTTGTGTGTGTTTTCTTCAAAGTTAGACGTTTGTGGGTACCAAGTGGTGTTTTCGTTTGGTACCGACAGCGGCTCTAGTGCACGTATTAATCGGTTGCGAAGCGAAGGATACTGTTGCACATTTTCTGCAAGCATACCGCCCAGTTGAGGTAAGTACAACATCCAATACAACAACACTAATAGTCCACTGGCGTCACCACCAAAATCTACGTACGACAATACAACCCATACCGTCAACGCTGAGCCGACCAAAAAGTTACAAAGTGCCACATGTTCATAGCTTGCGCAAAAACGCCAACCTGCTTTCATCCAATTAACTAACAGCCGTTCATGCTCTATTCTTACTGCTGCGCCACTACTGTGACTGCGAATGGTTGTGAGGCCGCGAAGCGCATCTAAATAAAAGTTACTTAATCCGCTGATATGCGTTCTAAACGTGAGGTCCTGCTCTTGCATTAAAGGTTGAGTTGCAAACGTACATGCAAGTATTGCAATGCAACTTAAGGCGATAATCACGGTACCTTGTGGAAATAACACCGCAAGGCCTATTGTGATAAACACAATCTGCAATGTGATTTTTATAACATTAAATCCTAGGACAGGTATATTACGCAACTGGCGAAGTTCATATGCTCGCTGGATCATGTCTGAAGACAATCGGCTACTAAAGTAACGTTCACCAAGCTTGGGGAGTTTCTCCAAAAAGCGTTGCCGAATACGAACCTCAATACGTCGCCCTATGGCTCGTGATGTGACAGCTAAAGGCCATTCAAGTATTAATAAAGCAAAGAAGAACAGCAATACAAAGTGCATGATTTCTAGCTTTTGTGAAAACAAACTAATTTGTTGGCTGACTTCTACTAGGCCTCGCAATACGATGACCTCAAGTGCTAATCCAAAACTAGCGAGCAAAACCCCAACAAAAAGCACCATGGGATGTAACAAACCATCCTCGACAAGGGCTCGATAAATTGTGCGCTCAGGGGTTACACTTTGCTCATCAAGCTTTGCTTTTTCATAGTCATTGCGCGGCTCATTCGACCTTTGGGTTGTCGAACTTTGTTTACCTGCGACGTGTATTATCACCACCCCAGACATGTATACAGAGCCTTCGCTCTCAGGCTCTGCAATATAATTATCAGGGGAAATGAGTTCCGGTGTTTGATAGCTGTGGTTAAGCAATAAAGCCGCCTGTTCACCAGGTTTTATTGCGCCTGAGCGTATCACCTTCATAACCATGGTAGTTGCGGCATCGAGTTTAGTTATACTTTGCCAATCATCGCTTTGCAAAGCGATATCAATACAGGATTGTGCCCAATCTACATCATTACAAATAGTGAGCATTCTCACTTTTAGCAATTGCGAAAACTCAACAGATGTCACCCATTGTTGCCAAGCACTCTCGTCAATCAGTTGCTGGTGTGTATATAGTCTCTCTTGTAATGATTTGAGCGTTACCCAGTGGCGTCCAGTGCCGGGGTCCATGATTTGCGCCCAGCCTGACACTATACGCCACACTACAATAAAATGCGGCATGCCGTTTGGTTGCACAACCACGGCTATAGCGGGTAATACTTCCGCCTCAGGCAATAAAAAATGCTCTTTCGGTGTAAGCAATTGAGTCGCGTTGAGGCCAAACTCTGTCAGAATAGATTCAAGCGCCTCTATTGATGTACCATCAATATCAGTGTGGCAATGTTCTCTAAGATTTTCATAATTAGCGTCAATATCAAAGCCAGATAACACAGCTTTTATGACCGCCGGCCCACAATCCAAAGCTGAGCTTTGAATAACCTCTGGAATGAAAAAGCAACGTTCTGCGTTATGCATAGGTCAACCTAAAGTTACTGTGTGAGATGAAACAAGTAGGATGCTGGAGATTGACTATCAATCTCTACGGCAAAATCGATGGCAATGCTTTTTTCTAATAGTGTAGCCACCTCGAACGTAGTACTCACGGAGCTCTGTGCCTTATCGACATCGGTAATGTATGCCTTAATAGGCTTTAGCGGAAGTGTGGTACTTCCTGACAAGGTGACTATGGCAACTTGGCCCACTTGAATTTTTGCAATATCCTCTTCATTAATAACAGCATCTACCTGATATTGTCGATAAGGTGTTACCCTGCCTTCATTCATTCGCCACACAGGCTGAGCTTCTAGGGTCACTTCAACAGACTCACTGTAAGCAAGGTGTGTTATGCGGCCCATAAATAACCACATTACCCACAGAATCAGTAATATTGAGGCTAAGCTTAGCCCTATCCAAGAACGCTCACGCTCGCTTTTAAGTGCGTGTAATGTTTGAGAAAAATGAACAGCCAAGTTAGTTTCCTCCACTCATGGGGCGTGCGCGGAGAGTTTGCATCCTGACTTCGAGTTTAATGACCGAACTTTGAACTAATGTGCCGTCGTTAAACATATCACTATATCTTGTGACTAGCTTAGTTTTGGCGATGCCATTGGCAATCAAAAAGTCTGACAGCGCGTTTGTGTATTCATTGTCATTAGCTTGTTCATCGGAAGCGTTAACAATAATTTGAGCATCATAAACCAACGTGCGCTCAAAACGTTGCATAAAAGCGGCAAGCGTTAGTTTCGCTTCGTCGGTTATACGGTATTTTCTATCAAAATGCTCGGCAAATAATTCATGAACATATAATGTTGTGCAACCATCTGGGTCAACCTGAACACCGACTGGTGTATTTGGGCATTTATCCAGATAATCTTCTAAACCATCTTCATCACTATCTACTGGGCACCCTTGAGCATCGACGCCATACACCTTAGACTCTGACGAAGTATCTTGACATGTATCTAATACATCGATAATTCCGTCTTTGTCATGATCTAACGGACAACCAAACCCATCGACCCCTTTTGCGAGCTCTTTTTGTGTATTCATTCGACAGTTATCTGCATGATCAGGCACATTATCCTTATCACTGTCTATTGGACAGCCTACAGCATCCACGCCGAAGCGAAGTTCGTTTTGCGCATTATCGGGACAGCTGTCTCTATAATTGGCAACACCATCATTATCGTTATCAACAGGGCACCCTTGTACATCCAACCCCCCTGCTTTTTCATGTTTACCACTTAGCGGGCAGGCATCTAGATAATCAGGGATATTATCCAGATCGGTATCTATAGGGCAGCCCTTTGCGTTAACGCCTTTGCTCAGTGCGCGCTTTTCGTCATTTGGGCATAAGTCTTGGTAATCGGGCACCTTATCTTGGTCAGTATCGTTTGGACACCCTTGGAGATCTAGCCCTTTACTTTGCGCTTTAATTGAATCGTTTGGGCAGTGATCAAGATAGTTGGGTATATTGTCTGAGTCTGAATCTAACGGGATGCCTTCATTGTCAACACCTGCGCTGATTGCCTCTGGCGTGTTATGGGGCGCTTTATCACGGTAGTCTGGTATTGAGTCATTGTCAGTATCTTTTGGACAGCCTTGTTCATTAACACCTTTTACCAAAGTTTCTTTGTCATCATTTGGGCACTGATCTCGATAATCTGGTACGCCGTCGTTATCGGTCTCTATAGGACAGCCTTGAGAATCCCCATCCAGATAAATTCCCTTACTAAGCTGTAACTGTGTATTGTTTGGGCATGCATCTAATTTATTAACTACACCGTCATTGTCGCTATCAAGTTCTACACACAGTTTGAGTGACTTTGCTCTAGGTTCGCTGACCACATTGTCTTTTAAAGTTCGATATTCGAAACTACTGCCTACAAACGACTTGATGATATATGTCTTGCCACTTACATCACCATTATCTTGAAAACCAACCGTGCCTGTTAGGCCTCGACAAGTTGGTGAATAGCGTATCTCATCAGCGATTTTGCTCGGCTCTGATGTGCCTGCCCGTTTTATAGCTCTTAATATGACATTTATACTGTCATAACCAAGCGTTGCAAACCTGTCAGGCGCTTGTTGGTACTGCCTTTCAAACTTACTGACAAATGTGTTATTTGATTGACTTGCCAAATTAAATACTGTTGGTACTGAGATATTAATCTGAGAGTCTTCATTTTGTTGAAGTTTGCCTAACTTTTCCCAAAACGTTTGGTTATCTAAGTTCTCCCCTCCCACAAATAAAACATCATCGAGCCCGCGTTTTTTAAATTCTCGAATGATTTGAATTGCTAATGTGGTATCGGTAAATAAAAAAATTGCATCTAGAGGGTTTTTCCTATGAGCCCGCACAAAACTTACTGCATAATCAGTGAACTCGCGCTCGCTCATGTCAGAAAAAAAAGACCGTTGAATTGCGGTATTTATGTCAAAGTTTTCTTCTGCGGCTTGAGAGAATGCTTCGCTTAACTCTAGTGCCCCTTCGCTTCGCTCATTAAACACTGCCACTCGTTTAAAGCCTTTGTGCCCTGCAAACTGTGAAAGCTGATGACCGAGCTCAACATTGGTGGGTAACATGCGATACACATAATCAAAATTCATTGTTGTGAGTAACACATTGGTGGCAGTGGGCGCGATAAAAACCTTTTGATTTTGTTGGTAGATTTGTGCGGCAGAAAAAGCGCTAGCCGAATACTGATGCCCTGTCACAGCAACCACTTGCTTGTTGTGATATGAGAAATCTCTTGCCACGATGCGGGAGTATTCTTTAATACCTTCCCCAGCTGTTAAAATAGAGGTCGTTTCCAGCGCTTCATACAGTGCCTCCTCTCGTTCATCAATAACGAGTTCGACCGCTTGACCTAAGAGGCCGCCTGCGTCATTAACTTCTTGCACAGCAAGTTGTGCACCTTCTACAAACTGTCCTCTTCCTTGTGGCCAAGCTACACCGATAGTGATTGTCCCATCTTCTTGAAACTCTTTCATTTGTTTGGGTTGCTTTGTGTCACAAGCCATGAGCAATAACAATAAACCACACAAAATAGATACTTTGTGTGTGATGCTTTTATTTATAATGAGCATACTCATTTGGCTCAAATTATTCATTTTAACCAGCCTTTGCTATTGTTTGTCTTGTTGCTCTGGTTCAGAGTTATCAGCCCAATCGCCAGCATTAAGCATTAAAGGTAGGCCGTCTTTTTGTCCGCCGATAATCACCACCTTTGCATTATCCGATGACGCCAGAGCTGTTGTTGCTTGAATGCCATGCCAGCGTAAAACCCTGTCACTCATCGTGGCGTTAATTTTCTCAGCGTAATCTTGTATACCTGCAGCTTCAATACGTTTTCGCTCAGCTTCTTGTTGCTCTGCTTTTAATTTAAATGTGTATGCTAAGAAGTGTTGCTCTTCCACGAGCTTTTCTTCTATTGCCGTGCGAACGCCAGAAGGCAAAGAAACACTGCGTATGACGATGTCATCAACAATGACAAATTTTCTACCTACTTCTTCTATTGCTCGGGCAATTAACTTGCTAAGCAACATGCCTTTGTTGGTATATATTTCCTCCGGTGTATGGTTACCTAAGCCCTTACGTAAAACCGACTCTATTTGCGGTAATATAATTCTGTTTGGATAGTCAGGCCCTACTTTTTGGTGCAATACACCAAGTAATTCAAAAATTGGCCGATAACGTACAGCAACCTTGAGCGTAACCGGTAGGCCACGATTTGTTAGTACATCAAATTCGTGGCGAATGATTTGCACTCGGGTATCGTAAATTGCCGCATAATTGAGAGGAAAAAGAAAGTGTATCCCTTCGGTTAAGATATGATCTGTAACTACCCCGCCATCAAATGGACGATATAACACGCCCCCTTCACCTGCCTCAATGTAAATAATGGCACGCTTCCAAAGCACAATAAGCAGCACCAACGCCAATATGACCAAAGCAATCTTTGCGGGCATTTTTAGCGTGACATTATTTTGTATCCGCTGCCAAAATTTCATCATAGGCTTAGGTAAATTAGCCTTGTCAGGAGACTCATTTTTATGTGTGTCAGAAGTGTGAGCCATAGTTGTTTATTCCCTTTAAGGATGAGCGATAAGTAGCAATGCATTGCTTCGTTTTAGTACACTAGGCAATGCAATATTGAATGTTTTGGGGTCAAGCGAGCTAAAGCTTTCATCTAAAATTATTAAATCTGCTTGTTGGAGGAGTGCTCTGGCGATAAATACACGACTTTGCTCTCCATGAGATAAACTCCAGCCCCCTTCACCAACCATTTGGTGTAGCCCCGCAGGCATTTGATTAATTAGCTTTCCAAGATCTAGCTCTTCGCAAACCGTTTGAGCATCTATCAAATCAGCTTCACTTGGTGGCCAACATCTTCCCATTAGTAAGTTAAAAGCTAGCGTTTGTGAAAATAGGTAGTTGTCATGAAATTGTGGGGCCATGACTACCTTTTTACGCCATAGTTCATTGTAAACTGCCTTGAAAGACGCACCGTTTAATGAGAGTTCACCTTGTTCCGGCATATATGCGCCCGCGATTACATAACCTAGGGTAGACTTTCCTGCGCCAGAGTTTCCCTCTAGTAGTACCTTTTCTTTTGGGTTGATACTAAAGTCACAGCCATCCAATATTTTGCGCTTATTGAAGGAAAAGTGTAATTCACGTGCTTGTATAATCGGATATTCTGCGCCTTTTGAGTCTGCATGAGTAAAACTTGCCATAGTATGAGGTGAGTTTGCTCGGGTATCGGCTGCTCCTTCATATATAGGTCTTAAGTTTACCCAAGCACACCTTGCTTCTAGCAAGTATTTTACGCTATTGGCAAATTGCTCAAGAGAGGTAGCCGCGAGTAAAATAGCGCCAATACAGACTGACAAGCTCGCAACATCTACATGATCACTTGTCAGTTCAGGCATGAGCAGAAGCAACGACAAAAACAACCAAACTCGGCGGCCTGCGAATGTTGTTAATACCGCTCCCCATTTATCGAGCTGCTCGCAAAGTTTTGCATAGTTGCTAAGGTCTTCATCTTCTGTCAGGTGTCGCTGCTCGGGCAGTTCTTGAATAAATCGAGTACGGTGACCTACCAATTGCTCAGATAGCTTGCAATTTAATTGTAAATCAAAGGAGAGCCATCGTTTTATCTCTCGATAGTACTTTAAACTTAACATGCTTATCAGTATTAGCAGTGCAATTAACAGTATTGAATGTGACCAACTCACGCCTGCGACTGCCAAGATAACACCGGCTAAAAATACTTGAATTAACGCGGTGATAGCAATAAATGACATACTAAAACTTTGCGCTTCAAGTAAATCAATATCCATCACTTGACCCATAAAATGGCCACTACCGTAACGGCGTACGTCATTCGGTTTTAGTTTTAAGATCCCCTGCAATAGCTGTTTACGGAGTTCAGCGCCAAAATCAAGCGACAGTCTATTTTTAATCTTCAGGCTTAAATAATAAAAAGGGATGGCACTGAACAGCAGTAAAGCCCAAAGAGAGAATACACTGTCATGATCATTTGTTTCAAAAACACTGAGTCCGATCACATACCAACTTAGAATCAGCATCATTTGAAATAACAAAGCAGAGCAAATACTTAGCGTTAAGCCTTTTAAAAAATTTTCCTGCTTGAATTGTGTAAATATGTTGTCGTATGCAGCAGGGCGAAATAACCTCGCTTGTATAACGGGTGTATTTGATAATTGTTCGATTAACAATGACTCTAGTATTTTTTCACGCTGCTGAGTAGGTAGCCCCAATGGTAAAAGTTGCTCTGATAATGACTGCCTTAAGGGGAGCACATGGTCTTTTGTGAGTATATCTTTGAGCTTTGCTAAAGGGAGCAAGCTGGATTTTTGCCTGCTATTTAGTATTACCGCATTTTGGCGTTTGGTTTTAAGCAATACGATAAAGCCATTACCTGGCATCATCAAAATACACGGGGCGCAATTATTTAGCGTTTTGCTTACATCGGGATAGTTTGATGTATTGCTTTGAATATCTACGCCTGAGCAGTTGGCTATTTGCTCGAACCAATCATCAAGGTTTACATCACTACTATGCGCATTTATTGTTGCTGCGGTGAATTCTGGGCATGCGCCAGATCCTCTAATATCACTTGCTAAAAAAGAGGCGGCGACATGTAAATTTGATAACGGCCAGATCAAATCATCCATAGATGTAGATTGAGCAAGGTATCCTTTTTCTATTATTGCCCTGAATTATATAAATAAAAGCAGATTAGAGGGAAGTAATATTCACATGCAAAGTTCGTAATGTCAAACCTGAACACGTAACTTAATCACTCTTCATGCGGTATTTCACATTGATTAATGTGCCTATTTTGTTGGAGATTAAATGTAAGGCGCATGAAATGTGGCCGAGATATGTTTGTGCTAGTATAGCACCAGAGAAGATGCAGTACGTTTTGCTTCTATCCTCTACCACAGTGTATAAATTAAAAGGAAAATTATTTATGACCCGATGTTTAAAGTATTTATCCCTTGCTAGCGCTCTACTTGCTGCATGCTCCTCTGCCACCAAAGCGAATGAGTATTCCGGTCACTCAAGCATTAACCCGGATGGCATGCTGTCAATATCCGCTCTATCAAAAAAAGTAGCTGTTGAGGTGCTAAATAGCGAGGCTGCACATTTACAAGTAAATGGAATGAGCACCACAGAGTTGTTTGTACTTGATGCAACAAGTGTAAATGAAGAAAACTTGTCAAGTTATAAAGACTTGTTAGATACAGCCCGAGTGATGGGCATACCAATACTGATTGAAAGCGCGCAAGATACAAAAATCATGGCGTCATTAATAGGCCTCGGAGTGACGGGAAATAAACTATTGCTTAAGCCAAATGAGGATGAGTCTACTCTGACAATTGAAGTTATTAAGGAAGAGCCTAGTGCAGACACACCTCTTTCAGAGCATGTGGTAAACGAAGTGCGAAAATATCATCTTTCCAAACATAGGTTGCAACAGATGACATTCTCAAATAGCGCTAATGCGCCAGCTGGCACAAAGTATGTTTTTCGCGTCGAGAACGCAATCAATCACACTTGGAAACCAGGTAATACAGAGCAAGTTGTTACGACTCACGCAGATATAGAATACAAGCTATACGCAGCTAGTGAGGATAGTGCAAAGTATGTGGTTGTTGGTTTAACAGAAGTGGTGTTTAGTCCTGGCGAGCTATACAGCAATACTGAGTCTAATCGAGGTTACTTTCAAGACAGGGTGAAGATGAGCTTAATACCCAGCTCGCCTTCAGACATTCACTATAAAGAGCATGTACCCGTTAACGCAAATAACCTATCAACCGTTACAGTCTCGAAAGGATGGACTCTGACGGCAGGAACAACACCGGAAGGGCCTAGCACATCACTTTCATACTCTGAAAGTCAAAATGTCACTGAGAATTACTCTGATTTTAAGGTTGTACATAGCTCTAATGGAAATGATATGCATTGGGAGTGGAATATGAGCAAGTACGACTATAACAACGACCCAAAAAACCTATGTTACAGATACCTTTTTCACAGATATCAGGTTGCATCGCTGCCAACGCTTGCTACGAACACTTTAATCCCAAATTTTAGCGCTGTGTATAGATCTGCTTTGGATTTTGATGGTGTTGTGAGTTTTGATTTTAAATATGCGCATCAACTTCGTAATGTGAAAGAAGAATTTAAGGATGGACCCGAAGGAGCCTTACATTACGTATGTTCTATTGATGACATTGCAAAAAAAGAAGGGACAGTGACATTTTCAGTGGACTTCTCTGCTGTACGAGCTGCACGAAATGTGACCGAAACCTATCTCGATATAAATGGCAGGGACTATCGTGGAAACATAAACCAAACTATAAATGGTCATACTTGTCAATACTGGGATGCACAGTATCCTCAAGCGCATAGCTATTCACCACAAACTACCCCTGGTAAGGGTTTAGGCTTTCACAATTACTGCAGAAACCCAGACTCAAACGTAACTAATTCAAACAAACCTTGGTGCTTTACAACGACAGCAGGCACGAGGTGGGAGTATTGTAACGTAGCTGAGCACTATCGCGGTACCGTGAACCGTACCATAACCAAAAGTGTAAACGGAAGAGCGGTGAATGGCCTCACGTGTAAAAAGTGGTCTGAGACTAGTTACACCGCAGCAAAATATCCGGGTAAAGGTTTGGGAGATCACAATTACTGTAGAAACCCTTCAGGTGGTGATTACAACAAAACTTGGTGCTTCACAACTGACCCTGAGATGACTTGGGACTATTGCCAAGAATAAGGACAAATAAAGCCTGACAGTAAGTAAACGGTCGGCATTTTATGTGCCGACCGACCCTGTAATACATTATTAATAAGCGAATTTAAATAATAGTACTATTACCGAGCGTGGTTTTGCTTCACTAAACAAGTTTCCGTCTACCTCAACAACACTTGCCTATACTTATGCGTATTGTCAACGCACCTTTAAAGTCTTCCTTATTGTAAGTTTTATTATTTAAATAATTGGAATGACAATACCTTTAGTGCATGTTTGTATGGTGAAGAAACCGATATTGCAAAGAGCGAATGGACTATTTTTTGCTTTATTTCTTCATTTATCATTCAGATTTTTGATATAAATACCGTGTACAGTATTCGGAGTAGTTACATTGACAAAACCAAAATATGAGACATTACTGCGTTTTAGCTACATTCTACTTTTCATACTGGGTATTTCACCCTATAGTCACGCCAATAATCTGCGTGTTGTGACAGAGCATTTTCCTCCATTTCAGATAGCACAATCAGAAAATACACCAGAATCAGGCATTGCCCTTAATTTGTTCAAGCATATACAACAAGCGTTAGGAAGGGATGAAAAAGCGGAATTTTTGCCTTGGGCTAGAGCATATAAAATTGCACTGAACGAGCCTAACACACTCATTTTCAGTTTGGCGAAGACCAGTAGCAGAGCACAAAAATTTCACTGGATAGGCTTTCTCGATGTAACTGATGCTCTTTGTATTTGGTCTTTACGGGCAAACACCTCATTTAATGTCGAACAGTGGCAAGATTCAAATACGTATAGCACCGCCTTACCCATTGCCGATTCCATGCAAAATTATTTAGAGAACTTTGGGTATAGCACTGACCACAACCTCCATTTGGTAGGCGATTTTGCACAAGCTATCCAAATGCTGCAATTAGGACGGGTTGATTTTATTGCCGCTGGCGAGCACTCGATGTATAACACGTTAAAAAGCCTCGATGTAGACGTCACGCAATTAGTCGCAAAAAGGATTAAAGGCATTCATCCCCCCAAACTCGGTTTTGCTTTAAGCCAAGGCAGTGACGAAAAGCTCATACAACAGTACACAGCAGCATTTTCAAAAATGAAAGGCTTGATGGACACTTCTTTATTAGATAACTACAGCCATTGTTACTAAAACGAGGATTGGGCTGTAGAACCATGCTCAATCGACCTGAAAAAATGACTTTCTAAACGCTTTGATTTCGTCGTCATACAAGCTCTGCCATTGAGAGTCTGACAAATGCGCGAATTCAGTTTCTCTGCTCTGCTGCAGTTGGACTTGTTTGACATTAAGCGCTTGCTGGTAATTATTTACACGCTTTTGTTGATCGATAACTTGTTGCTGTCTAGCCAAGATTGCCTGAGCCTGCCCCTCATCAAAATAGCGCTGTGCCAACTCACCTTTTAAATGTGATAACGCACTCGAGCTCAGATCAGTGCCTAACACTTCAACTGCCATACTATAGAGTTCGTATTTATCTTGCGATAACTTGCCTTGCTCACTCAATAATTCCATTTGAGCTAAAAAGTCACTTTGCTGCAACCCTTTACTAAGCTGAGTTAATTCATCTAATGTGGCTCTAGAGTCATAAAAGGCAAACTCTTGGTTAAAAAGCTCAGGTGCAAACTCCCCCCAAACTTGGCGATAGAAGCTTTTAATCCTCATAACTTTGTCAGCAGTACTGGTTTGAAAATCTTCATTTTCAGTGAGCTGCTTAAATTCTTCCTTTTTCGCGGGGTATTCTGCAAGTAATTGATATTTTGTTGAGCTCAGCAGTTTTTGTAACTCTACTAATAACTCTTCGCAGTCAGAGCGCTGTTGACAACCTTGCCAGAACGATTCAATTAATGGCTTTATCTGCGTTAAGTGTGTATCTGTGAGATTTTTACTCAACGCCTCCATTCGACTATCTTTTGGATCTGCGCCCTCTTGAGCTTCTAGATCCACCGTTTGCGTATTCTTTGGAGATTCAATTTGTTGCGTGGCATGAGTTTGAGTGCTCTTTAGTGCCTTAGTTGAACTCCCCCACTGGATAAACACAAAAATAGCTACGATTAGCACAGTAAGCATTAAGTATAAAATACCTTTTTTCATTATTTAACCTAGGTATAAGTAGATTTAAGACGCAAAGATGTAATGCCATCACTTTGGCATACAAAACGGTGGCCCAATTAACAAGAATTGAGCACACCTGTCACAACAAAGCTATTTAATCACGGCTTTGACTGGGAAGTGATCTGACAGATCCCAATGTTCCCAAACACTTTGTGCGGTACTACGAGGTACTTTTACTTCATTAGTATTGTTTTCAATCGTCTTATACTCATCACTCACGACGATATAATCTAGGTATTCGACGGTATCACCCGCTTTTTTCGCAAACGAGTTAACACGAGGGTCAAAAGTCGACTCTGTATAACCCGTATATTCAGGCGCTGATGCGGCTAGATTAGCTAGCATATCGCTATAATCACTTGGAAACTTAAGTTTATTAACGTTAAAGTCGCCGCCATAGACAACGGTTTCGTTCGCAGGAATATTTAAACTCTTAGCCAAGGCACGAATTTGCTGAAACTGGCGCTGTCTGTGTTGACGCGCCGTATCTGTATCGCTAGATGCAGTGTGAGTTGCAAACAAGTGGTAAGCTTCGCCATTTTTGATAATTTCCGCGTAATTCACGCCTTTATCAGCAAAACAGTCTGTTCCCGAACAATCTGGAAAAACATATTGTGCTTGATTGACGATTGGGTAACGGCTAACGATGATAACGCCACCATCATAAATATTAACGCCCGATTTATCTAACATTCTGGTTTGATAAGGATACTCAGTAGCCAATTGTTGTAAGAATGATTCACGCTTTGCATCAAACACCTCTTGCAGTAACAATGCATCATACCCTTTCACATAATCAGGCAACAAAGCCATCCTATCGGAAATATGAGACGCAAGAACCGGCAAAGCCCAAATATTGTATGTCATGACCTTAAGTTGCTCAGGCGCAGGAGTTGCGACTTCATCTTGTTGTTTGGATGTGATTGTGTAGTAAAAATCGTCATATCGAGCCGTCGCTTTGGCTTTGAATGCCACTTCGCCAGACTGCGCTATTGGCTCTAATTTTGATTGGTAACGGTGGATATTTCTGTCGCTAAACTGGCCCGAACTAAAGTCTTGAGCATGTGCACTGTGCGTAATAGTTGACCCGAACCAAGTGCCTTTCATATTCTGCTGCAGGTTAATAACCGTACCAGATTGATTCGTCACTTTGGTTTTAAATTGATAGCTATGCCCTGATTTAGCACCGTAATAACGGTTAAAGCTCAAAGCCATTTTGGTCTCGTACGGCTTTAACTGTGTTGTATGCTGTGTCCATTCATCCCCATATTCCATTAGATCAGAACCTGTGTGCTCAACCGAAATAGTTAAAATATCGCTGCTGTTGTTGGTTAAATAGATATCACTGTCGGCTAATACCGATGTTGAGATCATTGCCGTTGCAATACTTAATAATTGAAGTTTCATAGTTTTTTCTTGTTGATGAGTAAAGTGGTGATGGATTATTCACACACAATGTTTCTTTATTATGTCTTTTCTGTGAATTAGTCTAGACCAGATTGTACTCGGTGCATATTTGAACTTAAGTCACTGTAATTAGAACTTCTGCCTCATCTGAAAAGCATTGACCACCCTGCTGGTAAAGTTGAGCATTTGCTTTATCAGTCTTTTTAGATTGAATTTCATACTTGGAAAATCTGCACGCAATGAGCATTATACGTACGATAAATACTGCACTAGATTGTTACAACTCTGAATGGCATTTAAATATAGGGGATAATCCATCATTCGAATCAGTTGTTTAGATTTTAATTTTGATTGTAAGCGATGCAACACACGCCCTGTTTAAGGACGAGAATAGTCAAAGTCGGAGGCACTGTGTATACCCTGAGCAAGCGTCATAAAAGATTAACCATCTTCCGATATGAGCCAACAGCGGATCTTCAAGCGTAACTCGTTTCTGCCCCAAAGTGAGTTAGAGTTAGGTGCTTTCCACTAATCTGGTATCGTTTTTTGCGTTTGCTATTGGAACGATGTTGAGGGGCTGTTCAAATTGAGTTTCATATAGTGTAGATTACTGAAAAACATAACTGTGTGAAATGCTTATGAGTTCTCTCTTACCCTTGGAAAAAAGCATAATAATAAGTGTCCCTTCTGATTTCACCACTTCAAAGAAAGGGGCTTTTTTTGAAAAATTGTGTGCTCAAATACTGCGCAAGCAATCATACGAGATCACAGGCTGGGAAGTTAGAAGATCTGGGATGGAAGTTGATGTAGAGGCGGTACATAAGCCGTCCAGCAAAAATGTATATGTAGAATGTAAGTTTTACAACGACAAGAGCACCATTGACTCAAAAATTGTTGATTTATGTTTTGCGCAGTCATTCCGAGGAGACTTTGACAAGATTGCCCTATTTTCAACAGTCAAGTTAGGCAAGGATGCACAAACCACTTACGAAAACTTTATAACAAAAGGAATAGACTTTTCCTTTTATGATAGTGATGAAATCTTATCAGCACTGGAAGTAAGCGGTTTAGTTGCAAATATTGATAATCTTAACCTACAAGCCAACATCTCATCCGCAACTCTCTTGATACATCCTGAAATCGACCCTGTATGGTTATTTCAGGAAAGTTCAAATGGCTCTCCAACAGCTTTGATAGCATACGTAAATCAAGGACACTCTGTTGATACCGAGAGAGTGAGAGAAATATTAGATACTGAAGGTAAGCTAGAAGAATTAGACATTCGGCAGTATCAAGATAAACAGAACTCTAATATCGAAAACTCTTCCTTTTCACAGCCAGTAACTAGAGAAGTAGTCAGTGGTATCGTGTTGGCAGATGACATCATGGATCCTAAGCCCTGTCGTCCAAAAGACTTTATAGGTAGAGATGACATACAAAAAGAGATCTGGGATTTCTTAGAGTCGGTAAGGTCAAGTGATAGTGACTGTCGAGTTTTGTCACTAACTGGATCATCGGGAAATGGTAAGTCATCTCTTGTTGCTAATCTTGCTGAGCGATTCACAAATATAAAGTGGAAGAATAAGTTTTATCTTTATCCCATCGATGTCCGTTCAGCAAGAGGCTCTCGATTTGTAGCCGAAGCTGTTTGTAAGGCTTTTAATACAGCTATTGATGATGGCTTCATTGAATACGAACACAAATTCTCAGTTGAAAATATTGATGAAATCACAGGTGGTACTGCATTCCGTGAGTGTGCTGAGTACTTAGAGCGGAATAATAAAGTCATGGTTGTCTTTTTCGACCAATTCGAAGAAGTTTTCATGAAAGAAGAGCTTTTCTCTCTATTCCGCTCATTTAGAAGATTCGCACTTGATGTTTCGGCAGAGAAGACCAACGTGGTTGTCGGCTTCTCTTGGCGTACAGGAATATTTTTAGGAGATGATAATCCAGCTTACGGCCTGTGGCATGACTTACGTGATCATCGCACTGAAAGACGCTTGAAGACATTTGATGAAAAAGATTCAAGAAAACTGATTTCCACATTCGAAGCAGAAGCTGACATTACCCTCACCAAGCCTTTAAAGGCACGCTTGATACAGCAAGCTCAAGGTTTTCCTTGGTTCTTGAAAAAGCTATGTATCCATCTTTTCAAGAAGATAAAAGAGGGCAACTCTCAAGAAGAGCTACTTATCAGCCAGATGCAAATAAAGAATTTGTTTGAAGAGGATCTAGATCGCCCATCTCGTGAAGTTGATTGTTTAAAGTTTGTTGCTAAAAAGTCCCCTGTCGACAGATATGAAGCAACCAAAGAGTTTGGTGATAAGACGGTTTCTCAATTGATTTCTGACAGACTGCTAATTAAGACAGGTGAGAAAATCTCGGTCTATTGGGACGTGTTCAGGGATTATTTAACTACCAATGAAGCTCCTGTCATATCCTGGGCATTCATGCCGAGCTACGGTACAAATATGTCTCTAAAGCTTATCGAGCTTATAAAAGATGATACAGCTTCGATAGATGAGTTGGTTGAGAGGACTAGTTATAGTAAAGGGACAATACAAAACATTTTTATTGACCTTTCATCATTCTCATTGGTTGTTAAGACTAGTGATGATAAGTACAAGCTGAACTGCGATATTGACGAGATACCTGAAAAAGTGCGCACCCAAATGTTAGGACATACGATCTATAAAGAATCGATGTCTGCATTCAAAGCAGGCAACAAGTCGTATATCTCTATCGATGATATAGCTCAGATAACAAATAGCGCATACTCTTCCGAAGCAGGTAGAGCACATGATCAGTATGTAAATCGAATTATTTCGTGGCTAAGGTATTCAGGACTAATCAGCCTCTTACGTGACAAAGTTAGGGTTTATGATGCAAATAATTATTCCCCTGATTTCGGTGAGATGACAGGGGGCAGAAATAAATCTAGTTTATTCTTGGCTGCTAGCAACTTTGAAAATGCAGTGCTACTTATTGATAAGTTGATTAAACAAGGCTCTATTGAGCAATCTGAACATGGGGCTAGGAATGTTATTGCTGATTTAGTCGCTCTTGGAATTTGCCGAAGAGTGAGTGGTAACAAGATAGAGTTAGTAAAAACCAGCGATCCCGACCTGACAATTGAGCAACATCTAGCAATACAAGTTTTAAGTGCTGATACTGTAATACTGCTTGATGCGTTGGTTCTGAAGTACGGTGATGACTTAAACACTCTTGTTGAAAAAATGTCGCATGAATTAGGTAAGAAGTGGAAGCCTGCATCGGGGCAGAGATATGTAAGAGCTTTATTACGTTATAGTAATTTAGCAAAAGATACGATAGCAGCAAATATGAAAAACGACTAAATTAAAATAGTTTAAAAGCAGCCCAAGTAGATTAGTCTGGATTCAACCCGCCGCTCCCAAGTCATGATACGATCAAATCAGATTTGGCTGGTTACCCTAACTCATTTGTGTCCAAAAGCGAGTTAGAACAACTGTCAATTTTTCGCTCAAAACAGTCAGCAAACATAACCTCTTCCTCAGCACAACAGTTCATATAAACTGATAGAAATCTAAAGTAATTGAGAGAAGATAAATAACGACAGTGACCGGCTCTCACTGTCGTTTGATTAATATTGAATGTCGCTTAAGAAAGGCTTAGCTTAGGCAATTGACTCGTTAATGTCTTTTAACGTGTCTACTGGGTTTTCAGCTTGAGTGATTGGGCGGCCAATCACCAAGTAGTCACTGCCCGCTTCTACTGCTTTTTGTGGTGTCATAATACGTTTTTGGTCGCCTGCATCGCTGCCTGCAGGGCGAATGCCTGGGGTCACGAGTTTAAAAGACTCTCCAAGCTGTGACTTCAATAAACTCGCCTCTTGTGCTGAGCAAACAACCCCGTCTAGGCCTGCTTCTTGTGCTAGCTTTGCAAGGTAAATAACCTGTTCTTGCGGCGTCTTTTCAATACCTAAACGTAAAAGCTGTCCTTGGTCCATACTGGTAAGTACAGTGACAGCAATCAACAATGGGGCTTTGTCACCGTACTCGTTTAACGCTTCTTTTGCTTTTTGCATCATTTCCAGACCGCCACTGGCATGTACGTTGACCATCCACACGCCCAACTCAGCAGCCGCTTTAACTGCTTTAGCCACGGTATTTGGAATGTCATGAAATTTAAGGTCTAAAAATACGTCAAAATCCAGCGCAACCAGCTCTTTAACAAATTCAGGGCCAAAGTAGGTAAACATCTCTTTGCCAACTTTCAATCGACATTGACTTGGCGATAGCTGTTTAACAAAATCCAGCGCGGCTTGTTTATCGTCGTAATCTAAAGCGATCAGCACTCTTTTATTATCTAATTGAGACATATTATTCCTACGGTAACCTAGAGTTAGAATTAAATTGCGATTGTATCTGGGTGGCTATTATACCCAAAAGTGAGTGGAGTTGGTGTAAGGAGTTAAACTTTAATTTAATAGCCATCAAGGCCTTTACTTGGCTCAATTGACTCCCAGTGCTTACATGAGGGGCATAACCAATACAAGGTGTGGCTCGTAAAACCACAGTGTTTACACTGATATTCTGGTTTGGTAGCAATATATGATGTCACCAATTTATCGATTTCTGATAGAACGACTTTAATTTTTTGGTTTTTATCAGCAAGTAGCTGTAGTAGATAACTAAACCCACGGATTGAGGGCTCTCGCTTTAAACTGTCAGTTAAAAACTCTATAGCTTGTTGTTGCTCGCCTTTTCGGATCAAAGCTTGGCAATGCTTAATTCTTATTAGCACACCACCTTTGGCGAGTAATTCTTCTACTAGCTCTTCAAACTGCTGATGTAAGTTAAGTTCGGTGTAACTTTGCTCTAAATCAGCAATATACAAAGGTGCTGTGTTGGTATTTAAGATTATCAATTTACGCCAATAATAAATTGCTTTTACATGGTCTTTATTGATAAAGGCTTCTTTACCCAGCTCATAGTATGGCCTAATCGTTTTATGATCGATAGCACAAGCTTTTTCCATGAGCTTGGGTGTATCATCGTTAAGCGCTGCTTCACAGTAAAAATTAGCGATAGCCGCAAAGTGCTGTGACTTTTTGAACAAGTCACTATGCGCTTCAAACATATTAATACCTTTGTGCCACTCGCGCATTTGTGAATACAAATTGATGATAGGATCGAGTGCATCAGAATGACCGCCTTTAACCAAGGTAACCAAGTGTTCTTCGGCACTATCTAATAAACCAGCCAATATGTAATCTTGCGCCAATTCTAATCGGCTAGAGGCCATATCCTCATCGCTTAAGCTTGGTTGATTTAATAGGAGTTCATGAATTTTTATAGCGCGGTCAAGCTCGCCTCTTTTTCTAAAAAGCGTTGCTAAAGTAAGGTAATGCTCGACTGAGTCAGCCGATACTTCAAGAAGTTGAATAAGATGTTCAAGGCCTTGATCTTCTTCTCTATCAAGTAAGAATTTAAGACCTTTGCTGTATTGCGATGTGATTTGGCGATTTAATTCAAGAGCTTGATTTTTTGCACTATTTTTACCCATCACATAACCGTATGCAGCTGCGACGGGAAGCAGTAAAAACAACAGCTCAATCATGGTCAGCGATCAGTATCAGGTGTCAATTGACGATTGTTTTTCTTAAGTCGATAATTTTGCAATTTTAACTTCGAAAACACCGCAATGCTGAGTACGCTTCCAAGCAAAACACCAATAGCAAAGCAAACACTCATTAAGGTTGATAACGGCAATGTACTACTCGCTACAATGTAATTAACGTTTACTACCTCAGGGTTCTGAGTACCAATTACAAACGCTAATAAAATAAATACGAGTGCCAATCCTTTTTTAACTACCCCTATCAAGTGTTACTCCATTTACTAATTATTTAATGCTTTCGTTTACGCGATCACGTAATTCTTTGCCAGGCTTAAAGTGTGGAACGTATTTGCCATCCAACTCTACCGTTTCACCTGTTTTAGGGTTACGACCTGTGCGAGGCGAGCGATAGTGTAATGAGAAACTACCAAAGCCACGGATTTCAATTCGATCAGAGCTTGATAATGAGCCCGCCATTTGTTCAAGAATTTCTTTAACCGAGTTTTCTACATCCTTAACTGGAATGTGTGCATGCTGCTCTGCTAGTTGTTCTATCAATTCTGACTTTGTCATAGTGTTTCCTTAGATATAAAAAGGAAGGGCTAAAGCGCCCTTCCAGTTAAGACTCTATATTAGTCTTTTTGAGCGTTTTTGAAAGCAGCTGCCATTGCATTTTCAAATGCTGGCTCTTCTTTCTTCAACTTCTCAAGAACTTCTTTCTCTTCAGCTTCGAACATAGCTTTAACTGATAGGCTGATTGTACGGTTCTTACGATCAACACCTACGAATTTAGCTTCGATTTCGTCGCCAGCAGAAACAACAGTAGTTGCATCTTCGATACGCTCTTGAGCGATGTCAGCTACACGGATGTAACCTTCAACACCTTCGATAAGCTCAATAGTTGCGCCTTTCGCGTCAACTTCAGTCACTTTACCTTTAACAATAGCACCTTTTTTGTTTGCGTCTAGGTAGTTATTGAAAGGATCAGCTTCGATTTGCTTAACGCCTAGTGAGATACGCTCACGCTCTGGGTCAACTTGAAGTACGATAGCTGTGATTTCGTCGCCTTTCTTGTACTCACGTACAGCTTCTTCGCCTGGAGTGTTCCAAGAGATGTCAGAAAGGTGAACAAGACCGTCGATACCACCGTCAAGACCGATGAAGATACCGAAGTCAGTGATTGACTTGATCTTACCAGTAACTTGGTCGCCTTTGTTTTGAAGACGAGCAAATTCTTGCCAAGGGTTAGCGATACATTGCTTAAGACCTAGAGAAATACGACGACGCTCTTCGTCAATTTCAAGAACCATAACTTCAACAGTGTCGCCTAAGCTAACAACTTTTGAAGGGTGGATGTTCTTGTTAGTCCAATCCATTTCAGAAACGTGAACTAGACCTTCAACGCCTTCTTCGATCTCAACGAAACAACCGTAGTCAGTAAGGTTAGTTACACGACCAGAAAGCTTAGCACCTTCAGGGTAACGACCAGCGATAGCTGCCCATGGATCTTCGCCTAGTTGCTTAAGACCTAGAGATACACGAGTCTTATCTTTGTCGAACTTAAGTACTTTAACTGCGATTTCGTCGCCAACATTAACGATTTCTGAAGGGTGCTTAACACGCTTCCACGCCATGTCAGTGATGTGTAGTAGACCGTCAACACCACCTAAGTCAACGAACGCACCGTAGTCTGTAAGGTTCTTAACGATACCTTTAACTTCTTGACCTTCAACAAGGTTAGCAAGAAGCTCTTCACGCTCTTGTGAGTTCTCTGATTCGATAACTGCACGACGTGAAACAACAACGTTGTTACGTTTTTGGTCAAGCTTGATTACTTTGAACTCAAGCTCTTTACCTTCAAGGTGAGCTGTGTCACGTACTGGACGAACATCAACAAGTGAACCAGGTAGGAACGCACGGATTGAATCAACTTCAACAGTGAAACCACCTTTAACTTTACCGTTGATGATACCCATAACGGTTTCTTGCTCTTCGCAAGCTTTTTCAAGGCGGATCCAAGCTTCGTGACGCTTCGCTTTCTCACGAGAAAGGATAGTTTCACCGAAACCGTCTTCGATTGCGTCAAGCGCTACGTCTACTTCGTCGCCAACTGCAACTTCTAGTTCACCAGCAGCATTTTTGAATTGCTCTGCAGGGATGGCACTTTCTGATTTTAAACCAGCGTCAACAAGAACGATGTTGTTCTCGATTGAGATAACAGTACCTTTAACGATAGAGCCTTGCTCTGCTTCAAAACCCTTTAGGCTTTCTTCAAATAACTGCGCAAAATTTTCTGACATACTAAATACGTCTCATAAATTAATATTCCAATTAGCAACCATGCTGCATGGGGTAGTTAGAAAAACACCAGCTTCCTGCCAGCGCATAAAAAATTTTAGGCTAAGCGCGACTTTTCGAGCTTACCTGAAACCACTGCGTCATCCAGAATCGCCATTACTTTAGCGTATACCTGTTGTGCATTCAGTTCAGTCGTGTCAATCACGATTGCATCATCTGCTGGGACTAGCGGCGCCACTTCACGATTCATATCGCGATCATCACGGGCTTTAATGTCTTCGAGCAGACCACTTAGTGTAACATCTAGCCCTTTTTCATTCAACTCTAAGTAACGTCTATTCGCTCGCTCTTCAGCGGTTGCTGTTAAATAAAGCTTAACTTCAGCGTCAGGAAAAACCACGGTTCCCATGTCTCTGCCATCGGCGATCAAACCTTGTTCGCTTCTAAATGCTCTTTGACGACGTAACAATGCTTCTCGAACTCGCGGTAATGCAGCTACTTTAGACGCCGCTGAACCTACCTTCTCGTCTCGAATCGTGCCACTTACATCTTCACCTTCTAAAATAACTTTGCTCTTTTTAGTAGTTGGATCTATTAAAAATTGCACATCTAAATTAGCAGCAAGAGGCACTAACGCTTCTTCGTTGTCTAGCGCTATTTGGTGATGTAGAGCAGCGAGTGATAACACTCTGTAAATTGCGCCACTATCTAGTACATCCCAATTTAACTTTTCAGCTAACAAGCGACAAACGGTTCCTTTGCCTGATCCGCTTGGGCCGTCCACGGTGATAACTGGCATAGATGCCGGCATTTAAACCTCCTGAAATGCTCACCTGAAATAAATCGCGAGTATTATACGCATGTTAAATGAATTTATCCTTATTAACATGTAACTTTTTGTGAGATAAGCATAAAGAAGCGACATTTAGAGCCATTTTGGAAACAGCTCTAAATGCTTTAAGAAGGTAGCTTAAGCGCTGATTGACGCAAGCACGTCAAAGTAGGTTGGGAAGGTTTTAGCTGTACAGCCTGGGTCATTAATGATCACTTCTTGACCCCCCACAGCCACCATGGAGAAACACATTGCAATACGATGATCGTTGTATGTATCGATGTCAGTGAGCTTAAGTGTCGATGGTGGCGTGATTTCAATAAAGTCATACCCTTCAACTACACCAGCGCCAACTTTTTTAAGTTCAGTCGCCATAGCAGATAAGCGGTCCGTTTCCTTTACGCGCCAGTTATAAATGTTACGTATCGCAGTTGGTCCATCAGCAAACAAAGCAACGGTTGCTAATGTCATCGCCGCATCTGGGATCGCATTGGCATCTATGTCAACACCTTTCAGCTGTCCTTTACGAACAACAAGCTTTTCATCATACCAATCAATTTGTGCGCCAACCTGTTCCATCACTTTAGCGAAGCCAATATCTCCCTGCACACTTTGCTTACCTACGCCGTTGATTTCAACTTCACCGCCTGCGATAGCTGCTGCAGCGATAAAATAGGAAGCCGAGGATGCATCACCTTCAACCATAATACGTGTTGGTGATTGATATACCTGCCCGCCTTTGACTGTAAACGTTTGGTAATTGTCATTAATCACTTGCACACCAAACTGCGCCATAACACCTGTGGTGATATCTATGTAAGGCTTTGATACCAAATCACCTTTAATTCGAATAACAGTGTCTCCAGAAAATAGAGGCGCAGCCATTAACAGTGCTGTCAAAAATTGGCTTGATATACTGCCGTCAATCTCCACTTCACCGCCAGCCAATTTCTGGCCATTTATGAGTAATGGTGGATAGTCTTTGTTTTTAAGATACTGAATGTCAGCACCAAGCGCTTGCATTGCGTCAACTAAGTGCCCGATGGGTCGCTCTTCCATTCGAGGCTCACCAACCAATTCAAAGCGCCCTTCTGTCGCTGCCAATACCGCGGTTAATGGTCTATAAGCGGTTCCAGCATTGCCTAAAAAAAGCGCTTCGTTTGGCGTGTTTAATTTACCAGCACATCCAACAACGGTTGCTGTTGTTTTATCTTCATTTAGCGTGACCTGTACACCCATGTGCGCAAGCGCTCCGAGCATATGGCGAATATCGTCACTATCTAACAGATTATGTACTTGAGTTGTTCCTTCGGCTAACGCTGCTAACAGTAAAATTCTGTTAGATAGGCTCTTAGAGCCCGGTAGAGTGACTGAACCCGATACCTTTGAAATTGGTTTGAGTGTTAACTGTTCCATCAGCTATGTTCCTTTGCAAATTTGTCCATAAAAGCAACCAATGCTTCAATTCCTTCAATTGGCATTGCGTTGTAAATGCTTGCACGCATACCGCCCACTAAACGGTGTCCTTCGAGTGCAACTAAGCCCACTTCTTCTGCTTGAGACAAAAATAATGCGTTTAAGCTATCATCTTTTAACCAAAATGGTACGTTCATGCGTGAACGACAGTGCTCTGCCACTTTATTGCTATAAAAGTCTGAACTATCGATGTAGTTGTATAAGATTGCTGCTTTCTTCTCGTTATGTGCTTCCATTGCCGCAACACCGCCGGTAGATTCCAAATATTTGAAAACCTCAGCGGCCAAATACCAAGCAAATGTAGGTGGCGTATTATACATACTGCCTTGCTGCGCCTCGATGGTGTAATCAAGAATCGAAGGTCTAGGTAACCCCTCTCTTCGCAGTAGTGATTTACGTACAATCACGATACAAAGCCCAGACGGACCAATGTTTTTCTGTGCACCTGCGTAAATAACATCAAAATCATCCACATTAATTTCGCGCGAAAGGATAACAGATGACATATCGGCGACAATGGGTGCGGTTGGGTGTTTTGGCACATCAACGATCTCAATACCATCAATCGTCTCATTTGGACAATAGTGGATATAGGATGCTTGCTCTGGTAAAGGCCATTGCGCAACTGGCTTAATATCGAATAAGCCTTCGTTATCGGTACGAATATTGATGCCTTCAACCTGAGTAAATTTAGCGCCTTCTTGCGTTGCACCCGTTGACCAAATACCGTTTTCAATATACACACCCGGCGCATTATCTAAATGCAAGTTTAAAGGCACAGCCGCAAATTGACCTCGACCACCACCATGCATAAATAGTACTTCGAATTCGTCAGAGATATTCATCAAACGGCGGAGGCTAGCTTCACACTCTTTAACCATTTCTAAAAATGGTGTTGAACGGTGACTGATCTCCATGACAGAAACACCTAGGTTCTGCCAATCAAGAAACTCTTGCTGCGCTTTTTTCATTACCTCAGGGGGCAACATTGCTGGGCCTGCGCAAAAATTATATACGGTCATTTTCCTCATTCCTAAACAACATAATATTTTTGTATAAAAAAAGCGGCCGAAGCCGCTTTAAATCTTTTTATTCACTCGGTGAGTCATCATTGCTCACTTGCGCGTCCTGAACGTCTGGCGTTTCTTCGCCAAGTCCTTCAGGAAGTTCATCAACCTCTATTTCTTCGATACGTTGTAAACCAACTACTTGCTCTTCGTCAATAGTTCTGATCAAAATAACCCCTTGGGTATTACGACCAACTGTTGAAACTTCGCTTACACGTGTACGTACTAAGGTTCCTCGGTTGGAGATAAGCATGATCTCATCATTATCTTCAACCTGAACAGCGCCAACAACTGCACCATTACGTTCGCTCACTTTGATAGAAACAACGCCCTGAGTTGCACGGCTCTTCGCTGGATATTCATCAAGCGGTGTGCGTTTACCATAACCGTTTTCAGTTACAGTTAGGATTGCACCGTTGTTTTTAGGTACGATGAGTGAAACCACTTTCACATCGTCAGGCATCTTGATACCACGAACACCCGTTGCAGTACGACCCATAGGACGAAGCGCTAGCATTTCTTCACCCGTTTCAGGGTCAATTTTCACTTCACCGGTTTCTGAATCACGCAGCTTTTCATTAAAGCGAACAACTTTACCATGATCCGTGAATAGCATGATGTCATTGCTACCATCAGTGATATCAGCACCAATCAAGCAATCGCCTTCGTTTAAGTTGATTGCAATAATGCCACTTGCACGCTGAC
Organism: Pseudoalteromonas sp. ATL1; assembly: GCF_058933015.1. Classification (NCBI taxonomy): domain Bacteria; kingdom Pseudomonadati; phylum Pseudomonadota; class Gammaproteobacteria; order Alteromonadales; family Pseudoalteromonadaceae; genus Pseudoalteromonas; species Pseudoalteromonas sp. ATL1. The sequence continues at coordinate 2,556,897 of NZ_JBZYXL010000001.1, read as the reverse complement.
GGCTGTATGCTGTTAATGGAGTTTTCTTTACAGTACCGTTAGCGGTTGCCATCAATACGTATTTACCTTCTTCGTATTCACGAACAGGCAGAATTGTTGTGATACGCTCGTTTTCTTCAAGCGGTAATAAGTTAACAATTGGCTTACCGCGTGCTGCACGCGACGCTAATGGCAACTGATACACTTTCAGCCAGTACATACGACCAGACGTTGAGAAACACAAGATAGTATCGTGAGTATTGGCAACTAACAGACGTTCAATGAAATCTTCATCTTTCATACGTGTTGCGGCTTTACCCTTACCACCACGACGCTGCGCCTCATAGTCAGTAAGCGGTTGATACTTAACATAGCCTTCGTGAGACAGCGTAACCACCACGTCTTCTTCGTTGATCAAGTCTTCTAGGCTGATGTCATGCGCTGCTGCACTGATTTCAGTACGACGCTCATCGCCATAAGTTTCTTTGATAACTACAAGTTCGTCACGGATAACTTCCATCAAACGCTCTGGTGAAGATAAAATGTGTAGTAATTCTGCAATTAGGTCTAGTAGCTCTTGGTATTCAGCAAGGATCTTCTCGTGCTCAAGACCAGTTAACTTGTGCAAGCGAAGATCAAGAATAGCCTGTGCCTGAGGCTCCGATAGATAATACTGACCATCACGAATACCCAGTTCAGCTTCAAGCCAATCTGGACGTGCCACATTGTCTTCACCTGCTTTTTCAAGCATCGCTTTCACTGTGCCTAATTCCCATGGGCGTGCAATAAGTGCTTGTTTTGCTTCAGCCGGGCTTGGCGATTTGCGGATAAGTTCAATAATTGGGTCAATATTAGCCAGTGCGATTGCCAAACCTTCTAAGGTGTGGGCTCTGTCACGGGCTTTACGTAAATCAAACACAGTACGACGTGTAACCACTTCGCGACGGTGAATGATAAACGCTTCTAGCATTTCTTTTAGGTTAAAACACTTTGGCTGATTGTTGTCTAGCGCAACCATGTTCATACCAAACACAGTTTGTAACTGAGTTTGCGCATAAAGGTTGTTTAGAATAACCTCGCCCACTTCACCGCGTTTAACTTCAATAACGATACGCATACCGTCTTTGTCAGATTCATCACGTAGTGCGCTGATCCCTTCAACTTTTTTCTCTTTAACTAGCTCTGCGATTTTTTCAATCAAACGCGCTTTGTTAACTTGATACGGGATCTCATGAACAATGATAGTTTCTTTGCCCGTTTTCTCGTCTACTTCGATTTCTGCGCGAGCGCGAATGTAAACTTTACCACGACCGGTTTTATAAGCTTGTTCAATGCCTTTTTTACCGTTAATAATCGCAGCAGTTGGGAAATCAGGACCTGGGATGTATTCAATCAGGTCATCAATGGTCATGTCTGGGTTTTGGATAAGCGCCAAACACCCATTCACTACCTCAGTTAAGTTGTGTGGCGGAATGTTTGTCGCCATACCTACCGCGATACCCGATGAACCATTTACCAGTAAGTTGGGCACTTTAGTGGGTAATACATCTGGGATCTGCTCTGTACCATCGTAGTTAGGTACATAGTCGACAGTTTCTTTTTCTAGGTCTGCCAGCAACTCGTGCGACATTTTAGCCATACGAACTTCGGTATAACGCATCGCAGCGGCAGAGTCACCGTCTACTGAACCAAAATTACCTTGGCCGTCAACTAACATGTAGCGTAAAGAAAATGGTTGAGCCATACGTACAATTGTATCGTATACCGCGCTATCACCATGAGGGTGATATTTACCAATCACGTCACCGACAACACGCGCCGACTTCTTATAAGGCTTGTTCCAGTCATTTTTTAGCTCGTTCATGGCAAAGAGCACGCGACGGTGTACCGGTTTTAAACCATCACGAACGTCGGGTAATGCACGGCCAACGATAACACTCATTGCGTAATCTAAGTACGAGTTTTTGAGTTCATCTTCGATATTGACTGGCAGGATTTCATTGGCGAGATCAGTCATTTGATTCCACTTTCCTTCAGTGTCTACCTCTTTTATGTCACACTAATGCGTGGCAACGAGGTTGAGTTATTATTAATTCTGAACTTTCATGCTAACACATTTTAAAATAATTTACAGGCGCAAAGTTTTAGTGATTTTAATCTGACCCTGCTTATAATGCGCTCAGATTAACGAGGAAGTTTTTTATGACCGAACATCAAAATGTAGACCAACAAGAAATTGCCAAGTTTGAAAGTATTGCCGAGCGTTGGTGGGATACCGAAGGTGAATTCAAACCACTACATGATATTAACCCGCTAAGACTCGATTTTATTAACGACAAGTGCCAAGGCTTATTCGGCAAACAAGTTTTAGATATTGGCTGCGGTGGCGGTATTTTAACGGAGAGTATGGCTAAGCTAGGCGCAAAAGCGTGTGGAATTGATATGGGCCAAGAGCCTTTGAATGTCGCCAAATTGCACAGCTTAGAATCTGGCGTTCAAGTTGACTATCAAAAAATACCCGCTGAAGACTTTGCCGAGCAAAACCCAGAGTCATTCGACGTGGTTACTTGCATGGAAATGCTTGAGCACGTACCCGACCCAGCTTCTATCATTCATGCCGTCGCCAAGCTAGCAAAACCCGGGGCGCATGTATTTTTCTCGACATTAAACAAAACGGCAAAAGCATACTTACTTGCGATAGTTGGCGCTGAAAAATTGTTGAAAATGGTACCAGAAGGTACGCATGACCATGATAAGTTTATTCGCCCATCAGCGTTAATTAATATGGCCGAAAGTGCAGGACTAAAAGTTCGCGCCAGTGCTGGCATTACGTACAACCCACTTAGCAAAGCTTTCAAGCTTAGTAATGATGTGAGCGTAAACTACATTCTTCATTTTGAGAAGCTAGCATGACTCAAGCCGTAATTTTCGATTTAGATGGCACGTTGCTCAATACCAGCGATGATCTAGGTGCTGCGCTTAATCACACACTTGAAAGTAACGGTTTACCGATCGTAGACAAGTCCATTTACAGTCCAGCCATTTCAGACGGCGTAAAAGCGCTATTAGAAGTTGGGTTTAAAGAGCAGTTAGTCAACTTCGATCAGCAAGTGCTACGTCAATCTGTTTTAGACTATTACGCGAGCAACATTGCTGTGCATTCACACTGTTTTGACGGTATTAGTCATTTGCTCGCTGAACTCGAGCATAGAGGCATCAAAGTCGGTATTATGACAAACAAGCCGACCTTCCTAACGCTTCCATTGCTTGAACAGATAGAGACCCTAAAAAATATCGCAGTAGTTGTATGTGGGGATACGCTTGATGAAGCTAAGCCATCACCCAAACCACTATTGCATGTTGCGCAACAACTCCAAGTAAGCCCTAGCACTTGCATCTACGTAGGTGACGCAGCGCGCGATATTGAAGCAGCCAAGGCCGCCAAAATGCTTTCTGCAGTAGCTTTATGGGGTTACGTGCCAAGTGAAGCAATTGCTCTAAGTTGGAAAGCAGATCTGAATTTAACTAACCCAGAATCATTACTATCACATATATAGTGTGCAAATATCAGGCAAGGCACTATATCTTGTGCTTTGTCTCATTTTTCAACCCAAGTTGAATATAAAAAAATCAGTTAGAATTTTTTTTGAATTTGCGAAAAAATAGAGTGAGCTTGGTTGATTTTTTTTAGGTGTGTTTAAGCGTAAAACCTCAAAGGTTAATAGCCACTAACACAAACTAATTATCCCTAAGTTATCCACAATCACGGCCAAGTTGTTCTATTGCAAATTCCACTCAACCCCACTATCTTGTGATCCACGGTATGCTTATCACCATATATAGTGGTGAATAGATAAACAAATAGTGTGAACCGTGCGTTTACCATAAAAATACACATTCCGAAGGAATACAGGCGCAACTATGAACCAACAGTTATCTGTCAGCAAAAGAAACGGCCGTAAAGAGCCGCTTGATCTAGATAAAATCCACCGTGTGATCACCTGGGCCGCAGAAGGCTTAAATAACGTTTCAGTATCGCAAGTAGAATTGAAATCGCACATTCAGTTCTATGATGGTATCCGTACCGAAGACATTCATGAAACTATTATCAAAGCAGCAGCTGATTTAATTGACAAAGAATCACCGGATTATCAGTACTTGGCTGCGCGCCTTGCAATATTCCACCTTCGCAAAAAAGCTTATGGCCAATTTGAGCCACCGCGTCTTTATGACCATGTTACTAAAATGGTTGAAGACAAGCGTTATGACCCACATCTGCTTGTTGATTACACTGAGCAGGAGCTGGATCAGTTAGATAGTTTCGTTGATCACAGCCGTGATTTGAACTTTAGTTATGCAGCGGTTAAACAGCTTGAAGGTAAATACTTGGTTCAAAACCGTGTTACTGGTGAAATCTATGAAAGCGCGCAGTTTTTATATATTTTAGTTGCGGCGAGTCTGTTCTCTGATTATCCAAAAGAAACGCGCTTAGATTATATTAAGCGTTTCTACGACGCCGTTTCTCTATTTAAGATTTCTTTACCTACACCAATCATGGCCGGTGTACGTACACCAACACGCCAATTCAGTTCATGTGTATTGATTGAATGTGGTGACAGTTTAGACTCTATCAATGCGACTTCTTCTGCAATCGTTAAATATGTAAGTCAACGTGCTGGTATTGGTATCAATGCCGGACGCATTCGTGCGCTGGGTAGTCCTATTCGTAATGGTGAAGCATACCACACAGGTTGTATTCCATTTTACAAGCACTTCCAAACAGCGGTTAAAAGCTGCTCTCAAGGTGGTGTGCGTGGTGGTGCAGCGACACTATTTTACCCACTTTGGCATTTAGAGGTGGAAAACCTACTGGTGTTGAAAAACAACCGTGGTGTTGAAGAAAACCGTGTACGTCACTTAGATTACGGTGTGCAGTTTAACAAGACCATGTATTCACGCTTGATTAAAGATGATTACATTACTCTATTCAGCCCATCTGACGTACCAGGGCTGTACGATGCGTTCTTTGAAGACCAAGATAAGTTTGAATCGTTATACGTTCAATACGAGCAAGATGAGTCAATCCGCAAAAAGCGCATTAAGGCGATTGAACTGTTTTCTATGTTCGCTCAAGAGCGTGCAAGTACAGGTCGCATCTATTTACAAAACGTTGACCACTGTAATACACATAGCCCATTTGACTCGAAGGTAGCACCTATTCGTCAGTCAAACCTATGTTTAGAAATTGCATTGCCTACTAAGCCGTTGAACAATGTTAACGACCCTGATGGTGAAATTGCACTGTGCACACTTTCAGCATTCAACTTAGGCGCAATTGAATCGCTTGACGAGCTGGAAGAGCTAGCTGAACTCGCCGTTCGCGCTCTAGATAATTTGTTAGATTTCCAAGACTACCCTGTTCCTGCTGCACAAAGTGCGACAATGGGTCGTCGAACGCTAGGTATTGGTGTTATCAACTATGCCTATTATCTTGCGAAAAATGGCGTTAAATATTCTGATGGTAGTGCAAACTCATTAACTCACCGTACGTTTGAAGCTATCCAATACTACTTGATGAAAGCATCAAACGAACTTGCGAAGGAACGTGGTGCGTGTCCTCTGTTTAATGAGACAACTTACTCTCAAGGCATCATGCCAATTGACACTTACAAGCGTGACTTGGATAAGATCTGTGAAGAACCATTGCACCTTGACTGGGATGCATTGCGTGAAAGCATTAAAGCACACGGTATGCGTAACTCAACATTATCTGCATTAATGCCATCTGAAACATCATCTCAGATCTCTAATGCAACTAATGGTATTGAGCCGCCTCGTGGTCATATCAGTGTTAAAGCGAGTAAAGATGGAATTTTGAAGCAAGTAGTACCAGAGTACGATCGTTTGAAAGATAACTATGAACTGCTTTGGGATATTCCATCGAATGATGGTTATCTAGGTCTAGTTGGGATTATGCAGAAGTTTGTAGACCAAACGATTTCCGCAAACACAAACTATGATCCAAGTAAGTTTGAAGGTGGTAAAGTACCGATGAAGTTACTTTTAAAAGACTTACTAACCGCCTACAAATTAGGGGTTAAAACACTTTACTATCACAATACACGTGATGGAGCATCAGATTCTCAAGATGAGCTTAAGGCTCAGGCAGAAGATGACGATTGTGCAGGCGGCGCTTGTAAAATATAAGTTTTAGCGGGTCGAAAGGCCCGCATGTTTTGGTATTGAGTATAAAAATATGTCTTATTCGACTTTTAGCAGAAATCATAACGATCAGTTAAAAGAGCCAATGTTCTTTGGTCAATCCGTCAATGTATCTCGTTACGACCAACAAAAATATCCAATCTTCGAGAAACTCATTGAAAAGCAACTTTCATTTTTCTGGCGTCCTGAAGAGGTTGATGTCAGTAAAGATAGACTTGATTTCCAAGGTCTACCTGAACATGAAAAACACATTTTTCTGAGCAACCTGAAATACCAAACATTGCTAGACAGTGTGCAAGGTCGTTCACCAAACGTTGCCCTGCTCCCTATCGTATCGTTGCCAGAACTGGAAACGTGGATTGAAACCTGGGCATTTAGTGAAACCATACACAGTCGCTCATACACACACATTATTCGCAACGTAACAAAATCACCAGAACTTATTTTTGATGACATCGTTACGAATGATCGAATTAATCAACGAGCAGATGCCGTAACTAGATACTACGACGAACTCATCGAAAAAGTCTCTTTGTACAACTTGTATGGTGAAGGTAAGCACGAAATTAATGGTCAAACTGTCGTGATCAATCAGTTTGAGCTTAAAAAGCTGCTTTACCTTTGCATCATGTCAGTGAACATTCTTGAAGCAATCCGTTTTTATGTCAGCTTTGCTTGTTCATTTGCTTTTGCTGAACGTGAACTAATGGAAGGTAATGCAAAGATCATCAAGCTAATTGCACGTGACGAAGCACTACACCTGTCAGGCACACAGCATATGCTTAACATCATGCAAGAAGGCAAAGATGATCCTGAAATGGCCATCGTTGCAGCCCAATGCCAAGAACAAGCAATTCAAATGTTCATTGAAGCGGCAGAACAAGAAAAAGAGTGGGCTGAATACCTGTTTAAAGACGGTTCAATGATTGGTTTGAATAAAGATATTCTATGCCAATATGTTGAGTACATCACTAACGTTCGAATGACTGCCGTTGGATTACCGGCACAATTTGAAAACAAAACAAACCCAATCCCTTGGATCAATGCTTGGCTTGTTTCCGATAACGTACAAGTTGCGCCACAAGAAGCTGAAATTAGCTCATATCTCGTTGGTCAAATCGATTCCGAAGTTGACGCTTCAGACTTTGGTGATTTTGATCTCTAATGACTGACACACCTCAAGGTGATAGGCCTTGTAAAAAAGTCACAGTTAATGTGCAGACTGAGCCGCTTGATTTTGCGGCTCAGTCACCTTCCATACTCCACACGCTTGAACAAGCCAATATAGAAGTTTCATATCAATGTAGAGAAGGCTTTTGTGGCGCTTGTCGAGCAAAGTTGGATAACGGTGCTGTAAGCTATAATCAAGAACCTTTGGCTTTTGTGAGAGATGGTGAAATACTACTTTGTTGTACCAGACCTCTGACCGACATAACGATTACATTGCTTTAGTCATCGGACTGTTGATAGTTCACAGGCGCCATACATTAGATCACAAACGTAAAAAAACCACAAAAAACACATTTCACTTACGCAAAATTAACAACCTTTAAAGCCGTAACCATATCAAACACTTTCGGCTTTTTAAAAAAACCAAACACATTCACACCTATAACAGGAACTAATATTTATAATAATATCAACGCATTATGCAAACGCGACCATTTTAAATATTACAACTTTAATAATCGGTTGTAATTATTTATCACTTCGTTATCATTAGCACGACAGTAATGATTATAAAAGTTTTCATTTTGTATATATGATAGAACTTGAGGTAGCCTTCAAATGCAGTTAATATTATGTTTCAAGGTAAATATAGTGACAACAATGTTAACAGATCTGTTTGGAATACCTCACTTTGCATATAACGCAGTGCTTTTAAAACGATTAAGCGCAAATACCCGTAACTAGGATAGGTAGTAAGGAAAGTTGTATGAAAAACAGCAAGGAAATTTGCTTTGATAGCTGTTTTAATAGCAGCGAAGGTGAAGCAATACAGATTGATATTTCATTGGTTCGCACAATTTTCAAGCAAGCATATTTAGCAGGTCGAGAAGACGGACTAAATGGTATTTTCATTGAGAGTAACAGTGCATTTGAGAATTTTACTGAAAAAAATAGTCTATTTCGAACACGTTAAACATTGAGCTTCTTGTCAAAATGTCTGACGCAAACTATATCTTTGCGTTTGCTCTCACAAAGACTAATGACATCGTAGATACAAACCTATTTTGACTCGCAACAATGGTAACACCAAATGCCTATACAGAGCTTTGTTGGTCAAGTTTCTCGAACTATCTACTTTCTGCTCATCTTAAAATTCCGTCCCTATACAAAAAGTTGCAAAATAGGAAATATAGTACTCCAACATATCTCCTATTTCGTATATACTCCAAAAGCCAGACATAGGTGCATAAAGAAGCACCAATCAACTAATAACTAAATAAAAACTATAATAATTGTTATGTTATGAGCCTTGCGCTTGGCTCAGTTGTAGACTAGGAAAACAATGGACAAAATTGAGCAGAATATATTAGCGTCTTTAGTATCTAACAAAAATAATGGGATTACAGACTCTGGCTATGAATATAAATCTCTGTTCCTTAGCAAAGTGCTCCCTGACGAAAGTAATCCGCGATACTTCCCCGCAATCATTATTAGTGACAAACATGCTAATCAAGTCGTAAAGAAACAACTTTCAAAAAGACAGTTAATAGAGTTGTACGCTGCCGAAAATAAAGTGGTTATAGGTAAGTCTTGCATTGTTAATTGCTGTGAATCAGGCTCTGCCGAATGGAAAAAGTCGAATCAGACAATTTCTTCCATCATTGAACTTGGCGAAAATATTGCGGTATCCGAAGTGATACAAGCTCCAACAGTGTTTCCTACTGAAGAAGGTTGCTACCAACTCTTGACTGGACACCGTCGCTTCTTTGCAATGATATTTGCCCATGGCATTGAAGGTGCAGCGCATTTTAAGGTGTACTATCACAAACCCCTATTACATAAAGTTAAGCAATTTCAAGAAAATGCTAGCCGAGAAGACCTTCCTCAATACGGCAAGCTGCAAGCTTTTATGACAGCGATGTATGAAATTGAAACACTTAATAGAGCAAAAAAAAGACTTGCCGAAAAGCCACTCACAGTGAGAGAAACCGTCAGTGTACTCGGTATTTCTGCCGGTGCATTTGATAATTACAATGTACTTGTTAGATACCCCGCGATCATCAGCGCGTACGAAAATGGCAACTCTCATTCATTTTTTAAAATGAAAAAAATGATTTTAGATGTTGAGCAGGCCTATAAAAACGAGCACAACATTAAAGTTCTGAATGTATCCGATAAAAGGCAGATCAATAGCACGCTTAGCGAAATTCTCAACGGTTCCAGTAAGCCAAAAAATAACAAAAACACTTCCCAGTATTATACGCTGGGCAAGCTGCACTCTCCGAGAGCTATCTATAAATTGCTTTCTACAAATATTCTGAACGTTGATTGCGGTGTTGATTGGCAAGAAGTAGATTGGAACAATATTAATGAAGTAAACGACTCAATTCAAAAAGTGTTAAACCATCTATCTGAAAGCCAAACAGAAAGCGACTAAGCCCCTTCCACAAGTCAGGTCTTTTATCTCAAAGGCCTGACCATCAACTCCCCTATCAGCTAGCTACATAAGCTTTTGAACAATCGTTTCGTAATATTCTTGTCGGTCGCTGACGCTAATTTGATTTTGCTCAATCACGATATCCCAATGAAGACTGCGGCTGAGCGCGTCACTTAAAGAGTCAACAAAATCACTCTGTAGCGAAAATATGCTCATGTTTGTAACATAACTCAATCGCTCTTTTACAGAAGCAAACCACTCATCTTCGTTTTTGATCAACAATACGAGCTTTTCGCATTGCTTACTAAACTTAATGATTTCCTCAATCTCAAGCGTGCTTGCGTACAATGCGACCTTTATATAGCCTTGTTCGTTTTCAATCCAAACATCGGGTTTTTGCTTTTCGTTTGTACTATTTAAATGGGCTGTGTGTTCATATGAGAGTGCGCAATACCCTATCAACTTTAATACAAAATGATCGAGCGTTTCTGATTTTTGCAACGCCGTCGTAAACACTTCTTGATGATTTGTTCGATGAAACAAATCAGCCACATTTAAACGCGCTTTAAAAACGAAAGGTTTAGTCATCGTCCGCACTCTGCTTCTTGCTCACTGTAACTATAGGAGTTAGTGGCACATTCGCAAAATATATATAAGTTATAATATAACATCATTGAACCAAGCTAACTTTGATGTTATGTTATAACAATTGATAATTACTCATACTCTAAATTGCAAATAACTATGATAAAGAAGTCACTTATTAGCAGCGCAATTGCCGCTGTACTTTTTTCGTCTAACAGTGTAGCTGGCGTTGTCAAAGGCAAAGTTGTCGACCAAAGCAACCAGCCTATTAGCGGTGCAAAATTACATTTGCATGGAAAATCACAATCCGTTACCAGTGACGCTAATGGACAATTCACCATTTCCGTCGATGCAGATTCTCAACTCCATATTTCGAAAAATAACTACATTGACGAGCGTATTGATGTAAAAGACGAAAATAACTACGTCACAGTCAAGCTGATGCGCAGCGCCGTTGAAAGCATTGTCGTTTTTGCGTCCGCTTTGCATAAAAATAATGTCGAAATGGCCTCACCCGTTTCAGTGATCGGTGGGGATGAATTAAAGAACTCTGCTAAGCCCACATTAGGCGAAACACTCAAAGGCATTCCTGGAATTAATGCCAGCTATTTTGGCCCAGTATCATCAAGCCCTATCATCCGTGGTTTAGACGGTCCTAGAGTTAAAATAACGCAAAACGGTTTAGATAGTAGCGATGCATCACGCGTCGGCCCTGATCACGCCAACAGCAATGACAGCTTATCTGCCCAACAAATAGAAGTTTTACGAGGACCCGCTACGCTTCTTTACGGCTCTGGAGCAATTGGCGGTGTTGTGAACGTTGTTGATAACCGTATACCAAGTGATCTTATAGACTCGTTAAGTGGTGCAGCAGAATATAGCCATGACACGGTATCTAATACCAATACTTACGCCACTTTATTAGAAACCGGTAATAACGGCTTTAATTTCCATTTTGATGGCGTAGCAAGAAAAGGTGGTGACTATAAAACCCCTTCGTTTGAATTGCCAAGTGATGAGCACCATGAAGATGAAAGTGAAGATGAGCATGACGAACATGCCACAATGGCAAATACCGTTGAAAACACCTTCATTGACTCTCAGCACGTTAACTTCGGCACCAGCTATATTAATGATCATCTGACGGTTGGCTTATCTTATGGCCGTATCGATACAGATTATGGTATTCCTGCCCATAGTCATGCACATCACGATCATGAAGAACATGAAGGCGAGCATGAAGACGAAACGCACGATGAAAATAGCGAGGACCACTCTGAGGGCAATGTCTATGCCAAGGTCGAACAAGATCGCTGGCAAGGATTATTCAATTATGCGATGCATGACAAATGGATCGAAGCAATTAGCATTCGAACTGGGTACACGGATTATACGCATAGTGAGATCGAGGGTTCAGAAGTCGGCACAACATTCAGCAACAAATCTAAGGAATTGCGTGTAAATTTAGAGCACAAGCTAGGCCAATGGCACGGTATTGTCGGTTATCACTTCAGTGATAGCGATTACAAAGCGGATGGTGAAGAAGCCTTTACGCCCGCCACAAAAACCAAAACCCATGCAGTATATTTGTTGGAAGAGCGCCAATTCGGTGACTTTACAATTGAGCTTGGCACACGCCTAGAGGATTATAATTTATCCAGTACTGTAAGCTCCCATGACCATGACCATGACCATGAAGATCACGATGAAAGCGACGCAGTATCTTATCAACTCGACATGACCAATGTTAGTGCATCCATTGGTAGCGTATACCAATACGATGAAGGCCATAATATCGCGATTAACCTATCACGTTCTGAGCGTGCACCTCTCACTGCAGAGCTACTTTCCAACGGCGTACATATTGCAACAAGTACTTATGAGTTAGGTCTTGGATATCATATCGAAGACAGCGATATTCACTTCGAACCACAAGATATACGCCAAGAAACATCGACAAATATCGACGTAAGTTTACGCCGCTTTATTGGTGATTTTGGCTACACCGTCAATTTGTTCCATAACAACATTGATAACTACTACTACCAACAAAATACCGGATTGATGTTCAGTAATGACCATGGTGTTGAAGTGGCTGACCATTTTCACGAAGACACGATGCAGGTTTTTAAATTTGTAAGTCATGATGCCCAGCTATACGGAATTGAAATTGACGCGCACTACAACATTAATGATAAGAACCGCGTAAAACTGTTTGCTGACACACTTAATGCAGAACTTAAAAGTGGCCAAGCCCTGCCTCGTATTCCAAGTAGTAAGTTAGGCATTAAATACGAATATGAAAATGCCGGAATTAAGGCAAACATGACCGTGACTCGTTACGCAAAGCAGGATGATATTACCAGCTATGAGACCGAGACTGCCGGTTATACGTTAGTTGATGCAAGTTTTCAGTATGATTTCAGCAATAGTGGTATCGACTTTGTTGCTTACGCCAATCTCGACAACTTGACCGATGAACTGGGTTTTGTGCACACGTCATTCATAAAAACTCAAGCGCCGTTGCCTGGCCGTAATCTAAAACTTGGCATTCGCGCTTACTTCTAACGCTCCAATACAATGTTAACTTGCCTGCGGTTGGTGAGTTAACATTGTATTTCTTCCACTTTTGTAATGCCTTGTAATGGTAAGTGTAACATTGTGTAACTACAATGTTACAAATCACCGTCATAAGGAAATCTTAATGAGTAAGTTACACTTAGCCGCAGCTATTGGCATAACAAGCGTTTTGTCCATCGTTGGTTGTAGCACAAAACAACATACAGCCACGCCAGAACCCATTTCCATCACGCCTGAAAAAGGCGATGTACCTACACGAACTTGGTTAGATCAGGGTTGGAGCAAAGAAATAAGTGAAAATTTCTGGTTTACTGGTCAGGGCTCTCAAATCATTCCTTATAGTTGGTTTGTTTGGCTAGAACAAGCAGATAATACTGAGCTATTCAGGCATAGCGAACATATGGAGTCTTTACGCTACTTACCAAGTAAAGCGAGTACGAAGAACCCCGGAGGCTTACCAATAGGTTTTGCGCTACATAGTAACCAAACCACAGGCGAAAACTGGGTGGGCATGACCTGCGCAGCTTGTCACACTAACCAAATTGATTACAAAGGTACCAAGATACTCATAGACGGTGCGCCAACGCTCGCAAATTTTGTTCTGTTTTTTGACCAATTGGTGTCTGCATTAAATAAAACTGTTAATGACAATGACAAATTCGAGCGATTCGCCCGTAACGTGTTAGGCGCAAAATACAATACCAGTACCAAAAACGCACTTAAAGAACGCCTTCAACAAGTGGCGCTTCAAACAGCACAAAGACAAGCTGTTAATGCGTTACCGGATGACTATCCAAAAGATTTCACTAGCTATGCTCGATTGGATGCATTTGGCAATATTCAAAACGCCGGCACCGCATTTGCGTTGAATGATCTGACAAATAAAAACGCGCCAACAGGTCCCGTATCATATCCATTCTTATGGGGTACTCACCAATCTGATGTGGTGCAATGGAATGCTTCAGCGCCTAATACACCAATTGTTGGCCCGCTAGTGCGAAACATCGGCGAGGTTGTTGGCGTATTTGGTGAGCTTGAAATTAAAGAAGCGCCGTTCTTTCAACGCCTCCTAGGTAAGCACACAAGTTACAGCTCAACCGTCGACATGATAGCGTTAGGCAACTTAGAATCTTGGGTTAAAACCCTAAAGTCTCCACAATGGCCGCTGCAATATTTTCCTGCAATCGACTCGCAAAAAGCAGCACAGGGAGAACTACTTTATCAACAACAATGTGCAGGGTGTCACCAAGTTATTCCGCGCGATAAAGAGCATTTAGATTACATTGCAAACCAAACGCTCATTACCGAGTTAGGCACAGATCCTGTGATGGCAACAAATGCCTCATGTCATATGTCCAACACACTGATTTTAGAGGGTACCAAAGAGTATATTCTCGTGGGTGAAAAGTTTAAGCCGCGCGATAACTCTATTGATATACCAGTCAATGGCGTTGTGGGCATTGTATTGAAAAATCCAGGAGTAGCGCTAAAAGCTGGCAATATTCCAGAACGCACCGATGCAAACGGTAACAAAATAAGTATTGTCGAGGAGCTTGAAAAACTACTCGTCCAACACCTTGAAAAACGAAATGCGAAAGACCAAGAAGCCGAAGCTGACTGCGTTGACGGTGTACTTGACGGTGGTGTGTACAAGGGCAGACCACTTAACGGTATTTGGGCAACAGCCCCCTACTTACACAATGGCTCGGTGCCCAACTTATATGAGTTGATGAAAAAACCAGAGCAACGCGTTAAGGAGTTTTGGGTTGGAAGCCGTGAGTTTGATCCAGTCAACGTCGGATTTAATACTGCGCAAGGTCTCAATAAGTTCAGAGTCAACGCGAGTAACGGTAAAATTATGGCAGGTAATTCCAACTTAGGCCACGCTTACGGCACGGACTTGAGTGAAGAGCAAAAATGGCAAGTGATTGAGTATATGAAAACACTTTAATTTACTTAATTGGGCACCATAATGCGGTGCCCAATTAAAATAACCAGAAGGCTTAAGCCTCCCCCAATTAAGCAGAAAGACCTTTGACAGTATTAGTTAAATGTTCAGCACCTTCTTTGATTTGCTTCATAACGTCATTGATTTCTTCAATCTGACTTAATCCTCGTTGAGTACTTTCTGCTATTGCTAACATTTGCTCAGTAGATTGTTGTGTCAGCGCTTCGTTGGTACTGACCACCTCATTAATTTCTCTGGTTGATTGCGAAGTTCTTGCTGCTAGATTTCTAACTTCATCTGCAACAACGGCAAACCCTCTTCCTTGCTCGCCTGCACGAGCCGCTTCAATCGCTGCATTCAGTGCGAGTAAATTCGTTTGTTCGGCAATCGCACTGATCGTCGAAACAATAGCTGTGATCCCTTTAGATTGTTCATTCAGTTGCGCTATCGCATCCATAGCACCTTGAACCTGATTTGAGATCAAATCTGACGTTTGCACTGAATGCGCCAATAACGTGCTTGCATGTTCCGTTATTTGTTCTGTGTGCTGCGCAGTTGTTTGAGCAACTTCAGCGGCCTGAGCCGTGCGTTTCGCGCGTTGCACGCGCTCAGTAATGTTGGTCGCAAATTTTATCACTTTGACAACTTTACCATGCGCATCAAATATGGGGTTATAAGTAGCTTCTATCCATATATCTTGTCGATGTTTACCTAATCGATGAAAACGGCCGCTCTTGTGCTCACCTCGGCTAAGTTCCAACCAAAAATCTGGTTGCTCGCGATAAAACTCGTCTTCACAAAACAATTTGTGGTGTTTACCCTTAATTTCATAGAGGCTATAACCCAGCGTATCAGTAAAGTTTTTGTTCGCATCTAAAATGACACCTTCCGGCGTAAACTCAATCGTCGCCATGGATTTATCCAATGCTTTTGCGATGGCCGTTTGCGATTGAAGGGTCAACTTTTGCGCTGTAATATCTGTGGCTATTTTAACAATACGTGTGGTTTTTCCTTGCTCCTGAACAGGAAAGTACGTAGCGTCTAGCCATATCATCTGTCCACTTTTGTTAATTCGTTCGAAATGTCCAAATTGGGCTTTACCTCTATTCAGATCACGCCAAAACTCTTGGTACTGTTTCGAATTGACTAAATCTTTATGACAGAAAATACGATGATGTTGTCCCAGTACATCGGCACGTTGGTAGCCAATAACAGATAAGAAGATGTCATTCACCGCAAGAATAACGCCTTCAGGGCTGAACTCAATTTTCGCGACAGAGTTTTCTATGGCACTAAGTAATGCTCTGTTTTGATTAAGTTCTTCGGTCAGCGTTGCTACTTCTTGCTTCTGTTTACGGAAAAAGTTCATTGACTAGATTATTCCAAATTTTAGCAGTGGTAAGATGAGTTTATTTATGCAATTGTATCAACAAAGCTCATGTATTGAATAAAAATTTATTCAAAAATAGCCAGAAAGTTACACAGAAAAAACATAACAAGCAGATTTTAAACGATTAATAAAAAAAGCCGCGGCCTTTCGGCACACGGCTTTAACAACCAGAATTTTGTTGTTCTTATTATAATGCAGCTTCTAGCTCTGGTAGCACATCGAATAAATCAGCTACTAGGCCATAATCGGCAACTTGGAAAATTGGCGCATCTGGGTCTTTATTGATGGCCACAATCACTTTGGAATCTTTCATACCCGCTAGGTGTTGGATCGCGCCACTAATACCTACGGCAATATACAAATCCGGAGCAACGATTTTACCCGTTTGACCCACTTGCATATCGTTTGGAACGAAGCCTGCATCCACAGCGGCACGCGACGCACCAATTGCAGCGCCTAACTTATCTGCAATACCGTTAAGTAATGCGAAGTTTTCGCCGTTTTGCATACCACGGCCACCAGAAATAACCACTGGTGCAGCGTTAAGTTCTGGACGCTCTGATTCTGTTTGCTCAACGCTTACAAAAGCACTTAACGCGTTCTCCATGCTCAGAGACAAGTTTTCAACTTCACATGCGCCCTGCTCGACTTGTGCGTCAAATGCGCTTGCTCGAACCGTGATCACTTTTTGCGACTCATTAGATTTAACCGTCGCAATCGCATTACCCGCATAGATTGGACGCTTAAATGTATCCGCGTCAACAACAGCAATAATTTCAGAAATCTGCGACTTATCTAATAATGCAGCTACACGCGGTAAAGTGTTTTTTCCGGTTGTTGAGGCACTTGCAAGTATATGGCTATAGCCACTAGCCAGTTCAACAATGAGATCTGCTGTATTTTCAGCAAGCTGATGTTCGAATGACGCGTTATCGGCAACGCGCACTTTAGTTACACCACTAATTTGTGCTGCACTATTCGCAACTTCGCTAACGTTATGACCTGCAACTAATACTTCAACACCGCCACCAATCGCAACCGCCGCATTGATAACTTTTGCTGTTTCAGGCTTTAATTGACCATTTTCATGCTCTGCAATCACTAATACGCTCATGAGATCACCTTCGCTTCAGTTTTAAGTTTAGTTACAAGCTCTTCTACACTTTCAACAATAATACCCGCTTCACGCTTAGCTGGCTCTTCAACTTTCAATAGCGTTACACGTGGCGCAAGATCAACACCCAAGCTATCAGCTGCTATTACATCAAGCGGCTTACGCTTAGCCTTCATGATATTCGGCAGTGAAGCATAACGAGGCTCATTTAGGCGTAAGTCTGTTGTTACAACAGCAGGTAACGTCAATGCTACAGTTTGTAGACCACCATCTACTTCACGGGTTACATTCACTTTATCGCCTTCCAACGCTACTTTCGACGCAAATGTGCCTTGGCTTCTACCTGTTAACGCAGCAAGCATTTGACCTGTTTGATTATTATCAGAGTCAATTGACTGTTTACCAAGAATAACCAGCTCTGGCTGTTCTTGCTCAACCAACTTCGCTAATAATTTAGCGATATGTAAAGACTCAAGCTTTGCATCGCTTTCGATGTGGATGGCTCTGTCAGCACCCAATGCCAAGGCCGTACGTAATTGCTCTTGACACGCTTTGTCACCGATAGAAACTGCTACCACTTCGTTTGCTGTACCCGCTTCTTTTAAGCGTACAGCTTCTTCAACTGCGATTTCACAAAATGGGTTCATCGCCATCTTTACATTCGTTAAATCAACATCACTGTTGTCTGGCTTAACTCTAGCCTTGACGTTGTAGTCAATCACACGCTTGATTGGCACAAGTACTTTCATGGTTACTCCATCATCTGGTTATTCTTAAAAGCTGACGTACACGTCAACATATTTATTTTATGGAATCAGACTACTTCCTGTTGACGTAAACGTCAACCTAAAATAACCTTAACTTAACGTAATAAAAACTAAAGCCTCGTTTTAGTTAATACACCGTCAAATATAGTGAGGTTAAAATGGTTGAACGCGAAACCATGGAATTCGATGTTGTGGTAGTCGGCGCAGGACCTGCGGGTCTTTCGTGCGCAATTCGCCTAGCACAACAGGCACAGCAACAAGAAAAAGAACTCATGATCTGTGTTGTTGAAAAAGGATCAGAGGTTGGCGCACATATCCTCTCAGGTGCTGTATTGCAAACAACGGCACTCGATGAACTACTTCCTGACTGGAAAGAAAAAGGCGCGCCAATTACTACTGAAGTCACCCAAGATGACATTTACTTTTTCACAAGCGAAGAAAAAGCAATCAATATTCCTCATATTGCCGTACCAAAAACGTTTAAAAACCATGGCAACTATGTTGTATCAATGGGTAATGTGTGCCGTTGGTTGGCAGAACAAGCTGAAAGCTTAGGCGTAGAAATTTTCCCAGGTTTCAGTGCGCATTCACTCATTGTTGAAGACAACGAAGTAAAAGGCATTGTCACTGGTGATATGGGCGTTGATAAAGACGGTCAGCCAAAAGATAGTTATATGCCGGGCATGGAGTTACGCGCTAAATACACCGTGTTTGCAGAGGGGTGTCGCGGACACTTGGGCAAGCAGCTCATCAAGCAATTTGAGCTCGATAAAGACTCGACACCACAACACTACGGCCTTGGCTTTAAAGAAATTTGGCAAATAGACCCAGCTAAACATAAGCCAGGGGCTGTTGTTCACGGTACTGGTTGGCCACTGTCGATGGACACCCACGGTGGCGTATTCATGTATCATGGCGAAAACAATCAGGTCGTTGTTGGGTTAATCGTTGATCTTAATTACAGCAATCCTCATTTAAGTCCATTTGATGAATTCCAACGCATGAAGCACCACCCAGTATTTGCAAACGTACTTGAGGGCGGTGAGCGTATTGCTTATGGTGCACGTGCCGTTGTAAAAGGTGGCTTTTACTCGTTACCAAAAATGCACTTCCCTGGCGGCCTACTAATTGGTTGTGATGCGGGTACACTCAACTTTGCCAAGATCAAAGGTAATCATACCGCTATGAAATCGGGTATGTTGGCCGCTGATAGCATTATCGAAGCGCTTATCAGCGAACAACCGGCTTCAGATTTAGTCAGCTTTACTGAAAAGTACAAATCAAGCTGGTTATATGACGAGCTTTATCAGTCGCGTAATTTTGGCCCTGCACTTCATAAATTTGGCAAAATTTTAGGTGGAGCATACAACTCACTGGATCAAAATATTTTCTCAGGTTCTTTGCCATTTACTTTTAAAGACAATCAACCCGATCATGCTTCGCTGAAGCTAGCCTCTGAGTGTGAAAAAATTGCTTACCCAAAACCAGATGGCAAACTGAGTTTCGACAAACTGTCGTCGGTATTTTTATCCAATACCAACCATGAAGAGTCTCAACCATGCCACTTGCAGTTACAGGACGCAGGTATACCAATCCGTGTAAACCTTGAAAAATACGACGAGCCCGCGCAACGTTACTGCCCAGCCGGCGTGTATGAAGTGAATGAAAACGAGCAAGGTGATAAGCAGTTTGTGATAAACGCGCAAAACTGTGTGCACTGTAAAACTTGTGATATTAAAGATCCCAGCCAAAATATTACATGGGTCACGCCTGAAGGCGCTGGTGGTCCGAATTATCCAAACATGTAAAAGTAATACAATCCTAAATTGCAGGGGCCTATGGCCCCTTTTTCATACCTGTAAAAGCAAAAATATCAATATTGCATATACTTAAGTCAATTGTTTGCAAAATCAGAGTATGAGCAATGAGCGGAAACTCAGAAATGGTATTTAGATTTTTAGCAGAACCCACCGATGTTAACTTTGGCGGTAAGGTCCACGGCGGAATTGTAATGAAGTGGATCGACCAAGCGGGTTATGCCTGTGCTGCCGGCTGGAGTGGCAGTTATTGCGTTACAGTGTCTGTGGCAGGTGTGCGCTTCAAACGCCCTATTCTGGTCGGCCAAATTGTGGAAGTATCAGCACAAATCGCCCATACCGGCAAAACCAGTATGCAAATATTTATTCGAGTGCGTTGTGGTGATCCGCAAAATCAAGCACTCGTTGAAAGCAATCATTGTATCATCAGCTTTATTGCGATGGATAAAGCCGGCTACCCGGTACCTGTGCCCCAATTTAAAGCTAAAACTGCTGAACAAAAAAAACTTGAAGTTTACGCAGTAAAGATGAAAGAAATTGCAATTGAAACTGAATCTCTATTGCAGAGAACAATTGAAGACTAAACGGCCCGTTATTCACTAAGATTTAGGAAATTGGATAAACTGCGCCATAAAAGCTACAATCGCGACCGCCTTTTTAGTTGCATAGAAGAGACATTGTGCAAAGTTATCAAATTCAACCCATCGGTCACATACAGTCGCCCTACAAGCAAAAATTTGCAATTCCTCGTCAGCCACGTTTAGTGCCACAGGCCAAAGCGAAACTCATATTTTGTGACGACTTCAATCGAGAAGAATTTGTTCGAGGCATTGAAGAATTTAGCCACTTATGGCTGCTATTTCGCTTTCATGAAACCGCTGACAAAGGCTATTCGGCCCTCGTACGCCCACCTCGTTTAGGGGGTAACGAGCGCAAGGGGGTATTTGCAACCCGCGCGACTTTTAGACCTAATGGCATAGGTATGAGTGCCGTTAAACTTGAAGGCGTAGAATATAAAAATGGCCAGTTAGCACTTCTGCTCTCGGGCATCGACTTACTTGATGGCACCCCGATTATCGATATTAAGCCTTACTTGCCCTACTCTGATGCTATGCAAGACGCAAGCGCCGGATTTGCAGATACGCGTCCTGAAACGCAAATGACGGTCGATTATAGTGAACAAGCCAAAGACTTTGTCGCAAAACAAAAGCAATATCCTGATCTAAAAGAATTTATTAGCAATGTGCTGAAACAAGATCCCCGCCCAGCGTACAAAAAGCAACGTGAAGATACACAGTTTTATGGCATGAGCTTGTATGAATTTAATATTCGCTGGCAAGTGGACGGACAACATAACCATGTGATTGAAATAACCCGCGAATAAAGGCTTTGTCTCGGCGCTTTGCGCTGCTAAACTACGCGCTATTATTACAAAGAACAACTAGATTACGAACGGAAACATCATGCGTACCAGTCAATATATTTTGGCAACTCTAAAAGAAACGCCATCCGATGCTGAAATTATCAGTCACCAGTTAATGCTACGTGCGGGTATGATCCGCAAACTGGCTTCAGGTTTATACACTTGGCTGCCATCTGGATTAAAAGTACTACGAAAAGTAGAACAAGTTGTACGTGAAGAAATGGACAAGGCAGGTGCGATTGAAATGCTGATGCCAGTGATCCAACCTGCAGACTTATGGCAAGAATCTGGTCGTTGGGAGCAATTCGGGCCAGAGCTACTTCGCATTAACGACAGACACAACCGTCCGTTCGCACTTGGTCCAACACATGAAGAAGTTATTACAGACTTCGTACGTAAAGAGATCAGCAGCTACAAGCAGCTACCTTTAACGTTATACCAAGTACAAACAAAAGTACGTGATGAAGTACGTCCACGTTTTGGTGTAATGCGTGCGCGTGAATTTACCATGAAAGATGCCTACTCGTTCCACATGACTGAAGAGTGCTTGGCTGAAACATATCAGCGTATGCATAAAGCGTATTGCAATGTGTTTGAGCGTTTAGGCCTAGATTACCGCCCAGTAATTGCTGATACAGGTTCAATTGGTGGTAGCGTATCGCACGAATTCCACGTGTTAGCTGAGTCTGGAGAAGACGCCATCGCATTCAGTACTGAAAGTGATTACGCGGCAAACATCGAAAAAGCAGAGGCACTCGCCCCGACAGAAGCACGTCCAGAGCCAAGCAAAGAACTTAATACTTTTGCGACGCCAGAAGCAAAAACCATTGCTGACCTGAAAGAAAAACACGGCGTTAAGCCGCATCGTGGTGTAAAAACGCTTATCGTGTACGGCACACCTGACGAAAACGAACAACGTGGTCTAGTAGCACTGATCCTTCGCGGCGATCACGAACTTAACGAGCTGAAAGCTGAAAAGCACTCACTGGTTGATTCACCACTTGAAATGGCTAAAGAAGAAGACATCTTCGCTGCAATTGGTGCGCATCCTGGTTCATTAGGTCCTGTTGGCCTTAATATGCCCATTATCGTTGACCGCAGCGCGGCTGTGATGGCTGATTTTGTCGCTGGCGCGAACAAAGATGGTGAGCACTACAGCGGTATCAATTGGGACAGAGACGTTAAAGAATACGAAGTATTTGACTTACGTAATGTTGTTGAAGGCGACCCTAGCCCGTGCGGTAAAGGTACATTGCAAATCAAACGTGGTATTGAAGTTGGGCACATCTTCCAACTTGGCACTAAGTATTCTGAAGCAATGAATGCGGGTGTGCTAGGCGAAAATGGTAAAAACCAGATCATGACCATGGGTTGTTATGGTATTGGGGTGTCACGTATTGTTGCTGCTGCGATTGAGCAAAACAATGATGATTATGGTATCAAGTGGACAACCGCGCTTGCACCATTTGAGCTTGCTATTGTACCGATGAATATGCACAAGTCTCATCGTATTCCTGAAATCGCAGAGCGTTTATACAGCGAATTCAAAGAAGCGGGTGTAGATGTATTGTTTGATGACCGTAAAGAGCGCCCAGGTGTGATGTTCAACGATATGGAACTACTTGGTGTGCCTTTCACATTAGTCATCGGTGAACGCAACTTAGATAACAACCAAGTTGAGCTTAAAAACCGCCGCACTGGCGAGAAGCTTATGCTTGATATTGATGAAGCTGTTGCAGCTATCACTGCGCAAATTCGTGGCTAATTGATACAGTCTAAAACCATAAAAACGCAGTACTTCGGTACTGCTTTTTTATTACATAAAGTTGTAAAATGCGCTAGTCAAATTCAGACAGCATTAAATCTGACATTTCCTCATACTCCATTTCAAGAAAATCCATAATATCTTCTTGTACTGCCTGCCATTCACTATCTACTTCACCTGAGTTGTTTTTTAAAAACACGATATGTCTGGCAATTTTTAAAATACAAAGCAAATCCAAACCCGACTGTTCAAGCTCTCCTGAGTTAAAAATGCCCTCTACGTCATGCATATAGTAAATCACATAGACCATCACTTTAGGTAAACCCCACTGGGCAGCCAGCAATGAGCCGATAGTCGTATGATTGGTTTTGTATAACTTCATTTCTTCCGTAGCTGCATAATCCCAGCCATTTTCCTCAGCTAAACTGAGGATTTGCTCATAATTATCAAAATGTTGCTTGAGAATAGGCACACCAACAAAATGGAACAAACCTAACATATACGCATGATTTGCAAGACTCGGTTTTTTCAGCGCGTTTGCAACGACTGATGCACATTGTGCGATTTCGGTTTGACTATCCCAAAACTCTGCCATTTGTGGTTCTTGTCCAACTGTCGCTTTTAAGGCCACAGCTTTAACAAGCGGCACCAATCGTTTTAATCCCAAGGTCATAATCGCTTGATCGATAGAATCAATCTCGCGCGCACGACGAAAAGCAGCAGAATTAACGACTTGAAGAACCGCAGCAGAAATACCCACATCAGAATGTAAAATTTTTGCGATTGTGCCAATATTTGGTTCTGGTTTTTTTGCTTCTTGTGAAAACTCAATTAACACTTCTGGCCGAGGAGGTATGGCAACATTTTTTAATATTGCCTTCTCTTCTTGCGTTAATGTGATTGCCATTCTTTGCATCCTTCACATTTAAATGCGTGCTATGAATAAGGTATAGTCAAGCCAAATGCAAACGTCACTTTTTATTTAAATGTGCTGTAAATCAATGACAAGCTTGATGATCTGCAAGCGCTAGCAGGTAATATGAAAAACGTGATTTTAATGACAGTCGTTTACAACACACTGCAAATATTAAGCGCCCGTTACAACAAAAATGCCAGTCTAGTATGAATTAGACTGGCATAATTTAAAACAACAAGCTTTTTTATAAAGGTGCTTGTTAACACCGAATACAATTAAGCGGAAACACTCAATTTAGCGTCTGATACAGTTGATTGTTCACCTTCATACCAAACACTGTTCTGTTCACCATAATAGGCTCGATACTGAGTTTTGTTGGCCATATGCCAAAAAATAACAGCAATCACCGCTGAACAAAGCTCTAGAACGATTGAGGAAAGATCATTCGCCGGCCAAATAGACAAACTTGGTAAAAGCAATGCGATTAACGAGGTGGCTGGTAACGATAAACACATTAGCGAAATCAATCTTTGAGAAACAATTGCCGTTTTGCTCATGCCAACCACAAACGAAGCGATTAAAGTCATAATAAAGCAACTGTAATAAACCCACATATAGACTTGGTTGATATTGAGTCCGGTAAGCGCAATCCACTTAGTAACGGCAAATGAAGCTGCAACGCCTAAAATAGCGCCCATTGCAACACCCACGGTCAATTTCCCCATGAAACAACTGGATTTAGATTGGACTGGCTGTTTTTGCTTTCGACGTTTTTCAATCCAAATCAGGTTGCCAGTATAAAATAATACCGCGCCCATGATCCCCATGATGAAATAGGCCCAGCGGCCCAGCTCTCCACCATAGCTACCAAAATGTAAGCCAAACATAGTTGTGACTATATCGCCCCAGATCCCCTGATCACCATTTGTAATACTACTGGTCGATACTTCAAAAGTATAAGGATTCATAAATAGGAAATCTGATTTCGGTCCACGCATAAAATGCTCATTGCTCACTAATTGGATAGACGCTGAAGGCATTTTACTATTCAATCGGCTGAGGCTAATCTCTTTGATTTGATGATCGGGCGCGTAAACTTTTACGTTAGCCACAATCTCACTTAGGCTAGGCAAGTTCTCAACTTTAAACTCTACAGCCGCAGGTGATTGGCGGGCAAATAAAGGCTTATCTCCATAAATTTTGCTTAAACCATCATAAAATACATCATGAAATGCAAATACAATCACAGTCACTGAAATTATTATATGAAATGGCAGGCTGGTTACGCCTATCAAATTATGGGTATCTAGCCAAAAGCGCGAAGTGCCTTTATTGGTTCTTAATGCAAAAAAGCTCTTAACCAAACTCGGCAACAAAAATATAAGCCCAGAAACCAACGCTAGAAAGTAAAGCACTGCAGCGACACCCAATACATACACACCGATATGATCATGCCCTACTTCACCTACCAAACCTGCACTTCTGTGTAGGTAATCTACTAAAGACGACAGTTCGTTAATGCCACTCGTATGAGTCAGAAGTTCACCAGAACTATTAAAGCTGCCATGCCAAAGTTGATCATCTAGCCGAAGTCCTCGAGGGTTGCCTTGTTGGTACCAAGTAACAGGTGACGCTCCTTGTTCAAAGCTTATCTTTATACCGTTTTGAGACTCTGGATATGCAGAAAATACCGCGTCGGTTAGGGCATCGTATTGTTCACTTTGCACTTGTGGTAGATTGACTGTCGGTGGCGTTGCCCACCTGTCAATGTGGGGGGCAAACATGGTGATCGCACCTGCAAAAAAACCTATAAACAGTAACAGCCCTGTGGTGATACCCGTCCACGTATGGACTGTTTGATATATTCGTAATATGTCCGATCTAATTTTCATGCCACTCCCCTTACGACAATGAGCGCGATAAAAACCAATATATTCGCACCACCTAACCATAATGCCGCACTTTTAGCGCTACCAAACATATAAACAAAACTAAATATCAATAACCAAATAGGCGTTATTAGCCACATGCTAAATTGAGTGCGCCATAATAAACGCTCATCAGTTAACGGTTGGTTTAAACTATCGGCACCTAGCCATGCAAAAAGACCAACGAGGCCAAAGCTGAGCGCTAGACCAAACACCGCACCAATTATCGTCTTACCCAACCAATCGGGTTTTATGGGTTGTTGCTTAACACTATCATTCATCGTGATTTACCAAACAGAATTAGCATAGTGAACGGGATCAAAGCAGTTAATACCATCGCTGATATCAACCATGAGAAGACTATCGCTGAGCCAACAAATAGCTTGAATGCACATACTGCAGCAAGTACCAGCAACACATAGCCAACTTTATTAGTACGTTTAGGTAAAGGCTTGTTGAGTAAATACTGATGTTTGTTGGTACAGTACAGAATCGTAATTGCTGCGACCAACAAAATAATAAATAGCGACGCTAACACGGTAAAAACTCCATTTCTCAATATAATACTGATTAAATATGCACTCACGATTATAACGAATGTTTTTCTTAGGGCAACACAAAACGAAACTTATACGAGAATCATTATCATTTGATAATGTGATTTGTGTCGGTATACACTTTGTGATGTTTGCACCAACAGGTTTCCCCACCACTATCGTGGTAATGTTATAAACTCAAAAATATATGAGCGTTTTCTTCAGTTATCATGTCTAAAAACTTCGTTCTAACGTAAGGCAAACTAGCACTTTCAAATAACGCTTATCCTCGTAAAACATCTCAAATCTGTCGTATTTATGTCATGGCTTGGTCATTTTTTATCACTATTGTGGTTTTTATTACGCTTGAGACCATGGACTATGACTGCAACGTACTACCCTAGCATCTGGATCTCAGATGTTCATCTTGGCTATAAGGACTGTAAGGCCGAATATTTGCTCGACTTTTTGAACAGCACTCGCTGTGATGTGCTCTATTTAGTAGGCGATATTGTTGATTTGTGGTCAATGAAACGTCAGTTTTATTGGCATCCATCTCATTATCAAGTACTCGAATGCATTCAATCTAAGGCTGAGTCTGGTACTCGAGTTGTATATATTCCCGGGAACCACGATGAAACATTTCGTAGTTATGTGGGAAATAGCCTATTTAACGTAGAAGTGCATAAAACTTTTATCCACACCACCTCGCTTGGTAAGCGCTTTTTATTATTGCATGGCGATGATTTCGATTCAGCAACGCGCTACAACAAACTCATCAGTATTGCGGGCGACACTGCGTATGATTTTTTATTGTTTTTAAATCGCTGGACTAACCGAATTCGCCGCTTGTATGGGGGTCACTATTGGTCACTCGCATCTTGGCTTAAAAACCGAGTTCACAAAGCGCGCGAAGCAATTGAAGCATTTGAATCCGCCGCCATTCATGAAGCAAAAAGACGAGGCGTAGATGGTATCATTTGTGGTCATATCCACCAGCCAGCCATCAAAGTGCAAGAAGGCATTGTGTACTGCAACGATGGTGACTGGATTGAGAACTGCACGGCACTCGTTGAGGGTGAAAATGGCCGCATTGAATTGATTCATTGGTCTGACATTCAGCATGTTATGAATGTGGTGGAACTGCAGGAAGTAAAAGAAACCGATATTAAAGCCGCCTAACAAAAAACAAAGCGATGTAATTTACATCGCTTTGTCCTGTACCATGCTTATCTAAATAGCACTTCTTCTTTTGAGAACCACTTAACACAAAAGCCCAGCAACACAGCGGCAAGTGCTGCAGACGTCATCACTATCATCGCGAGCAATGAGAAATCGACAGTACCTTTAACAATTTCTTTAATCGCCAAGGCAACATTGGTCACTGGGATCATGGCGGTTTTGGCATTGAGTTCCATATTTGGCATCAGCGACACCACAATCGGCAAAAATACTCCCATACTCAAAGGTGCCATGTAATTTTGCGCTTCTTTGAATGTGCGAGCATAAATGGAGATTGCTAACACCAAAGATGAAAATATCGCAGCAATCGGTACCAACAGCGCAAAAATAAGTAAAAAGTCGACGCCGTTCACACTAGAAAAAGCTGACTTAATGGTATCTAGCTCAACAAAACTGGTCGCAATTGAGATCCAAATAGCCATACTCAGCACCGTGACCGTTGCGCAAGCCAATGAGCTTAATAGCACAGTTGCAAATTTACCCAGTACTAATTGAGTGCGTGTAACAGGCGTTAACAGCAACGTTTCCAAAGTACCACGCTCTTTTTCACCCGCGCCTAAATCAATAGCTGGGTAACTGGCGCCCATTAAAACAAGCGGGATCAGCAAATAGGGAATAAACGCGCCAAGCTTTTCACCTAAGTTTTCGCGTTTATCCGCGGTATCAACTTTACTCACCTTAATCGGTTGTAACAGCGCTTGCTGCTTGTCTTCTTCAACACCTAGAGTTAACAGTGTTTGCGCTCTAATTTTGTTTGCATAGTCGTTGGCTAACTCACGTAGTCTGTCATAGATAAAATTGATGCTACGTGCATCATTAAAAACCATCTGCCACTGTGCTTGTTGACCAGATTGTAATGACGTTTTTGGATCCTTATCAAGGTAAATGCCAACATCAATTTTACCCGCTTTTACAGCCGCTTTAAGTTGCTCAACGTCGGAAAATACCTCTTCACCGTCATATTTTTTAAAGCTCTTATGGTAAAAAACCTGTTCGGAAAACTCAGATGCTAGCTGATCGTTAACAATGTAATAGGTATGCACTTCCTGCTCCGCTTTTAACGCAGCCTGAGAGCCTAAAAACGCCACTAAAGCCATGATCACGGGAAAAATAAGCATGGGTAATGCCAGCACAAAAAACAGTGTTTTTTTGTCTCTTAACAGTTCGAGGAGTTCTTTCTTAAAAACTTCAAACACACTCTGCTCCTTGTAAAATGTTTAAAAATGCTTGGTTTAGTTCTTCACTATCTCCCTGCTTCTTGAAAGCACTCACTGTGTCATCAAAACAACTTACACCTTTATCAATGACACAAATTCGGTCACATAGCAGTGCAACTTCATCCAAATGGTGGGTGGAGAAAATAACAGGCGTGCCCTGCTCTTTTAAATCGCGAATAAAACGAATAACGGTTTGTGTTGTCATGATGTCTAACCCCGTCGTAGGCTCGTCTAGCACAACGACATCGGGCTTATGAACCACAGATCTGGCGATATTGGTCTTCTGTTTCATGCCTGTAGACAAGTGCTCGGCACGTTTGTCTAAAAAGGCGTCCATCTCTAATAAGGAGAACAGTTCATCACAACGCGCCTTTAATGCCTTACCTTTAAGGCCGTGCAAGCGCGCAAAATACTCCACATTCTCTTTGGCACTTAAACGTCCGTATAAGCCCGTCGAGCCGGATAAAAACCCGATTGACTGACGTCCAACGATTGGCTTTTTTATCACGTCCTGCCCGTTAATGATAATGCTACCGCTATCAGGCTTGAGTGCAGTCGACAACATTCTCAGTGTGGTTGTTTTACCTGCACCGTTGGGGCCCAATAACCCCAGAACTTCACCCTGTTTGCAAGAAAAGCTAACATCTTGCACGGAGTGAAAATATCCGTCACGTTCTCTCACATCAATTGATTTTGCCTTTTGTTGATGTGCTTTGGTCAATTTAAAGCGCTTTTGTAACGCCTTGACTTCTATCATGTGTGTTCCTTCGCTTCGGTCTAAAGTAATTCGTGTTGTTATAAAATTCAGGATTTTGGTTTTCGTCGTACCAAGACGGGACACCAAGTAAAGGTAAGGGTGACAACTGACTGTTATCGTTGAGAACACCGTGCTGTTCAATCAACTCAACCAATTTATTGTCCAAGCAGGCGTACTGCGATTCTAGCGTCATTGCGTAAAAACTTTGCTCTACATGAATACATAGCACCTTGCCTGTTAAGCCAATAAATGGGTGGGTTAACATTTCATAATTTGCGTGTCCAAAAATAAAAGGTTTTACCTGGGCCCCCCAGCAAGCCCTTTGCTCAACAAAAACATCGTGCCATTGGTGTGCTTTTAACTGCTCAGCAAACATAGACTCGGAAATCGCAAGCACCACACCACACTCATCAAATAATGTCAGCGCATTTCGGTGTTTACTGCGTTGCTTAAGCCCATGCAGCTCAATCTCATCAATATGGCGTTTGTTTAATAAGGCTTTTGTGCGCGGAAACAAACACCAAATTAAGGCACCAAATAAGTCATGCCAGTTTTCTTCTCGCGTGGGTACTTGACCCGTTTCAAAAATAATTTGTTCGTAATAGCGAGTTTCATCTTGAAGTTGAGCGTCCGGTACAAAACGAATACTTTTGTTGTTGAGATTGCGCGCATCAACATGGGTATTTAGCCAGGTAAAATTTGGCCAGTCGACTTGTTCATGTAAGCTGAAACACGCATTAAGATGCTCAAATGCGCCATGCGTTATGAGTTTTGGGTCAAATT
This sequence comes from Pseudoalteromonas sp. ATL1, assembly GCF_058933015.1. Classification (NCBI taxonomy): domain Bacteria; kingdom Pseudomonadati; phylum Pseudomonadota; class Gammaproteobacteria; order Alteromonadales; family Pseudoalteromonadaceae; genus Pseudoalteromonas; species Pseudoalteromonas sp. ATL1. The sequence goes on along the minus strand of NZ_JBZYXL010000001.1, from coordinate 2,526,321 downwards.
GTTCTGGCGGCGTAAACTTTTTCATCAACTACTACTTTTTACAATGATTGTTGCAGTTTACCCCAACTCACTCCAAGCGCCAACGGCCATCACCCGCTGTCGATCGTACTGACTCGAAAATTGGTGAATTTTATGTTTATACTTACGCGTCTTAAGTAATAATAAAGAATCATCATGAAACTAAAAATGACACTCAGTGCGTTAGCAATCGCTGTTATCAGTGGTTGTGCAACCACGGCAAGTAACACACAAGCTGACGTACAAAGCGCTTACAACAGCATTAATGCAAAACAACTCGCTGAACACGTTAAAACATTGGCCTCTGACGAATTTGGAGGACGAGCCCCATCATCAAAAGGTGAAGAATTAACGCTCGCTTATTTAACCAAGCAATTTAAAGCGCTAGGTTATGCTCCAGGTAATGGCGACAGCTTTTTACAAGAAGTCCCACTGGTATCGATTGAAGCAGACTCAAATATGACACTCGATATTGGTGGTAAGTCCTATCAATACAAAAAAGATATGGTGATGGGCACAAGCCGTATCAGCCCATTTGAATCAATTAAAGACTCTGAATTAGTATTCGTTGGCTATGGTGTAAACGCACCAGAATACGGCTGGAATGACTACGAAGGCTTAGATGTAAAAGGCAAAACCGTAGTTATGCTCGTAAATGACCCCGGCTATGCCACCAAAGACAAGTCTATGTTTACTGGCGAAGCGATGACGTATTACGGTCGTTGGACATATAAATACGAAGAAGCGAGCCGTCAAGGTGCTGCAGGAGCCATTATCATTCATGAAACGGCGCCAGCTTCGTACCCTTGGAGCGTCGTAGAAAACTCATGGAGTGGTGAGCAATTTGGCTTCCAAAAAGCGAATAACAATATGGACAGAGTTGCTGTCGAAGGTTGGGTAACCGTTGATGTCGCTAAAGAGCTTTTTGAAAAGGCAGGTCTTGATTTTGATACAGCAAAAGCCAATGCGGCCAAAGGCGCATATCATGTTGATATGGGAGATTTGACCGCGTCAGTTTCCGTGAGGAGCAAAATTAAAACATCGACCTCGTACAACTTTATCGCGACTCTGCCAGGTAGCAAAACACCTGATGAACATATCATCTACTCAGCCCACTGGGATCACCTCGGCACAGACAAAAACCGTAAAGGTGATCAGATATACAATGGCGCGCACGATAACGCCACTGGCACAGGCGGTATGATTGAAGTTGCAGAGGCATTCGCAGCTTTGCCTAATCGCCCAGATCGATCCATCACCTTCTTGGCAGTTACTGCCGAAGAGCAAGGCCTACTTGGATCTAAGTTTTATGCAGCTAACCCTGTCATTCCAGCTAATAAAACGGTTGCGAATATCAATATGGATAGCTTAAACCTACTAGGCAAGGTGAAAGACATCAGCGTGGTCGGTATTGGAAAATCATCGCTTGATGACATGTTAGCAAACGCTGCTAAGCAACAAGGCCGAACTGTATCAGGCGACCCTAAACCAGCTTCAGGTGGTTACTACCGTTCTGATCACTTCGCATTTGCCAATATGGGCGTACCTGCAATGTATGCTGGTGGTGGAACGGAAGCACTCAATGAAGAAACAGCAAACTATCGTAAACGCATGAGCTTAGTACTACGTGGGTGTTATCACCAGCCATGCGATCGATTTCGCGATGAGTGGGACTTAAGTGGTGCAGTACAAGATTTGCAGCTGTTTTATCAAGTTGGTTATGATATTTCACAGCAGTCGGATTGGCCAACATGGAATACAACTTCTGAGTTTCAACGCAAATGATATTGATTATCATTTAGGTTAATATATAGTGTGACTAAGTTTTTTAATTTGGTCACACTTATGCTGCATCTAGCGCGTTTAACAACATTTCAACTCAATTCCCATATATGCATCTCGTTCAATAATAAACGATTAGTTTTCCCTCTGCTGCTCATTTTGGCGTTAATGAGTGAATCGCTTGGAGATTTAACCCGTACGACGTTAGCCGATGCATATTTTCAAGTGACTGCGTTTGTTGCAAGTACACTTTACGTCTACTTCTATTTTTCGAAAAAGTTTCCTCAACTAGAACTATCACGGCTAAAACAAACATCCCCACTGCTTGAAATGTGTTATGCCTCGGTATTAGGCGCGCTTCCTGGCTGCGGTGGCGCGATTATCGTTGTTACTCAATATACCAAGCAACAAGCTAGCTTCGGTGCACTGGTTGCTGTGTTAACAGCCACCATGGGCGATGCTGCGTTCTTGTTATTGGCCAAAGAGCCCTTAACAGCCATCGCGATTATCGCCATAGGCATTCTAGTGGGGATGATAAGTGGTCTCGTTGCCAACGCATTACCAGCCAGATTTCATCCTTTATTGGCAGCACAAAAAACGGATTCAATTAAAGAAATAACTGAGGACGGCAAAGCAACACTGTTGACCCGAGTGTGTCAATTTTTACTCTGGCCTAGCGTAGCCATCGCGCTACTCATCGCTTGTAATTTTGAGTTTGCTCAACAGCAGCCATTACTTGAATACCTAGGCTGTACTTTAGCCCTGCTCGTTGTTTTCTCATGGGCTGTTATTCCCAAAACGCAAAAGCCTACCGTGTATACAACCACACATAACAGCAATTATTTCGAACGCGTATTAAAAGATACTCAATTTGTAAGTGTTTGGGTAATAGCAAGTTTTATGCTTTATGAAGTATGCGTGAGCGTATTTCAATTAGATTTATCGCTTTGGTTTGGTCAAATTAGCGTACTTGCCCCTTTAATCGCTATCGTCATTGGTTTTATACCTGGCTGTGGCCCTCAAATAGTTGTCACTAGCCTTTATCTGCAAGGGGTTATCCCATTTAGCGCACTCGTGGGTAATGCTATCTCTAACGATGGCGACGCGCTATTTCCAGCCATCGCAATGGCACCAAGCGCAGCATTGCTAGCGACTGCATACTCGGCCATTCCCGCGTTAATTGTTGCGTATGCATTCTATTTTTTTATATGAGGAATGTGCTTGAACTGGCTACAGTGGCATAACAGACATATTTGTCGTGAGAATCAATTTACAATTAAAACTAGCGCACAGTGAATTCGAGCTGATATTTAGAAGAACTATTTAGAGCATTTAAAGGTAAGCGCAACGGAAATAACTAAGGCAATAATACTAAGAGGAAATTGACTGTATTAAAGCTACTTAGGAGAGAACATGTGTGCTCTCCTGCTACCACTCGAATATATACGCCATTTTACTAATGGTCTTGAGTGCAACGCCATGTGTATTACGTTTTGCATAGAGGTGTTGCAAAGACTTATCTTTTACTTCGCCAACGATGACTTCTTTAACTTGATAGCCCATCGCCACTGCCGCAGCGCTGTATGCAACAAACTCCCACTTTTTAATGTTGGTATTATCGACAATAACCAATGGGATACCTTCCGCTAACCCGTTAATGAAGCGAGCGAGGTTTAAATTATGGTACTGAGGTAATTTGAATTTTTCAAAATGATATTCACCTGCATCATTGTAAAAATAGTCATCGGTTGAGCAGATCAAACTTTGTGTTTCATCACCCGCAACTAACTCATCAACCAATGTTTGTGCATAGTGTGTTTTGCCACACCCTGGCAATCCGCGTAATATAAAAACCTGTTTCATCGACAATTAAAGTTACCTAAGCGTAAGTATAAGATTGTAGTAAAACAGCTATGATGCCATATTTTTGAAATTTAATCATGAAATACGCACGTTTATTGCGAACTTTAGCCCTTTAAACCAGAACTCAAACTGCATAATGCCGCCATATCGATTAATAAAGCACATTAAGTTGTAAAAGAGTTGCAATTGAGTGTTTTTTTATTGGCGTATGAGAGGTAAGATACGGCCTACGTGTCTGTAACAGATATTACAGGTACATCGAATAATTATTAGGTAACTTATATCATTGGAGTGAAAATGAGCCACATAGCGATAACGGAGCTACTCAAGGGCACCGTTGCGGTAGACAGCCAGGTAACAGTTAAAGGTTGGATCCGTACACGCCGCGATTCAAAAGCAGGTATTTCTTTCTTAGCCGTTCATGACGGTTCTTGTTTTGACCCTATCCAAGCAGTTGTGCCTAATTCGCTCAATAATTATGAAGAAGTTACCCGCTTAACAGCTGGTTGCTCAGTTAAAGTAACTGGCGTGTTAGTAAAATCTGAAGGTCAAGGTCAAGCTTTTGAAATTCAAGCAAATTCCGTAGAGGTATTAGGTTGGGTAGAAAACCCAGACACATACCCTATGGCAGCAAAGCGTCATAGCATTGAGTTTTTACGCGAGCATGCGCACCTTCGCCCTCGCACCAACGTAATAGGCGCTGTAACACGCGTTCGTAACTGTTTATCACAAGCGATCCACCGCTTTTTCCATGAACAAGGTTACATGTGGATCAGCACCCCAATCATCACAGCCAGTGACTGTGAAGGTGCAGGCGAGATGTTCCGCGTGTCTACGTTAGATATGAACAACCTACCGCGCACCGACAAAGGTGATGTGGATTACTCTGAAGACTTTTTCGGTAAAGAAGCGTTTTTAACGGTATCTGGCCAGCTCAATGGTGAGACATATGCAAGCGCTATGTCGAAAATTTACACATTCGGTCCAACATTCCGTGCAGAGAACTCAAATACTTCTCGTCACTTGGCTGAGTTTTGGATGGTTGAACCAGAAGTGGCATTTGCTGATTTAGAAGACATCGCTTCACTTGCTGAAAACATGCTCAAGTATGTATTCAAAGCAGTGTTAACTGAACGTCGTGATGATATGGAATTTTTCGCTCAACGTATCGAAAAATCTGCAATCACTCGTCTAGAAGAGTTTGTTGAAAAAGATTTCGCACAAGTAGATTACACAGACGCGATTGAAATTTTGAAAGCGTGTGATAAACAATTCGAATTCCCAGTTGAATGGGGTGTGGACTTGCAATCAGAACACGAGCGCTACCTTGCTGAAGAACACTTCAAGGCACCTGTGGTAATCAAAAATTATCCTCGCGACATCAAAGCATTCTACATGCGCCAAAACGAAGATGGTAAAACTGTGGCTGCTATGGACGTTGTTGCACCGGGTATTGGTGAGATCATTGGTGGTTCACAACGTGAAGAACGTTTAGATGTACTTGACCAACGTTTAGAAGAAATGGGCTTAAACAAAGAAGATTACAGCTGGTACAGAGACTTGCGTCGTTACGGCACTGTACCACATTCAGGTTTTGGTCTTGGTTTTGAGCGTTTAGTAGCTTATGTAACCGGCATGGGCAACGTACGTGACGTGATAGCTTTCCCTCGTACAAAAGGCAGTGCGACTTACTAATAAATTCTAGTAAAATATAATTTGTTAAAAGCCCAGCTATTTTGCTGGGTTTTTTATTGCTCTCCACTTGATTCGTAAATGCTAACTGAAAACCCCTCTCCTTTTTAATTCTTTGAAATAAAAAAGATAAAAAAACGTTAATTGTTCAACCATCCCTGATTTAGGTATTTACAACACTGTTCGATAAGGGGTACATTCCTGTCCATTTTATAAAATAGGGACAGATGTAAGTATGGTGAAGAACACTAAATTAGCGTTATTATGCACCTTTATTGTAGCGTGCTCGGACAACAATTCGCATCAAGATAATCTGCATGTTGAAAACGGAAAGTATGCGGTCACGATTGTATCTAGCGAAGGTGGACAATTAAGTCCTTCTAGTTTGTCTATAGATAGTAACGAGCAAGCGGAAATACAGATTACACCGAGTGAGGGCTTCCGCCTTGAAACAATTTCAGGGTGTGGTGGCACACTAGACGCGACAAAGTTTATTATTAGAAACGTTAATAAACATTGTACTGTCAAAGCTCAATTCAACAGAAACGTTTACAAAATAAACGCCAACTCAGATAGCGGCGGAAGTATTGCGCCACAGCTCGCCAATGTCCCTTATGGACAAGTGTTTACATTCCAAATTAAAGCCGAAGCTGGTTACCAACTTAATAAAATTGAAGGCTGTCATGGCACACTAAAAGATGACACTTATATAGTTAATAAAGTTTCTTCTGAATGTACTATTAATGCATCATTTTCTAAAAAGCAGTACAAAGTAAGTTACCAAGTCAATAACGATGATTACGGCTCTATAAATTCTCATATCAGCACCTTCTCATATGGTGATAAAGCTGAATTTGTAATAACGCCTAATAAAGGCTACGAAATTAAAGATGTAAAAGGGTGCGATGGTACGTTAACCAAAAATGTATTCCGTGTTGGGGCCATTAAAGAAGATTGTACTATATCAGCGGAACTGAAGCCGATTGGTAGATTTATGCTCACATTTGACGATGCATATGTAGAGTCTTGGCTCGAATTAGCACACCCAATTCTTGCCGATTACGATATGAAAGCCGTGTTTTACGTAACCGCTGATTATGTTATTGAAAAAAATAAACAGAGTTATGTCGATGCATTATATAAAAATGGTCATATTATCGGGCATCACTCTTGCTCACATAGGTTTGTCGAATCATATGAGGGGGATTATATTGCAGAAGAAGTTGAGCGCTGTATTGATTTCTATGCTGATTATAACCTTCGTCACTTTGCTTATCCTTACGGCTGGGCTGGCTTAGGAAAAGGCGATGTTGAGAAAAAGCTGAAGGAAAAATTCGATACCGTTAGATACTTCAATGTCGGCTGGGTCAGTGAAACTGGACCAACAACAAGACCAGAATCAGCAACATCTATCGATGGTATCGTGCTAAAAGGAAATTGGGAACCTGTATGGAAGCTGCTAGATAAAACAAGAGCTGAAGGCACCGTTGCCCATTTAGCAGCGCATGGTATCAACCAAGATTGTGAAAAAGCAAAATTAGGCTGGCGATTATGCGAACAAAACCTACGAGCTGTTATTGACTATGCTCACAACCTTGGTTTAGAGCTTGGTCCCCCAGATAGTTGGTTTTAGTGGATTAGCTTAGATGTATTAGCTCAGACTTGATCTGACAGTAACCCATTTTTCTATCGGTAGCTGTTAGATTTGAGCTAACTCTTCTCAGCCTAATCCTTTTTAGTACGACAAAGCAGCTAGAATTTATCTCTTTGTGGGTCTATAGAAGTTAGTGAAATCACTGCTCATTAAATTCAAGGCCCACTTTTAGCCTCAAAACAAAAAGCCCAGTCAAATGACTGGGCTCCGTGTATCTAGCGTGGTTATGGTTAACTCATCGCCATCATCATTTTGGCAGGATTCTCAAGATATGCTTTCCATAGGTTGTTAAATCGTGCAATGGTACCACCATCAATCACACGGTGGTCGCCCGACCAACTTACTTGCATGATTGCGCGTGATACAACGTTCCCCTTATCATCGAAACGAGGAAGGTGTTGCAGCTTACCTAGTGCAACAATAGCAACTTCTGGCTTGTTAATGATCGGCGTTGCCGTTGTGCCACCGATTGCGCCAATGTTTGAAATCGAGATTGTGCCACCTTTTAAATCATCTGGTGATACACGCCCTTCTCGAGCCGCATCAGTCAAACGAGTCACTTCTTGTGCTACTTCCACAATCGACTTAGTTTGACACCCTTTGATATTAGGCACTAATAAGCCAAGTTTTGAATCTACTGCCATACCAATGTTGTGATCATCAAAGTAAGTGATCTCTGTGCACTCATCATTTACTTGTGAATTGACAATTGGGTACTCTTTGATTGCTAACGACAGCGCTTTAATGAAGAACGGCATCATTGTGAGCTTAACGCCCTCTTTTGCATATTGTTCTTTCAACTCTTTGCGCAACGCAATGATCTCGGTCAGATCAATTTCATCACTAAAGGTAAAGTGTGGAATAGTCGATACGGACGCAACCATTTGTTTTGCCATCGCCGCTTTCATACCGCGAATAGGCTCTACACGCGTACCACCGCTCAGCGTTTGCGTAACAGTATTCGCTGAAGAAGCATTTGATGTTGTTGCAACAGGTTGAGCTTGGGCACCACCACCTTCAACAAAACGCGTGATGTCTTCTTTGTAAACGCGACCATTTTTGCCTGTGCCTGGTACTTGGTTAATATCAATATCGTGCTCACGAGCTAGCCGACGAACAGCGGGAGATGCGATTGCTTTACCGTTGGCTGGCAACTGAGCCTTTGCTTGTTGGCTTTGTGCAGCTTTAACCGTTTGCGCCGCCGCTTTTACTTCGACTTTTGCTTCTACAGGCGCATCGTTAGTGCCAGCCAAACGCATTTGGAAAAGCGGGCTATGCACTTTTGCAATTTCACCTTTTTGATAGTAAAGCTTCTCAACTATGCCATCATGCTTTGCAGGAATTTGTACCAGTGCTTTATCCGTCATCACGTCACAAACAGCTTGATCTTCTTTGATCTCATCACCTTCAGCAACAAGCCATTCTACAATTTCACACTCTACAATCCCCTCACCGATATCCGGCAAGATGAAGTCTTCTAACTGAGAGCCGGTGGAAGCTGCATTTGATGATTCACCCACCGCACTGTCGTTTGCAGGGGTCGCGCCAGCCACTTCCATCGCAAAGAGCGGTTCGTGCACTTTGGCAATTTCACCCTTTTCATAGTGCAATGTTGTGATCACACCATCATGTACCGCAGGGATCTGAACCAGTGCTTTGTCGGTCATAACGTCACAAATTGGTTGATCTTCTTTTACTTCGTCACCAACAGCCACTAACCATTCAACGATTTCACACTCTACAATGCCTTCGCCAATATCTGGTAAGATAAATTCTTTAGCCATGACTAATCCTTAAAACTCGACTGATTTCTTGATAGCAGCAAACACTTTTAACGCGTCTGGCACATATTCTTTTTCAAGTGCGAGAGGATATGGTGTATCTAAACCACACACTCGCATGATGGGTGATTCAAGGTGCAAGAAACACTCTTGTTGGATAGTCGCCGCAATTTCCGCCCCAAACCCATTGGTGATCGGTGCTTCATGGCTAATGATCAAACGGCCTGTTTTAACTACAGATTTCGCTACAGTTTCCATATCCCAAGGCAAAATACTACGTAAGTCAATCACTTCACAGCTTACACCCGCCTCTTCTGCTTTTGCAGCTGCTTGCTCAATGATTTCCATTTGTGCACCCCAAGCAAGCAAAGTGACATCAGAACCCTCTTTAACAACTTCAGCCTTGCCGATTTCAATGGTGTAATCATCTTCAGGTACTTCACCCACTGATGCGCGATATAGACGTTTGGGCTCAAAGAAAATAACCGGGTTATCATCTTTAATACAAGCGCGTAATAAGCCTTTAGCTTGGTATGGGTTACGCGGCACAACCAGCTTTAATCCTGGTGTGTGTGCAAAGTACGCTTCTGGCGACTGAGAGTGGTATAAACCACCGGCGATACCACCACCATATGGTGTACGGATGGTTAAATTACCCACATTAAACTCATTACCACTGCGATAACGGAATTTGGCAGACTCGTTCACGATTTGATCAAATGCCGGGAAAATATAATCAGCAAATTGAATTTCAGCGAGCGCTGGCGCACCGAATGCGGCTAGACCATTAGCGAAACCAAGTATGCCTTGTTCCGTTAAAGGTGTATTGAAGACACGATGCTTACCGTATTTTTCTTGCAAGCCAGATGTGGCACGAAATACACCACCGAAATAACCCACATCTTCGCCAAAAATACAAGCTTGAGGATGTTCATTCATGGTAATGTCTAATGCCGAGTTAATGGCGTGGAGCATATTCATTTTAGCCATTATTTAAGTCTCCCTGCTGTCACTGGGTAAGCATCTGGATGTTGCTTTATGTGTTCTTTTAATTCTTCGTATTGTTTTTGCAAAGACGGGATCGGCGTGTCATATACATCCGAAACAAGCTCTTCAAGCGCTGGTTTTTGTACTTTTTCTGCTACTTTTACTGCCGCTAAAATGTCTTCACGGATCTTATCTTTGGCTTCTTCATCTTCTTTCTCGTCAAGCCAGCCTTGCTTTAACATCCACTTTTTGAAGCGTTCTATCGGGCAACTTGCTTTAAATTGTGCTTCTTCTTCTTTACTACGATAGCCTGACGGATCGTCCGATGTAGAGTGTGCACCCAATCGATATGCAATAGATTCAATTAATACCGGCTCGCCATTTTCAGCTGCAATCTTACGAGCTGCTTGTGTTGCCGCATAAACTGCTAACGCATCAGCGCCGTCAACACGAATGGTTTTAATGCCATAACCTACGCCGCGTGATGCGATACCATCACCTTTAAATTGTTCATCGGCTGGCGTAGAAATGGCGTAACCGTTATTCCGTGCGAAGAAAATAACAGGTGCTTCATGAACCGCTGCCATGTTTAAACCAGCGTGGAAATCACCTTCTGATGCAGCACCTTCACCAAAATAACAAATGGTGACGTTATCGATTTCCGAAGCAAGCTTACCGCTCTCTTTATCAATGTGCTTTAGCTTTTGACCATATGCATAGCCTGTAGCTTGAGGAATTTGCGTGCCCAAAGGAGAGGAAATCGTCATATAGTGCAATTCGCGTGAACCATAATGCACTGGCATTTGACGACCTTTACCTAAATCATGTTCATTTGAGAACAATTGGTTCATAAACTGCTCAAGGGTAAAGCCACGATAAGCAATCGCCGCTTGCTCTCGGTATTGCGCCATGATCATATCATCTTGCTTCAGTGCCGCTGTACTGGCAGTGATGGCCGCTTCTTCACCCAAGCATTGCATATAGAAACTGACTCGACCTTGGCGTTGTGCCGCCTGCATACGTTCATCTAACAAGCGAATAAAGCGCATTGTTGAATACAAGCGTTGTGCTGTCTCTTTATCTATTTCAGGCACAGTGGCACCGTCCAATACTTCACCGTTGTCGCCTAAAATAGTTAATGTTGGGATATCTAAGACATGACTATCAGTAAACTTCAACGCATGGCTGATATTTAACGATATGTTATTGGGGTTAGTCATAACCTACCTTCTCTTGTTGTCATAACACATTTGCAAAGCGCCTTGTGAGCAAACACTAAAGCCGTCGACACAGCGCCAATCTAATTGAATTTTTTAATTATAAATTGGCGGTAGTTTGTAAGAATAATCTGTTCGACAAATGCAAATTGATTAAATTAAAACTTGTGTCACTTTACGTTAACGTAAAGGGTTATTCAACTAATCCTAGATGAATAACCCTAAATTTGCATAATTATGCTTGGAAAGATTTCGATACGGTAGGTTAAGTTGTTTTAAAACAGTGAATTAGATAAATCTTTCATCCACTTCCATCGGAATAACCGTCAGCAAAGCACGCTGACCAATGGCAACATTGGCATTTGGAAAAATAATCGCTTCTCCCTCTACTTCCGCTAAATACTGAGTTTCTCCGTCGGTCGCGAGTAACTCACCTTTCGAAAAACCAGTAAAGTTTTCTGCGCTCTCTGAAAAAGGAAAAGTAAAGTTATCTTGGGTACGATTGATGGTTCTGTGCACTTGGAACAGTTCAAAATCGGATGAATTAAAATCCCCATAATTTAAATCATCTTGGCTAATTAATGCAGAAAGCGTTTGTTTGGTTTTCGCAAACCTAGACATGTCGTTTTCACCGAATGGTTTTACTTGACCCAATTCGACGGTAAACGCGTCCGCAGCAAATTTTATCGATGAGAAATAGCTAAATGTGGTTGCTGCTGAACGCATCATCAGCACTGTATTTACGCCACATGCAAGCAAAAATTGTAACTGTTGTTTTTTCCAAGGCTTTCCATGTAAGAATGGATAGACGGCAAACTTCTCATTTTTAGACCCACGAATAGCCGTATGCAAATCGTAATGACAACGATAACGACCGTCTTCGACCTGAGTGAAAAACTCCGTCACGTAACGCTCTAGATTAGCCGCTCGTTTACGTTCTTCATTAACGATGTCGCCCTGAGCATGCGTACCGTTGAATAAGCGATTTAGGTTTTCTTCAACAAAACGCTCACCAATATTGATCGATTTAGGATTGCCAAAAATAAACAAAACGCGATGCTTCAACGTAAGTTTTCCGGTAATAATCGCTTTTATCAACTCATCACATATTTCGATGGGAGCGGTTTCATTGCCATGTATCGCGCTTGACAGCACAATATCTTTGCCACCGTAATTCTTGGGAGTGAACTGGATCACGCCAGTATCTTTAACATCCACTGTAGTGCCATTGTCCAAAACAAATTGCGAAGCAGGTAAATGAAATTCATTATTTCGAGTTAGGGTTAGGAAATCCCCAGAATTCTTGAGTTCTTCAAGGTACATACGGTCACCTAGTATTTTTGTGAGAGTCAACATCTTTGAATTAAAGATGCAAAAAAGCCATGCATGAGCATGGCTTTAATCATAGTTATAAATTTAGCTTATCACTGAATCAACCAGCGCTTTGGCTTCTTGCTCAAGCAATGAAAGGTGTGATTCACCTTTAAACGACTCAAGGTAAATCTTGTAGATATCTTCAGTGCCTGACGGTCTTGCTGCAAACCAGCCATTTTCTGTCACGACTTTTAAGCCACCAATCTCTGCATTATTACCCGGTGCTTTGGTCAAAATTTGTGTGATCTTATCACCAGCTAATTGATCAGCCTTCACGTTTTCAGCACTCAATGCACTTAATCGTGATTTTTGCTCAGGCGTCGCTGGCGCATCAATACGTTTATACATAGGTGCACCAAATTGCGCTTCTAATTCTCTATAGCGCTCGGAAGGGGTTTTACCCGTTACGGCCAAAATTTCGGCTGCTAAAAGACCTAAAATAAAGCCATCTTTGTCGGTATTCCAAACATCCCCATTCTTACGTAAGAATGAGGCGCCTGCGCTTTCTTCACCACCAAATGCGAGCCACTGCTTGTTAAGGCCTTTCACAAACCATTTAAAGCCAACGGGTACTTCGTAAACTTCATGACCATTGGCGTTGACAACTTTATCTATCATGGCTGATGAGACCAGTGTTTTGCCAATTTTTACATCACTCGGCCATTGGCGATGATTTAACAAATAGTCAATCGCGACAGCCAAGAAGTGGTTTGGATTCATCAAACCATCTTTTGTCACTATGCCGTGGCGGTCATAATCAGGATCATTGCCAATGCCAATATCATAATCGTCTTTAAGCGCGATTAAATTGGCCATCGCATAAGGGGATGAACAATCCATTCGGATCTTGCCATCTTTATCTAATGGCATGAACGCAAATCGCGGGTCAACTTCGTTATTAACCACCGTCAAGTTTAAATCGTACATTTTCGCGATGACAGGCCAAAAATTAATACCTGAACCGCCTAATGGATCAACGCCAATTGACACACCGGCCTTGGCTATCGCTTGTAAATCAATAATATTCGTTAAGTCTTCTACGTACGGTGTAATTAAATCTTCGTATTTAATAAACCCTGAGCGACTTGCTTTAGCGAAAGGAAACAGTTCTACCTCAACCAAATCTTCTAATAATAATTGGTTCGCTCTGTCTTCTATCCATTTTGTAATATCAGTGTCTGCTGGGCCGCCATTCGGTGGATTATACTTAAAGCCGCCATCTTCGGGTGGATTGTGCGAAGGCGTTACGACGATACCATCAGCTAACTCGTTTGGATTTCGTTTATTATGGCAAACTATAGCGTGGCTAATTACTGGCGTTGGCGTGTAGTCATCGTTTTCTTGCGTGATAACTTGGACTTCGTTTGCAACAAGCACTTCAATAGCAGAATTAAACGCAGCTTCTGATAAAGCGTGCGTGTCTTTGCCCAAAAATAACGGACCAAAAATGTCATTTGCTTTACGATAGTCACAAATCGCTTGTGTAATCGCCAAAATGTGGGACTCGTTAAATTTCACATTATATGAACAGCCGCGATGGCCAGACGTGCCAAACGCAACACACTGCTCTGGGTTCTGTTCCAAATCAGGCTCATTAAGATAATAAGCAGATACTAGTTTTGGTATGTTCGCCAATTGCGACTGCGCGGCTTTTTTACCAGCGCCAGGATGGAGTGCCATACGATGTCCTTATAGGTAGTCTCGGATAGTTTCAGCTTGCGCTTCAGTGTAGCCTAAGCATAATGCGACTTCATGAAGCATCATTTTTTTACGAGTCGTATTTGAGTTGGTCATCACCCAATATTCACTGTCGAGAATATTTTTTGGGTTCATACTACTACCACTTTCAAGTAACGCTTCTTTACTTTTTGCAAAATAAATTCGGTCTCTGCCCTTAATATCGAGCACTTTGTGAAAAGACTTTTTATGCGTTCTGTGTAAGGCACACAGAATAAACAGAAAACGCCCTACCACACCTTTTTGCATTGCCAGCTCTTCTTTATTCAAAATGTTGAACACATTTTCATGGCTTTGCGTTGCAATTTTTGTAGTCGGCTGCTGTTGTTCTTGTTCTGCTGGTTTGGCACTTTCATCACTCATTGGTGCTTGTGACGTACTGCTGTCAGTAGAAAGGTTTAATAAACGACGCAATATTTGTGAGGCACTTTCGCCAATACTTTGTGTATTGCTAGCGATGTATTGATAAAGTTCGTCATCTATTTCTATTTTCTTCATGCTTTTCCTGTCATTACTGAAATTTCGTGCATCTATTTTCGATTATATCGTGATTTGCCCTATTACTCTACGGCTTTGAATTTTCGCCTAACACTGGCACAATTGCGTTCATATATTTAGGAGAAAGCATGTTACTTAACTATTCCCAAACGGGCTCAGGCCCTCATGTTATCTTAATTCATGGTCTATTTGGCTCTTTAGATAATCTCAACATTATTGCAAAGGCCTTGTCTGAGCACTTCACTGTAACCAACATAGATTTACGCAATCATGGTCAATCGTTTCACGATAACGCCATGGACTATACTACGATGGCTGCAGACGTATTATCTCTTATGGACGAAAAAAATATAGAGAAAGCTCACTTAGTGGGTCATTCTATGGGTGGAAAAGTTGCAATGCAACTGGCAATAGATGTGCAAGCGCGGATTGAGCGCCTCGTGGTACTTGATATCGCCCCTGTTGATTATCACGCAAGACATGATGACATCATAAAAGGCCTAAAAACAGTTGCACAAAATAAGGTGACCAGTCGCTCTGAGGCGGATAAGTTATTAACTGCCTTTATTGACGAGTTAGGCGTTCGTCAATTTTTGCTTAAAAGTTTAGCTAAAGATGAAACAGGCACATTCTCTTGGCGTTTCAATTTGCCTGTCATTTGTGATAGTTACAGCAAAATTATTTCTAATATAAATGCATCTCATTCTTGTTTGTGCGATACTCTGTTTGTGAAAGGAAATGACTCAGATTACATACTGCCAGAGCACAGAGACGCCATTATGGCTCTTTTTCCTAATGCTAAAGCAAAGGTCATTCATGGTGCAGGACATTGGCTACATGCGCAAAAACCCGAATCGGTAAATCGCACGATTCTTGATTTTCTTCAATAATCGGGCTGTTTTTAACGTGTGAACTTAATTTATCTCAATTGATTATGTTATAGTACGCGCCGTTTGAGTTTTTAGTAGAGCGCACATGGTCAGTCAGTTTATAAATGAATTCGAAACTTTAGGGCTATATTTCGCGTTAGCTGGCATCTTCTTTTTTATTGGTATGGCTATTCAGGATGTACTTAAAAAAGGGGATGTACCAAAGTTTGGTAGATATATCGTCTGGTTAGTCTTATTTTTAGGCTGCTCAGGATTTATTGCAAAAGGGTTAATTCAAGTTTTCTGGCAAGGTGCAGGTGTTGGTTAACCATGGCGAAGTCTGAGGCAGATAGAACAACAATCGACTTATTTGATAATGAAAAACGCCCAGGACGACCTAAAACAAACCCACTTCCTCGCGAGGTTCAATTAAAGGTCAACAAGCGTAATCAAATTAAGCGAGACAAAGCACGCGGCTTAAAACGCGTAGAATTTAAAGTCTCTTCAGAGCTATACCAAGCTCTGAGTGACATGGCAGATGCTCAAAACATAAGCCGTAGCGCATTAATTGAGACCATCTTGCAAGAAAAATTAGCGAATAATAGATAGAAGGTAAGCACTAAAATGGCAAGCGTAGGTATTTTTTTCGGTAGCGATACAGGCAACACAGAACACGTTGCCAAAATGATACAAAAAGAGTTAGGTAAGAAACTTGTCGATGTAAAAGATATTGCTAAAAGTAGCAAAGAAGAAATCGCTGAATTTGACCTGATTCTGTTTGGGATCCCAACGTGGTACTACGGTGAAGCACAGTGCGACTGGGACGACTTCTTTCCTGAATTAGAAGAAGTAGATTTTGAAGGTAAGCTGGTAGCGATATTTGGTTGTGGCGACCAAGAAGACTATGCTGAGTATTTCTTAGACGCAATGGGCATGATCAATGATATCGTGACTGAACGTGGCGCCATTGTCGTAGGTCACTGGCCAACTGAAGGTTATGAATTTGAAGCGTCTAAAGCACTTGTTGATGATACTCACTTTGTAGGTCTTGGTATTGATGAAGATCGCCAACCTGAGTTAACTGAACAGCGCGTAAAGGCATGGAGTGCGCAAGTTTATGATGAAATGTGCTTAGCCGAGTTAGAAGACTAAAATTATTTCACGCTTTGCACTTAATTGCTTAGCACGTTATCCTTAAGTTTAGCGACGTCGTGCGTATGACTTAAGATAAATACAAAAAAACAGATTGAGACAGATTTAATGACTGATCACAACTTAGAGTTAAAAAAAGCCGGTTTAAAAGTTACTTTGCCAAGAATCAAGATTCTTGAGATCCTGCAATCACCAGACAATCAACACATTAGTGCTGAAGACGTTTATAAAATCTTACTAGACTTGGGTGAAGAGATTGGCTTAGCAACAGTATACCGCGTTTTAAACCAATTTGATGACGCTGGTATCGTTTCACGTCACCATTTTGAAGGTGGTAAGTCAGTATTTGAGCTCTCTGGTAGCACCCATCATGATCACCTAGTTTGCTTGAAATGTGGCAAAGTTGTTGAGTTTGAAGACGAAGTTATCGAAAGCAGACAAGACGAAATCGCTAAAGAGAACGGCATTCGCTTAACTAATCACTCGCTTTACCTTTACGGCGAATGCAGTGACACTGAAGCGTGTAAAAAATATGCTGAAGAGAATGGCGGTTAAATCTAGCTTTTCTTATAACCGGCTTAGGCCGGTTTTTTTATGTCTGCGTTTCTTTCTTTTGATCACTTCCCCATCAAAGCACTGGATATTTGTACAATACAATATAGAATGTACCTCTTGCAGTTAAAGGATGAATAAGATGTATAAAATTTTCGAGCGTTTTACACAACCGTTTCCAGAATCAGATATCACGCAGCCGCCCAATACGCTGTATGCATTTTGCCGCTTTTATACCAAAGGTATGGAATGGCCATTGTTTTTTATGTCGCTCAGTGCTGCAGTGCTAGCCATATTAGAAGTGACTTTATTTAGCTTTATGGGTGATCTTGTAGATTGGCTGTCAAATTACACGCCACAAACGTTATTCAAAGAAAAATATGATGACCTACTTTATATGGGCGTCATTACACTCTTCGTGCTGCCCATATTAGTTTTCTTACACTCAACGATATTGCACCAAAGTTTGTTAGGTAACTACCCAATGTCAATTCGTTGGCAAGCGCATCGCTATTTACTGAAACAAAGCATGAGCTTTTACCAAGACGAATTTGCGGGACGTATCGCGACCAAAGTAATGCAAACCTCATTAGCTGTTCGAGAAAGTGTGATGAAACTACTCGATGTTTTGGTCTATATTTTAGTTTACTTTGGGGCCATGCTCGCGCTTGTAGCCCAAGCAGATATAAGGCTTATGTTACCAATGTTAGCATGGCTTGCACTTTACATCAGCGTACAAGTCTATTTTGTGCCCAAATTAAAACGTGTTTCTGCTGATCAAGCGGATGCACGTTCTCAGATGACCGGCCGCATCGTTGATAGCTATGCAAATATCTCTACAGTTAAGCTTTTTTCTTATACACAGCGCGAAGAACAATACGCAAAAGAAAGCATGGAGTTGTTCATTGAACCGGTTTATAAGCAAATGCGTCTTGCTACAAGCCTTAATATTGGTGTGCAAGCGCTTAATTATCTGCTGGTATTTTCAGTCGCAGCATTATCACTCTATTTATGGTCATTTAACGCAATAACCGTTGGGGCAATCGCGATCACAGTAAGCCTAGCGCTGCGTTTAAACGGCATGTCGCAGTGGATCATGTGGGAAATAAGTGGCTTGTTTGAAAATATCGGCACTGTCAGCGATGGCATGGCTACCTTATCAAAAGCCATCGATATTAAGGATAAACCAGAAGCCAATACGCTTGATTTCAAAGCCGGTACTATTGAGTTCAAACACGTTAACTTCGCATATAAGCGCGTTGATAAAAACACGCAAAATAATGTGCTTAACGATCTTTGTTTATCAATTCAAGCTGGGCAAAAAATTGGTGTGGTTGGACGCTCAGGCGCGGGTAAATCTACACTGGTTAATTTGTTACTGAGATTTTATGACCTCGATTCTGGTAGCATTTGTATCGATGGTGTTGACATATCATCCATCAAACAAGAAAGTTTGCGCCAACATATTGCCATGGTGACTCAAGACACCTCCCTACTACATCGAAGCGTTCGAGATAATATTCTGTACGGACGACCAAACGCGACCGAAGACGAGCTTATTAACGCGACCAAAAAAGCGCAAGCTTATGAGTTTATACAAACACTTGAAGATAATGAAGGGAACACTGGCTTTGATGCGCAAGTAGGCGAACGTGGTGTTAAACTGTCTGGCGGTCAAAGGCAGCGCATCGCTATTGCGCGTGTTTTACTCAAAGATGCGCCTATTTTGATTTTAGATGAAGCGACGTCCGCCCTTGATTCAGAAGTAGAAAGCGCAATCCAAGACAGCTTAGACTCGTTAATGGCAGGAAAAACGGTCATTGCCATTGCGCATCGCTTGTCGACGATTGCTCAAATGGACAAGTTAATTGTCATGGAAGAAGGACAAATTATTGAGCAAGGTACGCACGCAGAATTACTTTCTATGGGTGGTGTTTACGCCAAACTATGGGCACATCAAACTGGTGGCTTTATTGGCGTGGAATAACACCTAAACAAAACAGGTTACAAACTTGCTCAATGAGCACATCAAGCGCCTCTTCATCAAGAGGCGCTTGCCATTTTATCGCTTGTTCCCAAAATGTAAGTTTCTTGAGCCCTCCCCAAAAAAATGCCGCAGCGAAATCGGCATTAAATTGACCTAGACATTGGGCTTTTTCAGCGTCTTCAAACCATTGAAGCATATCTTTTTCACAGTTCATAAAGCGCTCATTTAAACTATCGGCCTGCTCTTTTGAACGCATTGACTCAATCATAACGATTCGAGACAAAGTCAGATAATCTTCATCATTAAGCAGCGCAACGGCACTCATTGCTAGGTGTCGTAGCTGCGTTTTAAAATCAAAGTTGGGAATAAACTGGATAGCAGTCAGCGGTGCTATACGGCTGATCAACAATTCAACTACAACATCAAATAGCGCGTCTTTAGTAGCAAAATGTTTATACAGCGTACGTTTCGACACGTTGGCAGTTGAGGCTACTTGCTCCATAGTCGTGGCAGATAAACCATACTGCGCAAACAAGTCGATGGCAGCTCGGAGGATATCATTCTGCTTTTGGGAATACTGCGTCATTATTAGCTACATTGCTGATCAAATTAACGCTATTTTAACGAATATTTGAGAAATTAAAAGTACACGATACCGTTTACCACCTAATAAAAAAAGTATACACTACCGTTTACCTGTTTAATTAACGCGCCATGATAACCAACTTTGGTATATGCTGTATAAAAAACAGGCTGCTTTCGAGCCCTACCGGTCGATAACGTTCACCACAACTCAAGGACCATTAGAGTGCTCATATTTATTTGCATCGATCGATGCTCGTTGGAATTGGAGTAAACATGAACCCACAAGTCGTCAGTCGCTTACTAACATATACCGCTATTTCGAGTATGCTCATGTTACTCTCTGGTTGTGAACAGGGAGAACAACAAAATAGCGCTCACGCCATGCCACCAGCGAGTGTTCAAACACTTGCCGTCACCCGGACCAGTGTGCCAATTACTATTGAGTTACCTGCAACACTCGCAGGTAACAAAGAAGTAGAAATTAGAGCCCGAGTTTCAGGTATTGTTGAGTCAAGAAACTTTGAAGAAGGCCAAAAAATTACAGCTGGTCATTCATTATTCACACTTGACTTAGACCCCTTTCAACTTGACCTTGCTCAAGCACAAGCTCAATTAAATGCAGCCAAGGCAACTGTCGAGCAAAGCAAGCGAGAACGCGATCGCTTAGAAGCACTCAAGAACGAACGTTCGGTATCAAAACGCGACTTTGATAATGCAGCCTCTAACTATGATATCGCTTTAGCCAATTTAGAGTCAGCCAAGGTTGCGCTGCAAGAGGCACAGCTCAATCTAGAATACGCACAAGTCAAAGCTCCTGTTTCTGGCATTATTGGTAGAGAGCTAGTTTCAGAAGGAAGCTACGTATCAGGACCTGACGTATTACTCACCCAGTTAACAGAAACAAATACCATGCGCGTGCGCTTCGGCTTTTCCGAAAGAGAGCAGTTAAAAATGCGCCAAGACGTTGAACGTGGTGCCCTAACATTGCCAGTAAAGAATGAGTTTGATGCGCAAATAATTTTGCAGGATGGCAGCATTTACCCACAAACAGGCCAAGTCGATTTTAGTGATGTTAGAGTTAATCGCTATACAGGTACCAGTGAGCTTCAGGCCAAAGTTGCCAACCCTTCTTCACAATTACGTCCTGGACAGTTCGTACGTGTTCAACTGCAAGGTGCTGTTAGACACAATGCAATATTGCTCCCGCAGCGAGCGGTTTTGGACAACGGTACAGGTAAGTTTGTTTATGTCGCGACCAAAAACGAGCAAGGTGCGTTGGTTGCACTACCTGCGCCAGTTAAAGTAGGTGAATGGATTAAGCAAGGTGAACAAAATCTTTGGATCATTCGCGAAGGTCTAAGTGATGGACAAGAAGTCGTCGTAGAGGGAATGGCAAAAATATTCTTCCCTGGTATGCCTATTCAAAAAGCGCAATAAGGGAGCAAATTAATCATGTTTTCTCGTTACTTCATAGATAGACCTATCTTTGCTTTTGTTGTGTCTATCGTTATTGTTCTAGCGGGTTTGGCAGCTATGCGAAGCTTGCCGATCGCGCAATATCCTGAAATTTCTCCCCCTGTGGTTCAAGTCACCGCCGTGTATCCTGGCGCTTCAGCTGAAGTCATGGAACAGACAGTCGCAGCACCCATTGAAAACGCCATCACTGGAGTTGAGGGCATGATGTACATGAGTTCCACCAGTAATAGTTCCGGTGTAACTACCATCGCCGTTACTTTCGAGATAGGTACAGATGTAGACCAAGCGGCAGTTAACGTAAATAACCGCGTTAAGCAGGTAGAGGCACGGTTACCAGAAGAAACTCGCCGACAAGGTGTGGTCGTCGCTAAAGGTTCATCAAGCTTTCTACAAGTTCATGCTTTTTATTCGCCAGATAACTCTCGGACGAGCCTATGGACCTCTAACTATGTGACAATGAATATCATCGATAGGATCAAACGTATTCCAGGCACCACCAATGTGCAGATATTTGGTGCAAAAGATTACGCCATGAGAGTTTGGCTACGCCCTGATGTGATGAGCCAGCTTGGCGTTACCGTCGAAGAAGTTTCGTCTGCGATTCGAGAGCAAAACTCTCAATACGCAGCCGGACAGATTGGTGCAACACCGACCCCTAATTCTGCGCAAGAATTAGTATACAGCGTCACTGCGCAAGGGCGTCTATCAACAGCCGAAGAGTTTGAAGACATTCTAATTCGTGTTAATCCTGATGGTTCAAACCTAAGACTGAAAGACATTGCGCGCGTTGAACTAGGATCAAAAGATTACAACTTCGCCGGTACAGTTAACGGTAAACAAGCCGTGTTACTGGGAATTTTCCTACAACCTGGTGCAAACGCGTTAGATGTCGCAGCTCAAGTTAATGCGACGATTGACGAACTAAAAATTCAGTTCCCTATCGGTTTATCTCATTTGACTGCATACGACACGACAAGGTTTGTTGAAGTATCGATTAGAGAGGTTTTAAAAACGCTTATTGAAGCCATGGTACTCGTGTTTTTAGTTGTGTATCTATTTTTGCAAAATTGGCGCGCAACGCTAATCCCAACACTTGCGGTACCTGTGTCATTGCTTGGTACATTTGCTGGCATGTACATGCTAGGTTATTCAATTAATACGCTAACCTTATTCGGTATGGTCTTGTCGATAGGTATTGTGGTTGATGATGCCATCGTTGTGCTCGAGAACGTCGAACGTATCATGCATGAAAAACATCTCAGCGCTCGCGAAGCTGCTATCCAAGCCATGCAAGAGGTAAGCGGTCCCGTTGTTGCGATTGTGCTCGTGCTGTGTTCAGTGTTCGTCCCTATTGCATTTTTGGGTGGACTGACCGGCGAGCTGTTTAGGCAATTTGCGATTACTATTTCTATTGCTGTGACGTTATCGGGCGTTGTTGCACTTACCATGACACCCGCACTTTGTGTGCTCATCCTAAAGCACGAGCATAAGCAAACCGCCAAGTTTTTTATCTGGTTCAATGACTTTTTCACGCGGATTACTGGTCGTTACGTCGGTGCGGTAAGCTTTATGGTCCGTCGAGGCCTTCTAGGTCTAGTGCTGGTAACAGCAATGGTCGTTGTGACTGGTTCGCTTTGGAAAAGTACACCAAGCTCGCTAGTGCCGGATGAAGATCAAGGTTACTACATTTCTGCCATATTTTTACCCGATGGCTCTTCTTTGGAGCGCACCAGTAAAGTGGTAGACGAAGTCATCGAAGTTGTTCGCTCAAACCCCGCTAATGAGAATGTGGTTGCGTTTACCGGTTTTGACTTCATTGGCAACGGATACAAAAACAGCGCAGCGACCATGTTTGTCACTCAAAAACATTGGGACGAAAGAGAAATTGATGTGAAGTCGCTCATTGGCGAGTTATACATGAAAACGTCGCATATCAATGAAGCCCTCGTGCTGGCATTTAACCCTCCGCCAATTATGGGCCTAGGCAACACCGGTGGTTTTGAAGTTTATCTGCAAAACAAAGGTGCGGGAGGTCATGAAAAGTTAAAGCATGGCATGCAATTATTGATGGCTGAAGCACAAAAAAGCCCCGTTTTAGCGAGTTTACAAACACTATGGCGCCCAGACGCACCACAACTGAAAGTGCATATGGACCTCGAGCAGGCCCGTGCAATGGGTGTGAATATCAATAGTGCGTTTAATGCGTTAGCAGCCAATTTGGGCACCTACTACGTCAATGACTTCAATAAGTTTGGTCGAGCGTGGCAAGTACTCTTATCTGCAGAAGCCGAATTTAGAATGACACCTGAGGACGTAGGTCGTATTTACGTTAAAAATAACCAAGGTGAAATGGTACCAATTTCTGCATTTACAGATATTGAGTACAGCCGAGGCCCAGAGAGTTTAGAGCGCTACAATAACCTATCTGCCGTTAAACTTTTAGGGGAAGCAGCACCTGGCTACAGTTCTGGTCAAGCTATCGCCGAGATGGAAAGAATTGCTCGCAGCGTATTACCGCCTGATATGAGCTACGACTGGACAGGCTCTGCATATCAAGAAAAGCAAAGCTCAGGCACAACCGGACTTGCTTTAGGGCTTGCAGTTGTATTGGTGTTTTTGGTGCTTGCTGCATTGTATGAGCGTTGGTCGTTACCGATATCAGTGTTGTTGGCACTGCCATTTGGTACATTCGGAGCATTAGTATCAGTTTGGATTTTTGGTCTGACTAATGATGTTTACTTTCAAATCGGCTTAGTTACCTTGCTTGGTTTGGCAAGCAAAAATGCCATTTTGATCGTTGAGTACGCACTGATGAAACACCAACAAGGTTGGAGTGCAAGTGCAGCCGCATTAGAAGCCGCTAGGTTGAGATTTAGACCGATCATTATGACGTCTCTCGCATTTATTCTTGGTGTTGTGCCCTTAGTGCTAAGTTCAGGAGCTGGCGCTGGCGCGAGACATAGCGTCGGTACAGGCGTGATGGGTGGAATGATGGCTGCAACTTTCCTTGCTGTATTCTTTGTGCCGTTATTCTTTTTCTGGCTCACGAATAGACGCTTAACAGAAAAGCGCTCTAGACAAGAGCTAGCAAACGAAATAGCAGAGCAACATAAAAAAGAGCATGTTGATACGCAAGAAGGACTAGTTTAAACAAAAAGGCGACATAATGTCGCCTTTTTTAGGTCTGTAAAATCTAAACGTTGAGATTAAGGTTGTACAACTGTTACGTACAGGTCCCAGTTGATTTCTTTGATAAGTTCAGTGCCTTTGTACACTTTAACGTAGAAAGTGTACGCTTCGATTTGTGAAGTGCCAGGATTTGGACGACCTGGTAATGTAGCATTAGCTTGTACGAATGGTTGATAAGCTGTTTGACGTTCAATAGCTACACGCTGATCTTGTCTCATTGGAATTGCATCTTGCTCGTAAACAAACACAGGCGCATTACCTTGATATGCAGTCCAATCTTTTAACAATGTGTTGTTATTCCAATCGTGCTCTGCGTCAATGATAACCGAATAGTTCTCAGTGCAGCCTTCTGGTTGTACAACTTTAGGGAATGCATTCCATCTAATGATGTCATCGTTATCAACGCGAATACTTAGCTCATAAGAACCTTGAGAGTTGCTTAACACAATGTCTTGTGACGCAAACATGTTAACAGCACGGCTACCCGGTGCACCATTTTCAACCGCTTCGCAATCAACAATAACTTCCACGCGATGTATAGTCATCTTCTTATCCTTAAATTTCCAACATTTAAATATAAATAGATAGTAACCGCTGTATTTAAAAGAAATACAGAATTACAATCCACTGTATTAGTAAATGCCAAATAAAATATTCATTCGGCGAAAGAGATAATACGCCTGACCAAACACCATATAAACATAATTAAAATATTAAATTTACACTACAGTTAACACAGATCACTTGAAATCAAAAACCCTATTAACTTCAATACCATAGCAAACTTCCTCAAAAGGATACTTATTCATCGTCATACCTAACGCGCTGTCTAGTTGAACCGCGCCGTGTTTTTCATAGAATCGTCTTGCTCGCTTATTTTTTGCATAGATCCAAGTGTATGCTCGCAAATAACCTTGTTCGTAGAGTTTGAGTAAGCGCATTTTTAGCATGGCCTGCCCTAACCCTAAGTTTTGATATTTGGGTAACACATACCCCCGGTATAGTTCACCCGCTTTATACAACGCGACTTGATCACTATGTGGGTTATGCTCTCCGCGATACCCGCCCGATGCGCCGCAAGCTACGATTGTATTACCCTTGACTATGACTTGAGATGTGTGTCTTGTCCTATCTTTAAGTATCGAACACCATAGTTCTTCAAAGAATGTCTGCGTACCTCTTTGCAGCACTTCATTAGGCAAAAAAGGCTCAAATGCCAATTGCCAACTCTGCCTTGTAACGCTAGCCATTTGTTCTAGATCGCCCATACTTGCAGCGCGTATTTTTAGCCCAGCAGGTAACGATAACGCCTTGGAAACTAAGTATCCTTCATACTCAAGTACGTCCATATGATTTTCCATTCAGATATTAAATATTGGTAACAATTAGTACATTATTGTTACATTTTGCCATTTCCTCAAATCTTTATTTTGAGAGTCGTACCTGCAACGCCTTCCTCTATGGCATTTTTTAGCGTAACCCGTTAATATTAAATAAAACGTCGTGTGGAAATTGACAATGAGAAACGAGCTCCAAGAAAACTTTGAACGTTACTTTCAAGTAGACGATTCAAATCAAGTCAATTTGAAAGAAGTCGATAAAGACGCGGTCCCTCAAACAGTCGCTGAACTTGAGACAAAAATTCCGGCTCTATTTAAGCTTGCTAATGAAATGAAAGAGCTTGATCACAAGATGCTCAGCCCGCTGCGTAATCTTGGCGATTTAGCGTCTGATCTCGCTGCGTTTTTGCAAGCCCAGTCAAGGAAAATTGACCTCATAATGAGCCACATTTTGGCGACTGAGCAACCCGATGAAGACAATATTTATTGCGATTCGTATGGTGGCGGTGGACTCAAATTCACTTCTAGTATCGAATACCCATTAGGAACGCTCTTTAGAACTAAACTATTTTTACGACAAGAGGCTGCTGCTATTTATTGTTATAGCGAAGTCATAGACGTAGATAAACTGCCTGACGATAAGTACCAACATACCCTCGCCTTTATCAATATTAGGGATGAAGACCAAGAGTTGATAGTTCGAGCGAGCTTACACGCACAAACGCGCCAGCTAAAAAAACGCCAGTCAGAGCAGAATAA
Source organism: Pseudoalteromonas sp. ATL1 (assembly GCF_058933015.1). NCBI lineage: Bacteria > Pseudomonadati > Pseudomonadota > Gammaproteobacteria > Alteromonadales > Pseudoalteromonadaceae > Pseudoalteromonas > Pseudoalteromonas sp. ATL1. The sequence goes on along the minus strand of NZ_JBZYXL010000001.1, from coordinate 2,499,809 downwards.
AGAACAAAATAGCTGACAGAGACCTGCACAATGATAAACTAGCGACTTAGTTATTTATTAGTGTTTGATCATGAGTTTTAGACTTTTACCTGAATGGGCGCCACAAGATGCTGTAATGTTGACGTGGCCGCACAAAAATACCGATTGGGCAGCCATCCTAAGCGACGTAGAGCCTGTCTATATCACACTTTGCGACGAGATAACTAAGCGACAAAATGTTGTTATCGTTGCGCACGATGAGCAACTAAAAGCGCACATAACCGCGCTGTTAAGCAACGCAAACATTGCCCTTGATAAAATCCATTTTGTCATTGCCCCTTGCAACGATACCTGGGCAAGAGATCACGGCCCATTAACGACCGCAGATGCGCAAGGCACAATTTGTATCAAAGATTTTGTCTTCAATGGCTGGGGCAATAAGTTTGAAGCGCAACTTGATAATCAAATTAACAAAACGCTCGTTGATTGTGTTGCTAACAAAAACAACCAGTATCGCGCTCTGGATTTTGTACTAGAAGGCGGGGGTGTTGAAATTAATGAACACGGTACGTTACTAACGACTTCAGAGTGTTTGCTTAACCCAAATCGCAATCCAACGATGAGCAAATCGGACATTGAGTCAGTGCTTGAGCAAGAGCTAGGTGCACAAGACTTTCTGTGGGTTGATCATGGTTATTTGGCTGGTGATGATACGGATAGCCACATTGATACTCTGGTACGTTTTGCGCCAAACAATACGTTGGTTTACGTTCAATGCGATGATGAGCGCGACGAACATTATCAAGCATTAATGGCGATGGAAGCGCAGCTACACCAGTTTAAAACAGCCAATGGCGACAAATATAATTTGCTGCCACTACCATGGCCAAAAGCTGTATTCGATGACGAAGGCGACAGATTACCTGCAACCTATGCTAACTACCTCATCATAAACTCAGCGGTATTAGTCCCTGTTTATAACGACGAACAGGATAAAAATGCGCTTGAGCAAATAGCAAAAGCTTACCCTGAACATACTGTAGTTGGCATCAACTGCCTTCCGATCATCCATCAGTTTGGTAGCTTGCACTGTATTACAATGCAGCTGCCACGTGGCTTTTTAAAATAGGATCCAATGATGAGTTCACAACTATTAAAAGTAGGTCTTGTTCAACATGCGAATAGCGGCAATCTTGCAGATAACGCAGCTAGAACTGAGCAAGGCATAAGAGATGCAGCCAAACAAGGTGCAAAACTCGTCGTGTTACAAGAGCTGCACCGTAGTTTGTATTTTTGCCAAGTTGAAGATACCGATTTGTTTGACTTAGCGGAACCAATTCCAGGGCCAAGCACTGAAACTTACGGTAAGCTCGCCAAAGAATTAGACATTGTGATCGTCACCTCGCTTTTTGAAAAACGCGCGACTGGCCTGTATCACAATACCGCAGTGGTTATCGAATCAGATGGCTCGATTGCTGGCAAATATCGTAAAATGCATATTCCTGATGATCCGGGTTTTTATGAAAAATTTTACTTTACCCCGGGCGATCTCGGCTTCACGCCAATTCATACATCAGTGGGTAAATTAGGCGTACTCGTATGTTGGGATCAATGGTTCCCTGAAGCAGCTCGTTTAATGGCTATGGCGGGTGCAGAGCTTCTAATTTACCCTACGGCAATCGGTTGGGACCCACGTGATGAAAAAGATGAGCAGATCCGTCAGCGTGATGCGTGGATCATTTCTCAACGTGCACATGCCGTGGCAAATGGTGTGCCTGTGATCAGTGTAAACCGTGTTGGTCACGAGCAAGATCCAAGTGGTCAAAGCGAAGGAATTCAATTTTGGGGTAACTCTTTTGTTGCTGGACCTCAAGGCGAAATGCTGATCCATGGTAGCGAGACCGAAGAACAAACGCTTGTCGTTGATATTGATCAAGCGCGTAGCGAGTCTGTTCGTCGCATTTGGCCATACCTAAGAGATCGCCGAATCGACCATTATGACGACCTTTGCAAAATCTATAGAGACTAAATAATAACAAAACAGGAGTGATCAATGGCATCTGCGCATTGGAGCGAATTACCGTGGGTTAAAGGCCCTACTGACAAAATTCATTGGGGCCAGTTAAGCGGTAGTGGCTTAAGTGTAGCGATAAGCTCTGGCATAGCACAGCATGCTGAACTAGTTGTCATCGTCACTCCAGATACTCCGTCAGCACTACGTTTAGAGACTGAGTTAGAGTACTTATTACCTCATCATTCGGTGATGGTGTTTCCTGATTGGGAGACTTTGCCTTATGACCACTTTTCACCACACCAAGACATTATTTCTCAACGCTTGGCATCGCTCAATGCGCTGAAACAGCAGAATCAAAGCGTATTAATCGTGCCGGTTTCAACCTTAATGCTGAGAACTGCACCACCGGCATTTATTTATGGGAATGCGCTTAAGTATAAAGTTGGTGACACTATAGATGCGCAGCGCCTAAAAACCGCACTCAGTGAGTCCGGCTACCGTCATGTACAGCAAGTCATGGAACACGGTGAATTTGCAGTGAGAGGCTCGATTGTCGATTTATACCCGATGGGTAGTAATACGCCCTATCGATTTGATTTTTTCGATGATGAGTTAGACAGCATTCGTTTGTTCGACATTGAAACGCAGCGCTCAAGCGACAAAGTGGATGCGATTGATTTACTGCCGGCGCATGAGTTTCCTACCAATGACGAAGACATTGAGCGTTTTCGCGTTGCCTACAGAGAAGCGTTTGGTGCAAGTGCTGAGCAAGACTCAATTTACATGCAAGTCTCGCGAGGTAACTGGCCTGCGGGTATTGAGTATTATTTACCTCTTTTTTACGAGTCGTTAGCCACCATTTTTGACTACCTACCCGAAAACGCAACTTTAATGCACCTTGGGAACATTGAAAACGCTGCTCAAGACTTTTGGCAAGATGTTGAAAAACGATATGAAAATAGACGGGTAGATCCACTTAGGCCACTACTTGAGCCAGCAAAGCTTTACCAACCAATTGAAGAGCTGTTCGCAAACTTTAATCGTTATGCACGGATCAGACTAAGTCAGGCAAAGCTAGGTACAAAGGCTGGGCATACAAACTTAGCGGCATATCCTTTGGCCGATATTCGTATCGACCATAAGCAAAGCGAACCGTACGCCAAATTGCTTGACTATGTAGCTGAGCAGAAAAAGCAAAAGGCACGGGTGCTATTTAGTGTTGAGTCAGACGGACGCCGTGAATCATTACTCACCCTGCTTAAACCAACAGGGCTAAAACTTAAAGAATTCGAGTGCCTAAATGATTTCCTCGCTCATAAATCAGATGTGGGTTTAATAGTTAGTCCACTTGAGCAGAGTGTTTATTTAGAAGGTAAATCACCACTTAGCATTGTCACTGAGCAAGAGTTGCTCGGCGTTAAAGTGTCACAACGTCGCCGACGTAAACACAAATACGAACAAGGCCAAGACGCACTGATCCGAAACTTGGCAGAACTAAAAGAAGGCCAACCCATCGTTCACCTAGACCACGGAGTCGGTCGGTATTTGGGGTTGCAAACAATTGATGCTGCAGGGGTGGCTACCGAGTTTGTGACCATCACTTACGCAAATGACGCTAAGCTGTATGTGCCCGTTTCTGCATTACATATGCTCAGCCGTTATTCTGGTGGCGAAGAAGCATCTGCACCACTACACAAACTAGGTTCAGACGTGTGGGAAAAAGCCAAACGTCGCGCCGCTGAAAAAGTGCGTGATGTAGCCGCCGAACTACTCGATATCTATGCAAAGCGCCAAAGTAAACCGGGCCATGGTTTTAAATTGGACGGTGCGTTGTATCGAGAGTTTTCTGGTAGTTTTCCATTTGAAGAAACAGATGACCAACGAAACGCCATTGAGGCTGTACTAGCTGATATGCAATCAAACCAAGCGATGGATCGATTGGTGTGTGGAGACGTTGGCTTTGGTAAAACGGAAGTAGCAATGCGTGCAGCTTTTGTGGCAATTAACGATAACAAACAAGTCGCGGTGCTTGTGCCAACCACCCTGCTTGCTCAACAACATTATGAAAACTTCAAAGACCGATTCGCAGACTTCCCGGTAGAAGTTGGCGTACTGTCACGTTTTAATAGCGCAAAAGAGCAAAAAGACACATTAGACAAATTACAAAGTGGCGCGATTGATATCGTTATTGGTACGCATAAGCTTATTCAAGAAAACATCAAATTTGCAGACTTAGGGCTGTTGATTGTCGATGAAGAGCATCGATTTGGTGTAAGACAAAAAGAAAAGATTAAGCAATTACGAGCCAATGTGGATATATTGACGCTTACCGCAACACCTATCCCACGTACGCTTAATATGGCAATGAGTGGCATGCGTGATCTATCCATTATCGCCACGCCGCCAGCCAAACGTCTCGCGGTAAAAACATTTGTTAAAGAACGTAACGATGAACTTATTCGAGAGGCAATACTGCGTGAAATAAAGCGTGGTGGTCAGGTTTATTTCTTACACAATGCCGTCGAGACTATCGATAAAACCGCTGCAGATCTCGCAGCACTGGTGCCAGAAGCAAGTATCGCCGTTGCACACGGACAAATGCGTGAACGAGAGCTTGAACAACTAATGAGTGATTTTTACCACCAGAAGCACAATGTTCTGGTGTGTACCACAATTATCGAAACAGGTATTGATATTCCAACCGCTAATACCATTTTGATGGACAGAGCAGACAAACTTGGTCTTGCGCAAATGCACCAATTACGTGGCCGTGTAGGCAGAAGCCACCATCAGGCATATGCGTATTTGCTGACTCGTAGTACAGCCTCTTTAACAAAAGATGCGGTCAAACGACTACAAGCCATTGAGTCTTTAGAGGATCTCGGTGCAGGTTTTGCGCTTGCAACACACGATTTAGAGATCAGGGGTGCTGGTGAACTGTTAGGCGATGATCAAAGTGGTCAAATCCAATCCGTAGGTTTCAACTTATATATGGAAATGCTCGACCAAGCAGTTCAAGCTCTCAAAGAAGGCAAAGAGCCCACACTTGAAAACTTGTTACAGCAGCATAGTGATGTCGATCTGAAAATCCCTGCACTGTTACCTGATGATTACATTCCTGATGTAAATATGCGCTTAAGTATGTATAAACGTATCGCCAGTGCTAAAGATAATCAAGAACTCGATGAGTTACAGGTTGAGCTTATTGATCGCTTTGGACTACTGCCAGATGCAGCTAAAAACCTCTTTACGGTACAACTACTTAAACTAAAAGCCAGTGCTTTAGGTGTCAGTAAAGTTGAAGCTAATGTTAAAGGTGGTTATTTCGAGTTTAATGCCTCGACAAAAGTTAACCCAACGTTCATCATAGCTTTGATACAAAGTAACCCTTCAATCTACAAAATGGAAGGCGCGAACAAACTACGTTTCGCCATTGAAGAAAAAAATGGTCAAGCGCGTTTGAAACTAATTAATGCCATGATGGAAGACTTTGAGAAGAAGGCTGTTGCATGAAGCACCACTTAACATCACTACTATTTGCATTCACCACTCTCACCTATTCCAATAGTGCGCTTGCAGTACGCTGGTTCGAGGTCGAAATGATTGCATTTGAACAGCAGCCAGCGCCATTACTGCGTGAAGACTTTACCTTAGAACATGACAACATAGAGGGTAACAATCAGTTAGATTTACTCACGAAAGGCTTTAATGCTCAAGGACAGCAATATTGCTTACAAGGTGACTCAGAATTCGATTTTCGTTCTCTTAGTGAACAATTAAGCGACATTGGCTCATCACGTGCGTGTCGACCCGATGATAACTATATCAGCCGTTTTGATCGCTTGCCTCTGTCACCGTATGCTGAACCACAAGAGCACATGGAGCACATCTACCTACTAGCCAAAGAGCAATATCAATTTGATAGTGTGTTAAAAAAGCTCAACCGTTTAGGATTAAGACCAATACTGCATACTGGGTGGCGCTTTCCAGAGCAAAGCAAACGCAGAGCGCCCTTTATTAAAATCTTTGCCGGAAAAAAATATCCATCGCCGATAAGCCAAAGACTGTCAAATACAATACAAACTTTGGGATATTCAGGACTTCTGCTACAACCATTTGAGACAATCCAAGAAGCTGAGCCAGACCACTGGCAGCTGGAAGGATTAATAAAGATCCATGTAAAACACTATTTGTACGTGACAACAAATTTAGATATACGCTATGACAACGAAGATTCACATGTAAACAAAGCGCGCATGTCACAATTCACGCGCGTGTACAGTGGAGATATTCATTATCTTGATCACCCTAAATTCGGGGTTATCTTCCAAATTAGAAAATACAAACACTAAGAACGGGCATATTATGAAAAAACTATTATTAGCTACCGCAATACTGACTTTGGCTGGTTGTTCTAAAGTTAATATGGAAAACTATAACAAAGTAAAAGTGGGTATGGATAAAGCAGAAATAGAAGCTATTTTAGGCTCTGCTGATCAATGTGAGGAGAAAACCTTACATACAAATTGCACCTGGGGTAACGAAGATAAACATATTAAGGTGACATTGGTATCAGATAAAGTAACGCTTTATACCAAGAAAGGTCTTGAGTAAATCCTAACAAAAAAGAGCGCTAATCAGCGCTCTTATCTATCGTCTGTTGCCCTATTAAAACGGCTCTGGGCAAGTATGACCTCTACCACATGTGAATGCCCAAAAGTCGGTTAAACGATTTACTGCACCACCAGCAACAGCAGGCGTTAATTTTTGAGAAATAGCTTTGTCTTCCGATAACGAGGGCGTTCAGAATTCTGTGTCAGCTAATTTTGGCTAGATATCTAAGACATCATCCAAGCGCCCATCAAAATGAATCGCCAGTTGAGACAATGTCATATTCCAGTTTTGAATTGGCATTGTCCATTTCTTAGAAGCATTCAATATCCCAGCATACAGTAGCTTAAGCAAGCTGTTTTCGTTTGGGAAGCCGCCTTTAGTCTTGGTCAGCTTACGGAACTGGCGATGTACAGCCTCGATAGCGTTCGTGGTATAGATGGCCTTGCGAACGTACTCTGGATACTTAAAATAAACGGACAGGTTTGCCCACTTGTTTCGCCAAGAACGGAGCACTATCGGGTAATGTTGACCCCATTTGGACTCTAAACGCTCAAGTTCCATCTCTGCTGCTTCTTTGCTCACAGCGCGGTAAACTGGTTTTAGATCAGCCATGAACTCCTTTTGATGTTTGGAAGCGACGTACTTCATAGAGTTGCGGATCTGATGAATAACGCATTGCTGAACTTCTGTATTTGGGTAAATAGTTGCAATAGCTTCAGGGAAGCCTGTCAGGCCATCCACGCAGGCTATCAGGATATCTTCAACGCCACGGTTATGCAGATCCGTTAGTACAGATAGCCAGTAGTTCGCGCCTTCTGACTCGGATAGATACAGACCAAGCAGCTCCTTCTTGCCTTCGACGTTTAAGCCTAAGATAGTGTACACCGCTTTGCTGACATAGCGGCCATCTTCCTTAATTTTGTAGTGGATAGCATCAAGCCAGACGAACGGATAGAGCGCATCTAATGGTCGTTGCTGCCATTCTTTCAATTCGGGTATCAAACAGTCGGTAACGCCTGTGATGGTAGCCTCAGAAACGTCAATACCATACATATCTTCAACATGGCCGCGGATATCACGATAGCTCATGCCAAGCGAAAACATGGATAAGATCTTGCGGTCGATCTCATCAGTTAACTTAGTCTGGTTTTTCTTAACTAGCTTTGGCTCAAATGAGCCTGCACGGTCACGCGGGGTATCCAGTTCAAAAGTGCCTACTGAAGATTTAACGGTTTTCTTACTGGAACCATTTTTACGGTTAGGCTGCTCATCATCTACAAGGTGTTGTTCCAGCTCTGCTTTTAAGGCAGCTTCAGTGATCTGTTTGATAAGAGGGGTTAAAAAACCATCTTTGCCTGTCAGATCTTGCCCTGACTGAAGGGCTTTAATGGCTTGTTCTAAATCGAAGTCTTTGGTCATGTGTCATTCCTGTTTTCTTAATGATACTGAAATGACACAGATTTCTAAACACTACCCCGATAACTGCTTCATGCTCTTTTTTGTACTTTTAGTTTTAATTTCATGTCTAATCCTTATTCCTGAATATTAAAGCTTATATTCTATAAGCGAATTTATAATAACTTAACCGCAAGCACTTCTCAAACAAATCCGTTAGATATAACAAAATATTCTTATAGACAATATTAATATTAATGAAATTTTATTCACATTTTCCTTGCATACTTATTTAATACAGGTCGGAATAATGAGGGAAAGCATCTTTAACTTTTGAGTCGTTAGATTATTTACAACAACTAATAGAGCTATATAAATTTTAAATCCACACTTAACTTTTTAAACACATAAAAAAACGCCATTCAATTTAATGAATGGCGTTCATTATTTACAATATCATATTGTATTATTTAGTATATGCTCGTGGCATTTTAGAGTCAGTCGTATAACGCTCACGTAGCTTGTCGTGACGTGATTCAGTAGACACTTCTTCACCGTTGATCCACATCTTGTTGACGTGTGTACTCAACTCAAATGGATCTGAGCTCCACAGTACCAGATCAGCTCGCGCGCCCACTGCAATTTTACCGCCTTCAATGCCAAATGCATCTGCAACGTTGCTCGTTACAGCTTTAATTGCGTAGTCGTGATCTAAACCATTTGAAACAGCGATACCTGCGTCAAAACGTAGTTGATACAAGTTATGGCTCGCATCTCCAAATACAGATAGAATTACCTTCACGCCTGCTTTTTCAAGTTTGCCTGCATTTTCTAAACTTGCATGCATTGCATCAAAATCAGAAGGTAAGTTGGCTACGCCACTGACAATCACTGGGATCTCTGCTTTAGCTAACTCGTCCGCTAGCAAAACAGCATCAGAACCACCATACATGATAACGTTGATAGCAAATTTTTCTTTTAATTTGATCACATTTAAAATGTCAGAACCACGATATGTTTCGATAACAACTGGCATTTCACCTTTAAGTACAGCCGTTAGAACACGTTCCTCACCACTAGGCTTATCTGCGTCCTTTTTATCTTTATCTGACTTTTTGTTTAGCTTAGCTTGCTGTCCTTCCAATTTTTCTGAGAACTGTTGGAAACTCAAAGCACGCGAGCCTTTGTCTTTAGAACCAAGTGACACAACTAATGCAGTATGCTTGTCGGTGACGCTTTCAAAGTCACCACTTAAGTCCGCTGTGAATGCCAACCCACTAAAAATGCTTTCATAATTGACTGGTGCTGCAATATTTTGCGTTATTCCGCCTTTTCTCGCATATGGGATAAGTGAACTGCGAGGGTTAAATGCATAACTTGGATCAAAGTCTAATCCGGCCTTTTCATCAGCCATATCGCGAGAGCGCGCCACCGCCCCCACTTCAACTAAACCAAGTTGATTCATCGCGCCAATAAAGCCTGGTGTTAAGATTGCGCCGTTTGCGTCAACAGTTACGTCTGCTGTTACATTACTTGGGTTAATCGCTTTGACCTTACCGTTTTCGATAACGACTGTTGCGTTAGTCAAAACGCCCTGCTCTGTTGCAGTATGTACCGTCGCACCTGTAATGGCTGTAACTTGAGCAAATGCAGCCGAACTTGCGAGCAAAGCACCGGTGATCATAGATAATTTAAATTTCATCATGGGGTACTCTCCTTATCGTTGGCCTAACATGAAATCACTAACTGCTTGGTATTTCTCGTCTGTACGGTCATATACTTTTGCACCATCGATATAAACACGCTCTGCTTTGGCATAAACGCTAAATGGGTTTTTGTCCCAAATAACAACATCAGCCTGCTTGCCTTGCTCAATTGAGCCTGTTTTATCTTGAACACCTAGAGACTTAGCTGCATTAAATGTGATCCATTTAATTGCGTCTTGTTCTTTTAGGTTAAAGCCCTTTTGATTTGCCGTGTACATGATTTTGCCAGCTTCTTGGTTCAGACGCTGAATTGTGGTGTCTGAATCTGAGTGAACAACAGCACAAGAGTTCTTAACGGCATCAACTATGGCCACGTTTTCTTGTACCATGTCATAGGCTTCCATCTTAAAGCCCCACCAATCTGGCCAAAGTGCCGCACAGTTATTGTTTTGCGCAAGCAAATCCGCAATCTTGTATGCTTCAATACCGTGGTGGAATGTACCTGAGTGATAATTAAACTCTTTACCCAAGTCAATCATCATTGCCATTTCTTCTGCTTTATAGCAGTGGTTGTGGATTAAGATCTCGCCATCTAGTACACCTCTGAGTGTGTCTAGTTTGATGTCACGCTCTGGCGCATCTGGATTCATACCAGCCGCATATTCTTGCTCGTAACGTTCCCAAGCGCGCTTATATTCTGTCGCTTGTGCCCAAGCTGCACGGTAACCTGCCATATTGCCCATACGCGTGTAAGGCGCTTCACCTTTGGAACCATAAACACGTTTAGGGTTTTCACCACACGCCATTTTCAAGCCGTATGGCGCTTCAGGAAACTTCATGCCCTGCATCGTATGCGCAGGCACGTTTTTAAGCGTCACGCTGCGGCCACCAAACAAGTTGGCTGAACCTGGTAAAATTTGGAGTGTCGTAATGCCACCTTCACGCGCACGGTTAAAGCCAGGATCTTGAGGCCAAACTGAGTGCTCTACCCACACTTGCGCAGTATTCGGGCTGATCATTTCGTTACCATCTTGGTGAGATTCTACTTGAGGGCTTGGGTAAGCGCCTAAATGAGAGTGCACATCAATGATACCTGGTGTGATCCATTTACCTTGTGCATCTACCGTGTTGTCAGCAGATACACTCAAGTCTTTTCCTACTTGGCTAATTTTGCCATCTACGATAAAAACATCCGCATCATCAATACGCTCACCTGTACCGGTAAGCACCGTAGCGTTAGTGATCAGAGTTGATCCTGCCTTCATCGGTTGATACGTGCTTGGGTAGGGGTTTTTATTTATTGTTACTTTTTCTTTTTGCGGGCCCTTATCTTGGCAACCCGTTAGTGCAGCAGCCATTGCCAGCACCAATATGGAGGGAGCAAATTTTTGCATTGTTTTATCTCTATTGTTTTTTTCACGTTAACTGTATCGAAACTTACCACATATTGCGATGTAAAACGCCAAAATCGCAATTATATACGATGAACGTCTCACACTTTGTTGTATGCTCAACTTTCTATGTAATCCCGGTAAAGCTTAGCAAGTGCGGCGTCTATGTCTAACTTTGCATCTCTTTTCATAAGGCTGTCTGTCGCTCGGGCCACAAAGTCAGAGTTTTGTTTGTGCTCTTTGGCAAATTGCAGGATTTTGTTCTTTGCGACATCCAACGTCTTAGGTTTACTATGACGATGTTCATATTGGCTCAATGCCTTGTCAAAATCACCATGACATTCTTGTACCAATAAATCGTAAAAATCGCTTTTATTAAGTTGAAATTCCTCGACACTGTAGGTCAATGCAGCTTGGAAAGTAGAAAACTCGATATTATTTACATAAAAAGATGTTTGGTGCACAAACTGGAGGGCTTGTGCGTCGTCACATTCAAGTGCAAACGGTGCATGAGCGAGTCTTTGGCTTGCTTCCTCTCCCAATCTCATACCAGCCTGAATGCTATGACTAAACTCTGGGCTCATTTCATCAAGCTCATCATCCCGCCACATATGAAATACCTTCAGTGCCTTAGCATATTTTTTTGCAAGTTTTTGTTTTAGCTTTGCCACTCTAACTTGTAACAACAAAGTACGCTCGTTGTGTAACAGTGCAAAACATTCGTAGCAAGAAGGTACATTAATAAAGTCTGCAGTTTCATTGAATTCTAGAATCAGCTCAGCACAATCTAATGGCGGGCAGTAATCAGTATGGGTTGCTTCACAACCACAGTAATAGCAATTTTTTGCATCAGCCCAGTGCTTTGCGACACCACTTTTGTAATATCGTTTGAGTTTTGTGTTCTTCGTTGTCATTTCATTCTGTCAATTGTTCAGCATTGGTAATTGTTGATAACTGCGGTTTGCACCCATGATACGAACTTGTAAACAGTCAATTTTAGTGAAAAATCATTCTGAAAACTGTGTCAGAAATCTCCATTATTTATTATATTTTTCAGTAAGTTAATAATAGCCTGTTACACTCACATACTTACTTACATTCTTACAGCGTTGCTTTACAACTTCAATTTTAATTTGGGTAATACTTACTCTCGAACCCAATAAAAGTAACGGAGAAATATCATGAACAAGTTAACAATGTTATGTGCAGCATCAATTTTAACTGGTTTAAGCGCTATTCCAGCCCACGCAACTGAATTTGTCGCAGCAGACAATACGATAGAAACAACCTTGTGTATGGCTGTTGCCAATAATCGTTCTTTAACGCTGAGAAAAACAATGGCAAAGAACCGCATTACGCATAAAGTAATGAACGATGCACTCGAATGTAATGGCCATAGCGTTGCCGAGTTTGTTTCAATCTACAATCTAAACAATACAGCAGGTTTACTAGGTATCGATGTTAATGCCCATACCCATATTCGCGATTTATCTGCACAAGTTGATAGTGATACAACGACCTTGGTTGTTTCAGGGTCTAAATAATGATTGTTAATAAGCGAACACTGGTCAAACTCCCTGAGTAGTCCAGTGTTCATTATTTTTGCCCTAACTTATAAACGCAGCAACAAGTCCAAATAAACCACCGAATACCCCACCCCAAACAACTAGCCAGCCTAAGTGCGTTTTGATCATGTTTTGCACTATCTCTTTGACCATATCAGGTGTTAATTCCTCAAGTCGGTGCTCAACGGCTTTTTCAATCGTGCTAAAAACGACGTCAGCGCTGTGGCCACTGCTCAATTCATCTTTGAGTAACTGTTTAAATTTTTCTTCTTCGGTAATATCAATGAGCGCGTCTTGCATTTTATCTACAAAAGAATCTTTCATTGGTACCAACGCTTCGTTACCGCCCAGCATGGCCAGCATAGGCCCAAATTGAGAAGATTCAATAACCTGCATCAACTTGTCAAAAGCGGGTGACAAATCAACTTTTTTTATCACTGGCGTTAGGTTTAACGTGTTTTGCTGCTTTTCCAAAAGCTTTGCCACCTTTTCTTGGCTGAAAAACTCTTGCAAAATAAGCACACTGATTGACTCTTTAAACTCTTTAAACTTTAACTTAATCACGCCTGAGCCATACAAAAATGGCACTTTTTCAAATAACATATGAATCGCAAGCAAGTTAGTCATCGCCCCCGATAACGCAAAGATCCCAACGGAAAAAACCACAGGCAACGATGCGAAGTAGCCAATTAAAACCGCGACAAGTGCGAATGAATTCGTTATGAAACTTTTATTCACCCCAACCTCCTAAAAAATTCAATGGCGCATTTTATACTTTAAGTTTTGCTAAATATAGCGCTGTGCATTGCAAAATCGGTGCAAATTACAATTATATTGAATGCTTTAGTTGAGATCCGTGATTTTTGAACCATAGTTTGAATTAGGTTTCGATTGTCTAGGGTTCTCACGATGTGGAATGTCGTCAACCAATACATTTCTGATGCGTTACACCAACCATTCTCTTTCAACTACAAAGAGCAATTGCGTAGCAGCGATACAGAAAAGCGCTTTCATATTGCCAATGATGAACATCAATATCTGGTGAAAGTTGATTTGATTGGCGCGCTAGAAAGGTTTGAAACTGAATCACACGCTCGTGACCTGCTTATTAGAGACAGTGATTTTTTAGTCGCCGATACCATCACAATTGGCACCACACTGGAGTTCAGCTTTATTGTCTTGGAACTCATTCCTCATACACAGGGCGCTGAGAATTGGCAAGATTGCGCACGTTTACTTGCCAAAATGCACAATCGATTTGAACAAGAGATGTTTGGCTTGGAAGAAGACGGCTATATACAACACCTTATTCAACCAAACCAATGGCATAAAAAGTGGGAAACGTTTTTTGCCGAAGAGCGCATTGGTTGGCAGCTTCAGCTACTCAAAGAAAAAGGCATTGAGTTGGTCAACATTGACGACTTTGTGATCACCATCAAGTCACTTTTGTCCCACCCATGCAGCCCTTCTTTACTTCATGGTAATTTTTGGAAAGGCAACATCTATTTTAGCGATGGCAAGCCCTGTTTAGATAACCCTGCGTGTTACTATGGCGATCGTGAAATTGACTTAGCGATGAGTGAATTGTTCGCGCCGCTCCCCGAAACCTTTTACGATACCTATAACACTGAGTTTGAACTTCACGCTGGTTATGAGCTCAGAAAACCCATCTACCAACTCTACCCTATTTTGCTATATGCAAATCTATATGCCGGAGACTACCTCAATCAGGCGCAAAAAAGGGTTAATGAAATATTAAAGTAGCTGTAATACAGCTTTCATAATTGCATATACTGCTATAATGAAGTGAGTGCAATCGCTAAGGGTTTTCGCCCTTTTGGAGAGCAATATGAAAGCGCTGTATGATCAAAGAATTACATGCCCTCACTGTGGACATCATGTGTACGTGAGTCTTGATGCAAGCGAAGGTGATCAAGACTTTTATGAGGACTGCGCTGCTTGCTGTAACGCCATTCATTTCAATATGCATATAGACCAAGCTAGAAATAAACTTGAGCTTCATATTGATAGCGACGACGAGCAGATCTTTTAGCTGATGAGCTTGCAGCATGTGCAAGCTCATCGAATTTTATTGGTTATAGCTTTGTTTTCTAAGGTAATTTTCAACTGTATTAATAATAGTATAGGTTTGTTGGTCTACTTCAATGTTAACCCAATCACCTTCTTGCAACCTACCAATGTTGGTAATGTTCAATGTTTCAGGGATCAAGTGAAGCCAAAACCCACCTTGTTCAATTTGGCCAACAGTTAAACTTGCGCCATTAACACAAACAAAGCCTTTATACAGAACAAATTTAAGCCAATGCTCAGGCAGCTCGATGTGAATTCGACAGTTGTCCGCTTCTTTGATTATGGTTGTGACTTGCGCTGCACAATGAACATGGCCCGAAACAATGTGTCCGCCCAATTCAGTACCGATTGTCACTGAGCGTTCAAAGTTAACTCTGCTTCCTCGTACCAATAAACCAAGGTTGGTTAACTGAAGTGTTTCGTCTATGACGTCGAAATAAACCTGACCAACAACATCATGACGGTGAACTTCATACTTTACAACCGTTAAGCAGCAGCCATTGATAGCGATACTTGCGCCAATATCGAGGTGGTTTAAATATTCAATTCCAACTGATATACCCAGTCGAAGTACGCCATCCACATGTGTAACGCCAATCACAGTCGCTTGGGTTTGAACAATTCCAGTAAACATGGTTTCCCTTGACAGTTTTAACTAGGCGCATCATACAGCAAACTTGTTAACGTCAGAAGTCTCGTTTGTATGACTTTATGATTTGTTTTTTGCTTTAGCTTTTACTCGCTATCGTAGCCAAGCCTCGGTTATAATTGTCTTTTTTCTCAGGCGTTAGCGGTATGAAATTTAGTCATTGGGAAGCAAAGCGTCTGCTGCAACTTGCAACCCCTGTTTTCTTTGCGCAAATAACATTGGTACTTATGTCGGTGGTCGATACCATTATGGCAGGTCAAGTCAGTGCAAATGATCTCGCTGCTCTATCTATAGCCACCGGGCTTTGGAACCCACTGGTTTTTTCACTGCAAGGGATATTACTTGCCCTAACCGGTATTGTGGCGCATTGCCATGGAGCCAAAGACAATGCCAATATTCGCTATTACTTTCAACAAAGCCTTTATCTCGCGCTCGTGTTAACTCTTGTTAGTTTGCTGCTCGCTATGTTGACACCTTTGGTTTTTGAGCGACTCGGTACGACAGAGCAAATCACCTCACTTTCTTACCAATACATCGACTTTGTAAAATGGGGAGTGCTCGGATTTTTGCTATTTTCCATATTTAGAAATGCAACTGAAGGTGTAGGCCTAACTAAGCCCGCATTTTATATCAGTTTAATTGGCCTTATCGTTAACGTCATTGCAAACTACATTTTTATTTATGGTAAATTTGGCATGCCGGCATATGGCAGTGCAGGCTGTGGATTAGCAACTGCGCTGGTGTTTTGGGCCATGGCAATTGCACAATGGATTTACTGTTCAAAAAGCAAAATCATGCGCTCGTTTAATCTCATGTCAGGTTTTGTAAAACCACAGCTTTCAGGAATCACTTACGTTGCAAAACTTGGACTGCCCATTTGTTTAGCCACGTTTTTTGAAGTAACGCTATTTGCGTGTATTCCTTTATTTATTGCCGATCTTGGGCCGATTGCTGTATCTGGTCACCAAATTGCCGCTAGCGTAACAACAATTTTATTTATGATGCCATTGAGCTTATCCATGGCGATTGCTATTAGGATAGGTAATCTTTCAGGTCAAGGCGATTATGACCAATTAAAAACCGCGATTTCAACCAGTTTTTGTTTAGCGGCTTTAATTTCAGTTTTTGTTGCACTAATCACGTTTTTGGGAAGAAACAGTATTGCATGGTTGTATACAAACAATACTGAAGTTACAGTGCTCGCTTCTGGGATCATTGTGTTAGCGTGTATTTATCAGCTCCCCGATGCGCTACAAGTCGCGGCAAATGGCGTTTTAAGAGGCCTTAAATATACTAAGCCTATTAGCTATATCACTTTTTTATCTTATTGGGTGATAGGATTTACGCTAGGTTTTATACTAGCTAAAACTAACTTATTAGTCACAGCGCTTGGTCCAAAAGGGTTTTGGATTGGTATCATTGTGGGTCTTTCTTGCGCTGCGATTATGCTTTTATTAAGCGTGAGGTCTCGTCTTGAGGTTATGTTATCTTCTAATTAGTGCCCTTCTGTTACTGAGCGGTTGCAGCCCTGCGCCAAGCGATGTGTATATCGAATATCAGCATCGCTTGGCCAATGTATTGACCAGTGAGCCTCTCGACTTTTCGCAAATAGAACCTCTAGCGCTTTACAACGCTCAAAAGCCAGCTTCAACGGTGACTATTTCAGTGTTGGAGCTGGCAAGCTTAGATCACTGCGCGTTAATGAACACAGTTGCGAACAACAATAATCAGCTTGGCAAGGTTAGAAAGCCCAGCGAGCAGCTCAAATACGCGCTTTACTTTATTAAACATACAACATTGTGTATTAACCACCCTGCCACTGACAACGCAACGCTTCGCGCTAAACTAGAACTCGCCCTAAAAGAAAAACAAAGCACCTTAGACAAGTACTTTGAATACATGGTGTTTAATGAACGAGAACTGGCCAAAATGTCTCGCCTTTCTAGCCAAGAAGTACAACTTGAAGATCACAAAGAAGGTGAAAACCGCACGCTCGAAGCGCTAGAGCAGCTCACCTCGATATATCAGCGTATTTTAAACAAAGACGTAAACGATATAACCCCTGAGCTAATCACACTATCTCTTGAAAAACTCAATAAAAACCACTTCGTTGCCAGCCTCATCACTTCCGCTCGCAAGCAAATAGCGTTAAACCAGCAAACAACGCAATGGTTGAACACACTTTCTATGGATGAAGATATTTGTAAACCCAATGAGAATAAACAACGAGCCGAGTTCCTAAGCAATATTTTCCAGCGCTTTTATCTAGAACAACTTCAAGCGTATCAATCAAAATTGGTGGTTATGCTACAGCGAGTGTCTCCCCTACTGGCTGAGCTTTGGCAGAGTCAGCCCGAATTAAGTAGCAAGTTTGATATAGAAAGTCGTGATTCTTATTATCAGCAATTAAAACAAAGTGCTGTCAAACACGTAACATGGTGGCAAGACTTTTATAAAACGTGCAAAATACGACCTTGATGAGCAAAAAAACTGCAAACAAACAAAAATTTAGCAAACTCGCTTGATCCACGCTGCGACTCGCTATATATTGTCCGCCGTTGCCAAGCAACATTGTACGACCGTAGCTCAGTTGGTTAGAGCACCACCTTGACATGGTGGGGGTCGGTGGTTCGAATCCACTCGGTCGTACCAATTCTAAAAAGTGTATAATACAACCGTAGCTCAGTTGGTTAGAGCACTACCTTGACATGGTAGGGGTCGGTGGTTCGAATCCACTCGGTTGTACCAACTCCCTAAATTAGAAAAATACGCATGAAGTACTCAATTAAGTGCACTCCACGCTTCGCCTTTAAGTTTATTACTTGGTCAAAGTTAAACGATAATCACCAGCGCCCGAGTACGAATACACAAGTACACGGTAATAACCATTTGCTGCGTTGTAAGTGATTGACTCGTTAGATGTCGGAGTTTCTGAAATAGCTGCTTGCGTCCAGCTACCGTTCCACTTTTCTAGTTTTAAGTCAAAGTCAGCATTGGCTGGGCCTTCAAGCACCAATTCAATAGTGCCACCAGCATACTGGAACCAACTGCCATCGGGCTGAATCGCTTGTTGTCCATTTGATAAATAGCCGGTGTAAACAGTACCAGGATCGGGAGGGGTTACATCGCCAGAGACTGTGAACGACATGGTTTGTGCCGGATCGCTAATATTGCTTATCGATAAACCAGAGTCACTGCCGTTCCACCACAGCGCGTTAGTACCACGACTGCTTAAACTATTGGGTAAAGTCGCTGAGAATTCACCGGCAACATCATATAAATCCGATGCATCTCCCCTATTCACTTTGTTTTCTGGGTCGCGATTACCATCGGCATGTTCCATTTGAATGTATGGGTGCCATTCGTTAGAGTTATTCCCTGCGTTATCCACGTGCCAAATTGCTAAACCTTGATCAAGCTGCTCAGAGTTTTGCCCCGACTTATGAATCGCCTCTATATAGAATGCTTCGTTACGATTACTTGGATTGGTCCACTTATATGACGTGTTTGAGCCCGACGTATGCGTTAGCTGACCTTTGGGCGCATTGGCGTTAATTGCTGGGTTTAGCTCAGTCACGGTGTCCCACCCTGCGATATTTCTAAAATGTGCTACTGGCGGAGTTGGCTTGTACTTGTTTGTCTCGCCAATGGCACCAAAGCCCATTACTCCAAAACTCGCGACAGAACCTTGTGAGCTACCATCGTAATCATACAGATCAGGCCAATTGGTGATCAAATGCCCAGATTCATGTACAAACGTTCCGATTGCTAAACTTTCTCGCATATCAGTGATTTGGTATCTATCAGTACACACGCCATCGGCACAAAAACGCGGACTCAAGCCCGCCATATGTGGCCACAGCCCTTTTGACCAACTGCTATCAGAATTACCCGCATAAAAGATGTTTAAGCCTTTAATTTGACGGCTTGAACTGACTGAAAGCGTTGAAAAATCAAAGCCCTGCTCGTATTCAAGCCAGTTTAGTGCTTCTTTAATTAGCTCTTGAGAACGCACCGTAGAGCTATATCTGTCATCGGCATAATAGGCTTTATTGTTCTTTGCGGTGTAATAGGCGGTGACTGTATTCGTGTAATCAAGTTTGCCTGCTGACACGCTTCTAAAATAGCCACGCACCGATTGCGCATTGCCAAAGTCGTTGTAATTGAGATCATTCAAAAACGATTCAACTTGCGATTTTGTAATCGTGCCACGCTCGTCAGGAAAGTCGATAATAATCGTTAAGCCCTTGATCTGCCCAGTGCTAAGCGTATCAACATCACTTTGAATGCTTGCGCGCGTGCTACCTTGCATTGCAGGCTGCTCGCCTAACATTCGGCGTTTTGCTTGGGCCACCTTATTAGCAATAGCTTGCGTGGTTAACTTTCGGCTTGCTTGCTTTAATTTAATGCCGCGCTGTTGACGATTACTTGCCAATACACCCGTCGATACAAAGTCACTACCATCTTCAGACACCGTTGCATACGCTAAACCATTAACCGTTTCGTCATAGATAACAAATTGCCCATCTTGAGTGGTTTGTACCGCGAAATAATCATTACCTTCTAAGTTGATGGTGATCACTTCGCCATTAGGCTGAGTATATTGATATTGATGATCTTTATATGGTATTGCCGCGTGCCCTAAGGCAGTAACAAACGCCAGTGGTGCGAGTGCAAATTTTGTAAACCTATACATGTTGTGTTCCTATTTTACGTTTGAAAGGAAACACATTATTAACATCTTAAAAAAGAGACAGCAACAAAAACGCGCTGTATAACTTTTGCTCTATTATAACGCTTTGCTATATGGTGGATGAAAAAAATTCAATCAACTCTTAGTGTTGCCTGAGTACTGTAACAACCGATTTTTGAGAACACGAAACGTTATTCAAACAAACTAAAGCATACAGGTGCATAGAAAGCACTCATGGGCCGTTCCCGTTTCACATGCAATAAAAAAAGGCCGCTACAAGCGGCCTTTGGTTAAGGTTAATTAATAAATTATTGTGGGTTAGCAGTTACGTTTAGAGTGATACCGCTAGATGCTCTGTAACCATAGATGTCGATGTACCAAGTACCTGACTGAGGGTTAGTGAATGAGCATGATTCATTGTTGCTGCTACTTTCAGATTTACAATCATAGCTAGATGTTGTTGACTGTGCACCGCGAGTAACAAACAGATCCGCATCACCTGTACCACCTGAAATCGCCACATTAAGGTCTGCGTAGCCTTCTGCTAGGTCGATTGTGTAGCGAGTCCAACCGCGACGAGAAACACTGATGTCAGTTTTAACTTCGTTAATTGGCTGTGTACCTGGGTTTGTTGTGCCGCCATCTGTGTAGCTAGCAACTAAAGAAACACCAGAGAATGCGCTATAACCTTTCACCATCACATGGTAAGTACCACCAGACTTAGTTAAGTTACAGTTTTCCGCGTTACCGCCTTCATATGGACGACATTCGAAGTTAGAGTCGCTTGGCTTAGAACCAAACTGTGCGTAAAGGTCAGCATCACCTGTGCCACCACTCATGCTTACTTTAACGTCCGTTGCGCCAGCTGGTACTTCGAAAGTGAATAGAAGTTCTTCATCTTTTGCACCAGAAAGGCCCGTTTGCGCTACGCCATTCTCTAGTACACCACCTACTGGAGGCTCAACAGGACCACCTGTACCATCACAACCTTTCTCAGCAATGAAGTCGATAGCGTCTTTAGTTTGAACTAGACCGTAACCGAATTTAACATCACGACCTGTTGCACCTAAGTCTTGTGCTGTTGCTGTTAGTACTGCACGGATCTGCTCAGCAGTACAGCTTGGATGGTGACTCCATACTAGAGCCGCTACGCCAGCAACGTGAGGAGAAGCCATTGAAGTACCGCTCATCAAGCCGTAGTTGCTTGGGTCAAGGTTAACAGATGCAGACATACCAATGTTGTTCAGCATTTGTGCGCCGTCTGTGTCGCTTACAGTTACTGCTGGAATAGTCGTTTGGTTTGTGTCACCTAAAGTACCACCGAATGAACCGGCTGCATTGTTATAGATGATTGCGCCAACACCGCCACTGTCTTCACAGTTTTTCACTTTGTCATGGAACGAAATGTTACCACGTTGAATTAAACATACTTTACCGCTTGCACCACCATCTACTGATTCACCTGTAGCGAAATCATATAAAGGTGCATTTGCATTGCCTTGGTTTTCCATGCCGTTTGAAGCATATGACTGACCAGCAACAGACAATGAAACAACTGTGCCTAAACCTTCAGGGTAAGTTGATTGAATATCAACACCTGGCGCTGCAATTTCTACTTGGCTATTCTTTTGAGAGAAGTCAGCTAGATCTTTATTGCTATCAATCGCAGCTACCGACATAACTGAGTCGTATGAAGCAGGGTAGCTTTCAACGTCTGTTGTATTTGTTGGTACGCCGTCATTACCCGCTGCTGCGATAAGTAGCATGCCAGCATCAGCCGCTGCTTGGATACCGTTACGCTCAGTAACGCTTGAACCTTCACCACCTAGACTCATGTTAACTACATCAGCGCCTGCTGCTTGACACTTTTTGATTGCATCAACTAGCTCTGAAGAGTAACCCCAACCATCAGCGTTGAATACTTTAATGATGTGCATTGAAGGATCTGTACCAATCACACCGCGTACACCGATACCGTTGTTAAGCGCTGCAATTGTACCCGCTACGTGCGTACCGTGAGGACCACCGTGCTCATACCAGTTGCCCGTACCTGAATCGTTTGTACCAGAAACTGTTGCACCACGACTACCCATGTCTTCATGAGGCAGGTCTAGACCTGAGTCTATAACACAAATTTTCTTACCACCGTTCGCTGCAGATGCAACAGAGTCATCTACTAAATCAGCTTGAACCATTGAGATACCAAATGGCTGAGACTGAGACATCAAACGACGAGGTAAATCTTCTTCTACGTACTCAACTTGACTGTCATTGCGAAGTGCTTGTAACTGAGACTCGCTTAACTGAGCAACCACTGCATTAAGGCTTGCTTTATATTGCGCATTTTGAATGCCCAGCGTCGCCATACGATTTGCTGCAGTTTGTGGCATACGGCTTTGTACCGAAATACCCATCATTGCAGCGTTGTTGTTTTTGTATTTAACAATGTAACGTTTTGGAAGTGGTGACTCTGCTTTTTCTGCAGCTAGTTTTAGTGGTGCCGCCTGTAGTGATGCTGATACCGCTAGCGATAGCATAGTGGTAGCAAACAGCGCTTTATTATTATTAGTTACTTTCTTCATAGGAATAATCCATGTTTGTTATTATTTTCGTAATGAAATGTATCAAAAAACAAAATAATTAACACAAACAGTTTCATCTCTTTGTAAAGAATTGTTAATGAGGCTGTCACAAAAAACAGTGGAGTGCATACATATCAGTAACTTAGCAATTTTCACATTGTATTTATTTGTAAAGAGCTATTACTCAATAACGGGCCAAAGTCACAACAATGTACCCAATAAATTTACAAATGACGTCTGTAAGCAGTCTATTTCTCGCGCTAAAAACGGGGGTAATTCGTACAGAGTTAGCATAAAGTTAAAACAAAAATGATAACTTTATTCCTCATTGAATAATTATGACGATACTTTGCGCCATTGACGTAAAAAGTTTCTGCCTTGGCGCAAACCAAGTAAATAGTCGTATTGCAACATAGTGGTTGATGATCCCAATACCATACTTTGTAACGGCCTATTTGGCGCAATTTGCATAATTGTGACATCTGTCGGCGGGTTATTAATAAACTCAAGCGAATCAGCATATTGTGCCTGATGATAATCATATAACTCGAGCATCTTTTGTGACTGCTTCAATCGGCTCATTAAGGGCTTTAACCTGTCCAATAGAGGCATGTTGCCATTGTGATGCGCTTCAAATGTTCTCACTATCAGAATTTTTTTAGCGCCTTGCTGATATGCCCACTGCACAGGTAAGGGATCAGCCACTCCCCCATCCATATAAGTCATATCGCCCACCCTAACGCCGCCTTGGTATAAAAACGGAATTGCACTTGAGGCTTTTAAATGTTCAAGCATGTTGTCATGCCAAGTATGTAGATAGTGAGCCTGCAACGTTTCTGAATCGGTAGCAACTGCGTAAAACTCACTCTCTTTGAGTAAATTATGTGGGTCGGTGATTGTGCTTAATTGAGGGTTATGATGAACCTGTGAAAAGTACCAATCTAGATCGATGACTTTACCATCAGTAAAGAATTTGCTCGGATTAAAAAATGCATCGTGCGTAGTTAACTGCACAATGGCTTTATGGGCAAATTGGTGGGCACGAGCGGAAAATGCTGCCAAGTTTTGTGCTCCAGCAGATACACCAACTTTAAGATCAAAGGGCCAAAACCTCGCTTCTAAAAATGCATCAAGTGCGCCCGCAGTAAAAATCCCCTTTTGCCCGCCACCCTCTGCGACCAATGCATATTTTTCAGGCTTAGCGCTCAGCGCTAACTTTGCATTATATTCAAGTCCGGCTTGCATTAGTTTTACCCTCGAGTAGAAATCTCATCAACATGTCATGTTTAAAGCTAGATCTGATAAAAAAACCTTGGTAGCCTCTAACATGTAAACAAATAGTTTACGGGTTTACCCTTAAATCCTTAATATAATAACTGGGACCTTTCGCCAAGATTTAAACCTCTGACTACAGTTTAATAGTTAACTTTTCATGGAAAATGTATGCGGATATTTTCTCGTTGCATGACAGTGTTTATACTGGTCACGTTATCTAGTGTGGCCTATTCAAACACACCTATCAAAGTAGTCACTGAACATTTCCCACCATATCAAATAGTTAAAAATAACAAAGTCATAACAGGTAAAGCCTATCACATCGTTAACAGTGCGCTAGCACAAACTGATTTTCAATATGACATCGAAGTCATGCCATGGGCTAGAGCCTACGAATTAGCGCTCAAAGAGCCAAACGTGGTGATTTTTTCAATTGCGCGCACAAAGCCCAGAGAACAACTATTTCATTGGGTTCAAAAGCTAGGGAACTTAAAGTTTTATTTTTACTCCCCTAAAAACAAACAGGACGTAGAAATTGACAGTATCCATGACGCGCGTAAATACATTCAAGTTGCTGTGAGAGGCAGTTACGAGGCTGACAAATTAAAAGAACTAGGATTTAGATTGGATAGCAACTTAGTCCTCGTAAATGATTTTGAGCATGCATGGCGAATGGTTAACAAGGATAGAGCGCAAGCGATATATGCTTCTATTGTTCCGCCTAAAATCCTTCATACGAGTTTACACGGATTTAAGCGACACCCTCTTGTTGTTGATGAATTAGAATTATACATCGCAGTTAGTATCAAAACCGATCCAGCTACCGTTGACAAACTGTTGAATGCGTTTAAGAAAATGAACGCTCTAAGCGACGAAAACTCATTATAACAAGCAAATTCGCCCCAACTTACTCCGCTCTACGATTTATTCTAGGTGAACACTGTAACAAAAATATGGATCTAATATATTTCGGTACATAACCGTGATATGGTGCCAAAAAAATTACAATATCCGTTAAGGAAACAGATGAAGAAATTAGCTATTGGTCTTTTCGTTTTACTCAAGACAGCCACCGTATTCGCTAGTCAAAATATCAACACGCTTGTTAACGCAGAGTTAACCAATAAAAACATCCCCTCAATTGCAATATCCGTTATCTCTTTTGGAAAAATCGTACACATTGGCGCATATGGGCTTCGTGATGTGGAGAATAATAAAACCGCCAACATTGATACGCCTTATCACATTGCTTCTGTCAGTAAGACCGTAACCGGTATGGCCATTTTTCATCTTTTGCAAAATAACCGAGTATCTTTGCATGAAGACATCAATGTCTATCTTCCTTTTAAAGTAGTTAACCCACATCACCCAAATGACAAAATTACCATTGCAGAGCTTTTAAATCACACTTCAGGCATTCTAGACAACGAGCGTGTTTATTTACCCTATTGGTCCAACCCCGTTGGCGACCCAAAAGAGCGCTTAGAGTCGTTTTTAAAGCGTTATTTAGTTAAAGGCGGAAAACACTATTCATCCGAAAATTATGAAAAAATAGAAAACTACAAGGTTTACGATTACTCAAATACCGGATACGCACTGTTAGGTTTAATCATTGAACATGTTTCAGGCGTGAGTTTTAACCAATACCTCACCGCCAATTTGTTCACCGCTCTGAACATGACCAATTCATCATATTTATTGAGTCATATGAACGAAGATCAAGTTTCCAAAACATACAGCACCGCTGATGAGACATTGGTTTTTAAAGGTTTTAACGGCTATCCTGACTTTCCCGCAGGTTTACTCAGAACCTCTATAAGAGACTACACAAATCTAATTTTGGCATACTTCAACGCCAACAAAGGCACATTTCCATTAAAACAATCAACAACTTCATTGATGACGCCCAATATCAACATCAACGATAAAGATAAGTCTTTCACTTGGTTTTTGGATAAAGTAAATAGTACCCTGTACTACCAACACGGTGGTGCCGACTTGGGCGCGCGAGCAGAAGTGATTATGGAACCGACTAAAAAAAATGCCGTTATTATATTTACTAACTCGGAAGCAGATCTAACACCGTTGCTCAAACAAGTTGAATCTATGATGTTCAAAAATTAAATTTGGGTAAGGCTCTTGGCACAAAAAAACCAGCAAAATCTTGCTGGCTTTTTCATTTCTAATTTTGCTTAAGCTTTTGCTTTTTGTGCTCTTGCAGCGTGCAGCTTTTTATAACTATCTATCAAACGTAAATGCTTGTCTAGTCCATCAAGGGCCATATTCGTCTCAGTAAGACCATAAAAACGTGTATCGCCCATTACTGAACCGACAACGTTTTCCATCACTTCAACACCAAACATGCGCTCAAAGCTTGTCATATAATCTTCAAGCTCAAGCTCTTCATCCAAAGTGACTTCAAGCACTGCGTGAACCGCTTGGTAGAACAAACCACGCTCTACAGTGTTATCGTTGTACTGCAAGAAGCTTTCAACTAATTCAATCGCCTCTTCCAATTCACCTAACGCTAGGTAAATTAAAATTTTAAGCTCAAGAATCGTCAGTTGGCCCCAAACGGTATTTTCGTCAAACTCAACACCAATTAAAGTAATGATGTCAATGTAGTTATCAAGCTGGCTTTCTTCTAAACGCTCAACCAAGTTAACAAGTTGATCATCATCTAAACGATGTAAGTTCAAAACATCTTCACGGTACTGAAGGGCTTTGTTGGTGTTATCCCATATTAAATCTTCAACTGGATACACTTCTGAATAGTCAGGTACTAAGATACGACACGCCGTGCCTAAATCCGAAAATTCAGCCACATAGCACTCTTTGCCTAAGTCTTTTAAAATGCCAAATAAAGTGTCACTTTCTTCCTCGTTTGTGCCCGAGAAGTCCCACTCAACAAAATCATAATCGTACTTTGCACTGAAAAAGCGCCATGAAATAACGCCGGTTGAGTCAATAAAGTGCTCAACAAAGTTTTCAGGCTCAGTTACCGCCATGCTGTTGAATGTCGGCTTAGGGACATCGTTTAGACCTTCAAAGCTTCGACCTTGCAATAATTCAGTTAAGCTGCGCTCTAATGCCACTTCAAAACTTGGGTGTGCACCAAATGAGGCAAATACACCGCCCGTTTTTGGATTCATGAGCGTCACACACATAACGGGGAACTGCCCGCCTAATGAAGCATCTTTAACGACAACTGGAAATCCTTGCGCTTCAAGCCCTTCAATACCTGCAACAATACTCGGATACTTGTTAAGTACCTCTTGCGGCACGTCCGGCAGCACAATTTCTTGCTCGATGATTTGACGTTTTACCGCACGCTCAAAGATTTCCGATAAACACTGCACTTTTGCTTCGTTGAAGTTGTTACCTGCACTCATGCCATTACTTAAGAACAAGTTTTCAATCAGGTTTGAAGGGAAATAAACTGTCTCACCATCAGACTGGCGCACGTAAGGAATAGAACAAATGCCACGTTCAATGTTACCTGAGTTGGTATCGATTAAGTGAGAGCCACGCAACTCCCCTTCAGGGTCATAAATTTCGCGACAATATTCGTCCAAAATACCTTCAGGTAGTGCATCATCAACACCGGGCTTAAACCATTTTTCATTTGGATAATGAACAAACTCGCTGTTAGCGATTTCTTGGCCTAAAAACTGGTCATTATAGAAAAAGTTACAGTTTAAACGCTCAATAAACTCACCGAGCGCAGAACATAATGCGCTTTCTTTTGTTGCGCCTTTACCGTTGGTAAAACACATAGGCGACGCAGCATCGCGAATATGCAATGACCAAACGTTTGGAACAATGTTGCGCCAAGATGAGATCTCAATCTTCATGCCCAGCTCAGCTAGAATGCCTGTCATATCTGCGATGGTTTGCTCAAGTGGTAAATCCTTACCCTCTATAAACGTAGTTGACGATCCATCAGGCGTTGTCATCAACATCGCTTGAGCATCTTCATCTAAGTTTTCTACGGTTTCAATCTTGAACTCAGGGCCCGTCTGTACCACTTTTTTAACCGTACAACGATCTATCGAACGCAAAATACCTTCGCGATCTTTGTCTGAAATGCTCTCTGGCAACTCGACTTGAATTTGAAAAATTTGGTTGTAACGATTCTCAGGGTCAACAATATTGTTTTGTGACAAACGTATACCATCAGTTGGGATCTCACGAGCATTACAGTAAACTTTCACAAAGTAAGCTGCACACAAAGCTGATGACGCCAAGAAATAATCGAACGGACTCGGCGCTGAGCCATCTCCTTTATAACGAATTGGCTGATCGGCAATCACCGAAAAGTCGTCAAACTTAGCCTCTAATCTTAAGTTGTCTAGAAAATTAACTTTAATTTCCATTGTAAAATCCCATATTGCGCTAACCAAACACCTTCAAAGTAAAGGTCTGTCACTGGTAAAAAGTCATAGTAGCTGATTATCGGCTTTTTCAGCCGCAGTGTCTTGGGTAAATTGAAAAAAGCGTGATTTTAATCGCTATTTGCGCGTAACCGAACACTAATTAAACACAATGAGTTTCAAAACTAATCGGCTGTCGTGCTCATTAATTTGGATAGTTCATCGTTAAAACGTGATAAAAACACATCGTTAATATCAGCCGATGCCTTACCGAAAATAAAATGTACGGGCTCGTCATAAATTTTATAAGGATAAATATGCAGTACGTCGTTGTGCGCTTCTTTCATATACAAACGCATGGTAATGGGATCGCCAACAACCGCATCAACTCGCTCCGCCACGAGCATGTCCAACCTATTTTGTAAGCCATGAATATGAAATATCTGGGCCTTTTTGGCTGCTTTTAAGTAGTCTTCAAACTCCTTGCCATACCAAGTATGCTTGTCCGTTGCGACCACAACACCTTGTGTATTCAAATCCGCAAGTTTATGAACCGACCACTTGTGCGCATTTTTTGCTAATACAGCAACTCGCACAGCTTCGTTGCGGTACGGTTTTGAAAAGTAAAACCCTTTCCTACTTTTCGTTTTATACGCATACATACCAATATCAATGTGCCCTCTTTCAACTTCTACTAAAGTGCGCTTCCAAGTCATTCGTACAAACTCATATTTACATTTCATGTTATTAAGAACGGCACTGATCAGCGCAATATCGTTACCAACCGGTTGGTCACTGTCGTCGGTCAAATAGGAAAATGGTTTATAGGGATGCCATGCAATTGAAAGCTTTTTGGCACCACAAGGTTCGGCGGGGTTTAAGAGACTCGCTTGAACACTCCCTGCCAGCAGCAAGTAGGCTATCAAAGATAAAACAACGCCCTTTAACATTCGCTCATCACCAAAAGTCTCAACTACTCAATGTTTTAGTGTAGTTTAAAGTAAAATTTTTGTTACCTTACAAGCGCCTATTATGGATGAATAAGCGCTTCCTGTGCTATGACTTCAAATGCCGCTTTAAGTGCATTCACCGTTTTATCAGGCGTCGCCAAACTCGCAACCACATACAATTCATGACGGTCATCAATTGCTTTATGTCTTTTATAGATGTGTTTTTTGCCAGCGGTATTGCGTTGTTCAGGCACATGAGATGCAAATATAGTCTGAACTCTTCTTTTGTTTAACATTTGCCACGCGCTTTCCATATTCGCCACCAACACCAAATTATCTCCCAGTTTAAACCCTAGACTAAGCAGTTTTCCTTCCTCATAACTGCCTCTGATCGCAACGGTTGAATACTTAAGCGCGTCATCAATACTTGAGACTTTTACTCGGGTATCTGGTAATGAATAGAAATCGTATTTAAGCGTGGTGATTTGATAAAGCCAATGAAAATGCGCGATACGCTGCTGGGTTTTTGCCATGGAAAACAACAGTACGTTTGGTTTCACCAACACCATTTCGTAGGCACGCGCCCAAGGGATAACCTCAATGTTTGACTCAAATCCAGCTAAAGCCAAAGCTTGCTTTACCTGAGATACGGCTCTACCCGTGAGCTTGCCCTCCTTTTCAACCACGGTATAGGGTGGAAAATGTTCTGTAAATACTAGTAATTGGCTGCTATTGGTATTGGCAACACACGAAGTAAACAATGCACTTAAACAAACCAAATATAATAAGGCACGTGACATAAATGGGTTCTGTAGCGATAGTCCTTCATAAGTTTAGTGATCAGCACCTCTTTTTGCACTTAAAGCATACATAGCTAATTACCTATTTTCATAGAGACCCCATAATCACCCGTCCTGAATGAAATGAAACACAACTCTTATCCGCAGCTCATCAAGGTTAATTAACAAATTTTGTATCTATATGTGCTACTCTCATTTACTGAACACCATGAATACAAAAGACAGCAAGACCGATGTATTCATGAACTATATTAAGTTTTAAACGAATACAGATGCTCATTTTACTAAGGATTAGACTTCGAAATGGCACAGATCCCCTATTTGATGACGATCTTGTTCTCGATTCTTGCGTGGACAATTAATCAACTAACTGAAGAACTCAGTGACAACCCAATTATTGAGATCACGAATGTTCGGTACGTTCAAAATACTGGAGAACTTGAATATACATTAACGAATGTCTCCAACAAATCTATGTTCACAGATTTATTCTTTCACTTGAAGCTTGCCAAGCCCCTTTGTAAACATCCTCCAGTGGTTCGATGGTCTGCGCCCAACGTAAAACTATCTGATACGGTCCCACCCAAGTGCGAGAACAAAGGCTCTGCCAGATACCAAGTACCCCAAATACACCCAAACTCAAAAATTGTATTGTTACTAAAAACTGATTCATATACAAATTCGGAACTGTTTGTACAAAGCACTAGCCCTGTGAACTTAACGAATAAGTCGCTTGAAACTTATCTCGTAAAAAACAAACTCACAATTCTGATTTGCTTGTTTTTCTTTTGGCTCACATTAATTTTAATTTACATCGTCGCACTTAAAAGAAAATGGTTGGAGATGCCGTCATGAAATGTATTCTTATATTAACTTTACTGGTTCCCGAGCTGACTTTTGCTAGCCCCAAAAAAGAAGCTTTGCGCATTGTAGACAAAGATACGACTCAAGGTGTGGAAACAACAATCCAAAAAGTGACCGTTAATAACCAGCAATATCCGGTATCTCAAACGGGCAAAAACGGCTACATATTGAAACCGTTCAACTGTGAGTTGTTGGAACGAGTAAAAATTTTACCGTTTGATTCAAATTATTACCAAAAAGAGATCCGATGCCCGCTGGTTGATAAAACAGTTTACCTGCAATCAGCCGAATATGAGTTGAACTTATATGCGAATGCTCAAGTGAGCCTTGACGTTGGTGACTTCGGTAGTGCTGCCATGGCTTACACAGAAATGAGAGCGAGAGTAAAAACCAACAGTGCTTTTAATAAAACGGTTATTGAGAAAAACGCCTATGATAGCGCTGGCAAATATTTCTCAGTTGCAACCGCAACTCAATTCGATCCACAACAAAACAAAGCGGTTATGAGCAAAGAGCTACAATCAGCCATTATTGAGTTTCAAAAGAGTCAAGGTATTAAAGTGACCGGTAAATTGGATTTTAAAACACTCAGCACTATGTCGAATAAAAACCTAACCGAGCTCGTTTTTAAAAAGCCTCAGCAGCTTAATGGCGTTGCGCCGAAGCATTAATGTTTAGGTAAGAATAAACAAGAAGATGCGCAAATTATAAGATGGTAAACCGTTTGCACCAACTCCTTAGAATAATTTTGCGTTTTACCCACTCCCCCACATTATGCGACAATGGTGATTAGTGTTTTGCATATGTGGTCACTTTATAAAAATTGTTGACTCAACATAATGAATAAGAAAGGTTTATCCCCCTAAATGGCAATACAAGAACAAAGCCCAAACGGTCCCACAATTTACTGGTATGATTATGAGATAAGAACCATAAAGCGCTGACTTTTAACAACAAATTAATTTAGCAATAAATCACATACACACAGCCATACACACTTTTATCAACTCATTATTTAACAATTTACTCTGTTATTCCAACTCAATTATTTCAACGGTATTTCCATTGCTGAAAACTGCTTTATTTCCCACCCAAGCTCAGTCATCCGCTCATTTAGAGTTCCAGTAAAACCTTCTCTCAATGCCACTTTCATAACGCTTTGCTCGCACTCATTTTTAGTTAATCTGGCATGGTGAAAGCAAATCAAATTTCCGTACTCGTCATCATGCACTGTCGGTGCGTAGAAGTTACTAGCAATTAATTCAGTCATAATTATTCCAACGTCTGATAATTAACGATAAGAGTTATGATACTGACGAATAAAATCGTCCTGAAAACACTCTTGATTACTTGTGATTATCACATCACCCGATTGCTCTTTAATACCAAAATGAGCCAAGTTATCACTAACACTATCAACCAAGTCTTTTTTACTTTTAACACTCGACCAAAGGGCGGCTCCATCTTCGTCATTTTGCATAAGCCATGTTTTCGCTTGCTTTGCAGTTAAGCGTGAAAATGGTACTTTAGTAGCCATAACAGTTCCCGTTTTCCAATTTAAAATTTAAAGTGAACTTCTTCATAAGCGACAGCCAGATCAGCCAGCGCGTCTAGTTCCTTAAATTCAGTTTCGCTTAGATTGCCTTCACCCATATCTATCAGTTCATCTATGCGTTTCATAATCGTTTTGTACTGCTCTTCTGATACACACTCACTAGACATTATCTGCCCCCGTATTCCAATGGGGCGCTAAGCGCCCGTTTATTAAGCCGCAACTTGGCTTGCATTTGAACTAAAGTTCGCCTCTACAATTGCTTGAGCAATTGGCGGACAAACTGCGTTACCACACCGGGCAACTTGGCTTGCTTTTGACAGTTTGTTGCCCTCACTATCGTGACCAATAATATAGTCTACAGGAAAACCCTGAGCGGCAAACAGCTCATGCGGTTCAAGCATACGCATGCCTATATCAACTATTTGATAGTCTTCACCTTGAATCGTAACCAAACCAAAGCGGTCTCTGGTCGTCACTGTATGCAAAGGCTTATCTACTCTGTGCGCGTTTCCTGCACCGTAATACTCAACTAAAAACGCTCGAACCTCACCAATATGAAAACCGCCGGCAGAAATAGTGTGAACGGGTTCATTAGTACCATGTCCAATATTTGTCCCACGCATTTTTATCATATGACTGGTCACAAGAGCGTTATGATCTTTCGCTGTGACTGTATGTAATGGTTCTTTTATATCTGAGCCATTTACACCTGTGTAGTGCTTAGCAATATGCGCAGAAACTAAAGCAAAATGACCGCCTTTAACCTGGGCGCATATCGTTCTTAGTGGTTCATTTGCTGACATATTTCGTTGATTACTGGCATTTGCATGTTCGGTAATAAATGGAGTTGAACATTCACCAGGTACAACGAATGGATCGTTCGAATTAATTACAAATCTCTCTAACCCTTTAGCTATTCGCTTCAGTGTATTCTCTGCTAAAGGACGCTTTCTGTTAAAAATAGAACGAACAGGAATGCTCCAATCAATAATATCTGCGGCCGTTTTATATGGTAGTAACCCCTCGCCATGCGTTGGTTTTGGCCAAGCTATGGGTTGGCTATCATTTCTCGCAACCATAAACAAACGCTTGCGTGTAGTAGGTGCACCATAATCACACGCAGAAAGTATTTTCCACTCTACCTTATACCCTAGACCACGCTTGATAGATTTATAAATAGCGAGCTTTTTTGTTATGTTGTAGTTACATCGAAAAAGCGACTCGTAAACGTCTTTGTATGCAGCGTGACTTTTCTCCAACCCATTAGAAAGTGCTGCAACAAAGCCCTCAAAAGTTTGTCCACGCCTTTCTTTACATGGTTTTCCATCAACAACAGGCCCCCACGTAAGAAACTCTTCAACGTTTTCAAGTGCTATAACCCTAACAGGCACTTGAGCTGCCCAATTGATTGCTACCCATGCAAGGCCCCTTATATTTTTATCTACAGGAGTAGCGCCTTTTGCTCGCGAAAAGTGCTTACAATCAGGCGAAAACCAAGCAAAACCAAGCAAAACCAAGCAAAACCAACAGGTCTGCCACGACAAGCAGATACCGGATCAACGTCCCACACTGACTCGCAATAATGTTCGGTCTCTGGATGATTCAATTTGTGCATATCTATCGCAGCAGGATCATGGTTGATAGCAATATCAACGTGTCGTTCAAGTCCTAGTTCAATACCAGTGCTTGCCCCGCCTCCACCTGCAAAGTTATCAACTACGATTTCACCTGGTAAAAGCATGGTTACTCCTTATTGAATAAATCAACTTTGATGTATACATCATAAATCAAAGTTGATTTATTTCAATTGATTTTTACATCATTTTTGATTTATTTAATAAAAGATACTAGGATCGCGAGATTACATAATTGGACGATAAGACATTGCCAAAGAAGTTAGACGACAACCCACATTACGTAGAAGCGTTGAGAAGCTTTTTAAAAGCAGAACGCAAAAAAATGGGTGGAACAAAAGCGCTTTATTTGGAGCTGTACGGTACAGAGCCAAAGGAAATAGAAGAAAAGCGGCTAATTAACCTGTTAAATCGCGGGGCGCTCTCAGGTGAGTTTATTGGCCTGTGTGTTGATAAGCTGGGCTTGGCAGATAGAACACTTGGTGAAGCATTCAATATAAATCAAAGTTGATTTAAATAGGCATAAGGCCTAAGTAGGAAGGTCACACTACACCGCTTAACAGCATCAGAAACAAGCCTTTTTCTAACTGGCTTGTGACCTTTAGTGAATGGCATATGACACCAGATTTACACCCAATTCCAATGTAGTATATTAAACAAACACTGAAAACTACAGGTATTGAGTTTATTGGTGATATTGGAAATGTCCTTTGGAGTGCAAAGGCTTCACCAGCCTTTGCAATTTGATAGATCAGATTCAATTGAACAATGTTTCTAGCAGCTCTCGAATCAACCAAGAAACAAATCCTTGTTTCACGCCTTTTTGAAAGTCATTTTCAGTGGTTGTGTTGTCACTAGGTTTATTTTTTTGGGTCATATTAAGACTCCTATATTTATTTTTATATGATCCTAGCGCCACCAATTCATTTCAGCTTAAGCCACACGATTGCCACCAACGAAGCTTATGTTGGACATAGTATTAATTGAGAAAGAGTATGGATTTCACGCAGAAAAATACCGCAATTCTTTAGTAAGACAGCAGTAAAAATACAAAAACGAGATTGGTTTTCTAGGAGTGAATGAAACGACTTAATAGTTATAGTTCTTGTCGGTTCATAATTACATTATAACAGTAATGAGAATCGTTCGCAATAGGGTGTTATCGTTGCACACTTGAGGCTTCCAATCGGCATATATATGGTTGGGTATGCACAGCTTAGTCACAAAATCTGTGGGTAACTTAACCCACAATCGGATCTAGATCACTTTTTAACGATTTTGCATCCGCTGAGTATGATGAAAAATCCCCTGACTCTGCGGGTGGTTTTCCAGGAGGGTGAATATGGGCTGCTAACGTTTTATTGGTATCACTCACAATAGCAATCAGATCGGATAATATTTTCAATGCATTAACTGACTCATTACCTACCCACACTGTTGCGCCTTCTACTTTTGCCAGTTCGGTAGCCTTAGCATGTAGCGTTTTAAGCGTAGTTATATTCGTGTTTTCAGTCGCTTCAATATCTACCTGTTTTTTACTGCCAATTAACACCCCTTCTAGTGCAACGATTAATGCTTTCTCACCCGCCAATGCTTTGTATGCGCCCATCACTTCGGTTATTTGATTGCCATCGATCTTTAATATGTCATGCGTATCTATGCTACAGTTGCGTTGATGGTAATTTTCACCTCGGTTGCGCGATTTAATCGTGCTGGTATCGCTCGTTTGGGTTATATCTCCATCGGTTGAAAAGTGCCAATTACCGTCTCGGCCCTGTAATTTACTACGGCTACTTTGCTGTAGTGTTACGTCTGTGCGTTTATGCGCTGGCACTAAGCTTTGCCATGGCAATAGGCTCGTGATCACGGGGTGGCTATTTAAGCCATCAATATATTGTATTAAACAATGCATGCCTGGCGTTGGTTCGTTTAGTAATCCGTGATCGGACGCTTGGCCTGTGCTTAGTGTTACTTGCTGAAATACGGGCACGGCTACTGGCTCACCCGTTAGCGGGTTTAATAGCTGTACGTCGGCGGCTTTTAGCGGCCTAAACGCTGTGCTGATTGCAGCGGCGTCACTTGGCAGGTCGTATAGTTTTTCTATGCGTGCCAATTGCGGCAAATGTTTACGCTCGTTTAACTCTGGAAAGTAGCGCTGTATTAGGCGTTTAATGGCTTGTTTGACCATCGTATGTGCATCCTGTCGTTGATTAAGGTTACTTCGGTAATATATCGGCCATTTAGTTTTATGCCTGGTCGTAGTTTTGGGATAGCGATTAACTCGCCAGTAGTTGAGCTTTTAGCGGTTATTGTGTGCTCCGGAAAGTCATTGATAGCTGCGAGCGGCCAACGGGAGTCATGCCAACTGCCTACAAATATTTTGCCGTCTGGGCGTTGTTGGAATATAAAATCATTAATGCCCCATACTTTACCAATTTGCCTTAGCGCTTCGATGCCTGTGCCGCTGTGATAAAAAGCGGGGGCTATTTTATTTAAATATTCTGCGTTCTCTGGCGTTACAAACTCAACACCGAGCTTCGCCAATTCATCAAGCACCGCTTTAATTGTTGGGTGTCGAACCGCCAACGGTGCAGAGAAACTTAACGCGCCGAGTAATTCACGGCATGTTAAATACCATCGGCCATTAGCTTGATGTTTTGATTCTATGACGCCGAGAAAATACGGGATCATATTATCGAGCGTATACCCTAGGTGTAGCTCTACTAATCCTCTTGGCTCTTGCTCTGTAACCACTTCAAACTTTGCGCGGCCTGTGCTGGCAATATCTAGCTGCACGGTTTTAGCTACTATGTTAGTAACCGGCTGACCCGCTATTTTTAAGGTGTTAGATAGGCGGGTGCTCATGGCCCTTCTACCTCGTTGAATTTGTTTTGCACATCGTCGTTACTGGTTGTTGCTTGTGGCTCTGCGTTGGTGCTGGCTTGTTCGTCTAGCTGCTGTTGCTCGCGCTCGGATACTGATTGCACCTCTACTAGTTTAAATGTTACTTGCCATGCGCGCTTTTCTTCAAGCTCGGTGGCTTTTACTTCACCGTCAAATTTTGCTTTACGAATTTTATAAGACTCAGCCAGTGCATTAGTAATTGTGTAAATAACACGGGCGCCGTTTTCGTCTAGTGCTTTTGATTTTGCGATAAGATCTGCTAGCTCGCTTTCCTCCAGCATCGGGATTTTTGTTTTTACAGTAATTAAACCAGGCTTAACACCTTGATCACTACTTAGTGCAAAACTACCAAACCCCGACATGTCACCACCGGCGAGTTTTACCGATGCATCAACACGGGTTTCAAACCCCGGTATGTTCCAGCCGTCAATTGCTATGCTCATAAAACCTCTTTAATTTTATTAAGTTCGCCCAGTTCGCCAACGAATAAGCACATTGCCCAATAATTACGGTCATTGCCTTTGCTAGCAACTGAGTCGGCTAACTGCGTTGCTGTGCCGGCTGTTATTAATTGCACATCTACACCGCTACTTTTAGCCGTGAATTGCGCTTGATTTAGTCGCTCGTCGCGGGCTGTTTTTAGCTCTGCTGTTTGGGTTAATGCATCATCAATGGTAGTAATTAATTCCTTGCCACTATCATCGACCGCCGCGAGCTCGTCAGCTATTAGCTGATCGCGTAAAGGCGATAAATTTTGTAGGGTATTTGTTTGCCATTCGATACTTTGACTGTCATATGTTTCGAGCTTGCTTTGCTCTAAAGTGCTTTGACTTTTGGCATGCTGGGCGCAGGCGATAAACTCAGGGATCGGGCAGTATTCGTTTATTGATTCCAACTTACTGGCTAGTACTGCTGGATCTGCAGCACTTACTGATAACAACAAACCACCATGGCTTGTTGGTTTATCGGTGCGCGAGTTATCTTTAATTGCAGACTCAATCAACCGCGCGCCCACTTGCATAGAACAAGGGGCGGCAGTTTGGTGGTAGCAAAGCGCTAGTTTATGCATTTTCAGGAAGTGGGTAACGCGCTTTGATTTCGGTTACTTTGTCTTGCCACTTTTGGTGTAACTCTGGCGTGCCGTCGTATTGCGCTTCCATAAATAATGGATCTG
Organism: Pseudoalteromonas sp. ATL1; assembly: GCF_058933015.1. NCBI lineage: Bacteria > Pseudomonadati > Pseudomonadota > Gammaproteobacteria > Alteromonadales > Pseudoalteromonadaceae > Pseudoalteromonas > Pseudoalteromonas sp. ATL1. The sequence goes on along the minus strand of NZ_JBZYXL010000001.1, from coordinate 2,461,601 downwards.
ACTCGGCTTTGTATGCAGCTTGGCGCTTTTCAATATTTTGGCTTAGCTCAAACTGCTCCTGATTTAATACAGAGTCGACTTGCTCTTGGTCCATGCCTAGGCTTTTCATGTACTCAGCGGTGGTGTTGCTATGGCGTTCGCCCTTATAAATATAAGTAAACATAGTTTTACCTTTTAAATGGAGTGTCAAATAACTTTAGCTTTATGCTGTGCGTGTTGGCGTGGCTTGCATGGCCTAACCACGATTGCACGCATTGGTTTATTAATATCTCTGCATTTTTCTTCTATTGCTAGCGCGGTCAAATTAATCTCCTTTTATGTTGTTCCCGGGCTATCGCCCGGGGTTCAAATTTCAATAACCAATTACGCAAAGAAAGCGGGACGAAAACCGATATTACTGCTCACAAGCGAACGGCCATAGCTGAGGTGGAGCGCGCCCAGGCCCGCGTTCGAGCCATAGCTCCAGTTGCCGCCACGCAGCGGGAATCGATTGCCATAATTTCGGCAGTAGATTGCACCAGGCACGGTTGTGGTTGATTCAGACTCAATAAGCAAGCGTCGCAAAATCTCGACTTTTTGATACGTTTCTGATTTTGTAATTGCTGCAAAATGGCTATTTGTTAAATACGGGTTGTCGTTACTATCTTCGCCGACTGGGCCGTTACGGTTTGTAATTGCGCTGTTAAGCACTGGAGATCCAGCGCTGCCGGGGCCTTCTGTGTTTGCGACTGGTGAATCAAAATAAGCTGAATGCTTGATCCAGTTTTGCTCTACGATTTCTGAGTTGTTATCTAGCGTGGTGATTACTTGGCCTTCGCTAAGCATCATTTGGTCTAACCACTCCCACACGTTACCAACAAGATCTTGAATACCCCATTCTGTGTGGTCGTGCGACCATGTTGCAGGACCTTTCCCGGTGTCGGTTCTTGCAAGACCCGCCGCATCTCCCGGTATGCCATCATCGTTACGACGCGCTGTCTCTAATTTATTTTCGTGACTGCGGCCATAGTTTGTATTGCCACGCGGCACTGTGTCGTTAGCTAGTGACCATAGCGCTATTGCAGCCCATTCGTGTATGCTCATCATGTGCCAGCCTTCGCCCTTATTGTTACACAGCGCTTTTGCTACATCGTAATGAACTGATGTACGCGGCTGAACACCACCAATTACTGAGCAGCCGCCATTAGCTCCTGATGATGCAAGATATTTAGCAATAAGAACCTCCCCCATTTGCTCGCCGTTGCGCTGGAACATGGTTGGTGTACCTGTGCCTAGCATTAAGTCAACACCCAAGCGGTCAAGAATAGCTTGGTTGATGTCTTCGTAATTAAAACGGGGGATTCGCACCATGACATTTGGATTGCCTTGCTCGTCAATTACTACAGTGTTGCGGCCACCTGACGCATCTTCGATTGCTTTACGGTAACCGTCTGATGCAACGATAGCCAGTTGCGCCGAGTTTGCGGCGACTTGCTGATCAAGTGCGGCCTTTTTTTCGTTGTAGTCGCTGGCTAGCGCGGCAGTTTTAGTATCTATTTCGGCGGCTTTGTTTTCTACCGCTGTAACCACACGATCTGCCGCTGTTACGATTTCGTTGACTTGTTCAATGTTCATCATAGTTCCTTAGTAAATACTGTAAAATCTGACATTAAGAAAAAGTTACGCAACGTGCGGTACATGTTATTTACCTGCGCTGTTGCTGTAGTTAGCGATAGCGCGTTTAGCGCATCTATTTGCGGGCTGTAATCAAACATCCACGATTGGGCTGGGATAGTGATACGCGCTAATGCCGCAGCGGCGGCGAACTTAAGCACAAACGATCGGTTGTGTACGTTGTTTACACCTTGGCGTTTGCGCTGGAGGGGTAAGTAATCAATGGCTAATAGTGTGCCATCTTGCGTTACTAGGCCTATCCAGTTGTAGTCAAAGTCGCCGATGTCTTGCTCTAGCACTACGGCCCATGCAACGGTGTTTGCGTCTACATAGCCAGACACATCAATGTTGCGGCGATGCGTTATTCTTAACGAGCTCGGCATTTGCTCGTTTGGGTTACGCTCGGCGTGCTCGTTTAAATTTGGTATGTTTGCAAACACCAGCTCTTTTACATCAAGCCCTTTGTTTTCAAGTGCTCGGGTAGTTATGTAGTTTTTACCGGCGTTGGTCATAATGCCGGTGATGGCTTCGCTCATAGTATCTCCTTGGCGACACTGACACCGCCCTCTTTACTTAAAAATCCATAGTGATGATGTGCGGCAATAACATGCTGTACATCGGTAGTTATTGCTTGGCGTGCGGTGTTGCTAACTAAGTTATCGAGCCCTAAAAATTGATATAGCAACTCAGTAGGCAGTGTGTGCTTTACGTTGTGCGTTATTGCATGCATTGGCGCGTGGCTACTTTCGTTTTGCAAGTCTGTAAAACCGTGGCTGTATTGTTGCTGGGCTTTATTTTGAGCTTCTAAACGTAGTGGGTGAGCAATATGGCAGCTATCCCACTGCACGTGCGTTTGCCCAACACTGAGTAGTACATCTGCTTTGTTATGAACCGTTAATTCGTAGCGGCGACATGTTCGGCCATAAAGCTGTATTAACTCTGGCAATAAATCTGTATTACCAGCTAACGTTGTATCAGTCATATCAATGCCGATAATATCCCAGTCTCGGCCATCTATTCGCTCACGAACGTTAAGCACTTCTAGCCCCAAGCGGTCAAAAATACTTTTAACTGACGCAATTTCCCCAGCGTCAATGGTGTTAACTAGTGCATACTGTACGCGCTTGCGATATAAATCGATTGGTTCATCATCTAAGCGATGGGTTAAGCGCTCCCACGCGAGAAAACCGAGGACAGGCTCTTCGTTTTGTGACTCGTCTTTTTGGTTAACAGCCCACATAACGTAATCCCGAGATTTTTCCCAATAGCCAGTTGCTGCTTTTACCAGCTTTTCTGCATAGCCTTTGTTTAACCAGATAGCAATTTGATTAGTCATTTGCTACCTCGCTGACTGTTAATGATGTAAGAACCGGCAGCCAGTTGGCCGCTGTTATATCGTCGATATCAAATTTGATTGATTTAAGTTCGCTAAATTGCTCGTGGCATTCTGCTATTAATTGGCTAATGCTGAATATCGTTTGATGTGCTACTCGCGTGGGGGCGTAGGCTGCATTTTGCCTAAAAGCTGCTTGTATAAATGTTTCAAGCTTGCTTTGAATGCTGGCACTCTGCGGGTGCAATTTATACTTTGCGGTAATATCAAAGCCCGTGGTTGCCATGGCGTAAACCAAAAAGTCGTCACCTAAACCATGATGGCCTGCGGTGCGAATGTGCTGGTTAATCGCGCTCAGTAATGCCGTTGGCACGGGGCCTACATCTAAATAAATATACGCGTTAGCAGTGCCAGGGCCACGAGGTGCGCCATTTTGTATTTCAATGTTATCTATCGGTACGCCAAAATTTGCGATAATTTGTTTGTATACTGCGTTGATATGCCATCGTGCTGCGGTGCCAAACACATTACGAATCCTTAAGCGGTAATGCTCGGTGCTTTCATCATCGGAACCTGGCTTAATTAGCCAATCGTTATTGTTGGTTACTGTGATCCCGTCTTGCTGTTCGTAAAAGTAGCGATAAGCATGAGCTGGTAAGTTAAATGCGGCGCCTGTATCGGTAGCCTCAGCTTGACCATGCGCGGTGCTTTGGGCGTCACTAAAATAAACATCTTGCAACAGGGTGAGCTTATAAACAGTATCACCTAACACGTCAGTTACCACCTGGGTACCAGCAACAATAGCGCTTTCACCTTCAGTATTGATACGGGTGAACGTGAGTATGCCTTGTGCTTTTACGCCTGCTTGAATAAATACATTACGCGCCGGGCCGTGGCGTTCAATCAATGCAGTGCGGCTGGCGGTCATAATAAATAAGTCAGGCATTAATTGCTGGGCTATCCAATTAAATAACTTAACGACTGGCTTTGTGATCAACGCTTCAACAGTACGCCAAAACGGGCCGAATGGTGAATCGTTTGCTACCTGAATATTTTGCTCTTTTAACTGCTGTTGCCATTGCGCTTGTGCGGTTTGTTCATCCATTGGCAAGCCTGCATTTTGCATTAGGGTTTTAAAGTCCACTTTGTAGGCCTCCGTATTGGCGCGTTTGCGCATTGATGCTGAGCGTACCGTCGTCATTTTTGTACACTTTTATAGTGCCTGGCTTTATGCGGTTATCTTGCTCTGTAAGTAATTCAAGCTCTGTTAAAATTGGGGCAATGCCATTTTTATTGCGCAGGCCAACGAGCTTGGTTAATAGACCACTTTCTAAAATTCGGTGTTTTATATCCTGCGTGATAACATCTGCTTTTTTTAATGTTGCAGGGTCTAACGAGTCGTTAAGCACAAAGTCGTTATCTTCAACAGCTAAATCTATGTGTAGTGCAATATCAAAATCCATTAGCCGGCTAACTCCATCATTTGCTCAAAGCTCTGCGCTACGTCGTCTGACTTAATCGTTAAGCTATCAATGTGCACACTCTTACGGTTATCGCTCTCGCTTGAGTTGCTGTTGTTTGTGTTTTTGTTTAGGTTTTGTAAAAATGCTGACTTTTGCACTTTGGCTTTATAGCTATTGCTTTGCTGTTGCTGCTTTGCGTTTAACTGCTCAACTTTGTATGCGCTGGTGTTTACTGCGTTAGTAATTACCTGATCTGTTTTGTTGGTTGGGAGCGGCTGCAAAGGCTCTACAACTTGGCTTACACTCGCAAGTTGCACACTTGATCTATCAAATACAGGCGAGTTAGCCGCGTTAGTAAAATTATCAGCTGTGCTGTTAGCTGTATTTTGCAGCGCTGATTGCGGTGCGAACGGCGTTGATTGTGCAATATGGCCAGCATAGTTATGTGTAGTTGGGCTGTATTGTAATGCTGAGTTAATAGCGCTGTTATTTTTGTTGGCCGTTGTTGCACTAGTTGAGTTTGCGACACCGTTCGCAGCTGTGGTTACTGCGTTAGTGTGTGCATTTGCTACAACTGAATTTATGGCGCGGTTATTTAACGCGCTGGTTTGAGTAAGCGCGTTATGTGATTGGTTTGTAGCAATGCTATTTTGCAATGTTGGGTTAGTTGCATTGCTCATTGCTGTGCTTGTTGAATACACAGCATCGTTAACAGCCGAGTAAATAGCGCTGTTATTGATGTTGGCAGTTTTGGCGCTTGTTGATTTTACGCTATCGTTCGTGGCTGTGGTTACTGCGCTGGTGTGTTCATTTGCTACAACTGAACCTACAGCACTGTTATTTAGCGCGTTATTTGTTTGCTCAATGGCATGACTACTTTGTAATGCTGAGTTAATAACATTATTCGTTTGGCCTGCGTTTAACTGCGTTCGATTTGAATATGTAATATCATTCACTGCAGCATCGTTGGCGTTGCCATTGCCTGGTACTTGCGCGGCTTTATTGATCACGGCTTGACCGTAGTCGCGGCTGAACGCTTGATTTGCATTTTGCATGACTAAATTGCTAGGCTGAGCACGGTTAATGTTTTCGTGTGTTGAGGTTGCCTCTGTTTTTATTTTTGCCTCTGTATCGTCAATCAGGCCGAGTTTTTCAAGCACCCATTTAACGCTATCAATTACCCCATTAAAGGCCGCTTTCACACTATCAAACACCACCATTAATACTTTGCCCCACGCGGTATTTTGAAACGCAGCCACTAAATCATCCCAATAATAGATAAGTGCCCCAACGGCTGCGATGAGTGCAATAACACCTGCTACCACCCACGTAATAGGGTTTGCCCAAAGCGCCGCATTAAACAACCACGTTGCAGCTTGACCTGCGAGCATCACCGCTTTAAATGTTCCAATGGCAATGGCCGCTGCGCCCATCGTGGCAATGAGTGATAAAAAGCCCAATACACGCAGTGCGATTAACGCCCCCTGCCATAGTTTTGTTAATACGCTTAAGCCACCTGTTAGCGCGGCAGTTGAAACAAGCGCCATTTTATACAGGCCCATCGTAAAAATAATGATGCCATGAACCGTGATCAGCGCGACGATAACCACAACCAGTGTTGAAATAACGCTTGATAAAAATGGGAATCGCTCAGTCAGTGACACAATGCCCGCAAAGCCGGCAGCGAGCATTTCAACGAACGGCTCAACCACTGGCAATAAGCGGTTACCCATTGCGGTAGCCGCTGCATTAAATGAACCGCCTAAACGATCCCATGGGCTGGCAATTATGTTTGCCATTTCCAAGGCTTTGGAGTTGTCTTGCACGTTTTCAAAAACGGTGATGCCATCTTTTAATTTGTCTACTTTAGTACTGAGTACATCAACAGCTTTTGCACCTTGTTTACCAAATATTTGGGTCAGTACATCACCACGCGCTACAGAACCCAGTGATGATAGCCGTTCATTAATACGCCCTAGCACCACATCAATCGCGAGCATGTCGCCGTTATCAGCGGTTAATTTTATGCCTAATGCATCTTGCGCTTTACCAATCCCTTGTAATAATGAAGCCGCTTGTGTACCAGCCACTGATCCTGATTTAGCAACCAGTTGCAGTTCACCCACTAACGCGAATTGTTGAGCCGAGCTTAAGCCAATGTTTGTCGCAGTCGCCCCAAGGTTTGAAAACGCGGCTTGCATTTCTGCACCGGTGGTTTTGTATAGCTGAACGGCGGTGGCGGTTTGGCCTGCTATTTGGTTTACCCAGTTGGCCTTGCCCATTTTGTTGGCTGTTTTTTCAAATATGCCATACATGGTGCCCATGTAGCTGGTGATTGTTGCTGCATCGGCTTTGGTGGCTACCGCTAACATATTTGATGTTTTAGTAAATTCTGATAGCTCATCGCCTGTTAAACCTGCAATGGCTGATTGAATATCGTAGGCGCTGCGTACAAACTCGGCAGAGTTACCACCGAACTGAAAGCCAAATTCATATGATGTTTTGGTTAGTTTTTGCAATGCGTCGTCGGCAACGCCTAATGATTGCACTTCACCTAAAGCGGCAACGTGATCAATAGCGGGCGCAAGTGATTTTGCAAGGGCGTAACCACCACCGACGGCAGTGGCTGCGCCGCGCATCATTTGATCTTGGGCGGCGGCGGTTTGCTGGCTCAGCTGATTAATTTTAGCCATGACTTTATTAACCGGCCCAGTGACTTTGTCAATGATGCCGATTGAATAAGTAAGCTTGTCTAATTTGCTGAGTGTTGCCATTAATTACTCGCCGCCTAATGCAGTGCAAATGCCGTTATTTACGGCGGTTACAAAGTTTTCTTGCTGTGATGTTTCTAGGTAAAGCGCCTGTGCCAAGCTCTCGTCAGTTACTGGTAGATTGCCAAAATATTTAGCGTGGTATGCCAGTAACTGATCAAGCCTGCTTTTGCCTATTTGCTTGGCTCGGCTTTCGATTTTTTTACCGTAAAATTAAACTCGGGTTGGTATTCTTCAACAATGGCACCCACTAAAAACAACGCGGCACCCGGTTGCTGTACCAGCTCTTTGAGCTTTTTAGCGTCGGCTTCAACCACTGTGTTTAATAAAAAGTTAGTCGCCGGCTGCACCTTGTTGTTCGGCTGAGTCGAGTTAATGTATTTGTTGTAGTCAGCGCCATTGACGTTAAATGTAATGTCGCCAACGGGGGTTTCTAATGCGATTTGTTTCTCAAACGCCATGATCAATACTCTCTTTAATATCTGCTTGCTCTAGCAGTGTGTAGGTAAAATAAGGGCCATACTTGGCTGCTGATTGCTCACACAAAGCAATAAATTCATCAAAGTCATTTGGGTTTGCAAACACCTGGCAACCGGCTGACCATTTATCTACCTGTGTAGATGTGGTTTTACTGTTTGCGCGGTGGCAGTTAATGCCAAAATAACCTTGCTGTAGTAATGCTTGGGGTGTAACGTCCGTGTCTAACTCGGTGTCGTGGTTGTTATCACGTAAAACAACAACCGGTTTATGTTGTACAAGGGCACGGTATTTGCCCTGGTGATAACCCAATGTCCACAGGCTTTTATGCTGCCCTGCAATTAGCACGGCTGTGCCATCTATATTCATTGGGTGTTTACGCCAGTAAATACCGGCATCAGTTGTGGCTTTGAACTGCTTTAACTGCCATTCAGCGTTTTGCTGATACAACACACAAATTGCATCGTTAAACGTGTTGGCACGGGTGTTTGCATGGCGAATACCTATAATGTTTAGGTTTAATTCACCCTCAAATACTTTATGCCCACATGCTTGCAGGGTGCTTAGTAGTGTTGTGGCAGTCAGCGTGCGAATGGCTTTAGTCATTACAGATCTCTCACTTCATCAGCGGTTAAATAAGGCACACCGTTGATTTTTACAAAATCAGGGCTGGTGATTGGGCATTTAATTGAGGTGGTGTCTTCTTCGCCGCCATCGGCTTTGATATTTAAAATTTCGTCTAACTGCGGCAAACAACCAAACGCTTCAACGTTCTTTTTACCGGCGGCTACTTCTGCATTAAATGCCACATCAAACGGTTCAATGCCTTTCCAACTGCCTGCTTTTTCGGCTTGCGCTTGCACTAATAACCAGTTTTCGTGATCGAGTTTTAGCGTTACTTCGCCTTCAACGTCGCCATCAATAAATCCTTTTGGAATACCACGCACTTTTTTAACGGTGCGCCCATCCGTAATTTTGCAAGTGGCTTCCATAACGTGAACCATCGACCCCCCGATAAAAATATCGAAGTCTTTACCGCCTAATACCTTTTGCATGTTCGCGCTCCTACTCTGCGTTATCTAACATGATCCCAACAATAATGGTGCTGGGTGAATCGATTGGCTTAACCTTAAGCACAACTTGCAACGTGGTCGCATCCATAAACGTGAGGTTAATACTGTCGTCTTTTGGGGCGTCAATTAAACCAGGGAACTTGTCGGCGCCGATGTTGACTGATCGCGCCATATCACGCAGTGGTTTACCCATGATGCGTTTACCAAATTCAATACCGGTGCTGCTATTGTTTAAGCGGCGATTTTTAACGTTTTGAATACCGATGATGCGAACGGCACGCGCGGCTTTATCGACAATGCGGCCAATTTCGATTTTTTGGAAATCACCGCCTTCAGCATCCAGCATGTTTACGTCGCCAAAATACACGCCGTCAAAATCAGGGTAAAACTGCGTGCAACTAAAACGCTGTGCATCCAGTGCCGCAGTGGTTGAGTTAGTAAGCGGTTTGCCTGCTGCATCGTTTGGCAATGGCATGAGCGACATTGCCCCAGTCAGTACACGCATTGGGCTATCAGCAATGGTGACTGAGCTTTTGCATAAACGCCCTGTTACGCCGCCGAGTTCATCACCAAATAAAAGCGGGATCACTGCAATGCGCTCGCCTACTACACCATCAGTTAATGGCTGTAATGCAGTGACTAGATCTGACCAATTTTGCTCAGGCGTTAAACCTGGTGCCGCTAATAAAAAGCGCACGTAACGCGATTGGCCTGACAGGATTTCAAGCGCTTTTGCTTGATAGCTTTCAATTTCGGCTTTACCAGTGACGGGCGTACAAATAACAATGATTTCAGGACTGATGTCTTGATCCATTGCTTCATCAATTAAGGCCATTACATCATCACCGGCGCCATGCGGGATGGCATAGCCACTGACTAGGTCGTCGCCGTTGCGTTGCCATGCTTTTACTTGGGTTTTTAATGGTGAGTCGGCGGCGCCAAACAAATCATCAAAATCACTTTGTGCGTTGATTGGTAGAATGCTGCCATTATTTTCGGGCGCTTGGCCTAAAAATAATACGCTGCGCTCTACTTGTTTTGTAGCGCCACTGCCTGTTTGAATAGCGGCAACGGATACTTTACCTTGTGCCATGGTCGTTCCTTTTGCTTTGCGCTACGCCACGTGCATAGCTTTGTTTAAAATAAAACTTTGTTGCTGTTTTTGTTCAGCAACGGTTTGCCCCAAAAAGGAGCGGGCAGGCAAATCAATTTGCCATGAGCTCTTACCTGAGCTGCCCTTTAAATCACGCAGTAAAAACCCTGCTTGGTTAATACTTAAATGCTCAGTTATCCATTTAATGCTGGGGCGTTTGCTGCCCTTCCCTTTGCCTCGCGGAATTGTGTAGCCCTCAGCTATTAGTGCCCGGGCTAAATTTCGCGTGGCTGGGCCCACTTTGTTTTGTGCTGCTTTACCTTTTGGCTTGCCTGCATCTAGGCTTACACCCTCTTGATGAGCGCGCGCTATTTTGCCGCTGTTGCCACCTCTAAAATAAACCCCTGCGCTATTGGCGCCGTAACGTACTTTCATGTTGCGCTTTAGCTTGGTGAGCATTTTCTTTTTTTTGCCGTTTGCTCTGCCTTTCCATGTTTTGCCTATCAGATCACGTTGCCCAGTAATGCGCTCTTTACTGCTTTTATTTGCTACACGTATTGCACTACGTAATATGTTGCGGCGTTTATTGGGCTTGAGCTGTAAAAACGCTAATTGTTCTTTGCTTTGGCCTTCGTCAAATTTGACGTTAAGCACTTACTTCACCATGCAGTGTGAACGCTTCAGCGATCCATAGGCTTTGCTCACCAAAGTCGTAACGGTTGCCGTTTAATTCAAACGGGCCGTTGGGTGTTTGAATAAGCTCAATATCTTCACAAAGCTGGTCAATCGTTAACTCAACTTCGTTACTATTGTCGTCGTTTACGTCGGCGCTAAATTCAATGTCAGTGCTGTCGAAGCGCCCGCCGTTGTTTTGCAACCAAAACGAGGCAAAGGCACAAATAAGCGCAGCCGGTGCAAAGCATGGGTTGATACTGATCACCCCTGAGTAATAAAACCGCGCGGCTAATACGCCATTGCCGTTAATGGTTTTACTGCATGGCTCTATACGTCCGCCTTCTATCCAGCTATCAAACTGGGTATCGAGCGCAAGCTTATGTCCTTGATATTCGGCGCTGGCTAAATGCTGTTTAAGCGTTGCTATTTTGCTCTGGCTCATAACAGCGCTACCGATAAGTTAGGGCTCAGTGCTTGCAGTAAACGCATGGCGTTTAGGCTTTCGCGTTGCCAATGATCATAATTATCAATGGCCGTTTGGCTTTGTGCTGTTGCGCTGTCACGGTGCGTACTGCCCAGCTTTGATACCAGTAAATGCGCCTTAGCTTTGCTATACACCGCATCGTTATAAAACATGACTTGTTGTGCGTTTAGCGGAGTGCCGTTTGTGAGCACCGCGCTTGCTAGTTCTTGGTTAATTTCACCCTGTGCACGCTTTAGCTTTTCAACAAGCAGCTCACTTTTGCTGGCGTAGTCTTGAGCAACCGCGTAATGTTCAATAAAGTGTGCCGTGCTTAATGCTGGGTAATAGCCATTACCTGGCACATCAACATTGATGCTTTGTAAATCTGCTTTTGGCATACCGCTTAAGTTCATATTGCACCTGTAAAACACACGTTAAATTGGGTGTGGGCGCCACTTAGTCACAGGCCGTCAAACAACGAATGCTGACGAAGTGCTAAGTTGCCCACCGGCGTTGGAGCTGTTATTCGCTAACGATCCCTTTTAACTGTTTCGTTAGCTTATCGACTAAACCTTTAACCCCTGCTTTGTCGTTAATCGCTTGAGCGTGCTCTGCAAATAACAGTGCATTACCATAGTTATGCTGAGCTGCATCAACCTTGGCAGCAATGGCGAACAATTTACCGCCCACTACTTCAAGGCCGTTCCAGTCTTGATTTTTTACGGTATTGATAAGGCCGCGCAGTACGTAGCTAATATCAAACAAGCCTTGCTGCTTTGATTCTGATAAATAGAAATTGGCATCGTCATAGAGTTGGTCGATAACGAATGCAGGCCAATGCTTGGTATTAAATACCGGTGGCATTGGTTGCTTTTGCTCAACCATAAATGGCAATAGCTCTAACACGGCATCCCAGCGTTTAAGATCAACCAACCAAATAAACACCCATGCTAAAACTGTGTTCGGGTGGCACTGGCCGCTTAGTCGATATTGATTGATGTAACCTAAATAATCCTGGCGCTCTAACGCTTCTGATTTGTAAGTTGCTTTGTCTGCAATATCAGTAAATGTTTTTAATTGAGCTAAGTCAGATTCGATGGCCGCTGCATAAAGCTGGTACTCGGTTTGCTTAGTGATAGTGGTTGGCGCATTGGTTTCAGTGGCTGTTGCGGTGACCGTTGGCGCTTTTTTGTCAGTGCTTGTTGGTACGCTACTTACTGCTTTGGCTAATGATTTTTTGACTAAGCTCATTTAAAAACACTCTTTAATTTGGTTAAAAAAAGCCGCCCCAAAACAAGGGATATAGGGCGGCTAACTGCTGCTAAATAATTAGCCTGTTATGCCCACTCGTCGCCGGTGGCATTTGGTAACTTGATGCTGGTAGACTCGAAGTACATAACTTTTTCAAGGTCTTCAACGTAGTAGCAATCGTTACGCGATAGGTAGTCTTCAACGCGCTTTTTCTTAGCGTTGTTTTCTACACTGGTACGCGTTGAGCCTGTTTGTACGTAGTGACTTAAGTTTTCAAAGCTGGTTACTAAAATGCCACGCGCAGGGAAAAATGGGATTTTATAAGTCATCAAACCGCCGTACGTATCAATCACCTGCTGCAATTCAATCTTGGTTTTTTCGCTTGGCGTGTGAGCTTGTTTGGCGTACAGCTTATTTTTATCGTGCGCTAATAACTCGTCGCCAATAATAGCGACCATGTTTGCACGCTTATGCTCTGGAATTCCTTGCAATGCATCGTGCACCGCTTGGTCTAGGTTTTCGTAATCGCCACCGGCGCCAATACGAATTTCGCCAGCGGTTTCGCCTTCACTAATTGCACGCTCGGGTGCATCGCGGCGGATCAACTGCAACCAACCAATGTTTACATCGTTCATCATTGGGTAGGCTGTAATGTCGGTTGTATCGGCTACGTGTGTACCATTCCAACCGATTTTAATAATGTCGAGTGCGATTGCTTGGCGAACATGATTACGATAGCGATTATGAAAATCAGGGAACTTAGACCACTGATCCATTTTTATCCATGTGATATGGATGTCACATTCAACCGGATAACAACGGTATTCACGCTTAGCTAGTTTTGATACATCGCGGGTTTTACGCTCTTTGGTGTCGTCGGTTTCAACCCCTGCACGGCCTGTAATACCACCGTCTACACTCATGATCACCGAATGACCAACTAGGTCATCAACCGGCGCAGTGTTGATCATCTGTAAAAATTCAGCTGACTCGTAAACGGCGTCATATAAACGCTGCTCTACTGTAGGCTCTACATTAAATTGCTCGCTCATAGAGGTAACACCGTAGTTAACGGCCATGCCTGCCATAATGGCAACGAATAAATCTCTTGTTCTAGTCTTCATCTGCTTTCCTGCGTGTTGCTAAGTAATGTTAAGGTGATGCACTTACAGCAATTGGCTGTATTTGCCTTCGTCGCCTTCGGGTTCGTCGTCGGCGTCGGTTGTGCCACCCGCAGGTGCTTTTAATGCTTTTTCAAACTTGTCGGTTAGTTCTGTAAGCAATTGCTTAGTTGAAGATAACTCTTCTTTAACTTGGCTTAGCTCGGTGCTTTGTTCGCCTTCTGGCGGCGTTTCTTCGTCTTCCACTTTGGTGGTTGAAAACGAATCAAGCTTAGTGATCACGCCGTCGAGCTTTTGGCCGAATTCGGTAAGCGGTGTGCCGAGTGCATCTTTTAATGCATTGGCTAATTGTGTTTCGTTCATGTCGGGATCTTCCTTTGCGAATAGTCGTTTAAAAAAGGGTTTTTTAGGTGGTGTGTCGATTGGCTCACATGACCCTAAATCAACGGTTAATAAGGCGACGTCCTTGTCGTCTGGTTTACTATTACTACTGAAATGGATTCGGTCTGTGTAGCAGCTTGCGGGGTAGTCGGTCACTGCTAAGCCTGTTAGGTAGGTTTTGCCAGAGCCCATAAAGTCGCGGCTAATTTCGATACTAAAGTAAACGGCTTGGTCTGCTTTGTTCAGCTCAACAAACCCTTGATTGGGGGCAAGTACGGCGTATAAACACACAACGCCTTCTTCGTTTTCATAGGCTTCAACGCTTACTACATCGCCCAACATGCCGGGTATATCTACGTTGTGCAGATTTTTAGCAGCCCAGCCAGACCAATTAAATTCGTGATCAATGTTAATGCGGGCGCCATATTTACGCGGGTTATAGGTTTCTACTATGTCGGCTACGTCTTGCTCAGTTATTTCACGGCCGTCAACGGTCATGCCAACGGCGGCAATTGATAGCGGTTTGGTACGTAGTTGACCTGGCATAAACAACCCTTTTAAATCTGTTTAAGTTAAGCGTTTTGCTTTAAAGTAGTTTGCAGTTTGCCCCCTCTTTCACATCCTTTCCAACGGTTTAACTTTTTGAAATTCCTATATTTAACTTTTAGGAATGGTTAGGTTTTTGACTGACAGATTAAGCGCTTTATAACGAATACACTGCCGCTATGGATTAATAAAAGCGGTGCAATATGAAGGCGAACTACGGACCAGAGATACGCAAAAAAGCACAAGACTTGTATGTTGTTGAGGGCTACACGGTGGACGAAATCGCCGAGCTTGACGATATGCCAAGTGCGCGTAGCGTTCGCCGTTGGGCTGAGGCTGGCAAGTGGGAGGATATGTGCCCAAGCTATAATGCCGAAATGGCGTATAGCAAACGCATTAATGTACTAGCCGATAAAGACAATAAAACCGATGCCGACTATAAAGAGTTAGATTTTTGCACGCGCCAATTATGCGCACTTAATAAAAGCAAACTGGCACCCGCCCCTAAACAACGTGCAAGTAATGACGATACGGCTAGCAATAATAGCGGCAGCAGTCATAACAGTAATGATAAAAAATCGAAGAAGAAAAAGAAGAACGATTGCTCAGGCATTACCGTTGATATGCTCAACGAGCTTAAAGACAAACTGCTTTATCCACATCAAAAACATTGGTTTGAAAACCAAGATCACCGCGCCCGCTTTATATTAAAACCCCGCCAAATTGGCGCGACATTCTATTTTGCCTTTGAAGCGTTTTATGATGCTGTTGTAAATGGCCGCAATAAAATATTTATATCCGCTAGTCGCGATCAAGCCGAAGTATTTAAAGCCAATATTGTAGCCCTGTGCCGTGAGCATTTTAATATTGAATTAACCGGCTCGCCGATGGTACTTAATTTAGCCGGCGGAAAAACGGTTAAGCTGATATTTAAGTCAACCAATGCGCGTACTGCGCAATCCGAATCCGGCGACTTATACATAGATGAAGTGTTTTGGATACCTAAATACAAAACACTGCGCGGCCTTGCCCAAGCCATGGCCACGCATAAGCATTTGCGTATTACGTATTTTAGTACGCCGAGTGTTACCAGCCATGAAGCGTATGATCACTGGAATGGTAAATGGTTTCGTAAAACCAAAGCCTGTAACGATCCTGAATTTGCCATTGATGTTAGCCATAAAAACTTAAAGCATGGCCTACTGTGTGACGATGGTATTTGGCGCCAAATGCTCACCGTGCACGATGTAGTGAGTTCAGGCTTTGACCGCATTGATATTGGCGTACTTGAAAACGAATACTCGCTAGATGAGTTTAATAACTTGTTTATGTGTAAATTTATTGATGATGCCCACAGCGCATTTAACTTAAAACAACTTATGAACTGTGTGGGCGATTCAACCAAGTGGACCGACTTTGATTTAGAGTATGAGCGTCCCTATGGTTTAAAACCTGTCGTTATTGGGTTTGACCCTGCCCGCTTTGGCGACAAAGCCAGTGTTGCCGTACTCAGTGCTCCCATGAAGCCCGGCGAAAAATTCCGCCTGCTTGAAGCACTTGATTTAAGCGGTAATGACTTTGAAGCCATGGCGAACGAAATAAAACTGCTCACCGAAAAATACAACGTGGTACATATTGGCGTTGATACCACCGGCATTGGTTACGGTGTCTGGGAACTTATCACTAAGTTTTACCCTAATGCAGAGCCTATCCATTACAACCCGATTATTAAAAACCGCATGGTGATCAAGGCAATCAACGTTATTCAAAACCGCCGTTTTGAGTTTGACCAGGACGCGGTAAATATAGCCAGCTCGTTTATTAATATTCGCCGCAAAGTGGTTGGCGATCAAATTACCTATGCCACAAACCGCACCGCCACGACAGGCCATGCCGATATTGCGTGGGCAATTATGCACGCCATGTTATTTGAACCACTCGACGGCAACGCCCTTAACCGTCAAACCTCTGTAGGAATTGCAGCTTAATGACCAAACCACGATTACAAGTAAGTAACGGCCAAGCGCCTAACTATAACCAACGTACAGCCGTAACCGATACGTTTAGCTTTGGCGATCCTGAGCCGTGTTTAGATAACCGGTTGACTGATTACATTGGGGTGTTTAGTGATAGTAACGGCATTTATGCACCGCCCATTAGTTTACAAGGTTTGGTAAAGCTGCTGCGCGTAAATGCCCAGCATGGGCCCATACTCTACTTTAAGCGCAACATGATCTTAAAGTGGTATAAGCCAAACCCGCTATTGAGCCACCAAGCGCTTAGTAAGTTTGCCTTTGATTTGCTGTGGAGTGGTAACGCCTATTTGCAGATTATTAAAAACTCATTTGGGCAGGTCATTAAGCTGCGCCATTTGCCTGCACTGACTATGCGTTATACCGATACGCGCGGGGTTTATGCGCAATTAAGTAACCGCAGCCACGAGCCTATTTATTTTAATGCCGGTGAAGTAATACACGTAAAAGAGTATGACCCCGCCCAAGGCATTTATGGCATACCGCAATATTACGGGGGTATACAATCAGCCTTACTCAATGAAGATGCCACCTTATTTAGGCGCCGTTATTACAAGAACGGTGCGCACATGGGCTTTATATTTTCAATGGCAGACCCGTTCATGAGCCTAGAAGATGAAAACGCACTTAAAAAAGCCATTCAAGATAGTAAAGGCGTGGGCAACTTTAGAAGTTTGTTTTTAAACTTTAGGGGGCAAAAAGCCGATGCTGAAAAGTCGTTAAAAATAACCCCAGTGGGCGACATATCAACTAAAGACGAATTTGAACGCATTAAAAAAATCACCCTTAACGACATGCTCAGCATGCACCGAGCACAAGAAGCACTGAGCGGCCAATCATCTGGCGATAGCCCCGGCTTTGGTGATTTAGACAAAATCACCCGCGCCTATTACAACAACGAAGTTGTGCCCCTGCAGCAAGATGTATTAGGGATCAATAACTACTTGCCTACTGCACAGCACATTGATTTTAAAGAGCCTGAATATTCAGACCTAAACCCAACAACGAAGGAAAGCGCATGAGCTTGATTGATGTTATCGAATTTATAAAACAATGGGGGCGATTACTTATGTTGAGTTTTTTAGCAGCCGCAATTCAAATGTATTTGAGCAAACGGCAGTTTACGTTTTTTCATTACTTTATGAGTGTGCTGATTGCCATATTTGCAGCCTACTTATCGGCCATGTTCTGTGAATGGCGCGGGTTTGACGAAAACTTAAAAACGGGCGTGATTGGGGTAACAGCCTACGCGGCCCCGCATTTACTTGAAGGATTCGACAAGCTAATAAAAGCCTTTAGCAAAGACCCAAAAGCGTTTATTAAATTAATCAGGGGGATAAAATAATGGGATGGTTAAAAACACTGGTTTCGTTCATCACAGACCCAATCGCCGATTTAACCGGCGGCTATGTTGAGCGTAAACGTATCGCAGCTGAAATGGCCGCAGACGTAGCACGCGCTGAAAACAATTTTAAAATTGCTCAGTTTGAAGCGAAAGCAAAACGCTGTATGCAAGCCGAGCAAAACGACGCTGATTATGACCTGCTTGTGCTGAAGAACCGCGACAAAACAATGATGGATGAAGTGATCATTCTATTCTTTTTGGGGTTGTTTGTGTGCCATTTTATACCCGCAATGCAGCCGTATATGGAAAAAGGTTGGCAGGCTATGGGCTATAACGGCGCGCCCTGGTACTTTGAATTTGTGATTGTAGGTATTGCGGTTTCAACCCTTGGGTTAATGCGATTGTTTAGAGCGTTTTGGGGCGGTCGTAGTAATAGCAAGGAAAGCGCTAGTTAAAGACTAGCACTATTTATGTTTGAAGTTTTTATTTCTACGTACCATGAAACTCTTTGGCAAAAAACTGTTTAAGATCTCGATATAGTGGAGTGAAAAAATAAACTAATGATGTCCATTCTGGTGCATTTCCTATCAAACCAGTACGTGACAACCTACCAAGTAAAGCCCCCAATACATCTGAATTGACAGTCACCTGGTAAGCACAATATTGAATGGCTTCTTCATATTGCTCTTGAGGGTTTGGCAAACTATCGTCATCAGCAACTCGTTCAGGTTCTTTTACATGGAGATCATCGGTATAAGGAAGACCTCCTTCATTTAAATAAAATAAAATAAGAATTTCCCTGTAGGATAACTCTGAAAAAATAGAAAGGATTTCTTGGTAAAAATCTGGCCGTTTTTCAATAAGTCCTGTTGAATCACCTAATATGAATAACTCCTTAAGCATATTCACTTTTTCTATAGTGGATGCTCGCTCAAGAGCTTCAATTGTACGTATTACGCTAGATAAATAACCAGGGCTCTGGATTTTAGCTTCACTAATGGTAATACC
Organism: Pseudoalteromonas sp. ATL1; assembly: GCF_058933015.1. Taxonomy (NCBI): domain Bacteria; kingdom Pseudomonadati; phylum Pseudomonadota; class Gammaproteobacteria; order Alteromonadales; family Pseudoalteromonadaceae; genus Pseudoalteromonas; species Pseudoalteromonas sp. ATL1. The sequence continues at coordinate 2,442,915 of NZ_JBZYXL010000001.1, read as the reverse complement.
ATCTAGCTCTAATTTTGATAGCAGTGACTCTTCCTTATTTTTATTCACAATCCTCATTAAGCTTTGGAATAACTTTACGGACGTTTTTATTTCTGGCGTTATGAGTAAACTCAAAATAACCTCCATGTAAAAAGAAAATAGTATTTTAAATATACTAATATCAAACTAGATAACATCTTACCACATATTATTTTATACAAAATCAATTAGGTATTTGGCTTTTCCAATGTTTAAGAACATCTATGCTGTCTATAAATTTCTCATCTACCTGCTCATCTTTATTTTCTAATATTTGCAAGACTTCGCCATATGCTTCGGCCAAGAATACATGTTCATTTTCAGTGCTGCGTTTGCTTGTACCAATATGGTTAATTTCAAGCTCTAGCCTTTTAACTATCCTATCGTTATGAGCTTCCCACTCTGCATCTGAAAAATTCTCATTAGGTAGAAGTAAGTTTAACTCAACCAATAAAGCATCAACTCTTTCTTTTATTAATTCTAATTTCATATCTTGCCTTTTTGAGTACCATTCAATTTCTAATGCGTTTTCAAATTTACCTGCAACTACTTCAAGACGCTTAAGTGCTCTTGTAAAATTTGGTCCAGGCACACCATTAAGTGTTGCTGCGTTGGTCTTGCTGATACCACGAACCAAGTAATCACTGAGTGCTGCTTTTATATCTTCACTGGTACTTTTACCAAACGATAAAAGTGCATCTAATCGCTCTTGGCTTTGTGAGCCTTTATGTAAATATTTCATAATTTATTTATCACTTAACTGATAATTAACTAATGGTATTTCAATATTAGGTAAATCGCCAGCTATTTGATCTTTTTGTTGTCACTTTATTGTCAAACATTGTCATTTTTTGACAATGCGATCTTTTTAAAATTGCTCACAGATCCTTTTACTGTGCTGGCTGGCGATTAATAGTGTGTCACTGGTCTTGTCAATTTGACGCGTTTTTTGCACGAAAGCGGAAGGCGAGGAGGAGTGAATTTTCCGCCCCTTTTGTTTCTCTGAGCTTGTTTTTGGTTATATTTGCGAGGGAGACAACCACTGTATATAATCACAGCACGTTAATTTAATTGATGGTGTTTAGAATGGCGAGAGTTACATGCCCAAATTGTGGAAGCAAAGCAACTGTTACATCACGTGAAACACAGTCTGATCATGTGGCTGATTTATATGTATCTTGTACTAACACTAAGAGTTGTGGCGCTACGTTCGTAAGCACGCTTGCATTTAAACATTATTTAAACCCGCCAAGGCAAGACACCGCCCAATTGGCTGCGTCTTTGCTACGTAACTTACCCAAAGAAAAACAGTTGGAGTTAATAGGACTATGATAGCTTTTTAGACTGTTCTCTTAGTATCGTTTAACTCAAATACTATCCTATCTTTCATTTTACATGACATCGGTGTATAAAAATTACGCACTTAGATTTTTTTTCTATTTTTCTTTGAGGCATGTTAGTAAATACTAACGCGTATACAACTAGCTGTTTACATAAAATTTATCAAACATTACTAAGAATAAACTCGTATTTATCCAAGAGTTATCCACAATCAAGTGCTTATTACACCATTGCAAATCGTTATAAATATTACTATTTTAATATAGTCGGACAAATGTTGAGCTTCCCATTTTGCTGGGAAAGAGGAAGTTTTGGACTGTCTAATGTGATAATCATGGAAGTCGGCACTATGCGCCAACATAGTGCCATCACGAAAAAGCTCTTGCTGAAAAAATCACCTTTTCTTTGTGTTACGATTAAAAGGTTATATCAAAGTTGATATATCAGCAAGGTTGTTTTTAACTTTGATATAGGAGTATTAGATTTGAAAATCACATTTTCAATCGAACTCTCTGATGCCACGTTGACAGTTTTATATAAGTTAATGATTGCATCTACTGCCTTGGTCAAGTGTTGGCCTTGGCAATAATATGAGGGGCTAAGCCCCTCTTTTTAAGCCCTTAACCCCATTGCCCACCAATCATTATCAGCTATGGCACATGCTTCGCCATTAATAACCAGCGTTGCCAGTTCAAGATCACCCAAATAGTCCGCTTTGCCTTTGGCTCTAACACTGATGTTTAACTCTTCTCGGTTTTCGATATCAGCATATGTGTAAGCAAGTGCAACTAGTTCACGTGCATAACGCCATTGCTCTTTGCTCGGTTCGTAGCTTTCAATAGGTTTAACATTGTCGCTATTCATTTTACCAAACGAATATAGCTCACCATTTGATACGTAATATACTGTATCTTCATGAACAACAGCCTCGCCGTCGTAGCCTGGTGTTTGTTCTCCGAATGGATTATTCAACTGATAACCTTTGAACTCACCAAAGAGCGGCCACACATCATGTTTAACTCGCGGTACTTTCATTTGTGGATATGAATACAACTCGTAAGCTATAGAGAAATATACGCGACCTCTAAATGTAAGGCTCTCACCATCGCGTAACCGGTTAGCATCTTCTAAACTGAAGTATGGCCAGTGCTTATTGCACTCGATTAACCCGTCACTATTGTTAGTATTTGCAGCTTTATACGCTTCAACATGTGCAATACTGTTGATTAATGACTTTTGGCTATCCTTGCGTTGCTCTTTTTTATCCAAAACAACCAAAACACCATTTCTTATCATATAAATTTGGTCATTTCTTCGAACTCTTCGTCCTGCTAGCAGATCCTTTTTAAACTCTCTGATCTCTTCCGCGGTAAAACCGTGCATATCTAGCAACAACTCGTCCTTATCCCTTGTAGTGCAAGGCGTACAATTATTCCCACTAGTCCAAGATAGGTCGGCTGCGCCGACGTTGTTAGCATCGTGCAACGTATCAGCATCGGTGTTGTTATTTGAAGTGGTGCCAATAGGCTGTTTGTCCCACGTGTGCACGCGGGTAACTAAACTAGTAAGCGAGTGTGTATCTTCAATGCCCTTTAATCGTTTAACACATTCACCGTATTCATTACGGTAGGGAGTAACTTCATATGCGGGTTTATACCTGGCATCACGGCCAATACCAAAACCGCCCATTAGATCAACAAAGGTTTTAAAGTCCCCTTGGTCGGCTGCAAGTCTTATTGTTTCAAGGTCATCATTGCCTTTGATTTCTTCTCTAACCCTGCGGAGCTCACGCCAAATGGTGATTGGTGGTGATTTTTGGAATTGGAATTGCCGAATACCCCAAGTGCTGGCCCACGCTTTAACAGGGTTGATAGCTTGTGTTAGCTTCTCCCCTGTTTCTGCATCGTATTCGTTAGCAAGTGCAAAACCATCTATATTCTTACTGATATATTTGGCAATATATGCAGCAGCACCGCCCTGGCGCTTACCATCTTTACCAACTATGGCTGGGTCCATTTTAATCGCTGTGTAGCGTGGGCCACTTGGCGTGTAGTCTTTTTTAGGCTCTTTTGTGTAAATACCACGCTTTTTGTTAAGCCCCCATATACGTCTAGATTTAGTGTATTTTGCTCTTAGCTCTCGGCGCCGTTTAAAACGCTCAAAAAACACGCCTCTATCGTCACGAGTAAAGTATCTGCGGAGTGTGTGATTTACTATATGGTAATAACGCTCAGGCATCCAAAGCAGCATGTGCCAATGCGGGCATCCATCAGCGTGCGGTTCCGCAACACGCAAACCCAGATAAGGGATCTCTAATCTATCTAGCTTGGCTCTTGCTTGTGAAAACAACTTGTTTAAATAGTCGTTAGCCTCTTTAGGTGTTGAACCATCCCAGTTTTTAGAATGAGCATGAAAACGGCTCGGGGCTGTTATGTTGAAAAAGCCACCTACATAGCCCATTGCCTCGGCCATTTCTTCGGTTTCACGAATGCGCAGCATCAATTCATTACGCATATTTTCAGGGTTAGCGACACCCGCTTCCACTGCTTTCATGAGTGAAATAACATCACCGCATTCGTTTACAAGCTCTAAGCTTTCTAAATACCTTTTACCCTTTTCTTTGTTGTGCTTATATTCACTTAACGCTTGTTTAGAGCAATATGCATTAATGCCCTTACGCTTTTTAACGCGCTCTTTATTCTTTTTATCGTATGCTGAAAATACATCACGACCAACTTCACCGGTGGCTATTTCTAAATGCTCAAGATAGCGCGCCCTAATTCTTTTTAACTTAACGCACCACCATTTATGGCACTGTGCTTTAAGTAGGCCAACTTCCGCATCTGGCTCAGTTAAATAAACGCCTTTTTCTGAGTATTTAAGCGACACACCCAAGGGGGCGGCAAATTCAGCAATTGCGTTGTAATAATCTATCGCATCAAAATTATTGTTTTCTTCTGCAAGCTCGCACAATAATGTGGAAACTTGATTCGCTAACACACCCGCATGTTTTTTGGTTTTTTCTAAATTGGCTAATATGTGCCATGGCAGTGGCATTTCAGTCACTATTTTTTGTAGAATCTTGATGCGCGGCTTAAGGCTTTTAATCGTTCGTCTAAACCATTCATTGGCTTTGTATTTACTCCGTACGCTATCATCACATCTTGATAAATAGCGCTTTGCAAACCGCATCTGTAGTGGCTTTGGTACTACTGTTAAACACTCAGAAACAAAGGCTTTGTCTGCATCATCCATTCCACTAAATAACGCAAGTACAGAGCTAGATACTTTGCTATTAGCAAGCTTTTTTAAGGTGCTAATGTGTTCAATATCATTGAATGAATGTGCCTCAAATGATAGTGGCGTGTGTGTGTATTCTTTGGCGAAACGAAGGTTTTTGGACGTTTGACGAACAAAAGAAGCTTGCAAGCTTCTTTTCTTTTTTGATTCGACTATTTGCTTAACTATGTAGTTATGGTGTTTATTATCATGCACCTTCTTAAGTGCTGATTTAGCTTGATCACTAAATGCAAACTTTTTAGTTTCACCCGCTTTAGTTACTAGGACCGTTTCAACATCAATACGTTGCTCTGATTGCTCTAAAAACTCACAAAACCAAGTGTTTGCGTTTTCACTTGGGTTTGCAGGCTCTTTTTCGTGCCAGCTTTCATCTTGTTTAAACTCAAGTTTATCAAGGTACTTTTGGACAAGCTTGAGCTGTGTGTAATTGGTAAATTTCCAAAGGCCGCTCAGTAATGTTTCACGGTGTTTAACGTCATGAACCGCAAGGGCCTTAACCTTTGCGGCTTCATTAACTGCATACACTTCATAATCAAACGTTACCATTGGCGTGTTAGGTGCCATTTGCAAACTAAATCATCTAAGTGATGCCCTAGTCGGTGCGCGCCTTGTTCATGTAAACTATCAACAAACTGTAATGTTATAGATAACTCAGATTCAGTAGCTAACCTGCCAAGTCGAAGAGCATCTTTAATCGCTCTGCAATAATCTATGCCAAGGCTAAAATATTGATAATATCGAGCTGACTTCTTTGTTGGTTGAGCGTTTTGCTTTGCTTTTTGCTTATCAAGCTCTACAGCGAATTGAATTTTAAATTCTTGGAATGAATACCACTCCCAGTTTGTTCGTCTTTTAAAATATTCGCTGGTAAAGCAATCATCCAGTAGCGGTTCAGAGTTGGCATTTCCATCACAAAATGGCAGATCTTGGTCTTTGATATGGGTCATTTTTAATCCTTAATGGGTGGTTTTATATAACGAATAGATTGGTGTGTTCGCAGCGTCTTTTGCTTTTGCTGAAAACAAAATGTGCGTATTCAATTGAATCAGCTTTGCTTGGTTTTTCGGGGTTAAATCCCGGTCTTTTGTGATGAACAAACACGCTATGTAGTGGTAGCTCTTTCCACATTGGGAACCGTTTTTGTGTGCCTAGCCAGTTTAAACGCTGTAAAAGGATTACATAGCCAGAGTCATTAACGTGCTCTAGGCCCTTGTAAGCAAATTCTTGAGCTAGCGTAAATGGTGGGTTAGTTATAACCGTTTGGTAATTTCCTTGGCCTCTTGTTTGTAAAAAATCAATTTCGCGGTATTCAGCTCTGCTATCTGCGCGAATGTCCCATGTGTCCACTTTTTTGCCGAACTTAGCAAGTGCTTTGGGGTAGCTCATTTCGTACTTTTCACAACCACCTGCGCTGGGGTCTAAAATATGATTACCAATCATAATTGGTCTAACGGGTGTGCCAAATGGGTCAATTGCATGTAGAAATTGCTCAATTAACCACGTTGGGGTAACGTAATAATCATCTTCGTTTCTATCCGATACTCGTGCTGTTGAACTCATAACATCACCTAATCAATTTGCTGTTGAATAGGGGTAATAGATACAACGCTACCCTCTTGATACTTAGGTTCATTCGGTTTTGTGCCTTGAACCCACTTTTCTGGCGCCAGAGCATTAGCATCAATAAAACTGATCACTACTCCGTTTATGAACATCAGTGCTTTTCTTAGCTCTTGGCTTTCGTCTAATGTGAATTCACCCCAACTTTTATCTGAATCAAAGCGCCCTAATCTAGCAACATAACAAAGTAGCAAACGCTCTTTTGTTGATAATAAGTTGTTCCAAACATATTCAGGAGTATTTTTAGGCTTGCCACGCATTTGACGAACTTTTAACAGCCCTTCTGGTACGTGGTTATGGTGAACAGATAATTGTGGTTCATGTTGTAACTCAATTGATTTTGCATTAGCCATGATTAACACTCTCGATTAAGTTACTTTCAAGATTGTTTCTGAACTCTTTTAACTCATTTAGTTTGTAACTGTTTGACTTTCCAAGCTGAATTGCTTTAGGAAATGATTCAAGTTTTGCGAGATCAAAAAACTTGTTACGGCCACATCCTAAAAATTTCATTGCCTCAACAGTTGGTAACAAACGATCTTCCATCTGTTCAATCTGTTGGCGTAAGTTAAAGTTCTCATTTACAAGACTAAAAAGTAGGCTTCTCGCATCGTCATGCAACCCCGCTAAGCTGTTAATCTGCTCATGTGAGCTCATGCTTTGATAAATTTGTGGACTGGCCTGTACATCTGTTAAGTTTTTCCCAAGTTCCTGTCTTTGCATATGACACCTCAATCGTTAGTTAGGTTAGTTCCTAAGTTATCCATCTTGTGCTAGCCTTAACATGTTACGTTCTTGAGCCTCAAAAACCAGACCGTAACAAACAACATTAAAACCCTTTTGGTTCATATTTGAACCTGAGCAAACAATAGGACACTTTAGAAACCATGTCAACCCATGTAGGTGTAAAGTTAAAATCTATTCGAACAGAGTTGGGACTAAGCCAGGCCGATTTTTGTGAGATGCTGGGAATCGGTTTAAGTGGATATAAGAAATATGAACTAGGATCGTCGGAACCTGGATATTCTGTTATTGAAAAACTTGCAAACCATGAAAGAACTAAAATGTACTCACTATGGCTTCTTACTGGGGAGAAGAACATAGATGCTGGTCAAATATCTCCAACGGATAAGCTACCAGCTAAAACAGTTCATAACAACATAGAGGAATTGTTTGTTGATGCTGTTTCTGATTCTATTTTGATGTTTGGTTACTTTGAATGGATAACAATAAACAAGGACAAAATTGACCTAGATGCCTGCGGAAAATATGTATTTCAGAAAGTAGCTCCCTTTATTGGTATTTCTGCCTCTTCCCCATCTCTAGAAAAATCGGTCAATGAATAATAATATTGACCGATTTATAATCCAGAATTATTTTTTACGACAGTTAAAATCGGTCTTCGGTCTTCGAGTATAATAATCTCTACTTGTGATTTCCGATAATACTGCTCAGACAATTTGAGCTGTTCATCAACTTTATCAAATCTCACTAATTTATTTTGCTCTTCAACAATTGCACGTCCAATCGCCGATACTATGTTATGGGCAGTAACATTCTCTACCACTTCGTTAGTTTCTCTAAAGCATTTGAAATAATCAGTAATAATTCTATTAAATTTTTGCTCTAACTTGCTCTTCGTATGCCCCTCAACTATTGAAAAAATTATTCCAAAACATAATAAGAGCAAGCATATAACAAAAGTAATTAACAAACCCATTAGATCCTTCCTATCCGTAGCTTAGACGATAAAATAATTTTAACCGGGTACCTTACTACTACCATCAACTCCGTTACATTAATTAAAGCAACTCCAAATTTATAAAATGGGCTAAAAAAAGTGCTGTCATTCATAACATGGAATACATATTGTGTTGTTTGTAACAAACACATTAAAAATGTCAAATATAAACACTGCCTAGCAGTTGAGGAAAATGTGCATTTTCTAATGATATGCATCACGACCATTGAAGCCGCAAATGCCAATGAAATACAAAACATCGAAAAATAGAAAAAGCTAATAAACTTTTCTTTCTCAATTTCAATGTTTAACGCATATTCTGTAACTCTTGACCCAACAAAGTAAAATACAGTTACGTTGAATGCAGATATGAAGCATGAATGAAGTTCATTACTTTCGATTGTCCCTAACGACTGCTTGTCGCCAAAGAACAACGACCAGCGATACCGCCAAAATTTGAGAATCAAAAATATCAACACTACGATCAGCATTGCTTTAACTAGCCAATCTATAGCTATGAAAATCTCATCCATGCCTGTTCCTTGCATTCTATTACTAGCAAATAAAGCTAAAATTTTGTTGTAAATACTCAGGTTGAAAGTGCGCAACAACTTGTTCTGTTGGAACTTTGGTACTACCACCGCCTCCGCCACCGCCATTAACTAATCGAGTATTCAAACTAGATAGTTCTTTTAGTTTTTTTGTTTTAAGTGCAATTAATTTCTTCATAATTCAGGTCCATATTATAAACTTATTACATATCCATTAGCACTTGTTGCAATGATGTTAACTCAATTTATTAACTCTAGCAACTTAGTCCAATCAGTTTAGAACAACTGAAGTGCTAATAACAGAAATACTGGTTAAAAACACAGTAAAAAATTAACCAGATCGCATTAATAATAAGTTAAATGAAATATGCTGAACAGAATTCTGTCTAAGAACTACTTGAAGTTACAATTTCGGCGACACCAATATCTCCAGTAATCAAAACTCTTAAAAATTCCGTCTGTTTTACACTGTAAGAACTATCTTTGACCCACTTACCTTCATTAATTAAAAAAGTGTCAAATGTTACAATGCCTTCATACATTGAGTTAGTATCTACATCCCAGCCCATTTCAACACCATAATTCACCTGTAATACCCGGCTGCCTTGATTGCTCTCAAACATAGCACCTTGTTTAAACGCTAAATTGGTTCCTTGAACCCACCTCATTACAGGCTTTTTATCCTCCATTCGCTCAAGATATTCCAATTTCAAAGCGTCCCTGTGACCATATTTAACATTAAACGCCCAATGTTCTGTTTTTAGAATTGGGTTCCCTTTACCATCCTTAACAACTGCGCAGATTAAGTTTTTGCTAGCAATTGCTCTTGGTTTCCACTGTTTTCGTTGTTCAGCAAGATAGTTGAGTTCAAACTTTAAATTTGGTTCGCCTTTGTAATGTTCGCAAAACAATTCATAGAACTTAGTTGCTGCGCTTTGAAAATATGTGCAACTAATCCACTTCTTGTTTTCCATATTAAGTAGCCACGGTTTTACCTTTTTAAAACCGTCACTGTCCACTTCACTGTATGTAAGCTCTAACAAGGGAGCATCATCTAGCTTAGGAACCAATTTGATAGAGGTGTTTCTTAACTTGAGTGAATGCTCTTTTTTCAAGAATGGATTTAATAATGAGGCCAGTTGATAAACTGAATCAATTTGCATCGGCAATTCAGCCAGCTCATATGCGTCAACCTCGTCAGGTGCGATGAATACTATTTTCTCTAGTTCAAAAGTTCTAACTTCTTCTCTCAGCTTGCAAAACGCCGTAATTGAATTAGCTGATATGGACCTTGGTATGATTTCACGAACTTTACCTGGGAAGCTGCCCGCCGCGTAAATCATATGAACAGTTGCATTATCTTCAAGCGCTTTTTGGGCTAAAGCTATAGTCATTTTCTTTCCTTAGACTTTTCCCAAAATGATAACCAAGAGTAAAAAATGTAACAACATGGTTATTTAAACAGTAAACAAGATCTCTAAAGGTTGTGTATTGCTCCCTCTACTCTTTCCCAGTAAATCTCATATGCCTTAGCTTGATCTTTTAAATAGTCATGCTTGTTATACACCGCCATGACACCGCGCATTTTATGGCCTAGCATCTTTTCAGTTACATGAGGCGGCACCTCAAGTTCGCTTAGCAGTGTACTAAGCGAACGCCGTGCATCGTGTGGTATAAACTTTTCAATTTGATAGTCATTGTTTAGGTGCTGCCACATGCGTGCACAAAACCTATTAATTGAATGAATAGTGATTGCTCTATCTCGTTTGCTCCCTGGAAAAACAAAGCCGTGACTGCCATAAATCAGCTTTAACATGGCTAAAATTTCATGCATTTTTTTGGTGATCGGACGCCTAATTGACGCATTAGTTTTGGAGTTTTCAGGTGGTACTGTCCAAATATTATTAGTAAAGTCTAAGTGCTCCCACTTCATCAAACGCACTTCTGATTGACGCGCCCCCGTTATAAATATCATTTGTAAGCAGGTTTTCGCCACCGGTGTGGCTTTGCTGCTTTCGATTTGACGCCATAGCAATGCAATCTCATTAAATTGCAAATAACGCTGCCCCTGCGTAGAAGGGATCCCTACATGCTTTGTTTGTAAATTGAATAAACTATTATTGTTTGGCAGTTCGCCACGGACTGACGCCCACCTGAATGCGGTTTTTAATCTCACGAGTATAATAGGCGCGGTTTTTAGTGAGCCTTGTGTACCGACAAAATCAAAATACTTGTGCCAGTCAATTGGCGTCATATCAACGGCAGGCTTTTCGTCTAAATATGGCAATATCCATTTATTGACTTGGTTTGTGTATAGAATTTGCGTTTTCTCTTTGTAGCTATCAATGTTCTTGTCTAGCCAATCTTTTGCTATCTTCGCCGCTGTTGGCTCTTCTTTAGTGCCACGTTGGTATTCTTTGTATTTCACCCTAGGGTCTTCACCCGCAGCAATCCAACCTTTGAGGGTATATGCGTGGTCCTGAGCATCTTTAATACCAATGTTTGGGTAGTGCCCGAGCGTGATGATTTGTTGTTTACCCAAATATCTACATCTGTATTGCCAAACCAAAGAACCATTTGCATTGCGTTTTACGCGCAACCCATCTCTATGTGATAATATTAGTGGGTCGTTTTTTTTGTTTACGAGGTTTCGCAGTTTTGCATCTGACAATGCCATGGTTACAGCCATACACACAATTTAAAAATTCATATACACAGTTATATACACACTTAATAGAGATTGCAACGAACAATAAAAAACAACAGCAACTAACACATTCAATTAATAGACTGTTTTATATATGATTTACCAGCCACAACACACAGAAAAAAACGACACCAATACACCTACGATATATTGGTATGACTTCGAGACTTGGGGGGCGTCGCCACAAAAAGACCGTCCAAGCCAGTTTGCAGGTATACGTACTGATTTAGATTTAAACATTATTGGTGAGCCGCTCATTGAGTATTGCAAACCTGCGCCAGATTACCTGCCGCATCCACAGGCTTGCTTGATCACAGGAATAACACCACAGCATGCGCTTAAGCACGGCCTCACCGAGGCAGAGTTTATGGCAAAAATTCATGCCGAATTTAGTCGCCCTGATACCTGTGTCGCCGGTTACAACAGTATTCGCTTTGACGATGAGGTGACCCGCTATAGCCTTTATCGAAACTTTTATGACCCCTATGAACGTGAGTGGCAAAACGGTAACAGTCGCTGGGACATCATTGACTTAGTTCGTGCTTGTTATGCCCTACGCCCCGAAGGCATTGAATGGCCACTCAAAGAAGACGACACACCAAGCTTTAAACTAGAACATTTGACGGTTGCCAATGGCATTGAACATAGCGCCGCACACGATGCGCTTAGTGACGTAACGGCCACCATTGCGTTGGCAAAACTGATTAAAGAAAAGCAGCCTAAACTGTATCAATTCTTCTTTAGTTTGCGTCATAAAAAGGCATTGCTTGATTTAGTTGATGTTTACAACATGCAGCCTTTGGTGCATACCTCGTCGCGTATTCCAGCCAGTCAAGGTTGCACCACTTGGGTTGCGCCTATGAGCTTTCACCCGGTCAATAAAAATGCAGTGGTATGCTTTAACCTGACGCACGATCCTAAAGTACTGTTAGATTTATCTGTAGAAGAACTTCGCGAGCGACTTTACACCAAACACAGTGATTTAGCCGAAGGGGAATTACCTGCTGGGTTAAAGTTGGTTCATGTGAATAAGTGTCCGATACTCGCCCCCGCTAAAACTCTGTTACCGGAAAACGCAGCTCGCTTAGGCATTGATAGAGCACAATGTTTAGAGCACTTAAAAACACTCAAAGCACATCCTGAGTTAAGAGATAAAGTAGCGCAAGTGTTTAATGAACAGGGAGATTTTAGCGCGACGACAAACCCCGATTATCAACTTTATAATGGCTTTACTAGTAAGGCTGACAAAGCCAAATTTGCCATTATCCGTGATGCGGCGCCTCAAACATTAGGCTCACTGAGTTTAGAGTTTGAAGACCCTAAGTTTTCCAGTATGTTGTTTCGCTATCGTGCTAGAAACTGGCCTGAAACACTGAGTCCACATGAATTAGATGTGTGGCGCAAATACTGCCAAAACAAGCTGATGCATGGGGAAGATAACCCTTCGATCAGCGCCGAAGACTTTATGCTAACGCTTGAAAATCTGGTGCATGAAAACGAGGGTAATGAAAAAAACCTCAGTATTTTAAAAGCGCTGTATCATTACGCACAAAGCTTGTAAATATTCATCCAATAACAAATAAAGCCGAACACATGTTCGGCTTTATTTGTTATTACTCACTTGTTATAAAACTACTTTTTATCGTGAATGGCATCCAATCGAGCCAACAAGCTAGAAGTATCAAAACGACCACCTCCAAGCGCCTGAACATCAGCATAGTATTGATCAACCATCGCGGTTAATGGAATGGACGCACCGTTGTTACGCGCTTCATCGAGCGCAATACCTAAGTCTTTACGCATCCAATCCACTGCAAAACCAAAGTCATATTCACCGGCAAGCATCGTTTTATAACGGTTTTCCATTTGCCACGAACCAGCCGCGCCCTTTGAAATGGTTTCAATCACCTTTTCACCATCTAAACCCGCTTTTTTAGCAAAATGTAAACCTTCCGCCAACCCCTGAACAACACCAGCAATACAGATCTGATTAACCATTTTACACGTTTGCCCGGCACCTACCCCACCGAGTAGCTGTGCAAATCGGCTATAAGCGGCCATCACAGGCTGAACTTTATCGAACACCGTTTGCTTGCCTCCCGCCATGACTGTCAAAACACCGTTTTCAGCACCTGCTTGACCACCTGAAACTGGCGCATCGATGAATTCAACCTGTTGCTGGGCCGCTTTTTCAGCGATTTCAACTGCGACTTTTGCAGATGTCGTCGTATGGTCAACAATAATACAGCCCGCTTTAACACCCGCTAGCACACCCGATCCGCCATAGACAACTGAACGTAAATCATCGTCGTTACCAACACACATAAATACGATATCAGCGTTTTTAGAGGCCTCTGCTGGCGTCGTTGCATACTCACCAGCATACTGCTCAGCCCAACTTTTTGCTTTTTCTGTCGTGCGGTTATAAACCGTCACCTTGTGTCCGTTTTGCGCTAAATGGCCTGCCATTGGAAAGCCCATCACGCCTAAGCCGATGAAAGTTACGTTCATTGACATAATTCTGTCCTATTTCGCTGTTATGGTATCAAGAATGGAGTTTTTATACCCAAGTCACACGGGTATAGCAAATGAAAAACAATAAACATTTTATGAAATATCTGAATATTAGAATTAGCGAGCAAGGAGTCTGAGGCGCTATGGAAACAATACACCGCTACAGTGTCAAACTTATTAATGGCGAAACGCTCGCGCTAAAACAATTGCAAGGTAAGACAGTATTAATTGTCAATATTGCCAGTAAATGTAGTTTTGCGGCACAACTCAGCGCCCTAGAAAAGCTCTATCGTCAATACAATCACTATGGATTGGAAATACTTGCCTTTCCTTGTAACCAATTTGGTCGCAATGAACCACTAGAAGGCGCTATGCTCAACGAGTTTTATAGAAGTCATTTTGGCTTAAGCTTTACCGTATGTGATAAAGTGCAGGTAAATGGTCCTGATGCGCACCCTTTGTTTAACTACTTGAAATCTAACACAAGAGGGATTGCACAAAACCGCGCAATTAAATGGAACTTTACCAAGTTTTTAGTAAACTCTGAGGGAGAGCTGGTTTCTCGCTACGCACCACGCACAAAACCAGACACGCTAAAACCTGTCATTGAGAGTCAATTAAATAATGAAAGTAGCCCTATTCAGTTCGCAAAACTATGAAAAGCCTTTTTTCAGCGAGGCAATAAAGGAATATAACAACATTGAACTGCATTATTTCACCGAATCACTGAACGAACAAACCACCCCACTGTGTGAAGGTTTTGATGCAATCTGTGCGTTTGTTAACGACAAGCTGGATGCAGTGGTTTTATCTCAACTTGCGGAATTAGGTATACATACCATCGCGCTACGGTGTGCAGGATTCAATAACGTTGATATACAAGCAGCCAACGCACTGGGCATTAGAGTGGTGAGAGTGCCTGCCTATAGCCCGGAAGCAGTGGCAGAACATTGTATTGCGTTAATGCTGACTTTAAGTCGTAAAACACACAAAGCATATAACCGCGTACGAGAAGACAACTTCGATTTAAATGGTTTACTCGGCTTTAATTTACACAACAAGACCATTGGCGTTATTGGCGCTGGCAAAATAGGCCAAGCTTTGATCTCGATATTAAATGGCTTTGGCGCCAATGTATTGGTTTACGATCCAAACGTTGGTGAAGGCCCTTACATCCTCTCTTCGTTAGATATGCTGCTTGAACAAAGCGATATTATCTCCCTGCACTGCCCGTTGACTGAAACAACGCATCATATGATCAATGAAACTGCCTTTGCGAAAATGAAACCTGGCGTTATGCTGATCAATACTAGCCGAGGCGCATTAATCGATAGTAAGGCATGCATTGCAGCACTTAAAAACCGAACAATCGGTTATTTAGGTTTAGATGTGTACGAGCAAGAGTCGGAGTTGTTCTTCAAAAACCGCAGCGATGAAATTATCCAAGATGACATCTTCTCGCGTTTAGTCAGTTTTCCCAATGTTTTGATCACGGGCCACCAAGGCTTTTTTACTCAAGAAGCACTGGAACAGATTGCATCGGTCACCATCAACAATTTAAATGAGATTGACCAAGGCTTGCAAACATTAACCAATCAAGTGACCTAACGGGCAATTATTTACGCTATGATAATGCGGCTGAGTTCGCCGCATTATTAGCCAGATCACCCGAGCAGTAATAAAGCAACGCCACATAAAGCGACAAAACCACCCAATACCATATTTGATGTTAAAGGTTCTTTTTTAATGTAACCAATGGTCATTACCATTAACGGCGCAGTTGCAAAAATCGTCTGTGCGATGGCGGGGTCTGTGTATTTCACCGAGATTAACTGCAGCCACAAACCGATAAAAGTACCTGAAAATACGGCAATTAATAGCCAAGATTTGTTACTGATCCGCTTCAACGTTATTGCTTGCATTAAACTTTGCTCTTTTAAACAAGCAACGACAAGTGCAACACACAATGTACCACTTGCAAGGCGGATAAATGCAGCCCATAAGCTACTCGTATCTTGTACATTCATCGCTCCTTTCGACATCACCATTCCTGCTGCTTGGCAAACTGCTGCCAGCAACGCAAACGCAAGTCCCTTGTAATAAATACTTTGCTCGACAGTGGGTAATATCTGTTTTGGTTTTACAGCGATCAACACCCCCACAATCGTCATTGCGATACCCAACCATGCGCTAAGCGATAAATAAGTTTCCAGTACAAATATATTAAGTACCCCTGCAATTGCAGGTGCAAAAGACTCTACGATCAAAGTCCTAGCAGCACCTATGTTACGCAGTGCTGCAAAATAGGCACTATCACCGATAGCAATCCCTACAATGCCACTCGCAATCAGCCAATACCACACGGATATATCTTCCGGTATTTGCCAATCCTTTGTAATTACAAACGCAAATATCATCATTACACACGCTAAAATCCCCTTCGAAACATTAAGCTGTAACGGTGAAAGATGATGGCTAAAGTACTTGTAAAGTAGGGTCGAACATGCCCAGACAAACGCGGCACTGATAGCAGCAATTTCTCCTATTCCTAGCTGGATCATTTTTATTATTTACTCTTTTTATATCTGGTTGGATTACGAAAACATTGAAAGCAAGTATCAAACACATTCATGTGCTTACTACTCCCCTATATGATATTGAATTCATGACCTAAACTGAATGTTGGATGCAATCATACTTGGAGAAACTTACATGCAACTATGCCAACTTGCATCTCTTTTTCTATTTTTTTGTTTTTCAATTCAGGCTGAACCAAGCTGTGTCCGAACTTTAAAACTTGGATTCGTGGCTGATTGGCCTCCGTTAACTTACTATGAAGATGGCCGTGCAAAGGGCTTAGATATTGACATCGCGCGGCTCATTTTGTCCGACCTCAATATTTGTATTATCTATGTGACCTTGCCTTCAAGTGCTCGCGCGTTAAAACGCATGGAGAAAGGTGATATAGATTTGGCCGTTATGGTGAGCTATACGACTGAACGCGCAAATTACGGTTTCTTCTCAATACCTTATAGAAAAGAGCAAATGCGTCTTTTTAGTGTAAAAGACCTTCGTACCTTGTTAGATGACTCAAAAACGATAGGTTTGAGTATTGGTTCGTACTATGGTGAAGAGATAGAAGCCTTAGCTAACGACGCTCAGTACCAGAACTTAATGGTCAGCATTTCAAGTGCTCAACGAAGAGCGGAAATGCTTATCAAAAACCGCGTTGACTTTATCATTGAAGATTTGATCACAGGCCTCTATATCAAAAGCATTTCTGGAAACAATAATATTAGGCCTTGGCCATACATCGTCCATGATAACGAAGTCCATTTTTTACTTCGCCGTACACAGCAACATATGCAATTAATTGATGAGATAAATGTTTCAATTGCAAAACTACGTCCACAAATAGATAAGGTCGTAAGTAACTACTCTCGATTAGACTAGGGCTATCTGAGTTTTGGAACTAAACAATTCAGCCTGCTTCTTTGTCACATTCAGCTTGTTTAATCGCCTGCTCAAGCGCGAGGATCAACTCGTTAACCAAGTGCACTATATCAGACTCATCGCACTTTGACTTTATTCGATCATCTAGCTCTGATGCCCATTTTTGTATGTCAGTACAACCAAACATACCTGCAGTACCTTTTATAGCGTGTACCGAGCGACCCAAACCTTCAATATCATGGTACTTAAGTTGATTTTGCAGTTGAACCTTTTGTTCATATAAACCAGACAAATATTTTTGTTTTAACAGCTCAAACTCTTCATTTGGAATATCAATATCTTCTAGGAGCGAAATGTTCAAATAATGGCTAACCTTTTTATTAAACTCATCTCTATCAATAGGTTTGGCTAAATGGTCGGTAAAACCTAGTTTGATATATCGGTCTATCTCGTGCTGCATGGTATTGGCGGTAAGTGCCAAAATTGGCGCAGAGCAACCTGTCGCCTGAATAAAATTCAACGCTTGCTCACCATCCATGACAGGCATTTGTATATCCATTAGGATCAAATCATATTCGTTTTCCAAAACAGCTTGAACTGCGAGCTGACCGTTTTCAACCGCGGTTACATTTAGGCCCATTCTCTCAAGTATTCTTTGAATTAACCTACTGTTATCTAAATGATCTTCAGCCAACAATACATCCCCTTTTAGGTCAGATTGAGGCTGCGTACTTACGCTATCTTCAGTGGGCTTAGATTTACCTACGCCATCTATAGACTCGACCCATTTGGTATTGTCGGTAGTGAATAAGCCAAGTGTCAGTGTAAATTCCGTACCTGAGCCCACTTCGCTGCTCACCGTAATGTCACCGTTTAACTTATTAGCAAGGCTCTTTGAAATATTCAGTCCAAGACCGGTTCCCCCATACTTGCGTGATGTGGATGAATCAGCCTGATAGAACGCACTAAACAGTTCTTGTTGTTCACTCGAGGTCATTCCTATACCCGTGTCAGTCACTGCTATTTTAAGCACATCGTCGGAACAAGATACATCAATGGTTATTTTACCAACCGATGTGAATTTGAGTGCATTTGACGTTAAATTCAATAAAATTTGTCTAAGCCGAGTGGGATCGATAATGATGTGATCAGGTAACGGAAAGTGATATTTAAGCTCAAACTCTAGACCTTTATCTCTAATTTGCTTACCTAACAATGACTCCACATGCGCAATAGATTTAAATAAATTAGCTTCCATTAATTCAATTTCAAGACGGTTTGCCTCAATTTTTGACATGTCTAAGATATCGTTGATTAATCCCAACACGTGCCTAGAGTTTTGTAGAATGATACTAATTGCGTGATTACGTTCACTGGGTTTTATATCACCGAGCATAATGCCATCAGCATACCCAATGATAGAGGTCATAGGGGTTCGGATCTCGTGACTCATGTTTGCCAAAAACCGACTTTTTGACTCGCTAGCATCTCTCAATTGCGAAGCAAGCTGCTCAAGCTCATAAGTACGCTTTAATACTTTCGTTTCAAGATTACGATTTAGCTCAACGTTTTCTTCATTAGTCAGCCTAAATTTGTCTGCTACCGCAAATGCAAGTAACAAAGCATCTAACGCCGTACCAATCAGGCCGAGTAAATACAAATTGAGTGTGGAAGCTGGCAATACGCCCAGATTGGTTAGATTCCCAATCATATTGGGTACCATCATTGCGATATACGCGAGCACAAAATACCGTGCAGGCTTAAATCCATCAATCAGTCTTAAAAAGCCGATATACATTCCCAAGCACAGTGCACTCCCTGTCATGACTGTCGCCCATAAAAAACCGAAGCCAGGAAATAATATACAAAATGGCATACCCAATGCGGAAATGATCCCAAGCCAAACAGATGCCACGGACAAACCTGGATGTGTTTCCTTTAGCTTCAGCAAGCTATTGTAAAATAGTATATTTGTTATTGGCGCAATAGAGAAACCAAGCCAATGTAGATGAGCTGAATAAAAACCAAATAGTTGATCAGAGATATGAAAAAAATGGCTCCAACTAAAAACCCATACACCAGCAAAAAGTGCAAAATATAGATGTGTTGTATCTTTTGAGCCAATGTAAATAAGCAAGTTGTACAAACCAAGTACAATGCCGACACTGAAACATAAAGTCATTATTAGGTTTTCTTTAATGACCAACTCATTAAATTCTTTGACCGGTTTTACCACAAGTTTGGTTGGGGTATAAAAAAAGTCACTTGAAAACGCGGTCACTAAAAAGTACTTAACATTCGGCTTGAGCTTAATTGTGTTGCCATAGTGAAATGCAAACTCGTTAGGATTATTACCTCCAGAAAAGTAACGCTGTACTTCACCATGTTCGCTGTAAATTTTTGTTTCGATACTAGAAAGCACGGTGTTGTAGGGATATAACACCAGCTCATCAAGCCCAGACAAATTGGTTATTGGAATAACCAACCAATACTTCCCAGAGAACAAAGCTCTAGATGGCAGTGAATCAAGCGATCTGCCCCACTGCTCAATATCATAGTAACTGTCAGGAAACCGAGTATTGTCTTTGGAGATATAGAGTCGCGCATGATCATGTAGGTTTGTGTCGCGCTTTTCCAACGTGTACTCAAAAGCATCGGCGCTCCCCAAAAATGAGGAGAGCACGAGAATGAGCGTTAACCATGCTTTTAGCAGCCGCATATGTTGCCTTGATTCATGCTACAACCCTCAAAACTGAATATGTTCCTATTCTACTCTTCAACATCTTCAATTCATCAGAACCGATAACTCACATCCAATCCCAATCTACGCCCTTCCCCTTTAAAGTCTTCCAACATACCTAAAAAGTTGCGTAGATCGAACTTCAAGTTACTGTATTCTTCGTCAAATAAGTTTTTGGCCCACACGTTCACCATCCATTTATCCGCATCGTACTGCGCATTTAAGTGCCATAAAACGAAACTGTCCTGTTTCGCGTAATCCGTTTGCTGTTGGTCAAAATAGTAATCAGATTGATAATCAAAACCTAAACGTGTAGTTAAATTCGCCGATCCCATCGAAATCTCGTAAACTACTTCACCATTAATGTTCCATTCGGAAGTAAATGGCAGTTGCTTATCCGTTAGAGAAAAGCCTGTTGGATCAACATACTCTTTAAATTGCGCATGGGGGATGTAACCTACCCCTAATTGTGTCGAGATCTGTGTATTTAGATCAAATCTAATATCTGTTTCTAATCCATAAATAGTGGAATCAGCTACATTTTTTAAAAGTTGCACAGGGACAGCTCCGGCAATGCTCGAGGGCTGGTTCATAAACACTTGCTGATCTCGATAGTCGTAATAGAACACGGCTGAGTTAACACTCAAACTTTGCTCAGGATAAAACAGCTTAGCGCCGAACTCATGTGCACGTAATGATTCGGCCCCATAATGTGCATCTCTCGCTTGCTCTGGACTTGATAATAGCCCTCCATTATAGCCACCACTTTTTTTACCGTTCGCAAAGCTATAATAAAGTAAGTTGTTGTTTGATAACTTATGATTAATACTTATTTTTCCGGACAATCCATCATCGTCAATACGTCCAGAAACGTCATAAAAAGGCCTAATCACTCCGTCTAAATTGTTGATATCCTCTACAACGTTTGTCGTGGAAACAGAATCATAGTCTACTGCTTCATCACTGTAGCGAAGACCAAATGTCATTGACGTCGATTCCAACCACTGCCACTCATATTGAGCAAAAGCGGCATACACTTTACTTATGATCTCATTATCATAGAAATAGGTTTTCGTATTCCCCCAAAACACAGGGATAAACCGCAGATCGCGGAGAATATCATTGTAGTTGTCTTGATATATACGCTCTTGAAGCTGGAATAAACCGGCTGTTAAATAGCCTTTCTCAGCATCAAGATGATAGCGTAATTCATTCGTTAGTAATTCAGCCTTAAGACCAAGATTACCCTCACACAAGTCGGCAGGTGAACCATCGCAGTTAAACGCATGCTGTCTGTCTAAACGACTAAATGCATTAATCCAAACTATATCCTCTTTCTCTGATGGGCTATATGTGATCTCTGCAGTCCACCCTTTGCCAATACTCAAATGCGGAGAGTCGTTGTTAACATTCACAGCCCAAAAATCATCACTACCATCATTGAAGCCAAAGTTATCTGTACATTGTCCAGCCGCGGCTTTGTCGGCCGAACACACGGCACCATTAATCAAATCGGCTACCCCGATATTGCCAACTGGCTGAACAATACCGTCCCAATGACTGTAGTTTGCTTTTAAATAAACACTTAAGTTGTCCCATTCACCTAAATAACTCAACCGCAAATCAGACTGCTTCATGTTTGCTTCAGGTGCTGTTGGATGTAAGTTGTAAGAGGTGTATTCATAATCTATTTGACTGGCAGCCAGGCGTATTGCGGAGTTTTCATTAAGACTTGCGTTAAAGTATCCTTGCACCCTACTCCAATCATCACTACCAAGACCAACCGTGACAGAGCCGTACGTACCAGCATCTGGGCGCTTGCTTCGGATCAGTACTGCACCACCGGTACTGTTCCTGCCAAACAGTGTACCCTGAGGCCCTTTTAAAACCTCGACTTGCTCAATGTCGAAAAAGTTAACCAGTTGATTGTTTGCAGATCCTACCGACGCTCCATCAATATATGTGGCTACGGGAGAGGTATTTGCGGTGTTGTAATCCAAAAGGCCAACCCCTCGGATATTAACTGCAGGTGGAGTGCCCTCGGCTGCATTTTGGCTTACTTTCATATTTGTAACGAAACGACCAAGCTCAGTTGTATCTTTAATACCAGAACGGCTCATCATTTCAGCGTCGATAGGTGTAACCGCAATACTGACTTCGTTTAACGATTGAGCACGCTTTTGAGCATAAACCTCTATAACCTCAATGTTGTTTTCATCTTGCGCAATGGCTGGATAAGCCAAGGCATTTACTATAACCGTGTACAATAAGCGCTTTGAGAGAGACTGTTGCATATCCTTACTCTTTTTTTACAATTCATTAGGTTAGTGAAAAAAGTATAGTTCATGTACTGATCTCCCCCAAAAATAAAAACAGATTAATCATTACGCGCCATCAGGCTCAAACCCAGTTTCCCCACTTATCTGTTGTGGTAAGCCACAAATTACTCTAGAAGTTTGCATGCCAGCCATAACCGCAGCCTCTACACAGCCTGCATTTACCCCTGTTTTGATCCAGTCTCCTGTCAAATACAAATTCTTAAACAAGCTGCCATCGGTCTCGAGCCTATATTGGCTACTACCGGTCACTGAAAGTACATATCGTTCACTTGGGTCAACATTTACACGCCAGTATTGACTGTCAAAGCGAGCGTCCCCTTGCTGCTGTGTAGGCGCATAAAGTACCGACCAATCAAACTGACTATTATCATAAGCACTTGTCCACAAGGGCTCCATCTCACTTTGTAATTTGGCGATTGCGTTTGCTTTAACTTTTGCAGTTTGTTCCGCAGTAAAGCCATGCGCAGTTCTAGGTGGATAATCCGAGCAACCAAAAGCACTACAGAAGTAAGCAATATTAATCGGTCCATTTTGCGGCCAATCTTCTACTCCTATTAAGTTCGACATTGCAGCCCAAGTATCGAACGGCTGTGAAAATGCACTTAAGATAGGCCTTTGTTCACTGGGTACAGAATAATTAAAGCCAAGTTGTTCATCTGTTTTATTCAGCCAAACTTGAAAAGCTTGCGTAGCCACGGTTTTTACTTTTGTAGCTTGCTCGCTTAGTTTGGAGTCGATCAGCAATAACTCGGGACATAAATGCTCGAGTGCCGCAACAGATATCCCAAAAATGACCTTGTCGAAATCTACGCCTTTTTGCAGCGTTTTAGTGGGTAATGGTTGACCGAATGCATTTTGATAAATCTCGGGCCAATCTGTCCAAAACGATTCCAAGTTAATATTATGCTCTGTGATTAACTGAGCTTGTTCTGGTACGACTTGATCCAGCAATGGCTTTGCTGGCCAACAAGGCAGGCCTTTGACAAAAACAAACGGTTGGTAGTCGTCATCAACTAAGGTCACTTGTTGTGTGATTTTGATTTCATCAACAACATGGTTGCCTAAGGTATCTGTACTCGGTAATAACGAATCTACTTGATTAAAAAACTCAAACTTAACGCCGCGACTCTTTAACAGTTCATAGATTGGCGCAAAAATCACATCGCCCATCCCTGCTTGCATCTTCCACATTACACCGCCTTTGTAACACAACATAATGCGCATCATCGCGAGCGTTGCAACCCCGGCCTCGACATCCCCTTTGTCAAAATCCCCATCAACATAGCCAAAAACCAAATCATAAAACCCTCGGACTGGCGCTGACTCCACTGTGTACTCTGGGTTTGCACCATTTTTGGCAAGCCAAGCCTTAAAGTCTATGTTGTTAATCGTGCCAAAGCCTTTTGAAAACACTTTGTCTTTAATAAGGCCAGTGATAACCGCAATACCCAGATCGGCACACACATAGAGTCGTCTGATATTTGGATTGTCATCCAACAGCTCAACCGCTTCTTGATTCAACCAACGTTTTAGCTTTCGGACAACGTACCAAACAACAAGTCTATCCCTAGCATCACTGAGATTTTTATCTGATGAGCGTAGACTAACAAGGCGTTGTAATTGTTGGCTTAAAATAGAAGGCGTCGACCAGATCTCACGCAACTCATCGTGCGCACTTTTGAAAAAATCGTCTACATCATCTTCTATATCATCAAAGGCTTGGCTAACTTGCGATGCTAAGTGTTGAAGTAAGCTTCTATCACGACGTTTAGTTGTTTGTAACTTGGTTTGTTTATGATGTAACGCAACTTCTTCTTCTAAGCCGCCAATAAACTTTTTCAGCCACGCCACAACTAATTCAATCAGCTGCCAAAAATGCAAATCCAACGTACCATCTGCGGGATTACCTTCAATCAATGGAAAATCGATTGGCCATGTTTCCCATTCGTTCTCAATGTATTCTTGTAAAACAACAAAACTATGCGGTTTAAATGCTTGCTGCCATGTACTCAAAGGCATGTCTGAAGGACGATTTAACTTGTTGTAAACGTTTTCAATGGCACGAAATGAGTTGACGTATGCGCCAAACCAAACATGTAAGCCATGTTCTTCAATCCGCTCACCTAAAAGTGCATTTCTGCCACTTGCTCCTTTACCACCCAATCTCCAACCTAACTGATAAACAGTAATATCATAGTTTTGTTGCCAATCTGGCTTTTCAGTTAAATAAACGGCAGCCGTCATTGCTGATACACCACCACCGAGTATCGCGATTTTCTCTTGACTCATTTTCATTTCCTTGTTGATGAATTACTTACCGCTTACGATTTCGTATGCACCATCTTGATCAAAGTCCATGCAGACGTAGTATGGAAGCATGGCCTGCTGCTCACCGATATCGATGCCGAACATGTCGTTTAGTGGAAATGCATCAACGCGGTTGATCACCACATTGAATTCGTCTTTTAAAAATCCCATCTTGTGGATTTTTTTAATTTCAGAAGGAGAATGAACCACGGCCTTATAAACCGCTTTATCTGCAAAACCATCGGGAAACTGTTTAAACAAGATTTGGTCCATTTGCGGATGTGTAAAACCTGAAAGGAATTGTTTCATTAGCTCTGCGCTAATATTAATATCATCGCAGCTTGAATGCAGTAACTGCGCAACTTCGTGACCTATCTCAAACAGTTCCTCAAACCAATTATCGTTATCAACAACGCGGTCAATCGTTAACAATTCATGCCACGTCATTTTTGTATCGGGGCTAAACGGGTTAAAAGTTTCCAAGCTTAATGAAAAGCGATCCGGCAGCTGGTTAGGATCGGGCATTTCATATCGGCATTGGTATTTGTTATAGCCCCATGTTTCGCGGCCATTCACCAAAGCATTAATATTGTTTACGGTGATGAAAGCAGGATACCAGTATAGATGGGTCATTTTTTGTGTTGAACTGTCAACTTGCGCGATTGGCAGCCAGATAATGATGTCGGTTTCTTGCATCCAACCGTAACTTCTAAAAGGCTCTACTTTGGATGCAATATTTTCTATGTCTGTGAACGTTAACAAGCAATACGACGACAGTGCTTTAAAACTAAACTCAGTACTGGCAACATTATTGAGTGTTTTATCAACATAATTTTGTATGGATACGTAAGTGCCTTTAATAAAAAAACCATACATCATCGCATTAAGCATTCTACAGGGAGGTTTCGCTATCGGATTACCATTGAAGTGTTGATATGCTCCGTATTGCTCTTCGCTCATCGTTAATTTCCTTCATTTTATATCATAGATTTACCTCCAGGTTTTCCTGTACTAGCGACTCCTGAAGTGTTTGAATTTCTTGTTCACACAAATGAGTATAGTGAAGGTATGCATATTTGTTGAATTGCTTTGAAAGCGCATTCATAAATCCATGTTCGTACCTAGTACGCGTGCAATTAACACCAGGCATTTTTTTCAAAGTATTGATAACAGGAGTAAGTTCGAAGTGAGCCTCGTTATGTGGGAATAGAAGTTCAACGTGACATCGTGGATGAGTGTTTAAATAGTTTCTGATCTGACCAGGATAAAAGCCAATGAGCTTTTTCGGGGTAAAACTCCCCGCTTTTGATACTGCTCTCCAAGCAGCCGAAGCTCCGGCACTAAAAGCAATCACAAGATCAGGTTTTACCGATTTAATTGCTCGCTGCACCTTAGATAAATAAACATCATGTCCAACTGCGTTAATAAACTGCTTGTAGACATCGTCTTCATTTTGGTGCGCAAAAAGCTGCTTCATTTCGTACGGTGAGCAAATTATCACTTCACCACTGAGTTCGTTCGCGAATGCATCCAAATTAGCGGTATGACCAAAAATATCACTGACTATTAGCGTTACCATATGAGTTTCCTTGTTATATTAGGTATTGCTTAGGGGTTGATAGCCAACCTGAAATTATATCTAACTGACTATTTAGATGTACAGCACTTGTAAGCTCTAAAATAAGTTCATATCCATTGATTTATAGAGCCATGTTTTATCGTACTTATTCAGGGTGGTCATTAAAATTTAGCAGTTCACCGTACTTTGTAAATACAATCAACACAATTATTTTACACTAATGCAAATTCATGTTTAATAGTATTTGCTAAACTCAAAGTATTACGAGCAGGTGGGATATGCAGATGAGAAAAATTTGGATCCCTACAATGCTTTTGTGGGCTTCTATTTTACAAGCTAAGTCAATAACTTGGATTTACGTTGATTTCTCACCGTATTATATCTTAGATGGTATTCAAAAAGGCATGGGCCGCGATGAAAGCGTTGTACAAATGCTTGCTCAGGCAATGCCAGAGTACAAATTTAACCATATCGTTTTTCCTGCCAGTCGCGCAATAAAAGAACTATCCGATCCTTCCAACACTTATTGCATGGTATCGCTTTACAAAACGGTTGATAGGCAAAAACACATCGCATACACCAACGAAGTGTCAACCATTGGACTATCCCCATCGATGGCCATCAGGAAATCTTCGCTACAAACTTTGAATCTAGAACCTGGTCAACAGGCATCGTTAAAAGAGTTATTACAAAAGCACAAACTCACGCTTGGCATCTCATACCAACGCTCATTCGGCAGTGAAATTGACGACATCATCAAAAATACCGATGAAGACCAAATTGTGATTCGGCCAGGCAAAGACCCACTGGTTGGCCTGACCGGTATGCTGATCAAAAAGCGCATTGATATCGCGCTAGGTTACCCAAGTGAACACTTTCATTTACAACAAATACTTGACCATAATTATGAGCTTTCGCAGCTAACCATCAAAGAAACAAACAACTTTGCACACGGATATATTGGTTGTACTAAACGAGACGAGAGTAACGAACTACTGAACGACTTAGATGTGGCATTAAAAAAAATTAAAACATCGAGAAAGTTTAACGACACTATGCTGTATTGGTTGCCAACTGAGCTCCAGCCAACTCTGACCAGCAAACTCTTGCGGCAACCAATTGATACGCCCCCTGAGAGTTAATTTTTGTAAAAGTAACTTTCTTTCTCTAACATGATACTCGCGTCTTCAACTGCACTGACGGTGAAGGTAATTTTCTGTGCTTTTGACTTGATGTCATATCCATCAGCACTCACCGTCACAGATACCAATTCCATATCTCCAGGGCCAATTTCTATCTGTTCTGGTACCGATAATGTTGCCCCCTCGATACCTTGCAGCGCAATGTGATAGTGCATCACTTGCTGAGTTTTATTAATAATATTAAGTGTATAAGGATTCTCAACAATCCCTTCATAGTTAACACGATACAACGCATTTCTATCTCGAATGATCGAGACTTCAAGCGGTGTACGCCCTAACAACCATACAACCATTGTTGCTACTACCAACGCCGTTAAAGTCGCATAGCCGACCAACTTTAACCTGAATGGGTTAGTGGTTTTGCCCGCAAGTTGATTCTCACTCTTGTAACTGATCAGGCCTTTTTGATAACCAAACTTATCCATTGTTTCATCACATGCATCGATGCACAATCCACAGTTAATACACTCATATTGCAAGCCGTTTCGTATATCAATGCCTGCCGGACAGACATCCACACACAAGTTACAATCTACGCAATCGCCAAGCCCTAACTTCGTAGGGTCGTCTTTGCGCTTTCTTTTACCTCGGCTTTCTCCTCTGACGTCATCATAACTGACAAGTAAAGTGTCTTTATCAAACATCACAGATTGAAACCTTGAATACGGACACGCCACCGTGCACATTTTCTCTCTTAAGAACCCTGCATTTCCGTAGGTGCACAGCGCAAAAAGAAATACCCAAAACGACACAAGGCCAGACCACTCAAAATAGATCATATTTGTATAGAGTTCTTTTGCTGGGATGAAGTAACTCATAAAAGACGTGGCAGTTAGGACCGATAGAACCAGCCAAATACTGTGCTTAGTGAATTTGTTAGTGGCTTTTTTTAAACTCCATGGGGCTTTATCTTGTTTAATACGCTGATTTCGAGAGCCTTCAACTCTGTGTTCAACCCAAGTAAACATGAGCATCCAAACCGTTTGAGGGCACATAAACCCGCACCACACTCGACCTAGCCAATTAGTCACAAAAAACAATGCAAAGGCACCTGCCATAAACAGCCAAGCCAGTATCATAAAATCTTGCGGTAAAAACGTCAGTCCAAAAATGCGAAAATGCTGATGTGCAACGTCGAGTAAAATCGCCTGCTGACCGTCGTAGCTGATCCAAGGTAAACCAACAAACGTTAGCATCAATAACCAACTTAAAGAGCGACGAATTTTCTGAAAATAACCTTTTTGTTCACGAATATAAATCGGACCTTCGTGCTTGTAAGGCTTAATGATGAGATCTTCTTCTTTAATATCAAACTTCATAACAAATCTACTTGCTTATGTAATGGACACAAGTACATTTGCAACTTTCAGACCAAACTGAAAGTTTGCATATCTTTTTGAATTTATTGAATTTAAATTTTAGCCACAAAACAACGTCGTGATATATCACGTTTTACGCTATTTTTCACGATCGATTGATTCCTAGCTTTTTCATTTTTGAACGTAACGTGCTTTCATTCAGCCCGAGCTTATCTGCAGCGCCCTGCTCGCCAGCTACACGCCAATGACATAATTCCAGTATCGTTAGAATGTGCTTACGCTGCGCTTCATCAAGAGACAAATCATCCATTTCTTTTGCCGTAATACCGGGCTGTGCGCCGGCATTGAGTGGTTGAGACAGTTGAATTAAACGCGCGTTACTTAAAATCGCTTCGCGCTCTAGGACATTTTGTAATTCACGAATATTACCGGGCCAATCATAGCGCTGCAGTTTATTGAGAGCAGATTTCGATACGCCTTGAAAGCGCTTACCTAAACGCTTATTGAGCTGTGCAATGATATTGGCACTGAGTAACGGAATGTCCTCTTTGCGCTCTCTTAACGCAGGCACTCTAAGAGGAAACACGTTCAACCTGTAGTACAAGTCCATGCGAAATGTCCCTTGCTCTACCATTTGCCACAAATTGCGATTTGTCGCCGTGATCAAACGAATATCAACAGACAGGGTCTTACTACCACCGACTCGTTCAAACTCTTTTTCTTGTAACACCCTGAGTAGTTTACTTTGCGCTTCAAGCGACAATTCACCAATTTCATCTAAAAACAATGTCCCCTTGTTCGCTAGCTCAAAGCGGCCCTTGCGCAATTCATTGGCACCAGTAAAGGCGCCTTTTTCATGCCCAAATAACTCAGACTCCAATAAACTTGGGGTAAATGCCGCGCAGTTTACCTTCACAAAAGGCAAAGTTTTGCGCTCGCTGAGTCTGTGCAAGTTACGCGCAACCAGCTCTTTACCCGTGCCATTCTCGCCTAAAATCAAAACAGTACTGCTGGTTTGGCTAACAAGTTCAATTTGCGCAAGCATCGTTTTAAAGATATGGCTACTGCCCACCAAGCCGGAATCCTGCCAATCTTCGTTCAACTCTGAAAGTAAGTAAGCGTTTTCATCTTTGAGTTGTTCACTCAATGTTTGCACTTGCTCCAAGGCATTACGCAGCGCCGTTTCTGTTTCTTGTTGCTTTGAAATATCACGAAATATCGCGACTGCACCAATGAGCATTCCATCTCGATAAACGGGTGTAGACGTATATTCAACGGGAAAACAAGTGCCATCTCTGCGCCAAAATACTTCATCTTTTACATGCCGATGTTTGCCGTCAAACATAGTGCAATAAATTTGGCACTGATCGGCTGGGTAAGGCGTACCATCCGCATGACTATGATGGTGATATTGGTGGATTTTCTTGCCTAATAATTCTTCGGCGCGCCATCCTGTCATACGCTCCGCAGCTGGATTAATAAAAACAGCATTACCAGACAGGTCAAACCCATAGATCCCTTCTCCGACTGCATTCAACAATAACTCAGTATCACCTAAAAATTCTTTTACCATGCTAACCAACACCGCCTCGTGAAATATCACGAGCAGCGTAGCACAGTTTAGCAATCACGTCGCTTTTCAATTTTAGTTTGCTTGTCGATAGTCAGATAAACTTTTTCCATACTGTGCTTTAAACACTTTATTGAGCGAACTTAAGTCTTGATAACCTACCTGCCACAATATTTCATCAATGCTCAAACGGGTTGTTCTGAGCAACTGTTTCGCTCTTTCTAATCTTGCGAGCCTCACATAGCTGGATGGTGATAAGCCAACCTGCTTTTGAAAACGTCGGATTAAAGTTCGCTCGCTTGCGCTCAATTTATTGGCCAAGGCTGGTAAAGTTAAATCTGCGGATAAGTTTTCTTTGATGTAATTTTGTAATGCTAACAGTTTGCTATCTTTGTGCAGCTCAAATGCGCCAATACGCATGTAAGGCTGTTGGCTCTGTAGCATTTCAGGTAATGCCAACCAAGAGCGCACATCTTCCGCAATTTGAGCACCGCAGCTTTGTTCTACAAAGTGCAGCATCATTGAAAAATAACACTGTGCAGCGCCTGAAGTAAGCACATTTCCCTGCTGTAAAAACACTTTTTCTTGGCTCACTTTAAGTGCAGGAAAATAACGCTGATAGAAGGATTTTAACCACCAGCTGCTTGTGACGTGCACACCATCTAAGAACCCACTGGTCGCCAAATAGCTCACCGAGGTGCAGGTTGCTATAACGTATTCTGCTTGGCGCGCAATTGCATTGATATGCTCGCTATGCCGAGTCAAATTTTGACATGCTTTCCAAAGTAGATGTGGGCCTTGAAATTGTGAGCCAACCCAAAGCATCACGTCCGTTTCTCGCAGCTGCTCAAGTGTTAAATCACAGTTGATGGTTAATCCCTGACTGGTTCTCACCTGTAATTGTTCAATACCCACCAATTGCCATGAAAACAAATTTCGCTGTGCGACAATATTGGTCACATTGAGTATATCGATGATCCCGGTCAATCCACTCGCAAGCGCATTGTCTGGGCAAATAATCGCCACATTTAACATTGTCACTTTTAACCTTTTTTATGTCATTAATGCCAATTTAGCTTTTCTACTTACTTTCGTAAAGTACCTATAATTAATCAACAAAAGGTATGTTCTGATGTGGATCCACTATCCAATTTTTTTCTTAGTCGCACTGATGTGCTTTTTATGGTTGCTAACCGCGAGTTTACGCATCGGCGCAATACGGCGTAAACAAGTTTCAGCCGCCGATATTCAGTTTGTTAAAAAGAAAAACCTGCCGCTTACCACCACCCTAGCAGGCAATAGTTACGACAATCAATTTCAGCAGTCGACACTTTTTATTGTGTTACTTTGCCTTTTAAATCAACAGCAAATTGATGGACACTTTTGGTATGTAGTGAGTACCTTTTTTGTTGTCGCGCGCTACTGGCATTGCTTTGAGCATGTAGTAGGTAGAAACCTATTGTTACGAACAATCGCCTTTGCGCTAGCAACAAGCTGCTTTTTCATCGCTTGGTTTGCATTCTTATACAACAATTTGTTTGTATAACCACAACCTCCTCTTTTAGCGCTTGTTCGGCGATGATAAAATGGCGTTTTGCACAATTGAAGCTAGGCGCCACTTTTGAATTCTTCGACTTATATTCCAGATGCTTTTTTAGACGACGTAAAAAGCTATATACCCAGCAACTTGTCAATCGACGATTTCATTAAAGCATGCCAAAGTCCGCTTAGACGTTCGGTTCGAGTCAACACCTTAAAAATGTCGGTTGCAGACTTTGTAGATTACTGTGAGAAGCACGACTGGAAAATCGATGCCGTACCTTGGTGCGACACAGGCTTTTGGCTTAGCCGCCCTGAACAAGAAGAACAAAATCTACCTATTGGCAACACCGAGTTGCACCTAAGTGGCTGTATCTACGTGCAAGAAGCCAGCTCAATGCTCCCCCCCATGGCACTTAAAGAAGCACTTGAAGAAAGTCAGTTTGTGCTCGACATGGCAGCCGCTCCCGGTTCAAAAACATCGCAGCTGGCAGCCATTATGAATAATGAAGGTGTATTGGTCGCAAATGAATTATCTTCGTCCCGAGTCAAAGTATTAGCCGCAAATATGAAGCGCATGGGAGTAGGCAACTGTGCTTTGTCGCATTTTGATGGCGTCATATTCGGCGATTATATGTTTGAATGCTTTGATAGTATTTTGCTCGATGCGCCTTGCTCAGGAGAAGGTACAGTTAGAAAGGATGCCGACGCCTTAAAGAACTGGTCAATTGAGTCGAATATCGACATCGCACAAGTACAAAAAAACCTGATAAAAAGCGCCTTTTACGCCCTCAAACCCGGTGGTACTTTGGTTTACTCAACCTGTACTTTAACGCCATTGGAAAACCAAGACGTCTGCTCATATCTGCTTGAACATTTTCCAGAGCAAATTGAGATAGAGCCGTTAGATTCATTATTTAAAGGCGCAGACAAAGCGACCACAGAACAAGGCTATTTACATGTTTGGCCACAAATATACGATAGCGAAGGCTTTTTTATTGCCCGCTTTAAAAAGCTTGGTTCCGTTGATAATGCCAACCAAAAAATCAAAAAAGGCGCTTTCCCATTTGTGCCAGCGGATAAGAAGCTTACACAGAGTTTTCAAAGCTATATCAAAAAGCAATTCGCGATAAAACAATTTCCCGGCACACTAATGAGCCGCGATAAGGAGTTGTGGTTATTTCCTGAACATTTCGAGCTTATCCAAGACAAGATTAAATACGCTCGCCTTGGTATTCAAGTCGGAACAACGCATAAAAATGGGGTGCGCTTAGAGCATGAACTGGCTACCTCACTTGGCTCACTCGCCGAGCAAAATACATTTGAAATGACGCAACAACAAGCCATAGATTACTTTCAAGGTAAAGACATACGTCTTGCACAAGCATCAACAAATATAGGTGAAGTAATTTTAACTTTATGTGGTGCACCTGTTGGTTTAGGAAAGTGGCAAAAGTCTAAAATTAAAAACAGTTTACCGAGAGATTTAGTGAGCAACAGCCAGTTGATAACTTGGGAATAACTTGAATATATCTTGGATATATCTTTTGTGTTTTTTTAGATTAATTTGTCATATGAGGCATAAACAACTGTTTTTAAATAACTTTAAAAATATTTCAGATGTTTGTAATTTTTATGAATAGTTAACTACACTTAAGTTTACTTTCTACTTCTCCCTAATGTATAGAAGGTGTTTTTAAGTAACGCATTGGCTCTCTAGAGCCATCCCCTAAACCCAGAGCATCCCTTTGCTCTGGGTCTTTTTTTGCTTAACATTTATCAACAATTAGTTACTTCTTTGACGACAAATTGGTCTTAAAAATCGCAACATTGCATTCAGCCCTACAGACGTACTTCTTACATCCGTACTTGAAGGGAATGGCCCGCCATGATTCATAGAAGCGCAAACTTCAACGCCAGTCGGCATTTGGTTTTCAATTAAACGACCTACTTTATATTGCAGTGCTTCGATTGTTTCAGCGTTGCTGGCGAAATCGCTTTGCGTGCCATGTATAGAGGCTGTTAACTGCCCTTCTAAACCATCAACCAACTGCTTTAGTTGCTCATCGTTGTCATACTTAACCATCATGACTGAAGGACCAAAGACCTCTTCGTGCAACGATGTGTTATTAAGGTATGTTTGTGCATCAGTAGTAAACAAATGTGCATTTGCATGAAAGTCTTCTTGTAACTGACCTTGAACTAACAGCGTCACCCCGTCTGTCGACTTTAACCTTTCAACACTTTGTTTGAACCCACTAACAATGTTAGGAGACAGCAAAGTATCAGAAGTGCTTTGTGATAGTTGCCTGATTGCTTCTTCAACCAATTGACTTGCACTGCTAGGTACAAACCACAAACCTGGGCTTGTACAAAATTGGCCATTGCCCATTAATACAGATTGACACAATGCTTGAGCTAACTCTTTGCCTTGTTCCACTCCTTTTTGAGTGAATACAACCTGCGGGTTGACGCTGCCCAATTCACCGTAAAATGGGATCGATTCTTTTCTGGTTGCGATCGTTTCCATTAGTTTTTGCGCAACACCAAAACTCCCTGTGAAACCAACCGCTTTCACATCATCAGCAGCAACTAATTGGTGAGAGATCCCATAGCCTTTCGCCTGGATCATCGAAAACACCCCTTTAGGCATACCTGTTTTTGCAATTGCTCTATCAATGGCATGCGTCATTAATTCACTGGTCGCCGGGTGAGCTGTGTGACTTTTCATAACCACTGGACAACCCGCTGCTAATGCCGCCGCAGTATCACCACCCAAAGTGGAAAATGCATAAGGGAAGTTTGAAGCACCAAATACGGCAACAACACCCACTGGTAAGTGACTTAAACGAGTATATGGCTTTGCTAAAGGTGCTCGGCCTGGATCTGCCATGTCTTCAATATCAAGATCCAATAAGCCATTTTTGCACTGCTCTAAATTTTGTGCGAATGCACGTAATTGAGTGACTGTACGTCCGCGCTCACCTTGTAAGCGCGCAAGTGGTAGATTCGTTTCTTGATGTGTTACTTCAAACAGTTGCTCACCGAGTGCTTCAATTTCATCTGCAATGGCGTATAAAAACGTAGCGCGCTCTGCTGGGCTAGTTTGACGGAATTGTACAAACGCCAACTGAGCCGCATTCACTGCTTGCTCTAACATCTGCGCTGTCGCTTCATAAATAGGGGTGATCAAAGGCTGATTCAATTTCGGTGAAAAGCCAAAAAACGGCTCTGCGCCCTCGGCGATACACCACTGCCCTGCGATGTAACTTGCTCCGCTGATCTCCATAACTTACTCCTGTTGTATATATTTATTAAATAACCTGAAATCCAAATGCGTACGGATCATCGTCATCTACGGTAATATTGCTTGTACCAGTGACTCTTGACCAACCACGAATGCTGGGCAATATAGCAGCTTTGCCCGCAATCTCTGTGATACCTTCAACACACCCAACAAACTGACTACCTATGTAGCTTTCGTGTACAAACTCTTCGCCAACTTTAAGCAGCCCTTTTGCGAACAATTGCGCCATTCTAGCGCTGGTGCCTGTGCCACATGGTGAACGATCGATTGCTTTGTCGCCGTAAAAAACGGCATTCGCTGCGCTGGAGTTTTGTTGTTTAGGTTGTCCTGTCCAAAGGACGTGAGAGGCCCCTTTGACCGTTGCATCGAGTGGATGCACACACTCAAGTTGTTTATTTATGATCTGTCGTACGATTGGGCTGTATTTGAGAATCTCACTGGCATTCCAGTTTTCAATACCTGGAAAGTTTTCCTGAGGCTCAACGATGATATAAAAGTTACCGCCATAGGAAATATCCACCGTTAATTGCCCAAGCTCGGGCACATCGACCGTGATATTTTCATGGGCCAGAAACGCAGGAACATTAAACAGTTTAACCCACTCGACTTTGCCATTACGCATCAAGTAATTCACATCAACACGCCCAGCTGGTGTATCAAGTTTTAATTGGCCTTGTTCATTAGGCTGGATCAAACCGTGCTCAAGTGCAAATGTGATGGTACCAATAGTGCCATGACCGCACATGGGTAAACATCCAGAAGTTTCAACAAACAGAATACTCGCGTCACCGTCTGCCGTCGTTGGTGGGTATATGAATGAACCTGACATCATGTCATGACCTCTAGGTTCAAACATGAGCGCCTGTCTGATCCAGTCATATTCAGCCATAAAGTGCTGTCGCTTTTCACTCATTGTGTCACCCCGTAAATTGGGGTGACCACTGGTGATTAAGCGCACAGGGTTACCACAAGTGTGGCCATCAATACATGAAAATGTCCCTTTGCGCATAAGCTTAACCCAAATTAAATTTAGTTAAGTCAACACGGTTACTCATTGCTTCATCGTACAAACGCGCCACCATTGCTTTTTGCTCTTCAGGAAGACTTAAGCGTGGTGCACGAGTTACTTCTGAGCCTCGGCCCGCTAATTGCTCAGCATACTTAATACACTGTACAAGCGTAGGAATTGTGTCTAAACGCAGTAATGGTAAGAACCAACGCCAGATCTCTTTGGCTTCTTCATAACGTCCTTGGCGTGCCAATTCATAAATTGCCACAGACTCTTTTGGAAATACGTTAGTCAGACCTGAGATCCAACCGGTTGCACCCAACATCAAACTTTCTAGGGCAATATCATCTACACCTCCAAAGATAGTGAAACGATCACCAAATGCGCTTTGCAGCTCAGTGATCCGGCGTGTATCTTCTGTGGCTTCTTTAACTGCCACAATATTTTCCTCATTCGCCAGTACCTTCATACCTTCGATAGATACATCAACGCCATAGGTGATTGGATTGTTATAAATCATAACAGGCAAAGACATACTGCGCGCTACTTGCTGATAATGATAAATTGCCTCTCGTTCCGTTGAGCGGTAGACCATCCCTGGAAGTACCATCAATCCATCGATACCAATTTCTTCCGCATCCTGACAAAATTCGATAGCAAACTGCGTGGTTGTCTCAGCTACACCCGTTAATAATGGTACGCGGCCAGCAACGATGTCTTTCGCAGCT
Source organism: Pseudoalteromonas sp. ATL1 (assembly GCF_058933015.1). Taxonomy (NCBI): domain Bacteria; kingdom Pseudomonadati; phylum Pseudomonadota; class Gammaproteobacteria; order Alteromonadales; family Pseudoalteromonadaceae; genus Pseudoalteromonas; species Pseudoalteromonas sp. ATL1. The sequence goes on along the minus strand of NZ_JBZYXL010000001.1, from coordinate 2,406,031 downwards.
TTAAGTACTTCGCGCTTTTCATGCACTCTTAAAGAGCAATTTTCGCCCACAGTACCTAAAACAATAATGCCATGAACACCTTCTTTAATAAGCGCATCAATCATGCCCTTTGTTGCTTCAAAATTAATGCTGCCATCGTCATTAAATTGGGTTGTTACTGCTGGGTAAACCCCTTGCCAATCGATCATCTTATTTTTCCTCATTGGTTTTTGTATTTACCATCTTAGGTATATTGTATACAATAATCAATATCCGAGTGATAATTTTATTTTATAATTATTAACAAATGATGAAATCTATAGCTTAAATTCATGATAAAAAATAAAATTTTGAAGCGAGCTTTGTGCTAAATAATTATTAAATAATCGGTTATGGCTAAAATACAATCTAACAAAAATGCGCAAAAACTCGTTTGAACGACTTCTACAAGAGGAAACTGCATGTATAAAAATAAGCAAAAAATTGCCGTGATTGGCGCGGGTGTTATTGGCATATGTACTGCCAAAAAACTGCGCGATTTAGGGTTTGAAGTGACCTTGTTTGACGAAAATGGCGTTGCCGAACGTTGTTCAAAAGGCAATGCAGGGCATTTTGCGACTGAACAGGTATTTCCTCTCGCATGTGCATCTTTATTGCCAAAGCTACCCACTATGCTGCTCAACCCAAATAGTGCGCTGCGCATTGACTGGCGTTATTTACCCAAAATTTTTCCATGGTTTTTTCGATTTGTTTGCAACATGCGTAGCAGCGCATTTAAGGATCATACCAAAGCACTCAGAGCGTTAAATGAAGCGGCTCTGCCTGCTTTTGAGGAGTTATTAAATGAAGCAGATAGAGATACACTAATCACTAAAAATGGTTCTCTTTTAACCTTCGAGACTACGAAAGAACATGATATAGCTGCAACCTATCGCGCCTTTAAAGATCAGGGCGTTGCCGTGCAATGGCTTAAGGGCGATGCACTATTCGAACTTGAACCTAGACTAAGCAAATCAATAAAAAACGCGCTGCTGTTTAATGAGGTTGGGCATACAGCTAACCCACATAAATTGTGCCTACATATTTTTAATCAATTTATGCACAATGAAGGCGCTTTCATTAAAAAAGCGGTGAAAGACATCACCCCTTTTGAACAGAGTATCGAACTCCTTACTTCAGATAATCACAGATATGAATTCGACAAAATCGTGATTTGTACGGGCGCTTGGAGTAAACCCCTAGCAGCGAAACTGGGTTACAACGTGCCCTTGGATACCGAGCGTGGTTATCACGCGATGCTCGATGAACACGACGTTCTATCGCGTCCGGTTGCATCGGCCGAAAGACAGTTTATCATCACTCCCATGCAACAAGGTTTACGCTTAGCGGGTACTGTCGAGTTTGCAGGTCTCGATGCGCCAGAACGCACACAGCGTGCGACCATGCTCGTTAAACATGCCAAGCATCTAATTAATAATTTAAAAACACGAACGGTTAGTGATACTTGGATGGGTTGTCGCCCTTCACTTCCTGACTCACTGCCAGTTATTAGCCAAGCCCCGAATAATAGCAATGTGCTATTTGCATTTGGCCACCAGCATTTAGGTCTAACTCAATCGGCAATTACCGCCAAATTGATAGGCCAACTGTGTCAAGATGAACGCCCTTCTCTTGATTTAACCCCTTACAGAATAGACAGATTTTAGGAGCACGTATGACAACACTCGGCATTGGTACACAATCACAACAACAAGCCCTCAATGCACTTAGTGATATGACACAGGGGGTCGTCGCCATTCAGCCAGCAGAATATATGCAACGCATTGAAAAAGCACAAGCGTATATGCAGCAGCACAACATTGATGCCATCTATCTCAACGCTGGCACCAACTTAAAGTATTTTACCGGTATGCAATGGTACGCAAGCGAACGTATGGTCGGTGCAATCTTACCGGCGTCTGGTCAGCTTGAATTTATTGCGCCGACCTTTGAAATTGGCTCACTGCTTGATTATCAAATCATCGAGGGTCCAATTAATGATTGGCAAGAACACCAAAACCCTTATGCTCTATTCGCCAGCGTATTGAAAAAAATGGGGATCGGTGAGCAAGCGACCATTGGTATTGACGAAAGTACTGCTTTTTTTGTCGTCGATGGTATTGCAAAAGCAGCGCTCAGTTTAAAACTTATTAATGCCAAAGAAGTCACTGCACATTGCAGGATGCATAAATCAAGCAACGAGCTTGCACTGATCCAGCGCGCTATGGACATGACGCTTGCAGTGCATAAAGCCACCGCAAGCATATTGCATGAAGGGATAACAACAACCGAAGTTGAAGCTTTCATCAACCAAGCTCATAAAAAAGTTGGTGCGCCGGGTAACTACTTCTGTATTGTGCTATTTGGCAAAGCTAGCTCTTTCCCGCATGGTGTAAAAGAACCACAAGTACTTAAAAAAGGCGATGTAGTGTTAGTAGACACAGGTTGTAAGCTCGAAGGTTACTTATCTGACATTACCCGTACCTATGTATTTGGTGAGGCAAACGAACGACAACGTACGATGTGGCAACATGAGAAAAATGCACAGCTTGCCGCTTTTGAGGCTGCGGAAATTGGCAAACCATGTGGGGTTGTTGATGCTGCTGCTCGTGGTTATCTTGCCTCTGTTGGCCTTGGTCCTGATTATGACCTCCCGGGTTGCCCACACCGCACAGGTCACGGCATTGGTTTAGATATTCACGAATGGCCCTATTTGGTTAAAGACAATCCACAGCCACTTGCGACGGGTATGTGCTTTAGCAATGAACCTATGCTGGTTGTGCCTGATGAATTTGGTATTCGTTTAGAAGATCACTTTTATATGACGGATAACGGGCCTAAGTGGTTTACACAACCAAGCCACAGCATTGATGACCCTTTTGGACTGGCTGATTAACTTCGCAGCAGCTGAGGTTAAATAAGGCTATTGCTTTTCAACACCCAAAATATACAATGTATATACAAATCATATATAGGATGTATATTTTGGGTATTGTTAAAATCTCCGATGACTTGCACGAAGAGTTACGTACAACGTCACAAGTCATGTCTCGCTCCATTAATTCTCAAGCAGAATTTTGGATAAAAATGGGCCGCTTGGCCGAGTTAAACCCAGATAAAACCTTTACGCAGCTGATCCAAGCTGAGTTAACCCAACACTTGCAACAGAGCAAGCCCAATGAATGATGTGACTATCAAAACTCCCGAACAAATTGAGCTAATGCGCGAGTCTGGCCGTTTACTTGCGCAAGTATTTGTAATGCTTGATACGCTTGTAAAGCCCGGTGTTTCGACCATGGCAGTGAATGACGCCGTGGAAGCCTACATCACTGATGAGCTAAATGCCCGCCCTGCCTCTAAAGGGCAATATGGTTATCAGTATGTGCTCAATAGCTCGATTAATGAGGTTGTTTGCCATGGCATGCCGAATGAGCAACACATACTAAGTGAAACAGACATAGTTAACTTTGATATTACGCTTGAAAAAAACGGGTTTATTGCGGACTCAAGTAAAATGTATGTGATGCCAAATGCCACAGAAGAAGCTAAAAAGTTGGTGCAAACAACACAAGATGCCATGTGGCAAGCAATCAAACTTGTCAAACCAGGCACTCGACTCGGTGACATTGGCCATATCATTGCAAAACTCGCGCACCAACAAGGTTACAGCGTAGTCAAAGAATACTGTGGTCATGGTATTGGGGAACAAATGCATGAAGCCCCTAATGTACTGCACTATGGAAAACCGAACACAGGTTTGAAGTTGCAGGCAGGCATGACTTTTACCATTGAGCCTATGATCAACCAAGGTACCGCCAAAATTAAAACCAAAAAAGATGGTTGGACGGTGGTCACTAAGGATAAAAAACTGTCTGCACAAACTGAGCATACTATTTTGGTTACACACACGGGTTTTGAAGTGCTTACGCTACACCCAGAAGAAGCATATTTGCTTACAAATTAAGATATTGTATTCCCATACGCCATGCTAATGTACCAGGGTTAACGATTAACTCATTGAGGTATTTCATGAACCCTTGGTTATTGTGTGCAGCAATTGGCACGGGCATGGCTGCAATTATGCATTTGTACTGTATCTATTGGGGCCCAGACGGTTATCGTTTTTTTGGCGCTGGTGAGCAGTTCGCACAGCTTGCGGAACGAGGTAGTTCTACCCCACCCTGATAACATTGGCGATCACGGCAGTATTGTCGTGTTGGGCAGTGATGGCGTTTTATGGTGCTAAAGCGATTTCAATTGTGCCCATGACTCGATATTTGTTGCTTGCTGTTACCTGTGTGTTTTTACTGCGTGGAACCGTAGGTTTTACCTTTATTTTTAACCCACAAGGTCGTAGTGAATTGTTTTGGCTAATTAGTTCGCTCATCTGTTTGGCGCTTGGGCTGTGCTATGCCATAGGCCTCAAGCAACAGTGGCAAAATTTATAGTATAAAAAAGCCCAGCTTATCAGCTGGGCTTTGTTCGAACATACAATGCAATTAAATTAGAACTTATAGTCAAACTTCAAGTAAGCCTGACGACCCAACGCACTATGCGTTTTGTTATCAATACCCATTGACTCTGAAGGCGCAAGAGGTGCTTCTTCATTAAACAAGTTTGCCGCACCTAACGTCAGGGTTAAATCTTTAAAGCCAATATAGCTTACAGTAACGTCATAAGTCGTCCACGAATCAATTTCGTACTTATTGCCGTCACTGTCTTCAAGGTCTTTATTCGAATCAACGTAGTTCACGTTTAAGGTTGCTAACCAGTCATCTTTAGCCCAATCAACTCCAGCAGTCCAACGGTATTGTGGATGCTGATACTCACCATTTAAATCTTCATTAACAGGTCGTGTATTACCTTGTGCATCACTCTCAAATAGCTGCTCATCAAAGTTAAGTGCGTATGTCAGGTTGTAGTTAAATCTGAACTCACCCATCGTTTGGGTTGCTAACTCGTAGGCTAAGTTGACGTCAAAACCATCCGTTTCACGGCCACCAACATTAACAAACGTATCGTTGATCGTAAGAATTCGGCCTAGCGTGCTACCTTGACTTGGTGCACGAACAACCAGGTTTGGATCAGTGCTACAACAATCAACTAGCTTTTGCGCACCGATTTTTTTGATTAGATCTTTTTGATCGTAATTCCAATAATCAACACCCACACTAAACGCATCCGTCGCTTGCCATACCACACCTAAGTTGTAGTTTTCTGATTCTTCCGGTTGTAGGTTTTTATTACCTGCAACAACTGCTGTGTATTCAGTTGGCTCACAATCGACTTCCGCACCAGTTTGGCGACAACGGTCTTTATCTATCACTGATGGTGATTCATCAGTACGGCCTAAATGTAGCTGCACTAAAGAAGGTGCTCTAAATGCAGTCCCCCACGAGCCGCGAACAACGAGTGAATCAACTGGAGCCCATCTAAATGCCACTTTTGGATCGGTGGTGGTGCCAAAGTCACTGTAGTCTTCGTAACGAACAGCAAGTTGTAACTCTAACGTGTCTAATACTGGCACGCTAAATTCCGCAAACACCGCTGTGTTATCTCGATCACCATTCGCTTGTGTCGCTTCAGTACCAAAGATTTCACCACGGATATATTGGCTATCAGGATTATCTTCAATTTTTTCACGGCGAGTTTCAAAACCAAATGCCGCTGACACATAACCTGCACTTAGCTCAAATAATTCACCAGATACGGTACCATCAATCGATTGCATCGTTGATGCACCGTAACGTGTTGTGGTGGTCTCAAAATACGCGAGCCCTGCAGCTGTATTTGTGCTTGGTTCAAACGGGTTCCATAAACCCATATCAATGGCTTCTTGAGCACGGATTTTGTTAGGAAAACCATCAAAGCCCTTTTCGACCGCGCTTGAACGGATTGATGAATAAGCAAGCTCCCAATCCCAATCATTGAAGTTACCACGAGCACCTAATACTGCACGATAGTACTCTGAGTCGACGTCTTTTTTACGGTTACCAATATCGACTGTACGACGACGCATTGAAATATCAACGCCATGTAGGAAATGATCTGGATTATTTGCCAGTGGGTGATTTGGATTGTCACCGCTCATGGTTAATTCTGTGAAGCTTGGACTACCTGCACCTTGAATAAACGTAGAAGAGTGTTGTGCTGAGAATTCAGCAAAACCTTCAACGCCATCAGCAAGTTCTTGTACACCGTTATAATTGAAGCTGACACGCTCTGTTGAAGGAACAAGGCTCATCACTGAGGCATAATCATAACGACAAATATCACCAATGATCATATTTTCAGGGCAAGTATCGTTACCCCATACATCAGCAAAAATAGTTTGTCGAATTGGCGTGCCATCTTCTGCTGTACCAGTCACAGGCAATCTGTTCCACTGCTCGTCAGTAAGCATACTGCGTACAATTTCGATGCTACCAGGGAAACCTGAAGAACTCAGCGAGTTATTACCACCTCTAAAACGCTGATCTGCAGTCGCTGTGTAGTCTCTGTCACCATAAAAAACATCACCGCGCTTAAAATAATCTAAAGAGAAGTTATGCTGGCCTTTGTCTGTTGATGAGCCCCACAATACCGTGAAGTTTTGCTCATCACCACCGCCATCCGCGGTATCTGAAACTTTACCCGATATTTCAAAACCATCTATGTCATTACGCAAAATAATGTTGATTACACCTGCAACAGCGTCAGAACCATAAGTCGCTGATGCACCATCTTTAAGAATATCAATGCGCTTAACGGATGAAACAGGGATGGTGTTTAAGTCAACGAATGATGTTTCAATGTCTTTTGCAAATGGACTAACAGCAACACGGCGACCATTGATGAGCACCAATGTTGAAGACGCGCCTAAGCCTCTTAACGCAACACTCGAACCACCATTTGCAGTGTCATCACTTGAGTTACCTTGTGTACTGAAGGTACCCGTACCCGCAACTGGTAACTTCTGTAACGCACCTATTAGGTCGGTTGAACCTGTAGACGCTAAATCCCCTGCCGAAATTGATTGAATTGGAGATGGACCTTCCATATCCGTACGTTTAATGTGTGAACCCGTCACCTCAATGCGCTCAACTTTTTGCCCATCTGCTGCATGTGCAATCTGAGTTTGACCAAGTAACATTGCTGCAGACAATGCACTTAATGTAAATATTGGCTTCATTGTTTCCTTTCCCCTGTTTTTATGTAAGTTATTGTTTTAATTAACCACCCTTTTTCTATCACATATTTTACCGCCAGACAATTAGGCAAATTTTAACATTTAGCCTTAAATAATTTCCGTTTTTACAGCAAAAAGAAATGAAATTAAAATTTAAAATCAATAACTTATTTACGTTAAATTAGCAAAGACTGGCACCAAACACGCTATTTATGATTGCGATAGTGCGCAAAAATGTTACGACTAAAATGTTACATTTAGTTTCAACGAAGCGAATTTAGATAGACTTCAAGTACCCGTTAAACAAACTAATTTAGGGTGTAAGATTATGTTGAGAGGCTAATAGTTAACTTTTTAACAATGATAAATGTTAATGAAACTCTCTGGTGTTGGGTTTTAATGTCTCTAGCAAGTCAGTGCGATCTAACAAGCGACCAGCGATGATGTGGATGACATTTTCAGCACGTTCAATTGTGCCCTTAATCTCTAATATTTTGGCACTCAGATAAGCCTGTTTTTGTGCTCGTGCAGTGCCAGCCCAAACAATCACATTAATATTTCCTGTATCATCTTCTAGGGTAAAAAATGTCACCCCTGCCGCTGTGCCTGGTGCCTGCTTACCCGTGACTAAGCCAATCACCGTCACCAACTGTTTGTCATTAAGTTGCTCCAACTGCGCCATACGCGTAAAACGACCAAGCCGGCCGGCCTCATCAAGTAGTGTGATCGGGTGTTTATTTAGCGTCAACCCTGTTGCTGCATAGTCTTCTAATACATTATCCAACTCGTTGCCCTCGCCAATGGGCGCAGCCAAATCATCACTTTGCAACACTTGCAGGCCTTGGAAAAGTGGTAACTCGCTTTCTTTATCCATCAACTGCCAACGAGCGCCATACCGCCCTAGAGAAAAACAAGCCAGCGCATTAGCCGATGCTAAGCGCTCAATACTTGCCACACTTACGCCAATGGCTTTTAACTGTTCACAGTTGCTATAGCCATGTTTAGGGCGGTGCGCTAATAGCATATCGGCTGCTGAGTTGCTCAGCCCTTTCACAATACACAGCCCTAAACGGATAGCAAATTGCGACTGATAAACAACCACCTGATGTTCATATTCAGAGTAATTGACGCAAACTGGTAAAACCGCTACTCCGTGACGTTGTGCGTCTTGGCAAAGTTGTGAAGCACTATAAAAGCCCATTGGCATGCTATTGAGTAAAGCAGTATAAAAAAATGCAGGAAAATAACACTTAAGCCAAGCAGAGCTATACGCCAATACGGCAAAAGACGCAGAGTGACTTTCAGGAAAGCCATATTCCCCAAACCCACAGATCTGTGCAAATATTTGCTCAGCATAGCTTTGCGAATACCCCCTTTGTTGCATGCCTTTGAGCAACTTATCTTTAAATTGCAACAGCTCCCCTGTTTTTTTCCAAGAAGCCATGGCGCGGCGCAATCTATCTGCCTCCCCGCCGCTAAACCCTGCAGCAACCATGGCAAGTTTAATTACTTGCTCTTGAAAAATCGGCACGCCCAGCGTACGAGAGAGTACAGCTTTTACTTCGTCTGAAGGATAACTAATGGTTTGTTCACCGCTACGACATTTTAAAAATGGATGAACCATACCGCCTTGAATGGGGCCAGGCCGCACTATGGCTATTTGGATCACTAAGTCGTAATAGCAAGCAGGCTTTAACCTAGGCAGCATGCTCATTTGCGCACGTGACTCAATTTGAAATACCCCAACCGTATCGGCTAGTTGGATCATTTGATAAACCTGCGGATCATCACCTAACGCGGTGATCTCAGCGATACTAAAGCGGTAATTAAATTGCTGCTCAATATAATCGAACGACTTTCTTATCGCACTGAGCATACCCAAAGCTAAAATATCGACTTTTAATAAAGACAGGCTCTCCAAATCATCTTTATCCCATTGGATCACTGTGCGCTCAGCCATCGCCGCATTTTCTATGGGCACCAATTCATACAAAGGCCCAGCTGAGATCACAAAACCACCAACATGTTGAGATAAATGCCTAGGAAAACCCAGTATTTCTTCCACTAGCTCAATAAATAACTGGCCCTGATACGAATGAGGATCAAGCCCTAACTCAACCAACTGTGATTGCCATGACAGCACTTTGTCTCTGCGATTTACCTGCTTTATAAAATAGTCTAATTGGCTTGAGTCCATACCAAGTGCTTTACCTACATCGCGCACTGCACTTTTAAAACGATACGTGATCACGGTCGCAGCTAAAGCGGCGCGCTCTCGACCATATTTTTGATAAATATATTGAATAACTTCTTCACGACGGTGATGTTCAAAATCAACATCAATATCTGGTGGCTCTGCACGTTCTTGGCTTATAAAACGCTCAAAAAGTACGGAGATCTGACGAGGATCAACCGCTGTGATCTCTAAGCAATAACACACCACCGAATTTGCCGCAGATCCTCGCCCTTGATACAAAATCCCCCGCTCTTTGGCAAACATCACGACATCATGAATAGTCAGAAAAAAGTAAGGATAATTAAGCGACTCAATCAGCGATAATTCTTTTTCTATCAGGTTATTTATGTCATCCGGCATACCTGCGGCAAAGCGTAATTGTTTGCCCTTCTCCACCAGCAAACGTAAATAACTCATTGCACTATGGCCTTTAGGCACCAACTCACTTGGATATTCGTACTGCAGGCTATCCAGAGTAAAAGTACAGCGCTGTGCTATCTCACAAGCCGTATTTAACCACTGTGGTTTATAAAGCTTACTCAACTTCTCTTTGCTGCGCAGAGCGCGCTCTGCATTAGGCAGCAAATGTTCACCGGCCTCGTAAATGGAACTATTTAAACGAATTGCGCTAAGCACATGTTGTAATCTTTGCCTATTGGCTACATGCATTAATACGCCACCACAAGCGGTGATGGGAATATCATGCAACACAGCTAGCGCACTACAATGCAATATATATTCTCTGTCATCATGTAATAAGTGCCGCTGCAATCCAAGCCAAAGCCGTCCTTCATGGTGCTGCTTTAGCCAAACTGCCCAATGCGCATCTTGACCATCAAATGCGGGTAACCAAATAACATAGCAGTGTTTAACCGACATCAAGTCCCACAAAGCCAGCTCATACTTACCTTTCTCACCGCGCTTTCTAGCGTTACTGATCACACGACAAAGCTCTGCATAGGCAAGTCGATTAGGGCAAATCAATACAAATTTCAAAGATTGGTGTTGAAACACACTCCCTACAATTAACTTCAACGACAGCCGATGATCTTTAATCGCACGATACGCTCTCACTACTCCAGCAACAGAGCATTCATCACAAATCGCCAATGCATCGTAAGCCAAAAAGTCAGCTTGTTTTACCAACTCCTCAGGATGGGAAGCACCTTGCAAAAAAGAGAAATTACTTTGACAGAATAGTTCAGCGTAACGCATAACAAACAACAAAATACTGTATATAAAAACAGTATCCATTGTATGCAACGAAAAAGCAACCTAGGTAGCTATTACACTTGCAATAAATATCAAACATTAAAAAGGCAAGTGCTCAGCACTTGCCTTATTTGTAAGTGTAAAACAGCTGTTAGGAACCGTCGCGCTCTCTAAACAACCTTTCAATTTCAGCTCTATCATCATCCGATATGGCTGGACCTGCAACATCATTACAATCAAGATGTCCTATACAAGGACGTGGATTTTGAACAGGTCCATTGTACGGAATTGGTAGTGCAGCTAATGCCACTTGAAACTTCTGCGTAATTTGTGACCCATAATTGATTGGTACACCATCAATAGTAATATCACTCACCGTGAACCCATCAGATTCAGGCACTTCGAAGACAGCATGCAAGATCTTATCGAATCCAGAGTCCGTATGGCCACGGACCACGCGCCAATAATCTGCAGCTGTTCGACCAGCAGGTGCATTAGGCGGTAACTGGAAACTCGAAAAGTCAGGCGTCTGAATATACAAACCAACTGGATTGGCCAATGACACTTTTGTACCGCCTGAACGGATCACTTCATTTACCGCGCTGCCAATTGTAGGATCACTGTTGCGCCCAGCGGTACCAAAGCGGCTGCATTGGATTAACTGGTTTTTATTCGTCACAATTTTACCATCACAATCTCTAATAATAGTTGCTGCAGCGCCTAGGTATATCTCAGCGGGAAGCGTATTAGGGGGTGATATTAATGTCACAGCCCCATTGGTTGTATTATTATTGAATTGGTTAATTTTTTTATATCGACCATGTGAGTCCATTAAGTCTTCGACGCTTACATCTTGCCCTGTTAGCTTGCGATAAATATTCACCACAGCCGCAGGACTAACACGCCACAACATTGCATAATACTCTGGGTTTTCGCAGGTAAAATCTACTTTTGTGATGTCATCATTGCCATCTCTAGTCACACTCCACTCACAATATTCATCCTGCCACCCTCTAGGACCTTCTGGTTGATAGGGACGGCCATCAACATCTGGAGGGCCTTCATCTGCATAACGTAGCCTTTGTTGCTCACTGGCATTTGGAAATAGCAAGTTAATTCTATTTGGGAATGCCGTCCAGCGTACTATCGCAGGTGCCCCCGCGTCAGACAAATCAACATCTAACGGGTTGTAGTACCATGCTCGGTCGTTATCTAAAGGCGCATCACCACCGCGAATTGATTCATTAGTCCAAATATTTACTGCTGCAGACCAAAGAGCACGAAATTTATCTTCATCAGGCCCAGCTGGCAGATCATTGATATTTGCCGGTGGGTCAAATATTGGTAATTTACTCATAAGTCACTCCTTTTATACGTGTGTCACGTTGTGCTATTTAACTTCCACAACTTCACCATGAGCAGTCATCCTCAGAAACGGTGATGTGGGAAGATTTGAAAATGGGAAGAGCAAACTGAACTCCACCAAATTACCAATGATAGGTGCTCTTGCCATTTGAACATGTCTTGATGCTAACAACTTAAGATACTGGTCTTGCCCTATGCAATTGCCCTGTGCAGTACACTTCATATTGTCTGAAATAGCGGTAAAATATTTGTTGATCCTAAGGGTTGCGTTATTTTGCCAATCATTATCTTGCCACACTGCCGCAAACTGTTGCTCAGCAGAACAAGTATCTAAACTGGCGTCATTACATTTCGTTTGTTTCGCAGCTGCATCAGTAATTTTTTTAGCGACTCGCTCTCCCATATCGCTTCGCGAATTTACGATATTTGCAACGGCCACAGCCTGCGCATATTGAATTAAGCTGCTGCGTTTAGGCGAGAAAACTGGGTTTTGAAAATCAACCATCAAAATTGCCGCTATAAATTTTGGTGCCACCAGCTTTAATAACCGATTACCAACAGTTGCCCTTGTCAGCAAGTTTGCCATGAGGACATCTTCGGCAGCTTTCACTGGTGTGAAAGCAACAAAATGTGTCGAGCCTGCGACGGTAAATTTAGGTGTGTCTTGACACTGCGTTTTATTCGCTTCATTGAGTCTACATTGCTCTAGCCTTGAATTGGTCTGAGCTAGAAAATCGTTGTAGTGTTCTTTGGAGAACATTAAAGAAGAAGGAATATTGTAATCAAGCGCGATTGAGGAGCCTCTTAAGACGCTATCCGCTATCCAAAAGTTAGTCGAAAATGCAAATCTCGGTGGGTTATTCGGTGGTGGATTATTAGATTCCAAATTCACCGTAGTATCTTCAATCACAAAACGCAGTAGCTCTGGCACATTCGTAATTTTCGTAAAATCATCGTTAATATGTGAACGAATAAAACTCTCATAATACGTGCTTTGTGCACCACGAATAGTCGGCTCTAATTCTTGTGCTCCTACCCTATTCTTAAACGGCGGATCGTTCTGCGTTAATTTATCTACAACTGATATATCAATATTTGCACGCTCGGAATCCCAGTTATTCCATGGTATTTTCAACTCCTTCATAATGGGGATGCCATTATGGTGGCAATCAAAACAACCTTGCCCTATTGTCTGTTTCCTACGTGCCCAGCTAGAGTCTCCAGCCCAAAAGTAGTCTTTACGCGGTGCATTAAAGCGCTCGTAAAAGTTAAATTTCTGCTTTGATTCGTCATAGGCTATTACTTGCAAAAAATTACTTTCACTATCGCTCAGTGGCGCAGAGCTAGCAAGTATTTGAGCGGCACCACTGGCATTTGTCCAACTAACCGCATATCGCATATTACGTAGTTTTGCCGATGGCGGAATATCTTTAGATGCTGCTATCTGCCCCCCTTCGGCAACCACATATTGTTTTTTATCAAACGAAGGGTGACTTTGATCGACCTGCTCAGTGACTAATTTTAAAGAGGAGGCTGGCGCATTTGCGCACAATACTGACAACGCAAATGGGTCGTTTAGCTCTTGCGCTTTTTGAGCGGCATCCATAAGAACGGGCTTAGCATCTTCTCCTTCAATAAATCTAAAGATTTTGCCTTCACAGTCATCAGCTAGGGCCAAACACGAGCTTAGCAACGGACTGAGTGCCATTATGCCTAATCGTGCATACGGAAAAACTAAAACGCTATACGCTTTCATCACTTAAACTCCTTCTATCTTAGTTCCAAATGCGACACACCTGCACTTACATGCAAAGTATTATGAATTCCTCAACTAATCACTTATGAAAAAGTGTGCTTTTGGTTAATAAAGATTAAAGGTAGTCCTGATCTAGGCTAAACGACATTACAGTGAATTACACTTTTGCGAGAGCGATAATGTTGCCACAAACGATATATCAAGGCATTCAATTAAAGCTTAACTAAAAACTCTTTCATTATTAGTGCACTACAGCCCGCTATGATTCATGGTTTAAGAATTTTTTAACTAAACCCGACCATCATCTCAGGATAAATAACTAATTTAAAACAAATTAATTGCACTGTTTTCTTTTTTATGCCAAGTTGCCTCACAAGCAAATAAGAAAGTAACAATCAACAGAGTAGTAAACTATGACAGGAACAATTAAGCTCTCTCCTATCGCCCTTGCATTATTGGCAAGTACCTCAGTCATTGCACAACAAGCAAGTGAAGAAAAGATAGAAACCATCTCCGTACTCGGCTCAAAGGTTTCTAACCGAACAGCAACAGAATCCACCTCTCCGATTGATATTTTGGATACCGAACAGCTAAACAAAGGCGGCTTTACTGAGCTTGGTCAAAGCCTGCAATCTATCGCCCCCTCTTTTAATTTTAGCCGCACGCAAGTTTCCGACGGTTCGGATCTATTCCGTCCTGCAACATTGCGAGGCTTACAACCAGACCAAACGCTGGTGTTAATCAATGGTAAGCGCCGCCACACTCAAGCGATTTTTGGTTTATCTGGCACTGTCGGTGCGGGTGCAGCTGGTACAGACATGAACTCTATACCTATGATGGCACTAAAAAATGTCGAGATTTTAAGAGATGGCGCTGCAGCACGCTATGGTTCAGACGCCATTGCGGGGGTGATTAACTTATCACTAAATGACAGTACAGGTGTCACAACTGGCTTTTTCCAAGCAGGTTCAACGGGTGAAGGCGATGGCGACACATACTCATTTGGCCTAAACCGTGGTTTTGATATTGGCAATGAAGGCGGCTTTATTAACTTCTCACTGGAATACCGCGATGCAGACGGTACCAATAGAGCCGAGCGTGATACTGGCGGTTCATCAACCATCGAGCCCGGCCAATTGTCAGATACCGTGCGCTGGCGTCAGGGTAACTCAGATAGCGAATTTATCTCGGTTTTTTATAATGCTGCGCTACCTGTAGGTAATAAAGAACTGTATTCATTTGCTGGTTTTTCAAACCGCACGGCATTTGGTAACGGCTTTTATCGTGACTTTAACCGCGCCGAGCGAAATGTACCGCAAGTATACCCAGATGGCTTCTTGCCACGTATCGATAACGAAGCGGAAGATATTTCGTTTGCGGTGGGCTTCAAAGGTGAGCTAAGCCCTGACTGGAACTTTGATGTATCGACAGTTTATGGTGAAAACCAATACGATTATTCATCGTCTAACACAATTAATGCCTCTTATGCCGCGCAATATGTGGCAGAGAATCCAAATGCCACAGCGCAAGAAATCGCCGACAATGCTGGTCCTCGCGGCGGTTACTCAGGCGGTTTTAGATTTGATCAATGGACGACTAATTTAGACATTAGCGGAGTCATTGACGTAGCTGGTTCTGAGCCTATTTATCTCTCGATTGGTGCTGAATATCGTAAAGAAAACTACGAAATTGTACCGGGCGAAGTTGCTTCTTATGCGTGTGGTACAGCCAATGCAAACAGTTCATTCCCTTCAGTTATCAACCCAGAAGTATTTGCCGATTGTGGCTTTCAAGCATACCAAGGTTTAAGACCTGATGCGGCTAACAAAGCAGACCGCTCAAGCCATGCTATTTATGTTGAAGCAGAAACGCTCCTTAACGAAGACTGGCTGGTGAGCGCTGCTGTTCGTTATGAAGACGTCTCTAATGCAAACGATGACACTATCTGGAAGTTAGCAACACGCTATGAGGTCACTGAAGATTTAGCCGTTCGAGCTGCGGCTTCTACAGGCTTTAGAACACCATCATTACAACAATCTGGTTATACAGCTTTTACAACCACTTTAGGTAGCGATGGCTCGTTAGCAACCTCTTACACAGCGACCGCTGGTTCACCTTTCCCTGCCGCCCTAGGAATAGATGGACTTAAACTAGAGTCGTCAGACAACTACAACTTGGGCTTAGCTTGGGATGTCAGTAATGACCTATCGGTAACGTTAGACTTCTATCAAATCAAAATTTACGATCGTATCAATCTGGGTAGTTTTATTGGTTTAAATAGTGATGAATTAGCAAACTTCCCTGCCGCGAATACCGCGCTTAATGCTACGGGTGCCGTGCAAGGTAACTTTTTCTCAAACTCTCTAGATTCAACGACTAAAGGCGTTGATTTCATCGCGTCTTATAGCTTGGATCTAAGCGGTGGAGAGCTGGATGTCACATTTGCGGCAAACAAAAATAAGACTGAAATCGATAGAGTGAATGCACCAGCGGGTATTCCTGAAAGTATTGTATTAGATGATCAGCGCCGTTCATTCCTAACCCACGGCCAGCCTCAAGAACGTGCAACTTTGACCTTTGACTATCAACGTGGAGATTGGAGTTCACTATTGCGCTTTAATTACTTTGGCAAAACTGAGGTCAGTTACTTTGCGGCTAAGCACATTGAACTACCTGACTTCCTATCTCCGACCAATGATTGGCGTGATACCAGTGTGGTTGAGTCTGCGGTATTAGTGGATGTGAATGTGGGTTACCAGCTCAGTGACAATGTGAATCTATCACTGGGCATCGATAACTTGTTCGATGAAACCCCTGATGAACTAGGCGCTGATGAAGTGCTGAACTTTATCACCAACGGGGCAATGCGCTACCCGCTTCGCGCTTTACCGTATGGCTTTGATGGTATGACTTACTACGCAAAAGTGAGCTTTAGTTTTTAAGTAATAACGCACGGCGGTGAAATTCTGTTTCACCGCTTTCTATATCCTTGTTATAAACAGCTCACTTCAAGCCATCTCGTTCAGTTCACCACGTATAGTAGACCCTAAATAAACACCTACAAGCGCTACGATTAGAGCAAACCGTCCAAGACTGCCAAACTGCTGCAATACATTAAACTATGTACGTTATGATCAAGCGAACCTGTAAACTGCTCACGGAAAAGTTCACTATACAGAGCCTTAGGTACCTAATTCAGGTCACCTTATGATATACTCCATCATTAATATTTTTTAAATAGTAGGTTTATTATGCATTTGTGGATGCTTTCTCTTATTACGGGTATTTCGTTGTTCTTGAGCGGTTGTAGCTCAAGTGAGTTTGTTCTAATGAAAGAAACTAAGCTCGACAAAGCGGAGATGAATGGCATGCGTTACTATCGCAAGGGCGAGTATGAAAAAGCATTTAATTTACTAAAAGAACCTGCTATTTGGGGCTATAAAGGCTCCCAATATGTATTGGCATTTATGTTTTTAAAAGGTCAGTATGTTGAGCAATCCACCGTTATCGGTATGGGTTGGCTAGGTACAGCCAAAGAAGCGGATGTAAAAGATTGGAACCTTCAATTCGAAACATTTTACAACGCTGCACCTGACGACTTAAAAGCAAAAATAGACCAAAAAGTAACACAATACATTGGGCAATATGGCTTAAAAGCGCAAAACGTTACGTGCAAAAAGTCTTTAAATACTTCAACTAAGCGCGTTGATGTAAAATGTCACCACTACGCTGGTACTGGTAAATTATACGACATAGAGCTAACGGAGTAATTCGCTTTTGGTTAGCATAAAAGGGCTACGATAAGAGTGGGCAACTAGGTAGTGTTTAGAAATCTGTGTCATTTCAGTATCATTAAGAAAACAGGAATGACACATGACCAAAGACTTCGATTTAGAACAAGCCATTAAAGCCCTTCAGTCAGGGCAAGATCTGACAGGCAAAGATGGCTTCTTAACCCCTCTTATCAAACAGATCACCGAAGCTGCCTTAAAAGCAGAGCTGGAACAGCACCTTGTAGATGACGAGCAGCCTAACCGTAAAAATGGTTCTAGTAAGAAAACCGTTAAGTCTTCAGTGGGCACTTTCGAACTGGATACCCCGCGTGACCGTGCAGGCTCATTTGAGCCAAAGCTAGTTAAGAAAAACCAGACTAAGTTAACTGATGAGATCGACCGCAAGATCTTATCCATGTTTTCGCTTGGCATGAGCTATCGTGATATCCGCGGCCATGTTGAAGATATGTATGGCATTGACGTTTCTGAGGCTACCATCACAGGCGTTACCGACTGTTTGATACCCGAATTGAAAGAATGGCAGCAACGACCATTAGATGCGCTCTATCCGTTCGTCTGGCTTGAGCTATCCACTATAAAATTAAGGAAGATGGCCGCTATGTCAGCAAAGCAGTGTACACGATCTTAGGCTTAAACGTCGAAGGCAAGAAGGAGTTGCTTGGCCTGTACCTATCTGAGTCAGAAGGCGCGAACTACTGGCTATCTGTACTAACGGATCTGCATAACCGTGGCGTTGAAGATATCCTGATCGCCTGCGTGGATGGGCTGACAGGCTTCCCTGAAGCTATTGCAACCATTTACCCAAATACAGAAGTTCAGCAATGCGTTATTCACCAGATCCGCAACTCTATGAAGTACGTCGCTTCCAAGCATCAAAAGGAGTTCATGGCTGATCTAAAACCAGTTTACCGCGCTGTGAGCAAAGAAGCAGCAGAGATAGAACTTGAGCGTTTAGAGTCCAAATGGGGGCAACATTACCCGATAGTGCTCCGTTCTTGGCGAAACAAATGGGCAAACCTGTCCGTTTATTTTAAGTATCCAGAGTACGTTCGCAAGGCCATCTATACCACGAACGCTATCGAGGCTGTACATCGCCAGTTCCGTAAGCTGACCAAGACTAAAGGCGGCTTCCCAAACGAAAACAGCTTGCTTAAGCTACTGTATGCTGGGATATTGAATGCTTCTAAGAAATGGACAATGCCAATTCAGAACTGGAATATGACATTGTTTCAACTGGCGATTCATTTCGATGGCCGCTTGGATGATGTCTTAGATATCTAACCAAAATTAGCTGACACAGAATTCTGAACGCCCTCGATGAAAAAACAAATACACCTCTTAGGATTCATCAATTTTTTCCCGATAACTACTCATCTAACTTATTAAATTGAAAGATACCATCTTCTTACACGGTCATTAAATAAACCCGTATAAATAAAGGTACTTTCATGCAACGTAGAACTTTCCTATCTCACTTAGCCTTAGGCGGAATGTGTTTAGCAACCGCGTCATGCACATTTCCATCTCTGCTTTCTTCAAAACAAGTACGATCGACTTGGCAACGTAAAAAAGACATGCCACGTGCTATGCAGGAGATATACCCCACCGTTTTTAAGGGTAAAATTTGTGTTGCTGGCGGATTACAAGCAAGCGATGAACCCAATGCGCCATTTGGTCATCTCGCGCCCACAACCGATTTACATATCTATGATCCAAACCAGAATACATGGCGTAACGGCGCTCCATTACCACAAGCAAGACATCACCTTGGGCTCGTCACCTGTCAAAACACGCTGTATGGCATAGGTGGCTTTTATGCAGATAAAAAAAATCCTTGGCAAGTGCAAGCCAATGTGTTTAAAAGTGATGAACAGCTGGGCACATGGTATGAAATCGAACCATTACCTATTCCTCAAGCTGAATCTATTTACGCTAGTGTTCATAATAAAATTCATGTCATTGGTGGTAGATCTCTCAATGCCCGAGGTAAGCTCACCGACACAAACCGCCACTGGATTTATGACAATGGCCACTGGTATGAAGGTGCACCGCTTGATATTGCGCGTAACTCAGCCGCTTCCGTTGTATATAACGATTTAATTTATATCATTGGTGGACGCCAATTTGATAATAACAACCAAAATCTAAATATGGTTCAATGTTATGATCCAAAAGTGGATCGCTGGCGAACACTCACCCCTATGCCGTTTGCCAGTGCAGGCCTCGCTTGCGCATCCCTTAATGGACGGATCTACGCTTTTGGTGGAGAGCAATATACTTATCAGCACTCTGCACAGGGCAAGCAACTCGTGGATGCGAGAGCCTTTGATCAAGTCTGGAGCTATGACTTAAACAACGATACATGGCGAACCGAAACATTTAAGCTTTCATCGACACGACACGGCTTAGGTGCAGTGACCTTGAATGAACAAATTTACTTGATGGGTGGGGCTGTCAATGCCGGTGGAGAAGGTACATCTGACTTGCTGGAAGTTTTGATGCTTAGTTAGTTCTAACTGAAATAATACCAATTGTATTAAATAAATGAGTTATTTAGCTCGCGAGAATAAGCATGCTTTAATAAAATTGGTAAAAGACTGGTGCGCTTAGTTATATAAGCAATTAGCGATAATAGCTGTCCATTATTTAAAAATACCCGTGCACAAGCCATTGTGAAGATGAACTTTTATACACCCATAGCCACTGCCCTTGCCCATTACGCGCTATAAAGTAATCACGGGCAATCGTTTGTTCTGACCACCAACCAGTACAAATACGCTCAGGGCCTGCAAAAATGTCTACCTTTTCAGTCAAAGGTATAGCATATGGCAAGAGCATACTTGGATGTTTTAAGTTTGCTTTATGATTCAAAGTGGTAACTTTTGAAAGTGGATAAGAAAGTGCAAAAGCGTGCTCTGGGCGAGGATCTGCATTAAGTGTAAAGCCATTTACTGCATCAGAGCCTAGTTTGGCTGTTAGCTTAGCAACCAGAGACTGTGCTGAAATATCAGCACTTTCTACTTTAAATAAATCATTATTTTGTAGGGTGTTATGTGCGAATTGCTTAGCTTTTAGCGTAATCGCTTGGACAGGCTCAGGCAGCTGGATTGTTGAGAATTTAAGTTCAATTAATTCCAGCCAAGCATTGGCTTTATACTCTCCTTGTGCAAAAGCTATATCTACCTTTAAAACGTCTGCATCTCGAAAATGCAATTGAATACTAATTTGCTCTGCTAACTTGCTACGGTGTAATAAAAAAGACTCAAATTCCTGTAAAAGCTTATGTAAGGGCTTAGTTAGCCATTGCATATTTTCTAGTTCATACATTAAAACCAAATGGCGAGAAAAGGTTTCAGAGGGTACATAAAATGTGATGGGATGATGTAATAAATCTTGTAACCGGCCAATATATAACACTAAATCAGCATCAAATCGTTTTGCAAGCTGTGCAACTGGGATACCCATGAGCTGCGTTAAGGTCGTAATTCTCACTCGTTGTAACTGCTCACAAGTGCTAGAGGACAGATCTGTGCTGTATAAATTCAGCAATTGTACTTGTTTTAATAATTCTTGTTTATCGTCCGTAAGCCGCGACACACCATTTCGAGCCAGCAAACGTGCTACTAGTGGCGAAAAGCCGGTTGAGTAGCTGTAACGTAAGCCAAAAGGCTGCAAATGCGATTGGATCTGTAACCAGTAATCCTCAAGATTTTTATACAATGCCAGCATATTGCTTACTTTAAGCAGCATGCCATTAGGCGGGAAAAGACTGATGTCAGCAGTGACCAAGTATAACCAATCCGCTATCTCCTGTAGCCTAGACTGCTCTCGTTGTTCATCATAAGGTACAATTTGCAAGTTATCGCATAAGGCAGCCATGCTGGCCAAGCCAGCCCCAACTTTAACGCCACATTGTTTTGCCCGCTCACACAGTTGCACAACTCGATGTGCCCTCGACTCAACAACCACGATTGGTTTATCCGCTTCTCGACGCTCTAAGCTATCTAACTGCAATGCTTCAAAGTGTAAATAAAGCCATAAAGTCATGCGCCATAACCCATTACGGTTGGTAAAGTGACGACATTATTTTGCTTGTTATCGGTTTGAGTGATGGCATAAAGCTGTGGCCAGTATTCTTGTAGAGATAAAAAGAAAGGTTCTTGTGCCACGTTACCTTTTTGCTTTTTAATATGAACCGTCATGCCATCCGAATGGGCTGACAACAGCATGGATAATTCCACTGGTAAAGAGAAATGTGCTTCACTTTGCTCCCGGAATAACAAGAGTGTTGCACTTCCCTTATGAGCTGCTAGTTGAAGACGTTTGGCTTGAGCAACAGTCATTAATTCATGCCAAAGCAAAACGCTGCTACACACTCCGCTCTTAAGACATTGTTCAGCAGCCCACAACACGTCAGTTGGCGCGCTGGGTTGTATTACGAGCAGTTGCTCGCAGTTTATTCCTAAGTGATAGAACTGAGCTGCATTAGGCACACCAGGCGGGCAAATGAATATCAGCAATCTATTTTGCTGTACTAAGTAAGGCTGGAATAACTGTAGCTCTCCTATTCCTTTTTTAGATAGAACCTCCACTACTCCGTGTTTAGGCAGTCCACCTTGTAGTTTGTTGTCCAACGTTTTAATTCCAGTGGCAATTCGTTCAAAAGAGCGGCTTTGTTCACAGCCATGCCATAGCCATTGACGATGCTGAAGTAAGTCAATCATTTCGCTCATACATACCAAAAAACAAAATGCTGTACATTTAAACAGTATAGTTATTTATGTATAAACTACAAGATCAAACTGGGATCTGCTCGCAACTTGAAATCCATATACTTTGAAAGCAATCAGTTAGCCAGTCCAATATTTTTCAGTATCTTTTTAAGCACAAGATGAGCGTTTACTAAAAAAGCAACCCCATAACCAATTGTAATGTAAAGATGAAATTTGTTTTATCTATTATCAAAGTGCTGCAATACGAGGTTATTCATACGCAAAGCCCTACTTTACTTTTACGTAATCGTCAATTCACCTTTACGCAATCAAGCAAAAAATACCAGTCACTTACCTGTGGCTGGTATTGTTGTTTCACAGTGCCCTCAAGGGGAAACCTTAATCTATAAAACCACGAGTAGAACAGGATATCGACACTATCATTCCGACCCAAGAAAATGCCAAAGTTGTCCCGTAAGAAGTCAGTGTACAGCCAGTAAAAATCAAACCAAAGTCATCACACGGCATGTTTGGCAATCGAGCGTAGAAAACACCAATGCGATTAGGTTGAGCGACTGGGGTAAAAAGCTTTATCGACGACGAACGAAAACAGTGGAAAGAAGCTTCGCTGATGCGAAACAACATCATGGACATCGCTACTGCCGATATAGAGGCCTGCCAAAAGTGACCGCGCAGTGCTTGCTAGCAGCGGCATGTCAAAATATGAAGAAAATAGCGCTTATGGCTGCTCGCTAGCTAAAAACCTTCGAAAATTCTCCCCTCAAAGCCCTCAAAACGACCTTAGACACAGCAAGCCATAATAATTCGCCTAGCTAATACAAAAGTCCAACGCTAAAACTTACGGCAGAGAAAACGGCCCAAAAACAGGAAAAAATAAACCCCGCTTAAATAAAGCAGGGTTTATCATCAATCTGAAATGCTAGCCTTATGGCTAGCATTTTTTCTTATCATTAAAAGCGAACGGTCGCTTCTAAGAAGTATTCCATCCCTACAGGGCTATACTTAGTTAAATCAGCGAAAGGCCAATATTTCTCTGAAACATGTTGATGTGGTTTTTTATCAAAAATATTGACCACATTTAGAGAAATATTAATGTCTTCAGTCACATTGTATCCTGTTCTAAAATTAACGGTAGTCCACTGTGGATAGCGTTCATAATCATCTGCGTCCTTGATTGGTGAGCTACCAAGGCGGTTGACAAAGATTGATGATGAAAAGTCCTCATAGCTCCAAGATAACGTTAGGTTAGTTTTGGTTCTAAACGTTTTATTCCATTGAAGATCTCGTATTTCTTCTGCCTGATCCTCAGCTAAAACCCGACGTTTAGTATCAAAAATATGACTGTACGCCAATTTTGCTGTAAATGACCCAAATTCATCAGTGTCTAATTTATACTTGGTATTAAAGTCAACACCTGTTTGCTCATATAAGCCTACATTAAAGGGTTTAGAATCAAAGCGGTCAATACGTCTTTGATTGTTTGGGTTACGCGTAACAGCAGTAGCAAACTCTTTACAACGAGCAGAATTGGGATCTACCGCCGCCCCCCATTGATTAACGCCAAAATGGCACTCAGCTTCGGTTCTTAACAAACCATTGTTAGATACCGCTGAAATCTGGTTTTCTAAGCTGATTTTGTAAAAATCCAACGTTGCTGACCAATTATCAGTTAAATCTACAACTGCACCTAAGCTTGCGGAATAACCCTCTTCTTCTTTGAGCTTAAGGTCACCCTTGGTGTAGGTTCTCACTCTAGATACACCAAAATTATCACTACAATCGCCCCAATCACCATTAAGTGCCACCGCACCATCTTGAAGGCAACTTAAGTAATCTGTGCCACCAACAAAAGAAGAGCTTTGTTCGGCGTTCAACACATGCATATCTGGTGATTTAAACGACGTTGCATACATAGAGCGAACCATTAGCTCATCTATCGGACGCCAAGAAAGACCAAGCTGATAGGTCAACGCCCCGCCTACATCCGATTTATCATCATAATAATCATAGCGCGCAGCTACAGTACCTTCTAAAGCACCAATACTAGACTTTTTAGCCATCAAAGGAATCGACAGTTCAAAGCCGGTTGCATAATGGTTACGTTTACCTTTACCTCTTATACCACTCCAGCCAGCAATTTTGCCATCTACTGTTTCTTGGTCAGTCAAAAACTCATAGCCTTCATGAGTTGCCTCTGCGGTTACAGCAAACTGTAACGGACCTGCATCTAGCTCCATAAGTGAACCCGTTAAATCGAACGCTAGACTATAAGTCCAAGACTTACCATCACCTACCGAGTTGTGCAATGCATCAGCAAACACCTCGGGCGTTAACGCTCCAAAGAAGTTGATGCCAGTTGGAAGATATTCACCATCCAACGAATCCTGCTGCGCTACAACCCAGCTGCTGCCTGCCCAAGGTTGATCCCAATCGACGCCCTTTTCACCAAAAATTTTGGATAACATTTTTTGGTCATTAAATCGAACAATAGAGTCTTCGTAATTATAACGACCACCCGTCAAGCTAACATGGTAGTCATATTCATCCGCAATTACGCCTTTAAGGCCGGTCATTAAGGTAATCGACTTTTCATCAAATTTTTGGTTTGAAGTATTCGTTTCGCTATTTTTAAAGACGCGGTATGCATGGCGACTTCCGACCCAAGAATCGGCGTCATTAATATCGGTACGAACGTCATAGTTAAAACTATAACTATATCGAGGAATACCCGCATAGCCTTTTGATTGCATTAAAATAGCATCAGCATATATTTCGGTATCACTATCAAGTTGACGGTCTAAGTGTACATAGGCAGACTTTTTGTCGCGCTCATTTCTAACTGTACGGTCACCATAGGTGTTATCAGCACAATATTCAGGCTTGTCTGTGGTATTGTCCCTAAATACATTGAAACTTGGATTGTGTTCTCTTGCAAACCCTAGCGTGTCACATTTGCTACCAATATCAATAATGTCCCATGAGTTAGGGTCGTAACGAGACCAAAAAGAAGCAAATTGCGGAAGTACATGCTTAGATGGATCAGGGCTATCCGTTGGGTCGTCAAACCAGTCTCTATCAAACCCAGTAATCGGGTCACGCTTATCAAGCTCAATACCAAACAAGTAGTTGGTTTTACCAAACGCACCACCAGTTGTAAAACTCAACTTATCTGATGCGCCACCACCGTCTTTTGTATCACCTTTTCGATAAGTTAAAGAACTGCCTTCAAATGTATCTTTAAGAATGATGTTGACAACACCTGTCACCGCATCCGCACCGTAAATTGCTGACGCGCCGCCGCTTAGTACGTCAATTCGCTCTACTGCGTCCGTAGGAATAGTCGATAAGTTGGTAACATTACCACCAACGGTGCCAGAAGGCTTGGGTAGTACAGGGATACGGCGACCATTGATTAAAATCAAAGTATAACTTGAGCCAAAACCTCTTAAATTGAGCGCTTGCGCATTAGCATTAAAGTTATTGCTATTCTCTTCTCCCATAAATACACCGCTGCTGAAAGACATAGAGCTCAGCGCATCATAAACGTTCGCATGCCCTTGTAATTTAATATCAGCAGCGCTAATGGTTACAACAGGAGAGACACCTTCTATGTCTGCTCGCTTTATTTTTGATCCTGTGACTTCAAGTACTTCAATCTCTTTTTCAGACTCATTTGCCATAGCAGCCGAATTGGCACACGCAAACGCTATCGAAACGCAAAGTAGCGACTTTTTATAGTTCCCCATACGATAGTTACCCTTTTTTATTAGTAATAATTATTTCCGTTAAATTGCAATAATGACTAACTCACAATTAACCTGGGGGTTTAATATATTGTATACAATAGTAAATTGTCTTTTTGTACCAAATGAGGAAAATGGCATAGCTAAAAAAGGAAGGTTTTATTGATAATTCGAATGATATATACAAAAATGCCAGTCACAAGGACTGGCATTTGATAATTGCTTTAAAAAGCTAAGGGGTTGACTACCAACCCGCTTTTTCTTTAAGTGCAGAGCCGATATCAGCGAGTGAACGAACAGTCTTAACGCCTGCCGCTTCTAAAGCTGCAAATTTCTCATCAGCTGTACCTTTACCGCCAGCGATGATTGCACCAGCGTGACCCATACGCTTACCAGCAGGTGCAGTTACACCGGCAATGTAAGATACTACAGGCTTAGTTACGTTGTGCTTGATGTACTCAGCTGCTTCTTCTTCAGCTGTACCACCGATCTCACCAATCATTACGATTGCTTCTGTTTGCGGATCGTTTTGGAACATTTCTAGTACGTCGATGAAGTTAGTACCTGGGATTGGATCACCACCGATACCAACACACGTAGATTGACCAAAGCCAGCATCAGTAGTTTGTTTAACGGCTTCGTACGTAAGAGTACCAGAGCGAGAAACGATACCTACTTTACCTGGCTTGTGGATGTGACCAGGCATGATACCAATCTTAGTTTCACCCGGAGTGATAACACCTGGGCAGTTAGGACCGATCATACGAACACCAGTTTGGTCTAGCTTAACTTTAACGTCAACCATGTCTAGTGTTGGGATACCTTCAGTGATACAAACGATAAGCTCGATACCTGCATCGATAGCTTCTAAGATTGCATCTTTACAGAAAGGTGCTGGTACGTAGATAACTGATGCTGTTGCGCCAGTTGCTTCTACTGCTTCACGTACAGTGTTGAATACAGGAAGACCTAGGTGAGTTTGACCACCTTTACCTGGAGATACACCACCAACCATTTGCGTACCGTATTGGATAGCTTGCTCAGAGTGGAAAGTACCTTGACCGCCAGTGAAACCCTGACAGATTACTTTAGTATCTTTATTAATTAATACAGACATTATTTGCCCTCCGCAGCAGCAACAACTTTCTCAGCAGCATCTGTTAGTGATTCTGCAGCGATAATGTCAAGGTCAGAGTTAGCTAGAACTTCACGACCTAGTTCAGCGTTAGTACCTTCTAAACGTACAACTACTGGTACTTGAACGCCAACTTCTTTAACTGCACCAATGATACCTTCTGCGATCATGTCACAACGAACGATACCACCGAAGATGTTAACTAGTACTGCTTTAACATTGTCATCAGAAAGGATGATCTTGAATGCTTCTGCTACGCGCTCTTTAGTCGCGCCGCCACCAACGTCTAGGAAGTTAGCTGGCTTACCACCGTGTAGGTTTACGATGTCCATAGTACCCATTGCTAGGCCTGCACCGTTAACCATACAACCAACGTTACCGTCAAGAGCAACGTAGTTAAGCTCGAAGCTTGCTGCGTGAGCTTCACGCGCGTCTTCTTGTGAAGGATCGTGGAATTCACGGATCTTAGGTTGACGGAATAATGCGTTACCGTCTACACCAATTTTACCGTCAAGACAGTGAAGGTTGCCTTGATCAGTGATTACTAGAGGGTTGATCTCAAGTAATGCGAAATCGTGATCGTTAAACATAGTTGCAAGACCCATGAAGATCTTAACGAACTGTTTAATTTGTGCTGGGTTTAGACCTAGTTTGAAGCCTAGCTCACGACCTTGGTAAGCTTGAGGACCAACTAGTGGATCAATTTCAGCTTTATGAATTAGCTCTGGTGTTTCTTCTGCAACAGTTTCAATTTCCACACCACCTTCAGTAGATGCCATGAAAACAACTTTGCGAGTTGCACGGTCTACAACAGCACCTAGGTATAATTCGTTTGCGATGTCTGTGCAGCTTTCAACTAAGATTTTAGCTACTGGCTGACCTTTTTCGTCTGTTTGATAAGTAACTAAGTTTTTACCTAACCAGTTCTCAGCAAATGCGCGAATTTCTTCTTTGCTATCAGCAAGCTTAACACCGCCCGCTTTACCACGGCCACCGGCGTGTACTTGACACTTAACTACCCATTTGTCGCCGCCGATTTTAGCAGCTGCTTCTACCGCTTCTTGAGGTGTATCACAAGCGAAACCCTCAGATACTGGCAAACCATAGTCGGCAAATAGTTGTTTTGCCTGATACTCATGCAAATTCATGATGCTTTATCCAATTTCTTATACTAAAAAAGCTGAATATTTATGCAAATAATCAGCTATCCCAAATTGCGCTCCTAGTATAGATCCCAAGGCGTTCGATGAAAACCCTAGTTAGACCAAAGGCGCAAAAAAAAAGCTGTATGAACTAACATACAGCTTAATATCTAATCAATATCGATTAAACGTCTAGTAATAGACGTGTTGGATCTTCAAGTAGCTCTTTAATTGTTACTAAGAAGCCAACTGATTCTTTACCATCGATTTGACGGTGATCATAACTCAGCGCTAGATACATCATAGGTAAGATTTCAACTTTACCATTCACTGCCATTGGACGGTCTTGGATCTTGTGCATACCTAAGATTGAAGACTGTGGCAAGTTGATGATAGGTGTTGAAAGTAATGAACCAAATACACCACCGTTCGTGATAGTGAAATTACCGCCAGTCATATCGTCAACAGTTAGCTTACCGTCACGACCTTTAAGCGCTAACTCACGAATACCTTTTTCAATTTCAGCAACTGATAGCTTGTCACAGTCTCGAAGAACTGGTGTTACAAGACCACGAGGCGTAGATACCGCGATGCTGATATCGAAGTAGTTGTGATAAACAATGTCATCGCCGTCGATAGATGCATTTACTTCAGGGAAACGCTTAAGTGCTTCAGTTACCGCCTTCACGTAGAAAGACATGAAGCCTAAACGAATGCCATGACGCTTTTCAAAAACTTCTTGATACTGCTTACGAAGATCCATGATTGGTTTCATGTTTACTTCGTTGAAAGTGGTCAACATTGCTGTTGAGTTTTTAGCTTCAAGTAGACGGTTTGCGATTGTCTTACGTAAACGAGTCATTGGTACACGTTTCTGCGTACGCTCACCTAAAGCCACTGCTGGAGCTGCCGCAGCTGGTGCTGACGCAGGTTTTGCAGCTGGTGCAGATTTCAAGAATGCATCAACGTCTTCTTTAGTGATGCGACCGCCTTTGCCTGAACCTTTGATCTTAGAAGCATCTAGGCCTTTCTCAGCAATTAGGCGACGTACTGACGGTGTAAGTACATCTGAGCTTTCATCTGAAGCTGCAGGTGCTGCCTCAGCCGCAGGTGCAGCAGCTGGTGCGCCACCTGCTACAATCTTACCGATTACTTGCTCACCTAATACAGTGTCACCTTCAGCGTGAAGGTGCTCACCCATTACACCGTCTTCTGGTGCAACAACTTCTAAAACAACTTTATCAGTTTCAATATCAACTAGGTTTTGGTCACGGCTTACTGCTTCACCTGGTTGAACATGCCAAGTTGCGATTGTAGCGTCTGCTACTGACTCTGGAAGTACAGGTACTTTAATGTCCACTTCTTTACCTTCTGATGCTGGCGCCGCTGAAGACGCTGCTGGTTGTTCACTTGATTGAGCAGGTGCACTAGCTTGCGCGCCAGCTGCACCCAAAATTGCGATAACTTGTTCACCTAGAACCGTTGCGCCATCCACTTCTTTAATTTCAGTGATCACACCGTCTTCTGGTGCTACAACTTCTAGTACTACTTTATCTGTTTCAATATCTACAAGATTTTGGTCACGCGATACAGTATCACCAACGCTAACGTGCCAAGTTGCCACCGTGGCGTCTGCAACTGACTCAGGAAGAACAGGAACCTTAATTTCGGTTGTCATCTCTTATCCCTTATTTCTTAATTGTTAAAGCGTCAGCAACTAACGCATTTTGTTCTTTAGTATGTGTTGACATGTAGCCACACGCTGGTGCTGCCGAAGCTTTACGGCCAGCATATGTTAGGTTTGCACCAGCTGGGATAGCGTCCCAGAAGTGGTGCTGAGAGCAATACCAAGCGCCTTGGTTTTGCGGCTCTTCTTGACACCAAACAAAGTCTCTAACGTGTTGATAACGAGCCATAATCTCATCCATTTCTTGATGAGGGAATGGATATAACTGTTCTACACGCACAATTGCAACGTTATCTAGCTCTAGCTTACGGCGCTCTTGTAATAGCTCGTAGTAAACCTTACCACTACAGAAAACAACACGTTCAACCTTCGCCGGATCGATATCATCGATCTCATCAATCATATTATGGAACACACCGTCTGCAAGCTCTTCAAGAGAAGAAATTGCCAGAGGGTGACGTAACAATGATTTAGGTGTCATTACAATCAATGGACGACGCAGTGGACGCACTGATTGACGGCGTAACATAGCATATACCTGCGCAGGTGTTGATGGCACACACACTTGCATGTTGTGGTCAGCACAAAGCTGCAAGTAACGCTCAAGACGCGCAGAACTGTGCTCTGGACCTTGGCCTTCATAGCCGTGGGGCAGCAACATAGTCAGGCCACATAAACGACCCCACTTCTGCTCGCCTGAGCTTAAGAACTGATCGAATACAACCTGTGCACCGTTAGCGAAATCACCAAACTGTGCTTCCCACAATACTAATGAAGTTGGTTCAGCCGTTGCATAACCATATTCAAACGCCAATACCGCTTCTTCAGATAGCACTGAGTCATATACTTCAAAAGCACCTTGTTTTTCATGAATATCTTGCAACGGAATGTATGTAGATGCATCTTGTTGGTTATGAACAACAGCATGACGATGGAAGAACGTACCACGACCTGAATCTTGGCCTGTCATACGTACATCGACACCCTCATCAACAAGCGTTGCATAAGCCAGTGTTTCAGCCATCCCCCAATCGAGAGGCTTATCGCCGCTAGCCATCGCTTTACGATCATCGTAAATTTTCTTAACGCGTGACTGAGCTTTATGCGTTTCTGGGTATGTAGATACCTTTTCAGCAAGTGCTTTTAGCTTATCAACCGACAACTTAGGATCGTATGCAACATCCCAATCGTGACCAACAAACTTAGACCAATCAGATGAATGTTTTGTATCTGGCTTAATCTCTTCAACCACACACTGACCATTGTCCAAGCCATTACGGTATTCGTCAGCAAGTACTTTGGCTTCGTCTAACGTGATGATACCTTCTAACGCTAATTGCTCAGCATAGATTTGACGAGGTACTGGGTGCTTCTTGATTTTTTGATACATCAACGGCTGAGTTGCATTTGGCTCATCAGCTTCGTTGTGACCGTGGCGACGATAACAAACTAAATCAATCACAACATCGCGACGGAATTGGTTACGGAAATCAAGTGCAACTTGCGTTACAAAAGCAACCGCTTCAGGGTCATCCGCGTTTACGTGGAAGATTGGCGCCTGAACCATTTTAGCGATGTCTGTACAATAATCAGTAGAACGAACATCTTCTTGCTTAGATGTTGTAAAACCAACCTGGTTATTCACAACGATACGCACTGTACCACCTACGCCAAACGCACGCGTTTGCGACAGGTTGAAGGTTTCTTGTACAACACCTTGTCCAGCAATTGCTGAATCACCATGAATGGTAATAGGAAGCGCTTTTGAACCTGTTTTACAGCCTAAGCGATCTAAACGAGCACGTACCGAACCCATTACTACTGGGTTAACAATTTCCAAGTGTGATGGGTTAAATGCCAACGCCATGTGTACATCACCACCTTGCGTT
The DNA here is from genome assembly GCF_058933015.1 of Pseudoalteromonas sp. ATL1. NCBI lineage: Bacteria > Pseudomonadati > Pseudomonadota > Gammaproteobacteria > Alteromonadales > Pseudoalteromonadaceae > Pseudoalteromonas > Pseudoalteromonas sp. ATL1. The sequence goes on along the minus strand of NZ_JBZYXL010000001.1, from coordinate 2,374,153 downwards.
GCAAAGTCAGATGAGTAACCCATGTGATATTTAACGTCACCAGAACCGGCTAATTCACCGTATTTACCAGCGAACTCGTCAAATAATACTTGTGGATTCTTACCTAGCACATTCACTAACACGTTTAAACGACCACGGTGCGCCATACCGATAACAGCTTCTTGTTGGCCGCTTTCACCTGCGCGATGAATAAGCTCTTTAAGCATGGGTACTAGTGCGTCACCGCCCTCAAGAGAGAAACGTTTTGCACCTGGGAATTTTGCACCTAAGTATTTTTCTAGACCATCAGCCGCTGTAAGGCCTTTTAGAATACGTAGTTTTGTTTCTTTGCTAAATTGAGGCTTTGAGAAAGTTGACTCTAGGCGTTGCTGTAACCAGCGCTTTTCTTCTGTAGAAGTGATGTGCATATACTCTGCACCGATAGAACCACAGTATGTGTTCTTCAAAGCAGCATATAAGTCTTTTAATTTCATTGTCTCTTTGCCACAAGCAAAAGAGCCAACGTTGTATTCTTTGTCTAAATCCGCATCTGTTAGCTCGTGATAATCAAGTTCTAAATCGCGAACTCGCTCACGTTTCCATAAACCCAACGGGTCTAAGTTGGCGTTTTGGTGGCCTCTAAACCTAAATGCGTTAATCAGTTGCAGTACTCTAACCTGCTTTGCGTCAGATGAACCATCTGCTGCAACTACTACTTCTCTGTGTTTGTTTTTCGCAAGCTCGGCAAACTGTTGTCTTACTTGTGAATGTTTAACATCAACATCAACACCATCTACTTTAGGTAGTTGATCAAACACTTCTCGCCACTCTTCTGGCACTGAAGTCGCATCATCAAGATACGCTTCATAAAGCTCTTCTACATAAGCTACGTTTCCGCCGTACAAATGCGAAGATTCTAGCCATGCCTTCATCACACCTTCGTGCATTTATTAGCCCTTTTCTCTAGCGCAGAAATTTAATTGATAACAAGATGGCATGCCGGAGCATGCCATCTAAGGATTTAAATATGTATTAAACCGAACGATTTAACAACATAGATTTAATCTGACCAATGGCTTTAGTTGGATTCAAGCCTTTTGGACATACGCTAACACAGTTCATGATACCGTGACAGCGGAATACGCTGAACGCATCGTCAAGGTCTGCCAAACGCTCTTCTGTTGCTGTATCGCGGGTATCTGCTAAGAAACGATAAGCATGTAAAAGACCTGCTGGGCCAATGAACTTGTCTGGGTTCCACCAGAACGAAGGACACGACGTTGAACAACACGCACATAAAATACACTCATACAAGCCATCTAGTTGCTCACGCTCTTCAATAGATTGAAGACGCTCAACACCACCAGTTGGTTTGTCGTTAATTAAGAAAGGCTTAACTTTTTCATATTGAGTGTAGAATTGGCTCATATCAATAACTAAGTCGCGAATAACTGGTAAACCAGGTAACGGACGTAAAATGATTTTGCCTTTGCCATTCTTTTGTAATGCTGAAATAGGCGTGATACATGCTAGGCCGTTTTTGCCGTTCATGTTTACACCATCAGAACCACATACACCTTCACGACAAGAACGACGGAAAGATAACGTTGGGTCTTGCTCTTTTAGAAGTAAAAGCGCGTCCAACACCATCATGTCACGACCTTCTTCTACTTCAAGCGTGTAATCCTGCATACGTGGTGCATTGTCCACATCAGGATTATAACGATAAACAGAAAATTCTAAAGTTGCCATCGCTTAGCTCCTAGTAAGTACGTGCTTTAGGTGGGAATGCTTCACGAGTCTTAGGCGCGTAGTTAACTTCACGCTTACTCATGCCTTCCGTTACTGGATTATATACCGTGTGGCATAACCAGTTTTCGTCATCACGATCTGGGTAGTCAAAGCGAGAGTGAGCACCACGACTTTCTGTACGGAAGTTTGCAGCAACAGCAGTTGAGTACGCAGTTTCCATTAGGTTGTCTAGCTCTAAACACTCGATACGCTGAGTGTTGAACTCAGTCGATTTATCGTCAAGACGTGCGTGCTTCAAGCGCTCACGAATTTCTTTAAGCTGCTGTAGACCTTCAGCCATCGCATCACCTTCACGGAATACCGAGAAGTTAAGTTGCATACACTGTTGTAGGTCTTTCTTGATTTGAACCGGATCTTCGCCCTGGCCTTTCGTTGAGTTTTCCCAACGATTGAAACGAGCAAATGCGGCATCGATGTCATCGCTTGATGCATCTTTAGAAATTTGCGCATCAGCAAGATATTGACCAAGGAAGTTACCAGCAGCGCGACCGAATACAACAAGGTCAAGTAGTGAGTTACCACCTAGGCGGTTAGCACCGTGTACAGATACACATGCAATTTCACCTACCGCGAACAAACCTTCAACTAGTTTACCATTACCATTTTCGTCAACGCTCAATACTTGGCCGTTTACGTTTGTAGGTACACCACCCATCATGTAGTGACATGTTGGGATTACTGGGATTGGCTCTTTCGCAGGGTCAACGTGTGCGAATGTCTTAGACAAATCACATACACCAGGAAGACGCAGGTTAAGTGTTTCTTCACCAAGGTGATCAAGTTTAAGCTTGATGTGTGGACCCCAAGGACCGTCACAACCACGACCTTCACGAATTTCAGTCATCATTGAACGAGCAACAACATCACGAGACGCTAAGTCTTTCGCATTTGGTGCATAACGTTCCATGAAGCGTTCGCCGTCTTTATTTAGAAGGTAACCACCTTCACCACGACAACCTTCAGTTACTAGCGTACCCGCACCAGCAATACCTGTTGGGTGGAACTGCCACATTTCCATGTCTTGCATCGCAATGCCAGCACGCGTTGCCATACCAACGCCGTCACCAGTATTGATGTGCGCATTAGTAGTTGAGGCATAAATACGACCAGCACCACCGGTTGCAAGAACAACAGCTTTAGACTTGAAATAAGTCACTTCACCTGACTCGATATCGATTGCAGTACAACCTACTACATCACCGTTATCGTTTTTAACTAAATCTAGTGCGTACCACTCTGAGAAAACGTTGGTTTTATTTTTAACGTTTTGTTGGTACAAGCAGTGAAGCAATGCGTGACCTGTACGGTCAGCCGCAGCAGCTGTACGAGCCGCTTGTTCACCACCAAAGTTTTTAGACTGGCCACCGAAAGGACGCTGGTAAACGCGGCCATTTTCAAAACGAGAAAACGGTAGACCCATATTCTCAAGTTCAGTGATAGCTTCAGGACCTGTTTGACACATGTACTCGATGGCGTCTTGGTCACCGATGAAATCAGAACCTTTAACCGTATCGTACATGTGCCATTCCCAGTTGTCCTCGTGTGAGTTACCTAGTGCAACAGTGATACCACCTTGCGCAGATACAGTGTGAGAACGTGTTGGGAAAACTTTAGAAATCAATGCACAAGTTTTGCCTGATTCAGAAATAGCAAGCGCTGCACGCATACCAGCACCACCGGCACCGATTACAACAGCATCAAATTCACGAGTATTGTATTTCACTTAAACACCCCACAGAACAAACAGACCAATTGCTACGTAAGCAAGGGCCATTAAGTTTAAAACGAAGCCAAGTACCGTACGCATCGTTGAGCACTTTACGTAGTCCGTAAGCACTTGCCAAAGGCCGATACGCGTATGCACCATGATGCACACTAAAGTAACGATTGTTGCTGCTTTAACAGCTAGATTTGAGAACAAACCTGTCCACGCTTCGAATGTTAGTTCTGGAGTAAGAAGTAAATAACCAACAATAAATACTGCATATGCTGCAATGATCAATGCGGTTGTACGCAATGAAACGTAATCTTGTACGCCGTCACGCTTGAGAGTTGCTTGATTTAAGACCATATCCACACTCCTGCTAAAATTGCTAATACTACAGAAAGTGCAATTGCAATTTTCGCGCTGCTATTGCCAGACTCTAATTCTTCCCAGTGACCCATGTCTTGGATCATATGGCGGATACCACCGATTAGGTGATAAGCCAACACACTGATGGTGCCCCACGCGATGAATTTTGCAATAAAGCCGCTAAACAGCCCTTTCACAAACTCAAAACCTTCAGGAGAAGAAAGAGACTCAGACCAAGCCCAAATGACAAAAGTTAAAGCGAAGAACAATGCTACACCAGTTACACGGTGTAGAATCGACGCTTTAGCCGTTGCCGGCATCGATATAGTCGTAAGATCTAGATTTACAGGTCTTTGCTTTTTCACAGTTACTTGCCCATCTTGCCCACTAAGGAGCTCATCTACTTGTTTTTATAAAATCCACTTGCATGAACACAAATGGCACACTCTAAATAAACCTGTTTTTCCAAAAAACCGATCAATTTTTCGTAAAAATAGGTTTACCCACAGACGATACGGTATAAAACCTTTGACAGTATATAAGGCCGAGCGGGCTTTTACAATTCTTGTTTAGATTGAGATGCTTGCGAATTAGCCAATGGTATAATATTTAATCCATACAGAATATTTATTATACATATTTGCATAATTCTTAGAAAAATTGACTTTCCACCCCTGTTGTACGTTAAAATGATCAGAATTTGCTTAACATTAGTATCAAACATAACAATCAGAATTGTTATTTCATAGGAGATAAGTAGATGGCAGATAAGAAAGCCACAGTACATATTGAAGGTCACGACCCGATCGAGCTTCCAATTTACTCAGGCACAGCTGGCCAAGACGTAATTGACGTTCGCACACTAGGTGCTCATGGACACTTCACATATGACCCAGGTTTCATGTCTACAGGTTCGTGCGAGTCATCTATCACCTACATTGACGGCGGGAAAGGCGTATTGTTACACCGCGGCTACCCAATTGAACAGCTTGCAGAAAAATCGAACTACATCGAACTTTGTTATCTTTTACTAAACGGTGAGTTACCAACAGCTGAACAACATGCTGAATTTGCAGATGAAATCACACGTAACACCATGTTACACGAGAAAATTGCAGTATTCTTCCAAGGCTTCCGCGTAGATTCACACCCAATGGCAATGCTGTGTGGCGTTGTTGGGGCGATGTCGTCTTTCTACCACGATGATCTAGATATTTCTGACTCAGAACAACGTCACCGCAGCGCGGTACGTCTTGTTGCTAAGTTACCGACAATCGCAGCGATGGCGTACAAGTACAATGTAGGTCAACCATTTGTGTATCCTCGCAACGACTTAAGCTATGCTGAAAACTTCTTACACATGATGTTCTCAGTACCTGCTGAAGAGTACAACGTGAACCCTATCCTTGCTAAAGCAATGGATAAAATCTTCATGCTTCACGCCGACCACGAGCAAAACGCATCAACGTCTACAGTGCGTCTAGCTGGTTCTTCTGGTGCAAATCCTTACGCGTGTATCGCAGCAGGTATTGCGTCACTTTGGGGTCCTGCCCACGGTGGTGCAAACGAAGCATGTCTAACCATGTTAGAAGAAATCGGTTCAGTTGATCGTATCGACGAATACGTAGCTAAAGCAAAAGACAAGAACGACCCGTTCCGTCTAATGGGCTTTGGTCACCGTGTTTATAAAAACTTCGACCCGCGCGCGACAGTAATGCGTGAAACGTGTCATGAAGTTCTTAAAGAACTGAACATCCAAGATCCATTGTTAGATGTTGCGATGAAGCTAGAACAAATCGCATTGGAAGACCCATACTTCATCGAGAAGAAACTATACCCTAACGTAGATTTCTACTCAGGTATCATCCTCAAAGCGATTGGTATCCCAACAAGCATGTTCACCGTTATCTTCGCGATGTCGCGTACTGTTGGTTGGATCTCACACTGGGATGAAATGCTATCTCAGCCAGGTCACAAAATTGGTCGCCCTCGTCAGTTATACACTGGCTACACACAACGCGACTACAAGCCAGCATCAGATAGATAAGCTCGGTAAAAATCGTTTTAGGCCGCCTAGTGCGGCCTTTTTTATTGGCTTTGATGCAAATTATCATTAAAATCCCCCCTCGCTTTACCCAAGGATTTTTGCATGACCAATATCGCGCAGCTCAGAGATAACTTCCCTATTCTAAAACAGATAGTAGAAGGTAATCCTTTAGTCTATCTAGATTCAGGTGCCACCAGCCAAAAGCCTCAGGCTGTGATCGATGAAATAAATCTGTTTTATGAAAAAAATAATGCAAACGTACATAGAGGTTTACACACACTCAGTGAGCGGGCTACATCTCAATACGAATACGTAAGAGAAAAATTAGCAACGACTCTTCAGGTATCCGCAAAAGAGCTTGTTTGGACCAGCGGCGCGACAGAAAGTATCAATCTCGTTGCTTCAGGGTTAACTCAGTCCATAGCGCAAAATAATATTATTCTAATTACTGCATTAGAACATCACGCGAACATTGTGCCTTGGCAACAGCTGGCGCTGCGCACTGGCGCAAAACTTGAAGTCATACCAGTCACGTCACTGGGTATAGTTGACACTCAAACCGCAGTCGAAAAAATTGCTGAATTCAAACCTAAAATCTTCGCTTGCTCGCATGCCTCTAATACCTTAGGTAACATTCAGGATGTGCAAACTTTGGTAGCTGAAGCCAAAAAGCACGGTGCAGTCACTCTGGTAGATGGCGCACAAGCTTTTTTGCACCTTAGGCCAAATTTAAAAGCGCTAGACTGCGATTTCTATGTTCTATCAGCCCATAAAGCCCTTGGCCCAACTGGACTTGGTGTACTGTATGGACGATATGAATTGCTCAATGCATTGCCTGTCTATCAAACAGGTGGTGAAATGATCCAACATGTCAGTTTTGAAAAAACCACATTTCGAGACGCGCCAGCTAAATTTGAGCCGGGAACACCAAATATTTCTGCCGTTTTGGGGTTTGGCGCGGCATTAGATTATTTGAATGCCATCGATTTTCAACAAATGCATCAATATGAACAAGCATTATTCGCATATTTAGTCGAACAATTATCCGCGATTGAAGGTGTTAGGCTGTATGGCGACTTGGTTAATAACATTGGTACGGTGAGTTTTTCATACAAATCAGAGCATCACTATGACCTAGCGATGTTGCTCAACAGTTATGGTGTTGCCGTGAGAAGTGGCCATCATTGCACGCAGCCACTTATGCAAGCACTCAACTTAAATGGCACCATACGGGTCAGTTTAGCTTTTTACAATAATAAAGACGATATTGACTGTTTTATCAGCGCATTACAAAATAGTATTGAGCTGATCGAAGGATAAAATTTGTGACTTATCAAGAAATACATACCACACTCTCCAACACATCTGGCTGGCAACAAAGCTATCGTGAAATCATGTTGCTTGGTAAAAAGCTTCCTGCTTTGCCTGAGGCTTTAAAAACAGAGCAGGCCAAAGTCACTGGCTGCGAAAGCAATGTATGGTTACACATTGAATTGGACGAGCAGCAACAAAACCTGCTGTTAGTTGGCGATTCAGACACGCGTATTGTGAAGGGGCTGCTCGCAATCGTACTGGCAATGTACAACGGTAAAACCCCTGCACAAGCAAAACAGATTGACGCTTATCACGAGTTCGAAACATTAGGATTAATTAAGCATTTGAGCCCATCAAGAGGCAATGGAATTAAAGCAATCGTTGATACTATCCAACAGCAAATTATTCAGTGGGCGTAAAACGGCCTGCTTTATAGTTATTGGCTGTTTATTTCATCTTTGAAGTGTTGTCGTACGTACCAATCTCTTTTTATCCGAAGCAATTCTCCAGAGTTTTTCAGTGTCAAAAATGCTTTTCGATATCGCTCAATTAATAAGGGTTTGGAGTTTTTGTTGAATGCAATGCTCACATGAATATTCAAATCTGTTAACTCAATGACTTTCACTAGAGAGGCTAATTCCACACCTTCTTTTACGGCACGCTTCCAAATAGTCTCTTCTGTGCCAGCGATGAGATCTATACGATCCTTTACAAGCAACTTTAACAGTTGCTCTTCAAAACTAACCGGCACGAGTTCTTGAAAACGATTTGTCGTTAAGTATTGAGCCACATTAGAGCTTCTTATTACTGCGGTATTAAAATATCGGAGCGTATTTAGTGTATAAGTAGCATCTGGAAATTTACTTTTCAGTCCCCAAAGATAGATCCTCGCACTGGGTACCTCTCCTACCCATTCAAATTGCTGGCTACGGGCTTTTGTATGCACAATTGAATAGATCATAACATTTGGCTCGTTCAGTGCCGTCTCATAAGCACGTGCCCAAGGCATAACTTCGATATTATATTTATCACCAGTCAATACAAACATGGCATTCACGATATCTGTCATATATCCGCCCAGTTGGTCATCATCGGTCTTAACTTGGTATGGTTCTAGATATTCTGTAACGACTCGTATGCCCTCAGCTTGTGCAACTGAAGAAAACTGCATAGATAGGATAAAAATGAAGATGAGAATATACTGCATGTGATTATCGATACAACGTTGATAAAAACAAAGCATAGCATCGTTGCCAACGTAACGGTATTAAGAACGACGGCTATCTGGCCGCCGATCTCAACAAATAACTCACCTATTAACGAGCTTAACCTTTTTATCCAAATATTTACGGATAGCTCTTGATGCGGCAAAAAAGCCAAATGTGCCGGTAACCATGGTGGCAGATCCAAACCCCGTTGCACAATCCATGTTTTTGCTACCATCGGCCTGCTGCTTAGCCATACACACCTCACCGCTTTGGGTCGGATAAACCAACTGCTCAGTAGAGTAAACGCAATCAACACCAAACTTACGCTTTGGATTAGTTGAGTAATTATAATTTTTACGCAGCAAATATCTGACTTTGGCAAGCAGTGGGTCTTGTGTGGTTTTGGCCACATCACCAAACTGAATTTGGCTCGGGTCCGTTTGTCCACCCGCACCGCCTGTGGTGATCACGGGAATTTTACGACGTTTGCAATGGGCAATAAGCGCGGCTTTTTCTTTAACCGCATCGATGCAATCAATCACATAATCAAAGTCGTTGATGTACTCTGAGATATTCTCAAGCGTAATAAAATCGTCAATAAGCTCAACGTCACAACTGGGGTTGATCTGTTTAAGTCGCTGCGCCATCGCCTCAATTTTTTGCTCACCAATCGAGTCTGAAAGTGCATGAATTTGTCTGTTTACATTGGTTACGCAAATATCATCCAAATCAACTAAACAAATACGACCTACGCCTGTTCTAGCCAAAGCCTCAGCCACCCAGCTACCTACGCCACCGATACCAACCACGCAAAAGTTTGCTTCGGCAAGCCAGCCTAGCTGTTGAGCACCGTACAAACGCCCTATTCCACCAAAACGAAGTTGTGTTTGTTGATCAGTCATATTACCACTCTAACTGCCAAGGGTTTTGCCAATCGGCGAACCCTTCATGATTAATTAATTTACCGAACAGTCCCATTGGTTCTGGCACCGTAAAATATTGTTTCTCCACCCCATTCCACTCAAAGCGCAATGCAAAGGCATGTAGGTAAACTCGATCGCTCACTTGCCCAGCATATAGCTCATCGCCCAGAATCGGCGCTGAAAGGCTCTTAAGCGCCACTCTAAGCTGATGTGTTTTGCCCGTGAATGGTTTAAGAATACAGGCACGTAGGCCTGGCTCTATGCTCATGGAGTAAAATCGCGTTATCGCGGGGTTCTCATTTGATGTTAACAGCTTATAGGCTCCACGACGTGCTTTCGTCATATCGCCTTTCACCCAACCTTGTTTTTTCTTAGGTTTATCCGAGATCAATGCCAAGTAAGCTTTATCTATCTTTTTTTGCGCGAACAAAGCACTGAGTTTACTCGCTGCTTCACTAGACTTGGCGAGGATAATCAGTCCAGATGTCACCTTGTCGAGCCTATGCACTGAATACAACTTCATAACAAGTTGTGTTTCTAACTGAACAACAAACCCCGCCTCGTTTTCAGAGTGAAAACTAATCCCCGCAGACTTCACTGCGACAACATAATCTTGCTCATCCGCAACGATTGTTATGCGTGCCATTTTTCCATTTCTTCAGCGCTCAATTCGCGAGCCTCATTTTCAAGAAGAACGGGAATATCATCGCGAACTGGATACGCAAGCTTGGCAGCAGTGCTGATTAATTCGCTGTTCTCTTTGTCGTACTGCAGTTTACCCTTGCATACAGGACAGGCGATTATCTCTAATAGTTTTCTATCAAATGCCATGATGGATCTCTTTTGATTTTAATAAGGTTAACAATGCTGATTGCAAAGCTTCTGTAGGCTGTGCATCAACGCGTAAATAGTACCAATTGTTTTTAGCAAATGCCTGACATTTTACCGCGTCTTTTTCGGTCATAAAAACGGCACCCTGCGCAAATTCGTCAAAATCGGCTGGACAATATGCATGATGATCACGAAAATGTTTGCTCGCATTAATTGTAATACCGAGCTCAATTAAGCTCTGTTCAAACCGCTGCGGGTTACCTATCGCACTAACGGCGCTCCCTTCATGAACAAAGTCCCTGCACATTTCATTGTCTCGTACTCTAAAAATACCCATACTTTCTAGCTGATAGCTAAATGGTACATTCCCCCCGTTTTCTATAACGAGATCGACACTCTTTAATCGTGAAGGTAACTCCCTTAAAGGGCCTGCGGGGATCAAACAGCCATTACCAAAGCGGCGTTTTGCATCAACAATGCACAACTCAATGTCTCTGTTCATCTTGTAATGCTGTAATCCATCATCAGAGACAATAATATCAACATCATGGTTTTCTTTGAGATACTGGCAACTGGCTTGTCTGTCGGGACCGATAACTAAAGGACAATTTAAACGAGAAGCAAGTAAGAACGGCTCATCACCCGCCTCTATAACCGAACTATTCGCGGTTACTTCAAACGGATAAAAAGGCGCTTTAGATCCATACCCTCGACTTATCACTGCAACCTTAAGACCAAGCTCTTGCAAATAAGGAACGAGCCACAAAGCAAAAGGCGTTTTGCCATTACCACCAATACCTATATTACCAATCACAATAACGGGGACGTGTGCAGAGAAAGCCTTACTTAGGCCAATTTTGAAACTCACACGTCGCAAACTACTTATCACCCAGAAGAGTCCACTTAGTGGTAGCAATAAGACAGTAAGCAAACCTTTTCGCTTATACCAACTATCCTCAATGAAGCTCAAAACTAAGCTCCATGCTGCATTTTACATAGCGCTGCATAAACACCATCTTTGGCGAGTAATGCTTGATGATCTCCCTGCTCCACAATGCGACCTTGTTCAAGCACATAAATCCTGTCTGATTTTTCAATGGTTGAAAGACGATGTGCGATCACAATTGACGTTTTATTTTCCATCAAGGCATCCAATGCATCCTGGATCAACCTTTCCGACTCCGTATCCAAGGCCGATGTTGCTTCGTCTAAAATAAGTATCGGTGCATTTTTCACAATAGCACGCGCAATGGCAATGCGTTGACGTTGACCGCCAGACAACATAACGCCATTCTCGCCGACCATCGTATTAAGCCCTTCTGGTAAGTCTTTAACAAACTCCCAAACATGTGATTGTTTAACAACAAGCTCGAGTGCTTGTTCTGAGAGTGGTTTTTCTTGACCGTACATTATATTGTTCGCAATGGTATCGTTAAAAAGCACAACTTGCTGAGATACGATAGAGAACTGGCGACGTAAATCTTTAAGCTTGTAATCTTGTATGGCATGACCATCGAGTAATATTTCACCCGATTCAATATCGTAATGACGAGGTAATAAACTAGAGAGCGTTGATTTACCAGAGCCAGAACGACCTACCAAAGCAATATTTTCGCCCGCTTTAATATGCAAGTTTAAATCACGAATTGCAGGCTCTTGCTTGGTTGGATAACAAAAGGTTAAGTCTTTAATTACAATCTCACCTGTGCAAGATGTGATCTGTTTTGTGCCTGTGTCATTTTCTATGGGTGTATCGAGTATTTTAAAAATACTTCTCGCGGCTTCAATCCCTCTTTGCATTTCGCCGTTCACGTTAGACAGTTGTTTAAGAGGCCTTAACATCATCATCATAGAAGTGAGTAAACTAATAAAGGCACCCGATGTAATGGTATCAATCATCGACGTTGTACCTAGAATAGCCAATACCAATGCCATTGCACTTGCTGCTAGAATTTGGATCACCGACACACTGATAGCCCGTGTTGCATCCATTTTTACACGTTGCTGCCTATTGCGATTGTTAACATCCGCAAAGCGAGTGATTTCTTTGGTTTGGCCTTCAAAGCCATGTATTACTTTGTGACCTACTAGCATTTGTTCAGAGCTACGCGTCACTTCACCCATTGCATCTTGAATATTTTTTGAGATTTTTCTAAATCGCTTAGATACGATGTTAACAATGAGCGCAACCAATGGAATGATGATTAAAAACAGACAAGTAAGTTGCCAGCTAGCCGTGAACATACCCACTAACACAAATACGACAAACGCACCTTCGCGAATAACTATTTGTAGTGCTTTAGTAACCGCTTGCTGAACTTGCTCCGTATCAAAGGTTATTTTAGAGATCATTTCACCATTGGAATGCTGATCATGAAACGACACGGGTAAATACAACATACGTTCAAATAGCTGCTGTCTTAACTCTCTAACGACTTGAGAGCCAACATAGGTCATGCAATACGACGCCATGTAATTAAATATACCACGACCGACCACCAAGGCAATCACGACGATTGGCGCCCATTGCAGTACTTCTAAATTTCTTTCATTCAGCCCTTTGTCTATGAACGGCTGCATCAATTTAATAAACAGTGCATCCATCGCCGCATAGCCCAACATACCTACCACAGACAAGATAGCAACAGCTTTATAGTCGAAGGTATATCTCAAAAGCCGTTTGTAGATTTGTTTAGCGCTTTGCTGCATAAAAACTCTCTGCTTAGGGGAAAAACCCGCCCATTGTACTTGCGCTCACCATAAAAACAAAATGATAAGTCGCTAAAATCAATTATATGGAGCCAAAACAAGCAAACTGCAAGGCCAGTAGCCAGAAAAGCTCAAATTGGTGCAACTTGGCTATAAAAACCAATAGCCGTATGTTCCTCGCGCGGTTTCTATAATTTGATCAGACTTAGTAAATTTAATTCTGATATGGCCATCCGTCGCGGTATCAAACTGTTTTACATTTAACGCATTGTAATTTTCTACTACCCCTTCATTTGGAAGACGCCAAATCGAGTGATACGCTCGCGAGTATATTGCAACTTTTGGAGAAACAGCGTTAATAAAGCCGAGGCTTGATGATGTTTTGCTACCGTGATGTGGCACTAGTAAAATATCGCTTTGTAAACTTTGGCCATATTTTCGCACCAATATTTGCTCAGCAGTTTTCTCAATATCACCAGGTAGCAATATTGAAGTCCGACCATCGGAAATTTTCACCACACAAGAGTTATTGTTATCCGAGCGCATTGGTTTATCTGGCCACAATGATTCTATTGTAAGTATGCCCAATATTTCCTTTGTTACCTGACAACTAGAACTTGGATCATAATGATGAAACGCACGTAACGGTGCTTTTCCAGAAAACCTGAGTAACTCATCGATTCCACCAACATGATCTTTATCTTGATGGCTTAAAATCACATGCTTGAGTGTTATGCGCTTTGTCTCAATATATGGTTGTACAACATGTTCAAACAAAGAGTAATGCCCAAAGTATTTCGTGCCTAAATCATAAAGTACGGCATGTCCTTCAGTTGAAATCAGTACCGCAGTACCATGATCGACGTCAAACACGTCAATTTGCCACTGTATTTTTGGCGCAAATGAACTATGCCCGAATAAAGAAATTATGGGGATCAAGGCTAACCATCTGAACCAAGTGAGGCTTAAAAACAAAATAAGAGAAAGATATAACGCCACTACATACCCCCACTCAATAGGAGGCAAATTGAACCAGCCATAATCGGCAAAGATTCGCTCAAAACTAGTCAGCAACCTCGCTAATCCCGTGTCTGCGATAGTAAACATTGAAATTGATATCCCCAACGCACTCATCAACAAAATCACTAGCAAGGCTGGCAAAATAGCGAATGATAACAATGGAATAAATATCAAATTAGTCAGTACAGAACAGATGCTGATTCCGTTAAAAAACAACCAACTCAGCGGTGCAAGGGCGATTAATAGTGCAAACTGCATTAGCACTAATTGAAGCAAATGAGACAGAACGCCAATCCCTATCTTGCATTTCATTAGTTTAATACAGAAAAAGATGCTTAATACGGCAATAAACGAAAAATACAGACCCGCATTAAGCAAAGAAAATGGGTTTAAGAATAACACTGCTGCCAAAGCGAACAGTAGCGTGTGGTAGCTGACGATTTGTTTACCTTTTACATAAGCCATGATAAACACGCTAAGCATGATGAATGCTCGCTGTGCGGGTATTCCCGCACCACTAAGTAGTACGTAAACCAATGCTGCGCAAAGGCCAAAGATCATCCCTGTTACGTTGATATCGATACTTTGCTTAAATGAAAAGTCGAACTTGGCTAAAAGCAAAAACAGACAACGGGAACAATAAAAAAACAAACCATAAATGATACCGATATGCAATCCAGATACAGCGAGCGTGTGGCTCAGACCCAACTTTTGCATCATTATTTTATCGCTCTTTGCTATTTTCGATTTATCTCCACTAAGCAGTGTGGAATACAACCAAGCCAATTTAAACTCGGATAAATGTGACCATAGCCAAGCTTTGTATCGTGTCACAAGTCCAAATTTGGCTGGAGAGATATGAGCAATGTCGGTGACTTTTCCCTTGAAGTAAATGTGGTTGGCAAATGCATACAATTCGCTATCAAAAACAAGAAAATTTTTTCTACTTCGATACGGTTTTAACTTCACGTTAAAGGTTACGATCGCTCCTTCTTGCAGCTCCTTACTTACTTCTGGGACAGATAAATTTGCTCTTACCGATTTAAACCAAGGCAACTTGTTACCATTCATATGTAAAATTTTGGCTGTAAAATAACCGTCGCTAAGTTCACGCTCCAGTTGGCTAACAATCGTTATGCCTTCTTTTAAGGTCTCTACGTCATAATCAAATTTATAGAAAACAGTGTAATGTACCCAGATTGAAAAAATAGCGAAAATAAACCCTAACAAAACGAAGCAAAACGGCTTAAAATAACGCACAACAACAATCATAAAAATACAGCTGCTATAAAACGGCCACTGTTTATAAAAAAAGACAGTCACGATGCAGCCAAAAATGAATCCACACACCAAGAGAACTGACGTATATGGTTGCAAGTTATGGCTAAGAAAACGATCCAACGCTTTTTACCCGATCATAATAAGATCAAGCAGCAGAAATCATTAAAGATATTTGGTCGTTTATTGCACGACGCTAATTTATGGCATCTCAACAGACGCTCAGCACGAGGCGCGTTCTCTGTTGGACTATTTTTTGCGTTCATCCCTGTCCCTTTTCAAATGGTTTTAGCGGCCGCTTTTGCAATTCCTTTCCGCGTTAACTTACCTTTGTCTGTCGCCTTAGTGTGGTTAACTAACCCACTTACTATGCCGCCAATTTTCTACTGTTCCTACTTAGTTGGCGTTTTTGCACTCGGCCAAGAAACTCAACCTTTCCATTTTGAAGCAAGCTGGGAATGGCTTTCTCAAAGTCTGAGCACCATCGGACCCGCTTTCATTGTTGGTTCACTGATTTGTGCGTGTTCAGCCGCTATAATTGGCTACTTCGGCATAGACTATTTGTGGCGTCGTTCCGTTAACAAAGCTTGGGCGGCACGCCATCAATAACCACTTGAGTATAGACACAAAAAAAGCCCTTAAGGGCTTTTTTTGTGTCTGCTTTAAAGTCTCTTTAAGCTACTGTAAGCTTTCTACGTCTTAACCATGCAAATGGCAATGCCAGAAGTGCGAACACTGATAAACTACCTGACTTACGCTCATAAGTTTCAGCTTCAGGCGGTGCACAATCCTCAACAGTTCCATTTGGTACTGGCGTAAGTAGTACTGGTAAAGTCACTGATTCATACTCGATATTACCATCACTGTCTTTTTCAATATTACCTAGCCTATCTCTACGCTCTACAGTTTTTGTCGCAATGGCATAGATCTTGTTCGCTTCGGTAATTTTAATCGCCTCAGCAATTGTGTATGGATAGTTGTTGCCACTACTGTCTTTACAAGGCAATAAATCATTGATATTTGTTAATTTATCTTCACCTATTTTAAAGATAAAGCCTTCTCTACGACGGTTGCTAGAACTGCTCTTTTCAATCTCTGCTTGACCGATAATGTAGCCCGCGTCATTGATATCCGTTACAACGGTACGCGAACCTTTAAAGAAGTAAGGCATTTCGGTTAACTTTTTATCATTAATGTCGTAATAAAAACCATACTGCTCCGTAAGCGAGCTTCGCACTTGCAATGCTGTATAGCCAACCGCGACATTATTGTTATTAATATCAACCGCTTTACCTGTTTCATACCATTTTTCTAACTTATGGAATGGCGTAAATTGACCATCTGCAAAGTAACCCGCTAAGCCGTAGGGATATAAGTCGTCCCCTTTTCGATACGGAGAGTAACCAACAGCAATACCTGATTTATTCACTGCAAGTGCAGTACTCACAAATGCGTTATCTTCGTCATCTTTAGGCGTTAGACCGAGCCCCAAGTTTGTCGTGCTAACAATGTTAAAATTGTCATCTAATTTCCATTGAAAAGCGCGTAAATCATAAAACTGTCTCGCAACTTGTTGCTGCCAAACACACACCTTCTCAGGCTCATCTTTATTATCACAGTTGTCGTTGTAATTATTTTGACGATTTTCTGGAATGCCGGTACTGCTATTACCCACAACAATATAGCCGCCTTCATCTAACTTTTTGATATCGGTTGCGATACTTGAGCCACCATGTTCAGTAAACTCTGGCTCTAATACAACTTGCTCACCTTGTGGCGTGATGACAAGACCTCGAGAACTCCAATCTCTTACAAAGTAAGTTTCATCTTCAGATTCATTCTCAGGTCTGAACGTCATTTTTGCGTAAGGCGCTGAACCCCAGCCAACAACAACACCATCTTCACTCAATGCAGTTAGGTAGTTTGCTGTAGAACGAGTCAGTCCGTTGGTATCATCGCTTTCGATATCAAATAGAATTTGCTCTTGCGCTGCTACCGCATCAATGTTGAGCGCAATTCTGTCATTAAATTTTTGATATTGTGCTGAACCAGAACGACCACTTAAAAAGTTAAGCATAAACACATTCGCGTCTGCATTTGTCGCCGCAACACCATTTTTTATATCTTCCAGCGTAAAAGTGATTTCTTCATCGATAGATTCATACGCACTTTTGGTGTTGTCATAGGCGTTTTTAAGCGTCGCGTCGTCAAAATCAATATAACTGACATCAATTGGCAAACCGAATAAGCTGCTTGCAGCGCCAATGATCTGTCCATTGTCGTTCGCATCTGAGATAAAAGTATATTTACCGTTTTCATAACGCTGTAATTCACTTAATTGATAGGTTGCTGCCAGTGCTTGGCCACTTAGACCAGCAAAAATACTCGCAGCCAAAAATGTTTGTTTCATTTTAATCCTTACTACTGATTCTGTAATGCTTCTAATTCTTCCCAGCGCTCGAACGCGGTTTCAAGCTTCGACTCAAGTTCAGCCAATTCGTTCAACGCAGCTTGTGTTGTCTGCGAATCTTGTTTGAAAAAGTCTGGGGCATTAACGATTTCTTGTTGTTGCTCTAGTGCCAATTCAAGTGCCTCTACTTTACTTGGCAACTGCTCTAATTCAAGTTTTAATTTGTAACTTAGCTTGGTGGTTTTGTTGCTATTCGTTTTTGCCTGTTTAACTTGCTTCTCAGCTTCTTGTTTAACCTGTTTTTCAAGTTCTTTGGCTTGTGCTTGGCGCATTGCAACGTACTGCTCATAATCAGTATACCCGCCAACGATGTCTGTAATTTGGCCACTGCCTTCAAACGCCCATACAGAGTTACAGGTGTTATCTATAAATTCACGGTCGTGACTTACGATCAGAATAGTACCCTGATACTGATTTATGATTTCTTCAAGCAATTCCAGAGTTTCAATATCTAGGTCATTGGTTGGTTCATCCAGTACCAAAACATTGGACGGCTTCAAGAATAGCTTAGCAAGCAGTAGACGGTTCTTTTCACCGCCTGACAACGCTTTTACAGGCGTTCTCGCTCGTGCAGGCGGAAACAAAAAGTCTTGTAAATAACCAAGTACATGACGGCTTCTGCCACCCATCATGACTTCTTGTTTACCTTCGGCAACGTTATCTTGCACCGTGGCTTCTTCGTCTAGCTTTTCACGATACTGATCGAAATATGCCACTTCAAGATTAACGCCTTGTTTGATCTTGCCACCATCAGCCGCCAAATCTCCAAATAGAAGCTTAAGCAGTGTGGTTTTACCTACCCCATTGGGACCAACAAGGCCCACTCTATCGCCACGCATAACTAGGGTAGAAAAATCTTTCGCGATCACTTTATCTTTAAATGCATGTTGAACGTGTTGCGCTTCAAATACTAACTTACCAGAGCGCTCTGCCGTCTCAATGTTGAAGTCTGTTTTACCTACTTGCTCAACACGTTGTTTGCGCTCGCTCCTAAGTGCTTTAAGCGCTCTAACACGTCCTTCATTGCGTGTTCTTCGCGCTTTGATCCCTTGGCGGATCCACGCTTCTTCTTCTGCAAGCTTTTTATCAAACAGCGCGTTTTGAGTTTCTTCAACTTTCAAGTCATGGGCTTTTTGTTCAAGGTATTTAGCATAGTCACCAGGATAAGAGATTAGCTGACCTCTATCCAAATCGAGAATGCGTGTGGCAACTGCACGGATAAACGCCCTATCGTGAGAAATAAAGACGATGCCACCCTTAAATTCTTTTAAGAATTGTTCCAACCAAATAACACTGTTCATATCCAAATGGTTGGTTGGCTCATCCAGAAGTAAAAGATCAGGATCACTCACCAATGCCTTCGCCAGTGCCACTTTACGTAACCAGCCACCGGAGAGCTTTTCTAAACGCATAGTTGATTCAAGTTCTAGCTGACTTAAAACCAACTTAATGCGACTTTCAAAACGCCAAGCATCTGCGGCTTCAATCTTGTTAGACAGCTTTTCTAATTTACTCAGTAATGCCGGTGATTGATCGGTTTGCAGCGCTTCGCTAACATGGTTAAATTCGATAAGTAACTCTGCGATATCGGGCAAGCCATTCGCGACGTAGTCAAATACCGAACCTTCCGCGCCCTTGGGGGGATCTTGTTCTAAACGCGAAACTTTTAATTCGCCAACGCGGTTTATTTCACCATCATCTAGTAAAACCTCGCCATCAAGTACTTTTAGTAAAGTTGATTTACCCGCACCGTTTCTACCAACGATACAAACTCTTTCACCCGCTTCGATCACGGCATCTGCGTTATCAAGTAAAGGGTGTGTACCAAACGCTAACTGCGCTTTTGCTATTCTGATTAAATCCATATTATTCTACGAGTTGTGCAATTTGTTGCTGATCAAAAGGCCAAAATAACGCCTGTTGATCAGAGATTCTTTTTAATACTGGAATTGATGTTTGATAAGCACTCATCAACGCGTCGTCGCTAACAATATCAACCAATTGAAACTGCTCGACAGGTATCAGCTGCGTTACCATTTCATGGGCAAGCTCACATAAATGGCAGCCATCTGTGTGGTACAAAACGTACTTAGCCATGGGTTATCAACCAACTATTATGTATTTGTTTGTTACGCTTAAAGTCTGGTGACAAAGTCTCGTCAGAGGTATTTTGAGCCTTTAAGCCTAGCCCTATTAAACCTACTTCATCCATTTTAAAGCCACGTTTATTGTTTGAAAAAATCAAAGTGCCTTTTGGACTCAAAATCTTTTTAACCCAGGTCAGCAATTGAATATGATCACGCTGTACATCGAATACATCTTTCATTCGCTTTGAATTAGAAAATGTCGGTGGATCTAAGAAAATAAGGTCGTATTGCCCCTGAGCATGCTCTAACCATTTAAGGCAATCTGCTTGTTCAAAACGATAACGCGGGTTTTTGAGATTATTTAAAGCAAAGTTTTCTTCGGCCCACTTTAGGTAAGTTTTTGACATATCGATAGTTGTGACTGATTTAGCGCCCCCTAAAGCTGCATGCACAGAAGCCGAACCGGTATATGAAAATAGATTCAAAAAGCGCTTATCTTTAGCATTTTGTTGAATATAACGGCGTGCTAAACGGTGATCCAAAAATAGACCTGTATCTAAATAATCGAATAGATTAACTTTAAATTTGGCACCAAATTCTTCAACCGTATCGTAACGGTGTTGTTTATCCATTGCCGTATATTGCGCTTCGCCTTTTTGCTTTTTACGCACTTTAACAGCGATGTTTTCTGGCGCAATTTCTAATTGCTCAGCGGTCAAAGTGATCACATCTTGCAAACGCTTTTGCGCAATGTTGTCATCAATTTCTTTAGGTGCCGCATACTCAAATATGACGGCAGAGTCGTTATAAACATCTACCGCTACATTGTATTCAGGAATATCCGCGTCATAAACACGATAAGCATTGATCTGTTCTTTTTTAATCCAGCTTTTTAGCGCTTGCTTGTTCTTTTTCAAACGATTGGCAAACGCACTAGACCCCTCAAAGTTAAGTCCCGTTTTTTGTTCGTTTTGAGTCACCTGACGTTCATTAAGCTCATACATATTGAGTTCAACGTCAATTGGCCCATTTTTAAATTTGTAACGCTTTTCTCGCGACAGCTTGAGCAGTTTAAACAAACTATCATCCGTGCCGAGCAAAGCCAAACGCCAGTCTTTAAAATGCTTTTTAAAGGCGATACCCATATTGCGATATAAATTCACAAGCTCAGCCATTGAACCTAAGCGCTCACCGTAAGGTAAATTGCTCAGTACCACACCTGGTCGTTTTGCGACTGTGTCGAGGGTGTTAGCATCCTTTACTTTGAATTCAATGTGCTCTGAAACACCTGCTCGCTCAGCATTTTGCGCCGCTACATTGATCACTTTCTCATCGACATCCGATCCAATGATCCACAACTTTGTGTCAATTTGATCAGACTTTAACTGTGCTTTGATCTCATCAAACTTCGCTTTTCTAAAACTAGGTAGACGTTTAAAGGCAAATTCACGGTTCAAGTTGGTATAGATGTTATTTGCCATGCATACTGCTTCAATCAACAAAGTGCCTGAGCCACAACAAGGATCGAACAAAGGCCTTGTCGTATCTTCAAGCCATCCGCTACGTTTAACGA
This sequence comes from Pseudoalteromonas sp. ATL1, assembly GCF_058933015.1. Classification (NCBI taxonomy): domain Bacteria; kingdom Pseudomonadati; phylum Pseudomonadota; class Gammaproteobacteria; order Alteromonadales; family Pseudoalteromonadaceae; genus Pseudoalteromonas; species Pseudoalteromonas sp. ATL1. Next base: position 2,352,828 of record NZ_JBZYXL010000001.1, on the reverse strand, counting down.
GTGCTGCTGCAAGATGCTCTCGTATTGGCGCTTTACCCTGACGAGTACGATAACCTCTATCGGACAAACGAGGGCCTGAATAATCAATGTATAGCGCACATTTGTTTTTGTTTAATTTAGCAATGACGCGAATATTGGGATCAGCTTTATCTACGTTTGGACGCTGCTCATAGAGATCGTTAAAATAGTCAACGATGGCATCCTTAATAACCAGACCAGAGAATTGTGTATTTTTTAGCTCGGTGTTTGTGCCATTAAATTCGATAGCAAATGTTTGAGTTGGACCAAACCAGTCTTGCCACGCTTGAAAACGTGCGAACTTGTAAAGTGCAGTTTTATCTTTTATTTCTTCACTTTCATCGATCATCAACATGACACGTGTTGCAAAACGTGTCGTTAAGCAGAACTTTTGTGCTTGTAAGTTATCAGCATTAAAACGAACTGAGCCAACGCTTTGTTTGGAGACTTCTAGACCCGCTTGTTCAATCTCTTGTGCCAGAAGATGTTCAATACCAATGGAAGTGAGCGCGATAAATTGCAATGTACTAACCCTTTATAATCAATTAGCAGCGAGTATAACATAGGTTAGACGGAGCTTGATCACGCCATTTTGGAAATTTTATTACAACCTAATAGGGGGTGAATACGATCGTTTAGTACCTTGATCGCTTGGAACTGCTCTAACGTGAGGTTTTCATCGAGGGCAAACTCAGGGCTTAAACTAATGCATAGACATGTGCCTTCTGATTGCTCCACAATAAAGAAGTCGCCATCTTGCTGTTGTGATTGCAATTTTACGATTGCCTCGGTACAGGGGGTAGTGCCTCGATATGTGTTGAAAAACCAGCTCTTTGCTTGAACAGGTAATAAATAAAACTTAGCCGCCGTTGCATTAAGTGCAATTTGACAGCATTGTGGTTCAGACCACATATTGAAATCACAAAGATAAGCGAATACATTTTGGTAATACGACGCTTCGTTGAGACTAAAATGAGGATTAACAGCAGCGTCTTCGGTTAACTGGCGCAACCGAAAAGGGGTGCAAAGAACCATGTCTTCACCCAAGTCTACAAGCAAACGATTTCTTTGGTGACAACTTACCCACTGCCACTCTTTAGATGCTTGCAAAACTGACCTCCTGCCTACTATTTGTTTTTATTGAATAGTACGCAGGAGTATAACGAAAAATTATATAGTGGGAAAATATTTATAAGAACAATTTGTTTACGATCATTTTGTTATATAACTGATCATTATAAACCGTTCACGATCCTTTTCACTAACTCAGGACCTTCATAAATAAAGCCAGTATACACTTGTAACAAAGAAGCGCCAGCATCTAACTTCTCGCGTGCGGCTTCTGCTGAGTCGACACCACCAACGCCAATAATTGGCAGTTTTCCTTCAGTGATACGTTTAAGTTCATTGACCACATAAGTTGACTTTTCGCGAACTGGACGCCCTGATAAACCACCAGCTTCCTGCGAATGTTGCATACCAATAACGGCTTCTCTTTCTAGCGTTGTATTGGTTGCTATCACCCCATCTATGCGGTTTTTCATAAGGGATTCAGCTATTTGTGCAACTTGAACCGCATCAATATCCGGCGCGATTTTTACTAGCATCGGCACCGACTTATTGTGTTTTGCAATCAAATCCATTTGTTCGTTTTTCAAACTTTCTAATAAATCATCCAACGCATCACCGTACTGAAGATCACGCAACCCAGGTGTATTCGGTGAGGATATGTTCACGGTAATATACGATGCATGCTCAAATACTTTACGCATACAATAGATATAATCGTCTTTGCCCTGCTCATTTGGCGTATCTTTATTTTTACCAATATTGATCCCTAAGATCCCATCATATTTGGCGTTTTTAACGTTGTTGACTAGGTTATCGACACCTTTGTTATTGAAGCCCATCCGGTTAATGATTGCATGTGCATCAGGTAAACGGAAGATACGAGGCTTATCGTTACCCGCCTGTGGCCTAGGTGTCACGGTTCCAACCTCTATAAAGCCAAAACCCATTTGCGCAAACGCATCGATACATTCTGCATTCTTATCTAACCCAGCGGCCAAACCAACCGGGTTTTTAAATTCTAATCCAAGGAAGTTAACTGGCTTATCGGCAACAGACTGTGACCAAGCCACGCTTAGAGGCGTGTGTGCGAAGCGACGCAAATTGCTTAATGCAAACTCGTGTGCCCATTCAGCATCACGGCTAAACATATAGCGTCGTGCAATATCATAAAACATGAAAACTCCTTAAAGATCCTAAGTAACAGTGTTCTACGCTAAGCGTAGATAAAAAAATACCCCAGCAAGGCCGGGGTATTTTAACGATTTAAAAATTATTTGGAAGTATCGCAGTTGTGGCTAAGTAGCATCAACTCTCTCAGTGCAACTGAGAACTTCGCAAAGTCGTGGCTCTGAGATGTCTTGAACTCTTGTAGCATTTGCTGCCAACGTTGCAACAACGCAGACTGGCTATCCATCCACTGTTCAATTAGCTCGTTTACGTCAGCCTCTTTCTTATCAAAGCTATTAAGCACCACTTCACTGAGTGAACGTTGCTGCCAATCAAGCTCTTCACGATATGACGCACGAGCAAGTGCTTGCCAGTGGTTTGCTACAGGCTGAGCCGTGATCTGATCTAAGAACCAGTGAAGACCCATTCTCGCACCAAGCTTAAAGTAAGTATTTGATACAAGGTCAACTTTACGACCAGAGTTATTCGCAACTTCTGCTAAATCCATCACTGAGAACAAGCTAGATAGTGACACTATGCGCATAGCGATATCACTTGGTACACCCTGCTCTTCCAGTTTCTTCGCATTAGCGATGATAGAAGCGCTTTCAGATTCCACTAAGTAGCTGTTTAAGTTTTTACTTACATCCTTAAACACTGGTGCAAAGAACTCGATGGTTTGCTCAATGCTCATTGCTTTATTGCGATGACGTAAGAACCAGCGAGTAGCACGACGTACAGTACGACGCAATTGATACAACATTTCTGTTTGCACCGCTGCCGGGATCTTATTATCAAGCGCAGCAATCGCACTCCATGTATTCTTCATTTCAAAGATGGCACTTGCGATTGAATAACATAGTGCGATTTCACTTTCAGTTGCACCTGTTTCTTCATGCATACGTACCATGAAGTTTAAGCCCATATCGTTGACGATAGCGTTTGCTAGCTTGGTAGCAATGATCTCTTTACGAAGTGGGTGATTATCCATCGCGCCACTGAACTTTTCACGCAGTGGAACTGGAAATGAATTCACCAGAAGCTGACGGTAATATGGGTTTTCAGACACTTCATCAACAACAAGTGACTCTTTAAGCACCATTTTAGAATACGATACAAGTACTGATAACTCAGGACGAGTTAAGTCTTTGCCCGCAGCTGCACGTTCAGCAAGTTCTTCATCTGTAGGTAAGAACTCAATAGTACGGTCTAACTTGCCTTCTTTTTCAAGAGCATGGATAAAACGTACTTTTTCTTTTAGTGTATCTGGACCTTTCGACTTCGTGATAGACAAAGTGTGCGTTTGGCGATAACAGTCAGCAAGTACTAATGTAGATACTTCATCAGTCATTGAGTAAAGTAGTTCGTTACGTTGCTTCTTAGTCAGGTCACCTTCAGCAACTAAGCCATTAAGTAGGATCTTAATATTAACTTCGTTATCTGAACACGCTACACCACCCACGTTATCGATAAAGTCAGTGTTAATGCGACCACCTTTGCTGGCAAATTCAATACGGCCTAGCTGAGTAGCACCTAAGTTACCACCTTCACCAAACACTTTTGCACCAAGCTCAGCACCGTTGATACGTAGAGCGTCATTTGCGCGATCACCCACTTCAGCATTTGTCTCTTTAGAATGCTTAATGTAAGTACCGATACCACCATTCCAAAGTAAGTCTGAAGGCATCATTAACACAGCTTTGATTAGCTCATTTGGTGTCATGCTTACTTTTTTGGTGTTAAGCATTTTCTTCATTTCTGGTGTCAACGTAATTGACTTCGCTGCACGAGAGAAAATACCGCCACCTTCAGAGATTAACGCCTTGTCATAGTCTTCCCATGATGAGCGAGGAAGTGCAAATAAACGCTCACGCTCTTTGTAAGAACTCGCCGCATCTGGAGTTGGGTCAATAAAAATGTGCATATGGTTGAATGCCGCTTGCAAACGAATATGCTTAGAAAGCAACATACCATTACCAAATACATCCCCCGCCATATCGCCTATACCAACAACGGTAAAGTCTGTAGTCTGACAGTCGATATCCATTTCACGGAAGTGACGCTTAACTGATTCCCAGCCGCCTTTAGCGGTAATACCCATTTTCTTATGGTCATAGCCGATAGAGCCACCTGATGCAAATGCATCACCCAGCCAGAAGTTGTATTCTTCAGCGATACCATTGGCAATATCAGAGAAAGTAGCAGTACCTTTATCCGCCGCTACAACCAAATACGGGTCATCTTCATCGTGACGAATAACACTTTCTGGTGGCACAATTTCACCATGAACAATGTTATCAGTGATGTCTAACAAACCTCTGATAAAGATTTTGTAGCACTCTTGGCCTTCTTTAAAGAACGCTTCACGCTCCGTTGGAAGCTGCTTACATACAAAGCCGCCTTTAGAGCCAACCGGTACAATTACCGTGTTCTTAACTTGCTGTGCTTTAACTAGGCCGAGAACTTCTGTGCGGAAATCTTCACGACGGTCTGACCAACGAAGACCACCACGAGCAACTTTACCACCACGTAAGTGAACACCTTCAACGCGTGGTGAATAAACGAAGATTTCAAACGCAGGCAGAGGTAACGGCATATCTGGAATGCCACTTGATTTGATCTTGAATGATATGTACGACTTGTTCGTGCCATCTTGCTCTTTTTGGAAGAAGTTAGTACGAAGCGTTGCATTAATCATATCTACGTATAAACGAATGATACGGTCATCATCTAGGTTTGCTACGTTTTCAAGCTCAGCGTAAATGTCAGCAACTAACTTATCGATAGTTTTCTGTGCTGCTGGTTTAGTTGGAGAGAACTTTTTAACAAATAAATCAACAATTTGAGTCGCAATATGCGGATAATGGTCGAATGTATTTTCAATGTAGTTTTGCGAGAATGTCACACCGATTTGACGCATGTATTTAGCGTAGGCGCGTAAGATAGACGCTTCGCGACCTGTTAAACCACCCAACAATACTAAGCGGTTAAAACCATCGTTCTCTAATCGATTATGCCAAACGTTTGTCAAAGCTGCGCGGAAACGCGCTGATACTTTGTTAAAGTCTGCAATACCATCACTATCCAATAGCATTGAGAAATCCATGATCCAGTTGACCTGACCATCATTTGATTTAATCGCATACGGTGTTTCGCCGATAACACGTAAACCAAAGTTCTCAAGCATTGGCATCACGTCAGACAAGTGGATTGGCTCGTCTTTATGGAATAAGCTCAAACGCACGATATGCGAGTTCGCTTCTTCTTGAGGACGATAGAACAGCATATCTAGCTTGTTCTCTTCGCTCAATAATTCCAGCTTTTCGATATCAACCACAGCCGCACTTGGCAATACGCCGTCTTTATATGCGCCAGGGAATGCAGTCGCATACTTTCTGAATAACTCGTTACCACGAGATTCACCATTACTCTCCAGTAATGCACCTTGTAGCTTGTCTTCCCATGTACGAGCGGCTTCAATCAGATTGTTTTCGATGTCTTTCACGTTATATTCAATATTGTTGTCAGCTACGCGCACTGTGTAATGCGTACGTGCAAGCGTAGACTCAGAGAAATAGGTGGTGAACTCAACTTTTTCTTTAGATTGGAACGCATTTGCCAATAGTTGTTGAGTTTCACGTCTAAGCGCAGTGTTGTAGCGCTCTCTTGGTACATAAACCATACAAGAGAAGAAACGGCCATAGATGTCTTTACGTATAAATAAACGACACATGTCACGCTCTTGCACCTGCAGTACGCCTGTTGCTACTTCAAGTAACTCAGACTCACGCGCTTGAACGAGTTCATCACGTGGATAGGTCTCTAAAATATTCAGTACCGCTTTGTATGCATGCGTGCCTTTAGCAAAATCACACATCTGCATGATGCGGCTTATTTTACTTTTTAGTACTGGTACATCCGCTGCGCTGTTGTTGTAGAAACTTGACGAGAACAAACCGATAAAACGGTCTTCGCCAACAACGTTTCCATCTTTATCAAAGCGCTTAATGCCGACATAATCAACGTATGCTGGACGATGTACGCGAGATAGAGAGTTCGTCTTTGTCAGGATCAACAAGTTATTGCTGCGCGCTTCTTTTCGGGCAACTTCAGGCAACTCAGACAGCAAACGGCCATGTTCGTCAGCAGATTTTTTCATCAAACCAAGGCTTGTGTCAGGCACATGCTTCAATTCGTAATCACCTTGCACGGGTGTTAACTCATACTGACGATACCCCATAAAGGTAAAGTTATCTTGGGTTAACCAGTCTAAAAACTCGATAGCCTCTTTTACTTCACTCTCATCACACTTAAAGTGACGAGTAGGAAGCTCTTTAATTACAGACTTGAGTTTATCGCGAATAGGTAACCAATCTTGTACTGCTAAAGAAACATCTTGCAATACAGATTCAAGTTCCTTGGTGAAGGATTCGATTGCTTTTTTATCCGTTTGACGGTCAATCTCAATAAAGAACACAGTTTTAGTCGAATTCGACTCTTGTTCCGCTTTTAGATTAGAAATAGCAGTTATTTTTCCTGCACCATCACGTTGGATCTTAAGAGGGCTGTGCAATAGCAAGTGCGAAACAATGTTTTCGCGGCTCATTGCCATACGTACTGAGTCTACCAAGAAAGGCATGTCTTTGGCGATGATCTCTACGATTGTGTGAGATGACTGCCAGCCATCTTTAGCCACTTCAGGATTAAATACGCGGATAACCGCGTCATCTGATTTATTTTTTTCGAGAGCGTTCCAAAGACTAAGTGCAGCACCGTATAGGTCACTATCGTTGCGATGAGCCAAGTCCTCTTTCGACATGTTGCTGTACAGGGATTTGGCAAATGTTTCAACGAGTGACACGTTCTCTGCATGAACTTTCTTGTGGATCAACTTACATACGTTATCTAAGATAACTGATGCTGGACCTTCATTTTGTGTCATATGTGTTCCTTAATCTATACCACCTTTGAACGGTAGATTATTTGTACAGCTGTTTATTAGCGTGGAGTCAGTGGAATTTTAACCTTTCTGACGCTAATAAACAGCTTTTTCGATGAAAACATTTTAAGCTTTTCAGCCATTTGCTCATCTATTCACAAAATATAGATATAAATGGTCAATCATGACCATTTAGAAGCACATTTATTCACTATTTTTTTTCTGGTCGGTCCAGAGCAGCGTACCTATAGCAGGCAATAACAGTACTGCGCCGAGCATATTGACCAAGAACATGAAGGTCAAAAGAATGCCCATATCGACTTGGAATTTAAGTGCAGAGAAAATCCATGTACTCACACCTATCGCCAAAGTAATCCCAGTGAATAAAACCGCACTACCACGCTCGGCTAAGGCATTTCTATATGCAACTGATAAAGGGGTACCCTGTTTCAATTGCCCCATCATTGAAGAAAGAATATAGATACCGTAATCAACGCCAATACCCACGCCCAGTGCAATAACAGGCAATGTCGAAACCGTCAAACCAATCTCTAGTTTAACCATAAGTGCTTGTGCCAAAGTCGAGACTATATAAAGAGGTAAAACAACAGCAATCGTTGCTTTAACGCTTCTAAAGCTCAATAAGCACAGGATAATAACCGCACCGTAAACGTAAATCATCATCGGCAACTGAGCTTCAGATACTGACTCATTGGTTGCAGCCATTACACCGATTGGTCCTGACGCCAACTTAAATGCAACCTTGTCGGTATTCTCTTCTTCTGCAAAACGCTTAATACTCGATACAACGTGATCTATCGTTTCAGCTTTATGGTCTTCCATAAAAATGATCACCGGCATTACCGAACAATCACCATTAAGAAGTCCAGTGCTCGTCTCAACGCGAGATGTTGCTTGCACCAATGACGCACTATTACGCGGTAAAGTTTGCCATTTCTGGTTACCCTCGTTGTATCCTGCATTAACGGCTTGTGCAACAGAACTTAAAGACACCGCAGACTGAACACCCGCTAAGTTCTCAACGCGCCATTGGAAACGACTGATCCTTTCCATGGTGTCATGATCAGTACAAGCAGCTGGATACGCTTCAACAATGACTTTTAGAATGTCTGATGAAATTGCATAGCGATCAGAAATCAAGAACGTGTCTTGATTATAACGCGCATCCTGATGCAACGCAGGCGCACCCGCGTGCAGATCACCAATGCGCATATTCTGTGATTGCCAATAACCAAACGCAAATAACAACGCCGAAACCACTAGAATAATACGTGCCCACTTTTTATCAGTCGTACACACCAGTGCTTCTCGCATCACTAAAAATAGCGAATGAGTGCCATCTTTGCCGTCGTCTACACGCTTGATCTTACTAGAACTAAAGTAAGAAGCTAAAATTGGCAACAAGAGTAAATTAGTGAAGATGATCACCGCAACGCCTAAACTCGCAGTAATCGCAAGTTCACGAATAATACCAATATCTATCGCTAATAAGGTCAAAAAGCCGACCGTATCGGATAGCAACGCGATACCACCAGGGATCAACAGTGCTTTAAAGCTCGCTTGTGCTGCTACTTTACTTGAAACCCCCTCAGCCACTTTTTTACCAATCGCGTTGATCATTTGCACCCCATGGCTCACACCAATAGCAAAGACAAGGAATGGTACCAATATAGACATGGGGTCTAAGCCAAAGCCCAACGTAGACAATAGGCCCATTTGCCACACAACTGCGATAATAGAACATGCAACAGGCAATAAGGTTAGCTTGAAACTCTTACAGAACAGCCACACCATCACAAAGGTGAACGCGATGGCGATTGCAAAAAACAGAACGACCCCTTTAGCACCATCCGCTACGTCTCCCGCCATTTTTGCAAAGCCAATAATATGAATACTGACCTTATCGGTACTAAAAGGTGCGCGAATTTGCGACTCTAATTTTTGTGCAAATTCAAGTGTGTCTAACTTTTCTTGTGTTTGCGGATCGGTTTCCATTAACTGCGCACTGACCATCGCACAGCTATAGTCGCTTGCTATCATGCGACCAACAACATTGGCTTTCTCGATATTTTGTTTAACGACAGCAAGACCCTGTTCTGTCGCTGCAAAGTTTGCTGGAATTATTGGACCACCCGCAAAACCATCTTCAACGACTTCAACAAATCGCGCACTTGGCGAAAAAATCGAATTCACCAGAGGTCGATTTACACCTGGTATAAAATACAGTTGGTCATGTACTGCTTTTAACTGTGTGAAAAAGTCAGGGTTAAAAATATTCCCCTCTTTATCACAGACTGAAATTAAAATACTATTCGCACCGCCGAACTGTTTTTCATGCTTTAGATATAACTGCATGTATTCATGTTTTAGCGGAATATTCTTGTTAAAAGATGCATCGAGTTGAATATGTGTTGCTTTATAGCCAAGCAGTAATGTCAAAACCGTAAAAAGTAAAACGACGGCCATACGATGACGAAATACCACATATTCGAGTTTATTTAATATCGCTTGCATTACTTCTTAGTCTCCCAAGCTTTTAGTCCCTTTTCCGTCGCTAAAATAAGATGATTATTAAATTTTTCTGCCGCTAAAATAGCATGGCCACTACTGAGTTGAGATTGCTTAACTTGACCATTGTGGTATTCAAATAAAAAGCCACTGTTTGCTAACATAACGGCATGGTCTTCAAAGTTTACCACTGAGTTAATTGTCGCTTTTGTTGGGATCGCTATTTGCTCAAAGTCTAGTAGATCCCTATCAGCAATAAATGCATTACCACGTAAACCTGCAACAATCACTTTATTTTCTTGTGTCTTGCTAATCGCAAAAAAAGATCCGGGATAGAACTCTTCGAGTCTTTGCCATGTTTTCCCCATATCTACACTTTGTGCAACCAGTCCCATTTCGCCCACTAAAAAAAGCTGCTCTTTAGTAATGAATAAACGATTAAAATGAGGCAAGATAAACTTTGTTTCTTCTTCATAGGCTGCTGGGTCATCTTCTTTTAAGCCCTGTAAATATTCTTTGTCATCAGGATGCACAAAGTCGTCTATAAAACGCTTTTCCCAAGTTTGACCACCATCATTTGTCTCGAAAAACATGCCATACGCGCCAATGGCAAAGCCAATTTTGTTATCTATAAATTCGATGTCTAAACAAGGCTTTTGAGTTTTTGGCAAGTACTGCTGAATATGCCAAGTTTGCGCGTTATCATCACTGAACAAAATACTGGCATCATGCCCACATGCCCAAGCGTGCTTTTGATCTTTTGCTGTCACTGCGGCAAGTAAAGATTGCACTGGCACTTGCGCTTGCTGCCAATTTTGCCCATCAGAGCTGGTTACGATAGTGCCATGCTTACCAACAGCAATTAATGTACCTTCATTATTTACAATGTCTGTAAATAACGTTTTTTCAGGGTGGCTAACCTGCAACGCGGCCTCGGGCACAGTTTGCGCGGCAGATACGGTACTGAACACTACAAATGCACTCGCAATAGTTGTTTTTATCATGCTGAAACTACTCAAATAAACGTGACATGTGGCGAGAACTCGCCAGGAATAAGACATTGCTAGCAGTGAACTCACTGCTAGCAATAATAGGCTAAGAACCCGATTAGCGCTTGCCCTCACGGCGTAATGCACTTTGTGTGAATTCGTTGTCTTGGAATGTCTGACTGAAGTCATACATAGCCTCTTCATTATCCAAACCAATCGCCAAATAACGACGAGAGTTCAAATCATGATACACATCTAATGTACTCCAATGTGTAGGTACTTCGTAATAGTTCAAGCCATGTGCCATCGCAACGCGATACATTTGGTCACGATTATCGTAAAGATCCGCTATATGAATTTGCCAGCTATCTTCATCGATATAGAACACACGTTTTTTATAAATATGACGAGTGCCTTCTTTTAGGTTTGCTTCAACAACCCATACTCGGTGCTTTTCATAACGCACGTGTTCAGGGTTAACGTGGCCCGGTTTCAAGATATCGTCATATTTCAGCTTGTCGCTATGTAGCTTATAGCTGTTATAAGGAATATAAAGCTCTTGTTTACCTTTTAATGTCCAGTTGTAACGGTTTGGTGAACCATTGAACATATCAAAGTCATCAGTAGTACGTAAGCTATCCGACGCAGTTCCCGGTGCATCGTATGCAACATTAGGTGCGCGACGAACACGACGTTGGCCAGTGTTGTATGTCCATGCCTGACGAGGCGTTAGGATCTGATCCATCGTCTCGTGCACTAGGAGTGCTGTACCCGCTAAGCGTGCCGGTTCAGTTACCTTTTGCTTAAACTTAAACAATACGTTTGACTCTTGAAGTTGCTCAGGTGTTGCATCCAGCGCGGAGTACTTAACGAGCAGTTGTTCGTCAAAACCAATTAAGTTGTAATCACCCGATTCCGTTGGCATTGCTTGGCCGCCAAAACGAGCAATTGACAAACCACGATAACGTAACAAGTGGTTCCAGATTGCTTCTAAGCCATCTTTAGGCACAGGGAACGGAATACCAATTGCAGTATTTTTAATACCATTACCGCCTTCAATTAGCTCAGCGGTTGAGGCATATTTTTTAGTCGCATCGTATACAAATTGAGGATAAGAAGCACTGCGACGTGTCGGGTAAATGTTCATTTTGAACGTGTCTGGGTAGGTTTCAAACAACGAAACTTGACCCGGACTCAAAAATTGCTTGTATTTATCCAAGTTGGATTTATCAATGGTAAATAACACTTTGTCATCAGCAAATGGATCAGGGTGATGCATGCCAGGTTTATAGTCCGCAGGCGGCTTAGTAATACCACCGTTCCACGCTGGAATAGAACCGTCTTTGTTACCCGCTTTTTCAGCGCCAATAGGAGTTAGATCTGCGCCTAAACGCGCGATCTGATCTGCCGACATTTTTGCCATCGCGCTTGAAGCGCTCAGCATTGTTATCATTGTTGCGGCAATGAGTGTAGGTTTTCTTAACATACTGAAAGCCCTTAAATTGAATACTTGATGTTGAAAGATACAAAATCACGGTCTGCAAAGGTATTGGTTGCACCACCGCCCCAGAACGTGTTGTAACCAAAGTCAAAAGACCAGGCATTTTGATAATTAAAGTTAAAAGTCACGCCTAGAGATTTTCGATCTTCCACGAATAAGAACATTGGGTCTGGCGTTATACCGTTTACATCATGTGAAAAGACGATTCTTGGTGAGAAGTTAACACCAGAGAACAAGTTGTTGTACTCACCTTTTGCGATCAGGCGGTAGCCCCACGCAGAAGATGTAGGAAATGGATTTACCGTTGGTCCATCAGAGATTGCCTTATGGATCAAATCGTAACTGCGACCCGAGAGCCCCTCAATCGTTCCACTTTGACCTGTGCCTGCCACATTTAAACGCAGCTGATCATAGGTCGGCATATCTTTTATGGTTACCGCCCCAACTTCACCTACCACAGCCCAACTGTCGGCACCAAGTGAAGGACCGAACAAATGCGTTGCCGTAAACTGCGCCTGGAGCGTATCTTTTAGAATGTAACCCTGAGCGACCTCACCGGGGTTGACATATGCTACCGTATCTCCCTCACTTAACTGAGACAAACCACCAAAATCAGGTCTACGCTCAGCATATGCTAATTGCTCAGCCATACCTGCATATAACAGCTCCACATCATCTATTTGTAGCGGCTCATCTTGTCGGAATGTGAATTCACCAGAGAATGCGGTTGTACCCAAGGTAGTGTTAAAGCTCAAGCCATATAGTTTGATATCTTCAGGGTATTCGATTATGCCTTGCGTAAAAGCTTTAAGCTGCGTGACGTTATTTTCATCAATTTGATTGTTGAAAATAAAGTCCAAGTCGTGCGCAACGCCTGCATTTGTAAAATTAGATGCTTTACCTGAAATAAGCGGTCTACGACTGTGATAGTTAATGTAATAAAGCGCAAATTCAGTGTCGTTTAACTCTGGTGAGTAAATACCTAAACGAGCACCATACTGGCCTCCATCTTCTGGTTCAATTTTACCACTATCTCCCTTGCCTCTTAGTGCAACCTTTGTTGGATACGCCAAGTACATTTGAGCGAGTAGCTTTTGAGCCGACGCGCTTGTTGTTACACCTTCTTGTGTTACATCAAGACCTTGGGCTGTCAACGCACCTAGCCAATTAGCCTGTAGTGAATTAAGTGCGTCACTTAAATGGTAGACATCGATATCTGGATTTGACGTAAAGCCTAACTGAACATTTTGAGAAAAACCATTTGCTGAAGCAAAGTCATTGGTCGAGAAATAGCTCCCTGTAGCAGGCAGACGCGTCTCATGCCAATCATATTGATAAAAAGCTTCCAGTGTGACATTTTCAGTAATCCCCAATGAAGCCCACACCATTCCCACAGGAATGAACGCTTCTTTCACTTCAGAGCCTGGTGCTTTTAAACGATCAATGTCAACAGGGTTAACGTTAATACCGTGAGAAATAAGAGTACTCTCGCCCCAGTTAATCACTTGCTGGCCAATTCGCACTGACAGAGGGTTTTGACCATCATTTAGATCAAAATCGGCCCAAACAAAGGCATCTAAAAGACGAAAGTCTGAACATACCTGCTCACTTGTCTCGTCATAAGCACACGGGTCAACTTTCTTACCTGAAACAGGGTTTTTGTAAGCGAAGTCACCGTCTTCCATTGCAAAATCATAAAAATACATGAAGCGTGAAAAGAAACCATAGTTATCTTTGCTTATCGCAAAATCATGCGTACCTTTCACTAACTGCGAAAATGTGTCACCCGAATCAAAGTTCAGGTTACCAGCATCACCATTATTCGAATAAGCGCCTGGCTGTGCCCACGCTTCTGCTGAGCTATATATCGTATTACCAGTACTGGCGTTATATCCTGTCCAATCAAATCTTGGGTGATTGCTCTTACCAATGTACTGAAAATCTCTATCTTCTACACGAATGCTTTGACCGTAAGAAAATGTGGAATCAAAAGTGATATCAAAATCACCGACTTGAAAGCTTGCAGCAAGTAAAGGTGTACTACTAAAAGATAGAGCAGCAGCACTAAGACCGAGCATGATTTTGTTTTTCACAAAAAGCGATCTTTTTATCATTATTTCTCCCCCTTCTGGCGGGTTTTTTATAATCAAGTTGTTGTTTTTTGTTGTCGTAACGATAGAAGCGATTTATGTAAATTACAAATAGAACGCGTTCAATCGGTGCTTTTTTAGCTTTTAGGGCGCTATTTTGCTCTTGGTAAGACGTCCTACCAGACAATTTATAACACGTAATTTAAGTTTACAACAAACCCATTTAACAAAAATACAATATGACTGAGTTAAAATTCTAGGTTAAGCGATTTTTTCAAGTGAAATAAACTGGTTATGGCCGTCTAGACATAAACGAAAGCGCCCTCTTATGCCCAAAGACGAAATAAATTTTCTAATATGTACTGCAGGGAAGCGAATTCGCTTCCCACCATCTTCTACAACCTGAATGTACTTAAAACTACCGTCGTAGTACCCCATACATTCGTCATAGGTGAAGTACATAGAAAAATAATATTCTTGCATTTCTTCAATTAATTTAATGCTTTGTCAACTTTTTCATACAAATCATCGCTTAATTCACTCAGCTCGGCCAACCTTTGCAATTGCGCACGCATCAGTTGCTGTCTATTTTCGTCAAAACGTTTCCAAGACATAAGCGGTGTTAACATTCTTGAGGCATTTTGTGGGTTAATCACATTCAGCTCAATCAATAAATCACCCAGTAGCTGATAGCCAGCTCCATCTTTTCGATGGAACTGTTCAGGGTTACTTCTTGCAAAACTGCCCACTAACGCTCTTACTCTATTGGGGTTTGACTTATCAAAGCATGGATGTTCATACAAGCTACGTATATGGTCTATCGCATTTTCGCCTGTTTGCGTCGCTTGTAACGCAAACCATTTGTCCATAACGAGTAAATCATGGCGCCAATTTGAATCAAATTCAGCCATCGCCTCTTGTGCCATTGGCAGTTGTGCACTGACCATCGCCTTAAGCGCACCGAGTTTCAAAGTCATATTGTCTGACGCTTTTTGTGTCTCGAGCCAACTCTTGACATTTTCATCTGCATCTTTAGCTAAATAATATAAGCACGCATTTTTCAATGCGCGAGCTGAAACCGCTTCATGGGATAACTCGCCGTTTTCCTCGCAGCTTTGATATGCATCTTTCAAAGCAGTATGAAGCGAGTTTGCGATGTCAATTTCAAACTGCTCAATACCCGCATTCAATGCATCAACAGGAATTTGTTCAAACGAAGTTGCCAAATTATCAAAACTTGGTACACGAATAAGCTCAGCCAAAAGCGCCAAATCACCTTGCCTTTCTCTCAATAAAGCTTCAAGCGCAGCGATAAGCTCTTGTGACAAAGAAGGTGTTTGATTTTGTTCAAATTGCGCAACCGCCTTTTTAATTTCTAGTGTAAACGCTTGTTGCGCAGCTTCCCAACGCGCATAGTCACTAGATGCAAAGCGTAAAATATGAATTAATTCAGGTAATTGATAATCATAATGCACAATGCACGGTGCTGAAAAATCTTCCAATAGTACCGCGACTGGTTGCTCTTCAATCCGTTCAAAAGTAAATCTTTGCTCTGATTCTGTAATATCTAGAACTTTAGAAACAGCTTGGCCATTAATGACTAATGAAAGCGGTTCGCCCTTGTGATTAAGCAGTTCTAATGCAAAAGGTATGTGAAGCGGTCTCTGGATCGGATCATGTGGCGCATTTTTTTGTACGACTTTCAAGGTAAATGTACGGCCTATTTCATCATAGTGCGTTTCAACGTTAAGCACTGGTGTACCAACTTGCTCATACCAAAGCTTAAACTGCGCCAAATCAATATTGCTAGCATCTTGCATTGCAGCAACAAAATCGTCACAGGTAACCGCTTGGCCATCATGACGCTCAAAGTATAGTTGCATACCTTTTTGGAAGTTTTCTTCACCTAAAAGGGTATGCATCATGCGGATCACTTCCGCACCTTTGTCATATACGGTGACCGTGTAGAAATTATTCATTTCTATCACTTCTTTTGGCCTGATCGGATGTGCCATAGGGCCAGTATCTTCAGCAAACTGGTGAGTTCTCATCGTCATAACTGCATCAATACGATTCAAACCTCGCGAGCCAAGATCACTACTAAATTCTTGATCTCTAAAAACAGTTAAACCTTCTTTTAATGATAACTGAAACCAATCCCGACACGTTACCCTATTCCCCGTCCAGTTGTGGAAATATTCATGGCCAACAATAGATTCAATCGTATGATAATCTCGGTCCGTCGCAGTCTGCTGGTTTGCCAACACACAAGCGCTGTTAAATACATTCAGTCCTTTATTTTCCATCGCACCCATATTGAAAAAATCGACCGCAACAATCATATAAATATCTAAGTCATACTCGAGATTGAAACGCTTTTCATCCCACTCCATTGCTTTTTTGAGGGATTCCATCGCGTGCGGCGCTTTAGACAAATTGCCTTTATCGACAAACAAAGCTAGCTCTACTTGACGCCCAGAACGAGTCACAAACTTGTCTTCCAGCACATCAAAATCACCAGCGACAAGCGCAAATAAATAACTCGGCTTTTTAAAAGGGTCATGCCATTTGGCGTAGTGACGACCATCGGGCAGTTGACCTTCCTCCACCTTATTACCGTTAGACAACAGACTAGGCATAGTCTGTTCACCAATGATCTTTACCGTATAAACAGTTAAAACATCTGGGCGGTCTAAGAAGTATGTAATTTTGCGAAACCCCTCGGCCTCACACTGAGTGCAATAGGCGCCGCCCGAAAGATATAAACCTTCTAATGACGTATTGGTTTGTGGTGAGATCTCTGTTTCTATTTCTAATTCAAAACGGCTTGGTAATTGTGTCAAAACGAGGTGCGACTGAGTCTGTTCATAGTGCTCAAATGGCTTTCCGTCGACTTTGATAGAAAGTAACTGTAATTCGACACCGTCTAATTTCAGCGACGAGATGCCACCCTGCGACGCCTCATAAACAGACTTGGCAGTTACTCTGGTATGTGTAGGATTTAAGTCAAAAGTAAGATCTAGGTTTTCGACCTTATGAGAAGGTGGTTGATAATCCTTTAGATACTTAGCTTGAGGTTTAGTTTGCATATTATAGTCCTCAAAGAAACGCCCCGAATGTAAGTCGGGGCGATACGATTAAATTTGTTCTGACGCCTCTTTTGGTTTTATCCTCAAGATTTTAATGCCTAGGTAAGCGTATATAACCGCCAAAATCGGGTTTATTAAATTAAAGAAGGCATACATTGCATAGTCAAATGGGTTGATAAGCAAAACGCTTTGCATGTAAGCACCACATGTATTCCAAGGAATGAGTGGACTGGTTATCGTACCACCATCTTCTAAGGTGCGAGACAAGTTTACAGGCTTAAGACCTCGTTTCTTATACTCTTCTTTAAACATACGCCCGGGCACTACAATGGCGATGTATTGATCTGCGGCAACAATATTAGTTCCAATACAGGTCGCTACCGTTGACGCAATCAAAGAGCCTGTGCTTTTCGCAATTTTTAAAATACTGCGCACAAAGATTTCTAATAGGCCCGTTTTTTCCATAATGGCGCCAAACATCAAGGCAGTCATAACAAGCCAAGTTGTCGTCAACATCCCTGACATGCCACCACCACTCAACAGGTCATCCATTTTTGCATCGCCAGTTCTTACACTGAAGCCATCATAAAAAGTCGCCCACACAAGCTTGAAATAGCCTACTAGTTGACCCTGAGATGCATCGATTTGACTTTGGATTAAATCGCCTTGAAATAACATCGCCCACACAGCGCCGACAACAGCACCTATCGAAATAGCTGGAAAAGCAGGCATTTTTTTAAACGCTAAAACAAGTAACACTAACAAAGGAACTAGCATCACCGGATTAATATTAAAGTTGCCTTGTAAAATACTGACAATTTCATCAATACGACCAATATCGCTAGCCACGTCAGCGCTGAAACCCATAAAGGTGAAAATGATCAACGCAATAACAAAACTAGGCACAGTAGTCCAAAGCATATGCTGAATATGCTCAAACAAATCGCTTCCAGCTACCGCAGGTGCCAAGTTGGTGGTTTCCGACAAAGGACTTAACTTATCGCCAAAATATGCACCAGAAATAACCGCACCGGCCGTCACAACTTGGTCTAACCCAAGTCCAGTCGCCACGCCAAGTAAAGCAACACCTATGGTTGCAGCTGTTGTCCATGAACTACCGATACTCATCGCAACGATGCCACATATCAAACAACTAGCCGCGTAAAACCAGCTTGGGCTGATAATTTGTAGCCCGTAATAAATTAACGTGGGGACAGTGCCTGATAACAGCCAAGTGCCTATCAGGGCACCTACCATTAAAAGAATAAGAATTGCACCTAGAGATAATGTGATCCCTTTGATCATCGCCTCTTCTAGGGTTTTCCAAGTATACCCATTTTTCAAACCGACTAATGCCGCGGTAAAAGTAGCAAACAAAAGTGCTATTTGGTTTGGACCTGACGACGAACTATCACCGTATAAATACACCGCTGCGCCAAGTAAACAAACGAGCACACTTATCGGTAAAAGGGCATCAAAAAATGAGGGTTGTTTTGGTTGCTTCAAATTGAACTCTCCTATGCATGATAGCCATGCTTATTATTATTTTACTCACAACCTGAAGTCGCAGTAATTGCAATATTTAGTTATTCAAAGAGTGATAAGCGTGAATAATAGCAAATTCATAGCGTAAGTCGTAACAAAAAAAGGCGCCTTAGCGCCTTTCTTGTGTTTGTTGCTCAAATATCATACGTCGTTTTTAGCTAAGCGACCGTAAGAGATCAGATCTTGTGTGATTAAAGCCGCTTCTTCTAGATAAGGATCTAGCTCTGAAAGTACTTCAGGTAAATCATCTAAATTTTCTACTGGCTCTAAACCTAAGCGCTTCAGACGCTCATTACTACGAGCTAACGAACGCTGTTCAGCCTCTTCGCGTTCTTTCAAACGCTCAGCTTCTACCAAGGATATTTGCTTATCATCTTTTTGCTGCTTATAACGTGCAATATCGTCGTAAACATATTTAAATTCAGGTTCTTTTTTAACGCGAGCATCATGCTTAGAGCGCAAATATTCAACAACTGGAGTTAAGTTATCTAAGCTATTGTAACTGGCCCGTTTGATGCTATCCCAAGGCAGTGCGTTATCTTCTTGGCTCTCACCCCACTCTTCAGGCTCGATTGCTGAAGGCAACATAACGTCAGGGATAACGCCTTTATTTTGGGTACTACCGCCATTTATACGATAAAACTTGGCAATTGTGTAAGTAACACTACCTAAAGGGTTACTAAAAAGATCATAGTTTTTTGTTAAGCCACGGTGCTGTTGCACTGTACCTTTACCAAAGGTTTGCTCACCGATTACCACACCACGTCCATAATCTTGGATTGCTGCAGCAAAAATTTCCGATGCTGAGGCACTATAGCGGTCAACCAATACGGTCATTGGACCATCATAAAAAGTGATGCCATCTCTGTCTTTTTGCGCTTCAACTCGGTTGTATGCTGTATGGATCTGGACCACTGGACCTTGATCAATAAACAAACCGGTCAACTGCGTTGCTTCGTATAAAGAGCCCCCGCCGTTTTGGCGAAGATCAATGACGATACCATCAACCTTTTGCTCTTTCAGCTTCGCAATTTCGACTTTTACATCTTTAGAAAGATTGTTGTAAAAGCTAGGAATTTCAATCACACCTATTTTGCTTGTTAAATCAGAATATTTCGCTTCAAAAACTTCTGATTTAGCGGCTCGGTCTTCAAGGCGAATTTTGTCACGCACGATTTCAACGACTTTAGGCGTGCCATGCGTATCTGAGCCTTTTAGATACTGTAATCTGACTTTGGTGCCTTTTGGCCCTTTGATTAAGTCGACCACGTCATCTAATCGCCAGCCAATAACATCAACAAAGTCTTCTTTGTCTTGTGCGACACCTACGATGCGATCGTCAGGTTTGATCTGCTCTGATTTGTCGGCTGGACCACCCGGAACTAGAGAGCGAATAATTGTATAGTCTTCGTCATAACCAAGTACCGCACCAATACCTTCTAATTCAAGGTCCATATCCATCTTGAATTGTTCTGCTCGACGAGGTGAAAGATAAGAAGTATGTGCTTCTACACTACGAGCAAAAGCGTTCATTACAACTTGAAAAGCGTCTTCACTGTTTGTTTGTGTTAAACGTTTCAATGTGTTGCTGTAACGCTTGGTTAAGACATCTTGAATGTCTTTCCACTCTTTGCCCGTCAATTTTAAGCGCAGTGCGTCAGATTTAACGCGTTGACGCCAGTACTCATCCAGCTCTTGCTGAGTTTTAGCAAACTCAATGTCTTCACGGTCGTAATAAAACGCGTCTGGTTTATCAAACGTCATTTCATTTTCTAGCAAAGACAGCGCAAATTGAAAACGCTCAAAACGACGCTTCATGCTTAAATTAAACATGTCATAGGCAAACTCTAATTTGCCGTTTTTTAACGCATCGTCAAACTGCTTTCTGAATGCGCTAAATTTTTCAATGTCGCTTTGCAGGAAAACTGAACGGTTATAGTCAAGCGAGTCGACATAACGATCAAAGATTTCTTCCGACAAAGCGTCATCAAAACTAAATCGCTTATAGTGCTGTCGAGTAAATAAGTTGGTCACTCGTTTGCTAGCCGTCGTATGCTGCGCTTCCGGCGCCAAGACCGGAATATCCTTCTCAGTAACGGTATTTGATGATGCAAATGTTGCCCCTGATAATAGCGCGGCAACAATAGGAATGAGTGTCAACTTTTTACTCATACGCACAACTCCTTAAACGATATATAGGCTGTCTGCTTTAGTTTTAACTTGCATGCCCGTTACCAACTCAACATGAACTTCATCTTTGTTCACTTCAGTGATAGTTGCATTAACAAGTGCTTGGCCTAACTTAACTTTTACTTTGTTATTAACCTTGACCTCATTTGCAGGCAATGGTTCAACTTTACCTGAACTACGTTTAGCTTGCTGAGGAGCTGGTTTCTTGTTAACTCTAGCGTTTTTATCGCCTGAACGAGGATGAGGCGCACCTTTCTTTTTGTAAGATTTTGTGTCACCGTCTTGGCGAGGACGTTGTGGCTTTTTACGTTTAGCCATTTTCGCACGGCTTTCTTCTAACGCTTTTTGAGCATGTTCAATATGTTCTTGCTCTACTTTTTCTGCGTCATTGCCGTCTAAGTCGATACGGAACTCATGTTTTGTCACCGCTTCAAGATAACGCCAGTTTGAAGTGTATTTACGAAGTGCTTGACGCACCTGCGTTTTACTCACTTTGTCTGAGCCTTCGATACGCTCAGCGATATCTTTAAAAATACCGACCTTTAACGGCTTGATGCCGTCTTTTTGTTTAAAACACTGAGGAAATTCTGAATATAGAAAATCCAGTACCTCATTAATATCTTTTAGCTTGTTTGTGGTTTCCATTTTTGAACCTATTTATGATATCTGTTCATCTAAAGATGATTGGATATAGTGTGTTACCCAGTCTGTTAACTCTTCAAATTCAGCTTCTAATAAAGCTAAATCACCACGAAGATGTTCCCAAATACCGTTTATTACATTATCGATGATTTCACATTCGAGATCATCAGGTAGTTGTTGCCATGCAAAATGGATCAACTCATTGAGCGTTTCGGCAACATGTTCTTCTTCGCCTTCCCAGTCACCCACGTCGGCAATCGAAAATAAATAATCTTGTACGTTTAGTAGGTCTTTCACGATAGAGTCAACTCAAAGCATTTCACTAATGCTTCTAGCCCTTCTTTATCGTCTTGGTCAAAACGACTCAAGCTTGGACTATCAATATCTAACACAGCGAACACCTCACCATTTTTAAATACTGGCACGACAACCTCTGAGTTTGAAGCCGCATCACACGCAATATGACCCGCAAATGCATGCACATCTTCAACCAATTGAGTTTGTTTTGTTTCGGCAGCCGTACCACATACCCCTTTTCCCATTGGGATACGGATGCATGCTGGATTCCCCTGAAACGGACCCAAGACTAGCTCTTGTGGGCTATCGACAAAATAAAATCCTGCCCAATTGACATCATCAAGTGATGTAAATAGCAACGCGCTGATATTAGCCATGTTAGCAACAACGTTGCTTTCACCACTAATAAGGGCCTGTGCTTGTTTTGTGAGTGATTGATAAAAATCTTGCTTTTGCATTTACTAAATCGCGGTTACAACATACAAAAGCCTAAGGTACTCTTTCAGAGAATTAATTGAAACCTTTTATGGCGAAAAAGTATTAAATAACTGTAAATATGAAGCTAGTTGGCTAAATTACATGCAAGCTGCTAATTAAAACGCCGCAACCCGTATAGAAACAGCCCTGCCGCCAGCGCTGACATGATGGCATTGACGATAAACGCCCCTCCACTTTGGGCGGCAAATATATAACTAAAAAATGCCCCACCTAATAAGCCTAATGTCAGCACAGCACTCAACCGTACTTTATTATGCTTGTACATAGTCATATAGCCAGGCAACACAAAAACGCCCATAGCCAAACCAACCACATGTGCATTTAAAAGCGCGCTGGTAAGCAATGAAATAAATACTTGTAACGGGGCAGCCCGATTTGCCATCGCAAAATATACTCCTAACAGCGAGCCCACTACGAGTGGTGACATGAGCGATAAAGCGACACTTTTAATTAATCTTTGTTTCATTAACTTGGCCTTTATTTACGTCGATAAGCAAAGACTGCCTAACTTAGAAATAATGGCTACTGTACTTTGGTATTAGTGTTGGATAAAAAACAATAAAAAAGCCGCTGTATTGCTACAGCGGCTTTGCTATTCATAAGAATAGTGGCGGAGAGATAGGGATTTGAACCCTAGATACGCTATTAACGTATGCCGGTTTTCAAGACCGGTGCTTTCAACCGCTCAGCCATCTCTCCAAAAGCGGATAATAAAACGCAGTCGCGCTTTATAAAAATTTAGTGGCGGAGAGATAGGGATTTGAACCCTAGATACGCTATTAACGTATGCCGGTTTTCAAGACCGGTGCTTTCAACCGCTCAGCCATCTCTCCGCAGCGGGGCGAATATTAGATAATCCCCACGCCAATGTGAAGCTTTTTTTTCAAAAAAACGTTTAAGTGCTCAAAAAACCTCACATTTGAGCAAAAGAACACCAAACCAAACGAGTTATAGGGAACTTTTGCTAAAAATGGCACTCTATTTGATCGACAATGTTTGCTCAACCATATAACTATTGGTAGTCTTAACCCAGTTTAATTATTGGAACATTTGTTCACTAAGGAGTTTAACCATGGCGTTCAATCACTCGTACGGTGCCGCTAAACCGGTCATGTCGACAGTTGAAACTAACAAGGTACTAAAGAATACGTATTTCCTTCTTGCAATGACACTGGCATTCAGTGCCATTACTGCAGGTATTTCAATGACGATGGCTCTACCTCGTTTTACGGGCCTTGTATGCTCTCTTATTGGTTTAGGTTTGATTTTTGTTATTCATAAAAAAGCAAACTCGTCTTCGGCTATTGGCTTAGTGTTCTTATTCACTGGTATTATGGGCTTTGGCTTAGGACCATTGCTTAACCACTACGCAGCGATGCCTAACGGCGGTATGCTGATAATGCAGGCTTTGGGTTCAACTGCGCTTATCTTTTTTGGTCTATCGGCTTATGCATTAACCACTAAAAAAGACTTCTCTTTTATGGGCGGCTTTTTAACTGTTGGTTTAATTGTGGTTATCATTGCCAGCCTAGTTAACTTATTTATTGGTAGCAGCGTTGCATTTATGGCGCTGAACGCCGCTGTTGTACTAATCATGTCTGGCTTCATTCTATATGATACAAGCCGTATCATTAACGGTGGCGAGACTAACTATGTATTAGCAACTGTTGGCTTGTACCTTAATATCTATAACCTATTTACTTCATTACTTGCTCTTTTGGGTGCAAGTGATGACTAACCAGTTTGTTCTGGTAAAATAAGCCCCTTATTGGGGCTTTTTTTATGAGTGTGTTTTGAGTAAATTCGTTTTATCGTTGCATACTGGGGTTGCTGATCAACATAGTTTGATGAGCTTATCTCGTTTTGCACATGCAGCCACACAAAGTGGCCACACAATTGACTGTATCTTTTTATATCAAGATGCCGTGAGCCATGCATCTTCTTATCTACAGTTACCAAGCGACGAGCTTGATGTTAAAGCCACTTGGCAAGCGCTTGCAGACTTAAACATCCCCTTACTTTTGTGTGTTACTGCAGCTGAAAAACGCGCTATCGATGTGAATAATACAGCGCCTTTCAAAGTTGGAGGGCTTGCTGAGTTTGCAATGTTGAGTGCCAAAGCTGACAAATGGGTGCAATTTAAATGAAGAATGTTTTAGTGATCAGCCAAAGTAGCCCATTCGATGGTTTAAAACTACGTGATGCGCTAGATACAACACTTATCTACGCCGCCATTGATCAAAATGTGTCTTGGCTCTTAACAGGCAGTGCAGTACTTGCTTTGAAAAGCGAACAGTCGGCGGCTCCTTTGGGGCTTAAAGATTTTTTCAAGACCATAAAAACGCTTGAAATATATGACGTTGAACAGGTTTATGTATGTGAAGATGCCCTACTACATTATGGTTTGGATGCCCAACAGCTCACCATTGATGTCACAGCTCTAAGTAAACTAAAGCAGCGAGCACTTTTACAGCAACAAGATTATGTGGTGACACTATGACAATCAATACGGTCCACATTTTTTCAAAACCCGTGCAGTACTATCTTGGTAGTGAGTTAAGTAGCCTAATTGCAGATAATGACGTTGTGCTGCTCACCGGTGATGCATGCTATGACATCCGCTCATATAAATCGTTTTCTAAATCGATTTATGTATTGTTAGACTGCGCGACAGCAAGGGGACTCCCCGCTAATGATGTTACAGGCATTAATGATCTTCAATGGGTGGAATTAATCGATAACGCCCAAAAATCAATTACTTGGTAAATTATGTTAGAAATAAACAATCAATCCATTGAAACCGACAAGCAAGGATACTTACTCGATCATACACAATGGACGCCAGAGCTTGCCCCAATAATCGCAGAGCAAGAAGGCATTACACTGTCTGATGCCCACTGGGAGGTGGTTAATTTCGTTCGCGACTTTTACGAAGAATATAACACCAGCCCCGCCATTCGTATGCTGGTAAAAGCAATGGCTAAAGCACTTGGGGAAGACAAAGGCAACAGTATGTATTTGTATAAACTGTTTCCTAAGGGCCCCGCTAAACAGGCAACCAAAATCGCCGGGCTGCCAAAACCAGCAAGATGTATTTGATTTCATAAACAAAAACGCTCATGCCATCACATTGTGTGCTACATGAGCGTCTTAAAATTTTCTTGTGTGCTTTGAGTAGTTAATTATGCCTTCTTAACAAACTTAGCCGTGACCATCATTTCGCCCACACCATCAACTTTACAGTCAAGTTCATGGTCTTTTTTATCAAGCACGCGTCTAATCAAGGCTTTGGTGCCTATTTTAATCACTTGTGAACTGCCTTTAATTTTTAAATCTTTGATCACAGTCACCTTGTCACCATCGGCAAGTAGTGCCCCGTTGGCATCTTTTACATGCACAACATCATCATTATTCACTTCAGATGGGTTCCACTCGTGTGCGCATTCGGGGCAAATAAGGTTTGTTTGATCTTGATAGACGTATTCTGATTGACATTTCGGGCAAGGAGGAAGAGACATAATTTACCGTTATTTTATTCGAGTTACCCACACCTCCCCTTGAAGGTGTGGCACAATTGCACGCGATTATAACACTACAAAACAATACTGGGACTAATTCGCGGCCACTGTATTTATTTCTTGAGCAATATACTCAATACATTTGCGCGCAGAGCCAGATACTCCTGAAAGCTGATAAAAACCGTGGATAACACCCAAGTACCGCTGACAATATGCTTCAACCCCATGAGACAAAAGCTTTTTGTAGAGCTGTTCACCTTCATCTCGCAAGGGATCAAATTCCGCTGTAATAATCGTTGTAACAGGCAAATTACTTAAATCGGCATCCAATAAATTAAGCTCAGGCGTATTTTTAAGTTGCTCTTGTGAGCCACCATACAATGCAAAACCGGACAGCAACATTTGCGCGGTAATAATAAAATCAGTGCCATTTTCTTTGTAACTGTTGGATACACCAAACGGATCTAACATGGGGTAAATTAGTATTTGTTTTTTTGGCAGCCGAAGATTGCTGTTTTTTAAACGCATAGATGTCGCAAGCGCAAGCTGTCCGCCCGCACTGTCGCCCACGAATACGATATTGTCCGTATTAGCACCATATTTATGTCCGTGTGTTTGAATGTTTAAAACTGCTTCAAAAACATCGTCATGTGCAGCGGGATAAATATGCTCTGGCGCCAAGCGATACTGAATACAAATAACCAAGGTTTTTGACAAAGCAGCGAGTTGCCTAAGTTGCTGTTCATGGGTTTTAAAGCCACCACTAACAAAACAGCCACCATGAAAGTATACCGTTACAGGCAAGTCTATCGCATTGAGTGGTTTATAAATTTTAACTTTTATACCGCCAAGTTCATCTTCAAATTCCTCAGCCATGACGGGACTGCTCCCCGCTAGCGTGGTACTTGCAATATACCCTTCTCGCCTTGCTTCAATACTCTGCTGTGAAGCACATGGCTTACCATCAGCAATAAATTCTTCAACTAATGTTCGTATACCCAGTTCTAAGTGATTGATCATGATTACTATTAACAGAGATAATTAGGCTGCAATAATACATGAATTTAGAAGCATGTATATATATACAGCAAGCTAACTTGCGTACGGTCTATGCCAAAGCGCCAGAATACAAGTGTATAATCTGGCATGCTTTTGAACGCTAAATAGATTTAACGGGAATACAGTGCTCAACAGGCATTATTTCCTAATTTATGAGAATGTTTCAGGCTGAGTGCGATCGGATCTTCAGACCCAACAACCTAATAGTTAAGATGGAAAAAAATATAAAAAATTGGTCACAATACAATCGGGCTTTAATACAGCACGGTAACACCTAACTGTGTGAAAGTAGAATAAATTAAACATAGATAAGCGAATAATTTCGACAAGCAACCACTTTATAAAAAACCTTCAAATCAGTGGATCATAGCAGGCCAGACAAGGCCTGCTGTTCGACTAAGACTAGCTAAACACCCTTAAGCACATTGCCACGTTTGTGGGCATTGCTGAGTTGGTAAACACATAGGGCAAGATCATGAACTTTACCTTGACATAATTTTATGATCTTATACTGCTTTTCAGATTAAGCAGCACAATTATGTCAGCCAATAAGTTGTTCGAACACTTTTCTTCAATTGATGACCCACGCCAGCAAGGCAAAGTACAACATACATTGTTCGATATTCTGTTTCTAACTATCAGTGCCGTGATCGCAGGTTGCCAAGGTTGGGAAGAAATTGAAGATTTTGCCCATGACAAGCTATCTTGGTTACGTAAATTTATAGCACTATCGAACGGTGTGCCTCGGCATGACACGATTGCAAGGGTTATAAGCCGTATCGATATGACCCAGTTTCAAGCCAGTTTTTCTCAATGGATGCACAGCTGTAGTGAACTCACAGACGGCAGTGTGGTTGCCATTGATGGAAAAAGGCTAAAAGGTTCATTTAAACAGCCAGATAGAAAAGATGCGATCCACATTGTCAGTGCGTTTGCCTGCGAAAATGGCGTAACGTTAGGTCAATGCAAGACCGACTCGAAGTCCAATGAAATCACCGCAATCCCAGAGTTGCTACAGTTACTAGAGCTAAAAGGTTGCTTAGTGACGATTGATGCGATGGGCTGCCAAAAGGAAATTGCAAAGCAAATTGTAGAAAAAGAAGCAGATTACTTGCTGGCTCTCAAAGCCAATCAGGGCAACTTATTTGAACAAGTGAAACAACTCTTGCAACCAGAAATATCACGCCAGATAGCGACTGATAGCTTATTAAGTGAAGTAGATTATCAACGAGGTCGAGAAGAATTCAGAGCGGCTGTTGTCTGCCATGATATGGCTCAAATTCCCGCAAGTGCTAGCTGGCCCAATTTACAAAGTGTAGGCGTGATAGTGTCTTACCGTAAATCGGATAACCAACAGCAAGGTGAATTAACATATCGATATTACATAAGCTCAGCGAACTTGAGTGCGCAAAGACTAGCAGAAGCCACGCGAGCACATTGGTATATTGAGAACAGTCTTCATTGGTGTTTGGATGTGGCAATGAATGAAGATGGTTGCCGTATACGCCGCGACGGAGCAGCAGAAGTGTTGGCTGGTGTAAGACATATTGCATTGAATTTATTGAAGAAAGAGACATCCTTTAACAAAGGTGTACGCGCGAAACAGCTAAAAGCAGCTAGAAACGAGTGCTATCTAGAAAAGGTATTGAATAGCAAGTGATTTTTCATGCTCTTGCCCTGGGTAAACACATAAGTGTATCGAGATTAGTCCCCCCCGCCACTTGTGGTGTTTGCCCAGAAGCTAGCTTGTTTGAAGAAGTGTTAAGGCTTTTAACTGCTTTTTTATTTAACTTAAGTAACATCGTAATTTCCTTTAGTTAGTTACAAATTTTGCAGCAAAGATAGCAGGTTTTTATATTTACAAAAAGCGATAAAATCGCAAATATTTTATCTAGATCAACTCAAGCTTAAGAATCATACAGACCTTAAAACCATATTAATTTAATCATTCATATTTCAGACGAAGTGTTTTCATATCTACATTAGCCAGATTAAATGAACTAAGAAAAAGGGCTTGTCTGATATTTTCATATTTTATATACGAAATTTCTGGGATGCACTTGTGAAAATAGACTAAAGCAAAAATAAGCAAGTACTTAGCCACGGAGCTGTTGAGAATCAATTGCACAGGGGTCTTGACGTCTCATTCACAGAGGGCAACTACCCAATAAATCGGCATCATGCGGCTGAAAATTTCAGCTCGTTCAGGCATGTAGAACTGAATCAATTAAAAAGAGAGACCACCTTAAAAGCCAGCGTACGACGAAAACAACGCCGCGCTGCGATGGATACTGTATGTTTAGCTAAGATGACCTGTGTTCAAATGTTGACATATTGTTTGCACAATTGCCTTATTAAGTACCGCCAGTTACTTTTTAGTAAGAGCATCTACTCAGGATTTACCACTTAATTCTTTCATATTAAATTTACTTTTTTAGCGACCATTTATATCGACATAATATAAGCAACGGTTTGAATTACAAAAAGTCCCAGTAAAGGGCTGAAAATAAAAATGCGCTAGCTCATAAAAAAACAAAAAAGCAACCCAATTAACTTTATGTAACATATTTTAAACTTTACTACGGTAAGTTCTCCGTGGAATGCAACTGCATTCAATATAAGAAACTGAAAATAAAATTTACTTAAAGGAATATCATGAAACTTTTTACTAATGTAGTGGCCCTAGCCGCCCTTTGCTCAACTTCTTTACTATCATTTGATGCCGAGGCTGGAAGCTATTGTGTTTCTCGAATTGACAGCATAACAAACACACCATCCGGTGTTGTCGTTAAAGCACACAGCCCATATTCAGGCGCAATCTACGATCCTATGGAACTGTCCTATCAGGATCGTCGCTTAGGTAGCATCTTAGAAAAACTGGCTGAGGCCTTAGATTCTAGAGAAAGGGTCAGAGTATATATTCTTGAAGAATTTGACGGGGATGACGGCAGAAACTGTACTGATGGTGTCGCTGATTATATTGGCTCAGTGCACCCAGCTTAATCTAGCTTAATTAGAAAGCGCCCTATAAATAGCCATTTGGGTGCTTTTTTAGTTACGAGATGCATGTCAAGATTCCTATCTACCCATAAGCACATAACCAACAATCTCATTAAGGTCACAAGCACCACAGTTCATTTGTAAGCGTCGCTCAAACCCCACCTAGCCACTGACAATAAATCTAGGATTGCCCTTTTCCTGCATTTTACCTAACTATGGACGTTTGGAATGTTCATCCAATGAAACTCTAGCTTTATCCAATACTTTACGGCTTATACCATTCACTTCAAGCGCAAGCTTCTGCTCTTTACTAAAGGAATTAGCACCATCTTAAAGACTATAATTAAAGAGGCAGACAATACGTATATTCAGCCAAGCGAATGGCAACTGCTTAAATAAACAGTGACATGTGATGTTGGTGTTTTTCTTCATAAGCGCTTTTAGCTCAGATAAACTGAATCGAACGCTTGAAATAAGCACATAAAAAATCCGACAACAGTAAAACTGATATCGGATTTTAAAACTGAAGAAACTCACTTACTAACAGGCATTACGCCGATAAGTGAAGTTCATTCCATCACAAGTTCAAGAATTATAAAACTTCTAATAACTCAACATCGAATACTAACGTTGAGAAAGGTGCGATTGATGCACCAGCGCCACGCTCACCGTATGCAAGTTCGTGTGGAATGTATAAACGCCATTTTGAACCTGGAGTCATTAGTTGTAGTGCTTCAGTCCAACCTTTAATCACGCCATTTACTGGGAATTCAGCTGGCTGACCACGGTCGTATGAGCTGTCGAATACTGTACCGTTGATTAGTGTACCGTGGTAATGAACACGTACTTTTGAATCAGCAGACGGCTTGTCGCCTTCGCCTGTGTTTACTACTTCGTATTGAAGACCTGACTCAGTCACGGTGATTTCAGCGCGCTTTGCGTTTTCTTCTAAGAATGCAACGCCTTCAGCAGCGAGTACTTTTGCTTCTTCTTCACGACGCGCTTGAATTTCAGCGTTGATTTTTTCGAATGCAGCTTGGATCTCAGGGATCTCAACACGGAACGCGTCTCCAGCGTATGCGTCTTTCATTCCCTCAAATACTGAATGCAAATTAAGACCTTCAAATGGATTCGCTTTTAGTTGCTCACCCATTTGTAAGCCAATTCCGTAGCTTGCTTTTTCAGCATCTGTATTAAATAAATCTGACATAAGTTATTTCACTTTGTTTCTATTAAAAGACGAGCGCAGTGTAACATAGCCAGTTATGAGTTTAAACGGACTTACTTGTCCGCTTCGCTTTGAGGTAGCTTGATTTTTCCAACTAACAAGGTTGCCAGTGGCAAGCTGACAGCTAACCCTAAACCAAGTTCAAAGCTGTACTGCGCAAGGCGTTGGGTAAAGAAATAACCAAAGCCAACAATGCCCGTCATGCTGATAACAACTGAAGCAAGCATCGGCCATAATTTTTCGTACTTTCGTATTAAATGCGCAACAAGTAAGCTAAATAGAAAGGTCAGCCCAAGTGTTTTGGGCAGTGTTGGATCTTGTTGGCCGTCAATGGCCAAGCGTAACGCCATTTCTAACCCACTCAAATAAAAGAAGCCAAATACAATCCACAAACTAGCGTGTTTTACGACTAATGCTGACATTACTGCCTCCTAACGAAAAAAACCGCCGTAAAGGCGGTTTTGGGAATGAGGTGGCGGAGAGATAGGGATTTGAACCCTAGAAGGGCTATTAACCCTTGCCGGTTTTCAAGACCGGTGCTTTCGACCACTCAGCCATCTCTCCGTTGTTGGCGCGCATATTAGTGGTTTTCAGTTACGCTGTAAAGGGCTAAGTCTAATTTTTTGTTAAATTCAATAATATTGCTTGGGTCTTTTCGCAAACCACGCGCATACAAGACTAAATATTGTACAAACGATAAGAATTGCGGCACTTTTAATTACGACTAACGTCAGCGCTTGAAATGGCACTAAGAGATTAAACAAAGGTGGCATGCATGAAACGGTGGCAACCAGCAGTAAAATTTTGAATGCGCGAAAAAACTCAAACCGCTTACTGTAGTTCATCCAAATCGCCAATGCCGCGGCAATGGCACAGGGCGTCAAATAACCTATCATAGGCTGCGTTGATAAACTCAGTGAATACGCGCTCGTTAGGCCGCCGAGTAACCCCCACATAAGCCAAACCCACCAGCGCTCCCGTTCTCTCAGAAATAAGTTACCCATAACCGCGTTTATTGTTGTTATAAAATACACAATTAGACTAACAAATATACACACCAGAATACAACCGTACGAAAGCATGACATTGGTTGCAAAAGCAACAAAAAAGCCCCAACTATAAGTTGAGGCTTTTCAAGGATAATTAATTTAGATGCGTTTAAGCCGTTTTTTGTCTTTGCGCTTCTTTTTGTGCTTGCTTAGCTTCTTTACGCTGACGTAAGGTTTCTTGTGCATCGTGACCAATATGACCTTCACCACGTGCTTGCGCTAATTGAATTTGCTTTTGACGCTCAGCAAAACGTGCGCGCTGCTCTTCTGTTAGGCTATCGTGACAATGGTGACAAGATACGCCTTCCATATATTCTTCACGTTGCATTTCTTCTTCAGTGATAGGCATACGACACGCATGGCACTGCTCGTAAGAGCCTTTTTGTAAATCGTGGTCAACCGCTACGCGGTTATCAAATACAAAGCACTCACCTTCCCAAAGCGACTCTTCTTTTGGTACTTCTTCTAAGTACTTTAAGATACCGCCTTCTAGGTGATACACCTCTTCAAAGCCCTGCTCTTTCATGTACGCTGTTGATTTTTCACAGCGAATACCGCCAGTACAGAACATAGCCACTTTTTTGTGCTTGCTTGGGTCTAGATTGTCTTTTGCCCACTGCGGAAATTCACGGAAAGTTTTGGTGTTTGGATCGATAGCATGCTTGAACGTACCAATTTCAATTTCGTAATCGTTACGTGTATCAACAACAACCACTTCAGGATCTGAGATTAGGTCATTCCACTCATTTGGCTTCACATAGCTGCCCACCACTTTCAGTGGATCGATGCCCTGTACGCCCATGGTCACGATTTCTTTTTTCAGTTTTACCTTAGTGCGGTAAAACGGACAGGTTTCATCGTACGATTCTTTAAATACAATGTTATCTAAACCCGGCTGTTTATCTAGCCACGCAAGAAGTGCATCAATGCCTTCTCTTTGACCCGCAACAGTACCGTTAATACCTTCAGCCGCAAGCAATAAAGTACCACGTACTTCATTTTGCTCCATTACATCGTGAAGGGGTTGACGAATTTGTTCAAAGTTTGGCAGTGACACGAATTTATACATGGCACAAACCACAAATGGTTTAGACATAAGTTTTCCTAATTTTCAGCTTTCACTTCGCTTAGGGCATTAAGCACAACGCCAAAAGCACACTTACCGGACCGTAAATCCGGCGCTAGAGCGCGCATTGTACGGATTTTTACTTTAATTGCAAAAACACTGATGCAAAACGCTTTAATGCTAGGAGAGCGAAGCAATGCTTTGCTATAATACGCGGTCTTATAGAAAATCAGTTTTGGAGAA
Organism: Pseudoalteromonas sp. ATL1; assembly: GCF_058933015.1. Lineage (NCBI taxonomy): Bacteria > Pseudomonadati > Pseudomonadota > Gammaproteobacteria > Alteromonadales > Pseudoalteromonadaceae > Pseudoalteromonas > Pseudoalteromonas sp. ATL1. Next base: position 2,319,100 of record NZ_JBZYXL010000001.1, on the reverse strand, counting down.
AAACGCTTTGCACTTTACCGAATTAGGCATAGAAACTCGCCTCGAAAAACAACTTGCCCATCAAGGGATCACAGAGCCTACTGAGATCCAAGCTCAGGCCGTACCAACGGCTATTGCTGGGCATGATGTATTCGCACAGTCCAAGACAGGTTCTGGTAAAACCTTAGCGTTTTTGTTGCCCGCCGTTCACCGCGTTATGAAACAAAAAGCATTGAGCAAGCGCGATCCGCGCGTTTTGATCATCGCCCCTACCCGCGAGTTGGCAACGCAAGTTTTCACCCAATGCCGTTTGCTTATTGCAGGCACCAGCATTAGCGTGGTTAAAATTTTAGGTGGCGAAAACTTCAACGATCAAGTTAAAGCACTGCGCAAAGATCCACACATCGTGATTGGCACACCGGGGCGTATTGGCGACCACCTTGAGCAACGTTCGTTGCAATTAAGCGGTCTTGAGTTACTGATTTTTGATGAAGCTGACCGTATGCTCGACTTAGGTTTTGCTGATCAGCTTAATAAAATTAACGATGAAGCAAATCATAGATTGCGTCAAACCTTGCTGTTTTCCGCAACCCTAGATCACGCACAGGTTGAAGTGACTTCTCGTAATTTACTGCGTTCCCCGAAAAAAATCATTTTGAGTGACGCCCACCAGCAACACGGCGATATTAAACAAACGCTCTATTTTGCTGACCATTTAGATCACAAAGATGCGTTGCTAAAGCATTTTGTGCAGCAAGACGAGGTGGGTCAGTGCATCATTTTTACCGCAACCCGTACCGATACAGTGCGCATTAGCGAGCAACTGAACGAGTTAGGTGTTAAAGCCACTGCCCTTGCAGGCGATTTGGCGCAAAACAAACGCCTTGATATTATGGATGCGTTCAGCCGTGGATTGTTTAAAGTGCTTGTAACCACTGACGTAGCATCTCGCGGGCTCGACTTACTGAGCGTGACCCACGTCATTAACTTTGACTTGCCAAAACAAGCCGAAGAATACGTACACCGAATTGGCCGTACAGGCCGTGCGGGTTTTAAAGGCACCGCGATTTCTTTGGTAGGTCCAAAAGATTGGAACAGCTATATCGCTATCAAAAACTACCTAAGCGATAAATTAGAGTTTGCCAGCGTTGAAGGCCTAGAGGCCAAATTTAAAGGCTTCAAGCCAGTCAAACCAAAAACCGCTAAGCCAACAGTAAACAAGCCGGTTGCTAAAAAGCCAATTAAAAAAGCCGTTAAGCCAAAACCAAGAGTTAAAAAAGCCATTCCGGCACCGTTTGACGTAGACGGTGCGGCACCGCTGCGCCGTAAACCTAAGCCATCTGAGGAATAAACATGTTAGGTCGTATTGAAACACTCATGATCAGCGAAATATGCGCTGAAGGCGCCTACCTTGATGGCAAAGAGCTGGGCGAAGTATTTTTGCCAGCCAAAGAACTTGAAGATCACTTGGAAGAAGGCGATAGCGCACGCGTTTTTATTTACCAAGACGCACAAGGCCACCCTACTGCCACCACTAAAACTCCCATTGCACAGGTGGGCGACTTTGCACTGCTACGTGTTAAAGAGATCAGTAACGTAGGCGCATTTATGGACTTGGGCATCGACAAAGACGTGCTAGCGCCGTTTAACGAACAAAAACCCAAAATGCGTGAAGGCTATAGCTACTTAGTTAAGCTCTACCTAGATAACGCCAGCCAGCGTTTATGTGCCTCAAGCAACCTCAATAAGTTTGTTAATAAAACCGAGCCAAGTTATGAACAGTTCCAAGAAGTGGACATTATCGTTGCAGCTAAAACCGATATTGGCTACAAGGTTATTATCAATGAACAACACTTCGGCGTGGTATTCTTTAACACTGTATTTAAGCGCATGTTTATAGGTCAAAAATTAAAAGGCTACATTAAAGTTGTTCGCGAAGATGGTAAAATTGATGTCGTGCTAGACAAACCAGGTATGGGCAAAGTAGTCGACTTGGGCGAGCAAATTATGCAAGCACTTAAAGACAACGGCGGTCGATTAGCCCTTGGCGACAAATCAGACCCTGAACAAATCAAAAAAGCATTTTCAACCAGTAAAGCCAACTTTAAAAAAGCCATTGGTGGGCTGTTTAAACAAGGCAAAATTGATATTGAAGCCAAATCGATTTCGTTAAAAGATTGATTTATAAGGTGAGCCTAGCTCACCTTTTTAATGTCAAACACCGCTTATGTATAAGGATCATCATGAAAACCTCTGACCTGGTTGCGCAGATTGAAGCACACAAGCATGAATACGAAATCGGCAAGTTACAAACCTTGCGTAAGCACCTGAAAAACCTTTCAAAGGTACCTCAGAATAATATTTTTCGCGTTAGCCAAAGCAGCACCAGTACCGTGGATGATAATGGGTGTTGGGGCTTTCATTTTGGTGGCAGAAGCGAGCTGCAATTTAATGTTGGCATTGAACATCATAAGCAACAAGTGCTGGTCAGATATGGCGTGGCATTTAATATGGAGCCGAGCCAAAATGCACCAGAACCATGGAAGCAACTGCGCCCAAGCATTGATCGCTTTAATCAGTTTTTAATCAATCATATCAGTTCGCTCGGTGATTTAACCATGACTTACAACAGTGATGAACACCAAGCACTGCACAGCCCATTTGTGATAGATGACGCGTTAATTCGGCCTAACCAATTTATTTTTCTTGGTAAATATGTACCACTCAACAAACTTGAACTAAGTGATCTGCTATACACCTTTGACCGCCTACTAACATTGTATATTTTTGCTGAAAGTCAAACTCTGAGCCACACAAACGAAAGCTTTGTTTTTAAAGGCCTTGAGCGCGTTAACAAAAAGCTTAAAACTGAATATCAAGTATGTGCAAAAACCGTGAGCGTAAATTTAAAACACAATAATTTAAGCGATATATTAGAAGCACAGTTAATTGCACAATTCGGTGAAGCGGCAGTATCAATGGAAAAGAAGCTAGGCCGAGCAATGCAATGCGACGCCTTGGTCAAACAGGTAGTGTTTAGAAATCTGTGTCATTTCAGTATCATTAAGAAAACAGGAATGACACATGACCAAAGACTTCGATTTAGAACAAGCCATTAAAGCCCTTCAGTCAGGGCAAGATCTGACAGGCAAAGATGGCTTCTTAACCCCTCTTATCAAACAGATCACCGAAGCTGCCTTAAAAGCAGAGCTGGAACAGCACCTTGTAGATGACGAGCAGCCTAACCGTAAAAATGGTTCTAGTAAGAAAACCGTTAAGTCTTCAGTGGGCACTTTCGAACTGGATACCCCGCGTGACCGTGCAGGCTCATTTGAGCCAAAGCTAGTTAAGAAAAACCAGACTAAGTTAACTGATGAGATCGACCGCAAGATCTTATCCATGTTTTCGCTTGGCATGAGCTATCGTGATATCCGCGGCCATGTTGAAGATATGTATGGCATTGACGTTTCTGAGGCTACCATCACAGGCGTTACCGACTGTTTGATACCCGAATTGAAAGAATGGCAGCAACGACCATTAGATGCGCTCTATCCGTTCGTCTGGCTTGATGCTATCCACTACAAAATTAAGGAAGATGGCCGCTATGTCAGCAAAGCGGTGTACACTATCTTAGGCTTAAACGTCGAAGGCAAGAAGGAGCTGCTTGGTCTGTATCTATCCGAGTCAGAAGGCGCGAACTACTGGCTATCTGTACTAACGGATCTGCATAACCGTGGCGTTGAAGATATCCTGATAGCCTGCGTGGATGGCCTGACAGGCTTCCCTGAAGCTATTGCAACTATTTACCCAAATACAGAAGTTCAGCAATGCGTTATTCATCAGATCCGCAACTCTATGAAGTACGTCGCTTCCAAACATCAAATGGAGTTCATGGCTGATCTAAAACCAGTTTACCGCGCTGTGAGCAAAGAAGCAGCAGAGATGGAACTTGAGCGTTTAGAGTCCAAATGGGGTCAACATTACCCGATAGTGCTCCGTTCTTGGCGAAACAAGTGGGCAAACCTGTCCGTTTATTTTAAGTATCCAGAGTACGTTCGCAAGGCCATCTATACCACGAACGCTATTGAGGCTGTACATCGCCAGTTCCGTAAACTGACCAAGACGAAAGGTGGCTTCCCAAACGAAAACAGCTTGCTTAAGCTACTGTATGCTGGGATATTGAATGCTTCTAAGAAATGGACAATGCCAATTCAAAACTGGAATATGACATTGTCTCAACTGGCGATTCATTTTGATGGGCGCTTGGATGATGTCTTAGATATCTAGCCAAAATTAGCTGACACAGAATTCTGAACGCCCTCGTCAAACAGCCACACGGCCATCATATTTACGAAATTAAATCATACACCTCGGTTAAACACTGTATTCGCGAAGCATTAGGTCAACTGCTTGATTACGCTCACTGGCCTCAAAATCATCAACTAAAGATTAAAGAACTCGTTGTTGTGGGTACATCGGCACTTTGCGATGACTCTCAAAAATATCTATCAACGTTACAACATGTATATAATTTGCCGCTAAAATATCAACAATTGAGCGTTTAAGCTCCTAAATTGCATACTACAACGAGTACTTTTTATGGACCGGTTTAGCCCACTCCATTCATTTAGATCCAACTCTATTGCGAGAGAAAAAATTAGCAAAAATATAATCTCGCTCCGCGATACTTGAATGGCAATCTGCACATGCTTTTTTTATTTCTGGTTGAGACCCTTTACCTCTAAGTAGCACATTACCCTCTCTATCAAACTGCGCATATTCCCAATCACCAAATTCAGGAGAATAGCCTTTTTCACGTTTTAGCATCATCGTAACTGTGAGCGCTGTTTGTGGCGAGCCTGATTGAGCAGAAAAGTTTTCTTTTAACACAATCGTACCAGCACTATAGTGCTTAAATTCTGGGGGAGATAATTCTTCTTCGTCTTCATCATAGTCCTGATAATACCTAAGGTATTCCATATAATTACGTTCATATACCTCAGGCTGCCTATTAATAAACACTAAAATGAACTGCTGCCAATGCAGCCCCGAATGCTCAAATCCCGTTACTCTATGCCAATCTGTTCGATAGTTTTTTAGTTGTGATTGATATTGCTCAGGAATTTTAAACGGATAAACATCAAACGGCCCCGAAAGCGCATTTCCTGATGCACAAATACCAATGCATAGCGCTAAATAGTATATAACTTTCATTGACTTTCCTATTGTAGCTGTAATGTAAGTGTTGCTCTCTTTTTACCTTTGTATAGAACATCAACCGATTGTTGTTCTCCTGATTTAAGCTCTACTTCGACAGGATCATACTTAGGGATTTGAAGTACAAATTTGGTGTGATTTCCAGCTTCCAGCTTAATCGGATAAGTTTTTTGTTTCTTCTCAAAGGGTAATACTTGATAAGCGTCACTATTAACATTAGCAATGTAGCTTCGCATTTTTGGATGGATCTTACATCCTATTCTTGTCAAAGTATTATCAGCCCAATTGACTGTCACGTTTGAGTTTTGTCCTTCATTCATTAGTCCTACATCAAATTTCACACCTGTTTTAGGGTCATTTGCAAAAATATTGTGCTGAAAACTATCGGAGTTTTTAAACGTGATTTCTCCATTATTACCAACGACAATCATTTTCTTGTCAAAAACTTTGTTTGACTGATCTAATTGTGCTTTTGCTGGGCCAACCCCTCCTTCAGCGTAAATAATTCCCACAAACGAGGGTTTCTTCACAAACTCTAAAGTTCCAGTAAGTGTCGCACTTAAGGCGCCAAATGAACAAAACATAAAAAACAACATAAAAGACTTAAACATCATATTTCCTCCTTAGGGTAAAACGGGACGTTCAATGATTATTGGATCGGTTAAAGCAGCCATAAATGCGATCAGATCCGCTTTTTCTTGTGCATTTAAATTAAGTGGTTTAATAAGTGGACTCAGGTGTTTATTTTTAATTCCACCAATATTGTAATGTTCCACCACTTCTTCTAATGTTCCCAATGATCCATCATGCATGTAAGGAGCACTCATGATGATATTGCGCAAGCCAGGAGTTTTAAACGCCCCTATCATATTCTTATTTTTATTAACCTTATAACGCCCTTCGTCTTTATCTCCAATACCAATATTGTGAAAACTATCATCGGTAAAATTAGCTCCATCGTGACATTTATCACATCTTGCTTTTCCAACAAATAACTGCAGACCTCTCATCGCAGACGGGGACATTGCCTGCGTATCACCCGCCAAATATTTATCAAACGCAGAGTTGTCGCTAATAATCGTTCTTTCAAAAGCCGCTATCGCTTTTCCTACGTTTTCAAATGTTAATTCACCATAAATATCATCGAAAGCTTTTGCATAATAGGGTACGTCATTCAGTCTTTCTAGTACCTTTACTGGTGTCATTTGCATTTCAACGTCGGACACAAGTGGCCCGAGCGCTTGCTCTTCTAAACTAGAAGCTCTGCCATCCCAAAAGAATATAGATGACCAAGCTAAGTTGTATAAATGGGGGGCATTTCGATCTAATATTGCACCACTGCTGCCATTTCCTTTAGCGACGCCGTCACTAAACCCTAACTCGGGGTTGTGGCAAGTTGCGCAAGACTGATTTTGGTTTTTGGATAATCTGGGGTCGAAAAAGAGCAGTTTACCTAGATTAATTTCCGCCTTACTATGCTCTTCATCATCCGGGTATTCGATGTCATCCACGTCAGGTGTACTTATCGTTAAACTCTCATTTGAAGCATTCAAATTCATAGAGATAAAACTCAAAATACATAAAAACAACATATACACCTTTGAGTTCATGTATAAACCCCTTTTTGCCAAATTGTTAATCAGATTAATTGACCTCAATCAAGGATTGTCTATATTTAGCGATAAATCAAAGAAAAGTTGCGGTTTTTTAAACTCAGTAGGTTCGCATGAACATCGACGCCCTAATAAATTGAATTAATTAGAGATATTATAAAATGATAAATTCGCGTTCCTCTTATAGTATCGGCGCAAAGATGCTTTTAGCCTTTGCAATTATTACTTTTCTCGGCATATTTAGTAATTTCTTCGTATACTTGACGACCACAAAAATAGGAAACAACTTTACTTCGGTCTCTAATACTTCGATTCCCCTTGTAAAGGCCAACTCACAATTGAGGCGCAGTATTTTAGAGTCTTCGACTTCTTTAAAGGATCAGATCATTACAGGTAATGATCCAAACTCAAAAAGTAACGCAATTGCTCAACAGAACAAAGCATGGAATGATGTTTTTATCCATTATCAAAGTATTGAAAAGTTGGCTGTTAACACAGGGTTTTCTCCGAAAGTACTGACTGAGATTTATGATGCTCTGATATCGCTGAAAAAAGAACAACAAGTTATTTCTAATATTGCCAACACAGTTGACAATGAACCCGCTGTAAAACTATTAGTTACCCAAGCAATTCCACTTGCTACATCCATGCTCTCGTTACTTTCTAAGATCTCAGAAATGGACATGGCGGAAGACGCCGATGACGAAGAAAAAGCAGAGCTAAACCAATTATTGGTTGAATCGCAGATTAGCTTTGCCACCGCTATCTCAGAGTTGCGTGCTTTTTTATTAACTCGGGATAAAGAAAATATAGATGGCTTTGATCAAGCATGGATTTTAAATAGTGATGCCTTTACAGAGGTTCAAGATGACTACGAAGATGCATTTACCCCTCTACAATTACAGCTTTGGCAAAACTATAGTAAAGAAAGGGAAAAACTCGCACCCATTACGATTATGGCATTTGAAAAACAAGCGAGTGAACAAGCTAACTTCGCAATTTATCATTTAAGAACGACTGTAAGCCCATTAACCGATAGAATATTCGAGAAACTAGATTCGCTCAGTGAGCATGTCGTCAATGTGTCTCAAAAAGGGATTGAAGATACTGATTCATCACTTACAGATATGCTCACAATTATTTTTATTAGTTCCATTTTGACCGTAATAATTGCCAGTACAGTTAGTATTACCTTCAGCCAAAAGTTAAAGCTAAGAGTCCAGCAACTACTAAAAAGAGCGCATAATATTTCTGGAGGTAATCTGACAACGCAAGATGACTACTTTGATATTCGCACCAATGACGAGCTAGGCCAACTTTCTGAGAGTTTTAATCATATGACTTTATCGTTATCAACGGCCATATCTACGGTCAAACGTCAGTCTCGCCAAGTCGGTCATTCTGCTCATCAGGTGGCGGCCATAGCTTCTGAGATAACGGTTGTGGCACAAAAGGAAAACGAAAGTTACTCAGACGTAATGCGAGTAACTGAATCATTTATGGATTTGTTAATTGAGTCTAGTACCGCTATTAGTGATAGTGAAAAGGTGTTAGAAGAAGCTAAAATACAAGCTGATTTAGGGATCACAGCAGTCAATAATAACCTGACAGAAATGAATCGAACGGTAGAAGTTGTAGAGCTAGCCTCCAAAGAGGTGGAAGAGCTAAAGCTTGCTAGTGAGGAAATAGAATCTGTTACCGATGCCATATCAACCGTAGCAGATCAAACCGCGCTGATAGCTCTCAATGCTGCTATCGAAGCAGCTAGGGCTGGTGAACAAGGCCGAGGGTTTGCAGTTGTAGCAGATGAAGTGAGAAACTTAGCACAACGAACAGCTAGTTCAACAGACGAAATTAGAGTTGTAATATCACAACTCATAACAAAGGTCGCTGACGTTATTAGGTTAATGTCAGACATTATTGAACAGGTAAATGTCAGCAAATCTCGTTCTGATGATAGTGGTAATACTTTGCGTTCAATGACCAAAACAATAGACAATATTATTTCTGTTAATCAGCTAGTATCTATACGCTCAAATCAACAGAGCGAGCAAATGCATGAGATGCAAATTAAGTTACAGCATTTATTTAGTTCACTTCAGCAAAATGCTGAAAAAGCTCAAATGGTATCTATGATCGGTGGGGATTTATACGTTACATCAGAATTAGTTAATCAACTGATGGATGGTTTTAATTTTGATAACGATGGCTTACGTGAATTATCTACAGAGGAACAAAGAAGTTCAACACGCTTAGAAGCCAAGGTGAAAGTTGAAGTCATTCAACAAACTAATAAACACTCAACAATTACACGCGAACTTAGCTGTACAGGTTGCGGAATTACGTTAAGCAACCAATTAAACCAAGAACTTGAAGTAGATTCAGAAGTTACGCTCGTATTTTATGTTCCCAAAAAAAGCTATCAAGCTTATATGGGCCAATCTCCTCTTAAAGTAGCCTCTCGCGTTGTCTGGCAACAAGGTGACGATATTGAGCATACATATTATGGTCTCGAATTCTTGCCAAGAAACGATAACGAACGTAAAGCAATCAAGGAGCTGTACCTATTCTTTGACGAGTAATATATTTCGCTTTTTCTAATTCCAAGCTACTTCAAAACTTAAAGCTAAACTGTGCACGAATATTTCTGGGTGCTTGTAGGTATTTTACGGGTGAGGTACCTCGGGCATTACCATGGTAAATGGCTTTATCAAATAAATTCTCTACATAAATGCCATAGCGATATTGCCCACTTTGCTTAAACACATGGACATTGAACGACGTCCAGCCATCAATTTGTTCAATGTGTGTGCCTTTACCGCCCAAGAGATTTGCCTCGGTATAAGTTTTTGCCCAGTGGTCAACAAAACCTGCTACTTTCCAACCATCATTGAGCCGATAAACCAGCCCGACCTTCACTTTGTATTTAGGGATATTAAGCGCTTGGCGATGACCATTAACCTGTTCTTCGTCTGGATACGCATATCTCAATGCCACTTGCCCACCCCAGCGCGTACCCTGAAATTTAAGCTGGTTTTCCCAACCATATACACTGTGCTCGCCCGTTATTTGTGTGCGCCACAACCCAGTTACGGGATCGAGTAATTTCTCATAAAAGTTTTCAGCCTTCATATGATAAATGGCTGAAATATTAGCAAGCTTTACATCATGCCAAGTAAAACTGCGGCTCCAGTTGAGTTCAGCCATTTTCATGGTTTGTGACTCGAGTTCATCATCCACAACTAAATCGAATTCAAAAATTGTTGGTGGCCTGAATGCTTCACCATAAGTAAATTTAATGGCTTGCTCACTATCTGGTTGGTATACAATACTTGCTCTGGGTAAGTACGCAGAATTGGTAAAGTCTTGACGATTATAACGAAGCCCCCCACTTACTTTGAGTAACTTATCATCCCAGTTAAAAGTTTTAGAGTACTGTCCATATAAGGCGTGTTTTTTTGATTTTTCTTTGTCTTCAGCCCATTCTGGCGGCGTAAATAAGGTAATTTTTCCATTTGAATCGCGGTACTTTACTTTTCTACCAATAACGGTACGCCAACCATCATAGCCAAAAATCCAATCGGTGTTTTCATCAACTTGATACTGCCACTGTGTCGCCAATCGAATGCGATCGGAAGGCCCTATATCTTCCCGTTCATTATATTGAATTAAATCGCGGTAGCCTGTCGCCGTTTCTGGAATAATCGTAGTAAGTCTGTCTTTTTCTTTATATTCTCTGAAATAGCTCACTTCTAATGTGCCGTTCCAACGCTCATTTGGAAGAAACTGCTGGCCTACATAATAATTTTCGTAACCTCGACGGGAATCATCGCCCGTTACGTAATCATAGGTTACAGCCTCAATGCCACTGACATTTTCAGCACGACTGATGTTTCCACCAATATAGAGATCTCGATACGTTATTTTGCCGTCAAACGTATAATTTTGTTCATTATTTCGAAACTCTTTAGTGGATAAGCTACGTAACGTATCCTTACTACTGCGGCTAAATTTTTGGGTATCAACAATAAACTCACGAAGCTCGTCGTAATCCTGATCGCTGCTGAAGTAACTCATGTTCAACGAAAGATTCACTTCACCTTGGCGATGATTGAGCAATACGTTGGCATGGTGTGTGCCCACTTCACCGACCAATAAATGTACCTCATTCTCTTCGCTGCCCAAACGCGTGATCACATTGATCACCCCTTGTGTTGCATTACCACCATACAGGGTTGAATTTGGTCCTTGCAAAACTTCAACCCGCTCAATTCTACTTGCTGGGAAGTTATTCATAATAAATGCTTCATTTGCGAGCAAGTTTTGCATTTCCCTGCCATCTATCAGCATTAAAGTGCCTGACATATTGCCAGTAAAACCCCGTTGACCACCGGGCAGCCAACTCCATTGATAGAAGTAATCCATATTCGGGATGCTGGCGAGTACTTCTTTAAGGTCACGCCAGCCATAATTTTCGATATCAGTGCGACTAACTACGTAGACTGTGCCAGAGGAAGATAGCCAAGGCTCGCTTTTGCGTGCAGCTACCGTGACTTCTAGCTGCTGTAACTCTTCAACTGCAAGTGAAAATATATCCAATGAATCTTCGCTCGGCTGGGCAAACACAGGCATATAAATAAAAAAAGGTATTATCAAAACGGTGCGCAATGAAGCCATATAACACTTAGTGAGTGAATATCTTGACAAAAAGTATAGTACATAAGCGCAATTGCTAAAGACGAGACATGCAAGTCACATGTGAGCAACCTCTGAACGGCGAAAGTCCGTTACTCGATTTCCGGCTATGTGACACAAGTTCCCACTTTAGCCATTAGAAAGCTGACTCATTGTTTACCGCTGCAATTTGTATTCCTGTTGCCCTTTATTTTTCTTTGTTTGCAGCGCGCGAGAATTTGTTGGCGTTCTTTAGAGTTACAATAACTCCAGTCCAATATCTCTGACAATGTTCTATAACAACCCACACACACGTCATCACCATCCAAACAGCAATGACGTATGCATGGAGAAGCCACTTGTACTTCGTCGCTCTTTTCGTCGTGCATGTTCCTGCCTTTTAATCTCAAACTAAGTATAAAACTGAGCAGCTAAATAACAAACACAGCTTATGCACTCGCATTGCACTCTAAAGCGGCATACGCGTAAAGCTAACATATGATTTGTAAAAGAGTATTGCATAGCAACATGCAATAGAGATTTTCTTTTAAAGGACTGTGTCTGACCCTCTAATCATCAGCAAATCAGTCAAATAGACGCTTTTTTAAAATTGTAAAACTTCACAGTATCTATTGGCAATTCCATTAAAAGGGACGGTCAACTATTTGAACAGGAAAAATACACAAATTTTTACATATAAAACATTCTTAAAACAAAAAATAAACATTAAAAAGTAGAAGCGCTGCATGTGCGCGAGCAAAAAACTTTAAATACAAGGATAAGAATATGAAAACTCTACTCGCAACTTCGATACTCTCACTTGGACTACTATCAGGTTCAGCCATGGCCAATTCAAGCGATGATGGTGTACTAAAGTACTCATATAGCTACGTATATCTCAAGTGTCAATCAGCATCATGTGGCGGACTCGTCACTCGCTGGCACCCCATGAAAGTCTATTACAAGCAAATTGCAGGTATCCCACCGCACAATGAAGTACGCTTATATTGGAATAAAAATGAGCCCGCTGACATCGCAGCTGGCCGTTACGAAGCACACACAGTGGGTGACTATTGCCCTGATGGTTCACGTATGACTGCAAAATGGTTTATCGGAAGTGACTTCAAGCCGACAAGTGCAATTGCTACCGATTGCGATGGCCAAGAACATACCTACTCAGTTCACGAGTTCCATTTCTAAGAACAAATCACCTATTTCTCTAGCTAACCAACGAGCGCATCGGCTCGTTGGTTTTTTGCCTCATTGAAAATAAATTTGTATTCATTTTCCATACATCTCATTTTATTTATATTGCTTTGTACAGCATTTCAACCCAAGGTTTCATGGAAATAGCATTAAAGGAGCCAGTTGTGAAAGGACGCTATCTATTACCTGTTTTACTAATTCAATTATTCAGTATAGGCTGTGACACTGCGCCGATAGGCGTATCTGTTACGATAAAAAACAGTAGTGCTCAGGCACAAACTTTACAATTCTATGTCGCAAGAAATACGATTCTAGATCCCATCTCAGTAAACACAAACAGTACATTGGAGGTATTCATTCCTGCCGATAAGATTAACAGTTCAATAAAAGAGCAAGGCTTTTTTGAAGGAAACCTGATGCTTAAATCCTCCTCCACAAATGTAGAATATGGGATATGCGGATATATTGAATTTGCGGGCAATGAGATCTGTGCACAATCGCACTTTGAGGTCACGCTTAATTAAAAATGCGAAAAGCAAAACGCCCGCTATATTGCGGGCGCTTTATTGAGATCAAGTTATATCACTTCTAATCCGCCCATATATGGACGAAGAACCTCTGGTACTACTACGCTTGTAAAATTTGCTCAGCATCTTCAAGTGCCGCCATTGAGTCTTCAGGCTTAACCAGTTGTACCAATTCAACTTTATCGAACTGGTGCTGACGAATAAGGCCACGTGTATCACGACAACAACAAAAATAGACACACACTTTTATGTCACTTCCGTCGAGCCAGATGCACAGATGTTACAATAAGCCATCCGCCATCATTGGCACATCGAGAACCAACTGCATTGGGTGTTGGATGTCGTATTTAAAGGAGATGCTTGCCAGATAAGTGAGCCTATTTCGGCGGAAAACATGGCGCTGTTCAGACGGGTCGTCCGCAATCTAGTAAAGCAGCACACGGACCGTAAAGATTCGATACGTGGTAAGTGCGTTCGGGCCAGCTTTGACGATGAATTTAGGGCTGAACTTATCTTTGGTTAATGGAATTAACAAAGTATGCTCTCACTCTGGCTCTCACCCTAGATTGAAAACAAACACCACTCTCTTAGAGTGGATTAATTAGTCGATTCTGAAAATCTCGGCTTTCCAGTTAACCGAGCCTTTCCGTTCCCAATTCATCCACTGCAAGTCTAGCTAGACAATTCGATATTTGTCCGATTTTTCCAACTCAGACACATTTTCAACCAACATAAAATCCAGACGTAAAAAAGCCTCAATAGGCTTAGAATTTTTCTGAAGTTTTGCCCGATACCCGCTAAAATGGCATTGAGTTTGTCGCCCAATATGCCTTTCAAGCGGTTTAACCCCAAATGGCCATCACTTTTCATGTGCCCGATGATGGGCTCTATCCCATTGCGCCGCTTGAGTTTTTTCTTTATCGCAGGTGTCACACCGCGTTTTTGTCCTGCGATAAAGACTTCATACCGCTCTGCCATATGACCGCGATAACCTCGGTCTACAAAACACGTAAACGGGCGAATGTTGGTGACGTCTTCGACTATTTTCAAGGTGCGATACAAGGTGTCACCATCATAAGGGTTGCCGTGCATGGCATGACAGCATAGGACAAATTGTTCCTTCACCGTCGTTGCTACGCTGACTTTTACCCCAAACTCGTACGGTTTTGCACTTTTACCTTTCGCGATGCATTCAACGTGCGGCTCATGCAGTGAGTACAGCTTCGATTTACTGAATTTATCTTGCTTGAGCAGTTTTTCAGCTTGGCGGAGTTGAACGACCATCGCCGCTGAGGGGTTGGTATCTAACTTACGAAGAATGTCGCGGAACACACGGCCAAGATACGACTTTTGTTTTTTCAATGCTTTACGCATCCGCTTGTATTGTTTGGCATGCGCATAACGACTGACTGAATTTGCGACCTTCACACCTGCTCTCGCATAGCTTTGCCGCAGTGTGATACCTGCGTGTTTGGCGAGGTCGACTAGTTTTTTACGGCATCGTTCAAGCAGTTTACTGTCGGTTGGAAAACTGATGTTCTTTTCCATCACGGTGCTATCCACCACTACTTCGCGCAAACTACTTTCTTTTACCGCGCCGACTTTTAGTCCGACATCGACGGTGAGCGACAACATCAATTCCGCACCCTGTTCGCCAATTCGCTTGCGAAAGCGAACCATCGAACTTGGGTCACACGGCATCTGATGAGTAAAAAACTGCATCCCACAAAAATACTGCCAATAGGGATTTTCACACCACATGGCGACCGTATTTTCATCCGAAAGTTTATGAATTTGTTTAAGATATTCCAATCCAGCCAATAACCGAATGGGTTTTCCCAATGCGCCAGTATCTGCACTATAAAGTTGACCAAATTCGGCTTCTAAACGCTGCCAATCAATGATGTTGGCCAATTTAACCAGTTCATGGTTGGGCGCCACGAGGTCAATCAATTCGATCGTGAACAGCTGCTTTTGTGGTGTATGGTTGGTCGCTTTTGGCTTCATTTTTAATCTCCATTTTGCAAGGTTTTGAGGGGTGAGAAAACAAACCTTGCAAAATGAGGATAGTAAGATCGTTTAGATCATCAAGAAGATCAATACATTAAGTGTTTTTCAGTGTCGACTAATTAAATTGTAGCTTATATGCAAAAAATATCGGACCTTCCATCCACCTAAAAAGCACAGAACAAATATCAGAAAAAACTAATTCATAAAAAATAAAAGAAAAAATTAAATATTTCATAAAAAAACTAAAATGAAATAAAAAATTTGCACTCCCTCAATCTTTGATTATTCTTCTTTTTGAGCTGCTCATTATGTGGTTGAGCAGTGGAAGGAACATTAACCTTACAAGGTATCTTAAAAAGGAACTTTAATCATGTCTAAAAATTTTAAAAAATCCTCATTATCTCTGGTGGGAGCATCTTTGATCATCCCTGTTCAAGCTATTGCAAGTGAAGGTAACGCTCTTTACGGCACTCCTGATAGTCTCAAAGAGTCGGTCAATCTCAATGAAACCAAGAATACGTTAAGAATAAAAATAAAAGATACACAGTTTTCAAATATTGAAAATAAATTGAATATACTGATCAGACGATTATTTGAAGATCATGACTACGCATCTTACTTCTCAGCAAATAAGTCACAGATATATCAAGAGTTAGGAGTTAATAAAGAGCAGATAGAGTAAGATCCAAGTATTAAAGTACTTGAACTAATTGCGCTCCCTGAATTTAGAAATGCTACTCAAAGACAAGACTTTGAGCAGTTATTATACATTATGATTGACAACGGACTACTTGGCAAAGACGATTTCAGCTCTCTTGAGAAGAAATATGCTGACTTTTTAAATGAAAATAAGTCAACGTATAAAGATGTTTTTGACGAAAATGGTTTAACGGACCTTTCAAAATTTGCTAACAACATAGAACCACAAATTTGTGTTACATGTATTTCGTTTGCGGCAGTTGCCGTCAATGTAGCGGCAGCCACAAACGTTGTCGCTGCAGTTGTTGCTGCAGTATATGCGGCAGTTTATCTGTGGGGTGGAACTTGTGAAAGTGCCCCTCACCCTGAAAACACAGACGATACTAAACAATTTGGAACTGTTGCTTTAACTGATAAAAGCATAGCAAAAAATAAAGATGCGGCAATGAATGCAGCCTACTTAGCTGGGTTTAATGGCTTTGAAAACTATATATACAGGGATCTAGCTAAGCTAGAAATAAAAGCGTTTTACAATGCAGCCTATCGCATTGGGTTAATAAAAAATGAAGAAACTCTGTCGTTCATAATTGACAGCGCGATGGCTGAAATAGACTCATCATTAGAAGTTCCAAACTATAACCCTCAGTGTCTATAGGTAGGTGAAAAATGGAATTACCATCACCGAAGACACTCACTATTTTGCCAACCTATAGGTGTACCGCTGCTTGCAAGGAATGCTGTTTTGAGTCAAATCCAAGCTTAAAATCAAAGCTAAGCCTTGACGAAATCTGTAACTGTATAAATGAAGCCGTGGCTACATTTCCCAAATTACAAAACGTAGTCTTTAGTGGAGGTGAGTGTTTTACGCTAAAAGATGATCTTTTTTCTGCTATTGCACTTGTTTCCTCCTATGCTTTAAAAAGCAGGTGTGTTACCAATGGTTACTGGGCAAAAACAACAAGCAGCGCAATGAAAATAGCAAAAAAGCTATCTACGGCACGACTGTATGAAATTAATTTCAGTACTGGACTGGATCATCAGAAGTATGTAGATGAAAGTACGATCATTAACGCTGTAAAAGCTTGTGCTAATTTTAATGTAAAGCCATTAATTATGGTTGAAAAAGATTCCCATGACTCTAGATGCAGAGCTTCCTTAGAAGAGAATGATGATATAAAGGAGTTACTCAGCAAGAAAAAATTAGTTATTAACAGTAATACGTGGATGCCATTTCAAAAAGACTACACCGATCGTGGTTTTCAAATCGCTCCAGAAGATCTTAATACTGGTTGCGAACAAGTCTTTGAAAACATTGTTATTACACCGCATGGTAGAATATCTAGCTGCTGTGGGCTAACATTCGAACATATCAATGAAATGAAAATTGGTAATATTTACAAGAAGGACTTTTTAAAGGTCGCCCATGAATCTCAACTGGAAGATTTTCTGAAGATATGGATAAAAGTTGATGGTCCGGCGAGAGTCATAGCATTACTCATGGGAGAGGATTACATTGCAAACAATATAGGAACAATGAATCATAATTGCCAAGCGTGCGTATATTTACACAAAGATGAAAAGATACTTAAAACGTTAAAACAAAGATACCCAGAGTTTTTACCAAGTGTAATGCTCAGATACAAAGCTAAAAATGGACTAGATTCTCGCTTAAATAATAGGAGTGAATATGGAAGATTATTATAATGTTCAGTATGGATTCTCATTTTTATTTATCATAATATTAATTATGGCCATTGCACTTTTTATAATGAAAAGCAATAGCTTTATCGCTTACTTTTTATTTGCTGTTTCACTTGCAATATCTGTAAATTTTTACAGCTTAAGTATTAATGTTTCTAATAGCGAAATAAAATGGGAAATGGGGTTAGGGTTAATTTCTGGTAGTATTGAAATAGCTCAAATTGAGCAAGTTAACTCAGTTAGCAACCCGTGGTATGCAGGCTGGGGCATAAGAGAAATCAGCAATGGTAAGCTTTACAATGTGTCAGGATTTAAAGCGGTTCATATTAAAATGAAAGATGGAAAAAACGTTCGATTAGGCACTAATGAACCTAATAAACTCGAATCAGTCATTAAGAGTAAGTTGACTAACTAATTTACAGATAATTTTTTAATATAGCTTTTTCTGAGCGAAGTAAGATAGGCTCCATTTCGTTCGCTAAGCCATATTTCTCATAAATTATTCTAAAGCTAATTTACAATCATTTAGATCATATAATAAAAAAGCGCCCATTTTACCATGAGCGCTTTTTTAACTTAATAAAAGCAGTCTATTAACTGATCACTTCTAATCCGCCCATATATGGACGAAGCACTGAAGGCACAACCACACTGCCATCTGCTTGTTGATAGTTCTCTAAGATAGCCACTAAAGTACGACCAACCGCTAAGCCTGACCCATTCAATGTGTGCAGTAGCTCTGGCTTTTTCTCGCCTTGACGACGGAAACGTGCTTGCATACGACGCGCTTGGAAATCCCACATGTTTGAACATGACGAGATCTCTCGATAAGTATTTTGCGCTGGTAACCACACTTCTAAATCGTAAGTTTTAGTTGCACCAAAGCCCATATCACCAGTACACAGAATGACTTTACGGTATGGCAGCTCTAACGCTTGTAAAATTTGCTCAGCATGGCCTGTTAGCTCTTCAAGTGCCGCCATTGAGTCTTCAGGCTTAACCAGTTGTACCAATTCAACTTTATCGAACTGGTGCTGACGAATAAGACCACGTGTATCACGACCATAGCTACCTGCTTCACTTCTGAAGCATGGTGTGTGTGCCGTCATGCGAATTGGTAACTCTTTCTCGTCATAAATTTCATCACGCGCACAGTTTGTTAACGGTACTTCCGCCGTTGGGATCAAGCTAAAGCCATCTTGCTCAACACCATCATCGCTTACCAAACCTTTAGTGTGAAACAAGTCTTCAGCAAACTTAGGTAATTGACCAGTACCAAATAAGCTGTCTTTGTTCACAAGTAACGGTACATACATTTCTGTATAACCGTTTTTGTCTGTGTGTGTATCAAGCATAAACTGCGCAAGTGCACGGTGCATACGCGCAATACCGCCACGCATGACAGAAAAGCGAGAACCACTGAGTTTTACGCCTGTTTCAAAGTCTAGCCCTTTGCCCAGAGTATCACCTAAATCAACGTGATCTTTTACTTCAAAGTCATATTGTTTCGGCTCGCCCCACTTGAGAATCTCAACGTTTTCGTTTTCATCTTTACCTTCTGGCACTTCATCAGCAGGTAAGTTTGGCAATGACATTGCGATATCGTTTAATTGCGCAAGAATATTGTCTTGTTCTTCTTTTGCAGCAGCAAGTTGGTCGCCTAAATTTGCCACGGCATCTAACAAAGGTTGTACGTCTTCACCTTTTGCTTTTGCTTGACCAATGGCTTTGGAACGGCTGTTACGCTCACTTTGTAGTTCTTGAGTTTGAGTTTGTAATGCCTTGCGCTTTTCTTCTAGCGCGTTGATTGCTTCAACATCCAGATCAAAGCCACGCTTTGCTAAGCGTGCCGCTGCTTCTGCAATGTCTTGACGTAAGTATTTTGAATCTAACATTTGCTATTTTTAACCTTTTTGCATGACCAAGCAAAGGCCCAACCAAGCCATAAAAATACACACAACCACGTTGAGTGTGACATTAAGAGCCATTTTCAGAACCTGTCCTTGTTGTAACAACAACACAGAATCCATGGAAAATGTTGAAAACGTTGTTAATGCGCCCAAAAATCCAATACCGATTAAGGTTTTGGCTGGGCTGACGGTAATAATTTGTTTTTCGATTAAACCGTAAAGAATGCCCATTAACAGTGAACCGAGAATATTAACGGTCAATGTACCAAAAGGGAATCCCTTACCCAAGAGTTTTAGCATTATATCGTTAATGAAAAATCTCAGACAGGCACCCAGAGCGCCGCCAAAAGCAATGGTGAGGTACATTTTAATCATCTTGATACCTTTTTTGCGCGCTTTGTTGATTTTGTTGCGCTAGATACTCTAATTTGGTTTTTATCTGTTTCTCAAGACCGCGCTCAGTTGGGAAGTAGTATTGCCTATCTTTGATACTTTCTGGGAAGTAATTTTCACCCGCAGCAAAAGCACCTGGCTCATTGTGCGCATAGCGATACTCGTCACCATATCCCAACTCTTTCATTAATTTGGTGGGGGCGTTTCGCAAATGCACAGGGACCTCGTGATCGGCGTCACTCATTGCATCTTGCTTCGCTTGATTAAATGCCATGTAGACTGCATTACTTTTTGGTGCGCTAGCTAAGTATATGGTTGCTTGAGCAATAGCACGCTCCCCTTCGCTGGGGCCAACGCGTTGATATATGTCCCATGCATTAAGTGCCACTTGCATCGCTCTTGGATCGGCATTACCAATATCTTCTGTGGCAATCGCAAGCAGGCGTCTAGCAACATAAAGCGGATCGCCACCACCTGCCAAAATGCGGCAATACCAATATAAGGCGGCATCTGGGCTACTGCCTCGTACCGATTTATGAAAGGCTGAAATCAAGTCGTAATAAAGGTCACCGCCCTTATCATATTTGGCTAAATGGCTGGGTAAAACATGCACCAACACCTGTTCGTCTATCACAACTTGGTTATCGTTACGCTGTGCCAAGTCTATCGCTTGCTCTAACAAATTAAGTGCTTTACGCGCATCCCCGGTACTGGCTTTAGCCAGCGCCAGAAGAGCCTGACTACTCATTGTTACCTCAAGTTGACTGAGCTGCTCATCCTGTTCAAGCGCGCGATTGAGCACACTGACAAGTTCGTCCTCGCTCAATGCCTTCAGGGTATAAACTCGAGCTCGAGATAAAATCGCGTTATTTAATGCAAAACTGGGATTTTCCGTAGTCGCACCAATAAAAATAAAGGTGCCATCTTCAATGTGAGGTAAAAATGCATCTTGCTGAGATTTATTAAAACGGTGTACTTCGTCAACAAACAACAAGGTACGTTGCCCTTGTGTGAGTCGATTCTTGGCTTCAACAACCGCTTCGCGGATTTCTTTCACGCCCGAGGTAACAGCAGATAATCTTGTTAATTGCGCACTAGCATGATGAGCGATAATTTCAGCAATGGTGGTTTTACCCACCCCCGGCGGCCCCCAGACAATTAAACTATGACAGCGGCCGGCCTCAATCGCCTTATACAAAGGCTGGTCCGGGCTTAAAATATGTGATTGACCAATATACTGCGCCAAACAAGTTGGCCGCATACGCGCGGCCAATGGTCTTACATCTGGGGCAAAGTCAAAACCCAAATTACTCAAAAGAATTATTCACCTTGTGTTTGGTCATCAACTACAACGTCAGCAGGCATGGTAAATGAGAACAGTGCTGTGTCTAATTCCGTATTCAACTTACTCTGTTCAAAACGAAATGTTGAAACCTGGCCAGAGACGTCTTTTACGCTCATAGATTTTAACGTGTCTTGTTCCGCAAACACCAGCTCTAGCGCTTCGACCTGAGACTCTACGCCTTCGTTAGGCGTGATTTTGTAGCCGATTTCCGTCTCAGCCACTTGATATTTAGACCACTGTTCATTAGCGCGCGTGGTCAATAGTACAAACGGCGTTGTGTTGATAAGACTTGTGGTTTTCATCACCGTTACTTGCTCAGCAAACATGTCGTAATAATAAGTTTTACTACCATCCGATACCAACAGTGTTTCGTCAGGTTGCTGTTGTTGCCAACGAATTTTCAGTGGATGAGCGAGTGCGATATTGCCAGCGCCTTGCTGTAAAACCGAGCCTTCTTCATCAGTCACTTGTTGAGAAAACTGGGCTTGAAAGGTATTGATTTTTTCAAGCTTTAACTTTAAATCGCTGGCAGCGTCAGCAAACGCATGACCACTGATCACCATACTTGCGCATAACGCTGCGGCTTTAATTATAACCTGTTTCATTCTCATTAATTTGCTCCTCCTCTCGGTACGAGTACTTCTCGAGCACCATTATGACCGGGCGCACTCACCACGCCCGATGCTTCCATTTGTTCAACTAAACGCGCAGCACGATTATAACCGACACGAAGCTTGCGCTGCACACTTGATACAGACACTTTACCCGACTCAATCACAAAGCCAACCGCTTCGTCATACAACGGATCTGACTCATCGTCGCCACCTTCAGCAGCCTCACCCGGCAACAAAATATCTTCAGTGGCATCGCCACATAAAATTTCTTCTATATAGTTAGGCTTACCTCTGGTTTTCCAGTCGTTCACAACCGCGTGTACTTCATGGTCATCAACAAAAGCACCGTGAACACGAACTGGCACACTCGTTCCCGGCGGCAAGTAAAGCATATCACCCATGCCTAATAAGTTTTCTGCACCTTGTTGGTCCAAAATCGTTCTTGAGTCAATTTTACTCGATACTTGGAACGCCATTCGAGTAGGAATATTCGCTTTTATCAAACCTGTAATTACATCAACAGATGGACGTTGCGTTGCAAGGACCAAGTGAATCCCCGCCGCACGCGCTTTTTGTGCGATACGCGCAATCAGCTCTTCTACTTTTTTGCCCACAATCATCATCATGTCGGCAAATTCGTCAATCACAACCACGATGCTCGGCAGTTTATCAAGCTCTTGCGGGCCTTCAGCCATGCCATCAGTATCTTTAAACAAAGGATCTAAGATAGGCTGCCCTGCTGCTTTGGCGTCCAACACTTTCTGGTTATAACCTTTTAAGTTACGCACGCCCAGTGCCGACATCAGTTTGTAACGGCGCTCCATCTCACCCACACACCAACGCAGTGCATTGGCGGCTTCTTTCATGTCTGTGACCACTTCACACAATAAATGTGGAATACCTTCATATACTGAAAGCTCTAGCATTTTAGGGTCAATCATGATCATACGCACGTCTTCAGGCGGCGACTTATACAGCAAGCTTAATATCATGACATTAACGCCAACTGACTTACCTGAACCCGTTGTACCAGCCACCAGCAAGTGTGGCATTTTCGCAAGGTCCGCCACCACAGGCTGACCGGCAATGTCTTTACCTAATACCATGGTCAACGGTGACGCATTTTGCTCAAACTTAGGCGCATTAATTACTTCAGACAGACGCACAATTTCGCGGTGCTTGTTCGGAAGCTCAAGGCCAACATAGGTCTTGCCAGGAATAACCTCAACAACACGTACACTCACTGCAGACAGCGAACGCGCTAAATCTTTCGCAAGGCCCGTGATCTTAGCCACTTTAATACCCGGTGCTAAGTCCAGTTCAAATCGGGTTACCACTGGGCCCGGATACACTCCAACCACGCTTGCTTGAATATTGAAGTCTAATAGCTTGACCTCGACAAGTCGTGAAACCGCATCCAGCTCTTCTTTTGAAATCGGGTTTTTCTGTTTGTCAGGTCTATCAAGCAAGTCCAATGACGGAAGTGGGTCCATAGGAGGACGTTCTTCCAGCAAGGCTTCAAACTTTTCTTTCGCAGACGGCTCTGGTTTAAAGGTAGATTGTGGTTGCACCGAGTTTGCTGGCTTAAGAGGTCTTGCTGGAGAGACCACCGTTGTTTGCTTAACAGGCTCTGCGGCTGATTCATCCAATGCATTGAGCGCTGAAGCTGTATCAAAGCCCTCATCGTCAATTGCAGAGAAATTAATTTCCTGCTCAAGAATATCATCCAGTTCGTCAAATACTGATGGGTCATGAGGCTCGCCGATGCTCGGCGGTACTTTTTCCTCAATCTTTTCTTTTTTAGAAAATAACTTTTCTTTTAAGCTAAGTGGTTTAGGTTCAATCTCGTTATTAGTTGCAAGGTTGTCATCTGGCTCCACTTCATTGAATTCAGCATCTTGCTCTATAACGTCATGTACTCGGTCGCTTACTGACAACTGTGACTTTGATTCCCAACGCGCTTCCAATTTGGCAGATAGCCATCTGAAAAACTGCACCACCTTTTCACCCAAATAGTCCACAAATTCAACCCACGAAACACCTGTGAGCAAAGTTAAACCGGCGAAAAAGAAGCAAAGTAATAAAATTGAAGTACCAGTAAAGTTAAATGCAGGCATCATAGCCCCTGCAATCACATCACCGACTACCCCACCTGACGAAACACTAAAAATATCATCAAAGTTAATGCTACTGATGGCACTGGCTGAGGCAATAAATAAAGTTAGGCCAATCACACGTAAACCAAGCGTCGTGTAATCAAGCTGGAAAATTTTGTGCGGTTTTTTGAATAATAAATAGCCCAAAATTTGAATACCCGCAGGCACCAAAAAAGCCAACCAGCCTAAACTGACGAGTAAAATGTCAGCAACCCAGGCACCAGCAGAGCCTGTAATGTTTTTGACTTGAACATATTCGCTAGTTTGAGACCATGCAGGGTCTGCTGGGTCGAAACTGATCAGCGCGCACAAAATAAAAATGGCGGCTGCCGTACTCACGATTAATCCGGTTTCAAGGAGGCGTTGTACACCATTTAGACGCATACTGGCGTTTTCCTCTATTTTTGTTCTTTTATTAACAATTTATAGGCACACCTTAGCAAGAAAAGGCTTATGGTGCATAGGGTTTTATTATTTCTCCCTCTTCCCCTTTTACCTCTTCCATGACCACATAAGTGCGACTTTCACTCACATTGGGTAATTTTAATAAAATTTCACCTAACACGCCTCTATATTCTGACATATCGGTCACTCGAGTTTTTAATAAAAAGTCGAAGTTTCCTGATACAAGGTGGCATTCAATAATTTCGTCATGCTGACGAACCGCTTGATTAAACCGGTCAAAAACATCAGGAGAGTTCTTATTTATAGTAATTTCTACGTAGACGAGCAGCCCTTGACCTAGTTTAGCAGGATCCACTACCGCTTTATAACCACGGATAAACCCTTCTCGTTCAAGTTTTTTTACTCTTTCTAAACATGGCGTAGCGCTCAAACCTATGCGCCGCGCGAGTTCGACGTTAGAAATACGTCCATCTTTTTGTAGTTCGACTAAAATTTTTCTGTCGATTCGATCTAATTGTTGATGCATTCTGGATAGTTTTTTCTACTGTTTCAGATAAAACATTAGTATATAACACTACTCGTGGCGTGTAAAAAGGTAGGACACACTAGTGTGGCATACATATAATAGTCGAAAATTTTATCCCGTTCTATTTCAGAGGCGATTTATTATGATTATCGGTGTACCTAAAGAGATAAAAAACCACGAGTACCGTGTAGGTATGGTTCCTGCGAGTGTTCGTGAACTAATTAATCACGGCCACCAAGTTATTGTTGAAACGAATGCTGGTATCGGCATCGGCTTCACTGATGAAGATTATGCTGAAGTTGGCGCAACTGTATTAGGCACTGCTGCGGAAGTATTTGCACAAGCAGATATGGTAGTAAAAGTAAAAGAGCCTCAAGCAGTAGAGCGCGCTATGTTACGTGAAGGTCAAATCCTATTCACTTACCTACACTTAGCACCAGATCTTCCACAAACTGAAGACCTAGTTAAGAGCAAAGCTATCTGTATCGCTTACGAAACTGTGACTGACGCACGTGGTGGTTTACCACTTCTAGCGCCAATGTCTGAAGTTGCTGGCCGTATGTCAATTCAAGCTGGTGCTCAAGCGCTTGAAAAATCTCGCGAAGGTCGCGGTATGCTTTTAGGTGGTGTGCCAGGTGTTGAGCCAGCGAAAGTAGTTGTTATCGGTGGTGGTATGGTTGGCCGTAACGCGGCTCAAATGGCAGTAGGCCTAGGTGCAGACGTAACGATCCTTGACCGTAGCATTGATGTTCTTCGTTCGCTAAACGCACAATTTGGCAGCCAAGCAAAAGCGGTTTACTCAACTGCTGATGCGCTTGAGAAGCACGTACTTGAAGCTGACCTAGTAATCGGTGGTGTACTAATTCCTGGTGCTGCGGCGCCTAAGCTAGTAACCGCTGAGCACATCAAAGCAATGAAGCCGGGTGCAGCGATTGTTGACGTTGCGATCGACCAAGGTGGTTGTATCGCCACTTCTCGTGCAACTACACACGCAGAGCCTACTTACATCGTTGATGACGTTGTTCACTACTGTGTAGCAAACATGCCAGGTGCTGTACCACGTACTTCTACGTTTGCACTAAATAACGCAACATTGCCTTACATCATCAAGTTAGCGAACAAGGGCTATAAAGCTGCACTACTTGAAGACAAGCACTTTATGGATGGCTTGAACGTGATCAACGGTCAAATCACTTGTAAAGAAGTTGCTGACGGCTTCAACATGGAATATGTTGATGCACGCACTGCACTAGAAAACGCTTAATTCGTTTAAGAAATAAACCCATGCTTTTGCATGGGTTTTTTTATACCTAAAGCATATCCATGCAACAAGTTGATAAAATATCATTCACCTTCATTTACAATAATGAAAAAGTTCTATTGAATATCGCCTTTATTTTGCTAATCTTTTCGAATGTACCTAAAAAGGATATGTATGGAACGTCGAACATTCATGAGCAACTTGGCTCAGTTGGCTTTGTTAACAATGATCCCTCGTGCGCTCGCTGATACTGCAAGCGACTTGGCACATTGGCATAACAAGCCTCACCTTCCCAAGCACTTACAAGAGCTTTACCCATGCTTATTTGGTAAACATCTTGTTGTGGCTGGTGCGCTCGAATTAACCGGTGCTGAGCAAGGTACGATGGGCGTTATGAATGCGTCAAATGCATGCTATTTATTTGATTTAGTGAAGCAAGAGTGGCGCCTTGGTCCTTCTCTTCCCGTACGCAGGCACCATTTAGGACTGGTTAGCACTGAACATGGTGTACTTGCAGTCGGAGGATTTGCAGCAAGTAAGTCTGATCCATGGCAAGCCTGTGCCGACACATTTTTGCTTTCCAGATTAAGCGAACATTGGCACAGCTCTGTTCCACTGCCATCTCCCCAAGCTGAATCTGGCTACGCCAATATCGAAGGAAATGCCCATGTTATTTCTGGTCGTGGAATTGTACATGGTCGTCTGACTGATGTTGCAGAGCATGTTTTTTATGATGGTACTAAATGGCAATATGCAGCTCCCGTACCTTTGCCTAGAAACTCCGGCGCATGCGTCAGCATGGACAAAGGATGTTTATTGATTGGCGGTCGTATCCAAGAGAAGAATCATGAAAACCAATCCCGTGTTGACTTTTATGACCAACGTTCCGACAGGTGGTTTGAATTAGCCCCTATGCCGCAAGCCTGTGCGGGGATCGCAGCGGCCAAAAAAGGCAATAAAGTGTATGTATTTGGTGGAGAGCAATACAATCTAATCAATAATCATAATTCCGTGCCGATTATGCAAAGCAAAACCTTCAATAAAATTTGGGAATATGACTTTGCACGTGATCATTGGCAAGCACTCCCCATTACCATGACGACAACTCGCCATGGATTGGGCGCAGTGACCACCAATGAAGGCATATACCTTATAGGTGGTGCAAAGCGCCCGGGGGGTGAAATGACCACTAACTATGTCGAGCTGCTGAGCTTCAATAAGTCTTAAACGTAAATACGTCTTTAAAGCCTCCGTTATTCAACTCATCTCACGGCTCAACTGAAAAATCCAACGTTGTATTTTCAGATATCGCTACTGGTTTAATTTGATATAACTTGAATAACTCTTCTTGTGTTTCAGCATCATCAATGTGGCCAACACAGCTATATCCCACTTTATAAGTGCCTGCTTGAACAAAACCGATGGCATATTTGTTTTGCTCATCGACCGTCGCGGTTGCAATTGGAGAATTAGCGTTAACAGGATCGGTTTCAAATACATCACTCGGCTCCATTGCCTCTTCGTCATAGAGGTAAACTACATGTTTGTATTCACCTTCCGTAGGCGCCAAGTCGATATTGTCAGCAACACAAGCATCACTCAATTCTGCGCTTATCACGCCTGATAACGTATAGGTTTGTGATACATTTTCTAAACGAACAGACGTAGGTTTAAGGTAAACCGTTACATCATTTTTAGATGTGACCAGCGAACGATTTAAATCAAATTCAAGAACAAGCGAATTTTCACCCTCATTAATGGTTACTTCATTGATTTGTATTTCGCCTACCCCGTCATTTCCTTTACGTTTTACATCTAATGGAGCACGTGTATCGTCGCTGTATACAATGTGTGAGCCAAGCTCTACATTTTCCACACTCGTACCATTGATAATGTTCGCTCTGAGCCATTCATACTCACCTGCATCCAGTTCTACATCACTTAATAGTGGAAATATCGCATCCCCCGAGTATTGAAGTAAGTTAATTTGTGTTGGGTTGCCATTTTCATCTTTGGTATCGAATACGCTTGTTGAACTCTCTTTTTTCAACGTAATACCATCAATCACGATGTTCACAGCTTTCACATTCGTTACGGCTGCATCCGAAACGCCCAAAGTCATTGACGTTTTCTGGCCTGTGCTGGTGTCTTGTGAGGTATTTGAAGCGTTACCCGAGCTACTTGAGCCGCCACAGGCGCTAAGTAGTATGGCCGCCCCCAAAGGTAAAATATAAGTTAACTTAAACATGTGTTGCCCCTTTTATACTTCCAAAAATAACAACACTAACTATACAAAATGAACCTGAACACGCGTTTAACCAACACAAATAACTAGCACAAAAACAAAAAGCACTACTTTGTACCTATATTTACATGGGTTGTGCAAAATAGCTTGATTAAACGACATTTTACGAGGATGTATTCGCGACAACATGAAATCGACAATTTATCCCTTTCGATACACATAACGTACTTATTACATTATAAATTTTTAACTTCACATAAAAGATTTCAAGTTCTGTAATATCTGGTACATTAAACAGAAACTAACATTGCAAGTTTTTGTTAATGTTTTACATTTAAATGATGTCGAGTGTTGGAGATGTGCCGTGAAGTTCAAACACAAAATTGTATTAGTATCCTCGTTAGTTTTATTTCTAGCGCTCAGCGTTTTATCAATCAAACAATATTTTTCAATTAAGCAAAATTTAGAACTGCAAGTTGGCCATAGTATCAATGAGATCATTCAAGGGATCAGCAACACGGTCACTGCCAAAATGCAAGGCAGTGTTGATCTAGCATCATTGACGACGTCACTCGTATCAGAAACCAACTCTTTGCAAGAAGCATATCCTATTTTGGCACAGCCAAAACTGTCTGATAAATTTCTGCTTATCGGCTATGGCGAAGAAAATACGGGTAAATATGTGGCTAGTGATCCGTCGTGGAACCCCGGCCCGACTTGGGACCCTCGCAAAAGACCTTGGTACACAGATGCAAAAGACGCGGGTAAACTGATTGTTACAGCGCCTTACGCAGATTCAGTGAGCAAAGAAATCGTCGTATCAATTGGCACGCCAGTGACCAAGCAAGGCAGATTCCACGGCGCCATATTTTATGATGTGAGCCTCGCTGAGCTGGGCAATATGATTAACTCATTCAACCTCTTCGGCGCTGGCTTTGCCTTCATGGTCAGTACCGACGGCACTATCATTTCTCACCCTGATGTCAGCTTAAACGGCGACAAAGCGGTGAAGTTTTTGGGCGACACAAAGTTTAGCAACGATATGCAGTCAATTAGCTTAAACGGCGTGGAATATCTGGTTGACTTCCAAAAGGTAGACGGCTTTGACTGGCTCGTTGGTGTCGCACTTGAAAAAGAAAAAGTGTTTGCCGCCGTCTCTGAGCTCACGCAGGATTCCGTGTTATTTACTGTGTTATTTGTGGTTATCAGTATCATTGTGCTGTCATTGGTCGTAAACCTCCTGCTTAAACCGCTTGAAGATATTAACGATGCCATGGCTAATATTGCCCAAGGTAATGCCGATCTGACCGTGAGGCTCAATACCAATAGCGATCCTGAATTCTCCGCTCTGGCTGAAAACTTCAACTTGTTCACTGCGCGGCTACAACAGCTCATCGCGGATATTCAGGTATTAGGCCGTGAAATTTTAGAGGACGCGAAACAAACCTCTTCGGGAGCAAACCAATCTAGCAACGCAATTTCAAGACAGCTAGAGTCGCTAAACTCTTTGGCAACTGCTACTGAACATATGGCTGAAACAGAGCTACGCGTAGCAAACTCAGCGCAAGAAGCCGCAGACGCTATTCAGAAAACCGATACAGCGGCGATGGAAGGTCAAAAAATCGTGGTGCAAACCACCGATACCATTGCCAACCTATCTGAGCAGATCTCAACGGCGGTGGATGTAGTTAATGACTTAGAAGTGTCCACCAGCGGCATTGAACAGATCCTATCGGTGATCAACGGTATCGCAGAGCAAACCAACCTACTGGCACTCAATGCAGCGATAGAAGCCGCGCGCGCGGGTGAATCTGGTCGCGGGTTCGCAGTCGTTGCAGACGAAGTGAGAACACTGGCGCAACGCACCCAAGAAGCAACCACTGAAATCAAGTCGATGATTGATCAATTACAAGCTGGCGCAGTTAATGCGGTGCAAGTGATGAAACAGAGCCAATCAATTGTAGAAAAAACCGTTGGCAAAGCAGATGAAACAAGTGATTCACTACAAGCGATACGCCAAGCCATTGAACATATCGTGCAGCTCAATCTGCAAATTGCCGATATGCTCAACGAGCAGCGTCAGGTAGTCAGTGAAGTTAATTCAAACGCGATGGAGATCCGCAATATCTCAGACATGGTGTTTAATGAAGCTAAAACCGTCGACCACACAATGCAAAGTCAGGTCGACAAAATAACCGAACAAGAAAACATGCTTGAGCAATTTAAAGTTTAATAACCCATCTCATTTTTTTGCTAGGTTTGAGCAAACGCGCCAAACCTAGCAAAAATTTGAACTCCCCACCCAATTTTTACTTAATCATCGAAAAGTCATGAGAAAGTCAGGTATTTAGAACCCAGCTTCGATAAAATAATTTGCAGATTAATAAAAAATAAAAACAATTGATTTTAAAAGGAATATTATGATCCGCGTACGCGCATTAATTATTTTATCCATTTTAGCAGCCTCTTTTACAAGCCAGAGTCAAGACCAGAGCGCGTTTCCACCGCTAGAAGCTCGCTATATGGGCCAAAAGCGACCTGGACTGACACCCCAGCCATTTGCGCCGGGCATTATTGCCACAGAAGAATTCCTTGAAAGTGAAGTTTTGTTTTTACCTGATATGAGCGAACTTTCTTTTACTCGAACCGGAGGCAAGTATAAAGAGCCTACTTGGATTGTGATGCAGTATAAAGATAATAAGTGGCAAGAAAAGCCAATTCCAGCGGACGAAATTAAACAATATAAAGAAAAATTCAACCCAAGTGTCTCTAAAATAAAAAACCAAGTTCCCTTTAAGAATATACCCATTATTGGTTACACCACATCAGCCGCTAAAACACAGTATTTTTACGTTTTAGACTTTACAGATGGCAGTGGCCATATGAGCTATTCACGCTTCAAAAATGGCGCGTATGAACAAGCACACAAAATGAGCAGTGCCGTAAATCAAGGCAAATACATTGCCCACCCTTTTATTGCGCCTGACGAGTCATATCTACTAAGGGACGCGGAGAAAATAGACGAAAACACCCCGGATATTTACATCAGCTTTCACAAAAAAGATGGCTCTTGGAGCGATGCGGCGAGTTTAGGCAAAACAATCAACACCCCACTGTATGAACAACGCGCGAAAATATCCGCTGATGGCAAATACTTATTTTTCTGGAAAGGCGATGTTAAAACAAGAGAAGATGGCAGCCGCTACGTGGTAGGTAGCCCCTATTGGGTTGACGCAAAAATAATGGAGCAGTTTAGACCAAAAAAATATATAGCGTTTTATAAACGGGTATTTTTTCTACTGTTGGATGGCGCCTTCGGCTTAATCACCACCGTTTATACCCTGTAGGTCGGTATAAGTGGCGAAGCCACGCCATCCATCACTTTATTTCTTGGATTTGTTGGTGCGCCACTGAATAAAGTAAAACAAACCCGCCCCCAAAAGTGCGCTGTACAAACATACCTTATGTAGGCTATTGACTGAAATATAATTTAACAACGGATTGTATAATGAAAACGGGAAAAACGGTTGCACATCACCATGCATAATGCCATCCAAAACCACATGACTAAAACAGCCTATAAACGCGCTAATAAAGGCCACTAACCAAGATATGTTGATGATGCATCATAACGTTTCTTTGTTATCTCTTAAAGATGATAAAATATGTTTTATCGGGTAGATTGATATTATACATATTTGAACACTGTTCAATAACCACCCAATAACCACATAATGCATCTTTAGCTCATGGTAATTAAAGTATCCTCTGGCGATAAGTTGAACAAATTGTGTTAACATCATAATCAATGCGGTATATAGGATAACGCGAGTATAGAGGGAAAATAATAATAGGCTCAACCTATGAAGTGCATAAACACTAGCTAGGCATATGAACTGATTAAGCATTTTTGCTGTATAAAACAATTGTACTTTGTCATCCATCCTCATAACCAATCCCAACAAATACATACTTAATTGGTTACCTAGCATATCATTTACCAATAGGCAGAACACTGCGATAAAGCATGAACGTTCTTCATGGCAAGTATATGTGGTGGTACTTTTTCTCAGGACCAACAAACTCCTCTTATATTTCGAACAACAAATAAACCAAGCAACAATTATAGTTTCATAAATGTGCATGGCACTGGCAAGTTTTAAAAGTATTCGGTCAAGTTCGCTCATAGCCTTCACTTTCTTACATAAGCAAATAAGAGTAATAAAAGCTCATAAATATTTGAAGTACAGAACTCTATACAATGAACTTTTATAAGTTAAAGTGGGTATAAGTAAGTGGGTGTCAATTATAATTTCTGCTTCATAATATAGAAACAGCAAACCCAGCCTATCACCCATAACGACCATTCCAGCACTACCATCCCCCCTAGCCCTCAAAAACCTTATTCACCTTGTCATAAAACCACTCTTTTTCCACTTGATACGCATCTTTGTTGTCAGGGTACTTTGCTTGAAGTGCGACTTTTAAGGCATTGAGCTCATCAACCAAAGCGGGTGTTGATTTCATCACCTCGACAAAATGTAAGTGTTTAAGTGCATCAGGGTGGCCATCTTCAAAGATGTGCAAATGCGCCTTGCGCTTAGCTTTTGAAAAGTACTCACGCCCTTCAATACCATATGCGCCGCGCGCGTCGTAGCCAATAGATTCAAACTTGTTGCGCGCGTTTGTGACTTCAGATAGGTCGCTCACAATACCTAAAATATCGATGCAGTCTTTAGCCATTAAGCCGGGTATAGATGTAGAACCTATGTGGTAATAGCGGATTTTACCCCTGTATGCCGATGTTAAGCGCTTTACTTCAACTTCAAAGTCATCGGCCCAACCTGCCGAATGTGGCAACACGTACATTTTTACACCTTGTTTTTAAAAGCAATTTTATAACTTAATGTAGAACTAATGTAACCGTCAAGCGGTGTCTCTTTGCAATGACTCATTTAGGCTTTTTAAACCGATACTACGGCGTTAAAGTGAAAGCGCTCTCATCTATTTTCGCCCGAAAAAAGCAGATGACTGGGAAGATAAATTGTATGTGAAAGCAACTGAATCAGTTTGAAAGTAATAATAAAAGGTGGCTATAAACAGGTATATGATATGGTAAAAAAGCGCCAACATGGTATCAGCATGAAAACGCTTTCAGTTAATTGAATAAATTAATCACGGACGATATAACGCTGCTCAGTGGTATCAAGTGCACCGTTTTCTTTTAGGTAAGTAAACCAATATGTGATCTCATCCGATGCTCGCAAATCGCCTAGCGTTAGTTCATTCCGCCCTGCGTTCATGATCATACGTACATTCTGCTGCACGCCATTATTTACACGGTAATGCACATCTGCCCAACCGGTACTATTGACGTAAAACTGCACATACGTGCTATCAAGTTGCGTAAGCCCATATTCTGATGCCACAATTGCACAGCCTTTATCATCCACGGGGGTGTTTGCTGGCGTATCGGCACATTCATCAAGCTCATCGGGCACACCATCATTGTCTGAATCTTTAATGGGTGTAGCTCCGCCCCCAATCCAGACTATGTCATCAATCGCCATAACAAAAGACCGAT
Organism: Pseudoalteromonas sp. ATL1; assembly: GCF_058933015.1. NCBI lineage: Bacteria > Pseudomonadati > Pseudomonadota > Gammaproteobacteria > Alteromonadales > Pseudoalteromonadaceae > Pseudoalteromonas > Pseudoalteromonas sp. ATL1. The sequence goes on along the minus strand of NZ_JBZYXL010000001.1, from coordinate 2,285,035 downwards.
TGGGTATTTGCCCATCCAGTGAAGCAATATTAAAGTGGTTTTTAATAGATTGCAGCGCAATAAGTGGCCCAGCTAAGTCATCAATTGGCACTATGGCTTGCGCCCAGTTACCATCTCGCACTAAACCGTATTTGGTTTGCCCCGCATCAAAATTGAGCCAGTGCTCATTGGTGTAAGTATCACTCACACCAATTTTAAAGCCCACATCGGCGGGGATCTTAATTCTAAAGCGTAGCTGGCCATCTCTAAATGCACTCATATCTCGCGCTTGACGTACTTGAAAGCCACCACCAAACCATTGATTAGGTTTATAGTCCCAAGCAATCACATTCTCACCCTCATAGGGAGCTAAAGTCCCCTGCGAAATCGAATTTTGATTCCAAACATAAATATCCGAGTCAACACCCGGATTGAGCTGATTGTCTGTCGGCGTGGTATCGGTAAAAACGCCGAACGTGCCGTGCTCAGGTGTTGTCACGCTGCCAAGCTTCACCTCTCCCAATCCATCCCATTCATATACCTTGACATAATCAACCACCATTTTGCCGGGTAAGGGAGCCGTGACTTGATCGTTGCGTTTGGCGTCCGTGAAGTTCCCCCCTATCGCTAAATTCATTAACAGGTAAAATGGCGCTTTAAACTCATCCGACTCGCTGCTGATCGTAAAAGGTTGATCAAACATAAAATATTCAGCGCCATTATCTATCACGGTAAAGCGGATCTGGGTGTCGCTCCAATACACGCGATACGTCACAAAGCGATTGGTTAAAGGCGAGTTTGACAGATGCGCGTTGTCATTTTGCCAAGCGACACTGGCAGCACATGTGGGGTTACCTGCACTACACGCATCTTTGCTATAAAAGATCAGGTTTGACCCGGTGTAGCTATTACTATCCGCATTAGGAAAACCAGCATCGATACGCCCTTGCATCGACTGGCCCATTTCCATGATGTCGATCTCGCCTTTGGCAGGCCACGATGCGGTGCTTGTACCCAACATCCAAAGCGCAGGCCACATTCCCGTATCGACATTAGATACTTTCACTCTAAATTCAACCATACCATATTGAATTGCTAGCTTATCTTTACTGTGAATTTTGCCTGATGAAAACGCTTTCGTACCGATGTGTTCTTTGCGCGCTTCTAGCACCAAGCCTTTGTTGCCAGGCTCTCCTTCAATATCAGCAATAGACACATTATTGTCGCTATACCATTGCAGCTCTTGGTTGCCCCAGCCACATAAACCTTGATCGCAACCATCACCAATATCAACCGTCCAAACATCCGTATTAAAGGTGTTAAAGTCATCTTGCCACAACAGTTTACCCACAGCCGCCCAAGCCGGTGAGGCGCTTGCAAACGTCATTGCAACACCAGCCAAAGCCAGTTTTGTATCTTTAAAATTATTCATTGCTTATTCCTTTACATGTTGTCATCAATTGCGCTTTGGCATACTCGCCAATACAAGCTGCGCAGTCAGTATCTGTTACAAGCCAGTCTGCAAAGTTGTTTTGAAGGCATCTAAACAGATAACAAAACGCTAACATGTAAGCGCTTACACAAACAAGCGTAAATTTCAAAATTTTGTGAGTCAGCTCTTAATATACCGGCTTTTAGTGATGCCCATTTGTCCATTCAAGTTTCATGTAGCTTAGGCAATATATTGATATCTATAATTTGATCTGTATTTGCTCATTCGACCTTCGTGCATTCAGTTACGACTTTAAAACATCGCTATTTTTGCAGTGGCGATGAATAATCATAAAAACTCAACACCCACTCTCTGCCCGAAGCTTCCTTCGTTTGAGTCGTATTAGCCATTAAAGCAATCGCAAAAGATCAAATGAAAGATAATATGAAAGTGTTTAACTGATTGATAAATAAAAATCTGATAAACACTCATACACGGCAATATTAAGCAAAATACACGCTCATTAATGACCATAATCGCCATTTATTTGCATTAAGAGAATTGAGTGTAAACGCTTTCAAATTAAATAGGCTTTAGCAATTTTCACCATGTAGCCGCTTATATTTTGTGGCCGATGGCCTGTACTACAGAAGCAAGCCCTGTGTGATAAATCCCCTCTAACACTTCCCGTTCTCGCTCAACCAAGGTGCTAAATTGTAAGCTTGGTAGCTCTGTTGCGAGTGTAGTCTTGGTTTGCATCGTATCAGCGCAACTTCCACCACCTGTGCCGTATTTTAGTTGCTCTGGAGTGTAAGACTCCGTTAAAAACACCCCACCAACACAGAGCCCACGCGCCACTTTTTCGTATACCAATGTCCTAACATCCGATGGTAAAGGGCAAAATATTGAGATGATTGCCTGCCACGCATTTTCTTCTATTTCAAAATCACTTAAATCTGCATGAATACAGGTTATCGATACGCCATTTAAACGGGCGAGTTTTTGCGCTTTCTCAAGCCCTACAAGCGAGCTATCAACAGCGGTAACATCATAGCCCTGTGTGGCTAAATACACTGCATTTCGTCCTTCACCCTCAGCGAGACTTAACACGTTTCCCTTCGGTATACAGTTTATATTTTCCTTTAGAAAGTCATTTGCAGAAGTGCCATACACATAATCGCTTGTTTGGTATCTTTCATCCCACATAACAGGTTCCTCTTTGTAGATTTAGCGCCTTTATGAGACCATGCTACTACTTCAAGTCAACTTTAAGTCAAGATCAGCATATGGATATTAGCGAAGCCTCTAAACTATCAAACTTACGCTCCTCCACACTTCGCTATTACGAAGAAATCGGTTTAATTAAGTCCATAGGGCGCAGCGGTTTAAAGCGCGTATTTGCCAGCAATATTATTGAAAAGCTTAATTTTATTTCTTTAGGGCGTGCTGCTGGGTTATCACTCGACGATATAAAAAGCATGATGCATTCTGGGCAGATACACGTTGATAGAACACTTTTACTATCAAAAGCAGATGAATTAGATAAACAAATAAATACATTGAGGGCAATGCGTGATGGTCTTATACATGCGGCTAATTGCCCAGCAAACGATCATTTTGAATGCCCAAAATTTGTTAAGCTACTTAAAATTGCCAATCAACGATGGAATTCATTAAAGCGTTCTAAAAAAGATTAAACGTATAACAATCACTCGGTATTTTCGTGTTCGCGACAGATCAGTGCAACATCACCTTCACTAAGAGGCAGCTTCACCAATTCACAAAAATAACTGCCATCATCCTCTTGCCTGTTGTAACGACAAGATTTACATACACCAAACGTTTTTAAACCATTGGCATTCAATAACGCCAATAACAACTGTTGCAGTGCGGCGGCAATATCATCTTGTGTTTGCTCACTCAGCGTATTACATGCGTTAACAAATAAAGTGGTAGGAATTGTTTCTTTAACTAGCTTGTGCCCTGCCGAAGACAACCTTAGATGAGTCACTCGTTTGTCTACAATATCAATCTCTTTTACGACGAGTTCTTTCTTTTCTAGCACTTTGATTGTTTGCGAAACAGTCCCTTTGGTTAACCCCAAATACTCAGTCACCGCCATTGGCGTATCAGAAAAGCGATTACACAGGGATAAATAATGCAACACTTCAAGCTGCACGGGTTGTAGCCCATGCTCTGTAACCGCTTTACGTGCGCCAACTTTGAGCAGCTCCGCCAAGCGCTCCACGCTGTTATAGATATAATTTGATTTCATACGTCAATAGTATCGACTAAAAACTAGTTTGACAACTTAGATTTTGCCAAGTAGATCAAATTAGGTATCGAATCGATACCATTTAACCATCAAAGGAGTTAACTATGAGTAAGGCAATTTTCTATCATGCAGGTTGTTCAGTATGTACGAACGCAGAAAAGCTTGTACTGTCGGCACTGGACAAGAGTCGTTATGACGTTGAAGTCATACATTTGGGCGAAAATAAAGGTGCTATCACCCAAGCACAAGCATCTGGGGTTGAGTCTGTACCCGCATTGATTTTAGACGGTCAAGTTTTTCACATTAATTTTGGTGCATCTCTAGATGCCGTAATAGGAGCATAGTCATGCTTGAATCTATGTTTTTATTACCAATAATTACTGCAATTGTGGTAAATCCAGTGTTGGCCCATTCAACACATATCGGCGGCATACAAGCAAAAGTAAACCAAGCAACGTTAGCGCCTTTTGACATCATTCACGCCAAAATTACAACGAAGGGAAATGTCGCCACTTTTCATATGGCCGTTTCGGGAAAGGCAGGTACAAACAAACCCTCAGCGACTGGTAAGCTTGCGGGCAGTAATGTGTTTTCTTATGTGTGGCCCACGACATTAGATAGTTATGAAGTCGGTTTTGAGAAAAACGCGGGTATTTTAGCGCTTGCGGTGACTGCCCACCCCGATTTTGACGATACACCTCTGTACGATGAAAATGGCGATGGCAACACAAAAAATGACGGCAATATTTGGCATAGTCACTGGGTGGTCCTAAAACCAAATGAACGATGTGGCAAAGGCGCATTGGGCGTTGTTGATATTCCGAAAGGTAGTAAACCTAGACTACCAAAAACGTGGCCGGGGTTACCTATTTTACTCGATAGCCCGGGTTGGAGCCCAACATTCAACGGCAATACTTTAGAGGTGCAAATACCTTTTGATCGAATAGACAATGTTGAGAGCATCTCGTTTGATGGGGTAACATCTGGGTTGAGAGTGAATCAAAGTGTACACGCTCCATTGCTTTGCGTTGTTAATGCGATGGATATTGCCTCAGGTGATCTGTCATTGCCAGGCAAAGTAAATTTATAACCAATGTTGTTTGGTACAGTTTGTTAGCCGACCATACGTCGTCGATGCAACTGTGCCAAACTTAAACGACTACTCAAACTAACATCAAGCACTATTTAATTCGGGTAACAATAAAATCGACGCTTAGAATACAACAGGCGAGTAGCAAAGATAACCCGCTAAATACCATTATAGGTTCTACGAACATCCCTGCATACATGATGTAGCCCAATACCGCACAACCAAGCTGTGAGATTGCAACATGTGAAAGGGTGATCTGTGGGTACTTTAAAGCCGCTACAGACATAACAAGCAAAGTCAACAGCCCAACGAGTGAGAAGATTAAATTCGCAATTGAGAGCAGGTTTGGGTTTAAATCACGAAGGAACACCCAAATACTAACAAGGCTAATGCCAAACCACACAAAGCTTGCGGGCCAAATCAATACACGCAGCAGATATTTTATGAGGGTCACTTTCATGTTTGTAACTCAATCGTCATGCGGGTATAAATTCTCCCACTTTGCTCACATAGCCACTCACTACCACATCCGTAATTTTCGTTTGGTCACAGATCAGTGCGACATCTATTTCACTCGGTCTATCTACAAAGCGACCTTGTTTGATCACCACTTTTTTGTCTGTTGTTAATCCGTGCTCATACAGATACACCGCAACTGGGCCTGCCGCACTCCCCGTTGCAATATCCTCTACTCGCCCAAAATTGTCCCATGTTCTTCCTTCAAAGTTATTAATATCAACAAGATATAAAAACTTTGCCTGATATTCGCCAAGCATAGTTTCAAGCTCAGTCGTTTTAAAAGACACTTTACTGAGCCCATGCTCAATGGGTAAAACGAGGTAAGGCAGCCCAGTGCTGATCACCTGAGCAGGATAATCTTGAGGCTGTAGATGCCCAATACCAAGCGCATCATAAAATGGCTCTGCCTGTTTGGTACTAAGCGTTGCTAAAAACTCAGGCGCACCTTGGTGCATAGATGCAATAAAATGCTTGCCTTCCCAGCGACTGGTTAGCTCTACATGAGTTTGGTTGAGCTCAATACACCATTTCTGCAAGGTGCTGTGCTCTGCCAGATTTTCATGTAAGTGATAAGCGAGTCCAATTAATGGATGCCCTGCAAAATCAAGCTCCTCTTCCATGGTAAAAATCCAAGCACGATAAGGTTCTACATCTGTTTTTACGAAAATAGATTCGAACTGACGCATCTCTCGCGTCCACGCCTGCATTTTACGCTTATCTACATCTTCAAAATCATAGAAGATTGAAAGCCCATTACCTTGTAGTTTTTGCTTGCTAAATACATCAACCAATTTGCAGCGCATCACTATTATTTCCCGCTAGAATTTCGCTTGTGGTTAAACCGTACCAAATATCTTGTCACCTGCATCGCCTAAGCCCGGCACTATGTAACCATGCTCATTCAGATGGCTGTCTAATGCGGCCGTATAAATCTCGATATCTGGGTGCGCTTCCAGTGTGGCTTTAACGCCTTCAGGTGCGGCAACAAGCACAATCGCTTTAATGTGTGTACACCCTGCTTTTTTGAGCATATCAATCGTGGCTATCATCGAGCCGCCCGTTGCAAGCATCGGGTCGATCACTAAGCTCAGACGCTTATCAATGTTACCCACCAGCTTTTCAAAATACGGCACAGGCTCAAGGGTTTCCTCATTACGCTGCAAACCAACAACACTGACTTTTGCAGATGGGATCAATTCCATCACACCTTCCATCATCCCCAAGCCTGCACGTAAAATTGGCACGACAGTAATTTTTTTGCCTAGCAGCTTTGATACTTCAATATCATTGCCTTCCCAGCCTTTTATCGTCTGAGTTTGCAATGGCATGTCTTTCGTTGCTTCGTAAGTCAGCAAAGTGCCAATTTCTGATACTAATTCGCGAAAGCTCTTAGTGCTAATACCAAACTCGCGTAGCAGGGCCAGCTTATGTTGTACGAGTGGATGGTCAATAATGTGTAGTGACATGGCGATATTCCTTACAGTTCACTAAAAAACGATTCGCTTTTATGGCGAACAGGTTTAGTACAAGCGACCGTTGGTGTGCCCAAATACAGGTAACCCACAATTTCATCTTGCTCATTTAAACCTAGCAAAGATTTAACCATTGGGCTTTGCGCAAAATAACCTGTGCGCCAAACGCCAGACAAACGCTGCGCAAATGCTGCCTGCTGCATTGCAAACACACTACATGCCGCGCTTTCTATCTGTTCGATACGTGGAACTTTTGGGTGCTCTTGGAACGGACAAATAGCGATGATCAACATCGGCGCACGTTGCGGTAATTCTTTGGCTCGGCTAATTGTTCGCTCATCTTGGTTTTCTGCAACCGCAGCCTGATGGTATATTTCACCTAGCTTTTCTCTTCCTTCGCCTTGCACAACAATAAACTTCCAAGGCGCTAAACCGCCATGATCTGGTACTTTTAAGGCCGCTTTTTTTATGATCTCTAATTGTTCTTGTGAAGGGCCAGGAAACGACAAATTGCTGTCTGATTGGCGTGTGGTTAGTAGCTCGATGGCATCCATTGTTGTCACCTAATTGAATATCATTCTTGTTAAGTGAAAGAATACCATCGTATCTTTACATCATCTATCGTTTATTAGTTTTTATCTTAACTTTCAATACAATACTTTTTACCATATCGCTTTACCCAATGATCTAAGCTAACAAAACGCCCACCACCGGTAAAAATCAAACTCAGTAACATAGCAAAGTAAATCGCCGCAAATTCAATACCATTGTTCAAAATAACAATGCCGCCATTTTCGTATAAGTAATCTGGGTAACCATGGGTATCTATGAGTGATTTAATTTTTTCAAGTCGCTCTGCTGCTTGAACACTATTTTCGAGGCTTGCTTGTGCGGCGGGTATGCCCATCCATTCAAATACTTGTACAGCACTTGTGTCAGGATTCGTCGGGGTAACTGAAAACCAACCATTTTCCCAATGCACACTGATTGCTGCAATAAACATAGTGACAAGCAATGGAATGGCAACAAAGCGAGTTAACAGACCAAGTAACAATAGCCAGCCGCCCAAAAGCTCGGCCCAGCCTGCAATAAGTGCTAATAAATCAGGAAACGGTAAGCCCAACCCCCACTCTGTATTACCAAACCATGAAACCACACTCTCATCTGCTAAGAGGTTCGCTGGAAACGATACATCTTCTTTGGCAAGGTTGAGCTTGCTATATCCTGCAATGATCATAACTGGGCCTAAGATTAGGCGAAACAATAAGGGGGGGACACCACTGAATAATTGAGATTTTTCAACGATGCATTGGTAAAGCTTGTACAACTTACAGATCATAAACGGCCTATTTGGTAATCAAAAGTTTCATAATTACCAGAATAGACCGTTAGGTTCGTTTTTTTATTACAAATATGAATATTAAATTAATCTAGCAGCTTGCAGAGCTTCGTAAATGGCGCGTTTTGCATCAATAGCGCTTGCCAGCTTCGCACCACCAATTACATGGTGATTAGTTGGCAACGCTTCTTTGTTAAACAACTTATCGTTAGACACTTGACCAATACACGCTATAACCGTATCAACATCTAGCCATTTTTCTTCTCCCGCTTGCTTTATAAGCAAACCTTTATCAGAAAAGGCGATGTATTCACACTCTGCAATTTGTTCCACTTCGTGCTGTTTTGCAACTTGTCGATGGATCCAACCCGTGGTTTTGCCTAATTCACTACCAAAACGACCTGGACTGCGCTTCAGCATATACAGCTTGCGCGGATCTTTGAGTGGTTGCGCGTCACATTCAATGCCCCAATGATGCTTAAACTCGTCAATTGATTGCTCTGGCTTCTCAGCCAAAAAAGCAACCATATCAAAGCCAATACCACCAGCGCCTAAAATAGCGATTTTATTGCCCAGTTCCACTTCTTTTCTGATCACTTCATCGTAGGCATACACACGTTTGCCATCACTGCACTCAATGTTCGACAAACGCGGGCTCACGCCCGTTGCAAATACAATGTCGTCAAATTCACTGTCCATGCTTGACTGATATTCAGTGCCCAAGCACAACTCAACACCTAAACGCTCAATTTCATGCAAGTAATATTTAAGCGTCTTTTTAAAATCTTCTTTACCCGGAATTTGCATCGCCAAATTGAACTGACCACCTGGCTGAGTACTTTTGTCAATTAGCTTGACCGAATGCCCTTTGCTCGCCAGATAATAACTTGCCGACAGTCCTGCAGGGCCCGCACCCACAACTAGTACGTTCTTTTTATTTGCCGTAGGCGTAAGAGGATAATCCAGCTCAAAGCCAGCTTGTGGATTCACTAAGCAGGTTGCACGTTTACCCTTAAATACGTGGTCCAAACAACCTTGGTTGCAGCCAATACACACATTGATTTGTTCGCTTTTATCCGCTGCATATTTATTAAAGAACTCGGGATCAGCCAATAAAGGACGGGCCATCGAAATCAAATCAGCCTCTTGCGCTGCTAAAATACCGTTTGCAATATCAGGCGTATTAATACGGTTGACCGCAATTACCGGAATATCAACCACGTCTTTTAAGCGCTTAGATGCTTCTTTAAATGCACCCGGTGGCACCATACTGGCAATTGTTGGTACACGCGCTTCATGCCAGCCGATACCTGTATTTAAAATATCGACGCCTGCAGCTTCAAGCGCTTTAGCTTGAGCGGTAACCTCGTCTGCGGTTGAACCATTCGGAATAAGGTCCATCACAGACAATCTAAAAATAATTAAAAAGCCATCACTAACTGCTGCACGCACCGCTTTTACGGTCTCGACTGCCAAACGCATACGATTTTCTAAACTACCGCCATATTCATCGGTGCGCTTGTTGGTGTGATTCGCCATAAATTCGTTGATCAAATACCCCTCAGAGCCCATGATCTCTACACCATCATATCCTGCTTTTTCGGCAAGCTTTGCGGAGCGCGCAAAGTCTTTGATGGTTGCCTTGATCATGCTTATAGACATAGCTTTAGGTTTATACGGATTAATTGGCGCTTTTATCGCACTGGGTGCGACATTAAATGGATGGTAAGCATAGCGACCAGCATGTAGCAATTGTAAGCAAATTTTTGCACCATGGTCATGCACAGCTTTTGTGTACGCTTTATGTTTGATCACATCGTAATAAGAATTAAAAGAAGATGATATTGGGGTCAGCTTCCCTCGCAAATTTGGACTATAGCCGCCAGTTATAAGTAACCCTGTACCGCCTTTGGCGCGTTCCTCGTAAAACGCACTTAAACGCTTACGATTGTGCCATCCCTCTTCTAATCCTGTGTGCATTGATCCCATGACCAAGCGGTTTCGAAGCGTAGTGTGCTTCAATTCTAATTGTTTTTCTAACATTACTTGCCCCAACTAACTGGTCTAACCTGTGCAACATTATCAATTTTCTAAGATTTAGCAAGCGTCTATATAAAGTAAATTAAATGTTTCAAGTATGACCCCTACTTAAACCGCGCAATATATGTACTTTGCTAATGTTTTTATTGGCTTTTTTACACTCAATAAATACTTCGTTACGTTTTTCAGGTAACACCCGAAATCAAACTAGGTTATGATAACCAAATGATAGATTAGACAGTTTATTGAATGGGGAATCGCTTTGAGTCTGATTGGTAAATTTTTTAAAATTCTGTGGAATACCCTCAATTTTTCACGTCGTTTGGTGTTCAACCTTATCTTTATCTTCCTTATCGCGGCTGCGCTAATCGCTGCCTTTAGTGGCGATAAAGAAGCAAAAATCGCAGACAATAGCGTACTTAGGCTAAATCTTAATGGTTACCTAGTTGAGGAACTTACTTACATTGATCCGATTGATGCTGCATTTCAAGACATCAGCGACTCAAGTGATCAACCTAAAGAAATACTGCTTGATGACGTACTCGATGTGCTTCACAGCGCAAAAGATGATGCGCGTATCGGCGTATTGTTACTAGACCTTGAAAAGTTATATGGCGGCCATCTAGACAAACTAGAGGTGATCAGCCAAGCCATTGACGAGTTTAAAGCGACAGGTAAAAAAGTAATTGCCCATGGCGCACATTACTCTCAAGCCCAGTATTACCTAGCTTCTCATGCCGATACCATTTCGATGCACCCATATGGCAGTGTCGATATTAAAGGCTTTGCATCTTATCCCATGTATTTTAAAGATGCGCTAGATAAACTAAAAGTCACGCAACACATCTTTAGAGTGGGTACTTATAAGTCTGCAATTGAGCCATTGATCCGTAATGACATGTCAGACGCAGCCAAAGAAGCCAATCGTCTATGGTTAGGTGAGTTATGGCAACAATACAAAAATGAGATCAGCGAAGCGCGTCAGTTTGACATGACTAACTTTGATGAAACGCTCAATGACTTTGCAAGCAAAATACAAGCTGTGAATGGTGATTGGGCTCAATACGCACTGCAAAATGGCTGGGTAGATGAACTTAAAACCAATCAGCAACTTCAAGAAGAGCTGATGGAATTAGTTGGCAAAAACCGCAGTGGTAAATCGTACAAGCAAATTTCATTCGAGAAATACTTGGATGTGGTTAAACCAGCCGTACAATTTGAAAACCCTGTTACAGAAAAAGTCGCAGTAATTGTTGCTCGCGGAAATATTGTAAATGGTAAACAAAAAGCAGGCACCATTGGTGGTGACTCAACAGCGGCTCTGTTGAAAAAAGCACGCCTAAACGACAAGGTTAAAGCGGTTGTACTAAGAATCGACTCAGGCGGTGGCAGTATGTTTGCTTCCGAAACCATCCGTAATGAAGTACTTGCAATTAAAGCTGCTGGTAAGCCTGTTATCGCTTCAATGGGTTCAGTTGCGGCGTCGGGCGGTTACTGGATTGCAGCCTCTGCGAATGAGATCTGGGCGGCACCTAGCACAATCACAGGGTCAATTGGTGTATTTGGTGCCATGCTAACTTTTGAAAACTCTTTAAAAGAGCTTGGTATTTACTCTGACGGCGTTGCAACCACTGAACTAAGCGGTATTTCAGTAACTCGTGGTATCGACAAGCGCTTAGCCGATATTTTCCAACTTAGCGTTGAGAATTCATACGACAAGTTTATCTCGTTGGTGGCTCAAGAACGTGGCATGGACAAAGAAGCGGTTGATAAAGTAGCACAAGGCCGTGTATGGACTGCAACGCAAGCCAAAGAATTTGGTTTAATTGACCACTTAGGCTACAAGCAAGACGCCATCGAAGCGGCGGCTAAGTTAGCCAAACTCGATTTTTATGATGTGATCACAATAGAACAAGAACTGACTGAGAAAGAACAGTTGCTACACGATATTTTCGCAACATCGATTGTAAGCTCTGCGATTTCTAGCTTAAAAGTGTCTTCACCAATGACACAACTGGCAAGCGGCTACCTAGCCCCTATCACCAGTCAAGTTGAAAACAATTTAACGATTTTGAATCAGTTTAACGATCCAAATGACACTTACACCCGCTGTATGGTGTGTGAGGTAAGTTTCTAACTGCCAATGTGATGCTGCAGTTGATATACTAAGCCCAGAACCTAATCTGGGCTTTTTTATGAAAAGAAAAAAAATATACATTGCTTATACTGGCGGTACGATTGGTATGAAACAATCGAGCCGAGGTTATATCCCTGCAGAAGGTTACCTAACGGAAACCGTCAAAAACAATGCGGAATTCACTCGAGATGAAATGCCATTGTTTGATATTCACGAATATTGTCCATTGATTGACTCTTCAGATATGTCGCCGATGCATTGGCAAATGATTGCTGATGATATACAGCAAAAGTACGAGCAATATGATGGGTTTGTGGTTCTTCACGGTACCGATACCATGGCCTATACCGCATCCGCGTTATCTTTCATGTTTGAGAATTTAACTAAACCTGTGATAGTGACAGGCTCACAGATCCCGCTGTCGCAACTACGCTCCGATGGTCAGGTAAATCTGCTCAATGCCATGTATCTGGCTGCTAATTACCCCATTGCCGAAGTCAGTTTATTCTTTAATAACAAATTGTTCCGAGGCAATAGAGCAACCAAAGCCCATGCAGATGGTTTCGATGCGTTTGCTTCCCCTAACCTGCAACCATTAGCACAGTCTGGTATTAATATTCAGCTCAAAGAAGGCAAGCTGAGCCCGTATGCTGATCAGGCACTACAAGTCACCCCGATTGTGCCTCAGAATATTGGCATCTTGTACCTATACCCTGGGATTGACATCGACATTATCAATAATGTTATTAACGGCGACATAAAAGCGCTGATTATTTTGAGTTTTGGCGTTGGTAATGCCCCGCAACAGCCTGCATTTTTAGCGGCTTTAAAGGCTGCAAGTGAACGTGGTGTGGTACTGATCAACTTAACTCAGTGTATCCAGGGTCAAGTCAATATGGGCGGTTATGCAACGGGCAATGCCTTATTAAATAGCGGTGTGATCAGTGGTTTTGACATGACACTCGAAGCGTGTATCGCCAAACTACACTATTTGTTTAGTCAAAAGTTAGAACTTGAAACCGTCAGGCACCTTATGCAAGATAATTTGCGTGGTGAACTCACTCGATAAAAAAGCCGGCGAACAGTCGCCGGCTTTTTACTTTTAATATTTATTAGCGTACTTTTGACTCTAGCTCTGCCAAGTCAGTTAAATGACAAGTTTCGCCTTGGTGCGTTTTAACACCATGCTCGCCAAAGTAATCACGTTGCGCTTGTACCAAATGGCCATTGCTTGGGGTACTTAGCGTCGCAATGTAGGTTTGCGTCGATGCCAATACTGGGAAAGCTAAACCACTTGCTACAGCAAGACCGGTAACTTTACGTAGTGCATCACTTTCTTTACCAAGCGTATCTATAAACTCAACACCCTGTGCAATATCATCTAGATAATCTGCGCGAATAATACATCCGGCGCGCCATGTTTGAAGTGTTTTAGCGAGGTCGACCTTCCATTGATGAGTACGTGAAGCACCTTTAATTAACGCAAGACCTTGGCGATAACACAATAAACTTGCTAGATAAAATGCATCTTTTAGCTCTTCTAAATCAACATCTACTTTCACTGTTGATTTTGCAGCGTAAGTCATTTCTTTTGCTGCGTGTGTATCGATTGTATTGGTTAAATGACGAGCCTGTACCGCTGCCACTAGAGATGGCACGGCAATACCCAACTCTAGGGCATTTTGTGCAGTCCAAAGACCTGTGCCTTTTGCGCCTACTTTGTTGTCGATGAGATCAACAAGCGGCTCATTTTCGTCTGTTTCTAAACTAAGGATGTGGCTAGAAATAGAAAGTAAGTAGCTGTTTAATGCACCTTGTGACCATTGCTCAAAGATCTCTGCCACTTCTTTACAGCTTCGGCCCGTACCATGGCGCAATAACTGATACACTTCTGCAATCAGTTGCATAAGCGCATATTCAATGCCGTTATGGACCATTTTAACAAAGTGGCCGCTGGCTGATTGGCCAACACGGGCAAAGCAAGACTCACCATTGTAGCTCGCTGCAACTTTTTCAAACCATGGCTCGACACGCTCCCAGCCACCTTCTGAACCACTGGCCATCATTGCAGGACCATGGCGAGCGCCTTCAGCACCGCCTGAAATTCCCATTGTGGCAAATTCAAATTTATTTTGATATTTGAGCTTACGCGCAATGCCATCTTTATAGTTACTATTACCACAGTCGACAATGATGTCTTCTTTTGCTACACCCGCTTCAATTAAGTCTGTACACACTCTATCAACCAGCTCACCAGCAGGCACAAGTAACAAGATAGAACGTGGCGACTCTAAGCGTCTTACCATATCACCGAGATCTGAAACTATGTGTAAGCGCTCAGCCAAGCCAAGTGATTGAGCACAGCTTAATAGCTCAGCGCCTGCGTCGGGGTTTTTGTCATAGGCAACTAATGTTAACCCCTTCTCGATAAGATTCAGCGCGAGGTTTTTCCCCATCACACCCAAACCAACTAATGCAACCTGCATTTAGTTTCCTCCTCGGTAACTACAATTTTGTGAGTATTTTGTACTTCGACACGCATTATACCCTAGCCTTAATAAGAAGCTAGGCGCTGACCAATTATAGCAACTCCCCTCTCAGCGAAGGGTGATTTTAAAAAACAGCGAAATCAAGATCTAAATTTATATAACTCTCTGAACCAAAAACTCAGAAAACTGAAGTACAAAACACTCTCTGTATATTTTTTAAGCAACAATATCAGTGATTGACCTCCACTGACACCGGTGTCATAATGACGTCATACAGATCATATAATTTAATCGAAGTGTTAAAAAGCCTTTTGTGGCAAATCTTTTTAACATGAATGATAATTTTTAGAATCTATGCCGTCTCATTCGCATATTTTCAATAAATGATGTTGTAATAAATCAGTAGCAAATAAAATAGCCCTATAACGAATAGGTTTACAGGAGATCCTGATGCTTAGACGCACAAAAATCGTAGCGACACTTGGACCTGCAACAGACAGAAACAACAATTTAGAAAAAATTATCCAAGCTGGCGCGAACGTTGTCAGACTTAATTTCTCCCACGGTGTTGCTCAAGACCATAAAGACCGAGCGCAAGCTGTACGTGACATCGCAAAAAAGCTAGGTAAGCATATTGCCATCTTAGCCGATCTACAGGGTCCAAAGATCCGTGTTTCAACTTTTAAAGACGGCAAGGTAAATTTAGAAGTTGGCGCAAAATTCATCCTTGATGCACAAATGGGCAAAGGTGAAGGCACGGTTGATGCGGTAGGCATCGACTATAAAGAATTGCCACAAGACGTCAGCAAAGGTGACTTGCTATTGTTAAACGACGGTTTAATTCAACTGACCGTTGAAGGCGTAGAAGGGCACCTAGTACATACAACCGTCAAAGTAGGTGGCGTGCTATCAAACAACAAAGGCATCAACCGTTTAGGTGGAGGCTTAACCGCACCGGCGTTTACTGAAAAAGATAAAGAAGACCTGATCACTGCAACTGAAATTGGCGTGGATTATATTGCCGTATCATTCCCTCGTAGTGGCGATGACATGCGCTACGTGCGTTCTTTAGCAGAACAAGCAGGCTCGAATGCTCAACTGCTTGCCAAAATTGAACGCGCGGAAGCGGTAGAAAGCCAAGAAGCTGTGGATGACATCATTCTAGCGTCTGACGCTGTTATGGTTGCCCGTGGTGATTTAGGTGTTGAAATTGGTGATGCAGCCTTAGTAGGCAAGCAAAAACTGATCATCCGTCGCGCTCGCTCGCTAAATCGCACTGTGATCACAGCAACACAAATGATGGAGTCAATGATTGATAACCCAATGCCTACACGCGCAGAGGTTATGGATGTTGCAAACGCAGTGTTAGACGGTACAGATGCGGTCATGCTATCAGCTGAAACCGCTGCAGGTGATTATCCAGAAGAAACTGTGGCAACGATGGCGCGTGTTTGTTTGGGTGCAGAATCACAACCTGAAATACACGTATCTAAACATCGTTTAGATAGTATGTTTGCAGATACATCTGAGACTCTGGCGCTTTCAGCAATGTATGCTGCAAATCACCTTGGCACGGTTAAAGCGATTGTTGCATTAACTGAATCTGGAAAAACGGCCAAGTTGATGTCACGTATTAGCTCGGGATTACCTATCTATTCACTATCTCGCCATACAAGTACACTTGGTCAAACTGCACTATATCGCGGTGTATACCCAGTCTACTTTGATTCGACAAAGTGTTCAGACCAAACAATGGTAAAAGATGCACTTAACACACTTGTTGAAGCGGGTTCATTACAGCCAGGTGACACGGTGATCCTGACCCACGGTGATGCAATGGAAACCGTAGGTGCAACAAATACGATGAAAATTGTTACTGTATAATCGTCCTTCCAAGCAGCCTGCAAAGGCTGCTTAACTTGCCAAAGCGGCTTTCACTTTATCTCTGTAACTGCGGCTTACTTTCAATTCTTGACCATTATCTAACACCAGTAAATATTCACCGCTACTTTGCGTCACAAGCTTGCTAATTTGTTTGGTATTTACAATAGCGGAGCGATGTACACGCACAAATAATGCTGGGTCTAACTCCTGCTCTAGCTCTTTCATGGTTTTTCGTAAGATATGCGTTTGGCCATCGCTGCAATGCAAACACATATAGTCGCCAGCCGCATCGACCCACTGAATTGAAGCTGTTGATACGCGAATAATTTCGCCCTGCTCTTTCACAGCAAGAGACTCCGGGTACTTTTTATCAACTAATGCATCACCCGTTGCTAATTTTTTGAGTATTTCTTCGCAATTATTCCCTGTGATCCCTGCTACAAAGCTCGCTAGCTTTTTCTTGTGAGCGTTATCTTGTTGTGTTTTTAAGTAACTTTGCACTTTTTCCACCGCCTGTTTTAGTCTGTTGTCATCAACGGGTTTTAAAATGTAATCCAATGCATGGATCTCAAATGCTTGAACGGCATACTGATCAAAAGCAGTTACAAATACGATAGCGGGAAGTGGTTTTACACTCTCGCTCAACGCTCTTGCAACTTCAAACCCGTTCATACCCGGCATTTGGATATCTAAAAAAACTAAATCAATATCTTTATCGTGACAGGCATCAATCGCTTGTTGGCCACCACTACATAGCTCAACAACATCAATGTCTGAAAATTCTTTTAAGCGTACCGCTAGGCCCTTTCTTGCCAAAGGTTCATCATCAACAATCAACGCTTTAATTTTGCTCATTACTTCTTAGCCTTCTCAAAAGGGACACGAATATTTACTTTTAATCCACTGGGCTCATTATGCGACAACACAAAAGAATAATTGTTTTCGTATAATGTTTTTAATCTGTCTATGGTGTTGGCAATGCCAACTCCCTGCGCACTCGTAAGCTGTCCATTCTCAATCTCTGCGCCTGGACCATTATCACCGACTTCTAACAACAGCTCGTTGGCGAAAACTTGTGCTTTTATCTCTAGCTTACCGCCTTCTACTAAATGAGCAATCGCATATTTAATTGAGTTTTCAATTATTGGTTGTAAGATCAGGCTCGGTACAAGTGCTTGCTTCGCTTCGTCACTCACTTCAACTTCAATCGCTAAGCGCTCATCAAAACGTACTTTTTCAATTTCTAAATACAGCTGTAAAGCGTGAAGCTCTTGCTCCAGCGCGACTTTTTTAATTGGATCTGTGTTGAGTGTGTAGCGTAAGAAGTCACTTAGCCTTGCAACCATTTGGTTTGCATCTTTGTTTTCTTCAACCAAAATCAAAGTTGATATCGCGTTAAGCGTATTAAATAAAAAATGGGGGTTAAGCTGATAACGCAACATTTTTAACTGCGCTTCATGTGCCATTGTATTGGCTTTCAGCGCTTTTTGCCGCTCACTTTGCAATAGTTGGTAGTACTTAACGCCAAAATACAAACCACTCCAACATAGCACGATGTAGACCGAATCTAGGCCTTGTTGAAAATAGTAAAACCATTCTTCTGGCCGGTAGCCATGGCGGTAAATTTCCCAAAGATTAAACTTCTGTACCACAGCCCAGAGTGTGCCGGTTAAATATGAAGCACCAAACACCACTAAGATCAGTACCCATGGCGACGCGTTCCATACTCGACGGTACAAGTATCGAAGCGGCACTGTCATTAGACAGCCTGCATAAGCATTCAACACGATCACAAACACATAGATGTCGCGCATTTCAAATACTTTTGAGCCAATGTAATTAACCAGCGCGTATCCAAACCAGCCGGCTATTTGTAAAACCCAAAAAAATCGTTGTCGATTATCGACGAGTGCTTGCCATTTCAACTGTTTAATCAACTCCCAGTATGCTTATTAAATTATATCTCAGTGCTGGTTTTTGGATCACTGCTAGTGGTCTTGCTTTTCTTACGTTCCAGCGCAAATTAAAAAAGGCACCGTAGTGCCTTTTATGTTTCTTAAATATGTAAAGGTTATGCAAGTTTATCTGACGCAACCTTGTAGGTTGGATCTTCAATCACATTGACTTCAACCAAATCACGAGCTTTCTCAAGCAAGTCTTTACAATCTTGACTTAAGTGACGTAAATGTAACTTTTTACCTGCTTTGGTATATCGTTCTGCCAAGCTATCAATGGCTTCAATAGCACTGTGATCAGCTACTCGACTGTATTTAAACTCGATAATAACATCTGCAGGGTCCGTATTTACGTCAAATAGTTCAGCAAAGTTTTTAACTGAACCGAAAAATAGCGGGCCATGAAGCTCGTATACTTTAGAACCTTGTTCGTCGATATAGTTATTCGTGTAAATGTGCTTTGCATGTTCCCACGCAAAAACCAGCGCTGACACTATCACACCCACACACACAGCGATTGCCAAATCGGTCACAACAGTAACACCTGATACCAATACGATCACGAACGCATCAGTCTTAGGAATACGTTTCATTAATCTAAAACTCGACCATTCAAATGTACCCAGTACCACCATGAACATTACACCCACCAAGGCCGCCAGCGGGATCATTTCAATCAAGTTTGCAGCGAATAAAATAAACGCTAAAAGTAACACTGCAGCAGTAATACCAGATAAACGGCTGCGACCACCTGAGTTAATGTTGATCATTGATTGACCTATCATGGCACAACCACCCATCGCACCAAATACACCACAGGTCATGTTTGCAGCACCTTGGCCAATACATTCGCGATTACTGTTACCACGAGTTTCTGTAATTTCATCAATTAGTGTCAAAGTCAGCAATGACTCAATTAAACCAATTGCCGCTAGAACAAGTGCATAAGGGAAAATGATATATAAGGTTTCTAAGTTAAATGGCACTTGAGGAATGTGGAATTGAGGCAGGCCACCTGCAATTGTCGCATTCACATTGCCTGACATATCTTTCAAATAATCCAGTACGTTGCGTGCATCCAAATCAAGACCAATCACCAAACCAGTTACCACTAAAATCGCAGCTAATGAAGAAGGCACGGCGGTTGTTACTTTAGGTAGGAAGTGAATAATAAACATGGTCAAAGCAACTAAGCCAAGCATGATGTAGAGCTCAGCGCCCTGCATCCACTGTAGCTGACCTTGGGCATCCGATACCTTAAACTGACCAAGCTGAGCAAGAAAAATAACGATGGCTAATCCATTTACAAAACCCAACATCACTGGATGCGGTACCATGCGTATGAACTTACCTAACTTAAAAACTCCCGCAAGTATTTGCAGTATGCCCATGAGTAGCACGGTCGCGAATAGGTATTCAACCCCATGCTCAACAACCAGACTTACCATAACAACGGCTAGCGCACCTGTCGCGCCCGAGATCATGCCAGGACGGCCACCGAAAATTGACGTAATTAAACCAACAATAAACGCAGCATAAAGACCAACTAGTGGATCTACTTGCGCTACGAACGCAAAGGCGACCGCTTCTGGCACCAATGCAAGCGCAACGGTCAAGCCAGACAAGATGTCATTTTTAGCAGAGCTCGGCGCTTTGCTGATTAAATTAAACATTCACATCCTCGTTTTACAACATACAGAAAAGCGCTGGATCTTAACAAAAATCAGCGCTTTTCACAAACTAGATGCCAATATTATAGCGAACTGGCGACAGCTCTATGACAACTGCTCAAATATTACAATGGCAACGCTGTCGTACGTTTCACACAAGTCATGGTCACATTTGAATGCACCTCTTGCACGTACTCTAAATTAAGTAAATTGTCTCTGACAAACAACTCATAACCTTCGATACCACGAGAAATAATTCTCAGCATAAAATCCATCGTGCCAGCCATGGTGTAGCACTCTGTCACTTCGTCATAGCTCATAATTAGCTTTTCAAATTCAGCCAAATTATTTTTGCCATGATTCGACAAACGAACGTGTGCGTACACTAACATATCAAATCCAAGCTGCTTTTCATCTAACAAAGCAACTTTCCCTTTGATATATCCATCCTGTTCTAGTTTGGCAATTCGACGCCAACAAGGCGATTGTGAAAGACCAACTTTGTCAGCGATTTCTGCTGTGGAAAGACTTGCGTCCTGCTGCAATAGTGCCAATATTTGGCGATCAACCTGATTTAATGACATTGTTTTTTCTTTAAATTTTAGTCAGTGGAAAAAATTATACATGCAGACAAAGCATTTGTCCGCCCCTTCGTTAACCAAATCGTCCACTCATAAATGGGTTATTTTGTTTTTCATACCCTATGGTGGTGTTTTCTCCGTGACCTGACATCACTTGCGTATTGTCAGGTAGCGTAAATAACTGCTCTCTAATTGATTGCTGCAATTGCGCCGCATTTCCTTTTGGGAAATCAGTACGGCCAACCGAGCCTTTAAATAACACATCACCAACAAACACTTGCGCCGATTTTTCATTATAAAAAACAACATGTCCAGGTGTATGCCCAGGGCAATGCAATACTAATAATTCCGTTTCCCCAACCACAATACGCGCATTATGTTGCAACCACTTGTCGGGATAAAAAGGCGCTTGCGCTTGAAAACCAAACATTTGCGCTTGCATTGGTAACGCGTCAAACCAGAACATCTCATCCTTATGCGGGCCAATGATTTTTATATTTAGCAGCTGTTTAAGCTCTTCTGCAGCACCCACATGATCTAAATGACCATGGGTAAGCAATATACATTCAACATCAAGCTCATATTGTTTGATGTGTGCGAGTAGCTTTTGAGTCTCGCCACCGGGGTCGACAATCGCGCTTTTATGAGACTTTTCGCACGTAATAAAGCGCGTATTCTGCATAAAAGAGGTGACTGGCACCGTTTGTACTTTCACCTTACTTCTCCTTGAACGACATGAGGACAGGGTATTTTAAATAGCCCTGATCATAATACGGTGTCTGTGCATAAAGCCACTCCATTCTTGCCTTCGGGTTCTTTGCAAATTTATCATCTTCACGAATTTTGCGATCGAACTCTAGTGCCATCGCTGGATTCTCTTTTAACATGGAACGTGCGAAAGGCTCTAATGCATAATTTTCAACATACTCGGTTCTTTGGAAAACCGTATTGAACTCCCCCCAGCTGAAAAATGAGTCGGGTGCTTCGGGATGTAATAAATGCGTAGCCAGTCGGCCCTTGGGTTGCTCTGTAGTAACTCGATACCAGCCAATTACGTCTGCGCTGCTCAATGTTGATAGAGTAAATTTTGCACTCACTCTAAAGCGGCCTTCAAATGGCACTTTGTCAAATTCATACTCCTGTATTGAAGCCTGCTTTAGTAATAAAGTAGCGTTGTCAGCTAATTGTACTTTTTCAATTTCAATACCATGCAGCTTTAACTTCTCCACAATTTCAGGATACGTGGGTGGAATATAAAACGCGTCTGGCACTTTCACGGTTTTTGCGACTTCTTTTTGCCAAAAAATAGGCAAGGCCTCGTAATGCTCCGCTGTTCCTAAATATTTCGCTTCCAATTGGCCTGATATTGCACTTTGAAATTGCTTGTAAGCGATACCTTTAAACTCAATGTGTTCCGGCTTATCGGAATATGAGCGCTCGACCACCAACTCTTTTGCTCTACGTTCGGCATCAATTTTCACCGCTACACCAAGTTGGGCTTTATGCTCCGCCAATGCTGAAATCACCCCATCATATAATACGTACGTGCCTAATACTCTTTGCTTGTACGGCTTAAGAGAATGATTTTCCACAAGAATGGTCGGCACACCAGCTAAATCTCCCCAACCATTTGAAAAGCGAGGGCTCGCAACCCAACCAGCGAGACCTTTTTTAAAGTCTCTTTTGTCCATAACAAAAACTAAAGGCCCAGGGGTATGCCCTTGTTTTAACAATGCTTTGTCTATCACAGGTGAAATGTTGTCGCTCAACACTTTTGCAATAGAGGGGGATTCGCTCGCAAATACCGGATTAAAACCATATGTTATGTCGTACTGATAATCCGCACCGTCAGTGACATGCACATCTAAATACAGACTTGGCTGATAGTCATTTATCACTTTTAACACAGCTTGAATACCTGGGGTATCCAGTTTTGTGTAGTCACGATTTAAATTTAAATTCTTGCCATTCGTTCTAAAACCCATCTCTACTGGGCCACGCTGATTAATCCGATTATATTTGCTGCGACGCGCGTGGCCATCAACATTTAAAATGGGGATGAACAAGATGTTCGCCTTACTCAACAGATCTCGTCGCTTACCAAGTGCAACGTCTCTTAGCATCATGAATCCCGCATCTTTGCCATCGATTTCACCGGCATGGATCCCCGCTTGGATCAACAAAGTCGGCTTTTCGCTGTTACGTAACATTGCCGCCGAGAATTGCCCGTCTTCTGACGCAATCAGCATTTTGATGGCTTGGCCTGAATCGCTAAAGCCTATATCTATGGCTTTAAATTGAGTTGGGTTCGCCGCGACCAAACGCTCTACAAACGCCATAGTTTGTTGGTAATCGGGCGAATTTAAACCGTCACTTAATTCAAAGTCGGTAGTCAATGGCCCACTTTTTTGTATCAAGTTTGTGCTCTGCCCTTGCCACGGCATCAACGGTGGCAAGTGACCATCTAATGACAAGCTTGCAGCTAACATAATCATGCTTGCTATCATTTATATTTCTCAATTTTCAGCCTAGATTGCACAATTATATCAATATTTTAGTTAACATCTTACAATGTGCGGTGATTCAACAAAAATATGCAGCTAATAACATAACGCTCACAATTATCAGGACCATAAACTGTCCAAGAAGGCTTTTATGACAAAATCAATTCTTATTACGGGATGCTCTTCGGGCATTGGCTACTACTGCGCTCACGCTTTGAAAGAGGCGGGGTTCAATGTAATTGCATCTTGCAGAAAAGCAGCTGATGTAGAAAAACTCAATTCACAAGGGGTGCAATGTATTCACATTGACCTTAGTGATGAAAATAGTATTCAACAAGGATTTGAAGCAGCACTCAAACTTTGCGATGGTAAGCTCGACGCACTTTTTAATAATGGCGCTTACGGGCAGCCTGGTGCCGTCGAAGACTTGCCTACCCAGGTTTTGCGTCAACAATTCGATGTAAACTTTTTTGCTTGGCACACACTCACAAACCTTGCTGTAAAACATATGCGAAAAAATGGTGCTGGTCGAATTATTCATAACTCATCAGTTTTAGGGCTGGTTGCATTACCATTTCGTGGGGCGTATAACGCCAGCAAGTTTGCCTTAGAAGGCCTTACGGATACTATGCGTATGGAACTAAAAGGCACCAACATTCAAATCAGTTTAATTGAGCCGGGACCAATCGCATCTAAATTTAGAGAAAATGCCAAACAGGCGTTTGTCGATAACATTGATATTTCATCAAGCCCCTATGAACAAGAATACAATGCACAATTAAACCGACTCGCAGCGACAACTGCACCGCAACCATTTACCTTACCGCCAGAAGCTGTGTATAAAAAGCTGTTACACGCCTTAACAGCAAAGCGCGCTAAACCAAGATACTATGTGACTTTTCCCACTTACTTAATGGGTTATTTAAAACGCGTTTTAAGCACAAACTTAATGGATAAAGTGCTAATAAAAAATCGCTAAATGATAAGATCAAAAAAAGGAGCCATTGGCTCCTTTTTTAGGGAATAAGCTTTAGTGCTTATTAAGCAGCTAGACCGTCTTTTGCTTTAGCAACTAATGCTGCGAAAGCTACTTGGTCGTATACTGCGATATCAGCTAGGATCTTACGATCGATTTCAACAGATGATTTTTTAAGACCATCGATGAAACGGCTGTAAGAAAGGCCGTTTTGACGTGCTGCAGCGTTGATACGTGCAATCCATAATTGACGGAAAGTACGTTTCTTAGCGCGACGGTCACGGTATGCGTATTGACCTGCTTTAGTTACTGCTTGGAAAGCTACGCGGTAAACACGTGAACGTGCTCCGTAGTAACCTTTAGCTTGCTTTAATACTTTTTTGTGACGTGCACGTGCGATAACACCGCGTTTAACTCTTGCCATTTCTGATATCCCCTATTAAGCGAATGGTAACATACGGTCGATAAGACCAATGTCGTTTTTGTGAACCATAGACTTAGCACGTAAGTGTAGTTTACGCTTAGAAGACTTCTTAGTCAGAATGTGACGAAGGTGCGACTGTTTACGCTTATAACCGCCTGAAGCAGTCTTTTTGAAACGCTTAGCTGCGCCTCTGTGTGATTTTAGCTTATAAGCCATTGCAATAACTCCAAATGTATTGCTTTAAACCAATGTAAGCAGGCGGATGTTACCATCACTTTTAAGGCCTAACTCACAACCAAATCCGGTGAAGGAACTACCCTTTCTTCAATACCGGTTAGCACAGGTGGTCCAAGACACTTTAAACCTGTACTAAATTCGCGCGCATTATGCCGTGTTTATTACTTTTTAGCAATAGGCGACATCATCATAACCATCTGACGCCCTTCAACACGATTTGGGAAAGACTCAACAACTGCTAAATCTTCTAAATCAGTTTTAACACGGTTAAGTAATTCGATACCAATTTCTTGGTGAGCCATTTCACGACCACGGAAACGAATTGTGATTTTAGCTTTATCGCCAGCTTCTAAGAATTTTCTTAGGCTGCGTAGCTTAACTTGATAGTCACCTTCGTCAGTGCCAGGACGGAACTTGATCTCTTTAATTTGGATCTGCTTTTGCTTTTTCTTTTGTTCTTTTTGTAATTTTGCTTTTTCAAAAAGGAACTTACCGTAGTCCATCACCTTACAGACAGGAGGTTCAGCATTAGGACTAATCTCTACTAGATCCACTCCGGCTTCATCAGCAATCGCTTGAGCTTCTTTTAACGACATAATGGTCGCTTCCTGACCTTCGACGCCAGATAAGCGAACTTCTTTCGCAGTTATTTCTTCATTGATACGATTTTTTTGAGCTGTAGTTTGCCCTTTTTTTCCGCCTCTAATGGTACGTTCCTCCAAGAAAATCAAAAGTAAATGCGTGCAGCATTTTCATATTTATGCCACACGCAAATTATATTATTGTCGAGTTTTAATTTCTTCGCTGATTTTGGCGATAAAATCTTCGACTGAGAATTTGCCGAGGTCTTCACCTTTGCGTGTTCTCACTGCTACTTCTTGTTGTTCGACTTCTTTATCACCAACAACAAGTAAGTAAGGTATACGTTTTAAAGTATGCTCCCGAATTTTAAAGCCAATCTTCTCATTTCTCAAGTCAGCACAAGCTCTAATTCCAAGTTTATTTAACTTTTGCACAATTTCATGCACGTAATCAGCTTGTTTGTCGGTGATATTCATGATCACCACTTGCTTTGGTGCTAACCAAGTTGGGAAAAGACCCGCATATTCTTCAGTTAAAATACCAATAAAACGTTCGATTGAACCTAAAA
Organism: Pseudoalteromonas sp. ATL1; assembly: GCF_058933015.1. Taxonomy (NCBI): domain Bacteria; kingdom Pseudomonadati; phylum Pseudomonadota; class Gammaproteobacteria; order Alteromonadales; family Pseudoalteromonadaceae; genus Pseudoalteromonas; species Pseudoalteromonas sp. ATL1. Next base: position 2,258,882 of record NZ_JBZYXL010000001.1, on the reverse strand, counting down.
TAGCGCGGTGGATCATCACCGGTGTTTTACGTTCGTTATTTTCGGCAACATAAGTTGCACCTAAACGACCCGGTAGTGCAAAGTCTAACTGCACTGTACCACATTGCCACGCACGTTCTAAGCAATCGTATAAAGTAAATTCGATTTTAGGACCATAGAACGCACCTTCACCCGGTAGATATTCAAACTCAATACCATTGGCGGTAAGCGCTTCGGCCAACGCCGCTTCTGCTTTATCCCACATTTCATCTTCACCGATACGCTTTTCTGGACGAGTCGATAGTTTTACAACAATCTTCTCAAAGCCAAACGTTTCGTAGGTGTCGTATACCATTTTGATACAAGATGATACCTCATCCATGATCTGCTCTTCTGTACAGAACACGTGGGCATCGTCTTGCGTAAAGCCACGTACACGCATCAAGCCGTGTAAAGCACCTGAAGGTTCGTTACGGTGACAACAACCAAACTCTGCCATACGCAGCGGTAAATCACGGTAAGACTTTAAACCTTGGTTAAAGATCTGCACGTGACCCGGACAGTTCATTGGCTTGATTGCATACTCGCGTTTTTCAGACTCTGTTGTGAACATCGCGTCAGCGTATTTATCCCAGTGACCTGATTTTTCCCAAAGTGCACGGTCCATCATCATAGGACCTTTCACTTCTTCATAGTTGTATTCACGCAGTTTTTCACGTACGAAATCTTCTAGTTCACGGTAAATGCTCCAACCATCGTTGTGCCAAAATACCATGCCCGGCGCTTCTTCTTGCCAGTGCCAAAGATCGAGTGCTTTACCAATTTTACGGTGATCACGCTTCTCAGCTTCTTCAAGTCGCTTTAAGTACGCTTTAAGCTGCTTCTTGTCTGCCCAAGCTGTACCGTAGATACGCTGCAACATTTTGTTTTCAGAGTTACCACGCCAGTACGCACCAGCAACTTTCATGATTTTGAAATGCTGACAGAACTTCATGTTCGGTACGTGAGGACCACGACACATATCGATGTATTCTTCGTGATGATAAAGGCCTGGCTTATCATCTTTAGCGATATTTTCGTCTAGGATCTCAATTTTGTAAGTTTCACCACGCGCTTCAAACGCATCACGTGCTTCTTGCCAAGAAACGGTTTTCTTAACAACGTCGTAATTTGTTTTTGCAAGATCTAGCATGCGCTTTTCAATGGCATCTAAGTCTTCTTGTGTTAAAGAGTGGTCTAAATCAACGTCATAATAAAAGCCGTTATCGATCGTAGGACCGATCGCCATTTTAACGTCTGGAAATAACTGCTTAATTGCATGACCGATTAAGTGAGCACAAGAGTGACGAATGATTTCTAAACCATCTTCGTCTTTTGCCGTGATGATTTCTAAATTTGCATCTTCTGTGATGATGTCACACGCATCAACACGTACACCATTTACACGGCCAGCGATGGTTGCTTTTGCAAGACCAGGGCCGATATCTTGAGCGACTTGTAAAGTTGAAACTGGGTTTTCAAAGGCACGCTGACTACCGTCAGGAAGCGTAATAATTGGCATGATAAATCCTATTTACAGTGGTGACACCTACGACGCATCACATGTAGTTAAATTAATTAATATAAAAATGAATGCCCAACAACGCTTTTACGAATAAGCATTGGCGCCGGCAGCGATTTAGCGTACCGTGTGCTTGGGGACTTCCAAACCGAACGGTATTTTGACTGTGCACGTGACGAAATTCAAGGGAAAGACTAAAATTGATACATAAATTATTAAATTTGTACACCTTAGCGCATTACATAAGGTTAAAACATGACTGAACAGACTCGTTACTGCTTTGCTTCTTTAAATTTACTTAACTTCGTTGCACCTCCGTTTTCCTTTTACCAACCTCAAGAACATTATAGTGAGTCACAATGGCAGTCTAAAACTCAATTCATCACCGGGTTAATTGAACATATGGACCCCACTTTGATTGCGTTTCAAGAAGTGTTCAGCATTGATGAGCTAAAAATATTGTGTAAAAACTTAGGGTTGGAATATTTTGCAACGGTTGACACACCGCAGGTAGACGCTATTTATCCCAATGTGCTGTTTAACCCGGTCGTCGCTATCGCATCAAAAGTTCCCTTTAAACAAGTATCCGCTTTGGTTCCCTGCCCTGAACTACTTGAATATTTGAACAATCAGCACAATTTTCGATTTAATAGAACCCCCGTAAAGTGCCACGTTGAATTAGAGGGTATTGGTGGTATTACCTGTTATGCAGTGCATTTGAAATCTCAAAGGGTCCTTTCAATGGCCCACATGTTTGCTGAACAAGCGCAAGACGATCCGCTTTTATCCATGTTACAACAAACGGTAGGGACAATGCAGTCACAAATATCGCGCTCGTTAGAGGCTTCGATAATTTATTATGATGCGTTGAAAACACAAAGAGAGCAAAACTGTGCGACGCTGGTCATGGGTGACTTTAACGATAACATATATAGCCCAGCGCTCTCGTTTATGACCAAAGCATTTCCAGCTCAAGTAAACGTCCAATCTTCGTTTGAAAATGTTGGGTTATTTGACAGCTTTAACTTTGCCGATAACGCACATAGCTTCGAGCACAAACCACCAACACATTACTACCAAGGTACTGGTAATGTGCTTGATTACATACTCGCCTCTGAACAGTTCAATCCAAATATAAAGGATACGCGAATCCAATCCGTTATTTACCGTAATTTTGATGCGCATTTAGACCCGCAAAGAGATGAAGAGGATATTCGCTACTCAGATCACAGCGCAATTGCGATTGAAGTCATGGTGTAAGCTTTTGCTTTGAGTGTGAGATTGCTATAATTCGCCGATAACACAATAAATTGGAAACAACTAATGAGAACATGTGGTGTTGAGATCACAGGTAGCGAAGTATTGCTATGTTTGCTTACCAAACAAGATGACGTTTTTGATATCAGAGACGTACGTCAAACTCGTTTCACGCTTGGCAATGTTGGCCAAGATACCGAAGAAATGCGTAAATTTCAGTTTGATTTCGCAAAATTAATGACCGACTACCAAATCGACTCTGTTGCTATCCGTCAACGCGCACCCAAAGGCAAATTTGCTGGTAGTGCTACGGGCTTTAAGATGGAAGCTGCTATTCAGTTAATTGAAGGCTTAGATGTTCGCTTACTATCGAGTACAGAAGTAAAAGAGCAGTTAAAACGCAACCCTCTGCCAATTGATTTTGAAGATACCGGCTTAAAAAAATATCAAGAGAATGCGTTTGTGAATGCCTACGTATACATCATGAAAAAAACCTATCGACCTGACGAATAATCATTATTCACTAGAAAATCCGGCGCTAAGTCGGATTTTTTATGCCCCCTGCTTTTCTCGGTAGTGATCAACAGCAAATGCGTAGCATACCTTGACTAAAAACAAGCTTGCGATTATTTGAAACCAAAGAGTCAACTGCAATGCAGCAATGCTAACTAAGCCAATCAAAACCACGGTCATTGCCATCACCTTTTGCAAACGCATGTTAAATAAACAATTAAGCAATATGGCGCACAAAATGGTGTATGCCCAAACATAAGCACTTTCTACAAATGGTTGTTCGAGAGCCAAAGCGACGACAAGTATATGAACATGAATAGCAATAAACACCCAACGGGATGTATTTCGATTGGCGTAATAGTCATTTGTACCACGGGTAAAATTGGCGGCACATCCTGCAATAATATCAATAACCAATAAAACACCGAGCATTACCTGCCACCAAGGCAGCTTTTGCATATCCGATTGGTGAATAAGTAAAAATAAAACCAACGTGGTTGTGGCTATTGTAAACAGGGCAATTGCCAGCAATCCCGACTTTGTTTGCTGCTCACCAAGTACTTCATGTAGTGACTTTGGCATATCCATATGCAGTTCTATCCTGTGAGTTAATTAGTATTTTTCTAGCTCGTATAACCTGTCGCAAAGTGCATCAACATGTTGTGTTAGATGTGCTTTCGCGTCTTCCAGTGCTTGATTATAGACTTGCTTGCCTACCTGCTCGATGAAAAAGTCGACCATAAATGCAGCGTCAAATTGTTCCAGTTTTAGATCATGATGCTTATCACAATATGCCTGTGTTTGTTCTACAAGTAAGTCATATTGCAGCTTAGATAATGAAATTTTATTGCTCATGTTCAGTTTCTAATTGATACAGTCGGTTTGATACCTCTTTGAGGTCAACGTGCTCGATAAAATCGTCACTCAGGGTCAAAATGGCGTTCAGGTTATTAGTCAATTTGTCTTTTTGTAGCTCGCCTGGTTTCAGAGCTGTTTGCAATAGATGCAACGCCATATCCGCAAGCAATAGTCGTTGTTTTTCAGGCCATGATTCATCATTTTGTGATGCTGGATGCTTTAACACGGCTTGTTCAACGTCATCGTGAATACTCCAACTGAGTTTCAAAATGTCCTGTCTTTGTTGTTTATCCATAAAGTAACCTTGCTTATAACTTGTTGTGCTGTTGCTAATGTGAAACAAGCAACTGGCTATTTCAATGTGATTTTTTTCATTCAGATTTATCAGCGCTTTTTTATTCTTTACAGCTCAAGCGCTTTTGGATTTTTTGGAAAGTAGTGCTCGCCTTGCTGCGCGCACAGGTCAAATTCCCGTGTATTTTTGTAAGGTAGCTTCATAAACCCGGCGACACCAACATCTTCAATGCTCATAGCGTACTGCATGATCCTATCCAATAAATCCTTAAACTGTGCTTCTTTGCTAGCATCCAACAATCGGTAGTAATGGTGTATTTTCATACGGTTTGCTAGCGATTCAAAGATAATACAACCTGTATGGTGTATCTGGTTCAATTCAAACACACACTTAATAATGCTTTTAGGTAACTGCAGTTGTTCGTCGGGATCTTTACCATCTTCAAAATAACTATGAGGACGCGTTAACTCATTACTTGATACATCAACGACCGAATAATTTAATTCCGGCACCTTATCAAAAATAAATGCACCAGTTTCATCTCGCTCAAGCTGGATGGTTTGTCTCGCATCGAACAGACAGCATTTGAACAAGCCTTTTTGTGTAATGCCCTGCGCCAACATTACAGTCGCATTGATAGCATCTGTTAACGCATTTTGCAACGCGCGATCGTGTAATATCAAACTCGACTCGATATACAGTGAATCTTGTTTCCAGTGAAAGCTCAAACCTCCGACCACCGGGTATTTTGCCAAACGGCTTATCGACGCTAAAAACGCCTTTTCCGTGTCGCCCGTATCAAATAAAAACTCTTTGTAGTATCTATCGAGCTGTGCGTCATTCACATCCACAAGCTGCTGATTATGGTCGGCTCTACGTAAAAACTCTTTACGCGAGGTGTACACTACAGTATCAGGTTGTTCTGGTGTGTTATTCACCCAAAACGGAATATTCGCTTTGTGCTCTGTGCGCGGCAAACGCGGCAAATATGCTCGCGCAATTTTTGGCATATTACGCATAAAATAATCACCCGCCTGATCTCTTACATGCTTGTCCTTACTCAACATAGCATCAATCACAGCAGCAAATTCTTTTGGTAAGCCAAGGCTATTAGCCGGTATCACTTGTGCACCAAAACGACAAGATTGGGCACTTGCTAACGCGTAGATAGTTGATGCAACACCTTGCTCATCAAATCGCGGAGATGACTGAGCCCCTGACATTTGCTCATCACCAATGAAATACACATCGCCCATTCTGGCATTGGTGCTTGATACATCCGATGACATTAAATCCATGATATTGCTGGCAACAGGTTCACCATGTTCATCAATTTGCGCGTATACAGAGCTGCCCCAGTCAACCAGAGAAAAACTTTTAGTTTCTTCATCCCAGACTATATTTGAGGGCTTTATATCGCCGTGCACAATAGGTTGTGGCGACATGCCATTGCGATGAGAACGCAGATCTCGTAACACATTTCTTAACTTCAGTGCGAGCTCCACCAGCTCATCGGGATGAAAACGCCCTCGCTTGAGAGAAATTTTCTCTAAATCCTCTCCAAGCGCACGTTCCATCATTAAAATCCCCTGCTTTTTAACACGCTCAAAAGCAAAGAATTTTGGCACCATTGGATTATGAATTTGCGAAAGCATATAAGCCTCGTCTTCAAGCCTGTCTCTTACCGCTTGCGCCAAGGTAATACGAGAAAACTTAAACACCCACTGTTGTCCGTCGGGGCTCACCCCAGCAAAAACAAAACCAAATGCGCCTGAACCAATGATCTCGACCTCTTTATATCCGAGCATCGACAGCTGTTTTTTACAAATATTGAGCCACTGACGATGCTTTTTCGCATCATGATGTGACAGCAAATAAATTGACTGCTGTTCATTGATATAGAAGTTATGAATTGCTTTGGCGCTTTGCTTATTTGCAGCAGGGAGTTTCATGATACCTTCACACAGACAAAAGGCCGAGAAGCTCGGCCTTTTTTAGAGGGTTTAGTTAGGCATTTTCAATTTTTGCCCAAGAGTCACGCAAACCAACGGTTTGGTTGAATACCAATTCCGCTGACTTATTATCGCGACTATAATAACCCATGCGCTCAAATTGGAAGCCTTGCTCAGCTTGCGCATTAGCTAGAGACGGTTCTAACTTAGCCGACGCTATGATCTCCAATGAATCTGGGTTTAGCGTTTGCGTAAAGTCTTCCGCAGCCGCTGGGTTTGGCACGTTGAACAAACGATCGTACTGGCGAACCTGCGCTTCAACGCAGTGTGTTGCACTCACCCAGTGAATAACCCCTTTTACCTTACGGCCATCGCTTGGATTTTTACCCAGCGTTTCTTCGTCATACGTACAGTAAATTGTTGTGATGTTGCCATCTGCATCTTCATCGAAACGCTCAGCTTTAATCACATAAGCATTACGTAAACGAACTTCTTTACCCAACACTAAACGTTTAAATTTCTTGTTCGCTTCAACGCGGAAGTCTTCACGTTCAATGTATAACTCTTTGGTAAATGGCAATTCGCGCGTACCCATTGACTCATCCGTTGGATGATTTGGCGCAACTAACTGCTCTACTTTACCTTCATCAAAGTTTTCAATAACAACTTTTAATGGGTCAAGTACTGCCATCGCTCGCGGTGCACTCTCATTTAAATCATCACGAATACACGCTTCTAACATGCCCATTTCAACCATGTTGTCTTGCTTAGTGATACCGATGCGCTTACAAAATTCACGTATAGATGCTGGGGTATAACCGCGACGACGTAAACCGGCAATAGTTGGCATACGTGGGTCATCCCAGCCTTCAACATGGCCGTTTACCACTAAGTCATTAAGCTTGCGCTTTGACATGACTGTGTATTCTAAATTTAAACGCGAGAATTCAATCTGTTGTGGATGACACTCGATGCTAATATTATCAAGTACCCAATCGTACAAACGACGGTTATCTTGGAACTCAAGCGTACAAAGTGAATGTGTGATCCCTTCTAACGCGTCCGAAATACAGTGTGTAAAGTCGTACATTGGATAAATGCACCACTTATCACCTGTTTGGTGATGGTGCGCAAAGCGAATACGATAAATAATAGGATCGCGTAAAACCATGAATGAGCTGGCCATATCAATTTTGGCGCGCAATACACATTCACCTTCTTTGAATTCACCGTTACGCATTTTTGCAAATAACGCTAAGTTTTCTTCAACCGGTGTGTCACGATACGGGCTATTCTTACCAGGCTCGGTTAACGTACCACGATATTCGCGCGCTTGATCCGGCGATAAGAAACACACATACGCTAGACCTTTTTCGATCAGCTCAACCGCGTAATCGTGAAGTTTGTCAAAGTAGTTTGATGAATAACAAATATCACCGTCCCACTTAAAGCCTAACCAAGACACATCTTCTTGAATCGACTTTACGTAATTGATGTCTTCTTTTTCTGGGTTCGTGTCATCAAAACGAAGATTACACAAGCCTTTGTAATCTTGTGCTATGCCAAAGTTTAAGCAAATTGATTTGGCGTGACCAATGTGCAAAAAGCCATTTGGCTCAGGCGGGAAACGCGTATGAGTTTGTTGGTGCTTACCGCTCGCCAAATCTGCATCAATGATATTTCTTATAAAGTTTGTTGGGCGATTCTCTGTTTCCGCCATGGGTATGCATTCCTCTGAAATTTTGCACTGAATAACTTCGGCATTATTACAAAAACAATCGCGAACTTACAGCAAATCCTTTATTGAAGATAAGAATAATTACCTGATTTAGTTAACGACTTAACAAGATTTTAAAATTTCATGACATTTTTTGTTCTATCGCAATAAAAAAGTCATAAAATTGCATTATAGTGCGCGCATAAAGTGAAGTAACTCAAGGACAACACAAATGGCTTCAATGAATTTAAATCGCGTGTACATCCCGTCAAAAGCGCGGAACAACCAGTATATTCTGGCTGAATTCAAACCTACGGACGAATTTTACAACTGCTTTGATGACCTACAAAGCTGCTATGAGCGTTTAGCTCGTCAACTTTTCGCTTTATGTGATGAGTACGAATTACACAACGTGCATTTCATTGCCAACGATAAATTACCCGTCGTTCGCTATCACGAAGAATCATACTGCTTACAAACGCAAAAGCAAATGTTGTTTTTCTACAATCCTAAATATCATGAAGCGCATAAGTCTTATTGGGAAGAGGGTGTAAAAGCTAGAAAAATTACCCTACTCTTTTTAGCGACAGGCGACGACATTCGAGCCAATGCAGCAAGCTTCCACAATAAAGTCAAACTCACTTTAGATGCATTAGTCGATGTAGTTAAACCAATTGCTGAAAACACGCTACGTGTACGCGACCACCAACATTTAACCTACGATATTTTTGCTAAGGCAAAAGGCAGTAAGGAGAGCTACGGCTATAAATTACGTAGCCTATATCCACGATACCAAGCAAGAAATTGCAACTTGCCTGATAAACACTCGGAAATGACGTATGCAACCTTCAGCTTACCTATTACCCGTGCGTTAAAAACTGAGTATCAACATCTGATCAACAACCACGATGATTACAGTGCTTTTTATAAAAATATTGAAGACTTATTTCTGTCAAGTTGTGCTGATAAGCAACTACAACTCAGTGCCTTTTTAGCGGATGATCGTTTACCGTTAATACGTAACAGTCAAATAGATAAAAGCAGTGGCAACGAAGAGCTCTGTAAATTGAGCTTTGACACTGATAATCAAGAAACGCAGTTCCACTCAACATGGGACGCTAACAGACTAGTGGATACCATGAACTTTGTGCTTGTTGCTCATAACTCAGATAAGAAAGATATGGGCTATGGACGTTTTATGAATAACGTTGAAGCAATGATCCGTGCATTTACTAACGAATTAAATGTCAATCCAACTAAGCAAGATGTTAATGTGCGTTTCTTCCAACATATTAGCTATCAGTATTAACTGACTGTTTGGTGCCATCATCTGAGCTTTCAGCTTGCATGACTGGCACCTTTAATTTGACCTCAATACCTTTACCTTGTTCGGATGCACAACGGATCTCCCCTTTTAGCAATTGCGTGACAAGGTTATAAACAATATGCATACCTAATCCACAACCTCCTTGACTTCTCTTGGTCGTCACAAAAGGGTCAAACACCGTCTTCAACATTTCTTTGCTCATACCAACGCCGTCATCACGATATGTGATCAGCCATTCTTTATCGTCGGCGGATAATTCTACGTCGACACATCCTTTACTTTTATTCTCAAAGCCATGGATCACCGAATTATTAAGCAAATTTGTCATAATTTGATAAATCGCCCCAGCATATGTGTACAACTCAATATCTGCTTCTCCATGCACCTTGATTTCAATATTTTTGCCTTTGATCAAGGGTTCCAACGAAATCAAAACATCTTTGATGTAGGTTTTTAGATTGATGGTTCGACAAATTTCACTGGATTGGTCTACTGCAACCTGCTTAAAGTTACCGATCAGGTCTTGTGCCCTATCTAAGTTTCTAAAAATAAGTTGGTAACCCTGTGTTTGATCTTCAATGGCTTTACTCAAATCTTTTTGACTGAGAGTTTTATTCTGTAGCTTTTTCGCTACTTTTTGCATACTTTCTTCGTTGTAGGTCAAGGCCGTCAATGCAACACCCAGCGGCGTGTTGATTTCATGCGCCACGCCAGCCACTAATCCCCCTAATGACGCCATTTTTTCGCTTTCAATTAATTCATCCTGCGTATGTTTTAGCTCCAACATGGCCTGTTCAAGCTTTTGATTTTTCTTGTATATTTCATCCGTACGCATCGCAACTTTTATCTCAAGTTGCTCATTCAGTGCCTGCAGGGCATTTTCATGCTCTTTAAGCTCTTCAATGTCCTTCAAAGCGCCAGCTATGCGAACCGCTTGACCTTGTTTATCCCGTTTAACAACCTTTCCCCTATCAAGCACCCAAACCCAGTTTCCGTTTAAATCCTTTACTCTGATGGGAATTTCATAACTTTGGGCTTCACCGCTTATGCAGGCCTTCACTTTATTTCTAAGTCGGCCACCATCTTCTGGATGCACAAATTCACCGATGTCTTCTAAAGTCATACGTTCTTGAGTCACGCCATAATCGACTCGTGGTGAAACACTGTGCCTATAAATAGTACTACTGGTGATATGCCAATCCCAAAGTTCGTCGCCGCTTGCCCAAAGAGATAACTCCAAACGCTGCTGCAAGTCATGCATTTTTTTGTTCGCAACAAGCACTTGTTCATAGCGCTTTTGCCGCGCTCGGGTAACTAAAAACAATGCCAGTAATATAAATAACGCGTAGACTGTTTTGGAATACACATTCCACCACCATGGCGCACCAATATTTAAAGCAAAGCGGTGTACTGGCGAAGCTATGTTAAAACGATTTACGGTATAAGCTTCGACAACGTATTCTCCAGGCTCCAACCGTAATAAATTAACCTGCCTAACCCCTGAAGCAAGCTTTAACCATTTGTCACTCAGACCTAAAACGCGATAAAAAAACTGTTGCTGTTCAGAACCGTAATCCAAACTAGAGTATTGCAATGAAACAATATTTTGATCGTGAGCTAGATTAAGACTGGTTGCAAGTTCAGGAGATGTGCTCAGCAAACCGTCTTCTTTTGGGACCAATAGCTTTCCTAACAGCTCAATATGGCTTATCAGCAACGCCCGTTCGCTCTTATCTATAATCACTTTTTGTGGATAGAATTGATTAAATCCTTTAGCACCGCCAATGAACACTCTACCATCTGGTGCTAGCCAAGCCGCGTTGTAGTTGAACTCGTTATCCTGAACGCCATCAATCGGTGAAAAGTTATGAATGGACATACTCGTCGTATGAATTTGACTCAATCCACCACTAGTTCCCGCCCAGATATGTTCAGAACCATCATAAACAAGTGCCCAAATCGCCGTGTTTGCCAAACCATGTTCCTTGGTTAGCACGTTAGCAACGTTAAACTCTTCAGTCACAATCGAAAGCCCGAGTTCACTTGCAATCCAAACTTTGCCATATTGGTCTCTCTCAATCATAAACACGAGATCAGACACCAAGCCATCTTGTGTCGTCAGATTTCTCAGCTCTCCTTTAGCATACTTAAATAACCCGTTACCAATAGAACCAAACCACAATTGGCCATCAATATTTTTCATTGATGAAACATGGCTAGGCGCGCGAATTGAAGGGTGAAAATAAGGCTGCAAGTTATTTTTATCCGCCACATACTTTAAAATACCTGTGGTGCGTGAACTAATTAAAACCTCTCCTTCAAACTTTATGAGGCTGTTGAATGTCAGCTCTGGTCCATTACCAAAATCAGGCTTAAGATGTTCTAACCGCCCAGTTTGCATTTCGAACCTGAGCGCCCCGTTACCCCGAGTGGTAACCCACATAACGCCATCAATGAAGGCGACTTTGGTCACAAAACTGTTATCCAATACATCAAGTTGAGCATACAGCACTTTGGCTTCACTAAATCCCGTTCCATCAAACACAAACAAGCCGCTTGATGTGCCAAACCAGAGGCGATCCTCTTTATCAATCGCAAAGCTTCTAATATCGGTACTCTGCAATGGTGACTCGGGATAGTTAAATTGACTGACATGACCAAATGATTCGCTCAACTGACTAAAGAAGTGTAAGCCGCGTGTTTCAGTCCCAAGCCAAAGGTCCTGATTTAAATCTCGCATTACAGTGATGACATTGTTGTCCAGCAATCCACTAGACTGATGTGCACGTTTGTACCAATGGTTAATGAGTTGCCCTTGCCTGTCGAGCAAATATAAGCCATTACTACTCGTCACTAGCACCTCGTTGCCGTTCACAACAACATTATGCAGGGTTACGTTAATGTCGTTGTTAAAACTTCTAGACCACAATACCCGTTCATATAAGGTATCGTAGTTAACAAGCTGTTGTGCTTTACTGATCAAAACAATGCGCTGAACCGAAAAGCTCATTTTTTCGAACTCGCCATCAAGCAGTAATATCGCTTCACCTGATTGCTTCATGAACTTCATCAACCCTTGATCGCTCAAATAAAAATAAGCATCATTGCGTTCAACAACATTTCGGATAAATCGACCAGGAAGGGAGACTTTAGTTGGTTGTAGTGTAGATTGGTTAATTTGATACACATTACCGTCTTCTTGTGACACGACGACATTTGATCCATTGCAATCCAAGGAAATGACGCGGTCTGAGACAATTGCATCATGTTGATCAGACAAAAAAGAAGTAAAGAAGCCCTTAGTACTATGGTACACGCTCAACCCGGTACGCGTACCTATCCACACCTTGTCGGCGCTAATGCAGAGATCGGTGACAAAGCCACCAGCAAGACTTTGATCATCCTGCTGTTTGGGAACAAACTGCTTAAATTCATGACCATCAAACCGATTAAGACCCGCTTGAGTGCCAACCCATATATAGCCATATTGATCTTGCGCTAATGCTGTAACCGTAACTTGACTCAATCCATTGCTGTAATCGTAGTGACGCATTATTTGCGCAGTGTCAGTAAACTGTGGAACTGCATAAGCGAAATTAAATATGAAACTTAAGCATACGAGCCATTTTTGCTGCATAGGGCGCCGAGTCAAAATGAATTTAACTAAAATATAGCAAAGACTAGGGCGTGTTGAATTTTGAGGTATGATTTTTGTTCAAATCAAAGGCTTTCATTACCAGAAATGCGCTATGACACATAGTGATCTATGTGAGTAGCGCATGACGCCGTAGTGGAAGCCTTTGGTTGAACCCTTTGGGCAGCGTCATTCGGTCATTTTTTCTACGTTATCGCCTCACTTACATAGAATACTATGCGGCGCAGGCTCTGCCTTGCCAAAATACCCGAATGACTGCTGCAAAAACACACAGCAAAGTTCAACACGCCCTAAAATTTATGAGGTTTTTACTCGTCGCTCAATTCGAATTCTTGCAACTTTCCACAACCATGAAGTAATTGATAGCGCGACAGCTTGCCTTGCTCTAGCGAGATCAAGCTTATTGCACTATCTGAGATCAAATAAGGCTGCTTTTTAGATGACGTTTTCAATGGATGTTTGTTTACTTCCATATGCCAACGTTTAGTGAAAAAATTCAATGGACTCCATGGCGCGTATAACACTGAGTCCAGTTTATCAAAGCAATGGATGAGCTTTTTAGGAAACTCGTTTTTAATGCCCGATGCGGTCAACTGCCAAATACGATTATGATGCTTACCAAAACGGCTTTGCACCGAAAAACAAAATGAATAATGCACATCCCCAGATAAAATAATGGTTTCTTTTGGCGTATCAGGACGTCGGAAAATCTCAAGCAACTTCTTAGCTGACCCTTCGTGTGCCATCCAGTTTTCGACATCCACTAGTAAAGGTTGGCCACAAAAGTTAAATATGGATTGCACCGCTTCTATCGATTTAACGCCAAAAACGGGCGCTGGAGAGACCAGAATAACTTCTCTGTGATCGAGCAACGTATCCTCAAGTTCCATGAGCATTTCCCAATCCATGAGCCCACTGGGTTCATTAAAGTTTTGCTCGTTACGCCAGCGATGCGTTCGCGTATCCAACACAACCACTTTCGGGTAGGTTTCGAGGCAATAATGCCAATTTGCAAAGCGGGTAAGTGCTTTGTCTAGCGTCTTAAATTGCCATTGGTGAGAGATTAAGCTGCGCTCAAATTCGCTGCATAGAGAGCCAGTTTGTTGCATCGCATCATTGCCTAACCCTTGAAACAGCCAGTAACTTAATAAGCCACTATTGATAATACGTCGGCTGCTATTGTGTGCAGCAATAGCCTGCTCCCAACGCGCCGTTAAGTTCCAGTCATCGGTTACATCATGATCATCAAACATCATTAATGTGGGAATATTTGCAAACAAGCGCTGTGCTTTTGGCAAATCTTGCACAAAGCCTTCAACTGCCTCAAGGTGACTATCAAAGCGTTTTTGTACCTTTAGATCTGTACCTTGATATCGCAATGATGCTTTATCAATTAATTGCCAACACTGACTACCAAAGCTAAGCAAATAACAAGCTACAAACTCTTGAAAATAAACAAGATGGTTACCAGCATACATGCTGGTAAAGTGTGCTTCGCCTTTTTTAAACCAATAGCCAAAACTAAATTTTGAACATAATTGCCACGGCGTTTTTGGTAAATAATTTTGCCGCGCGTAAAGTTGCTGCTGAATACCTTCCGGCAAAGTGTCTATATGCGCAGCTTCCTTATAGAGCCCAAGTAATTCAACAAGCTGATCGATTGCCAACAACACCGGGCCCGCAACATCATCTGCGTAAATTTGATCGCCGGACATCAGAAGTAAGCTTGGAAGTTCTAAACCCTTTTCAAAACCTTGCTCTAAATGCTGATCAGCAGCAACAAGGCTATCACGGCTAGGATGATGTGGGTTTCTACAACTACCATGGAGCACATGTGTTAGCTTCTGAGGCACGATACATTGCGGAGACGTTTTAGCGCTATAACTAAAATCGACAAGTGATAAAGGTTGTCCGTCTAAGGTTAAGGCATAGTCGCAGTGAGTATCTGCTGCAAATAGCCCTGAACAAGGTGAAACGATTAGAATATGAAAAAAGCAGTGCTCACCAAGACGAAGGGTTTTTTGCTGTGTTTTACACACATAGCCTTCTACTTCAACTTCTACTTTGTGCTGTGCACTCGTAGCCAATTGAATACAAATCGCAGCTTGCTCCGCACGCCGAAGCATGGGACCAAGCAACAAGGTGGGCAATTGCGCGCGACTAGTCATCCGCCCGAGGTGCTAAATTGAACAGCTTGTAAAAGTTGTTTGTGGTTGCAGTGGCAAGCTCTTTATAACTGATCCCTTTCAGATCTGCGATATAATAGGCAACGTCCTGAACATACGCAGGTTGATTTGTTTTACCGCGATACGGTACTGGTGCCAAATACGGCGAGTCGGTTTCTATCAGCAATCTATCTAACGGGATTTGTTTAACAACGTCTTTCAATTCAACCGCATTTTTGAATGTGACAATACCAGAAATCGATATGTAAAAACCTAAATCGAGCGCTTGTTTTGCCATGGCCCAATCTTCAGTAAAGCAGTGCAACACACCACCACATTTTTCAGCGTTATGTGTCTTCATCAAGTTAATTGTGTCGGCTTTTGCATCTCGAGTGTGAATGATCAAAGGCTTATTCAAGGTATTGGCAACTTCTATGTGGCCAACAAAGCTATCCTGTTGAACTTGATGGGTGTCTTTTGAGTAGTAGTAATCTAAGCCTGTTTCACCAATTGCCACAACCTTTTCGTGGCTTGCTAAACGCGTGAGTAACTCTTTATTCAACTTATCTTTTTGATCTAAAGGATGCACGCCACAAGATGCTGACACATCATCATATTCAGAGATCACATCCAGCATGCTTGGAAACTGGTTTAACGTAACACTAACACACAAAAAGTGTTCAACTTGCTTAGCTCGCGCAGCATCCAATACTTGAGGCAAACTCAAGCCAAGTTTATCAAAATCTAGTCTATCTAGATGACAGTGAGAATCTACAATCATAACTACTCTTACATGGTGTAGGTGGGTTTACCAGAGTTTAAAACAGTGCCAAGCTGCTTGATAATTCTATCATTAACTCTATCTGGGTCTTCAATAAAACTAACGCCAGCCCCAGGAGGGTTTGAGTTTTGTGCACCTTGCGGTGTCAGCCAAACAACTTTGCCGACAATAACATGATCTTCTAGTTCATCAGGAAGCGTCACTCTAAGAGACACAGACTGACCAAGCTCAAAACGCGCGTTGCTCTTAACAAACAGGCCACCTTGTTTAAGCGTTGCCATATAACAAAGATATAATTCATCTGGATCTTGAAGGTCTAGTAGCAATTCTTGCACTGGGTTTCCTATTCACTCATATTTTTTATTGTATCGACCAATTTATTCAACGCTAAAGACTGGTTTAGGCCCAATATCTGTTGCGTGTCTGACATAAATTGATGCAGTGCATGTTGAAGCTTATCATATGCTTGAAACGATAAACCCAATAACAGTCTATCTTTAAGTTGCATCTGAATAAAGAGACAAAATACACTCATCAACTCAGGCGTTTCAGCCAACGTTGCTTGTACCTGTGCAAAATTATCTCCCGCTTTAAGGTTACATGCAAATTTGTATAACTCATCGACTTTATCTAACAGGTTATCTTGGTGCCATTTCGTAACAATAAGCGGCTGGTTCAAAAAGCACTTAACCCAAGGATATTGGCCAATATTGATATTTTGAGCTGCGAGCCAATTTAGGCTTTGCTCAGTCTGTAAAACGCTTACTTGAACGTGACTACAACGACTTAAAATAGTCGCGGGTAACTGATTTGTGTTATCGCAAGTAAGCAAAATATAGCGCCCTTGATTGGGCTCTTCTAACGTTTTAAGTAATGCATTGGCTGCCGAATGCGTCATTTTTTGGGCATTCGTAATGACCGCCACTTTTTTGCCACCTTGCTGAGCTGAGTGATGAACAAAACTCGCAAGGTAGCGGATCTGCTCAACCGAAATACTCTGACTTTGTGCACTGATCAGCATGAGATCAGGGTGAGTTTGCGCCTGAATAAGCGCACAACTTTTGCATCGACCACACGCATTGAGCGTTTCGTTGGCATCGCACAACAAACCATGCGCAATATCTTGCGCTAGCTGTCGTTTACCAACACCTGCTAAGCCAACCAGTAATTGCGCATGATGAAAACGATGTTGTTGATGGCTTAACGACAATTGCTGCCAAAGTTGAGCATGCCATTCATACATTAGTTTGTAACCCGAGTATAAAACTGGTTGAGGGCTACCAGAATATCTCGATGAACTTCTTCAAGCGTCTGATCTGCATTAATAATCACACAATTTTCATCAGCTCGAGCTAGCTCTAAATAACGCGCTCTAGTGCGTTCGAAAAAGCTCAACGCCTCAAGCTCAATGCGATCTAGCTCACCTCTGCCCTTTGCTCTGGCCAAACCAATCTCAGGTGGTATATCTAGATATAACGTCAAATCCGGTTTCAGTCCATCAAGTACAATTTGGGATAATGCTGACAACGTCGATGCCGATAGCTCTCTACCACCGCCTTGATATGCTTGAGATGACATGTCATGTCTATCAGCTAATACCCATTGACCGTTTTCCAATGCGGGCTTAATGACATTATGCAGAAGTTGGCAGCGCGCTGCGTACATGAGCAATAGCTCTGTTTCGCTGGCAACTTTTTCTTGATGCTGCTGTTTGATGAGTGTGCGCAATGATTCAGCTAAGGGCGTACCACCGGGCTCACGGGTTTGTACAAAATCAACGTGTTGTTGTTGCAAAAACTGCTGGCAAATAGCCATCGCCGTTGACTTCCCTGCACCTTCTAGCCCTTCAATTACAATAAATTTAGCTGTCATTATTTCTCTTTAATATGTATCTCTGTACTGCCTGATTATGTTCACGCAAGTTAATTGAAAACTGATGTTGTCCATTACCTTTTGCCACAAAGTAGTAATATGGCGTTTGCGCCGGTTGCGTTGCTGCACGCACTGCATCCGCGGATGGCATTGCGATAGGCGTTGGCGGCAACCCTTTAATTCGATAAGTATTATACGGTGTATATTGCTTTAGATCACGACGCTTGATATCACCATCAAATTTCTCGCCAATGCCATAAATCACTGTTGGATCGGTTTGCAGTCGCATATTGGCTTTTAAGCGATTGACAAAGACAGAAGCGATCTTGCCTCTCTCTGGCGCATACCCCGTCTCTTTTTCGATAATAGAAGCCAAAATCAGCACTTCGTAAGGTGATTTAAGGGGGAGATCAGACGCACGGCTTTCCCATGCCTGATCTAACGCCTGCTGCATTTTTTGCTTGGCACGACTTAATAAAGTCACCGCATGTGTATACGCTTCATAGTGGTATGTTTCCGGTAAGAACCAGCCTTCTGGTTTATTATCCACCTCTAATGCCGCGATTAATGCCTCATCATTGTCTGGAAGTTGCAGATAAGGGCTAGTCTTAAGTTTTTCGAGCATATCTTTGAAAGTTTCACCTTCGATGATGGTAAAACTAAATTGTTGCTGCTTGCCGCTATGAATTTTATCAATCGCACTTAATACCGTTAAATTTGATAGGTCATATACACCCGCTTTCAGTTCAAAGCGCTCAGGCATCAATTTGGAGTATATTTGATAAGGTAAACAAGACTGTAAAAAACCTCGTTGCTGCCAGTCACGGCACAAACGATGAAACCCACTACCCACACTGACTTCATACAACGCAGCTTGTGCGCGCAAAGGCTCTTGTAACATCGCATTATAGCGCTGGTGTATTAAAACACTGCCAACGATGGCAATAAACAAAAATAAAATAAGGAGCTTTTTTATCATAACAAACCAGACTCTAAACGAGACTTGAAGTGTTTTGCAAGCGATACATCATAATGGTGCTGCAATACAGAAGCGACATGTACACACCCTAACAAGCTGTTGCAAACAAACAGTGCATCTAAATTCTTTAAATCATTGGCTTTAAGTTCTATGGCTTCAATTTTATTTATATTCGCCAAATGCGCTAAATACACCCCTGAAATGCCGCATTTATCAAGTAACGGTGTATAAGCAAGCCCATTTTTAATTGCAATCAAGTTGCCTACTGAAGTCTCTACAATGTGCCCTTCAATATCGCTGACCAATACATCGTCACAATCATAATGCTGTGCATCAAGTTTAATCATGACTTGTTCCAAACGATTCAGTGTTTTTAATCCCGCGAATAAAGGCTGGTGCCCAAGTTGGACTGCACTGTGATGTAGTTTGAGCCCACTTTGCTGTAATTGATGATATTGGTTGGGGTATGGACTCGTTTTGAGCATGATACGTGGCTGAGCTGACGAGTCTGGCAAGTATCCTCTTCCACCTACACCACGGGTGATCATCACCTTCAGCACCCCGGATTCTATGCCAATACACGCTTGCTGTACGTCCTCGGCTAGCCGTTCAAAGTCAATTTCAGGAAATAACAAACGTTGCTGACACGTCTGAAGTCTCTGTAAATGTAAACTCCAAAACTGTACTTGCCCTTGTTGAATTTTGGCCGTGGTAAAAAAGCCATCTCCATACGACAACCCTCTGTCTGCACTTGATATAAATTCTGACTGCTCAATATCCATGTATCACCCACAAAAAAGCCCGGCATTGCCAGGCTTTTTTAACTTTGCCTAAACGGCATTATACCTTTTTAAATAGTAACGAGCCATTGGTACCACCGAACCCAAAAGAGTTACACAGTGCATACTCAAACTTAGCGTCTCGAGCTGTGTGTGGTACATAGTCTAGATCGCACCCTTCGTCTGGGTTGTCTAAGTTAATCGTTGGTGTTACTTTTTGCTCTACTAGCGAAAGCGCAGTAATAATAGACTCAACAGAGCCTGCTGCCCCCAGCAAGTGACCCATCATTGATTTAGTCGAACTCACCATGACTTTGCTAGCCGCATCGCCAAATACAGATTTAACCGCTTGTGTTTCGGCCTTATCACCTGCATGTGTTGACGTACCGTGCGCGTTAATATAACCGACCTGATCGGCATTAATACCGGCATCGTTCAACGCATTACGCATTGCAGCGGCTGCACCAGCACCATCTTCCGGTGGCGAAGTCATGTGATAAGCATCACCACTCATACCAAAACCGACAAGTTCTGCATATATTTTCGCACCACGTGCTTTGGCATGTTCGTACTCTTCCAGTACCATCACACCAGCACCGTCTGCTAGCACAAAACCGTCACGGTCTTTGTCCCACGGACGAGATGCAGCTTGTGGGTCATCGTTACGTGATGAAAGTGCGCGAGCGGCGCAGAATCCACCCATACCAATTGGAGTTGATGCTTTCTCAGCACCACCAGCAACCATTGCGTCCGCATCGCCATAGGCGATCATGCGTGCCGCATGACCAATATTATGAAGGCCAGTTGTACATGCTGTGACGATGGAAATGTTCGGACCACGCAAATTATGCATAATAGACAAATGACCTGAGATCATATTGACGATAGTTGAAGGTACATAAAACGGCGACAACTTACGTGGGCCACTATTTAGCAATTTGATGTGGTTTTCTTCGATCAGCGTTAAACCGCCAATACCAGAACCCACTGCTACACCAATCCTATCGGCATTTGCATCAGTCACTTCCAAGCCTGAGTCTTTAAATGCCTGAGAACCTGCCGCAACACCATATTGAATGAACAAGTCCATTTTTTTGGTTTCTTTTTTCGGCATGTACAAAGTGGCATCAAAATCGTTGACTAGGCCCGCGAATTTGGTTCCAAAAGAAGATGTATCAAAGTGAGTGATGTTTTCGATGCCACTACGGCCATCTAATAAGCCCTGCCAGGTTGATGCAACATCATTACCCAGCGGCGTCAACATACCCAAGCCAGTTACTACGACTCGACGTTTAGCCACGGTTTCCTCCAAAAAGGGATTATTATTTTATGAGGGGGATATAAAAAACGAAGGGCAGCGTGCGCTGCCCTAAGTGTATACTTCGCTAATTACTCAGCGTGAGCAGTAACGTAATCGATCGCTGCTTGAACAGTAGTGATTTTCTCAGCTTCTTCGTCAGGGATCTCAGTATCGAACTCTTCTTCAAGAGCCATTACAAGCTCAACAGTATCTAGTGAATCAGCACCTAAATCGTCAACGAAAGACGCTTCTGATTTAACTTCTTCTTCTTTAACACCTAGTTGCTCGATAATGATTTTTTTTACGCGTTCTTGAATATCGCTCATTCTTCTTTCCTTTATTAAAACGCATTTGCGTTATTTTCAGATTGCGGCGTAGTTTACGGCGCATAATACTGTGATTCAAGGATTTGCTCAGATATTTTTGTCTGGTCAAACCTCTTTAGTTAAATTTGTTACTTTTATCGCCTATTTTAATAGCAATTTCAAGTAAGTTTGCAGCAAGATCACAAAAAATTAAAAGCTAGGATTGCGATCTTTGCAACTTTATACCATGTACATAGCACCATTTACGTGCAATGTTTCACCAGATACATAAGCGGCTGCATCCGATGCCAAATAGCATACCGCTGCCGCTATCTCTTCTGGTTGTCCAAGACGACCCGCAGGAACATTCGCAAGCGTTGCTGCTTTTTGCTCATCAGTCAACTCATTTGTCATATCTGTTTGGATAAAACCAGGTGCAATCACATTCACTGTAATACCACGAGATGCAACCTCACGTGCTAAAGATTTTGAAAAACCAATCACACCCGCTTTGGCTGCCGCGTAGTTTGCCTGGCCTGCGTTACCCATAGTACCAACTACAGAGCCAATGTTAATAATGCGACCACATTTTTTCTTCATCATAGGACGTAATACGGCTTTAGACAGACGGTAAATTGAACTTAAGTTCGTATCTATGATGTCGTCCCATTCAGTGTCTTTCATGCGCATCAACAAATTATCGCGCGTAATACCCGCATTGTTAACAAGCACATCAACATCACCTAAATCAGCTTTAATTGCTTCAAGTGTTTGTGCGATAGACTCAGCGTCAGTCACGTTCAGTGCATAACCTTTACCGTTCTCACCAAGGTATTCGCTGATCTTTTCAGCGCCACCTTCACTTGTCGCGGTACCCGCAACTTTTGCACCTTGCGCAACAAGCGCATTGGCAACTGCCTTGCCAATTCCACGACTTGCACCGGTCACTAAAACGACTTTACCTTCTAATGAAAATAATTTGTTCATGATCCTTTTCTTCTCTTATTTTGCCGCTGCGAGTGAGTCGCTGTCATTAACAGCACCACATGCAACAGATTTATCAATTCTTTTAGCTAAGCCCGTCAATACCTTACCTGGGCCAAATTCATATGCCTGAGTGATGCCTTGCTTGGCTAACGCTTGAACTGTCTCCGTCCAGCGCACAGGGCTGTATAGCTGGCGGATAAGTGCGTCTTTAATTTCTTGTTCAGTTGCAGCTACAGCAACGTCAACATTGTTGATCACATCACACTTAGCAGCATTCATTGGCAACGTGGCTAAGTCTTGTGCCAACTTATCCGCCGCTGGCTTCATTAGCTCACAATGTGATGGCACACTGACAGACAAAGGCATTGCGCGTTTCGCACCGGCTTCTTTACAAGCTTCAGATGCACGTTCAACAGCTTCTTTGTGACCAGCAATAACGACCTGACCTGGTGAGTTATAATTAACCGGAGAGACGACCTGACCTTGTGCTGAGTCTGCACACGCTTTAACAATCGCTTCGTCTTCTAGGCCAATAATGGCAGCCATTGAGCCAACGCCCGCTGGCACGGCTTCTTGCATGTACAAGCCACGATTCTCAACAAGCTTAACTGCTTGAGATAATGACAATACGCCTGCACATACCAATGCAGAGTATTCACCTAAGCTATGCCCTGCCATCACCACTTCTTGCTCTGCGTTGCTTGCAAGCCAATGACGATAGATAGCAACACTTGCCGTTAATAATGCAGGTTGTGTGCGGTGAGTTTGGTTTAATTCTTCTTCAGGGCCATTTAGCACTAACGCTGCTAAGTCGTAACCCAGTGCTTCTGACGCTTCAGCGAAAGTCTGTTTTACGATATCTGATGAATCTAGTAATTCTGACAGCATGCCAACGGCTTGAGACCCTTGGCCAGGAAATAAAAGTGCAATTTTCTGTGACATATTGTGCTCTTCTAGTAATTGTTACGCCACGTAAAATCGGTTACGACACTATGTTAGTTGCCGATTGACGATGGCGGGTGTTCTGATTTTGCTGCTATTATCTGCGCAAAAGTAGCTTGGATCTTTTCAGGAATACGACGTTCAACTTCTCTGGCGGCTTCCTCTATCGCTGCAAGAAATGCTTTATTCGAAGCATTTCCATGGCTTTTCACTACAATACCCCGCAATCCTACCAGACTTGCGCCGTTATACTGGTCGGGGTTCACCCTTTTATATAGTTTTTTTATTACAGGGCGTAATGCAATCGCTAATAAACGATAAAATAAATGCTTTTTCAACGCTTTTGTAAACTTATGCATGATAAGTTTAGCAATTCCTTCACAGGTTTTAAGTGCCACGTTACCAACAAAGCCCTCACAAACAATCACGTCGGCTTTGCCCGAAAACATATCACTGCCTTCACAATAGCCTTGATAGTTTAAATGGGGAGATTGTCGCATTAATTGCGCTGCTTGTTTTATATCTTCGTGGCCTTTAATGTCTTCTGAACCGATGTTCAACAAACAGACTTTTGGTTGTTCAAGTTGCAAAGCTTGACCAGCAACAATAGAACCCATAATGCCAAATTGGAACAAAGTTTCCGCATCACAGTGCACGTTCGCTCCAAGATCGAGTAAATAAACGGGCTGTTTCTTTTCTGTGGGTACTGAGGAGATGAGTGCTGGTCTTTTTATTCCGGGCAGCATTTTTAACACATGATGTGCCATGAAAAATAATGCACCTGTATTACCTGAACTAACGCAAGCCTGTGCCTGACCCGATTTAACTAAATCGAGGGCAACTCGCATAGAAGACGATTTTTTATTGCGCACCGCATGTGCAGGTTCACAGCAATTAGTGACAACCTCATCACAGTGTTTGATGACTAATCGAGGGTGATGCAAAGAATCAAGCTTAGTCAAACCTTCGCTGATAACAGCTTCATTACCGCACAAAAGCAGCTTAAGGTTTTGATGCTTGTTTACTGCAGCGACAGCTGCGGGGATAGATGAACGGGGGCCGTAATCGCCCCCCATCATATCTAACGCTATGGTTAGATGAGTCAGCATAAAGCAATCTCTTAGTTAGAAATTACTTTAACGCCTTTGTAGTAACCATCTGCAGTCACGTGGTGACGACGGTGAGTCTCACCTGAAACTTGATCTACAGTTAAAGCTGGTCCACTGATCGCATCGTGTGAACGACGCATGCCACGACGTGCGCGAGACTTTTTGCTCTTTTGTACTGCCATTAGCCTTCTCCTAAGAATCTTTCTTAAGTTGTTTTAAAATTTCAAATGGATTTGGTTTGTTCTCTTGTGTGTCTATTTCTCCGAAGCTGGCAGGCTCCTCAGAATAGGCACATGATGCTTCGTTGTGCATAGGAACAATTGGAAGCGCTAAAATTAATTCGTCTTCTATAAGTTGACGAAGATTAATTTCACCCTCTTCATTTAGCTCCACCACATCGTAGCATTCGGGAAGATCATCTGACTCTGAACCTAATCCAACTGGAGAGTAAGCAAAGTCTTGTACCAAATCCAACCCTAATTCATCATTACATCGCTGACAAATAACAGTAAGGTGTGCGCGAATGGTTCCGCTCACAACAACCAACCCTTGCTCGTCATTCTTGCAATGAATGTTTACCGCTATCTCACCCGATTGATCTTGTACAACTTGCTCTAAACGAGAAAGTTCTTCAAGCTGAACAACTCCGTCATAACTTAGACGACGCTGTGCGGCTCTACAAGGATCAAGGGTGATGGGAATTTTCACCTTTTGCATAGGGGCTGCATCATATAGATAGTTAGTGCCTTAGTCAAAATAAAAATCAAACTTTCCTTTGTTTTTCGCGTTATTGCGCCCTATCCTAGCTGCAAGTTTAAATTGACCCTCGAGTATTTATGAAAACCCCACTCATTTTAGCGTCAAGTTCGCCATTTAGGCAGCAAATTTTGAAAAAACTCAACTTACCTTTCGAGAGCTTTTCACCCAATGTTGATGAATCAGCTTTACCTAATGAAGCGCCAGAACAACTTGTTTATCGTCTCAGTGAACTTAAAGCAAAGTCAGCCGAGCAGTTTTTCTCCAAGGGACTCGTGATTGGCTCAGACCAAGTTGCGGTGTACGACAATACGATATTAGGTAAACCGCATACTAAAAAGAATGCAGTGGAACAATTAACTCGCTTCAGTGGCAATAAAGTCACCTTTTTAACCGGGCTTAGCTTATATGATATTGAAAGTGATTATGTCACAACGATCGTAGAGCCTTTTTACGTGCATTTTAGAACGTTAACCCAAACACAGATCGAAGCTTATTGCGATGCTGAAAAGCCATATCAGTGTGCGGGTAGCTTTAAAAGTGAAGGGCTCGGTATTTGCTTATTTGAAAAATTAGAAGGAGATGACCCGAACTCTCTGATTGGTCTTCCCCTTATAAAACTGACTAAGTTACTCGCAGAACGCGGGCTCGACGTGTTGAACGCGCAAGCTTTGCGCTAATTGCTGAAAATTAGCACACACAGCCAGCGCATTGCTTTGCAACAACTGCTCTTCGCTGGCAGCGCCACAACTCATGGCGATTGCATCCACCCCTGCATTCTGTGCCATTTGCATGTCTAAAAGTGAGTCTCCAATCATCACTGCATCTTCAGCCATTACATTAAGCTCTTGCAGTATTTGTTGGATCATATCTGGATGAGGTTTAGAAGATGCTTCATCCGCTGTACGTGTGGTTGAAAAATAATGGCCCACACCCGTTTTAGACAGCATCGCATTTAATCCCGAACGCCCCTTTCCTGTCGCTACTGCCAAATATGCACCACGATGTTTTAAATTCTCGAGCAGTGCTTGTGCCCCTTCAAAAAGTGGTGTTGGGATGTCATCCCCATATTTGTACTGGTGTTGATAAGCAGCCGCCAGTTCATTCCACAAAGGGGCATCGTTTGGAAACAAGGTCGCTACTGCAGTATCTAAAGATAAGCCAATTATTGATGCTGCTCGTGTTTCACAAGGTACCTCAACGCCAACCTGTGCTGCTGCCAGTTGCAACGTATTCACTATTTTTGGTACAGAGTCCATCACAGTGCCGTCCCAATCAAAAATAACCAGCTTATATTTCATTTACCTACTCCTTAAGGTTTTTAAACAATTCGTTAGTGCATTATCTAGTGGCGCTTCTACATACATGGTTGTTTCTGTTTTAGGATGTAAAAAGCGTAGATCATGAGCATGCAAAAATAGTCGCCCTAACCCTTGGTTGCGCATTTTTGCATCAAAAACCTGATCGCCATATTTATCGTCACATGCAATTGGATGACCTTTACATTGAGTATGCACACGAATTTGGTGTGTACGCCCCGTTACAGGTGACGCTTGCACTAAAGTACAACCTTCGAAACGCTCTAGCACTCTGAAACGAGTGTGCGACGGTTTGCCTTGCTCCTCGTCAACACGCACAACACGCTCTCCCGATTGCAGTGTATTTTTACGAAGCGGCTCAGTGACATTTTTGATTTTCGCAGCCCACTCACCCGACACCAGCGCCCAATAATTTTTTTCCATAGTCTTTTCGCGCAACTGCTCGTGTAAACCTTTTAAAATTGAACGACGCTTTGAAATCAATAAGCAGCCTGAGGTATCTCTATCAAGACGATGCACCAATTCAAGACTTTTCTCATCAGGCCTTAATACGCGCAGCGCTTCAATCAAGCCATAACTCAAGCCACTACCACCATGTACCGCCATCCCAGAAGGCTTATTTATAACAATCAGATAGTTATCTTCGAAAATAATGGCATCTTCAAGCGCTGAAATTTTATCAAGATTGCGCGGCACAAACTCTTCACGCTCTGCCACTTTAATCGGAGGAATACGCACCTGATCATCAATTTGCAGTTTATAAACAGGTTTTACACGCTTTTTATTTACACGCACTTCACCCTTGCGCAAAATTTTGTACACGGCGCTCTTGGGCACCCCTTTTAAATGGGTAACCAAAAAGTTATCAATACGCTGACCTTCTTGGTCTTCGGTTATGGTAACAAAACTAACTTTTAAACCGGACTTTTCTGACATTGCCTAATCACTGATTTGAGTAATAATTTAGTTGCTATCACAAGGGTATTAGTGGGATAATCGGCTCGCAAATTTTGCGTAACTGCTTTTTACTCGCAAAATACTAATCGTGATGCACATCATGGGTGACAGATCATACAGATTGAAGCGTGGATTTCCAAAGCTTTTGTCACACCCAGAAAAAACACGTGCGTTTAACGCCTTTCGATGCGCGTAATAGATCGTAAGCGTAGTTAAGCACGATTAATAAAACGAAAAAGCAAGAAATAAATATATTTGTCTGATAGTTAGCCACGTTGAGCAATTTAGCCCGTGCGACGAACCGAAATGCGAATGCATTGCCCAACTTTTGCGCTTGAACAGTTAGAAAACTAACTCAAGTGCAGCGGCAGGTTACTGTAAATTGTTCCTGTTTTCCCCAGTCGTGAGACTGCATCAATACCAATGGAACACTAAGTTAACTCAGTGTGTAAACAGTCAGACTCGACTAATTTGAAAGTAGAGTAACAATATGAAACGTATGCTGATCAATGCCACGCAGCAAGAAGAAATGCGCGTAGCACTGGTTGACGGCCAAAGGCTATACGATCTAGATATCGAAAGCCCAGGTCACGAACAGAAAAAAGCTAATATTTACAAGGGTAAAATTACCCGTATCGAACCATCACTAGAAGCCGCTTTTGTTGATTACGGCGCTGAGCGTCACGGTTTCCTTCCTTTAAAAGAAATTGCCAAAACATACTTCCCTAGTGGCTACACGTTCAATGGCCGCCCAAACATCAAAGATGTAATTAAAGAAGGCCAAGAAGTTATTGTTCAAGTTGATAAAGAAGAACGCGGTCAAAAAGGCGCAGCGTTAACTACTTTTATCAGCGTAGCTGGTAGTTACTTGGTATTAATGCCGAATAACCCCCGTGCAGGTGGTATTTCACGCCGTATCGAAGGCGACGAGCGCATCGAGCTTAAAGAAGCGTTGAGCCGCTTAAACTTACCTAAGGGTATGGGTTTAATCGTTCGTACTGCAGGCGTAGGTAAATCTTTTGAAGAACTTGAATATGACTTGAAAGCACTTTTGGTGCACTGGCAAGCAATTCAAGAAGCTGCAGATAGTGGTAAAGCACCATTCTTAATCCACCAAGAAAGTAACGTTATTTTCCGTGCTATCCGCGACTATTTACGCCGCGATATCGGTGAGATTTTAATTGATAAGGCCCGTGTTTTTGAAGAAGCCAAAGCGCATATTGAGCGTTTCCGCCCTGATTTCATCAACCGCGTAAAGCTATATCAAAATGACGTACCGCTGTTTACGCATTACCAAATCGAAAGCCAGATTGAATCAGCTTTCCAGCGTGAAGTGAGATTACCATCAGGCGGTTCAATTGTTATCGACCCGACAGAAGCCCTAACTTCGATTGATATTAACTCGTCTAAAGCAACCAAAGGCGGTGATATTGAAGAAACTGCGTTAAACACCAACTTAGAAGCAGCAGATGAAATTGCGCGTCAATTACGTTTGCGTGACTTAGGTGGTTTGATAGTGATCGACTTTATCGACATGACTCCTCCTCGCCACCAGCGTGAAGTTGAAAACCGCCTAAAAGACGCTGTTCGTCCTGACCGAGCTCGCGTCCAAATTGGCAAAATCTCACGTTTTGGCCTGTTAGAAATGTCTCGCCAGCGCTTGCGCCCAAGTTTAGGTGAAGCGAGCCAGCACTCATGTCCACGTTGTAGTGGTCAAGGAACAATTCGTTCAAATGAGTCTATCGCCCTGTCGATCCTTCGTTTAATCGAAGAAGAGGCAATCAAAGACAATACAGCACAAGTAAATGCTCAAGTGCCCGTGCCAGTTGGCGCGTATTTATTGAATGAAAAACGTAAATCAGTGCACCGCATTGAAAAACGTCATAACTGCGATGTTGTGATCATTCCAAACCAGCACTTAGAAACACCACACTATGAAGTGTTACGTCTTCGCAAAGATGAAACTTCGGAAGCCGCTAGTTACGAGCAAATGACTATTCCAGAGCCGGAAGTGATTGAAGTATCACGTACACCGACTATCGTGAAAGAAGAGCCAGTGCTTAAAGGTGTTGTTATGCCTAGTGCGCCTGCGCCAGCACCTGTTGCAGAAAAACCAAAAGCAACAGTGGCTGAACAGTCAGAAGCTGGATTACTAACCAAAATCGGTCAATGGTTGAAGGGGTTATTTAGCTCAGAACCTGAGCAAGAAGAAGAGAAAAAACCTGCGCCTCAAAAGCCGCGTCGTAATAATGACAATCGTCGTAAAAATCAAAATCGCCGCCGTAATAATACGAAAAAGCGTGAAGATCAAACTCAAGACGAAAGTGTTGAACAAGAAATGCGCAGCAATGACAACCGCGAGAAAGGTGAAGGTCGTAACAAACGCCGCCGTCAAAATCCGCGTAAACGTACAGACAACAAGGTAACGAGCACTGATGACAACAACGAAGCTGTTACTAACACTGTCGAAACGGAAACAAAAGAGGTTAAATTAAAACCTCGTCGTCAACGTCGTAACTTACGTAAGAAAGTACGTATTGATGAACAATCGCAAGATACGGTAGTTGAAACGTCTAATCTAGATGTGGCCGAAGCCGCTGAAAAAGAAACGAAAGTTGCAGCGCAACAAGGCCAAGCAAATACTAAAGAAGCTCAACCACTGGTAACCAACAAACCAGAACTTGCGGAAGCGCCTTCAGAGGCGAAAGCCGAGACGAAGCAAGAAGACAAAACTGAAGCAAATGAATATCTACAAGCTGACGTTCAAGCGAGCACTGAAAAAGGTGATGAAGAGACAACTGACGAAACACCAAGAACTCGTTCTCGTCGCTCTCCTCGCCATCTTCGTGCTGCAGGTCAAAAACGTCGTAAGCCAGAAGGTAGCAAAGATGCTGAACCTGCGTTTATTCCAGTTGCTGATCAAGCCGCTGCTGAATACGAAGCTCAGCTTAAATCACAAGTGCAACCAACTGAAACTGGTGTTGACTACAAAGACACTGAAGAAAAGCTAGGCGCAGAAGAACCAACTGTTGAAGCCGAAACAAAGTCTGAAGCACCAGTTGTTGAAGAATCAACTGTTGAAGTGGAAACTCAGCCTGAAGCACCAGTTGCTGAAGAATCAACTGTTGAAGTGGAAGCTCAGCCTGAAGCACCAGTTGTTGAAGAAGCTGTTGAAGTAGAAGCTCAGCCTGAAGCACCTGTTGCTGAAGAAGCTGTTGAAGTGGAAGCTCAGCCTGAAGCGCCAGTTGCTAAAGAAGCACCTGTTGAAGTGGAAACTCAGCCTGAAGCACCAGTTGTTGAAGAAGCTGTTGAAGTGGAAGCTCAGCCTGAAGCACCAGTTGCTAAAGAAGCACCTGTTGAAGTGGAAACTCAGCCTGAAGCACCAGTTGCTGAAGAAACTGTTGAAGTGGAAGCTCAGCCTGAAGCGCTAGTTGCTAAAGAAGCTGTTGAAGTGGAAGCTCAGCCTGAAGCACCTGTTGCTAAAGAAGCTGTTGAAGTGGAAGCTCAGCCTGAAGCGCCAGTTACTGAAGAACCTGCTGTTGAAGTAGAAACTCAGCCTGAAGCACCTGTTGAAGCTAAAGAGCGCTCTGCTGTTAACGGTAATGGTCCTAGAGTCCGCTTTACGCAAACATCAAGCTCGCCTATGACCAAAGCAAGTAGTGTTGATGAAACCACAGAAGTCGTGACACCATCAGCGATGCCACATGAGGCACGTGAAGTTGTCGCAAATTCAGGTCTATCTGCTGGTTCAAAGGCACCTGTAGGGCGAGCAAGTTCAGCCATGGCATCAACTATGGCAATGACAGAAGCTGAGCCTAAGAGCGAAGCGAGTCATGCCGAGTGATCTCTGACTGAATAAAAAAGGCCGCTTTCGCGGCCTTTTTTATTACAAATTATTTGTTTTCAAATTTAATACCATTAATTCTCTTTCCGAAGTGGTCTATTTGAGACAAGACTACCGTGCCGGTAACAAAACAAAAATTTTGTGAGTTAGGCCGTGTTGATCTTTAAGGTATGATTTTTGTTCAAATCAAAGGTTTTCAATACCCGAAATGCGCTATGACGCATAGCGATCTATGCGAGTAGCGCATAACGCCGTGGTGGAAGCCTTTGGTTGAACTCTATAGGCAGCGTCATTCGGATATTTTTCTACGTTATCGCCAGACTTACATAGAATAACTATGCGACGCAGGCTTTGCCTTGCCAAAACAACCGAATGACTGCTGCAAAAATACACAGAAAAGATCAACACGCCCTAGCTTTATCTAAATTAAAAATTTTAACGCTGCTATCACTAAGTTTATCCACAAATGATTAAGTGTGATTGCTGACTGGTACCAGAACCAAGACTCATCGCTAGATTGCTTGATAAAGAGACTCCCGCTCTAAAACACGTTTCAAATAATGCTTAGTTTCATCATAAGGTAGCCCAGCTTCCAATGCCTCTAATACACGCTCTGGTGTCAACGAGTTGATAACACGGCTCGCGTTCTTAATATTACGTGAGCCGTCACTGTTAAACACCCTAGCCACATTTCCCGCTCCTGTATTGTATGCTGCTATCATGCAATATTTACGACTCAAGGGGTCGTTAATATGCCGCAAATATCGTTTATCTAAAATATGAAGATACGCCGCACCCGCCTCGATATTATTTTCGGCTACATAAAGGTATGGACTAGACATAGGCTCATCTATTTTGTACAAAAAACGGTTAACATCTACACCGGCACTGGTTGGTACAATTTGCATCAAACCAAACGCAGGGATAGCCGATTTAGCCAAAGGGTTGAAATGGCTTTCCGTGTGCATCACGGAAAAAATCAAACTCGGCTCAATATCAAAACGCTGGCTCTGCTTTGCAACATCAGTTTTATAAACCGCTGCACGCGCGGGTCTTAACTTATTTTTGGGCAAACTGATAACATACTCACTGACCTTCTGGGCTTGTTGAGGCTGGCCGGCAAGCTTTTTAATACTATTTTTTAACTTGTTCAAGCGCTCAGTTTCTAGCTGTTTTAACTCTGCGTTCTTTTTAGCAAGTTGCTGATTTGCAGTTTCAACATCTTCCGGTGAGCTTTCTTGCGCCAAAGATTCGTCAAGCTGACGCTCTATGAGTTGTTGTTGCTGCACCGTTTGTTGTTTGATTTGTCGCTTAGCATCAACCAGAGCTTGCACTTTATGGCTTAAATCAACATTGTGTACGTTTTGCTTAGTTAGCACGTCTCGTTGCTTCTTCAAATCTTGATCTTTGAAAAAAGCATCAAGCAGCGCGCTATTCGATCTCAAAAAAGCGTCAAAGGCATGTTGTGCTTGTTCTTGGCTGGGCGTATCTGATGAAGCGTGCTTAATAGCAACTTTGAGCGTATTGTTCTCAAAATCAACTTCTAAACGCGCATCATTTGTTTCACTGTAACTGACATACTTTACATTGTCGGACATTTTCGCCTCGCCCCACTGCTTGATCAGTTGGTCACGATAGGCATCAAACTCGGCAAAGTGCTGCGCTACGAAGTCTTCATACTCTGTGAGATGTTGCTGTTTATATTGCTCAAACTCGTCTTTGTTTTGCGCTTTATCATCATCGCCTTGCCATTGCTTCATGGCTTTATCTAGCTCTTGGAATAACGTATTTTGCTCAGTGGCGGTGGCGGTGGCTATCAATTGAGAGGTAACAACGAATGCGATCAGCTTTTTACTCATGCTGTGCTCCTATCTAGTCGATGTGCGACAAGAAGTCATGTGAGGTAGTGCAAAATACCTACCTCACTAAGTTTATCCTTAACTAGCAAATCCTTAGTTAGTTAAGCGTGCAATTTCTTTTTCTAGGTCTTGCTCGGCTTTAAATGCCTTAAACTCTTGATATAAAAATTGCTCGTCTTTTGGATTTATGCTTGGTTTCGCTTCTTTGATCAAATCTTTAAATAACGTTTTGGTTAACTCTGGCGATAGTGTTGTCAGTGCGCAAAAATAATCTTTACCCCCAATTTCAACCACATCCGCCTTAACAACGCGAGACCCATTTAGTGTTTGTTTGGTTAACTGTTTAGATACCGAGCTAAATGTGCTGCCAACAGTGGTTGCGTCATTCGCGTCAGTACGATTAGCAAACGTTTTATCTAATCCTTCAATACGCACTTCAATTTGCTGAGCTAATGCTAAGCGCGCGTTGGCAACCGCCATTTTTTGATCAACTGAAATGTTGCCTGAGTATTTGATACAGTCCGCCGCTGCGATACCGTTTTCAATTGTTGGGTTCAATACCCAATCAGGGATATTCACGCTTGAACTAGACGCACTGTCTTCTTTTGTCGAACTACAGGCTGATAACATCCCTGCAAGTACTAGTGTCGTGATCAGAGGTTTAAGTTTCATTTTCTTTCCTTTTGGCCCGAAGTATTTCTTAGGGTGTAATCTAGCAAACAATTTTGTGGCTAACAGTAATAAATTGTAAAAACGATTTTTAACATTTTATTGCTTTTAAAGTGTTTTTTATTTCTTTACCTTTGTCACATGGCTAATATAGAACACCCTATCACTAACAAGCAAAGGATGCCTCATTGAGTGCTAGCACACATAAATTTTTAATGTTGATTGTTGTTTTTATTCAACTTTGCTTACTTAGTGCATGCAACATTACACAGTTCAACCAACTCTCTCCTGCCCAATTAGCGCAGCAGGGTAACTTTGCGCAGGCTAAACAGCGCGTTACACAAAATTACAGTAAAACCGGCAACGAACGTCTACTCTACCATCTTGAAATGGCAAGTCTATTTCATCTGGAAAAAAACTATCAACAAAGTAATGAACACTTAGATCAAGCGCTTATGCTAATCGAATCTTTTTATACACAGAGTATTTCAGAGTTGACAATGGTACAGTTCAGTGGGCCTAGCTATTCAACATTTAAGGGCAAAGCCTACTACTTACCGCAAATACATGTTCTTAAGGCTCTGAATTACAATGCCTTGGCACAGCTTGAGCCGAATTTAATGCAACAACATTTAGACGCAGCCTTGGTCGAAATGCGTCAACTCGATGTATTTTTAGGTAAACTCAAAACTGAAACTGGTGGTTACACACAACCACAAAGCTCAGATTCACTCGCCAATCAGATTTATCGAATTTTAACGCCAATTTTTGCGCCCAGTGGCCTTTTAGAAAACATCGATTACAAAGACGATGGCTTTGCACATTTTCTAAGTGCCGTGTTTTTTGAACAAAGTGGTGAGTTTGACTCTGCACGAATTCAGTATCAACGCGCCAAAGATATTTATGAAAGCGGTTTCGCAAAACAATACAAACTACCAGAACAAACGGTTACAAGTGCGACATTCGGTCTAATGCGGGTAATGCAAAAGTCAGGAGGATATGACAACGAGTTGCGCGCTTTAAAGAAACAAATAAGTGCCAATGCTCCTTTGAATTCCAATTTAACGGTGATTCAAAACATGGGCATTGCACCACAAAGAAAACAGCTTAACTTGCTGCTGCGCGCTGACAGTGACGCCAAAGCTTTGGTTATGACACCGGTTCTCTTTGGCTCACATCGTGAAAGACAAGCGCAAATGCGCTGGTTTCAAATGCTTCACGCGGATACCAGTATTTTCGATATGATCCAAAATTACATGCTTGGTGATTTTGGCGATGTTGCAATGGGAGCGCTTACAAAACGACTCCCGTTAGGCCCGCTTTGGGATGAAGCCGTCAAGGTGGGCATTGTTGATGCACTCCAATATGGCGCGAGGATCTCAGTCACTTACTTGGAACCGCTTAATAATCAAGTGAGTAAAAGTGAGTTATGGATAGATGGTGAGCGTAAAATACAGCTACAACCGTTTCATTCCATTAGCTTGCTAACTCTACAAGATGCGTTAAAGCATGCAAATAGTGAAATTCAAAGTGCACTCACACGAGAAATACTGAAAGCGCTTTCTGCGAAAAAGCTATTAGACAAAACAGGCTTTGAACAAAATAACTTATTGGGAAGCTTAGCAAAGTTGACTACATCCGTAGTAAATGCTGTAACCGCTTCCGCCGACACGCGTCAATGGCAAACATTGCCAGCGCAGATCCGCGTGGCACAGTTGCCAGTCACAAGCGGCAAGCATACATTAACAGTCAAAACTTACTTACGCTCGGGTCAGATCGTTGAAAAGTCGGAAGAGATCACAATATCCGATACGATGAACCTATGGCATACACGCACATTTTTAAATAATACGAGTGAGCGTGCATCGCTCTCAAGCTCAATCTTGAATATGGAATAATGGTATGAAATACAATCGCAAATTAATTAAGCTCGTTCCTCTTGCTGTGCTATCGACCGTTGCATTAAGCGCCTGTCAAAGTACGACTAAAGTTCAGCGCGTCGATGCGAATCAAGAAATTGCATTGTCAGACAAATGGAATGGAAAAGACTCACAGCTGGTTGCGGAGGCCATGATCAGCGACATGTTGAGTTTTCCTTGGGTCAATGACCATTTAAAAAAAGAAGGCACACGCCCTGCTATCATCATTCAATCTATCCGCAATAAATCACATCAACACATTGCGGTTGATACATTCTTAAACGACTTAAAACGTTCAATTTTACGCTCTGGGCAAGCTGACTTCGTGGCAAACAAAGAAGTCAGACAGGAGATCCGTGACGAGCGTAAAGATCAAGAACTGAACTCAAGTTTAGAAACGCAAAATGAAATGGGGCAAGAGCAAGGTGCTGATTATGCCCTATCAGGCACAATCAACTCATTTGTAGACGAGCAAGGCGGGACGCGTGTTACTTTTTATCAAGTAGATCTGCGTTTAATTGATATGACAACCAACCGTGAGGTGTGGAATGGTCAGAAGAAGATCCAAAAACTACAAGAGCGTTCAGGTTATGGCTTCTAAAAAACTGTCAGTCGCGTTACTTGCG
Organism: Pseudoalteromonas sp. ATL1; assembly: GCF_058933015.1. Taxonomy (NCBI): domain Bacteria; kingdom Pseudomonadati; phylum Pseudomonadota; class Gammaproteobacteria; order Alteromonadales; family Pseudoalteromonadaceae; genus Pseudoalteromonas; species Pseudoalteromonas sp. ATL1. Next base: position 2,222,600 of record NZ_JBZYXL010000001.1, on the reverse strand, counting down.
ATCACGGTAGCGATCACGGGTTGTAAATCAACGGCTAAACAACCAACAATCGTACAAATACCTGCGTGGGTGAGCAGTCTACCCAGTTCCGACTATCTGGTTTATGGCGTAGGTATTGCTGATAGTGTAGGTGATATGCAAAATGCCAAGCTCGCGGCGCAAGAATCCGCCAGGCTAGCGCTTGCTAAGCAATTGAACGTGACAATTTCCGCACATACCTCGGTCGCGCAAACTGCCGATAATAAATCCATGCAGTACCACGTTGATGAGTTGATCACTAGCAAAGTCCCTAACATCACCCTACAAGGCGTAAAAATTGAAGACGAATACCAGCAAGGCAATACGGCCTACGCGCTAGCGTCGTTTAATCGCACCGAAGCAATTATGCAAACTGAGCTAAGTATCAGTAGTATCGACAGCGAAATCATGCTAGTAGATCTTAGCTCGTCGAACAAATCACAACGATTGAAGCGTGCGATATCAATACGTACCTTGGCCGTTAAACGTGAGAAGTTAAACAATTATCTACAAATGCTGCAAAACCCAAAAGTCGCTATCCCGAGCGATGTGGCTAAACAATTAGATAATAGCGAGTCAGTACTTAATAGCTTAACGTTCAGCATCGTGCCCGACACAGCCCAACATAAAAATATTCGTGACATTATGGCAAGTGCCTTATCCAGTAATGGTATTGCTATCTCCGCCAATAATGCCGACTTTGAGCTGGCATTTCGCGTGAACTGGCAAGAAATCGCTAAAGCTGGTACTTTTTATAGCATTGCTGACAGCTATTTGGTGGTAAAAGAAAACGGCTTGGAAAAAGCGCACTTTAATAGCAAAGTAAAAGCAGCGTCTTCCTATGCACAAACCGCTAAAAATAATGCTATGCAAAAACTCGCGAACAAGCTTTCCACTCAGCTTGCAGAGTTTATTGTCTCTGGCGGGGTTTAAGTAACCTAAACTAGGATAAATACAAAATGCCGCACAACTGTGCGGCATTTTTTCTTACTCGCTTTCTTCGTAAAAGCGCTGTAATTGATCTTTCAGATTCGGAGGTACCCCTTTTATGGTTAAGGTATCCGTGCGCGCATCATAAATGACTCTTTCGCCTAAATGCTTGCGTTCAAAGCCCACACTTACACCACCACCTAAGCCTGAAAACTTAACCATGGTACTCACGGTCTTTTTATCAACAGGAAACGATTCTGCTAGGTCGTAGCCCTGCTCTTTGTAAAATTCTTCAAACGGCGCATCAGCGGACTTAGACAACGTATCAGAAAGTGTCTCGATGTTGGCATCTTCACCCGATGCTACACAGTCATTACAATAATCAAAAACTTCTTTTCTTAGATCATCTTTCTCTTTTTTATCAAACTGTTGCTCACTTAAGTAGTCTTCTACCGCATTCAGCATCACTTGTGATTGTTGCTTCGGGTCAATGCCCTCTTCACAACCCAAAAAGTCTAAGAAAAAGTCAGCCACTTTACGCCCTGCGCGTCCTTTGATAAAAGATATATATCGAGCATCATCAGGTTGCGTATCCCAGGCTGTTAAATCCACTCTGGCAGCAAGCTGCATGCGCGAAATATCTAAATGGCGCGACGCGGATAGGTCCAGTTCTGAAGTAATTGAGTAGTGCTCTTTTATGTTAATCAATGCGATTAATATATAATCCGTTGCCACGTACTGATAATGACAAAATGCCAAATAACCCGTTTCGTTAAATGCGTACTTATTTAGCTCTTCTTTAAGCACTTCTGTGGCTTGTTGCGTCAAATGCCAAAAACCAAGTTCATTATTACGGTAACTTTGCATGCCCGCAGACACTTGGCTGTTTTTATCTGGGCTAAATGCACAAAACCCTTTACCTGGTTTGCCATTGTATGCGTGATGTAATTGCTCAATGAATACGCCAACTTTATCGTTTACTTGCATTTCATCTTCGCGTAGGTGGATCTGCGTATCGTCGTCATGCTTGTCTACATAGTGTACAACAAGCTTTTTCACCTCAATGCTCATCTTTGTTTTTCACGCCTCTAGTGTTAAAATAGAAAAATTATAACTCTTTAAAATTGAACCAACTGATGCCTATCCAATCAAAATATTCCAATGAACAAGTTGAACAAATTGTTGACCAGCTAATTAATGTACTTACTGCGCAGCAGGCACCAGTCGATTTAAGCCTTATGTGTTTGGGAAATTCTATCACGCATATTTTAAAAGAACATGTGCCTGAGGCGAAAAGACAATCTGTAGCTGACAACTTTGCAAAAGCGCTCGTACAATCGGTAAAGTAACTGGATGAACCTAACCCCACAAAGCCCGTTTTCGTCAAAAGCCAGCCAACTGCTTAGTTGGGGTCACTGGTTTACCTTCGCAAACATTGGCTTGGTATTACTTATAAGCGCCAGCTATTTATTTGCAGACAAAGCGCCGGCCACGGCGCTTGGTGGCTTCTACATGCTTGTAACTTGGCTGAGCCATACCAGCTTTATTACCTTCTGCGCCTTCGTATTAACGATTTTTCCACTTAGCTTAGTCTTTCCCTATCCTCGCCACATACGAGGTATGGCGGCTGTCATCGCCACATTTGGGATCAGCGTACTTAGCTTAGACGCATTTGTGTATTTTCAATTGGGTTATCATTTAAACGTGCAATCCCTGCCGGAAATCGTGTCCTTGCTATGGGGTAAGTTTAACGGCTCACCCGTACTCGTATCTTTGATAGCTGCTGGCTTTATCGCACTGGTGTTGATATTTGAACTGCTTGCAGGTAATCGTGCTTGGCGACACCTTGAAGAACTCAAGCATTTTAAATTTCCAAGGTACGCAACGGCACTATTAGTCGGTTGCTTTGCAACAAGTCATAGTATTCATATCTGGGCGGACGCAAACGCTTACTTCGATATCACCAAGCAAGATAATGTGCTGCCTTTATCTTACCCTACGACGGCAAAAACTTTGCTCGCAAGGCATGAGCTTCTTGATATCAAGCAATACGAACAAGCGACGGATATTCGTGTAGCGCAAGCGCAAACACAATTTGCCCTGCAACAGCCCATTAAACAATGCACTGTTGCACAGGTTGAGCCAGCAACCGTTTTGGTGTTTGAAGATGCAGATAAATTAAGAAAGTTTGCAAAGCAACAAGCACTAAATGAAGTTAAACAACTTTTGCAACCCACCAATCATGATGATGCAATATTTAACCTCATCTATGGTTTGCCTGCATTTTATCGTTCAGCCATGGCTGATACACCAGTGCCACCTTGGAGTTCCGCGCAGTCTCTCGTAAAAGTCCAAGGATTTGATGCTTACCAAGATATTGTTGCCGATAATGCGCTAATTCATATCATAAATGTGCAAAATCCGTCTGTAATTCCAGCTTTGCAAGGCCCAATTGTTGCGTTTGCGCTTGCTCCAGCAAGTAGTGAAGTAATTTACAACAGTGTGTTTTATAGCAACCTGCTTTCTAGCTCTGACACATTAAGCTTCAAACAACCGCATGACATTATTTACACGCTTGTTGCAGAACATTTGAAATGCCCTAACCTCGCGCAAACGGCGATGTTAGGCCGAGATCTAAAGCACAGTACAGGTATTGAAGGGGTAAACTATACACAAGGTGTTTTAGTTGCGTTTAGAAAAGATAGGATCACGCTAGTTCGCCAAGATGGGAGTTATAAAAACGTCTCTGGGGCCGAAGGCTTTGCCATTGATCAAAAGCTCGATATTCCTTTTTTGATCAATAGTATCAAAGTATTGAAGAAATTTTCTAATCAAGATGATGCCAGATAGCTTGCCATTTTTTAACCTTTGGCTATCTTTTGAAGTTGGAGTTTTAAATTAAGGAAATCACATGGTTCGTGGCGTTATCTTGTTTTTGTTGTTATTTCACTTCCCCACTCACGCAAAAGTTATCGTTAACTACTACAAATGCGTAACTGAACGCGGCACCTTTTACAGTAAAGTGCCTTGTGGAGGAAGAGGCACCCAACATGTGCTTACTAAAACAACGCCTGACTCAGAAACTGATGCAGCTTCCCCTCAGCAATATAAATCACTCAATAGAATTGAAAGAAAACAAATTGTTCGAAATCTAAAAAACGAAATCAGAGCAAAAAAATATGAAGCCGCCACACTCAATCGTGAGCGGGACCAGAGTACTCGCGACCAACAAATGCGCGTCAGCCGACCGATGACGGAAAGTGAGCGTACAGAAACGATTAAAGACATTAAACGTAAGCTTAAAGACATCAACAAGCGCTATTACAAACAAGCTCGTACCCTTAACAAACAAATTTCGACACTCGAAAAACAGTTAAGACGTTACGAATAAGTGACACCAAAATAAAAATCCGTTAACCTAGGAACAGGTCCGATGACTTGGAGAGCAGAGTGTCGCCATTTTCAGTAGCCGAACTGATCCTCGCAGGGTTTACAAAACATTATCAGCTATTTCAATCAATTACCAAAGAGGCCAGTTGTGCTTTTGCACAGCAAGACGGGGCTAGAACACAACAGATCAGTAAGTCTCGCATTAGCCATTATGATGAGCGTGTAGAAGAAACCATTACGCAACTAAAACAAGCACTTCCTTGCAAAAACTTACAAGAACCACTTTGGTATCAAGTAAAACAAGAATACTTGAGCTTACTCAGTTTCCACCCTCAAGCCGAGCTGGCTGAAACATTTTATAATTCCGTGTTTTGCAGATTGTTTCACAGGCGATATTTTAATAACGATTTTATTTTTGTAGAAACCACACTAAAAGATGCCCCCGCACTGCCAGTTGAAGCGGAATATCGCAGCTACTTCCCTGTTGTGGATGGCTTAAAGCCGACAATAAAAAAAATCATCAATCACATGGACTTTAAATGTGAGTTTAATGATTTAAACAAAGACATAAAATTACTGACTAAGGCTTTTATTCGCCAAGCACCGGATACGCATCATCAAAGTCATCAAATGCGCTTTGATATATTGCAATCCCCTTTTTATCGTAATAAAGGCGCCTACATTATCGGCCGGGTTGTTTCCACCAGCGGCATACAGCCATTTATCATTTCAGTCTTACACAATGAGCATAACGCATTATATATTGACGCCTTGTTGACTAACTCATCGCAAATGAGGGTAATTTTTGGATTTGCACGCGCCTACTTTATGGTTGAAACTCATGCGCCTTCAGCGCTGGTACGCTTTCTTAATCAGCTAATGCCAAACAAAACTCCCGCCGAACTCTACAATGCCATTGGCTTTCATAAACAAGGCAAAACGGAATTTTATCGCGAGTTTTTGCATCATTTGAACCATAGCAAAGACAAGTTTTCGATTGCACCGGGCACTCCCGGCATGGTCATGATGGTATTTACGCTGCCCAACTTTCCGTATGTGTTCAAAGTGATCAAGGACACATTTGCAGAGAGTAAGCCATTTGGTAGAGATACGGTTCTCGCGCGCTATCAATTAGTTAAAAACCACGACCGTGTTGGCCGTATGGCAGATACCATAGAATATTCGAATGTGGTCATCCCCAAAACACGCCTAGAGCCAGAGCTTTACGAACAGCTAAAGCAAACCATTGCTGGCAGTATGCAAGACGAGGGGGACGTACTCGTTATCAAGCATTTATACATCGAACGACGGATGATCCCACTCAATCTGTATTTACAAAAGGCAGATAAGCGACAAACCGAAGCGGTCATAAGAGATTACGGCAACGCAATTAAAGAAATGCTTCAAGCGAATATTTTTCCTGGAGATATGTTGCTCAAAAACTTTGGTGTGACGGCGCATCAACGCGTGATATTTTACGATTACGATGAAGTTCAATATTTAACAGACATGAATTTTAGGTCTTTACCGAAAACAGATCTATTGGACCTTTACTCTGGTACAGACGAACATTCAGCGGCACCACAAGATGTATTTCCAGAGCAGCTGTGTACTTTTGTACTCACAAACCCTACACTCAGAGCCGTATTTGAAAAAGCGCATCCAGAGCTACTAAGCGCCAGCTATTGGCAACAAGCGCAAAAGGATATAAAAAATAAGGTTGTAAAACATGTATTTCCTTATCCTCAAACACAGCGCTTTAAACAACTAAATAAAACAAAGGAACGCCGTGAACATCAGCAAAATTGATTTAAACCTGTTGGTTTACCTAGATACCTTGCTCCGCGAGTGTAATGTGACACGCGCCGCAAATCAGTTAAGTATCACCCAACCTGCGATGAGTAACGGTTTGAAAAGGCTACGTAACTTATTTAATGATCCGATTTTGGTGCGAACCAGTGAAGGGATGGTACCCACCGAACGTGCTCTAGAATTACAGCCTGTGATCCGTGGTATTTTGATGACGCTGGAAGAAACCTTAGCGCCAAATAGAGAATTTGTTGCCAGCCAAAGTAATCGCGTATTTCGCATTATGGCCAGTGATTATGCTGCCAGTACACTAGCTCCAAAGTTGCTGAATAAGTTACATGAAGAAGCCCCAGATACAACACTTGATATTCTCACACCAAGTGATGTGACATTCCATGACGTTGAAAATGGCAAAGTGGACATGGCCATTAACCGATTTGAGAATTTGCCACAGTCGTTTCACCACAAACAAATATGGAAAGACAGCTTTTGCTGTTTGATCAAATCAGATAACCCAATCATTGATAACTTCACCCTAGATGCCTATTTAAAAGCACGCCATATCTGGGTAAGTAAAACCGGGTTTGGTGTCGGTGTGGGTATGGACCCTGCTGATGTACAAAAGTTGGGCTGGGTAGATGAAGCCTTAGCGCATTTTGGCAAACATAGAAATATCGCCACATTTACGCGTAACTATCATGTAGCTATACATTTAGCGAAAGAGCAAAACTTGATAGCAACTTTGCCGTCAAAAGCAGCAAATATCTACAAAGATGATCCAACCTTAGCTGTTTTGGAACCTCCGTTCCCTATCCCGCCTTTTGAGTTGGATATGATATGGAGTCCGTTGCTGCACCGAGATGCAAGTCATATTTGGCTTAGGCAAAAAATTGCGGAAGTTGCACAAGAGTTGAAATGATATTGTGGAAGGAGGCCAGAGCCTATACAAAAACATAGGATGGCCTGAGTTGGAGAAAGGAATCGTTGGTAGGATTTATATCAATCCGCAATAACACTTAATCATTTTGAGGGATTAAACCTGACGATAGCTGCGTTAAAAGTTTCTCATTTAGAACAACTAAATAACGAAATTTTTGCCTAGCTACCGACAAAGTTTTCTTGCCTCAAAATAGACAACTTAGTTAAGCGGATTGGTATTAGGAAGACGAAAAAAGCCCAGACGGTATTGCACCAACTGGGCATTAATTAATTGAATAGTAAGTTTAAGTTTTTATTTATAGGGTCTAGCGCTTAAGCGAGCTGCTCACACAATAAGTGAGAGCGAAAACCTTGGTAGTTAATTTGGTGCTCTACTTCACAGACAAACCACTTACCCAAGATTTGTTCAACTTTGTTTGTTTCTGTGGTGGATTTATCAACTACCTTGATCACCGCACCCGCCACAATTTTCGCATCACCAATCATAGATAAAGCCAGTGTTTTGGTCGCACGTTTTAAACGGCTGTGTTTTGCCTTCGCGGCCCGCTTAGCGGTTGCTTCATCAGCATACACATAGGGCAATACCAGCGCGGGGCCGCCCTCACCTTCTTTAACAGGCATACGGGTAGCCGTCTCTAAGTCGTGGTAAAATGCGGTCACTTCACCCACTTGGCGATAAGCGCCTTGCTCATAATGCCAGTCGAGTATTTTAAAGTTGCTCACTTCAACTTCCGTTAACGACTTACCAGACAGTGATTTGCCTGTACCACGCGCCATAAAGATCAGCTTGTCGTAGGCTATTTTCAAAATGGCATCAAACTGCTCAGCCAATGAACTCAGCAGCTGGGCATCACTCTCATTTTGCTCAATATGGGGTAGCTCAATGTTTTTGAAAACGTCGCCCACTCGCGGATCTAAGCCATGTTCACCAGCAATGTCCGACACCAGCTCTCCGAGTTTTTTGGGCTTTTTAGGATCTTCCGGCCATGAGCGCTGTTTTGGTGTTTTCAGTGTGGTGTGCCAAAACAGCTTATTACCAAACAGTTCCATAGAGCGATGGGGCCCTCGTAAACTGGTTTCACCCACTTCAAAAATACCAAGTGGTTGCAAAGTGGCGGTTTTATCTTCGTTTCCTTCTTTGTAGCCCATAGCAATTTCAACGGTATCCGTTGGTTTTGACACTTGAATAGGTGCAGGCTCTAAGTTATCAAAACGCACATAACAACTGTCGCTCATCAATCCAGTTTTTAAGCTCACTCTTACGTCAACAATACGGTCAACTAATCGCTTTGCGACTTCCTTACCGTTGGTTTTAATTGAAAACTGAGGTTGAATATTCGTGTTGCCACTGTCCATTGTTTATACCTCAATCCCAAATATTGATTACGTTTTGCGCAATTGGTTTTTCAATCACTTCTGGCAAGAATATTTCAATATTTTCTTTGTAAATCGCGCCAAGTTCTGCTAAGCCATGGTTGGCTTCTAATACCATTTCTACCATGTCACTGCTGCGTCCATAATGACGCCAGCAGATGTTGTCTAAGCAGTCACCATCGCGGGTAATATAGGTAACACCATTCATCGTATTCACCTCGTTACTTTGTATTGCCGTCATAACTCTCTAAGGTCATTTGGAACTGAATTTCTCTTGGAATACCATCGTTTAAAAACAGCTTGCGCTCTTCATTAATCGACTTGATGATCCATTTACCCATAACGCGACCAACTGAAGGGCTCGATTTACCGCTTTCTTCTACGTAACCCAATGTAAGAGGCTTACCTTTGGCAGCCTCCGCACGCATTTTATCAACCTGTACTAAGCCCCCTTCTACCAGTTGCGGATAGATGGTGCCATCGAGGTTAATACTTTGCCTGCCAACCCCAATAAATTGTTGAACTGGGCTGTTTTTTTCCGTTTGCGAGTCTTGGGTTTTCCAACGATATTCCGTTTCGTAACTTAACTTACTAAAAGCGGCACTGCTGACTGAGAATTTGTAATCACCCAGTTGCATCATGTGCGATGCACTACTTACTTTTGCCATTAGGCTACCTCGTCTATATATCTCAGGCGCATATCGCGCTGTGCTTGTTGCTGCTTTTGCTCAAGCACTTGTTTAATTTGTTCAGCAATATCTACAGCAGACATTTCAGGCGTGGCGTTTACCGTAATGTTGGCATTAACCGTCACACTGCTATTTACATTCGGTTGTGAAGATGCTGCTGACTCTGTATTGGTAATTTCATGCAATGCATTTGGGTCATTCTCAAGTGTTGATGACAGTACAGCCGCATCTGGCGATTTAGCCGCCAGCTCTGAGATTGGTTTTGCATTAGCCTGCTCTTTACCCAGTACTTTTTCACTAAACCAACCGCTAACACCGCCAACTGCTTTGCCTACTGCACCGCCACTGAAAAAGCTCAACATCGGTGCGGCTGCTGCCAATACCGGATTTTTAGACTTTCCTAAAGTGCGACTGATTAGCTCCCCCGCCACCCAGCCACCGCCTGTTTCTCCGATGCTCTGTGCTTTTTCTTTGGCTGATAAAGCATCGTTATTCGCCGTATTGAGTATGCTTAAACCGTTCACCGCATGACCTAAAGCACCAGTGGCATTGGCCACTTTGCTCATTTTACTGCCCGGCTTATTGGCGCTGGGCTGCGTCGCCATAATCGTGCCCGTGATGGCACCCATAGGGCCGAGCACATTACCCGCTAAACTCAAAATGTTGCCAAATGTATTTGAAGTACTGGCAGATTGTGATTGCGCCGTATTATTGGCGGTACTTGTCACTGACGTACTTTGATTTGAAGTATTCTGACTCGATGTGCTTTGTACCTGCGAGCTAAGCGTTTGATTGTTACTCTGATCTGTTTGCTGAGTATTACTGGCCACTGACTTAACAATGGCGTCATTTGCTGCGGGTCGACCAAGCGTTTGGTCTACTTTGCCGATACTCAAAGGTTGTGCATTGGCTAATGATGCCGGCTGGCTTTGCGAGCCTTGCGCCACACTGTCCGCGGCATTACTTGTCTCTGGAGAGGTTGGCGCTTCATCGTCAATCTTGCTACCAAACCAGTCGCCTAAAAACCCACCCAGTGACTCACCGCCAAACGAGCCGATTGCTCCGCCAATCGCACCACCAATAAGGGTACCAACCCCCGGAATGATGGAGCCAATGGCTGCGCCCGCCGCGGCACCCGCCATGGCACCACCGACACCACCGGCAGCAGTGCCAATTTGCTGAGACTTTTCACGTTTGCTAAGACTGTCGTCTGACAAAGTGGAAGCAACATCAGCCGCGCCCATAATGCTACGCAATGGACCAGTAAATCGGCCGAGTGTTTTTGCAATTGGGCTGCGTACTATGCTCTTAAATAAACCACCGGCTTTAAACTTAGGTTTATTCATCTTGCCAAAAATAGGGTCATTGGCAGCGCCACTTTGACCAAGCTTTAGCTTGCTGGTTTGTTTAACCGGCTGCTTTGTTGATAACTTATTTGACGTTTTTGATGACTGCTTACGAGGCTGCTCATTTAAGCCACCATCCAATACTTTTAAAGCTGGCTTTGCTGATTTTGGCTTTGCTTTTGGTTTGGCTTGGGTAACATCTCTGCCCTCTTTAGCCCACGGTTTTTTGTTGCTGCGATATTGCGCTTGATTGCGCTTACCACCGCGACGCTTACCTCTACGATTCTTAGCTGGCTTTTTCTTCTGCTGCTTTTGTGATGGTTGTTCATCATCACCAAGCGATGATAAAAACTCCGTCGCGGCATCACCTACCGATGATAAATCACCGTTCAAAATCCCCTTAAAGTCGAGTTTACCAATGGCAGCACCATGCTTTTTAAGCACAGACGCCGCATCGCTAAACCCAAAGGAGTTAAGCAGATCAGGACCCGCTTTCACCAAGGACTGTAAATCGCCCTCCATGATCCCTTTCATATCCAGCTGTTTTAAAGCTGGTAAAGCGCTTTGTAACGCTTTGGCTGGGCCTTTAAAGTTGGCGGCTTCCATCAACCCCGGCGCAGCATCCAATAATGATGAAATATCACCACTGGCAATACCTTGCATGTCGAGCTGTTTAAGTGCTGGTAGCGCGGTTTTTAATACCTTTGCAGGGCCTTTAAAGTTGACCGCTTCCATTAAGCCCGGCGCAGCATCCAATAATGATGAAATATCACCACTGGCAATACCTTGCATGTCGAGCTGTTTAAGTGCTGGTAGCGCGGTTTTTAATGCCTTTGCTGGGCCTTTAAAGTTGACCGCTTCCATTAAGCCCGGCGCAGCATCCAACAATGAGGAAATATCGCCGCTGGCAATACCTTGCATATCCAGCTGTTTTAACGCGGGTAACGCGGTTTTTAATGCCTTTGCAGGGCCTTTTAGATTGGCCGTTTCTAAAATGTCGGGCGCAAGATCAATTAATGAGGAAAAATCCCCTGCAGCAACACTCTGTAAATCCAATTGATTTAACACACTAACTTGCTTTGCAGCTGGCTGTTTATAGTTACCTGAATCTACATTTTTAGCTTTGCGTTGATTTCGCTTAGTCGCATTTAATGCCGAAGGTACTGAACGCTTATTGCCTTTTTTACCGCTGTGCTTTGTGGCGTTGCCATGCGTGCCGTTACGCTTTACTTGGGATGGGGCCTGCTTTTTTTCAGCTTTTGGCTCTAATGCACTGACCGACGGCGCTGCGCTTTGCAACGTATCAGACAAACCAATTTTATTTTTATCAGGCTTTGCCTGATTGCCTTTTGGTTTTGCCGTAAATTGGTTATTTATTGTTAGCTGCTGTTGAACCGTTTTAACGTTGACAACTTTTAAACTGGCTACCGTGTTAAGTAAGCCGCGAATGGCATTACCAACACTTTGTTCAAGAGTTTTAGGTAAATCTTTGCCAAGTCCAAGTATGGCGTTTTCCACCGCGCCGATAGACCAATTTAGTTGCGTAAAGCTTTCGTCGAGCGATGAAACATCAATGGCATTGAGCAAATTCGCCGTGCTGAACTGCACTGATGATAGGCTGTCGCGCATCACACTTTGTGCATCCAATTGTCGCACTGCCGATTCTTGCGCACTCAGCAAGCTGCTTTCAATTGTAGCGCTGCCATTACTTGCAGGGCGCTGTGCTAAAGCAACGGTTGGTGCTTGTTCTTGATGGCCTTCACCTAGCAGATCTGCTCCTTGAGAACCTTTTCCTTGAGGGAATGCACTGGTTTGTTCAGCAAGCGTTGCGTTGAGATCCAACAAATGCGCACGCAACTGCGTAACGTGGCTTGCCAAAAGTTCATTAACGTTAAATTGAGATAAAAGGCCAAGTAATAATTCTAGCGGCATAGTGTCAAACGCAAGTGCTTCATTTTGAAGTTGCGCAATTACCTGCCCAAGTACTTCGGCACTGACGCTAATGTCTTCATATGGCTGAACGCTTGGCAGCTTGTTTTTCACCTTGTTTTGGGCAGTTCCCTGCTCAGTCGAAGCGCCCTTAGTTTGTGGGCGAGTTTGATCAGAAAAGTCCTGATTTGTCATAGCAATACCTAGGAAATACAAAGAAATGAGCGACGTGCCTGTGTTGGAAGTGCCTTGCAACCAAAGGAGATTTGGCTAGCACAAGCAGGCGTGATGTTTATTTTTGTAGCGCGAATCACACTGCATAATGCGATTTGCGCTACAAAAAAGGCGGGATTAACCCGCCTCAGTCGATTGTTTATAGTCTACGGCTGCCTCAAACCATTCGCATAGCTCAGGTTCGGTCAGCGCGTTTAACTCGTTTAAGCCCCACCCAGTATATTTAGCGAGGGCAATAACCATGGCTTTTAAGCGCTTGGGCGGGATACGAGAAAAGCCTGTAGCTTCTCGCGTAATTTGACAAAATCACTCCAGTCTAATTCTTCAATTACATCCGGAGAGACCTCGCACAGATTTGAGAAGTAACGAATTTCGCTTTCTGACTCACTCAAATCTGTTTTGTCCACCATTAAACGGTCACGTACTTTTGGTCGTCTCATTGTCAATTGGGCATACTCATGCGCGTCGACCGTTACTGGGAAGTTCAGTTTAATGATATCTGTCATAATTTATTACGCTCCAATTGCAGCACGTAGCAGTGCCATTTGATCTTTACCGTTGATGATACGAGTGTCGTTGTATAGGTCGATGTCGTAGATAACGTCTTGACCAATCTCTAATTTGTACTTTTGAACAGCGTATTGAAGCGTTAGTTTAGCTTCTTCGCCGTCTTTCCAGTTACCCATATCTACTTCTTTGAAGAAGCCTTCAAGTGTTACTTTTACTGGCACTGGCTCTTCGCCTTGTGCTTGAATTGCACCACGTGCAGTAAGTGGTGTAGTTTTACCACTCCAGTCACCTAGTAGCTTCATCATGTCAGCGTTGTACTCAAGTAAAGTCACTGAACCTTCAAGCTTTTCAAGCTGGCCTACATCAAGCTCGATTGGCGCTTGGAAACCTGACGTGACTTCACGTGTTTTTACCGTTACTTTTGGCAACGTAATTTCGTCTGCAAGACCTAGGTAGCCTTTACCATCAACGAATAACTTGAACTTTTTTAAGATTTTAGGAGACATTGCCATTATACGATTTCCTCTAGGTAGTTGTTGGTAAGAATGCTCTTGAAGGTGATGTGCTCAGCCGGTGTTGGTGGTGTAAAGTCAAAGCTAAAGAACACTTTACCTGCTTGAATGTTTTCAGGGGTATTTAGGTCTTCATCAGCCCAAATTTGGCCACCTAAAATCGCACCTTGTGCTTTTAGTGAATCAAGGTAAGACTGAACACTTTGCGTTACATCTTCGATGTAAGTTTTAGTGATGTTGCGGTCCACTGCCCACATGTGTGCACGTAGTAGTGAATCATTAATCATATCGGCAGTACGAACAACTGATAGGAACGCCCATTTAGGGTCGTCAGAACACGTACGGTTACCCCACAGTTTAAAGCCGTTTTGACGAATAATTGTCGCCACTTGGCTTTCGTTAAGTAAGTTAGCTCGAGCACTCTTATCACCTAACTGGAAATCGATAGCACGTGCAGTACCAATAATACCGTTCATATTGGTATTACTTGGGCTCCACCAGAAACCTCGGTCGTTATCTGATTTTGCAATCATACCGGCAACACGCGCACTAGCAGGCTCAACTACCGATTTGCCATCTTTGAATACCTTAACTGCTGGGTCAACAACAAATACACGACGTGAACCAAAGTCTTTACGGTATGCAATTGCGTCTGCATCGTTAGTATCTGGGCCATCAGCGATTATTACCGCACGTAAACGCTCAGCTACACCAATCATTTCTTTAACAACTGGGTTTGCATTATTTTCTGGACGTTGATGTGCATAGCCAGGAGCAACTAAAATACGCGGTGTAACACCCAACACCGACTCAGCACCTAAGAATGCCTGAACACCTTCGTAAGTACCATCTGTAGCAACACCGCCAACCATGTTAGACATAATTGCAGCCTCATCAGCACCTTCAACACGTACCACTACAACCACTGCACCAGCTTGGTCAAAAATACCGTCCATTGCTGCTGGCAATGTACCTTCTGTACCTAAAGGTGCGGCTTCAGCTCGTTTACCTGCAATTAATACAGGTGTATTAAGTGGAAATTTATCTGCATCTGCAGCTGGTGCTGTACCAATAACACCAATTACTGAGCTTTTTACTGTTTTGATTGGACGAGTGCCTGATTGCGCCTCGATCACCTCTACACCATGTAGAAATTGTGACATATGATTCTCCTTTAAGGGTATGTCAGTTAGAAACAAAAAAACCACGCATAGCGTGGTTTGAGATTTAAAAAATAATTGGGAGATTAAGCCCAGTTTGTTTGTCGTTATACCTGAGGTATTAAACTTGAATGCCTTCGATTAAAACGGGTTCGCCGTTAATTAAATACAGGCCATTTATATCAATTGATAATTTGCCGCTGCCAGCAGGTTGTACTGCTACCGACTCTAGGCGAAAACGTGGCTCCCACTTTTCTAATCCTTCAGAAATGGCGAGTGTAATGTCCCCAACCAAAGAGGTAGAAAAGGGTCTGTCGAGCAAGTCGAATAAACCACAGCCATAGTCACGGCGCATTACTCGACTACCGAGCGGCGTCGTCACTATGTCACGAATACTTTGTCTTAAATGGTCAACCCCAGATAGTGGTCGACCCGTTTGTGCGTTCATACCAATCATTGCGCTTCCTTTTTGTTAACCGCCCACAGTAAAACTGCCTTCACCCAGTGCCATCGCACCACCGCAATTGGTTGCATCACCTATGCGAGCCACAGCTTTACCTGCAATGGTAAAGCTCCCTGCGCCTGCCGAAATGGTTTTGCTAATATGCTTGGTTTTTGGGTCTGCAATCATACTGTGGGTACTGATCTTATCGCCAACGCGAAGTACGGGTTTACCAGCCACCGTAAAGGTGGTTTGTGAGGCGCTGACGCTACCCGGTAAAAAGCCCACATGCACGTTGGTAATATGACCATCCAACGAAATAGCTGGCATAACTTACTCCTGCGCACTGATATGGCTACCATTGAGTTTGAGCGTTGCTGCCGCTTTGACTGCCACGTTGCCGTCAGTAGATTCGATATTCACTACCGAACCTTTTAGATTCAACGCATCCTTCGCAGATACCGAAATTTTTCCTTTATTCGTCGTCAAACTGGCATCGCCATTTTCAACCGTGATACTGGCGTTTTCCGTGACAGTGACATTGGCATTGTTTTTCACAATTACGTTCAGGTCGTTATCACACTCTAAGATAATGTCTTTGGCTGACTTGAGTTTAATTACCGCGGTATCTTGCTTAACATCAATTAAGTATTGGTGCTTGTTGCGGTCATACTCGACCATTGAACCATCTTGGTACTTGGTGCGCTGTACATTAATACGTTCTTCCTTGGCAACATCGCTTACTACCTTGTCGATGTTGTGCTCTTTTTGATACACACTGCCGAGCACTACGCCTTGAGCTAAGTCGCCACAGGGAGCTAATACCATCACTTGTTCGCCCACTTCGGGCGCTTGCCAAGTCATATCGTTAAACGCTTGATTGGTTAGCCATGGCAACCAAGTGGTGAGCCAATCACCAATTTTGACCCGTACCTTGGCTGTTTCGTAATCCACCTCATTCACAGTGCCAAGCGATATCAGCTTTGCCAAACGACTTTGCATATCAGCCTGTGCTAGATTACTTTGCAAAGGATTAGCCAGCATTGTCTACCTCCGCGATCACCACTTCACCTTGTGCATTGACGGTTGCCACATGATGATGCTCGCCGCCTTGTGGGCCCAAATACACATCGGTAATAGTTGGCCCCGGCAACTCTTCTGGCGGCTCCACTTGATAGTAAAATTCCCAAATAAGTTTGGCTTTGCCTATCATGGAGTCGCTTTGTTTGGTAAATGCAAACTCGGCGTTTTGCGCCACAAAATGCTGCCAAGGAACGGGCACACCGTCTGCCTGCATCAAAGCTTCACTGGAATCTATCACGGTATCCAAACGCTTCAGTAGCGCGATACTATCGGCATCTTCCGCTTCAATGTCTAGTTGCAGTTTTAACACTCGTCTGTCGAGCGGGTTTGGGCTTAAGTTCTTATTCGACGTAGGCCCATAGGTAACGCCTGATGCGCTCCCGGTACTTTGCAACTCACTGGCTTGACGTTCTGATATCAGCGTGACACAAAGCTGCGCCACTTGCGTTAAATCTGGATACGGCAAGGTGTGTTTAATATGGCCAACTTGAGCCATACCTTGTAATCCAGACGTCAGGTACTCAAGCACCTTTTCAACTAGGGTACTGCGATGATTCATAGTGATTCTCTGATAAAATGCTCAGCTTCTAAAAAGAATAAGAGGCTGTAGGATTAACGGCGGACAGCGTGCCCGAAGAGGGTTAGATAGCTGGCTTTTGTGGCCACACTACTTCGTCTGGGTTATCGAATGTTTGTGGTATATCACGAAGTGCTTGGCGGTAAGCTACAAACTCTTCAGGTAAAGCCTCTCCCACTTCTTGATGTTTTACCACAACCCAGTCTGTTGCTTTTAGGTGTGCATCGCGAATAGCTTTGACCGTTGCCCACTTACTTTCTGCTAACAATTGCTCTACGGGCATTTGGTTTTCAAAATCGGATACTTGTGATTCCATGATTAGCTCTCCCAATGAGGTTTTTCTTGTGTAATGCGATTCGCTGACGGTTGTCCATTCACTGACGTGTATTCTGAATTCACCCTAAACGCCCTTGTTGAGCCACAGTGTGGACGTGTGTCAACCTTGAGAGTGATTCTAGCTATTCCTTTATGACTTCCCTGACCAATTGCGCGAAATGCAACAGGAAGAACTGTCCCTTCTAGTTCATTGGTTAATTGAATTTCCTTTTCAGGATTCTCTGGCTCAGAAATAAAAACTGACACAGACTTATCATTAGCAACCTTCCGAATTTCTAGTTGACCAGCCACTGAATCCTGTGTAGAGGTTCCTGTAAATATTAGGTGATCCGTATACCCATCAGAGGCAAACATACCTCGGTGAGTCATCAAAAATTCAACTTTAAAATAATCTCCGTGACCACCAAACGACGATGAGGAGATGAACTCTAGCATATTAATATAGTAAGGAGGCTGAGGTGTAGAACAGCGAGGATAAGCTGAATCAGGGCCATCTGTATCTCTTGTATAACCACCAGAGCTTAAATATTCGCCAAAGCCAAATCGCTTTACTTTACCTTGATGGTAAACATCAATGTCATTAATGTTTTCTACAAAGGACTCCTTCCAAGAGTCAAAAGTATTCTCTGCGACTGCAACTTTTGCATCAACCTCTCCCATCTTAGTACTCACCGTACTATTAATCTCGCCGATTTTATCTTGTACCGTTTGGGTTAGGCCGTTGGCTGCGGTGACCACATCGGTCAACCGCTGCGTCATGGTTTTATTTTGTTCTGACATGAATATTCCTTATTTAAAATAAGTACTTTGCTTGTTGGTTTGCAATACAAAAAGCCTGCTACTAGGCAGGCTTTAGAATGTGTTTTCAACCGTATTATCGTCTATAAAAACGTTTGGGTTATTCGTTCAGTGTATGTGTATCTTACTGAATTTTATGATTTAAAACAGGTCAACTCTGACCTCTAAAAAGTATTTAGAGTCATGCGTTTACGCTTGCTCTAGAGCGACAATACGCAGCTCCTGCTCAATTTGACGCTGCATGGTATTGAGCTGCACCAAGGCCATGTCTGCCAGTTCTCTATCAACAATAATATTGAGGTTATCAACGCCGACTTTCACTTCAACACTGTTAGACGGTATTTGTGCCAGTGATAAGGTCAACCACTGCAATACTTTTACATCGGGTGTGCGGTAGCCAAGGGTGGTATCTGGTTGTGAATACACGCCCAGTAAAATAAGCTCTCCGGTGTCATCTGGTGACTCGATATAAACACCGATTTCACGAATCGCATATTCTAACGGCGCATCAAACTTAGCAGCAATTTTTAGCTCGCAGGTTTCACCATCACTGTAGTCAGTATCAACAATGGCAACACGCTCTTTTTCGCCTTTTAATGCGGTTTGTGTTTTGCTTGGTGTATAGGCTGCATCACCAAACGCCATATGACTAATTTTGCCTTTAAAGCCTCGCTGAGTTGCGCTAAGTAGCGCATTTAAACCTGCTTGGGTAAATTGCAAGGTAAGTGCTGACATTAAGTCGCTCCTTGTAAAGTTAAATGATTAAATTGAATACGTGTAAGCAAAGCCGCAATACCTTGTGAAATTGCTGCAGGTTCAGGCTTTACCCCTAACCACGCAGCCTGATATTCGCAGTTTGCTATGGCACTTTTACCTGCCAACGCACAGCCCAATGCAGCTGCTGAGCTTGCAGGCTTTATACCTTTAAACTGCGCATCGTTATCAATCGCTGCAATGCCTGCCTTAGCGCCAAAACCTGTCACTAAAAACCCGTTTGAACCGTTGGGCCTAACGCCCTCAAACTGAGCCTGTTTATCGCTTGCACCAACGCCTTGTTTGGCACCCAAAAAAGCCCCCGAGAATAACGCTCCATTATCGGGGTGTACGCCGTTAAATGCCCCATCCTTGCTGGCAAGTCCAATCCCTGCACCACTAAACAACCCGGTTCCAAATTGTTCTTTTAAAGAAATGCCCAGTTGCACTTCAACATGCACTGATGCGCGTTTGGCCGTCTCTACAATGCGTTTAACCTGCTGCAACATCGCTTTGGTAAGCAGGCCCTGCGCGTTGGTGTCTAGGTTTTGATTCACGAGCGCCTGTACCACCACCGTGCCACGCTGTGCACCTTCGCTTTGCCACCACTCTTGAATGTCAGTTTCAATGCCCAAACTATCGAGGGCCTTTTCAAGTGCGTATGGCGTGGCTTTATAACGATGTACTTCAAATGCATCAGCAATCACTTGGCGTTTGTTTTTTTCGCTCCACGCGTCGTTCCAATCATCAACCGATAGTGACCATGCCAACCAAGGTAGTAACTGGGCTGGGCACTTATGTGGGTGCCAAATGTCATGTAAAAGCCCAGTTTGGTCTGGATAAGTCAGTAACTGGGTTAAAGCCTGGAGTAATTTGCTCGCATTACTGGGCAGCAGCTTAGGTAAATTTGCAAAGTTATCCATTACGCCTCCGCCACAACCGACACATCCACTGTAATACTGTTGCACTGAGCCACTTCATTGGCCGCTATGCTTAAATCTTGTGCTGGGCTAATAATTTGACCACTTTGTACGCCTGGCTGATTTAATGCGGCAAATAGCCCCATATGATTAATGTCTCGGCCAAGTAAAGTTTGCTGCGCGACATATTTTGCCAGTGCTGCTTTAACGCTGTGCTCCACAACTGACGCTGCAGGCCCTGCTAAAACTTGTATATGTACTTGAATATCAAATTCTTGCACCAGAGGGCCCGAAATAGTCACCCTATCCCCTAACGGCCTTATTTTTGATGCATCAGCGCTGATAGTGCCATCTGCTTTTAGGCCAAAGTGTTGATGAATTTTTGCCAGTAACTCTGCTGATGGCATGCCATTTTGTTCATGGCTTAAAATTGTTAAATGAATATCACAAGGTTCGGGGCTGGTGACATACACGTCTTTTATACGTGGATCTGCCGATAGCGCATGAAATTGATAAGCCTGTTTACTACCAGCGGTGTTTAAGCCTTCAAACACCATTTGAATGCGACGGCGAAAGCGCTCATCATTTTCGGGTTTTGCCAGTTCACCCTCGCCGAGCGTTTGTCTTTCTAGGTTGTAGCGTGCAGCAATGGCGTCTAAATCATTACCTGTTGCGCTAGCTAGCATATTGCCTTTAATGGCATCGTTTAACTTGCCATCAAATAAAAGTTGTTGATAAGCCATCATTTCAAGCATGACTTGCATTGGCTCTGATTCTAAATTCAAAGCGTCTTGATATTGTGGGTATTGAGACAATAGCTTATTTTTAAGTTCACTCAGCTTTTGTTCAAAATCTAACTCCGTTATGGTGTCAGGTAATGGCACCTTAGACATATCTAATAAATTAAAAACGCGCATATGCACCTCTGACGGCCAATAAAAAAGCCCACTTGAATCAAGCGGGCTAATTGGTTGGATAATGGAACTGTTATAGTAAATGCTCGTGTTTAAGCATTTAGTTAATCATTCAGTATATGTGTATCTTACTGATTTTTAGTGTTTAAAACAGGTCAACTCTGACCTTATAAAACAACTTATGTTTACGCTTAGTTTTAAGCTCAACGTAAATATAAATTATCTAGTGCGGCGGCAAATCTTGAGTGTCCTAAGTTATCGTCATTCTAACGAAGAGCAGAATCTTGCTGCATGCTAACCCACGTTTCTGTGTTCTAAGATCCTGAATCAAGTTCAGGATGACGATTTTGAGTTTAGGGCCCCTCTCCTGTGTCATTCTGACGAAGGTCAGCATCTTGTTCTATACAACCGCTTTGATTGGCTAGAAGATCCTGAAACAAGTTCAGGATGACGAGCAGCAAATCTAGGATGATAAGAGACGAGTCAATGAAAATAAAAAAGCCTACCCAAATGGGTAGGCCAAAAACACAAAGATGGGAACCTAAGCTTTCAGCTCAATCAATTGCACTTTCAATGAGAAAACGCTTTTCAGTTGATTTGTCAGCTTATGTGTATCTTACTGATTTTTAGGTTTTAAAACAGGTCAATGCTGACCTCTAGGCAAAGAAAGAGCCTAAGCGATTAGTTTGCTGTTTGCGGTTCGCGCACTACATAGAAGGTCGTATTACTGGCACTAAAACGCGGCTCTGTAAACTCTTCATTTAACAATGAAGCGCTGACCTGATAACGGCCTGATGTTGGAAAGTTGAAGGTTGCGCTAAATTGCCCGTCTTGAACCTCAATAGGAAAGTACACGCGACGACCATCGTCCCGAAGCACTGGCACCAAAAACGATTCATCTTCGATATCTAGTTGACCTGTTAGCATCACATTCTGCCCTTCGGCAACCGTGACTTTTATTGACTCTAAATCTTGAATGTTACTCGGCACTTTTAATGCGCCAGTAATTGTTTGCAATTGTACTGCTTTTAGCTGAGGCGCTGCTTGTTGCGCAAGTGCCTCTTCGCGCGCTTGTTCTTGAGCTTGATACTCGCTATACCAAAGCTGCGCTTGCTCTTTTGATTCCCAACGTTCACCAGACTCAGGGTGCGTTAATAAATAAGTGCCATGCAAATGAATGGCTTGTTTTGTATTACACCAGTTAAACATATTAGCTCCTTAAGCAAAGTAAACACGAGATAATGCAGTTTCAAGAATGCTACCGCCACTGTGATAAGAACGTAAATATTGAAAAACGACTATTGCTCGATGAATCGGTGAAAAGCCAAGCAATTGGGGATGAAATTGCACATCATATTGACTGTGGTTTGCATTATGGCCATTGAAAGCCCCCACACTTTCAAGGGTAGCTTTTATGTTGGCACCTTTATTTGGTAAGTTGACTTTACTCTTAAAGCTTTTAGTGTAGTGCAAGTTATCTCCGCGGCTATTGTAAAAGCCAACTCGATGTCGACCGAGATTCTGTGTTGGTATGCTAGGTAAGCGTTCATACAAACCATTCTCGTAGCTTAGCTCACACAGCACGGGCGGTCGCTTCACTTGTAAAGCGATATTGTTTGTTGAATAACCCGTCGCATAATCGTACCCAATGCCACCATATAACGCTAAATTACTTGTTCCATTTGGTGCACAACCATAACTATGTAGCGCAACTAAGCCCTGTTCAAGCGCCCACTGGTCAAATGCACTTTCTGTATTAAATGATTGATTGATTTCTTTATGCCACGCAGCGCCATCAAATGTATGCAATATTTCTGAGTCTACAACATACAGTATTTTACTTTGCGGCGACTGATATACCTTCAAGTAATCCACGTTATGGCTAGACATTGCATTCAATTCATTTTGCTTGTAGACGGATATCAACTTTGAGTCGTCTCGATAGCTAAACAAATGAGTAGTTGCATTTTTACTCACAAACATACCAATAAAATTGGCATTGTCTGAAGTAATTAATGAGGTTGAACGTTTAGATTGGATCACCGCGCCATTTTTATCGATCTCCAAAACAACTGCAGGGTTGTTGGCATTGGTTTGATTACCACCGTCATAATAAAGATGATATGTACCTGCATCATGATTGACCAAACTGACCACATTGTAAGCACCATAGTTTTGTTTCTGATCCATGATTAGTGCTGCCGTATTATCGTAATAATCAAGCACAAAATGCATTTCACCAAGCTTACGGTGGGGCTCTTCTAGTTTGCTCGGCAAATTCGCTAAGCTTTGCGCAACATTAGTCACCAAACTTGCACTGATCTCATTAAACTTCGTCTCAAGCTCTGGCAATAAACTTAAGTTATCACTTTGCTCCAGCAGCTTTGCTTGCAGGTCTTTGACCAGCGCGCTGGCATCTTTTATTTCACCGGTCGCAGTATCCAAATGCTGCTCTGCCACCGCAACAAGTGCAGCTTCTAAGTTTGCACTACTAGAGAGCTTTTGAATCGCATTGCTGACTAGGGTTTGTTCTTCCGCAGTGAGCTTATTACTGCTTTGCATTTTATCGACTAGGTGGTCGACCATTTCCTGTACGGCATTATTGATTGTGGCCATAACATCCTCTTAAAGTGGGTAAAGGGTTTCACCAAGTAGGTGGTTAATTTTTTGCTTGCGATGTAATTCTTTGTGGGCATTACGCTCGGCTTGCAATGTGGCTTGCAAAGCGGCGAGTGAGCTTGATAACTTGCTTTCAAACGCCTGTGCTTGTGTTTCAAGTGCATTGATTTGCGTGTTCATATCGTTATCGATACTGGTGAGCGCGGTAATAATGCGAAGTACATCTTGTTCAAGTAAATTACTGGGGTGTGGGAGTGGGTAATCTCGATGTGGCGTGTTGTTCTCAACGGCCATAAGGGCTCCTTATGTTGAAAAGGCGCGTAAGTTTTTAAGCCTTGGGCGATGTGCTTCCGTGCCGTTTAGCACCAGCTTTAACCTTACGCGTTTGAGTGGATCGGGCTGTGGTGTATTGGTTGGCTCAGAAAAGTCATGAATGTAATCAAACTGCTTCCACCCATCGTCGTTTGACTTGGAACGCGTTAATGCAATTTCTGTTAGCTGTGAGTCTTCTAACAAGTAAACAGAAACAGACGCGCTACCTTCAATAATGCCATCAAAACTCACGGTAAACTGGCCGTTACTGTGGCAGGTGATCTCACGCGTGATGTATTCGGCACTTGGCTGCAAAAGACCCGTCGCACACTGAGTGCCTGCAAACAGCACCGGACTTAACAACTCAGAACCTTTTAAGTGCGCCGAAACATTGATGGTTTTATTCACTAACTTTTGCTTCAGTTGTTGTGGCGACCATTCTTGCGCACGTGTGAGCGGCGTATCACTGCCAACTACTTGGAAGGTAAAATCAACATCAGTCTGGGCGTCAGGCCTTTGGATGACTGCCAGCGCCATTAAATCTGTGACACTTTGAGCCTCTACCGAACCTAACTCTATCGTACGCGTGTTGCTGGTGAACTTGGCGGCCTTTAAATTAAAGGTTAAGTCTTTATTTTGATGCGGCGTCCAAGTACTGGCGTTACTCGATGATAACAACACGCCGACTTGATAAGGCTGGCTAGTTACCCACCCGTGCTGCTGGTCAAACTTACCCAGTTCTGCAATCGCCACCTCATGCTCCGCGCCATCGGTGAGTACCACAATGGCGTATTCTTGCCCGCCTTGTAAGAAAACTGGCGTAAAGCTAAAACGCGTTTTATCACTGGTCGAAATATCATCACTTTCAACGGTGCTTTGCGCTAGGATGGTTTGCGTTGGTATGCCCTGCGCTACTTCACGAATTTGTACCCGTACTGACTCTTCACCTTTTTTAGTAAAATACAGCTCAACCGCCGCAATAAAGCGGCTTTGCGGCAAAGTAAAAGTTTGCGCTAAAGGGTCAAAGCGCACATTGGTGATCGTGGTTACTCGGCGCAGAGTTTCGGTGCGAATTTGTCCGCTTCCTGTGTAAGTGGCAAAACCACGTGTGCCATTTTCCTCTTTACCAATAAACACCAC
Source organism: Pseudoalteromonas sp. ATL1 (assembly GCF_058933015.1). Lineage (NCBI taxonomy): Bacteria > Pseudomonadati > Pseudomonadota > Gammaproteobacteria > Alteromonadales > Pseudoalteromonadaceae > Pseudoalteromonas > Pseudoalteromonas sp. ATL1. Next base: position 2,197,866 of record NZ_JBZYXL010000001.1, on the reverse strand, counting down.
GGTTTTTTCACCCGCGGGGATGGTGCCGCCCGGTATATCGAAATATCCGGTGATCACCTTTTGCTGCTCATTTATTTGTTTACTCACTGGTCACCTCTGGTGTTAATTCAATGCCATCAAATATCACCCTGCTCAACTGCTCTTCGTTAGCAAACCCTTTAACACTAAAGTGCACTCTTTTTGCTCTTAAAAACTCAGCTTGTTGTGTTTGTGTGCTAACTAGTTGAGTTTGTGTTGTACGGCGAATAGGCCCATTTCCACGGTTAAAACGGCGAGTAATTGGACTGCTCCAGCGCTGGCGGGTAACGGTCCAGTGGTCAACGCTTGGGGTCAACGTAACTTGAGCTGGCACAGGTTCAAATGCCTGATATGGGTTCACCTTCATTGAGCCCGTGCGTTTTGGCTGTGTAAGCACGTCTTCTAGTTCAAATGGCAGTAATTGATTTTGCGTTGAGTTTAATTCAATCACTGTTGCGTCAATGGGGAGCGTTAGTTCACCCTCAACAATTGCGGCATTTTGCTCTAAACCTTGATCGCGTAAATCATCATCTAAGAAAGGATCAACAAACACCCCATATTTGCTGGATGACTCTTGGCTGTTGGCGTCATTTCTCAGACGCTCAATGGCAAGCAGTTGGTATAGGTCGTAGATTTGTCGCTGCATAGTATGCAAATCGAGCATACTTAGGGCGTTTATCGCAATCGATTCAACCCTGGGAGCTTCATCCCCCCATTGCTGATACACATAGGCCAGTGGTAAATGCTGCTCTGGGGCATGAGGTGGCTCAGGATATTCAAGTGCAGAAGCACCTTTAATGCGCTGCACAATCCCTTGTTTATCCAGCACAAACAAATCAACGCGTGGCGATAAGCGTTGATAATCTGCCTCAATTTCATTGGTGAGGATGCTATCCCCTTCATTTAAAAATGAGTCGTCTATTTTATAGTGTGTTTGAGTATGCTGAGCCGACACCACCTTGCCATACACATATGTGACTTCATAACTATGGCCAGCAGGTGGGCGCACTTTTGTGGCATCGAGCTGCCAAACAATATGGTTGTCTTCGTGTTTATAGTCTTCTCCTTCTACATACACAGTGCCATCAAATTCCACTTTTTCAATATAGCTGACACTGGTGTTGGGAAAACTATCTTTTAATTGAGCTGCCGTTCGTGTGATTGTGCTCGTGGTACGTACCTCCACACTCACTCGTTCAACACTTTTTAATGGCGGAAAATCAACTTTGATCCAAGCGGTGGCATCTTCTCCCTCAGCTAGCTGCGCTCGCTCTGCTTTGATGGTGACAACCTCTGGGTCGGCTGCAAATTTTACCGGCAGTGCCATCGCATAGTTAAGCTCATAACCGCCTATGTGTGCCTTGCCTGACTGCAAGCTAAAATGTTGCTGCTCGTTCTGTGTTTTAATGTAGTGTAAGCCTAAGCCTTCAACCACATAATGACCACCATTAGACTCTCTATCGTATCGAGCTAAAGCTCGGGTAATAGCGTCTTGCTGAGGTGGCGCTTCTTTCACCACCAACACACCTTGGTTGATTTGATAAACTGGGTAAAACTCACTATTGGCAGGTTGTTCACCTTCTAGTACCCCCCAACGACCAACCACTTTTAAGCGGGCAGCGCCAGCTTCGTCATAGTTAATATGCACCATTGGCGAGTCTTTACCTGCAGGATCTCGCAACGTGCCATCTTCAAGCTCGGTGATCACGGTAGACTCTAAAAATACGCCAATGATAGCGTCTTTCTGAGGATTAAAACTAATACTGGCCTCGGCGACTGGACGCACCGCGCCGTATAAATACACCGATGCGGCAGCAACTTTGGCTACACCGTCTTCGATTTTAACTCCGCCACCAGCAACAATATCGCCGTCTTTTAGCAGTGCATCAGCCACACTTTTAATTTGATGGCTGACTTGTCCTTGAACATCGTTTAACTCTCTACTTTGTAAGCCTTTTCCCGCTCTAAACAGTATTTGCTCATACTGTTTAGTGGCGTCAAATCGTCGAAAATAGTCGGGATGTTCCGCCATGATCTGTTCATAAAGTTGATCTTGCATCGCACATCCTTAAAAACTAATTACAAATTCAAAAGACTCTCGTACCCCTTGATCTCGATAAATAGCGGGTCGATGTTCAAGCAACATAAGCGTGCCTTTTTGTTGCACTTCGTGTGGTTCTAAATACAGCTTGCCCGCTGGCACCTCTGGCTTAGGCAATGTACCTACCATTAAACCCAACTCACGAATGGTTTTTGATAGGCCATCGGCGAACTCGTAGTTAAACTGGCAGTACAAATTCGGTGTGGGATAATTGACTATATTGTAGCGCCCGTTAGGTACTTGAATTTCTCCCTCGTTGTCACTTTCACAGTACAGTACGCGTGTGGCTTTTCTGTAACCCAAAATAGCTGACAGTTCTGTGCTAGAACTTGGCTCTGGGGGGAGCTGTGAATCCCACTCGATACTGCCTTGCCCCCAAGCCAAATAAATGGTTTTTCGCTCAACGGCTTTGGCCAGCTCGATACGGCCAGCAGATGTTAATATGGCCACTATGACCTCCTCTGAAGTTAAAAAGTTTTATTTCTTTGGCGCACAAAAAAGCCCACATAAGTGGGCGTTTTATACTTGCAACAAAACAACTTATTCGCCTATCCAAAGCGCGGTTTGACGCTCGGCCGCTAATTTACACGCAGCAAATAACTGCGCTTTTGTCACTGCCACAACTTCGTTATCGGCCAGCACCCAAGGTATGGTTTGCTGCTCATCCATCACCAAAATGGCACGGGCCATACGCTGTTGGCTAAGCTCATCTGCGTCAAATTCAAACTCATCAACAACCACAGTTTGACTCGCAAGCTGCGCGCTGCGAGTCTGCTTAAAGCGCTCACGTTTAACTTGGGCAATTTGCTGCTCGGTATGAGCCTGTGTGGCTGGGTAGACTTTTGCCACCAAAGCATTGTCATCAAACTCGGTGCGCGCTGGTGTCGCTTCTGTTGTTAGGGCAAGATCAACCTCAACATACTCTGTACGGTAACATTGACGGCGCAGTGATAAGTCTAGTTGTGGTTGAGCTGGTAATTCAGGGACTTCCATCAATTCATCGCTATCCGCATCTAGGTTGGCATTGTGCGCTAGCGCTGCTTGACGCTCAGCCTCTACTTCAACCACCTCAAGCTCCCACGCTTGGTAAGCTGCAACATGGGCGGCTTGCTCTTGCTCAATGGCCGTTTTTAATGCTTGCTCGATTTGCTCTTGTGGGTGACGGAGTGCCATTTTTGTTAGCACATCGTCATAATTGATGCTTGGCTGCTCAAACAATTGCTGCGCACTGTCAGTGCTTGCTTGTTCATTAATCGCTTGTGTTTCAGGCACAGTTGAGTCGACCGCTAGCGCAGTCTCATTATTTGTTTGTTCCATAATTTGTCCTTAGTGGCTGGCAATACCCAGCGGCAGTTGTGTGTGGTGGCAAAACACTTTTACCGTGTTGCCGTTTAAATCTGTTTTGGTGTTTTCACCGTTGATGATTGGGATGGTTTGGTCGTCGCCCCAAGCGCTTGCCCCCCAAGGTGCATCGACAAAGTAAATATTATTTGGGATGGTTCGATATGAATAACCGTTTTGAGTATGTGCCCAACTCAATGAACCAAAGGGCTCATTACCAAACTTTACGCAACGTAAATACTTGCCAGCCAATGCACCACCTACTTCAGGGTGAACCCAGTAGAGGTTTCCAGCATAAAAGTCGTCGTTTACATTCGCTGAATTAATAGTGATAAATTCGGTGTTATCCCATTTCAGCTCTGCGCCATTAAACTGCATATACAGCAAGCCATTTTTTTCAACAATAGATGGCAAGGCTTTTACACCGCCAGATTGATTCAGTGGCTCACGCAACGTAACTGGGCTGTGAGAGACCTTGTTTGAGTCCCATAAATAACCGTTACTATATTTGGGCGCATTCAGTACCGCTAAATCACGTTGCTGATTTCCGTTTTGGTTATCTTTGCCAATAACCCCGCTTAACGAGCTGATGAGTCGATTGCCTTGGGTGATAAATCTGTCGGCAGATGCCCATATCGAATTGACCGTTGACTTTAACGCCGTATTGTTTGCCGGCACCGTTAAATTTGCTGACGACTCATAGCTTATCATTATCACACTCTCGGGCTGATAAATGGTGGTATCAAGCGTGAGTGTATTGGCAACAGTATTAAATTCTTGTGCTCTGCTCTCCCATATTGCGCCATTATCGGTGGTGTACAGCACCGATGGCGTTGCATTCGCTTTGCGGTTTAAGTCAAGAGTTCGGTTTTCTTCCGTAAGTGATTTGGGTATCAATTGCCCTATCACGCCACTTGGAAATGCGGCCGTAATACTATCTGGTGAGCCCACAATATCAACCCAAGGGAGTGAGTCAAATTCACCACCCTGCATTTCGGTTGGCATAATGATTTGTGCTTTGATTGTTTGAGCTCGGCCTTCGTTAAACCAATCATTATTAGCCGTATTAGGGTTGATCAACGCAATAGAGTTTTGGCTATTTAGAACTTGAAAGCGCGATACGGCTACCCATGAATTAAGTGCATGACCTCCAGCAAATGTAGATGCATTGGTATCCCCAAAGTCGAGAAACTTGATCCACACCAAAGGACCATCAAACTTGGTATGATCTGGTTGAGATAGGTAATCTTCTAGACCATACAAGTGCTGGTGGTTTGTTAGTGGGTTTTCGTAATTAGCTGCCCATCCTACATAAATAGTCATCCCTGAATCTTTACACAAACCTGTATTCACGAGAGTAAAGGGCACTTTTTCTTTGCCTCGCAATTTACCCGTTACTGCTTTTTGCATCACCCTTTCACGCAGTTGATTCACGTCGAGCTTATTAGCATTTATGCGTAAGTCTTCCACTTGCCCTGCGTAGATGGCGTCGTAGTTTTTATACTGGTCAGTTCTTCCCGACCATTTACCAGTTCCTGAAATATGACCAAATTCGTTTGAATTTGTTCGAGCACCGCCCTGTGCATACGGAACAAAACAATCAAGAGTACAATATGGGCTGCGCGCAATATGCTCTCCATGCCAATAAGCAGCATAGGTGTTTAAATTACCAATGTGCGCAAATCCATTACAACCCATTGGATTATAACTTGGATGATATGCCCCTTGGTTTAAGCGCTGAACAAGGGCGATTGGAATGGCGAAACACAGTCCATGATAAGCAAAATCAGTGCGACTTCCTTCCGAACCATCTTTTGAAGCCGCATATAAACCTAACTGAGGGTCGATGCTCATCTGAGCATGATATCTATATGGTAAATAGTTTCCTTGTTCAGAGTAATTCATATAGTTTTTAGGACTAATTAAACTAGCACCTTGGGGCGGAACTTGGTAACGAGTATTTGCATTGTCATACCTACCTCCAAACCCCCTTGTATCTGCTTTATTTGATACAAAACTCCTATGTCCGTCGCCCACCCCTTCAACCACTCTCACCCTGTAGCGCACCTGAATATACGCTTTGGCTTCTGGGTCGTAGTAAATATTATGTTCGGGATTTTTTAAAAACTTAACGCGATTTGCGGCGGATAGCGTTGACCATTTAACACCATAGCCTTTGGTATCTGTATCCCATTCACCAAAGGCTGAATAACCTTGTGCAACTAGGTTATTGGCAAGGCCAATGCCCTCGTAAGTACTAGCGCCAAATTGCACGTTACCGAGCGGGTAGACCACATCTTTATCGGCGATTTGTTCATGCCACGATTCTAGGAACACAAGATCTTTACGTGAGGTGATCACTTGTTCGGTGGCTGGTAATGTTTGCCAACTGTGAATCGTAATTTTTTGATCAACTTGTGCTTCAGGAGCACGCAAATACACACCGCCATTTCTAAAAGTATGATTAAAAGTCACAGTGTGTTTTATATTGGCACTCGCCTGAAAAGACTTTATGAGTGGATCGGCACCAATAGCGCCAGTTGCATCGCGAAATTCAATATTTGTATCAACGCTACTAGTAAAAACAATGTGGACCTTATGAGATCCAGTATTGGCCTTATTTACAAAGTAAAGTCCACCAACCCCTGTTTGCTGAAAAGTAAACTCCCCCAGTTCATTGTTATAAATGCCCGCATAAACCGCATCAGGGGCTTTATGTCGACACTCATTAAACGCCTCAGCGGCACTGGCATGTTGGGTGACTTTGCCCGTTGCAGAGTCATAGGTTTTAGTTCCGTCAGGGGCTTCAGGGAAACGAATCGGAAAAGCATAATCCGCTGGCGCTATATTAATAGGTGCTGATATAGAATGAAGCACACCATCAACATTGACCAAAGGCATATTTTCGTTAGATATACCTTTACCATCAAGTGTTCGTCCAACTTGCAAGCTTGTCATAATTTCAGGCCTTGATTTATGAACCCAAAGACCTTCATTTATAACATCGGCAAACGCACCGCCAGCCTTCCCCCACTCCACAAACCCTGATCCCGCATACTGTTGCTTGCGCATTTGGCGCAGCGCATCGAACTGGGCTTTGGTCATGACATCTGGGTGTGGGTTGATTTTTTGTGTGTCGTTAATTAAATCCGATAGGCTGTCTACTTGATAACTTTGACCGTTTAAGTCTTTGAGCGACACTTTGCCGGTTTTAGTTTGCCAATCGTTAATGGCTTGGTGGTTTGCTTTGATCAAATCATGCGTGCTGTGCATATCCACTTTAACTTGATCAATTTCATTAATGCTATCGGTTACATCGGTTGCCAGTTTGACACTGGCATCGGTTTGCTCAGTTACCGCTTGCTGCAACTGAGCCAATTGTGCTTCTATTGTCATTTTCCTTTCCTTTACCTACATTTTCGGCGCACGCTCCTATCCAACAAATAAATTGCGCGTTTAAATGAGGTCCAACGAGTAAATAGAAGGCGGAGTTTGGCTTCCAACAGACCAAAATCCGCCATTGAACGGCACGCGAATGCGTCACGTATTGCGTTGCGGAAGAAGCGTACTTATACGCGTTTCCCACAATACGCATACTGTAACCAGATTAAGGGCAAAATATCGGTCAACTTTGCCCTATCCTTGCTGGGTTTTACCCCACCTGCTGCATGCCCGCGTTTTTACTCGTTGTTTTAAAAGAAAGCGGTTTGAAACAATAGCTAGCTTTTAGTGACTGGCAATACCCAGTGGTAGTTGTGTGTGATGGCAGAACACTTTTACCGTGTTGCCGTTTAGGTCGGTTTTGGTGTTTTCGCCATCAATAAATGGGATTGTGTTATCATCTCCCCAACTTGAGCCATTGTACTTGAGTTCAGCTCCCTGACACTGCATATACAACAGACCGTTTTTCTCAACAATGTTGAGCAGCGATTTAACGGCGTTGCCCACATTTGTGCCCTTTAAGCTAACATCTCGATGCTTAATATTAGAGTCTCTTACGGAGAATATTTCTCCAGATAAGTAGGAATGCCCACTGACTGGTATCAACTCGTTTATCGGATGGTCATTCCCTTGCAAAATTTTACCAGTGAGGCTTGGTGCTAATCGGTTACCAGATCTAATTAACAGATGGTGCATAGCAAGCACGCTGCCAATGTCAGACACTGGTGTTTGAGCATTCTCAGGTTGAGTAAAGTTAGACTGAGCTTCATAATGAATCAAACGCACTTCATTTTCTTGGCTTACATATTCCCACGTATTCGTCGCTTGATAAAAAGCCGAACCAGCTCCTCCCTTAGACCATTGTGCACCATTATTAACAGTCACTTCACTTGACAACTCACCTTTAAGCTTTTTGTTTAGCTTAAACAACGTTGTTCCATCTTGCGGCAAAATTGGTATCCATTGACCAATTACACCATCAGGGAAAGTAGCCACAATACGCTCTGGGTGGCCGACAATGTCGGTCCATGGAAGAGAGTCATATTCACTAGATAACTCTGTCACCTTTGCAAAATAACAAATGTCTGTGGTTGTTAACCCGGTTAAGCTAATCGGATGTATATGCTTTTGTTTACCCAAGTTTTCAAGGCTACTTGTCAGCATCATATGCGAGTTAGAAGTTGATATTTGCCCGTAAAGGGTCGTATTTGTTGCAGGCTGCCAAACCATAACAGGTGTATTAGCCGCAAAGCCATTATCATAAAAATTCAGCGATGTGCCATTTTCAAGAGCATCAACAAAACTTGCATTCCACTGGTTTGATTGATGCAGATACCCTTTATGAAGCGCTTTAAATTGAGTAAACAGTACTTTGCCCTTACCCCGCAATGTCCCTGCCACTGCTTTACGCATGGTGTCTTCACGTAGTTGATTTACATCCAGTTTATTGGCGTTTAAGCGCAAGTCTTCTACTAGGCCTGCGTAGATGGCGTCGTAATATTTGTACTGGTCAGTCCTTGAATGGCCATGACCACCAATATACCCCATACCCGGATGTCTTCCGATACTTGTTTCTGTTGGCGGGATAAAACATCCCAAAGTGCTCATATGCAAAGATGTAGGAAGTTCACACCAATGGTAATTGCGTACACCCGTCATTGTATATTGCGTTGTTCCCATAGGGTTGTGCACGGGGTGATAAGCCCCTTGGTTTAAGCGTTGAACGAGCGCTATGGGCACCGCAAAGCATTTGCTTTGATAAGCATGGTTAATTGTTCTATCGGGGTCTGCGGACCCATATTTGCATATGCCATATTGACCAGCTATAGGCTTCGTCCGTGCAATAGCCGCGTTATTGGCTTGTACAGACTCACTACTAATATAGCCAATACGCGTTGGGTCTTCGATAAAGGTGTAATCTGCAACGTTGACTTGGCTACCCCTTGGCTTAATCGCGTCCCCAGATTGATACGTTAAATAGCCATGAGTTTTTATGCTATTGGCACCGACACTTTGCCAGTTATCCCCATGTCCCTCAACCACTCTCACTCGATACCGAACTTGAATATACGCTTTGGCTTCTGGGTCGTAGTAAATATTATGCTCGGGATTTTTTAAAAACTTGATGCGGTTTTTGGCGGACAGCGTTGACCATTTTACGCCATAGCCTTTGGTGTCGGTGTCCCATTCACCAAAGGCAAAATACCCTTGTGCCACTAGGTTATTGGCAAGGGCTATGCCCTGGTATGAGCTTGCACCGTATTGCACGTTACCCAGTGGATAAACCACATCTTTATCGGCGATTTTCTCATGCCAAGATTCTAGGAATACAAGATCTTTACGAGAGGTGATCACTTGTTCGGTGGCAGGCCTTAAAGATGCTGAGTGAACTTGCCATTCAAGTTCGGTATCACCTCCTGATGCATGGTAACAGCGAATATTAGTCCCTAACATATCGGCGGTGGGTTTATAGGTCGCTCTGTATACTGTAGGCTTGCCCGTGCCAACATACTTTGTGATTTTCTCATTGTCCGTCGCGTTATAAAAACCCAATACAAAGTGCTTGCCTTGTGGATAATTAATTACCCACTCGGTAACGTATTCAACATTTTTTTGTAGCGCCATTCCATCGTCGAAATACGTTACACCATCAGAAGGATTCGCTGTTTTCACTTGAGCGATTTGACCTTCAAGGGCGAGCGTACCACCACCCCAAACATTCCAACCTGTCAGTCCATCACTAAAATTATTATTAATGACCAAACCACCAAACGCCTCGGCGGCACTGGCATGTTGAGTGACCGTGCCAGTTGCTGAATCATAGGTTTTGGTACCGTCGGGGGCGGGAGGAAACCTAATGACGCTGTGCTCTGCTATTAAATCAACTCCAGATTTACTTATTGTAATCTGAACGCCATCAACGACAACTACAGCATTTGGTGATGAAGAAACCCCCATTCCATCAAAAGCATAACGACCGAGACGCAAAGAATTAGTTTCTAAACTGTCCTCTGGGGCATCATACATCCCATCATTTATGGGATGATGGTTACCTGACATCATATGCTTCCCCCACTCCACAAACCCACTGCCCGCATACTGCTGCTTGCGCATTTGGCGCAGCGCATCAAATTGGGCTTTGGTCATGACCTCTGGATGAGGGTTGATTTTTTGTGTTTCGTTAATCAAGGTTGCGAGGGTATCAACTTGATATTCTGCGTCGTTTAGGTCTTTAAACGTGACTTGGCCGGTTTTGGTTTGCCAGTCGCGTGCGGCTTGGTGGTTTTGCTTGGCAAGCGCGTGTACTTTGTCTATTTCTTGCCAACTGTCTTCAATGGCGGTTTTTAATTCGTGTGATTCGTTGGCTTGTTCGGTAACAATTTTACTGATCTCGGCCAATTGTGATTCAATCGTCATGGTAGCTCCTTAAATGCCTGCTTTTCGTAACCTTTGCTGTAGCAAAAAGTTTTGGTGCGCTTGTTTGATCAAGTTTTTGCTTTGCAGGGTTTGTGCGTATGTCATGGTGAGTAACTCTTGGGTTAAAAACACGTTGGCGTTATTTACCCCCACCTGACAGGTGATGTTTTGACTAGGCAAGGTGGCGACGTTAAGAGTAAACACTTCAAGCCATACCGCGTCGGCCGATTTAAAGTTCAACTGCTTATTCGGTACGCTGTAAACCGCCACGAGGGTGTCGTTTGACCAAATGCCTATCTCTTTTACCGAATAGCTTTTAGGGCCATCAAACAAGGCACTAAAACGCAATTGTTTGTTGCCGTCATCGTCGTCAAGAATTTCGGCACCGCCGATCAGCGCCTTTTGCTGCTCATTGCGCAGCGCGGTTTGCGTGGCCGACGGCGCGTAGGCTTGATCGCCCGCCGACACATGGGTAATAGCCAGCGCTATGCCAGCTTGTGAGGCACTGAGCAGTGCATCAAGCCCTTGCTTAGTCCACACAATGGGGGTAAATGTGCTTGGGTAGCTCATAGTTTATTCCAGTAATCATGGCAGCTAATGACGTTAGCTGCACCAATACAAAGGTAAGAAAACCTAAAGAAATGAATGTGTTGAATTAAGTGCTTAAGTTATTCAGGTAACTTAGGGGTTAAATTAAGCCTGCCTAGGTTCACTCGGCCACTACTTGCACCGCTGAACAACAATGGCGTGGTATGCCTGAGCTGTTCATGATCAATCGATACGCTGCATAATTGCTGGGTTTGCCAGTTGCTATTTTGCCAACGGTCATGCCATGGGCCGAGCCACACGCGTTGTGCCAGTGTGCGTTGTTGACTATACAAACGGCTGCGAATAACCTTATTCGGCAAGTGAGATGGCAGCTCTGTTGTCAGGCAGTAACGGCTTGCGTCATACACATCTAAATGCTTGCTCACTTGACTGCGTTTACGCAGGTGGCCAAAGCCAATACGTGTCACCGTGGCTGTATTGCTGTGCTTTTGCGTGCGACCAAAACTGGCTTTTACTTGTGTTTTATCGGGTAGCTTGACTAACACACCCGAGTAGTCGCTCAGTATATGACCAAAACCACACCCTTGGCTCGACAGTGTTTGCTTACGCACATCGTAACCATGGTAAACCCGCGTAAGTTGGCTACTCACCGGGGCCGACAACTGAGCCAGTTTGGCTACTTTGGCTAAGCGCTCGTCGCCTGGCACTTCACCACTGTCTATTTGGTAGCTGTAATGGTGGCGACCCGGTGGGGTGTTTTCAATGCTTGCCTGTTTAAGCTCAATCCAACCCAGCGCGGTGGTTAAGCTTTTTGGGGTACCACGAATACGCTGCCAAGCTAGGCCCTCTTTTAAGGTTTGCCGCACATCTTGGCTGTAGGGCAATATGCTTTCCAAGCCATACTCCCATACCAGCCACATAAGTTGCGCGTCGTGCGGGTTGGCTTTCATGTTGGTTAGGTTGCTAATTGCACTATCAAACACCGTGGATTGATCTTCACTTTGCAACCCTTTTAGCAGCAGTGGGCTGTGATTAGGGGGTAAGAGTTGTTGCATTGCTACCTCATTCGCGTAGTGTAAGTTGAATATTTCCCGGTACGGCGCATTGCTCAGGGCTAATATCCACTAGCGCATTTGGTTTTTTAATGTCTACATGGCGCACGCCACTTTTATGCAATTGCGCGCTTATCCAACTGGGTGCTAAATCCCAACCCAGTTTTGATTCACTACGCCATGCTTCACGAATTAACGGCGCTAGTTCATTAAATACCTCCACTGAGGTGTTGGGCTGCAAGTAAATGTCCACCAGCACGTCTACCTCAATAAAGTTGGCCGCTTGCACCGTGACCTTATCGGTGAGCATCTTCACGCCCTCGTCTAACACTTTGTCTCTAACGCGTTCAACCGTGGTTTTACTCGGTGGTGCATCTTGCGGTTGTGGCTCTGGCGTCTCGCCAAGGGTTTTATCATCCAGCGCTTGTTTGGCGAGCACGGTAACAATCACTTTACCGCCTTCTTTGCTTATTACCGATACATCGGCAATCTCGCTAGGCGCAGCATTAATGGCATGATTGCGATAGTGTTCCGCGCTGCCCGCGGTACTGGCGGCAATGGTATTGTTACGAATGCGCTGACGGTAGTCGTCATCTTGCTCATCGGTTACGCGCTCAACACCATAAAAGGCACCAAGGTGCTCAAGGTCGGCCCCTTTGGCAAAGGCCAATAAATTGGATTGCGCCGCTTGGTTGATCCGCTGGCGCAGTAGTAGTTCTTGATAGCTTTCTACCTGAAGCCACACAGTTAACGGGTCACTCTCAAGCTCCAGCGCATGCGCGTAATCTGGCGCAAGCGCTACAAAGCGCGCCTTGCGCGCTTCATAAATGGCTTCAAAAGAGAGAGATTCGATAATGTCAGGCTCAGGCAGTTTGCTTAAATCGATATAACTGGTCATCGATTAGGCTCCTGATTGAGTAACCAAAACTTAAATAATCAAGTCTGTGTAGAAATGAAATAACTTAATTGGTGAGGCTATGATTAAATCACTGAAAAGCGATATTCACTCATCTCAAACGGCATATCAGGAAAGTCGGTGTTAAACAATTCTTGGTTAACGACCCAAATACCATTTGTTTCAAACTTTAACGGTATTGAAAGTTGACCATCTACTACTTGTGCCGGCATTAACTGAATGCGGCCGGTATCGATGCGTTTAAATGGCACTTTAAACTTGCAATCAGCAATATCTAATTGAGCTGTTGCAACCACGTCGTTTGATTGTTGAGAGACGGTAAATTCATTGTCATGATTCACGTAACCATCGAGTTGACCCGATACGTCACTAAACTCAATATGATGAATATCTATTTCATCTAACGAAAAGTACGTTTGCTCTACAATCGCCCCTATATCGTCAATTTCCCTATACACTTGCCCATTTTCTGTGGGTTCACCTTCGACCCAAATACCATCAACTAAAATACATGTTTTCATAGTAGCCTCTCGTAATGCCAAGCCAGACCGAAATCTCTCAGTGTGCCATTTTTAATCGTTACTCTCTCGTTGACTAAAAATCGCATAGGCTCTTTTTGAGCATGTATGTTTGGACAAATTGCAAATCTATTCAAATCAGTCGTACCATCACCAATCATCAGTGAATGAGAACGCACCACCTCCCCAAAAGAGGTACTAATACTCCACCTTCTAGCATCGGAATCACTTAGCGTACTGCTATTAATTGCATAAAGTAAATCTATAACCACCCTGCACCCAGAAGGAGGTGTGATGGTTATATCAGCAAAGTTATAAAGTCTTTTATAACCTGAAGCACCAACAAAAACATATGATTTATCCTCGATATAATGCTCATTAACTTGTTTTAATGCCATTATTTAATCCTCACATAACGACGGTCATTCAGCGCACCAAACTCCCCTACACCAAAATATGATTTTGACACTGAATCTACCGATCCGGTAATGACACAGTCTCCATTATCTAATGCGGCAACGGCTCTGAAATATCGGTTAGACAATTGACTTTCTAACTCTTTTCGCCTTTGCCAAGTCAAACCCAAATCACTCGAAGTTATAAGCAATCCACCTGTAGGATCTGCGGTAAACAGCATCCATTCACCATTTCGATAGATAAAACGTCGAGTTCCGCTATATGATTCATAAATATTTACAATGCCTAACTGTTGTTGCAGTGATGGAAAATCAGCAGCCATTGTCCAAGACTTGCCGTCATCACTAGAACAAATAAAACATTTTCCATTTGAATTATCAGTCAATGCCAACCAGTGACCGTTATCATCCGTTGCAATTGCGTGCATTCGGCTTAATAGACCATTTGGCAAATTTGCTTTATGCCAAGTATTCCCATCATCTTGGCTATAAAATACTTCAGTATTCTGTGTGCTTGTAATCCAAGTGCCTGTTTTGCTGTAGGCAATTGTATCCGCTCCGCCTGTCACATCAGGCAAGTCTATACGTTGCCATGAATCACCAAAGTCTTTTGATTTAAAAACTCTTTTTGCTGGGTTATAGTCCCCCCCAACCGCCATTAATATATCAACACGATTAGATGCAAACATAACCATTGATTGCCCAACACCCTGTGTTGTACGTAAAAATGTCTCGCCATCATCTGTTGAACGGTGAAAATAACTTGCTGGATATTGCTCGTCAGCCATCACCCACACATGGTCGGTACCATTATGCCCACAGTAAGTGACTGTACCTGACGCTCTTACATTTGACTGTAAGTCAATTTTTCGCCACGTTTCTCCAAAATCCAATGATTTTGAGTAAGTTTTTGTGCCGTGAGTACCACTTACCAAAACTACGTTGTCACGATGATCCGCTGCATTAGGTTGCGCTGACCAATCAACATTGATTGGTTTAATTAATCTCATTGATTTAGCCACGGGCTCCAATTCCGAAGCATAATCTGAGTCTTCTATATAGCCAAATTTAAGAAATGTCATCCCGTTTAGCTCAACTTTCGGCCTATGATCGCTTAACTCAACCACTTGGCCAATTAATACGCCTCCGCCTGATAGAGCATCATCTTGATCTGTTAGCACGTTACTCATAAAGCCCAACCTCCATTTTTGTAAATAAACCTTCTTTCAATCGCGGCTTTAGATAATTGATACTCAACACCCATTTGTTCACCACGTAAAATATACTTGCTTTCAGGGGCTAACACTCTGGCTGGATTCTCTCTTGTTGCACCACTGTTTCTATCAAGCATCACAGATATAACAGCTCCGTCAGGCGCTTCATTTGGTAACTGCAAGGTTGTCACTGAGGTCAATAAGTAACGCCCGCCTGCTACTGCTACAGCGGGTTGATTGACTA
The DNA here is from genome assembly GCF_058933015.1 of Pseudoalteromonas sp. ATL1. Lineage (NCBI taxonomy): Bacteria > Pseudomonadati > Pseudomonadota > Gammaproteobacteria > Alteromonadales > Pseudoalteromonadaceae > Pseudoalteromonas > Pseudoalteromonas sp. ATL1. The sequence continues at coordinate 2,182,639 of NZ_JBZYXL010000001.1, read as the reverse complement.
ATACGAACTTGCCCATTTCAACAGGCACGCCTCCTAAAGTTTGCCCATCACCAATAAATAGTTGATCAGCCTCTGGGGACCAGCCCGGCTCGCCGTTGGCGAGAACGGTTTGTAACCGTTCAGCCTCGGGTCCGCGTCTAAATTGAATCTTTCGACCCATTAAAATGTGCCTCCGTCAATGTCTCCGCCCTCAACAGCTAAGCCTAATGAATTAACCCAATCTTTTACCCAAGCAGTGTTGGCAATATGGGTGCTGTCGTCAGACAACGCGCGAGTGGGTGCTTTTGGATTGCCTGTAAAGTTTGGTGAGGTAAATAACTGCGCTTTAGATTCATTGGTAACGTTGCTTAGGCCAACATCGCTTTTATTGATTGTTACCGCGCCCGTTTTGCCGTTTACCGAGAGCACATTGTCGGTTGGGGTTCTGAGTAAAATCCAGTTCGATAACACATTGGCTGGGCTCGATTTTAATACGTACGACTTGTTCTCGTCGGTACGAATTGCCAAGTCGCCCGGTTGCGCCGTTAGGGCAAGCATCGCCGCTTGGTTTGCTACTTCAAACGGTTGACCAATCGCTAAACTTGGCAATACGCCTTCTGGAATTTTACCACTGCCATCAAGTGTTAAAACTTGGTTTGCACCCGTGCCTGCATCTTTATATATGGCACTGCCAAGCGTGCCAAAAATATCAATACCACCAGGGGTTTGGCCATCACCCACAAACAGTTTTTTGCTATCGGTAAGCCAAATTGGTTCACCGCTTGCTGGGGTTACATTGGTTCTGTTGGCTGCAGGGCCGCGTCTAAATTGTAATTTGTTTGCCATTATAAAGTGCCTCCATCTAGGCTAGTTGCGTTAGGATAAGAATCTGAAAAAGCGCCGCCATCGAGTGATAGCAGGCCCATAAATTTGTTGATTTCGTTGGCGACGTGTTCTTGTGTGGCGTACACCATAGACGGGTCTACTTTTAAACTCACCGCTTGCGCCTGTACCACGTCAATCACGGCTTTAATGCCAAGCTCTGCACTGGCGTTATCGGCCATACTAGGTTTGTAGGTTTCTGGGTATTTAACGATGGCAAAAGCCACGTCGTCTTCGGTATAAAATGCGGCTTCACGGACATAAAACCCGCCTTCAGTGGCTGGCACTATGCCCACGACTTCGATCATCGAAGGCTTGTCATCTAAGGTTTTTGAACTGCTGATCAAGCCCCTAAATTGCTCATTTGCAAGCGCTTGCGCATCAGGATGAATAACCCCATCACCTACGGCAAATTTGGTTAAATTGATTTTGATACCGGTGCCAATGGCATTGGCGATTTTAGCTCGACCAGCTGGGGTCAGCATGGTCCAGTATTGTGGCTGAGACATAACTACTCCGAGGATATACTTTGATTTGATTAATTGATTGATTTGCAAGGCCAATAGTGAGTGGCATTTGGCTTGAAATTTCGCTGGCAAAATAAGGGTAAACAGTCGTGGTGAAACCAGAGCTTGACGCCGATGCCAGCTTGATTTGCGACTCAGACAACAAGCTAACCGATAAGTCAAACTGCACACTTTTGCGTTTGGTATTGGTAATAGCGGTATGAATTTGGCTGATCACCGTTTGATCAATGCCCTTATCTGTTACCCCCACATCTACACTAAAGGTGCCTTCGTTCCCTTGCGGCTGTTTTTCAAACCACTCTGTTAATGTGGTGCGATAACCAAATGGCTTTAAACTGTTAATAATTGCGTAGCGCGTGCCTAAATGCTTGTGCTGCTCGTAGCTTTGTGCAATAACTTCACGTTTAACGGCTTCATTCCAGCTTTCATCCCACTGAGTTACACCTTGGCTCCACGCGAGCCAAGGTAAGAAAGCGGTTGGGCAATCATATGGCTCCCATAAAGTGGCAACGGTATCTGCCCCGTTTTTAATAGACGTCAGCAAAGCATCGCTAATATGTTGTAATTCAGACTGTAAATCAGAGCCGTTATGTAACAGCTTGTGCGCCTCATTCATTGGAGCACCTCAAAACTCAAGCCCGAAAGGCCGTTGCTACAATACGCCACCTCGCCCGCTTGAATGTCGATATTGCTGGTGGGTGCGCTGAGTTCTACTTCTTCAACCCCAGCTTGGTGTAATGCGGCAAATAGCGCGGAGCGTTTAATCGACTTACCTAACGCGTGATGTTTTTGTAAAAACGCGCTGATCTTATCTAGCACCTGCTGCTTAACTTGTTCATGGCCCGGGCCTAGCTCTAATTTAATATGTGCGGTGAGGGTGAACTCTTTTACCTTAGCGGGAATAATTTGCACCCTATCGCCCACTGGGCGCACCTTTTGTGCAGCCAACACTTCAGACACTTGATTTTGGTTGCCTGCGGTTAAGCCAAAGGTGGTTTCTAGCGTATTAATTAGCTCGCTTGAAGGCAGCCCTTTGTCGTTTTCGTTAGATAAAATGCTTAGCACAATATGGCATGGCGATGGGCTGGCAACATGCACGTCTTTTACCCGTGCGTCGGCCGTTAAGGCATGGTAGCTGTAGCTTTCTTGTGTGCCTGCGGTGTTTAAGCTGTGCAGAGCAAGCTGAATGCGTTCACGCAGGCGCTCGTCAGTTTCGTTATTTTGCCGAGCCACCCCATAGCGCGTGGCAATTTGCTCTAAATCGCTGCCTTCGGCGCTACTGAGTAGCGTGGCTTTGGCGGCGTCATTCACCCGTGCGCGCAGCAGCATGCTGTGATAGGCGTAGGTGTTAAGTAATTGGGTGAGTGGCTCTGACTCTAGCTCAAGTACGGCCGCGAGTTCGGGTTTGCGTGCCAGTAAGTCTGTTTTAAGGGTGCTCAGTAGTTGCTCAAAGTCCAGTTTTTCAAGCACGTCTGGTGGTGGCAACTTTGATAAATCAATCAGTTGAGATTTAGACATATCGCTCTTCGATTAAAGTTGAGTGGAATGGTGTAGTGATTAACCACAAAGGTTGTTTAGGCCTCTTGCGCGTCGTAAAAATACAGGGCGACGTTACCCGCTTTTAAAATGCTGCCATTACTAATGGTATTGGCGCTTAGGTTTAGGTTCATGGCCTTGGTGGCATCAAGCCATTGCCCACCTTGCAAGTAAGCACAAAACTCGGGGCCATCGGCCAAGGCTTGATGGTTTAAGGTAAACGCCGTGTTCGAGCCATCGGGAATATGTTGCGTGTTGTATTGACCAATGACCCCTTTGGGAAACGTCTCGGCCACCTTTTGCGGCGCACCAATAATGTCAATAAATGGCATGGCAGAAAACTCTTCCCCCTGCGCTTCGGTGGCTATCATAATTTGCGCCGTCACTTGGGCATGCTCATGCTGGGTATTACCACTGCTAAACCAGTGTTCATCGCCGGTGTTTGGGTTCACTAGGGCCAAGTCTTCCCCGCCATTGAGCACCGCGCATTGGTCTACTTGCAGCCAAGTATTAAGCTCATGGCCACCAGCAAATGTGCCTAAATTGGTATTGCCAAACGAGGTAAATTTGATCAACACGGGTTGTTCAAGGTCTACCACACCACTGCCTTTGGCAAAATAGCGGGCACGGCCAAGCACGGGCAGGTTTTGCGTCAGCGGGTTGGCGAGCGCATTGCTGGCTTTACTATCAATAAAAAGGGTGTTGTTCGATGCACGGCATACATCGGTATGCACCAAAGTAAAAGGGTTTATCATAAACCACCTAACGTTTAAAAAAGAAAAAGGCATTGCACCTAAGCGCAACGCCTTTTAAACGGGAAAGACAACGAGTTCAATTTACGGGAATACTAGCAATTTATAGAAAGGGAAAACGGTCAACTTTGACCGTTTTGAAAAAAGAAGGGTACACGCACAACGCAATGGTGTTTGTGTAGTAGAAATGGTGATATTTGTGGAAGGAACCAGCCCTCTTTAAGTGAAGGCTGGCATATAGTGGTAATTAAACAATCCAAAGCGCTGATTGTTTTTGCGCTGCAAGAGTGCATGCCAGTGTTAACTGTTGTTTAGTTACTTCAACGACCTCATTATTAGCTAACACCCAAGGCTGCTTTTGCAAGTCAGACATAAGTTGAGCAGCCCTTGCCATTCTAGCTTGGCTTAGTTCATCACCATCAAACACCATATCGTCAACTTCAACGGTGATAGCTGCAACATTTGCTGTGCGTTGCGCTTTGAAGCGTTCGCGTTTTACGGCTTCAATATATTCAGCGCTGTGGGCAACTGTTCTGGGGTGATGATAGGCAATCAGGGCATCGTCGTCATAAACAACGTGTGCATCTTGTGCTTCGGTTGTGAGTTCTAAATCCACCTCGACGTTTTTAACTTCATAGCAAGCACGGCGTTTTGCTATGTCAATTACAGGTTCAGTCGGTAGTGTTGGAACATCTACCTGATCGTTTTGGTTTGCTGCGTTGTGCGCCTGTGCTTGCTCAATTTCAGCTTGAACCTCTGGTAAAGACGCTTGCCATTGTGTATGCGCTTGCTCGTGTGCAGATTGCTCTTGTTCGATAGCCTGTTGCAGCGCTGACGTAATTTGCGCACGCGGGTGACGCAGGGCAATTTTGGTGTGTACATCTTGATATGTTGCCACAGGCTGCTGCTCTGCGACTGGTTCATTTACTTGTTCAATTATTTGTTCGCTCATAGCTGGGCCTTAGTTGTTGTATGCAATGCCAATTGGGAATTGAGTGTGATGGCAGAACACTTTTACCGTATTGCCGTTTAGGTCGGTTTTTATGTCTTCGCCATTCACGATTGGGATAGTTTGGTCATCGCCCCAGCCACCCGTATATAATCTAAGCAGATTATATACAACATCCGTATTAGTGATTATCTCACCTGTATCTAATACCGTGTAACCATCAAACGCAGATGCAGCCCAAGTGAAGTTTGGGTTCGTTGCTAATGCAACCATAGCTCGATTAACACTCGCATTATCAAACCCTTTAAGAATATACGTTTTGCCTTTTTCTACTGATGCTGCTTGGCCAGCCGTAATGACAGCCATATTTGACAAGTTAGGCTTTGTATAAACCATTTCAGCCCCATGGAACTGCATATACAGCAAGCCATTTTTTTCTGTAATGGTTGGTAATGCTTTACAAGCATAGGTGCCACTGTCACCACCAAGCAATGGGTAAGGCGCATGAACAGGGAACTCATCCCTCAACAACTTATTATCTAGCATGTTCTTCTGCATAACCGGTGTATAACAATTAGTTGTGTACGACATTACTTGTGCCACTTTTCCGGTTAACGATTGTTGTAACCGACAACCAAAGTTTTGTCTTGAGTCATTCCCAACCCATACATCGCTTATGTGACCCATAACCACTGAATTAGAAGAACGTTCGGAAAAGTCTGCGGATGTTTCATAACTAAACAAGGCCACTGAGTTGTTAGAAACACCCCAAGGGTCCGTATCATTTTGACGTGGGTGAATTTTTTGCACGCCAGAAGACCAGCTCAACCCATCATTCAAAGTCCAGTGCACATTCACCGATGTTTCATTGTTTACCTTACGATTAAGTGGTTTTCTACCGTCGTCAAGACTAGGCACCCATTGCCCTACCACACCATCTGGGAAGGTTGCCGCAATCCGCTCGGGGTGACCGACAATGTCAGTCCATGGAAGTGAGTCGAAATGCGCTGATTGTTTTCTTAAAACCCCTACGTGCAAAACATCACCAACCGAAAATAACGAATTAAACTCAGCAACTTTATTTTTAACGCTGTAGATATAGCATATTACTTGGCTACCACCAGAAAACGGCCAATGAACGTGACTGAATATTGGGTTTGGTAAATGTGGTATATAAAGTGATGTGCCGTCTTGATTATAAACGTAATAACCAATGTTGCTTTCATCTGACAAATAGTTATTGAGTGTCGGGCGGCCTGTCTCAATCTTAAACTCAATAGCCCCCCCCGCATTGGCCGCATTGTAATAGGCAGGCTCTGCTAAGGTAACCGCATGTTTATGCTCAAAGTAGGTGAAGGGCACCGACTCTTTACCACGCAATGTACCCCCCACCGCTTTACGCATGGTGTCTTCGCTTAATTGGTTTACATCTAGTTTATTGGCGTTTAAGCATAAGTCTTCCACTTGGCCAGCGTAGATGGCGTCGTGGTATTTGTATTGGTCACTACGGCCATGACTGCCTGCTGCAATTGCGCCATTTCTAAAGCCTGTCTGTCCACTGGCAACTAGATCAAACAACTGGCTTGTATCACTAATAGTTGGGAATTGGGAATCATACCATCTGTAAGTACCAACACCTTGCTCAACGAACAAACCGCACCCCAACGGGTTATAACAAGGATGATAGGCTCCCTGGTTTAAACGTTGTACCAACGCGATGGGCAATGCAAAACACTTCCCGCTGAAGCCGCTTAGCTCGTCCTTTAATGACGAACTAGACATGGCTCCAAATATGCCTACATCCGTATTCGACATTTGATATTTAGCGGTCGCAGTTTGACAGTCTGCATAAAGCGGGAAGCCTGATCCCATAATAGATTCGACAACTCTTGTTCCTTGCGGACGAATATGCAGCCCTACATTGCAGTCAAAATAGCCAGCACCAAACATTGGACGAACTGCATACCAATCATTTCCAACTCCCTCAACAACCCGAACCCTGTAACGTACCTGAACATACACTTTGGCTTTTGGGTCGTAGTAGATATTGTGCTCTGGTTCGCTTAGAAATACCGCTTTTTGCTCATCTGTGAGAGCTGACCATTTTGCGCCATAGCCTTTGGTGCTTTGGTCCCACTCACCAAAGGCTGAATAGCCTTGTGCCACTAGGTTGTTGAGCAGTGCAATACCTTGATAACTGCTCGCGCCGTATTGCACATTACCCAGTGGGTAAACCACATCTTTATCAGCAATTTTTTCATGCCATGACTCCAAAAATACCAAGTCCTTACGTGAGGTAATGACCTTGTTTGTCTCAGTTTCAGACGCAAACGCGACTTCTGCATTGCTGTGTTGAGTCACTGTGCCTGTGGCTGAGTCGTAGGTTTTAGTGCCATCGGGGGCTGGGGGGAAGTTACAGCTTACAATACCGTATGGATAATCGACCGACTGAAGCTCATGGGATACGCCATCAATCAGCACATTTGGAAATGGGCTAGACGATTTATCTGTACCAGCCCAACCACCCACTTTACCTGAACGCCCTAGGTTCAATTTGTTTTGGTATACCCACATGCCATGGTTGACTGCGTTAATTGTAGAGTCACCGTAACCCCACTCAACAAACCCACTCCCCGCATATTGCTGCTTGCGCATTTGGCGCAGGGCATCAAACTGGGCTTTAGTCATAACATCGGGGTGAGGGTTCACGCTTTGCGCCTGTTCAACCAGTGTTTTTAGCGTTGGTGTTGCGTGTTTATTGCCATTTTGGTCTGTTAGTTCAACGCTACCTGATTGGGTTTGCCAATCCGTCATGGCTTTGGTGTTGGCAACCAAAGTCTCGTGTGTGCCTTGGTATTGGCTGTTTAATTGTTCGTGTTTATCCGTCACTGCTTGCAGCGCAGTAACCGCATTGGTAAGTTCTGTATTCATATTTGTACCTATTATTAAGCTGGGAAGAGTTCGTTGACTTTTTGCAGTGTTAGTGTGCCCGCCAGCATGGCGCTGAATGCATGGTTAATACTCTGATTTTGGTTAATTATTTCGGTTACACACAAGGCGGCTAGTGCCGCATTTGCGTTGCTATGAAGTGCATCAAGGCCTGTTTGCTCAACATTATTTTGAGTAACCGTTTGCGCTTCTCTGGCCGAGCTGGCTATCGCGTTAACATCGTCAAAAGTAGTAAACAGTGAGTCTCCGAGCGCGGTTAACTCTTCGTTTAATTCAACAACGAGCGCTGTGTTTTCTGATGTTTGTGCGTGAGCAGCGCTACATAGTGCCGCTGCGGCTTGGCTGTGGGCTTGGTCTAAATCCACCTGCTGAGCAGCTTGCTCAATATCGGCTTTGAGAGAAAACACCACTTGTTGGGCGGTGCGTATTTGTTGTGCTTGTTCAGCAATCGTATTTGCATGCAATTGCACCGCTGCATGTGCCGTGACCACTTCATCATGCTTGGTCGTTACGCTGTTACTGGCCGTTATCACCTGTGGGTAAATCGCATCAAACTGCGCAATACGCGGCTCAACCGTTGCCAAGCTTTGTTTGTTGCACTCAATCGCCGTTGCCATGGTTGCTAAATCAGCACTGGCGCTCATCGCTACCTGTGCTAACTGAGCTATTTTGGTGGGCGTAGGTATTACCGTTTGCTCACCCAAAAATGTGGTAATGGGATAGGTGCTATTGGTGCTTGCAAACCACCCTGTTAATTCACGCTCACGCTTGTGCCATTTGGTTTGTAAGTCGGTAATGCCTTTAGCCAGTTTTGCACTGATTGTGGCTGTAAAGTTTTGCACCAAACCGTAACCCAGATTGTTTACACTCAGTGCGGGTGAAAACGCTTGGCCATCAAGCATGGCTACACGCAGTTGTGCATCATTAATCACTTCGGTTAGTTGTAAAATCACATCTTGCTCGTTCATTCGAAAGTACAGCAAGTCGCCCACTTGGGCCTTAGCAACTTGCACAAACAAGGTGTTGTAACCGGTGATAATTGAATGGTGTTGCTGTATTGAGATTGTGCCTATTGAATAAGCCATGATTAACCTCGTTTATAAATAACGGCGACCTGTTTTACTTGGTCGGGAGAGTCAAAGGTAACGTTGTGGCGCACTTGTGCGATGGTGTAACGCTCTTCAGATTGCGTGGGCTGGCGCATGCCTTTTCCTGGCATAGAGCTTGAGCAAATAAGGTCGCCCGTTTGTAGGTTGCCGCCTTCGCCGCATACGTTCATAGCGCCTTCACCGCCTGCATTGATACTGGCAACATCGTACAGGTACGCGAGCTGTTCCCATTCTTCAAAACCCACTAACCCCGCGGGTTGTGAGTCTGTGAGTGTACGGCGGCGGGTATATACCCCTCTAACAGTAATATCCATGGGGGTGCTTGATAGCTTTGCAGTACAAATTGCATTTGAGATATTTGCAATGTGCATAAGCTCGTCATCACAGAGAATGTCACCCGGTTCAGGGGTGAGTTCTTTGGGCAGCAGGGTTTCATGCGCAGAGGTGTGGGGGCCAATTTCACCCGAGCGAGCATACAATGCCCAGGAACCAGCATCGACTTGGATGCCATATTTGTGATACTTAACGTATATGCCTGTTGAGCCAGATAAACCGTTGTTATACACAAACATGTTGCGATGAAAACTCTCACCACTGGCCAGCAATCTTGAGTTGATGACACCATTTTGTCGAAGGGCCAACATACCTGAACTTGCGGTGATCGCGCTACCATTACCTGCGTCCCATGTGCATGAACGTAATGTTGCTGAATTGATAGTTCCACTGGTCGCATAGATACTGCCAGAAAATGAACCACTTGTAGCGTTAATATGCCCCGAGAATGAGCCGCTACTCGCCTCAACTCGCCCTTTAAATGTGCCGCTCGTTGCATACACGCTACCTGAAAACGACCCGCTCGTTGCGTTTATGTGGCCTGTAAACGACCCACTAGTCGCGTTAATATGCCCGTTAAACTTATATTTACCGGCACCACTGTCAAAATACACCGCACTGTTATTACTGTTATCGAGTAATTCAAAAACACCGGCTTTTACTGCCATTTTTCCAGGTGATATCGTGAGTCCTGTTACATGGTTATTAACGTCTACACCAATGGAAACGCGACCTTCTAACTGTCCAATTTTATTTGCTTGGGCTGTCATATGGTTATAAACACTGGCTGTACCGTTAGCCGTTGTAACCCTCACATCGCGAACAAAATTAGCCAATGCACCGTTACTATCCGCCTTGGTAAAATACACCTCATTAAGCCCAGCAATATCTTTACCCACTTGGCTTTTTAACGTGTTTACCTTGGCGGAAATCGCTTCTTCCGCGGCACTTTTTGTGTAATAGTTTTGGGTGATTTGTGCATGATTGTTACTGTATTCACTGCGTAACTCATTGGCTTTGGCCGTAATCGCGTAGTTAGTATTCGCAGCGGTATAGAATGTTTGATCTAGATATGCTCGATTGTCATTAACTTTACTTTCCAGCTCAGTTTTTGCTTGTGATACCGCGTTATCTGCATCTGCCTTAGTGATGTAGTAAGTTTTAATTTCAGCGTGGTTGTTATCCACCGCTGATGACAGTTGCGTAATTTTTGTTGAAATAGCCTCCTCAGTGGTTGCCAACGTTTGGCTTACCTCAATAATTTGTGCTTTGTTATCTTCAACTTCTGATTTAACTGTACTGATTTTGGTTGCCATCGCTTCGTTTTCAGAAGCTTGTGCGGCGACTGCTTCGTTTATAACGGCGTTGGTTGTGTCAGTTTTTCTCTCCAGCACAAGCGTGCTAGTTAAGTCTGCATCAAACACCGTTTCCGCATTGAGTGCCTGCTCTAACACTGAGTCGGCCAATACATCCATTTCGTTGAGGCGCTGCTGTGTCTCTTTAAGTTCAGAAACACTTAAGCCAACTACCGTAAACGCTTGTCTTACTACCTGTAATTCATGGGTTGCAGTCACCGTTAAATTACTGGTGTTCTGTCCTTCAAATGCAACATTCAGTTCACTTTCAGTCAAATTACCTTGCTCGTTACCGAGCTGCGCAAATAGCGCACCATCATCACTCAAAGTAACCTGCAAGGTTTGAAATGCTAACTCCTGCTGCGCGGTTAAGTCTCTCAATGACACGCGAACTTGGTTCACCATTTTCTCTGGTTGCCAACCTATCCCTAGACCCATCCAGCTTGGTGCTTGGCTTAAATCAAAAACCAATGCAACGTTACGCTCATAGGTTGCCTGCGCTTTAGTGCTAACTGAAAATGTCTTCCAGCTACTTTTGCCCGCTGCGCTCAGTGTTCTAACTTGCCCTTGATACGTTTTGCTAGGTAGTAATGAAGAAACGGTTAAAACTTGAGAAATCACATTTTTTTGCGCGCCTTCTCCTGCAAATTGCCATTCATAGTTAGTTTGTATACCTGCGCCTGCAGTGGTTGCATACAATACGGCACTCGTTGCTGTAACCGATGTCACTTCAACCGTTGGTACCGCTGGCTTCTGGACATTAAAAAGTAATGTTGCTGCTTGGCTTCGGTAGCCTAAAATATTGACGGCAAATAGTTGAAACTGGTACTCCCCCATATCTAGTGCTAGCTCAATATTGCGTAACGTGGTACTACCCGCTTTTACCACTTTTTCGTCTCGAATAACCTTGTATTCAAAATCATTCAATGGTGACTGCCAGTCTATTATTAGCTTACTATCTTCACCTACACTCGTTTGCAGCCCAGTTGGCGGGTTTGGTTTGCGAGACTGATAAAGCGTATCTGGAATGGTAGGCTGCTTGGCACTGGGTAACCATTGATAATGGTTTAGCTGGTGCTCAATTAAGCTTAAGTTAACTTCGCCACTGCCGTTGAGTACCATATCGTTCAGTACAAACGGCTTTTTATTAAACCCTAAAAGCTCATCGCTAACTTGAATAACATCACCAATTGCCAGCAACGCAGCGTCATCTCGGGCTGTAAACTTAATGCTTAATTGTTCACGGCTTTTTCTAGCAATAAACTCTGCAATACGTTTTGCTTCATAGTAGTTATTGAGAGTGTCAATTTTAACTTTTTTGGTTAGGCGAATACCGTTATCTTCTTGTCGCCATTGTGCTTCTAGCGTACTACCTTTTTCAGGAAATACAGCATCTTGCAACTTGCCGTTGCGCTCTTCATCATAGTACTGCACGCTGACTTGGTTGTAGCGGTCTTTTTTTGACGCATCATTCACGTCGATATCACTGACTATGGTTTGCTCGTTCGCTTGCCAAGATACGGGAGCTTTGTCGCTTTCAAGCACTAACGTCAACTTACCGTCTACAACTGGTAAGCTTGCACGCATAGCCGCTAATAACATCTCACAGTTCGCTTTAACCGACTTACTGGTATCTAAACGTACATTTGACGTATAAAGTGGCGCTTTAGATCCGCCTTCAAAACTATCAACAAGCAAATCACAATTAATTGCCGCGCGTTTAAAACTCGCTATATCCAGCTCTGATTGATCGAGTCCTTTGCCATAACGGCTATTAGTTAAGTAATCATAGAGTTGCAGCGCTGGGTTAGAGGTTGAGCTAGTATGCCCTCCGGTACGCACATCATAAATACGTGTTTGTTCAATATCTGCAGTGATGTTAGGTCGAGACGTAAAAACAGGATCGTCAGCGCCCATTTCTAAACGCACGTAACTATATAAAAGGCCTTCGGGTAAGTTTCTATCTGGCGACCAACCGCTTGCATTTAAAAGTGGGTCAGAATACCTCCAGCCTTCATTATTCACGGCATACGCCCACCTGTGCGAACCTTCATCGTGAAATTTATCTGATGTTATAGGCTCATCATCAATATAAACCTGCTTTACCGTTGCGCCATTTGCTTCACCCCAAACAATGATAAGGTGGAGCAGCTCATTATCGACATCATTTCGCACCGCATCATTGGTAGCACGGAAGATAATTGTGCCACCCGTTCTTTTAACACTGCCGTAAAACACTGGGATAGCCGCGTCAGTGGCGGGCGCAGTATAATCAACACCTTGCTGTCGCTTCTCAGGGGTTGGATTAAGATCTATCCCAACAAGTTTGAAAATGCCACCAAGGATATTACCTATAAATTTCATGTTAGCGATCATCCTGCTGGTTAGGGTCTTGTTTTCGCTTTGGCGGCCCAAAACTTGATTTAGACGTACGAGATTTCACCGTGCCATCTCCTTCTTTGCCCCAAGGCACTGAATCCGATAAAAACGGCGTATGTTCAAAGGGATCTGTATTAGGAAAAAACTTCTGATGGCTCTTTGTGTTGGTCTGACGCCCTGCGGATTTTTCAAAGTCGGCCCAAATAGAGCTTACGGTAAAACTCAAGGTGCCAGACGAGTTCATATCCATTTTTGAAATTAAACCTTTGTATAGAGACAACACGCCCACAGGCGAATCGGTTATGATTAATTTGGATAGCTCAACGCGGCGGTTCATCCACTTTTCACCAAGGCCTAATGCCACAACGGCGGAGTCTAAAGAATTCAAGTTCAGTTTGAGATCACCAATACGAATACCGCTACTATGCTTTACTGCACTAAAGCTTTTAAACATACCCGCATGGTAAATACTGCCACCATAGCTGATGTGTTCGTCAGCATCAGTCATATAAATTGGGCCCCAATCGAACCAAATAGTCAGCAAATGACAAAACTGGTAGTCGCCGGCCAGCGCTTGTTGTAATGGGTGAGACATAATCAGGTTACCTCCACCAGCTCAACACTGACCGGAATTGGGCGACCCGCTGAAATAGAAATCTCGGTGTCATCGTCGTCGCTATACACCAAAAATTGTACTTGTGCACCCACGTTAAGCTGTGAGTTACCCGATACATAATCTTTTAACTTGGGGTAAAAGTGCACAATACCAGCATCGTTGTTATACCCTGTCACTTGATAAACCTTGTGATGTCCTGAAAATTGAATAAAGTCGCCGGCTGCAAATGCAACGCCCTCACCTTTAGCTATTACAGCAACGCGTACTGAGCTCTCTCCAATTGATAGTGACTCAGCCGTTTTTGCACTCAATACACTGCCAATTTGTGGCAATGGATTAGATATTTCGGTTTTTTCAAAAACACCATCAAGGCTTGCGATTTCCGCGTACACCGCCATGGCTTCTTGATAAGGCATGGCTGTGGTAGTGAGCTTAATGCGCCACCGTTGTGGTTGACCAAGCTGGCGTACTTGACGAGTAAAACTGTATTTGTTTTTTGTAACGAGGCTTTTTGTTTCTGAGGAAATTTTGGCTTTTGCAATTTGTGTTAATGCGGTTAATCCCATTCTCCTGACTCCATTGCATAACGTACATCTTGCATAATTTTGGCGCGCTCTCGCTTCATAACTTGCGCAACGCCGTCACTATCATTGGCATTGATGACGTAATTAAATTTGACTGATTTATCGATGTTTTGTGGTGTTTGTTCTGCAAGGCTATTTGACGTGTTCAACCCTGCGGTAGTGCGACGACTGGTAACATTGACGGGGCCCGCGATAAGTTCTGGACCGTACTCACCAACAAGACCAATCTTGCCTGCGGGAATAAGGCCACCGTGGTCGTAGGCGCCTGAAAAATTAGCACCTTTAATTGTACTCATGACAGACGCGCCTGTGGCCGCCACTCTTGCCATTTCAGCGATATTCGCTGGAAAGCCAAGCTCATTAGCACGTGCAATACCTGTTGCAATACTCATAACACCTTGAGCTATGCTGAACGCTTTAGAAACTGCATAAAGGCCTTGATAAGCTTTGGACTGCTCACCAGCGTAATTCTTTGCCAACCCACTCATTTGACCAAAAAACGAACTAGATGCACCGAGCTGACTTTGCATTCGTTCCTGCTCCATCGACTCGATTTGCTGGTTTTTTTCGGTTTCCGCTGCTATTTCTTGATCAGCTTTTTGCTGGTTTAGAGACTGAAGCAGATCAAGCTCTTGTGTAGCACTCTCCTCTAAACTGTCTGTACCCGCCCCTGATGATTCATCTTCCTCATCATCTTCACCAAAAAGTTCATTAATAAGGTTTTTCCCGGCGTTAAAAACGTCGATGGTTTCGGTTATTGCCTTCTCGACATTCTCTGGATTTGTTAAATCCGCAGAAAATGACTCTCCCATATTTTGCAATTGAGATATGAGATCTGAAGCCTGCGTCACTAAGCGATTGTTTTTGACCTGTTCTAGCTCTGCAATTTTCTCATTTCGTTTTTTGACTAAATCAGTCTGAACTTGTGTAAGCTTATTTTCAGCGTCGGTCACGGTTTGAATTTGACGCTCACAGCTTTGTGTCAGCAGCTTTTCTGTTTCTTCGGCGTTTTTTTGCGCAGATGTCTTGTCACTTTTTGGGTCTAATGCGCTAACAATTGCTTGAACATCATTGTTTTTCTCAGTGTTATTTAGTCCGGAGCTTGCTTTGGGGCCCTTTGCAGGTTTTAAACCAATTTCAGTGTTGTTATTCGCGTTGTTGTAGTTTTCGCCTTTTTTGTCGTAGGCCTCGCCAAGCTTTTTTGCTTCATCAAGCTTTTTATAAAGTTCTTCTGTGACCTTTTCTCTTTGTTTTAACGCTTCATCCCAAGATTTCTTAATGCGCTCTTCAAATGTACTACTGGCAAACTCATCAAGTTTTTCAGATTTGTTACCTCTGAGGTTTTTAAGTTCCTCATCTCTTTGAGCCTTGTTTTGCGCAACCTTCTTTTTCTCTTCTTCATAATTAAATGAATCAGACCACGGATTCAATGCTCCAATCGAGTTTTTAAACTCGAGCATTAATGATTCACTTGCCGACGCAAGGTCATTTTTGATACTGGTAAACGTATAATCCGTCGCAGTATCAAAGTAATTCATCCAGTGATCGAATTCTTTGCGCGCTATACTGACCGCTGAACTGATACTCTGGGGAATTAGCAAGTAGTTTACACCAAGCTTTTTCAGGCCTTCTTTGGCATCTCCTCCCCATTTTTCATACGCTTTTGAAAAAAAGCTCGAAGCGCCATTTAACGCAGCCTCTAACTCATCTCCCATGGTGTACTGATAAAGACCACTAAAGCCCGCTTTCAATGGACCTATGTAAGCGTCAAAGTACTTTCCTAACTGACCTGATGCCAATGAGTCATTAAACGTATCTAAAGCATCACTTCCTACGCTAAATGCAGATTTTATAGCATCGCCAACTCCTCCCGAGCCAATATTTAAAAACAGTTCATCCCATTCAGACTTAAAACGGGCAACCTCACCACCCATTGTTCCCATTTGCTCAGCCATGGCCCCAGCAAAGTTGCTTTGCGCTAACTGGTTAAAATACTGCTGAATACTCTCCGTATTATCCTTGATGTTGGTCGTTACACCGTTATACGTAAGCGCTAGTCCTTCTTCTGTTGCTTTCGCGTTGATCCCAAGGTTAGCAAAAGCGGTTTCCTGTGTTTTAGCATTCAGAGAAGTTGCATTGATGACATTGTTTGATACATCTAACAAACTCATCCCCATGGCACTGGCAATATCACCATAGGCCGTCATTGCTTCTTTAGTTGGCGTCAAGCCATTGTTGTATAAGGCAATAAACGAACTAGTGGTTTGCTCAATACTATGTGGCGTTGCTTCTGCCATTTCTTTGAGATTGTGGAAGATCTCTTTACTTTTCTCAGAGCTCGCTGCAACAACATTTATTCTCGCTTCAAGCGCTTCAAATTGAGACGTTACGGCTATCGTTTTTTGACCAGCTGCAACAAGTGCCTCTGCCAAACTGGCTGGTCCGCCTGCGGCTAAGTATAACTCTTTGCCAAAATTACCCACTTTGCGCAGTGCTTTACTTAGCCCTGAACCACCGCTTTGAGTATTATCGTTAGTCCCGTTATCGACCCCACTTGAACTAGTACCCGAAGAGCCACCGCTTTGATTAATAGCAGCATTAAACGCGTTGCTCGCACTAATGTTTTTTTTCAATTGCTCTTCTAATGCTGCTAACCTTCCTCTAGCGCTATTTGAGTTTTGCTCCAGCTTGTTAAATGCCTTACCTGAATCTTGCCCAAAAGTTAAGGCAGACTTTCTTGCATCTTTAAAGTCTCGACTTAACCATGTGAGGTTTTTACTTGCACCTTTAATATGCGATAAGAACCCCGATAGCGATTTTTTTGCCCAATTAACATCATCAGCAAAATCAGAAGTTGCTCTTGCGGACTTTTTTACTTGCTCTTCAAGTTTTGAGAGTTCACGCGTTGCGGTGGTGGTTTCTTTAATTAGCAACGATAGGGAAAGCTCAGCGTTAGTTGCCATGCATGACACTCCAATAAATTCGGTCTATTGAGCGCAAAAGATCGACCTCCCAGGAGCGGAGGTGTTTACGCGTTAGAGATGACCAGTGGTAAATTTCGGTAAAATTGAGTGGTTTGTCGCTTTTCAGCTCTAAATACCAGTGCCATAAATAAGCCAGCTCCTCTGGCAGAGCGGGCTGCTCTGCCAATTCGGCTGGCTTATGACCTGTGGTTTTCCAGACCTGTTTTAGCGCTTGTTTACGGGTTAAGCGTGCGCCTTTAGGTATGGTATTTAGTTGGAACTCGCTTTTGGCGTAGTCGGCGAACTGCTCAACCCTTTGGCGAAAAAAAGTGCACGTTTGGCCGCAACTTTATCAATTTGTTCGCAAATTTGCGGCGCTTGATGCAAAAACTTTTTAATGGTTTCAAACTCACATGGTTCATCAAATGACCAATCAGCAACCAGTGCTGCAATTAACCCTAAGCGCTCATCGGCAAACGCCTCAGCACGCTTTGCTTCGTCTTCAATGGCCGCAAATGCCATGGCATTGCGCTTGGCTTGAGTTTCTGCATCTCTAAATGCGTCTGAGTCAATGCCTCGTACCACCATGTAGTGCTCAGACTCAGAGCCGTCTGGTAACGTCAGTGGTACTTTAATGCCTTCGTTGGCTTTTTCACGGGTGAAAAAATCTTCCATCATGCTCATGCTTTTGCTTTCCTTTCAATGATTAAGTTTGTGCCGTCGGTTTCTGACAATAAGCCTTGGAATGGCAGCGATACAATGATTGCGCCAGTGCCTTCTACATCAGGCTGACCCCCGGTGTATTTTAAATTTGGCACTTTCACTAAGTATTGGTTACCTTGTGGATCGGCCATTGAAAAGCTGATGTTTGAGTGCTCACCGTTAAAGAACTTTTCAAGCAGTGCGTGGTTTTCAAAATACACACCCAGCGTACCAGTTAGGTTTGATAAACCAATTGACGGGCGAATGGTTTCACTAGAGCCAATTACAAAGCGTGGCTCAATGCCGTTTTCAAGGGTAAACCCAAGTTCAGTCGCAATGGCTAGGTTTTCGCCGCCTTCTGTTACTTGGCCGTTAAAGGTATCTACCGCCGGTACGGCTGCCGTGGCTTTTAGTGTGGCGCCCGTTGGTAACTCAGAAAGCGCTTCTACCGATTTACCGACCGCGCTGAACGTTGCCGTTGTCACGCCTTCAGTGCCAAGCTGAATATTGATGTTGTTTAGCTCAATACCACGATAAAGTTGGTAAGGCTTATCGGCCGCAGACAAGGTTGTAAAGTGACGCAAAATGCTAAAGCTGCGACGCTGTGTGCCACTTTTTAATTTATTTGCTTCCCAGTCACCGCATACCGCCGCTGCAAGTAACATATCAATGGCTTGCCATTGCAGCTCAGCTTTAATATCGCCGCCAATTTGCTGTGTACCATCACGAAAATCGGTGATTTGGCGGTCGCTACGAATGGTATTTGATTGGCTGGTATTTTTGGTTAGGCCCAATGTAGTGCCCGTAATTGGCACTTCAATAAACTGTGCCGACGCAGGCGTAACGCCATACTCTGTTTCTTCTACTAAATAAAACTTATGTGATGTGGATTGAGACATAGTGATTCCTAAAAAATGTTGCGTAACTTTAACGTGTGCAAAAAACACGTTTTGATTGAGGTAGGTAATAAGCAGTAAATATGCTGATCACTGCGACGATGTAAAAATACTAACCAAAATAGGTTTGAAAAAACGGTCAACTTTGACCGCTTCGAAAAAGAAGTAAAGCTCGCCACCTATGGCGGCAAGTTTCTTGAAGTGTATGCGGTTAAATACTCAGTGGTATACACGCTATACGCAGGAAAAATGCGGGAACTTTTGCCCTGCGTTTGGGTGGTGTAATAGTTAAAAAACTAGATGGCGGTTATACGCGTTGGTATTTTTTCAGCAAGGTTGTTACCGCTTGGCTGCGCTCGACCATTTCTGCCAAAATTGAGTCGGTGGGTTTGGCGTTTATGGTCAGCTCGGCGTTTTGCAACAACGGCGTTAATGCAGTTAAATCCTCAAGTGCTTGCAAGCCTTGGGTTTTAAATTCCTCAAAGCTGTGGGCTGAGCTCAGTGCGCTGTTGAGTTGGTGTAACAGTACCAAGCTTAACTGCGCAACATCCGAGGTGGTACCGAGTAGGCTTTGCGCATCACATTGACTGGCTAATTGCTGGCGCATCGCCGCCAACATATTATTACTGTGCTCTTGCTGTTGTTGCTCAAGGCTTAAAGGGATAGTGTCGTGATTAAAGTCAGTCATATTATGCAAGTCCAAATTTAGTGTTAGTGAGCGCCCAACCATGAGAGTGATGATAGAAATTAATACTAGAATGCATGATGCGTTCGCTGGGTAAGTCATACATCAATTTATGTTGCTCTTCTCCTGTACCATCTACGTAGCGATATGCGACTTCCCTCATTATCACCGCACATTGTGCAACGCTACCCTCATACGTGTGCTTTCCGCTATGAGTACCGATTAACAAGCCACGCTTAGGGTCATCCACCTCTGCAGCTTCTGATAATAAGCCCGTGGTTAAATCAAAAACTTCCAAGCGGCAGGTGCTAATATAAAGTCGTTGATTGCACCACCGAGAACCTTGAAATTTAATGGCTGTGCTGTCACGGTTCATATACCAAGGGTTTTGACCCTCATTGGTAGTCTCAACAAAATGGCTAGGGAATTGCAATACGCCATTATATATTGCCAGCATGGGTGTTCTTGAAAACAGAGCAAAACAACCAAAACCACCTGCATGATTATCAACATATTGATCTGCCGACCTTACTGTTTTTTTCCCAAATCTTAATGTGTGCCTGTTCAATTCTATAAAGAACGCTGGCATTGAGTTTGTCGATAAAACATGAGATGCGCCTATCACCTCATCTTGAGCTAGCTCATAGTCGGCCAATAACTTGAAGGTGACCAGTTGCAAAGCCCCCATGCCTTGTACATGTTGGTTTGCTTTGTCAAAAGAGTTAAATGGAGATTCGATGCTGCCAACGCCGCCATCGGCTGCGTTGCTGTCAATGTGAAAGGTGACGGATAAGGTGTTATCAATTTCACCCAATAACTCGTGGCCTTTTTTCTCAAGATCTTGCCTTGCGGTTTGCCATTTGCCAAGTTCACCTCTAATGGTGTTGGTTAGCTCAGTGTTGGTGTTGACTACATCAGTGAGTAGCTCTGTTGGATTAGTGTCGCTCATGTTTTTTTAAAACCTTTTCTATAAATATGTCTAAAAACAAGTGCAAAAATATGCCTAGCAATGTTGCTCAATGCTTTTTTAGCGCTTGTTAAAAAACTAAAAAATTCAAAACAAAGCGGCCCAAGTGCTGTGCAGTTGGGCCGTTGAAAATGGCTGAATTTTTAGCTAAATGCGTTTAAATGGTTTGCCGTGTGGGGTTACAGTGGCACGGCCGGGAATGGGTTAAATGCGGTGCTAAAGTCAAAATTGTGCTCGGTGACATCGCGCAGTGCTTGGCGGTATTGACGCAAAGCGGTGGTGTCTTTTCGTGCATCTTCTGCTTTGTTAATTAAAATATCCGCCTGTGCCAGCAGCGGGACTCTGGCTTCACGAATTTCATCTAGGGTGTCAAAGCCCACGGTGATTTGCTCTAAAGTGGCGTCAATCTGCATAGAGTGCAGTTGCTCCAGCGCTTGTTGTTCGCTTAGCAAACCGCCGTATGAGGCAATATGATTATATTCGATAAAAATTTTCATGCTGTGATTAGTCCCAAGTTAGTTCAGATGGGCGGAAGAATTGGCCCCAGTTTTGAAAGTTTGATAAGTCCACATGGCCTGCCACCACCGCGGGTAAAGCAAGCAACATTTCGCCGCTTTCGGAGGTGTGCGTAATAGCAACATGAGCTGTGTTATGGAAATCCGTTTTATAGTGACCACCAAAAAGCCCCCATTCACTGGATTCAACGGCTCTACCGTAAATTCTCACATTTCCCGATTTTAGTTTCACGTAAGCAGCAAACGTAAGATAAGGGTGAATCGTTGTTGGTAACCTATTGTAGTTAAAAGAGTAAGCTTGGTTTTGTATGCCTGACCATGTCACCCTTATAACTTTAAAAGCATAACCGTTGTAATATGGTCTAGTTTTAGTGATGCCCATTTTAACGAGTAACTGCTCAACATCTTCATCAAAGTCATTCTTATAGTTATTACCATTAACCACAGCTACCTCTTGGTAGTTTCCACCTGCGATACCAGAAGTGCCCCAAAATTGCGGTACAGTGCCATTTACATCCATCAATGACTGGTTTTTTGAGGAACGAAATACTGGGTATTCTTGGCGGGCGTTGCTGATATAGTTGTTCAGTGATTGCACTGAGTCACTGACTGACTGTTGCATATCGGCCAGTGCGCCTTCGCGCTCGGCTTGCCATTTTGCCAATTCGGATTCAACCGCATCGGTGAGTTCGGCGTTGGTTTGTACAACTTGGCTAAGTTGCTCTGTAAGCGTTGCCATATAGGCTCCTTTTGTAATAAAGCACGCGGGGTGGCGTATTTGTGTAAAAGATCCTGACCTTCGTCAGGATGACGAATAATGGGTGCATATGCGCAGTTCGTCACGATGACGGTGCTGTCGGTGCATATGCGCTGTTCGTCTGGGTGACGATATAGTCAACGTATGCACATACCTCGTCATTCTGAACTTGTTTCAGAATCTCTTTACTTGAGCGTTGGGAAACACAATGCGCGCCGTGGCTTAAAAGATCCTGACCTTCGTCAGGATGACGAATAGTGGATACCTACGTGCTGTATGCCAAGACGACAAATCGGCTACCCTTGCGTGCTAAAAATTAGATTAATGTTTTTTAAATTCGCGTTTAAATAACAAGATTAATTGCTTGGCAGCGGCGGAAATGGATTAAACGGCGCTGAAAAGTCAAAGCTTTGCTCGGTTACATCACGCAGGGCTTGGCGGTATTGCTTCAGCGCACTGGTGTCTTGGTCGGCGTCAAAGGCTTTATTAATCAGCACATCGGCTTGCGTTAGCAGCTCAGTGCGCACTTCACGTACTTCGTCCATATCGGCAAACTCAGGCACAATATCGCTGTAACCCTGCTTGCGAATATCCATTCTAAATTGGCATAGCACATTTAAACGCTGCTGGCGCGCCTGCTCTTGTTGCTCATAAGCACTATCAAATTCGATAAAATCAAGTTCCATGGGTTAGCTCCTTAGGGTTTGTGAACGGCGTAGGTCAAGGTTTGAGATAACGTTTCGAGGCTCGGCATCAGGATTTGAGGTATTGTAATAACACTCCACAAGGTACTTTCGAATATCCCCTATTAGACCTTCGGTATGCCCATAATAAACCCCACCGAAATGACACTTTACATATTTAGTACTTGTAGCGACCACATAGTTGTCACGTAATGGCGATTCTATCAAACGTGTTAGGTTAAATTGATTGAAATAGCTATCAAAATTTACAAAGCCCACGCCACTTGCAGACTTAGCCAAAGGTGAGCCTAAGTCCAAATAACACTGAACGACTACGACATTGGCTTGCCCACTAAAGTCGCTCCTATGAATTAAGCCTGTCCAAATGGTAGATTTCCAACGTTCAGAAACGCTTGGCGTTTTTAATATTACTTTATGAAAATAAAAAGATTGACTTGCTTTTGAAGCTGACCGTATACCAGTCGTGTAATATATGTTCGATTGGTAATCTTTGCTTTCATCAACCTGAACAATATTCTCAATCGTAGCGAATTGGGCCTGGAATTCTTCCAAGTTGGTTTCATTTCTCACACTTAGTTCTGGTATCCCCAAGGTGTAAAAAGATACTTTTAATGTTTCTAAGTAAATCAAAGATGTAATTTGGTATGTATGTCCCCCTTTAAGGAATACACGTACAATCTTTTCACTAGCCTTACTAATAAGGCTCAGCGCTTTATCCAACGTTTTTAAACTCGTCGCAATGGATAAGCCACTATTGCTATCATCGCCGCTTTCGGCGTCGACATATAAATCAATTTTATTGTCGACCACTGCCCCAACGGCTTTTTGTAGCTCGTCTTTCGCGCTGTTGCGCTGTGCTTGCCATTTATCTAATTCGCCGGTGATGGCGGTGGTAAGGTCGGTATTGGTTTTAACTACCTTCGCGAGTTGCTCGGTATGCGTTGCCATGGTTGCTCCTATAGCATTTCGTCAATATCTGTGATGGTCAATGTGCCATTGACCGCTTGTTTTAAAAGAGTTTTTAAATTGTTGCGCAACCAATGTTGCTGGTTGGCGTCGTGGCTGTGTTCAAAATACAGCGGGTACACGGGAAAGCGTTGGCGGTGGCCGTCAAAGTCATGCACACGCAGGCCATTGCCGTACAGCAGCCTTGGGGTACCGTTTTCGTCTTTGACCCATGCGGTGTGCGCGGTGTCGGCGGGATCTGACGCTGACACTTGCTCTGTGAGTAACGCTTTGGGTGTACCAAAGTAAAAATGGCTGTCGTGAATGCCGGAATATGCCGTTTCAGCTTTTTTACCCCCTTCGTTTTTATCTTCCTCACGCAGTTGGCTATTGGCGATACTCGGGCAGTTGTATGGGTTCCACACTTCGCGTGGCGTGCGTAGGATCATCTCCATGGGGATCATCCAGCTAAACCCGCCCACCACTTCGGGGTGCGTGGTTTTGGCACAAAACAGCGTTGGGTCGTTGTAGCCACGGTTGGCCGTGGCGCGGCCCGAGGCATCGTTACGCACAAAGCGATAACGGCGGTTGTAGTACGCGGCGTTTAGGCTGCCTCCGGCCCAGTTTTGCAAGGTGTCGCGCAGGCCGTATTGGTCGTATTTTTCTTCCAGTACGGAACCTGCCCCTTCCAAGCCCGGCAATTGCTCACACAGCTCTGCTAAATCAACACACTCAAAGCGTGCCATGCGGCTGCGTATTAATTTACTGTTGTCACCTACCCGAGCGCGGCTACGAAGGTCGCGCACCAATTTAAAGCGGTTGGTGTCGTCAATAATGCCCTTCAGTGCTTTTTGCTCGTCGTATGGTAATTGACTGGCATTACCATAAATAATTTGTACCGGGTGCTGGTGCGAGGTATGTAAGTCTTCCCCCACCAGTTGGCTATTTTGCCAAGTAATACGAATATCGTGCGCGTGGTTAAAGTCTACCGAGCTTTTGATCACTAACTCGTTTAACGTGCCGTTTTTAAGCTGCGCGATTTGCTCGGCGCTAATGCCCGCATCAAAACTGTGATAGTGGCTGGCAGAGTTACCAATGATCACTTTAGCGGGGCTGTTGCCTTCACGCTTGGCAAGGGTGGCCACCGGCATACTGCTTATTCTAAATTGCAACATGCCAAACTGAGGTACACCCTGCTCGTCAACATAGCTCACCCGCATTGGATGATACGGTATGTTTTCACTGCGATTTTTATGGCCTGAGTAATTTAAGTAACGGCCCTTATCAAAAATGGCTTTGAGTCGCGTGCCATCGTTTGAGTGCCTAAAGCTGTCGGTTGGGTCGTTCAGCTCTTCTTGAAAGGTTTCGATCCAACATTCTAAAAAGCTCATTTCCCATATGCAGTCTTGCGGCGATTGGGTTTTTATATCGCGCATATACCCCGCTTGGGTGTTGTTAAAGTTTATGCTGCCGTCGCTATTACATCCCGTTGGCAAGCTTCTTACCTGCTCGGGGATTTGCACCGCCGTGGAATGGGCGCGAGATAAATATTTCCCCGGCACGGAATGCATTAAGCGGTAATCGTTATGGCGCGTGCGAAAGTAATAACCGTTGATACAGGCTGATACCTCAGCCATGCCTGCCATGGCCTTGTAATTTGGGTGATTGTGCACGTTAAGCGCGGCGTAACTGGCATCGATCACCCGATGGCCCGGCGCAAAACCTTTATCGGCCTGATATTGGCGTGTACCCACAATACCACTGCCGCCATTCATACGAATAAACTCGGCCATGCCTTCTTGGTAACTGGCATCGCTCAACCAACCACGTTCCACCATGTTAAACACAGGTAGTTCATGGGTGGCGCCTTTGTTGTGTACGCCGTCAAAGTAGTCACGGTTTACGCTATTACTTGGCGTGTTAGCCACTTGTTCAACTCGGCTTTGCAACTGCGCTAGCTGTGTGGATAGGCTGTTTATTTGCGTGTCGAGTTGCTCCAACAATTGGCCTTTTTGAAAGCGGCTAAGGTTGTTGTGCAAAATGCCCACAGCCAAGCGACTCATGCTGTTTTCAAGGTTGATCCAGCCTTCGTCGAGTTGGTTGTTACTGAGCGCCACTGGCACCTTGCCCGCCTCAGGGATGCTGGCGGCGCTAAAGTCACTGGTGACTTTGGTGGCAAGGTTAGCCGCATCTTGTGCCTTGAGAGCTTGCTCGTCAGCCGCGGTGCTGGCTTGCTCGGCGCGATCAGCTTCGGCTTTGGCTTGCGTATTGGCCGCTTGCGCGCTTTGCGCATGGCTTTGCGCTGCTGTGTTTGCCTGCGTAGCACTGCTGCTAAGCGCTGCGGTTTGGTTTTTAAACTCAGCGCTTTGTTGCTTAAGCTGCTCACTCACTTGCTGAGCCTGCTGGGCTGTTTGCGCGGCTTGTTTGGCATGGAGCGCTTGTAGTGAAGCGGCTGCCGCTTGAGCGTCGGCGTCTTTACGGGCAATGTCTGCTTGTAGTGCGTCTTCAGCTACTTGCTCAGCGTGCGCTTGCACTTGCTGGTGTTGCATGGCCACCAGCGCTGACTTATCACGAACCGCTTGCTGTGCGCTTTGTGCATCTAGTGCATTTTGCTTTGACTGCTGCGCAAATACCGCACTTGCCGCTGCTTGGCTATCAACCGCTTTGCGCAGCACTTGGCTGTGGCGAGCTTCTTCGGCTGCTTGCTTTTGTGCCAATGAGGCTGCCGCGGCTTGCGCATCGGAAGCTTTGCGGGCGATATCGGCCTGTAGCGTATCTTCAGCCACTTGTTGAGTATTGGCTTGTACTTGCAAGTGTTGCTCAGCCACTTTGCTGGCGGTGCTTTTAGTATCAAGCTGCGCAGCTTTGGCCTGCATGGCGTTTTGTTGCGTTTGCTTGGTTAGCGCGGCGTTAACAGCGGCTTGGCTGTCGACTTCTTTACGAATAATGTGCGCATGACGCCTATCGTTGGCAACTTGCTCATTCAGTAACGCGCTCATGGCCGCTTGAGAGTCGGCGGCTTTGCGCGATACATCGGCAAAAAACACATCGTCTTGCAGTTGTGCCACATCAGTTGCTACGCGCTGGCTTTGCAGTTGCATCTTGCGTGATGCGTCCATTACCTGCGTGTGTTTTTGGCGTATTTCCGCATTGTTGGTTTGCGTTTCTTTATGGGCCTGCTCAATCACTTTGGCTTGTGCGTCAAAGGCATCTAACTTGGGAGATACCTGCGATAGCGACACTTTATTACGGGCAATATCGGTGGCAAATGCGTCCAGCTGGTCGCTGGCTGTTGATGCCACCTGTGCCAATTCGTCAATGCGTTTTGGCGTAGGAACGTGCTTGTGCTCGCCCGTAAAGTTGGTGATGGGGTAACTGTTGTCGTTACTTGCAAACCAACCTGTTAGCTCATTCTCGCGCTCACGCCACTTATCTTGTAGGTCGTTCAGTTTAAGAATTAGCTCTGAAGTTAGGCCATCGCCAAAGTCTTGCACAATGCCATAGGCAATCTGCGGATAGGTGTTTGCTGGGTTGAAGGCTTTGCCATCAAGGTGTTGCAGTTTGAGGGTGTTGTTGTCAATCACCTCTGCGACTTGCAAAATTGACTCTTTGCCACCCGCTTGATGGTAAAACAAGTCACCTTGTTTGGTATTGGCTGCATCCACAAATTTTGTGGAGGTGCCAGAAATGCGATCACTGCCTCGGGTGATCGTCACTTTTCCAACGGTATAAGACATATAAAACCTTAGTTATGGTTTTTTGGGCACGCACAAAGCCCTACGCTTGGCTTGATAGCAGCGTATTTTGACTATAAAAATGGGGTTGTGCGTGGGGTTAAACTAGGACGTTAATTTGGGCACTAGTTGAGCACGTTAAACAAACGGCAGGCGCTGTTTAATATCCGCCACAGCGGCTTTCCACTGGGCTAGTTTTTCATTTGACTCGTCGTATAAATATTCCATGTAGATGGGATCTGACTCTGCCATGTAAGCCGCTTTACGCTGCGCTTTAATTTGTAAATTTTGGTATTGCGTCAGTGCTTCAGCTACCGATGCCGCATCAATGCCTTGGTGAATACCGTAGCCCACCACAGGGCCTTCGACAATCGGCTCTCCCGTTTGAGGGTCAAGTAAACTGTTAATGTCATACACTTCGTGTTGGGCAATTTTAAGCATACTGGCCTCCAAATGTTTCGCCGGTCATGGGTTTTTTGTTATCGTCTGGGTGGTCATGGGCAAAGAGCTGTGGTGATGCGATGTAGCATTCAAGGTCGGCATAGTTGTCGCCGCTGGCGAAATTATGCATCTTTAACCCATTGCCACCGTAACGGCCTGTTTCAATGGTAAATTCAACCAGCTTAAATGGATGTGTTACATCACTGTCCTGCGGCGTAAATTCAGCAGCTTGCCAACGATGATTGCCTGACGAGCTGCGCTGATAGCCTGAATGGTTACCAAACACTAACTTACCTGTTTTTACATAAACCCACGCACGGAATAGAAATAATCCACCTGTAAAGGCGCGATTGCGGCCTATGTTTAGTTCAATATACGCATGGTTTGTTTGGCTTGCCGTGAGTTTAGGAATATTGAATTTGCTGATATAACCTTGTTTTTTAAGGCCATTCCAATCACCCGTTAAACCACCACTGTTCATAATTTGTTTATCTGACAGATGAGCAAAAATCGGGCGCTGTTCGCTTGCCAACCAAGGGTCGTCGGTATAGCGCTCTGGTTGCGACAACTGCTGTTGTGTAACATGTCCATGCGGGTAACGCGTTCCAAACGCATAAGTGTCTTGTGATACCACCTGCATAGTCACATCCCCTGCGGGTAAAAACGGTGGCGTATTGGGGGTGCGTTTTTGTACACCATTCACACTCGTGACTGTTGTATTCATGAGCCACGGGTCCATTAAAATATTGCCACTCATCAGTCGGTGAGTTAGCCCCATTTGCTTAGTGACTTTTTCGGTTAGCGCTTCGCTCTTTTTTACCAAGTCGGCATTGGTTTCTTGCAAAGCAACTAAGCGTTGTTCCATTGTTGACATTGTGTTTAAACTCCTAAGGATAAAAGTCGTTCGTTAAATTCCAGTTGCCTGTAATTGGCAGCTATCTGCGCGCTGGCAATTTTGGTTTGCGCCAAGGTGATGGCCAACAGTTCTTCGCCTAAAAACAGGTTTAAATCGCCACTGCTGTTGATGTTTATGCTGTCGACTGGGGTGGCGCTGAGTACCAAGTCAAAGCTTTGGATCACCTGTGCCAGCGGGGTTTGATAAAACAGCACATCGGTTGGATGCGACCAAACGGCAAACAAGGTGCCGTCTGATAAATAAAAGCCCACCTCTTTTACCGGGTACTCCGTAGTCGCGGTAAATTTGCCAGTTAAATGTAGTTGGCCATCACCGAGGTTTTTGCCACCCGCAATAGCGACTCGGTTGACTTCTTTTTTTAACGCCACTTGCGTGCGCTGAGGTTGATAACCTTCTGTTCCCACCGCGATATGCGACAGCTCAATGCTGACATTGCTGCCTTTGGCAGTGACTGCCGCATTTAGCCCGGCTTGGGTGATCATTGGGGTATAGTTGTGACTCATTGACATACCATTGTTGTGTTGTTGATGAAATAGGTTAATTGCGCGGCTTGTAATTGCACCGGCTGACCTAGTTGTGTATCGGGCGTGGCACTGAAGTTTTGCCGTGTTACCACATCGGCTCTATGGGTTGATACCGCTGTCATTGATGTGGGCGTAAAAGCATAATGCGGCACTTGTGTCCAGGTATCGCGTTGCAGTTGCGTGCTACACCCCGTTGAGCCTAGTTGCGCCCCTGTTTTATGCGCACTTTTAATTTGCAGTTGCATTTGCACCCGCAGCGGCTTGGTGATCTCAATTGCGCGCCATAATTGCGCTTGCAGTTTAGGGGTAAGCTTAGAGCTGCCATCGTTGGTATTGTCTTGCGTGTTGGCAACAATTTTTGCGCTGTGAGATATACCGTCCGTTTGCCAGTCTTCTATAACCTGTGCTTCAACACCCAGTAAATTAATGGCTGTTTCAAGGGATTTTTTTGTGCCTTTAACACGGTGCATAGGCACGCTATCTTTGGCTACTTTGCGTTTAGTTTGCTCATCCCAGTGGTTATCCCAAATATCTACGCTCACGCTGTGGGCGTACCAAGCCAAAAAGTGCTCAGGGCAATTATCTGGGTCCCACAACCAGGCATTATTGATGGGTGTTTGCTCTATGCGTGCAGCGCTTTGCGAAATAGCCTGCTCTAGCAAGGAGCTGTTCAAGGGCAATAAGTTATTCGACATAACGGCCACCCACGTTGACGTTAAGCAAGGTGCAATACGGTGCCTCGTTGGCTGCAACAACAATGTCGCTGGTGGGGCTGGTTACTTCAATTTTGTGCACCCCAGCCACATTTAATACCGCATACAAGCTTGAAAGTGGAATATCGCGACCCAGTTTATGCTGCGTGTTGAGCCACTCTCGGCATACCTGCCCTACTTGAGCAAGCACCGCTTGTTCTTCAGGCCCTGAATACAGGGTAAGCTCAGCGTGTAGCTCAAACTCTTTGATACTGGCCGACTTTACATGCACGATATCGGTCAATGGCCGAATGTCTTCTCGCTCAAACCATTCAGCCACATCATTGAGTATGTGTGGATTAGCCTTACCGTTTCCTTCGTCGGTTAAAATGGTCACAACCACATCGCCGGGCCTTGGCTTTTTAAGCCCTGCACTTTTTATTGTGTTTAGCAAAAATGCGCTATCTGGCACATGGTTTTGAAGCTCAACGGGTACGCTTTGGTGCTCAAATTGGGGGGCATCCACATGCACATCTTTAACCCGCTGCGAGGCTTTAAAGGCATGAAACACGTAGGCACCAGCAGGCCCTGCGGTACTAAACCCCTCAAGCGCTAATTGAATGCGTAAACGAAAACGTTCGTTGTCTTCATTTGGCTCACGAGTTACGCCAAACCGCATACCAAGATGATCCAGCTCTTTATCACTGGCTTTTGCCAACAGCACTTTTTCAGCGGCTTCGTTAACACGTTGGCGCAACAGCAGTTCTCGATAGGCGAAAGATTCTATGAGTTTAATGACCGGATCGCTGGGCATATCTAACTCAAAAGCCGGATAGCGCGTTTTAAAATCATCAAGCATGGCTGTTTTGATGACCTCAAAGCTCAAGGGCTCAATCAGCTGTGGGGTGGGAAGTTGTTTAAAATCAATGGCACTAAAATTAGTTAAGCTCATATTATGTTCAAAGTTGATAGAATGACAATTAGGAGTGGAATAATTGGAAGGGTTGCGGTGAAGTGAGATAGACATCCCTATCTTGTGACGCTCCTTCAAATTATGTGTAACAAGTAGTACCTTACGTTTAAGAGATCCTGACCTTCGTCACGATGACAAAAGCGTGTATATCTGCACGCTTTTAGTCACGGCGAAGTTGTTTCAGGATCTCATAACACTTAAACGTTCAGCGTTGTCTGCTTAAAGGCGCTTTATTCACCTTTAAGCACTTGGCTTACACCATTTGCGCGTTGGCTGATTTCATCCATCACTTGCGCTTGGCCTTTCACTTGGTAAGGGAACTGTAAACTGCCCTCTGTCACTTGTTGTTCAATGCCGCCAATGGCAGCTTTGAGTGACTCCGTAGAAGCACGCATTTCAGCAAGGCTTTGTGCTGTGCTTAGTTTGTTGATAAATCCACTTAGCTCGTTGAGTAGGATGTGCGTGGTGTCGGAAGTGGTGCCAAGTAGTGAGGCATTATCTGCCACCTGTTTATTAATTGACTGGCGAGAAGCAATGCGGGTTTGTTCGCCCAGCTCGGCTTCTGTTAGTTGCACTTCAAATGTGGCTGCTTCGCCAAATTGTTCTAACACCAGCTGCGCAGTCACATGCTCAGGTGTGCTTGAATTATAAAACTGATCTACTTGTTGATTATTTACGATTAATTTAGCCATGGTTACTCTCCTTAGTCATATGCATTTTGGTCAGCGTCACCTAGGTATGGGAATTGGGCCCAGTGCTTATTCGCTAAATCTATCTCGCCAGTCACCACGGCAGGCAGTGCGACTTGAATTATACCTGTTTCAGTTTCTGGTTTACCTTGTCCATTGACCATAGGGTGGCAATGAATATAGCCATTGCGCCAAGAACTGACTGGGTATTGGGTACCACATAGCTTTGCAGGTTCCCCTGCTTTTAATCCTCCACACCATGAGCTAGTGGGTACAACTCCTCGAATATGTTTTACAATTGCTGCGCACGTCACATGTGATGCATGCTTACAATGTTGCCACATCAAGTAAGATGCAGAGTGACTGTCCTCGCCTCTGCGATTTGGGTAATACTCAAGCTCCCAGATATGGAAAGCACCGGAAAAGTGCTGTCTATCAGAATTGATGGCTTGTAAAAACTCACGAGCTAAAGCTGAGCGTTGGTCTGGCACTATGCCAGTGACTACTGTTTCAAGCACTTTAGCACTTTTCACATAGCCACCGCTCCAATGAAGCGGAAAGGAGTTATCGTTATTTGGTACCAATATTTGGTTTTTACTCAACCGAAAATGAGAATGTTTGTATTTCGCTGAATCGATATAGCTATTCACTTGGTTGATATAACCATCAACCTTGGTTTTTGATTGTGCCACCTTGGCATCAATATCGGTGATTTTATTGTCTACAATGGTGGTGAGGTCATTAGAGGCCTCGATTAATTTGGCAATATCTTGTTCTAAAGCCATTTGTTTTCTCCAACTAATGGATTGCCATACTGCAAAATTGGCAGGGTTAAAATAAAAAACCCGCTACCAGCAAAACACCTATCGCGTATAAGATCCTGACCTTCGTCAGGATGACGACATGGGATATATTTCGCGTCCTCGTGAAGATGACGATGTGGAATATATTTCACGTCCTCGTCGTTCTGAACTTGTTTCAGAACCTCAAAACACTAAAAAGGGAGTATTGGGCTAGTAAGCGGGTTTGTTTGGTTTACGGTTTAAGAATTATGCAGGTTTTGCGTAAGTTGCTTTGATGGCGTTTCGCTGAGCCAACCAAGCCTCTTTAGCGGTTGTAGCTTGTGTCGATGATTCACCAAACTCAGTTACAGCTGCCATATAGTCAAAGAAAAGGTAATCACTTTCTTTACTATACTGGGCGCGTCTTAGCATTTGTATTTCTTGTTCATTAAAAATAAGCTCGTAGTCGTCTGCTGCAACTTCGGCTTGCTTTGCAATATGTTCTGCGTAAGTGGCGTCTTTAATACCACCAGCAAACACTTTTTGTGTCGAAATTTGTTTTAAAACAGCCATGATTATGCTCCTTCATCTAATGCTGGGGCGGTATGAGAATATGGGTGACCCACGCTATCCGCCCAAATCATATTGTCACCATGATCGCCTGTGCCAACGTAAGGTAAAGCAATAGCCACTTTCATTTTGCCGAGGCCTCTAAAGTAAGGTTGATGACAGCCACCCCAACCTTGCATCGCACTGTGTTTATATTGCCAGCCTTTGCCAACATCACCCGAACCCACACGAATTGGAGCGGAGCGATTTGCCGATGGATAGAATGACAAAGTCCCCGACTGCTCAAGTACATTCACCCAGCAAGTCGCTTGCGTTAAAAACTCACCTCGGCCCCACCCTGTAAAAGTTGGACAGCCTTGATTAAGCGTGAATAACATGCCGGCGCTTTCATCGCTTGTCACGCCTTTGGTAATGTTTACATCCAACAGTAAGATCCTAAAATCACTGCCATAGAAAGGCTCTGCATCTGAAAAGTAATCGCCAATTGCTCTGTTAAAATTGTCATTAGGAGACAAGTTAAAATCTTCTAACATGGTGTTTTTTAACTTAGTCACGGTACATGTCCCCTCTGTACCTCGGTGATAAAAACAACTCCACGGTGCTGCATGCGATTGCATCACATCTACTGCAACGCCATCCTCATGCCCCGAATTTATTTTTGCAAAATACTTAGTGTCTGACAGGTTATTAGGTGCAAGTGGCAACGCTTTTTGGAAACTTGCAATTTTCGATTCTACAGCCTGCTCTTTTGCAGCGAGCCTGCTATCAACTTCTTGAGACTTTTGGTCTAGCCTTGCTGTGATCTCTTGGATCTTGCCATCCACTGTTTCGGTCAACTTATCCGTTGATTCTATCAACCGACCTATATCTTGTTCTAATGCCATGTTATTTCCTTTAATTTCAGAAAAAAAACCGCTCAATGGCGGTTTGCGTGTTTAGTTAGATTAAGTTTCTTGTATCTAAAGCTAGTTTTTGGGATATCTCGCTTGAATGGTCTCACGCGCTTTTAACCAAGCAGTTTTGGCATTAGCTGTATACTCATGGCACTCGCCATGTTGAGCCAACATAGCAAGGTACTTGATTGCAAGACCATCCGCTTCAACCTGATAGGCATGACTACGCGCAGCACTTAGCGCAGCCACTTGTTGGGCTTGTTTCGCTTGTTTAAGTGCAACTGTAGACGTTAGCGGCACACACTGATGACAAATACTTTCAGCACCTTGCTCGTTTTGCCCTTTTTTTGAGTCGTCAGCTCTATATATTTGAGTATTCTGCATCTATATCCTTCCTCTCACTTTTGATACAAATTTTATTTAAAGTACACCCGCGTCCATTAACGCGAACTTTTGTTTAAGATGACGCACCATATTGCCAATTTGCGCCGCGCCTAGTTTGGCAAGCTCGGGGGCAATTAAAATATTGAGGTTAACGCCTTGGTCAATCACCGTGATTGAGTCTGCGGGTACGCCCGTTAGCACTAAGTCAAATGCAAGTAGTAAATCAACTTCGGCTGACTTGTAAGCAATGGGTTTATCGGGGTTTGAGTACACCGCAAACAAGGTGCCATCTTCTAGATAAAAACCGACTTCATTGACCCAAAAGTTGTTGTCCGTGTCGTCAATCACACTCATGTGAATTTGCGCGTTGCCTTTGTCTTCACCGCTGGCGACGGAAATTCGATGCACTTCCGCTTGTAACGCACTTCGGCTTTGATCAGGGGTGTAATTGCCTGTACCTAAACCGATTTTGTTAATTTTGGCTTGGAAGCCATTTTTGTCTGAATTAAACACCGCCTCTAATCCGGCGGTGGTAATCGTTGGCCGTAAAATTGTGCTCACTGCACACACTCCTTATTTCTATAGAATTTAAGCAGTTACTGGCATTAAGCGTGGTAAATTACACCTCTATTGATGTGCCGCTAGGCTGTGTGTAAGCAAAACCGACTGGCATGTTTGCCCAAGATAACTACTTGGCTAGATGTTTGTGCACCAAGCGCGTGCTTGGCTCACAAAATCAAATTTGGTTTTAAGCTTTACCCTAAAGGGCAGCCAGCTCCGTTGACTTAGCTAGTTTTGAGTTGGATTGTCGACATCAGTGCTGAAATAGAAACGCCCGACACTATAACGACGATTGCTAATGTGGCCGCCGAGCGCTAACTCCGATTGCAAGTAATAACATCCTGCTGGCAGCTTTTGATTGCTTCGCATGTAAAAACGCCCGACAGAATGGCGTTGATTATTAAGGTGCACACCCAGCGCTAAGCTGTCTTGCAATCGTGCTTCAACAGCTTTGGTTGAACCTCTTTGTCGGTTGACTGCATAGCGACCTAAGCTTGCCGTCGTCAGCCCTGCGGTAATTGCACTTGGTGCCGCTTTAACAGGAATGGTGTCGTAGTTGATCCGCCCAACCTGCAAGCCACTGGTGGTGGTTGCGACCTTTATGCCTAAATCTAACTTAGCACCAACCAAAAATTTAAAATGTGCTCGCTGTGGCTTAGTATGTGTAGTGACGCGCTCTATTGCTTCGTACAACTCCTTTGAAAGCGATATTTGCTCGCTGGTATATACCTGCTCATTGGCCCAAGTAATAAAGGTGAAGGTATTCGGCTCTTTACTGTGCACTGGCACCAAAGAGGAGTCGTGCACATCTTCAAACCACTCAAAAAACTCCATCACCACACCCAGTGATTTAAGTGCTTGCTTTACTGAGCCGACTGTCCCCTTGTGCTTGTGAATAGCGACAGAGTTTTGGATCAAAGCGCGTTTTGCGTCAGAAGGCCATGCTTCATCCCACTCATCGACTGACAAACTCCAAGCGAGCCAGGGTAGTAACTGCTCAGGACAAGTGTTTGGGTCCCAGTGTTTAGCCACATGATCAGGTATCGATTTGCGCGGTTCAAAGGTCGATGCTTTTTCCAGTGCTTGCTCAAATGAACTGCCGTTCGGTGGTAGCAAGGAGACAAATGTTTTTTTTTCAGTCATCTACAGCTCCTAAAAGTATTCAATGTCAATCACACTTGCCACCGCGGCTTCGTCCTGTGCACAGTGAATATCATCAACTGGCGAGGTTAATTTCACCTTTCTGACACCCGCTTGATGCAAGGTATCAATAATGCCTGAATGCGGCACTTCTTGGCCAAGCCGATAATGTTCACGAACAAAAGCGGCAAGCGCGCTGTTTATTTGTGCTTTTACTCGCCCTTCATCAGCAATTTCATGCAAATGCACTTGGGCTTTTATTTGGTATTGTTTCGGTTCAACTTTGTGCACTTGCACATAGTCTGTTAGCGGGCGAATATCGTCATCATTTAAGTAAGTGCGTACTTGTTCAATCAGTGGATCAGCCTGTGCATTTTGCTCTGGCAATACTTTTACATCCACATAGCCTGGTTGGCTGGAATACACATGCACATCTCTCACTTCGGGTGACGCTGCCATGGTATGGTATTCATATGCACCCATGGTACCTGCCATACTGTGGCTTTCTAGCGATAGTGGAATACGTGCCCGATAACGCTCATCGCTCTCGCCCTCTGCTCGTTCAACGCCAAAAAGCACGCCTAAGTGGTCAAGGTCGTTGTTATTGGCATAGGCCACCATCACCGAGCGCGCTGCATCATTTATTCGCTGACGGAGCAAAAGCTCTCGCATTGCCGAAATTTCTAACAATTTAATGGCTGGATCTGACACCAATGGCGTGTAATCAGGTTCTGCTTCAAGCAGCGCATCGTACATTTGTTGATATATAACGTCATAACTTAAATCTTCAATCACATCTGGCTTGGCCAAGCGTGATAGCTCAATTGCATTGTTCACAGGTAACTCCTTAGGACATAGCTGATAACGGCTCAGCTTGGTTTGCTCAGAATGGCAGCACGCAAAATGGTGCTTAGAATGTGTTTAGTGGTGAATAGAAAACTTGTACTTAATTGCTGCGAGGGTTGCTGCCAAGTAAGGTATCAAGCTTCTTGTCGATTGAATCTAATCGTTTTTCAATGCGTTTTTGGTCTTCATTGCGGATCTGCTTTAGATGCGTCAGCTCTTGGGTGTTGGTAGTGATCCGTTTATCCAAATCGCTCAAATAAAGTATTCCCGATACTAACAATGTAACCGTGGTAATAATGTGGGCTAAATTGAGTTCCTTCTTCATTTGCCAATGTTCTGGTTGACTCACTTAGCAACTCCGTTAATTTTCTCTACCGTTCTTAACCCCGCGAGCCCTAGCATGCCAAGCGTCAGCTCTAGCATGACTTCTAAAGGGAGTTTAGGGGCACCTATTTCTGGCCATAGCCACTGTAAAATTGGATTAACCACGAATGAGAATAAAAAGCCAAAGCCACATACCCAAAGCAAAAAAGGCCTTGCCCCGGCAACAAATACACTACGATGTGACGCACTCATTGCATTAATTTGCGCTTGCACCTCGGCAGATTTTGCGACCAAACGGGCCTTTAATAGATCTTGCTTAAGCACCTCTTCCTCACTAGTGAAGAGTTCGTCCAAAATATTCCCAACCGTTTGAATGGGATCTTGGGTTGTTGTACTAAATAACTTTGCAAGTAGTCCCATCACTGCCACTCCCCTGTTAGCATTTGCTTTGCTAATTCGTTGGCACGATTGGGAACTTGATTTGCCCAGCGACTATTGAGCATTTCCAGTGCAGCTTGCTCATAATTGCCACACTCAACATGATGAAGCATCTTTTTAAAGCCCATTAGACCACTTAAGCCCAAGTTAAATGCCATATTAACGAGTACAGCAAGGCGCGCTTCATTACACTTACTCACATCAATGCGACGCTTTACGCCCGCTTTGGCCTCTTGTACATCCTTAGCCAGTAGCTGCTCCGCTTCTTCTTCATCGACGCCGTTATCATCTAAGTTGCGTCCATAACCTATGGTTAACTTTCCTCCCGTACAATAATAAGGGTACTGTTTGTACCCTTCATGTTTTTTGATCTGTTCGACCGTGATCATCAGCGACATAGCGACTCCTTATACACTGTTAAGGTTGGCCGAAAACTCGACCAACAAACTCCGTTCAGCTTTGACTAGCCAAAATTCTGCTGAACGTTTCGAGTCAAACCCAACTAATTTTGCCGCTTCAGTTAAAGTGCCGGTCATTAAATAACGCGCCCGTATTGCACGGATACACTCAGGCCTTAAAGCCGCAATAAGCTGAGTTACTAACTCAATTTCTTTTGGAACCGACATGGCGTCAGCCCCTGTACTACCGCCGGTCGGTTTACCATTCACATCACTGATTGAAGTAGTTCGAAACCCTTTACCAAACTCTCTAGCGCGCCAGAAGTTACCCCAACGCTTCAGTGCAGTACGCACTTGCTTAATTGTTATGTGTGTCGTCATGATTAATTTTCGCCATTACTTCTAAAATATCTAATAGGTATACGTCTTCAACTAGGCTGATCACATCGTTCCAGCGCGGATCAAACTCTCTATTTTCCCAGCGCCTTAAAGTACGCTCTTCAATGCCATAGCTGGCGGCAGACTCTGCTTGCGTAAACCCTCTCAAATTGCGTGCATAGCGCAATATTTCTCCACCACGAGGGGTTTTTCTTGGGGTAAAAATACGTCCAGAGTTGACAGGTGATTGTTTCATTACGGTTCCTTTTAATTTCTTAATATATTGAATCACCGCTGGATACCTTTGACTGCTCATTGCGAGGCTATGCAAAATAAGTATGTTCAGCGAGAAAGCACAACTGAAGAGAACGCCATACAACACCAAGAAAGATTGCCCCACACTCTCTATTCCATAGAGTTGCGATTCAAAATACCTTGAATATTGACAAAATAATCCACTCATTAAAGGCTTGTTGATAGTTATCGCGAAAAGTAAAGCGATTGAACGGGTTGTTCGGACTATAATCCACCGATATTGAGCAAGCTTGATTATTTACAATTCCTCTAAACAATTGTTCTCAATGTAAGCTAATCTTACCGTTTTCTTGCGCCCGAAACAGGTCAAATATGACCTACATTTATCACCTTACTTAGTTTTAATGAGAAAATTCATACGTGCACATAAAACATACAGGTAATACACATTTGTTAAATAATAGGATGTAACTAAAAGCCAAAATAACACTCACCCTTTAGTCATAGTTATTTTGTTAAAACATTGCCCCAACGCGCTGCTTTCACTAAAATAACGCCAAATAACATAATCAAAATTGGAACCTCATGGCTCAATATATTTATACGATGTCTAGGGTGAGCAAAGTTGTGCCACCTAAAAGAACCATCCTAAAAGATATTTCTCTATGCTTTTTCCCAGGCGCTAAAATCGGTGTTTTGGGTTTGAATGGTGCGGGTAAATCAACATTACTACGCATTATGGCGGGTATTGATAAAGAATTTGAGGGCGAAGCGCGCCCACAGCCTGGTACAAAAATTGGTTATCTTCCACAGGAACCTGTGCTTGATGAAAGCAAAACGGTTCGTGAAACAGTAGAAGAAGCCGTTAGCGAAGTAAAAAATGCGCTAGCGCGTTTAGATGAAGTTTATGCTGAATACGCAATGGAAGATGCTGACTTTGATGCACTGGCAAAAGAGCAAGGTCAACTTGAAGCAATTATTCAAGCACACGACGGTCACAACATTGACAACGTGCTAGAGCGTGCAGCAGACGCGTTACGTTTACCTGAATGGGACGCAAAAATTGAACACCTATCAGGGGGTGAACGCCGCCGTGTTGCTATCTGTCGTTTATTATTAGAAAAGCCAGATATGCTGCTACTTGACGAACCAACCAACCACTTGGATGCTGAATCTGTAGCTTGGTTAGAGCGCTTCTTGCATGATTACGAAGGCACTGTAGTGGCAATTACCCACGACCGTTATTTCCTTGATAACGTTGCAGGCTGGATCTTAGAGCTTGACCGAGGTCACGGTATTCCTTGGGAAGGCAACTACTCTTCTTGGTTAGAACAAAAAGATGCGCGTTTGAAACAAGAAGAAAAGTCTGAAAAAGCACGTCAAAAATCAATCGAGAAAGAGCTTGAATGGGTACGTTCAAACCCGAAAGGCCGTCAAGCTAAGTCAAAAGCACGTATG
The DNA here is from genome assembly GCF_058933015.1 of Pseudoalteromonas sp. ATL1. Taxonomy (NCBI): domain Bacteria; kingdom Pseudomonadati; phylum Pseudomonadota; class Gammaproteobacteria; order Alteromonadales; family Pseudoalteromonadaceae; genus Pseudoalteromonas; species Pseudoalteromonas sp. ATL1. The sequence continues at coordinate 2,143,159 of NZ_JBZYXL010000001.1, read as the reverse complement.
GCTCAATTTACTGAGATGCAGCAAACCGACTATCAAAAGCGTAACGAAACCAACGAGCTGTTTATTCCACCAGGTCCTCGCCTAGGTGATAAAGTTATTGAAGTAAGTAACTTGAATAAGAGTTTTGGTGATCGTGTCCTTATAGACGATTTAAGTTTCAGCGTTCCTAAAGGCGCAATCGTCGGTATTATCGGTGCAAACGGCGCGGGTAAATCAACCCTTTTCAAAATGCTAAGTGGTCAAGAGCAACCAACTGGCGGTGAGATTGTCATTGGTGATACCGTTGAACTTGCAACCGTTGAACAGTTCCGCGACAACATGGGTGAAAACAATACGGTATTCCAAGAAATTTCAGATGGCCAAGATATTCTGAAAATTGGTAACTTTGAGATCCCAAGCCGCGCTTACGTTGGCCGCTTTAACTTCAAAGGTAACGACCAGCAAAAGTTTGTTAAAGAGTTGTCAGGTGGTGAGCGCAACCGTTTGCACTTAGCCAAACTGTTAAAAGCAGGCGGCAACGTGATCCTTCTGGATGAGCCTACCAACGACTTAGACGTTGAAACGCTGCGCGCGCTAGAAAACGCAATTTTAGAGTTCCCTGGTTGCGTAATGTGTATTTCCCACGACCGTTGGTTCTTAGACCGCATTGCAACGCATATCCTTGATTACCGTGACGAAGGACAAGTTAACTTCTTCGACGGTAACTACACAGAATATGAAGAGTGGTTGAAGAAAACATACGGCGCTGATGCTGCCGAGCCAAAACGTATTAAATACAAAAAAATTGGCTAAAACTTGCCTGCTAAGCCCCGATAATTCGGGGCTTTTTATTTGGTATTGCGAGTGCTTAGCAACTATGCTTAACATTAGTCGATCCATAAAGGAGCAAGCATGAAAGACAGAAGACAATTTACCCGCGTGCTTTTTTCTACACCAGCGTTGTTAATGACAGCCAGTGGTGATTACAGCTGCCAAGTGATCGATCTTTCTCTCAAAGGCGTTTTGATTTCGCACCCCATTGGTTATGTGCCGTTAAGAGACGAATCAGCCAGCATCAAAATTCATCTACCTGATAGCGAAATCGTCATATCGATGGAAGGTGAAGTACGTCATATTGAGGCTGACCATATTGGTATTCATTGCAGCCAAATTGATTTAGACAGTGTCACACATCTGAAACGCCTTATTGAGCTTAATCTCGGTGACGATGACGTTTTACATCGAGAGCTAGAGCAGCTGCTGCGTTAAAAAGCTAAGCTCACTGAGCACCTATCAGCATCTACTAACCCCCTTTTCTGCATTTAGCTACTTATCTTGAGTTCGTATGACGAACTCGTGTGATCTCCATATTTTATCCACTTTATCACAATAAAATATCAAGCAATTAGTATCAGTTTAATACCAGAGTAGTTAAGCCATGAAAGAATTTAAGCTTCAAGCAAACGTTGCTTTTTATGCATTTGTTGGGTTTGTGACATTTCTATCGTTTTTAACGGCAACTTATGCAAATAGGCAGGGTTACGAGGCACTGACTCACAGCACATTTGTGTTGTTGATTATTGCCATCACTTGCGTAAACGTGAACTTACTGATGACAATTAGTGGCAAACGGATGGTGAGCTTTTGTAACAATGGCTTATGCTACATCACCCTATTAGGGCAAAGAAAATACATTCCTGTCGAAGAAATTTCAGATATTAAAATTAAAAAAATATGTGCGATTAGCGTAACCCACGTGCATCACAATAACGGCAGCATTTACTTTTTAAGCTTTCAATTCACCCGTTATCAAGAGCTTAAATTAAGAAAATTTGGCTATCTGTCTTAGCCATTTGCACAGTTGCCGTAAAAAATTTAGGATGACATTTTAACGCGCTCAGAGGTCAAAATGTCACACCTTTATCCGATAGGAAAAGCTAACAGCCCTTGGCAAGATGAACATAAATTACAGTGGCTCGAACAACAACATATCACACGAAGCTACCAGCAAGATGTCGTAACGAAAATTCAAAGTCTTCCTGAACACTTGATAGTCGAGCAATACGCCACGCTGGAATATAGCTCTGCAAAATACCCTCTTTTTGCCATAAAAACAAAAGCTTGGGATAGCAGCAAAGCGACCGTATTAGTAACGGGTGGCGTGCATGGCTACGAAACCAGTGGTGTGCATGGGGCACTTGCTTTTGCGAAAAATAACACGCTCAAATATAGCGAACATTTCAATTTGCTCATACTGCCTTGCATCAGCCCTTGGGGCTACGAAACCATTAATCGCTGGAATCCAAATGCGATTGACCCAAACCGCTCTTTCTATGAGAACTCTCCCGCCAATGAAGCGCGTTTTGCAATGCAATACGTGCATTCTCTTGAGTGTGACATTTTATGCCACGTTGATTTGCATGAAACAACCGATACCGATAACACCGAATTTAGACCAGCATTGGCAGCAAGAGACGGCGTAACACACGATAATTGGAATATCCCTGATGGCTTTTATCTCGTTGGACATACACAAAAACCACAAGCCGAATTTCAACAAGCCATTATTGAGCACGTATCCAGCGTGACACAAATCGCACCCGCCGATGAAAATAACAAGCTAATTGGTGTACCACTCGAGCAATTTGGCGTGATTAATTACGATGGCACCGCTTTGGGCTTATGTATGGGCATGACTGATGCGCCCTATGTCACCACCACAGAGGTTTATCCAGACGGTCAGGCCGCCACGCCTCAAAACTGTATTGATGGACAAGTTGCGGCTATTGAAGGGGCGTTAGATTTTCTAATCAAAAACAAACCGTAGGCATAAGCGGATAAATTAGCGCAAGATGTGCTGCCCACATCTTGCGTTAGGTTAGGCGGTCATTTCCTCATGGCCGTGAATAATGGCAAAAATCTCTTTGAAAGAATGTGCTTTGTTAAAAATATTAACCGGAATATGCAGCGCTCTTGCAATATCACTTGCTGAGATCATGCCTCTCAACCCACCATGCTTATTCACTAGCAATACATGCTGTTGACCAATTTCCTTCAGTGTTTCAAGTACATCACCTATTTTGGCCTCTTTTACCGCACTGTATGCAATCGCATGTAAATCTGATTTGGCGGTCATTAAATCTTCTACGGTAAGATCATTGCGAGACTGGCTGCGCTTTTGCGCCGTGCTGAGCACCTTTCTGCCTGTTAAGTCTTTCGAATTCACAACACCTAAAAAAGTATCATCATGGTCGATGACCAGCTTGGACCTCACATGACCATTAATCATCATGTATAGAGCATGATCTATATCGACATCTTTTAAGATCACTTGCGGAACACGCCTTGTAAAATCAGTGACAATTTTCAGCGCGCTAGAATCTAACGTTAAGCGCTCTGAGTCAAAATGATCGCAGAAACTGTAAACACCAGTTAATTTTACGGTGTTCATTTTTTTAAATTCACTCACTTAACCCTCACGGAGACCACCAGCAAATCATGTATGAAATATGGTTTATTTTGCAATAATGCGCAAGGCGGGATTTTTATTAATTTTGTAATGTGATGTAATTGGCTTACAACGCAGAATTTTCTAAAATACTCAGTAATATATTTAACTTGTGTTTGAATGGCTTGTTAAGGAACATTAGGGAAAAACCATTTTTAACAGGCACATAGGCAATCGCTTTTAACAAACTGATTGATGCCTATTTTCACAATTTGACAACGAACGCTTTTCGAACACACCTATGAGAATGTAAGGACATATAATGGCTTATCTTATTGACGAACAAAGACTCAGCAAAGTTTACTTAAAAAGCTACCATACCGTAGGCCGTTATAAGTTCAATGTTGATACCCTGATTGACCAACCCGGTGTGTCACGCCATCACGCAATTATCGAACTCTCTCATGACAAATGGCTTCTCAGAGATGTAAGCACGAATGGCACGTGGATAAACGACAAAAAAATCGATAAAAACTTGCCTTATCAACTGTGTGAAAATGACAAAATAGATTTCGCTGCACCAGGGCAAAATTCATTTGTTGTGGCAAACTTAAGCACTCAATGCCAATACCTTGTATCTCAAGACGAAGAATCAAAAGTCATCGAAGTATCGGACCAACTCTTGCTGCCTGACGAAGAGAATCCTACCCATATCATCTATTATGATTCGATGTTAAGTTATTGGTTTTTAGAAGATTTAAATACAAGTGATAGACAAGCACTCATCGATGGTGGGTTACTCAGTGCGTTCAATCGCCAATGGGTATTTTATTGCGCGGGAAAGGCTGCAATGACCAAGCATTTAGACAACCAACCAACGGTCAAACCTTGTGGTCTATCATTTTCGGTAAGCCAAGATGAAGAAACAACCCAGCTGGCTGTTGAATTAAATGGTCAAGTGATTGACCTTGGAGTCCGCACCCATCATTACTTATTGCTACTGTTAGCACGCTTACGCATTCAGGATAAAGATGACGGCTTGGAACTTGAAGAACAAGGCTGGATATATCGAGAAGACTTGATTAAGGCTTTGGGTGTTCAGATGAACCATATGAATATTATGGTCCATCGAGCTCGTAAACAGCTCACTGATGCGGGTGGTGTTGATTTCCCTGAACTTGGCTACCTGATCGAAACAAATAACGGCAAATTAAGGCTCAACAGTCAAGATATTACGATTATTAAAGGCCACAAACTAGAAACACGCATGACCATTTAATCATTTTTGAGGCAAAGGCAGGTTTTATGCCTGTCTTTACCTGTACTGCCCTGCCTGTTCCACAATTTGCTTTTCTAGATCTTTTTGTAAACCAATTAAAAATAACAATTCAACAGTTACAAACAGTGGCCCTATCAACAAACCCATAATATCGTCTACAAATGCTGGCTTTTTCCCCTCATAATAATGGCCCACAAACTGGATGACCCACCCCAGAAAAAACAACCCAGCACCCGTGAGATAAAACCACATATCGGTGAATTGCCAGCTTAAATAGCATTGTTTTGCGACCGTGTAACATAATGCGAAGAGCACGCTCATTAGCGCACCAAAACGAAAATTCAGAGATAAGTAGTAACCACACACCGTTATTGTTAGAGCCAACGCTGGAGTTACGGTAACGTTATTGAGCGTAACAATAGGCACATATAGTAACCATGCTAAGGCAAAGACAATTAAAGGAACGCCAATAAAGTGAGTCGCAATATTACGCTTATCTCTATGATATTTCGCATAGGTAACCAATTGCTGTTCCATGGATTTCATTAATTTCTCTCATTAAAGTATTTACTTTAAATTGTTAAACCATATTGGTTAAAAATTGTCAATGAAAGTAAGTTGCACCTCACTTTGATAACCGTAGAAAATGATCAAGGTAAAGTGTTAGTCTGTTTAGACAATAAATACGAAGGAATAACATCATGCGCTTAATCGGTGCTTTAGCCTGTTTTGCTGCGGTGTTGAGTAGTCAACCCAGCCAAGCCACAGCAATCACATCAATGGATGAGTTAGATCAGCAGGTGATCAAATGGCGAAGACATTTGCACCAATACCCAGAACTCAGTAATCGTGAGTACAAAACGGCGCAATATATCGCCTCTCATCTACAAAAGATGGGACTCGATGTACAAACAGGGATTGCGCATACCGGTGTCGTCGCTAGGCTTAAAGGCGCGAAACCCGGGCCGCTAATAGCACTGCGCGCCGATATGGATGCGTTACCTGTTACAGAACAAGTCGATTTACCCTTTGCTTCAAAACAGATCACCGAATATAAAGGCAAACAAGTTGGCGTGATGCATGCCTGTGGGCACGATACCCATGTTGCTATTTTAATGGGGGTCGCAAAGCTACTCAGCGAACGGCAATCTGAACTTGCAGGTGAAGTAATGTTTATATTTCAACCTGCTGAGGAAGGTGCCCCTGATGGTGAACAAGGAGGCGCCGAGTTGATGCTCAAAGAAGGGTTATTCAAAAATAAAAAGCCCGAAGCCATATTTGGCTTGCACGCCACAAGCAGGCTAAAAGTGGGACAAATTGGCTACCGAAGTGGCCCGATGATGGCAAGTGAAGACTCATTTTCAATTAAAGTCAAAGGCAAACAAACCCACGGTTCAAGACCTTGGCGGGGGGTTGATCCCATAGTCACAGCAGCGCAAATTGTGATGTCAGCCCAAACCATCGCTTCTAGACAAGTTGATGTGACGCAAGCTCCTTCTGTTCTCTCATTTGGCGCAATAAATGGTGGGATACGTTCTAATATTATTCCCGACGAAGTAGAGCTAATTGGCACCATTCGCACCTTTGACCAAGATATGCGCGCGGATATTAAAAAGCGCTTAATACACACCGCTGACTTAGTCGCTCAATCGGCTGGCGCGCAGGCGAAAACCACCATAAACGACGGCTATCCAGTGACCATCAACAACCCAATACTTACCCGCAATGCTCTTCCCACTCTCACTGGAATACTGGGAAACGAAAACGTGAAAGAGCTTAGCTTGATCACCGGTGCTGAAGATTTTTCATATTATGCGCTAGAAACACCGGGCTTTTTCTACATGCTTGGGGTAACGCCAAAAGATCAAGACTTAAATACAGCAGCTAGCAATCATTCACCTCTGTTTTTTGTTGATGAGCAAGCATTGAGCATTGGCGTGAAAACACTCAGCCAACTGGCACTTCAATATTTAAACGAAACGCGGCCAAACGATTGACCTAAAAAAAGCCGCCATGGTTTTCACGATGGCGGCGTCTATTCCTACTGGGCTTTGGAATGTATAGGGAAATAGACAGTGAAGGTGTCATGCTTCAACAACATGTCTACGTTAAAAACTATAGTCAACTGCAACAAAAAAACAACATATTATCCTTTCATTAATTTCATGTTAACCTTCCCCTCAAACCAGAACACCTAGAAACGCTCTTAGACATTGCATTAAGCAATACCCTTTCTTGCGCAACCAGTTCAAACTTTTCTTTTGCTCGCGTGATCCCCGTATAAACAAGCTGTCTGTTAATGCCTGAAGAAGCGCGTTGCAAAGGAGGCAAAAGCATCGCAGTATGGGCAAATTCAGAACCTTGAGATTTATGTATCGTCATAGCGTAGACATTGTCGTGCAAAGGTAAACGTGCTGGATAAAAAGCGCGATAACCGCCTTGTTCATCAATAAATGTTGCTTTGAGTTGTCCGTGCTCATCAGGCAATAATATGCCAATATCACCATTGAATAGCTTAAGCTGGTAATCATTTTCAACAATCATAATTGGCTGACCTGCGTAATGACGACCATTTGGTTTGATTAGTCCCATAGTGTACAAGGCCTGCTCAATGCGCTTGTTAAGCTGTGCGACACCATACGGCCCTTCTCTCAGAGCCGCCAATAATTGAAAACGTGCAAATGCACTGTGAATATCCTGTGCCGACGCACCATTTTGCATAAGTGTAAGATAAGCACTGTAGTGTGTCGCACAGCGCTCAATTAAAGCCTGATATTGCGTTTGATCCAGTGGTAGCAAAACAATATCATCAAACCCACCAGCCAACGTTTCTTGTAAGCGCTTTTTATCGTTGTTGTTGACTGCCATGGCTAACTGACCGATGCCACTGAATTCATTAAAGCGGTGGCTTTTTTGTAAAAATGCGATGCTGTCTGACAGCATAAAATCATCCGCTTGCTCGTGCAAAACGGCTTGGCCCGCAAAACACAAATTATTTAACCGCGTGCAAAGCGCACGGCTATAGTTAGGCTGCCACCCGAGTGTTAACCCCTGACATAAGTCGCTCAATACACTACCCGTATCTACGGAGGCAAGCTGATCTTTGTCGCCAAGTAAGATCAACCTCGCATGACTAGGCATAGCTTGTACCAACTTAGCCAATAACGACAAATCCACCATGGAGGCTTCATCTATGATCAATAAATCTAAATGCAAAGGATTGTGCTGATTATGTCGGTACTGGTTACTTTGTGGGATCACCCCAAGCAGTCTGTGAATGGTTTGAGCTTGCTCTGGTATTAATGCACCGAGCTCTTCACTGAGGCCCAATTTCGCTTTTGCGCCCAGAATAGATTCACTCAGTCTTGCCGCTGCTTTACCCGTTGGCGCAACCAGTTTAATGGTTAACGGCGCTTTGCTATACAAAGATTGTAAGATGGCAAGTAGCTTAGTAACGGTGGTTGTTTTACCCGTTCCCGGCCCGCCAGTGATCACACAAAAGCCACTGATCGCCGCCATCGCACAAGCAACTTTTTGCCAGTCTAGCTGCTGAGCAGTACTTGGGAAATACTCCTCCAACAAAGTCGCAAGGCGTGATTCATCAATCACTAATTGTTGACTTTGCATGGCGAGAAAGCGCTCTGCAAGCAAGGCTTCGTAGTTAGCAAGCCGCGCTAAATAAAGCTTATCACCTAAGAGTATCAAGGGTTGCCCCTCACCCACTGCATGGTGTCCCGCGAGTGAGCGCCAAATCACTGCGGGTTCACTTTTATCCCAAGGGGTGATATCTAACTCAAGCTGTAGCGCTTTTAACAAAAAAGGGTCTAACCAATCAATATCTTGCGCTGATAAACAACTATGTTGCTGCTGCTCAGCACGCAATAACAATAAAATAATATAAAAGTGATTATCAATTTTTTGAAAGTTTAGTAATTTTGCGAGAGCCACATCTGAATGACGCACTCTGGACTCACTCAATAACAGCGCAATAAAGGCCTGGTGGTCAAAAATCCGCTCAGGCGTGTCGGCAAACAAGTCTAACTGGCTCATAGCATGCTTCCTTGTGAAAACAGCGCGTCAAGCTGGCGTAACTGCTCTATTGTGAGCTGGTTGAAATACACGCCTTCTCCATCCCCCATGGCTCTTAAAAACACGTAGTACACCCCGCCCAAATGTATTTCAGGATCATAGTCCACCAAACGTTGTGATAAGAGTCGATGTAAGGCAACTGAATAAATCATATATTGCAGGTGATATTGATGTGCATCCATCGCCATTTTGAGGTTGTTATTTTGATAATCTTGCGCGTTATCGCCGAGGTAATTTGATTTGTAATCCAGGATGTAATATTTGTCCTGATAGACAAAAATCAAGTCAATAAAACCCTTGAGTAAGCCCTTAACTTGTTCAAACTCTAATTGGCTATGCTGACCAGTAATATTCGCAACCAAGCGATTCAATTGCTGCGCATGTAACGGCTCTAAAGGTAAATAGAACTCCATTTCTACCAAACAATCTTGAGGTCCGAGGCAAGCCAAACTGAGTCCGATACTTTCGTCCAACGGACACTGCAAACATGACTCAATCCATTGCTCAACGCAAGGTTGCCAATGTTCATCAATATGATATTTGTTCAGGCTATGCTCGACAACTTCACTCAAAGGCCGCATGTCAACGTTCGGATTGCGTGGCTGTGTGAAATCAATTTGCTCAAAAATCTCATGCAAACAACTACCCGGTTTAGCCCCTTTTGGAAAAGTGTAAGCATTAAGCACGAGTTGCTGATTAGCCTGATCGTGTTCGGGTAAATCTAGCTGGTGGTTTTCATCAATCGCCCCCAAAGGCCGCTCATCGCTGTGACTTTGATAGCTTAACTGACTGAAGCTGGTAGCGCGCCAATCTCGTTCGATATGCGTGGTAATTGGTTTTACTGACAGTGTTTGCTCTGTTTCATGTACGCGAGGCAATGCGTGTGCCTTGGGCTGTTCGTCATTCAACCAACACAGCGCAATATCGTTGTTTGCCTGGCAAAACGCACTCAAAGCGTCGTGCCATTGCTGAGCACTTTGAAATGCTTGATTACCAAACAACACATAACCAATGGCTGTTTGCGTGATCCCAGGCTTTTTAGTTCGCCCAGCCGCAATGTTATAGAGCCCAACATCGCAAAAGTAAATGGCGCGCGTAAGCGCTACATAAAGTAGACGAATATCCTCAGCTAACCGTTCTTGCTCTGCAAGAGCTTTATCATCATCGTTGGGATCAAGGTTGTAGATCAACTTGTCATTCTTGTGATAAACCGTTTCACTGGCTTCTCGATAACCGCTGGCAAAAGGCATATACACAATGGGATACTCAAGGCCTTTTGACGCATGCATGGTCACAATCTTAACCAGCTCTGCATCACTTTCTAAGCGAACCTGTGCGCTGTCATGCACGGCCTGTTGGCATTGTGCGCTCAACCAACGAATAACCCGCAAAGTACCATCAAGTTCTATTTGTTTTTGTTGCAGTAACTCCGCCAAGTGCCTGTAATCGGTCAGCCAACGCTCGACGTTATAACCTTGTGCCTGCCAAAGTTGCGGCAAGTCATTTTGCACCAATAATTGTTCCAACATTGCCATGGCACCTTGCTTGTACCACAGCTTTTGTAACTCACTAAACTGATCGAGATAAGCTTGCCACTGTACTTCTTGAGTGCGTAATTCATACACTTGCGCATAATCCAGCGCAAACAACGGGCTAACTAAAATACCTCGCAGTGCCGCTTCGTCATACTTACCGTGTAGCACTTCTAAAAAGCTCAAAATTGCATGGCTAACGGTCTGATTAAATATACTTTCGCGCGCTAAGTACACACTGGGAATGTTCAATGCGCCTAAAGCCGACTTAATCACTGACGCTTCATTTCTATCTCGCACCAGCACACAAATATCACCCGCCTGCACAGCTTGGCTTCCAATTTTAGCCTCTCCCTGACGGGCCGCGTGTAACAGCAGCGCAATTTTATTGGCGTAGGACTCCGATAGCCTTGCCTGCGCTGCCGCTTTGCTGGTGGTTGGACTCTCATCTTGCAGTACACTTAACACCAACGGAGCGCGAGTTTCTGTTTCATATACAAACTGAGACTCTGCACTTTTGCCCTTGGCCGAAACCGGTATAAACGGGATCGCTTGGTTATAAATAAAACTGTGTTGGTGTGAAGAAAAAATGGCATTAACAGCATTCACCACACCCGTTGCCGAGCGGAAATTGGTCGACAAGGTATATTGATTTTGCTCAGAAACCTGCTGTTTCGCATAAATGTAGGTAAAAATATCCGCGCCGCGAAACCCGTAAATCGCCTGTTTGGGATCACCAATCATGGTCAAAGTGGTGTGCTCATGCGAACCATAAATCGCATTAAAAATACCATATTGAACGGGGTCAGTATCTTGGAATTCGTCAATCATGGCGACAGGGAATAAACCGGCAATTTTACCTTGTAACAATTCGCCCTGCGGTGAATGTAAGGCATCATACAATTGGTTTAATAAGTCATCTGGGCTGATCAAGCTATGTTGCGCTTTATGGGCTTGCAATAATTGGCGCACTTGGCGCGCACTATATTGCAAAATAGCCAGTGGCAGCCCCGTACTCACCTGTTCATGCAAGTGCGCCATTTGCGTAAATTCACTAAGCAGTGGGTGCGTGATCACTTGGGCACCTTTTTTGTAGTTAGCCGTGTTTGACAGTGATGCCTCTGACCACAGTGCAAATGAGTGTTTTGACGAGCCAAACTCAAAATACCATTGCTCATCTTGGCAATAATTATATAAAGCCTCAATGTTAGCAACGCGACCGGGGGCTTTGTTTTTAGCTAGCGCACTGTTGGCTAGAACGCTAAAAAAGTCGCTTTCTAATACTTTGCTTTTAAATTTCTGAGCATTTGTTTGATACTGTTCACGAGCAGCAAACACATCGGATAATTCAACCGTTGGCTGTACGCTAGCCTGCTGTTTTGCCAGCAACTTTGTTACTTTGCTCGCTAAAGCGTGAGGGCTAGAGTAATGATCTAACACAGCCTGAGCCGTGTCTTTATCCATTGGATAAACAAAACTACGCCAATGATCTTTGATGGCCTCTAAGATCAATTCAGATTCATCCAACACAAACTCTAAGTTAAACGCTACATTAGATTCAAACGCATGTTGCTTCAGCATTCTTTGACAAAAGCCGTGAATAGTAAATATGGCGGCTTCATCAATCGACTTAGCCGCAGCATCTAACAAAGTGTAAGCTTGATGAGTGTCAGCCACTTGTGACAACACCGTGTTGATTAACTCATCATCACACGGCGCACCTAAAAGCGCATCTCGCGCAAGCACAATGCGCTTTCTGACCCTATCTTTGATCTCTTGGGTCGCCGCCTCTGTAAAAGTGACCACCAAGATTTGCTCAACCGATAAGGGTGTTTGCTGCGTTGGCGGTAACTGTAAACCCAGCAAGCAGCGTAAATACAAACCCGTGATAGTATAAGTTTTACCGGTTCCCGCACTTGCTTCAATCAGGTTTTCGCCCTGCAGTGGCATGCTCTGAGGCTTAAGAATCTGCATAACGCTGCTCCTCGGCCAGTGTCACTATGTTTGCAAGTAGCTTGTCACTTAAAGCGTGCAGTTCAGTACTAATGGCGTCTAAATTATTAAAATTAAGCGCAACATAAGGGTCTTCGCTTTCTCCAAATCCAATATATTGACCGCCATTAAACTTGGCGGCCGCTTTGTTAATATCACCCGTTGATGCTAGCTCATACGCGGTACTGACAAAAAACGGCATGGGCTGAGCTAAACACTGCTGATAGAACTCCAGCCAAGTCGTTAAATGTGCACACGCTTGCGCTTTCTCTATTGGTGCGAAGCTTACTTGCTCATCTAAACCGTAAATATGAGTATGGACAGGCTCGTCACAGCATTGTGCAATACAGTGCATTAAAAAGCCCTTTACTTTGTCTTTTGCTTTTATGCTGGCGCTTCGATAAAAAACCTGTTTGTTTTCATAAAGCTTATCTAACCAACCTAGCAGCGAAAAATCCCCTAGCTGAATTCGCACTTCTTGCGGCATGCGTTGTTGTGTCACGGTACTGTGTAAACGCTCAATCATAGGTTGTACACGCTGTTGCAAACGAGCCAGTTGAATTTCTCCCACCGCCGCTTGAGGTAAATGCCCTCTTTGTATCATTTGCTCAAGCTTTATTTCTTCTCCACGCAATTGGCTTTCTAAAATTTCATCTAGGTAGTGGTATCGCTCAAGGGTATCCAGTGCAAAAGGCTCTTCATCTTTACTTTGTTCACTCAATTGATGCAAACGAAGGCCCAGCGTTTGCGTGTAAAATGCGCGTTGAGGCGCGAGCACCGTGAACAAAAACTGCGATATTTCAATCTCATGTTCAAGCTCCACCGCCAAGCAACGCGGCGCTTCCTTAACAATGTTGTGTGATTTAGGTAACCAGACAGGGTTAAAGCTTTGCTTATTTGAATCATCGCGATAGTTGACTGGATTAAATGGCTGTAGCGTCGATTTTTGCAATAAATGCGTGGACGGTAATGTCTGATGGTCGTCATAACAGAAGCTTCTATCAATATATTCCATCAGCTCACTCACCAATACTGAAGGCATTTGCGGCTCGTTGTTATAGCAAGAACGTCCAATATAGCTGATATAAAAATGCTCACGGGCACTGAGCAAGGCTTCTAAAAACAAATATCGATCATCAAATTTACGTGATCGGTCACCTTTTTGCCTTTTTGAATGCGGCACTAAATCAAAACCTATCGGTTGCACCGTTCTCGGATAATCCGCATCATTTAGCCCAAGTAGGCAAACCACTTTAAAAGGCACTGCGCGCATCGGCATTAAGGTGCAGAAGTTAACAGGCCCGACCAAAAAGCGCTGACCAACTCCCTTTTCTTGTATCCCTTGTTTGACCAAGTAACTAAGTACTTTAGGCGAAATAGGCTGTTGCATATCGCTGTTATCATCGTGCTTTTGTAACTGCTCAATAACCTTCTCTAGCGTCAATAAATCCCAACTCAGCTCAGCTTGTGCATCGTAAAACTGCGCAACCATTTCTCTGAGTAACTGTGCTTTTTCAGCAAGTCGTGCATCCGCTTGCAGACGTTGCTTAAACTTGGCAAGCGTATTGACGAAATACAGCAGTTTACTCAAGCTATTCACCGCCATACCTTCTACCAGATCAGCCGGATAAATATCTGCAAACGCTGTATGCTCATCCGCCGATGCCACGCCCAACAACAAACGATTTAAACCATGTTGCCATGTATTCAGCGATAAGGCGGGTAAATCATGATCTAGCTTGTGTTTTGCATCCAACCCCCATTTTACCCCAACTTGCTCAAGCCAATAACGCATCTGCGTAAACTCATGTTCATCAACACTAAACTGGCTGGCAATCGGGGCGACGGCAAGTAAATCGAGGATGTCAGATACACCAAAGCGGCTAAATGGTAAATTCACCAAGCTGATAAACGAGGTCAATATTGGCTTTTCTTGTTCGATGGATAAATCAGCCAAGGCATAAGGGATAAAGCGCTTACCGGTGGCTGAGCCAAACACCGCTTCGATGTACGGGCTATAGGTGCCAACATCCGGCATCATCACAATGATGTCTTTGGGGGTGAGACTAGGGTCTTGGTGAAACAGACTGAGGAGATGATCGTGTAAACACTCCACCTCCCTCAGTGGCGTATGACAATCTTGGAGTTGCACAGATGTGTCTTCAAGGGCGATGGGCAACTTGCCTTCATCGTTAATAAACCACTCTTTTTGTGCTGTTAATGACTTGCCTTTAAAAGCTAGTTGATAGATTTCTTGCTGAATTTGGCCAAGCAAGGTGTTCTCAAAGTCTTCCACAAAACCATCTATCCACTGTGCATCTAATTGCACCAGTTGTGCGAAGTAGTCACGCCCCAACTTTCCCCATGAAGACAGTAAAGGATTACCCACCATGTAATATTCGTCTTGGCTTTGCTGCGCATCAATTTCCGGCATTTTGGCGTATTTAGCGGCGATTTTTGCTTGTGTTTTTTCATCGACTAGGTCGCCCCAGTAATGTTCACTGGGATTGCAAAAAAACAGCAATACGGTCGTTTTTTTGGCGAGTGCTTGAAATACTTCAAGTTGACTGGAAGCCATCGCCGACAAGCCAAAAATGCATATCCGCTCAGGCAGCTCATCACTCGATGCGTGTTCCAAAGCCGAAATCAACTGCTTATGCATATTAGCACGGTGATAGTCGCTTTGACCGAGTGTTTGAGTGCGCTCAACAAGTCGTCGCCATAAATCAGGTTGCCATGGCGCAATGTTAACATCCACATCATCGAGCTGATCTTGCCCGCTGTCCCACGTATCTAACCAATGAGGGCGATACATCAAATATTGGTCAAATACGTCGGCGATTTTTTCGCATAGTGAAAACTGTTTAAGCCCGTCGCTATCATTATGGAGATATTGCTTTAGCTGGGCATAACTTGGCTCTTGTAAACACGAAGGCAAAATTGAAACGAGTTTCCACGCCATGTTGGGTTTATTGTATGGCGACTCACTCGGTACATTAGGTAAAAACTGTTGATATAACTTCCAAATGAAGCTCGAAGGTAGTGGAAAATCAACCTGTGCAGCAACGCCAAGCGCATTACTCAAACCAATTTTTAACCATTGAGACATGCCGGGAGATTGCACTAACACCACTTCTTTTTGGAATACGCTGCTCAATGGCGCGCTTTTAAGCAAGGTATGAAACTGTGCTTGCAGCACTTCCATTCGGTTCGATTGAATTATATGCAACATGATGTTTTTCAGAGCTATTTATCTTCAGAATGACTGAAGAATGTAGCATTTTATAAGTGTTATAGGCCAATGTTCAGTGTAAGATATTTGCAAACTTTATGATAGATTAAAACAGGTCAACACCCGAACCATCCTCACCCTTTGCATCATCTACATCTTGAACCAAATCATCAAAGAAACAGACCCTGTCACGGCCGTGAGCCTTTGCATGATAGAGGGCTCTATCCGCATTTTCCAAAACATGGATCGGGAAGTCGTAAGGGCCAATTTTCGACATGCCAATACTCACGGTTAATCCGTTGACAAACGGAAACTTCGTCGTGCGTATTAATTGCATAAATTCGTCGAGTAATAACTTGATGTCTTCGAACGTGGCTGGTTCAAATACCAATACAAATTCTTCGCCACCAAAACGAAATAGCAAGTCGGTTGGCCGGAAAAAACTATCCATTGTTTGTGCAAGCACGAGTAGCACTTCATCACCGCATACATGCCCATAGTTGTCGTTCACTTGCTTAAAATGGTCAATATCGAGCATTGCAAGCCACGACACGGTTTCTTTATGTTCTTTTGTATTTTTCACCGCCTTAAGCGTTTTATGATGTTTGACTACTTGTTTTTCAATCAATTGCTTAAGCTTTTTATCGAAGGTTTGACGATTTAAAAGCCCGGTTAGTTTGTCTCTTTCGTTTTCATGTAGGATGATTAGGTAGTTTTCATAAATACAGCAAAATGCGTTGAGTAAAACCTGCTCTGAGCTTGATAAGCTATTTGAAACGATTGCAATTGCACCAACAGGACGGTCGCTAAACTTTATGGGTACCCAACGCTTTTCTATACCATCTTTGTTTTGAACAGTAATAGTACAGGCCGATTGCAAACAAGACACTAACTCCGTACTTGGCTGCTCTAACTCGTCGCTCTCAGACCAAACATATTTTTTATTATCAACAACTTTAAGCCTGAGGTTCCGTTCAACATGAAGCGTATCTTTCGAAGAGATTGCTTTATATATGCAAACCTGCTGACAACCAATAAATTCGTGTATTGTCGAGAGCAAGCTCGACTCTAAAGAGTCAACATCGCGGGTTTTAGTGAGTTTAACAACTGAGTTAAGTAATTCTTCTTGCATGCTCCGCCCTAGATATACGCCAGTATTGGTCAAAAAAGTAAATTGGTTTAGCTTTGACAGACTTCTAGAGTATAGACGGGATATTGGGTAATGCTTTGTGTGCAAGTGCGAAGAAAAAGTGAAACATAAAAAAGGAGGCTTACGCCCCCTTAGTGGTACTTAATGGGTAAATACAATTTTGCTGTTTAGACTAATTCGGCGAGCATTTCTTCACTGTATTGCGTCAACGGCGCCTCGCTTTTTACTTTGCTGATATAGTCTGGATTTGCTATGAATGGACGACCAATTGCGACTAAATCAAAGCGTTGCTGAGCAAGTGCTTGAGATGCCGTTTCTGGCGTAAAACCACCAACCCCAACCAGCGTACCTTCATAGCGCTTACGCATATAATCAGAAACGCGACCGCCTAAATACTCAAACTGCATGTTGTCATCAAAAATGCCAACATGTACAAATGCAAGTTCACGTGAATTCAACTTGGCTAACAGATAATCAAATACCGCTTTATCTCTGTGATCGGCTTCCATATTGAAGTATGCACCAGGAGATAAACGCAAACCGACGCGCTGCGCGCCAATTGCATCAGACACGGCATCAACAACCTCTAACGCGAAACGCGCCATGTTTTCAGGGGTTTGCCCATATTCATCATCACGTTGATTCGATGAATAATGTAAGAATTGGTCAATTAAATAGCCATTCGCACCGTGGATCTCTACCCCATCAAATCCTGCCTCAATGGCGTTTCTTGCGGCAGTCGCGTAATCAGCAACTAATTGCTGTATTTCTTCAACTGACGCCGCTTTTGGTGTTTGATAAGTTAAATCGCGCATTCTTGGCACTGTGCCTTCAACACCAATCGCTGAAGGTGCGAGCACGTCACCTTCACCAAAGAAGTATGGGTGAGCAACACGACCAACATGCCAAAGCTGAGCAAAAATTTTACCACCGGCATTGTGTACGGCGGTAGTGACTTTCTTCCAGCCATCAATTTGAGCTTGTGTGAACAACCCCGGCGTATTTGGATAACCTTGGCCGTCAGGGCGAATAATTGTTGCTTCGCTGATGATCAATCCTGAATCAGCTCTGCGTGCATAATACGAAGCCATTGTGTCCGTCGGTACCAATCCCTCGTCAGCCATACAACGAGTTAAAGGCGCCATTAAAATACGGTTATTCAACGTGAGTGTGTCGTTGAGCTTATATTGCTCAAATAAAACTGCTGTCATAAATCCTCGCTATTGTTCACTGAACAGGTCTTTTTCTTGAATGTACGCTCAAGATACACATTCTTGAATAAACGTTCAAGAAGTATTTTTGAATAAACAATCAAATTAGGTTAAGATCCTCTGAGTAAACCAACTAAACTCCCCCGTATGAGAAGCGCAGAATTCGATAGAGAGCACGTTTTACGACAAGCCATGACGGCTTTTATGCAATATGGCTACAGTAAAACCAGCATGCAAAAATTAACTGAAGCCACTGGACTGCATCCCGGTTCAATTTATTGTGCGTTTAAAAACAAGAAAGGGCTTTTGCTCGCGTCAATTGAGCAATACCAAAAGGATAAGAACGCGCAATTTGAGCAGCTTTTTTCCAAGCATAGCAATTTAAGAACTGCGCTAGATGCCTTTTTGAGTGATATTGCACAGCCTTGCGCTAGCAATGAAGCGACCAAAGTATGCTTACTGACTAAAACCTTATCTGAGATAGACGGGCAAGACGATGAAGTCACCCAAGTTTTGGCGAACAACTTAAGTGCCTTTGAGCAATCATTAGAAAACGTGTTAAGTAAAGCGATAGCATCTGGTGAAATAAGCGCTCAGCCTAGCGCTAAAGATAGAGCCCAGTTTTTAGTGATGGGCATTTATGGATTAAGAACCTATGCCAGTACGAGTAATGACAGTCAAGCGTTGATTGGACTAAGCAAACAGTTACTTGATCATGTATTGAGATAACACAGACAAACTTATGCCAATCCGCTTAACTAAATGATCTATTTTGAGGCAAAAATTTCGTGATTCAGTTGTTCTAAATAATTAACTGTTATTGCGGATTAGTATTAAATTTCAGACACAAAAAAAGCGCTTATTTAGCGCTTTTTTTGATTGCTCAGCAAGCAAAGAATACATGGCGGAGAGGGAGGGATTCGAACCCTCGATAGGGGTTAGCCTATACACGAGTTCCAGTCGTGCGCCTTCAGCCACTCAGCCACCTCTCCGCAAGCACCTAAAGTGCGGGGCTAATACTATGAAAAGCAACACACTTTAGCAAGCTGTTTTTCCAGTTGAGCGCTTAGTTGCTCAACTATCGAACATTATCTTTGTAAATTTGCCGAAAAATCCAACATACGGTTTAATGAGCGAAGTGCACCTTCACGTAATTCCATGTCTACAAACACTTCTTTTCCTGTCGCATCAAGCAATGCTTCTTCGATAGCCTTTAAGCCATTCATAGCCATCCAAGGACAATGCGCACAACTCTTACACGTCGCACCTTCACCCGCCGTTGGCGCTTCAAAGAACTCTTTCTCTGGGCACAACTGCTGCATTTTGTAAAAAATGCCTCTGTCGGTCGCTACAATAAACTTTTTGTTGTCCATTGTTTGCGCTGCTTTGATCAGTTGGCTGGTGGAACCCACTGCATCAGCAAGATCAACGATCTCCGCTGGCGATTCTGGGTGAACCAGCACTGCGGCATCAGGGTGAAGCCCTTTCATGTCTTTTAATGCTTTGGTTTTAAACTCATCGTGAACGATACATGCGCCATTCCACATGATCATATCAGCACCGGTTTTCTTTTGAATGTAAGAACCTAAGTGCTTATCAGGGCCCCAAATGATCTTCTCGCCTTGCTCGTCTAAATGCTCAACAATTTCAAGCGCACAAGACGACGTCACAATCCAATCAGCTCGTGCTTTTACAGCCGTTGAGGTGTTGGCATACACCACCACTTTTCTGTCTGGGTGTTGATCACAAAAGGCTGAAAACTCATCAATTGGACAACCCACGTCAAGAGAGCACGTTGCTGCCAAAGTGGGCATAACAACCGTTTTATTCGGCGTTAAGATTTTTGCCGTTTCGCCCATGAAACGAACACCAGCCACAACGATGATATCGGCATCATGTTTTGCGCCAAAACGCGCCATTTCTAATGAATCGGCAACACAGCCGCCTGTTTCTTCAGCCAAAGCCTGAATTTCAGGGTCAGTATAATAATGTGCCACTAAAACCGCGTTTTTTTCTTTCAACAACGATTTTATACGCGCTTTGTACTCTGATTTTTCTGCATCATTTAAAGGCGCTGGCTTAGGAGGAAAAATGTAATCCTCAGGCATGATTTGTTCAGCTAAACTCATTTCTCGACCACTATAGTCACATTGCATAATTGCGGCGAATTATACGTAAATACGCGCAATAATCCTAGTGAGTGACGGTTATAAGAAGAAATAATTAAGAATATATGAAGGCAAAATATGAATGGTGGGTCATGATGGACTTGAACCATCGACCAATGGATTAAAAGTCCACTGCTCTACCAACTGAGCTAATGACCCGCTCTGAGTAAAAGTGCCATTTAATTCGTCCTGAAGCTTGGGACCGGCTCGTCGTCCTGACTCGCGTTCTCAACACTGCGAAACTTTGTTTCGGTTGTTGCTCACCCAAATGAGCTAATGACTCGCTCTGGAGTATCGATAAAAGAATGAATGGTGGGTCATGATGGACTTGAACCATCGACCAATGGATTAAAAGTCCACTGCTCTACCAACTGAGCTAATGACCCGCTCGGGAATATCGATAAAGTATTGAATGGTGGGTCATGATGGACTTGAACCATCGACCAATGGATTAAAAGTCCACTGCTCTACCAACTGAGCTAATGACCCGCTCGATATCAATAAAATTTGTAAATGGTGGGTCATGATGGACTTGAACCATCGACCAATGGATTAAAAGTCCACTGCTCTACCAACTGAGCTAATGACCCGCTCGGGTTATCCTAAAAACGTTAATAGTGGTGGGTCATGATGGACTTGAACCATCGACCAATGGATTAAAAGTCCACTGCTCTACCAACTGAGCTAATGACCCGCTCTGTAATATCGAAACTCATTGAAGTGGTGGGTCATGATGGACTTGAACCATCGACCAATGGATTAAAAGTCCACTGCTCTACCAACTGAGCTAATGACCCGCTCGATATAAAACGTTTTTGTAAATGGTGGGTCATGATGGACTTGAACCATCGACCAATGGATTAAAAGTCCACTGCTCTACCAACTGAGCTAATGACCCGCTAGGATAACATTTACAAATTAAGTGGTGGGTCATGATGGACTTGAACCATCGACCAATGGATTAAAAGTCCACTGCTCTACCAACTGAGCTAATGACCCACTTAGTGCAGCAGTTTGATTTGAACCAATCGCCTGCTGCGGGCGCTTATAATACTTATTTAAAAAATGAGTGCAACTGAAATACGTAGTTTTTTTCAGTTTTTGTGTCTAAGCGTCTAATTTTAAACCATTGTGACACAAATTCATGCTATTTATATCTTCGCCAAGCGCTCTGTTGCTAATTTAGCAGCAGTTGTACTTGGGTACTCCGCTATTAAAGTATTCAAAATTTGTTTTGCTAAATCTAACTTTTCGAGCTTTTCATACAAAGTGCCTAACTTGAGCATTGCATCTGGACGCTTGTTTGATTCTGGAAACTTCTCTACCACCAGTTTAAAGTGTTCAAGCGCATTTACATCGTCGTTCTTTATCGTCAACAATTGACCAAGCCAGTAATGTGCATTTGGAATATAAACCGATTGCGGGAACGATGTTAGAAAGTTTTGGAATTCTGGGATCGCCGCATCATAACGCTTATCCTGCATGATCAAGGCAACAGCTCTATCGTACGCTTCATTCTCAGATAAATCATCGCTCACAGCTTGTGACGTATCGATTGCACTGGTTGCAGCAACAGATGTGTTGTTTTGCTCGTAAACCTTGGATACACGATTTTCAATTTCTTGATACAGCTCACGCTGGCGTTGCAATACTTTTTCAAGTTTATAGCTTTGTTCTTCAGTTACACCACGAACTTGGCTCACTTCATCTTGTAGTAAGTTAAGCTGTTGCTGCAACTCAATTTGCAACAAGTTACGCGTTTTCATCATACGCTCTAATTGCGCAATACGTTCTTCTAATGTACCTGCGGAGGTATTTGCAGCTTCAGAAACAGGAGCGGGAGCAGCCCAAACATGGGTGCTCCCGCTCAGTAACAGTAGAGCTGCCAAAATAGTATTCGGCTTCATAATCTCTCTTTACTTTATTAGTATACAAGCACCGCTCGACGGTTTTTAGCAAACGCTTCTTCAGTGCGAGACTTAATCATCGGCTTTTCTTCACCATAGCTCACAACAGAAATTTGGCTTGCTGATACGCCTAAGCTTTGAAGATACTTAGAAACAGCGATACCACGGCTCTCACCCAATGCGATATTGTACTCAGGTGTACCGCGCTCATCGGCATGACCTTCAATCAATACTTTTACGCTAGAGTTTTTAACCAAGAAATCTGCGTGTGCTTGTAGAAGCTCAGCATATTGGCTTTGGATTGTCGACTTATCAAAATCAAAGTAAACAATTTGCTCTTGGCGTAGTGCTTCATATTTCTCACGTAGCTTTTCTTCTGCTGATTTTTCACGCGAAATAGTGTTTACATCTACTTGATTGTTTGCGTCAGTTGCAGCTTGGTTGCTTTCATTAGCAGCACCTTCATCAACACTTGATGATGAGCTACATGCAGCTAGCGTCATTACTGGTAAAGCTACCAATAGCGCTTTTAGAGTTTTGTTAAGTTGCATCGAGTATATTCCTATTTGTAAATTTCAAACCAGCAAAATTGTTATAAAAACGGCGACCAAGCCGGTGCCTTAACCTGTCCATTTGATACTGGAAGTCGTGCTTTAAAACGACCGTCCATAGACACTAAAGCTAATACCTGCTTATTATTGTGTAACGTACTATAAATAATCATTGAGCCATTTGGTGCAATACTTGGAGACTCATCTAAACGAGTCCTAGTTAACACTTGAAACAACCCCGATCCTAATTCTTTTTTAGCAATATGATATTTGCCTAATGTTCTATTTACCATCACCAGTTGTTGCCCATCCGGTGTGATTGAACCCGCTAAGTTCATATCGCCGTCAAAGGTAATTCGTTTTGACCTACCAGTTTGTAAATTTAACTTATATATCTGGGCATTACCACCCCTTTCAGACGTATACACAATTTCTTTGCCATTTGGATGCCAAGATGGCTCAGTATCTATGCTACGGTGCTTAGTTAAACGCCTTGTTTGTTTGGTTTTAAGGTCCAGTAGGTAGACTTCTGTTGCACCACCTGCATCTTTGGATAGCACAATCAATAATTGCGTACCATCCGGCGAAAATTGTGGCGCACCATTAATGCCTGGAAAACTCGTCAAGATTTCTCGTTTCCCGGTGTACAGATCTTGCAAAATAATCTGTGATTGACGATTTTCAAACGTGACATAAGCGAGCTTATTACCATCAGGTGACCATGCTGGTGACATTAATGGTTCTTTAGAACGCAACAATACTTGCTCGTTATAACCATCGTAGTCAGCTACCACAAGTTGATATGGCTTTTCTTCTTCCTCGCGTACAATCACATACGCGATTTTAGTACGAAAAGCACCGCGCTCTCCTGTTAACGCCTCATAGACAACATCACTGATTTGGTGTGCATAGCGTCTAAAACCATCGCTGGTAATGATGCTCTGCCTCGCTTCTTGAATATGATCTTGGCTTTTCATAAGCTGACCATTAGTCATCATACGTGTTTCGCCACCGGTAATTTGTGCGCGAATAACGTCAATAAGCTCATACTTTACAAGGTAGCGACCACCTGGCTGTTGCTGAACACTTCCCACAACGATTGCTTCAACGCCTTTAGAAACCCATGCGTTGTAGTCTACATCTTCATCACTGGTTGGCATTTGCGGCATATCAGCCAACGCCAATGGCTTAAATTTACCACTACGCGTCAAGTCTGCAGCAATCACATCGCTTAACTGCGAGGGTACTTGACCAACACCATCATATTGGAAAGGGACAATGGCGATTGGACGTGCGCTATCAACACCTTCTGTGATGACAATCTCAAGCACCGCATGTGCAACGCCTTGCATGCCAAACGCGGCTATTATCAACAAGGTTTTTAGTCGGTTAAACATGAATATCCTTTATAGTTCTGGTTTAATTGTTAGATTTATATTCTTAAGCTTTTCAAACACGTCTTTTTCTTTCGAAACAGGTAACGTATCAGCCATGCGTACTGCTCTTAACGCGGCGTCACACACTATCTTATCGCCACCCAACGAGGTTACACTGGTTACAAGACCGTTAAATGCCAAACGAATATTCACTCGACATTCTTTGCCACGCATTTTCTCATCAGTTAACAAGTTTTGCTGTATACGTTGTGTGATCAATGCTTGATACTTTTCAACTTCTGTCAACACTTGTTGTTGTCTGATGCGATTACGAGCAGCCTGCTCTTTTGCTAACTGTTCCTGAAGCGCTTTTTCTTCAAGTGCTTTTTGTCTCGCTTGTTCAGCCTCTTCAGCTTTACGCTTTTCTTCAGCTTCTCTGCGTTTACGTGCTTCTTCAGCTTTGCGTAACGCATCTTCTTCCGCCTTACGTTTATCAGACGCCGCTTTGGCTGCTTTTTCTGCCGCTAGCTTTTCTTCTTTCGCTTTTTGCGCTTGCTCACGCTCTTTTTTCTCTATTTCTCTGGCTTTTTTCGCTTGCGCTTCAGCTTTGCGTTTCTCTTCTTCTTTTGCTTTACGTTGTTGCTCTAGCTTTTTGATCCTTCTTGCTTCGGCTTCTCGCTCTTTACGCGCTTGTTGAGCGCGCTGCTCAAGATCTCGAATACGCTTCTCTTCCGCACGCTTCTTGGCGTCTTCTTGCTGTTTAAGCTGTGCAATTTTTTTCTCTACCGCTTGCTGATCCACAGAAATAGCCGACACTATTTTTTCACTTTGTTCGTTTTCTGGGACGTTCAGCTTCACTTCCATCACTGTTGGTTTTGACGGTTTAAAAGTAGCAGTAGCGAAAAGAAAACCACCGATTGCCAAATGCAAAAGCAAAGATTTGATTAACCCACTTTGTATCGACTCCATGGTTATTCCTCAAAAGACTTTGTCATTAGGCCAACGGAAGGCACACCGGCATTCTTCAAAAAGTCCATGAGCAGCAAAACTTCTTGATAGGATACTTTGCCTGACCCCTTGATCATTACCGGCGTATCTGGATTTTGTTGTAATTTTAATTTGATAACCGCAGCCACTTCCACGGCATCCATAGGTGCCTCAGGATCTGTGCCCACACTCACGTAGTATCGACCTTGAGCATCAATACTAGCAATGATTGGCGGCGCATCTTTGGTTTCAACCAAATCAGACTCTTGCATCTGAGGCAGATCTACTTTTACGCCATGGGTAATAAGTGGTGCCGTCGCCATAAAAATAATAAGCAATACCAACATCACATCTATATATGGAACAACGTTTATCTCAGCAACTGGGCGACGTTTCTTACGCACATACATATTACTTGCCCTCTACTGAACTCACTTGACGGTGTAAAATGTTTGAGAACTCTTCCATAAAGTTAACGTACTGTGTTTCTGCCTTTTCTACATTTTTTGCATAACGGTTATAGGCCATTACCGCTGGGATCGCCGCAAATAGCCCCATTGCAGTTGCAATAAGCGCTTCGGCAATACCTGGTGCCACCATCTGTAAAGTTGCTTGTTTCACTTCACCCAAAGCAATAAAAGCGTTCATAATACCCCAAACCGTGCCGAATAAGCCGATATATGGACTAATTGAGCCCACTGTTGCAAGAAAAGATAGCCCTGATTCCAGTTTTTCAAGCTCTCGAGATAATGCAACGCGCATGGAACGGTGCGTACCCTCTATCACTAAACCAGTCGATTGAGTATTTTGTTTTTGATGACGAGCAAACTCTTTAAATCCTGCAATAAACATAGCTTCTAGACCCGAAGCTGGTGTGCCTTTCGCATTGAGTTCGCTATACAGTTTGCTTAAATCCATACCTGACCAAAACTTTTTCTCAAAGTCCTTTGCTTCGTTTACAGCGCGTCCAATCGCACCTTTACGTTGAAAAATTATGGCCCAAGAGGCAATCGACATCCCAACTAATGTAAGCATCACTAACTGAACTAGTAAGCTTGCTTTTAAAATAAGATCAATAAAATTGAGTCCCGATTCCACTTTTTAATACTCCTAATATGATGTGTTTCGACTAGTCAGTCTGTAATTCACTAAATTGACTGTAAACGACTCTAAAGGTTCATTTAGTTTACTCACACATGCAGGTGCTTACAATCTCATTCCCATGAATTACGGTTAATTGACGACAAAGCGTGCAAAAAAGTAACAACAGTCTTAATGACTATGAAAAACTAGTTATAAAGAATTAGTTTAATAATTAATCACCAGCCAAAGGGTGCGTATTTATTATTAATAAATGCATAAATCTAGCAGTTTATGCAAAAACACCGAATAAACTCACAAAACCAAATTGGTAAGACCATTTAACAACAAATAAACTAATGGTCACAAAAATACGCAAAAACAAAATAGTTTATATTTTTCATTGTGTTATACAATCATGATGTGTGAATTTTCACCACATTAAAATCATCAAAACATTCTTGATATTAGTTTTTTTAATTTGAAAAAACAATTTTTCTAGTTTGATAGAAATCACAAACCTCTTTAATATACACCCTGTACTGAGCAAGCAGCATGAATCATGCAAAAGCACAGTTATTGGTAATATGATTTCTGATTTGTCGTATTACTTTTGATAGATGAGCTTGGGATAAAACCTAAGTGCATTTATCAGTTCCCTGGATTACTTCCTTCAACTTGTTGTTTTGCCCGCTTTATTAGCGGGCTTTTTTTTGCCTGAAATTAGCCGCAAGTGTACCTCAGTAGTCTTAACGCCCACTGAAAATAGAGGGAAATGGTTGGGTGTTCCGGGTGGTTTAATTAAAAAAAACCCAGTTTTCACTGGGCTTGAGGTGTTAAATTAAAGTGCAGGTAAGCTGCATTTGAGGCAATCCGCCCTCTTGGTGTGCGCTGAATAAACCCTTGTTGGATCAAGAAAGGTTCTATCACATCTTCTATCGTTTCGCGTTCTTCACCAATGGCTGCCGCCAAGTTATCTAAGCCAACAGGGCCACCAGTGAATTTTTCAATAATGGCGAGCAAGTACTTTCTATCCATGTAGTCAAACCCACATTTGTCTACATCGACCATATCCAGTGCCTGTTGTGCGATTTCGGCAGATACTTTACCATCCCCTTTTACTTGGGCAAAATCACGCACACGCCTGAGCAACCTATTAGCAATTCGTGGCGTTCCTCTAGAGCGCTTTGCCACTTCATCTGCACCTTCAGGGCTAATTGTTAAATCTAAATAATAAGCTGAACGAGAGATTATTTTGGATAAATCAGCTACAGAGTAAAACTCTAAGCGCTGCACAATGCCAAATCGATCTCTTAATGGCGATGTCAAAGAGCCTGCGCGAGTCGTTGCACCAATCAAGGTAAATGGCGGCAAGTCTAATTTTATGGAACGCGCAGCGGGCCCTTCGCCAATCATAATATCCAGCTGATAATCTTCCATCGCAGGATATAAAATCTCTTCGACTTGTGGACTTAATCGGTGAATTTCATCAATAAAGAGTACGTCCCCTTCCTCTAGGTTGGTCAGGAGCGCAGCTAAATCACCCGCCTTTTCTAATACCGGGCCTGAAGTCGTTTTAATATTCACTTCAAGTTCGTTGGCAACTATATTCGCCAACGTGGTTTTACCAAGACCTGGCGGTCCAAATATCAACAAATGATCAAGCGCTTCTTCACGAGAGCGTGCAGCCTCAATGAAAATCTCCATTTGTTTTTTAACATGTGGCTGACCCGTATAATCGCTCAGTAACTTTGGCCTTATTGCCCTATCGACAACATCCTCGTTACCTTGTACTTCTGGTTCTATTAATCTATCGGCTTCAATCATAAGGTTACATCATCGATTTTAGGGCTTCTTTAATCAGTGCCTCTGTACTCATATCAGGCTGTGACACATTTTTCACCGCTTTTTGTGCTTGAGCTAGTTTATAGCCTAATGCGAGCAAAGCGGCAACCGCATCATCTGCGGGGGTGTCTGCTACCGTTGGGTTTTGCATTGGCTCAAGCACTGTTGCATCGCTAAACGGGGTTAGTAGATCGTGACCAAAGTCTTTCAGCCTATCTTTCATTTCAAGCACAAGACGTTCTGCCGTTTTCTTGCCTACACCCGGGATCTTAACCAAGGTGGTTGCATCTTCATTGTTTACACAAGAGATGAATTGCTCTGCCGACATGCCCGATAAAATAGCTAAGCCAAGTTTAGGACCAACACCGTTCGCTTTAATCAACTCACGAAACAAAGCTCGCTCTTTTTTATGATTAAAACCAAACAACAATTGTGCGTCTTCGCGTACAACAAAGTGCGTGTATATTGCGGTCTGCTCACCTACATTTGGCAATTCATAAAAACACGTCATCGGCATTTGCACTTCATAGCCAATGCCAGATACGTCTAGTAGTATTTCTGGCGGTTGTTTTTCTAATAGCGTACCACTTAATCTTCCGATCATGCGTTTTCTACCTTAATCTGCGTCGTACGGTTTTCGTTGCGCTACCCGCTAAACGAATTAAATTTTGTTCTGAGTGAGCATGACAGATTGCGATGGCCAGTGCGTCTGCCGCATCAGCTTGAGGGGTACCAGGTAACTTTAAAATACGTTTTACCATTTCTTGCACTTGCGCTTTTTGTGCGCCGCCTGTCCCAACAACCGCTTGCTTGACCTGTCGCGCTGAGTATTCATGAACAGGCACATCTTGCATCGTGGAAGCAACTATCGCAGCACCTCTTGCTTGTCCAAGTTTCAATGCGGAATCGGGATTATGCGCCATAAAGACTTGTTCTATGGCAAAGCTGGTCGGATTAAACTGTTCGATGAGTTGGCTCACACCTTGATAAATCATTTTTAACCGTATTGGGAAGTCATGCTCCCCCAACTTGATACAGCCACTCCCCAAATACCTAAATTTACTGCCTTGGTGTTCTATCACCCCATAGCCAGTAAAACGAGAACCAGGATCTATACCTAAAATAATCGCCAATATAATCACTCATTTATTGGTTTTTTAGCATAATGCCAAAATACTGTATGAATTACCAGTTATATTGTTTATGTGCATCTTGGTATCAGCCCGACACTATGCTGTAATAATTCGTTCTTTCAAGGTTGCTCAAACCCTTCTCTATTTCCCTCAAACAGCTTATCTAGCTCGTCTAAACCGTCCAATGCCATAATGAGCTGTTCTTTTTGTGTTTTGGCGACAAGCTGCCAGCTTTTATCTTCAATGGCCCCCACTAAAGCATAAAGTAAATTCAGACTAGGCGTTGACCCTGTGTGTTGCTTTACTTTTTGAAAAGCACCTATCGCACCTAGCTCTATTAATTCAGTAACGGTACTCACCCCTGCTTCTACAAGCATTTGTTCTGATTTTACGCCAAGTCCTCGCAGCTCTCTTAATTTTTTCATGACTCCACCCAAATTTGGTTTGCTCTTTTCTTCATACTCATGACCAATCTCTAGCACACAATGTTTTGATGACTTACTGATAGGTCGAGCCATCAAAACATTTAAACTATATTAGAAGCCAACAGTAACAGAGATACCTTTGTGCTAATTGCTATCCTCAATCATGACATGCTCCCAAACTTTTAACTTCATCAACCCACCGCTGTTTGACTAATGCTGTCTCAGAAACGACAGAACCAAACATCGCTACATTGGCCTTTTTAACACCACAAAATTGGAGAGTGTAAACATCCAATTGCGCTAAGACAGGCTCTGTTTGACTTTGCATATACTCTTTAGGGGCATCCATGGTAATAATTAACCTTGACGATTTTCCAGTCAGAAGTTGCTGCGGGTAAGGGTTCTCTTTTTCATATTTGAACGCAAAATCGGGTAACAGTGTACGGTCAAACAACCCTTTAAGCTTTGCTGGTAACCCTCCCCACCAAATAGGCAAAACAATCACGATATGCTCAGCCCATAATAGTGCCTTTTGGAACTCAACTAAGCACGGCTCAAGAACTTGCGTTTCATCATATCCATATTCAAGGTTTTGATTAAATTCCATATCATGTAAATCAAAACGCCAAACTTCCGCGCCCTCTTTTGCTGCAATGTGGTAGGTATCTGTCAGCACTGCACAAAAGCTCGATACTTTAGGGTTACCGTTTAAAAGTAGTATGTGTTTCATTGCTATCTTCCTCTATTAATAACAATGAAAGCTTACGGTCTTCCCTTAGGGGCAGAGTCAAGCACTTTTCGGGCATGATTGTATCTCACTCATGCAACGCTCAATTTTCTCAACGTTATTAGTCAAAATTGCGATTTTTGCTTGTTACTCGCTTTTTAGCGCTTCTAAAAATGAATAAACTCTATTCCAATCAATACCTTGGTCTTGATACACAATCACTCCTTGTAGCCTAGATAGTGTCACACCTAGTGATTTTGCTTCTTTTATGAGGGTGAGCACCTCTACATCTGATTTTGAGTAAACGCGATATCTACCATGACGTGCAGGTGGCTTAATTAACCCTTTTTCTTCATAGAGCCTAATCGCCTTCACCGACAATCCTGTTTTTTTGCCTACTTCACCTATGTACACAAGCGACTTCCTTATTAATTGAGTGACTTTGCCTAATTTCTCTTTTTAAACACACAAAAAAGGCGACCTAAGTCGCCTTCTTAAATAGCTTTATTCACTTACTCGCTTTCTAGCTGTGCTTGCTCAACACTAATCGCAAGCTCTTTAAGCGCATCTGGATTTGCAACACTTGGCGCATTGGTCATCAAACATGACGCCTGCGTAGTTTTCGGGAATGCGATAACGTCACGAATGTTATCAGTACCGCAAAGCAACATCACTAAACGGTCTAAACCAAACGCAAGACCTGCATGCGGTGGTGTACCGTATTTCAACGCGTCAAGTAAGAAACCGAACTTGTCTTGTTGCTCTTGCTCATCAATTCCCAAAATTCTGAATGCCGCTTGTTGCATTTCGTTATTGTGGATACGTACAGAACCACCGCCCACTTCATAGCCATTTAGCACCATGTCATAAGCATCTGAGATAGCACCTGCTGGATTTGCTTCTAACTCGGCAGCATTGATATCTTTTGGTGCAGTGAATGGGTGGTGAACCGCGTGCAATGTACCTTCATCGTCTTCTTCAAACATTGGGAAGTCAACAACCCAAAGTGGGGCCCACTTGTTTAAATCAGTCAATTCAAGATCTAAACCTACTTTTAGACGAAGTGCACCCAGCGCTTCATTTACAACATTACGCTTATCGGCACCGAATAGAATGATGTCGCCGGTTTGCGCATTGGTACGCTCAAGCAGCGCAGTGATCACAGCTTCGTTTAAGAACTTAGCGATTGGAGATTGAACGCCTTCAACGCCTGCATCACGGTCATTAACCTTCATCCACGCCAGACCTTTCGCACCGTAAATACCGACAAACTTAGTGTATTCGTCAATTTGCTTACGAGAAAGCTGCGCACCACCAGGAACCGTTAGCACTGCTACACGACCTTTTTCGTCGTTTGCTGGCGCTGATAAAACTTTAAATTCAACGTCTTTAACTAGGTCAGCAACATCGACTAATTCCATAGGGTTACGTAAATCTGGCTTGTCAGAACCAAAACGGCGCATCGCTTCGCTGTATGGCATTACAGGGAATTGACCCAAGTCTACGTTGAGTAGCTCTTGCCACATTTCACGGATCATTTGCTCCGTAATTGCACGCACTTGATCAGACGTCATGAATGACGTTTCCAAATCGATTTGGGTAAATTCTGGCTGGCGATCAGCACGTAAATCTTCATCACGGAAACATTTTACGATTTGGTAGTAGCGGTCAAAACCTGACATCATTAGCAACTGTTTAAATAGCTGCGGAGACTGAGGCAATGCGTAGAAACTACCTTTATGAACGCGGCTTGGTACTAAGTAATCACGTGCACCTTCTGGCGTTGCTTTTGTCAGTACTGGTGTTTCGATGTCTAAGAAATCGTTTTTGTCTAAGAATCGACGCACAAAGCTACTTGCTTTTGCGCGTAACTTAATACGATCGCTCATTTCTAAACGACGTAAGTCTAAGTAGCGATACTTAAGACGGCGCTCTTCTGAGTTTTGCTGGTTGAAATCCAGTGGTAAAGGCTCTGCACGGTTGATGATAGTCAAACCGGTGCCTAAGATTTCCACTTCACCGGTGGCCATATCTTTATTCACTTGGCTCTCAGGGCGAGCTCGAACGACCCCTTTAACCTGAACACAGAATTCTTGACGCAATGTATTTGCTACATCCATCAATCCTTCAACTTCAGGATCAAATACAACTTGCACTAAACCTTCACGGTCACGCAAATCGATGAAAATTAGGCCACCTAAATCACGGCGCTTGTTGATCCAACCGCATAGTTCTACTTCTTGTTCAACGTGGCTTTTGTTTAAGTTTCCGCAATATATTGAGCGCATAGTCTTCCTGTCTCTCAGTTACACCAAGCGGTAACTGGCATTAATATGAAAAATTATCGGCGATTATATAAAAATACCCGACTTGATGTCATCCTTGATCCCGTTTTGTTTCTAAATTTCGTGAACTTTATTACACTGGCGTCATCATTTAAGCAAAACAAGCTCAATTATGTTATACCTTGGCTGCCCACAGTGGAGTTCAGCGCACTGGAAAGGACGCTTTTTTACGACTCACTGCCAAAGCAATAAAATGCTCCAAGAATATGGGCAAATATTCAACTCTGTTGAGGGCAACACCAGCTTTTACGCTGATCCCAAACCTAACACCATTGAAAAGTGGCGAGATGACGTACCTGAGCACTTTCGTTTTACCTTTAAAATTCCTAAGCGCTTTTCCCATGAAATGGCGCTGCAAAACTGTCAGCAAGGCATAAGCCACTGGTTGCAGCTATTTGAACCTATTTTCGACAAACTGGGCATGGTGATGTTACAGCTGCCTAAAGCATGCGGTCCAGAACATTTGCCTAAAATCATCGATTTTTGTTCACTACTGCCTAAAGAGCTGACACTAGGCATAGAAGTTCGTCATTTAGGGTTTTTCGACAAGTCGGATAACGAACGACATTTTAACCAATTTTTAATGGCAAATGGTTACAACCGCATCATGATGGACACACGACCTTTGTTCAGCGAACCTGCAAACACCCCTGCAATCATCGATGCTCAACAAAAAAAGCCGAGAGTGCCGTTACATGTGATAGCAACAAGTAACTCGCCATTGATACGTTATGTTGGTTGTTCAGACTTAGAAGCCAATCGCGCCTTTTACCACCCTTGGCTCAACAAGATAAATCACTGGTTGGATGAAGGGAAAACACCCTATGTGTTTTTCCATACCGCGGATAATTATGACGCCCCTCTTCTGGCACAGCAGTTTGTGAGCGACTTAAACAGAGAAGACATCAGGCTTGGCTTGTTTCCCGCTGACCAGCAACCTCTGCAAAATAGCTTTCTTTGAGCTTTCGCTTTGTCTTTTTAAACTAGTGTCAAAAATTACAGCTTTTTCGATGATTAGAAATACGCACAATGGAGTTGTCTTAAACCAAAAGGAAATAAAGATGCTAAAAATAAACAAGAAAAAGTTAAAAACTCTGTCAGAAGACAAACAAACATTACCTAATAATGCCACTCGCAAAATTGCTGGTGGAATATCTGGAGATCATGTGTGTTGTTTTTCAGAAGATTGCCAGATACAACGTGTTGGCGAAAGTGGAGGTAACTCACGCGCTTCAGATTGTTGTGCGGCGTTATAAAGCCATTTGATCGTGGAGTAAGAGCGTCTCTTGCTCCACTTTTAACACGATAAACACATTTTTCAATAGGTTATTTAACCTCAGCTGCGGATAACAGTTTTGATAGCTCGGCTAGGCTCAAATTCTTCGTAGTGAGGTAAACTTGCATCGAGGTCTTCCCAATTCGCCTTACTGGTAACAAAGTTGTGAGACATAGGTCGCTCAACGATATCCGAGTCTAATATGCCTAATCGTAATCTTAATTTATTTGGTAAATCGTCATTAGAGCTAAACAAAGGTGAAGCGCAGTGCGCACAAAAATGGCGCTTTCGGCCAGGCTTGAATTCAAAAGACTTCACGTGTTCAGCCCCTTTTACCACGTTCAATTCATGCGTATTTACAAATCCATTAGTCGCATAGGCAGTACCGGTAGACTTACGACACAATGAACAGTGGCAGTGGATTATATCGCTAATTTTACCGGTAATTTGTAGCTCAACTTGACCACATAAACAACTCGCCTGATACATCGGCTCTCCTTGAAATTACTCGTGTTTGTTTATTAATGCATTATACTGCTCGACATTATTTGTACCAGAGGTAACCACATTGGATTTCACACGTTATTTTGCTCACTATCCAAGCACCATCCAATCACAAGTTGAACAACTGATTTCCTCAGGGCAAATTAAATCATACTTCGAGCGTAAGTATCCTCACGGCCACCAATTACAAAACGAAAAAGCCCTATATGAATTTACCAATCAGCTAAAACAGCGTTATCTGAAAAATGCGCCAAAACTGAGCAGTGTTAAGTACAAAAAACAACAAGACTTAGTGAAAAATGCACTAGGTACGCATACTTTTAAAAGCCACCAGCACGGCGGAAAACTAAAAGCCAAGCATGAAATTGCCATTGCATCCCAACTAAAGCAGGCGCCTGAAGCACTATTGAAAGTACTGGTTGTGCATGAACTTGCCCATTTCAAAGAAAAAGATCACAACAAAGCGTTTTATCAGCTGTGTTGTCATATGGAACCTGATTATCACCAATTGGAGTTAGAGTTGCGTTTATTTTTGGTATTACAAGAGTTAGATTTGAGCTTTTACTGAGGCTGGCGTCAAACCAAATAAGCAATACACGCTCAGATAACCTTTACGATATACCAAACAAGCCCTTACGCCAGCACCGAGCACAAAACCCAAGCTAAAGGCAATCACTAATCCAATAAGGCCAAATTGCGATTGTAACAACCAGGCTAACAAGACCGTGATAGACGTAGCGATTATCAGGACCCACAAGTTATAAAGCGGCTCACCAATTAGCTTGATAACATTGGTCGTGCACATTCTTAAGGGTGTCACGAGTTGTGACAGCAACAAGATCATCAGCAGGGTGTGGCCTGAGCCGAGTTCTGGCTCTTTATATAAAGCCAATAACGGATATGCAATTAGCATGAGTAGTAACACAAAAACTAAGTTACATAACCAAAACAAGCGCATTAATTGACTGACTTTGTGCTCATCTAATCGCTCTGACAGTAACATTGGCTTTAGCAATATCGCGAAAGCATTCGACAAAATGGCCATCAATCCCGCAATCACAACAGCAGGATAAAACACGCTTACGGCCTTAGGTCCTAACCAGTGATGAACTAACAATACATCTAACTTAGCAACTAACGCAGCCCCTGCACCACTAGCTAACAAGGTGAGTGATGACTTGCACCAATGCTTAGTATGATATGCGGGTTTTTGTTTTTGTAGTAAAGGTAATATCAAGAAAAACTGCAATACGACCACTGTTCCTACGCTAATCACCAGAGATTGGCATACCGTTGCCAAATGCAACTGCCCTTGCTGCCAATACAAATAAGCACACGTTAAAGCGGTCAATATTTCAAATAAACATTGCTGTGTAAGCAAACCTCTGCGTTTTTTATCAAGCGCCAGTAAAAATGCGGCCTGACACTGCATCAGTGCCCCCAAAGGTACAATTAGAAGTAAGTATTCCAAATGCTCCTTGGTCAGTTGATGAGGAGAAAAATAAGCGTAACCTAGCACCACAAAGGCAGCGAAAATAATACCAAAAACTAAAGCGACTGAAAGATAGACGCGTTTGAGGCCTTGCAACATGGCATGTTGCTGATCTTTATAAAGCGGATGCGCTAAGCGCATTAACGATGAAGAAAAACCCATACTGGCAGGTAATAAAAGGACTTCGCACAGAGCGAGTAAAGCTGCAAAGGTACCGAAATGCTCGGCACCCATAAACTTTGCGAGCAGCAAAGTCATAACAACTCGACTTATGTGATTAAGCCCTGTGAATGTGCTCAGTGCTAAAACTTGCTTTAGTACGTCCATGTATCAATGTGAGGTTATAGACCCAACTCCGACATAAAGTCGTCATCAGCCATGTCGTCGGCATTTTCTTGCGCTTTTTTCTCATCCTTTTTAGCATCTTTTGATGCTTGGCTTGCAATGATGGTGTCAGGGTCAACCGACTCAGCAATGTCAAAATCATGCAGCTTAATAAACTCGGTTTTATCCATAGCAAGCTCAAGATAGAAAATGTTCTGATTTTGCGTGGTAAAGGTAACGCGACGAGCCTGAGGTCTGTCCATCGTGGTATCAACTGATATCTGAACCTGTTTATTAATCGCCATCATTTTTGGCTGGTTTTGCGTAATTGATGTGTGCAGTTGTTCACGTACTTTACTTGTAAAATCGCCCACAATTTGGTTCATCAACTCACCCATTACATTGGATACGTCGTCCGATAAATGGCTGTTTGCAATTTCTTCTTCAGGCATGCCCATATTGCGCATGTAATCTTGATATATTTCCATTGCCGCTTGCGCGGTAAAATTAGTTACCACCAACCCTGTAAAACCGCCATCAAATAGCACAAAACACCCAATATCTGGACGCATACAAGTACGGGTGATCTTTTGTACCATTGCTGAATACGCAATTTGATTTCCACTTGCTGATGAGAGTACTTCAGTCACTGAACGACATAATGTTGAAAGTATGTCTTCGGTACTAACCACTTTATTTTTCGTCATTATTTGTCTCTTTGCTTACTTCTTTTTATTAATAGTAGCCAAGCTACTCAATTTATCACTGACTATCCAGCATAAAATGTTAAAATAGCATGATTATTTGGCAAGAGAGACAAAATTGTGACTGGCAAAGACAGTATTTATGCCACTGAGCAACAAGTAAAAGACTTCAGCTTTGATGCCAACGTCGTTGAAGTATTTCCTGATATGATCCAACGCTCTGTTCCGGGCTACGCAACCATCGTCAGCACCATGGGTAAGCTGGCGGGACAATACGCACAAAGTAATTCAAATTTGTATGATTTGGGCTGCTCTTTGGGCGCCGTAACGCTCAGCATGCGCCGTAATATCGCAAAAGAAAGTTGCGAAATCATCGCTGTTGATAATTCGAAAGCCATGGTTGAACGCTGCAAAATGCATTTAGGTGGCTTTAAGTCAGATGTACCTGTCGATGTGCAATTGGGTGACATTACCGAGTTAGACATTGAAAATGCCAGCGTTGTGGCAATGAATTTCACCTTGCAATTTATTCCTAAAGAGCAGCGTGAAGCGGTACTAACGAGCATTTACAAGGGCCTAAAACCGGGCGGCGTTTTACTATTGAGTGAAAAAGTAAAAGGCGAAACCGATCAGCAAGACAATTTGCTCATTGACCTGCACCATGATTTTAAACGCCACAATGGCTACTCTGAGTTAGAGATAAGCCAAAAGCGTACAGCGATTGAAAATGTGATGAGACCGGATAGGTTAAGCACGCACATGGCTAGGTTAGAAAAGATTGGGTTTAAGCAGACCCAAGTTTGGTATCAGTGTTTTAACTTTTGCTCAATGGTAGCAATTAAATAACGGAGCAAAAATGCACTCTTGGTTTAGCGATTTTTACGCAGCGATTGCGAAAAGCCCTCTTAGTCATTGGCTTGATACGCTGCCTGCACAATTAACACACTGGCAAAATGAAGCGCAGCACGGTGATTGGCCGAAATGGGAAAAAGTACTTAAAAACTTGCCAGAATCAACTACTGAGCATATCAACATAAAGGACAAAGTTGAGTTTGGTCTTGCTGAAGAGCTATCTGAAGGCCATATCAAACAGCTGTCGCATTTACTTAAGCGCATGATGCCTTGGCGCAAAGGGCCATTTAATATTCATGGTATTCATATTGATACCGAATGGCGTAGCGATTGGAAGTGGGACCGACTTTTACCACATATCAGTGACTTACACGGGCGAACTGTATTAGACATTGGCTGTGGCTCGGGTTACCACCTTTGGCGTATGCGCGGCGCTGGCGCTAACTTCGTGGTGGGGATTGATCCCTCCGATCTATTCTTATCTCAGTTTCAGGCTATAAAACATTTTAACCCTGATCCTAATGTTCATCTGCTGCCGCTAGGCGTTGAGCAGCTACCACAACTAAAAGCATTCGATACGGTATTTTCAATGGGTGTACTTTATCATCGTCGCTCTCCGATTGATTTCTTGGCACAGCTCAAAGCCCAGTTGCGCACAGGTGGTGAACTTGTGTTAGAAACCTTAGTCATCGAAGGTGATGTAAATACGGTTCTGGTGCCCACTGATCGCTATGCAAAAATGCGTAACGTGTGGTTTATTCCAAGCACCGACGCACTCTCTTTATGGCTAGAACGTGTTGGCTTCAAAAACATCAAAGTCGTTAATAAAGATATCACATCGCTCGACGAGCAGCGCCGTACGCAATGGATGGAAACTGAGTCATTAGCTGATTTCTTAGATCCAAATGACCCGAGCAAAACAATTGAGGGTTATCCTGCACCATTGCGTGCAATTTTGACCGCTCAAGCTTAGTAAAACACAACGCGAAAAGGCCCTCTATTGGCCCTTTCGCACTTTACCTCATATCACTCCTTCACTGAATTTGTCATATTTCAGCTAGCCCCAAATTGGCAATTGTTGTAAAATACGCGCGTTTCTAAGCAACCCATAAATAGCAATTTTGAGGAAAACCTGTGAGCGAACAAAAACAGTCTCTTAGCTACAAAGACGCAGGCGTAGATATTGATGCGGGTAACGCATTGGTAGAACGCATTAAAGGCGTAGTGAAAAAAACTCGCCGTCCAGAAGTCATGGGCGGAATTGGTG
Source organism: Pseudoalteromonas sp. ATL1 (assembly GCF_058933015.1). Lineage (NCBI taxonomy): Bacteria > Pseudomonadati > Pseudomonadota > Gammaproteobacteria > Alteromonadales > Pseudoalteromonadaceae > Pseudoalteromonas > Pseudoalteromonas sp. ATL1. The sequence continues at coordinate 2,104,284 of NZ_JBZYXL010000001.1, read as the reverse complement.
GTTTTGGTGCACTATGCGAACTTCCAACTGGTTACAAAGAGCCTGTATTAGTTGCTGGCACTGATGGCGTGGGCACTAAGCTTCGCCTTGCTATTGATTTGAAAAAACACGACACGGTAGGTATCGACCTTGTTGCTATGTGTGTAAATGACCTAATTGTCCAAGGCGCTGAACCCCTATTTTTCTTGGACTATTATGCAACAGGTAAATTAGACGTTGATGTTGCCACGGATGTTGTAACCGGTATCGGTAAAGGCTGTGAGTTATCGGGTTGTGCCCTTATCGGCGGTGAAACTGCTGAAATGCCTGGCATGTACGAAGGCGATGATTACGATATGGCTGGTTTTTGTACTGGTGTCGTTGAAAAGTCAAAAATCATCGACGGCACAAAAGTCGCGTCTGGTGACCAACTTATCGCATTAGCTTCTAGTGGCCCACACTCAAACGGTTACTCACTGATCCGTAAGGTACTTGAAGTATCAGGCGCTGACACAAATGCTGAATTTGAAGGCAAAACGCTCGGTGAGCACCTATTAGAGCCAACGCGCATTTATGTTAAATCGATTCTTGAACTGCTTAAAGATGTGGATGTGCATGCGCTATCTCACATCACAGGCGGTGGTTTTTGGGAAAACATCCCTCGCGTATTGCCTGAGTCTGCAAAAGCCGTTGTAAAAGGTGATAGCTGGGAATGGCCTGCGATTTTCAACTGGTTGCAAGAGAACGGTAACATCAGCACGCATGAAATGTACCGCACATTCAACTGTGGCGTTGGTATGATTCTTGTGGTTCCAGCAGATAAACTGACGCAAAGCCTTGAGATCTTAACTGCACAAGGTGAAAACGCTTGGCACATAGGCGAAATTCAAACTGCCAATGCAGGTGAAGAACAAGTCGAGATCTTAGGTGGAAAAGCCTAATGTCTAATACTCGCTTAGTTGTATTGATCTCTGGTAGTGGGTCTAACCTGCAAGCAATTATTGATGCTTGCCAGAGTAATCAAATAAATGGCGAGGTAGTGGCGGTTATTAGTAACAAAGCCAACGCATATGGCTTAACGCGTGCAGAAAATGCAGGGATAAAAACACAAGTGTTAAGCCATAAAACGTTCGCAACTCGTGAAGATTATGACGTTGAATTAGCGTCTTTAATCGATTCTTTTGATCCAGATTTGGTTGTGTTAGCTGGATTTATGCGTATTCTAACTCCTAGCTTAGTGCAAAAATTTAAAGGAAAAATGTTGAACATTCATCCTTCTTTGTTGCCTAAGTACCAAGGGCTGAACACCCACCAAAGAGCGATAGATGCAAAAGATGACTGTCACGGTGCGAGCGTACACTTTGTAACGGAAGAGCTAGACGGTGGTCCGGTGGTATTACAAGCTAAGGTGCCTATCTTAGCGGACGATACTGCAGACACACTGGCGCAGCGGGTACATGAACAAGAGCATATTATCTATCCTTTGGTGGTCCAATGGTTCAGCGAACAAAGACTAACAATGGAAGCAGATTATGCCGTTTTTGATGACCAACCCCTTCCAGTTCAAGGCGCGAACTACCCACAATAAAAAATTAAGCGCTTGGCTGATTGGCTTGAGCGCTATTTTCTCTTGCTCTGTTTTTGCTAACCCCCTTGTTCCATATAATGCAGAGTATCAAGTGTCTCGTAAAGGTTCAGTGCAAGGCTCAGCTCATCGCGAGCTTAAGCAACTTGACCAAAACACCTATCAATTAAAATACAAAAGCGATATTGAATGGATGATTTTCTCGGATGAACGCGAGGAAACCTCCAAGTTCAATATGCACGAAGATACACCAATCCCACTTGAATACAGCATGGTACGCAAAGGAACTGGGCCTGATCGAGATTATAAAATTACCTTTGATCGTAAAAACCAAGCTGTCATTTCCAACCAAGAAAAGTACCCGTTAGATGTTAAGTGGATTGAGGAACAGCAAGATTTGCTCACCTATCAATTACAACTTAGAAATGAATTAAAAGCTGGCAAACAAAAATTCAGCTATCCAATCATTGATAAAAAAGGTGGGCAAAGAACCTACGACTTTGAAGTAGATGGCAAAGAAACCATCACCTTACCGATTGGCAATGTCGAAACCGTTCGTATCAAGCGTCTTTATGATGACGACAAACGCCAAGTAATGGTGTGGCTTGCACCGGATTACGACTATATCGTGGTGAAAATGTACAAGGGTAAAGAAGGCATAGAGCAGTTTCAAGTTCAGCTCACAAAGTATGAAAAGCACAAACCAATGTAACAAAACAGGTGGGTAGCAAATGCATTTGCTACCCACTTAATCATCTGATTAAATTTTCTCGCCCATTTTAAACAACACAAACTCTCCTGCTGCCATTTTCTGCCATTGCTCGTCATTAGTGAGCGGTCGCGTAGCGATAACCGTAACAACGTCGTTCGGCGTCGTTTCTTTTTGAAAATCAACCACCATGTCCGCATCAATCAGTGTTGCTTTACCAAAAGGTGCACGACGCGTGATCCAATGCAAGTTGTTGGTGCAATAAGCAAGCACAAACACGCCATCTGTTAACAGCATATTGAACACCCCTTTTTCACGCAACGTATCGGCAAGCTTCGCCGCATAGCGAAACACAGACGCCATATTAGAAGGCCGTTTGGGGTATTTTTGTCTGATCTTGTCGAGCAACCAACAAAATGCTAATTCACTGTCGGTATTGCCTACCGGCCGATAGAACTCAGGCTTTAAGTCACTGTAATTAGACAGTTGACCATTATGTGCGTAGGTGATCTCCCTGCCCCATAACTCTCGGGTAAACGGATGCGTATTCTCTAAACACACTCGCCCTCTATTGCCTTGGCGAATATGACTGATCACTGACACACTTTTAATTGGATAGGCTTTTACCAGTTTGGCAATTTCTGATTGGCAGCTTGGCTCTGGATCTTTGAACGTACGACAGCCTTTCCCCTCATAAAAGGTGATCCCCCAACCGTCTTTATGGGGACCTGTGTTACCACCGCGTTCCAACAGCCCTGAAAAACTAAAACAAATATCTGTTGGGACATTTGCAGACATGCCCAGCAATTCGCACATAATAAAATAAACCTATGTCAGTTTGAGTCGTAGGGAGTTGATAGTGACTCATACTTCCCGCCGATTAATCACAAAAGTTCATATTGTTAGGCATATAGGTAAGAAAAACAAGTTGTAAAAGACTGTCAAAATTACAGATCAAATTGATTTTCAATATCTACGGATTAGACAAGCACGACATCATCTAACAGCAGCATAAGACACTAGTTCATTTCACACTAACAACTATTGATTACAAGTGTAATTTTAATTACATTAGATTACACCTGTAATCATCAAATGAAATCATGAAAAACTTTTTATATATACTCATGCCACTTTGGCTTGCGGCTTGCCAGAGCCCGGTCATTCATATCTATGCGAATGATTTGCCTCAATCGAAACAATCACAAATACAAACCTTGCTTGAAGCAGAGCAAATTCGTTATGAATTCACAAATTTACAATCACCTGAACGGTATAACCAACCACATTTGCTGTATCACCCTCAAGACAGCGATCAGGCGCTTATCAGTGCCGTGGAGCGCGTAGTGAAAGGTGTGGGTTATGAAGGTATAAGCGCACAGGTGTTTAGCAAAGATAACCATTACTATACACAAGGTCACATGGGGTTATATTTTCCTGGCAAAAAGCGTGAAGTCACAGTACCTGAGTTATTGTTTACACATGAATGTGCTGACACCGATATGCAAATTCAAATGAAGCGAAGTGGCCAATGGCTCGCCCGAAATCAAACAGATGTAAAAGGTAAATGGCAATATGTGGAACCCTATTTAACTTTGTTTTGGTTTGATGGCACTGGGATGGTACAGCAAGCATATCAAGGTCGAACCCATACTGTTACCACGAAATTGGGGCCAAGAAACGCGGTAACCTTTTCAGTACTTGGTCACCGGAGCTATCCACTTGCCGTATTAAATTGTGACTTGCAGGCAATTTTCATGTAATGAGAAAAATGGGTTAGATAAGCGAAACGCCGTTTAACAAATTAAGGGCACCTCAAGATGCCCTTTTTGTTACGTTAAGCCATAAACAAGAAGCCAACAAATGCGATAACTGCCGCTATCAGTGCGTAAGGTAATTGTGTAACCGCATGGCTAATTAAGTTACAACCAGAGCCTTGCGCTGCTAATACGGTGGAATCGGAATAAAAGCATGCTTGGCTACCGAATGACGAAGCAGATAACAACGCACCAATGACCAGTGGTATATTGGCATCAACCGCCACCGCTAAAGGCATAACAATAGGGATAGTCACCGCAAATATTCCCCAGCTAGAGCCCGTAGCAAACGCTAAAATTGCCATTGAAAGGAATACCATTGCAGGTAATAGTTGCGCCGTCATATAGGGGCTGAGCGAGTCAATCACGTAACGTGGCAGCATGAGCTGATCACAGACATCTTTGAAGATAAATGCGGCGATAACGGTACCGATTGCTGGCAACATGCATTTAAAACCATCAATCATTTGCTCTAACATTTGCGCCAACGTCATGAGTCTTTGCACTAAATAAAAAGGAATAGTTACCGCCAATGTAGCAAGCAACCCTTTCCACACATCAATATCAAAATAAACAGTAAACGCAACCAGTAAAGTAATGGGCACCAAGAAGTTATAGAGCTTGCCTTGTTCATCAGCATGTTCAAACTCTTGTTCAATCGCTTTAGCAGCATATTCGTCAGGCGTTTGTACTTGTTCGAGATCTACTTGTTCCAGCGCTGGCTGGCCTGTTTGAACCGCCAATTCAGCACGCTTCATCGCACCAAATAACGGAATAACCCCCATTACCACCAGTGGCACCATCAACACAGCAACCCACGCATAAAGCATATATGGTATGGCTTGAATATAAGTGCTGATGCCCTGTCCCTGCTCCGCAACGCCGTTATCAACCAGCAAACCACCGAAAAATACCGCCCAGGTTGATAGAGGTACCAATACACAAATAGGCGCTGCTGTTGAGTCAACGACATAGGCGAGCATTTCTCTTGAAATTTTGAACTTGTCGGTAACGCGTCTCATCGTTTCACCAACCGTCAATGCATTGAGATAGTCATCTATAAAAATGACTACGCCCAATAAATAAGTCATCAGTAATGAGGATTTCCTTCCGTGTGCAACCTTGAATGCGCTTCGACCAAAAGCGAGCGCACCACCTGTACGTACTAACAACGCAATCAAAGCACCAAAGCTACCACATACGAGGATCAACCAGCCAATGGTTTCATCCGCCATTACTTTTAATGAGGTTTCCGAAAATTTAGCAAGGACCTCAGCAGGCTCAATTAACGCTAAACCGGTCAGCGCACCAATAACAAGCGCAAGAATTGGGCGACGAAGTAACACGGCAAGGAGTAACACCACAATAGGTGGAATTACGCTTATAACACTAGGCTCTGACATTAGAAATTTCCCAATATTAGATTCAACAAAAAGTTAAAAACGTAACCTAAGGCTACGAATATCTGCTTAATATTGGGTTGACCGTAATGCTGTAGTATGGCCCTTCTTGAAACATCCGCGAAAAAATAAACATGAATTGAGTTTTCGTCAATTTATTTTTTCACAAAATACATCAAGGCACTTCGTCGTGTGTTCATACGGTGCTTTTATCTGTGGCCGTGCCGATAAAGATGCGCACTCTTAGCCTATATTTTCTTATGATTTTATATGGTTAACCTATGAATCAATTAACAAATCGGGGGATCAATTTAAACTTATCAATAATCATTTTATTTGCTCTTTACGAGCAAATAATTTCGTTTTTCATCTATGATTATTTAGTTTAAAAAGTGCTTGTCCAATTAACTTAAGGCAAAAAAAATGAAAAAATCACTTCTTGGTATGGCAACAGTAATCACTTTATTCGCTGCTAATAGCTTCGCAAATGACGTAACTGCTGCACCTCAGGAACTGGTACAAGAGTACACACAAATGTGTGCTGAATGGGCAAGTGACGACGGTGTTGAAGCCAAAGATCTTAAAAAGTACGTACTTGATTGCGTCAATGAAGAATTACAAAGCAACAGCTATCAAACAGTGACATCTGTTGAAATCTAATATATTCGTGATCCTCATTCTCACGAATTAAAAAGCCGGGTTAACCCGGCTTTTTATTTAGTCACTATTTTGTGCTTTATTTTTTCTTTTTACTGGCTTTGTCTTCAACGACCCATTTGCCACTTTCATAAGTTGCTTTCCAGCCAGTCGCTTTCCCCTCTACTTCAGTCATCACATACTGAGTTTTGGTTTTTCTCGAATAACGAACAACAGCCAAATTACCATCGCCGTCCATTTCTGGTGCATCAGCTAAATAATAAAACTTAGGCGAAATCCTGTCTTTAAAGCGTTTTAATTCAGCAACCTTAGGTGCGCGCGTTTCCCGAGATTTAGGGAACGTATGTGCGGCTAAGAAAATGCCTGACGCACCATCACGCAATACAAAGTAAGCATCTGACTTTTCACACTCAAGTTCAGGTAAATGAACAGGATCTTCTTTTGGTGGCGCTGGCTCACCATTCTTAAGTAATTTACGCGTGTTTTTACACTCTTCATTACTACAGCCAAAGTACTTACCAAAACGACCAGATTTAAGCTCCATGTCTGAACCACATTTATCACACTCGATAATTGGTCCATCGTAGCCTTTAATTTTGAAGGTGCCTTTTTCAACCACATAACCTTTACAAGCAGGGTTGTTACCACACACGTGAAGTTTGCGCGATTCGTCAATTAAATACGAGTCCATCGCGGTTTCACAAATTGGGCAGCGCTTCATTTGCATGAGAGTTTCTGTCTCAACGTCTTCCACATCTGCTGTGATTGCTTCATCACCAGAAACCAAGTTCATGGTTGTTGTGCAACGCTCTTTGGGTGGTAGATTGTAACCTGTACAGCCTAAGAAAACGCCTGTTGAAGCTGTTCTGATCCCCATTTTGCGGTTACACGTTGGGCAATCAATATCCGTCTCAACCATGGTATTTTGACGCATACCGCCTTCGGCTTCATCGCCTGCAGCAACTTCTAACTGTGTTTTAAAGTTATCATAGAACTTATCAAGCACTTGCGTCCAAACACGCTCACCTTCGGCAATATCATCCAATCTGTCTTCCATCTTGGCGGTAAAGTCAAAGTTCATTAAGTCATTGAAGTTTTCAACCAAGCGGTCAGTCACAATTTCACCCATTTTCTCGGCGAAGAAGCGACGATTTTCAACGCGTACATAACCACGGTCCTGTATCGTTGAAATAATCGATGCGTAAGTTGACGGACGACCAATACCACGCTTTTCAAGCTCTTTAACTAAGCTTGCTTCACTGAAACGTGCCGGTGGCTTGGTAAAGTGTTGCTTAGGATCAAGTGCAACGAGATCAATCACATCCCCTTCAGCAACAGCAGGCAATGATTGGTCTTCTTCATTTTTCTTACGAACCGATGGCTGAACTCTAGTCCAACCGTCAAAACGCATTACACGGCCTTTGGCTTTTAGTGTGTAATCGTCAGCGGCAACTGTCAGCGTTGTCAAATCGTATTCAGCTGCAGTCATCTGACAAGCAACAAATTGACGCCAGATCAATTCATATAGCTTCTTAGCATCCGCATCAACGCCTTCTACATGACCAGAAAGCACATTCACGTCTGAAGGACGAATAGCCTCGTGCGCTTCCTGAGCGTTACCTTTAGCGCTATATTTTACCGCTTCTTTAGGCAGATATTTATCACCAAACTGGTCTGAAATGTAATCGCGGCACATGGCCACAGCGTCATTTGACAAGTTTGTTGAGTCCGTACGCATATACGTGATGTAACCGGCTTCATACAAACGCTGAGCAAGCATCATGGTTTTCTTAACGCCATAGCCTAAACGTGTACTCGCAGCTTGCTGCATCGTTGAGGTAATAAATGGCGCGCTTGGCTTACTCTTACTCGGCTTTTCTTCAACTTTTACAACGCGATAATCACACTTTTCAAGCACTGAAACAGCCTGCATGGCTTGTGTTTCATTAATCGGCTTGAAGGCTTCGCCCTTGTGTTTTGTCACTTCTAGGCGAATAGGCTGTGTTTTTGCGGTTACGTCTGCATGAATGTCCCAAAACTCTTCAGGAATAAACGCTTTAATTTCTCTTTCACGCTCAACTAACAAACGTACAGCAACAGATTGAACACGACCAGCCGATAAGCCTCGGGCGACTTTTTGCCAAAGCAGTGGCGAAACCATGAAGCCCACAACTCGGTCTAGAAAACGACGCGCCTGCTGTGCGTACACCATGTCCGTGTTTAAGTCACCCGGTGTTTCAAATGCTTGTTGAATGGCATTTTTGGTAATTTCGTTAAATACTACGCGCTTATACTTGTCTTTATCACCACCGATGATTTGCTCAAGGTGCCAAGCGATGGCTTCCCCTTCTCTATCCAAATCGGTTGCGAGATAGATTTGGTCAGCGTTTTCAGCAAGTTTTTTGAGCTCTTGTACAACCTTTTCTTTGCCCGGCAGTACTTCATAGTGTGGTTCCCAGCCTTTCTCTGGGTCAATACCCATGCGAGCGACTAGGTTTGCGTAGTCTTTGTTCTTTTTATATTCGGCTTTTTCTTCAGGCGACATTTTGCGCACTTCAGCGGGGCTTTTCGTTGCCAGCCCTTTTGTCTTACCTGCACCAGAGGTTGGTAGGTCGCGCACATGGCCGACACTGGACTTTACAATGTAGTCCTTACCTAAATATTTATTAATTGTTTTTGCCTTCGCGGGAGACTCTACAATTACTAGCGATTTGCCCATAGCTGCCTATTTTTGACCCATCTTGTCTGAGTTTACTGCCCATCTAGGGCGATTAATATTTATAGGTATATCTACAAACACCTATTGTTACAAGCTTTAAATACAATCTTTTAGCTGATTAATGATTAATTACACAATTACTGTTGCTATTTTATACAAAAAGTACAAAGCCAAATTTGAGCTGCGCAATATAAAGGAATCAATACAAAAATGCCAACCCGAAGGCTGGCATTTTTGGTTTCTCATTAGCCCGCGTCGACTATTTCCAATGTGACTGGCGTTATCACGCCACTCGGAGTAGTGAATATAAACGAAACCTGACCTTGCTTTTTCTGGTTAGGTTCAATTTCACGTGAAATAGTGAATTTTATTCTCGAAGCGGCAACATCATTCTGGCTAGGGATAACCACATCTGATACCCCTGTATATAAACCATTATCCGTGCTGATCGCAATTTCTGTTCCTTGCGGGAGTGGGTTATTGTTGACATCGCTGTAGTATAAATAAACTTCCGCACTGTCAATTAAGCTTGTCTCGTCTTCAGTAGCAAATACAATTTGCGTCACATCACAATAAGTAGAATGACCTGATGGCTCTAAATCTAACGCTTTAACACCATTGACGAAGACGTCTGCACATGAGCTTGGTACCGTTCTACCGTTCCCTAAGGCGCTACCTTTTCTTACTACAAAACGATAAATAGGCACACTACCAGACATAATGATTTCAGCCGTATCAAATACATCGATAATCGATTTGGTACACTGACCGTTTTGCTGCTGAGCAACCGTACAGCTTAAGCCGTTGTATTTGCCATCTCTATCAGTAAATGAGCCATCGCCATTGCCGTCCCATAATTTCTCAAAATGACCAGCATTGGTGTTGGTTGGCGAACAAGGATTAGTTGCACTACTCGGAACGCAATTTATTCCCTCATAATTACCGTTTTCATTGTCATCTCTAAACACCTCTGGCACATCGTAAACTAAACTAAATTCATTTGAATCGAATAAACCATTGCCATTCACATCGTTGAAGTTTTCTTCGCCATCGGTAATGGCTACCAGAGTTGCCCTACCAGCTAAAGGCACGCCATCACTGTGGTGAGCAGCATTAAGAATTCCGTTTATGCAAGGTGCAGAAAGTGGATCATCGGAGTCCTCAAAATACAGATTACAATTTCGAGTGCTTTCAAGCACCGAGGCATTTAACTGATTATTACCTACATTAAGAATTTGCTGATGCGATGGATTAGAGTTACCTTGCCCCACAAGGTATGACTTTTTCGCCGCATAGAGCTTCTTCGGATTATACGAGTCAACGCGATTTCCCCAGTAGTTTGTTGAGCAATTAACCTGATTTGGCAACTCACAATCTACTGGACTACGTGGATCACTTGCGGGTTTGTTCGTCACAAATGGAATAATATTTTGGCTCACCCAAGTAGCGCTACAACGACCATCTGTCGTTTCACATTCTAATTCTGCATTAAACTGCGTGCCATCCACTGTACCCACAGCACCACCTTCAGCACTAATATAAACTTTGGTGCCATCATGCACGAAATTGCCATATCTATCGGCAACATTGACAGTAATCGGAATTTCTTTGTTACTAATATTTAAAGTCTCAGTGTTCAACGTCCCTACCGACAAAGACATCGTTGAGTTAACAGGCAAACCACTGGTCACACTTAAACGGCTAGATACTGACATAATTGCTTGGTCTTGCTGCACGAGTGTGATGGTTCCCGTTGGGCAATCAGCGGGTTTTGAATCGGCTTTGCACGCATCAAAACGTTCCTGCCAACAAGTTACCTCGTCATTACTGTTTGCTGGGATCAAATCATTTGGGATATAACAAGCTTGCACCACAAAGCTCGACGATACGTTCCCTGAACTCACAATCACTTTCGCTTCACCTTGTGAGTCTGTTCTAACACTCGTAGGCACCAATGTGGCGTCACTGTGTTTGGCTCTTAGTCTAAAATCGATACGCTGGTTGGCTGCACCACCGCTTAAACTATTAATTAATTTAAACGACAATTCAGATGATTCTTTTCGTTGTGGCCCACCCGTGCCTTTTAACGCCAATAAGCTTTCACTGGCATTTAAAAACTCTATCGATTGAGGTTTTGCCGGAGAAACAGGAATAACCACTTGTTCAGTTTCCGAATTACCACCTTTAGAGACGGTCACAGAGATGGTATCGCCCATCGCGATATCACAGCCCAAGTTTTTATAAGTTGAATAAGCAATACCACCTACGCTTGTAGATGTGCCATCAACCTGTGCTTTTTCACTCTCAGCACAGCCTGATGAAAATGCCACATCCAAAGGTGTGGTAATCAATTGACCATTTTGATCTTTAATCTGAACAGTTAATAGCGTGGTTTCACCTGCGCCTAATGGGATCGTATTACCTTGACTGTCTTTGCGAAGACCATTATCAATCGTTAAAGACAGATCCTCGGCACCGCTGGTAAATGCAAAGCTGGTAGAGGCATCGTTAAATGTCGCCGTTAATTGACCAGCGCCACCTTGCAGTGGCGGACGATACTTGAACAATGCAAAACCAAAGTTGTCAGTAACACTCTTGTCACCCGACAGAATTGTACCTATATCAGCCGCTAAATTAACTAATACGCCAGATACACCCTGTCCAGATTTGGTACTGGAAGCTCCAACTAACACATCGACTTCTTCAATCGCGTCAATTTTGTTAGAAGTTTGGCAGGCTGATGACAACGTATCTAACGATACATTATCTCTTTCACTTTCCCACCCTGCTGGGCAATCTGTTAATACCTTAATGGTGAGTTTCGTATCGTCATCTTCTGCATCAGCCTCGTCACCAGAAGAGTAAAAAACCGTTTTATCTGTGTAAACAACACCTTCACCATCTGTATAGGTTGCAATTAACTCGCCCCAACCACGGCTTTCACCACTGGCGATTGTGATTGTCGCGATACCTTCAGAATTAGTTGCGCCAGTGCCTGACTCAGGGCTCAAGCGTCCAGCATGATTAACTTGAAATTGAATAAGCTTGCTGGTGATGGCATCGTTGCCTTTTTTAAGTGTTGCCTTGGCTGTACCTTGTCGTTGGCTCGAAATAGGATTGTCTTCGTTCAATGCGTTGCCATCAGCATCGACAACTTGCACGGTAAAAACGATGTCTTTGTCTTGCCCAGTTGTACCATCGGTACCACCATCTGTACTTTTCTCTATCGAACCACCCCCGCCACAAGCGGTGAGTAGCAAGCTTAGCATCATCATGCTGAACCAGCGCATTAAAGGCATTAACCTCTCTCCCTAGCACAATTTGAAGTTGAATTTTTTGTCATCTTACCCTAGAAACTGCTCAAAAATCACAGTTTTTTCGTATTTCTCGGCGAAAATTTTTGCCAAATTAATTTGGCCTGTTAGGCTATGCAGATCATTAGCTATTAATCCAAATTTAGTCATATGCAAAAAAATAACAAAATGAGCCTCACGTCTCGTATTATGCTGGGCATGGTGTCCGGCATTATATTGGGCCTGCTTCTTCAAGCGCTCTTTTCTGGCCAAGAAGAATATTTAATTCCACTGGGGTTGTTCGACTTCCCGGTTAAAAGCTTTATCGTCGATGGTTTATTTCACGTGGGTGGGCAAATTTTCATTGCCAGTTTGAAAATGCTAGTCGTCCCTCTCGTTTTCATTTCTTTAGTCTGTGGTACCTGTAGTCTAAGCGACCCTAAAAAGTTAGGGCGATTAGGCGGAAAATCTATCGCCTTATATCTTGTAACAACTGCGGTTGCTATCACTGTTGCAATCACACTTGCTTTAATCGTCGCGCCCGGCGTAGGTCAAGAGCTACCAACCAATGCCAGTTTTGAAGCAAGTCAGGCCCCTACGCTTGCACAAGTTATCATTAATATGTTCCCAACCAATCCGATTAACGCAATGGCAAATGGAAACATGCTACAAGTTATTGTATTTGCGCTGCTGTTTGGTGTTGCTATGGCGCTCAGTGGTGAACCGGGTAAGCGTGTCGCAAAAGTGTTCGACGACTTAAATGTGGTTGTATTAAAACTGGTTACTTTACTTATGAACTTAGCGCCTTACGGCGTATTCTGTTTAATGGCAAAACTATTTACCACAATTGATGTAGGCCTGATTTTCAGCTTAGCTAAATACTTTTTAGTAGTACTTGTTGCTTTGTTTATTCACGCCTTGGTTAACTATTCAATCATTTTAAAAATGCTCACAGGTTTAAACCCGGTTATGTTCCTGACCAAAATGAAAGACGCGTGTATGTTTGCGTTTAGTACCTCTAGTTCAAGCGCAACAATGCCAGTGACACTTGAAACGGCAACAAAAAAACTGGGTGCGCATAATTCTGTAGCTTCTTTCACTGTACCTTTGGGCGCAACTATTAATATGGATGGCACCGCAATCATGCAGGGTGTTGCAACCGTATTTATTGCCCAAGTCTTTGCTGTTGATTTGACAATCAGTGATTATCTAATGGTTATTTTAACCGCGACGCTCGCCTCAGTTGGTACAGCTGGTGTACCAGGCGTTGGCTTAATCATGCTCGCCATGGTACTAAACCAGGTTGGCTTACCTGTTGAAGGGATCGCAATCATCATTGGTGTGGACCGCCTTCTTGATATGACTCGTACTGCAGTCAACGTAACAGGAGACTGCATGGTCACCTGTATAGTGGCGAAATCAGAAAACGAATTTGATTTAGATGTATTTAACGACCCAAATGCAGCAAAAGAGCTAGAGGAAAAAACTTCTCTCTAAGCACGCGTTTTCACAAATAATAAAGGGAGTCCAAATAGGCTCCCTTTATTATTTCACCCTTATCAAAAAACGATTACCTCTCACTTTGTACATGAGGTTAAACCACATATCTCATAGGTATGTGGTTTAACTTGCGTCATTCATTCCACTGCGCGATAATTGGATAAAAGTCGGATATTTTTCGGAGTAATTATGGCAGTGGAACCAACCCAAACAGAAGTAAGAGTTGCGATTGACGCTAACTTTCTGAAAAACTTGCAAGCAAGGCTGGGTCTAAAGAAATCCAGTGATGTAACACGCGTCGCATTATCTTTATTAGACTGGGCTTCCGACGAAGCAAGTCACGATAGAACCATTTTATCCGCTACAAAAGACGGTAAAGATATACATAGACTGGTAATGACTGAACTATCTAATGTGAGGAAAGTAAACCCAGAGCCATAATATTAAAGGCTATAAGGATATTAAGAATATGAATGGGGATTTAGATTTAACTAAAGCAACGGACACAACCCCCAAAGATGCGCCTGTTAGCGAACCTGAGCCTTTAACTGGTAAAGAAAAAGCCGGAGTCTACCTCACTTGGGGAATTCTAGGCGTATTAATTGGGTTTCTACTCATTATTATTGGCGTATTTGTCTGGGGTGAGCTGGAATTTTTCCGAACAACTTCTGCGCTACACTCTTTAGAAAAAGGCGCTTCAGCAGAGTCATTAGAAAAAGTAGACTCACTACTGTCAAGTGTCGCTTCACAAAGAACTGCATTTAGAACATTCTGGTTTGACACTCTGCAATTAATATTACTTAATGTCCTTTTTCCGACGCTTACAGCATTGCTTGGGTATATTTTTGGCACAAGTCGAAACAACAATTAATACATGCCTATTCACAGAAACTTCGAAAACGCCCACAGCAAAAAGTGGGCGTTTTCATTAAGCTTTAGCAATGAGACGCATATTGTTCTAATGCTTGCTCCAAATCTGCTATCAAATCTTCAACATCTTCCAACCCGATATGCAATCGAATGATAGGCCCTTGAGACCAACCAGTGACACTACGTAGCCCTGCCACACTTTTTGTCGCGGTCACTAAGCTCTCGTAGCCCCCCCATGAAAAACCCATTTTAAAATGCTCTAGACTGTCCAAAAATACATTAATGGCCTTTTGCGTACCACTTTTCATCACAAATGAGAATAACCCGTTACTACCAGCAAAGTCGCGAACGAAATATTCATGTCCCGGACACGAGGCCAGCGCAGGATGTCGCACGTGATCTACCAATGGGTGCTTAGTCAACCAGTTTGCTACTTGCAGTGCCGCTTTTTCATGCTGCGCAAGTCTCACTGGCATGGTACGTAAACCTCGAAGCGCCAAATAGGCATCGTCCGCTGACGTGCACTGTCCGAGTAAATAAGAGTTTTCACGCAAAGTTGGCCAGTGCTGTTCGTTTGCCACTGCAACCCCCATCATCACATCCGAATGACCAACAATATATTTTGTTGCGGCTTGAATACTAATATCTACACCATGATCTAGGGGCTTATAATGCCAACCATTACCATACGTATTATCTAGCATAGTGATCACATTATGCGCTTTTGCAGCTGCAACTAAAGATGGCACATCTTGCACTTCCATCGTGATTGAACCGGGTGACTCTAGAAATAGAACTTTGGTGTTTTCTTGAATGAGAGACGTAATATTTGCACCAATCATTGGATCGTAATAAGTGGTCGATATACCTAACCCTGCCAAGATTTTATCGCAAAAGTCACGAGTTGGTTCGTAAGCCGTATCAACCATCAATAAGTGGTCGCCAGACTTTAAAAATGATAGCAGTGACTGACTAATCGCAGCAGCACCACAGGGATAAAGCGCACAACCGGCACCATTTTCAAGCTCCATAATCGCATCTTGCAGCGCATAATGTGTATTGGTACCACGACGGCCGTAAAACAAAGTACGATTGCCACGCTCTTGCGCAGCTTGCTGCAAGTCTGCCACTGACTCAAATACCACGGTAGATGCACGTTGCACAACGGGGTTAACAACGCCCTGAGTATATTGTGACTTGCGCCCTGAACTCACCAGTTTTGTGTTATTTTTCATTTAGATACCTTTACTTTGCTCGCCAATACTCTACTAGGTAGCGAGATATCGAATCTGTTCGCGTCAACTTGTTACCTGGGCGCTCATCCCCCCACTGACCAAATTGATTTAGCTCTTCTTTACTAAACCATTGAGCATCTTCTAAATCATCCTGATCTATGCTGATATCAGTCGTACTCGCTTTACCAATAAAACCAAGCATCAATGATGAAGGAAATGGCCACGGTTGAGAGGCGATATATTCAACCTCACAGACATCAATGCCCGCTTCCTCTTTCACCTCTCGAATGACAGCCTGTTCTAAAGTTTCACCGGGGTCGACAAAACCAGCTAAAGTTGAGTACACGCCTTCTGGCCAGCTTGCTTGGCGACCCATTAAGCAACGCTCTATCCCATCATCAAAAGTGTGAGTGATCAACATGATAACGGCAGGATCCGTACGTGGAAAAGTCATATGGTCACATTGGCTATTTTCACACTTTCTTGCGTGACCTGCCTCAACACTTACGTTGGTATAACCGCAGCGACCACAAAAACGATGAGTTTTGTGCCAATAACATAAACCTCGCGCTAAAACGCCCACAGACGCCATCTGCTTTTCTAGTTGTGGGCCTATACGACGCATATCTACGAACTCAAGCTGTGTGTCTTGCATCAAACTAATGACTTGTTCAGTGCCGCTTACATCAAGTGCAAAATAACTATGAGCGTCATCCAGCCCTAAAAATATTGCCGTCTTTAAGTTAAATGGTGTGACTTGTTCAAACGAGAGAAAATGCAACTCGTTGCGCTCGATATTGATCAGATTTCTATCTTTATCTATCAAAAGCCACCGGCTGTTTTTGGCCATTTGTTGTTCGATCCACTGCGGATCTTTGCGTTCATTTGAAGCACGGTTGAGGTGCATATGCGTGTAATGCAGCAAAGCCTAATCCTTGTCGAAGTTATTTGCTTAAAGCTACCATATGCAACGCGAAAGCTAAACAGTTTGCCTAACCTCGGACTAAAATGATTATCTTTGAGTGTCTGATTTTGAATAAAAAAAAGCCCTTTCGGGCTTTAAACTATAGTGTAACTCCACACTACAGAGAGGCAAGGTAATCTTGAAGCTTTTGATTTTCAGCTTCAATATGTTGATAAAACTCGATGTCTTTCAGCTTACTCGCTGCGGCCAAATCAATGACAATAACCGCATCTCTATGCATTTGTAGTGCTGATGCTGGACAAGACGCGGTCAGCGGTCCTTCGACCATTGCTTGCACAGCCTCTGCTTTATTCTCGCCGGTCGCGAGCAAAACCACTTTTTTAGCATCTAAAATAGTACCAATGCCCATAGTAATAGAAAGATGAGGCTGATATTCACCTTCTGCAAAAAAGCGTGCATTATCTTCAATTGTTTCTTTTGTGAGTGTTTTAACGCGAGTACGTGAGGTTAAACCTGACGATGGTTCATTAAAACCAATGTGACCGTTACGACCAATACCTAGTAGCTGAACGTCAACCCCACCCGCTGCGCTCATACGCGCTTCATAGTCTTGGCATGCTGTGATTGGGTTTTTAGCATCGCCAGGAGGTACGTGCGTGTTATCAATATCAATGTCGATATGGTTAAACAACTGCTCATTCATAAAATAGCGGTAACTTTGTGGGTGCTCGCCATTTAATCCTAAGTATTCATCTAAATTAAATGTTGTTGCATCTTTAAAGCTTACCAAACCTTCACGGTTACGACGAATAAGCTCTTGATAAAGTGCCACAGGCGTAGAGCCTGTCGCTAAGCCCAATACTGATTCAGCTTTACGTTTAAGCTGAGAAGAAAAAATGTCGGCACCATAGGCTGCGACTTCTGCGGCATCATTCAAAATAACAATTTGCATAGTATTGGCTCAATGTTGATTACTGGAAAAATGGGATCTGAGCCCTACTTCGCGTGCAATCAAAGCAAGGCCAGATCTAACCTAATTGGGATACACTTTATTAGGTATTACCATTATGACAACGCTGTCATTATTATCAGAATAAAAAGTTTTGTAAAGTGAAAGTGAAGAAAAATTTCACTATTTTAACTCCAAAAATACGAAAGCCCACGTATATCGCGGGCTTTCGTTGCTTAAAATAATTTCAACTCAGCGTTAAACACTAACAAAAATCTTGCGTTTATACATCCAGTGCAATACTAAAAGCTGCACTAATAACAAAGCGATAACTGCCAACAAAGGCTGCAAATTGGGTGATGCACTGGCAATAACACCACCAAATACACTTTTGCTAATGTACTGCCAATTAACCAAGGACGAGGCGAGATAAATGATAATAGAGTTAGCACCAATAATCACAAACGGATAGGCCAGTTTTTCACCATTTACAATGTCAACTAGCGCATAAAAAACTGCAAATAATATGGTACTCCAACCGACAGTAACGAGTACAAATGAACTCGTCCACAGCTCTTTATTTACCGGAAAGTGCAAATCCCATACCCAACCCAGTATCACACATGCAACACCAGCAAAAAACAGTGCGGCCACGCTTTTCCACTGCCCGAACTGCTGTGCTTTTGCAATAAATCGACCAGCAAAAACACCTGCGATGGCATTTACTATGGCTGGCAGGCTTGATAATACCCCTTCAGGGTCAACAACTCGGTTTTGATAGCTGATCCCCGGTAGTAGGTATTTATCAAACCATGCGTTCCAACTGCCTGTGGCCGATAAATCACCTGCGACACCGCCCGGCACGGGAATAAAGCACAAAAGTATCCAATAAAACAGCAAGATGCCAGTACCCACTATCGCTTGAACACGAGCCGAGGTATGCCACACGAGTAAAACACAGAAGAACCAAGCAATTGCAATTCGCCCTAAAACACTGGCATAACGAATTTCGTCAAGCGCAGCAGGAATGCCGGTACCCCAACCATGGTTATACAAAATGCCAAGCAAACATAACAACAACAGTCTTTTTAAGGCTTTTTGGTAGTAAGGTCGCCTTTCGTTATAAGGCAAGTGATCGATGCGCTTAGGTGATAGCCCCATAGCGACACCAGACAAAAAGATAAAAAGTGGAAAAATTAAGTCGTAAAAGGTAAAACCATGCCATGGGCTATGCACTGTATGCGCTTCAAAAAGTTTCCACCCCTGCCATCCTGTGAGCACAAACAACGCAGCAAATATCGATTGGCCACCCAAAATCCAGAACATGTCCATACCGCGTAACGCATCTAGCGACGCCAATCTCTTTTTTGTTGTTTTTATTGTCATTTTTACACCTTCTAAAACAAAAAAGCCCCGTTATACTGCAACGGGGTTTTTATTCAGGGAAAATCTAAAGCTTGTAGCCAGCAATATAGGTCGCCGTCGCAAACAAATCGTCATCGAGGACAACAAAGTCCGCGTCAGCACCTTCTAGCAAATGACCTTTGTTATTCAAGCCCAAGTATTGAGCAGGGTAAAGTGACGCCATTCTTAAGCTTTCAGGCAATGCAACATCAAGGTCGCGAACCGTATTTCGAACAGCACTGGCCATATCTAACACACTTCCAGCCAATTCACCGGTTGTGGAATTGAGCCTATCTCCTGTGCGGATCACTTTACGACCATCAAAAAAGTCGAACTCAGTGTCATCCGTGCCGACTGGCGGCATTGCATCCGTCACCAATAGCATTTTACCTCGCTGCTTTGTGCGGATAGCAAGTTTCGCAGACGTAGCGTGAACATGGTGACCATCCACAATCAATCCACACCAGCTGTTGTCGTCCCACAGTGCCGCACCTACTACACCCGGTTCTCGAGACGTAAATGCCGACATTGCGTTGAATAAATGCGTAAACCCGTCAGCGCCAGCTCGAAGAGCTGCATTTGTGGTGTCATAGTCTGCGTTTGAGTGGCCAATACAAACCTTAACACCCAACTCCACTAGGCGTTCAATATCCGCCAGTGGTATCGTTTCTGGTGCTAAAGTCACCATTTTGATACCTAAGTCTTGACGCGCATAAATTGCAAATTCTTCTTCCGTGATAGGACGAATATATTGCTCACTATGAGTGCCTTTTTTGGGATGTGACAGGTGTGGCCCTTCAAAATGAACGCCAACAACCCCCATTTGCTTGCTAGCAATCGCCTCGGCTATCGCATCTGCCGCAGCGTTCATGACTTCAATTTTATCGGTGATCAAAGTAGGCATCAGCGCAGTTGAGCCATACTGCCCATGGGCCAATACCATTTTGTTCAAACATTCAGTGCTTTGGTCCGCGTTAAAAAACGCACCACCACCACCATTGACTTGAACATCAATGAAACCTGGGACAACTAGCCCCTTTAGTTCAACCACATCATTTTCTAGCGGCTTTGATAAAATGCGTACTTTTCCCTGCTCGACCGAAAAAAGTACATTTTCCTTAAACTCATAGCCATCAAATAGACGTTTGGCTCGGTACGTTTGCTTACTCATCAATTGGCCTTAATGTTTTGTTCAATATTTTGAATGGCGTAATAAATAGCACCCATTTCTGGAGGTTGTTTAGGTAACTCTACTTTCGCAGCAACCTCTGGCTCTAACCACTTTTTGAGTGGCTCAGCAAGACCACCAATCATCGACAATCGTGGCGGGTTATTCTCGAGTAAACGTTTAGCAAGGCGGCTAATATAATCAGCGCCTTGAGTTACGATAGCCAAAGCAACTTCATCTTGTTGCTCTGCAGCTCCAAGTACATAGCGCGCTAATTTTGCATATCCGCTTGAAGGTTGACCCGCCATTTGTTCCGCAACCCCCATCGCTGTCGTGGTATTGAAGTGTGTTTTGAACATCTCACTCATCGCCGTCGAAGGGCCTAAGCCATCCAAATCGAGTAAAGCGGCCTTAATCGCTTCAAGACCCATCCACGCACCACTGCCGATATCACCTTGTGCAAAACCATGGCCACCATAATTCACCGATTTACCATCGACAATAGCAAAGCCACATGAACCTGTGCCTGTGATGATCACGGCTCCATCTTCACCCTCGTGGGCACCGATACACGCCGTATGTAAATCAGTCGTTAAAAACATATGCTGAAATGGGTGGTCCCACTGCATAATTTTGTCATACAAGGCAGGCAAATTTACACCCGCTAATCCCATACCCGCATTCAGCTCGTGAACTTGTTCAACTCTCAACCCTGCATCTTGTAAAGCAAGCTGAGTAGACACCATGATTGACTCTAAGGTACGTTCGAGTCCATGAAGAGGATTTGCTGGACCGCCCAGACCAGTACCTAACACACCGTGCTGTTGAGAGTAGATAGTAGCGCGGCATTTTGTTCCTCCGCCATCTATACCTATATATAACTGGTCTTGTTGTACCTGTTTAGCCATCATATAGTGACCTCTATCGATTTGGTTTGGCTCATTTTTATTAGTAATTGCTGAGCATTCAGTCGTGTTGAATTAATGTTACACACAAAATGACAGCGTTGTCATTATTTTTTTTGCCAATTTACTCGACAATGAAAAATTCTAATATTGCACAGAATAGCGAAGTTGTCAGCGAAATTTTGCTAACAATATTGAGTATTTATAAACAAAGGATGTGCTGAAGTAAATGTATATGTTTGTTTTGCATAAAAAAAGCGGCCTAGCCGCCTTTTTTATTTAACACCAAGTTCAGTTAATCGTTCTTGGAGGTAACTATCCGCAGTGTAACGCTCTGACAACACGACGTCTGGTCTTGGATGTAAAAATAACGGTAATGAAATACGCGATTTCGTTGACGCTTTACCCGTTGGGTTGATTACACGGTGAATTGTCGATGGGAAATAACCACCCGACGCTTCTTGCAACATGTCACCTATGTTGATGATCAATGACCCAAAATCACATGGTACATCTAACCAGCCACCATCTTGAGTTTGCACTTGCAAACCAGGCTCATTCGCAGCAGGTAATACAGTGAGTAAGTTGATATCACCGTGCGCCGCGGCACGAATTGCGCCTGGTTCTTCATCACCCGTCATTGGTGGGTAATGCAATATACGCAGTAATGTTTGATCTGAATCTGCAATCATATCTTTTAGATCGATAGAAAACTTAGCGCGTACATCTTCAGGCGCTTGTTCTTGAACCCAACTTAATAATTGCGCTGCAAATTCGTTTGCTAAACGGTAGTATTCACGAACCTCAGCTTCTAATTGTGCAGGTACGCGACCCTTCGGGTAAACGTGAAAGTACTCTTTAATGTCTTTTACTGTGAAACCTTTCGCTACCTCAGATACTTCTGGTGGGAAGTAGCCGTCTTGAGTCTGTTTGTCGTATAAGAACTCGTGCTTTTGCTCAGAGTCAAAAAACTCCTGCCAGTTCTTATAGATAGACTCTACAAGCGATTGAGGAATTGGGTGGTTCTTTAAAACACCGAAACCTGTGTTGCGTAGAGACTCGACAAATTGCGCTGCTGCATCTGGCGCTTGATAATCGACCGTAGGTAATTGTTGCATATTGATTCCACTTGATTATTGCATGAATTCACTTGTACATAAGCAATCGGTATTCAACCCCGCCTATCTAAGTGCACGTACTGTGTAGATAGCTGGCGAGCATAGAGAAATAAGGCTTTTTGGATAAGGACTTTTGTCCTCCCCCACTTTTAGTTACACACTATTTTGAGCCAGATCAAACTTCTTAAAATACGATGCTGCCAAATCTATGAGCAACCCTAAATATAGCACTTGAACGAAAAAGCATGCGCCTTGTGGCGCATGCTTTTAAATACTCTAGGCTCACTGACACATGGGTTTTCGCCCAGCTTGCCAAGCCGCCTGCTTCAACTCATTCGCACTTGCCATGCCCTGCTGTAAATTTGCAATACGGCTTTGTGGTGCTGGGTGGGTTGACATAAATTCAGGTGGACGTTCACCCGATGCGGCTTCCATGTTCTGCCAAAGATCAACAGAACCTTGCGGATCAAATCCCGCTTTAGCCATTAAATCCAAGCCAATAATGTCCGCTTCGCTTTCATGAGAGCGACTAAAAGGCAATGCCACACCAAATTGGGCACCTAACCCTAAACCTTGCATAATGGCGTCGCGATATTGCACATCCCCCATCTGTAATGCCGCATTGCTTGCTTGCAAACCAAACTGCAACAAACTATTTTGCGACATCCGCTCATTGGCGTGCTGAGCAATGACATGCCCAACTTCATGGCCCATTACAGCCGCTAACTGATGTTGATTCTTGGCAACCTCTAACAATCCAGTATGCACACCGATTTTTCCACCCGGTAAAGCAAAAGCATTTGCACTGGGTTCTTTGAAAACCACCACTTCCCATTGTTGATTTGCGTAGTCAGCGGGTAGCTGTGCTATCAACTGATCTGCAATACATTTAACGTACGCATTGGTTTTTTTGTCCGATTCAATGGCTTGTTGCTCTTTCATTTGTTCAAAGCTGGCCACACCCATTTCATTCATTTTCTGATCTGAATAGAGCGCAATTTGCGTGCGCCCAGTTGGTGAGGTTTTACATCCAGATACGGCAAGCGATATCACCACCGCACTTGCTAAAGTCGTCAGTACTCTTTTCATACTGTTAATTCCTAATAACATAAGCTTGCTGCTAGTTTAAAACATCTTTGCGATGACTCAAGAGCAGGCCTTGGCAATTGTGCACATTTGCCTTAAATATTTGCCGTTTAACTATTAACTTAAGCTTAATTTCAGCGCTCACGCTATAATGAGCAAAAGTTCTTATAATGGATCCTCGTGCAACATTCACATTCTTTAGGCCGCTTGTTTTTACCTTTATTGGCTAGCATCGTCGCGCTAACGCCACTGGCGATAGATTTATATTTACCCGCAATGCTCGCCATTGCTGAACAATTAAATACTTCACTAGAACATGTTCAAGTTTCTTTAAGTTGTTATTTAGCTGGATATGCACTGGGCATGCTGGTTTTCGGACCTCTCGCAGACCGATACTCTCGTACGCTACTGGCACGCATTGGTTTATCGGGCTTTGCTATAAGCTCTGTGATGTTAGCTTTAACGACCAATATTGAAATATTTAACCTATTGCGTGTTATACAAGCCTTTTCTGGGGCAGCAGCCAGTGTCGTCGTACCAGGTATCATCAGACATTACTATCAGCAAGATACAGCAAAAGGCATGTCTTATGTGTCAATGATCATGATGCTAGCACCTTTATTGGCGCCCAGTATCGGTGCGGGCCTGATGCTCATTTGGCATTGGAGTGCGATATTCTGGAGTCTGGCAATCTATGGCTTTATCGTATTGGCCTGTTGCTCTGTGAGTAATATCGATGTGCCCAATTTCAACACTAGCAAGCTATCCATCTCGTTTTTCCTGAAAAACTACCACACCGTACTGTCAAATAAAATGAGCCGCTTTGACATACTCACTTCCATGGCTTCATCGTTTGCATTTTTCTGCTTCTTAACCTCGGTGCCTTTTGTATACCTTGATTATTTTGCAGTATCGGAGCAGCTATTTGGTATTCTATTCGCCTTAAACGTCATGGCACTGATGTTTGGCAACTTTTTAAATACACGGTTGGTACCAAAGCTAGGATCTCGGCGAATGCTCTATTTAGGTCTAGCTATCGGCTTAGTTGCTGGCAGCGTTCTGGTGGTTGAAAGTACCATGTCGGTTAATGTTTGGATATTTGCAAGTACGGTAGCACCACTGATGATGAGTTTAGGGATCATCGCCAGTAACGCCGACGCGCTTATTTTACTCGCTTTTGAACAACACACAGGCACAGCCACAGCTGTGATCGGTACACTACGTTTTGGCAGTGGTGCCCTTGTTGGTCCTATATTAGCTTTTATTAAGCCCGCCAGTGCACTGCCCTTCGCAAGTTTAATGCTTGCGGCAGTTTTGCTCAGTGTCGTTTACCAAGTAGTGCAAAAAAACCGCATAAAAAAAGCCGATTAACATCGGCTTTTTCGTCTAAATATCTACTTATTCAGCTTCTTTAGATACCATAACCATCGCAGGTCGTAACAAACGGCCATTTAATGTATACCCTTTTTGCATCACTGCAAGTACGGTATTTGGCGATACATCATTACTTGGCTGAATCGACATAGCTTGGTGTAATTCTGGATTAAACGCTTCACCTTGAGGGTTAACTGTTTCAACGCCAAATTTAGCAACTGCGTCAGAAAAGCTCTTAAGCGTCATATCAATGCCTTCAAGAATAGGCTTCAATGTTTCGTTTTCTTTATCAGAGAACTCAATCGCACGCTCTAGGTTGTCAATAACAGGTAACAGCTCGTTTGCAAATTTTTCTAGTGCAAACTTATGTGCCTTCTCAACATCCTGTGCTGCACGACGACGCATATTTTCAACGTCAGCCGCAGCTCTTACAACACTGTCTTGCTGATCTTTAATCGTTTGCTTAGCCGCTTCTAATTCAGCGTATAAACCCGCAATTTCTTCTTCAGGGCTTAATTCACCTTGTTCTGCTTGTTCTTGCACTTCTTCTTGCACTTCTTCTTGCGTTTGCGCTGCTTGTTCTACTTGATCCACAGCTTCTTGTTCATGTTCAGGGGCATTGGTTTGCTCAGACATGTAAGATTTCTCCAATTCTTTACAACTGTCGCTAATTATGGGGATTGAATTTTTAGTTTCAACCCCTTGATGGACTGATTTGAGAAAATTGTGTGATGATTGCTTCAATCGGCGCATTTGCAGGGCAAATAACGCAAAAGCGACTTTGGTATTCACCACTTTGAAAATAAGGCAAGCTCAAAACAAGCGCTTGTTTAACATTCAATGTGCTTAACTCAGAGCCCATCAAAACCGATAATCCGTTTTTAAACGCTAATCTGTCTTCTACTTGATGTAAAAATGACACCCCAATATTGAGTTCCTTATCGATACCCAAGGCTTGGTACAGGTAACGTTCTCCAACCACAATACTATTATCAGTACCAAGCTGTTGGTTAAGCTCCCGGGTCCATTGCGTCAATTGCTCTCGACAACTTTCAGGCGCACTATGTGCCATGGCGCGCATTCTATGTAGGCCTTCAATCAGCGTTTGCTGGCTAAAAACCGTATTCATCCAAGCGGCAAACAAGTATCTGTGTTTATCGCTGTCATCTGCCGGTTTGTTGATACAGATGTTCTGCGACTGACCTGCTCTATCAATGAGTAAAACTAACCAAGATGCACTGTCAAAAGCGAGTACCTCAACACGAAAAACCAACTGAGAACTCGCCTGCGGTAACCCTACACAGCAACAAACGTTAAATCGTTGGCTCAAGCTATGTGCAAGCTCCACCAACTGGTTTTGCTCAGGCTGCCAATAATTTGCAATATCTGGTAACGAAAAATACTCATCAAGCCAATACCTTAGGCCTGAGTCTGTGGGAACACGTCCGGCTGACGTGTGCGGTGAATACAAAAGCCCTTCTTTTTCCAACCGAGCCATGGCATTGCGAACTGTAGCCGAGCAAACTGCCATTCCTTTTTGCTTGGCAATTTTACTCGAAGCAACAGGATGCCCTTCACCATTACAGTACAAGCTCATTACGGCTGAGAAGATTTGTTGGTCGCGTGCTGTTAATTTCATATTATTTAAGTAGTGACATCATTTGCCAGTTTCAAGTCGTAACTTTTTAAGTTAGTCTTGCGCTATATTTTTCAAGGACACTCAACATGACGACTCCCTTCAAAACCATAGGCTTAATAGGAAAGCCTAACCATGAAGGCGCGGCGTTGACCTTACAACGCTTATATACCTTTTTGCAAGCACTTGGTTACACTGTGCTCGTTGAATCACGCGTTGGTGCACAAATTTCCAATGTTGATAACAATGTACTCACCGAATTGGTTGAACTGGGTAATCTATGTGATTTAGCCATTGTGGTCGGTGGTGATGGTAACATGCTCGGTGCCGCACGTGTCCTTGCCCGATTTGATGTCGCCGTGATTGGGGTTAACCGAGGTAATTTAGGGTTTTTAACCGACTTAAATCCGGAAGGCTTTGAAGCAAGCTTGGAAGAAGTGCTACGTGGTGAATATATTTCAGAATCACGCTTCTTATTAGAAGTCGAAGTGTATCGACATGCTCAGCTTAAAAGCGCTAATTTAGCCGTCAATGAAGCAGTGTTACACGCAGACAAAGTCGCTCACATGATTGAATTTGAAGCATTTATTAATGGGGATTTTGTCTTCTCGCAGCGTTCTGATGGCCTGATTGTATCAACGCCGACCGGCTCAACAGCCTATTCTTTATCTGGCGGCGGTCCTATTCTAACACCTGAACTCAATGCATTGGCGCTCGTCCCTATGTTTCCCCATACCTTATCGAGTCGTCCTTTGGTTGTGGATGCTGATAACGAGGTTCGCCTGAAGTTAAGTATTGAAAATACAGCCAGCTTACAAGTAAGCTGCGATAGTCATGTAGTCTTGGCCGTACTACCGGGTGATGAAGTGGTCATCAAAAAAGCTGATAAGAAGCTGCGTTTGATCCATCCTAAATCTTACTCGTATTACAATGTGCTCAGACAAAAATTAAATTGGGGCAGTAGACTTTACTAATGCCACATTTTTGCCGCAAAATAGGGGCAGATATTTTTCTAATTTAGGAAATTTTAGCATTTATGATCAGTTACATTGTTTTTTTCACGCTCATACTACTTATCACCTTGCTAGGTGTGTATGTAGTTATTGAAAACAACAGAAAAAAAGCACGCGAAGCGGAGAAAAAAATATTCAACGACCGTCTAAAAGAGATCACCACGCATTTTAAAATAAGAACGCAAGAGTACGTGGATGCCAAGATCCTTCGCCCTAAATATGCGCCTAAGATCAATGCCATTGTGGGTAACTTTTTTGTGGTCCAAGCACATACTGAACAAAACTTAAATCAACTCGAGCAAGTGAGCGCACAATTTACTCGCACAGTAGGCGCTGAATTGGGTAAGTGTCATGACGTGGGCCGTCTTGATTTACTTGCTGAACAATTGCAATATTTTGTCGCAGAGCTACCAACGGCCGGTATCGCCTATAACAAAGACTTTTACTACGAAATTTTGCCAGCACTTATCACATTGATCAAAACACCAGACCTACCCGCAGAGCTTCAACAAGAAGATTCCGATGCAGATAGCGAGGAGTCTAGCGATGAAGAAAGTCAGCAGGATATCAACAAAACGCAACAACGAATGAGCGCCGCGAGACAAAGACTGACAACCAGCTAAATTCTCAGCTCACAGTTAAAAATTCAAGTTGCTTTTAATAAGCATACTGTATAGATTAACAGTATAACCACTGTTTGGATGCACAGTATGCTTATTAACTTAGAAATTAAAAATTTTGCTATCGTAAACGCACTTCATGTTGAATGGCATGAAGGTATGACCGCTATTACCGGTGAAACGGGCGCAGGTAAATCCATTGCTATTGATGCCCTATCTTTGTGTCTTGGTGAACGCGCTGACCCATCCGCTATTCGCCCAAATACCGATAAAGCGCAACTTAGCGCCCATTTTGATGTTTCAAAGTTACCCATCGCTCAACAATTTTTAAAAGAACACATGCTCAATAATGAAGAGCACGACTGCATTTTACGCCGTGTGATCAGTAAAAATGGTCGCAGCAAAAGCTACATTAATGGCGTAGCGGTTACCGCAAGCCAGTTAAAAGAGCTTGGCCAGTATCTGATTTCTATCCATGGACAACATGCCCACCAACTGCTGCTCAAACCAGAGCATCAACTGCATTTACTCGATGCTTACGCAGGGCACAGTACTTTACTCAACACCGTAACCGCGCAATACAGCTACTTTAATAAACTGCAAAAAGAGTACAACGAGCTGCAAAAGCAGCAACAAGCGCAAGTTGCCAAGCAACAGTTACTTGAATATCAAGTTGCTGAGCTTGACGAGTTCGCACTTGAAGACGGTGAGTTTGAGCAAATTGAAATGGAACACAGTCGGTTGAGCCACAGCCAAACCATACTCGAAACATGCCAGCGTGAACTGCAACATTTGTATGAGCAAGATGACCAAACTGTACTGAGCCAGTTACAACACAGTGCCCAGCAGTTTTTTCAACTTGCAAGTTACGATGCACAGCTCAACTCCATTGCGCAAATGCTGGAAGAAGCGGCTGTACAAGTTGAAGAAGCGTGCCGTGAAGTACGCAGCTATGGTGAAAATATCGAGCAAGATCCCATGCGATTGCAAGAGCTGGAAGAGCGCTTATCAAAAGCCATGGACTTAGCAAGAAAGCATGCAGTTAAACCCGATGAACTATTTGCTTTTCACCAACAACTTAAATCTGAATTAGATGAGATCAGCTCAGATTCACAAAGGCTAGATGCCTTGGAAGTCGAGATAGCCGATGCTATCCATGCCTACAATATTGCGGCAAAAGGCCTGAGTGAAAGCCGACAAGCGGCCGCAAAAACACTCAATGAGTTGATCACAAAAAGTATGTGTTCGCTGTCGATGGAAAATGGCCAATTCGCTATTGAGCTGTCGCAAAAGCCACAGCAAAAACCCGCAGCTAAGGGCTTTGATGAAATTGAATTTTTGGTAACAACCAACCCAGGGCAACCACTGCAACCATTAGGCAAGGTGGCCTCCGGTGGTGAACTATCGCGTATTAGTTTAGCCATTCAAGTGATCATTGCTCAACGAGTTACCACGCCAACGCTTATATTCGATGAAGTCGATGTGGGGATCTCAGGCCCCACCGCATCACAAGTAGGTAAGCTCTTAAGACAGCTTGGTAAGTCAACTCAAGTCATTTGTGTTACCCACCTACCTCAGGTTGCGTGTAGCGGGCATCAGCAATTTTTTGTCGCAAAGAAAGTCGAAGATGGCGAGACCTTTACCTCTATGAAGACACTCGAACACGATATGCGCGTAGAAGAAATTGCCCGGTTGATTGGTGGTGACAAAATAAGTGCAACCGCCAAAGCCAGTGCACAAGAGCTGCTTTCAGTGCAAAGTGCTTAACGGTTAAATGTAGCATTGATAAACCTTTAGAACAGCTTAAGCTAAGTGCCATCCGACGTGTTAAGTATATTTACGTTAGATGGCGCTGACTCACCGCTTACCCACCCTATTCGCTGTACTTATCAATGACGTAAAAGACACGAAATAAATTGTTTCAAAAGGGAGCTGAAAGACCAATTTACACGGTGTATTTTTAGTGCAAATATTAACCGCCAGCCCCGTTTTGTCAGTCTGTTTGTCGACACTTTGGGAGAGGATTAGCGTTAAACCTAGTAGAAAAGGAAATTATATGAACTCGTTAAGCTATATATTCTCACAGAACGCAAAATACGATGGTATTCGCCCTATTAATATCTACGCGATGCGACTGATTTACACCCTGATGGCAACAATTCTAGCCTTTGATGTTTGGTCGCATATCGTTTCATATGACCAAGCGTGGGACCCTAGTGATGCAATGGACTGGAGCGTATGGGCAGCATTTTCGTTGTTCGCCCTGATTGGCATATTTAAACCGGTAAAAATGATCCCCATTTTGCTGCTAGAAATTGTTTACAAGTGTATTTGGCTTGCACTGGTTGCGCTACCGCTTTATCACGTGGGTACACTCTCTGAAGATACAACCGATGGTATGTTGTTTCCATTTTTGCTGATTGTGTTACCCATCCTTGCTATGCCTTGGGGTTATGTCATTAATACATATTTAAAACCATCAAATAAAAAGCATGCTTAGTGCTTCAAAGCGCTTCGCGAGAGAATAACGAGGCGCAATTCTTTATGCCACGCTGGTAGCACAGCTTATCCAACCTGGCTCAACTCACTTAATCATCGTATGCTTGGTGCTAGAGGTCTCTTTTGAAAATTGCTCATATACTCATAATCATTTTTTTGTCGTTTCCCAAACTCTGTTGGGCCATGTTAGCACCAAGCGAATGGTCTGAACTTGAAACGGAGTCTGAACTTATCGTTTATGCTATTGCAAAAGAGATCAAACTGACAGATTTAGGCGACGGGTACGCAAAGTTAAAAGTTCTAAACAATCTTCGAGGCGAGCACGTTGACAAATATGTTTTCGTCGAATGGACTAACGGGGTACACGACCAAAGGATTTATGAAGCCAACGCGAGATTTATTCTTTTTCTTAAAAAAAGTAACAATGCGCGTTATATCGGCACTTCCTACGGGCGCTCTTTTTGGAAGTTGTCTTACAATTACCAAAATGAAGATAGAAGTTTTATCGATTTAAATGGTCCTTTAGGGCTTATTAAAAATACCCCAAAAAGCATCACTCACTCTTTTTATAAATCGCACTGCGCCATTAAAGAGACTTTTGAAACGCGTCGAATTTATTTAGATGATTTAATCACTTACCTTAATAAACCGCATTAATTTTCACTATACCAACTCACAAACACCGCGTTGGTGGGCATAACCGAAGCGCCATCCGACGTTGTAAATTATAACTCGGATGGCGCTACTTCGCAGCTTAATCAGCCTACAAAGCACACCACTAACCCACTATTCCCTCTTTATTTGCAGAGTTGTTGAAGCGTATAAAACAGCTGTCGTGAAATAGCCGATCTTATTACTCAGCCTAAAACACTAAACGCCAAAAAGTAAAAACTGCATTCGGTACTACACCTTAGCCTCCCTAGCTAAGCCATAACTAAAAAAACAATTGATAACCAAATGTTGCCAGCCTGATAAATTTAGAACTAATATTCAATTGTCTATCTCGCGAGTATAGAAAGCACCGCCCTTTATGGGTACTCATCCTTCACAAAAATAAACACAGCTATGCCAAACCGCATGGCCTAGGGATTTGTATGACTTTTTATAACTCAAAATATGCATGCTGGCTGAAAACACTCGCCAGCTTTGCTTTGTTGCTCCTAAGCTTAGTTGCAAAGGCAAATAATGACTGGATCATTGGCACGGGTATTTACGATATCACCGGACCCGCCGCCGACAGGGGTATGGTCGGCTACGGAGATGTTGCACAAACAACCAAGGGCATACACACAAGGCTCTGGTCTCGTGCGTTTGTAATTGGTACACCCACTAATAACCGATACATTGCCTATGTGAGTGCCGATCTACTAAGCATTACGCAAGGTGTTCACCAAGGTGTGTTAAAAAAAATTGCGAGCGATCCATTACTTGCCCCCCACTTCAACCAAAATAACATCATGCTCAGTGCAACCCATGTCCATGTTGGCCCCGGCGGTTATGATCATAACATTATGCTCAATATGAGTGCGCTGGGTTTTGATAGGGATAACTACAACACTATCGTCAACGGTATTTACCAGTCCATCCGTAATGCTTTCATCAGCAAAGGGTTTGGCAGTATAAAGGTGAATGAGGGGCAACTATCTGGCGCGTCGATTAACCGCAACCCAACAGCATACGGTCAAAACCCAGATGCAGATGATTACGCCAACAACATCAACGAAACCATGACACTACTCAAGTTTGTGAAAAGTAACGGGCAAGAAATCGGCATGCTGAACTGGTTCGGTGTTCACAATGTATCGAGCAGTCAGAGTCAAAGACTCATCACAGGCGATAATAAAGGGCTTGCAGCGCAATTATTTGAAAAGCAAAAAGGCGCAAATTGGCCGCTATCAGGCCAGTTTGTTGCAGCATTTGCTAACAGTGAAGAAGGTGATGTGTCACCGAATGTATGCGGGCAAGAAAATGGATGTGCAGGTAAAGGCAACAATGAAGGCAATGTAGCGCTATCCGCACAAAAGCAATATAGCAAAGCCATGAGTTTATACAATTCTGCGTCTGAAGCATTAAGTGGCCCTTTAGATTTTCGTTTTCAATACGTAAAAATGCCCGGCTATAATGTTTCAAGCCACTATACAGGCGACAGCAACCAAGCGCTTTGCGAAGGTGCCATTGGCTTTTCAATGACCGCAGGCGCAACTCATGATGGCCCGTCTGGTCAAGCAGGCGTATTTGAAGGAATGACGCAAGATAACGAAGGCTCTGCATGGGATCGCAACACAGTAATTGGTGCTGTCAGCGGTGCATTTAAGTTCATCAATGATTTTGGTGGTTTACTTGGATTTGATAAAAACGTGCTGGGCAGTAAAACCCATGAACGCTGCCAGTATCCCAAACCCACCTTTTTACCAATTAAACTCGGCGGTGCCGCACACCTCTACACAGATATTTTACCGTTCCAGTTATTTCAAATAGGCAATATGGCATTAGTGAGTGTCCCTGGTGAAATGACCACCATGGCTGCACGCAGGTTGCGAAATGACCTACAAGCCACACTTGCTACTAAAGGCATAACAAGAGTTGTATTCGCAGGCTTAGCGAACGCATATAGTGGATATATCACCACCAAAGAAGAATACCGTATCCAATATTACGAAGGCGCGCATAATCTTTTCGGTCAGTATACGCTTGCAGCCTACCGTCAAATCTATTCAGGTCTCGCAAGTGCTTTGAGCAGCGGCCAAAGTGTGAACGTAGGCCCTACTCCACTTGATTGGTCAAACAAGCAAAAAGTTCATGCCATTGGTGTGGTTTATGACGACAAACGCTTGTGGGAATCGTTTGGCCAAACTTGGCAAAATGCAAATAGCCATTACAGCCGAGGGAACACGGTAAAGGTCAAGTTTCGCTCTGGACATCCGCAAAATAACTTTAAAACGATGTCAAGCTTTATGGAAGTTCAGCGCTACAGCAACGGTAATTGGACAAATGTTCTAACTGACAATGACTTTAGTACCAAGTTCACGTGGATAAGAGATACTGCGCCCGATTGTTTGGCGTGTTCATTCGCACAACTAGAATGGACCATTGATGCAAATATGCCATCCGGCACCTACCGCATCAAACATCAAGGGCATTGGAAAAGTGGTTGGGATAGCAAAATACGCAGTTATTCCGGCTTCAGTCGGTCATTTTCAGTAAACTAACCAATAACATAAAGAGGCCTAGAATACCTAAGCCTCTTTTTTGCGATATTCTTTTTGCGATATTCTTTTTGCGATATATAGTCAAACCAGAATTAACCGAACATCTATCGCTCATCGTTAAAAGCAAACGGTGCCACAAAATAGGCATTGGCCAGATCCAAACACGCCCCCATGTGCTCTTGCACCATAGTTAAATAGTGAGACTTCTAAACAATTCCATTTATTAAAATAGCACTGTTTTTATAGCCAGTAGTTTGTGATTTGTCCAATAACATTATTACGGCCCGTTTTGTCCGATTTTGACGGTGGCAGTTTTTTAGTGCTGCTTAAGATTTGTTTACATTGAACTTTTTGCGTGAGAAGATTGAAGCACGTAATATAACCCGTTTTGTCGGTATTTATACCGACATTTTGGGAGAGAATAAGCTGTTATGTCTCTAGGAGTTTTTGTCATGTCAATTAGTCCAATTACTGAAAACTCTTGGGATGACATCATAAAAATCCAAGAAGAAGCCTATGTAGATATCGCTCCTGAAGATGTAAATATTCTAAAACATAAATGGCGTTCATCACCTCAAACTTGTGCTATATATTCAGACCATAAAGATAAAGTATTAGCTTACTTATTAGCACACCCATGGGCGAGTGAAATCCCACCAAAGTTAAATGAAAAAATATCTATAACTTACAGCCCTACTTTATTTGTTCATGATCTAGCTTTAGCTATTGAAGGAAGAGGGAAAAATATAGGTAAAAAATTAGTACAGAACCTAATTGATAATGCCCAAGCTCAGAATTTTGTAAGAATACTATTAGTATCAGTTCAAAACACAACTGGCTTTTGGGCTAAGTTTGGTTTTATCAAAATGCCTAGTGAAGATATTTGTTCAAGTTATGGTAAAAATGCACAGCTAATGGTGTTAGAGTTAGAGACATAATCGGGTAGCCGAGGGTATCTAGCCCTCAGCCCCCACAACACCCTGCATGCGGGTCCGCACAGGGCGTTTCATCTAACAGATTACCCGTTTGGGTAATGCACTTTTATCCATCCGTCTCTGAGTGAATATAGTCCCTCATTTTTCAGATAATTTAAGCTTAAAGCCTGTTGAATACCGGGTGTTTTGGAACTGCGCCAAGGTCCTTTACTTGTGATGCCACAGGCAACAGCTGCTTGCACATGAACTCCACGCTTCATCAGGTTTCTTACTTTAGTTCTCGGTTTTCGCCATTGTCGCCAGTAACACATCCTGATCCTGCGCCTTATCCATTGGTCTAGGTCAACACATTGCTGGTATGTGTTCGCAATACCAAAGTAATTGATCCATCCGCTTAGATATTGGCTTAATTTAAACAACTGATATTGCATGCTCACGCCCCAATTACGGTTAGTTAAAATGCGTACCTGTCGCTTAAATTTATGCAGAGTTTTGTCATGCCATTTGATTGCTCCACGTTTAAAGGTAAACCCTAAGAATTTACTTTGTGTGGTGTTAACCACCTGACTTTTATCCGTGTTAACAAGCAATTTGAGTTTAGTTTCAAGGAACCGAGTAACGCTGGCAAGTACACGTTCGCCCGCACGTTTTGATTTTACTAAGATTATAAAATCATCAGCGTAACGGGCAAATTGGTGACCTCGTTGCTCCAATTCTTTGTCTAAATCATCCAACATAATGTTGGATAATAAAGGTGAAAGAGGGCCGCCTTGCGGTACTCCTTCTAAACTCGGAATTAGCGTGCCATAGTCATCAATTCCAGCTCTCAAATAACGGCCAATGAGTTTGAGCAAGCGTTTATCTTTGACATGACGTGATAAATTTCGCATCAATAAGTCGTGATTGACTCGGTCAAAGAACTTTGACAAATCGACATCTACCGCAATATTGCGTTTAGATTTAATAATTTGTTGAACTTGCTTCACTGCTTGTTGGCCGTTACGGTTAGGACGAAAACCAAAGCTGTTATCTGAAAATGTGTTATCAATGATGGGCGATAAAACCTGAGTAATGGCTTGCTGGATAACCCGGTCGACCACTGTGGGTATGCCGAGTTGCCGTTTTCCACCATCGGGTTTATCAATTTCAACGCGTTTGACCGGTTGTGGACGATAAGTCCCATTTTCGAGTTGAGCTTTGCACTGTTGCCAGTGTTGTTTTGCCCAGTCGATAAATTGGTCTATTTTCATACCATCTACACCCGCTGCGCCTTTGTTGGCTTTAACCTGCTTCCATGCGCGTTGAAGATTATCGTTTGATAAAACGTGTTCGAATAAATCAAAGTTGAAGGTTGATTGCACTGCATTACGCTGCATATCAGAACCACAGGGCTGTGGCGTATAGTTATGTAAGTAAGACATGAAGTATTCCTTCGGTTAAATGTTCAGGCCTTCACCGTGTCCCATCCATTACGATGGGTGTTTGGCTACTATGCCGTCTGCTGACTGCTGGATAATCACAAAATAAATTGCTCTAAATTGCGCTGCGTGCGTATCGGTGGGTGTTGCAGTGGTTTCGCTCGTAGTCTATTTCGCAACCAAATAGCACGCCAAGGGGTTGATTGACCAGCCACTTACTGGTATTTTCCGCAGCGATAGCGCAGGCCGCATGTTATCCAGCTCTCCCCGAATAAGAACATTAACTTTCATTGCACAACTGCATCATTTACGGTGGCCGTTAGATCACGTGACTTCGTTATCTTGTGCTAACTCGTCTTCAGCCTACGCCTAGTATGATGTTTTTGTTCATCAGCTCGCAATTTTGCTAGCGGCTTCCTCCATACAACCCCTCGCGGATTTGCACTTGCCATTCGCTAGTAGTTATCGTTTAATAACAATCAGTTATTTAAACGGTGATCTTCCTACAGAGGACTTTCACCTCATTAGTTAATGCCCATGTCGGGCGTACACAAGCTGTTAAACAAGGACAAAATACAGTTGGCTTTTGCTCCTTCGTCGCTTATTCTAGCCAACTATATTTAGCCTGTTAACAGGGCGTTAGAGTACTTATGAGAATTGTCATTGCAACCATCCTTACAATTTGCTCAAGCTCTTGTTCTAGACCATATGATGAAATTATAAATTTTGAATCTGCGTCTAAATATTCATCTGACGTTGGTCATTTTAAATTCATAAATATTGTCCCAAGAACGATTGATGGTAAACCATGCAGTTACCCTGTCAGGAAATATAAAGCGGTTAAAATTTTTAAAGGTTCGTTACGTGTTGGTGACGTAATTGAACTGCATGGTGATGTTGACTCATCTGAGAATATGGAAAGCGAACGTATTCTTTTTATCCGAGAGACTTCTAAAGAAGATACTTTTTCTACGGATAAATGTGACATTGAAATGTTTGAAAATTACAAAGGCATAAATAATTGGTGCTGTAATATCACCACAGATTTAAAAACAAGCAAAAAATTCGCGGTTTTATATAAAATGCTTAACTCAGAGCAGAGAGGCTCAGATATTCTAGTTCCTTTAAACTCTGTTTATAAAGAACTGGAAAGGTTGGAGTAATCGTACTCTAACAAGGCAATTATGTGTGGGACGTCTAAAGCTTGGCTGGCGCTCATTCTTCGCTAATTTTAGCCAAGCTTAATACGCCCCATATTGCGGCGTTAGGAATATGGAGCTCAATTTGAACATTGATGGAATATTGAAAATTAGCTTCATGCCTCGTGACTATAGTGGCGATGAGGCCTATATGCGTAATATAGATATTGAAGCCATTAAACAACTTGCACAATTGTATTCATCAAACATTATTACTTGGGATGAGGTTGAGTATAAGTCAACTATACACTGGGTTACGTTAGTTGAAATTATCGAAGAGAGCTATGATCCAAATGGACGCTTTTATACTGAGATCGACGGAAGTATTTACAAAGTTATAGCAAAAATTAAAACAGATGAAGACAGTAGTGAACTTGCCCCGTTAGAGTTGCCTGTTAAGGTCGCTATTACTGACAATGAAAATCACCATAAAGATATTCTTGCTTTTAAAAAGCTACTAATGGATATTTTTCTGATTGCGAACTTGAGTGTTCCTGGCCTTTTAGATTTTTTTAATGCGCGATTGGAGTTGGATGGAGAAGAGTACAAATTACAACTTTCCAATTTTTATTTCCAACATTCTGTAAATGCAGAGTTCGAAAAGGCTATTGCATTCCCAACTATAATTCAGATTCCTCAAGTAAAGTCTTGGTTTGACAATTTAGATATTGGGTTGCTGATGAAATCTGAACATTCAATTGAACGTTCCCTATTTTCTCTACTACATATATGCAGAATGGATGCAGATATCAGTATGGTTACATGGATTTTCCATGCATTAGAAGCTATTTATGGAACCAAAGCTGGTAGAGGCTTTAATGATATTAAAGAAAAAGCAGTATTTTTATTATCTGTTCCAGTCAATAAACAAAAAGCATTAGGTAAAAAACTCCGCGAGCTTAATGACTTACGAAGTTCATTTGTTCATGGGGGCTATAAGGTTGCGCATCCACTAGACTTTGAAACAGAAGATAGAATTTTCGATTTAACGAATTTTGGTGTTGCATTAATTATATGTAGTATTCAGCAATTGATTTCCAAAGGCTGGGTCGAACTAACTGTTACAGAAGTCTACGGTGGAATAAGTCAAGAATATTCCTAATCGGGTAGCCGAGGGTATCTAGCCCTCAGCCCCCACAACACCCTGCATGCGGGTCCGCACAGGGCGTTTCATCTAACAGATTACCCGTTTGGGTAATGCACTTTTATCCATCCGTCTCTGAGTGAATATAGTCCCTCATTTTTCAGATAATTTAAGCTTAAAGCCTGTTGAATACCGGGTGTTTTGGAACTGCGCCAAGGTCCTTTACTTGTGATGCCACAGGCAACGGCTGCTTGCACATGAACTCCACGCTTCATCAGGTTTCTTACTTTAGTTCTCGGTTTTCGCCATTGTCGCCAGTAACACATCCTGATCCTGCGCCTTATCCATTGGTCTAGGTCAACACATTGCTGGTATGCGTTCGCAATACCAAAGTAATTGATCCATCCGCTTAGATATTGGCTTAATTTAAACAACTGATATTGCATGCTCACGCCCCAATTACGGTTAGTTAAAATGCGTACCTGTCGCTTAAATTTATGCAGAGTTTTGTCATGCCATTTGATTGCTCCACGTTTAAAGGTAAACCCTAAGAATTTACTTTGTGTGGTGTTAACCACCTGACTTTTATCCGTGTTAACAAGCAATTTGAGTTTAGTTTCAAGGAACCGAGTATTTGAATTAAGGTCGCTTGAACAACACGGTAATTCGGGTTGTTTCAAAGTAAATATATAACTTTTTTCGGATGGCGGCACTGCGCGCCTTATACCGACCTACACCAAAAGGTAGGTTGGTTAAGCCGAAGGCGCCACCCAACAAAATTTCAGATTTACGCCTTGAAGCTCCACTTCTGGCACTTTCCAACCCAAAATTCAGCTCCAATTGTCGCTTTTAACCAAGCGTTTAGATAAGTGCTTCACAAAACTCACCTACAAACCCCAACAAAAAAGCCCGCTGTTGCGGGCTCGATGGTCTTACTACTTAGTTTGAAAACTCGTCTTCAGAGTTACTAAACATCCAAATAATCTAAAATACCTTCCGCAGCATTACGGCCTTCGAAGATGGCGGTAACCACTAAGTCGGAGCCGCGCACGGCATCACCACCGGCGAAGATTTTTGGGTTGCTGGTTTGATGGGTAAATTCGCCTTTTTCTGGTGCCTCTATGCCGCCCCAGTGGTTAATTTCCACATCGTATTGCGCTAACCACTCAAGGCTATGTGGTTTAAAACCAAATGCCATCAATACCGCATCCGCTTCTAACACAT
The DNA here is from genome assembly GCF_058933015.1 of Pseudoalteromonas sp. ATL1. Lineage (NCBI taxonomy): Bacteria > Pseudomonadati > Pseudomonadota > Gammaproteobacteria > Alteromonadales > Pseudoalteromonadaceae > Pseudoalteromonas > Pseudoalteromonas sp. ATL1. The sequence goes on along the minus strand of NZ_JBZYXL010000001.1, from coordinate 2,064,754 downwards.
GCTCAGAGCCTGCCACCTCTTCGGCGCGACGACGACCATTGGCATCGGGCTCACCGAGTTTGGTTTGCACCATTTCAACGCCAGTGACATGACCTTGCTCGTTCACCAAAATACCTTTTGGTTGCAGGTTAAATTTAAACTCTACCCCTTCTTCTTTGGCATTTTTAACTTCGCGACGAGAGCCGGGCATGTTTTCTTCATCTCGACGATAGGCACACACAACCGATGCGGCGTTTTGTCTAACAGACGTACGCACACAGTCCATTGCCGTGTCGCCACCGCCGAGTACCACGACCTTTTTGCCTGCCATATCAATAAATGGCTGTTTTGACTCGTCATAGCCCATCACACGGTTGGTATTGCCAATCAAAAATGGCAGTGCGTCATACACCCCTTGTGCATCCTCATTCGCCAGTCCACCGCGCATGCTTTGATAAGTGCCCACCCCCACGAATACCGCATCGTATTGCAACAACAACTCATCCATGCTGATGTCTTTGCCCACTTCCGTATTCAGTTGAAACTCAATGCCCATTTCTGTGAAGATCTCTCGGCGTTTTTCCATCACCGATTTTTCTAGCTTGAACGATGGAATGCCAAATGTTAACAAGCCGCCAATTTCAGGGTTGCGGTCAAACACGACTGGTTTAACGCCGTTTCTAACCAGAATATCGGCACAGCCTAAGCCCGCTGGGCCAGCACCAATGATCGCCACTTTTTTATCGCTCCACACCACATACGACATGTCAGGCTTCCAGCCTTGTGCAAAAGCCGTATCGGTGATGTATTTTTCGATATTGCCTATGGTGACCGCGCCAAACTCTTCGTTCAACGTACAAGACCCTTCGCACAGTCTATCTTGTGGGCAAACGCGGCCGCACACTTCCGGTAAACTGTTAGTACGATGAGACAGTTCCGCCGCCTCAAAAATACGTCCAGTGCGAATTAACTTCAGCCACTGCGGAATATAGTTATGTACAGGACATTTCCATTCACAATATGGGTTACCGCAATCTAAGCATCGGTCAGATTGCGAGTTAACTTGGCTTTCTGAAAATGGCTCATAAATTTCTACAAATGACTGCTTACGTGTTGAAATCGGCTTTTTACGCGGGTCAACACGCTGCACGTCGATAAATTGATATACGTTCTCGCTCATACTTCCCCCTATTGAGCCTGCACACGAAGCTCAGCGCTACTGCGCGCTCTATGCCCTAATAGGCTTTTTACATCACTAGACTTTGGCTTTACCAATTTGAACATCGGCAGATATAAATCAAAGTTTGCTAAGATCTGCTCAGCTCTCGATGAACCAGTAAAATCAAGATGCTCTGCAATGAGTCCACGTAAATGCTCTTGATGTGAGGCCAGTTCGGTTAACTCAACCACTTCAACCAGCTCCGGGTTGATGCGCTTTTCAAAGTCGCTATTTTCATCCAGCACGTAAGCAAAACCGCCGGTCATACCCGCACCAAAGTTCACACCGATTGAGCCCAGTACGCATACCACACCGCCAGTCATATATTCGCAGCCATTATCGCCCAAACCTTCCACCACGGCTTGAACACCAGAGTTACGAACCGCAAAACGCTCGCCTGCTCGCCCTGCCGCAAACAACTTACCGCCCGTCGCTCCATACAAGCAGGTATTACCCATGATGGTGGCTTGATGACTGGCAAAACTTGAGCCCATAGGCGGACGGATCACCAGCTTGCCACCAGCCATGCCTTTACCGACATAGTCGTTGGCATCGCCAACGAGTGTCATTTCAAGGCCACCGGCGTTCCACACACCAAACGATTGGCCTGCGGTACCGTGCAGCTCTATTGCAACTGGGTCAGCCGCCATCCCTTGGTTACCGTGCAAACTTGCAATATAACCAGAGAGCATCGCACCAACAGAACGGTCGGTATTGCTAATACGATTAACCAATGAAATGCCCGACTTGCTATCAATTGCCTGCTTAGCTTTATCAAGTAGCAACTCGTTGAGTTCCCCTTGGTAATGCGACGTGTTAGGTGCAGAACAATAAACCGTTTCACCCGTTGGATTGTTTGGTTTAGCAAGTAAGCCTGACAGGTCTAGTTTGCTCTGCTTGGCTGTACGCCCTTCGATCATTTCAAGTAAATCAGTGCGGCCAATTAAATCAACTAACTTAGTTACCCCAAGCTCAGCCATTAATTCACGCGCCTCTTGGGCAATAAACTTGAAGTAGTTCATCGCCATTTCTGGTAAGCCGTGATAATGCTTCTGACGCAGTGTTTCGTCCTGCGTTGCGACACCTGTCGCACAGTTGTTCAGGTGACAAATTCGCAGATATTTACAACCCAGCGCTACCATAGGGCCTGTACCAAAGCCAAAGCTTTCAGCCCCCAAAATCGCGGCTTTAACAATATCTAAACCGGTCTTCAAACCACCGTCTGTCTGCAAACGAATTCGATGACGTAAACCGTTTTCCACAAGAGCCTGCTGTGTTTCTACTAGGCCAAGCTCCCACGGGCTGCCCGCATATTTCACCGAGGTGAGTGGGCTTGCGCCCGTGCCACCATCGTAGCCCGCGATGGTGATCAAATCCGCGTAAGCTTTTGCTACACCAGTGGCAATCGTACCCACCCCTGGCTCAGACACCAACTTAACGGAGATCATCGCACTTGGATTAACCTGCTTGAGGTCAAAAATCAACTGAGCCAAATCTTCAATTGAATAAATATCATGATGTGGCGGTGGCGAAATTAAAGTCACCCCCGGTACCGAATAACGCAATTTTGCAATGTAAGGCGTTACTTTTTCGCCAGGTAATTGACCACCTTCGCCCGGTTTTGCGCCCTGCGCCACTTTAATCTGGATCACATCCGCACTTTGTAGGTAATGGGGCGTTACCCCAAATCGACCAGACGCGACTTGCTTGATACGTGAGTTTTTCTCGGTACCAAAACGCAGTTTGTCTTCGCCGCCTTCGCCGGAATTTGAACAACCGCCTAAGCGGTTCATCGCGATCGCCAAAGCTTCATGTGCTTCAGGCGATAACGCGCCAATACTCATGGCCGCAGAATCGAAGCGTTTGTATAACTCAGTGGCGGGTTCAACATCGTCAATGCTAACCGGCGTTTGTTTTTTCAGCGCCAGCAAATCACGCAAGTTGGTGATCGGACGGTTGTTCACCAAGTCAGCGTATTTTATGTAATCGTCGTAATTGCCCGAACGTACAGCCACTTGTAAGGCCTGTACTACATCTGGGTTGTACGCATGGTATTCACCACCATGCACATACTTGAGTAACCCACCATGGCTGAGTAGTTTGCGCTTGCTAAAGGCCAATTTGTGTAATTTAGCTTGGTCTTGCTCAAAGTCTTCAAAGCACGCACCTTGAATGCGGTTTGCAACGCCTTTAAAGCACAGCTCAACCACGTCATTCGACAAACCCACCGCTTCAAACAACATTGAACAGCGATACGACGCGATGGTGCTAATACCCATCTTCGACATGATCTTGTACAAGCCTTTGTTGATGGCGTTACGATAAGCAAGCGTAACTTCACGGTAAGTTTTTTTGATCACCCCACTATCACACATGGCAACGAGTGATTCGTAGGCCAAATACGGATAGATAGCGGTAGCACCAAAGCCAAGCAACACAGCAAACTGATGTGGATCTCGTGCACTGCCCGTCTCAACAATAATGTTCGAGTCACAACGTAAGTTGGTATTCACCAAACGTTGTTGCACCGCCCCTACAGCCATTGCGGCAGGAACTGGTAGCATATCTTCACTGACGTCACGGTCGCTCAAAACAACCATCACACACCCTGCGCGCGCCTTTGCTTCAGCTTCATCACAAATGCGGTTAATTGCAGCTTTTAAACCCTCTTCAGGCGCGTAGTTAAGCGACACTTTACAAATTGAGTAGTGCTCATCATCAGCGTTACGCAATTGCTGCATGTCAGAATACGACAATACCGGCGAATCAAATTGCAAGCGCTTGGCATGCCCTGTCGTTTCGTTAAACACGTTTTGCTCACGACCAATACAAGTGGCCAAAGACATCACATGATTTTCTCGAAGCGGATCAATCGGTGGGTTAGTTACCTGCGCGAACTTCTGTCTGAAATAATCAAACAGTGAACGATAGCCTTCAGAGAGCACGGCAAATGGTGTGTCATCACCCATTGAGCCCGTGGCTTCTTGACCATTTTGTCCCATGATACGAAGCACTTGATCAAGCTCTTCGTTGCTATAGCCAAATAGTTTTTGATAAGTAAGCAGCATGGCATCATCAATGTCACGCCCGCCCGCTTGTGTTTCATCAAGCTGTTCAAAAGGCGTGAGTCGTTTTACGTTTTGCTCAAGCCATGCTTTGTAAGGATGGCGCGCTTTGAGGTCTTGATCGATCTCATCCGATTGCCAGATTTTACCATGTAGGGTATCAACGACTAATAGCTCACCCGGACCAACTCGGCCTTTGTCTATGACTTCATCGGCGGCGTAATCCCAAATGCCCACTTCCGATGCAAGCGTAATAAAGCCATCTTGAGTCAATACATAACGCGCTGGGCGCAGGCCATTTCTATCAAGGTTACAAGCAGCGAATCGACCATCTGACATCACGATACCCGCAGGGCCATCCCAAGGTTCCATATGCATGGAGTTAAAGTCATAAAATGCGCGTAAGTCTTCATCCATTGCGCGATTTTTCTGCCAAGCTGGTGGCACTAACATGCGCATCGCTCTGAACAAGTCCATACCGCCAGATAAAAACAGCTCCAGCATGTTATCCAAACTCGACGAGTCAGAACCTTCTTCATTTACAAATGGCGCAGCCGTTTGCAAGTCAGGTAATAATGGAGACGAGAACTTATAAGCACGCGCTCTGGCCCATTGACGGTTACCCGTAATGGTATTGATCTCGCCATTATGCGCTAAATATCTGAACGGCTGAGCTAGCGGCCAACGCGGTTGCGTATTGGTCGAGAAGCGCTGGTGAAACACGCAAATCGCACTGGTCATACGCATGTCTGCCAAATCCAAATAGAAGTTTGGCAAGTCGGCCGGCATCATTAAGCCTTTATAAACGGTTACAAGACCTGACAAGCTAGAAACATAAAATTGCCTATCATGCTCAAGACGCTTCTCAATTCGACGACGTGCAATATATAAACGGCGCTCTAAGTCTTTAGGACGCCAACCTTCAGGAGCGCTAACAAATATCTGCTCAAACTTGGGTAGCTGCTGCTTGGCAATGGGTCCTAGCATTGACGGTTCGGTAGGCACTTCTCGCCAGCCAACAATAGTCAGCGTTTCTTTTTCGAGTTCTTCATTAACTACTTTTTTGGCGGCGCTTGCCAATTCATGCTCTGCGTTTAAAAACAGATTACCAACCGCATAGTTTTTGCCTAAGTGCCATTGTTGCTCTGCCGCTATTGCACGGAAAAAGCTATCTGGCTTTTGTAATAATAAACCGCAGCCATCACCCGTTTTACCGTCTGATGCAATACCACCACGGTGCTGCATTCGGTCTAAACCTTGAATCGCTGTTCGGATCAATTTGTGGCTGGCTTGGCCGTTGATATGTGCTATCAGACCAAACCCGCAATTATCTTTTTCTAGTGCTGAGTCATATAACATGGACTCCTCCCCTTGCTACAACTGCCTGTTGATTACACTTCTAACGAGATTCTGGCAGATACTCAAAACTAGCGAGGTTTTAAAATGGAGTCAACACAATTATGAATACATATTCACAAACTTGAATATTTCTCATTGGTAAGACAAGTTAGCCTAAAACAATAAAAACACACTAATCGTCGTAATAAAAGCTTAAAAAAGCAACATGACACCAGTGTCATTATGAATAAACAGTAAACAAAATGAACTCGCGATTCCAGTTTACGTAAACGTAAGGGTTGCAAAGATTGAATAATTATTCACTCAACATTCCTGTTTCTATAAGGGTAAGGCAAAGAGGGTTGCATATTATTCAACTCATCGATTGCAAGTTTATCGAAGAAAGGCAAATAAGAGATAGGACATGAGTGACGCGCACGTAATAGGAAATAAGGATGAACCTAATGCTTTTCTTCAGGCAATAAAAAGCCCAGCTTTAAACTGGGCTAATATCAAAATTCAAAAACTCACGAATTATTCCGCTGAGTTTTCTTCTTCCGTTTTGTACTTAGCTGCTGTTTCTTGGATCAGTGGCTGTAACTCACCACGTTGGAACATTTCAATGATGATGTCACAACCGCCAATCAACTCACCTTCAACCCATAACTGTGGGAACGTTGGCCAGTTCGCATAGTGAGGTAGCTCAGCTCGGATATCTGGGTTAAGAAGAATATCAACATAAGCAAATTGCTCACCACAAGCCATTAAAGCTTGAGAAGCTTGTGAAGAAAAACCACAGTTTGGTAATTTAGGAGAGCCTTTCATATATAAAAGAATTGGGTTTTCAGAAATTTGCTGTTTAATTTTATCAATGGTTTCCATCTTTAACCTCAAAGTGACGATAACGTTTGGTCGATGATACTTTCACAAGCTTGATTTATCATCAGTAAGACCATATTTACGAATAGTATTAAGGCAACGCCATTGCTGTTTGCCAAAACTTGAGTAAAATACTCGGGAATTATAGTATCATTATAATGCTAGCAGGTATAGAACAGTAGGCTGCAGTCGACTATGTTTCGTACTCTTGCTGACATTTAAACAACAAAATGGAGATTAAAATGGCATTTGAACTACCGTCACTACCTTATGCAATCGATGCACTTGAGCCACACATTTCTAAAGAAACACTTGAGTTTCACCACGGCAAACACCACAACACTTACGTTGTAAAACTTAATGGTTTAGTTGAAGGCACTGAGTTAGCGAACAAAACCCTTGAAGAAGTAGTATGTAGTTCAGAAGGCGGTGTTTTCAATAACGCAGCACAAATCTGGAACCACACTTTCTACTGGCACAGCCTATCACCAAACGGCGGTGGCGAGCCTACTGGTAAAGTAGCAGAGCTTATCAATGCTAAATGGGGTTCATTTGCGGCATTCCAAGAAGCATTCAATGACAAAGCAGTGAACAACTTCGGTTCAAGCTGGACTTGGTTAGTACAACTTGCTGACGGTTCTTTAGATATCGTTAACACTTCTAACGCAGCAACACCACTAACTGATGCAGGTGTTACACCTATTCTGACTGTTGATTTGTGGGAACACGCATATTATATCGACTACCGCAATGTTCGTCCTGACTACCTGAAAGGTTTCTGGGCACTTGTTAACTGGGAATTTGCAAACGCGAACCTAGCTTAACAATTGATGGTGAAATCACCGTCATTATTATTGCACAAAAAGGCACTTTAGGTGCCTTTTAATTTATCTCATCCCACTCCCCCAAATGCATTAAATATTTGGAATTTTTAGGCAAATTCTAAATATCAAGACTAAGCTTAAAGTAACCTTTTTCCTTTCCTAGATTAAACAGCTTTCTTTAAATAAGCAGGTTACTGGAGGTCGTCATGACGATATTTGAACACTACCAAGCCAGATACGAAGCAGCGCAAGAAGAAGAGTACACAATCGCTGAATTTCTTGAGATCTGTAAAGATGATAAATCGGCTTATGCAAGCGCCCCTGAACGATTGCTCATGGCGATCGGTGAACCTGAAATGGTAGACACAGCCAGTGATGCCCGCTTAAGCCGGATATTTTCTAACCGTGTTATTGGCCGCTACCCCGCGTTCAGCGAATTTTATGGCATGGAAGATGCGATAGAGCAAATTGTCTCTTACCTCAAACATGCCGCACAAGGCTTGGAAGAATGTAAGCAAGTGCTGTATTTACTCGGTCCGGTAGGTGGTGGTAAGTCTTCCATTGCTGAAAAACTTAAGTATTTGATGCAACAGGTACCAATCTACGCTATCAAAGGATCACCCGTTAACGACCACCCTTTGTCACTATTTAATCCAATTGAAGACGCTGAATTACTCGAAAAAGAATATGGTATTAAACCTCGTTATCTAAAAACCGTCATGTCGCCTTGGGCAACCAAACGCTTGCACGAGTTCAATGGGGATATCAGTAAGTTCAAAGTCGTGAAACGTTATCCGTCAATATTGGATCAAGTTGCGATTGCAAAAACGGAACCGGGTGATGAGAACAACCAAGATATTTCAGCACTGGTTGGTAAAGTGGATATCAGAAAACTAGAGCACTATGCTCAAAACGACCCTGACGCATACTCCTATTCGGGCGCTTTATGTTTAGCAAACCAAGGCCTTATGGAGTTTGTTGAAATGTTTAAAGCCCCCATCAAAGTGCTACACCCGCTTCTTACCGCAACGCAAGAAGGCAACTATAACGGGACTGAGGGTATTTCTGCATTACCATTCAGTGGCATGATTTTGGCGCACTCGAACGAGTCGGAATGGCAAACGTTTAAAAACAACAAAAACAATGAAGCATTTTTAGATCGTGTTTATATCGTTAAAGTACCTTATTGTTTGAGAGTGTCTGAAGAAGTTAAGATCTACAATAAGTTAATTGAGAATAGTGAGTTGTCTGTCGCGCCTTGTGCGCCTGGCACGCTCGAAACTTTAGCAAAATTTGTAGCACTTTCTCGTATCAAAGAGCCTGAAAACTCTAGCATTTACTCAAAAATGCGTGTGTATAATGGTGAAAGCCTCAAAGACACCGATCCGAAAGCAAAGTCATATCAAGAATACCGTGACTATGCTGGCGTTGATGAAGGTATGACCGGTCTATCTACACGCTTTGCATTTAAAATACTATCTCGTGTATTTAACTTCGACCATGCTGAAGTTGCAGCCAATCCAGTTCACCTATTTTATGTACTTGAACAACAAATTGAACGTGAGCAATTCAACGCTGAAGTACAAGAGCGTTATTTAAGCCATTTGAAAGGTTACCTCATTCCTCAATATGTAGAGTTTATTGGTAAAGAGCTGCAAACAGCTTATCTTGAATCTTACTCTGAATATGGCCAAAACATCTTTGACCGCTACGTTACGTATGCTGATTTTTGGATCCAAGACCAAGAATATCGTGACCCAGATACTGGCCAGCTATTTGACCGTGCCGCGCTTAATGCAGAGCTTGAAAAAATCGAAAAACCGGCAGGTATTTCAAACCCTAAAGACTTCCGTAATGAAATTGTGAACTTTGTGCTACGTGCCAGAGCGCATCACAATGGTCAAAACCCAGTTTGGACAAGCTACGAAAAACTACGCACTGTGATTGAGAAAAAAATGTTCTCAAATACAGAGGAGTTACTACCTGTCATCTCATTCAACGCAAAAACATCTGCGGAAGATCAGAAGAAACACGAAGACTTTGTTAATCGTATGGTTGAGAAAGGCTATACACAGAAGCAAGTTCGCTTACTCTCTGAATGGTATCTAAGAGTTAGGAAATCACAGTAATACGATTAGAGACTGAGAGGGTGATTTATGGCGCATTTTATAGACCGTCGCCTGAACGGTAAAAATAAGAGCACGCTGAACCGACAACGCTTCATTAGACGCTATAAAAAGCAAATAAAAGAAGCCGTGTCGGATGCGATAAACAAGCGAAGTGTCACCGATGTCAGCAGTGGAGAAAGTATTTCTATTCCGCAACGCGACATCAGTGAGCCTGTTTTCCACCAAGGTAAAGGGGGGGATCGAGAAATGATCCACCCCGGTAATGACCAATTTAGTACAGGGGATAAAATTCAGCGCCCACCTTCTGGCCAAGGTGGTGGTTCTGGCCCTGGTGATGCTAGCGATCAGGGTGAAGGTCAAGACGATTTTGTGTTTTCAATTTCAAAAGACGAGTACCTGGACCTACTCTTCGAAGATTTGGAGCTACCTAATCTACAACAAAGTCAGTTAGACAAGTTAGTGCAAATGAAAACCCATCGAGCTGGCTTTTGTAACGATGGTATGCCGAGTAACTTAGATATTGTGCGTTCGTTGCGCGGCTCTCTAGCTCGAAGAGTAGCCATGTCAGCGTCGAAAAGACGCAGGCTCGCAGAAGCACAAGAAGAGCTGGCCGCATTATTAGAAGAGCCAGTACCTTCACAGCAAAAAATTGAAGAGCTAAAAGCTGAGATTGAAGAGCTTAAACAGAAAATAGCCGCAGTGCCGTTTATTGATAATTATGATTTAAGATTCAGAAATTATGAGAAGCGCCCTCACCCCACCAGTAAAGCTGTCATGTTTTGTTTGATGGACGTTTCAGGGTCGATGGATCAAGCCACTAAAGACATGGCAAAGCGCTTTTACATATTGCTATATCAATTTTTAACTCGCACCTACAAAAACATAGAAGTGGTTTATATACGTCACCACACTCAAGCCAAAGAGGTGGATGAACAAGAATTTTTCTACTCACAGGAGACTGGCGGCACCATTGTATCGAGTGCATTAAAGTTAATGGATGAGATCGTAAAAGAACGATACTCGCAAGGTGATTGGAATATTTACGCAGCACAGGCATCTGATGGTGATAATTGGGCCGATGATTCTCCACACTGCACCGACATTATGACCAATAAGCTACTTAAAGCAGTAAGATACTATGCATATATAGAGATCACAACGAGGGCGCATCAGAGCCTATGGCGCGAATACCAAGCAATCGCTAACACCCATGATAACTTTGCTATGCAGCACATACGTTCGGTTGAGGACATATACCCTATCTTTAGGGAGCTGTTTAAAAAGAACCGTCAACAACAAGGCGCTGCTTAGCGACATCGGAGGGAGCTTATGAGTTATAACCCAATGAATGATGGGCCAGATTGGACCTTTGATTTACTTGAGGAATATCAAGCAGAGATAGCGAGAGTTGCACAGCACTATCGATTAGACACTTATCCAAATCAAATAGAGGTGATCACTGCGGAACAAATGATGGACGCGTATTCAAGTGTTGGTATGCCTATTGGATACAGTCACTGGTCATTCGGGAAAAAGTTCATTGCAACGGAACAAAACTATAAACGCGGACAAATGGGTCTTGCTTACGAAATTGTCATTAATTCTAACCCTTGTATCGCCTATTTGATGGAAGAAAATACATTACCAATGCAAGCCTTGGTGATGGCACATGCATGCTATGGACATAATTCATTCTTTAAAGGCAATTATCTATTCAAAGCTTGGACTGATGCATCGTCCATTATCGACTATTTGGTATTCGCCAAGAACTACATTACGCAGTGTGAAGAAAAGCATGGTATTGATGAAGTAGAAAATCTTTTAGACTCATGTCATGCCTTGATGAATTATGGTGTAGACCGCTATAAACGCCCGCAACAAATTTCAATGTATGAAGAACAAAAGCGTCAAAAGGAGCGCGAAGATTACCTCCAGTCACAAGTGAATGAACTATGGAAAACAATTCCGGTTAGTCAACAAGAAACACAAATGAAAAAAGTGCACTTCCCAAGTGAACCGCAAGAAAACATCCTTTATTTTATTGAAAAAAATGCGCCTTTACTTGAGTCTTGGCAGCGAGAAGTGATCCGTATTGTAAGGAAAATATCGCAGTATTTTTACCCTCAGAAGCAAACCCAAGTCATGAACGAAGGCTGGGCAACATTCTGGCACTACACGATTCTTAATCACCTATACGATGAAGGAAAGGTGTCTGATGCGTTCATGCTGGAGTTTTTACAAAGTCACACCAATGTGGTCTATCAGCCACCATACAATAGCAAGTTTTACTCTGGCATAAACCCTTATGCTTTAGGCTTTAATATGATGGTGGATATACGCCGCATCTGTGAAAACCCAACGGATGAAGACAAAAAGTGGTTTCCTGAATTTGCCGGTAGCAATTGGTTAGACACACTCCACTTTGCTATGGAAAACTTTAAGGATGAAAGCTTTATCAGCCAGTTCTTATCGCCTAAGTTAATTAGAGATTTTAAACTGTTTACGATTGTCGACAAACAAAGCTCAGCACACTTGGAAGTAGGCGCAATACATAACGATGAAGGCTATCAAATGGTACGCTCATCATTATCTGCACAATACAACTTGAGTAATCACGAACCTAATATTCAAGTGTACAACGTTGATATTAGAGGTGACCGTTCGCTGACTCTGAGATATGTACCTCAGAACGGTATTCCGTTGGCAGAATCAAAACAGGAAGTATTAAAACACCTTTACCGGTTGTGGGGGTTTGCCGTCAAATTAGAGCAAGTTGATGACAGTGGGGAAAAACAAATTATTGCTCAATGCCCTAATGAAGATAACAATGCTCAGACAAATTGACTCTTTGTTGCCAATTAAGCCTTCATACGCTTAATTGGCCTTTGCTCTCGCGTGGTTCTTTTTAAGCTCTTCTGTGTATTCACTTACTTGGTTTCGGCCTGTTGTTTTTGAGTGATACAACGCCATATCGGCCGCTTCAATCCATTGTTCATGTTTAGAGAACTCAGGGCTGTAGGTCGCAAAGCCAACACTCACCGTGATTTTTATCTCTTGCTCTTCATAGAAGATTGAAGACTTTTCAATGAGTTTACGTAGCCTTTCAGCAAACACTTTGGCACCTTCAGCATCCGTATCTACCAAGGTCACCGCAAACTCTTCTCCACCATATCGACCTGCGGTATCTGTTTCGCGTAGTGTTTTCTTTAATAGATCAGAAATATGTCGAATCGCTTCATCACCACCGCCATGACCATATTCATCATTGACCTTTTTAAAATGATCAATATCGAACATTAATAATGAACTACAGCCGTTATTTCTGCGAAGACGCATAAATTCGTTTCTCAAACCCGCTTCCCAGTAGCCCCTATTTGCAAGCTGTGTAAGGCTATCTGTGCGACTAATACGTTCCAGTTCGTGATTGGCTCTTTCCAATTCAACTTTGTTCATTGCTTCATCGGTTACATCATAAATGATGATGCATATGTGACCCACATCACCAGTTAACGTTGATAATGGAATGATTGTAGAGTTTTGGTACATATAATCCGCTTTGCCAGTAATAGGCCTGTAGTTTTTGAAGCGAAATATATAGGGTTGCTGCTCCCAGATGGTAAAAGAGCGGTTTTTTAACACAAACACCGCCTCTGCTTTAGAGCGAAACCACTTTTCGTCAATGCTCGGAAAAATATCAAATATATCTTTATCTTTCACTGCGCTCGGTAATAGGCCTGAGTGATTTTCCATAAACCCATTCCAAACACACACTCGGTATTCCCTATCCAACACCACAAGCCCAACGTCAACAGTGTTGAACATGTCCATTAACCAGTGTATTTCGTTCATTTCAAAATCGGCAGCAGGCATAATTCTAATCTTCTAATAAATAAGCAACTTTATATTTTAAAGTTTTCAGCGAGTCTTCTGTAAACAGTAGCATTAAATCGCAATTAATATCATGGTTTTCAATGCCGTAGCTAATTTCGATAGCGAGCGTTCTTTGCCAACGGTTTTTGTTGGCTTTAACCAAATCTGAAACATCACAGTGCTGACCTAATACAACGGGGTGCCCTTGGCTAAATGGCATGTCTAATTGCTTTGACAAGCCAGTCAAAATGGCGCCTATTAGGATGTTACTAATGTCCATCAAAAGCTCTAATTCTACTTTGTCGTTAAGCTCGCCCTGATAATTCATTAGCGAAGCAACTTCTTTAAAACTAGAATCGTTGAGCAGCAACAGCGCTTCGCCAGAAACACCTCCCCCGATAAAGCCCTGACAAACCCCAGATGTACTCGCGTTCGCGTCGATTGCTTGCAGTGCCATGTGAAGTTCGCTCACTTCCAAAACGTTAACATTTGGGATAGGTAACTCAACAAACACATTCAGCAAACGCGCGAGTAAATCGCCCGCTTGGCCCATGGCAACATTGGTTAATTCTTGGTATATATCTCTGATCTCTGGCTCTAATTGCTCGCCCAATTTATGAACTAGGCTCTCTCGGATCGCTCTGTCCCGAATGCCATGATGTTCAATAATTTCGACCAGTTTGTTGGCATCACAAGGCTTCCTAATAAAATCAATCGCGCCCAACTCCATTACGCGTTGATGCGCGTTTGGCTGAATATCACCAGACACTACCACCGTTAATACATTAAGCCCTTGCGTTTGAATCTCTTGTAGTACGCCGTAACCATCTAATTGCGGCATATTAAGGTCGAGGAATAATATCTCTGGAGAGAATTGTTTAATTTTCTCAATACAGTCAATACCGTGCTCTGCAAACTCTACTTTTATGTCCCAGTCACTCGGAAGCGAACGAGCTAATTGTCGTCTCGCTAATTTTGAGTCATCACATATTAAAACCAATGTTGACATAAAAACTCTCTTACATTGACAAACCACAATATTAATGAGATGTTATTAAATGGTTGCATTTATTATTTTTGGCATTTAAGATTTAAAATGCCGGCTATTTTTAACGCACATGTTAATAAAGTCAGCCCTGATTTACAACGAAATTCCCGTCACGTGCTTGGTGCATAGTTAACAGTATAATACACTCTTTAAGATTACGATAACCGACAGTAGGACTTGATTTATGATTAAATCAGCACTTCTCGCAGCGACCCTTTTTACAACGAATCTATATGCACTAGATATGCAAGAGAACCAATTAGACATCGGTAAGGTGATGGCCAATGGCAAACCGGTTACCTTGCTAGGCAATGGTATTAAAGTGGGCGATCAAGCCCCCAGCTTTAAAGTTGTTGATAGCGCATTCGTTCCAGTTTCACTCACTGAATTTGCTGGTAAAGCGGTATTGATCAGCGTAGTCCCTAGCTTAGATACTGGCATTTGCAGCTTACAGACCAAATATTTCAACGAAAAGGTAGCGACTGAATTTAGTGATGTGGTTATGCTCACGATTAGTGCAGATCTGCCATTTGCACAAAAACGTTTTTGCCAAACTGAAAATATAGACAAAATCAAAACCCTTTCGGATTCGGTATGGCACAATTTTGGTGAAAATTATGGCTTGTACATCAAAGATATGGGTCTACTGAGTAGAGCTGTGTTGATACTAGATAAAGATCATAAGGTGATATACAAACAACTCGTTAAAAACTTAGCGACTGAGCCAAACTACGAGAGCGTGATTGAAAAATTAAAGTCACTTTAATAAACGAAGTGTCAGCTAATAGGCTGACACTTTTGTAATGAGAAATAGGGTGCACACTTTCAAAACGATTAAAGCTTGCGAAACTTTAATACACTGCGATCTGTGTTATATCTATTTTCAGGCAAAAATACCGATTTACTTAAATCATCGTTGGGGTTACGTAAAAACTCCCCTTGTGACTCTAACTTAAATCCGGCCGCTTCAATGTCTTTTATCACTGCGCTTGGGTCGACACGATGAATTGACTTACCTATTTTTTCGTTGTCTGCACCGCTCTGTGCATTCGCATCGATCACACCGAATACAGCACCTTTATTTAATTTACTGTAAATGCCTTTTAAGAACTTGTCTTTGTCAATTTTTGGCCAGCCATTTTCAGGGTGGGCATAATATAAATCATGCATGCCTAAAATAAAGACCGCCGCATCATATTGTTCTTTGATTTCTTGCAAGTCTTCAGGTTTTACAATCAGTGTTGAGACGTTTTTCAAACGATTGTCTTTTAACCGCTCATCTACCGCCTTTTGCACAAACTGTTGCCAAGGTTGATTGTTATACATAGTCACATGACCTTTATCAGCGACCACGTAACTCATTAGTTCGGAATAATATCCGCCACCAGCAAATACATCGAGTACTTTCATACCTGGTTTGATCTCGAAAAAGCGCATGACATCGGCTGGCTTGCGTCTTTCGTCTAGTGATTTATCTTTTTCAGAACGTGCTGCATTGTTAACAGCATCATTGTATACATCCGCATAAACGACTGTACTTGCCATTAAAGCTCCGCCAAGCAAAGCACTCAAAAACGTGGTTTTCATTATTGTTCTCCATTTGAGTGAACCAAACAGAGTTATACTAGCGCGAAAAGTAATTTGAGGGTTGTTTATTTTGTAACTAGGTATGACAAGGTGATTAGACGATGTGCTTAATAGAGGATGCTGAGTATGCGCCTTTGAGGCACACACTCAGTTCAGGTAATTAGCCTAGTAGCTCAGCTAATTTTTGGCTTACCGCGTCAACCGCTTGAGTACCATCCAGTTTATGGTACTGCGTGTTACCAGCATCCGCTTCAGCTTGATAGTATGATACCAGTGGCTTAGTTTGGTCGTGGTAAATACCTAAACGTTTACGCACGGTTTCTTCAACGTCGTCATCACGAATGATAAGATCTTCACCTGTTACATCGTCTTTACCTTCAACCTTTGGTGGGTTGTACACAACATGGTAAACACGGCCTGATCCTGGGTGTACGCGACGACCGCCCATGCGCTCAACGATAATTTCGTCAGCAACATCAAACTCAATAACGTGGTCAATGCTGATGCCATTGTCTTTCATTGCATCGGCTTGTGGAATAGTACGAGGGAAACCATCTAAAAGAAAACCTTTAACGCAGTCTTCTTTTGCAATGCGCTCTTTTACTAGGCCGATGATGATTTCATCAGAAACCAATTGGCCAGCATCCATCACTTTTTTCGCTTCTAGGCCTAACGGTGTGCCCTCTTTGATCGCTGCGCGTAACATGTCGCCAGTCGAGATCTGTGGAATACCGTATTTGTCCATTAAAAACTGTGCTTGAGTGCCTTTACCTGCACCCGGCGCGCCTAAAAGGATAATGCGCATAATTATGTTCCTCGTATCGGAGTTTATTTGAAATTGTCTAAATTTTTTCACATGCGCTCAAGATTCTCAAGCGACTTATACTAATTGCTAAGGTTTCTCGGCCATGATATACGAAAAAAGGGGCCTTAGGCCCCTTTTTAGATAAAATTCACTGATTACTTGCTTAAATCAAGCATCAATTTGTTTAAACGAGTTACAAAGCCCGCTGGATCTTTTAAGCTTCCGCGCTCCGCTAGCAAGGCTTGGTCTAATAATACTTCTGACCATTGCGCAAACTTGTCTTCATCTTGCTCAACATTTAAATGCTTCACAAGTTGGTGCTCTGGGTTTAGCTCAAATACAGGCTTTTGCTCAGGAACCGCTTGCCCTACAGATTCCATCAGTTTTTGCATTTGTGAGCTCATATCATGCTCATCAGCAACCACACACGCTGGCGAGTCAGTCAAACGGTGCGTAAAACGTACTTCTTTTACTTTGTCGCCAAGTACTGTTTTAACACGCTCGATAAGACCTTCTACTTCTTTTTCGCTCTCTTCTTGTGCTTTCTTAGTTTCCTCGTCGTCCAAGTCACCTAAGTCTAAATCACCGCGAGTGATTGATTGCAGTTGCTTCTCTGCAAATTCAGTTAAATGACTCATCATCCACTCGTCAACACGATCTGAAAGCAATAGTACTTCAATGCCTTTCTTACGGAAGATCTCTAAGTGCGGAGAATTTTTCGCGGCTTCAAAGCTGTCTGCAACCACATAGTAGATCTTGTCTTGACCTTCTTTCATACGCTCAATGTACTGCTCTAAAGAGACATTTTGCGTGCTTTCGTCAGTGTGTGTTGAGCTAAAACGCAATAGTTTTGCAATTGCTTCTTTGTTTGCAAAGTCTTCCGCTGGGCCTTCTTTCATTACTTGGCCAAACTCATTCCAAAAAGTTTGATACTCTTCTGGTTTGTTTTTACCCATGCGCTCAAGCATTTTAAGTACACGTGATGTACAGCCTTTACGGATAGCTTGTGTGATCTTGTTGTCTTGTAAAATTTCACGGGACACGTTCAGCGGTAAGTCGTTTGAATCTAAAAGACCTTTAACAAAACGCAGGTAGCTTGGCATAAACTGTTCAGCGTCATCCATAATGAATACGCGTTGTACATACAGTTTTAAGCCGCTTTGACGCTCACGATTCCACATATCGAATGGCGCTTTTTTAGGGATGTAAAGTAGGCTTGTGTATTCAGTTTTACCTTCTACTTTATTGTGCGCCCAAGTAAGTGGTTCTTCCCAGTCATGACCAACATGCTTGTAAAATTCTTTGTATTCTTCATCGCTTACTTCAGACTTATCACGCGTCCAAAGTGCCGTTGCGCGGTTAATTGCTTCCCACTCACCAGGCTTTGCTTCAATCTTTTCGCCATCTGGGCCTTCCGACTCAGGTACTGGCTCTTTGTACATTTCTACAGGGATAGAGATGTGATCAGAGTACTTAGTGACGATACCACGCAATCTGAAATCATCTAAAAACTCTTTTTCATCTTCACGAAGGTGAAGAATAATGTCGGTACCACGGCTTTCTTTTTCTACTTCAGCTAGCGTGTATTCGCCTTCGCCTTTCGAGTGCCACTCAACCGCTGTTTTCTCACCCGCTTTACGGGTAACTACAGTAACTGCGTCAGCAACGATGAAAGCTGAATAGAAACCAACACCAAATTGACCAATTAATTGCGAATCTCTTGCTTGGTCGCCAGTCAAGTTTTGGAAAAACTCAGCAGTGCCAGACTTAGCAATCGTACCTAGTGAGCTGATCACTTCGTCGCGCGTCATACCAATACCATTGTCTGAAATGGTAATTGTATTGGCATCTTTGTTTACGCTAACACGAACGCGAAGCTCTGCGTAGCCTTCATATAAATCGCCATTTGAAAGGGCTAAAAATCTGAGTTTATCCGCTGCGTCAGATGCGTTTGACACCAGTTCACGTAAAAAGATCTCCTTGTTTGAGTACAAAGAGTGGATCATCAGGTTTAATAGTTGTTTGACTTCTGTTTGAAAGCCTAATGTTTCTTTTTGAGCTGCGGTCATTGTTCTCTCCGGTATAACCAATTGATGCAGTAATAATATGCTTAGAGATATGGGGCGGAGATTTTTAACTTCAAGGGGAGAGCTACAATTTTTCTTTTTTTGAAAATAAATTTTAACTTTAAGTGACTTATTTTGAGTAAAGCGAAGACTACATCAACCGTTTGTTCTGTCTCTGCCTATTTTAAAAATGCTGCAATTTCTATTACAACATTTTCTATCATGAGAGGCGTTATCTTCGCCAATAATCATAAGTACCAGCAAAGTAATAATACTCTTCTGTTACTTGATAAGTCACTTTGATGTTGCATGCCCCATCCATGTTGTATTTTCTAGAACGTGTTTTAGCAACTGTCAAAAGCTCATCGAAAAAATCGCTGTACGCTTCTTCAAAAGAAATATAGCGTTTACCTTCTTTAGAACGAGTAGTTCCAGCTCGGATCAGCTGCGACTTTGCATATGAGTCCGTGGTGACCAACTTCATAAAACTGTGATCAGGTGGAGATGTTGTGACAAAGACAGAGCGCTCTTCTTTCGCATTTAATAAAAAAGGCGCAATAAATAAGAGAATGAAGCATTTTTTCATACTTAATCCTTGTATTTGATTGTTATTATCCAATGCCGAAGCCAACGTCTTCGGCTTAATCATCAATAATGACTTAACTTAACTCAATTTGCGTCTACCCGAAAACGCGTGCATCAGTGTCATACCATCCACTAAATCAAGCTCTCCACCCACTGGCATACCGTGCGCTATTCTAGAGGCTTCAACCTGATACTTATGACAAAGCTCCCCAATAAAATGCGCCGTTGCCTCCCCTTCAACCGTTGGATTGGTGGCTAAGATCACTTCATCAATATTGCCTTGAGATAGCTTTTGTTCCAATAAATCTAAACCAATCTCTTTTGGTCCAATACCATCAATGGGTGACAAATGCCCCATAAGTACAAAATACAATCCTTGATATTGGCCCGTTTGTTCAATCGCTAACACATCTGTTGGCGACTCAACGATACACAATAAACGGCTATCTTGGCGCTTAATACTTTGGCAAATATCGCAATGCGCATTTTCAGTAAATGTTCTACAAGACTGACAATGACCAATGACTTGCATCGCTTTGGTTAATGACTCACCTAATTGAGTGCCGCCATCTCGATCTCGTTCCAACAGGTGAAAAGCGATGCGTTGTGCCGATTTTGGGCCAATCCCCGGTAAGCAACGTAAGGCTTCGATTAATGCGGTTAAGCTGGGTGATAATTGCATAAAATACGTTCGATTTCCGCTGAATTTTAAATTACATGTACGCTGGTGCGTGATGTGCAAAATTAGCATAACTCATATGCACAGTACACTTAAGATTCCAAACAGCAGTCGAAAAGGCATTTTAAAGCGGAGGTTTTGAGGGTATTAACAACAAAAAGTGGCATGTGTGTGCCACTTCATTTGGTCTGTGATCTACACTCTCGTTGCAGATCACTTGTTATCACGGCTTAGTGAACTTGACAGCCCTTATCATAACAACCAGTACCTGTTGGATAGCCGCCTGCAATTTTTCTTGTCGCATTAACATCAATTTCTACAGGGTTTTGGCTATTTAGTTTTTTTAGATTTTGTTTTTTTAGTTTTAAAGTCATTATTTTTATCCTTTTTATGTGTTTACCCTCTTCTTGGGCCAAATCAAAATCCCAAAGATTAAAAGCAAAGTCAAGCATTTATTTTTAATTTAAAATACTACTGCATATAGCATTTCTATTATTTATAAAATATGGATAAATTAAATTACCTTAAGGTAATTTTTAACAAAAATATAACACCTAGCCGTTGAGCCAATTAGCTTGGCCCAACCTGTATTGAAACGGTTACTGCACCGAGAAGCTCGTTTGTGCCAACAGTGTATAGCCATTGTTTTCAAACACTCTGAGTAAATACTCCCCAGCTAGCAGCCCGTTAAATGTTCGGCTGCCTGATGTTTCACCATTAATATATTGCCAGTCTATGGAATAAACCGAGCCATCACTTGGGTTACCTTTATGATAAATACCTATCCAATCTTTAGCGTTACCTGGGGCGTTATTAAAATTAGCAATAATGTTTTCATTCACGCCATAAACACTTTTTGAAGGGCTAATAGTTACCAGATTGTTTGCATCAAAATCAATAAGGGCTTTGATATCAGACCAACTTAAATTGGCTACTGCATCCACTCTAGGTGATGCACCATTGTTATGAAATAGGCGTAGCTGCACGGTGTTTTTATCTAATTGACTTGCTAAAAAAGACTTGCCGATCACCAACTCATATTGCTCGCCTGCATTTGCCGTTACAGCCACACTGCCACCGTTATAATTTGAAGGGCTGGCGTTATGGGCCGCAGCGTTCACACTGTAGTTGATATTGGTGCCCATAAATTGCTTGTTATCCAGTGTAAACGTCACTTTTAGGTCATTACCCACGGCGCTTAAAGCAACATTGCTGAACTGAGCGTTGTGATCGAGTGATTGAGTGGTGCTTTTATAAAAAGGCGTTTTAACCACAAAGGTGGTTTGATACCACAAATGGTCCGACGGGAAGTCATAAATGCCGTATTCTGGCTCTTGTGTTGTGCTATTGACTAAACGCCCAACATGAGGGTCGTGCCAGCTATAATTGGCGTCTTGCCCGTCTGGGCCTGTAAAGTAGGTGCTAAAACGCGGGCCAACAAACGCGGCGCTTTGCAAGGTCACGTCTTGCGCATGTTTGTTGTAATAAATAAAGTCGATTCTATCTCTGTCATCCAGCGCACGGCTACACTCTTTGTCGTAAGACGCACCTTTGGCCCAGCTATCTTCTTGACGAAATGGCCATGACGCGCCGGGGTGTGTTACTGGGTTGGGATAAAGATCTCTGTAGCTGTCGGTTAGGCCACCAGCGCGAATAACTCGGTGCGATTTATAATCATGAACCGTGCCCTTGTGGTCAAACATATTGGCGGTAGCCGCTGTCCAATCAAGGCCGCTTGGCTCATTGGTGTCGCCCCCGGTGATCACGGGCACGCCTTGCTCAAGGTAAGGCTGTATACTTTGTAGCAAACTCGCTGCCTGCATGGGTCGCTGTGATTTGTCATTTAACGCGTCTAGTTCACCACTGTCACTCACCGCTTGACAATGCTTGCGTGCCGCCCATGTTGTACCGTTGCCACCACGTGCATCGTACGTCACATATTGCGTGTAATTCCAATGATTTGATAACACCAATACATCACGGCCGTTGACATCTAAAACAGCACCAAGATGGCTACCTGTAGCATCGGTATCCAACACTTTTTTAATCGGGAACTTAGATAAAATACCTATTGAGCTGGCTGAGTAATTCCCCTGCCAAAAGTACATACCTAAATCATTCGCCAACCTCGCGTTCACGCCATCTGATTCTTGCGTAAAAATAACATCCGCATCAAGGTGCTTAAACTCAGCCACGCCCACATCGTAATAATGCGCTTTGGCGCTCAAATCATGCCATAAATTGGCACTTACCACTTTTACTTGCGTGTTGTAGCTAAGCTGC
Source organism: Pseudoalteromonas sp. ATL1 (assembly GCF_058933015.1). Classification (NCBI taxonomy): domain Bacteria; kingdom Pseudomonadati; phylum Pseudomonadota; class Gammaproteobacteria; order Alteromonadales; family Pseudoalteromonadaceae; genus Pseudoalteromonas; species Pseudoalteromonas sp. ATL1. The sequence goes on along the minus strand of NZ_JBZYXL010000001.1, from coordinate 2,042,398 downwards.
GCTGCTTGTAGTGATTGACTGACAATTAAACCCGATAATGCTAGCGCGGCGGCTAGGCTTGTTGAGAGGATGCTATTCATCGTTATTTCTACTTCTGAGTAAATGACTAAAATTAACCAGAAGCGGATGCTACGTTCGTAATATTACCAATTAGGCAACAATCAATGACGAAATGGCGATAGTATGGTTAAGGAATTATGACTGGTTTCAAAAATCTGATAACTGATATTAAATAGCGTCGAATAAAATCGCGTTCAAAATCAGTCTCTCATTTGAGTTAAAAATGTATATCAACGCAATGCCAATGGTTCAGGAGATCCTGACCTTCGTCAGGATGACGGCAGACACATGTTTGAGCGCAGTAGCCTTGCTCATTAGCCCATAATTGAGCCTAGTTCGTCATTCTGAACTTGATTCAGAATCTAACTACCTTAGACAAGTGACGTTATATTTCAACTGATGCGATGCGCCAAACGACGCACCGCACACTTTACTCAAAAAAGATTACTGTTTAGGCCGCAAGTTTTCTATCACTTTGGCATCCACCCAATAGCTTCTACCAACCCAGTTTTTGCTGCCATCTTCTTTACGATGCCAATCACCACGAGAGAAAAACAAATATTTGCCGTCATGGCTCACCCATGGCGCACTCTCATCTAACTCAGTATTAATATGTTCACCCATATTGACTGCGGGTAACCAAGCCCCTTGTTCATTTTTAAAGCTGATATAAATATCAGAGCCACCATAGCCTACATCGCGCACCACATCCCATATTAAATAAGATTCATCAGGCGCAATGTAAGGGTGCGCTATCCACTCACCGGTGTTGATCTGCGGCCCCAGCTTCACAGGGTCTTGGTACTGACCATTTACCTTACGCGAGTAGCCAATATTGCCATGACCATTATCTTGCTTTTTATAAAATGGAAAATAGTAAGTACCGTTTGCTGACACCGACAAACCATGCCCCTGCTCTTGTATAAAAGAGCCTAGGCTTTTTGTCTCAGACCAACCAGTTGCGGTGCGCTCTTTGTATTTTTTGCCAAGGCGCATCACTTTGCCATCGGCAGAAAACTGCGGCCACCTAAGATCCGTTTCAGCTTCTTGACCCCAACAGCCATTTTCATAGCGGATCACAAAAAACGTGCGCCTTTTATACTGGCCATTTTTACGGGTGAAATAGAATTCCGTCATCTCAGGGTTAAACATACCGCTTTCAAAGCGCCCCTCTGGAGCGACTATTTTAGGAGCGAATAATTTGGGGATGAGGCTCGGAGGCTGCTCACCAAAGTAATCTTGCTCTGCCAAACATGGCTTATCTTGAGCCAGACTTTTTGCACTCATCGTGAGCATGCAAAACAATGGCAGAATGGGCATAGCTATATAACGCATCACTTATCCTTTTTATTCGTATGTGTGAATAAGTAGCCAAGTTATATAAATTGATTTTAAAACACCTGACGGCCGTATGGTGTTTTTCTGATTTTGTGCTGAAAGTATCAATAGACGAGCTAACACTGCCTATAAGTTAAAGATAACCATTTGATTTTGAAACTAATAATAAATTAATAAAATGATACAGTGATGCTCACCTCTCCTATACACCCGTCATCCTGACGAAGGTCAGGATCTGGTTATTTGGTACACTAACGCATCAACTGCAAAGACCCAGAGGCAAGTTCAGGGTGACGAATAGGGTTAGATTGGTGATTAGGTTCAGGACCTCGAATAAGTTTGAGGTGCAGTTCCCCCTTCTAGACATCCGTCATCCTGACGAAGGTCAGGATCTTTTATTAATCACTACCCCAAAAAACAGCCATATTCATCTTTCATGACTACTGCAAGCGCAAGCTCAATACTCTTCGCTGTTGGCTCTGGTTCATAGCTATGCCATTTTAGGTTTTGCCTCAACCAATAAATCTTCCAGATTTTTTGCGACTTAACATAAGTGAATTTAACATTCTCAAACTCGTGGTATTGGCTTTGATCACGCCAATCAGGGCGGCGCTCAAATATAAACACCGATTGCTTATCAATACGAAAGCCAATATCACGTTTATTGCGCAGCTCTACTAGCGGACGGCGCTTTTCAACGGCCCCACCCACTACTTTTTCGATTCGTTTTATTTCAAATTCACTGAATGCCATAGGTTTTCTCTTATTCTTTACGACTGGGCTTAGTGCCTCAGTTCACTTACTCTTTAGGTTATCGCTTAAACCCATACAACATATCAAATACCACTTTTGCAAACTGAGCGGTTTTAGATGGGTCAGATAACAACTGCATCATTTGCTCTTGATGAGCTTCATTGCTATCTAAGATGGCATCATCAATTGCTTTTGGAAAATCGCCAAGCATCGCTTGTTCACGGGTATTATTGGCAATTTGACTCATCACCGTTTCGTTTTCAGTCAACTTGTCGCGTACTGTGAAGGCATAATTGATCATGTCTTTGTCAGTGAGATTATCGGTAATAAATACCTCATTCAGGCGAGCAAGAATGTTAGACAAAAACTCTTCTTTTTTGTCTTTGGCCTTTGCACTGCCCACATCACTGCTTGGTTCAAGTTGATACTCCGCCGTGTCTTCTTTGAGCTGAATATCTTGCTGGCGAATTTTAGACAATCGGTAGTGGCTCATTACAACGTTATCAAGGTCGATATCATCTTCTTCAATCACCTTTTCACGTAATAATGGGCGCAGGTGTCGGGCGTATAAGCTTAGCTTCTCCAGCTCTTTATCGTCGTAGTCCACTATCTGCGACATAAACTCATAAAAACGGGTAAAGCTGCCTAAGTCCTTTTTAAATATTTCTAGGCGGTCTTTTTCTTGCTTACACGCTTTAAAGCTATTTTCAGCATTTGCTATCAGCACTGCATCACCCGTTTTTTTGGTGCGCTCAAACATTTCTTTTGCTTGAATGTAGGCTTCTACTGATGAGCTATAGCGCTTTTGCCAACGCTCCACTGCGGGCTTACAAATGTTACTAATAGCCGCATTCGATTTGTTTTTGGTGAAGAACGCTTCAACAAACTGTTCAACCTCATTCCATAAGAAAATGCCGCTGGTTCGCAGCTTTTCAAACAATTCAAACACCACGTCAGGATTTGTCACGTCAGTCAGTTCAGCCGTTTGATAGTAAGGTTGAAATGCCTCTAAAATATCTTGCGGCTCATTATAAAAGTCGAGCACAAAGGTGCCGCTTTGGGCTTTGCCCGGATAAGTACGGTTTAAGCGTGACAGCGTTTGAACACACTCAACACCACCGAGCTTTTTATCCACATACATAGCGCATAGTTTGGGTTGATCAAACCCTGTTTGAAATTTATTCGCCACCAGCATCAATTGATAACTATCAGTATCAAACGCCTCACGCATATCTTGCTTAAGGTCTGTGTTCATGTTTTTTTCAGTAAACTTTTGATCAAGCAAAGCAATTACATCAGGGTCATTTTGGTTAAATTCAACTTCACCTGAAAACGCAACCAAGGCGCGAATAGATTGATAACCGTTTTCAGCCACATATTTATCAAAAGCTAACTTATAGCGTACTGCTTCTTTACGTGAGCTGGTTACCACCATCGCTTTGGCTTGACCGCCCAATAAGCCCATCACGTTATCTTTAAAATGCTCAACAATCACTTTTACCTTTTGTGAAATGTTGTATTCGTGCAAACGTACCCATTGGCTCAATTTCACTTTGGCTTTTTTACTATCTACTTCTTGATCTGCCGCTTCGATTTTTTGCGCAAGTTGATACGCCACTTGGTAGTTTATGTAGTTTTTCAATACATCTAGAATAAAGCCTTCTTCAATGGCTTGGCGCATAGAATAAACATGAAATGCTGCTGGTTTATTCTGTTTAGATGCCGGCAGTTCTGGGTTAGGTAAACGGCCAAATAGCTCAAGTGTTTTCGCCTTGGGGGTTGCTGTAAAGGCATAGTAATTTAAATTGGCACTACCACGTCGAGCGGCTATCGTTGCATCAAGAATATCTTCAGAAGTTAGCTCTGTATCATCGTCAGCTTCGTCTGTCATCAGCACTTCTTTTAACTGACGCGCCGTTGAACCACTTTGCGATGAGTGTGCTTCATCAGCAATCACCGCATAGTTACGGGTTTTTAAACTGGTACTGTTTTCAATCGCACGTAATACATACGGGAAGGTTTGAATAGTGACTATGATTATCGGCTGTGAATTATCTAGTGCTGACGCCAATTTTTCAGATTTAGAGCCATCACCTTCTTTATTATTGATACGGCCAACTACACCATCGGCATGTTCAAATTGATAAATGGTATCTTGTAGCTGGTCATCAAGAACTGTTCTGTCTGTTACTACAATCACAGAGTGAAATTGCTTATTGCCGCTGTCATCATACAAAGTTGATAACTGATGCGCTGTCCAAGCAATCGAGTTTGACTTGCCCGACCCTGCACTGTGTTGAATAAGGTACTTATTACCCGCGCCTTCTTCTATTGCCGCATCAATTAGCTTGGTGACCACATGCCATTGATGATAACGCGGGAATATCAGGGTTTCTTTTTTGCTTTTTAGCCCTTCCCAATCCTCTATTTCTTCAATCTGTAAATGAATAAAACGGCCAATGATATTCAGTAGGTTAGCTGGCGTTAATACCTCATTCCATAAGTAATCTGTGGCATAGCGGTTTAGATCCCTTTCATTAGAGCGCGTTGGTATATCATTTCCCGCGCCACCTTCACTTGTACCTTTGTTAAACGGTAGGAAAAAGGTGTCATCTCCTGCCAATTTAGTTGCCATATACACTTCATATTGGCTTAGCGCAAAGTGCACTAACGCACCACGTTTAAAAGTTAATAGTGGTTCTGGCTTTTTCGTGGCAGGGTCTTTAGGTAAACGAGTACGTTTATATTGCTTAATGGCATTTTCAACTGCTTGCTTAAATTCAGACTTTAGCTCTAAGGTTGCAACGGGCAAACCATTCACAAACAGCACCAAATCAATACGCCACCTTTTTGCCTTTTTACCCGTAGTAGTTAAGTGCGCTTGCGTGGCACTTTCTTTGGAAATATGGGGGCTGTAAATTAGCTCAGGCACAATACGGCAAATATTCTGCTCGTAGCGAGCAAGGGTTTCAGGGTTTAAATCATGCTCTGGCTTAAACTGGCATAATGAAAAACGCGCATTGCGAATTTTTAAGCCATGACGCAACACACCTAAAGTGCCATAGGTGCGGGACACTTTATCGGTGGCATTAATATCAGCCTTTTTTAGCTGAGCAACAAGCGCATCAATAAAGTGGCGCTCAGAGTCAACAGGGTAAACCTTACAAAACTTTTGCCACTCTTTGCCTTGCGTTTCTTTTATAAAGGTCAGTACATCTTGTTCGTACAATGCCAATTCACGATTGTAGTGCTCAGACTGGCCTTGCACCCAACCGTTTGCCACCATTTCCCTGATAATATCGTTCTGGAATTCCTGCTCTTTCGTGCTGTCTGTCATAGTTTTAATCTTTATTGTTATTGGTTTGCGCTATATCTTTATGTACTAAGCGCTGCTTAGCGGCTTGTGTGGCATGTTGCAATCGTGCTTTTAATACCTCAAGTGGCGGCAATACCGTCAAGTACTCTGCCACATGAATACCCGATTTATCCAGTTCAAGTAGCTCAATTTGTTCTTGTTTTTTGCTACTACATAAAATGATACCCAGCGGCGGCAACTCGTCGGCTTCTTGCTCGTGTTTTGCCAACCAACGTAAGTACAACTCCATTTGGCTTTTGTGCGCGTGTTTAAATTTTTCGGTTTTTAAGTCAATGGCTACTAAACGCTTTAACTTGCGGTTGTAAAACAGTAGATCAATATAAAAATCGTCTTCATCTATTTGAATACGTTTTTGCCTTGCTACAAAGGTAAAGCCTGCGCCCATTTCCAGTAAAAACTGTTCAATGTCGCGCAAAATGGCATCTTCAAGGTCTTTTTCTAAATAGCGGTCGTTGAGATCTAAAAAGTCGAGTAAATATGGGTCTTTGAGTAACAAGGTTTCGTTTAACTGGCCTTGCTCTCGCAGGGCTGCCAATTCGGTGGTGATCGTGCTATCGGGTTGCTTTGAAATGGCGGTGCGCTCAAACAGCATCGCGCCAATACGTTCATCTAATATGCGGGTAGACCAACCTTCGGTAATGGCCATTTGGCTATAAAAGTCGCGCTTAAGTGGCTCATCAATATAAATCAAGGTTTTGATATGCGTCCAACTTAATTGTCTCCGCAGTGCAGAGACAATGTGCTCATCGGTATAACACTGTGCAAACTTCATACAATGGCGCAGTTGTTGCGCGCTCCAGCCTTTACCAAATTGCAAAGTAAGCTGCTTTGCTAAGTTAGTGACCACCTGCTTGCCATAGTCTGCTCTGCTGCCCTTGAGCACTTCTTGATTAATACGTTGCCCAATATGCCAATACAGTAAGCTTACTTCACTATTTACCGCCACAGCAGCGCGTTGTTTAGCTTGCTTAATCAGCGCTATGACGTCTTGTTCAAATACAGGGGTTGGCTTGCTCATTTTGGTGCGTCCTTTACCGTTGCTTGGCTTACATTAGCATAAAGTTAAATTCATTAAGCCACGCCCTCTTCTTGTGCCTTGGGTTTTTGCCAACTACGCACATCAATTTTGCCAGTGACTGCGGCTGATATTAGGGCTGTGCGGCGTTCCGTGAGATAATTAACTTGCTTGTTAGCGAGTTCTACCGTTTTGTCTAGTTTTGATAAGGCTTCATTTAAGTAAGCCAAAATTTCTTTTTGCTCTTCCAAAGGGGGAATAAAAGTCTTAACTGCTCTAACTCTTCCAACACTAACCTGCTTTAGAGCAGCCCCTCTAGTTTCAGCTCCTAACTGTGATTCAAATAAGCTAGAACGACATTGTTGATAAAGAAACTCATACAGAACTGTTTCACCGCAATTGATAACACATACGGAGTCAAGAAGAGCAAAGCGAATTCCATGAGGTAAAATCCTCACGGCACCGATAGTTCCTTTTCTAGAAAATGCTATTGAGCCTTCCTGGAAGTTACATCGTTTTTCTTGTTCTAGCACAGTTTCTTCTGCAACACGTCTCGGTGTATTGATCTCGACATTATCAATACCAGTGAACTCAACTGTAGATATAAAAGGAAAGCCGTCATCTGTATATTTAGGATTTCGATGGCTAGGGTTTGGATCAATAACATCCGCTACCCCAGCCAAAGGAGTAACACTCCAATGCGCTGGCACTTCACCTAACCATTCCACTCCTGAGTCTTTCATTGGTGCATCTGGGTTCAAGCCTTTAGTCACCGCATGGCTGATCACCGCTTGGCGCTTTTCTTTTAACAGCTTAATAAGCTGTTGCTGCTTTTCGATTAGGGTATCGATTTGGGTTGTTTCGTAATCTAAAAAATTAATAATCGCTTGGATGTCTTGTTCTTTTTTAGGTATCGCTACCTTGATACCACCAACGGTATCAGTATTTAAATTAAGCTGGGTTCCCATTTTACCCAAGCCCTTATATGCCTGTTCACCTGCAAAGACATAAAATAAGAACTTGTTTGGAATTTTTAGATCTGGGAAATATACAAAACCATCGTGAATGCAGGCTGTAATTTTATTAATACATGGCTTTCCCACCGTACCAGCGATACTCAAAAAAAGTTGATTTGGCTCTAACTTTACGCTCAATGAACTACCGAGTTCAGACATTTTTTGAGTAGTCTGGTAAAGATAGGTATCTGAAGCAGAAACATCCGCTATGCGAACCCATGAATAACCGCCTTCTTCATCAAAATACTTTGGGTCATCAATTGGCCTAGGGGATGCACCTCTCTTTACAGGGCTAAGATGTTTAATTTTTTTAATATCCCAGTCTAAAGGTACTTTTCCTAACCACTCTACTTCAGAGTTTTTATATTCCTGATATTCTTTATACCTACCCATTATGAATGCACCTCTTGAAGCAGCTTCATTATATCGGCACTAACGATATCTAAGTCTTCATCAATCTTTTTTAGAGGTCTAGGCGGAAGGTATTTGTAGAATAGTCCTGTGAGTGGGATTTCATACCCGACCACACCAATTTCACCGTCTTTTTCATCGCACTTAGTAGCATTAATCCAAGCATCGGTCACATGTGGTGCTACTTCTTTGTTAAAGTAAGTTTCGATTAAATCAGATGTGGTGATATTTGGGGTGCTTTGACCTTTTTCATAAGCGCCGCTTAATGGCACGTTTTCGTTATCGCGCAAATCACCATCTTGCTTGTATGCCACCACTTTACCTTGCCACTTTGTGACATTACCTTGATATGCAAACGCGCCGTAAAGTGCATCGGCATCCGTTTTTAGGGCTTTATCCACCACAGGTTCCGCCGCAGGGTTTTTAGTGGTGATAGCCTCTAAAAATTGCTTTGTTTCTTTGACGTCAAATTTTATGTCTAAGGCTTTAAGCGCCTTGCGGTAATCAATATCAAACTGGTTAAAATCATCTGAGCAGTTTGAGCTGCCGCCTAAAATATCCCCTGCCTTTTCATCAAAGTAAGTTTGCAGCTTTTGCGCTTTTTCCATCAGTGCTTTTTGGAATAGCCATGTATTGCTATCGAGCACATCTTTAATTTGCTTTTCTTTAAGCTCACTAAACTGGGCTTTAATCAGTGCGCGCACTTGGCTTTCAACCTCACCTAACTGCCCATAGGTTTCATCTGTCCATGATGAAGCAAAGTCTTGATAAATACGCTGCATCACCGCGTTAAATGGCTTAGGCGCAAAACGCAGCGATGCAATGGCGTCATCAGTGATTTGTGCCGATAGTCTTAGTGGTCGCTCAATGGTAATACGGCGATAGCCAAACTCATAAGTGTTAAAAATTTTGCTGGCAAAGGTTTTTGGTGCCTCTGTTTTAGCAGTCGTTGACTGACGACCACGGTTAGACTTTTCTTGCCCTTGTGAAGAAAGGGGGTTATCTACAGGACGTGCATCTATCACTTCAAAGTTACCAAAGGCTCGGGTGATGGTTTTAATATCATCATCGCTCATTAGGTTACGCTTAGAGCCAAGGGATTTACGCATTTTGCCGCACAAATTAGTGCCATCGATTAACTGTACTTTGCCTTTGCGTTCAGCTTCTTTTTTATTCGACTTTTTATTCGATAAGACCCAAACATACGTGGCGATACCTGTGTTGTAGAACATATCGGTTGGCAAGGCGATAATCGCTTCGAGTAAGTCGGCTTCTAGAATATGGCGGCGGATCTCGCTCTCGCCACTGCCTGCACCACCAGTAAAGAGTGGTGAGCCATTTAAGATAATACCAATACGCCCACCATTACGGCTAATACCATCAACCGCATGGCTGTCGATTGGAGAAACTGGTCGCATTTTGCTGATCAAGTGCATTAAAAACAGCAATGAGCCATCTGATACACGCGGCAAGCCTGCGCCAAAGCGGCCATCAAACCCTTTGAGAAGGTGTTCATCTTTTATATCACCTTCGATCTTTTTCCAATCTACGCCAAATGGTGGGTTAGACAGCATATAGTCAAACTTATCTGCGGGTAGTTGATCGTTCGACAAGGTATTCCCCAGCTTAATGCGGCTGACGTCTTGGCCTTTGATCAACATATCGGCTTTACAAATAGCGTATGACTCAGGGTTTAGCTCTTGCCCAAAGGCACGCATCACCGCTTTTGGGTTTAGCTCATGAACATACTCCATGCCCGATGACAAAAAGCCACCCGTACCCGCCGTTGGGTCGTAAATGGTGCGGATAATACCATCAACGCTTAAGGCATCATCGTCTTCCATAAATACCAACGAGGTCGTTAAACGCACGATATCACGTGGGGTAAAGTGCTCTCCTGCGGTTTCGTTTGAGCTTTCCGCAAAGCGTCGAATTAGCTCTTCAAATACCAACCCCATATCATGGTTTGAAATGGCCTTTGGGCTTAAGTCTGTGTTAGCAAACTTTTCAACCACTTTGTAAAGCAGGTTGGCATCGTTTAGTAAGCCAACAAACTCATCAAATTTAAAGTGTTCAAATATTTCACGGGCATCTTTTGAAAAACACTGAATGTAGTTTTCAAGGTTGGCTTTAATATCGCTTTGGCCCATTTTGCTCAGGTTCATTGGCGAGGTATTGAAAAATGATAATCCATCGGGCTGTACAGGTATTTGCGTAGCGCGCAGCAGGAATTTTTCCTGCGCTTCTTCTGGCAGGTTCATAGCACTAATACGCTGGTATTCTGCAAGTACAGCCTCTTTGCTTGGTTCAAGCACACATTCGAGGCGACGTAACAAAGTAAACGGCAGAATAACGCGCCCATATTGAGATTGTTTAAAGTCACCACGCAGAAGATCTGCAACCGACCAAATAAAAGCAGCAGTTTGAGAGAAATTGTTGTTGGTCATGTTAGTGTTCCAAAAAATAATGATGAGTGACTTTTAAAGGCGCAGCGGCACCATAAATTAAAATAAGATGTTTAGAGAAGATCATTGTTTATTATTTGCGTAAAAACGGTTATCTATATCCCTATTTATCGTGGTGAGAAGCTAGCATTTTTGAGCTGCGTTGTCAGTAGCTTGTAATGGGTACGCAGATTTTATATCAGCCTTTTTAGTCCTCACGTTGTATACGTAGAAAACCTTAAATGGTTTTTCTTCAAGAATTCATGCTCAGATCCAAAGTCCCCTCACCCCAATGAGTAGATTTAAAAAGGCTCTAAACCCACACCCGTCATCTTGACGAAAGCCAGGATCTGATGGTTCGGCGCCCTTATCATTCTATACCCCGTCTTCCTGACGAAGGTCAGGAGCTGATTGTTTGGCACACTAACGCATCAACTGCAAAGACCCTGAAGCAAGTTCAGGGTGACGAATAGGGTTAGGTTGGTGAATGAGTTAAGAGACAAAACCAAACCATTAAATGTAAATGACTTGTTGATTTTCAGTGCTTTTTTTAATATCCTTTCCTCTGCTTGTTTTTAAAGCAGTTATTGTATTCTGCTCAAGCATTGACAACGTTGACATGTCCTTCTCGTTTTAACATCTGCACTTCGTTGTTAACATTATGTATATCTGTAGAAAAATCTCCCCAACAATAAAAAGGATACGGATGTGATAGAGGGTGATGATTTAAAAGCCATGCGAGTCAATGCAGGAATATCCCAAGACGCAATGGCCAAAAAGCTAAAGTGTGACAGAAAAACCATCATAAATTACGAATTAGGTGTGAGTGATATTCGTTCAAAACAGCTTTTTTTGTGGTTTTTATATTGTAAGATAGATGCTGGATCGTTATTAAACGAAATAAAACAGATCCGCGACATCACCAACAGTAAAGAAAAACCCAACTTACAGGATGAAGAACCATGAACAAATTTAGCCTACACCGTGTGTTTAGCTCTATGAATTTATTTATAAAGGCAAATGGAAAGCAAAAGGAAATCGCAAAAAGGGAGTGTGGTTTGGTGTATGGTGGCGCTTTGGCTATTAAGCCTCCTAGAGCTGAAGAAAATGTATCAATACGCTCTCTTCCTAGCAATACTTATGCTTTTGTATTTGGGGGCACTTCTATAAAGCGACCAAGAAACAAAAAACCTATATGCAAGCTTTCTATTAATAACTGCGCTTTAGTGTCTGGTGGCTTACCGATAAAACCTCCTAGAGAAATGATTGCCGGTGCCTGTGCTTTTCCATTATTTCATCAAGGATAGATAATGAAACTTTCAAACTTAATCTTGCTCAGTATTGTATCGATTGCAATATTTTACATACAGCTTTGGGATCATCGCATAGTTATCCCACTTTATTTTTGCTTACTTGCTATTTGTGTCGCCTATGGGACATATACAAATAACCCCAACATGGCTCATATTGCAGGCTTCATTTTTTTCACATACGGTGTAAATTACTTTGTTTTTAAGGCTGGCTTCATAAATTATTTAACACCTGATAACAATAAACTTCTGCAAGGTACACTTATTTACGGTACCCATTTACTGTTTAGTCTAATGCTTGTTCTTGTTTTAATTTTTAGAGTGCAACTATCCAGGCTAATTTCCAAATCAGAAAATATTAAGCTAACGCACTTTGATGGCGTTTTTCATTGGATATATATCTACACATCAATCGTCTACTTATTGGCTTTGCTGGAAAACGTAGCTTGGTCCTATTTTGAGTTGAAATCTTGGACACTCATCTACGACAACTTTGAAGGGCTTATATATATTGCGTGGGCTGTATGCTGCGGCGCATTACTCACCATGATGATTGTTGAAGCCAAAACAAACCATTCAGATAAAGCTAATGCGCTTTAATAAGCGCTTTAGCGTATGACTGAGCAGAATACATGATTGACGGTGATGATTTAAAAGCGGTACGAGTACGCGCCAATATCACGCAACAAATGATGGCGCGAAAACTCAATGTGGATAGAAAAACCATCATAAATTATGAGTTGGGTGTAAGTGATATTCCCGCTAAAAAGCTTTTTCGCTGGTTACAATACTGCAAGTTAGACTTGGCCGTGCTGTTTAGTCAAATTAAGACCATACGTGAAGAAGCAAATAGCAATGGTAAAGCCAAGTTACTCGATATTGTGACCGTTGCATTTATTTTTAGTCAACTTTGGAACGCTAGTACAGTGACCTACATGTATTTATTGCTATTGGGTGGAACCATAGCGGTGAGTACATACACAAAAAACATCAATATGGCACATATATCAGGCTTTATATTGGTGATGACAGGCCTTTCTACCATCATTTTTGAGACAGGTTTAATCAATGTAGTAACACCTGAAGAAAATGCATTACTACAAAGTTCGTTGATCTATGGTACACAGCTGCTACTTAGCCTATTAACGGTTCTAGTACTTATTTTTAGAGTACAACTGTCACGTCTCATATCAACATCAAACCAGATAAAGCACACTCACTATGATGGCATTTTTCATTGGATTTACCTTTATATGGCAACAATTTATCTTCTAGCCTTTACCGAAGATATAGCGTTTATTGTCTTTGACATGACATCTTGGACCCTCATTTATGATAACTTTGAGGCACTAATCTATCTAGCATGGGCACTTTGCTGTGGTGCTTTACTCACCATGATGATTGTTGAAGCAAAGTCGAACCGTTCAGATGAAGCTAGCGCGCTGTAAATTTGCGACTGAAAAGCATCGGCTGGTCGCAATAGCTACCAGCTAAAATCCATTGTCACCACTTTCTAATTCCCTCTCTTTCTTTATTTTCAGTGCTTTAAAACCTGTTCCTACAAATTTATTCGCTTATTTTTTACCGTGTGGAGATTTTTTCACACCATTCTAACCATAATGCTAACTTATCGTAACCAATTAGAGAGAGCACTATGGATGGTATCAACTTACTAAACGGCATAAATGGCACGGTGAAACCAGTGAATGGTTTTAAAAATATTTACATCTATCAAAAGTACAAGCAGGCTGTTTATATTAAACATGTATTTGCTAATAAACTCGCAAGCAACCTAAAACCCAATATGACTGCGCAAGACATTGATTTAATACGTCAACTTGATACGCTTCATCTTCGCTGCTACGTATTGGTACATATAAAAAGCCATAACAGTAAGCAATATGACCTAGCGCTCTTTTTAGATGATTATGAGGCGATACAGGGAGTATCTAGCGAAGTTGTGCAACACAGGGCGATGCCACTTAAACAAGCCGTTCACTTGATCAACACCATTTTGCTTTAAGGAGACGGCGATGAAACACAATACCACTCGCAGACAAGCGGTTGTTACGCAGTTTAAGAATGAGCTGCAAATCATGATACGCAAGCTCAGAAAAGAGCGTGGACTCACACAAAAACAACTCGGGGCTTTACTTGGTGTTGATCAAGCCACTATCAGTAATTTTGAAAGCGGCAAAACGGTTATGAACCTAGTCCAAGCCTATGAAATATATTTGATATTTGGCCGTAATCTGACAAGCTTGCCAGCCTCTAGTGCGACGATTGAAGCTACCCAACTAAAAGAGCAGCAACAAAACTACAGCGCTCAACACACATATTATTAATATGCTAATTCGCTTAATATCCCGTCACAAGCTATAAATTCGCCCCTGATATGGGAAACTGCAAACAAAAAAATAGCGCCATTAGGCGCTATCTTAAAACTCGTTTTATCTAAAACTTAGAACGGCATTTTGAAGCCTGGTGGTAATTGCATACCGCCAGTGATAGCTGCCATTTTCTTTTCAGACTCTTCAGCAACGCGGCGTACTGCGTCGTTTACCGCGGCTGCCAGTAGGTCTTCAATCATGTCTTTGTCGTCTTCCATTAAGCTTTCGTCAATTTCAACACGACGTACGTTGTGGCTACCAAGCATGGTTACTTTCACAAGGCCTGCACCTGCTTCGCCAGTTACTTCTAGGTTTTTAATGTCTTCTTGGGCTTTTTGCATGCGCTCTTGCATTTGCTGCGCTTGCTTCATCATGTTACCCATTCCACCTTTAAACATAATATGCTCTCTTACATCAATTCAATTGGGCTAAAAGATAAGGGCTATTGTACTTGATTACAATGCCTGAACGGTATTTTCATCCACCGTTGCGTCAAATTCTTCTACAAACTGTACCACGTTTGTGTCTTGATTAATTACATCTACCGCCTGCTGATAACGGTCAGCGTCGATTTTTTGCTGTATTAAATACGGTGAGTCAATTACACCCGGTGCAAAACTTATGTCGAGTTGCACTTCGTAACCGTATATCTCGCACAAAGAGGCAGTGAGCCTTTGGCGTAGCATTGGGCTGTCTAAGTGTTGTTGACTTTGATCCACTTCCAATTTAAATGTGTGACCGTCTTTGCTAAAAATGGAGTGCAGCGCAAATTGACGCATGCGACCACCTAACCCCATACGTTTAATTAAGTGCGCCCATTCGTCTTGCTGATGGGCAAATTTGATATCGCTGATCGGGCTACTAAAATCTTCCGGCACGGGAATATTGGGCGCTTGTGGTTCAACGTCTTTGCTTGGCGTTGACGGCGCGATCTGCTCCAATAATTCTGGTGCTAAGTTTTCTTGTTTGGTTTTATGGCGCTCTTTAAAGTCGACCTTTTTTTTAGTCGACGGAGTTGTCTGGCTTGCTGGCGCTTGTTGCGCCTGAGGCTTTTTTGCCTCATCACCCTGCCCTTGCATTAGCTGCCCAGCGCCCGATATTTTGCGATTTTGCAAAATACGCGCAATGGCAGATTGTGCTTGTTTTTCTTTGTCAGCAATGTTGGCCGATTGTGGCTGACTTTGCTCGGCTGGTGCTTGCGGTGCTTGCGGTGCTTGCGGTGCTTGCGGTGCTTGCGGTGCTTGCGGTGCTTGCGGTGCTTGCGGCACAAAACCTTGCTCGCTTGCTTGTGTCAATACCTGTTCGTATTGCTCTGCAAATATGGTTTCTTGCTGCTCATCTGCAAAGTCGTTTTGAGCATGCTGGGCTTGGGCGTCATCTAATTGTGGCTGCAACTGCTCGTTTGCTGGCGCTTGCTGCTGCAGCTGAGCCTCATTTTGAGCAACCATGCGTTGTTCTTGTGGCGACTGTGTTGGCTGCGGCATTTGTTGCACTGGCAGGCTTGATGCTGGCGCATTCGTAATGCTGCTGGTTTGGTTCGATTTATTTAATAACGCCCTTAATCCATCAACCTTTTTGCTAGGTGGCTGTGCTGGTGTGGATTGAGCCGTTGGTGCATTGGCTTGTAAATTGATTTTTTCAAACGCCAATAAGCGCAGCATGAGCATTTCAAAACCCAGTTTTTGCTCTGGCGCCCATTGTAAGTCGCGCTTGCCATTGAGCAACAACTGATAGTACAGCTGTACTTTTTCCGCCCCTATTTGTTCGGCCAGCATAGCCACATCTTGCGGGTCAAAATCACTGAGCCGCGCCGCTTGAGGCACCAATTGCGCAAGCTGCATTGCATGGGTCAGCGCAATTAAGTCATCTAACACACTGACAAAGTTGCCATTTTGCGTGGCGATATTATCAATACTTTGCAATAAGCTATCGGGCTCTTGGCAAATTATGGCTGATAACAAGCGCACAGCATGGGCGCTGTCCATGAGGCCTAACATTTGCTGAATAGCGGTCAACGAAAGCGCGCCATTGGTTTGCGCAATGGCTTGATCGGTCAAGCTTAACGCATCACGCATACTGCCATCCGCCGCTTTTGCTAAGGCTTGTAGCGCCTGCGGCTCAAAACTGACTTGCTCTTGCGGCAAAATGTCACTGAGCTGCGTAATGATCTCATTTTGCGACATGGCATTGAGATTAAACTGTAAGCAGCGAGATAAAATGGTAACAGGCAGTTTTTGCGGATCAGTGGTGGCGAGTAAAAATTTAACATGCAGTGGCGGCTCTTCAAGGGTTTTAAGCAAAGCGTTAAAGCTGTGCTTTGACAACATATGCACCTCATCGATGAGATACACCTTGTATCGACCCCGCGTAGGCGCGTACTGCACGTTATCTAAAATTTCTCGGGTGTCTTCTACCTTAGTACGAGATGCGGCATCAATCTCGATAAGGTCAATAAATTTGCCTGCTTCTATGTCCTGACAACTACTACACTGTCCACAGGGCGTTGAGGTAATGCCTTGATCGCAATTTAAACTTTTGGCAAAAATACGGGCGATGGTGGTTTTACCAACGCCCCGAGTTCCAGTGAACAAGTATGCGTGATGCAATCTCTGTTCATTCAATGCGTTGACTAACGCTTGCTTTACATGCTGCTGGCCAACTAATTGATGAAAAGTTTGCGGACGCCACTTTCTCGCTAGAACTTGATAACTCATATTATTCGCCTTCGAACTCTACGAGTTTCAGTACGTTAATACCCATATCAACGATACGCTTTTCGCCACCTAATTCAGGCAGAGAAACTACGAATGCAGCGTCAGTTGCATTACCGCCAAGGCGTTTAACTAGGTTTGCTGTAGCTTCGATGGTACCGCCTGTTGCGAGTAGATCATCAACCAATAGTACTTTATCGCCTTCTACAATTGCATCTGAGTGAAGCTCAAGTGTGTCTTCACCGTACTCTAATTGATAAGACTGTGAAATTACTTCTCTAGGCAGTTTGCCTGGCTTTCGTACAGGAATAAAAGGAATGCCTAATGCGTAAGACAGTGGCGCACCAAAAATAAAGCCGCGAGATTCAGTACCAATGATTTTGGTAAAACCTTTGTCTTTATATGCAGCTACAAAGCTGTCGATGGTGGCCTTAAACGCTTCTGGATTAGCCATTAGGGTTGTTACGTCGCGGAACATGATGCCCGGTTTTGGGTAGTTCTCAATAGTAACAATACTTTCTTTTATCTTTAACGAATTAACTTGTGTCATTTTGGCACGCTTTGTTAAATAAACTTTCAAAGAAGCTGATTATAACAAGAATGACCAAACATGGAACGGTAGGGAGTGGGATTATGCACGAAAGTGCTCAGAGCGTTGCTAAAATGTACAAAAAAGGCTGCATATGCAGCCCATTACAATCAAGATTAAGCTTATGCAAGTGCAGTTGCCCAACCTAAAATTGCATTTAGGCACCCAATACCAGCAAAAACAGCTAGAAACGCGATAAAGTAAGTTGCGTTGAACGGGTCTTTAAATTCACCTTTAGACATAATTACTACCTTCATTATTAGCACGACAAAACGGCGCACATAATAATCGAAATGCCCGAACGGTTAAAGCCCTATTGCGCTTTTTTGGTTGCGATAATACCCAGTTCAACAAATGCAGCCAACGTTTGTTTGGCACCAGCAAATAACTGTTCTTGGCTAAACTGCGGCAACTGTTGGTGAATGTGTGATACGAGTACGCGTAATTGAATATTCGGTTGTTGTTCTATGGTTTGCAACAGCAAAGCGGTCATTGCATTGGATGAAATAAAGGCCACTTCGTCTTCATCATCACGATATACTAAAAAATAGTGTGGCTGCTCACTCATCTGGGTAGGTTGAAAATCTACGGATATTTGGTGTACAGGAAACTGGTAGCTTAAGTTACGCGCGGTATCTCGCAAGTAAAGACCATCTTGCTCTATGTCCATTAACGTATCGTAGTCGTCGGTGCTTTTACACACGGCAACATCTAACTCTACCCACTCATAGTGCGCAAGCTCGAGCATAAAAGGCGGATCAATTTCGGTTGGTTGATATTGCGTCTGCAAATAACTCAGAAACTCTTGGCTTATCTCTAAAAAGTAAGGTGAAGTACAGTCGTGTTGAATAAAAAACTGTCGTACTAACGCGTACCAATTCTCCTCTTTGTACAAGCTTTTTAGAACCGGAAAGGCCGATGAGACAAATCCTTCAATGTTGTTGAAAAAAAGTTCTCTGTACACATTGAGTCGACGATCTTCAATTCCTAGAGGCTGAGGTGCATTTTCTGGGTCGCGAATATGTGCCATAAATGCATTTTGCACTTCAATAAATGACATTATGCTACCCCTTTTATTGATGTCATAAATGGTTTTTGCAATGCCGCTATATGGGCCATTTCGCTTTCAAGTTCATCCGTTGTGGGAATATTAAAATCTCTTTCTAACAAGGTCGGAAATACGCCGTGATGTTGATAGGCGTTACCGAGTAGCTGCCAAACCGGATCGCACACCGGCGCGCCATGCGTATCAACTAATAAATCTTCTGCTTCTTGATAGTGGCCAGCAACATGTCCGTAGGCAATACGTTGGGTTGGCATGGCTTGTAAAAAGCCTTGCGCATCGTAGCCATGATTAACGCTATTAACGTATATGTTGTTCACATCAAGCAGTAAATCGCAGTCTGCTTCTTCTAAAACCGCTAAAGTAAATGCTTGCTCCGTCATCTCTTGACCAGGAGCTGCGTAGTACGACACATTTTCAACCGCTATGCGCTGTTCTAATATATCCTGAACTTGACGTATTCTCTGTGCAACATGCGTCACAGCCTCTTCAGTAAAAGGGATTGGCATTAAGTCATACATGTGACCCGTACCTGAGCAGTAGCTCAAGTGCTCACTATATAACTTGATGTTATGTGTTTTAAAAAACGATTTGAGTTCTTTTACAAAAGCGACGTCTAAGGGCTCGGGTGAGCCTAAAGACAAAGATAAACCATGACAAATAAACGTGTGTTGCTGGGTGAGTTGCTCAAATTGCTTGCCAAACTTGCCCCCCATTCTCATCCAGTTCTCGGGTGCTACCTCAAAAAACTTGGCTTGTGATGGTGGCGAGACTAAAAACTCGTCTAGCATTTCCCTTCTCAACCCTAAACCAACATTACCCAACTCATTTACTTGCATTGTTTACCTCTAAAGCAATGGAGTAGCCACAGGCTACTCCTTAATCAAAAACTAAAAATTAGTGTGAACCACATTTACCTTCGCCACACTTACCTTCTTTTTTAGCTTTTTTGTCGCCGCCACATTTGCCTTCACCGCACTTGCCTTCTTTTTTAGCTTTTTTGTCGCCGCCACATTTACCTTCGCCGCACTTGCCTTCTTTTTTGCCTTTGTGCTCGCCGCCACATTTACCTTCGCCGCACTTACCTTCTTTTTTGCCTTTGTGCTCGCCACCGCATTTACCTTCGCCGCACTTACCTTCTTTTTCAGCTTTTTTCTCTGCGCCGCATTTACCTTCGCCACACTTGCCTTCTTTCTCAGCCTTTTTTTCACCGCCGCATTTGCCTTCACCGCACTTACCTTCACCACCATCTAGTTGGTAACCAGCAGTCATAGCTTCAAACGCAAATGGGTTAGCTTGCGCATCAGTTGCTGTTAAACCAGCGGTACCAACTACGACAGCGCCTAAAGTTAAAGCGATAGAGTTTTTCTTAATTGTATTCATGATGGTTCTCTCTGTTGAAATAAACGATTCTGTGTACAAGACCAAACTTAGCTTAAAAGTATTTCAACAAAAAATAAAAAAAAGCAAATTTCTACTTAGCATCGTCTAGCTGCTCGTTTAAAATGGCGGCCCTTTTGCACATGAGTCGAGCAGTATGAAACTAGTATTAGCCCCAATGGAAGGCGTCGTTGATTTTAAAATGCGCCAGTTATTAACCGATATTGGTGGCTTCGACTTATGCGTAACTGAATTTATTCGCGTCGTTGATTTAACCTTGCCGCGCAGAGTTTTTATGCGCTATTGCCCAGAGCTATTCAACAAGGGCTACACACGTGCAGGCACGCCCGTAAGAATACAACTGCTGGGCCAAGTTCCGCATGTACTTGCAGCTAACGCAAGAAAAGCCGTTATGCTTGGCTCCCACGGTGTAGACCTCAATTTTGGCTGCCCAGCAAAAACGGTCAATAAAAGCAAAGGCGGTGCAGTTTTACTAAAAGAGCCAGAACAAATCTACCAAATTATCAAGGCCGTTCGAGAGGCTGTGCCTGAAGAACACATTGTCAGTGCCAAAATACGCCTAGGCTTTGACGATGATAGCAACAGTAGTGAAATTGTTGATGCCGTACAAAGTGCTGGCGCATCAAGCTTAGCCATTCATGCTCGCACTAAACGCGATGGTTATAAGCCACCTGCGTACTGGGAAAAAATCCCACCTTTATTAGCGCGTTTGACAATACCGGTTGTTGCCAATGGCGAAATTTGGCAAGTTGAAGATGCGCTATTGTGTCAAAAACGAAGCGGATGTGATGATTTGATGTTAGGCCGAGGTGCGCTGGCGATGCCAGATCTGGCAGCCAAAATAAAAGCTAAGGTTCATAACACGCACCATCAAACTCTGAGTTGGGAAAATGTGATTTATCACATACTTCATTCATCGATGCATCAGGACCCGAATGTAAGTGAAAAGTACTTTTCCGCACGTACTAAGCAATGGTTAGGCTATTTAAAACGTGAATACGCACAAGCGCACACCCTCTTTGATGAGATAAAAACTCTAAAGCGCAAAGAAGATGTTGTTAGTGTGCTCGAGAAATATGCAAAATGTCCGACACTTGATTCAAATCATAATAGCGCTCGTTAAAGCTGATGATAATAGACACTCACAGGAGGGGCTATTATGAATTCAGAACAAACAAGAAACTTTCAAGACCGATTGGAAAATGAGCTTTTACAAGCTCGTAACTCATTTTTGACTGAGTTAAAGCATTCTGGTCATCAATTTGCAGATGAACTTGCACAGCAGTTAGAGCAAAGTTCTCCAACTGATTGGTTGGATATCGCTGCAAACCAACTTAATCCACAGCAATTCCCAAATTTTAAGCGCTTATTAAAGCTAGAGGCTGCATTGTGCCAAATTGATATTGGGCAATTTGGCTATTGTTGTGACTGCGAGACACAGCTAGATCTTGAAGCGCTAAAATCAGATCCCACGATCCAGCGGTGTCATCATTGTTACGACAAAAACCACCACGTTTAGATTTTTGGCAATAACGCTAAAATGCTGGCAGGATGTAAAGCAATCCCTTCAATCAGCTCATATGCTTGTTTGTCTGTCAGCTTTAATCTAGATTGTAGCGTCACTTGTGACTGCTTAAGAGACCACCCCTGATAATGCACACCTAAGTCCACCTCCATCAAAGCTAATACTAAAGCTTGCTCTTTCTTGCTTAAGCGCAGCTCACAGTTTGCCAGTGTCGCGGGGACGTTAGTATAGCCATCCAACCAATTAAGACCTTTTTCACGCGCTTTGCAGCGCATTTGCGTCAACGTTAGAGTCAGGTTGTCTCCCTGCTCTATGATGCGAGCAGCTTCTTCACTCGCATCAACAAACTTATCAGTTAAAGACTGCTGGACGGTGTTAAGTAACTCGCTAGGCGAAGTGGCTTTGGTATAATAAAAATTAAGCTTACTTTGGTACCACTCTTTTCCGTTTGGTAACTGATAAAGGCCAATACCATTTCGTGGTTTATAGTTTTGGAGATACGTTAATAGCGAGGTGCTTTTTGGCTTTCCATCAAGATAACTTGTCAGCCTGGATAGCTCAATGCGAGACAGCGCTATTTTACTCTCTTTTGCTTCTTTTAATTTAGCAACCACATCAGCAAGCCAAGCTTCAATCGTTTGATTATCCAAGTTCAGTAGCGCAGCATTTTTGAGCACATCTACGTGTGCAGGCCACATTATGTATCGCTCAGGGTATCGCTCCTGAATTTTTAAATAGTTGAGTTCGTCCAACTGAGCAGCATTGAGTGATGCGGTGTCGATAAGCTCATAGGTTACGTGTCTTTTCTCTAGATACGCTTCAGAGAATGGCATGATGACATGCTTGTTAGTTATTTCTTGCGGTGCAAGTAACTGATTTACTTCTTTTATCGCTGTTTCAGCTGATTGATAGCTAACGGCTGCTGGCGTATTTGCTTTTTCACAGCCTGCTAGATATAAGGTACTCGCGAAACACAGCGCAAGTTTCAGGAAATTTGAACGGTATATTTGCATATTATGAAAATACTGTAGGTAATAAAAAAGCCCCGATTGGGGCTTTTTTTGTTAGATCTTAACGCCTTTGCGTTGTGCTTTGTCCTTAATGAACGTTGCCCAACCACGTGCAAATTTGCGTGTTCTAGGATCCTCTTGAGCTTTAACAATCGCTTGGTACGCTTGCTTATACTTTTCTTGGTATAGGTAAGCTTCAGCTAAGTCAGAGTACGTTGTACCTTCCTTATCTGTACCAAGTTCAAGTGCTTTGTTTAAACGTTCTACCGCAGCACCGAACTTTTGCTCTGTTAATAGTAAGCTACCTGCTTTTCTATAAAGCTCTGCATCGTTATCGAACTTTGCAGCTTCTTCATAGTATTTTGCAGCAGTTACCAAGTGTTTAGCTTGGTGATAATAACTTGCTGTAGCAGTCACATTTTGCTTAGTACGCTCAACTTGACCCGCTTTTAGCGCCTTTTCGAAAACAACGGCTGCTTTATAAGGGATCTCGTTAAGTGAGTAATAGCTGCTCAAAATCTTGTAATGGTTTTCTTTCTCAAAATAGCCTTTGTTATAAGCTACTTCCATGATAGACAAGCCTTTAGAATAATCTTCAACTTGCATGTAGAAAGAACCCAGTTGAGTCCACATTTTTGGATCTTCTGGGAATAGTTTTACAAGTGTCTCTGCAACTTTTACTGCTTCTCTGTACTTCTTAAGTTCAAAGAACGCACCAATTTTAAGCATGTGGTATTGCTTATTTGGCTCTTTATCAAGCTTGATGGCTTTATCCGCTGGCTCTTCAACTTTGTTGTATTGCTTCAGCTCATAATAACCCTGAGCGATACGAGCGTATACTTTTGCATCTTCTTCACCAGTGAAGTCCATCCAATCGCTATACACTTTAATCGCTTCATTAAACTTACTGGTACCCGCATAAAGGTCACCAAGAAGCTTATATAAGTCAGCTTGATCTTTGAAGTTAAGTGCATCAGGAGCAACAGCTAGGCGAATATATTTAATCGCTTCGGCATACTGCTCTTTTTGTGCGTACATGTTACCTAAGTAACGGTTAACTGTTGCTTTATCAAAATCATCAGAAGGATCTAATTCTTTAAGCAATGCGATTGCTTCGTCTATTTTATCCTCATTGTACAAGTCGAAAGCTTTAACCACTTTCTTACCTGTACGCTCACCCATGATTTTGGTTTTGGCGTTCTTACGTTCTTCAATCTTAGCGTAATCCGGCGCTGCCATAGCTGCACTGCTGTAGATAGTGCCAGATAGAGACATAAGTAGCGCAAGAGCTGTTGCTTTTTTAAACTGCGTCATATTTAGCCTCCTTAACCTTGATTGAGTTTAAAGTCTAACTGAACTGTAATACCCTCTTGTTTCTGAGGTTTCCCATCAACAATCTTAGGGCGATATTTCCACTTACGTAATGCTCGAATGGCTTCACGGTTGAAAATACGCTTTGGTTCAGCATCAATAACTTCTACGTCATCAACACCACCCAGCTCATTGATAGTAAATGAAAGCTGTACCCAACCTTCTTTACCGTCACGTGCTGCTTGAACTGGATATTTAGGTTCAATACGTACAATAGGTGTCGCATCACCATCGCGGCCAAACTCACCAGGACCGCTCAAACCACCTGCTGTACCACCTAAGTCGATGCTAGGCATATTAAAGCCAATTGCACCAGCTGCAGGGTTAGCAGTTTCAGGCTGAGGCGGCTGCGGCTTAGGCGGCTGCTTCGGTGGAGGTGGCGGCGGAGGCGGAACACGCTTCCGCTCCTGCACCTCAGATTCAGGTGGATTCGTCAAAATTTCGACCACAATCTGTTCTTTTTCTTCGTTAGCCCTATCAGCTCCTCCGGAGATTAGATAGGACATGAAAAAGAACAAGCCGAAAGTAACTGCCCCACCTGCAATCAGTGAAAACAGAAAACGAATCATTACTTAGCTCCAGCGATTGAAATCTTCAGGCCATCGTCAGTCGCCTTGATTTGGTCCATTACTTTTACAACCACACCGTGCTTAGCGCCTTTATCCGCTTGGATAATAACAGTCTCAGTTGGTTGTTCAGCAAGAATACTCTCAAGGTTCGCACTTACACGCTCAACATCAACTTGACGCTTATCCATCCAAATTTCGCCATTCTCACGAATTGCGATAAAGACGTTAGCATTCTTCGTTTGTTGAGCTTGAGCAGCCTTAGGCTTCTTAACTTCAATACCAGCTTCTTTTACGAAAGAAGTGGTAACGATGAAGAAGATCAACATGATGAATACGATGTCTAGCATCGGCGTCATATCTACTGCTGCTTCTTCCTCTTCACGAAAACGTTGTTTACGTGCCATATTTATATCTCTCTCTAGTGATGTGGCAAGCTGTCAATCAACTGCTCTTTAGCCATTTTCGCTCTTGCTTCAAGGCGAGTGCTAAAGAATACACCTGACAGTGCCGCAACCATTCCTGCCATTGTTGGTATCGTCGCCATTGAGATGCCTGATGCCATCAAACGTGCATTACCAGTACCTTGAGTAGCCATGGTTTCAAATACTGAAATCATACCTGTTACTGTACCTAGTAAGCCGATTAATGGACACATTGCTACCAATGTTTTGATAATCAACATACGCTCATCTAATTTCTCAGACGCTTCAGAAATCCATGCATCGCGGATTCTGTGTGCGTACCAAGACGTGGTGTCTTGGCGGGCGTCCCACTTAGCGACGATATCCTTTTTCATTTTTGGATATTCGGCTAGTAGGAACCAATAGCGCTCAATCATTAAAACCCACATAATAAAGAGTGCTATCGCGACCACGTATAAAACCTGGCCGCCTGTGCCAACAAAATCCCTGATAGATTCCCAGGTCTCCATCAGGACTAGCATTAGGCTTTCTCCTTCTCCGCATGTGCAGCAACGATACCTGCACTTTGCTCGTCAAGGATGTGTAGTACTGATTTACTACGACCTGAAACGATAGCGTGTAATAGGATTAGAGGTAGAGCTGCAATCAGACCTAGAGCTGTTGTTACAAGCGCTAGAGAGATGTTACCAGCCATGATCTTCGGATCACCAGTACCAAATAGTGTGATTGATTCGAAGGTTAAGATCATACCAACAACCGTACCTAGTAGACCTAGTAGTGGTGCAATAGCAGCCAAGATCTTGATGATGTTGATACCTGCTTCGATACGTGGAGTCTCGCGAAGGATAGCTTCATCAAGTTTCAATTCTAGGTTTTCAACGTCTTGGTTCTTGTTGTCATGGTAAACTTTCAAGATACGACCAAGCGGGTTGTTTGTGTTAGGCGTGTTGATGTTTTTGATTTGCGCCTTGATTTTCGCACCAACCAACATTAGGTCAAGGAAACGAACAAGTGCAAGCAATGCACCCACTGCTAATAGTGCAGTGATGATGTAACCAACCGTGTCACCTTGGTGCCAACGTTCTTCAACAGTTGCACGCTGCGTGTTTAGACGCAAGATTGAACCACGAGTTGGGTCAACATAAAACTTAGTGAAAGACCCTGCTGAAGTACCGATTAGTGAATCAACTGTGTCTAACACGTAACCGTCTGGTTGCTTACCAAGCGGTGTGATTGCTTTGTTAGCTGCATCGTAAAGAACATAGCCATCTTTAGTTACAAGGTTGAAGTTACCAACACGAGTAACCTGCTTAACGTTGATTTCACCGCTAAGTTCAGCAACTTGAGCTTCAAAAGTAGATACTTTTGCAGACTCTGTCATTTCAGTTTGGAATGCAATCCAAAGTTCTTCTAGCTCACGAGTAGTCGGTAGCTCTTTTGCAGCAGCAAGAGAACGAAGTACTTCAGCGCGTCCTGGTTTTTCAGCAGAAACAAGTGATGCTTCGATAGAACCGATAGCTTCAGATGCTGAACGACGTACAACACCGAACATCTCACCTAAAGTACCTGTTGCGTTTGCAAGCTCAACTTCTTTCTCAGCAAGTGTGATTTCGTTTTGCTTGAACTCTTTATTCAAACGCTCGCCACGTGCTTTTTCTGCCGCTAGGTCACTTTTTGCTTTGTTAAGAAGCGATTGTTGATTTGCGCGAGAAGAAAGGAACTCTTGCTCACGTTGCTTGTTGATTTTACCTTCAGAAATACGGTTTTGTTTTACTTCTTGTAGGATTTTATCAAGAGCTGCTGTATTTGCGTGTGCATTTAGCGCGGCACCTGCAGAAACAGATAGTGCAGCGGCTACTGCAAAGCCTTTAAATAGTTTCTTCATTTTCACTTACTCCGCGCCAAAGATTGGTAATGCAACTAGATCTGGGGCAGCCTGACCACGTGCAATACGGATCATATCTTTAACAGGCTTAAGGTATTCTTCACCTAATTCATCCCACTGTTTAGCAGTATTGTTCCAAACCCAAGCATGCTTCAGGTCAAAAGACTGAGCAACGTAAGCAACACGACCAAGACGTGCAAAATCAACGTTGATGTTTTTGCCATTGATTTCTAGAGAGCCTTGTGACGCAGCCATTACTGAGCTGTAATCAGTCTCAATAGTGTATGCTTCAAGCACTTGGCGGAATTTTTCTGAAGTAGTTACTTTAGAATTTGAAAGTAAGTCACGTAGTTTCTCTACGCGGCCCATACGTGTTTCGGTCTCAAACGGAACGTCCGCTTTGATGAATTGCTCAAGCGTATCGATCATGCGATACATCAAAGGCACAACGTCCTGTTTTGTCTTTTCGATTGTTCCGATTTGGCGATCGAATGACTCGATACCAGCTCTTTGGTCAGCGACCAAACGAGCAACGTGGTCGTTATAAACTTTTAGCAGTTCAGTTTCGTCAACAACGCTGCGGTATTCGCCGATCATCTCTTGCGTTTGACCGAAGATGTTGTCGATTTTTTCTTGAGACTTTTTAGCAGCCTTTTGAGTTTGTTGACCTACTTTTTGTACGTCGTTCAAAGGATCTGCAATCACATTGCTGCTTGCAAATGCTGTTGCGCCAAGAAGCGCAGTAGCTACAAGACTCTTTCTGATTTTAACAGACATAGTTCCCAACCAATTAAGTAATGTTACTTTTATAATTTTATCACCCCTTTAAGGGGCAACCCTGATATCTTTTAGCAGATACCAACTGTCCAATAATGCTAAATGCAAGTCGATGTGTCAACTTCACTATCAAAACAAATTTATGAAGCTAAAAAAAATAAACTCGATACAAAACAAAAAATTAACATGATTTTTTAACCTCCCTCTCTATAGCCTTTGATAATAAAGAACTTAATGCAATATGTTTACAATTAATTACAACGCAAGAGATCTTTGTAATAGTCTCTTTAAAACTGCCAACAATTTACGCAAGACAATGAATTTAAAAGAGAATAAAAATTTTACGCACAAAATAATTGTTAATTTTGCATCACTTAAGCAATTTACATCTAATTGCCTATATTTCAACCTCTTAATTTTGTGGTTGACGAAATAACATCCCTAAGTGTAGTCAAAAATTGAGCAACATGAACACCATCAAACAAAGCATGATGCACTTCTATGTTTATAGGCATCATCCCCGTACCTTTATCATATTTGCCAAAAACGAATTTCGGGATCCCCGCACATTGGGCACTATTGTTAGACGCATGAGTAAAGCTACTGAAATTAAACCAAGGCAGTATCGAAACATGTATCTGAGCTACGTGCGTTTCGCGAAGTAAAAAGTTTTCATCCATCAACGTTTGTTCTAAGTAATGCGCTTTTTGCTTTGCACTGTGGAGACAAAATTCGGCGATGCTCTGTTGGGGCTTTAAAGGCACAAAACGAAATGTCTCATCATTGCGTAAAAAAACACAGCTTGCCATTACATCGTTTACTTCTACTGGCGCATCATCAACAATCCTTAACTTCATCGGCTTATATGCATTGACGGCGGTCAATAAGCAATAAAGGTAGCAGTCTGTAAAAGAGTAACCTTTCAATTTTGAGAAGCGATATAAACTAGAAAAGTCTAACGATGTTGTAATGTTGAATTGGGGCTTGTCAAATGAATTAAAAAAACGGAAGTGATCAGCTCGAGGCCAAGTTTTGAGGTCGATTTTCTTCATACTACGAACAAAAACAAAAAAGGGTATGCAAAGCATACCCTCTCAATGTTTTTTCGCGAACTTTTTGCGATTACAAGCCGCGTTCAATGATTTCTTGCGCTAACTCATCGGCGATAATATGCGTCGATTTTTGCTCTGATTCAGAACGAGCGAAAATTTCAGTTAACGTATCATAAATACCTTCAACGTGTTTTGTTGCGTCCGCTTCTTTATAACCTTCAGGCTTAGTCTCATAATACACATTGATGATACCACCTGCGTTAATAACGTAATCTGGTGCATAAAGTACGCCTTTTTCACGTAAAATCTCACCGTGACGAGATTCAGCTAACTGGTTGTTAGCACATCCAGCAATGATAGTTGCTTTTATACGTGGGATTGTATTGTCATTGATTGTTGCCCCTAAAGCACAAGGCGCGTATACGTCAACGTCTAAATCATAGATCTCGTCAATACCCACCGCTGTAGCGCCAAAATCGGTAACAACTCTATCTACTGATGCTTGATTAATATCAGTTACAAATAATTCAGCACCCGCTTCGTGGAGATATTTACAAAGGCCATATGCAACCGCACCTAAACCCTGCACAGCGACCTTCACACCTGATAGTTCTTGATGGCCATGCTTATGTTGGTAAGCGGCCTTAATACCTAAAAACGTACCTAGTGCTGTAAATGGCGAAGGGTTACCACTCTTACCTTCAAGACCAAGTACGTAGTTAGTCTCTTTGTGCATCATCATCACATCACCTGTGGTGATGTTTACATCCTCTGCTGAGTAGTAACTACCACCTAAACGCTCTAGGTGCTTACCAAATGCTCTGAACAAAGCTTCTGACTTAATTTCTTTTGCATCACCGATAATAACCGATTTACCACCACCAAATGGTAAACGTGCAACCGCATTTTTATAGGTCATACCTTTAGACAGACGCAATACGTCATAAACGGCATCTTCATCTTTGGCATAGTTCCAAAGTCTACAGCCACCTACAGCTGGTCCCAGCTTAGTGCTGTGGATAGCGATAATTGCTTTTAAGCCAGATGCTTCATCTGCACAAAATACCACTTGTTCATGATTATCAAATTCAACTTGGTTAAATACAGCCACTTTATAGTTCTCCGAAATGTCTCACCTATGATGGTGTTGATAGCGCTGAAGTTCGCCAAACTCTATCACTAACTTAGCATGCACGCCACAAAATGAGATGATCATCCTACTAAATACAATTAATTTAAATAATTTAGACTTAAAACTTTAATATGCAAAATATAACACCCATTTATAGCTAAAATTAAAGCTAATCTAGTTAAGATATTTTAATTATGGGCAAGGTATGTTTACGTAAACGTAAAGCCTGAGGTGGGTGTACATGTATGATTACAAAAAAGCCGCATATTACATGCGGCTTTTATTTCTAGCGTATAAACCAACTTACTTCAGTTTAGCGTCTAGTTCTTCAATCTTTGCTTTCCAAATAGCAGGGCCTTGATCGTGCGCGTTAGCACCCGTGCTATCAACTGCAACCGTCACAGGCATGTCTTCTACTTCAAACTCATAAATAGCTTCCATACCTAAGTCTTCAAAAGCAACAACACGGGCTTTCTTGATGGCTTTAGCCACAAGATATGCCGCGCCGCCTACAGCCATTAAGTAAATTGACTTATTGTTTTTGATTGACTCAACCGTTGCAGGACCACGCTCTGCTTTACCAATCATGCCAACGATACCTGTATTTTCTAGCATCATATCAGTAAACTTATCCATACGTGTTGCAGTCGTCGGGCCAGCTGGGCCTACCGCTTCGTCGCCTACCGCATCAACTGGGCCAACGTAGTAGATAAATTTATTTTCAAAATCTACGCCTTCAGGTAAACCTTCACCTGAGTTGATCATGTCTTGTAAACGCTTATGCGCCGCATCACGACCCGTTAAGATCTTACCTGATAAAAGTACTGTTTCACCCATCTTCCAATCTTGAGTATCTTCTTTTGTCAGCGTATCTAAGTTAACACGACGAGTATCTTCACCCACTTCCCATGTTACTTCTGGCCAGTCTTCTAACTTAGGTGCTTTTAGATCAGCAGGGCCTGTACCATCCAAAGTGAAATGTACATGGCGAGTCGCTGCACAGTTAGGGATCATCACTACTGGCTTTGATGCTGCGTGCGTTGGCGCTGTTTTGATTTTTACATCAACAACGGTCGTTAAACCACCTAGGCCTTGTGCACCGATACCTAGCTTGTTTGCGCGCTCAAAGATCTCTAAACGTAGCTTTTCTTCAGCAGTCTCTGCGCCGCGCTCAATCAATTCGTGAATATCAACTGGGTCCATCAAAGACTCTTTTGCCAGTACCGCTGCCTTTTCCGCAGTACCACCAATACCTATGCCTAACATGCCCGGTGGACACCAACCAGCCCCCATGGTTGGTAGTGTTTTTTCAACCCATGCTGCTACGTCATCTGACGGATTCAGCATCACCATTTTAGTTTTGTTTTCAGAACCGCCACCCTTAGCGGCAATCATCACTTCCACTTCGGCACCCGGTACCAAATCGATGTGAACAACTGAAGGCGTGTTGTCTTTGGTGTTTTTACGGCTGCCAGCCGGGTCTGCCACAATAGACGCTCGTAGAGGGTTGTCTGGGTTCAAGTACGCACGACGTGTCCCTTCATCAACCATTTGTTGAACCGTTAGATCCGTTTTATCCCATTTAACATCCATACCCACTTTTACAAAACAAGTAACAATACCGGTATCTTGGCAAAGCGGGCGTTTGCCTTCTGCAGACATACGCGAGTTAATCAAAATTTGTGCAATAGCGTCTTTTGCCGCCTTGCTTTGCTCTTTGTGATACGCTTTTTCTAAAGCCTGAACAAAATCCAATGGATGATAAAAAGAGATATATTGCAAAGCGTCTTCAATGCTATCAATGAAGTCTTGCTGACGGATCATACTCATGACGGTTCCTTAGTTTGGTTATTTAACCCGAGGTAAATAACTGAATACATCTAAAAATAGTGACCATTTTAAGCTATAGGCTAAGCCGCTATAGAAAAATAGATAAGTATGATAACCTCCCCGCCCGTTTCGGGCTAGTTTTCAGGTTCAAGTAAATGGGAAATGAACAAATTTACGTCAAAAAATTGAATATTACTTTACCGACAGAAGTGGTATTTGAGCACTTTGCGCACCTACCTAACGCAATTTTATTAGATTCGTGTAATGCAGCCCATGTTAATAGTCATTTTGATATTATCAGTATTGAGCCAGAACACCTTTTAACAGCACAACATGGACACGTTTTTTTAAATGGCTCAGTGCAAAACAAAACCTGCTTTGAGATCATGAAAACGCATCTCTCTGAGCTATCAACCCAAAAGGCCCCAAATGACTTGCCTTTTAATGGTGGTTGGCTTGGCTATTTTGGCTACGATCTAGGTCGTTATATCGAGTTATTGCCTGAACATTCAGAGCAAGATATTGATTTACCAGATTTACACATCGGCTTTTATTTAGACGCGTTGATTTACGACAATCAACTTCGGCAGTGGTATTACATCAGCCAACCTAATGCACAGCGATTTGAATTGTATGAGCGCTTTTTAAATGCCAATGTGACTGACTACAGCAATTTTAAGCTAACAAGTGATTGGCAATCGAATATGAGCCAATCACAATATAATGCGCAATTTGACCAAATTCAGCAGTATTTAAAAAGTGGCGATTGTTACCAAATCAATCTGGCTCAACGCTTCAGTGCAAACTACGAGGGAACTCCGTGGCTGGCTTATAAAAAGCTACGAGCACAAAACAAAGCCCCATTTTCGGCATTTATGAATTTGCAAGATAGTGCCATTTTATCAGTCTCTCCTGAGCGCTTTTTATTGGTCAATGACGGTCATGTAGAAACAAAACCAATCAAAGGCACTTTGCCAAGATTAAGCACCCCAGAAGCCGATAAACAGCAAGCCGAATGCTTAGCAAACAGCAGTAAAGACTGCGCCGAAAATGTTATGATTGTAGACTTGCTACGCAATGACCTAGGTAAAGTAGCCAAACCCGGAAGTGTTGAAGTGCCGAGCTTGTTCGCTATTGAAAGCTTTCCTGCGGTCCATCATCTTGTGAGTACGGTGACGAGCGAGCTGGCAGACGGAAAATGTGCCGTTGATCAGTTGGAAGCCGCTTTTCCTGGTGGTTCCATCACGGGTGCCCCAAAGATCCGTGCTATGGAAATAATCGAAGAACTTGAACCGCATCGACGCAGCGTATACTGTGGTTCAATTGGATATGTGAGTGCCTGTGGCAGAATGGATACCTCAATCACCATTCGAACTCTAGTATGTAACAATAACAAGATACATTGTTGGGCAGGTGGAGGAATTGTCGCGGATTCTAAACCAGAGCTTGAATATCAAGAGACTTACCACAAAGTAAATAAAATACTCCCTATATTGACTAAGTAAGAGCCAAGCTTTGAAACTAGATGACGTGATCACCCGCTTTCATACCAGCGCGATGCAAGTGCAAACGGCACAAGTGCCAATTAAACGCGCGTTTAAGGAAAGCGCGGTACTCATGCCATTGATTGAAACTAACGGGCAGGCTGCCCTACTATTTTGTAAACGCTCCGCCTATTTAAAACATCACCCAGCACAAGTTTGCTTTCCTGGTGGTAAAGCTGAGCCAGAAGATGTGAGCTTAGTTGCGACAGCCATTCGCGAAACGCACGAAGAACTTGGCATTACCCGGAGCAAGATCAAGCCGATTGGCGTATTAAATCAGCATGCAACCTTAACAGGCTTTTCTATCTGCCCTGTTGTAGCGGTGTTACCAAACAATGTGCAGTGGCACACACAAAGTGCGGAAGTAGAGCAAGCCTTTACTCTGCCCTTGGAAACACTGGCGGACCAAATCAACTGGCAAAACTATCAGCTGCAATTAGCGGGACAAGTACGTACTCTCCCCGGATTAATGACCCCGCATGGCCTTTTGTGGGGCGCAACCGCAAGCTTAGTCAAAAACTTTATACAATTAATCAAATCGACATAGTTAATTCATAGCACAACGGGTTACAAGGCACTGTTTTAGCGTTATGATGTGCGCCCGTTCAAAGGCAATGTTGAGTAAAGTATATGATTAGTGCATTTGATATGTTTAGTATCGGTATTGGCCCTTCGTCGTCGCATACCGTCGGTCCAATGCGCGCTTCTAGGCTGTTTGTAAAAGATTTGCAAGACAAAGGTTTGCTATCACAAACAACTGAAGTAAAAGTTGAGCTGTTTGGCTCACTAGGACAAACAGGTATAGGCCACGGCTCAGGTAAAGCCGTCATACTTGGCCTAGCTGGCTATGATCCAGAGAGCATTGACGCAGATGCAGTACCAGATATCTTGGAAAAAATCGAACAAGAACAAGTTATCTATTTGGACCAAAACTATAAAGTTAAATTTCCAAAGCAAGGCGCCATTGTTTTCCATCGCCGTAAAACACTACCTAAGCACTCCAACGCAATGGAGATCATTGCGCTAAATGGCAAAGACAAAATACACAGCCAAGTTTACTACTCGATTGGTGGTGGTTTTATTGTCACTGATGAGCAATTTGAGCAAGAAAAACAAGCGGCATTAGATATTCGTGAACAGAATCCTGCCCCTTATCCGTTCGATAACGCAGAGCAATTACTGAATCTGTGTAAAGAGTCCGGCTTAAGCGTATCGTCATTAATGATGGCCAATGAAAAAACACTCCGTACAGGTGCAGAGATCAAATCCGAGCTATTTAATATTTGGCAAGTGATGAAAGCCTGCATTGAGCGCGGTATGCGTACCGAAGGTATTTTACCCGGTGGCTTGAAGGTAAAACGTCGTGCGCCAAGCCTGTATCTGAAGTTAAATGTAGAGAATAACAACGACCCGCTTCGCGCTATGGATTGGGTTGACCTGTACGCATTGGCGGTTAATGAAGAAAACGCAGCGGGTGGTCGCGTGGTGACTGCACCAACAAACGGCGCAGCCGGTATTCTTCCAGCAGTACTCATGTACTACAACACCTTCATTCGAGAAGTTGACGAAGAAATCGCCACACGTTATTTGTTAACGGCTGCCGCAATCGGTATTTTATACAAAAAGAATGCGTCTATTTCTGGTGCCGAAGTAGGTTGCCAAGGTGAGGTCGGCGTTGCCTGTTCGATGGCTGCGGGCGCACTGACTGAAATTATGGGCGGCAATGTGGTCAACGTTGAAAACGCGGCAGAAATCGGTATGGAGCACAACTTAGGCCTTACCTGTGACCCTGTTGGCGGCTTAGTGCAGGTGCCATGTATTGAACGTAATGCAATGGGTGCCGTAAAAGCGATTAACGCGTCTCGTTTGGCCATGCGTGGTACCGGTGAGCAAAAAGTATCGCTTGATAAAGTGATAAAAACCATGCTCGACACTGGTAATGATATGAAAACCAAATACAAAGAAACCGCTCGCGGTGGCTTAGCGGTAAATATCATCGAGTGTTAATAAACGCGCACATTTAAAGCTTATACCCAAAATAGCTGGGTATAAGCTTTACGTTCAATTTCTCTTATAGCTTCTCGATAAGATCGTTCATCGCAAACACGATGGGTTCCCCGGCTGCATCACTATTGCCAAGCACTGCAAGTATATAACCCTTATCACGATAAATATTTAACTGTGCACTCATACCTAAGTGACTACCGTTGTGCCCTATTACTTGATTACCCGCAGAACCTCGCACAGAAAAGCCATAACCATATCTGGGTGAATGTAACTCAGGCTTTGCCGAGGTCGTCTCTGCAGTCAGTGTTGAATTGAGTAATTGATTATTCAATAAAGCCTGAGCAAAATGGTGTAAATCACCGACCGTTGAATACCCGCCACCTGCTGGACCACCTTTCACACCTTGCATCACTAAGTTTTCGGTAAGCGTTTTAGTGTCTGTCGAATACCAATAACTTCTCGCAGTATTTTTGATTGGCACATCAATGTCGAAGCTACCACTGTTTGTCATGCTGGCTTTTTTGTAGATATGCTGATCGATGTAATCGTAATAACTCTGTTTAGACACAGCCTCAATCACATGACCCAGCATCCTCATTCCAGTACTACTATATTGCCAACGGCTGCCTGGCTCAAAATTCAGTTTTACATCTTTGTATAATGTCAGCGAGTCATTCAGTGTTCGGATCTTTGATTGATGACTAATCATATTCGGAATGCCACCCAACCCTGATGTATGCGTCAGTAATTGTCTTATCGTAATTTTATCAAACTGCCCTTCACCAAAATACTTTCTGTCCATGTACTGAGTCAGTTTGTCTGTGAGTGATAGCTTGCCAGCTTCTACTAATTGCATAATCGCCACGCCGGTAAACATTTTATTCATAGAGCCAATCTGAAATTTTGTATCGATGTTATTTTTGACATCATAACGCCTTGATGCTAGGCCATAAGCTTGTTTAAACAACACTTTATCGCCTTTAGCTAACAACACAGTGCCTGAAAAAGCCTCATTACGCGCAAGGTGTTCTGTCAGTGACTTTAGCGTTTGAAGTACTTCTTCCTCATTTGGCGACTGTACTGCAAATATCCCCAAATTGGTTGGTGTAATATACCAACCGGTGATCTTCAACTCGTCATTGACATTAATCACAAGTGAATACTCTAGCCCCGTTTTAAGAGAAGAAACTTGGCCCGTTATTTGGGTCTGCTGATTATCTTGCGTACGCTTCACATGCTTTAGAGTGAGAGCTTGATGCAACAGGGCTGTATTCATCGTATACCCTATGTAACGTTCCCTGCCCGAATTATCCCAGCGAGCTAAAGCCTCTTTCGTAAAATTTTTATCCACATAGTTCGTAATGCGCTCAAGGCTGTTGCTATTAAGTATATGAATGAACTCTTTAACCAAGCGCTGGTCTTGAGGTAAGGTTGTGCTCTCTTTTGCAAGTGTATGCACACTTATAAAAATAAATAAAAATATCTGTAAGTAACGCATCTAATTCTATTCCTTCTGTCTTTATGTATGATAAAAGTGAGTTAACTTACTGAATTTAATAACGTTCAAGACGACACAAAGCGATGAATTTGCACTTAAAAAATAATTAAGAAAGAATTAAGAAAAAATGAGCTTAAATAACAATAAGTTAAAAAGTGAATTAGACAACAAGCTATTCGCTAATGTGTTTTATATCGGTCAAACATGCGTAAAACCACATACTGGCGAAATTACTGTCGATGGCAAAACACATATTCTTGAACCTAAAGTGATGGACTTGCTCATTGCACTATGTGAGCGCAAAAACACAATTATCAGTGCTGAGAGCCTATTTGAACGTGTTTGGCCGCACTCCATTTACAGTCCAAACTCAGTGAGGCGCAATATCGCACTGCTACGCAAATTGTTAGGTGATGAGGATAAATCTCTAATAAAAACACACCCCAAACGTGGCTACAGTTTACAAGCCACCATCACATTTGAGCAGCATGACACACCAACAAACACCATAAAAGAAACAACACACAAACCCACAATGCATCGTTTAGCCTTAAGCGTAATTGTGCTGAGCATTTTGAGTTTGCCATTCTTTTACTGGCACATGCACAACAGCTCTAACACTACCTTGAGC
This sequence comes from Pseudoalteromonas sp. ATL1, assembly GCF_058933015.1. Lineage (NCBI taxonomy): Bacteria > Pseudomonadati > Pseudomonadota > Gammaproteobacteria > Alteromonadales > Pseudoalteromonadaceae > Pseudoalteromonas > Pseudoalteromonas sp. ATL1. Next base: position 2,005,268 of record NZ_JBZYXL010000001.1, on the reverse strand, counting down.
AACATTAAGCCCATTACTTCTAGTAGCGAACTAGAACACTACATGCGGGTAAGCCCCGATGCCCGTTACATGGCTATCGTACGTAGTCGCGCAGAAAAAGACACTGAGAAACAAATTTTTATTCAAGACTTGAAACTAAACAAAACTTGGCAGGTGAGCGCACTTTCAAAGCCTTACCGGTATTTAGCTTGGAGCGACACACATACCCTTTTGTACTCCAGTTTAAATGGCAGTCATGTTGAGTTTGGGAAAATTGTATTAGACGAGCAGTATCAACACGCGCATCAAGAAGCACTGCGCTTAAGGGATGACATTAATTGGAGCAGTCCCTTCTTTGTCGATAGCGCCAACAATTTATTGTATTTAGCAAATAAAAACGCCTCTGAGCAGAGTCGCAACGTGTCACTTTACAAACACAATCTTAACTCAGGGGAAGTCATTACCTTACTTGCGCCCATCGACAAATTTAAGCCCTACAAAATCAGTCTATCCGATGACCAAAACACGCTTGCTCTGGTTGGCTTTAACGAACAATCAAAATCCGTGGTGAAGCTGCTTGACCTAAATACATTACAACAGCAGCAAATCGCAGAATTAAATCATGACTGGTATTTTTTAACCTGGCACGCAAATACGGGTTCGTTCTTACTGAGCAATGGTAGTCAACTTTCTAAACTAACAATTGATGGCCATTGGTCTATGCTACCTTATAGTAACTACCACTTTTTACAGTATATTCAATCCGTTAATAATAAGCTCTACTTCATTGAAAACCGTATTGACGAGGATGTGTACATTACCTCTCAAGACGACTTTACAAATTTACAGGAAGTCGCAAATTCTAACGGAGCTGACTGGGGCGCTTCACTCTCCCCCGATGAAACAAAAGTCGCTTTCATTTCAACTCGAAATGGCTTTTCTCAACTATTTACACAGCATTTAGGCTCAAAGGCACAAACGCTTATTTTCGAAAACAACGCAAAAGAGCTGGCCATCGCTCCGCCAATTTGGCGAAACAACCACCAACTGATCAGCGCTTTGAATAATCGTCCTTTTTTATTGGATATATCGAAAAATGGTACGCAAGTGACATGGCTCAAAAATATAATTGGTGTGCCACTAGCATGGCTCAACGAAGGCAACGCTATTGTCTATATGGACAAATCTGCGCAAGGTGACAGTTTGCATGAATACAATCTGGCTAGTTCAAAAAGTAGCGCGCTTAACGTACATTTACAAAACCAGCAATTGGGAGTGAACGACAAAAATCAACTTATCATTGCCGCTAATAATGTCATTCAAAACATCAGCACTAAAGCAACGCTCATAAACACCACAGGCTCAAATATACACTTATATACAACGCAATCTGGCATGTATTATCGCGTAAAAGATATAAATGGTTATTACTTGAAATTTTATGACTATCACAGTGGAAAAATTCAAACAACCCAACCTCAGGACGAATTTTGTGAGAAGTACTGTAGTCAACTTACTGAAATCTCAAATAGTTACTATTTATTGACGAAAAAGCAAAGGCAATCTGATGTTTTGTCATTGGATATTCATTGAACAATAACCTAACCGTTGAATCACTCGTTACTGATTCGATAACTTTTAAACTGACGATTTTGGAGCCCGTTGTGACTTTTGATACTTACCTTACTTTATTTAGCGCTATGTTTATTGTCGCTATTGTCCCTGGCCCCGCCGTCTTTGCGATAACCACAGCATCCATGGCAGGTGGTTTTCGCCGTGGTATGTTTATGAGCATGGGTATCGTGCTTGCCGATTATATTTTTATCTTGCTGGCCGTATCTGGTCTTTCTCATCTTTCTGAATATATGGGCAGTGCTTTTATTGCGATAAAATATCTGTGTGCCGCTTATTTGATTTGGATTGGTATCAACTTATTCTTGTCAAAGCCACATGATGCAAAACCAACTATGCTCCCTCAAACACGTAAATTTGATGTCCTTTCAGGCTTTTTACTAACAATGAGTAACCCAAAGGCCATTGTTTTTTATCTCGCCCTATTTCCTGCGTTTGTGAATTTTCAGGACATAACAAACCATGATATTTTAGGGATCCTCCTATGCGCCACTTTAGCATTTGGATCAGTTAACTTGGGATACGCGTATATCTCTTCAAAAGCAAAAACACTGGTATCAAATACTAAGCGTCAAAGCATATTTAACAAACTCGCTGGAACAGTTTTATCTGCGACGGGCGTCGCTATCGCTATGCGAAATTAAAAGGCGTTACGATGAATACAGAGCAGCATTGCTGCTCAATTATCTGAGCGAATGATATGACCAACTGCCCTTATCGACATGGCAATCGCCTGATACGGTAAATAAATAATAAGCTCCAATAACTCATACCAAGCACTCTCTTCTTTTTCACCCTCTGGCCACAAATTCTTTGCACAAATATAGCCAACGGCTGCACTCACTAATACGTAGATATCAAAGTTATTTATTAATAGGTCTAAAGCCAAGTAGCTACTTATCACAAATACAAAAACGGATAAAACCACGCGAAGAGCAATCATACTTCAGCTGTTTTCTCTAAAACGAGGCTTTTTATAAGGCACGCCCCTATTCCTGAACAAAAAAGCGGCAAAGCCCCCACTAATAAAACCAAATAAGTGACTTGAAGCACTGATGTTTTCACCAAACGAGAATAAAGTGCCCAGTAGATTAATTTGAAAATACTGCGTGCCCGCAAGCAGTGCGAGCGCAATCACAAAGCTCCATACATTGCGCCTAAAAATAGCACTGCCCATGATAAAGCCAAAGTAACCCATAACGATGCCAGACGCCCCAACGTGGATTGCATAACTTGCCAATAGCCAAACCAGAATGCCTGTGAGCAAAAAAATAACAGCCGTAGAACGTTTAAAACAAGGTAATTGACTCGCCAAATAGCCACTGACGAGCAAACCCAAGGTATTACCAATTAAGTGCTGCCAGTCGCCGTGTAAAAATGGATAGGTAATTATACCCAGCAAGTGCGATTGACTGTGTGGCACCAAACCGAGCATGTCCAACCTCAAGCCCGTAACAACCTTAAAAACGTGTACCACCCACATCATTGTGAGCATTGCCAAAATGAGCTTAAAATTGCTCATCGCGCTCAAGTAACGTACCAAAACCCTATCTTTTAATGCCATGATTTACTCAAAGTCTATTGCCCAAAACCGTGGAGGTACCTTGCTGAAAACGCCTCGTTTTCTCTAAAAAGGAAAGCGTGAACTTACCCCTTTGGATAAAAACGTCTTGCAGCACGTTAATCCTTTGCGAATGTTAACTGCATAATGTCCGATTCTACATTGTTCCAAAATGAATACACTAAAGTTTGGCAGTTATTCGTTAAATCAAACTTTAAACGCGCCGTTGTAGGCATACTTTTCACCACAGAACGCTCAGCGCTTTGTGTATCATATCGCCAAAGAACGGCCTTTTGATCTTGAGTTAAATAAAAGAGAGAGCCGGTACAAACCGCAAAGTTATCACTTCGACTCACATCAGGCACCACCAAACTCTCTTCCATTGTTAATAAATCTAACTTCCAGATACCCGATTTTCGGTATTTAGTAAAATATATCTCATCTTGATTAAGTGAACGTCGACTTTGATAACCACCTTTTTGTGTTATTTGTTGCGATTTTTTACTTTCCATATCATATCGCCATAGCTGCCAGTCACCGCTTTTGTCTGATGCAAAATAAAATGCACGACCATCATTTGAAAACGCTGGAAAAGCCGCACTCGCCGCACCCAAGCGCAATGCTTGCATCGTGTCTTTTATTACATTTACGAGATATAAACGCTTATCGGCAGAGGCAACCAGCACGTCAACGCCATTTGGTGACCATGAGTAAGTTTCGATCTGAATATCGGATGGCACTGAAGCAATGACCTTAAGTACATCTTGTGTATGTAACCACAATTGCTCTGTACCATTTCGTTTGGATAGAAAAAGCAGCGATTTACCGTCTGGAGAATACGCAGGTTGTTCATCAGAACGGCTTGAGTTTAACGTCAGCTTTTCCCCAACCGCACCCGATATCTTGCTGCCACAGATCCACAGAGGCGCTTTGGGTGGAATAGATAACCTTGCTTTGTGATTTACTGAGTTCTGGGTAATGAATAGGCTGAGGCGACTGATAAAGAGCGGTGATCTCACCCGAATTCACATTCAAGCGTTTTAACTTACCGCCAGAGCGATTATCACTAAATACTATTGACTGTTCATCCGACGTCCAACTAGGATTCCAAGTTAAAAACCGCAACTCGGTAATACGTCGCTCTTGACCAGTCTGAAGATTTTTAACAAATACCTGATTATTCCCCCAATATTTATTGCGTAGAAACAGTAACCATTTTCCACTTGGTGATAATGCCAGTTCATTATCGCCATAGTAGTTGTTTTCTTTGGCTGTTACTTCATCTAATTTTGAGATATTCAAATCGAGGTGAAAGATCTGATAAGGCTGTGCACTATTCTCTCTATCCGTAAAATACAAAGATTGATCATCCACAGACCATTCAACATTGCTATAGTGCTCTATTGCACCACATTCATACACCGTTTCCATCTCTTGTGGCTGTCCATTTGGACTAAGGTGCAAAATGTTTAACTGACAACGACCTTTGCCTTTGCGAAAAAAACCACCTTGCGTTTATCATGGGAAAATGAGGGAGCTCGGTCATCAAACAAAGAGTGTGTAAGCTGTACTATTTGCTGGGAGTTAAGTTTTTTTAGGTATAAATGATATGGCGTGTCAGCCTGTTCTCTATGTCTATAAACAAGCCATTGTTCATCATCAGACAATGATGCATCGTATTCAAATCCGGGCTCACTGGTCAAAGGTTCAAACACGGGTGTATCTATTTTGAAAACTTGCCCGCCACGCGGCAAGTACAAAAACAGTACTGTACTAAACAACAGTACAATCCCCCCAAACCACAACCCTTTTTTTGCATCGTAGCGTCGAATCTTTGGCTTAGGATTCGTTTGTGCAACTGGCGCTCCATCCGTATTCTCAACACGCACAGCCGCAATAAACCGATAGCCCTTTTTGGCAACCGTTTGAATGTACCTTGGCGTTTCTACATTATCCGCAAAGACTTTCCTTAAGATGCCAACCACTCTATTGATGGCACCTTCACTCACTTGCGATGACCAAACATCGGCCATGATTTGCTGGCGAGATAACACTTCACTGGCATGGCTCGCAAAATAGCAAAGCAATGCCATTGCTTGCGGTTCTAAGGTATGCACGTCATTACCCATCACAATTTAATTGAGCGTTTTTTCGACTCTAAATTCACCTACAAAAAACACATTGGGTAATGCATCACTCACAGTTCACACCATTTATTAACTAAATTCAGCTACACAACATAGCATTTAACTCATTGATAATGAATAACATCATAGAATCATCATCAAATAATAAAGAAGATATAGCCACCGAAATCTTGAGATACTTAGGGTAACTGGTCATTAATGCACTTGTTTACTAAACAGGAGCTCATAATGAGAAAAACAATTTTAACACTAAGCTGTTTTGCTGCACTTAATTTACCTTTATTTTGCCAAGCCAATCACTTTGAAAGTGTGCTAAATCAAACTGACAGACCCGCAACCGATAAGTTACGTGATCAGCACAGAAAACCCGAGCGTATTCTTGAACTGGTTGATATACAACCCAACATGACCGTAGTAGATTTTATCGCAGGGCGCGGTTACTACACCGATATTTTTGCTCGAACACTCAATAATTCTGGAAAACTCTTTTCCGTCAAAGCCAAGCTCGCTGAGCGAGATTTGAGTAAATTCAAAAATATTACTGTTTTACAAGAACTTGAACTTGGTGATCTTACAGTTCAGGCTGACAGAATATTCACCGCACTTAACTACCATGACCTTGTTAACAAAGATGAATTAGATCGGCAAAAGCTACTTGCTACTATTTACCAAAAACTCAAAGATGACGGCTACTTTATCGTGATTGATCACAATGCAGCACCGGGCTCGGGTATTTCTTCCACCAAAAAACTACATCGCGTTGAAAACACCTTTGTTTTGAACGAAATACTTGGCGCTGGATTTATCCTAGTGCAGTCATCTAGCGCATTGGCCAACCCTAACGACGACTATCAACAAGATGTATGGCAAACCAGTACAAAAGGCCAAACTGATAGGTTTGTATATAAATTCAAAAAGCCAAAATTGGTAAAATAAGGAGTGATAACAATGAGTCACGTAATTCGACTTATATTATTAGCTGCGGCAATTTACAGTAATGTGATCTTTGCCAGCAGCCACAATCTCCAAGAAAAGACAAACATACTTTTCATTGGTAACAGTTATACTGGCGCCAACTATTTACCTTCCGTGATACAACAAATCGCTAAGGCAAATGGCAAGCAGCTTTCTTTTTCAGCTGAAATAAAAAATGGTACGCCGCGCTATCAGCATTGGCAATTAGGTAATGCACAACAATTGATACTGTCTAAAAAGTGGCACTACGTTGTGCTACAAGATGCCAGTGGTAGTGCATTGGAGCACCCAGAAAAAACCCTACAATATGGTAAACTGTTTGTCGATTTGATAAAGCAACAAGGTGCAACACCTTTGTTATTCAATACATGGGCCTACAAAGGGATACCTAACTGGGTAACTGAGTTACAAGACGAAAGCCTAAAGTCAAAGTTTATACAGTTTATTCCTCATATGGCTGATAAAACTAACGCGCTTTATCAACAGCTTAGTGAGGTATCGGGAGCGACTGTGGTAAAGGTGGGACAACATTGGCAGGCATTGAGTCAAATATCCGCAGATATTCAGTTACACTCGGCGGATAAGTCTCATCCGTCCCCTACAGGTACATATTTCACTGCTATGCTGTTTTACCAAAGCATTTATGGTGAGGCCCCTAGCTCGCTACCAGATAGTATAAAAACACATTATAATCAAACAAAAATGGATCAAATACTGACCATCAATATCCAACGAAACCTGGCTGATTTAATGTTAAACGCCATGGCTAAGCAAGTATAAAACTGCTTTGGTATTTCCTAACACAACAAACCGAGCATTTGCTCGGATTGTTGTTTGTACTTCGCTTTATCATTAGCAATAAGATTAAGGTAGCGGTTGTTTTGGCAACAGCGACTCAACCTCTTTTTGATAACTCTCTTTTTGCTTGTTCAGTGGCTTTTCTTCATTCTCTATTTGATGCGTTTGACTCACCGTTTGCGTACTGTGGCTCTGTACATTTGAGAGTGAATTGAGCAAAGCCATTAGTTGCCCATCACTGACACCCGCCCCAACTGCTTCCGTTTTATTCTTTTGAACTTCAGCAAGTTGCATCACTGCATCAGAAATTGCGCCCAATGCAGTAATACGTGCACTGTCTTGCTCAACCACTTCCTTTGCCCGAGTCTGTTGCTTCAGTGTCTGACCTAATTCTAACGTTAATGCCTGAAGTTCTTGCTTAATATCGTAACCTGACACGGCAGTGGCAATTTTATCCATACTCTGGCTCAGCAAGTGAATATACAGCTTAACCGACTTTCTTAAGGTCTCATTTTGCGCTTTAAGCGCTTTTTCCATTGTTTGTTCTTTGTGCTTTGATGTTGCTTCTACTGACTTACTGATTGCGTGAATCGCACCGGATTGTTGTTCCCTACTTTGGCTAAGTGTTTGCGTGTTTAAGTCAATAGACGCGGCTAACTTGTCAAAGCCACTTTGATATGGGGAGGCGTTCAACTCACTAGCCAAGGTGCGATTTATTTCATCTAGTTTTTCAGCCACATCGTTACTGTTCGACTGTGCAAGCCATTGTTCAAGCTGATGCGTGTAGTCATGACTGAGGTTAGTTTTGCTGAGTTTATTAGCAATACCGCTGAGCGCATCATGTACTAGCCCAAGTTGCTCAACCGCCATCATCACCGGACTGCCCGTACTGTCTAACTTATTGGCGCGATGGTATTCTTGTTTAATTTGCGCCCAGCGCTGCTGCTCTTGCTCGCTCAGCGTGCCACGCAACTCGGCTAATTTTAACAAGTTCTCTTCGCTGCCCTTACTAAGGGTTTGCGCCTCACCTCGGTAGTGATCTTGTAATAAGTTTTCAAGTTCTTGGTCGTTCATCGCCGCAACCACTTTTTCCGCCAACTTATTCATGTTGCGGTAACTTCCTTGCAGCTTAAATGGCGGCTCCTCGCGATACTTGTCGTCTTGGGCCGCCGATGCGATGTACTGTGCATTGACTTTTAGCACCGTATCTCTGAGCCAAGTCAGCTTTTTAAGTACCGCTTTAATCTCGTTGGCTTCCGCTTGAGAGTAGCCATATTCAAGTTCATTAAGGGAAATATCTTCCCCTTCGACCATGCGAATAAGCTTATACAAATCTTGCATATTACGGTTTGCTAACGGTGCCAATACGCGATTAGATGTTAGGCTGTTTTCGATAAAACTCATGGCAAATTCCTGTTCACAACCCGTCAGCGTGTCACCCAAATTGTAGATATCAGCGCGGTTGGCGAGCATGTCTGGAATTTTGAAGCTTTCTCCCGACTCCGTATAAGGGTTACCGGCCATGACCACGGCAAACTTTTTGCCACGTAAGTCATAGGTCTTACTTTGTCCATTCCACACACCATCAATACGACGCGAGCCATCACATAAAGAGATAAACTTTTGTAAAAACTCTGGGTTTGTATGCTGAATATCATCCAAGTACAACATCACGTTGTTACCCATTTCAAAACTTTGGTTTATTTTTAAGATCTCTTTGGCGGCCGTTGCATTGATCGCCTGTGCGGGGTCCAACGACACTTGATCATGACCGATGGATGGACAGTTCACTTTAACAAAAGTCAGGCCCAAACGATTGGCAACATATTCTATCAAGGTGGTTTTACCGTAACCCGGCGGAGAGATCAGTAACAACATCCCCATCAAGTCGGTACGTTTGTTTTTACCTGATGAGCCAATTTGTTTTGCCAAGTTATCGCCAATCAATGGGAAGTAAACCTTATCAATCAATTGGTTTCGGACAAACGAGCTGAGTGGTCTGGCCTTAAATTCATCTAGCTGCAAACGCTGTTTTTGCTCAGCTAAAATATCACTTCTTAGTTGATGGTAACGCTCAAATGCCGGGACTTGCTGCGTGATATATTTTGAAGTACGGGCATTAAATTCCGCATAATCGACTGGCAGAACTTGCGACTCAATAAGGCGATGTTGCCCCATCAAGTTCTCGACTTGACGCGTTGCATTCGCACTCAAGGTGCGAAACTGCGCGCGCTTTAAGTGCTTTAACAACGCATAGTTCGCCGCTTCTACACTGACATGTGTGGTCAGCTGTTGTTGTTTAGCAAATGCGCCAAACCAATTGCAATACAAGGTCGCTTGTTGATCGATATCTGTCAGCGCCTCACATGCACTGATGAGCTGCATTTCAAAGCCTTTTACTTTCGCCTCATTGGCAAATTTTTCGGCATATTCTTTTGCGCTCGCTGACAACACAAAGCTTGCTTGGTTGCCCTCTCCTTGTGCAGCCAACTCATGTAACAAATATTCTGCAGCTAACGAAACACTTAAGTCAGGTAATAGCGGAACATAATTTTTTAAATCACTCACAAACTCATTGAGTTGTGCTGCAAGCTGCGCACAAAATGACTTTATAAAATCACCCGATGCAAAATGTTGTTCCATCAGCAAAGCATTGCGCGCTTGGTGGCACTGCACGGTGAATGTGTTGTCGCACAGTTGCAGCGCATAAAGTTGCGCAACAACACGGCAACTGGCTGGATATATCAATAAATCTAAATGTTTTTTCTGTTCCAAAAGTACCGTTAAAATTGCATAGGCATCGTGGTCGTGAATGCCCTTTTCATAGCCTTCTTGATAACGAGGCTCAGCAAATTTTTGTACCATGCGCAGCAATTCGTCTTGCTCAAGCGCATCAAATAAGTCTTTAAATGTCAGGGTATTATCAGGGTCATTCGCAGCCGCTAAAATCTGCGCTGCCAAATACTCACCGCGATACACCTCATCACTTTCAGACACTAAAGTCTGCTGCCACAAGTGACGTGTTGCCTCTAAAGTTTCTAACGCTGCTTGACCTTTAATTGGCTCAAAATAATCGGTGCCGGTAAGGTGTAGCATCAATTGCTCATCACGGGGCAGCAAGGTTAAATCCAGCACCTGCTTGTTCACACTAAATGCGTGTTTACCAATAGTGACGGTGTTACCACCATCTGTATAAATATCTTGCTTATCACGCAGTGAACGTATGCCTTGATCTTTGCATGCTTTAAGTTTGGCCTGAATGTCTTCAGCGCGAACTTCATCCCCCAATGCTTTGAGTTCGTCGGTCAGTGAACGCAATTTGCTGATCATGGGATCGGCCGCAAAGTAGGTATTTAACGCATCCAACTCGTTAAAGCTGAGTGTACGACGCGCTACCCCCTGCAATATCCGCTCAGCTGCATTTGCTAGATTAAGTGCCCGACGCTGCCTTTGGTCAATCAGGCTTTGTTTATGGGCTTCAAAACTTTCATATACATCGTCACGTTTAGCGACAATTTCCGCTAAAAATTCATCAAAGTCACTAAACTGCGACTCTAACTCTTCAAGTTGGATCAGTAAGCGAGAAAGTTGCTCGTCACAGCTCTCAGGCGTTTTTGCATTGTTTAGCCCATTGGTAATGCTTTGCGAGAAAAGTTTAAAACGCGCTGCAAACTCGGCTTTTGCTTCTACGCTGCCAAGGCTCTTTTGTTTTATTTGAATATTGGCTTTTGCTCGGTTCACCAGCGCATAAACTGCACTAATATCCTCTAAGATTTTGGTGCGAATGCGACTGTCTTCGATTTCTAAATCGAGCATCGTATGATTGAGCAAATCAAGCTCTGCACTTTGCTCATCCAACTCAGACACATACTGCTTTAATTCAGTCACACTATCGCTTTGCTCGCTCAGCTGTTCAAGCTCAGCGAGTTTTTGATGATAAGGTTGCAAGGCTTCATCAGCTTGCAAAAACTTGGCGGTGGCTAAACTTAAAGAGTCAAGTTGCTCATTAATGCCTGACTTAATGGTGTTTAACGCATTTACATCGATGAATTTAACATCTTCAAGGCCAATGACTTTACCTGTCAATAACTTAAGCGCATCTAACCCAGCAACAAACTGTGCCGCATCTTTAAAGCTGTCTGGACGAATATCTCTGCTTATCGATTGATATTCTTTTTCAATGTCGACAACCGCTTGTTTGGCTTTGTCTTGGATTTGAGATATTTTTTCAAATTCATCCAATACCTGCTCGGATGTTTCAAATATTTGATGCAGCGTTTGCTGGATTACTGCAAATGCCGCTTCGCTCAACCAGTGATATCGGTCAAAAATGTTACGTGATAACGAGATCAAATCTTCATAATGATAAGCACTTGGGTTTTGTTCATTGATGGCTTTGTGCACACTGTAAAGATCAGAAAGTCCTCGGACCAAGTCTGGGTTACCTATCTTACCGAGTATTGAGGTCGCAGCCGGCGCATTCGCGGCAAATTCCGCCGACACAAAGGCACTATGCCAAATTTGAATGGGATGAATACGCTCCGGCGCTTCGCTATCGGCTTTGAAGGTGAGCGCTGTACCATTGTCATATAAGCCATAACCATGGCAATAAATTGGATTCTGTAAGTTCTTTTCTATTAAGTTGTAGGCATACAGTGCGTAACGGCCTTCCTGAGGCTCGTAAAACACATACAATACATCTTCTCCATTGGGAGATTTTATCTGTCGATGAAACTCTAAATTTTCAGTTTTGTCATCAAAATAACGCGTTTGCCCCGATTGTAAATAATAGCCACCAGGATAAATAATACCGTGGTCGTCAGGCAAGCTAATACAGGCATCACCGATGGCATCTTGGCGTAGGACTTGGTTAGAACGACTATTAAAAATAAAATATCGCCACGCTTTTTCTCTGTATGGCAGTACTTTGATCAATACAAGCTCACCGAGCAGCGCGTATTCAATGGCACAATCCGCTAACGATTGGTTTTTGTCTTCGACCGGTTCTTGATAAACCCCTTCACCATCTTCAGTATTGTTTTCTACTTTGATGGTCAGGTTTCCGCCTAACGTTTCAACAAACACTTTATCGGCAAGGTTTACGTGAGGAAAGCGCCCCTCTACATGATTTGACCTATCCGTTGAGTGCCACTCAAAGTCATAATCCTGACCTGATTTAATATCTCTTTCACCACGATTATCGATATAGTTAATGGTGTTATCTGGGTCGATTTGCCAACGAAATACTTTAACATCGGTGAGTTTATCGCCAATTTGAAACAGCGCGAACAACTTGCCATTATGCTGATATAAATGCTGTAGTTTTGCTTCTTTATAGTAAGTGTAAAGCTCTTCAAAATCCCTTAAAAAACGCGCGTCGGTTAAAAAGCGAGTTTCCTGAGGATAAGGCTCAATTTCAAAATGTTCTTCTTGCGATATCAGTTTATGAACGCTAAACACGTCGCTGATATGAATGTTTTTCTTTAAGCCAATAAATACGTTGTAGGCAAAAATGACCTTATCGCCCACAATCACAATATCTCGTGGAATACAGTTATGCTCAGTGCGTACGCGTACCCTACCCGCCACTTTTAATTCACTATTGCCAAATTCGGCTACTCGCTGCTTGTTCAGCTCGTCTACGTGTGTTTTTAGCTCAGAACCAAAGTTACTCAAGCGCCTTTTGATCAAGTCATAAGAGCCTTGTTCAAGGGCTTGTTGTTTCGTTGCGTCCGTCATTAGTACATTCCTGTCGTCGATTAGTGATGGGGTTGATTGGCGTGTTGCCACCTAATTACTTAGGTGGCTGTTGAGATAAATGCGATGATCACTCTTTCACTTCAATTGGTTCAGCACCGTTGCTCAAACCACCGTTTACTTTGAGTAGGTTCATCAATTGGCTTTTTTCCGCATCTGTGGTGTTATTTGCAAGTTGACTCAATAACTTGCTCATATTGAGGTTTTTCAAGGTTTCTGCAGAACCATTTGCGCCTGCCAGCAAGCCTTTCATATCCTCAATAAAGTTGCGCTCACCTGATAAGTGACCCTTAAACACTTTTTGTACCGTGTCACTTTCTTCCACAAGGCCATCTATTGATTTACCTAACGTGATAGCCCCCATGAACTGTTTCAAGAACTGGCCGTCACCACCCATGATATTGATATCTGCATTGCTTAGCGCATTGCTCAGTACCTGTGCTTGATGTTCAGCGATGTCTTTGTTTGCACTGATCTGTGCAAGCGTCAACTCTCTTTGCTGATTCAGCTGCATTGTGAAGCTCTCGTAATCACGCGCTTCTTGGTTCATTGCATTAAGTGCTGAAAGCTTTTCTTCTAGACCTTTGGCTTCGGCCGACATTCTACGCTCAAGCGCAGCCGCTTCTGCTTCACCTTGTTTCTCCAAAGCTTCAGCCATCGCCGTTTGGACTTGTGCATCAGCAAGACCAATTTCTCGCTTACCTTGTGCTTCCGCTTCAAGCTTCTTGCGTAACACTTGTGCTTCGGTATCACCATGTGCTGCATTTGCTTCTGCTTTTGCTTTGATCACATCCGCTTCTGCCAAACCTTTCGCCGCGGTTTCAGCTTGCTCCGCTTGCGCTAAAATCTTCTTCGATTCCGCTTTTTGATTGGCTATGCGCAGCTCCGCTTCAGCCATTTTCTCAAGTTCACGGGCCTTAAACTCTGCCGCTTGTTCTTGCGCTTTAGCCGCTTCAATGTCTTTAACCAGCGCTTCTTCTGCTTCTGCTTTTGCACGAATGATTAGGGCTTGCTTCTCACGCTCAGCGGCAGCGATCACTTGCACGTCTTTAATGCGTTCTTGCTCTTCCGTTACCGTCTTTTCAACCATCACGCGGTCACGCATCACATCCGCTATTTCTTTACGTTCAACTTCTAATGCTTTTTCTTTGTTAATGCGTAAAATCTCGGTTTCACGCTCGCGCTCAATCACTTCGATTTCGCGAGAACGCGCTACTTTTTCTTCTTCAATAGCCAAAACACGCAAACGGTTTTGCTCAGCAATGTCTAATTCACGCTGTTTATTTTGCTCTGCAATTTCAATTGCCTGCTCGGTTTGCAAACGTGCTTGCTCTGCTTTCAAACGCTCTTCTTGGCGTACTCGCTCAGCTTCTGCGTGTTCACGTGCTTTGACCGTTTCTATCTCACGCTTTTGACGTGCCATGGCATCTTCTTTTTGGCGTTCAATTTCAAGCGATTTTTCAGTGGCCGCTTGGTTTTGAATTTCAATTTTTGCCCGTTCGTCACATTTTAGCTGGTTGGTTGATACGTTTTGTTCCGCTGTCATTTCTGTAATACGGCGAATACCTTCTGCATCAAGGATATTTTGTGGATCAAGTTTTGTAATAGAGGTTTGCTCTAAGTAATCAATCGCCACATCTTCAAGCGTATAACCTGATAAGTCTTGCCCTATTACTTCCTTTATTTTGTCTCTGAACTCATTACGGTGTGTAAATAACTCAACAAAGTTAAGCTGCTTACCCACTGTTTTTAGTGCTTCAGAGAACTTAGCTTCAAACAGTTCTTGCAGCGTTTCTGGCTCTGATGCACGTGCACAACCTACTTGCTTAGCAACGCGTAAAATGTCTTCTTTATTTTCGTTAACACGGATGTAAAAAGTGATGGCAATATCAGCTCGGATATTATCTTTACAGATCAAGCCACTCTTATCACGACGTTCCAACACCATACGTTTGGTCGAGATATCCATCACTTCCATTTTGTGAATAACGGGGTAGACGATACCACCCGTTGTGGTAACGTCTGGCTCATTTTTCATTTTATTGATGATAAGCGCCTGACCTTGCTCTACCTTGCGATAAAACTTTCCGACCATAAGCACGATTGCAAAAATCACTAATAAGGCGATCCCTGCAACGGTAAAAACTGGCGTTAAATTACTAATAAAGTCCATGTTTTAATCCTAACTAAATTGTTAATTTCAGAATTACGTACAAACTACCAAGGCTTGGCAGCAATCACGTAACTGTGGGTGTCTTTGTTGTGTTCTATCAACAGTGCGGTATCACCGAGAGTAAAAGCTTGTTCATCGTCATCGACTCGCACTTCTATCAACTGTTCAGCACCTTGGAAGGTCAATCGCGCTTGACCAAATGAATTGGTCACTTTCGAGGTAGCAATGATACACTCCATACCAAGCATGTCATTCTTACTGGCTGTTTCTTTACTATCGAAAAAACGACGCAAAGGCCTTGCAAAGATCACCGCGAGTGGCAATGCAATAAATACACTCGCAACTATCATCCCAGCGCCGACTAAATAAAAAACAATGCCATCGCCTAAGAGGTAAGAAAATAGCTTATGTATGTAAATACTAACCAACCAGCTCAGCATTACGACCAAAGACAGTGATACCGTTAGTGGTAAATCGCCAAAACCAAATTTAAATACTGAGTTTGACGAATTAGCGTCTCCATCTGTTGCTTCAACTTCTAGTTCTACATCACCGTCCAGCAAATCAATGTCGGCAAAGCCAAACAGCGTTATTAGCCAGAAAAACAGGACAATAATTAGTAAAACGCTCAAAACAACCGTAGGAAAGGTAAAAGCAGTATTGATATAGTCCATAAATCTTGATTCCTAGTTCCATCTCATTCACTCACTAAACCTTGTGAGGGACTAAGAATTGTACTGAAAATTTCACGCAATGCTAGATAAAATTAGTCGTCGCTCACGACGTCTAATTTTTTGTCAAAGCAACGGTGGAGACATATTATGTCTGTCCCATAAATTCGCACAAAGTCCCATATTGGTCAAGTAAAAGGAGGGCGTTCAGAATTCTGTGTCAGCTAATTTTGGCTAGATATCTAAGACATCATCCAAGCGCCCATCAAAATGAATCGCCAGTTGAGACAATGTCATATTCCAGTTTTGAATTGGCATTGTCCATTTCTTAGAAGCATTCAATATCCCAGCATACAGTAGCTTAAGCAAGCTGTTTTCGTTTGGGAAGCCACCTTTCGTCTTGGTCAGTTTACGGAACTGGCGATGTACAGCCTCAATAGCGTTCGTGGTATAGATGGCCTTGCGAACGTACTCTGGATACTTAAAATAAACGGACAGGTTTGCCCACTTGTTTCGCCAAGAACGGAGCACTATCGGGTAATGTTGACCCCATTTGGACTCTAAACGCTCAAGTTCCATCTCTGCTGCTTCTTTGCTCACAGCGCGGTAAACTGGTTTTAGATCAGCCATGAACTCCTTTTGATGTTTGGAAGCGACGTACTTCATAGAGTTGCGGATCTGATGAATAACGCATTGCTGAACTTCTGTATTTGGGTAAATAGTTGCAATAGCTTCAGGGAAGCCTGTCAGGCCATCCACGCAGGCTATCAGGATATCTTCAACGCCACGGTTATGCAGATCCGTTAGTACAGATAGCCAGTAGTTCGCGCCTTCTGACTCGGATAGATACAGACCAAGCAGCTCCTTCTTGCCTTCGACGTTTAAGCCTAAGATAGTGTACACCGCTTTGCTGACATAGCGGCCATCTTCCTTAATTTTGTAGTGGATAGCATCAAGCCAGACGAACGGATAGAGCGCATCTAATGGTCGTTGCTGCCATTCTTTCAATTCGGGTATCAAACAGTCGGTAACGCCTGTGATGGTAGCCTCAGAAACGTCAATACCATACATATCTTCAACATGGCCGCGGATATCACGATAGCTCATGCCAAGCGAAAACATGGATAAGATCTTGCGGTCGATCTCATCAGTTAACTTAGTCTGGTTTTTCTTAACTAGCTTTGGCTCAAATGAGCCTGCACGGTCACGCGGGGTATCCAGTTCGAAAGTGCCCACTGAAGACTTAACGGTTTTCTTACTAGAACCATTTTTACGGTTAGGCTGCTCGTCATCTACAAGGTGCTGTTCCAGCTCTGCTTTTAAGGCAGCTTCGGTGATCTGTTTGATAAGAGGGGTTAAGAAGCCATCTTTGCCTGTCAGATCTTGCCCTGACTGAAGGGCTTTAATGGCTTGTTCTAAATCGAAGTCTTTGGTCATGTGTCATTCCTGTTTTCTTAATGATACTGAAATGACACAGATTTCTAAACACTACCAGTAAAAGTGGTGTTTGTCTGCGATTTTCGTGTATTCGTCGACACAAAGATTTAAAAACTCTAAGGGCTATTTTTAAATTAAATTGATTTATGGCAATGTGCTTAACTATGAGGTCTATTTTGAGGCAAGAAAACTTTGTCAGTAGCACCGCTATCGCGTCCTGCTAGCGTCAGATTTAACCTCCAAAATGATTAAGTGTTATTACCCATTGGTGTTATGTAGCTCATGTTAAAGACATAAAAAAACCGAGCCTAAGCTCGGTTTTTATCTAAGAAATGAGTAAGTTAAATATACTCAACTTCGATGATTTCAAACTCAACGGTGCCGTTTGGTGTTTGAATGTTAGCGGTATCGTCTAACTCTTTACCAATTAAGCCACGTGCAATCGGTGAGTTAACTGAAATTAAGTTGTTCTTAATGTCCGCTTCATCATCACCAACAATGCGATATTTTACTTCTTCTTCAGTGTCTACATTACAAATAGTCACTGTTGAACCAAAAATCACTTTGCCATTGTTTTGCATTTTAGTTACGTCGATCACCTGAGAGGTTGAAAGCTTTGCTTCTATCTCTTGGATACGACCTTCACAAAAACCTTGTTGTTCGCGCGCCGCATGATATTCAGCGTTCTCTTTTAAGTCACCGTGTTCACGCGCGTCGGCGATATCGGCAACAATTTTAGGGCGAACAACCGATTTTAAATGGTTAAGTTCTTCACGAAGCAACTGCTCGCCTCGTACTGTCATCGGAATTGATTGCATAACTGTCTCACTTGATGCCAAGGCCGAATGGCCTTGGCGTTAGTCCTTAGTTCAATCGTTGGTGTAGCTCTTGTACAGAATTTACTGTGCTTCTGTCATCGGCCGCATGGGCAATACAGTTAGCAAATGCTGCATTAAGCGTGGTGGTATAATTTGTCTTATGCTGCAATGCACCACGACGCAACACCTTCGAGTCTTCGATCGCTTGGCGACCTTCAGTGGTATTTACTATGTAGCTGTACTCGCCATTTTTGATTCTATCAAGAATGTGAGGACGGCCTTCGTATACCTTGTTTACACGGCGTACTTCAATGCCTGCGGCTTCTAGCGCTTTGGCTGTACCATTTGTTGCATCTAGCTCAAAACCAATCTCTCTCATGATTTTAGCGAGTTCAACAATACGTGATTTATCACTATTACGCACAGATAGTAGCGCGCGACCACCGCGTGGTAAAGCGTTACCCGCACCTAATTGGGCTTTTGCGAACGCTTCGGCGAAGTTTTCACCAACGCCCATGACTTCACCCGTTGAACGCATCTCTGGACCACGAAGTGGATCAACACCTTGGAACTTAGCAAAAGGTAATACAACCTCTTTAACACTGTAATAAGGTGGGATCACTTCTGAAGTCACACCTTGGCTTGCCAGTGACTGACCCGCCATACAACGCGCTGCAACTTTCGCTAGTGCAACACCGGTCGCTTTCGATACAAAAGGCACTGTACGTGCTGCACGCGGGTTAACTTCGATTAGGTATACTTGGCCATCTTTTACTGCAAACTGCGTATTCATCAAACCTATTACGCCAAGTTCAAGTGCCATATCAGTCACTTGCTTACGCATAACATCTTGAATCTCTGCAGATAATGAATGTGCAGGCAATGAACATGCAGAGTCACCTGAGTGAACACCCGCTTGCTCGATGTGCTCCATGATACCGCCGATGATCACTTGCTCACCGTCACAAATCGCGTCAACGTCTACTTCGATAGCGTCATCTAGGAAACGGTCTAGCAGTACTGGCGCTTCGTTTGATGCCGATACCGCTTCTGTCATGTAACGACGTAAATCGTCTTCGTCATATACGATTTCCATCGCACGACCACCCAGTACGTATGAAGGACGTACAACCAGTGGGAAGCCGATTTCTTGCGACTTAGCGACCGCTTCTTCAAGTGAAGTTACAGTTGCGTTTTCCGGCTGAAGTAGGTTCAAACGCTCAACCATTTGTTGGAAACGCTCACGGTCTTCAGCGCGGTCAATCGCATCTGGTGAAGTACCAATGATTGGCACACCATTCGCTTCAAGCGCACGCGCTAGTTTAAGTGGAGTTTGACCACCATACTGAACAATCACACCTTTTGGTTTTTCAACACGGACGATTTCTAGGACGTCTTCAAGGGTAATTGGTTCGAAGAACAATCTGTCAGACGTATCATAATCTGTTGATACTGTCTCTGGGTTACAGTTCACCATGATGGTTTCGTAACCGTCTTCACGCATTGCTAATGCTGCGTGTACACAACAGTAGTCAAATTCAATACCTTGACCGATACGGTTAGGGCCGCCACCGATAACCATGATCTTGTCTTTGTCTGATGGATTTGCTTCACACTCTTCATCGTATGTTGAGTACATGTAAGCAGTATCAGAGCTGAACTCAGCCGCACACGTATCAACACGCTTGTACACCGGTACGATGTTAAGTTGGTGACGCTTTTTACGAATTTCTTTTTCAGACACACCCGCAATTTCAGCAATACGTGCATCGGCAAAACCTTTACGCTTCAAGCGGCGTAAGAAGTCTTTGTTAAGACCCGCAAGGCCCACTTCGGCAATCGTTGCTTCGTCTTTGATGATGTCTTCGATTTGAACTAGGTACCAAGGGTCAATTTTGGTCAGTTCAAACACATCGTCTACGCTCATGCCGTGACGCATTGCATCAGCAACATACCAGATGCGCTCTGCGCCTGGCTCACGAAGTTCGCGAATAATGGTTTCTCTTGCTTTGGGGTCATCTAGTGCCACAATTGGATTAAAACCCGTTGCGCCCACTTCCAAACCGCGTAGTGCTTTGTGCAGAGATTCTTGCTGATTACGACCAATCGCCATCACCTCACCCACAGACTTCATCTGTGTTGTTAAACGGTCATTAGCACCCGCAAACTTCTCGAAGTTAAAACGAGGGATTTTCGTAACAACGTAGTCAATTGACGGCTCAAATGACGCCGGTGTTGCGCCACCTGTGATGTCATTTTGTAACTCATCAAGCGTGTAACCAACAGCAAGCTTTGCTGCGATTTTTGCAATCGGGAAACCAGTCGCTTTAGATGCAAGTGCTGACGAACGTGATACACGCGGGTTCATTTCGATGATAACCATACGGCCATCAACTGGGTTAACACCAAACTGTACGTTTGAACCACCTGTTTCTACACCGATTTCACGCAAAACTGCCATCGAGGCGTTACGCATGATTTGGTATTCTTTGTCTGTCAGTGTTTGTGCAGGCGCTACCGTGATTGAGTCGCCTGTATGTACACCCATTGGGTCAAAGTTCTCAATTGAACATACGATGATGCAGTTGTCGTTTTTGTCACGAACCACTTCCATCTCGTACTCTTTCCAACCGATTAAGCTCTCGTCGATTAGCAGCTCGCTGGTTGGCGAAAGATCTAGACCGCGCGCACAGATCTCGTCAAATTCTTCTTGGTTGTAAGCAACACCACCACCGGTACCACCCATGGTGAAAGAAGGACGAATAATACATGGGAAGCCGATGCGCGAAAGTACATCGTGTGCTTCATCCATTGTGTGAGCGATTTCAGCGCGAGGACATTCAAGGCCAATGTTCTTCATGGCCGCATCAAAACGCTCACGGTTTTCTGCTTTATCGATTGCATCAGCCGTTGCACCAATCAGCTCAACACCGTGCTTTGCCAGCACACCATGCTTGTCTAAATCTAGTGCACAGTTCAATGCAGTTTGACCACCCATAGTTGGTAGTACCGCATCTGGCTTTTCTTTTTCAATAATTTTTTCAACAACTTCCCAATGAATTGGCTCGATGTACGTCGCATCCGCCATTTCCGGGTCTGTCATAATCGTTGCAGGGTTAGAGTTAACGAGAATAACTCGATACCCTTCTTCTCGTAGTGCTTTACACGCTTGTGCACCTGAGTAGTCGAATTCACACGCCTGGCCGATCACTATCGGACCCGCGCCTAAGATAAGAATGCTTTGAATATCAGTACGTTTTGGCATTATAACTCCACTCTCAATTAGGCTTTACGCGATTGCATTAGGTCGATGAAATGGTCAAACAGTGGTGCCGCGTCGTGCGGACCAGGGCTTGCTTCTGGGTGACCTTGGAAACTAAATGCAGGCTTATCGGTACGGTGAATACCTTGCAATGTACCGTCGAATAGTGACTTGTGCGTTGCGCGCAAGTTAGCAGGTAAGCTATCTTCATCTGCTGCGAAACCGTGGTTTTGCGCAGTGATCATCACAACATTACGCTCTAAATCTTTAACCGGGTGGTTGCCACCGTGGTGACCAAATTTCATTTTTACTGTTTTTGCGCCCGATGCCAAAGCCAGAAGCTGATGGCCTAAACAAATACCAAAGATAGGGGTGTCTGTTTCGAGGAATGATTTAATTGCTTCGATTGCATAAGTACATGGCTCAGGGTCACCAGGGCCATTTGATAAGAAGATACCGTCAGGATTGAGTGCCAACACGTCTGCAGCGGAGGTTTCTGCAGGCACTACGGTTAATTTACAGCCACGATCTACAAGCATGCGTAAGATGTTTTTCTTCACACCAAAGTCATACGCTACAACGTGGAATTTTTCTTCTTCTGCCGTTAAGGTTTTATAACCTTGTCCAAGTGTCCAACTTGATTCATTAAATGTGTACTGCTCTTTAGTACATACTACTTTAGCTAAATCCATGCCTTTTAAACCTGGGAAAGCTTTCGCCGCTTCCAAGGCTTGATGCTCATCAAGCGAATTACCCGCGATAATACACCCGTTTTGCGCCCCTTTATCACGTAAAATACGTGTTAGTTTGCGAGTATCGATGTCTGCAATACCTAAGATATTGCGAGCTTTTAGGTAATCACTTAATGATTGCTCATTGCGGAAATTACTGGCTAGTAAAGGTAAGTCACGGATCACTAGGCCTTTAGCCCAGATCTGGTCCGCTTCTTCGTCTTCACTGTTAGTGCCGGTATTACCGATGTGCGGGTAAGTCAAAGTTACGATCTGTTCCGCGTATGATGGGTCTGTCAAAATTTCTTGATAACCAGTCATAGACGTATTGAATACTACTTCACCGACTGACATACCGTCAGCACCGATAGCAGTACCGCGAAACACCGTGCCGTCTTCTAGGACTAACAGAGCGGATTTAGTCAAGTTAACCTCCTAATGGTAAAAAACGGGAGCAAGCTTTTACGCTTTTCATCCCGTTCACAAAGCGCTTGGTAACACGCAGTTATTAATTTTTGGCAAATTCGTTATAGTCTACAGCAATTTGATAGATTCGTCTAACCAAAGACACAAAAACATTAAAAATAGTGCCTTTTATAAAAAAATTTCACGAAAGCGCCAAAAAAACACATTTACTTCTTCAAACCAAGCACATCTTGCATGTCATAAAGTCCATTTGGTTTATTTCTCAACCACTTCGCAGCCCTTACTGCACCAGATGCAAACGTGAGTCGAGAAGTTGCTTTATGGGTTAATTCAAGCCTTTCGCCCATAGTTGCGAAGTAAGCTGTGTGTTCACCTACTATGTCACCAGCTCTTAGGACCGAATAACCAATTTCATTTTGAGATTTCGCCTCTTCTACCGACGTTCTGTCGTAACGTGCAACTTGGTCGTGATCCCACCCTTTTGCATCAGCAATTGCTTCACCAATCGCCAGCGCAGTACCCGATGGCGCATCAATTTTATGGCGGTGATGCGCTTCAAAAATTTCAATGTCCATCTCATCTGCAAGTTTTGTTGCCACCGTTTGTACCAGATCTAGGAGTAAGGTTACGCCCACGCTAAAGTTGCGTGCAAAAACAATGGGGATCTGCTTCGCAGCATCACGCAGAATTTGCATGTCTTCGTCTGTTAACCCCGTTGTACCTATCACCATAGGCAGCTTTTTCTCGACCGCTATCGCTAAATGGCTTTTCATGCCTTCAGGCAAAGTAAAATCAATTAATACGTTTGCACCGGTTTGTGCAACATTTGCTTCATCACTGAACAACAGTGCTTGTGACGCACTCGGTTGCTTGTTTGAAACAGGCGTTGCCAATAAATCTGAACTTGAACGCACCGCAGCCGCTGCGATTTGTGTATCTGGCACAAGCGTACAAGCTTCAACTAATGCCAAGCCCATTCGGCCATTAGCACCAAAAATTGCAATATTATCCATGTGTTAACTCAGTATTGAAGGTTAGCGTTTTGTTATGAGCTATAGAGTTTATCAATTCTCTATGCCATAGTCAGTGAAAGAAGACTAATAACAGAATACCATAGACTTTAGACGTCTAAATGTATAAACTTCTCGATTCGCCGATTTACTTATTGCGGGCGTTTGAAGTTTAAATACAGCTAATAATGGATCTCATGGCTGTGGTACATATTTTCGGGGAGCACAATGCAGCCAAACACTCTACATGCGAAGCTTTCGCTTTTACCTTTATTAACCTTTGTGGGCCTTTTTTTGGGAGCAGGTTTATACCTTCAATCTCAAGGAGTTAATTACGCTTTCTACCAATTGCCAGCACCTGTAGCCATTTTACCCGCTATTGTTGTTGCCTTTTTGATAAACAAAGCAAGTATTAATCAAAGCGTCGAAACCTTTATTAAAGGTGCAGGACACAGCAACATCATTACCATGTGTTTAATATACCTGCTAGCGGGTGCGTTTTCTGCCGTAGCCGGTGCAACGGGTGGTGTTGATGCCGTGGTGAATGCAGGTTTATCATTGATCCCTGCATCGTTCTTACTGCCAGGCCTCTTCCTAATTTCTGCCGTTGTGTCTACAGCTATGGGCACGTCAATGGGTACTATCGGTGCGATTGGTCCAATTGCATATGCGGTTTCTTTAAAAACGGGTATCGACCCCGCTCTGATGGCAGGTACCATTGTTTCTGGTGCAATGTTCGGTGATAACTTATCGATTATTTCTGACACCACCATTGCGGCAACACGTACTCAAGGCTGTGAAATGAAAGACAAGTTTAGAGAAAACTTGAAGATTGCCTTACCAGCAGCATTGCTCACCGTTATTTTACTTGTTTTTCTAACGCCAGAGCCTCAAGCCGTTGAAACCAAGCCTTTTGACTGGCTTTTGGTACTGCCTTACATTTTTATTCTCGTATTAGCCGTTGCTGGGTTAAATGTATTTGTTGTGTTGTTTAGCGGCATCGTATTTGCAGCAGCTATGGGCTTTATGGGCAGCTATGAAGTCGGTAGTTTCGCTAAAGATGTATACAAAGGATTTAGCGACATGCAGGAGATCTTTTTACTGTCGATGTTCATTGGTGGCTTGTCGGAATTTATCCGTGTTAATGGTGGCTTAGATTATTTAGCTTCAAAAATACAACGACTGACGGCCGTGATAGCCAAATGGCACCGTAAAGTGGCCGATCAACTTGGTATAGCCGCTTTAGTGCTAACCAGTAACCTATGTATTGCTAATAACACCGTCAGTATTATTGTGGCGGGACCCGTCGCAAAAAAATTGGCGGACGATGGTGGTATATCAGGTAAGCGCTCAGCCAGTTTGCTCGACATTTTTGCCTGCGTGATGCAAGGGTCGCTACCTTACGGTGCGCAAGCATTGTTGCTTGGAGCAACTTTTGAAATCAGTCCTTGGGATGTTTCAACCTCTTCATTTTATTGTTTTATTTTAGCATTTACTGCAATTGCTGTAATTTGTTTGCGAAGAAATAAAGCGTAACCTTCCTTAAAAATGCGCCCTTTCGGGCGCTTTGTCTATACTCGTTACATTGTTGCGCTCAAGGAAATGTAATGATGTATAAAATTAAAGTGGTATTGGCTAGCTTGATAGTCATCACTCTTTCATTTACTTCGCACGCTGCCAATTGGAGCAAAACACAACTTCATATCAATCGAGGGGTTTTCGACCATCCCTTTACCAAGCAAAAAGCCATGACCGATGTGATTTCTCTGCAACACGCATCGTCCAACAATTATGGTGATGTATTCTTTTTCGTTGACTATCTAGATGATGATGTCATCGATGGCTTTAATGATAAGGACTTTTACTCTGAAGGTTATGCCACCTTCAGCGGCAAAGCACTATTTGATTGGCAATATAACTTTTGGCGATTAAAAGATATTGGCTTTGTTATTGGCTACAACGCAGCGGGTGATGCCAAAATGCTCAAATATTTGCCTGGGATAAAATTAAGCTGGGATATCCCCGGTTTTGATTATTTGACCACAGCCGCAACAGCCTATTTCGACGATAGCGCTGGCCTTGCTGAACAAGGTGCGCCGCAAACCAACAATACCTTCATGTTAGATTTAGCTTGGGGATACCCCTACCAACTAGGCAATCAAAAGTTTTATTTTACAGGCCATGCGGAGTATATCGGCTCAAGACGC
Source organism: Pseudoalteromonas sp. ATL1 (assembly GCF_058933015.1). Taxonomy (NCBI): domain Bacteria; kingdom Pseudomonadati; phylum Pseudomonadota; class Gammaproteobacteria; order Alteromonadales; family Pseudoalteromonadaceae; genus Pseudoalteromonas; species Pseudoalteromonas sp. ATL1. The sequence continues at coordinate 1,979,684 of NZ_JBZYXL010000001.1, read as the reverse complement.
AATGAAATAGGTGTCTATGTGAACGACTGGATTTTGGCACAAATGGCCTTTCAGTGGGATTTAGGACATGCCCTAGGTAATCATACTGATACACTTATGGCCGGTGTTGAATGGCAAGTATGGCGCAATAAAATGGGTACATCTCACAACGAGTCTGCGACCCAGTTACATATTGTTTGGACTTTTTAAAATGCAAATATTAACAATAAGATATACCGACTATACACAGTCCTAATCAACCAAAACCTTCTGCATATCTTTGCGAATTAAGGAACTCCTGTAATGGTGGGTAATTTCCAAAATGACATATTTAAGCTTATATAAACTTTACCGTTAGCGAATGACGCTAAATTGAATAAATGTCAGATACTCAAAAGGAGAAGGCAATGTCGCATGTATTAGTTAATCAAACCAAACCCGATTTTGATGGCGAGACACTTAAAACATACCGTGAAAGGCAAATGGAGGAAACTCGCTGGGAAAAAGTAGATATAGACGTAGAAGAAATGGATTTTATTAATAATTTCGAATTTTTAAACAGCGCGGTGTTAAATCGTGGTGTGGTGCATAACGTTGCTGGCGTGGAACAACAAGAAGTCTTGATGACCACAACCGGGTTATTTGGGCCTATTCGCCCAGGAACAATGGTCCACCTAAACCCTGATGCTCGAACTAAAGATGACCCAACTCACCTCGTTGAACAAAGTGACTACGCTCCTCCTAAAGAGCAAGAAACCTTAATCGATCGTTTAAACAGATTGCATGACGAAAACACCAATAATCCACCAAAGGACGACTATGTACTCGCTGTCAAAGGTTTTTGGGCCGCAGCAGTCGATGGGGCTGGTATTCCATGTTTGGATGGCTCGTCGAACGTCTTTGGCAGTACCGGGCAATTAATTTGCTACTCTGTGGAAAGTTGTAAAAAAAACGAATGTAACGTGGAAAGCCTCAATTTTCCGTTGCTTCAATACGGTTCAACTGAAGAATCTCAAAAACTTTACCTCAACACCCTTGAATACTATGGTGGTACGCTGTTAAGCCCAAACGAAGAATTTACACTTGGGTTTAGTCAAGACTTGTGGGGGATACAATACGACCAAAAGTTACCTCAATACATTACCGAGTATCAATTTGGCCCAACAAAAGGCGGCGGACTATTTGTAGAGCACCACCCTTTCCCTCATATTTGGCTACCTTCAAAAGGGGAAGATCCAAAGTTTCATAGACAAACCATTTCAAGGATCTTACTTGGCAGAAGAGTGGATACCGCTTTGGAAGATGGCTATTTCCGTACTATAGATAGTCAACTATATCATTTTACCATGTTTGAGATCCCACTTGATGGGAGCGCACTGGCTATCCGTCCACAGTGCATACACAACGATAGTTTTACCAGTGGCGCACAAACCGTATTTTTAGCGAATACGCCAGCAAATACAGTGGCATTACGCCATAGCTTACCCATTAACCAGATGTCTGTTAACAACGTGCCCGTTTCTGACTTACCTAAATAAAGTCAGAGAAAACGTTATAGGAAGCTGAAACTCAAGGATGAGTAATGGTGAATAATGTTAAATGCTTACCAGAATCGCAATATTTGAAATTCTTTTATATGAAAATGAATAAAATGGTGCCCGGGGCCGGACTTGAACCGGCACGCTGTTACCAGCGAGGGATTTTAAATCCCTTGTGTCTACCAATTCCACCACCCGGGCTTCGGGTTGCTTTCGCATGTGGAGAGTGTGATAAATGGAGGCGGAACCCGGAGTCGAACCGAGGTAGACGGATTTGCAATCCGCTGCATGGCCACTCTGCCATTCCGCCTTATTATCTAAAGTTTGGAGCGAGTAACGAGGTTCGAACTCGTGACCTCGACCTTGGCAAGGTCGCGCTCTACCAGCTGAGCTATACTCGCATCACTAAAATGCGTTCTGACTTAGTTGAAATCGATTCTGACGAACTCGCGTCTTATTAATTCCAGCTTAGCTATACTCGCAAACTTTATAAAAAGTTGACCTGATATTTGATTGGAGCGAGTAACGAGGTTCGAACTCGTGACCTCGACCTTGGCAAGGTCGCGCTCTACCAGCTGAGCTATACTCGCATCTCTAAATGCGTTCTTACTTAGTTGAAATTAAATAAGACGAGGTTGCGTCCTTCTAATTCCAGCTGAGCTATACTCGCAATCAAATGGTGCCCGGGGCCGGACTTGAACCGGCACGCTGTTACCAGCGAGGGATTTTAAATCCCTTGTGTCTACCAATTCCACCACCCGGGCATCGGGTCTACAAAAGCGTTAGATTGGAGCGAGTAACGAGGTTCGAACTCGTGACCTCGACCTTGGCAAGGTCGCGCTCTACCAGCTGAGCTATACTCGCATCACTAATGCATTGTTAACTAGTTGAAACCATTAAGAAGCTAGGTCGCGTCTTTCTAATTCCAGCTGAGCTATACTCGCATCGTTTTCTTCAAACGAAGAAAGAGAAAAATCTCTAATCTAAATGGTGCCCGGGGCCGGACTTGAACCGGCACGCTGTTACCAGCGAGGGATTTTAAATCCCTTGTGTCTACCAATTCCACCACCCGGGCATCGGGTTTGCTTTCGCATGTGGAGTGTTGAGAAATGGAGGCGGAACCCGGAGTCGAACCGAGGTAGACGGATTTGCAATCCGCTGCATGGCCACTCTGCCATTCCGCCGGTCTAATTAAAGATTGGAGCGAGTAACGAGGTTCGAACTCGTGACCTCGACCTTGGCAAGGTCGCGCTCTACCAGCTGAGCTATACTCGCATCATTAATGCAATTTTAACGGAGTTGAAACTTTTTAAGACTTGGTAGCGTCTTTCTAGTTCCAGCTGAGTTATACTCGCAATCTTTAATTTCAAAGGCGTGCTGCCCTCTCAACACGGACGCATTCTACAGAAGTTACGAAACGCGTCAACATAAAAAATGAATGTTTTTAATCGTTTGTTCAAAATTTATCTAAACTGCTCTGAATATAAGCACATAGAGCTAAGATTTAGTCAGTTCTGCCTTCGCAGCATACAAATATGCAAGCATTGAGGTGACCGTTAGCAAAGTAGCAATAGCCAAAAGTACATAACTAAGTGTCACCATCCAAGGCGCGTATTGCCAGATTAAGCCGATAATGGCCAGCATTTGCGCAGCTGTTTTAAACTTACCTAATGATGACACCGCCACTTCACTACGTTTGCCTAATTCAGCCATCCATTCTCTCAGTGCAGAGATAACAATTTCTCGACTGATAATGATCACAGCGGCAATCGTAACAAAATAGTTTTGGTAATAGGTTGCCAAAATGACTAATGCAACGCTCACCATCACCTTATCTGCGACAGGATCGAGAAATGCACCAAAAGGCGTTGACTGTTCTAATTTGCGAGCAAGGTAACCATCTAAAATATCGGTCACCGAAGCAAGCCAGAAAATAAATGCAGCAGCAAAAAAAGCCCAAGAGAAAGGCAAATAAAACAAAACTGCAAATACAGGAATGAGAAACAACCTAAATGTTGTAAGCGTGTTTGGAATATTCCACATAACTACTAAGTGAGATCTTTTTCTTTATGTTCGCATGAATGCTTAAGCTTTGTCATGCAAATGATTAAATATCTTTTCAGCCGTTTGCGGGCTGATCCCTGGAACTTGTTTAAGCTGGTGGATATTAGCAGACTTTACGCCTTGCATCCCCCCCAAGTATTTTAACAACGCCTGACGACGTTTGTGACCGACTCCTTCTATTTCCTCCAGCACAGACTGAGTGCGTTGTTTTTGCCTTTTATTACGGTGCCCCGCAATAGCAAAACGGTGAGATTCATCACGAATGTGTTGTATCAAGTGCAGCGCCGGTGAATCGCTATCCAAATTGACCGTTCTTCTTCCGCCGTCGATGAGTAAAGTTTCTAAACCTGGCTTGCGACTGGTGCCTTTAGCAACCCCGACGAGCAATGGTAACTTATCGAGTGACCAATCGGCAAAAAATGCTTCCGCTCTGCCCAACTGCCCTTTACCACCATCAATAAATATCACATCGGGTACTTTGTTTTCATCCTGCAACTTGCCATAACGCTTATTAAGCGCAAAGTCCATCGCCGCGTAATCATCCCCCGGCGTGATCCCCGTTACATTGAAGCGTCGATACTCTTTGTTATTTGGCCCTTGTGCATCAAAAACGACACATGAAGCCACGGTGTTTTCCCCCATGGTATGACTAATGTCAAAACACTCCATGCGCTGAATATCACTCAATTGCAATGCGTCTTTGAGCAAGGCATAGCGTTTGTTAATAGAATCTTGGGCACTTTGTTTTACAGCGATACTATTGGCGGCATTTTTATTCGCCAGCGCCAAATATTGTGCTCGCTCTGAACGTACTTGAGCCTTCAATTGTACTTTTCTATCCGCAACTTCGCTAAGTGCGTCGCTAAGCTCTTGCTGTTCGGTTAAAGCAAATGGAAGAACAATTTCTTTCGCAATACGGCTATTGCTACCACCACTCAAATAATATTGTCCAATAAATGAGGTTAAGATCTCGTCTGTTTGTGAATCTTTCGGTACTTTAGGGAAATAAGTTTTAGTGCCAAGCACCTTATGTTCTCTGATCATCAACATGTGAATGGCACACAAACCATTTTGTTGCACAAAGCCAATCACATCCATTTCCGCAAAGTTACCGGCAACGGATTGCTGCTCTTGCATTTGTCTGAGCAACGCAATCTGATCTCTGTATTTTGCAGCCAATTCAAAGTTCAGTGCCATGCTCGCCGCTTCCATTCTTGCAACTAACGTCGCAATCACCTGCTGTGATTTGCCATTTAGAAATTGACGCACCATATCAACTTGATCTTGATACTCTTCGTCCGTGACTTTATCCACGCATGGTGCTGAACAGCGTTTTAGCTGATACTGTAAGCATGGACGACTACGCGCACGATAATAAGCATCTTCGCATTGGCGTACAGGGAAAATTTTTTGCATTAGACGCAGGCTTTCGGAGACGGCAGCACTACTCGGGAAAGGGCCAAAATATTCCCCTTTGTTTTTTCGCGCACCACGATGAAAAGCAAGCCTAGGGTGTTTATGCCCACTTAAGAAAATATAAGGATACGATTTATCGTCTCTGAGCAATATATTGTATCTTGGCTGGTACTTTTTGATCAGATTGTTTTCGAGTAGCAGCGCTTCTGTTTCTGTGTTCGTTAAGGTGACTTCGATATGCCGGATATTGCTAACCAAAACGATCGTTTTGCTATCAGTCAAATTGCTGCGAAAGTAACTAGAAACGCGTTTCTTTAGATTTTTGGCTTTGCCAACATAAATAACCTGACGTTCATCGTCATACATACGATAAACACCAGGCTCTGTGCTTAGGGTTTTGAGAAATGCTTTGTGATCAAATACGGCCATCAAAATGATAGATTAGTGTGTAGTATCAATGTCTATCATTTTATGACGAATTGCTAAATGTGTTAACTCTACATCGCCACCCACGTTCAATTTTTCAAACATACGATAGCGATAGCTATTGACCGTTTTAGAACTGAGATTCAATCGCTCAGCGATGTCTTGAGCTTTTTCACCTTTGGTGATCATCAACATAATCTGCAATTCACGCTCCGACAAAGTTTGAAACGGATTTTCATCATTACGACCGCTAAATTGCGCAAGAGCTATTTGCTGTGCAATTTCAGGGGCAATATACCTCTGCCCTGCGTTTACCGCTCGAATCGCATTGATCATTTCATCCGGGCCTGCGCCTTTTGTCAGATATCCGTGAGCACCAATTTGCATTACTTTGCTGGGGAAAGGGTCTTCACAATGTACAGTTAAAACTATCACTTTCACATCAGGGCAATAACGACAAATTTTCTTTGTTGCTTCTAATCCGCCAATACCTGGCATGTTCATATCCATTAACACAATATCTGGTTCATTCTGGCGACAAAATGTCACTGCTTCTTCACCAGTTTTAGCCTCACCGACCACTTTGAAGCCACGCACATCGTCCAATATGCGTTTAATACCTGTTCTCACAAGCTCATGATCATCAACTAAAAGTACGTTAATCAATAGCACATCCCCTTACTGTTACATTTGTATATATGGCCCCGAAAAACAACTTGTTCAGAGTACCATATAAATATATAAATTTATAAATATTCATGCACTTAAACGTAATAAATTTACAAAGCAATGACGTGTCTTTGACACGCACTTTACCATTGAGTTTAGTGCAATATTTTAGACTATGCGCGCTGAGAAAAACGATTCACCCATAAAGCAATCACCCCATCACCTGTTACATTACAAGCTGTACCAAAACTATCTTGCGCTAAGTACAGTGCTATCATGAGCGCAACGGCCGCTTCATTAAATCCAAGCATAGAAGTTAACAGGCCAAGTGCTGACATCACCGCGCCGCCAGGAGCGCCAGGCGCGGCAATCATCACAATACCTAACATGAAAATAAAGGGTAACATTTGCACAATTGAAGGCACTGCCATCGAAGGAGACAGTAACATCACTGCCATCGCACAGGTGACGATAGTGATGGTTGAACCTGACAAATGAATAGTTGCACAAAGTGGCACAGAAAAATTGGCTACTTCGTCTTTTACACCATTTGCTTTACTTGCTCGCAGTGAAACTGGAATGGTTGCGGCACTCGACATAGTACCGATAGCAGTAAAATAAGCGGGCAACATATTTTTTATAAGCTCTATTGGGCTGCGTTTAAGGAGTAAACCAGTAACAACATAAAGCACTGTGAGCCATAACCAGTGCATTAAAATTGCCGCGATAAGTACGATGCCGAACGTGCTCAGCGTATCAACAACAGTACCTGCCACCGTCATTTCAGCAAACACACCTGCAATGTAAAATGGCAACGCTGGAATAATCACCTTAGCAAGCAACGCGTCAATCACATCGCGACCTTGATCTGTCACGTCTTTAAGCGATGTAAGATTTAACTGACTGATACCAATACCAAAAATAAACGCACTCACTAGCGCAGTCATTACCCCCATTAATGGAGGGATCTCAAGGTCAATAAATCCTTTTAGCTCTGTTGCCGTTGTTGCTTCATAGCTTATTGCACCATCAAAAAAAGGTATGAAGGCATTGACTAAAAGTACCGCCAGCGTACCAGCAACAATCGTTGAGCCATAGGCAAAACCAACTGTCTTTCCTAATAAATGCCCTGAGCCTTTAGGTAACCCAGCAATACCAGAAGCAATGAAAAATAGAATTATCAAGGGGATAGTAAAGCTGATCAGTTGTCCAATGATAACCTTTGCTGTATATAACAATTCAACCAAAAACGTTGGAAAGTAAAATCCAGCAATGATACCGCCTACAATACCAGCAATAAGTTTAAGAATTAACGACATAATGATTCTCTAACTAAAATGATGCGTTGTTTTATCACGTTTCACTGCGTGATTGCCATAATTAGAGTCGTAACTCGTGTAAACTGTTGTAAAAGCCGCAGCATGTATGGTTAAAATCATTTAACTTGTTAAATAGCAACCTATCGCGAATACTCTATTAACATAAACAATAAATCATTAAAATGGGCGCTAGAGTCGCTGCTATTCAAACTAGAAAAATGATAAAAAAGTTAATATTTACAATAAGCTCAGCATTCTCGCTGGCCGCAAATGCAAATTCACCGATACCAACAACCTCAATCCCATTTGTAAATCATTCAGCAATAATTGATGGCAAGCTAGATGAACCTCACTGGCGTTTGGCAAAAAAGATACCCATCGACAACATTACTTGGCCGCAAGAAAACTTACCCAGCCCAGTCAAAACCACGGCCTATGTTTACGAAAATGGGCAATCTCTTTTTGTGGCATTTGATGCAAGAGATCCCCGCCCCGAGCAAATTAGAGCATTTTTTAGAGACAGAGATAAAGGATGGAATGACGATCTTGTTGGGATCAAAATAGACTCTTTTAACAACGCTAAGAGCGCCTACCAATTTTTCATCAATCCATTTGGTGTACAAATTGACTCCATTGAAAATGAGCTTAACAAAACTGAAGACAATTCTTGGAATGGCATTTGGGGTAGTGCTGGCGAGGTTAACAGTCAAGGATATACTGTTGAAGTCGAAATTCCTCTACGTGTACTCAACTTCAATGATAGCCAGCAAGTTAAAACTATGGCTATGGAGTTTGTACGATTCTTGCCGCGGGATCAGCGCTTGCGTTTATCGAGTATGCAACTCTCGCACGCTAATAATTGTTGGATCTGCCAGATGCCGCAATATTCAGGATTTGAGCAAGCAAAACAGGGGAATAACATTGCGGTGATCCCGTCATTAGTACTGAGCAAGTCGCAAACAAGAGACATTGATGGCAGTAGTATCGAGCCATGGAAAGATGACGATAAAACAGAGCCAGGCCTTGATGTAAAGTGGGCAATAACACCCGACACCACACTCAATGCAACACTCAACCCCGACTTCTCCCAAGTTGAAGCCGACACGGGCCAATTAAGTGTCAATGATAGTTTCAGTTTATTTTTCCCTGAAAAACGCGCCTTTTTCCTAGATAATGCCGATTACTATTCATCACATTTAAACCTCATTCATACCCGTAATATCGCAACACCCGATTACGGCTTAAAATTATCAGGCAGCAAATCAGGTCATACTTTTGGCGCTTTTGTGACGAACGATGAACATTTGAACGTCATGGTCCCAGGCAACTTAGGATCGAGTATTGTGTCTTTAGAGCAAGACAGCAGCAATGCAGCGCTTCGTTATCGCTTTGACATGGATAACACATTATCAATTGGTTCCACCGCTACATTACGTGATAGTGACGGTTATCGTAACCATGTACTGAGTTTAGACAGCAAATACCAGCCCACTGAAGCCGATACATTCAAACTCCAATTTGTTGGTTCAAAAACCACATACAGCGATGCATTTATTAACGAGCTTTGCGACGGAGACGAAGGCGACTGTGCTCAGCCCCCCGCCGAGCGCTGTATTCAAAGTGAAGAGTGTGATTTTAATGAAAGCGTATTGCGCGTTTTGCATAAAGATTCATTGCAAGGCATTGGCTATTTTCTTAATTACGAGCACAACACAAAGCATTGGCGGGCCTTTACGAGCTATCAAAGCTACGATGATCAGCTTCGTACTGATTTAGGTTTTCAATCGCAAGTCGATTTCAATAAATTTCTGACTGGATTTGAATACCGCTGGTATGGTGACAAAAGTCACTGGTGGAACAGAGCCCGCTGGTATACCGACTGGGATATCACCCACAATGACAAAGGTACTTTGTTAGAAAAAGAGATACAAACTAACCTTGCAATCGATGGACCTTTACAAAGCTTCCTAGACTTTGGCGTTGAACACCGAAAGCGCACGGGACTTAGACATAATAAAGCCGATTTAAGCATTGAAAATAACACCGACTTATTCAGCGAAAATACACTATGGACCTATCTTGAGTTCAAACCAATCTCAGGGTTATTTGCTAGCTTGAACCTGCGTACTGGTAATAAGGTGGATTTAGCTAACAATCGAGTAGGACAAATGCGTTTTGCCCGTCCAGTGCTAAATTGGAATTTAGGTAAACATTTTGAAGTCAATCTGCGTCACAGTTACGAAACACTGGATGCCGAAGGCGCCAACGTGTATACAGCCAATCTGACCGACTTAAGGCTGACTTACCAATTCGATATTAATAGCTATCTGCGTATTGCGGTTATCAATACAAAGATTGATAGAAACGTCAGCAACTATTTAGATGAAGTTGATGCCACATACAAAGGCTTGAGTACACAATTACTTTATTCATATAAGTTAAATCCACAAACCGTGTTTTTTGCGGGCTATGCTGATAATGGCTATCAAGATGATGACTTATCAAAAATAACCAAGGACCGGAAAACATTCTTTGCCAAGTTTAGTTATGCGTGGCTTATGTAAAGATATAAAAAAACTTGTTTATATTACATTTGGCTATAAGCTTAATTGATATATCTTATAGCCATTCTTTCCTTCAATTTTGCTATAAGCTAAGTAAAGTGTGATGTTAAGTAAAACCTAGAGCACCTAAGGGAACACAATGTCAAAAGTATTCGCAGATAACAGCCTAAGTATTGGCCAAACTCCGATTGTAAAACTAAACCGCGTTACAGGTGGTAACGTTTATGCAAAAATCGAAGCTCGTAACCCTAGCTTCAGCGTAAAATGCCGTATTGGTGCTTCTATGATCTGGGAAGCAGAAAAAGCTGGCCTACTGACTGAAGGCAAAGAACTTATCGAACCTACGTCAGGCAACACAGGTATTGCATTGGCATTTGTTGCGGCTTCTCGTGGCTACAAGCTCACCCTAACAATGCCTAACACAATGAGCCTTGAGCGTCGTAAGTTACTAAAAGCACTAGGTGCAAATTTGGTACTTACCGAGGGTGCTAAAGGTATGAAGGGCGCGATTGAAAAAGCGAACGAGATCCAAGCAAGCAACCCTGAAAAATACATCTTGTTACAACAGTTTGAAAACCCTGCGAACCCTAAAATTCACTTCGAGACAACTGGCCCTGAAATCTTCGAAGCAATGGAAGGTAAAGTAGACTACTTCGTAGCAGGCGTTGGTACTGGCGGTACAATCACCGGCACAACACGTTACCTTAAGCAAGAGAAAGGCTTAGATGTTAAAGCAATTGCTGTAGAGCCTGTAGACTCTCCAGTTATTACGCAAACCCTAGCAGGTGAAGAAGTAAAACCAGGTCCTCACAAAATCCAAGGTATCGGTGCAGGCTTCATTCCGGGCAACCTAGATCTTGAGTTGATCGATGGTACTGAACTAGTGTCTAACGAAGATGCCATCGCAATGGCGCACCAACTCATGAAAGATGAAGGTATTCTAGTAGGTATTTCATCGGGTGCAGCGGTTGTCGCGGCTAAGCGTATTGCAGAAAAACCAGAAAATGCAGATAAGAACATTGTTGTTATTTTACCAAGTGCAACTGAGCGTTACTTATCTAGCCCACTTTTTGCGGATGAATTTTCTGAACAAGAGTTAGTACAGTAATCATAACTGTTTCGAAAAGCCGGCTAGTCATGCCGGCTTTTTTGTACCCGTATTTACGTGGCAAACTCATCGTGATTCTCTACACTACGGGTATGCATGTTAAAAAAGTGGTGACTCAAACTATGCGATTTGTTCTTGCTCTATTGTGTGTTTTTATCATACCAACCTATGCCAGTGATGTTGTAAACGTCGGCTACTTTAAAGACTCAAGTTATCACCTCGTTCAGGGCAATCCATATAAAAATGGTTATTTGTATAATGCACAAGGCAATAAAACAACATTACATTTGGTAACGCTAGATTGGCCGCCTTATATCGGGCAAGACCTGTGCAACAAAGGCTGGGTCTTTCAATTTTCAGTATCGCTGCTTGCCGATCAAGGCTATCCCGTGTATGTCGAATTTTTACCTTGGGCTCGCGCAGTCAGAGATGTTGAAACAGGCAAAGCCGATATTCTCATGCCCGAGTATTACATTGAAGATTCAGCCCCTTCGGACTACATCAACGGCAAAACCCGCCGAGAGGTGCTCGCGCTTTCCAACTCTTTTCCCGGCGGTGAAATTGGCTTTTTAAAAAGAAAAGGCGATAAAGACCGTTTTGATGGAAATCTGCGCTCTTTAAAAGGCACCAAAATTGGTGTTGTAAGGGGCTATCAAAACACACCCGAGTTTGACGCCATGATGGACAATGGAGAGTTTGTCATTGTAGAAGCCGTGGATGACTTACAACTGGTTAAGTTGTTGGTCGGAAAGCGCGTTGACTTAATCATTGGCGATCCAAAAGTGCTGCGTTTCACCGTTAACTATTCTGATTTATCAAAACCGGACAAAGTCACCCTACTGAGCAACATTGAAAACGAAACTAAGCCTTTGCAATATAACCACCTATATTTTGCTTTAAGCAAGAAAAAAGACAACTGGCGTGAACTACTGGAAGATATTAATCAGAGTCTATACAAATTTAACAATAGCGGTGAAACAAGCAGAATCATCGAAATGGGCAATACCGAATGCTACTAAAAAAGCGCCATTACGGCGCTTTTTTAGTCACTTGTTGCTTTATAATTCTGACTGTACTTTTTTAAATAGAGCAACAATGGGTTCTTTTGGTTCAGACGTCGCCAAGCTGACACTTATAATAGCCAACGTTGATACTATAAACCCAGGGACAATTTCGTAAATAATTGCGCTCAGCGCCTCACCATTCACTGTGATTGGCGCATATATCCATATCAATACCGTTGCAGCACCACTCACCATGCCAGCCAAGGCACCCGCAAAGTTCATACGCTGCCAAAACAGGCTAAGTAAAACTAACGGTCCGAACGCCGCGCCAAAGCCTGCCCAAGCGTTACTTACCAAGCTTAAAATTGAGCTGTCACGATCATACGCCAAATAAATTGCACACAAGGCTACCGCCGCAACACTGATACGACCAACAAGTACAAGCTCTTTGTCTGTCGCGTCTCTACGAACAAAAATTTTGTAGAAGTCTTCCGTTAGAGAGCTTGAACTCACTAACAATTGCGATGAAATAGTACTCATGATTGCTGCCAAAATAGCTGCCAACAAAAAGCCAGCTATCAATGGATGAAATAGCAGCTCTGACAAAATCAAGAATATGGTCTCAGGATCATCAACAACTATGCCTTTTTCATAAGAATAGGCTGCGCCAAACAATCCGGTGCCAACTGCGCCCAATGCTGCGATGATCATCCAACTCATACCAATGCGACGCGCCGTCGGCATATCTTTCACACTACGTACCGACATAAAACGCACGATGATGTGCGGTTGACCAAAATAACCTAACCCCCAAGACATCGCAGAGACAATTCCGATCGCCCCACCCGCGCCAACCCACGTGAGCATATCTGGATTAACCGCATTTAAAGTAGATGATAAAGGCGCATCAAGAAGCGAATACGTAACAACGGGTACCAAGATCAGTGCCACAAACATGATGCACCCTTGTACAAAGTCCGTCAGGCTCACCGCTAAAAAGCCACCAAACAAGGTGTACAACACCACAACACCAGTGGTGATATAAAGCCCAGACTCATAACTCATACCAAACGAGCTTTCGAATAACTTACCACCAGCAACAACACCCGACGAAGTATATAATGTGAAAAATACAATGATGACCAGTGCTGATACAATGCGCAGTGCATTGCCTTTGTCTTCGAAGCGATTTGCAAAATAATCTGGGATGGTGATCGAGTCGTTTGCAAGCTCAGTGTATACACGTAAGCGTGGTGCAACTAAGAAGTAGTTCAACCAAGCACCAATGATTAAGCCTATCGCTATCCATGTACTGCTAAAACCACTCACAAACATAGCACCTGGTAAGCCCATTAAAATCCAGCCACTCATATCTGAAGCACCTGCCGACAATGCAGCAACACTCGGTGGTAAACTACGACCCCCTAACATGTATCCCGATACGTCGCTGGTAGACTTACGATAAGCATATAAACCTATGCCTAACATAACCAAAAAGTACAAGACTAACGAAATAATCGTGCCTAATTCCAAAGTTACCTCCTTCGTTATTGACACTCTACCCAATGACAATTATCCAGACTGCGCTTTTCTTATTGCCATTAAAAAGAGTACCTTATTAGTTTGCCAAAACTATATCATGAATCGTCAGCACACCCCAGCCTAGTCGTAATGACACTAAACATTGTTCAGCTCAAGTACATCATCGTTAGCATAAAAAAGAACCAGCAGTTCGAAGTTGAAATAATGAATTAGAACTAATTTTGACCTATTATTAACATGAGCAAGGTTCGATTTTGTGGTTTTTATGAACTTTTACGCAGCGCGACAACCAATTTTTGATAAGGCCAACAACCCGTTTGGCTATGAAATTTTGTTTCGCAATGGTCCCAATAATGTATTTCCTGGGATCAATGCGGACACCGCGACGTCACAACTGCTTGAGGGAAGCCAATTTTACTTTGAGCTTTCTGAATTAAGTAATAACAAGCCTGCATTTATCAATTTTACCCTGAACACCTTGCTGCTCGGTTATCCATTCATGCTCAAACCCGAGAATATGGTGATAGAAATCATAGAAACAGTTGAGCCCACAAGAAAACTGCTTAATGTCATTAGAGCGTTGCATATTGAACGCTATCGTATTGCGCTAGATCACTACCAACATCAAGCGTCTTGGCGGCACTTTTATCCCTATGTGAAATACCTGAAAATCGACTTAAACACGACGCCTTGGGCAGAAGTCAGCCTGATAAAAAAAGAAATACAAGATTACCCGCATATAAAGCTGATTGCAGAAAAAGTCGAAACCCATGAGCAACTTGAGCTTGCCAAAAAACATGGTTTTGAATTATTTCAAGGTTTCTACTTTGCCAAGCCTGAAATGCTCTCTAGTAAGTTACTGAGCGCTAGCGAAATATCTATCACTCGGCTACTCAGTGAAACCACCAATGAATATGTAGACATTAAAAAGCTGACACCTATCTTTGAACGTGATGTTAACCTGTCATACAAGTTGCTTCGCTATACTAACTCTGCCATTTTCAAACGCAGGGCTAAAGTCAGCACCATAAAACAAGCACTTATCACACTTGGCAATAAAGAGCTTAAAAAGTTTTTGTCATTGATATTCGCGGCACAAATTTCCCCAGAAAAGCCCGCAGAACTGGTTAAATTATCACTTTTACGCGCACGCTTCCTTGAGCTACTGGCCCAAGCAAGTAACAACAAGCGCCTCGAAGGCATGGCCTTTCTCACTGGCATGATGTCTTTGATTGATGCCATTAGAGATGAAGATATGGCATCTATTATGGAAAAGCTGCCACTCGTGGATGATATTAAACAAGCCTTGGTGAATGGCTGTGGTGATTTAGCGCAGCTATTAGCGGTTGCAAAGTGTTACGAACAAGCAAATTGGTATGAAGCACAATTGATTTGCCAAACACTCGACATTGACCCAGAACAACTTGGCGCATTTTATAACGATGCGGTGAGCTGGAGTCACGACCAGATGCAAGTCGTCTCTATGGTATAAAGTGTTCGTTAAATTTAAACATTTAATCAGTTGGCACGTCACATAAAGCGCGAGGTGCGACAATCTGTCACATCCCAACGTATTAGAATCTCTATAAAATTCTTCCCATACTAATTTTTGGGGGAATACATGAAAAAGTCTCTTCTTTACATCGCACTCTTTTGTGCAGGAAGTGCGTTAGCACATGACAATAACTTGGAGCACATCGTTGTGCTCGCACCAATGCAATCACCCATTTATGTGCAGACTGACCCAAAACTGCCCAGACAACCACTACCTGCACAAGACGGCGCAGATCTACTCTCGAGCATTTCGGGATTCTCTCTCATTAAGAAAGGCGGCGCTAGCGCCGACCCTATGTTTAGGGGCATGGCCGGCTCGCGATTAAACATCATTGCCAATGGCGGACCAACTCTTGGGGGCTGCGGCAGTCGCATGGACCCGCCAACGGCGTATATCACTCCTCAATCTTATGACTCGTTGAAAGTAATTAAAGGTCCACAAACTGTTTTATATGGCTCTGGCAACAGCGCGGCAACCGTTGTATTTGAGCGTGAGCAAACACGCATGGATGAGCAGCAAATTGAAGGCTTTGTGAATGTCGTTTTGGGCAGCGCACAAAGACAAGGCATCAATACAGACGTAAAAGCGGGCAATCGTGACTACTATGTACGCGCAACGGGCAATATGACGCATGCAGATAATTACGAAGATGGTAGCAACACCGTTATTCATTCTAATTACAAACGCTGGAATGGCGATATAGAGCTTGCTTATACCCCCGAAGATGACAAAACAGTGAGTGTCACGTATGGCCGAAGTGATGGCGAAGTTGCCTATGCAGATCGCATGATGGATGGCAGCTTATTTGATAGAACACATGCAAACATCAAAGCGGATTGGGCAATTGAAAGCAATTTTATCAACAATATTGAGGCACAAATTTACTACAACTATGTTGACCACATCATGGACAACTATAGTCTTAGAGCATTTTCACCAACCATGATGATGGCAAATCCAACAGCCTCTAACCCAGATAGGTTGTCTCTAGGTGGCAAAGTGATGGTGACCGCTGACGTTCGCAGCAAGCATCACATCATAATGGGTTTGGATAACCACCAAGACCGTCATAGAAACCGCGTGAGCCGCTCACAACTTATATCGCCCGTCGAGCAAATGCCGCGAATTAAAGACGGAGAATTTGAAAAAACAGGTATTTTTGCTGAATATGAATATCAATTAGCGCACGACCAACAAGTTGTGAGTGGCCTACGCATTGATAGATGGCAAACAACAGATCACCGCAACAGCATCGCAATGATGAAAAAAGCCATGCCCAATCCAACCGCAAACCTCACGCGTAAAGAGACACTATGGAGTGGCTTTACACGCTACCAACTGCAATCTTCAGATACGAGCTATTTTGCAGGCTTTGGCTTAACCGAACGCTTCCCAGATTACTGGGAACTGATCGGCGGTAGCCGTCAAGCAGTAGATAGCATTAGCACCTTTAATACACGCGCCGAGCAAACCCGCCAATTAGATTTGGGCCTTACTCATGAAAAGAAACAATGGCTAACCTCAGTCTCTGTGTTTTTTAACCGCATAGAGGACTACATACTCATTGATAATGCTTACGGTTCAGCTGGTATGACAAAGTCTGTGGTGCGTAACATTGATGCAAAAACCTATGGTTTTGAAATAGACAGCAAGTTAAACCTGACCAAAAACTGGATAGCAGGCACCAGCATTAACTACGTCAGAGGCCGCAATTTATCGGATGATGCACCGCTTGCACAACAGCCGCCATTACAAGGGCGCTTTACACTGGACTATCAAGCAAAAAGTTGGCGAACAGGTTTACTTTGGCGACTGGTAGCAAAGCAAGATCGCATAGCGATTAATCAAGGCAATATTGCAGGGCAAGATGTCGGCACATCAGCAGGCTTTGGCGTGTTATCAATTAACGCATCATACAGTCAATCAGACAACTTAGATTGGAGTATCGGTATTGATAACCTGCTCGATAAAACCTATGCAGAGCATTTAAGCCGCTCTGGTTCCATGGTTAATGGTTACGAGCAAATTGCAAAAGTGAACGAAGCAGGCATGACACTTTGGGCAAACTTGAATTGGCGCTTTTAACCGAGTACTTTACAGACCTAAACTCATACTTACGAGTTTAGGTCTCACGTTTTGCTTGCTACAATCAGCCCATTATGGAAATTGAAAGAAACCACATGCAAGACCAACAAGCGTTGATGGATGCCATCAACACCAAGATGCCATTTGGCAAATACGCTGGTACTCCCCTACTTTTGCTCCCAGAGCCCTACGTTGTTTGGTTTAAACAAAAAGGGTTTCCAAGTGGCAAGCTTGGCGAGCAACTGGCGATGATCTACGAAGTGAAATTAAATGGTCTTGAGCAAATGCTCATGCCATTACTGCGCTCACAATAATTAGGGCTCGATTCTATCTTTACTGGCTTGCTTTACGATTTTAGTTTTTGGTAACAAGGACAACATTGCCTGTTTAAACGGCTTTAGATAAATAGCTGCTAACGAATCATGGCCCGCATCGTACTGACCCACGCCAATGTTAATATCTTTAGCCTCTGATGCTTTGATGAGTGAGCCATACATGCGGTCCCAAATCGCCAATGCGGAGCCAAGATTAGTATCAAAATGCGCCGGGTTGTCGCTGTGATGAATTTGATGCTGTGCAGGGCTGATAAACCAACCTTCCAAGCGGTCTCCCCAACTAAAGCGAATATGCGAATGACGCAAATTCGCGCCAAAAATATTAAATAGAAAAACAAAAGCGTTGGCACCGAGAATGTCGTACATGCTTAAACCGGTACCGAACAAGTGATAACCCAGACCCACCACCATGCCCTGAGTAAGCGCCATGCGACATGCATACAAATAACTTTCTACTGGGTGAGAACGATAAATGGTAAACGGCGTTAATACCTTCGCCGAATGATGAACTTTATGAAACTCCCACAAAAAACCCACTTTGTGGAGCAGCAGATGCAAAACAAAGCGGGTTAGGTCGTCGACCAAGAACAGTAAAAAAGTAAAGATAGCAATCACAGAGAACTCTGACCAAGCCAACTGTAAAGGCTGCCCGAAAAACCACTCCAAAAGCTCAGTCGTTGCCATTGCGACAGGTACCATAGTCAATACAATGGGTGCAAACAGCGCAGCTTTAAGTAATACGTTACTCACTAACAGGCAGTAATCTAGTCGCGCGCTTTGACACAACCACACATCTTTGGGGAACAAAAAGCGGATAAAACCCATTAATGAACGTTGATGAACCGCAGCAAAATACACAGGAATGGCCATCAAAACGGCACTGAGCAAATAAGGAATATAGATACGCTTGTTCGCATCCAATAGGTAGCTCGGCAAGGAAATAAAGCTTTGCCACATATTTTCTAGCATGTTTACCTCAAAAAAAGGGCCATAAAATGGCCCCATCGTTTTTTCTAATAGTGTATCGCCTTAGAACTGGTATTTATAACCAAGCGTGACCTGTCTTGGTTTACCAGGGCGCGCACCATATGGACGGCGGCTGACAATTTCTGTTTCATCAAACAAATTGTCAACTTTTGCATAAATACGGCCATATTCTCCCAGTTCATAGCTTGCTGACGCATCTACAACTACGTGAGATGGCACCTTTTTACCCGAAAGTGTCACACCTTGGCCTGCAGCTTCTGACATTGAACCAACGTATTTAAACGCAAATGATAATTTCCAATCAGACGTGGCTAGACCAATGTTAAAGGTTGCTTGATGATTAGGCAAATAAGGTAATTCATCTCCTTTTTCTACCTTGCCCCACTGATCAAAATCGGAATCAAAGCTATGGAGAAATTCACCCTTGGTGTAAGTATAAACAAGGCTATAAGGCATTTCTAAGTTCATACTTAACGGATAGCTCTGTGCGAATTGTGCTTCAATACCATACACATCCACTTCACCACCATTGAACTCTTGATCTATCTGGCTTCCGATACCACAGTTTGACTGACTACAACTCTCTTTTAAGTTGCTGTAATCACTAAAAAAGCTTACTAGTTCAAGCTGAGTTACACCATCATTAAAGCGACCACCAAATTCATAGTTGACACTTTTTTCAAGCTTAACATCATTTTTTTGAGCAGGAGAGAAAGGCACAAAACCTTGGTGTACACCAAATAATAAACCTGACTCTTCGGAAAGTTTGTAAAAACCGCTCACCCCTGGTAACCAAATACGCGTGGTTTTTTCTCGCCAATCAAGCGCATCTTTGTTGTTTTGATAGCGCATGTCCATCAACTCACCGCGCACACCAAGGCCAAGCGTCAGTGCATCTAAGGTCACTTGATCTTCCAAATATACAGACCAAGCGTCGGTCGCTTCAGTGTCTAGCGTGGTAAACGCTTTTTCTTGTCCAGTATTTGCAACAAAACCATTGCTCATTGCATAAACTTGCTCAAAGTGCTTACGCTCAATTTCATCTTCGTGATAACGAACACCCGCAGATACCTTATGCTGTAAGTCAAACCAGTTGAACGTCATTGTGGCATCAACTTGTACACCCTGAGAGAAATACTCACGGTCATTGGTACCCATGATCAAATTGTGTGCGTAGTTTCGTCCTTCAATGCGTGAATCCGCTTGCCCTGAGATAACGGCATACTCATCTGCATAAGTGTTCGGATCAGCCAAAATGGCGGATAATGAGCTAGTACTACTCGTCACCCCATTGAGTTTGCGCCATGCGCGTTCATAATCGTTGCGATACACACGCGTCGTCACTTTGACGTTTTCACCATCAAGATAATGCGAGAACATCACCGTTTGGTGTTTAGTATCCATTAATGCATCTTGAGAAGCGGCATAACGACGGTATGGCGTTTTAGCAAAATCTTCATCTGTTAAGCCAAGATACGTCTCATCCGACTCTTCGTCGGCATACGATAACTTTAAGCCAAAGGTGTGATCAAACGCGCCGGTGCGCATTTTATAATTAAATTTGGCCAACAAATCATTTTTGTTGAATCCAGTATCCCCACCGCCGTCTAAGTCTTTAAAGCCGTCAGCTTTAAGGTTTACACCTTCTAGCAAAAAGCCCACATTGTTCACAACTGAGCCAAAGTAGCCGTGCGCTTTTTGATAACCATCGCTGCCAGCGGCAATATCAATGCCGCCTTCTGTAAATTCTGGCACAGCACGCGTAACCAGGTTAATCGTTCCCGCAACGGTTTGTGGGCCATATTTAATGGCTGCGGGGCCCTTGAATACTTCGACCGCAGTCATTCGTGTGGTGACAGGGAAATAATAAGCCGCAGGCGCAGAATAAGGTGATGGACCAATTAAAACACCGTCTTCTAAGATGGTAATTTTTTTACTACGCTCGGGTGTTACACCACGAAAACCAATATTTGGGCGCAAGCCATAGCCATCTTCCTCACGAATATTGACACCTGGCACGGAAGCTAAAATACGATGAATATCGTCATACTCATACTTGGCAAGCTGCTCTTCAGTTAACAAAGTCGCAGATCCTGCTTCAGTACGGAGTTTGTCGTAATGGCTTAGGATCTGAATGTGCTCTAGCTCATTGTCGTTATCAGCAGCCACAGCCGTCGGCATCGCAATAGCAACCGCCAAAGCTAACAAAGATTTTTGCATAAGTGGTCCTTTAGTCATTGTCACCTGCCGATGTTTTTGGCAGCTCTAAAGCTAATTTATTGATAAAGTCATTTTTTAGCTGATCGGTCACAGCTTTAACGTCACCGTGTGTTTTCTCAACGCCTGCTTTGTCAGCAATCAGTGCCGTTTGTAAGTTGCCTTCAAGGGCATTAGCAGCAGCCTTGGCTTGCGCTATTCCTGCTAACATTTTCTCTTTGGTATCTGATGCTTGTTGTTCATCAAGAAAATCATCAAAGCCAACGTTACCCGCTTCATTGCTACCACCAAGGAAAATCTTCTCAAAGGCATCAATGTTTGCTTTGATATTCTCAATAGAGTGTTTGGCGTAAACTGACTCCACCGCTTCAGGGCAGGCTTCTAGACCACACTGGTTATCAAATAAGCCTAATGGCGTCGCCAGTTTGTAATCTTTTAGCTCTTCCGTCATATAGAAAAGCGCATCCGAGATCTCGTTAACTGCTTTAGTTTCAGTTGCAAATTTATTGCCCGGTTGACCCGCATTTTTTAGCACCTGCGCGTAACCTTGTTCACCTTTCCATTGAGTTAATAAAGTCTGCGCAGACAGATTTAGATCGTTGGCAACTTCAACCGCAAATTTACAACGTGCCACCTTTCTCGGCTGCTCATCACGGATATTCCAATCCGCTAAAATATCGCCAGCAGTCAGGCTACCACAGCTATACGCCAGTTTATCATTGAACAATAGATACTCTAGGGCATCTAAGCCTCGACGCTTATCTGAGCGATCACTGATTTTATAGGGGGTACCGTTAATATTGCCTTGCTCGAAATACACAACATCTTGGTCAACACTACAGGTATTCGCTTTCGGCCACGAGTAAATGTCATTTCTTAAATGCTTGTCATTCTCTAGCAAAGGTCCGACTATCATCAACTCCGCATGCTGCCAACTGACCATCGTATTTCGCCATGCATTTTGTGCTGCGAATAAAGCTTCATCTCGAGCCACTATCGTTGCATCTTCTTGCATCGAAGGGTCAAAGCTCGTTTCCAAATCACAATAGCCTTTCACTGCGCTGGGGAGTGACTGAGCCTGACTTGCAAATGCTTCAAAAGTAGGCGTTATTACATTATCAGTTAGATTAGCGATGAGCTGTTTCTGATCAAACGTGCTCGTGCCTGGCTCTGTCACAGTGCCTGAGTCGCTACCCGTGTCTTTATCCGCATTTGGCCCTGCAGAACTCGATGTACTTTCACCACACCCGCTGAGCAGTGCAGCAATAAGACCTGCTAATGCCAATGGTTTTAATGCTGGTGTCATCAATCACCTCATTTTATTCGATTTTATATACGACAAAAGGCTAGCTTCGAAAAGCTAACCTTTTTTGACAAAGTTTGATTTATACGATTACCAAGCCGCTACAACGGCCGCATCGAAACCATATACTTGTTGTAAAATATCACGTGCCGCTGTTAAGTCAGCGATGTAAGCTTCAACGTCAGCTTGTGCACCTAATACTGGCTTGTTACCCATCAAAGCGTGCATTTGTGCAAACTTGCCTGCATTTTCTGCGATGTTGAATGGCGACTCTGGATTAAACTGAAGATTCAGTGCAAAGCCTTTCATTTCAGACCAGTGTTTAGCAAGCGTTTCAAATTTCGCTGCATCGTACTCGCCGGTTTTCATTTCTTCTAAATCTTTAGACGCATCATTGATGTAGTGTACTACCGTCGCAGAAATTGATTTTTCCCATGCATCAGTCGCTGCAACAGCATAAGCTTTCAATTGCGTTAACTGATCGCCCGTCAGTTCAGTGCCTGCATTATCAGCGATTAATTTACGACCAGCGAAGAACGCATCAAATGCTTCTTTGCTATAATCCGTTGCGCCATCTGAACCTAAATCACGCTTTGCCGCATTGGTTGAGTTACCAAAGTTGTACTCAGCTTTTACGTCGATTTTGCCGTCTGCGTTGTAGTCGTTATAACCTTGCCAGTTGTCACGACCGCCTTTACCTGCAACTTCTTCATCAGAGTAAGCTAGGTAGTTACGCGCAGCACCAAAGTAGCCAAAACCTTCATCCCACTGGTGCTCTAAATCGGTATAAGCACTATCAGTCAGTGCGTTACTCGTATTTAATCCCTTACCAGCGTTTGCATTATCTAGGTAGTCATCAGTGCCTTGAGAAAACGCCACCGCACCATATAGGAACTTTTGAGTAAGCTGCTTCAGATCAACACCACCAGCAGTCACATAATGTGTTTCAACTTCTTTACCGTTTGGTGCCAAAACAGAGGTCTGCTGAACACGTTCAACTAATTGCGCAAATAACGTATTCATTAAACCTTCAGGCGTATTGGTTTCAAGACCTGCCCAGCCTTCAAAGCTATTCGCATCATTCCAGTCTTTATGCTGACCTGTCGCATCATTACCAGCAATCTTGCCGCTTAAGTCTTTATGGCTACCTGAAATATCAGCTAGAGTCGCTTGTTGTGCATTTCCAACAAACGTTAAATTCATATTGCCTGCAATCACTTCATAATCGGCGTCTGAAATCTTGTAGTACTGCATTAATTTAGCAAGTAGCAGATCCGCAGTCATGCTTTGAGCGTCAGTCGCGAAATTACCGCCAATGTAGTTGTATAGTTCTTTGATTAATACGTGGCGCGCGATTTGGCCAGAGTATGATACGCTTGATTCGCCTTGTGCGTTTCTAAAGTCGTAGTCTTTCGAATCAGTCACGTTAAATGTCACTGATTGAGTGAAGGTATTATTTGCGCTGTCTGTTACAGTCACATCTAATGACACTTCTGATTGGCTTTCATAGTCAAAAGTCACTGAATCCTTCAATTTCAGTGTCGTTGCATCAATTTCAAAAAGTTCACTGTCAACAGAGAATGTAAATGTTTCACCGGCATCTGAGTCAGACGCACTCAAAGTACCAATCACTTGGCCTGCCACATTTTCATGAATTTGAGCTTCAACCGCTAACGCAATCGCTGTAGGTTTGCTATTAGTTGTACCGCCATTGTCGGTATCTGGTGTTTTAGGTGCATCATTTGAACTAGAACCACCGCCACAAGCGGTTAAGCCCAATGTTGCAACTAAAATTGAAGTAGCGAGCAGAGACTTTCGTAAAACCATCAATGAGTTCCTTTGAAAATTGTTAAAATTGTATTTCTTTTTCTAGCGCCAAAGTATACACATATCTAAATGACAATCAATATTATTTGCGTTGCCTGCATAAAGTTGAGAATTATTATCACTTTCTTTGACCTGAAACAAATAAGTATTAAAAGCCATAAATAAAGGCTTTCTGGCACATATCGCTGATTTTAGGAATAAAATAATCAAGGGTTACTCAACCAACTGAGTAACAGTAAAGTTGCAATAAACTAAATAAATAACTCTGGTGTCACAAAAATAGTTCTTCCGCTGTCTGCCACAAAGCCTTTACAACAGGGTCATGCAAGCGTTTACTTTTCGTTATCAAACCGATTTCAATGCCTTCCACCTGCTGTGCCGTCTTTAACTGTTGCACCTGCTTTTTAAATGGACTTTGATCTAATACGATTTTTGGCACGCAAGCGACACCAAAACCAAGACTTGCTAATGCCACCATGGCTTCGTGCCCCGACACATGT
Source organism: Pseudoalteromonas sp. ATL1 (assembly GCF_058933015.1). Lineage (NCBI taxonomy): Bacteria > Pseudomonadati > Pseudomonadota > Gammaproteobacteria > Alteromonadales > Pseudoalteromonadaceae > Pseudoalteromonas > Pseudoalteromonas sp. ATL1. The sequence continues at coordinate 1,955,246 of NZ_JBZYXL010000001.1, read as the reverse complement.
GCATACACTTTAGGAGTTAAATTCTGTAACAAACAAAAGGCATCCACGCGTTCTTTCAAAACACCGTGCTCTGGCATAATAAATGGTAAGCGAGACCATAACTCAGCTTCAGAGTCGTGAGTGCTAATCAGCTCAGTCAATGGGCAATCCATCACGGGTCCTATAAGCATCAATTCAGTTCGGCCAAGTGGCAAGTACTCAATACCTTGCGGCAAGCTAGCAGGCTTTACTGCAACCGCTAGATCTTCCTTACCCGCTTGCACATGATTTATCGAGAAAGCTGGGTCACCGGTATTAAGGTTAAGCTCAACCGCAGGGAAACGTTTTCTAAATAGCGCAAAAAGTTCATAGGTAAAGCTATAGGTAGCGGTAACAGAGCAATACATACTGAGTTCGCCGCTCAAAGGTTCGTCATCGTTCTGACAACGGCTTTTAAACTGTCTCCATTTCGCCAGCGTTACTTGCGCGTATTCCACGAACGCCTTGCCATGCGCCGTGAGTGCCACGGTTCGGTTGTCACGTAAAAACAAAGTGGTACCAAGCTCCTCTTCCAGTTGCTTGATCTGACGACTTAACGTCGGTGCACTGACGTGACAAAGCTCACTGGCTCTTGCAAAGTGCAATGTTTCCGCCAAAGTCAGGAAGTAGTTGAGTTGCCTATGATCCACAAGTCACCTTTCAAAAAATGAAATACAGTGATTCAAATATATCATTTTACGTAATCAACAACAGCCCGTATGCTCAATTCAAATCATTTTTCTAACGATAACAGAACAATCAAAGGTACTAACATGGCGAACTACTTCAATACTTTACCTCTTAGAGAGCAACTAGCTCAGTTAGCTCAGTGCGAATTTATGGACCCACGCGAATTTGACGACGGTGTAAAAGTTTTAGAAGGTAAAAAATTGGTTATTGTGGGCTGCGGTGCACAAGGTTTAAACCAAGGCCTCAACTTACGTGATTCAGGCTTAGATGTAAGCTATGCACTACGCGAATCTGCAATCTCTGAAAAACGTCAATCATTTTTAAATGCATCCGAAAACGGCTTTACGGTTGGTACCTATGAAGAACTGATCCCAAGTGCTGATTTAGTTTTAAACCTAACGCCAGACAAGCAACATACCTCAGTTGTTAATGCCGTAATGCCACTCATGAAGCAAGGTGCAACCCTAGCTTATTCGCACGGCTTTAACATTGTTGAAGAAGGCATGCAGGTACGTGAAGACATTACCGTTATTATGGTTGCACCTAAATGTCCTGGCACCGAAGTACGTGAAGAATATAAACGTGGTTTTGGCGTACCGACGCTGATTGCTGTTCACCCAGAAAATGATCCAGAAGGCAAAGGTCTTGCACAAGCCAAAGCCTATGCTGCTGGCACCGGCGGACACAAAGCGGGTGTATTGCACTCGTCTTTCATTGCAGAAGTAAAATCTGACCTAATGGGTGAGCAAACTATTTTGTGCGGTATGCTACAGACTGGTTCACTATTGTGTTTTGACAAAATGGTAGAGCAAGGCGTTGACGCTGGCTACGCATCAAAATTAATTCAATATGGTTGGGAAGTGATCACTGAGGCACTAAAACATGGTGGTATCACCAACATGATGGATCGCCTATCAAACCCTGCAAAAGTTAAAGCGTTCGAATTAAGTGAATCACTAAAGACGATAATGCGACCGCTTTACAACAAACATATGGACGACATCATCAGCGGCGAATTCTCAAAAGGGATGATGGCCGACTGGGCAGAAGACGACGCCAAACTTCTTTCATGGCGCGCAGACACCGCTAATACAGCGTTTGAAAAACAGCAAAATACTGAGGCTGAAATCTCTGAGCAGGAGTTTTTCGACAAAGGCATTTTAATGGTTGCTATGGTGAAAGCGGGCGTTGAGCTTGCATTTGAAACAATGACAGCAGCCGGTATTATCGACGAGTCAGCTTATTATGAGTCATTGCACGAAACACCGCTTATCGCTAATACCATTGCACGTAAAAAGCTATTTGAAATGAATAGAACCATTTCAGATACCGCTGAATACGGTTGTTATCTGTATAACCACGCATGTTTGCCACTACTACAACCGTTCATGCGTGATATTAATACTGACGTGATTGGTAAAGGCCTTGATTTACAAAGCAACTATGTAGATAACCAACAGCTGATCCAAATTAATCACGCTATCCGCAATCATCCGGTTGAAAAAATTGGGGAAACACTGCGCGGCTACATGTCTGCAATGAAAAAGATTGTATAAGCCATCAAGGGCAAGTTATTGCATTGTCTTGCCCTGTTTTTAACAGTTCGCTTGTTAGAAACCAAGCCCATTCGCATCTGCAATGGGCTTTTTCGTTATCTCGCACTTTCCTAAAAAGTCCACCTGCCACTATACTGGTTAGAGTATTATATCTATTTAAAAAAGTTGTATAATATATAATCAATTAACATTATTATGTTACTTTCTCGTGGCGTAGAAATAATATACCCCTATTATTGTGTATGCTAAGATAAATAATTCAGTTTGGTAAAAAGATCATTAAATGCAGATGTACAATCTAACTATCACTCAAAGGATCACGCTACTCGGTAGCTTAATCGCGATTGTTGTAGCCAGTTTCATTGGCGCAACAGCGGTTTATAGTGCTAAAACCATGACTGAAAAAAGGATGTTAGAGTCAGAACTACCCGCAAAGGTAGAAAGTATTAATAAATCGATAACCCAGCAAATTTTGCAATTAAAAAGTGCAGCACAACAATTGTCGAGTAATTTGCTTATTATCGATATGGCGAAACAAGGTGCGATGAATGAGCAACTGCTTATCAGCGAACTAAAGCGCATTGCACAGCAATATGATTTAGTTACCGCATCTTGGGCTAACCGTGATACGGCACAATATTGGAACCAAAATGGTTTTTTGAGAGTGCTCAATAAGCAACAAGATGGCTGGTTTTTTGGCTTTACGCAAAGTGGCAATGCATTTTCTATCAGCATTTACCAAGAAGCGCCTGGTGATGTGAAAATGTTTGTAAATCATCAACAAACAAGTGGTATTGGCCTCGCTGGACTTGCCAAGAGCATTGATGATATGCAGCAGATGCTCAGTGACATGAAGATAGAACAAACTGGCTTTGTCTACGTTGTTAATAATCAAGGTAAAGTGCAATTACACCCGGATGCGAGCAAAGTTGCCAAGAGCAGCTTAAGCGACTTCTATGGCAGCGATGCTGCAAGTTTACTCAATGGTCGCGCCTTTAAAGTTGATACCATAAAACTAAAAGGCAAAGACACCATTGTTGCGTCTAGCCCTATTCCTGAAACTGACCTTTTCGTTATTGCACAAGTGCCTGCCAGTGAAGTGTATGATGAGATCAACGCACTACAGTGGAAAATCGTTTTATTTGCCTTAATCACCGCACTCGTTGCAAGTTTTGTAAGCCTTCTAATGGCTAAGAATCTCAGTGCCCCGCTTTCTAATATGGCCCAATTATTTGCGAGCTTGGGCAGTGGTGATGCACGCTTGGATTATCGCGTGCCAAATTCAAACCAACCCGAGCTACAAGCGCTGGCCGATGGCTTCAATCAGTTTATCTCTAAAATTGAATCGGCAATTAAAATGGTGGCCAGTGAAAGTCGCGATATTCGACAAGCCAGTGAACAAGTGTTTGAACAAAGCCACAATAACTCACAAGCATTAGACGATCAAAAATCGCAAACCCTGACGGTTGCCGCTGCGATTAATGAAATGGGTGCTACGGTGCAAGAAATAGCAGGGAGCGCCAACAACTCGGCCAAATTGACTGAACTGAGTAAAGCGTCTTCAGAGCAAAGCCACCACACAGTGCAAAAAAGTCAGGAAACGCTGCAGTCTTTGGCTTCTGACATTGATGCTATGGCAACAGAGGTGGAAACGCTGGCGAACAAAACACAATCGATTGCTAACATTGTTGATGTTATCCGTGGTATCTCAGAACAAACGAACTTGCTTGCGCTCAATGCAGCGATAGAATCAGCAAGGGCTGGAGAACATGGCCGTGGTTTTGCCGTGGTTGCGGACGAAGTAAGAGCACTTGCAAGCCGTACGTCAAAGTCAACCGATGAAATTCAATCGACAATTACAGAACTAACACAATCATCCGATGCGATTGTGGCACAGATTAATCAGTCTAAGCAGCAAGCTGAGCATTGTGTAGATAGCATGCAAACATCCGTTGAATTGATGGCTGATGTGACAGAAACCGCAAATCAAATCAACGATATGACAACGCTCATTGCTGCAGCAACCGAACAACAAAGCAATGTTGTAGCGGATGTTGGACGCAGTATCGAACATATCAGTTCAATCAGTGATGATGTGATGAATGCGCAACTTAATACCGAACAAGCCATTCAAGCACTCGCAGCCTCTGCTAAATCTCTTGATGACCTAGTTGCAAGCTTCGAGAAAGAATAATCCACCCCGCAGCGGTGTCTCACCGCTGCCCCCATCTGCTGTGCAACTTTTTCCTGCACCGAGGAAATATTTCTTCACTTTAAGCGGTCTGCTTTACCAGTGATATGAAATAATTTGTAACTTTTAAATGCGCTTCGGGCACAAAAAATAGGCTATGCTAAGTGTATGTAGCTGTATCAGGAAATAAGTTATGCTGAAATTTAGATTTTTAATTTGTTATGCAACACTCGTCAGCACACTTGCAATTACGGGTTGTAACAGCACTCAAAACTCTGTGCTGGTTGATGAAAGCCTCGCGGAAAACAACGCTTTCAAGCGCCAAGCCGTAGAAAGTGAACACGATGTATTTTATCTAGATACTGATATCACATCTCAACTGGCTAACTACTTTAGAAAAGATACGCCACAGCTAGGTCAAACCAAAGCGCTGATGCAATTTTTAGTGGATAACGGAGAAGCATCTCTGTCTTACCAATCTGATGCAAACCTCACCGCCTCACAAGCCTATTACAATTTAAACGCGAATTGCTTATCGCTTTCCATATTGGCATATAGCATGTCGAAGTACCTTGGCTTTAACGTTCAGTTTCAGCGTGTTCATATTCCTGAGTATTGGGATCAGAGTCAGGGATACAGCTTGTTAACTGGACACGTCAATTTAGTGGTATCGGAAGCCAATCGAACAATAGATAACAGCCAAGTGATGTACACTCGCCCTCGGTCGATAGTAATAGACTTCGATCCGAATAGCCGACGCCAATTTTTCCACACCTCAAACATTAGCAAAAAACGTATTTTGTCGATGTTTTACAGTAATAAAGGCGCAATGGCTCTCGTCAGTGGCAAAGGCGACCTTGCCTACAGTTACTTGTATGAAGCAGTGAAGGCTGACCCTTTATATTCGGGTGCTTGGGGCAATCTTGGGATCCTCTACCGCATGGGTGGGTTTTATGAGCAAGCGGAGAAAACCTACAATCAAGCGCTGGCGCTCAACCCAGAAAATAACAATGTACTCGGTAATCTAGCCATTTTATATAAATTGACAAACCGAGTAGAGGCTGGTGAGCAAATAATCGCGCGCTTAGATGAGAAACGTAAAAACAACCCTTACTATTCAATCGTCAAAGGTAATGAAGCACTCAATAACAACAATCTCACAGAAGCGTTATCACACTTTCGCAAAGCAAGAGATCTTGATAGTAAGTTACATGACAGTTATTTTGGCATGGCTAAAGTATATTTCTTAAAAGGTGACCATGAACGCGCTAAACAATACCTTTCAAAAGCTTATGAGCACTCAGATTTTGAGCATGACCGCAACCGCTATCAAGGCAAACTACAGTGGCTTAACGCTGTGGCTAAAAATTAGTTTCTCGGTTTTATGTTGTGCATCGCCCATGGCGATGTCACAACCGCTTTATGATGATTTGCAAGCGCTAACAAGCGTCAGTCACGCAGGCAGAGAAGCCGGAAGCGAAATACCAAACAAAAGCGCGCAATACCTTTTCGAGCGTTTCAAACAGCTGGGCATCGAAAGCGAATTTCAAAGCTTTAATTTTAAATCTGGCTTTTTTACACAATCTAAGGGGCATAATGTCATTGCCCGTTTGCCATGCAACATGATGTCATGTGGTAAAACAATTGTGATCACTGCCCATTATGACCATTTAGGCCGTAATGGCAGCAAAATTTATGCGGGTGCCAACGACAATGCGTCTGGTACAGCGGCGCTTGTGGCTATTGCAACACGGTTAAAAAACATTCGCCGACAACACGACGTGGTTTTTGTGGCAACTGACGCGGAAGAAAAAGGCCTTTTAGGGGCCAAACATTATACCAGTCTGATCAGTGACAGTACCCAGTATGCGCTCAATATCAATTTAGATATGCTGGCAATAAACAGCAAAAACACCCTGTATGTTATGCATTCCAAAACAGCGGAACCATATACTCAGCAGCTAGGCCAATTAGATAACAAAAGCTTCAAGCTGAAATTAGTCGGCTCACCAAGAAGGATGCAACGCTTACTCAAAGATGACCGCATCGACTGGCTAAAAGCGAGTGATCACTACGCATTTTACCGCGCGGGTATCCCCTATCTTTATTTTGGGATGGGAGACGATAAAAATCATCATAGCGTCAAAGATACACTTGAAGCGATGGACTTTAACAAATATCAACAAGTGGTAATGTTCATCAGTGACTTTATGGTCTCGTTGCTAGAGCGTCCATCAAAATTAACAAGTTGAACTTTTTTGGCTTTTGGCAGTTTCTTTATCTGCCACTCCAATTTACTCGCTTGGCTCTTATCGCCCACTTCATAGCTGTAAACAAGCTTTAAGGGACCTTTACCACGTAAGTTTTTTGCACCTTTACCACTGGAATGTGCTGCAACTCGTGCAGCAACATCAGTGGTTATGCCCGTATACCAATGGCCATGCTTAGTCTCAATAATATAAATAAACCAAGGTGCTCGATTTTGGGCTTGTGCTGTCATATCAAAAACTCTTAATGGAAACTTTTTACTTGTTACATGGTCGAAGTTCGACAAGAAGCTTTACCTTCTGCGCTTAATCAGTATCATGCAAATAACACAAAATAAGGATACACAAATACATGCTGTCTAATAAATCCCTTTCTGTATGGCTCAGTGCTGTTTTAATTACTGTGATGTTATCTGGCTGCTCGAGCTGGGTGTATCGCATTAATGTGCCACAAGGTAACTTTTTAGAGCAGTCAGATGTAGATAAGCTACGTGTCGACATGACTCGCGAGCAAGTTTTGTTCGTACTAGGCACTCCAATCGCAAAAGACGCTTTTAACGAACAACAGTGGCATTATGCCTATGTTTTCAACATTGACCGTCCATCTGAGCAACGTAAATCACTTACTGTGCATTTTGAAGGTGACAAACTAAGCAAAATTACAGGTGACTTTGATCAGCCAGCCGAATTTAACGTGCCACTTGATCAATAAGTGAAACTCAAAAAAAGGGCAATATGGCCCTTTTTTCATTTCTGTTACTTTAAGTGGTAAATTAGCTCAGCGGACGCCCACCCGTTATCTTATTAGCTCGGCCTTCTTCTTTTGCCTTTTCAGCCCTGCGGCGTCTAACATCTTTTGGATCGGCGATCAGCGGTCGATAAATTTCTATTCTGTCCCCTTCTTTCACCACCTGATGATTTTTCACTGTGCGATTCCAAATGCCTAAGGTGAGTGCAGTAGCGTCAATATCAGGACATTTATCTAAAATACCTGACTGCATCACAACTTGTTCAGCCGAGGTTCCTTCAGCGACATCCAACTGTAGACACGTTGCTTTGTGTGGTACTGCATAAACAACTTCCACTTTAATCATTATCGAACTCCGTATACGGTTTTAGCACGTTGCGTAAACGCAGCAACCATGCTCTTAGCAACTTCGTTGAATACCTTTCCAAAAGCCATTTCGATGAGCTTACTGGCAAACTCAAATTCAAGTTTCAAACTTACTTTACAGGCTTGTTCATCCAATTCGGTAAATTGCCAATAGCCATGTAAAGATTTAAACGGTCCGTCAACTAGCTGCATATGCACTGTGTTGCCGTCAAAGCTGTTTTTGGTAGTAAACCATTTTTTAAGACCGGCTTTGGAAATTTCTAAACTCGCGGTCATGTTATCGGCATTTGCTTGAATTATTTTCGCATTTGAACAATGTGGTAAAAAAGCCGGATACGCGTCCACATCATTAACCAAATCAAACATTTCTTGGGTGCTATACATCACCAACGCACTTTTTTCTATTTGTGGCATAGTTACTCCAATTCATTTGCGCCGATTTTAGCAAGCTTTTCAAGAATTATCTTGTGTGCATTCCCTGTGTAAGCGAAAATAAGCGGTAAAATAAAAAAAGCGCTGTTTTCCACCCTCTTTTCTAGGTAAACTAAGCCATTATGGCAAAGAAAAAATCATCAAAATCAACAAGCAATACTATCGCGCTTAATAAAAAGGCGCGTCACGAGTATTTTTTAAACGATAAATTCGAAGCAGGTATTGAACTTCAAGGCTGGGAAGTTAAAAGCATCCGAGCTGGTAAGGTTAATATTTCTGATACTTATATTCACCTAAAAGATGGCGAAGCATTTTTGCTTGGCAGTCAAATTCAACCACTTAATAGCGCCTCCACGCACGTGATTTGCGACCCAATGCGCTACCGTAAGCTGTTGCTCAACAAACGTGAGATTGACCGATTAGTTGGTGCTACCGAACGTGAAGGTTATTCACTGATAGCCACTGCCATGTACTGGAAGAAGTGCTGGGTTAAGCTCGAATTTCATTTGGCCAAAGGTAAGAAAATGCATGACAAACGTGCTGATACCAAAGAGAAAGATTGGTCGAGAGAAAAAGAACGTTTGATGAAACACAAAGCCCGATAAAAAAAGCCTCAATTGAGGCTTTTTATTTATACCAAAAACGTAAAAAGCCCCGCTAATGCGAGGCCTCAATCAGGTGTGACAATTAGCCTTTGTACTTTTGCATGACTAACGTTGCGTTAGTACCACCAAAACCAAAGCTGTTTGACATCACTGTGTTAAGCTCAACATCACGACGCTCAGTCACAATGTCTAAGCCTTTTGCTTGTTCATCCAGCTCATCAATGTTGATAGATGGTGCAACAAAGTTATTTTCAAGCATAAGTAACGAGAAAATCGCTTCATGAACGCCAGCAGCACCCAGTGCGTGACCGGTCATTGCTTTAGTTGCACTGATCGCAGGCGAGTTATCAGCAAACAACTCTTGGATTGCACCCAGCTCTTTCACGTCACCTACTGGCGTAGAAGTACCGTGCGTGTTTAGGTAATCTACCGGGCCTTGAACACCTTCAAGCGCTTGTTTCATACAACGCACTGCACCTTCACCCGATGGGGCAACCATGTCGTAACCATCCGAATTCGCGCCGTAACCAATAATTTCAGCATAGATGTGCGCACCACGCGCAAGGGCATGCTCTAGTTCTTCAACAACCACGATACCGCCACCACCAGAGATCACAAAACCATCACGATTTGCATCATAAGTACGTGATGCCTTTTCTGGCGTTTCATTATACTTGGTAGACAACGCGCCCATCGCGTCAAATTCCATCGCTAAGGTCCAGTGAAGCTCTTCACCACCACCTGCAAAAATCACATCTTGCTTACCTAGCTGGATTTGTTCAACGGCATTACCAATACAATGTGCAGATGTGGCACATGCTGAACTAATTGAATAGTTCACGCCTTTAATTTTAAAAGGTGTTGCTAAGCACGCTGATGCCGTACTACCCATCGTACGAGGAACCATATAAGGTCCAACACGTTTTACGCCTTTTTCGCGCAAAATATCTGCTGCTTCTACTTGGTTTTTTGATGACGCGCCACCAGAGCCAACGATAAGGCCCGTACGCTCATTTGAAACTTGCTCTTCTGTTAGGCCAGCATCTTCGATTGCTTGAGCCATTGAAATATATGCGAACGCTGCCGCATCGCCCATAAAGCGCAGTGCTTTACGGTCAACAAATTGAGCAACATCAATGTCAATGTTGCCAGATACGTGACTACGCATCTTCATGTCAGCAAATTCTTGATTAAATACAATACCGCTTTTGCCTGATTTTAGTGACTCTAGTACTTCTTGCTTGTTGTTACCGATGCTAGAAACAACACCGATCCCCGTAATAACGGCTCTTCTCATGGGTAAATTCCCTTAGTCTTTACTTTATTGCTGCTATTCTACGCTGAAATCAACAACTAAGTGGTCAGCTTTCCAGCGTACACACGTACTCTGAATTAATTTTGCAAAAATTACAACGGACGAAGACATCTAAATCACGTAAAATATAGCAAATATTTTTGCCGTACTGACTTTGTTTTATGATCAAGAATGCACAAATTCACTTCAATGACATGGGCACGCCTGTAGCCGATGACTTTGATGATGTTTACTTTTCGAACGATGATGGCCTTGCCGAATCTCATTATGTTTTTTTTACCCAAAATCATATCGCCGCGCGCTTACAAAATCATGACCAAAAACACTTTGTGATCGCAGAAACAGGTTTTGGTACTGGGCTAAACTTTCTCAACGCTTGGCAACAATTCAACTGTCTTAAACAAACTCAAACGGTGCCTCGTTTGCACTTTATCTCTTTTGAAAAATATCCGATCAGCCTTGAGGATTTAACCAAAGCATTAGCGGCATGGCCGACACTTGCGCATTATGCTCAGCAGCTATGCGCGCAATACCCAATGGCATTGGCGGGTTGCCATAGACTTGAATTTGACAATGGGCAAGTTACGTTAGACTTGTGGTTTGGTGACGTACATGACTCAATTCCGCAGATCAGCTGTCAATCCCAAGGCCTTGTTGATGCTTGGTTTTTAGATGGCTTTGCGCCAAGTAAAAACCCCGATATGTGGCAACAGTCTTTGTTTGATGCCATGGCGAATCTCAGTCGACACAACGCCACATTCGCAACCTTCACTGCTGCAGGTTTTGTACGACGAGGATTGCAGCAAGCTGGGTTTGAATGTAAAAAGGTCAAAGGCTATGGCAGAAAGCGTGAAATGGTGGTAGGTACTTTCACTCACGCGAATGAGTATTGCAATACGCCACGATACTACTCTGTAGAACCAACAAAGCTCGATAACGTTGCTATCATCGGCGGCGGAATTGCCAGTGCCTGCTTAGCATACCAGTTGAGTAAACGCGGTATTACGAGTACGCTTTTTTGCCAAGATGAGGCGCTTGCAAAAGGCGCTTCACATAACCGCCAAGGCGCTGTTTATCCAAACTTACAAGCAGATCATACCCCGTCGAGCGAGTTTTACGCCCACAGCTTTTTATACGCTAAGCGCTTTTATCAAAACATACTTGCCGGTGGTTTTCATTATGATCATCAATGGTGTGGCGTGTTACTCCAAGCAGTCAACGACAAAAAGCAAACCATCCAAAAAAACTTCGTCAGCAAAGGGGTATGGCCAAGTGCTCTCATTACACCGCTTGATAGTCAATCTGCCAGTGAAGCTGCAGGCGTTGACCTCCCCTATCCAGGCTTATTTATTCCAGAAGCGGGATGGGTGAACCCAGCACAACTTACCCAAGCTGTTTATGATGCAGCCAACCAGCAACACAATCTAGATATCCATCTAAATACCGATATTGATAAGTTAGACAAAACTGACCAAGGTTGGATACTGCACAGTGAGCAACAACGTTTTGGTCCGTTCAGCGATGTGTTTATTTGCGCAGGAGAACATAGCGACCGCTTTGAACAAACGCAATCGCTACCGATACAGGGCGTTAGAGGACAGGTGTCACATGTTGAAAGTTCCGACACATCGTCCAAGCTAAAAACGGTGATTTGTCACAAAGGCTATTTCACACCAGCGGACAATGGCTTGCATTGTATGGGCGCTACATTTGAGAAGGACACCAAAAGCAAAACAGTCAAAGAGCAAGACAACGAAACCAACCGAAATCAGCTCAATAAGTTTTACGCTGAAAGTGAATTTGCGCAATCGCTAGGTGCTATCACGGATGCGAAAGCTGCGGTACGATGCTGTTTTGCGGATCACCTCCCCATGCTAGGTCAAGTGCCAGAGTTTGACGACCTAACAACCGCTTACGCAAATTTGCGCAAAGGAAAGCACTATGGTTTTGGCACGCTGACACAACCTAACAAAGGTTTGCATGTGGTCACAGGTTTCGGGGCTCGAGGACTGTGTAGCGCCCCACTGACAACAGAACATTTAGTTGCCAGCTTATGCAATGAGCCTCGCCCATACAGCGAGCGAGTGCATCAAGCACTTCACCCAAATAGGTTCGTGGTACGAGATTTGATCCGAAATAAAGTTTAAGCTCTAATCTTTCAATTTTAAGCAATAAAAAAGCCACATTTTGTTGTGGCTCTTTTTTTTAAGCGAACACTTGTAAGCTTAAGGTCTAGAAATTTGAATAACAACTCGACGGTTTCGGTTTCGACCAATTGCATTGTCATTTGGTGCCACATGGCGTTTCTCACCAAATCCTTCTGTTACTATTCGGTCAGTCTCTACGCCTTTACTGGTCATATAATCTTTTATTGCCTGCGCACGCTTTCTCGACAGCTCCATATTAGTCCAACGCCCACCATGACTATCAGTGTACGCTGAAATATAAATGGACTCGATATTGGCATCATTATTTAAATATTCACCAATCATATCCAAACGTTTTCTAGACGATTTAGTGAGTTCGCTAGAGTTCTTTTTGTAGTTCATCACTGTAAAGGCTATGTCTTCAAAGCTATATGCAAGCAGCTCGTCTCGGCATTGTAAAAAGGCCCAATACGCTTGTTTAAAATTGACTGACGAAAGCGCAACCGAAATTTGGTCTTGGCTATTTTGCCAATCTTTATAATAAAATGTGGGAAAATAGCCCTTTTCCAATTCACTTAACATCTCCCAAGACAGTTGATTATCAAGCTCACCGTCAAATTTTTTGAGCAGTTGCATTTTACCTATGTCTCTTGCCGGAATGCCCGCTCGCCATACAGGTGGTACAGATTGCAAGCCAGCAAAATCATAAGTTTCTGGCCTTACAACCATATCAAGATTGAATGTTAGATCCTTATTTTTACTTGCTGCAACCGAGAAAATCGCATCACCGTAATAAGGCACTTCATGGTGTAGCGTACACTCAAGGCGCTTGTTCTTTTGCAAAGTCCAATTTGACATATCGGCATCGGCGCTATATTGCCGCATTGCCGCATGCGCTTGGCTCATTGCAATCATCAGCAAACTTATTGTTAATAAATAACCTTTTGTACTCACAACCCTACTCCGCTTTGCCAACTTTTTGTCGTGGCCCACAACTCAGTCTTAAAATGCAATAATCATGCCTTGGTAAGGCATGCAAGACTAAACTCCGATTCGCTTATTTACGCTCACCTTGTATAATAGGCGGCTGAAATTTAGCAACCTATAAGATTATGGCAGATCAAGAGCAAACTCTATACTCGAAACGTTTTCGTGGTTTCTTTCCTGTAGTTATCGACGTGGAAACCGCAGGCTTTAATAAAGATACAGATGCCCTCCTAGAAATCGCTGTTACTACCTTAAAAATGGATGATGACGGCATACTTAGTTTGGACCAAACCATACATTTTCATGTTGAGCCATTTGAAGGCGCAAACATTGAGCAATCTGCCATCGAATTCAATGGTATAGACCCATTTTCTCCTCTTAGAGGTGCTGTGGCAGAAGCTGATGCCATTAAAGACATTTGTAAAATGGTCAGAAAAACACAAAAAGCGGCCGGCTGTTCACGCTCGGTTGTGGTTGCCCACAATGCGGCATTTGACCACGGCTTTTTAAATGCCGCAATTGAGCGTAACAATATTAAGCGCACGCCATTTCACCCATTTGTGAGCTTTGATACAACCTCATTGGCAGGCCTTGCGCTAGGTCAAACGGTACTTGCAAAAGCGTGCCGTACCGCAGGAATTGAGTTTGATAACGCACAAGCGCACTCTGCGTTATACGATACTGAACGCACCGCGGAATTGTTTTGTCATATCGTCAACAAATGGCAAGCACTTGGCGGATGGCCGTTGCCTAAACCAGAGCAAGAGGACACTACAGAGTAATTACGTTTCAGTAGTATCAAAAGCACTTTCTATTTTTTAGTTGAAAGTGCTTCACATGCTTTAGCTAAATTGCGTTGACATAAACCCTCATAGAGTTTTCTAGCACGAGCCTTATCAACCTGTACACCGTCTCCGAACTCATACAGCAGAGCCAGTTCAAACTCACTTTTAAGATGGTTTTGCTGAGTCGCCAATTCAAAGTAATAGCGAGCTCTATCATAATTTCGCGCAACATATTTAAAGTATCGACCCAAACTATATTGGCATTTGGCTAGTTTTGAAAGTGCACACATCCCATACCAAGCTACAGCAATCTCATCAGATTCTTTGGCTGGCGAAATGCCATGAAAGTAATATTGTCCTAATTTCCACTGTGCACTAGGGAAAAGTTTATACGCCGCTTTTTCATATTGTTCAAAAGCAGCAACATAATCAGCTTTAGCAAAATAGCCATATTCAAATGCTTCACCTTTAAGATAATACGCATCGGGATGCTGCGATTTAACCGCTTGCTCTATCCAATAATATGCTTGTTCACGTACTCTTTCTTCCCCTTTTTCATCCCAAAGTAATTTTCGTGCAAGCTTCAGTTGAGAAGGCATATGGCCTTGTTCAGCTAGCTTTGTAAGTGTGTTGATTATTTTGTGCGCTTGTTCTGGATCATTATTTTTTGAATCCGTTAATATTATTCTATATTGAGCATCTAGGTTACCTGCCTCTGCTGCTTTTTTTAGGTAGTATTCTTTACGATTTCCGTCAACAATATAATCGACAGTGGCAAGTCTGTACCAAATGTCATTAACTGAACTTCCTTGCTGCGCTAACCGAAAAGCTTCTTTAGATTTAGTGAGGTTTTTGTCAACCGTTAAGCCATTTCCATACATGTAAATTTGCAAGATGTAACCATCTATTAATCCTTGGTTTGCGCTTGCCATCGCATACTCTTCACAACTTTTTGAGAGCACATTTTCCGCAACGCCTTTCAAACAAATCAAACCCAACTTATAGTTAGCTACTGCACTATCTCGCTGTGCTACATCTTCAAAAAGTGAAGCTGCTTCTTGCCATTGTTCTTGTTCTGCAAGCTCGCCCGCTTTTGACATTTTTATAATAGAGTCATCTTTTGATAGAGGGTCTACAACTTTCAGCTCAAGGCTTTTATTTAGCGCCGCAAAGGGAAATGGAATTTCTAATATTCGGTGTAGCAATCGATTATTATCAAAACTAAGTTCTTTTTGTAGCCCTGTCTGTGGCTCATTTACGACAACCTGTAAATAGAGAGCTAGGCTTCCCGTAAATGACTTGGAATAAATATCAACCACTTCATAATCAGATTCCTCCAAAAAATCAAAAGCATCAGTCCAACTCAACACTTCATACGAAGAATATGATTGATCTCCGACACCACTATCTAAAATCCCTTCTTTGATGAACTTAATTGCTTTTTCGTGATACTTTGCGAGTTCTAGATGCCCTGTTGCTTCAAAACAGGATTGGGCTGATAAGTGTGGTTTGATCGAGAAAAAATTATTTGTCGTGTAAAAATGCCAGTCGACTTTGTCGCACTCAAGCTCTCCACGAACAACAGCGTCTAATTGAGCTTGGTATTCTTTATTCAGCTCATCTCTTGAATGAATTAAATCCGATTCTAAATATGCATCAAAAAGCGTTTTGTAAGAAACAGCTCGACTCGCGTCCTTATATTGATCAATTAATCGCGTGAAGTCAGTTTTTTTATCAGCTTCCATAGACGTCGTCGAAGCACAGCTCGATATTAAAAACAAAATTAGGAATATAAACGTTGTATAAAAACTTCTGTGCACCACTAGCCTAACCACTATTCAGAAAAAGGCGCTCATAATAGCACTTCAAAAATCCATGTAACAGGGACAAATAATTTCTACACTAGCCATAACAAAAAAGCCGCTAAACAGCGGCTTTTTTAAATTTTTATGCTTTAACGTATCAATTACAAAAACTGACCTAGCGCTTTTACTTGGTCAATCATACGGTTTGAGAAGCCCCATTCGTTATCGTACCAAGCCATTACTTTGACAAGTTTGCCATCCGCTTTAGTTTGTGACGCGTCAAATACTGATGAAGCTGGGTTGTGGTTGAAATCAACCGATACTAAAGGCAGTTCGTTGTACTCAAGAATACCTGCCATTGAGCCCTCAGATGCAGCTTTTACCACTTGGTTTACTTCTGCAATCGTGGTGTCACGCTTAGCGACGAACGTTAAATCAACCAAAGAGACGTTGATGGTTGGTACGCGTACCGCCATGCCGTCTAGCTTGCCGTCTAACTCTGGTAAAACTAGGCCAACCGCTTTTGCAGCGCCCGTTTTAGTTGGGATCATTGACTGCGTTGCACTACGCGCGCGGTATAAATCTTTGTGATACACATCACATAGGTTTTGGTCATTTGTATAAGCATGAATGGTTGTCATGCTGCCTTGTTCGATACCAATCACATCGTTTAGTGCTTTAGCAATTGGCGCTAAGCAGTTTGTTGTACATGATGCATTTGAGATAATATTGCTTTGTGCGTTCAACACCTCGCTGTTTACACCGTACACAACAGTCGCGTCCATATCAGTACCTGGTGCTGATACGATTACTTTTTTAGCGCCCGCTTCAATGTGCTTTGACGCCGCTTCGCGTGATGTGAACAAGCCTGTACATTCTAAAACGATATCGACGTTCAAAGCTTTCCAAGGCAAGTTTGCAGGATCACGCTCTTGCGTTAGTGTAATTTCATCGTTACCCACAACTAAGGTTGTGTCATGTAAAGAAACAGTTTGATTAAAACGACCATGCACTGAATCAAACTGTGTTAAATGTGCATTTACGTTTGCTGGTGCTAAATCGTTGATGGCAACGATGCGAATCTGTTCGTTTTGGCCTGACTCATAAAGCGCTCGTAAAACATTGCGACCGATACGTCCATAGCCATTAATTGCGATATTGATCATGATGCTATCCCCTTGATTATTTAACTTCACTTGCTTGTTTTGCAAGCGCTTCAATGGCTTGCCAGTCTTTGTTAGCGATAAGCTGTTTATCAAGCATCCAGGTTCCGCCAACACAAATTACGTTGTTAAGCGCCAAGTATTTAGGCGCACTTTCTAGTGTGATCCCACCAGTTGGACAAAACGTTACCTGCGGCAACGGCCCACCAATTGATTTAAGCATTGGCACACCACCGGCAGCCTCTGCTGGGAAGAATTTCAAATATTTAAAACCATGCGAAGCGAGTTTCATCACTTCACTGGGCGTTGCCGCACCAGGTAAAAACGGAATATCCGACGCTTTCGCTAATGCTAAAAGTTCATCGTTAATGCCCGGGCTCACCATAAAGTCGGCACCAGCGGCTACTGACGCTTCAAATGTGGCTTTATCAACCACAGTCCCCGTGCCTACATAAGCCTCTGGCACGGTTTCTTTCATGATTTTTACCGCTTGCGCAGCTACAGGTGTACGTAAAGTAATTTCTAATGCTTTTAGGCCACCGTTGTATAATGCTTGTGCTAAAGGTGCGGCGTCTTCTAAGTTATCAATCACAACCACTGGAACAACTGGTGCTGATGATAAAATTTGTTCAATACTCATATTCGTCCTCATTCCCAATGCTTGTATTATTCTTCTAAACCAAAGGCGCTTGCGCCTAGGTCTGCACTGCTAACAATATTTCTAAATCCGGTAAACAGCTCACGGCCGGTACCGTAAGTCATACCACTTTGAGAAAGCTGCGCATCGCGCGATGCAATTTCTTCATCCGACACATGTACCTTCAACACACCCGCTGGTGCATCTAAGGTGATTAAGTCACCATCATGGATCTTCGCGATAATGCCGCCTTCCACCGCTTCTGGCGCTAAGTGAATCGCCGCTGGCACTTTACCTGAAGCGCCCGACATTCGGCCATCAGTCACGATAGCCACTTTATAACCTTGGTCTTGTAGCGTTGCCATGACCGGTGTCAATTTATGTAGCTCTGGCATGCCTTTGGCCTTAGGGCCTTGCTCTTTGATAACCGCGATGAAATCTTGATTCAGCTCACCTCTTGCAAACGCATCTTGCAATGCACTTTGAGAGCTAAACACCTTCGCTGGCGCACTCACAACGCGATGCTGTTCTTGTACTGCTGATACCTTAATAACCGCTTTACCCAAGTTACCGGTTAATAATTGCAAGCCACCTTGTTTGCTAAATGGATTGCTGACTGGGCGTAATACTTCTTCATCTAGCGAGTTTTCTGGACATGCTATCCATGTCACTTTGCTTGGGCCAGTGCTGTCAGTCATGATGACATTGGCATCATTGGCTAGCCTCGGCTCTTGGGTATACGCATCAAGGCCTTCACCAACAATCGTTTTTACGTCATTGTGCAGGTAACCTGCATCGCGCAGCTCTCGCATTAAGAAGCCCATACCACCAGCGGCTTGAAAATGGTTAACATCCGCAGAGCCGTTGGGGTAAATACGCGTCAGTAATGGCACTACTTCAGACAAGTCAGCCATGTCTTTCCAGTTAATTAGTACGCCTGCTGCTTTCGCCATGGCAACTAAGTGAATCGCATGGTTCGTCGAACCACCGGTTGCTAATAAGCCAACTAAGCCGTTAATCACCGTTTTCTCACTCACTACATCGGCAAGGCAATTAACGTTTTGATTTTGAGTTAACTCTTTGAGCATATGCTCAACTGCATTACCAGTTAAACCATCTCTTAATTCAGTGTATGGGTTAATAAACGAGCTACCTGGAAGGTGCAAGCCCATAATTTCCATCAACATTTGATTCGAGTTCGCAGTACCGTAAAACGTACAAGTACCTGCACTGTGATAAGACGCACTTTCCGCTTCAAGCAATTCTTCACGGCTGACTAAGCCTTGTGCAAACTTTTGGCGAACGCGTGCTTTTTCTTTATTTGGAATGCCCGACTGCATTGGACCAGCAGGTAAAAAGTACACAGGTAAGTGGCCGAAAGACAAGGCTCCAATTAAAAGACCTGGGACAATTTTGTCACACACGCCTAAACAAAATACGCCATCAAATACGTCGTGAGACAATGAAATGGCCGTCGACATGGCGATCACGTCGCGAGAAAACAACGACAACTCCATACCATCACGTCCTTGCGTTACACCATCACACATCGCAGGTACACCACCGGCCACTTGCGCAGTCGCATCGTATTTTTGGGCAATTTGTTTGATTAAATCAGGATATTCTTTGTATGGAACATGGGCTGAAAGCATATCGTTGTATGCATTGATGATAGCTAAATTTGGCTGCTCATCTTCTTTCAGTCTTGCTTTATCTGCACTTGAACACGCCGCCATGACGTGTGCAATGTTGCCGCATCCTAGGCCTGCTCGTACGCGCGTTTGTTTTTTTGCTTGATTTATGCGGTCTAGATAGGCTTGGCGTGTTGCTTGGCTGCGCTCAATAACACGTTCAGTAACTTCTTTAATTCGAGGATGCAACATATATTCGACTCATTTCTCTATATAGGTTAGAGGAAAAAGGCTCAGCGCGACCAAAGACTCCACTCCAATCTTTGCACTGAGCACATTTTGATTTACCCGTTCAAAGGTACGCTGTCAGGTTGTCTCTCACCCCAACCTGACACCGGTGTCACTTTATTAACGCACATCCATGACACCGGTGTCAACCTTTACCCATAAAATTAGACTAAAAAACACAAATGACCAAATAATGACCTAAATTGATTTTTGCTAAGAAATAGCAGAAAAAGTATTGCTGGTTATGCTAGGGCCTTGGTTATTAAGCGGTAATGAAAATACCGCTGTAAAAGAACATGTACCAAGCCTGTATATTGAGAAAATATAATGCTAATTACTGAGCATTAAACTCTTGAGTAATTTTACCTTCGTCCAATTTAACCATGTGAGGAGGATAAATACGGGTAAATTGCTTGCTGTCTTTGGCTATCGTGACTTCAATGCCAGGATGCATTAATTCATTCACTTTGACTCGGCAAGTATGAAGTAAACGAGACAATTTTTGTTGAACTAATTTAATATTGCGCTGGTTACGCTTGTAATGCATGCTGAGTTGCTTCTCACTCGCCTCAAGTTTTTTTAAAAACGCGTCTCTTTGTGTTGATTGAGGTGATTTACATGCTTTTGCTTTCGCTCTTGATAGTTCAAGCACCTTATCGCTCAAACGTTTTTCAAAACTCTTAAATTCTTTTTGCTTTTGTTTTAGCTCATGCCAATTTTGTGCAATCGCGATACGGGTTTTCGTACCTGATGGCGCACCCAACTCACCTGTTTCAATGCGTAATGCATTAAGTACGTTACCACCAATCAATTTACCTCGGGGTAAATCGCCTTTGCCGACTCGGATCAAACGTCCCGCCGAAAGGTCGCAATGCAAAGCTTGACGCTCTATAAACAAGTCTTGTTGAGTTTCGATGTGCGTATATTGCGCATAGCCAATTGAAATCGTGCGCGCTGACTTGATATGACATGAGAATGCGTCATTATCCACACGCTTGCGACCAATCGCACCTTTGATAACCGTCACTGCACTGGCACTTTCCAGAAAAGCACACTCAACAAAACCCAGCACTGTGATATCACCCGTGGCTTTTATGCGCATGCCTTCCTTTACATCACCGCTAACGATCACACTGCCATCAAATTCAATATGACCCGTACTTACGTCCACATCTTGATAGCAAAGTACGTCATCAACACGCATACCGCGAGGCACTGCAACAGGCACACCTTTGGCGTCGGCAACTAAAATATTGGGGTCATTCTCATCAAGTTTAGTACCTTCAAGCACTTGCATTTCGAAGTCACGACCGGGTTTTGGCTCAAGTACGTCACCAAATACGGTATACCCGGTTTCACCTTTCGTTGGCGGAATACGCTTCATTAAGGGTGCACCGGGTTTCACGGTAATGATGGCACCTAAGTCGCGCATATCGACTTTACCACCGTCTTTTTCTTGCGGGGTCAGAACTCTGTCCTGCGCTGTCATGCACAAGCGTACAAATTTGGCATCATCGCCATTTTTCGCGCGTCGTCCATGCGCCACAATCTCACTATAAACTTCGCCTGAAGGAAGCTCTAATTGCTGCGCTAAGAATTTTTCTAACACGGTTTTGTTAATGCCATGTTTAACGCCTGCGTCTTTTAACGCTTGCAAAGCCATGTCCATTGTTACCATATTACCACCACGCGCGGTGCTAATTCTGGCCTCTGCAACCATGTTATTATCATCTACACGAATGGAAATATCGGCGCTAATCGCCATAGCTATGACTAGAGATTCGTTATCAGAATCTTTGCTGGTGAATAATTTTCCTATATTTGCATGAATAATGTCGAAATCGGCATACTCAGATTGCTCAAGCAATTCAACGAGCTGTGAAGCGCTCGCGGGGAAGCCCGATTCTGCTGGGTGCGAAAATAAATAAACCGCGCCCATATCTTTATCAAAACGAAATAACGACATCGACTTTATATCCTACAAAAACAAATCCATTTTGTTATTGACAACGTAACCTCTCCATTTGAGCATAACCTTGTTCGGATGTTAAGCACTATATTCGTATATCAGCATACAAAATATAAACGATTGTAAATGCAATTTGTACAATAATCAGCCAAGCGTTTCATATTTAATGATTTATGCATAAAAGTTCCTTGAGGTGATTGTGCTTGCTGGGCTATACTGGCGCCACTTACTGAATGAAAGTATTCAGGGGCTGATTAGGATTCGACGGGATTCATGAAGCCTAAGGTGCATGTCGAGGTGCGGCTGGCCTCGTAAAAAAGCCGTATTTAAAGTAATCGCAAACGACGATAACTACGCTCTAGCGGCATAATAGCCCGCTAGCACTCCTCCATGAAATGCTTGTGGTTCTGGTTCTGGAGTGTCACCCTACACAAGATCGCTACGGAAACCCTGGCCGGGGTTGAAGGGCTAAAACTAAGCGGCCTCGCCTTTACTTATCGTGTTCGTCCGAGATTTAAAGGTTAACCAATAGACGATACTAAACATGTAGGACCGAAGGTCGACGCTTTCCGGACGGGGGTTCAAATCCCCCCAGCTCCACCACATAGCGAAATAAAAAACCCATCAAATTTTTTGATGGGTTTTTTGTTGCCTTAAGAATTTACGTTTCAATTACTTAGCACTTTACTCGCAAACAATAAGCAGTATTCTTCTGCGTTCGGTTATAGACGTTTACTCTATACAGGATAGTCCAAGGGCAGGTATACATATCTGCCGATGTCTAACCATTAAAACACTGCAAACTGTCGGTGTATGCTGCCTAAACTCACTTTGGCATTACTTGTACATTCATTGATGCTTGCGATCACCACATCGAGCTTAGCTGTTAACCCTTCGACATCTTGCCAATGTTCAAATGCATCTTTAACAAGCTCCACCTCTTTCGCTGAACAGGCTGTCAAAAAGTTATATGGAAACCACTGTAGCTTTTCTTCAGCAATACGCTTTTGAATTCTAACTTTATTGTTTTTAATAAACTCAGCCACAAATGGGCGATGTTTTGGTGTAAAGGCGGGATATTGAAAGCGGTAATCGATCACAAATTCTTGCGTTTGCTCGCTGAGCAGCAACTCATAAAATTGTGTTATTTGCGCTTGAGTTTGCGCATAGCCCAAGGAGTCGAGTAAATCTTCTTTTATGCTGGCGCTGTCGGGGAAACGGGCGAGTAAAGCGCTATATTCTTGATCGTTTGCATTAGCGGCGAGCACTCTAATTACTGATGTGCGGTGTTCTAATTTATCTAATGATGTGCTTGCATACGCATTTTTCGCGGCTTGAATTGCATCTGCGTTTTGCAAATATACGCCATAAAGCTCCATCCATAAGCCACCGTTTTTGTCTTGTAACTTATCTTGCCAATTTGTCACAACCGGGAGCTGCTTTGTTAAGTATTCAACATAGCGCGCTTTTAGGCCTTGTGGGATCAATTGGATAAATGTATTACGGATCACATCTAGTGCGCGTCCGGTTTCTTCGCTGTCACTGGCAAACGTATTAATTTGACTAATTTGTCCTTCTAAATAACGCATGTAATCAAGATAACCTGCGCTGGCTAACGCTGTTTGATTATCAAAGTAAGCTGCTTTCTCTGAGCCTATGAGTTTATCCAATGGAAATGGATGATTACCAGAGTTATCTATGTACCTAAAATATCCAACTCCTCCTGCATCCAAGAACACAGAAGCATCACTGGCTATCTCTTTTAATACCTTACGCGGTTCATCAAGCTGTACCTTGTATTCACTCACCTGCTCGCCTTCTAATACCTTAATATGCAAAGGTATGTGCCACAGTTTACTCGGCCCTTTTAAGAAACTTTGCTGAGAAACAACTAGCTGATTGTCATGCTTTTCAAGTGAAACAAGTGGAAAGCTAGACTGGTCAATAAAAGAATGAACAAACGCTTCAAAGTGAGGGATGTCCGAAAAAGCCGATAAAAACTGCGTAGTTGAGGTATTTCCCTCTGCGACTGAAGCAGCATATTTACGAAAACCTTGCTTAAACGCTTGCTCACCGACGCTTTTCTGCGCCATTTCTAACACCGCGTGCCCCTTTGAGTAAGCCAATCCCCCGATAGACTCAATTTCGCTCTTATACTTCACATCCGCTCTAAGCGCTCTGGACTGATGATTGTCATCACTAAATGCGCTCAATTGAGGTGCATAAGTGCAATTAGCGTTATCGGGGTAATGATGCTGAACAATTTTTGCTGCAAAAAACTCGGCAAACGACTCATTCATCCAATAGTCGTCATACCAAGCAATGGTCATATCATTACCCACCCACATGTGTGCTACTTCATGTGCTATCAATTTTCTAAACCGACAAATATCGTCGTTCGAAGAATGCTGATCAGGTAATTGGTTTTGGTGCACCGCAACAAGGCCTACATTTTCCATACCGGCTAGGGAATCAAACGGCGCCACGAAAAAATCGAGTTTATCGTATGGGAATGGATAATCGAGATAGTCAGTCATAAAGTTGACTGACTTATTCACCAGTTCCGCCATGCCTTTTGGCATGCTGACAGGGCTTTGTTGTGGGAAATAAATTTTAGATTTAAAGCGTGTATTAGCAATTTCAACCTCATCAAAATACCCAACCGCAAGTGCTAATACATCGGTGTTTATTTTTTTCGTTGGTGCAAATTCAATATGCTTTTGCTCACCTGTAATCTGAGTAGAGATGGCTCTGGTGGTATGCAGTGCGCCCATATCTTTTGGAATATTAACACTGAACTTGAAAATTGCTTTTTGGTCAGGTGAATCAAAGCTTGGGAATACACCGCGCGCTTCCATCGCTTGAAATTGGGAAAATAGATAAGGTTGTTGCTGAGCTTTGCCTTGTACAAACAGCCCTGCCACTTTGTTCTTGATGGTCCCTGTATATTTAATTCTGAGGATCGCATCACCTGTGACAGGCTCACTGATGTGATGTTTTACTATATCGAACTCATCCGCCTTTGCAGCCCCTAACGCCTGCACTCTTGCGTTTAGGATAAGTTCCACTGAGCTAATATCCAGTCCGTTTGCATGATAGGCAACGACAGTACTTGGCTTATCAAAACGGATATATAACTGCGTTTGCCCACTGAATTGCGTTTCGAGAGGCGACAGCGAAAGATCAATACTTTGATAATCTAAAGATATGTGTGCTGGCAGGCGGTAAGCAAATACGCTTGGTACAAAGCAAAGAATCGCGCTTAAAAACGTGATAAATAATAGACGATACAACACAGTGTTTGTCCCTAAATTGTTAATTAATCATTCTCAGCGCTCAATAATTTGGCACTAAACCTAACACTCATAGCCATTGCATGTTTCAAACAAAATGTCGTTGTTAGTCAGGCAATTTACATCACCTTATTCTAGACTCTTGGTAAATCACAAGTAAATCTTGAGTCCAGACTATGAGTACGCTCTCTCCTACTATTAAATACTGGGGTAAACTCAGCACGCGCCTGTTTGCCCCTCTCGTTATTGTGCTTGTTGTCGTGCTGATTATTTTGGTGTTTTATGTGCCACGCGTTACCGAAGATAATGCAATCAAAATGGCAATTGCTTCTGCACAAAGTAACGTAAAGCAATATAAAGCAATTCGCGGTTACTATACTGAGAATGTAATTAAAAAAGTATTAAAAACAAGCGAACTAACGCCGCACTTCAACCATAAGAGTAACGAGAATCAAATCCCATTACCTGCAACTTTTATTCACGATATCAGCAGTGAATTTACGAAACAAAATATCGTCTCGCTCAAACTTTATAGCCCTTATCCATTTCCTAATCGTTCGAGCAGGCAACTAGATGGTTTCGCAAAACAAGCTTGGGAAGAACTTAGTAACAATGCCAACAAAAGTTTTTCTCGCGTTGAAACAATCTCGGGGAAAGAAGTTGTTCGAGTCGCAATGGCCGATGTGATGACGGCGCAAGGCTGTGTTAATTGCCATAACACTCACCCTGACACCCCCAAAAAAGGGTGGAAACTTAATGATATTAGAGGCGTACTCGAAGTTCAGGTACCTATCGACGAGCAACTCAGCGCAGCCAATAAATTGAACCTCACCATAGCAATGCTTGTTTCCCTCGCTTTAGTCGCCACGGTTGGTCTACTGTTCTTCTTATTTAGAAAGCTGATCTCCAGTCGGTTACGCCATGTGTATAACGCCTTGTCAGACATTGCCGATGGTGACGGCGATCTGAGACAGCGATTAATTGAAGAACCGAAAGATGAAATTGGACACATTGCCATTGTCTTCAATCGCTTTGTTTCACATTTATCCGTGACGCTATCCCAAATTAAGCAACAAGTAGAGCAGCTCGTAAGTACCACAAGCTCGATGGAGCAAATCACTAAACACACCCAAACAGATGCACATAAACAACATGATGCTACCGCAAGAGTTGCATCAGCCATTCATGCTATGAATCAATCAAGTCAAGAGATGAGAGATATTGCCAGCTCAACCTCAGAGCAATCTCAAACCACCCAGAAATTGGCTGCAAATGGCAATCAAATCGTTGAGCAAAGCTTGACGTCTATCAACGAGCTATCTCAGATGATGCAAAACGTATCGACTGTTGTGAGCAGTTTAGAGTCTGATAGCCAAAACATTGGTGGCGTACTCGATGTCATAAGAGGCATCGCAGAACAAACCAATTTACTGGCACTAAACGCCGCCATTGAAGCGGCGAGAGCTGGCGAACAAGGTCGAGGGTTTGCCGTTGTTGCCGACGAAGTCAGAACGTTGGCCAGCCGCACACAAGAGTCGACCGAAGAAATTAATAAAATGATTGAGCAGTTACAAAACGGCGCTAAAAGTACCGTATCTGCGATTGAACAAAGCCACTCAAGCATCACCACCAGCCAGCAAAAAGCGGATCAAACCAATGATATGATCGCTTCAGTAAGTAAAGCGGTGTCAGAAATTGAAAACAAGAATAACCAATTATCCTCTGCCATTGACTCGCAAGCAGATATCAGTATGGAGATTAACACCAGCATTGATCATATTAATGCCCTGTCAGATGAAACCTCACATAGCGCGGAACAATTGTTGTCGATTGCACAAGACATTAACCAAGCCGTGTTATCAATTAATGAGCAGTTAAAGCGATTTAACATGTATCTTCAGCAAATTTAATTCAACTTATTAATTTATAAATAAGCATATAAATTAATAAGTTGAATCTATCAAAAAGCTATTTGTTCATTTTTATAGTTTTTTGGTAAGACAGTCTCTTGTCAATTTTTGCATGGTGTATAGGCAAATAAAACAAGAGGAAAAACCATGCAGAATAAAACATTAGCACTACCACTAACGTGCCTATTTGCCTTTAGCAGTACATCAGTACTTGCAGGTAAGAAAATGAGCGAGACATTCATCGAGCCTCCTATGGTCGCCATTCCTGCCGGTGAATTTAACATGGGTAGCAAAGATGGTAGAGCCGATGAGCAGCCCGTTCGTAAAGTCACAATGCGTGCCTTCCAAATGGGCAAGTACGAAGTCACCATAGCAGAGTTTAGAAAATTCATTGAAGCCACGGGCTACCCTGCACCACAAAATTGTACGCATCGTATCGGTCAGAAATGGTTTCGAAGTGGTCAAAAAGACGGTAGCTGGGACAATAACACCTATGCGCAAAGCGAATTTCACCCTGTAGTCTGTGTTTCCAGAAAGGATGCGATAGCCTACGCAAGCTGGTTGTCAAAACAGTCTGGTAAACATTATCGCCTACCAACTGAAGCTGAGTGGGAATATGCACTGAGAGGCGGCACTCAAACTCGTTACTTTTATGGCGAAAAACCTCTCAGTGGCCAAGCCTGCCAATACGCCAACTTATCAGATTTATATGCTAAAGCGGAGTCTCCAAAGCAATATAACGCAACGTATTCTGACGGCTACACCATCGAGCCTTGTTACGATTATGAGTTAACCAGTTCCGTCGTTGGCTTATTTAAAGCAAACCCGTTTGGTGTTCATGACATGTTAGGCAATGTGGTTGAACGGCTGGCTGATTGCTATGTCGATAATTACAAAAACGCACCGACTGATGGCACGGCGGTAACCAAAGAAAATTGCGATGCCTACGTGGCCCGTGGCAGTAGCTGGCACTGGGAAGCCAGTACAAGTAGTGAAAGAATGAAAATGAGCGATAGCTTTCTTGCCGCATTAGAGGGGTTTCGCCTCGTACTCGATACAGAAGGTAAAGCACTACCCAGTGATAACGGCAATAAAACGTTTGTTAAGCTGCTGGCTCATGCACAAAAACATGCCAAGAAAAACTGGCTAAAAGTAAGTGCACGCTAACCACTCAGCATTTTAGCGCTTGCGCCTAAAGGTCACTAAATATCTATGTAGGTGTTTACATCAACACCTACATTTTGCAAACGTGCTTTATGTTTTTTTAGCCAACCTGATTTAGCTGTGTTCAAAATATACCTTTTGCTTAGCATGACTTGTGCTGAACTCGCATCGTTTTGATGCAGCTCTAACAAGGCGAGTGCCATATCTAAACCAATCCAATCTATGCCCTGCGTGCGCGCCAAATTAAATGCATTCGCTGCATGCTGTTTTGCTTTTTCAAGCTCTTGCTTAGCAGTATAAATTTGTGTGAGCAAAAATGACTGTCGAGCTGAGTCTGTAATATTTTCAGCAAGCACATGTGCCCGCTCCCAGTTGCGGCTTTCTATCGCTAGCTGGATTAGCTGCTCAGTTACACTAAAAAAAACCCACAGATTGTCAGGCGTAATTGGTCGGCTCAGTACTCGTTCGTAGTGTGATACTTTCTCTAATTGGGTTTGCGCGAATAACGCCCAGTGATAGTCTGTTAGCATGCGATGAGAATCATCAAGCTGATAATCCTCTATCAACAACTCTGCTTGTCGTAAATAGTCATATTTTTCTTTATTGAGTTTAAGCTTCGCGGCTTTAATTGAGAGCAATGTATACGCCCTGACTTCTTGTGTGGGCCGATTAGCCAGTCGCGCTTGACTGGCAGATTGCAGCAGATAACGCTGTATTTGCGCAAAATCTTCTTTGGCAGCAGCGACATCCGCTTGAGATTTACTGACTTCGCTCTGCATTGCCAGTAAGTTTATCCCTTGTAATTTATTTTGTGCCCGCTCTAATTGTATTAACGCTAAGTCATATTGCTCAAGTTCAATGAGTAAAGTGCCTTTCAACCAAAATGCGTAGGCTTCATAAACGGGTTGCGATTGTGCTTTGGCCAGTACGGTGAGCTTTGCAATTTGTGCATCAGCGGTGTCGTAGTTGCTTTGATCGATTTGACGCGCGATCAGATGTTGTAACAAAGTTAAGTTGTCGGGATTTTGATTCACGAGTAACTCAAGCTCTGCGGTAGCTGCAGCTTCCGACGATTCATTGAAAAAATTAGATTTACTTAACGGCTGTAAGTTCTCAACCAATGTGTGTTCTAGTTGCTCGGGTGTTGATCCAAATACATAGCCTTGCCAACGTCGAATTGGCCCTTGGATCACATAATCTAGTACGTATTGCGACTTTCCCTGCTCCTCCCCTTGATTGGCGGGATAAATCACGCCAGAAATCAACACGCTATTTTCAGTTTGCGCCACACTTTGTGCTTTCATGTAAGGAGATGATAAAAATTGCCAAGCGTCATAGATGTAAGAGTCTGACGCAACAGGTTGGAAGTAGCTCTGTAGATTGGCATTTAACTGCGCCAATCGTTCACCTTTCGCTTGCGACTCCCGACTTTGAAAAGGAATAAAATACCAATTCGAAAACATTTGAACATGGCTATTTTGCGTTTCTACAACGCGACTCTGAACGAGGTTATAAATGAGTACACCTGAAACACACAACAACATTATTATTAGAACGATGTTGCGTGAGGCCTCTTGGGCTTTTTTGTCTTCTATGACGGCATTTAGCGAAGGCGTATCACTTAAAGTTACTTGCCATTGATAGCCTCTTTTTGGAAACGTCTTAATCACGTCGTCCCCTAAAATAGCCCTAAGCTGACTAATTGTTTGAAACACAACTTGATCAGACATGATTTTTCTTGCCCAAACTGCCGCAAGAATATCGTCTTTACTTAATAACGTATTTGGGTTTTCTAAGAACAACGCTAGCAGTTTAGCCTGATTAACATTAAGACTCTGTGCTTCCCCATTTTTATAAAGAATAAGCGTTTGTAGATCGAAACTAAAATGAGAAAAATAAAGCATGGAAGTTAAAACTGTGTCATACGGCCAAGCAGTGTAGCCTTATTGAGTTTATTTGCAAACCTGTACCCAAGTACAAATCTAAAAACGCCTATACGTTTGCAAGGTTAGCACGCCTAGCGTACCAACCTCACAGTTCAGGTTAGCTCCGACTATTTAACAAAGTACAGCAGCTGATCTTGATGGTAACGAGAGCTCTCGTCATTGCCATATGGCCAAACATCGAACTTAGTTTTTGAGTTAGGCGCTTGTATTACTGAGGCCCCTTGATAGGTGTAAGTTTCAACACGCGTCGAGTCTTTGTCGCCCAATATCACGCCAGAGAAATCCCTTGATACATCGCAGTTGGTATCTTCATGGTGCCAAATTAAGCCGTAGTCACCTAGCGTGGATAGTTGCGCTAAGTCATCTTCCGTATAGATGTTTCGACAGTTCGCATTTTGTACTTTAGCCTGATAAATTTGACTAATTTTGCCATGTTCATCTTTGAACATCATACCACCCGTTACAGTGGCTCGCAGTGCCTGCCATCGTTCAGCTTTCATAACTGAAAATTCATTAGGTGAAATCAACTCACCCGTCTGGATGTTTTCAATTTCGTCTTTATGGTTTGCAAACAACGTCCAGCCGCCACCTTGGTAATCCATATCACACCATACTTTAAACGCCTGCACGCCAACGTCAGCTCCATCTGGATCGATCAAATAAAACCCGGTTGTCGCTTGAGGTGTCTGCGTAATAATATCTAGGCAGTTGCGGCCTGTAGAAGTAAGCTTATCTTCCAATGCTTGGATACGATCTAACGCAATCAAAAGTTGGTTAGATACAGAATCATATCTATCGTTCAAACTCCCCACATAACCTAAGAGAGTTTGGAACCTTAGATTTAAGGTGTCGTATTGCGCTTTCAGATTGGTATATTGCTCTGATAATTGCTGACTAGAGTCGTGTAGCTCTTGCACCGAACCATCAAGATAACGTTTGGTGACCAAGTGATTATCTTGCAACGGGTCATCCGCTATCGCATTACCTAACACATGTAATGCTTCACTGGGCGAGGTCGTGCCAATACCGATATTTTTACCTGTCACGATGCTACTTGGTTGCTCTATCCATGATGAAACAGTTTCGGCTTGGGCCGATATTGATATCATGCCAAACAAAGTCGCCAAACATACTTGGTTAAACTTATGTTTATCTAATTCCATAACTATCTTCCTAACTTTATATTCTTTAAGTAAAAATGCGCAAATACTCGATAAAGATAATGATATTAAACCATGTAAGTTGCACTATCTAAACTTGTAAAATGCAGGTAAGAACTGTCGAAATGTAAACAAAATTTTGATGAGAGAAGGTCGGATACAAAAAGGTGAAATAAGCCTTTATCAAAGTAGCTTATCTCACCAGCGGAATGCAGCGTTTATGCTGCAACAGGTACGAGAACTCGGGGGCTTGTACTTTGGCTTACACCAAAGTACAAAAAACTGTTGTTGAAGATTAGGCCGATTGCTTTTCTTCCATCATATCTGTTTGTTCAATCAGAGACAGAAAGTTAGGCTTCCCAAAAAGCATCATAATATCAAGAAGTTGACAAGCAGTTAATTCTGTTTTGCCTGATTCCCAATTGGAAATAGTCGCTTGATCAACTGGCGTTACTAAACTCTTGCCCAACTGAGCCTGCGTTAGTTTCATGTCTCGGCGCAACTTACGAATCGTTGCTGGAATATATTGTCTTGCCGCCATGGTTTGCGCTCTGCGCATGCGTTCATTTCTTCGTATCGTATTCATTACATATCCGTATCTGGTAATGATTAGCGCTTGTACAATTACTTGCTACATTACAAATCGCTAATAGCTAAACAATCCTGTCGCCGTGAATGTATTACAAAACAGTTAACACACATCTATTTCACAGCCCCCTTAACCCTATCATTAGACAAGCTTAACTAATTGATGTAGCCTATCTGGGTCAACTGCTGAAATAATTGATCGGATTGGGTCATATGTCAAATAATTTTGCAACAAGATTAAAACAATTACGGATCTCTGTAGATGAATCTCAGGTGAGTTTTGCCGACATGCTTGAAATTCCAGTGCCTTCATACCGCAAGTATGAAAAAGGAGAACGAGAACCGACGCTATCCGTCATCAGTAAATTTTTTGAGCACCCAAAAACTAAATGCTCAGCACATTGGCTCATCACTGGCGAAAACCAACCCAATGCGACCACTAATAACCCAATTAGTCCCTCTCAAACTGTTTCTCAACTCTCTGAGTCTGAATTCGAAGAAAAGTTTACAAAAACAGCAAAAGAAACCTTATTATTTTTATGTCATTTAGGTTGGTTTAAGTCGACCAAGAAAGTGAATTTTGATACCAGTGCGCAGTTACTTTTAAGAGATTTAAAACCTATGCTTGATGGCGCATTTAGAAAAATAAAAAGAGCTTAATCGTATACTTCTGTATAAATTAAAAAGTTCTACAAGGCTTAAACTAGCCACTTCCTAATTAGATTGCCTGGCTAAAAGCTTATTCAGTCGCGTCAGATTATCAGTAACTTAATATAACGTTATCTTTATAAAATATTATAGGCTCACAAACGATAACCTACTCAGGTGTGATTGCTACTAAAGAGGGCTTTCGCCCTCATAATAGATATAAGTGAATTAAGGGAACAACGACCCCGTTGAGCCACAGGGCAAGATCATGAACTTTACCTTGACATAAATTTATGATCTTATACTGCTTTTCAGATTAAACAGCACAATTATGTCAGCCAATAAGTTGTTCGAACACTTTTCTTCAATTGATGACCCACGCCAGCAAGGCAAAGTGCAACATCCATTATTTGATATTCTGTTTCTAACTATCAGTGCCGTGATCGCAGGTTGCCAAGGTTGGGAAGAAATTGAAGATTTTGCCCATGACAAGCTATCTTGGTTACGTAAATTTATAGCACTATCGAACGGTGTGCCTCGGCATGACACGATTGCAAGGGTTATAAGCCGTATCGATATGACCCAGTTTCAAGCCAGTTTTTCTCAATGGATGCACAGCTGTAGTGAACTCACAGACGGCAGTGTGGTTGCCATTGATGGAAAAAGGCTAAAAGGTTCATTTAAACAGCCAGATAGAAAAGATGCGATCCACATTGTCAGTGCGTTTGCCTGTGAAAATGGCGTGACGTTAGGTCAATGCAAGACCGACTCGAAGTCCAATGAAATCACCGCAATCCCAGAGTTGCTACAGTTACTAGAGCTAAAAGGTTGCTTAGTGACGATTGATGCGATGGGCTGCCAAAAGGAGATTGCGAAGCAAATTATAGAAAAAGAAGCAGATTATTTGCTGGCTCTCAAAGCCAATCAAGGCAACTTATTTGAACAAGTGAAACAACTCTTGCAACCAGAAATATCACGCCAGATAGCGACTGATAGCTTATTAAGTGAAGTAGATTATCAACGAGGTCGAGAAGAATTCAGAGCGGCTGTTGTCTGTCATGAAATGGCTCAAATACCCGCAAGAGCTGGCTGGCCCAATTTACAAAGTGTAGGCGTGATAGTGTCTTACCGTAAATCGGATAACCAACAGCAAGGTGAATTAACCTATCGATATTACATAAGCTCAGCGAACTTGAGTGCGCAAAGACTAGCAGAAGCCACGCGAGCACATTGGTATATTGAGAACAGTCTTCATTGGTGTTTGGATGTGGCGATGAATGAAGATGGTTGCCGTATACGCCGTGACGGAGCAGCAGAAGTGTTGGCTGGTGTAAGACATATTGCATTGAATTTATTGAAGAAAGAGACATCCTTTAACAAAGGTGTACGCGCTAAACAGCTAAAAGCAGCTAGAAACGAGAGCTATCTAGAAAAGGTATTGAATAGCAAGTGATTTTTCATGCTCTTGCCCTGCGTTGAGCCACAGTTATTCAAACGCGCATTTTTAGAGTACGAGTCACTAGAAGTACTGCTTCTACGTGTGAAAACCCATGACGCATAAGTCCCATAATCACTGATGTAGAAATCGCTTATATATTCTTTGATGATAATATCCGAATGAGCAACAGAAGTGATTGCTTCAAGCCCAGGATATCGACCATCTAAACACTGTTGGTAGTATGCAACGTCAGAATTACAGGCGCTTCCACAGTTGTTCCCAGCATCCTCAAACTTCCATACGGCTTTGTTGTTTTTGACTTGGAATTCCTTAATAGACTCACTCTCACTGAAGTTACTATCCGCGGTTTGTGTGATTTGTGTGCGATTTGTACCGTTAATATTATTACTATAATAGCTATGGTAAAAACGTGCGGTCGTACCAGAAGAGCCATTATGGTTATAATAGCGCCAAGTTACGTATCCTTTATGCACCTTAAATTCAGTAATTCTACTTCTTGGATTCATAAAAGTCGCAAAATCCTGAGTTACCTTATTACCACCGCACGAGTAATAAGAGCTGCCATTAGTGACTAGTTTACATTCTGGGTTTACATAAACAGTCAAAGTCCTATTACTACCACAACGGCTACCCGCACAAATCTCAAACTTATGCTCACCTACATCATTTAATGTTGGAGATGAATATGTACCGTACGAGCTCAAGTTAGAGGCTATTTTGCTTTTAGAACCATTTGGCTTTGTTAAATAGATATTTGCTATCGGATTAGGATAAAACTGAGATGGGGACCACTCCGAATATGATATTGACACTTTTTGCCCAACAGTTATCGCATCATTATTTGCTTTGAAAGTCTCAACAGCATGCCCAGCAGTTGACATAGAAGCCATTGCAAATAATGGCAAATAGAACTTAAGTTTCATAAATTCCCTTTTATTTATGTTGAAAACATCAACATCAAGTTAATCAATGATCAAAATAAAGTATATTTTGTAGTGGTTTAATTACTTTCCACGTTGTATTTTTGTAATTTATAAATTGTAACTTAAGTAATCTAACGTTTTTGAATAAGTATTTAACCGTTTGAAATTCACACAAAGTGAACATCTATCATTCAAACAGCCTCGATAAATAGGCAAATCAGTGAACTTTTCAACTGAATACACTATTATCCGCGCGCACAATTTGGATAATCAGGACAAATACATGAGTAACTATTCTCAGGTAACAGCTACAGAGATGCCCATATCTCATCCAAGTAGCTGGACAACACATGACACACATTGGGTATTGAGTTTATTTGGTACAGCCGTCGGTGCGGGCATTTTATTCTTACCCATCAACATCGGTATTGGCGGGTTTTGGCCGCTTGTGATCATGACGCTTCTCGCCTTCCCTATGACTTACCTAGCGCACAGAGGGTTAGCTCGATTTGTATTATCATCCAAACAAGCTGATGCTGATTTTACAGACGTTGTAGAAGAGCACTTTGGACCCCGTGCCGGACGCTTAATTTCCTTACTCTACTTTTTTTCCATCTTTCCAATTTTACTTATTTACGGAGTCGGACTAACCAATACCGTTGATAGCTTTATGACTAACCAACTTGGCCTTGCTTCAATGCCTCGTGCCGTTCTGTCAGGCTTGCTCGTCACGGGTATGATAGGCGTGATGCTTGGTGGTGAAAAGTTATTGATGCGTGCTTTTGCGATGTTGGTGTATCCGCTCGTTGCTATTTTGCTGTTCTTATCTTTATATTTGGTGCCAAACTGGCAAATGCCGGTGATTGAAGCCCCCATGGCAGACGATTTAGCCACCACACTTTGGCTGTCGGTGCCTATTGTGGTGTTTTCATTTAGCCATGCAGCTGCAATTTCTAGTTTCGTAAATGTGCAGCGTCGCCATTACAAACAGCGTGCAACACATAAGTCAGAACAGATTTTAAAATACACATCTCTCATACTGATTTTGTTTGTTTTACTGTTTGTTATTTCATGTGTGTTGTCACTTAACCCTGAGCAAATGCAGGCCGCTAAGCAAGCCAACGTGTCTGTTTTGTCTTATTTAGCCAATGAATATGACAACCCATTCATTGCCTTGCTTGGACCATTGGTGGCTTTTATCGCTATCACCTCATCGTTTCTAGGGCACTTTTTAGGGGCCAGAGAGAGCTTTAATGGACTCGTTACCAAACAATTAAATCTACCTCTTGGTAGAACCGATAAGCTCGGTATTGTGGTGATGTTTATCTCGATTTGGCTATGCGCCGTGCTTAATCCAAGTATTTTAGACATGATGGGGGCGATTTCAGGCCCTATTATCGCCATGATCTTATTTATCATGCCGACCATTGCCGTATTTAAGGTACCAGCACTTCAAAAATACCAATTTCACCTTGGCACTTACTTTGTGCTGATGGTGGGTTTGCTGGCAGTATCCGCATTGCTGTATAACATGCTCAGATAAACAACCTAATATAACCTGCGCGAGAAGGCGCAGATTATAGCTTAAAGCGCCCTACAAGGGCCTGCAAGCGATGATACTCTGCTTCCACCTCATCACAACAACCCAACGCTACATGCACACTTTTGCCGTTATTTTCAGCCAAATTACTAATGCTTGTAACTTGGTGCGCCATATCTCGGGCAACCGAACTTTGCTCAGAGGTCGCAGTAGCGACTTGTGAGTTATAGCCATCAATCGCACACACTTGCTCATTTATTTTTTCAAACGAATTCGTTACATGGTTCGTTGTAGTAAAGGTTTGCTCGACACTCGATAAAGCACTTTGCATTGAGTTCACAGTTTGCCCGGAGCCACTTTGTAGTGCTTCTATAATTTTATGTATTTCTTTGGTGGAATCTTGCGTTTTTTGCGCCAGTGCCCTCACCTCATCGGCGACCACAGCAAACCCTCTACCTTGCTCTCCTGCTCTTGCCGCTTCGATAGCTGCATTCAATGCTAATAAATTGGTTTGTTCAGCAATGCCTTTTATCACTTCAAGTACAGAGCCTATCTCTGCACTGTCTTTTGCTACCTTATCAACGTTTTCAGAGGTGAGTGTGATCACATCTTTTAACGCTTTATTGTTTTGTACGTTGGCCTCAACATTGGCTTTCCCTTGTGCAACTTGATCGACCGCTGTACGCGTTGCACTATTAGATTGCTCCGCCGATTGTGCCAGTGACTCTGATGTCTGCGCCATTTGCTCAATTGCCGCTGACAGCTGTAAAGTCATACTCGATTGTTCTGAAGATTGATTTGCTACTTTATTAAAATTGCTCCGTAGCGACGTAACTGAACGATCTAAATTGGTCGACGAATCCGCCACCTCGCACATGGCTTCATTGATACTTTCCATCATAACGTTTAACGAACGACCCACTTGACCAATTTCATCATTATCCGCTTTATCAAACCGCAAGTTGGCACGCAGCGACAAGTCTAAGGTTGTGGCTACTTTCATTACAAAGTCATTGATAGTCAGCACAGGCTTGGCAAGGTAACCACCTAAAACCCACGCAGTAACTAACCCAATCAGGATCAACACCACACTCAACACGATGGCCACCATTAGCATTGAATGCACCAGCTTTTGACTTGCAGCAAAGCCCTCTTTAACACTGATCTCACTAATAATAGCCCAATGTAACCCGACTAAATTAATCGGCGCATATGCTGAGACCACATCAGTGTTCATGTAATTCTTTATTTGCACAACGTCAGTTTGCCCTTGTAGCGCATTGTCAACCGCTTTAGTATCCACCTTAGCCAGCCCTAAAGTTGAATCTTTTGCTTCAATTTGTGACAGTACAGCACTTGAAACCCCCTGACTTTTAAGCTTGGCAAGATACTGGGGCTTGTTCTCTAGAAAAGGACGACTGAGAGAACGCATAAGGCCATCTTCACCAACAAGGTAGGTCTCGCCGCTTGTGCCTAAACCCCTTTGCTGCCACTGCTCAGCATAGTTCATTATGCTGTTAATGTTATCGACGGGCGCTTGAAAGATGAGGACGGCAGTACGCTGAGATTGATTAAAAATGGGGACGGAAATAAACGCAGCAGGTGCGTCATAGGAGGGAACGTAAGGTCTAAAGTCAATCATTGAAACCTCACCTTGCTGAGCTTGCATTGCTTTACGGTATGCATCCCCCAGCCCAGAATCACGATAAGGGCCATTGCGTAAAGAGGTAGCAAAATCAAGTTCCTTGAATACCGAATAAACTACATCACCACTTTGCGCATCGACTATAAAAATGTCGTAATAGCCGAACGCTTCAAGTAGCTGTTTATATGAACTGTGGTACTTAATATGAATATTTGCATAATCACTACCGTCTTTAGCATCATGCAGTTCACTTTTGCTTCCTAATGGATGAGCATTGTGGGCAATATAGGTGTATTGAAGCGCCTTAGCATTGCCAGATAACCCCGATAACAAACGTGATGTATCAATCTCTTTATCATCATTTAAGGTGCGATAAGTAGCCGCAAATTGTTGGCCATAAAACTGGTTCAGCGCCGAGTCAATTTCGTTAGCAGAGGCACCTGATAACTGTTGTTTGTAACGCGCAAAGCTCTGAATAAAACCTTCACTGGCCTCCAGTGTTAAGGCTGAAGACGCTAAGGTCTTTATTTGTTGCTGCATCATTAGAAAGTAGCTTTCGACTTGCTCACTCTTAGCGTCTCGAATTCCAACTAGCCTACTTTGTAATTGTTCTTGTAGTGCGCTGTTGGCTGTAGATTTGGCCAAAGCGGTCAGGATTGAAGCGGTCGCAATAACTGCCACTGCAACAATGATTGCTACATTGAGTATTATCTTACTTTTAATTCTCACAGTGACCCCAAACTACCATAGTGATTAACGGTTATACCGTCTAAACCTAGCAGGTCTGTCGACAAAAACCACTAACTTATATCAATTATTACTTATCAAAAAGCCTAACAAGGTTGTTTATAAATATCAGGCACTGTGATTTGCATAAACGGTGTTGGATCAGTCACTTTCTCAAACTCGAATTGCTCATATAATGAATGGGCATCTCGTGTCGCAAGCATCATTCTGCGCAGCCCTTGCAATTCAGGATGAGACTTTACCGCTTCCATAATACACTTACTTAAGCCCTGTCCTCTAAACTCAGGTAGTACAAACACATCGGCAAGATAACCAAATGTGGCTTTGTCAGTGATCACACGCGCAAAAGCTTGTAAACCTAGCTCGTTATTAATAATTGCGAAATTAACACTATTTTCAATTGCTTTTTCGAGTAAAGCTTTAGGAATATTTTCGGCCCAATAAGACTGGCCGATATAACCATGGATCGTATCTAAATGCTGAAGAATGTCAGAAAGTTGACTGGTAACATGAGGTTGCACATCAGGCTCCTTGCATATGCTTTAAAGTTCATAAAACATACCATAGTTTGGAGCCTGAGCAATTGTGTTTTTGTAAAAAGTTATGAGTTTATATATTCATAACTTGCTTGTAGCCCTAACGGAATATCTAAACCCCAATAAGCTAACAAAAATAAGCTCCAACCGATTAAAAACGCAATTGAATATGGCAACATCATCGCGATAAGTGTGCCTATGCCCGTACCTTTAACATACTTTTGACAGTACACCACCACGAGTGGGAAGTATGGCATCAAAGGCGTAATGATGTTTGAACTTGAATCACCAACACGGTAAGCCGCTTGGCTAAGATCTGGTGAGATCCCAAGCTGCATCAGCATAGGAACAAAGATTGGGCCTAATAGTGCCCATTTCGCTGAACTTGAGCCTACAAAAAGGTTAACAAACGCAGTTAAAAAGATAATACCAACCACGGTTACACCACTTGGTAATGCGAGTGCTTTTAGTACTTCAGCGCCTTTGATAGCCAACAATGCCCCCAAGTTAGATTGTGCAAAAGCCGATATAAACAAAGCACAAAAGAACGCCATAACGATATAGTACGCCATGCTATTCATAGATTTACTCATGGCATCAATCATGTCTTTTGACGTTTTGAACGTACCAACTATGAAACCAAATACCATGCCGGGGATCCAAAACAGTAGGAAAATCAACGGCACAATAGACTGCATCAATGGCGCGCTAAAATCAGTAAGCGAGCCGCTAGGGCTTCTCAGCGCTGAATCTTCACCACTTGCCGCATAAGCTAATAACGCTAATCCTGCTACCATTACCGCACTTGCTATATAAAAGCTTTTCCTCTCTAAATCCGTTACTTCATGGAATTGTGGAAGGCTATCGGTATCTCCATCAACAGGTGTGTTTTTTAATCTAGGTTCAATGATCTTATCTGTAATGTACCAACCTAAAAGAATAATAAAGACACTCGATGCCGAGGTAAAAAACCAGTTATTAAGTGGGTTAACAGATAAAGTCGGGTCAATAATGTGCGCTGCGCTTTGTGTAAAGCTCTGTAGCAACGGGTCGATACCCGATGGTATAAAGTTAGCGCTGAATCCACCACTTACACCTGCAAACGCTGCGGCAATACCGGCTAACGGGTGACGGCCCATGGCGTAATAAATAACCCCAGCGATAGGAATAACCAACACATAACCAGCGTCAGTCGCAGTATGGCTTACAATCGCTATCAAAATAATTGAAGGCGTTAACAAGGCTTGCGGTGTACGCTTTAGCATTAGCTTAAGACCGGCATTAATATAGCCAGAATGCTCTGCGACACCCACACCCAACATAGCAACTAATACAACACCAAGTGGTGCAAAGCCAGTAAACGTTTTAACCATGGATGCTAAAAAGCCAGCTAATGCATCCCCGCTGAGCAAGTTATGCACAACAATGGCTTGCCCCGTTCTTGGGTCTATTGAGTCAAATTGAGTGGCAGAAAACTGCCAAGACAATCCCCATATCAACAACATTGAAAATAAAAATATCATGGCGGGATCTGGCAACTTATTGCCTACCCGTTCAATAAAATTCAAAAATCGAGCCACTGCGCCATTATTTACTTCACTATTCGCTTGTGAGTCCATAATCATTCCTTAGTCAAAAAATTGCCTAACCATACCGCAAGTTTTGCTTTTTGAGCAACTTAGTAAGATGAAGTTATTGTAATAACTTTCTTAACGTGAACTGTTTACCTATAAATCAAAAAAGTGAGCTAAGCTTACAGATAACTCACCAAACATGGCTGACTCAGGGGACTTATGATAGACATAAACGAAGCAGTTATTAATGATTTAAAAAAGGGTTTTAATCTTCCCCCAAAACCGGAATTATTAGAAAAACTGCAATCGGCGCTGCAACAACCTGAACCTGAACTCAATGATATAGCTAATTTAATCGCAACGGATATTTCTACCTCGGCAGCTGTGTTGAAAGTAATTAATTCACCCACCTATGGCATGGCACGTACTATCACAGATATAAGACAAGCTGTGATGATTTTAGGTCTAGACAGTGTCACGCAACTGGTTACTTGCTGCTTATTACAACAGGCATTTGACCAAAATAGCTGCTGTATCAGCCTTGAGCGCTTTTGGGATACATCCACAGAAATTGCCTCAATTGCAACACTCATAGGAAAAAAAATTAGCTCAAAGGTGCCTTCGGAAAACCTGCATATGCTGGGTTTGTTTCATGATGCAGGCATTCCCGCCATGGCGGTGAAATACCCCGAGTATGCCAAAATGCTAGATCTTGCAAACACCAAACATGAAGTGCCGCTCACTAAGTTTGAAGATAAACTTTTCAAAACAAATCATACGGTTGTGGGTTATTTCATGGCAAATAGTTGGCATTTGCCCAAAAACATTTGCCAACTTATTCTGCGCCATCATGACTGTGAGTTTTTATTGGAAGACCACCCTCTAGAGGACCACCTCAGTTTCGCTACCTTAAAAATGGCTGAAAACTTAGTACATATGCAAAAACGTTTTAGCCCTTCCTCAGACTGGCATAAAGTCAAGCAAGAAGTGCTGTATGCTCTGGAACTTAATGAAGACGACTATAACGATATCAAAGAAGACAGCGAGGAGTACTTTCAATCTAAATTTGGCTAAACACAGACCACTTCATCATAAAGCGTTGGAAGCCGACACAATGTAAAATAATTTGTTTGGCTTTTACGTATCAAACGCTACTATGGCACAAAAAATAAAAAGGATATGTTGTGCTATCAGATTTAAAAAATAAATTTAGCTCATTGGGTCCGGGGATCTTAATGGCGACCGCCGCCATTGGTGGTTCCCATTTAGTTGCAGCCACGCAGGCTGGTGCCTTGTTTGGTTGGCAATTACTTTGGCTTATCATTGCCGTCAACTTGTTAAAATACCCGTTTTTTAGGTTTGGCGTTGAATATACGCTGATAAGCAAGCAAAGCCTTGTGCAAGGCTATCATCAACAAGGTAAAGCAATCTTCATTGCTTTTGCCATCCTCAACATTATCGCTGCGGTTGTTAACACTGCTGGGGTACTTTTACTCACGGCAAGTCTATTACATTATGCCTTGCCTTGGTCTATTGATATAACCGTGCTTTGTTTTGGTATTTTAGCCCTGTGTTTACTGATCTTACTGTTAGGTCATTATCGAGTATTAGATAAAGCCAGCAAGCTCATTATGGTCACATTGACTATCTCAACTATCGCAGCTTTAGCCGTTGCAATTTCTCAAGGCGCGGCTAACCCTGCCCCATTGGATCCGCCACAACCTTTTCAGCTCGCAATGCTGGGCTTTTTAGTGGTGTTAATGGGTTGGATGCCTGCCCCTATTGAGATCTCTGCCATCAACTCACTGTGGCTCAAAGCAAAATCTAGAACGACCGAGTTGACACTTAAACAAGGCTTATTTGATTTCAATTTAGGCTACGGGCTCACCGCGTTGTTAGCTGTGGTATTTTTTGCTTTAGGGGTATTGATCCAATATGGCAGTACAACCAAGATTGAACTGGCCGGTATCGCCTTTAGCCAACAGTTGATCAGTATGTACACGCAAACCATAGGGCAATGGTCTCACTCATTAGTCGCCGCAATCGCTTTTTTATGCATGTTTGGCACCACGCTCACAGTGCTTGATGGTTACGCTCGCACACTGAACGAAGCATTACATATCACGCGCAAAACGACCCCAAAATATGTGTTATCAGCACTTATTTTGCTGCAATCAATATTAGGTATGACAGTGGTGCTATTTTTTAAAGCCAACTTGAAGGACATGCTCACGTTTGCCATGACTCTGGCTTTTGTCACCACACCGATTTTTGCATGGTTTAACTATCGTTTGATGAGTGTGATCGACAATCAGCCAAAAGGCTTTATGCAAATCCTAAGTTGGTTGGGTTTGGCTTACTTATTTGGCTTTACGCTACTGTTTTTATATTGGAAATTTTAATCAAGGCATTCAAGTAGCCGACCTATTTGGCGGCTACTTAATTAAGCGGATTTGTATTGCTTTTGAGCTATCTCATCTTGTAAATCATTTTAACCTGTGATTTTGCTTCTACCGCTTGTCCATCCACAAACTTAGGCGCAAACCGCCAATCTTTTACCGCCTCAATAGCACTGCTTACAAACAATTTTC
This sequence comes from Pseudoalteromonas sp. ATL1, assembly GCF_058933015.1. NCBI lineage: Bacteria > Pseudomonadati > Pseudomonadota > Gammaproteobacteria > Alteromonadales > Pseudoalteromonadaceae > Pseudoalteromonas > Pseudoalteromonas sp. ATL1. The sequence continues at coordinate 1,911,922 of NZ_JBZYXL010000001.1, read as the reverse complement.
GATCTTTATCAAGTACTTCAACATCATCCACAAACCCTTCTTTTGTGATGGTAAATTCAAGTGCAACCCAGCCCTCTTGTCTAGCCCGAGCCGCACTTCTAGGGTAAGTGGGTGATTTACGATACAAAGGGGTTTGCTCTATGTTGTCTTCCCAAGGTCGCATTTGCGCAATAGCCAAACAATGGCGGGTTGCCTGCTCGCTTTTACCGACGCGCTCATATAAATTAACCAGTCGAGAGTGTGCGATCAGCTCAATAGGATGCTCAAAGTCTAGTTGCTCATCGAATATGGCGACAACCGCCTGAAGCTTCTCTATGGCACTTTCGTACTTCTTTTTACTCGTGAGTAGTTCTGCCATCCAAAGATCGACCGTCAATCGATGAATGGAATTTTTAGGTAAATGCTCTTGGTTGATGCGATTAGATTTGTTTAAGTACTTTTTGACTTTTTGGTAGTCACCCGCGATATTGAACAACTTCGCCGACTCAAAATATACCGTTGATTCAAGCAACTTATCTTTATGGTGGACTGCTATTTCCAGTGCTTTGCTAACAACCTCTCGTGCACCAATACGTTGTGTTGGCAAAAGCAGTTCTATCTTTGTTAAGTAAGGCTCAACCAGCTCTATGCCATGTTCTCCATAATGGCTTTCTAGCACATTAATGGCATCATTAAGAATTGGCAAAGCTAAATCTCTATTCTTTCCACCGACAAGTGCTTTTGCATAGTTAACACCAAGATTCGCTCTGTTGACACTCTGCGCGTCATATATGCCAAGCCCTCTCTCGTAGGCTGTTTTAGCGTACTGCTCAATTTGTACTGGGCTCTCTTGGTTTTCAACGGCTTGTTGATATTGCTGATAAGCGTCAGAAAACTCATTTTTTGCGTTGGCAGCGGCCATTAAAGGGGTGCTACATAGAACACTGGCCAAAACCAGTGCGATTGATTTGACTTTCATTAGGGATCCGTCCTTAATCATTATCTAAGATGATGCGTTTCATCTTAGCGAAGTTTTAGACATTAACTTAGACGACTTCTTTACTACCATCAGAAAAATGTGCAGCTCATACTTAGCTGCACTTGTGAGTATAAATTAGACTAGAGAGAACGCTTATCAAATTCAAAATTCATTCTGAACTTTGTTCTCGCACTCACCGCTTTTCCATTTTCGAATTTAGGAGCATATCGCCACTCTTTCACTACATTCAGTGTTTCTTTTACGAACATTTCGCCATGCGTATCGTCAAGTACTTCAATATCTTCAACACGACCATCCGCAGTAATCGTAAATGCTAGGTCGACCCACCCACCTGTTTGCGCTTGTGTTGCTCGCTCTGGGTATATTGGCATTTTACGATATAACGGCGTTTGTTGAATATCGTCTTTCCACGGTTGCATTTTGGCTATGGCAAGACAGTGACGTGTCGCTTCATCACTTTTGCCTAGTTTTTCATACAAACTGACTAGACGTGAGCGCGCCGTGATCTCCATCGGGTGATCAAAGCCCAAGTTATTTTCGAACACGCTAACAACGTGCGTCAGTCGTTCAATCGCTTCATCATATTGTTTTCGGCCATTGAGTAGCTCTGCATACCACAAATCAACATTTAGACGGTGAATCGCGTTTCTTTCCAAGTGCTCTTGGTTAATACGATCAGCATGACCTAATTAGCTTTTGGTACGAGTATAATCGTTGATCCTATTAAACTTTTGCGCAGCCTCGAAATATACTCTTGACTCAAGTAAATGGTTTTTATGATGCTCTGCCACTTCCACAGCCAAAGTGACATGCTTTCTTGCTTCTCGATTTTTTGCTGGTAGAAGCCTTTCAACTTTGTACATGTAAGGGTCTATCAACTGCAAGGCATGCTCACCAAATTGCTTGCGATAGATGTCAATAACAACGTCCATCGCCGCGATGGCTTCATCACTTTCACTAAACGGCAACGACTTTGCGTAGTTAAACGCAAGGTTTGCGGTGTTTTCACTTTGCTCGCCAAATACTGACTTGCCCTGTTCATAGGCTTTTTTCGCCAACAAGGGGACTTGCTTATAATCCTTATTCTGCAATGCACGTTGATATGCATGATAAGTTTGTGAAAACTCAGTCTGAGCATCCACATCAGCCACCGCAACTGAACACATTAGAGCACTTGTTAAAGCAAGCGCAACACGAGTAATAGACATAACGCGTCCTTTCAAAATAAATTTCCTTTAATAGTAACAAGTACGAGGTTTAAACACGAGATAATTAAACGGTCAGCCCTTTCACTTGTTCCCAAATATCCACAACATGTGCTTTATCTTCTTCGGTCAATTCACCGCTTCGGTATGCTTTTACTAAGCTTTTTTCGACGTTCTCGTTCAGCTCTTCTGCGCTGATAACTTCGCCGTTAACTTGTGCATAACCAACCGCTAAATCAAAGTGACCACGCAAGTAGCCACCTGCAAACAACTCATCGTCGCTCGCTCTGTCGACTAGGTTATCAAAAAACTGCTGAGCAGCATCTACGTATTCTTGAAATGACATAATTATTTCCTAATTCAAATCTGCATGGCCTACGGCATACATAACATGGTCGTTGTAACCCGTTACAACGTTAATATATCCACTGAGTGCTTGGTCGAGTTGCTCATCCCCAGTGTCTGCAATAAGCGGCCTGCCATTGAGTGCCTGCAACTTAGTTTTAGTCGCAATCACAATGATGTTCTCTTTACCTATTTTATTAATCAGTTCGGGGCTGAGTTGCTGGTTGCCACGCCCGAAAATATGCCCTTGCCCACCGATAAGCGTTATCACTAATTTAGTAGGCGCATCATCCGCCCGCTTGAGTAACTCTGCAGCAGTCATATCATTCGCTAACAATTCATGATCTTGGATTAAATCAACGCCTAACAGGGTATTGTTTAAACCCAGCTCTTCCATAATAGCCGCCACTGTGGAGCCCGACCCCATAATATATTGGGTGTCCGAGTCCATTTCACTGATCACGTAAGCAGCAATGTCTGCGAGTACGAGCTCATCACTTTCTTTTCCGCCATTTTTAACGCTCTGAACGTAGCGAAGCTCCGAGGGCACTTGCATTTCGCCATAGCGTTTTGCTTTCACAGTGCCTTGTCTAAATGCCTCTTCATCAATGTCCATCACATCGGCTTCAGAAAGCGTTACCAGCTCACCTGTCACCAACATTTCAACGACTCTACCCGCCGCTTTTGGCGTGATGGCATACACACCCGAATGAATTTTGCAGCCAGCAGGCACACCGAGTACAGGTATGCTGTCATCAATCGCCGCACAAATATTTCTTGCCGTGCCATCACCACCCGCAAACAAAATCATGTCAACACCGTGAGTAAGCAACACTTTTGCCGCTGCTTCAGTATCGTCAGGTGTAGTTGGTTGAGCACTTTGATAAACCACATGCGTGTTAAAACCAAGCTTACGTGCTAAGGTTTCGCCCATGTCGCCATTCACCGTGAAAACCTCAATCTGCTGATGGTGCTTTACTAATTGCTCAAGCGCGAGCTGTGTCCGGGCGTTGGATCTAGGCTCAGCACCCAGTTCAATGGCTTGTTGGGCCGTATCAGCGCCATCGCTGCCTTTTAATGCAACACTACCACCTAATCCAGCAATAGGATTAATGATCAGACCAAGTTTAAACTGCATCGAGAAGCTCCTGCGGACATTGCCAAGTAAAATGTTCTTCAGATAAAGGCCAAGGGGTTTGATAAAATTGACTTAACGCTTTGAGTAGTTGTTCTGTTCTGCTGTTGAAGCCCGTTTTTAATAATGCCAGCACTTTATGATGTACGCGTTGTTGAAAACTAAAACGGCATGTTTGCTCGCCATTTAAGTTATCTACTGACACATTAAATGCAAAACCTGCCGCCACGCTGAGCGCCCATTCAATCGCTTGAGGTTTAACTTCTACATTTTCAAACTCAAACTGCTGCGCTTTACTGCGTCCGTCAGGACAATACCAATAGCCGTAATCTTCTTGTTCTCGCCGTGTGTTGCCTGCTACTAGCCAATGAGCAATTTCATGTAATGCACTGGCGTAAAAACCGTGTGCAAATACCACTTGATGATATTGACAATGCTCATTAGCTGGCAAGTAAATAGGCTCACCATCGCCTTTAATCAAGCGAGTGTTGTATTGAGAAAAGAATTGCGTATCAAAGATCTCGATAAGATCACTAATGTTGTGCATGGATAACGAACAAACTACTTCAAACTAATGGCCGCTGATTGTACGTACTTTTGTTCGTGAAGTAAAAGTAGCTATGTATGAGAATGAACGTTCAAAAAATCGGGTTGATACATAACGGCTTGATTTCTTCCGTTACTTTTTGCTTTGTAAAGCGCTTGATCTGCTTGATCAACACACTCATCCGCTGAAAGTTTATCACTGACAAAATCATAGGCAACCACGCCAATGCTCAACGTGAGGCCATGCTCTGCTTGTTGTGCGTAATGCTCAACTAAGCGTCGAGCAAAACTCATGACACTATGGTGGCCAGTTTCCGGGCAAACGAGTATAAATTCGTCCCCCCCCCAGCGACCAATAATATCCGTGGGACGCGCTGATTCTTTTAAAAACTGGCATAACTGCTTTAAGGCAAGGTCTCCTGCAAGATGGCCTTCATTGTCGTTAAGCGGCTTAAAGTTATCTAAGTCTACGAGTAACACTGATAAAGGCCGATGATAACGATTAAGCCGTGCCAGTTCACGTTCTAATAAATTATACACTTGCCTACGGTTATAAACCCCCGTGAGGTAGTCCAAATGTGCTTTTTCCAATAAAGCTTGTTCTTCGCTTAAATCATGAAAAACCGCAATGTAGAATTCGCCTTCACCAGTAGCAACATTGGTTGCCGTGATCCTAAAGCGCTTTTTTGTGCCATTTTTATGAATGCCTACCACAGTGCTGATGTTCTCTTGCTCACGGTGATATGCATGACTGAGATGCTTCTTAACACTTCGGATATAAGATGCGCCTGTAAAATGATTTGGCAACAAGTCAGACATCGTCATGGTCAGAAACTCCTTTCTTGAATAGCCAAATTGCTTTTCAGCGACTTCGTTTACCTGCCAAATCTTACCGAATTTATTGTAATAAACGATTGCATCAGGGGTGATCTCTATCAGCGCATTACGCTCACGTAATAGCTGCGTCATTAACCACAGCATGAGCATGTTCAGTATTGCCGTTAAACAGACTATCGGTGATAAAAAGTAAGCGCCAAGCTTTATATATAAGGTTGTTTCATCATGTAATTGCGTTTGTTGAGCTAAAGTTTGCTGATAACTAACGTGTAGGCTCTTTCTCAACACATCAAGTGCTTGTTCGGCCGCGCTATCATCTACTTTCACCTCCTTATCTAATTGACCAATGTCTTCTCTATCTTTGTCGACCACTCTGGCATCCAATAGTTTATGCGCATACAACTCAACTGTATTTCGAATGGCATTAATTGCTTGCTGTTCTTGAGTAGATAAATCAAATTGCTTAAAGGTATCGATGTAGCGATAAATGTGAGTAAGCTCGTGCTGAGCACGCCGAAAATAGAGCTCATCGCCGCGCAATACGAAATTTTTGAAGTTGTGAATAAAGCCACCATAGCCCATGCTACGTTCAAGCTTCGCGAGTAAAGAGGCTTTTTCGATGGTGATGTAAGTTTCTTGCTGCCAATTTGCGTTTAGTGCATTCGACTTATCAACTACTTGAGCATTCCAGTAAAACAAAGCCAAATTAATTAATATCGTCAACGCCAATAACGCGCCAAATTGCAGGTAAAATCGCTTGCCCATGACCGAAACTCACTCGCATTCATGGTTAAATTGTAGTCAACAATCTTGTTTGAGCAAAAAAAGCTTGCGTTTCAGAGCTATAAAAAAAGCGCGCCATATGAAGGCGCGCTTTTTATACGAAAATCAATTATTAAACTACTGTGCTTCGCTATGCTCTTCAGTGGGTGTTTCCTCTGAAACCACTTCACTTAGCTGTGCTTTTGGCGCATCGTAAAACTTAGCGCCTTTACTCGCCATCGCCATCAACGACTCAGCCGGCGTAAATACTGCGTTATCGGTTGCATAAGTTGATAGCTCAGAACACACTTTGTTCACGCCTCGTTTGTCCATATAGCTAAATGGACCACCTAGGAATGGTGGGAAGCCAATACCGAAAATAGCACCAATGTCGCCATCTCGCGGACTCGCAATAATGCCTTCATCTAAACAACGTGCCGCCTCGTTAAGCATTTGTGCCACACAGCGACTCGCGATTTCTTGCTTGTTCAAACGAGGGCTGGTGGTGATCCCCAGTAGCTCGTACACTGACTCATCCACTTTCTTACCTTTTTTCTCGTAAGAGTAGAAGCCACGACCCGTTTTACGGCCTAAACGTTTTGCATCAATCATGCGATCAAAAGCATTCGGTGCCTTAAAACGCTCGCCCAGTTCTTTTTCCAAGATAGGCGCAATTTTAGAGCCAATGTCGATCCCCACTTCATCAAGTAAAGCAAGTGGACCCACAGGGAAGCCAAATTCAACCAATGCTTGGTCTATTTTCTCGATTGGCTCGCCTGCAAGCAATAAATTAGCGGCTTCATTTACGTACGGCGCTAGGATACGGTTAACATAAAAACCCGCTTTGTCTTTAACCACAATCGGTGTTTTACCTTGCTTGCGAGCAAAGTTTACCGTGCGTGCAATGGTCTGCTCAGAAGTGCCTGCGTGCGGAATAATTTCAACCAGCGGCATTTTCTCTACTGGCGAGAAGTAATGTAAGCCAATGACATTTTCAGGACGCTTTGCTTGCTCCGCAATTTGTGCAATCGGTAATGATGACGTGTTGCTGGCAAAAATGGTGTTCTCTTGGCAGTTTTGTTCAATATCCGCCACCATGCTTTGCTTGAGTTTTAAGTCCTCAAATACGGCTTCAATCACCATATCGACATGTTTAAAGCCCGAGTAATCCGTACTACCCGTAATGCGATTCATGGTTTGTTGTAGCTCTGCCTTGCTCATAATGCGACGCTTTTGGCGCTTCGACAAAATCTTAAAGCTGTAGTTCATGGCATTGCTAATACCTTGATGCGCGACATCTTTTACGCGAACCAACGCACCTGCTTTCACGGCACTCACATGAGCGATACCCGCGCCCATCAAACCACCACCCAGCACGGCGGTGCGTTCAATCGGTGCCACATCATCATTTTTGTAGTCTTTTTTCATTTCCGTGGTGGCAAAGAAAATACCACGTAATGATTTAGACACATCCGTCATCACCAAGTCAGCAAAACCTTCAGCTTCCGTCTTATATGCTTTAAGCTCATCAAGCTCAATTGACGCACGTACGGCTTTAATGATGCTCAATGGTGCAGGATAATGGCCGCCCGTCTTTTTAAGCACATTTTCTTGCGCTTTTTTGAAGATAATGTTTCGACCAAACGGGTTAGACTCTAATAGCTGACTGATCTTGTCTAAACGAGGCTTACTTACTTTAGCTTTACCTTTGGTGGCCATTTCAGCCGCCACGCGCTCTAAAATGCTGTGTGGTACACAATCATTCACAAGGCCCGCTTTTTTGGCTTGTTTTGCACGTACTTGCTTGCCCGTTAGCATCCATTCCAGCGCTTTTTGAATACCCACTAATTTAGGCAAACGTTGCGTACCGCCACCACCAGGTAATAAGCCCAGTTGCACTTCAGGTAGGCCTAGTTTAGTGATGTCACTGTCAGTACAAACACGATAATCACAGGCTAGTGCAAACTCCAAACCACCGCCCAATGCTGCACCATGGATCGCTGCCACTGTTGGGTATGGCTGCTTTCTCATGGTGAAAAATGCTTGTTGGCACATTTCAGACAGGGCTAATGCGTCTTCACGCGTTTTGGCACTGTCCAACATTTTGATGTCAGCACCGGCAATAAAGTTATCACTTTTGCCGCTGATGAATACCATACCCGTGATGTTGTCATCACGGCCTTGCTTTAAAACTGCTAACAAATCGTCGGCAAAACTGTCACGCAGGGTGTTCATCTTTTCGCCCGGCACGTCAATCGTGACGATAGCAACACGTCTTTCGTTTAATTCATAACTAAATACTGACATTACGCGCTCTCCAATACAAAGGCTGCACCTAGACCACCTGCCGCACAGGCTGTGGTCAATGCTAAGCCGCCGCCACGACGTTTCAACTCATGCAAACTTTGCGTGATCAAACGTGCACCCGTTGCCGCAAATGGGTGACCATATGCCAATGAGCCGCCGTTAACGTTAAATTTATCCATATCAATTTCACCGATCGCTTTTGAACGGCCTAATTTCTCTTGCGCAAACTTATCAGAGCCGAACATCTTCATGTTGGCAAGTGCTTGCGCCGCAAATGCTTCGTGCATTTCGATTAAGTCTAAATCTTTTAAGGTAATACCCGCTCTGTCTAACGCTATAGGCGTTGAATGAGCTGGGCCCATTAACATGTCTTCGTGTACACCAATGGCAGAAAACGCAAAGCTACGTACATAACCTAGAATATCGTAACCTAACGCTTTGGCTTTACTTTCACTCATCATTAACACAGCTGCCGCACCATCAGTCAGTGGAGTTGCATTTGCCGCTGTTACAGAGCCGTGTACTCTATCGAATACCGGCTTCAACTTCGCATAGCCTTCAATTGATGAGTTAGTACGAATATTGTTGTCTTGTTCAATGAATGATTTATAAGGTGGCACATGCGCGGCCATCACCTCGTGAGCTAATAAACCATCGGCCCATGCTTTGGCTGCAAGTGTGTGTGAACGATGTGCCATTGCATCTTGATCAGCACGGCTAATACCGTGCGTTTTGGCCATTTGCTCTGCAGTTTGGCCCATCGATAGACCGGTTGAATACTCAGCTACCGCAGGTGGCACTGGCATTAAATCTTTAAAACGTAATTTAGATAGAATTTTAAAACGCTGACCAAAGGTACGTGCCTTGTTTAAATCAACTAAACTACCCGCTAGCTTTTTGCTTACACCAATGGGTAATACTGAAGATGAGTCTGCACCACCGGCAATACCGACTGTCGCAGAGCCCGCGATAATTGATTCAGCCACGTTAGCAATTGCTTGAAAACTGGTTGCACACGCTCGTGATACCGAGTACGCATCTACAGACACTGGCATGCCAGTACCCAGTACTATTTCACGTGCGATGTTGGGCGCTTCTGGCATTTGCACTACTTGGCCAAACACCAACTGATCGATTTCTTTTTTATCAAAATTTAAACGCTCAAGCATTTCGTTGACGACCAGCTTACCTAAATCTAGTGCTGGTACGTGATGAAACGCCGTCGCTTGCTTCGCGAACGGGGTACGTAAACCACTCACAATCGCGATACGGTCGCCTTTTGTTGTTTTTAGAATGTTTTGCTCAGACATTGATATGCTCTCCCGCTGACAGGTCTGACCTGTTAAATTTTACCTGATTCTAAACAACCCCTTCCACAATGCCAATAGTAAAATCAAAATTGGTTACAAAAGAATCAAACACACACTACCCTAGTTGTTTTTTTGAACACTCGCAAAAGTTATTGAAAAAACTCGGGAACTATTCGACAAACCGAGGTCTAATTATGACGCAAAAATGTCAATCTAGACTTGAACTAACTACACGAGTCCATATAACTTAGAGCACAAATTTGTCACAACAAGGACAAAGCAATGGCAGTAAATGAATTTTCACAATTAAAACGTTATCTTGATACCCAAATTATTGGTCAGCCCGCTTTAACACAAGCACTTCTAATCGCTATTTTGGCCGATGGCCACTTGCTCGTTGAAGGTCCTCCTGGGCTTGCTAAAACGCGTGCAGTCAACGCCCTTGCTAAAGGTATTGAAGGCAGTTTTCAACGCGTACAATTTACACCAGACTTATTACCCGCGGATGTGACCGGCACGGATATATACCGCCAGCAAACTAGCGAGTTTGTTTTTGAAAAAGGCCCTCTATTTCACAACCTCATTTTGGCGGATGAAATAAACCGTGCCCCAGCTAAAGTGCAGTCAGCTTTATTAGAAGCCATGGCCGAGCGCCAGATCACAGTCGGCAAGAATACTTATCCGCTTAGCGACTTATTTATGGTTATGGCCACACAAAACCCGCTAGAGCAAGAAGGTACATACCCATTACCTGAAGCACAACTTGACCGCTTCTTGTTGCATCTGAATATTGACTATCCAGAAGCACAAAACGAATTAGCGATATTGCGACTCACACGCGGTGAAGCGCTTGCGCAACACCAAGAACACTTTAGCCCAATTAGCCAAGCTACTTTATTTGCGGCACGCAAGAGCGTGCTATCGCTGCACTTAGCCGAGCCTTTGGAGCAATACTTAGTACAGCTTATTATCGCCACCCGTCAAGCCGCCAAGCTTGACTCACAATTAGGCGCTTGGATTGAGTTTGGTGCCAGTCCACGTGCCACGATCGCGCTGGATAAATGTGCCAGAGCGCACGCATGGCTACATGATCGTGAGTTCGTAACTCCCGAAGATATTCAAGCGGTGATCCACAATGTATTGCGTCATCGCATTATTTTAAGTTACGAAGCGCAAGCCGATGGCATCAGTAAAGATGAAGTTATCAGCAAAATTGTCGAACTAGTACCAGTACCTTAACAATGCAAAAAGCTCAGTTATCAACCCAAGCTTGGTTAGAGCAATGCCATAGTAATGGCGCACAATTGGGCTTAAAAGAGTTACTTTACTATAAGCCCAAAGCAAATTTGTTATCGCTGAAGCCGCGTGCCCGAGTTAAAAGTGCACAAGCAGGCCAATATCTTGCGCCTCATAAAGGCAGAGGTATGGAATTTGCTGAAGTGCGCCAATATCAATATGGCGATGACATTCGCGCCATCGATTGGCGCGTCACCGCACGCACCGGCGAAGCGCATACCAAGCTCTATCAAGAAGAAAAAGAACGCCCCGTTTTTATATTTACGGATCTGTCTAATAGCATGTTATTTGGCTCGCAGTTATTGCTTAAATCTGTGCAAGCGGCCCATTTGAGTGCCTTAGTTGCTTGGTCTGCGTGCCAACGTGGCGACAGGCTCGGTGGTATTGTGTTTAGCGAGTATGGTCATCACGAATTAAAACCGACCGCGCGAGATAAAGGTGTATTGGCACTTTGCCATCAACTTTGCGATATTCATGAGTTGGCACTAAGCAATCGCGAAAACATCGCACCAAATCGATTTGCAGATAATCTTAAGCGCCTCACACATTTAGCTAAACCCGGCAGTTTAATTTATTTAATCTCCGATTTTAGCAGCTTGGATGATGCCAGTTTCAAACAGCTAGAACGCTTAGCAAGGCACTGCGAGTTGATTGGCTGCCAAGTGAGCGATCCATTTGAGCATCAACTGCCCGCATACAAAGATGCAATCACAGTTGAGGCAGGTAGCAATGCTTGGACTTTACCGCTCATGGATAAGCAGTTTCGGGCCAAATTTGCACAAAAAGCGGCTGATGCATTTGCTCAGCGTTTAGCGCGCTTAAAGCGTGCTGGCATGACAATGCAGTCATTCAGCGCGGCGACCCCTTTAGAATCACAGTTGTCGAGGTATTAACGGTTATGCAAGCTTCTCCTTTAGCGGCATTACATGACGTCATGCCCCCCAATGAAGTGTCATGGTGGCCACTTTCACCAGCTATGTGGTCGCTGATTGTCCTAAGCCTACTGGTTTTGTTAGCCCTAGTTGTATGGCGCTTTAAAGCATGGCAACTACAACGGGCAAAACGTGAAGCCATTGAGCAATGCGAACATATCGCACAAGACCCACAGCAACTGCACATCCTCGTAAAACGGCTAGCCAAGCATTACTATGGCAACCGCGCCGTATCGGGATGTAATACGCAGTGGTCAAAACGACTATCACAACTTAGCGGTCAAGAGTTTGGCGCCAAAGAATTAGAGAGTTTGTACGGTCCAACGCCCAATATTGAGCTGGCCAACAAACTACATACAGCTATTAAAAAGTTTAAATTAAAAGAGGCCATCGATGTTTGAGTTTTCATGGCCATGGGCCTTTTTACTACTGCCGTTGCCTTGGTTAATTGCCAAATTGAAACCCGTGCAACACAGTGCCTCGCAACGACTACGTATGCCCAGTTTTGCCAGTCTTGCTGCTCTTGCACCAAAAGAAACCGTTCAAAGCCGTGGCACAAATTGGCTAGAAATGCTGATTTGGTTACTTTTAGTAGTCGCAGCGGCCAATCCAAAGTGGCTTGATGACCCTATTGCCCTACCCAATGAAGGCCGCGACATTATGCTCGCAGTTGACTTATCAGGCTCCATGACTGAACAAGATATGGAATATCAAGGGCGCTACATTGACCGACTTTCCGTGGTGAAAGCGGTACTGGGCGACTTTATCGAACAACGTCAGGGCGATCGCCTTGGGCTTATTTTGTTTGGTGATACCGCCTTTTTACAAACACCATTAACACGCGACTTAAACACGGTTAGCCAAATGCTCAACGAAGCACAAATTGGCTTAGTCGGGCGCGCAACCGCCATTGGTGATGCGCTTGGTCTCACGGTGAAACGCTTCAGTCAAAAACAACAAAGTAACCGCATTCTCATTTTGCTGACCGATGGTCAAAACACCGCGGGCAATTTAAAACCAGAAGATGCACTGATCCTTGCTCGCGAAGAAGGCATCAAAGTCTACACCGTGGGCGTTGGTTCCGATGGCAGAGGTGGATTTGGCCTCTTTGGCATGGGTGGCCTTGGCGGTGGTGGCAGCATTGATGAAACGACATTGAAACATATTGCCAAAGAAACTGGTGGTTTGTATTTCCGCGCCAAAGATGTCGCGGGCCTACAAAAAATTTATCAAGAATTGGATAAGTTAGAACCAGTTTCTGACGAAGCCCAAACATTTCGCCCGCAACTCGCGCTTTTTTACTGGCCTTTACTTGGCGCACTGGCACTTATCGCACTAGCGCTATTCGTAAAAGCGGCAAAAAATTTAAGCTTAAGACAGGAGGCGTAGCATGGAGTTTATGTTTATTCGTCCCGACTTACTTTGGTTGTTAATCCCGTGGCTTGTGGTGACGAGCATTCAATTTACCAAGCAAGCAAAGCAAAAACAAAGCCCGCTGATCGCACCGCACTTAGCGAATGTCATGCTGAGTGAAAATAAGCAACAGCGTAAACAAGCAAGCCCGTTGCTTATCAGCCTATTTTTACTGGTAGGCATAATCAGTGCAGCAGGTCCTAGCTTTGAAAAGCAACAAGTCCCCGTCTTTCAAGCAAAACAAGCTAGAGTGCTGTTGATGGACATGTCTTATTCCATGTACTCCACTGACATCACGCCTAACCGCCTGACGCAAGCACGCTTTAAGGCACTCGATATGATTGAGTTGTTTAAAGAAGGCGAAACGGCTTTGGTTGCTTACGCGGGTGATGCCTTTACCGTATCACCACTAACCAGCGATGCTGCTACTTTAGCTAACTTAATCCCGAGTTTAAGCCCCGCAATTATGCCAAGCAAAGGTTCAAATGTGCTAGCAGGGATTGCGCAAGCCGTTGAGTTGCTCAAGCAAGCCGGATACGCACAAGGTGAAATTATCTTGCTTACTGACGGGCTTGATCAAGCGGATATAGACGATGTAAACGGTGAGCTTAGCGCTAGTAACTATGCATTGAGTATCTATGGCATTGGCACAGAGCAAGGCGCGCCAATTGCACTGCCTGAAGGCGGCTTTTTAAAAGACAATTCTGGGCAAATCGTCGTTCCTAAGATTAATTTTGCGCGTTTAGATGGGTTAGCCAAGCGTAACAAAGGGCAACTTGTGCGCTACCAAACCAGCGGAAGCGATATTAAAGCCTTTACGCCCAAACTAGCCGACACGCAAGATTTACAGCAATCAGAGCAAAGTCAAACACTGTGGCGCGTTGATGCGGGCCAATACGGCTTGATTTTGCTACTACCTTTAGCGCTGTTAATCATGCGCCGCGCCGGGATCAGCCTGCTCGTTGTGCTGTTTATGTTCAACCCTGCAGAGCAAGCTATGGCTGCTGATTGGCAAAGTTGGTTTAAAAACACCGACCAAAATGCTTTAAGCGCCTATCAAAGTGATGATTATCAACAAGCAACCAGCGCCCAAAATGCGGAGCTTAAAGGCGCAGCCTTTTACAAACAAGGTGACTATAAGCAAGCCGCTCAAGTGCTTGAAAATACCACTTCAGCCATCGGGCAATACAACTTCGGGAATGCGCTCGCGCAGCAAGGTGAGCTGGATAAAGCAATCGAAGCCTATGAGAAGGCATTAGCCGCAGACCCTGACTTTAGCCAAGCAGCCGAAAACAAAGCACTTGTTGAACAACTCAAGCAGCAACAAGATAAACAGCAAGGTGACCAGCAACAGCAAGGCGACCAACAGCAGCAAGGTGACCAACAGCAACAAGGCGACCAACAGCAACAAGGTGACCAACAGCAACAAGGTGACCAGCAACAGCAAGGCGACCAACAGCAGCAAGGTGACCAACAGCAACAAGGTGACCAACAGCAACAAGGTGACCAACAGCAACAAGGTGACCAACAGCAACAAGGTGACCAACAGCAACAAGGCGACCAACAGCAACAAGGCGACCAACAGCAACAATCTGATGGGGAACAAAATAACCAGCCCGACATGCAAAGTGAGCCGAAAACTGAGCAGCAAACGCAGCAAAGTATGAGTGATCAACAAAAAGAGGCTGACGAGCAAGCACAACAGCAAGCAGCCATGGCGCAGCAAGCTCAGCAGCAGCCTAAAGAGGGCGAATCTGAGCAAGGCATGGCACCTATTTCAGCACAGCCTCTTACCCCTGAAGAAAAAGAAAAAGCGCAGCAGCTTAATCAGTTACTTCGAAAAGTACCTGATGACCCTGCCATTTTGTTACGCAATAAAATGCAATTAGAAGCGCAACAACGCGCACAACAACGCCGTCCACAAGGAGTTGAAAAATCATGGTAATACGTTTGTTAGTTTCCGTATTCCTTTTAATGCTTATGCGCCCTGTTTGGGCCTTTGATAATTTAACCGCCAGTGTTGATAAAAACCCCGTATTGGTCGGTGAGTACTTTACGCTCACCATCGAAGCTGATGGTAAAGTGTCTGGCGAGCAGCCAGATACCAGCGTACTCGCTAAACAATTTGTAACAGGCCCTGTGAGCGTTGGCTCTCGTACCAGCATCATCAACGGCAGTGTAAGCAGTCAAACCACATGGCAAATGCAGGTGATGGTACGCTCTGCTGGTACGTTCACCATTCCAGCCTTTGAGGTGGATGGTAAGCAGTCTGCGCCTATCGAGCTAACAGTGGTACCAAGGAGTGACAGTGAGCAAACGCAAAAAGATATTTTTGTCACCGGTGAGCTCAAACCAAGTAACTTATATGTACAACAAGCGGGTCTATACACGGTCAAACTCTACTTAGCAAAAGATCTGCTTGATGGCCAGTTGTCACCACCAGAAATGGAAGATGCGCAGATCACAGCGCTGGGTAAGCAAAAAGAAGGCTACGAGGTTGTGGACGGCCGTCGCTACATGGTGATCACCCGCGAGTATCTAGTACAACCACAAAAAAGTGGTGAGTTTACTATCTCTGCACCGGTGTTTAATGGTCAAGTTCGCGAAAATTACCGTCGCATGGCGGTATCAGCTATGGCCGACAATGTCGATATTAGCGTAAAGCCCATCCCCGATAACTATCAAGGCGCTTGGTTACCGAGTGAGTTGGTGAATTTAAGTGAAGAGTGGCAACCTAGTGGTGAGCAGGTAACGGTTGGCACCCCTATCACGCGTACAATCACACTGACTGCTTTAGGCGTCACGCAAGAGCAATTGCCTGACATCAAATTAGATACAATCACGGGTATTCGTAGCTACCCAGATGAAAGTGAGCGTAATCAACTGGCCAGAGATGGCCGCGTGATCTCACAATTAGTCTCATCATACGCTTTAGTGCCACAAACACCGGGCACGTATACCCTACCGGAAGTCAAGGTGCCTTGGTTTAATACCGTAATCAACAAAGTAAACTACGCCACTTTACCGGCGCGCACAATTACGGTGGTGGCCGATCCAAATCAGCCTCTTACCGCAACACAGCCGGTCGTGCCAAACATGGCAACTCCCGCAGTTGTCGAGCCAGTACCTAGTGTGGTGCCTCAAATTGTTGATACATCTAAAACGCTTACCGATTGGCTAGTTATGGGCTCTGGCTACATTTTATGGCTCATTACATTGCTACTTTGGTGGTTACGAAAACCAAACAAATCTGCGCATGTAACCAATCCAAAAGCGAGCACAAAGCGTCAGGTTCCAAGTGAGTTACTCAAAATCGCAGCCAAACAAAATGATGCAAGCGGCTTTTACCAAGCACTGCGCAGTTACGCTAAACAAGTACAGCCAGAGTCAGGGTTTGATGCATGGCTCGTCCAGCAAGACGAGCCACAGTTAAGTGAAGAAATTGCCGCATTGCAAGCTTCACTGTACAGTAATGCAACGCAAGCAGCTGATTTATCCAAGATATACCAGCTACTTATGTCTGCACAGAAAAAACAAGCAGCCAATAAGAATACCAATCTAGCTCAGCTATACTGAGCTAGATAAAATAAATTGCAAAAAAGATGCAAGAAAACTGCTAACCATAAGGTCTTACTAGCATGACCATAAAACAAAAGCGCTACGAATCTTTGGTACAGGTCTACCATGTCGAACTCTATCGGTTCGCCTACTGGCTTTGCCAAGACCCGACCATTGCCGAAGACTTAGTGCAAGAAACCTTTTTAAGGGCTTGGCGTTCACTTGATTCATTACAAGATGACAATGCCGCCAAGCCTTGGTTGTTAACAATTTTGCGTCGCGAAAATGCGCGCCGCTTCGAACGTAAGCAGTTCGATTACGCCGATGTAGATAACGACACACTGGTAGACAACCAAAGTGTTGAACTTGACGACAAGATGGAACAAACCGTCATACAAAGGCAAATTAGTAAACTCTCTGCTGAGTACCGCGAGCCCCTGCTACTGCAAGTTGTAATGGGTTGCTCGGGTGATGAAATAGCAGACATATTGGAGCTGAACAAAAATACCGTGATGACACGCTTATATCGTGCACGTAACCAGCTAAAAGAAGCGCTGACTGAGCACCAAGAACCACTTAAAGGGGCACAAAATTGATGAATGATTTAGAATTTCGTCGTCGCCTGTTTGCAGATCCACACGATACGGACGTTGCGCAAGAAGCTGCAAAAGACCCTGAACAACAGGCCTTATTGGAAGACTTACAAGCTTTTGACGCCCAGCTCAATGATGCTTTGCAGGTTGAAGTACCTGAAGGCTTGGCTGAGCGCATACTGGCAAAGCAACAGCAAGACAACAGTCATAATGTCCTGCAAAGAAAGTCATGGTTTCGCCGCCATAAAACGCCGTTTGCAACCGCAGCTAGCGCGACGTTTGCATTGGGGTTGTACTTTATGAGCGCCACGCAATCGCCATTGCTTGCCGGTGACCATGCGCTGTCACACGTGCGCCATGAAAAAAGCGCGTTTGCCAGTGACAAAGAAATCGCCATGCAAATAGTGAATGAAAAACTCGCTAAGTTTGGCGCAACGTTGAGTAATCTGCCCGGCAAGGTGACATATGCCACATTTTGCCACTTTCAAGGGCAAGAAAGTTTGCACCTTGTTTTTCAATCAGAATTTGGGCCTATAACGGTATTTATCGTGCCCATCGACAAGAAAAACAGCTTGGGTGGCAACGGTCAATTTAAAGACGAACAGTATTTGGGCATTATCGATCAAGATAAACACGGTGCAACGGTACTGGTGGCGAACTTAGGCTCCCCTGTTGAGCAATACCAAAAGCAGGTAGTCAACGCGCTTAAGTGGTTATAAATTCTGTAAATAAAGCGGTACGTTCACCACGTACCGCTCATCGACTCTAGCCCCCCATCAACCTCATTTGTATTTAACTTAGCGACACCTTTCTTTACAATTTCGTCAGTTTTAGTTCTATAGGAAAGTTATGAAAAACTTTATCGTATTTTTTTCACTGATCTCGCTCTTATTTGTCAGCAGTTTTGACGTTGAAGCCAGAAAAAAGTTTGGCAGTAAATCAACTGGCAAAACCCAGCAAACCAGCACCACGCAACAAAAACAGCAAACGGACACCAAATCGATTGCCCCCACATCATCCGCGAAGCCTAAATCAAGTAAAAAAGGTATTATGGCGGGCGTGTTAGGCGGCTTACTTGCTGGCGGCTTGATCGCGGCAATGTTGGGTGATGATTTTGAAGGCTTCCAATTTTTAGAGATGATTTTACTCGCCCTTGCCGCATTTGTGATTTTTAAATTGATCAAAGGCATGATGCAAAAACGCCAACAACCGCATATGGCGGGTGGCCCACAAATGGGGAACCCTGCAATGGGTGGCCAACCACAGTTTGAACAACCGCAGCAATTCCAAACGCAATCAGCGTCCGCAGGCGGCTTTGCTCAGCAAGACTCTGTGCCTTTTAACCTGCCAAAAGACTT
Source organism: Pseudoalteromonas sp. ATL1 (assembly GCF_058933015.1). Taxonomy (NCBI): domain Bacteria; kingdom Pseudomonadati; phylum Pseudomonadota; class Gammaproteobacteria; order Alteromonadales; family Pseudoalteromonadaceae; genus Pseudoalteromonas; species Pseudoalteromonas sp. ATL1. Next base: position 1,893,346 of record NZ_JBZYXL010000001.1, on the reverse strand, counting down.
TGATATAAACAGCTTTTTACACGGCGCACGCCAGCACTACCACACGCTACAAGAAGCTTGGAACAACAAAGACTTTGCGACAATGGCAGAATACCTAAGCCCAGAGTTAGTTGAAGAGTTTAAGCGCGAGCGAGAAAGCCATGACGACGTTGCCACTGAAGTGATGTTTATTGACGCACAATTAGTGCGTGCTGATACGCAGCCGGATGTGTGGGAAGTGAGTATTTTATTTAAAGGCAAATACCGCGACCTAGGCGATAAGCAAGAAGAGCCAATTCACGAAATTTGGCACCTAGAGCGTCAAACACAAGGCAATGCACCATGGTTAATCGTTGGCTTGGAAGATTTAGCGGATAGTTAATCGATTAACATTTAAATTGATACGTAAAAGCCGCAGGCACAAACCTGCGGCTTTTTAATGTGCGATGCTTTCTATTTGAATAGAGCCTGTGAAAACACACTCCCCTGCTCGCTTGGCGAAATAGTTTGCATCTGAGGTTTGCTGTAGCTCACTAAAATTTGCCCCAATTCCTTAGGGAAATAGCCACTCAACACTTTGGGTCCATCAGTCATTGGTACAAAGCCATCCACCTCAATTCGCAAATAATTTTGCCTGTCAGCGTGGTGGTTTTTAGCGCCGGGAACAGCGCTTAATATATGCTCGGCGACCTCTGCTTGTAGCAGCTTTTTAAGCTCAGGCGTATTGTGCATTTTCAGCCGTATCGATTGAAGTTTTTTATCTGCCACCGAAAATTGCAACCGCGACTCAAACAACTTAAACAATGCGGAGCGAAATTGCTCAACTTGCTCATCAGGCCCATTGGCAAGGTGGATAATCGATGTGGGTTTTCCTTCATACTCGATTTGCTGATACAACTTCGCGATAGAGGTAGAGATAGTAATAAACACGTAGTTATCTTGTCGCTGCACGATTTGCGCTGTGGTCATCTGCAAGCCGTGAGCTGACGTTACGTCAACCCACAACGATAGCATCACCATAAAAGCAATTTGTAAGCGTTTACAGCTTATTATCCCTTGCGCACTCATCGGCAATGCTCTGAGTAAGTATCATTGGACCCAGCAGTATCTGTGCTATCCAAGCGATATCTAAAGGCATAACAGTTCGCGTTTGGATTGTAACCGCTATCACCTGAAACCAGTTGACGGTACATGAGCAAAGCCGTCTTGCCGCTTGGAATACGGTTGTTGCTTGCACCCGGTGTGACTTCAATAAACTGCCATGTTTTGCCGCCAAAACTCATGGTGTCGTAGTCAGTCAAGGATACATCATTGCCCGTCCAAGAGAGGTCGCGCTCTTGCGTCCAGTGCGGGCCAGCGGGAACAGAGCCAGCCTGATCGGCCTGAGCGCGGAAGCAGCCGATGCTGTATGGCGCATCTGTGGTACTGTAATACACATACTCGCTGCCATCACCGTGCAAGTCATACGCATTACATGCATCCAGCGATTTACTCCCCTGCTGCACGTCTTGCGGCAAATAATTAAGCTCAGCATAACGCCCGGAACCATAATCTGTGCCGCCAGTGGTTTTAACGCCACCACCGGTACCAAAATAAAGCGGTAAACCGTCAAACATGTAAGCCAGAGGTTGTGATGGGTCGTGGCTGTCCATTAAACAAATAGGTGCCATATGGTAGTGATAATCTTCACCGTTACCGGCATGGCCACCACATTGGTCAATTTCACCGAGTAACACGGTATCGCGGTCGCTGTAGTCCTGTCCTAATTGTGCAATTTCATCGGGTTGGCTTTCTTTGGCATAGTGCAAAATCGGCACGCCTTCGACGGAAATGCCTACCGCGTGGTGAATATTGATATTGCTTTGCACAGAAGATAAATAGGTCGGTGTAATCGGCAATGTCCACGTAGCTTGCTCAGGAATAGGCACACGCCCAATCCAAGAACGAATACCGACATTGGCTTTATCGCCATCCAGTTTCGAGCGGTATGGCAACATCGTATTGGTGGTAACACTCAGAGTATTCCCATTACAACTTACCGACACATAATCGCTGTACGGTGCAAACGCAATGGACTTATCGGCGCACGTTTTGGCTACGCTGGATGGGAGATGATCGCTGTTTTTGGGGTTATATCGCTTACGTGTTAAGGTCATCGTTGACGTACCAAGTGTATGTGGTGCGATGGTGTTGCGCAAAGTGACGATGTCCGTTGAACTCCCTGTTAAACCTAACGAGCCCACCCCAGCAGATAGTGCGTACAAGGTGATAGTATATTCGTGCTCACTGGGTCCTGACGAGCAAGGTGCTGAGTATGCTTGTTGATCGTTTACACTATTTATACCAAACACACCCACCGAGGTATCACCCGTTGCAAGGCTTGATGTACTTGCGGGTAAGTCGTACATGGTCCAATACGAATGGGCTTTAGAAAAATCTCCTGCATCATTCGGGTTTGGAAAATGATGCATAGACAGTGCAAATGACTGCGTTCCCGACGGCGCACCAGACCACTCAAGCGGTATGGACATCCCTTGGCTAACTCCATCACAGGTCGCTGAGAACGGGATAACATTGTCACTTTTTACCGCCTTGCTACTCATCGTAAAGCTGCCATTGTTGCCATCATCCGGGGTTGTGCCACCGCTAGAACCAACCGTGCCTCTAACTAATACTTCGTTATCAAGGACGAGGTTAGAACTCCAAATAAACTGTGCATCGTTACTCGCATCATCAAACACATTGGTAAAGTTGGTGTAGGCTTGCTTGTTATCAACGCCCACGGTGTCATTGGTGAATGTATACGCGCTTGGCCAGCTGCTATCATCATAACTTTCACTCATCCAGTTAGCTGGACGCGCCCAATGTATCGCATTCACATTGGCAATATCACTCACCGCTGATGTACTACAGCTTGTTGATAATCGCTCATTACCCGATGTACTTAAGCACGAAGTATCAACAATAGGCGCGGTGTAAAAAGTTTGAGCTTTCCACTGATTGTTTGTCACGCCAATAATTTGCTCATTGCTGTCTTTGAAAACGGCAACCATGCCACCATCACCTGGAGAATAGGCACTGCCTTTGTTATTTTCAGTGCCTGTACCTAATGTTTCTTCCCAATCAACTAAGGCCATAGCAACGGTAAAGGGCTGCTTCACTTTGAAACGAACAATGTTTGAGTTGAACTCGGTAAATGGTACGGGATCTTTTCCAACTGCAACGCCATTTACATACATTTCAAAGTAATTATCCGCAAAAATATACGCAGTGATCACTTCACCGTCGGCATCAATTTCAATGATATCAGTGCCATTAAGCGCCGCTTTTGCACTCGCCGCATCAGCATAATTGTGACCCGCTACATAGTTGTTATATAAATCGGAAGCAAATGGCATGCTAGCGTCTTGGAATAAGTTCTCTGCTGGCACTACCCATGTTTGCTGATCACTATCGGTAATACTCCCTACCGCAGCAACACGGCTGCCCTGAGCGAACAGGTTGCTGATTGTGGTCGTTGCGACCCCTCTCGTCAAAGCGCCTGTTTCGGGGGTTGGATCTGGGTCCGGCGTCGGGTCCGGTGTTGGGTCTGGGTCCGGTGTTGGGTCAGGGTCCGGCGTTGGGTCAGGGTCCGGTGTTGGGTCTGGGTCCGGTGTTGGGTCTGGGTCCGGTGTTGGGTCTGGGTCCGGCGTTGGGTCTGGATTGTTATTACTGTCATCCGTTGGTGTTGTTGTTTGAGCAGAATCTGAACCAGAGCCGCCGCAGCCACTCACTAAAGTGAGCGTAAATAATGCCACAGTTAACGCTGAACAAATGCGCAGAATTAGTTTCATCATGTTGAGCCTCATCTACCTGAGTTAGGTTATTATTGAGCCTAAACATAGATTGTGGATGAATTATGCACAGCCAGCAAAAAAAGCGTCTAACTTATTGATATTAGGTACATGATAAAATACTTCATTTGCAACTCCCTACGTGCATAGTTGCCGAAGAGGCCACCATAAACTCCTTAAATACCCGATACTTTTTGAGTTGCCATTGATCCTTTTTAGCAAGCAAATACAAACGCTTTGTAGGTAAACCATGGTCGCAGAACAGCGACACAAATTGACCGCTCGCCAATTCATTGGATACTGACACATCCAAAAATAGTCCAATACCTAGACTCGCCTGCGTTAGTTGGTAAATGCCTTCAATATCATTACTGTAATGAGCAACTGATTTTCCAAAATCAAAGCGATGCTTATTTAAAAAAGCTTTTAGTTCACCGTTTGGGTTTAACGACGACGGTAATATAAATTGGGCGCTTCCTAAGTCTGAAAAATCAGTTGGCGTGCCATGCTTCTGCAAATATTGCCTTGTGGCACAGGCAACCAATTGAAGATCAGCTAAAGGTTTAGCCACCATGTTACTATCATCTAACTGACCTAGTCTAAATGCAAAGTCAATATCGCTTGCGTATAAATCCGCAAGTTCGTCGCTATAATGCAAATGCAACTGAATTGCAGGAAAATGGTGTGCAAAATCAGCTAGAATGGTCATAAGTTGCGAACGACATAACGATTTTGACAAAGTAACCCGCAACTCACCACAAACCACACTTTGCTCCGAAAGGAGTGCTTCTTCAGCCTGTGACACAGAAGCAAGTATTGCCTTACATTTGGGATAAAACTGTTTACCCATGTTCGTGATGTCTAATTTTTTATGAGCGCGATAGAAAAGCTGAGTTTGCAGGCTCTCTTCTAACTGCGATAGCTGCTTACTTATCGCTGGGACAGACAAATTCAGTACGTTCGCAGCTAGTGTAATGCTCCCTTGCTCAACCACAGTGATAAAAGTCCGATATTGGTTAAATTTTGACACATTTAGTGCCCTCCACTGCTTTCCATTTGGTTAATTAGAATCAAGTTTTAATTCAATTTATTTTAATCACTTACCTTTGTACAGTCATATTTATAAACAAAAACAAGGAGTAGCATAACAATGATTGAACTTAATAAAACCATAGCGACGATTACAGCGCCCGTGGAGTACGTTTTTAAATTCATAACAAATATGGAAAATTATGGCAAATGGTTTCCGGGGGTAGTGGCGATTGATTCTAAAAATGATCTGCCCCACGGTGCTATTGGCAAAACCTATCAAGAAACCCTCATACTCAATGGTGTCGAGCAAGCATTCTGCATTGAAGTAATTCAATGCCAAGAAAACCAACTATTTCTAACCCAAGGAGAGCTAGCAGGCGTCTTACCTCAAATGACCATAAGGTTTACGCAACATTGCGACAATACTTGTGAGATGATATTGCAATACCATAGCCGTTGCACGAGCCTAGATGAGCGTAGTGAATTAATTCAAGCTTTGAAACAAGACTTGCTTGCAAGAGCATCCGAAGGAGTCGCAAATTTAAAAAGGCTGCTAGAACATACTAATGAAACGCACCAATTTGATTATTGACCATACAATTGAGCCAGATGCTTATCTGGCTTAAACCATTTGAGAATCCAAACCACCATATCGACTACACTTACCCAGAGCGGCGATTCTCCATTCTTTAGTGAGTTCATAAAATGACGACAAAAATATCATCTCTTGGTCAACTGGCCATCACAGTGAGCAGCGTGGCACACGCATTATGCTTTTACCGAGAAATACTTGGGATTGAATTTCTATTCTCACCCAGTGATGAATTGGCTTTTTTACAATGTGGTGAAACACGACTGATGTTAAGTACCCCACAAGGCGCAGGAGACATAGGCAAAAACTCCATTCCTTACTTCAAAGTAAAGCACATTGAGGTTTTTTTTAGTGAGGTTATAAACAAAGGGGCCAAAGTCGAAAGAGTCCCTCAACTGGCAGCAAAAATGGAAGACCATGACCTATGGATTGGTTTTTTAAAAGATCCCGACGAAAACTTAGTTGGAATTATGGAAGAGAAGCGATAGCTAAAAGCACCCATTTACCTCAAAAACCCCTTGGCATTTTTTGCCCCTTGCAACACACTAAACACGATAGCGTGTTGATGCTTTAAAAGGAAAATTATGAGAATACCTAACCTCGTGCTAACAGCCTTTGTATGCACAATGATGAGCGCTTGTTCACTCACTCCATCACTCAAGTGTGCTAATGGCTTGCAATCACAAATACAAGAATCGCTGTACTTCGGTACGGGCACACCTGATGGCTTTGTCACCAAAGAACAATGGACATCTTTTTTGCAGAAATCCGTGACCCCTAAATTTCCTGACGGCTTAACTGTGGTGGATGCTTCCGGACAATGGCAGGGAAAAAACGGCGTTATCGTCAAAGAGCCTAGCTATATTCTCACGCTCATTCACAACAATAGCCAACAAAATATCACGAATATTAACGAAATCATCAATACATACAAAACCCAGTTTCAGCAAGAATCTGTGTTGCGCGTGCAATATCAAAGCTGCGTCTCATTTTAACTAGATTGGAGTTTTAAGTGCCATGAAATATCAAGGAAGCTGTCATTGTGGACAAATCAGTTTTGAAGTAGAAGCACCAGAAGTGATTGAAGCCGAACGCTGTAATTGCTCTATTTGCCAAAAATCGGGATTTATCCACCTCATTGTGCCCAAAGATAAATTCAGGTTACTCGACGGTCAGAAAAAGTTAGCCTGCTACACATTCAACACACATGTCGCTCAACATTACTTCTGCAACAAATGTGGTATTAAACCTTTTTACATACCTCGATCCAACCCTAATGGCGTCGATGTTAACGTTAATTGTATTGATACTCAGATCCCAAAGCTCATTATCACTGAATTTGATGGCCAAAATTGGGAACAAAATGCGCATACACTAGCCCATAAAACCGAAACAATTTAAGGATCAAAGATGCATAAAAGCCGCCTTGCCGCACTCGTGATTGACAGTAAAGTAGATGATATTGAACACGCTAACTCATTTTGGGAGCAGGCATTGGGCTATGCTCGCATCGATTCTGATGAAGAATGGTCATCTAGATACACGCATTTAGACACGCCCGATGATCAGCCTCAGGTACTCATCCAAAAAACACAGCACGAAAGCAGAGTGCACTTAGACATTGAAACCGACAACATCCAAGCAGAAGTAGCGCGCCTTGAGGAACTTGGTGCCAAAGTAGTCAAAACCATGGAACGCTGGGTGGTCATGGAAGCGCCGACAGGGCATAGACTTTGCGTGGTGCACCCACAACGCAAAGATTTCGATAACGCTGATAATGTGAATGTCTGGGAGTAATGCTCCCAGGATACAAAACTGATTTAATAGATAAATGACTATTTTAAAATACAATCAAACGTATAAAAAACAATGTATTGAGATATTTGACAGCAACATTGGGCAGTATTTTGCCCAATCTGAACGAGCTGAGTTTCTATGCTTCCTCAATAATGTTTCGAGCAATGATCATTATTATGTTTATCTGCAAGATGAACGGGTGATTGCCTGTGGGGGCATTGAAATACACGATAATATTGGCGGTTTAACTTGGGGAATGGTACATCTAGAATTTCACGGAACAGGTATCGGAAAAGCACTCACCACATACCGATTATCACGCCTTAAAGCCTATAGCACAGTGAAAAGAATTGACATAGACGCGTCACAGCATACGCAAGGATTTTACCAAAAGTTAGGTTTTTCAGTGGTTAAGATCATTACCAATGGCTTTACCGATGGGCTTGACTGTGTCTTCATGCAACAGTTGATCACCTGCTAAGATGTAGCGAGCATTGCCTCCCACCTTTGGAAAACCGCCTTTTGAGCGAAAGTATTAAAGTATGTACTTTGAGGTTCGGCTCATCTCATTGCCGACTGCCTAACAGTACCCACAAGCTAGGCAATAGTTTAGCTGATGTTTTACCAGCATTAATTTTTTATTCTGCCTCCCCCTTACTGTGACTACTTTCTAAACACAATCAACACCTAGAAATCACCAACATTTTATTACACTTTTACAACAGAAACATATCACTAAGGCCACTACACTCTTCCACCAGGCCATCATGACTTATTCACGAGCATTTCCATATCTGCGATGGCCTATTTTGGAAAGCGTTAAACTCAAAAAGGATTAAACATGAGAAACATAGCCGCACTCACATTTTCAATTATTTCATCAGCCTCAGCATGTTGTGCCAGCGCAACGGAAAGTGCCAGTGATAACTTTTATGTGGGTGGATTGTATGGACATCAAAATGTATCTGACACAAGTGTAGACTTTAATACAATCGGTATTCTAGGTGGGTATAAATTCAACGAATATTTGTCTGTAGAATCCAGATATTTAACAGGTACCTCAGGTTACTCAAGGAACTATTATACGCCAGGCTTTTCAGATCAGCGCTACAAAGAAGACCTCGAATGGCAAGCTTCGATAAATTTAAAAGCCTCTTATCACATCTATGACCAACTCAAAGTGTATGGCCTACTCGGATACACCAAAACCCGTCTTGAGTACTCTGGGCTATGGTTTTCTAACTACAACCCTGAAGACGGCACTTATGCTAATGCCCATTCATACTCCAAGCACCGATTTGAAGATGGATTTAACTATGGTGCGGGTATTTCATACTCATTAACCGATACTGTTGAGCTATTTGCTGAATATCAAGTGCTTCCTAAATATTCCCAAAACAGCTGGAGTAATACATCAATTGGTGTTAACTATCACTTTTAATATTAGGTAATCAAGTTGCGCTAAACATCGCCCTGTTTAGCGCTAGTAGATTTTATTACTCATATCACATAGCTATGAACTTTTGCTAATAGGCGCACCATGCTCGACAAACTTTTTAAGTTCCGAGGTGGAGCGAATAATATGCAGCGATTTACCCGCACGAGATAATGCGTTAAGGGTCGTTAGAAAATCGTCATTCCAAAACTTAGGGCAAAGTCGCAGTGTTTGATAGCTTTGGATTGTGCCTTTCAAAATAGAACAACCTTCGGGCCAACCTTCAGGCTTCACAAATAATCCTTTTATAAGCCGCTTTGTTACGAGCCAATAGCTAACAGCATAAGGCAAGTCGATATAAACAAGGGTATCTGCCACTTCAATCCTTTGTTGGAATGAAGCAAGTGGACCCAAGCCATCTATGATCCAGCACTCTGAGCGAATAATTTCATTGTGCGCTTTATCAAATACCTCTCTAGCGACGGAGTTACCCGCTTTGTCGTATTGTAAAGAGTCGAGCTGATATAGTGGAATGCCGGTTTGCGCAGCAATCTGTTTACTCAAAGTCGATTTACCGCTGCCGGGCTTGCCAAACACGGCTATTTTTTTCATAAAAAAATCCTTTTCTTATCTATAGACCTTCAACCTAGCACAAACTATGAGCGATAAACACTACGTATCATCAAACTCGCACATAAACCTATGCGCTGCATTGACGGATATAAGCAGATCACATTTTTTAGGCAGTGACGACATCCCCCATTGAGTTAAACGTTGAAAAAATTTGATAAAATGTTCAACTTGCTGCTCACTCATACCCATTCCTGTTCGCCCAATAAGTTGCCGCTCTTGTTTTAAACGCCACGCAAAAACCCGTTCAAAAGTACCTACATCCAAATAAATAAGTGAGTCAATGTGAGAAAAAAGACGCTGGTAGTCAGCAGCCAAGAACGAATTAACACGTTGCCTAAAAGTACCTTGAGGGTCTAGCTCTCGCTCCAAGTCGTTAATGGGATTATTAAGTCTATTTTTAGGCTCAGGAGATATGCCTACACACCATCCTTCAAAAATCAGTACATCCAATGGCTGTTTATGCGCATGCCAGTACTGTTTTGCAAAAGGCTCATCGCTCGATTTATCAAATCGAGGTATAGTTACGCTCTGACGTTGTTTAAAACGAACCATTAAGCTCGTTGCTAATTCGGTATCATGCGTACCCGGCACGCCTCTTGTCGCAAACAATGGATGATAGCGTTCGGCACGTAGTTTTCGCTCTTGTGAACTCAGATAAAAGTCATCGATTGATACACAATCAGCCCTATAGCCTTCACTTTTCAAATACTCAATCAGGTACTGTGACAACGTTGATTTACCGGAACCTTGCGCGCCATTAATAGCCAAGCAATATGGCTTAGACGAGCCTGAAACAGCTTTGTTTAGCCAGCCTAAAATTGGCTCAGCATCATAAATATACTGCGCGGATAATTGATGTTGATTTATAAACTCTTGTTGCCAAGCGTGCATCACTTTGCTTTCCAGACAAAAAAACGGCCACATAATGTGGCCTTAAACATATCATGTGATAGTTATGCTTGTCTTGCTTCTAACATTAAACGCTTCATATCGCGAACCGCCTTTTCTAAACCATCAATCGCAGCACGAGCAACAATTGCATGACCAATATTCAGCTCATAAATTTCTGGCATCTGCGCGATGGGTTTCACATTGTGATAATGCAAACCATGGCCAGCATTAACGATAATGCCAAGACCATGAGCGTATTGCACGCCGTCACGAATGCGCTCTAGTTCTTGGGCTTGCTCTTTGTCATTTTCAGCATCGGCATAAGCCCCAGTGTGGATCTCAATGTACGGCGCGCCAGTGGCTTTAGCAGCATCAATCTGTGCTTTGTCTGCATCTATGAATAAGCTTACTTTAATGCCCGCAGCGGCAAGTGTGCTTACCGCTTCGGTAATTTTTGCTTGATTACCAATTACGTCCAAACCACCTTCTGTTGTCAACTCTTCACGCTTCTCAGGTACTAAACACACGTATTCCGGCTTAACTTCTTGGGCAATCGCCAACATTTCATCGGTCACGGCAATTTCAAGATTCATGCGCGTTTGGATGGTCTTAGCCATTACGTACACATCTCTGTCTTGAATATGGCGTCTATCTTCACGCAAATGAATGGTGATCCCATCAGCACCCGCGTGCTCGGCAACGCTTGCTGCATGCGCCGGATCAGGATAAGTCGTACCGCGTGCTTGTCTCAGTGTTGCAATGTGATCTACGTTAACGCCCAATAAAATGTCTTTCATAGCCCTACCTTGATATAAATAATTCTCGGCTTTTTAACGCCTTGTTTCCTAATAGAGGTTTTAATAAGTAACGACTCAAATGCTTTGCAGGAGAGCGTACTGTTGCTTTAGCAAAGTCATGCTCTGCCATTGCCAATAAAACGGCACCTGAAAACCCATACTGCGGTGTATCGGTGGGTTCAAAACCCAGTTCAGGCACATATTGATAGCTTAAATTCGCTGTTATCGGCTCACCATTGGCGTCCATATCAAATTCAACACCAAAACCCAAAGCACTGAGCAATTGAAATTCATAACTTCGTAAAATTGGCTCCACATCGGCGTTTTTTGATAACGACATTAAATGTGTTTGATACAACTCAAATACCTGCTCTAAAGGCTCGTTACGCGGCACAATGCGATAAGTCAGCTCATTTAAGTAGAAGCCACAATATAACTGCTTACCTTGCAGTGCTAAAGGATTTTGCGCCAATTCAAAGGAATTTAAATATTTTAAATCGTAACGGCCGTTGTATTGAGCCAAAATGGGGGTGAAGGGTCTGAGGTGAGCGTTATGTTTAAGTGATTGTTTGCCTTTAATGCGGGCGATCATGCTGATATGACCAACTCCTTCGACAAGCATATTCAACATCAGCTGAGAGTCGCTATGGGCTCTACGATGAAGTAAATACACCTGCCGAAAGTCGTTGTGCAATCAGTCTTCTCCGTAACCTAAGCTACGCAGCGCACGCTCGTCATCAGCCCAACCTGATTTCACTTTCACCCAAAGCTCTAAGAATACTTTGTTATCCAACATGTTTTCTAAATCTTTGCGTGCTTCACGACCAATCACTTTGAGCTTTTCGCCTTTGTTGCCGATCACCATACGCTTTTGAGATTCGCGTTCAACTAAGATCAATGCATTTATCTGCCAAACCCCATTGTCTTGCCATTTAAACTGTTCAATTTCTACAGTCACTGAATATGGTAACTCGTCGCCCATAAAACGCATGAGCTTCTCACGCACGATTTCTGCGGCCAAAAAGCGCATTGAGCGGTCTGTAACATAGTCTTCAGGGAAGTAGAATTCACACTCAGGTAAACGAGCGCGCACTTCTTTTTTCACAAGCTCAATGTTTTTGTTCTGCTTGGCCGACACAGGCACGATGCCCACAAAGTCACCTTGCTCAGAAAGCCATTGCATGTGCTTTAGCACATCCTCTTGCTCTTTCACTTGGTCCACTTTGTTCATCACCACCAGTACAGGGCGACCACTTTGCTTAACCTTATTAAGCACCATGTCGTCATCACTGTTCCAAAGCGTCCCTTCAAGCACAAAAATGATCAGTTCAACATCACCGATAGAACTCGAAGCGGCACGGTTCATTAAACGGTTAATGGCGCGCTTTTCTTCAATGTGCAGTCCGGGAGTATCTACATAAACAGCTTGGTAGTTGTCTTCTGTATGAATACCCATAATACGGTGACGGGTAGTTTGCGGTTTGCGTGAGGTGATACTCACCTTTTGCTCTACAATTTTGTTTAGTAACGTTGATTTTCCTACATTAGGGCGACCAACGATGGCAACCATGCCACAGTGTGTGTTAGGCGTCATTTTTTAAAATCTTCAATGCTTTTTCGGCAGCTTTTTGCTCAGCTTTACGACGAGAGCTACCTACAGAAATTATGCTCTCCATACCTTCCACAATACATTCAACCGTGAATGTTTGGTTGTGTGCCTGACCTTTAGTATCAATAACCGTATAACCTGGTAATGGCAACTTACGCGCTTGCAAGTACTCTTGTAACAGCGTTTTTGGATCTTTTTGGTTATGGCCGGGAGAAATAGCTTCTAATCGAGTCGTATACCAAGTAAGGATCAACTCACTACACGTATCAATATCAGAGTCTAAAAATACTGCGCCAATAATGGCTTCAACGGCATCAGCTAATGTTGACTCGCGACGAAAACCACCGCTTTTCAATTCACCAGGGCCCAAGCGAAGATAATCACCTAAACCAAACTCAACACCAAATTCAGCCAGAGTTTGACCTCGAACCAAGGTTGAGCGCATGCGGCTTAAGTCACCTTCACGCGCTTTTGGAAATTTATGATACAAAGCATTGGCAATCACGAAGCTTAGGATTGAATCTCCTAAAAACTCCAATCGCTCATTGTGCTGGCCCTTATGACTACGGTGTGTCATAGCCTGCTCTAACAATGCCTCGTTATTAAATTGATATCCTATCTTACTGTATAATTCTGCTACGTTTCTTTTCATTGTTACTGAATATTACCTAGGCGTCCAAAACGAACACCAGTTGGAACCCAACCTGGAAGCAGGCTATCTGGGCCATTTTCAAAATCAAAACTCATCCATATGAAGACAGCTTTACCGACCAAGTTTTCCTTAGGAACGAATCCCCACATGCGGCTGTCTTGGCTATTATTGCGGTTATCACCCATTGCAAAATAGCTTCCTTCTGGAACGACCCACTCATCACGACGTGTACCTTCTTGCTGGAAGTAGCGTTCAACCATTTCAATCGCTTGCGGGTTAATTAAAATGTCATGTTGTACATCAGGTAGATCTTCCGTTAAGCGCACCAATGGCATAGAGCCTTGCGTAAACTCATCCTGATTCACAATATCAAGCTTTATCTTATTATACTCGCCACACACCAAATTGCCTTGTTGTTGCTCACCCTCAGCACAATTAGGTTTGATGAACAACTGGCGGTTACGATAAACAATATGATCGCCTGGTAAACCAATCACACGCTTAATAAAATCAATTCTCTCATCTAGCGGAAACTTGAAAACCATGACATCGCCACGCTGTGGCGTGCCAACTTCAACAAGCTGTGTGCGCCAAACTGGGTCTTTGATGCCATAAGCATATTTCTGAACCAAGATGAAATCACCATCTAGCAACGTTGGCATCATTGAACCTGAAGGAATTTGAAACGGTTCAAATATAAACGAACGAAAGATGGTGATCGCTGCAATCATAGGAAAGATTGACTTAGCGCCTTCAATAATCGCAGGTTCAGGGGCTATTTGCGCAATAACATCTTCGTCTAAAGGCTGCTCTGAAGAACCTTGAGCCAATGCGATGCGCTCTTTACGCTTTGGTGCATAAACCAAGTGATCAATCAACCACAATAATCCTGATCCCAGTGTTAATAACACCAATAGTATTGAGAAATAGCCTGCCATGAATTAATTCCTGTTATTTTCCAACTTTAAGTATGGCTAAGAACGCATCTTGAGGTACTTCAACATTACCTAACTGTTTCATGCGTTTTTTACCTTCTTTTTGTTTTTGAAGTAGCTTTTTCTTACGGCTTACGTCACCACCGTAACACTTTGCTATTACGTTTTTACGTAATTGCTTTACTGTGGTACGCGCAATAACATGTCCGCCAATCGCGGCTTGAATTGCAATGTCGAACATCTGACGTGGAATAAGTTCTTTCAATGCATCTGCTAGTTGACGTCCGCGGCTTTGCGCACCATCACGGTGTGCAATAATCGCCAAGGCGTCAACACGGTCACCATTGATAAGAATATCAACCCTAACCATATCAGAAGCTTGGAAGTACTTAAAGTTATAATCGAGTGACGCGAAACCACGGCTGGTTGATTTCAGTTTGTCAAAGAAATCCATCACCACTTCTGCCATTGGCAGCTCATACGTTACCGCTACTTGCTTACCGTGATACGCCATCTTCGTTTGTACGCCGCGCTTCTCGATACACAGCGTAATAACGTTACCCAAGTACTCTTGAGGTACCAAGATATTGGCTTCAACAATCGGCTCTCGAATCTCTAGAATATCATTCACCGGTGGCAAGTCTGACGGATTGTCGATCTGGATAGTTCCGTGCTTCGTTTCTATCTCATAAATTACCGTCGGTGCCGTGGTGATCAAATCCATATCGTATTCACGCTCTAAGCGCTCTTGGATGATCTCCATGTGCAACATGCCTAAGAAGCCAACACGGAAACCAAAGCCTAACGCCGTCGAGTTTTCTGGCTCGAAGAACAATGAGGCATCATTTAGACTTAGCTTGTTCAGTGCATCACGGAACGATTCATAATCATCCGATGCGATTGGGAACATACCCGCATATACCTGAGGTTTAATGCGCTGAAAGCCTGGTAAACGCTGCGGTGCAGCATTTTTTGTTAATGTGATTGTGTCACCCACTGGTGCACCATGAATATCCTTGATACCCGCGATCACATACCCTACTTCACCCGTTCTCAATATTCCTGTGTCTTTTTGTTTTGGCGTGAAAATACCCACTTTATCAGCGATATGCGTTTGATCGGTAGACATGATTTTGATCTTGTCACCTTGGCGAAGCTCACCATGTTTGATGCGAACCAAAGACACAACACCTTGGTAAGAGTCAAACCACGAATCGATGATCAATGCTTGCAATGGCGCGTCTGGGTTGCCTTCTGGTGGCGGAACATCACGCACGATGTTCTCTAGCACGTCTTCAATACCAATACCGGTTTTCGCACTACATTGCACCGCATCAAGCGCATCGATACCGACGATGTCTTCAATTTCTTCTGCAACACGAAGTGGATCGGCTTGAGGTAAGTCAATTTTGTTCAAAATTGGAATGACTTCCAAATCCATTTCGATCGCGGTGTAACAGTTAGCCAGTGTTTGTGCTTCTACGCCTTGACCGGCATCAACAACGAGCAACGCACCTTCACAGGCTGCAAGCGAGCGAGAAACTTCATAAGTAAAATCTACGTGTCCCGGGGTGTCGATGAAGTTCAACATATATGTCTCACCATCTTTCGCTGTGTAGTTCAGCGTTACACTTTGTGCTTTGATGGTAATGCCGCGCTCACGTTCGATGTCCATAGAATCCAGAACCTGCTGCTGCATTTCTCGGTCTGTAAGGCCACCGCAAACTTGAATTAGGCGGTCAGAAAGTGTTGATTTGCCATGGTCAATGTGGGCGATGATAGAAAAGTTACGGATATGCTTCATATACTGGATTCTAAACTTCTATAAGTCACTAAATGGATTAAAGCGCCGATTTTACCTTTTATTTATCGCAATCACCATCTATTTGCGTCACGCTCATGCTAATTGGGTAAATTTTTATCACTTTTACATCGTGTCTTAGTCCTTGCACACGCCATTTTGCACTTAAGTAACCGAGAAAACCGCCCAGCGCGGCACTCAGTATTTGCAGTGGTTCACTCAACTCTAGCGCTAATGCACTGACAAACATAAATAAAAATGCGCCTAGTAGCGGTAACATGTAGACATGAAAGGCATTACTCACCACTTTTGAGTCATCTAGGCTCAGTTTGACTTTTTGCCCCACTTGTAGAGGGTGTTCAACTTTGATAGGAAAGGTTTTTTTATGAGTACCAAATAATTTGGCGAAAATTTGTGAGCCGCATTTACCATTGCAACCTTCACAGGCTTTTTTTTGCTCAGATTGCAGATATGCCGTAGTGCCTGAGCAAGACACTACGGTTAGGGTTTGTTCTATCATAACGGTCGTTTAACTGACTCAGCAATACTCTTTGCGGTCATCGCTGGAATATTACCAACCACAGAAACATCATACGCTCCTGAGTTATGTACATATACCGTTGTCGCCCCAGAAGATAGTGCACCATTTGGACGTTGCCCAGGTAGAGGACGTTGCACAAATACGGAAATATCCACTAGACCATCTGAAAACAAGTAGTAATCGGCCAGTTCATTATTTAAATCTAACTTATGTCTGTCCGATTTTAACAGCTTAAAGCCTTCTGGCAACCAACCGATTTGCCAATTGTTTTGCAACTTTTCATTACTGTTCAATTCGATTGTTGGCAATGGTGACGGGAATTCACGCTCTATTAGTTCAAGCAATTGTTCAGCAGGCTCTGGTGTAACGCTAATGTGAGTTAACTGCAGTTGCTCTAATAACTCACCTTGCTGGTTCACGTAAGCTGCTTTTAACAACAAAGATGATTGCGTATCAATCCATAACCAATAGTTATACTTAGAATCATCTTTGGCTTCGACGCGTACTAGCTGAGCTGGTCGCCCCGCTATACGGCCTTTACCACCCAAAACAAAGTCATAGTGCGCCAATAGTGCACTCACATCTTTGAATAATATTTCTGGTATGGGCCCCGCAATTGAGTCTGTTTTTACTGAGTAAGGTGCTGACTGCGGCTCGTAGTATGTAACCAAATCATCAACACGGACAATTTCTAAGCCCGCGCCATTGAGCAAACTCAGTAACTCAAGCTCTTTGTCGCCGTGTTTGGCATGTACCCAGCGATAGGGCTCCATACCCTTTCCCTTCAATACCACAAAGGAAGCATCAAAGTTACGAGTATGAACGGCCGACGCCATGTTTTGTAATAATTGCTTTGCGGAAACAACCTCTTGGGCATGGACGATCGATGCCAAAAATAAACCTAAAATACAGGCAAGTAATCTCATTTAACTACTTCTTTTCCTCTGATTGTTCAGACACTTCTTTATTTTGCTGTTGCAACGCGTAGGCTACGCGAGACTGTCTTTGATGCTCCAATACCAAAGCACCAATGCGCTGTTGCTGCAAGTCACGAATGCCTTGTTCAGCATTTTGCAGAGCTGGCTGTTCTGTTGAGAAGCTCACAGGTGCAACACCACCAGCTAATGGGCGAGATTGCAATACGGGTAATTCATCCCCAGCAGGCGCACTGTTTTGTGGCATCGTGTTAACACCAACCACCGCAACCAATGCCACACTCGCGGCGATTGCAATTTGTGAAAACGGTTTACGCCAATTGCTGAGTTTTACAACTTTACTGCTACCTACGGTTTCTACCGTTGCTTGTGCGTCGCTTTCTACACTGTGGCACGGTTCGTGTTCTAGCGCAGCCGCAACACTCGCGGTAATATCGATACTAAAACCACCTGAATGCCCTTCTCGCATCACATCACCAATTTGGGCATAGCGCGCAAACTTTTCTGCGTCAAAATGACTCAGTGATGATTGTTCAAGCTTCAAGTCTCCATCAATAATTCTAGATGTTACTTCATTTGAAGACTGTATGGGGTTCACTTTTGTCATGTTACGACTCACCTATAAGTGGGTTTAAGTTATTATCTATTGCTTCGCGCGCTCTAAAAATACGAGAACGAACGGTACCAACAGGGCAATCCATCACCACTGCTATCTCGTCATAGCTCATCCCCTCAATTTCTCTTAAGGTGATCGCTGTTTTTAAGTCATCAGGTAAACCATCAATCGTTGAAAATATAACGGCCTTTACCTCATCACTTAGCAATAAATTCTCCGGAGATGCATTCGAGCGTAACTGCTCCGCGCCATCATAAAACTCGGCTTCTTCCGCATCTACATCATTGGCTGGGGGTTTGCGCCCTTGAGCCACCAAATAATTCTTTGAGCAGTTAACCGCAATACGATACAACCAAGTGTAAAACGCACTCTCGCCTCGAAAGTTAGGGAGCGCTCTATACGCCTTGATGAACGCCTCTTGGGCAACATCTGCTACATCGCCTTGATTTGACACATAACGTGAAATCAACGCCGCTACTTTATTTTGATACTTGGCAACTAAAAGGTTGAAGGCGTTTTTATCTCCTTGCTGCACCCGCTTAACCAGTTCTAAATCCAAATCCTGCTCGCTCATTCGAGCCGGTACTCCTCTTTGTTATAGTTATAACTCAATGCTTCGTTGCCATTATTTACAGCTACTCTGACTGAGCCAAGAATAAAAAGTTCTGTTTTTTTGATATTTTTTTTAAAATAACGAAAAAAGTAACGTTTTACACACAGATCACATTGCGTTGAATGCTCGTATAAAGCGCACCAAGTAAATCCAATTTGGGTGTATAATAGCAAACAATGTTACACCTAGCTGTATGTAGCGCATATAAAAGCGAAGATCCAAATACATGAATTCATTAAAACACCATAGCACAGATGTTGTTGTCATCGGCAGCGGCGCCGCTGGCTTAAGCTTAGCTTTATCATTAGCCAATCATTGTCACGTTACTGTGATAAGTAAAGGCGCGTTGAGAGAAGGCTCCACTTTATACGCGCAAGGTGGCATTGCAGCCGTTTTTGATAAAAAGAACGATAGCATTGAATCTCATGTTGAGGATACATTAGCTGCTGGTGCTGGCTTATGCGATAGAGAAGCCGTGCACTACACAGCAAGCAATGCTAAAAACTGCCTTAAATGGCTCATTGAGCAGGGCGTGCCTTTTGATATGGAGTTCGACAGTAAGGGGAAGGAGCGTTTTCATTTGACCCGTGAAGGTGGCCATAGTCACAGACGAATCTTACACGCTGCGGATGCCACTGGTAAAGCAGTACAAACAACCTTGGTGAATCAAACACAAGCGCATAAAAATATCACGTTGCTTGAACAGCACAATGCCATTGACCTTATCGCCGATAAAAGTTCCGATCAAAAGCGCATTAATGGCGTTTACGTCTACAACCGTGACAAGAATCAAGTAGAAACCATCTCAGCCAAGTTTGTAGCATTAGCAACCGGTGGAGCCAGTAAGGTTTATCTATACACCTCCAACCCTGATGTATCGAGCGGCGATGGCATTGCAATGGCATGGCGTGCGGGCTGTCGAGTTGCCAATATGGAGTTTAACCAATTCCACCCAACCAGCTTATACCACCCTGAGCTGCAAAACTTTTTGATCACCGAGGCGATGCGTGGCGAAGGTGCTCATTTGAAGCGTCCAGATGGCACGCGTTTTATGCCCGACTTTGATAAACGTGAAGAACTTGCACCACGAGACATCGTTGCGCGTGCAATCGACTATGAAATGAAGCGTTTAGGTGCAAACTGCGTCTATCTCGATATTTCACATAAAGATAAAGACTTTATCATTGAGCACTTCCCTACTATTTACGCCAAATGTTTGAGTGTTGGTTTAGACATAACCAAAGAAGCCATCCCGGTTGTACCAGCTGCACACTATACCTGTGGTGGTGTTATGACTGACTTTAACGGCAAAACCGACATAGATAACCTCTATGCAGTGGGTGAAGTAGCTTATACAGGCCTGCATGGCGCAAATCGTATGGCCAGCAACTCGTTACTAGAGTGTATTGTCTTTGCGCATGCTGCCGCTAAAGATATTTTGTCAAAAATTAAAGACAGCCCAACACCACCACAATTACCTGAATGGGATGAAAGCCAAGTCAACGACTCTGATGAGGAAGTGGTGATCACCCACAACTGGCATGAGCTCCGCCTATTTATGTGGGACTATGTTGGCATCGTACGTTCAACGAAACGCTTGGAACGTGCACTTCGTCGCGTAGAATTGTTACAGCAAGAAATCCAAGAATATTACGCGCACTTTAGAGTGAGCAATAACTTGTTAGAACTACGTAATTTGGTTCAAGTAGCTGAACTGATTATTCGTAGCGCGCTGGCAAGAAAAGAAAGTCGTGGCCTACATTACACAATTGATTACCCTGAGCAAACGAGCGAGCCAAAACCAACCATACTGCAGCCTTAATCGTTTGCAGCCAAAGCAACTCGGCACAAGCGCGACCACGCCTGTGCCGTTAATGCTGATTGCATAAACATCAGCTTTTTCTTTTCACCTTCATGTGTGCAGATCTCAATACACAAAGTATCCAAAAAGCGATGCGCATTTATGATTTTGCCGTAAAATGCTGTCTGTGCATGTACTTCCAAATAGTGATCTTGATGGCTTAGCAATATATCGCCCGCGAGCGGACAAACTTTTTGACACTGCCTCAAGAGAAATAGATATGCAGCAACGCAGAGGCAACAATTAAGTACAATTGACTCGATGGTAGGAAAAAGAGCGGCTAATACAAATGCCAAGCAAGCAAACAAGACCACAAAGGGTTTGCGGTCTTGTTTATTGTTTTCGAAAGTTAATTTATACGCGAACTCGGTCAAGGATCAATTTCACCATCGCGTTTAGTTCTGCATCTGGACAGGTCTCATG
The DNA here is from genome assembly GCF_058933015.1 of Pseudoalteromonas sp. ATL1. NCBI lineage: Bacteria > Pseudomonadati > Pseudomonadota > Gammaproteobacteria > Alteromonadales > Pseudoalteromonadaceae > Pseudoalteromonas > Pseudoalteromonas sp. ATL1. Next base: position 1,872,371 of record NZ_JBZYXL010000001.1, on the reverse strand, counting down.
GCCCATAAACCACGCAAATAAATCTGGGTCTTCAACCGCTAATAAACGTTGAAATACAAATTTATCTTCCTCACTCAACGCATCATAAGCTTCATCAACAAACGGCCCTAATAAAACATCTAATTCCAACATACCACGGCGACATGCCCATTTAGTGCGCGATTTAGAATACAGCTCAGCCATTATAATTACCCTTATCACTGATTATTTTAGATTTTACGACGCAATTATATCTCAGTTTATATACAGACTCACGATCCTTCCTGCAAAACTCGCAAATCTCGTGCGTACATTACTTTTGTGTCATTTGGGCGTTTAAGCATTTGCCAATTTGCGATACCATATCAGCACTATTCTTATGCAAGGATTAAGTTATATGCCACTCGCAAGCGCTGTTATGCTGCCCTACCAACTTATTGCCGTTTCAGGTGTTGAACAGCTCAGTTATTTACATGGTCAGTTAACGCAAGACATGAATTTGATTAACGAGCAAACCTTTATGTGGAGCGGCCATTGCAGCCCCAAAGGCAAGCTTTGGGGAATCTTTCGTGTATTTAAGCACCAACAGCAGTTTTTACTTATGGGTTCTGCTGCTGAGGTACTTGCATCAACCAGAGAGCTTAAAAAGTATGGCGTGTTTGCAAAGGTAGACATAGCGCATATTGAAGCGCCAAAACTAGTTGGCATCCAAAGTACACAATTGAACAATGTGTGTGATTTGCTAGGCTTACAATTTACAGATAGCAATGCTTGTGACTTTGGTAACAACAAAGCATTGAAGCTGGATGACAAAAGGCTAGTTTTGTATATCACTGACGATTTTGAATTACCAAGTGAGATTGAGTGCATAGACGACCCTAGCACTTTTATTGAAGCGAGCATCAAAGCTGGTGAACCTCAGCTCAGTGAACAAACCATCGAAGAGTTTGTACCGCAAATGGTTAACTTGCAAGCACTCAATGGGATCAGCTTCAAAAAAGGCTGCTATACGGGGCAAGAAACCGTTGCACGCATGCGCTATCTAGGTAAAAACAAGCGTGCAATGTACATCGTGCAAGGCCAGAGCGAACAAGCCCTTGATGAATCTGAGCTTGAAATACAGCTAGGAGAAAACTGGCGTCGTGCAGGCAAAATAGTGCAGCAAGTCTTTAACAGCGAGAGCAAAACATATAGCGCACTGGCCGTATTACCAAACGATACTGAGCAAGACTCAATGCTACGTGCCAAACATTCGCCTGAGGTAACTTTGTCAATTTTGCCTCTACCTTATTCTCTAGACGACCAATAAACGGGAAATATTATGAAAGTAGCACCAAATAAAGTGGTAACCATGCATTATTCTGTTTTAGATAATGACAAAAACACCATTGATAACTCATTTGATGGTGAACCACTGGTGTTTATCGTAGGCACGGGTTATTTGATCCAAGGCCTTGAAGACGCTTTGCTTGATAAGCAAGCGGGTGACAAATTAAGCGTAACGGTTGAGCCTGAACAAGGCTATGGCGAGCGCCACGATGAGTTAATGCAAGCAGTACCTAAGTCAATGTTTGAAGGTATGGAAATTGAAGTGGGCATGCAATTTCGTGCAACCACAGATGATGGCGACCAAATGGTCATGATCATCGATATTCAAGACGAAGATGTCATCGTTGATGGTAATCACCCACTATCAGGTATTACCTTAAACTTTGATGTGGAAATTTTGGAAGTGCGTGATGCAACAGAAGAAGAGTTAGCGCACGGCCACGTGCATGGCGAAGGTGGTTGTGGTCACCACCACTAATCTCCTGTAAAAACAAGCGCCTATTCGGCGCTTGTTACTTTTTCGTCTAGTGCTTTAAGTAGATTACTTTGATCGTTCGTACCTAATCGGTACTTGGTGCCGTCTGGTAAGCTGACTTCTATCGCTGAAAAGCCCGCAGCCGCATAAACCCAACCATCATGGGTAATACGTATACCCACACCATGACGCAGTGAATTAGTCACCCCTTTCACTTCAACAATGTCATCAAAGTTTAGCGTTTTCTTTGCCACACCTGGCCCAAACCACCAACTTAGTTCGCGCTTATTGGCGTCAACTTTAATGGTCAGCCCATAAAATGCCACAACCAACAAAGCAATCACACCAGAGAAAAACACAACCACGACGTTATACCCAAGTAGCACGGTTGCTAAAATTAAAAAGCTCGCAACCCATGCGAGTATTCCCATGATCACCCATGAAAACTGTGTATGCTGATACATGTTTATCCTCATTAAAAACTGTAGACTAGTGTCGCACCAAGCTCTGTATCGACTTTTTGCTTATTATCTTCCGGCTGAGAGTTATACCGATAGGTATATGAAACTTTTAAAGATATTCCACCACGCACTTGACTCACAATTGCGGTTTCACTGATCATCCTATCATTCAAGCCGGACAACGAAACTTCCATACTCATGTCTTGATTGAAGCGGGTTCTCGTGGAAATAGTACGTTCCCACTGTAGTGCAAGACGCAATAAGTGACCTCGTTTTAGCCTAGACTCCCCTTCAGTGACTTCTATTTCGCTGTCAATCCGTGATAAATACAAACCCGGACCAATGTCAAAATCGACCGTGTTTTTCTTACCCTCGAATAAACGATTACCATAACCTATCGCCACAGTTGTCGTGTATTCATTACCACTAAATTTATCATTGGTATAGTCGCCATACATAAAGAACGACTCATTATCTTGACCAACTTTATAGTTACTCTGACCAGAAATATAATAGCGAGAAGCAGATACTTCATTTTTACCCGAGTCACTATTTTCATCTTCACGGTACAGGGCGTCAATTTTGAATTGATTACGCCACTGTGTAAAATCTTGATAAATATTGCTTTTCAGCTTGAAAGCAGTGTTGTCTGAATTACCTTTGTTGGCAATCAAACCAAACTCGACATCACCGTAAATCAATTCCCCTTGATGGAGCTTATGGATCTCATCATCTGGCAACTCGCCATAATCATGAAAATCTTCAAATGGGTCTTTTGCATGGCTTGCTAAAGAGACAAACAACAATGCATAAAAAAAGTGTCTATACTGCACGACTTACTACTCTTTTTGAAAATTATTCCGACTCAGCTTGTTTCCACAAAATATGGCAAAACGGCGCATCTAAATCACGACTGATCAATATCTTGGCCAACACCTCGTCGCCATCTTCATACTCAATTCCCACAGATACTTGCAAGAACGCCTCGGGTTCAATTTCTAACGCAACAAACTCTTGCCAGCTGTCGTCGGGCTCTGCATCTTCAATAAATCCATATTCTTCATGATGTAAATTGAACTGTGCTATATCTTGCTCAGCCAAGTTATCTGGTGCAAGTTGTTGAAAAATTTCATAGGCTTGATGGGTTGCTTCTTCTACACTACAAAGACGAGCGGACATGATTGTGGTTCTCACTATTTATGTGTTAGCCGTATCATAACAAAATCGTGAAATTGAAGGCTATGCTGATCGGCCAAATAGACAAAAATCTTGGCTGAAATATTTCAATTTGGAGCATATACTCTACAAGATACGTTTTTATAAAAATAACAAGGAACTAAAATGCTATCTCTCGAATATCGCAACAATGTCGCCTGGGTGACTTTAAATCGACCAGACAAACAAAACGCTCTGACATTCGAGATGTTCCTTGCGATAGACAAAACAATAAAAACACTTAAAAAAGATAAAACACTGCGCGCTGTGGTGTTACAAGGTGCGGGCGATAATTTTTGTTCAGGTCTCGATGTAAAGTCAGTTATGAAAAGGCCTTCCGCTATACTGAGATTGCTTTTCAAATGGCTACCTGGCAATGCCAATTTAGCACAGCGAGTGTGCTTGGCTTGGCGACAACTTCCAATTCCCGTTATTGCACTAATCAAAGGAAATTGTTTTGGCGGCGGTATGCATATCGCCCTCGGTGCAGATTACCGTATCGCCCACTCACAAGCGAAACTAGCCATTATGGAAAGCCGTTGGGGGTTATGCCCAGATATGGGTTCGGGTCCATTACTGCCCAGTTTAATGGGCTATGACCAAGCAATGATTTTAAGTATCACAGCGCAGCCCATCGTGGCTGAACATGCTGCAAAAATAGGCTTAGTCAGCAACATCAGTGATGACCCTGAGGCCGACTGTGAGCAACTACTGACGACGCTGTTGCAGCGCTCACCAGATGCATTGGCGGCAATAAAGCGTGTTAATCAAGCCGCTTATGGTATTAACTTGCGCAAAACGCTCGCTAAAGAAACTTGGTCACAAATAAAGCTGTTATTAAATAAGAACACACGTGTTGCGATGCATAACGCGACCAGTGAACAACAAAAAACCTATCAATCCAGAGCAAGATGGTAAATTGGTCCAATTGCTAATTGGTCACTATCGAAATAATGTACTGGCATGGATAACATATAAGAAAATATTGATGCATCTTAAAAACGCGGTACTGTTTGCTCTGTCATTGGGGCTTCTATTTGCTTGTTTGCTAAGCGCCAAATTTATCGTTTTGGTTTTTAACATGTCCCTACCTGCACCATTGCTTGCGATGTTCATGGTGCTTGCTTTACTTTACGCAAACATTATCAAACCACATTGGCTCGCCCCTGCCTGCACGCCCATTTTAAAATATATGGCGCTTTTTTTTATCCCTGCGGGTGTAGGCGTTATTCAATATGGTTCATTACTCACTCAGTTTTGGCCTGCCCTTTTGGCCGTTCTCACCATAGTGCCAACTATCGGTTTAATTTTGGTTGGACTTTTAGCCAACAAAGGGCAATTCCATGACTAGCATGTTACTTGGCTGCCTAGTTGTGATCGGCATATTTGCGTTGAGTCGTCAGTTATATAAAACGTGGTCATGGCCTATTTTTAACCCTCTTTTGATTTCTATTGTTAGTACCGCAACATTACTATCGACACTCAACATCAACTATTCAGCTTTTGCTATCGCCATACAACCTATTCACTTTATGCTTGAAATCGCCGTTGTTGCTCTTGCCTATCCTTTATACGTGCAGTTCCATACTATCAAACGTTACGGTTTACTCATTGCTTTGTGCAGTTTCATCGGCGTCAGTAGTGCAACCATTATTGCATTTTTACTTAGCTGGCTGTTTTCTCTCAACGCATCGGTCAGTGCATCGCTGGCAGCTCTATCCGTTACAACACCTATTACAATTTTGATCAGTGATAGCTTGGGTGGTATAAATGCGCTCGCTGCTATTATGGTCATTTTGGTTGGTGTGTTTGGCGGTATGTTTGGCATCACGCTTTTAAATGCTTGCAAAGTACACTCCGAGCAAGCCAAAGGAATTGCGCTCGGCGTGTCTTGTCATGCTATTGGCACCGCCAGCGCACTGGAACACCACCCAAGTGCAGGCGCGTTTGCATCAGCAGCAATGACCATTAGCATAATTACAACTGCGCTGTGGGTGCCAATACTTTATACTTGGCTTGACACTTTTCGCTAAGGAAGACACTTGTGATCGAACAAGAAATCAAACAATTTGAACACTATTTTAATTTAATCAGAGACTACTTGGTGACTTACAGCATGCAAGTTGTCGGCGCAATTTTGATCTTGTTACTTGGACTGTGGGTATCGAATAAGCTATCCAAAATGGTCGAATCATTAATGTTACGCCACAATATCGACGTCACATTAACCAACTTTGTCAGCAACTTAGTCAAAGTCCTCTTGATTGTCATGTTTGTGATCATTGCGCTTGGCAAAGTGGGCATTAGCGTAACTCCCTTTGTTGCAGCAATAGGTGCCGCCTCTTTAGGCGCTGGCTTGGCCTTACAAGGTATGCTGTCTAACTATGGATCGGGACTTGCTATTATTGCTACCCGACCATTCATTGTAGGTGACACCATTCAAGTAAAAGGTGTCAGCGGTCAAGTTAAAATGATAGAGCTTGGACACACCATTCTCGTCAACGAGGAAAAAGTAGAGATCACCATACCGAACAAACATATTATTGGTGAGATCTTACACAATTCTTTTGAATACTCTTTGGTAAAAGGTGAAATTGGTATTGCTTATAGTACCTGTAGCGACACCGCAATCAACGAAGTAATGAATGTCATTATTAACCATGAATGTGTTGCTAAAAGCCCGCTGCCACAAGTGGGTATCGAACAGTTCGCCGACAGTGCGGTGGTGATTAGTTATCGCTATTGGGTGCCCACCACTCAAATTATTGAAACAAAGTTAGCAATCAACAGGTTGGTTTATAGTGCCATTAAGGCAGCCGATATTGAAATTCCATTCCCACAGCGAGTGGTCACTTTCACTAACAAATAGCCAATAAAAAGGCACCTTTACGGTGCCTAATAGTTGGGAATAAAGCTCAAATGGCCAATGGCACAGCACACTAACAAGTGCACGGGCGACACTTATCAATTTACCGCAGTCTCAGACTTTCCATTGCATTACACTATATTAACTATAATTCTAATTTCAATTTATGCAAAATTAAATTTTAACACTGTCGCAACGCCATTGTGCTCTGCGGAATCATGCTCACATCTAGTCGGCTGATTATTATCATATTAAGCTTCATTTTCGCGAGGTCATGAGTGAGTCATAGCCTATGACAATTTTAAGACAGCACCTTTAAAATCCACTAATTATTCCGTTAATCGACATAATTAACTTACTTCGCGGGAGTGCGAATATGAATATCCCGTTGCGGAAAGGGGATCTCGATATGGTACTTTCTCAACGCGTCATCAATGGCCCACAGATAGTCAGACACGAGCGCCGTTGGTCTCTTTACTTGCTCAGGTTGTACCCATACACCGAGTGTAAAATTCAAACTGCTATCACCAAAACCCGTCATCCATACCGTGGGCTCTCGCCCTTTGCTGCTGAGTGTATAAGGTACATTATCGGCCGCTTCTAATACGGCTTGTTTTACCATCGCTTTATCGCTGCCGTAAGCAACAGAAAAAGAAATGCGAAAGCGCCTGACTCTCTCAGTGAGCGTCCAGTTGGTAACCAGCCCCGATACCAGCTCGGCATTGGGGATCAGAATATCCACATTGTCATTCGTTCTTATTAAGGTTGCACGCATATAAATAGCGATCACTTCGCCCACCACATCATTTGACAACTCAACAAAATCCCCCACCTTGACAGTTTTTTCAAGCAGGAGCACTAAGCCAGAAACAAAGTTATTCACCATGCCCTGCAAACCAAGGCCTATACCAACACCCAAGGCACTGGCGATCAACGCCAATTCCGTCATTTTCATACCAAGTGCGGTCAACGCAATGATGAAGCCAATAAACAGCACTATGTAATGAATAATACGGCCAATTACATAGGCAGATGTATGGGCTATCACCCCCTGTCGTGTTGCAAGACGCTGAAATGCCGCCCGCAATATTCTTGATAAAACAAACGTGCCTAATAACACCAAAAAGAACGACAGTAATTCTCCCACTAACAAAGAAAAGTCACCTACTTTTATAAGCTCTTTATCGAGCCAACTCATATCCATTAATTTTGTCCTCAAAAACAAAAACGCCACACTCATTGAGTGTGGCGTTTGCAAAACCAATTAGCAAATATTTAAGCTTTTCGCCAAGTTGTCTTTCCAGCGCTATCTTCTAACACCACACCCATAGCAGTCAACGCATCACGTGCGGCATCTGCGGCGGCCCAGTCTTTGTTAGCCCGTGCTTCGTTACGTTGCACGATCAAAGCCTCTATTTTAGCCACTTCATCGTTATTCTGATCGCCTTGCAAAAATTGCTCTGGCTGCTGTTGCGCAATACCTAGCACGCTAGCAAGTTTAACCAGCACATAGGCGTGTTCAGCCGCTGCTTTGTCGTCTTTACCTTTAAGTAAGTTCACTTCTTTAGCAAGCTCAAAAATAACCGGCAGCGCTTCAGGCGTATTGAAGTCATCATTCATTGCCGCTTCAAAACGCTTAACATATTCGTTATTTTCCAAAGACACAGCCACAGGCTGAACATCACGAAGTGCAGTATAAATACGCTCTAGTGATGAACGCGCTTGATCTAAGTTTTCTTGAGAATAATTAAGCTGACTACGGTAGTGGCCATTGATCAAAAAGTAACGCACCGTTTCACGGTCATACTGTTTCAATACTTCGCGTACCGTAAAGAAGTTACCTAACGACTTAGACATCTTCTCTTTGTTGACCTGAACCATACCAGTATGGATCCAAGTATTTACGTATTTACCATTGTTTGCGCAGCAAGACTGCGCGATTTCGTTTTCATGGTGCGGGAATTGCAAATCTGAACCGCCACCGTGAATATCAAAAAACTCACCTAAATGCTTAGAGCTCATCGCGCTACATTCGATATGCCAACCAGGTCGGCCTTCGCCCCAAGGAGAAGTCCACGACGGCTCACCCGCTTTGGCTTTTTTCCAAAGTACAAAGTCCAATGGGTCGTCTTTATCGGTGGCTACCTCAATGCGAGCGCCTGCTTGCAACATATCTAAATCTTGTTGCGACAACTTGCCGTATTGCTCAAAGGTCGATACGTCAAACAACACATCGCCACTTTTAGCAACATAAGCGTGCCCTTTTTTAATTAAGGTTTCGATCATAGTGATGATCTCGCCCATATGGCCCGTTACCGTCGGCTCAATATCGGCGGGTAAAATGTTCAGTGACTCAAAGTCTTCATGCATGGCTTTGGTCATTCGAACGGTTAAATCGTTAATGTCTTCGTTGTTTTCTGCTGCGCGCTTAATAATTTTATCGTCAACATCCGTGATGTTACGTACGTAAGTGACATCATAGCCAAGATGACGTAAGTAACGGTTCATAACGTCAAACGATACATAAGTGCGGGCGTGTCCCACATGACAGAAATCATAAATGGTAATACCACACACATACATGTCGACCTTGCCTTCGACTAGAGGTTTAAACGGCGCTTTTTCGCGAGTAAGTGTGTTGTATATCTGTAACATGTAGCGTTATTCCTAAACAAATTTGACATGAGTTGGCATCATATCACTTGCCCAGCCCCCGCTCTATACCCAAATGGGTCCAATTTACATTAAATGCGCCAGTAAAATTGTCAGCTCACCTGCTTGTGCTATAGAATACCTCTTTTATGGTCTAGAGATTAGGAAACCGAGATGGTTGTTCTACACACTAATTTTGGTGAAATCAGCATTAAACTTTTCGCTGAAGACGCCCCAAAAACAGTTGAAAACTTTTTAAACTACGCAAAGTCTGGCTTTTATGACGGCACTATTTTCCACCGTGTTATTGATGGCTTCATGATCCAAGGCGGTGGTTTTGCATCAGGTATGGAGCAAAAGTCTGTACAAGCGCCTATCCAAAACGAAGCAAACAACGGTCTGAGTAATAAAACTGGTACGCTTGCCATGGCACGTACACCAGATCCACATTCAGCAACGGCACAGTTTTTCATTAACGTGAACGACAACGACTTTTTAAACTTCAGCAGCGAAACATCGCAAGGCTGGGGTTACTGTGTATTCGCAGAAGTGGTTGAAGGCATGGACGTAGTCAACAAAATTAAATCTGTTGCTACTGGTTCATCAGGCTTTCACCAAGACGTGCCACTTGAAGATGTGATCATCGAAAAAGTGACCGTAGCTTAATCATTTACTTCAAGCGGGCTTTGCCCGCTTTTTTCTACAAATTGACTTACATGCGCAAAACTTATTTTATCTCCGATCTACACTTAAGTGACGACCACCCCACTATCACACACGCATTTTTCAACTTTCTTGAACAGCACATGACCGCTGATGTTGACGCTTTATACATTTTGGGTGACTTTTTCGAGGTATGGATAGGTGACGATGAACAAAGTGCACTGGCCAACCAAATTGCAGACAAACTCAGCGCTGTGTCAAAAAACGGTATCGACATATACTTTTTACATGGCAATCGTGACTTCTTACTCGGTAAGCGCTATGCCAAACAAGCGAATATGACTCTGTTACCAGAACAACATGTTATCAATTTATACGGTACCCCGACTGTGTTACTACACGGCGATGAAATGTGTATTGACGATATTGCCTATCAGAAATTTCGTAAAAAAAGCCGTGGTTGGTGGTGGCCTAAATTAATTTTGTCCTTGCCGTTAAGTGTGCGCCGTAACATTGCCAAAAATGGTCGTGCAAAGAGTAAAGCCAAGCAAATGAATCAAGCTGCCGAAATTTTAGATGTAACGCCCAGTGCAGTCCTTGATATGTTCGCAAAATACCAAGTAAGCAATATGATCCACGGTCATACCCACCGTCCTGATGTGCATACTTACCAACAAGATGAACAAGCTCTCACCCGTACCGTACTGGGTGACTGGTACAATAAGGGTTCATATTTAGTGGTAAATGAACTCGGTGAGCCAACGCTCATTAAAGATTGCGCTGTCTAGTAAATTGATATTGCCTACACAGCCTTGATACTTGTCTTTAGTTGGCTTTGGGCACGCCACTGTGAAATTTAAAATCTTCATCTGGTGAAGAAATCAGCTCGGCTTCTACTTTGCCAAAATGCGCTATACGCTCACTAATATCTTGTCCGGCAATTTCTTCCGCTAAGGTCAAATAATCTTGATAATGACGTGCTTCAGAGCGCAGTAAAGACACATAAAAATCCCCTAAGCGTTTATCCACATGCGGCGCTAACTTCGCGAATCGTTCGCATGAGCGCGCTTCAATATACGCACCGCAAATCAGTTTATCCGTCAATGTATATGGCTCATGATTGGTAACATGGGTGAGCATACCTTTAGCATAACGACTCGAAGTGATGTTGCGATATTCAATACCGTACTCATCCATGAGCTCTAATACTTGATAAAAGTGATGTAACTCCTCTTTTATCAAAAGCACCATTTTATCGATTAAATCTTGCCCGTAAGGCGTGCCTGACTTTGGTAACATAGCTTTGGTTAGTCGGTTATGTTTAACCAACTCTCGCCAGTCACCTTCTTTTCTGTAGGTATAAGCTTCAAAAGGTTGTAACCAGCTCAGCAGCGCATCACCGCTTTCTTTATCTACCGCATATTTACGAATTAAGTACATGGCACTTTGCGCCGCTTTTAATTCGCACACGAGGTGATCTAACAAAACGACTTCCAAGTTTTCTTTTTTGATTGCTTCGTTGATCCACGCATCGGGCGTTTCACATTGCAAAAAACGGTGAATCGGGGCTAATAGTTCGTCCAACTTTTAAATCTCTTAATGTGTATTGTTACGCTAACCAGCAAAATACGGGTACTCATATTGGGGCATTGTATCACACTCACAATTGGAGTTGCATTTGTACCCATTTAAATTCCAACCGCATAGCTCATGCCTTTTCCTCTATGCTAGTTCTTTGCAATATCAGTATAAAAATGCTCCAATTTAGCTGAACTTGAGTGATACAAAAAGTAGATAAAGGGTACAAATGAAATTACAAATCGATATCGTCGATGCGTTTACAACAACGCGCTTCAAAGGTAACTCTGCGGCTGTTGTCATCACACAGCAGTGGCTTACTGATGATTTAATGCAATCTATCGCGACAGAAAACAACTTGTCAGAAACCGCATTTTTAGTGAGCACTGGTGACGGACATGCAATTCGCTGGTTTTCGCCACTGACCGAAATCGACTTTTGTGGTCATGCAACACTTGCCGCTTCATTCGTTTTATTTGAACGATTCCCCCAACAAACAGAACTCAAGCTCTATGCCCAAGCGGTTGGCGCCATGACTATCGTCAAATCGGATGATGGTAAAATCACCATGGATTTCCCAAATCGTAAACCAGAGCTAGTCGAACATATACCTGAGCCACTGCTCAAAGGGCTATCCATTACGCCCGACAAAGTACTCAAAAATAACCAAGCGTATTTTGCCATTTACAAATCTCATGAAGACGTGCTCGCTGTTCAGCAAGACAAAAATTACCTAACGCAGCTTGGGCCTCTAGATGTTGTGGTAACCGCTTTAGTCGGCGAAGAGCAACAATATGACTTTGTGTCTCGCTACTTTTGGCCTGCCAATGGCGGAGATGAAGACCCTGTTACGGGTTCTATTCATACGGGGTTGGCACCCTATTGGTCTGAAATTCTGAGAAAAGATAAATTAGTTGCGTTTCAGGCTTCGCACCGTGGCGGCTTACTTTACTGTGAAGTTAAAGATAACCGTGTTTTGATATCTGGTCACGCCGTTCGCTACCTTCAAGGGTATATTGAAATTTAACGGCCCTCTTTTGCTGGGTCTATGCATACTACACGGGCCCAGCACACGCGAATTTAAGTGCCAGATCGATACCTAACTATTCAAAGTAAGTAAAAAAGCTATTTATTCCGTTTTACAAACTAATTAACAGATGCATCGCGTTTTCACGCTTTTTTAACTTGCTGTTCCAACAACACTGAACATAGAACACCATGAACCGCTAACTATAACGCTCCTACCCCGTAATTTAGTTGTTTCTGAAATTTTCAATTAGACGAAAGTTTAACCTATTCTTGACAAAAATCGGACCGTCTCTCATAACTAAATTGACGCTGTATAAAAATAACACAACAATTATTATGAGGGGTTACTTATGATTTTAAATCATCTATGGGGCTTATATGCTCACCCACTCGAAGAGTGGCAAACTATCGATAACCGCCATGAAAGCATCAAGTATAGCCTTTCACACATTGCGCTTATCGCCTTGATCCCATGCATTATGGGTTACTACTCTTCGGTTTATTTAGGGTGGAAAATTGGTGCGGGTGATGCAGTTTACTTAACCCATGAGAGCGCCCTGCTTATCGGCGTAGCTATGTACACGGCATTGATCATAGGCATTTTTGCATTATCCTATTTATCTCACTGGATGGCAGTCACATTTGGTGCGAAACCGACTTTTACGCAGACGCTGGAGCTTTCGGCATATACCGCAACCCCCATGTTTATGTCGGCGTTTTCCGCTTTTTACCCTGAGCTATGGTTTGTGGTCAGTGTTGGGTTAGTCGCTTTAGCTTACTCGGTTTACTTGCTTTACACTGGCGTGCCTATTCTCATGCATATACCAGAAGAACGCGGCTTTATTTATGCAAGCTCAGTAGTCACGTGTGGACTCATCTTATTAGTCATCATACTTGCCGCAACTGCGATTTTATGGACCAATGGCATAATTAGCCCGACTTTTAGTTAGTTTCATTTTTTAAACGTCTAAAAACTAAAAAGGAGCGAACCTCGCTCCTTTTTATATTTAAGGTAAAAGGTTACTCACCATCACCCGTTTCTTGATTGTGTAGCTCTAAGCTCGCTGACATCGCTTTTTCACGTGTCGATTTAGCCGAGTCATTACGCAGTGCATCAACGCGATTCAAATAGTTTTGATCAACATCACCTGTGATATACAAACCATCAAACACCGATGTTTCAAAACGTGTGATCTCTGGGTTTTCTTCACGAACTGCGGCAATCAAATCAGGTAACGATTGATAAATCAAACCATCAGAGCCAATGCTATCGTTAATGTCTTCCACTTCACGGCCATGCGCAATTAATTCTGCTGCTGAAGGCATATCAATGCCATATACGTTCGGAAAACGTACTTCTGGTGCTGCTGATGCAAAATATACATTCTTAGCGCCCGCTTCACGTGCCATTTCAACGATTTGCGCAGAAGTAGTACCGCGTACAATTGAGTCATCTACAAGTAGTACATTTTTGCCTTTGAATTCACTATCAATCGCATTTAGCTTGCGGCGCACTGACTTTTTACGCTGCTCTTGACCAGGCATAATGAAAGTACGACCAATATAACGGTTTTTCACAAAGCCTTGGCGGTAAGGTAAGTCAAGCACTGAAGCGATTTCGAGCGCGATATCGCACGAAGTTTCAGGGATAGGAATAACCACATCGATTTCTTTGTCAGCCCACTCTCTTGCGATTTTTTCGCCCAACTTGGTGCCCATATTTACGCGTGTTGCGTAAACCGACATATTGTCAATCACAGAATCAGGGCGAGCAAAATATACAAATTCAAAAATACACGGTGCATGTGCTGTTTTAGCCGCACATAATTGCGAGTAGAACTCACCGTTTTCAGTGACGTAAATCGCTTCGCCTGGTGCAACATCACGCACAAACTCATAGCCATCAATCTTAAGCGCAACGCTTTCCGAGGCAAACATGTACTCCGTGCCTTGTTCAGATTCACGCTTTCCAAATACCAATGGGCGAATACCATTTGGATCTCTAAATGCCAAAATACCGTGACCGATGATCATTGCAATACTTGCGTAGCCACCCGTCACTTGCTGATTAACTTGCTCGATAGCGGCAAACATATCTTCAGGCTCAAGCTTCATCTTTTCTGACTTACCAAGCTCATAGGCCAAGATATTAAGTAAGATCTCTGAGTCAGAAGTGGTATTAACGTGGCGGCGAGCCTGAGTAAATAAGCTTTCTTTTAACGCTTCGGCGTTGGTCAAATTGCCGTTGTGCGCAAGCGCGATACCAAACGGAGAGTTAACATAAAAAGGCTGCGCTTCAGCTGAGCTTGAAGAGCCTGCAGTTGGGTAACGCACATGGCCAATACCGATACTGCCTTGGAGTCGCTTCATATGACGCGTATGGAACACGTCTTTTACTAAGCCGTTTGCTTTGCGCAAACTAAACGTATTGTTGTCAATGGTAATAATACCAGCCGCATCTTGGCCACGGTGCTGCAAAACAGTTAAGCCATCATAAATCGCCTGATTAACAGGAGACTTACCGACTATCCCAACGATACCACACATTAAAATTTCCTCGCCGATTAACGGTTTACTGAATTTATAAAGCTAGAGTTATTTTCCAAATAGGAGAAAAACCACTCGATAACAAAACCAAATTCAGGGATCAAAGTAGACGCTGGCCACCATTGCGTGCTTGGTGCATTGGTGAACGCATCGAGAAAAAACAATAAGGCGCTAACGACCAACACGCCTCGTAACGCACCAAATACTAGACCAAAGATCCGATCGGTACCGGTTAAGCCTGTGCGCTGCACAATCTCACCTAAAATATAGTTAACAAACCCACCTAACAGTAAGGTCGCAAAAAATAATATGGCTATTGCGGCTGCATTTCTTAAAAGGGGTTCTGAAATGGGAGTCAGGAAGGTTGCTAGATATTGATAAAACAAACTGGAGATGAAGAATGCGCCAATCCAAACGGCTAGTGACATCGCTTCTTTTACAAAGCCGCGAATTAACCCGAATAATGTCGAAAGTCCGACAATACCAAGAATTGTGTAATCAACCCAGATCATATTAACCAATAAGTCGTTAATTTGGGGCGCATTCTATAAGAGCTGTGGGCCAATTACCAGATCAATTTGCAATATTGAACTGAGTCAAGCGACCATTAAGCTTGGTTAACTTCTTCAGTTCGGGCAGCTTAGCCTCTAGTTTTTCTTTGCTAAGATCAGGCCCTACAAACACTTTTGTGAGCGTACCGTTGGGTGTTTTGACTGGTCGAGTAAACACATCGAAACCACTTTTTTTCAGCTTTTCAACCAAGGCATCAACATTGGGTTTATGTGAAAAACTGCCCAGTTGTATCACATAAGCCATTTCGGCAAGATTAGAGTTTGGCGATCTTTTGAGTTCCGTTGGGTTATCTTTCTTTGCAGATAACTCAACAGGCTTTTCTTGGGATGCCACATTTGTGGAGACGCTTGAAGACGCTTCATCAACATCGCCCGTTGCACCATCGTTGGTCTGTGCCTCCACGAATTGATGATCATCACTCACGATGTCTTCTATTGGCTCCCCTTTGACTTCTGGCGCCATCTCAACTTTTTGGTCTATGGCAGATTGTAAGTCAACAGTTGTGAATTCAGGACGCTCAGGAATTGCTTTAAACCCTTCTTTGTAGTGAACCTTTTCACCATCAAGAATATTAGGAATAAATATAATGGCCGCCACCACGACAATGCTGGTGCCCACTAAGCGGTTAATAAATCCTGAATCCACGTTACTACTCTCTATTTTTGCCAATATTGAATGGCTTCAGCCACGGTTAAAAAGGAGCCAAATATAACTAATGCGGTGTCATTTGGCTGCGACTGCAAAATATCATCCAATGCAATTGTTACACTTGCATATGCATTACTTGTCTGTTGAGCATGTTGAGACAACAAAGGCTGCAAATTCTCTGCGGTCTCGGCACGAGGACCCGATAAAGAGGCACAAGACCATTGTGTCACTTCATCAGATAGCGCATTGATCACACTCGCTTTATCTTTGTCTGCAAGCATAGCGATTAATGCGTGGATTTTAAACCCTTGAGATTTTAACTGAGCAATTTTTTGTTTTAGGTAACGCGCAGACTCGGGGTTATGCGCCACATCGGTATACACCAGCGGTCGATCGCTGAGCTTTTGGAAACGCCCTTCAACCTGCAGTGCCTTTATGCAATTCTCAATCACACTATACTCAGGTAAAAGATCCAGCTTAGCCAGCGTGGTTAAAGCCGTCGCAACATTCTGCACAGGGATCGCGGGCGTAGCCAACTCTAGACTATGTTCTTGATATTGCCAAACAAAGCCAGATCTAGTCACCTTATGGCTAAAGTCTCTATTGGCAAGTACCATATCTGCGGCAATTTCTTTGCCATAATCAGTTACAGTGTGAGGTATGTTTAAATCCCCCACTATTGCAGGCGTGTTAGGCCTGAATATGCCCGCTTTATCGTAACCAACGAGTTCGCGCGTATCTCCCAAATACTCTTTATGATCTAAATCTATGGTGGTGATCACACTGGCATAAGGTGTGACAATATTCGTGGCATCAAAGCGCCCACCCAGGCCCACTTCAAGCAAAACAAAGTCGACTTGATGACGTTTAAAGATAGCAAGTGCACCCAAGGTGCCATATTCAAAAAATGTGATTTGCGTATCACCACGGCCCTGATCGAGCATGTGAAAGGCATCAATGTGCTCTTGATCATCAACAGTTTTACCATTGATGCGAACACGTTCGTTGTAATGAATTAAATGCGGTGATGCGTAGGTACCGACACTGTAGCCTTGTGCTAGCAGAAGTGATTCTAAGCAACGGGCAGTGGTGCCCTTGCCATTGGTGCCGCCAATAAGAATTATTTTGCTAGACGTATCGAGTAATTGGGTTTGCTGCGCGACCAGTTTTACACGCTCTAATCCCATTTCAATGCTAGCAGGGTGCACCCCTTCAATGTAACAAAGCCAATCATCAAGAGTCGACGATTGGCTTAGTGTTTTTTCAGTCATGAACAAAAACGCTTAAATTATAAAATTTACGCTACTCTATGCTCTTGTTCAGTAGAAGGCAAGTTCATAAACTTCGCCAAAATTCGCGCTAAGGTATCGCGCATTTCACGACGATCGACGATCATATCGATTGCACCGTGCTCTAATAGGAACTCACTGCGCTGAAAACCTTCTGGTAATGTTTCACGCACGGTTTGCTCAATAACGCGAGGGCCAGCAAAACCTATTAGCGCTTTAGGCTCAGCAACGTTAATGTCACCCAACATTGCCAATGAGGCAGAAACACCACCCATTGTTGGGTCAGTAAGTACTGAAATAAACGGTAAGCCACGCTCTGACATCTTTGCTAAAGCCGCACTTGTCTTAGCCATCTGCATAAGTGACATAAGTGCTTCTTGCATACGAGCACCACCTGACGCTGAGAAACAAACAAGTGGCATATCGTGCTCTAAACACTCGTTCACCGCCTCAACAAAGCGCGCACCTACAACAGATGCCATTGAACCGCCCATGAATGCAAATTCAAACGAAACTGCCGCAACAGGCATACCTTTAAGGCGACCTTTCATTGCAACTAACGCGTCTTTTTCACCGCTGACTTTTTGCGCTGCAGTGATACGGTCTGTGTACTTTTTCGAGTCTTTAAACTTCAATACATCTTGAGGTTCATGATGCGCACCTAATTCTTGGCGGTCCGCTTCATCTAAGAACAATTCAAGGCGCTTTCTCGCACTTAAACGCATGTGGTGATCACACTTAGGGCATACGTTTAGTGACTTTTCTAATTCTGCTTTATATAAAATAGAATCACAATCTGTACATTTAGCCCAAACACCTTCAGGGATCTCTTTCTTTCCTGAAGATTTCGTGGTTTTAGGTAAGATTTTTTCTAACCAACTCATTGGTAACTCTCTTAATCGCTAATTCTGTTTTGTTTAGTCTGATCTATACAGACAATTTGATTAATTAAAACATGATTTAGTCATCAACGATATAAAAAACTGGTCTTAGTAGTCTAATAATTTCGCGCACTTAAAGCATGGATTAGCGTGATTATTCAGGTAAAAACAACGGCCCCAACGGAGTTGAAGGTATCTGCCATTTGTCTGGATAATCAACATCAACCAAATACAAACCGTTTGGCTTAGCGGTTGCGCTTGCTTGGGTTCTATCTTTAATTTTCAATAAATGCGCCATCCATTCCGGCGATTCTTTCCCCGTGCCGATATCAAGTAAACAACCCGTAATATTGCGAACCATATGATGTAAAAACGCATTGGCTTTAATATCAATCACTATGTAGTTGCCAACTCTTTCAACACTTAAGTGATGAATATTACGAAACGGCGTATTAGATTGGCAGTGAACCGCGCGGAACGAGGTAAAGTCTTGCTCGCCTATCATCACAGGGCAAGCAGCCTGCATTAAGGTTTCATCTAATGGATGGTGATAATGGGTCACGCCACTGCGCAAAATAGCGGGTCGATAAGGGTGATTATAAATGACATAACGATAGCGCCTTGCCGTCGCACTAAATCGCGCATGAAACTCATCATCAACCGGCTGGGCGTATCGTACGGCAATATCATCGGGCAATTGCGAGTTCATACCCAATGTAAATGCGCTCATATCACGCTCAGCATGTGTATCAAAGTGCACAACTTGACCTGTTGCATGTACACCCGCATCCGTTCTGCCAGCACATACAATTTCTACCGGATGATTACAGATCCGAGACAGCACTGTTTCCAATTCTTGTTGGATGCTATTGACGTGAGACTGCCTTTGCCAGCCGCTATAATTTGCACCGTTATACTCAATGCCCAAAGCTACGCGCATAGTTACTACTTACCATTATTCACAATAGCCGAGCATTTTATGCGATTGGCCGCATGAATAAAAGCATCATCAAGTAAAGGCGCTGGGAATGGATAGTAAAAATGCATCCGATAGCGCTAAGTACGACAACATGCGCAAGCTCTGGTACTCAAACACAAAAAGGATTTAGTTACTCTACATGGGTCACATCAAAGTGCGCTATTTTGTTTCAATTGCGCAATAAATTCGGGCACCTGTGCATCGCTGATTGGTGGGCTGAAAAAATACCCCTGTACGATAAAACAGTTATTTCGTTGTAGAAAATCGATTTGCTCTTGTGTTTCCACCCCTTCAGCTATTACTTGCAGCTTTAACTTTTGTGCCATAGCAATAATCGCAGCGGTGATCTCCATATCATTCGAATCATCAGGAATATCCTGAACAAAAGAACGATCCACTTTGAGCATATCAACTGGAAAACGTTTCAAGTAACTTAAGGATGAATAACCGGTTCCAAAGTCGTCAATTGATAGAGCAATACCTAAGGCTTTGATTTGATGTAATTGCGCAATAGCAGCTTCTACATTACCCATGAGCATGCTTTCGGTGAGCTCTAAATGCAGTAACTCTGGTGGCATCTGGGTTCTATTGAGGACTTCCGATAACGTAGATATTAAGCTGTCGTCTTTAAATTGACGTGCTGAGAGATTAATGGAGACATTGGCAGCTTCACCTTGCTGCTGCATCTGCATTGAAAAACGGCAAGCTTCTTCAATCACCCACTCGCCCAACTCAACGATCAATCCAGTGGTTTCTGCAATATGAATAAACTTATCCGGTGGAATAAAGCCTTTCTCTGGGTGATACCAACGGATGAGCGCTTCGTAACCTATCACTTCCATTGTTCGAATATCAACTTGGGGCTGGTAATGAAGTTTAAACTGCTGCTCTTTTATCGCTAATCGCAGTTCATTTTCAATATAGAGTCGCTCGTTTGCGGCTTCGTTCAGTTCCTGTGAGTAAAAATGGAAAGTATTGCGTCCCTTGGCCTTCGCTTCGTACATCGCCAGATCGGCGTGTTTGAGTAATTGTTCTTCCTCTTGGCTGTCAAAAGGTGCCATCGTAATCCCGATACTCGCACTGACTATGACTTCATTGTTGCCGAGCATGATCGGTTTGTTGATGGTTTTTTGGATCATGTGCGCAACTTCCATGGCATTATCTTTGCTATCAATACCGCTCAATAGCACCGCAAATTCATCACCACCTAATCGTGCTATGGTATCTTCCGCTCTTAATCTATTTTTTAATCTCTCTGCAACCTCTGTCAGTAAATTATCTCCGGCATCGTGCCCCAAGGTATCGTTAATGCGTTTAAACTCATCTAAGTCAAAATAGAACAAAGCAAAAGCATAATGGCCTCGCCCTGCAAGAGCCATGGATTTACGCAGTTGCATTCTAAAAAACGTGCGATTGGCTAAGCCCGTCAAGGTATCAAAGTAGGCCAGCTCTTCCATTTTCTTCTGGCTTTCTTTCACAAATGAAATATCCTGCGCGGAGGCAACGTAACTTGATATGCGTCCGTCTTGCTCTCTAATAGGTGAAATACTCAAACTCACCCAAATAGGATCAGGCCCTTGGCCTGCCAGTAGCGTATCTCCACGCCAATAATTGCGGCTTCTCAAATCAATATCAATGTCATCAATCAAGATGGCCATATCGCTGGAAATAATGCTAAGTAGTGGCGCACCGATAAAATGCTGCGCATCAAACTGCGTCATTTCAACCATCTTGGGGTTTACATAGTCAATTTCAAAATCACCATTTGTAATAGCAACAGCGGTGCCTGAAAAAGATACAGCCTTCGAAAGACGGTTTGCTTGTTTTTCTGCCTTTTCTTTTTCCACAATGCGCTGTTTAAGGCCTTCAACAAGCGTTTTAATTTCACGGCTCATCTTATTGAAAGCTTCATTAAGTAAACCAATTTCATCATTGCTACTGGGTAACAGAGGTGTCTTCCATTGCCCTTTCCCAAAGCCGCTAACCGCCCCGACTAAGGCATTAATCCGAGACAATACTAATTGATATAAAACTTGATGAAGCAGTAAAGCGACAAATGCGGCATACAAAATAAATAAGCCAAAAAATTTCAGTTTTAGGGCCTTAAGTGATGACAGGCTCGTATCCCTTTTTTTGTATGTGCCTATGTACCAACCTAATTTTTTAAGTGCTGTAATATTGATAATATGATGGTGGCCACCGCGCACAAATTCGCCTTGATATTGGTTTAATTTCGCACTCAAAACCGGCGTGATCACCCCTTCTAAGTCGCTTAAAATATCGAGATGAGGTTTTTCTTGGTGTGTTCGTAAATTATCAATATTTAAATTAGGCGCTGAGATCACTCTGCCCTGCGCATCAAATATGATGATCCCTTGTTCATCATTGGAAATCGGTAACTGAGCGATCATTTTTGCAATTTCAACATCAGTGCCAGTAAAACCGACATATTCGTTATCAAAATACATGGGCACATAAACGCTTATCACCCATTTATTCCAGATACCATCAAAATGCACAGGAGACCATAGAGCCTCTCTGGTTGGGTTTAGCTCTTCCCTAAGTAATGGCAATGCATGCGCGGCAAACATTGCATTGTTAGATTGGCTATTGATCAAGGCATTGGGTGGTGCGACGCGGATAAAATTATCAGAGGTCACCACATAAAAGTTAAAGAAGTCTTGTAACGTAACTGGCGCAAGTACATTCCACAGTGATTCTGAGTTTGCGAATAGTTGTTTATGAACGGCACTCAGTTCATCGGTTGCCATGTAGGCTGCCGATAGTCCATTATTAGCAATACTCGAATAAGCACCATGGTCGAAAGTGATTTCAGAACTTCTCTGCGCTTGGGTATTGTACCCACTGCCAAACAACTCGCGTACAACAATGACATTCGCTTGTTCGGCCAGTTTAGTTTTATGCTCAACATACTGATCAAACTGCTTAACGGCTTGTTCACTGGTTTGTTTTAATGCTTCATACTCGCTATTGAGTAGTTGTCTTTCTTCAGATTTCAACATAAGGGCTGCTGCAAATATACCTGCGATCACGCAAACCGCCGAGATAAGAACGGACAACTTAACACTCAGAGAGTGAATTCCAAATCGTGAAGGGGGTCGGCGGTTGACCAAAACTAAGCCCTTATATTAGTTTATTATTTTTGTATACTTAGGATGGCGAATATAACAGAAACTTAACCTATACGCCAAGCTCACATTGTTGCCTAAACCGTAAAACACGCCCATTAAACTATTCCGCGCAAAGTTATGCTTGAATTTAAGAAATAAAGTATGCTACTAATGTAGTCAAGTAATACTACAAACTTACATCATTATGAATTTATCTGTTACTCGCATTTATGGTTTTTTCTTTTTTAGCTTCTTTAGATGAGGAGGCTTAACTGTTTGCGCGTAACACCAAATAGATAAGCCTCCCAACTGGGAGGCTTTTTTTTTGCCAATGGGAATGAGGACCTATGACTGAAACCGCTTTAGATGCTTTGAGAAAAGACATTAGTGAAATTGACTCTGATTTAATGGTGCTGTTAGCAAAGCGCCGTCGAATTAGCCACAGCGTATTGGAATATAAAATTGCCAATAACAAACCTATTCGTGATGAAGAGCGTGAACAAGCGCTGCTAGAAAAACTGATCCGTTATGGCAAATCACTTGGCCTAGATGCTTTTTACGTCAATAACGTCTTTCAAACTATATTGGAAGATTCAGTGTTAAACCAACAGGCACTGTTACAAAAAAGCCTTAACCCAGAGGCCGTTGGTGATACACACCGCGTTGCATATTTAGGGGGGCCGGGCTCTTACAGTCAACTTGCTTGTCACAAATACTTCAGTCGCCGACCTGGTCAAGTGATTGAAATGGGCTGTCAAAGTTTTGAGCAAATCACCGAGCAAGTTGAAAAAGGCCAAGCTGACTATGGTGTACTCCCCATTGAAAATACCAGTTCTGGCAGTATCAACGAGGTATTTGACTTACTGCAGCATGCGCAAGTGTCAATTATTGGTGAAGTCACCCACACCGTTGATCATTGCTTACTCGCACAACCTGATACACAGCTCATGGATATCAAAAAAATCTATGCACACCATCAACCATTTGCACAATGTAGTAAGTTCATTCAGGGACTGGATAACGTGTTACACGAAACCTGTGATTCGACTTCGAGTGCGTTACAGCAAGCATTGAACACGCCAGCAAGCGCAGCCATTGGCTCTGCACAGGCTGGTAAAGAGCTAGGTTTAGAAGTCGTAAAAACGGGTCTTGCGAATCAGGCTGAGAACCACAGCCGTTTCATCATTGTTGCGCGTAAAGCACTTCAAGTCTCAACACAGATCCCCACCAAAACTAGCTTGATCATGGCCACCAAACAACAGGTGGGCTCTTTGGCAGATGCATTAATGGTGTTTAAACAGCACAACATCAATATGGTGAAATTGGAATCTCGCCCAGTGCCTGGCAATCCATGGGAAGAAGTATTTTATGTTGACCTAATTGCCAACCTAGCCTCTGCTGAAGTCCAAAAAGCACTTGAAGCGCTAAAAGATCACACTCAGTATGTGCGTGTACTTGGTTGCTATCAAAGTGAGTCGATGAAGGCGGTTGAGGTACTATAATATTGAACAGGCAAGTTGAGGTATGACCTTAACTTGCCCATCTTAGTCGCTTAATCCAACACCTTGGCGTCATTGGCTTTATTTAATAAGCCACGACTTTGCGATAAGAAATGTTTAGCGCTATCGGAGAAGTAGTGCTTAGCTTGTGAAAACGCCTCAATCAAACCATCTTTATCTGCGTTCTGCAGTTTTTCGATGGTTGCCGCAAAGGTTTCCTGATAACTCGCTAACAACCCTTCCACATCATCAAACTGCGCGAGCATAATGTCTGAATATAACTCGGGTGACTGTGCGAATAACCTACCAACCATCATAAGCTCAAGTTGATAAATGGGTGACGAACAGCTGCGCAATTCATCCAACGTATGGCACTGCTTTGACAAAAACTGCCCATAAACAAACGTGGTTAAATGGCGCATAACCTGAATAATTTGCATTGCTTGGTCATGTTTTTTGGCATCGATCTCTACCAATTGACTCCCCCAAATGACCAACTGCTTGAGCAATCCCTCACAGGCTTCATGATTTCTTCCAGCACACACAACCACGGTTTGCTTCACCCAGTGGGATATGTCTGGGCCAAACATGGGGTGCAAACCAACGACTGGACCACAGTGCTTTGCTAGAAGCACTTTGAGTGGACGCTGTTTAACAGAGGTAATATCAGCCAGAACGCAGTCCTCTGGCAGTGGCGGTAAATCGTTCACGACCTGTTCGAGGGCATTGATCGGCACACTAATGAGCACTAATTTAGCATCTTGTAATAACTGCTCTGCGCGGTCCGCATCTTCTCGATCTATGATCCTGACTTCATAGCCAGAACGTAAAAACTGTTTAGCAAAAAGCTGACCCATTGCACCTTTACCACCCACAATCACAACTGGGGATAATTCAGGTGCGGCACAAGCCAATTTACCTTGCTGGTTTTCGTACGCTTCTCGCATCATACGGCGCAAGATGTCTTCTACCAAGTCGGGGTTTACATTAAGATTTTGCGCTTGCTCGCGTCTTGAGGCTATGAGTGCAGCTTCTCTATCGGGTGCATGTAAAGGCGCGCCCGTCTGCTGCTTGATAATTCCGATTTGTTCGGTCAGCGCACTGCGTTTGGCAAGTAGGTTAACTAATTCTGCATCGCATTGATCGATACCACTTCTCAATTCATTTAAATCCATCAGGCTCGCCATTACTGTAAATTCAGGTTTACATCAGTAAATAATTTAATACAGCCAGTCTATCAAGTTCCTACTGTGGAGAAAAGTGAAAGAAATATATATGTTAGTCAAAAAGTGTAGGACGCCAAACCAAAACAGGCCACTCAATGAGTGGCCTGTTTTTTTAGCGTGGTAAAAGCGCGTATTAGTTAAGTTTCTCTTTAATACGTGCTGATTTACCTGAACGCTCGCGCAAGTAGTAAAGCTTAGCACGACGAACTGCACCGCGACGCTTAACTTCAATGCTGCTAATTAGAGGGCTGTGCGTTTGGAATACACGCTCAACACCTTCACCGCTCGAGATTTTACGAACTGTGAAAGCTGAGTGTAGACCACGGTTACGCTTAGCGATTACAACACCTTCAAAGGCCTGTAGACGCTCTTTTTCACCTTCTTTTACACGAACCTGAACAACAACTGTGTCACCAGCGCCGAATGCAGGTACGTCTTGCTTAAGCTGTTCAGCTTCAAGCTCTTTAATAATATTTTGGTTTACTTTTGCCATTTTATTTCTCACATTCCTAGGTGTAACTGTCTTCTAGCCACAAGCTTTTTGGTACTCGTGCTGAAATTCAGCGAGTAGTGTCGCTTGCTCCTCAGTCAGAGCTAGGTTACGCAACAAGTCTGGACGTCGTAACCAAGTTCTGCCTAACGACTGCTTTGTGCGCCATTTGGCTATCTCTTGGTGGTTTCCACTGAGTAATACAGCAGGTACCTGTTTGCCATCCAATGTTTCTGGCCGAGTATAGTGAGGGCAATCTAACAAGCCATCCGAAAATGAGTCTTGCTCCGCAGATTGATTATGACCTAACACCCCTGGCACTAATCGCGCTACTGCATCAATTAATGTCATGGCTGGTAGTTCACCACCACTGAGGATAAAATCACCGATGGACCATTCTTCATCTACATGAGACTCGATGATCCGCTCGTCTATACCTTCGTAGCGACCAGCTACTAAAATCAATTTTTCTGACTTGGCCAATTCGGCCGCGCCTTGTTGATCTAGTTTTCGCCCTTGAGGGGACATATAAATTACTTTAGCGTCTTCACCTGCCGCCGCTTTGGCTGCAAGTATTGCCTGCTGTAATGGTTCAACCATCATCAACATGCCAGGACCACCACCGTAAGGTCTGTCATCCACAGTTCTATGCTTATCAGTGGCATAGTCTCGTGGATTCCAACAGTTAAAATCGATTAAACCGTTTTTAACCGCGCGGCCTGTAACGCCTTGTTGGGTTATTGCATCAAACATCTCGGGAAAGAGTGAAATCACTCCAACCCACAATGGTTTTTGCTGGCTCATTAAAAGCTTGGATCCCAATCAACAATAATTTGTTTGTCTTCGTGTTTTACTTCTTTAATAACTGAATCAGTTAAAAAAGGAATCAAACGCTCAGATTGGCCAAATGCATCTTTTTTGTTTGCTTTCACAACCAAAACATCATTTGACCCAGTCTCCATCAAGTCATCAACTTGTCCCAAGTCATAACCTTTGTCGGTTACAACAGACATGCCGATGAGATCTCGCCAATAGAACTCCCCTTCAGGAAGCTCTGGCAGTTGCGCAGAATCTACAGAAATTTCCGCATTGGTAAAAGCCATTGCTTGATCTCTGTCGTTTACTTGCGCGAACTTGGCGATAAAGCCCTTGTTGTGGCGACGCCAGTCGCTTACTTCAAGGGTTTGCCATTTACCTTGTTGCCCTATCAACCATGGGCTGAAATCGAAGATCCCTTGGGGATCATCAGTAAATGAATGCACCTTAAGCCAGCCCTTAATACCATAAGGGGCACCAAGCTTACCTACTACAATAATCGAGGTGTTTTCTTGACTCATGGTTACACTTACGCCTATTAAGCCGCTTTACGAGCGTCTTTAACTAACTTAGCTACGCGATCTGTTAGAGATGCGCCTTGACCTACCCAGTGTTCAACACGAGCTAGATCTAAACGGATTTTCTCTTCTTGACCCTGAGCGATTGGGTTAAAGAAACCTACTTTCTCGATGAAACGACCGTCACGCGAGAAACGGCTATCCGCAACCACAATTTGATAGAAAGGACGCTTTTTAGCGCCACCACGTTGCAAACGAATAGTTACCATACCGTCCTCTGAATAGATTGACTGTTTTCATTAATAAGATTTACTTCCCACTATTGGGAAGCTGGGGAATTGTACGAGTTTTTTTCAACAATGCAAGTAAGAATTGAGTTTTCTCGTCTTGTCACTTGAATTCGGCGCATATTAACGATGATTCGTTCATATATCGTGTACAAAACGCCTGCGCCGAGCATTTATGCGTGAAGCGCTTCTTTAAAAGCGCTTCACTATGATACTACAGAGTGTATTTAATGTTTAACGCGAAGTGGCGACCAGGCTGCGTAAACTGGCTTAAATTGGCCTCTACGCTTTGTCCAGCCACATTGTTATATTGTAAGTACTGCTTATCCAATAAGTTGAATACCCCGCCATTAAGCTGCCAGTTACCAAGTTTATATTGTGCAAATAAATCAACAGTACTCCAACCGCTGGTTTTCACGTTGCTCTCATCCGGCACCTTATCCATTTTTTGTGTCGCTTTTAAAGCCGCTGTAAGCGACAGGTCACCTAACTCGTATCTTGCTTTAACATAGCCGTTTAATGGATTGATCGACTCTAAGTAAGTATTGCTCTGCTTATCTTTACCATGCAAGTAGGTAATGCCGCCATCAATCGCAAACTGATCATTCACCCATAGAGTGTAAGTCGCCTCTGCTCCTTCTATTTCTACATCTGACAGGTTGTGATACTGGTAAAAAGCTTTATTCACCCCAGGGATCCGTGTGGCTTCACTTCGCACTAATTTCGACGCAATAAAACCATCAAACTGGGTGTTAAACGTGGTGAGGACAAACTGGTGATTATCAAAGTCACCTCGAATTCCCAACTCAACACCTTTACTATATTCAGGGTCTAAGTTTTCGTTCGGCAGTATTTGATAGAACGGTTCAACGCCATGGCTTTGATATGCCTGATCATGAGGTGGGATCTTAAACCCTTCAGCATATTGCGCATACACACGTAAATTATCAGTGAATGAATACACCAGACCAACTTTTGGCGAGAACGCAGTTTCATCAATGTCTTTAAACGCCACATTATATAAGTCACTTTGTTTCGCTTGCATATCATAGCTATCCCAGCGCAGTGCCACCTGTAGGTCTAGCGTATCTTTAAGTAACGCCATATTGTTTTGCACAAATACGCCTAGCATGTCGGTGTCGGCACCAGGAAATGCTTTTTGCGCTTCATCAGCAAACATGACTTGCCCCGTCACATCAAAACGAGACTTGATGCGCGGTCGAGTGGTGTCGTATCGTTCAAAGTCAAAACCATAAACCAATTGATGTGCAACACTACCGGTTGTGAGTTTTTTATCTAGCACCAGTTTGGTACCCAATATTTGCTGCTCAAAGCGATAGTCGTTGTGATCGACATAAGGACCTGAACGACCGTTACCTGAGCGAATTTGTGCACTCTTTTGCTCAAAGTCTGTCAAGTAGACTTGTGCACTTAAATTGTCGTACAAAGTAGTTGCGTTGCTCGTGTTATAAGCCAAAGAAAATGACACATTGCGGTTCTCATCTAGCGTTTCATGGCTACCAATCGTGATCTGTTGTTCTGTTTCTTGTTCAAAGAAATCTACCGTGGCTAATAATGAGTTTGAGTCATTCAAATCATGTTGTGATTTTAATACTACGGCATTTGAGTGGTAATCCAGCTCAGGTAAGGTTTCATCATAGTTTTGTGTTTCTTTGCCATCACGACGTGTCAGTTGCACAGAGATGGCGTTTTCGCTAAAGCGCTGAGCAAATACCCCTGATAGTGATGTTTCGTCGCTTAAACCGTTAAACCCGGCCTGCACGCTGGCGTATTGATTGGCGCGCTTAAGATAGTCTGTGGGTGTTTTGGTGGTGATCACCACGATGCCACCCAGCGCATCAGAGCCATAAAGCGACGATGCAGCCCCCTTAGCGACTTCGATTTGGCGCACCCCATCAACATCAAGGTAGCCACGACCGATCAATAGTCCTTGTCCACCTTCATATGCATCGTTCATTCGACGACCATCTTTAACATAAACAACACGGTTACCGCCCATGCCACGAATGTTTAACGCCTGCGCTTGGCCTGCGTTACCCGTCGCACTGACACCGGTTTGATAACGAAACGCAGTGTTTAAATCTAGCGCTAGTTCATCTTCAAGATCTTGCTCAGTGACCACATTCACACTGCCAGCAACATCACCCAGCGCCTGCTCGATACGAGAACCGGTGACAACGATCACATCTTTGTTTTTCTCAAACTCTTCAGCCTGCACCTGAGTTGCTCCAGAGCAAGCCGCTAAAATACCCAAAGAAATTGCCGTGTGTCTTATTACCATTTTTTATACCTCAAAAAGGGAGAGCGTGATTTTTTGTGCACTATAAAATCACCTGACCCCAATTGCAAATGAAAATAGTTCGCATTTTTATATTTATGTAGATTTACCCTTTTCGGTTCGGTATTATTCGTCTACTTAACGCATATCTGACAGGTGCTTTGCTCAATCGCCAAGCATCTAGAGAAACTTCTGTGAAAAAATGAGAGACAGCATGAAACTACGTTTATATTTGCTAATCGCCTTACTTGCTCAGAGCTTTGCAGCTCAGGCACAAAGAATTGTGATCGCTGGTGGTACATTAACTGATATTGTGTTTGCTATTGGCGCAGGTGATCAGGTTGTCGCAATCGACACCTCCAGCACATCGCCAAATGACGCACAGCATCTACCTAAAGTGGGCTACTACCGTGATTTGGCTGCGGAGGGCGTATTGTCTCAATCACCTACGCTGATCTTAACACTCGAAGGCAGTGGTCGCCCGGAAGTACTGACTCAGCTAAGAAGTACCGGAGTTCAAGTCAACCACTACCCTAAACCCACGCAAGTGAAAGAGCTGTTTGCTCTCATTGAAAGATTAGGTAGTGACTTGGATAAACAACACAATGCACGTGCACTCATTCGTCAACTACAGCAACAACTCCCTGATAAAAACGCGCCCGTAAAACATAAAGCCATGTTTGTTCTCTCGGCAAGCGAGCGTGGTATTTTGGTCGCAGGAAGTGATACCGTGCCCGATATTCTGTTTCAATATACTGGCGTAGAAAATCTTGCCACTGAAAGCGGTTTTAAACCTTACAATACTGAGTCTATGGTGGCAGCAAACCCAGACTTTATCGTAGCACCAAGTCATACGGTGTATTCACTTGGCGGCAAAGATGCTTTTTGTAAACTGCCCTCACTTGCACTTGTGCCGGCGGCTCAAACATGTCGAGTTTTAGTAATGGACTCTTTAATTTCCATCGGTATGACCTCTCGCTTACCTGAAGCAATCGCCCAGCTTGGGGCTTATCAACAAGAGATGTTATGAACACCTTAGTATCACCATTTATGAATAGCGAGCGTCACATTCAATGGTATTGGATCTGCAGTGCCCTGTTGGGGCTACTTGCGTGGTTATCGCTCAGCAGTGGTGCCATAGGGTGGGATTGGAAAATGCCTATTGTTTGGATGCTACCTGACTCTATGACTCAAGACGTGCAACCGCTGCACCTAACAGTAATGACGCAAATTCGCTTACCCAGGTTAGTGCTGGCAATTTTAGTGGGAGCGGTGCTCGCAAGTGCTGGTGCGGCAACGCAGGCTTTATGCCGAAATCCTTTGGCCGACCCAAGCTTAATGGGCGTCACAGGTGGCGCTGCCGTTGGTGCTGTGTCAGTTATCGCACTTTCAGCACAAGTGAGCTTTATCCACGAAGCCATGGTAGCGCCCGCTGCATTTATTGGCGCTTTTGCGGTGACTGGACTGATTTACAAAATTTCCAACAGCCATGGGCAAATTCAAATTACGACCTTATTACTTGCTGGCGTCGCAATTAACGCCATGGCCATGGCAGTGATTGGGTTGTTTAGTTTCTTTGCTGATGATAGCGCTTTGCGGTTAATGACTTATTGGCAAATGGGCTCTATGGGTGGCGCTAGCTGGTCAACATTACAATATGGCGCACCATTGATATTAGTAAGTATTTACGCACTGTTCATTCGCCGTAAAAAAATCAACGCCTTGATGCTGGGTGAACTGGAAGCGCGCCATTTGGGTGTGAACGTAAAACGTTTAAAGTCAGAAATCGTATTTATTGTGGCATTAGGTGTGGGTGGTGCCGTTGCCATGTCTGGTATGATTGGCTTTGTTGGCCTACTCGTCCCCCATATTGCACGGTTATTAGTAGGGCCAGACTTAAGACGTATGCTACCACTGAGCATGTTATTAGGCTGCTTAGTTATCCTACTTGCTGACTGGATCTCGCGCTTAATTGTTGCGCCATCGGAGCTACCTATTGGTATTGTGACCGCATTGTTTGGCAGTCCATTTTTTGTTTACCAGCTATTAAAACAAAAGCGAGGTTTGCATGCTTAAGTGTGAAAACTTGTCTATTCAACGTGGCAGCAAAGCAATCTTAAGTCATGTTCACTTTAGTGCAAATCAGGGTGAACTAGTTGTGTTATTGGGTGAAAATGGCGCTGGAAAGTCAACGTTACTCAGTGCAATCTGTGGCGATATTCCATTTACTGGAAACATCAAGCTCAATGATCAGCCCATGCAAAGCATGGATGAACACACACTCGCCACGAAACGAGCCGTGCTTTTGCAAAACAATCGGGTAAACTTTTCATTTAGCACCAATGAGCTGATCGCGATGGGCCGCTATCCTTATCACGAACCTATCGCTGAACAGTCACGAGTGGTTGAGCAATTGATTGCACAACTTAACCTAGAAAAGCTTGCACATCGTGATGTCACTAGGCTTTCTGGTGGTGAATTTCAGCGCATACAATTTGCCCGCTGTATGGCTCAGCTAGATGCGCACAAACCAAGTACACAAGGCAAGTTAATGCTACTGGATGAACCCACATCAGCCCTTGATATGCATCACCAACACCTTACTTTAAGCAAGGCGAAGGCATTTGCACAGCAAGGCAATACGGTCATTGCGGTGTTACATGATTTAAACCTGACCTCTTTATATGCTGACCGTGTGTTACTGCTCAGCCAAGGGCAACTGAGCCATGACGGTTCACCCCAAGAGGTGCTACAACCTTCGGTATTACAACCGATTTATAGAACAACGATACAAATAACTACGCATCCAACTTATCAAATACCTATGATATTTTCAGAACCACAACGAGGAGTTACCCATGCGTGAACAAGCTGCTTTTGAAGCACGAACTTTAGTCAGACAATCCAATGTTTGCGTTATTTCAACCATATCCAAAAATTTAGCTGGTTACCCTTTTGGTTCCGTTTCCCCTTTTATGAGCGACAATGAAGGACGTTTAGTTTTTTATATCGCCGGTATAGCGCAGCACTCTCGCAACTTGTCTGAAGACAGTAAAATGTGTGCCACCGTATTTGATGCCGCCGAGCAAGGCGATCAAAATGCCCATGCCCGTGTAACGGTAGTAGGCGATGCAGCTCCTGTTCCAGAGGAAGAGCATGAAGCTTTACTTGAACGTTATGAGCGCCAATACCCCGAAGCTGTTAGCTATCGTCAAGCGCACGACTTCCAGCTATGGCGCATGGAAGTAAAGCGTGTGCGTTATATTGGTGGCTTTGGGCATATTTTCTGGATTGAAAAAGACGAATGGCGCCAAACGCAACCACAATGGGATCTGAATGATGAAGCCCATATGGTTAACCACATGAACGACGACCACAGTAACGCAAACCGCCTAATCTTAAAACTCACTCATGGCATTGAAGCAGACAAGGTTGAAATGACGACCATCGTCAGCGATGGCTGTTACTTGCGTGCTAACGAAAAAAACTACTATGTGCAATTCGAAAAGTTGTGTTTGGATAGCACCTGTGTACGTAAAGAGTTGGTGAGATTAACTAAAGCGGCCAGAGAACAACTCGCTGAGGAAAGTGAAGTAACTACAGAGTAATGCAACCTCAGCTTTAGTAAATTTTAAAGATAAAGCCCGAGCAAATAAACTTGGGTTTTACCTCTTCTTAAGCAATTATGACAACAGCAGCTTACACACCTCATTGCAGTGATAGACTCTGTGCAAAGTTACTTTCCTGTTCATTAAAAAACATAGATTACTTACATCCCTACCACCCATTTTTAAACTTTCCCGTGTAGACTACCCTTCTGATTTATAACGATTCGGTGAGCGATGAAACGTACTCTCTTTACTCTTATTTTCACTGCAACATTATTAAATTTGGGCTGCCATAGCCTTCACAACACCCCAGTGAACTTGCCCCCAAAGACAAACCAACCATCAGAATTGCCACATTTAATGTCAGCATGGAAGCAACCAACTATATCACTGAGCAACACTTAGATGCATCAGGCAATGCTTTAACAAAAGCCTGAATGGGTGGTCAGTTTGAACAAATTAATAATATTGCACAGATCATCCAGCGCACGCGCCCAGATGTGATTTTGCTCAATGAATTTGATTACATCACCAACCCAGAATATGGGATCAACTTATTTCAAAAACTGTATTTAGAAAAGTCACAAAAGGGATATGACCCAATCTCGTATCCTTATGTTTATTAGGCCCCCGTAAACACGGGCGTAAAAACGCCCTTTTCAGACAAAGACGCGCGCTTGACACTCTTTGGCTTTGGCCATTACGCCGGACAATACGGCATGGTTTTGCTATCGAAGTTCCCCATCGATAAACAAAACATACGTACATTTCAACACTTTTTATGGCAAGACATGCCTAATCACTTAATGCCTGTAGAACCGGATGGAGATAGCTGGTACGCGGCGCATGAACGCAAAATCATGCGATTGTCTTCAAAGTCTCACTGGGATGTAGCAATTCAAGTATGTGGCCAATCCATCAATATACTGGCCAGTCACCCAACGCCGCCTGTATTTGATGGACCTGAAGATAGAAATGGTCGCAGACAGAAGCGCTTCTTCTGATCATCGATTAGTGTGGGTAGATATTGAGCTGCCAATGAATGCGCCACAATGCGAATAACCACCAAAAGGATTAATGCGGCGCGGTAGCTTGTCGCTATCGCGCTAGTTTATGCGCTAAAAAATCATAAACAGCTCTAATACGCCTGTTGCTGCGTAGCTCGCGATGGGCAACCAGCCACTGTTCACCAACTAAAGCGGAAGGAGCTTCAGAAGCTGAGAGTTCGACATTGTCTTTAATAGGATCAGATTGCCCTAACGCTGCGAGCGAAAATAAATTGGCAGCTTCGCTCATCGCTTCTACATGTTCAACTCATTTCAACCCAATTGCTGTTAAGCTTAACCCTCTCCCACCCTGTCAAACGATTTAGCGAGCTGCGGGTTGATATACCCCACCTTTGGCAAGATAACGCTGTGACCCTTTTTGCATATGCGTTTCATCATATGTAAAAGTTTGCCTAGCATAACCGCTCCAAGCGTCGTTAACTAAAGTGTCATGTTCATCAGTATTACGCATTTCAATTAACAAGCCGTGCATATTGTAGATAAAGTGAACTTTAGCTACGCCGTCGATGTTGCGCGTTAAATGATTATTTTTGTCATAGTACTCGTGGCGCAATAGCGTTAACCCAGTGGGGTCCCACACTGACACTCGTTTATGATAACCGTACTTCCCGTTAATAGGCTGGCCTTGTGCATCCGTAAACCAACGCTTAGTTAAATTGCCATACTGATCATATTGCGCGTGCCAATGTACCGCCCCCGAATCATGTATTGCAGGTTGCCCGTTAACGCCAAAAAACGTAATTTGGGTCCAAGTGTTATTATCAAACGTATAGTGTTCACCCGCTGTTCCTGTTGGACCTTGCGTGGCCTTTCCTTGTGTATCCAGCACCTCCCAGCGCTCAAATCCCTGACGAGCGTTATAAAAGTAACGATATTGCGCAGCCCCAGAGGCCGATGCTAACAAGTTGTGCTGCTCATCCACGTTCTGCATTAAGCGTAAACTTCCCCGTTCATCAAAAAGCAATCTAATACGCTTAAATTCAAAGCCAGGCCGATGAGGTTTAAGCTCGCCAGATTGGCTTACTCGGGTTTCAACAACACTGCCGTCACCAGGATGCGACCAATGGTAAGCCGCCACCCCCCAGCTGTTTTCAATAGCCTCATTGTCTTTATTAAAGAACTTAAGGCTCAGATAGCGTCCTTTGCCATCTTTTTGATAACGCTTTTCCCACACATCGCCCCATACCGTGACTTGGTTGCCAAACGAATCAAAAAAGCGATGTATTTCAAAGCTATCCTGATAAGAAATTCGAGTGTGAACCGCGTGCACATACAAAGATGGAATGCTTTTATAATGCTTACCCAGCTTAGTTTTGATTTCGACCAAACGATTGAATCTATCATAACCTGCCTGAATATGAATACGCTTTTGTGCATCTGCTTCGCTAAGCGGTGTCGTGCCAATGAAAGGCTGATAAGGCGATTCCCAAAAATGAAAATCAGCATAATACTCAGTGCGATAAGGCTGCGACCAAACATCCGCGCTCAACGTTAAAAAAAGCCAAAAAATGATTCGAAACATGTAAATACTCCGGGTTAAATAGTGCCCTTAACGTAACGCTCTCAAAGAAAGAGGCACAGTCATTTGCGAAATTCGGTCGCCCTTTTGCGGTTTTCGGTTTTTAACCTAAGGCCCTGCGCGCTATGATGCCGTCAGGCCAAGATCATAATGAGGATAATATGTTCACCAGTCTTTTTGTTCGTCGTTTCGTTTGGGGACAATTACTGCTATGGGGAGCGTTAGCGCTGTTAACCCGCTTTACTTGGCTTGATGTAAAACCCCCCGAGTGGATATGGATCTTCAGCTATATGGCGTTAGGTGCGCTTTTTTCATCTTTATTATTCGTTGCTTTCCAGTTAATGCTGCGATGGCACGTAACTGCTCAGCTTGCCATGGCCTTAGCGCTGTCAGTATTAGTTGGGCTCGCTTGGCGAGCTAGCTTCAACGCGCTTGAGTATCATGTACTGGAATCTGCCAATAACCAGTTTCATTTTTGGGGCTATTTTCATAATGGTAAGTCAGCGATCACGCAATTATTACTGTGGAGCTGTGGTTTTTGGCTTTGGCATTATCAAAAACGTACACAACTTCAATCTAAACAGCAGGAGAAGTTACAGCAGCAAACGCGTGATGCGCAGCTAAAGCTGTTACAATTTCAAATCGATCCGCACTTTTTGTTTAACGTGTTGGCAAGTGCAGACACCCTACTACTCAAAAAAGACAGCAACACTGCACGTAACATGTTGAATAAACTCAGCAGCTACCTAAGAGACACTTTGACACTTGAGCCTCCTCTTACTCAACCACTATCAAAAGAGCTAACGCGGTGCAGACACTATCTAGACATTGAAAAAATGCGCTTTGCCGATACCCTCTCGATAGAATGGCACGTACCTGAACCCTTACCACAAGTGACACTACCGACAGGCATACTTCTGCCGCTATTAGAAAACGCGGTAAAACATGGTGCAGCGGCACAAACGGCACACTCAAGCATTGGTATTACACTCGAAACTGAGCCTCATTCCCTTACAATAAAAATGAGTAATCCATGTGCTTCACTCGGCGCAGCCAAAGACATAAATAATATAAGAGGGACAGGCATGGGACTGTATAACACCAAGCAAAGGTTACAGACCTTTTATGGCAATTCGGCAACATTGACATGTGGCCAAGAAGGCGACCTCTTTATTGTGACCATGACGGTGCCACTATGAAGCACCTAAAAGCCTTAATTGTTGACGATGAACCATTAGCCCGTGATGCGCTGCGTTTGCGCCTAGAAGTTACCAACGATATAGAAATAGTCGGCGAGGCTGACAATGGTGAAGACGCCTTATTATTAGCCGCTCAGCAGCAGCCCGATGTGGTATTTCTAGACATCAATATACCCAGGCTCTGTGGCATAGAAGCGGGTGCACTGCTTGCACAGTACTGCAATGCACACATCGTATTTGTTAGTGCCTATCAAGAACATGCTATAAAAGCATTTCGCCTCAATGCAATTGATTACCTGACAAAACCGATTAACGATGAATTTTTTGCACAAACGCTTGATCGTCTAAGACAAAGTCAACTAAATCATCCTGTAAATAAGCAGATAACAACTCCTAGGCACCAGTATCTTAAACGAATAGCATTAAAGGAGGGGAGTGAAACTCGCATGGTAGATACGCAAAGTATTATATCTGTGGAGTCCGCTAATGATTACCTGTGTATCAAAATCGCAAAACAGACCTTAGTAATACGTAAAACCATGAAACAGTTGAGCGCATTGTTAGACCCGCAACAATTTATACGATGCCACCGCTCCCATTTACTGAATATCAGCATGATAGAAAGCCTGCAGCACACAGACGAAGGTGTATATCTGTGTTGCCAAGGACATATGCACCCAGTTAGCCGACGCTATCTTGGGCAGGTCAAAGCAAAATTGAAGGCTTTTTTCCCCTAGTTAACCGGAGATCTGTTTAATAATCAAAGCCGAATAACCTTGATGTGTGGCTCTTTGCCTGTTTCGAGCAAGTGTGCTGCCATTGAGGTATAGAGCACTAAAGCGTTTAGTTCATTTTCTAATGTGCAGCTTAGATTATCCAAGACCTATCTGCGATATAATCGAATCCGTGGGTACGGCTGTGATCTTACCTGCAAAGCTGCCAATCGCCGACAGTGTGGCATTATGATGTGCTCTGATCATCTCACCTGACATATGTTGTTTATCTTGGGTTGTATGTGCATCAGCAACAAGGCTAACGGTATACCCTAAACTCGCTGCTTTTCTCGTCGTTGTATCAATGCAAAACTCAGTTGCATAACCGCACACTATCAAATGCTCAACATCGAGTTCTTTGAGCTGAGCGCCTAAATCGGTTTTCAAGAATGAATCGGGCGTGGTTTTTCTAACAAACCTATCGCCAGCAACTACCGTTAACGAAGATTGCAACTGCCAGCCACTGGTGCCGTATTCAATTGGAGTACCTGCTTGTTCATGCTGAACATAAATAACTGGCACGTTGTTCGCTCTCGCCCACCCCGTAAGTTGATTGATTTTTTCTAACACCAAGTCTCTTTCATAGGGTTGAGGTTCGGGGTCAAACAAGATGCTTTGCACGTCAATAACCACAACTGCTGAATTCATAAACTTCCTTTTTATCTATATCGAAGATTTAACTAAACAGGAAAACGTTTGTACAATAGAAAAAGAACGAAAAGCAATAAAAATCAAAAAAATACATTCATTTTCATTAAACGAGTGTACCTTGTTGTTGAGCGCTTATCTTTCACCATATCGTAGTTTATCTAGGTGAAAGCACTTTCATTCTATAACGATAGAACTACTGTAAGTTTCTAACATCAAGCGTATCACGCTTAATCACTTTGCCGCTCAATATGACACTATCTATGTCATCATAAGCGTCTACGCTTACCAACGGATTACTATTTAATAATAGTAGGTTAGCTTTAAACCCTACCGTTATTTGCCCATATTTGTGGCTCAAGTTATATGCTTTGGCATTGTTAACAGTTGCCGCAGCCAAGAGTCCTACCAGATCCACACCAGCATCATGCATCAACTTGAGTTCTCTATTTGTCGATAAGCCCGGCTGTGAGATGTAAGTCGGTGCAGGTGGAGTATCCGAGCCGAGCAATACTAAACCGCCATGGTTATATACATATGTAAGCGCTTGCTTTGCCTTATTTTGAATACTTTGAACTTTTCTTTTGACTAGTTCGTTGGACTTTACACGCCAACTAGACTGCATTTCTCTGGCAAACCATTGTCCAGCATCAGAACGGTACCAATCTAGCTGAGATGCTGGTACCACAGAGTGGTAGTCTTTGGTTAAAGTATGCTCATTGTTGGAAATTTCTCCCAATGAATACATGACTTCCAAGGTAGGCTGAAATACTATTTTTTGCTCAATAATCTTATCAAGTACTTGTTTTACATCCTGTGGCAATTTGTCACTTAGCTGACTATTGCTATTACCAATCCAATTCCATAGACCATGCCCCATGATGTTTACTCCTGCTTTGACAGCTAGCTGTTGCATGTCCGTCGCATTCGCATGAACCATAATAGGTAACCCCAGCTGCGCTGCATATGACGTAATTACTCGCCCATCGTCAACGGATAAATTTGGAATATCTGACGACTCACCAAAGCCATCTTCATAGTAAATTTT
This sequence comes from Pseudoalteromonas sp. ATL1, assembly GCF_058933015.1. Taxonomy (NCBI): domain Bacteria; kingdom Pseudomonadati; phylum Pseudomonadota; class Gammaproteobacteria; order Alteromonadales; family Pseudoalteromonadaceae; genus Pseudoalteromonas; species Pseudoalteromonas sp. ATL1. The sequence goes on along the minus strand of NZ_JBZYXL010000001.1, from coordinate 1,833,079 downwards.
TCCGCAAATTGCACCAGCACTTTTCATCGCTTCAAGCACTTGCTTACTTTGATGTTCATTCGCGATTAACGCTTCTTGCTCACTATCAATAGGATCACTTGGCTGGTACAAAAAATAGGGTTTTTCCTGCTGAAGCACGCCATAACTCCACTCTTGAACGCTATACCCTTTATAAATAGGCATTGCACCGCAAAAATACGCATCAGGACTTAATTCAAATGCATTAAATGCATCAATGCTCGGCTTCGTACTTGACGGGTCAACAACTTGAGTCACACCGTAGTATAAATAGTTACGACCTTGGCGATTCAGAAATTGAGCTTGCATTTGCTCCGCCATGGGACTTTTCGGATCGAGTCCTGGCATAGTACGTAAATGTGTATGGCTATCGGTCAAACCTGGCATTAAGAACTTACCATGAGCATTTAGGTACTTTTTTGCCTTTGGCCTAACGCTAGCGGATGAAACTTCAGTGATCATGCCATTTTTGATAGCAACCCAATGCTTCGTTTTCACATCAATGCTGTGTGCGTCTTTTGCAGAGAGTATCGTTGCATTGTCGATGACTAAATCAACCTGTGCAATGCAACTAAAAGCGTTCATTAATAACGTAAGAAAAGCTGTTCTAAGTGTAAATTTCATTGCGACCTCAAATTTAAATAATCCATATTCCTCGATGACGCCCAATGTAATTAAAACGCAGACAAAGCGTTTGAGACTTGTATAATATAAACTTAAAATTTATTTAAATTATTTTATAAGTATAAAAATCAATGGGTAACAATTTGGAAAGTTATAAAATAGGGAATTGGATTGTTTATCCGTCATTGAATCAGCTAAGCCTTATCTCTGGATCTATTACGCATACCATTACACCCAAGCTAATGCGCCTGCTACTTGTACTTATAGAACATCAAGAACGACCACAAAGTATTGACGAGTTAATTGAACAGATTTGGGCACCCAAGGTTGTGTCTGATCACTCGGTATACCAAGCAATTGCCCAGCTGCGAAAAGTATTGAATGAAGACAGTGAATATAGTGATTATATAGAACGTATTTCAGGGCAAGGCTATCGATTAACCGTCAGTACTGCTAAACCTATTTTTGCACAGCACAAACCCGCAGCCGAAATATATACCCGTTACACATTGAGTGCTGTCATTGCCACTATCATCGCTTTACTCGTGCTCAGTTTATATATTGTGTTCAAGCCGACAGATCAAGGTAAAAACCATACCTCCCTCTATTTTGAGCAAACATCTTTAGCAGATCACTTATTGAATTCCAACAGTATTGAAAAACTACAACGAGCAAAGCAGATTTATTTACAAGTACTCGCACAAGAACCCAACAACCTAGACGCATTGATCGGGTTATGTAACACCTATATGGCATTAACCGAATATGGCGACATGCAAGAAAAAGATCTCAATCCACTATGTAGTTCACTATTAGACCGCGCACGCGAAATCGATACGAATAACGTTAAAGTGCTTGCCGCGATGGGTCGCTTAGCAACGATGGATAATCAATATGAACAGGCAAAAACGCACTTCGAGCGGGCTCTGGAGTTAACTGAGAACTACGCCATGTTATGGCACTGGTATGGGCGATTTCTTCGAAAAACAGCGCAACCCGCAGCCTCATTAAGTGCTCATCGAAAAGCATTCGAATTAATGCCTAATGACCCAATCGTAATGCGTGGTTTAGCCTATGCACATCTAGTTAATAGAGATTTAAAAAATGCGCGAAAATATTTTGAACGAAGTGTAGAAATAGCACCACATCAACGTAATATCGCACTTTACCGACTCGATTTTTACCCTTTTACTGATAACGTGGCCAATGATTACTTGCTTTGGTATAGCAAGAATCATTCAGCTCATGAGGCACTTTTCCCAGCACACAAACTCACCCATGCTTTATTGTTACTGAACTTAGGGCAAACAGAGCTGGCACACGAGCAATTTATTGCCGTATCTAAAAATAACTATATATCAGAAGCATTTAAACTGTACGTTAGCGCGGCTATTGCATGGCAGGAAAATAGCAAACAACACACTGTAGAACAATTAAAACTACGATATCATTTAGCTACGCACGCCAACCATTATGTGATGCCCTATATTATGGCGCTGAGTGCAACTGAACAGGCTGACCTTGCCTTAACATTATTTGCCAAACACTTTCCCGATATTTATACGCTAGACATTGCTCCCGCCAATGCGTCGCCACAATACTTAACGCTCGCACTGTTACTGAAACAAACTGGTGAGAATAATAAAGCAGCGCAAGTGCTCGCACTGTTAAACAACATCCAATTAGAGCCCTCTCAGCTACCATTATGGTTTTCATTAACCGCACAGCCTGATATGGCCAAACAATCGTTAAATGCGTTGCTAGACAATGGGTGGTTGCCAGATAACAATGACAACATCTTTGCTATAAACCTGTATTTTATGTTCTTGAACGATGACATGTTTCAAAAACAGTGGCTATCACGGCTGAAACAACTGCAAAATGAGATCTGGTTAAACAGCGACAGTTGAAACGACTCAACCATCGCCATCAAAACGCTTTGCGTCTTGTGAGTTACTTGATAGCTGCGTTATTTAGCTTTGGTATAATATTCTCTTATATGACTGTTGCCATCGTTACCCGAGCTGCCCATGTATTCCCAATAAGTATTATCATTTTCAAATTGCAGTTTTGAAATGTGTGCTTTTCCATATCTTTCATATTGCAAAACAATGTCTTTATCCGTACAACCTAAAACATTAAAGCGCATTCGCTCTTCTTTTGGGGGAAGGGTTATTGATCTATCACCTACTTTTATCTTTATTTCTGGCGTAGATATACGCATTTCATTTCCTTTGAATACGATGGTTTCATAGCCCTGATTTTGAGACATAAAAGACCATGCTTTTTCTTCTACATTTGCCCATTTTTTATTAAATGACTCAAATTTCTCTTTAGACGAAGACCATGTCCCTTCTAACGAAGGGCATGCAAAGGCAACACTTGGGATCAAAAAAAACAAACCAATAAATAACTTTTTCATACGTCAATTTTCACACTTATATTTGTAATAATATTAACGGCACATAAACTCGACCAGACGTTTTGTGCCCCATAATTTAAACTCTTTTTTACGCTAAAAATCCCCGAATGCATACCAGTCGAAATGTATCTTGAAATTCTCTAACCATTCCACATACAAGTTTGATAACCCGATCGCGCTAAAATTCAGTAACTCTATGGTTTAGAAAGCAAGACCTCAAAATCCTTCACAATTAAGAACTAGTCCATAACTAAAGCAGCTTCATGACCATAACATAATACTGGGGCCCTTAAGCCCCGCTGTGTTACACACTATTTCTAACGTTTCTTCAGTGACAGACAATCTACCAGCGCGCCTTTTTAGCATCTCCCGTTATACCAACATACCTCACTCAAGTGCATGGTAGTTGTATCTGTTTTTTGTACTTGTGACTTTCTAGACTCGCACTGAGCAAATAACGTGGTGCTATATATGACTAACTATGATTTGTAACTCGCCTTCAACGTTTTGAATTGGGCGCTTGACCATGAAAGCGAAGGTATAATTTTTTTAAACTCGGTGGAAGAAGTGGCCAGCCCGCCGTGATCCCTGCATCCGTCCCTATCCAAAATAGATGTTCTACAAAATAAACATCAATATATTCTAATTCTAATTCACTGGCTGTTGTGAGCTTACGCTCAATATAATCCAAATATCTGAGGCCTTTTTCAATGTCGCCTTCATTAAACGCACGAGTCGTTAAATTCGCGAATTCTTCCATATGGGCCGTATACGCTTGCGCATCGTGTTTATCCATTAATGGACACACCTCAGGAAACGATAAACGTATATCCAATAAAAACGCATTAATCCATCAAAAGTGCTGCCTTACAGCACATGTATTAATCTCCGCCACCACTATCACCACCAGAAGAGTCGGAGTCATAAGGGTTAAAGTTTGTCGTTGAGCTAGATGAACTAGTCGATCTGAACGAGCCCCCTTTAGAGGTATCAACAACCATAAAAAAAATACCCACCACTATCAAAATTAACCCGATGGCAAACTCCCCAAAAAAAACTTGATAAAGGCCTAATACTGCACACACAGTAGCCGCGATTATCCGTCCCATATTATTAGCTCCTTTGATTAAAACTGTGGGCTTGGCGGATGAACCAGAAGTTCTGAGTCCCCAATTTATCATTCAGTACATTATATTAAGTGCCGAAATCAAGATACTAATAGATATAACTTAGTTCGCTATCCAATGATGAATAGAGCAATGTCCTCAACTCATCAAAATCCAACCCACCACTTTGATTGGTCATAAAAACAAGCACTTCGTCTTCGCTCATATTTCTATGAATGTATGCTCTAAAACCAACCCAATTCCCAGAATGCGCAACGATAAAAGGCGACTCATCATCAATCGACCAACCAAAGCCATAATAAGAAAGCGAACCGTCGTTTAGCACGGTTGGGGAAAATGCTTCACGCTGCAGAGTCTCAGGTAAAAGTTTATGATCGCGTAACCCGTCATGCCATTTAAGCAAGTTATCCACGGTAGAATATACCGCTCCATCTCCTGTCACCCCTTCTAGGTGATACAAATCTTCTAATTCATCTTTAAACTGCCCATAGACTCTATTTTTAAAATCTTGATTTTTAGATAAAACAGTAAAAATACGCGTATTTTCCATATGTAATGGTTGAAAGATATATTGTTGTGAAAACGCTTCTAATGATTGCTTTGATATTTTTTCAACAAGGTGAGCAAGCACCACATAACCCGTATTGCTGTATTCAAACTGACTCCCAGGGCTGAATTCTAAAGAGGGTGCATGCTTTGCAAATAACACCATCATATCTTGATTGGTAAAATCTCTTTCATCCCAATACTTATCGGTTAATTCCTCATAGTCCACCATACCTGAGGTGTGCGTCAGTAGGTGCCTGATAGTGATATTTTTATAGGGAAATGTTGGTAAGTAATGACTGACCCGTTCATCATAGTTAAGCTTGTCTTGATGATGAAGTAGCATAATCGCCATGGCGGTAAACTGCTTAGATACAGAGCCCAGATTAAAGGCAGAGTGAGCGGCTAACTTGTCGGTTCTACTTGGATGGATTTTACCTATTGTTTTTTTAAATAGTATTTTTCCTTTGCGCGCAAATAAAAAGCTACCACTGACTTGGCCACTATCGCCCAAAACATCCAGCTGTTGTTCTAGTGCCTTTAATTTTTCACGCTCAGTCACTGTGGCAGCAAAACTCGTACTCGAAAAAGCGGATAAATAAAAAAAACATAAAACGACAATGGCCAATACCCGTTGCATACAATCATCCTTGCGATTTAATTCTTAATTTCTCTTATTTTAAGTCGATAAACTACGCAGTCTTTTCATAACTGGCAATAATCGTCGTATTTGCGACGGACGAGTCAAAATACCTTGCCTTTACAGCCATATAATCTGAGTCTGAGAAAAAGCTTTCAGCTTTACTTTGGCTTGGAAAATGAATGGTAAAAACGCGATTAATTGGTGTATCAACCTGAGATAGCAAAACCTCAGACACCTTAAAGTCAAAACCAAACCCACCACCATAGTGACTTAAGATTGGTTTCATTGCAGCCCGGTACTGAGCATAAACTTCATCATTTGACACGTCTAACCCAACTAAAAACTCATACATATATTTCATTCCTTTATTAAAACTAGCTTGCTCAAACTATGCATCTCGTGTCTATATACCACTTTGTTAGCAACATCATAATGGTACGCTCGTTATACGAGGTTTTCACTATTTCAATTAGATACTTGGTTGATTGTCCATCAACTGAATACTCACTGCGATTAAAAACGACAGATTACTTACCTCTCACCCACTTCTTTTTTAAAGTTTCCATGTAAACTATCTCTCCCATTTATTAGAACTCGGTTAGCGATGAAACGTACTCTTCTCCCTGTTATTCTGGCAGCAACATTATTTAACTTAGGCTGTCATAGCCCGCAAGACGAGCTTAGTAAACTAGCCCCAGAGGATAAGCCAACAATAAGAGTGGCTACTTTTAACGTCAGCATGGAAGCAACCAACTACAAATTGGCAAGTGGCCTTGATGCCTCTGGCAATGCTTTAAGCACAGCATTGCAAAGTGGTCAGTTCGAACAAATAAACAATATTGCCCAAATCATTCAACGCGCACGCCCCGATGTGATTTTGCTGAACGAATTTGATTACATTGCCAATCCAGAGCAAGGGATAAATTTATTCAAACAACAGTATCTCGAGGTATCACAAAACGGTTTTGCGCCTATCTATTATCCCTATATGTATCTAGCGCCCGTCAATACTGGCGTTAAAACACCATTTACTGACAAAAATGCTCGCTTAAAACATTTCGGTTTTGGTCATTATTCAGGCCAATATGGTATGGTGGTACTGTCTAAATTTCCTATCCAATCAGAGCAAGTGCGCACCTTTAAGCACTTTTTATGGCAGGATATGCCAAATAACCTCATGCCCACCGATGAAGGTCGCAAACCTTGGTATGCCCAACATGAGCGCGACATTATGAGACTGTCTTCAAAATCGCATTGGGATATTCCTATCAACATCTGCAATCAACAACTCAATGTATTAGCAAGCCACCCGACGCCGCCTGTATTCGATGGACCGGAAGATAGAAATGGACGCCGTAACCATGATGAGATCAGATTATGGAAAGATTACATCAGCACAGCTGGTAATAATTATTTATATGATGATAAAGGACAGTACGGTGGCTTTGAAGGTCAGTCGTTTGTGATTTTAGGTGACTTAAATGCCAGCGCCGTTGATGGTGATGCCCACCCAAATGCAATCAAGCAACTATTAACTCACCCGCGCGTTAATAATTACCCGGCACCAAAGTCACAAGGTGGATTGCTTAATAAGCCAGACAACACCAATGGCCCAACACACACTGCTCATTGGGGAATGAGGGCTGACTATGTCTTGCCATCAAGCGATTTAAAGGTTGTGCAAAGTGGCGTATTTTGGCCGGCCAAATATGAAGATGGCGCAGAACTGGTTAGCAGCAGAGAAGCCTCTTCAGATCATCGTCTTGTTTGGATAGATATTGAATGGCCAAACGCGGGCACACAATGCCAATAAGGTTATGAGATAAAACAGAGGGCCAGCTTAAGTGGCCCTTTGTTTTATACATTCAGATCATAAAGTGTCATCTAGCCACTTAAAGAATTCACGTTGCCAAACAATGCCATTTTGTGGGCTTAGTACCCAATGATTTTCTTCAGGAAAGAATAAAAAACGACTTTTTAAACCGCGTAGTTTTGCCGCTTGGAATGCTTGAAGCCCTTGCTCTAATGGTACACGGTAGTCTTTACCACCGTGGATCACGAACATAGGCGCATCCCACTTATCAACAAAGTTGATAGGGTTAAACTCGGTGTAAATTTTACTCGCAGCCTGATTATCTTTTTCCCAATAGGCACCGCCAAAGTCGTGATTAACAAAAAAGACCTCTTCCGTTGAACCATACATACTGCGGGTGTTAAACATACCACAGTGAGCAATAAAGGTTTTAAAACGCCCATCATGATGGCCTGCCAAATAAAACGCGGAATAACCTCCATAACTTGCCCCCACAGCGCCTATGCGCGCCTTGTCAACATAAGGGGCTTTAGCAACATCATCAATCGCATCGAGGTAGTCTTGCATTACTTTGCCACCCCAATCTTTGCTAATCGCCTCATTCCACGCCACACCATGGCCCGGCATACCACGACGATTAGGGGCAACCACAATGTAACCTTGTGACGCCATAACTTGGAAATTCCAACGGAACGAGTAAAACTGAGAAAGCGCTGATTGTGGCCCGCCTTGTAAATACAATAAAGTGGGATATTGTTTGTTTTTATCAAAGTTAGGTGGGTATATCACCCAAGTCAGCATATCGTGGCCATCTTTGGTTTTGACCATCTGCTTTTTAACGGTTGGTAAATCAAGCTTGGCATATAGCGCATCATTAACTTGGGTAAGCGCGCTCATGCTTCTGTCGCTTAAATCAAAACGATATATCTCCGTTGCACGGTTCATGCTGCTACGGGTGATCACTAAACTATCTTTTTTCGCTGCAACAATCCCCGTCACATCGAACATCCCTTGGCTGAGCTGCTCAATGGTAGGCTTGGATTTACCATTCACTGCAACACGGAATAGCTGAATGGTGCCCTCTGTTGGGGCGACAAAGTAAATATGCTTGCCATCATGGCTCCATTTAAAACTATTAACCGTTCCATCCCAATGTTTGGTTAGGTTGAGCGATTTATTGTTAATTTGCACAATGATGTCGTTTTTGTCAGCCTCATACCCGGCTTCGTCCATCTGTAACCATGCAAGCTGGCCCGTCACAGAAAACGCGGGATATTTATCGTACCCAAGATTGTCTTGTGTCAGATTAGTGGTTTTTTTAGTAGCGAGATTGTAGCGATAGATATCCGTATTCGTGCTGGTCACAGCCTGAGCACCGGTAAGCTTTTTGCTCACATAATAGATATTCTCGCCTTTAGGTCCCCAAATATAATCTTCAGCCCCACCATACGGTTTTGTCGGACTGTCGAAGGGTTCGCCCTTCATAATGTCGATTTTTTGTTCTGTCTCTAGGTCTTGATAAAACACGTGGTTCACACTGCCATCGCGCCATGTGTCCCAATGACGGTAGTTCAAGTCATCAAATACGTAGGCGTTGGCTTGTGCCAAATCTTGGTGCTTATCGGTTGCTAGCACCGTCTCTACCTTCACGGTGTCATCGAATAGCTTTTTACTTCCATCAGGAGAAATATGCGTGTCCGCCAAAAGCCCTTGATAATCGCTTAAGAGCCGAGCTGTTCCACCTTTTAAAGGCACTTGGTACACTTTGCTGTCAAACTTATTGTTCGCAACACTGGGTGTAGTCACTGTATAAATGACGTGTGTTTGCGCTTTGTTTAGACCCAGCGCACTAACACGCTTTACTTGCCACAGCTTTTCAGGCGTCATCACGTCACTGGCCATAGCACCAGCGCTCAGTGATAACACCAGCATGACGGAAAACAAACTTTGTTTCATCGCATTTTCTCTTTGAAATTTTAAACGCGCCTAGATTACATAATTCGAACTTGTCATAAAAGTAATCGCGATAAGAAGTGAAAGGCTGATAATATGGTGTATCTGACAAACTGATTTGCCGCTTCCTTGCTAATCCCATCGTTCACTCTTTGAACTGAGAATTTGAAATGATTTTGAAGAGCTAAAAGCTTAGACAAAACAGCTCAACATGCAAATTGGAATGGATGTCTATTTAAGTTTGGAATGGATGTCCATTTAAGTTTATCGTTATAACTTTAATACCCCTTAACCTTAAGCAACTTGAATGTTTCTTTTGAAAGTCGAGAGTTATCAAACGCTTTATCATCATCTGTTTTAAAAGCGCCTAAAAATGATAAGGTTAACAAGTTTTTACTTATACTTTCAAACCGAGTAAAACTTGGTGCTATACCAAGAATAACCGCAAGAAAATGAGGTGTTATTGAATAATAAGATGACCTATATTTTGCCATTGAAAGTCTAATGTCATCTTGAGCTTTATAGTAACGATTTTTATAGTCCTCGGAATCGTCATAGCGAAGACGAGAGTCGAGCATGTTAGAATAAAAAGTGAGGTGTGTGATTACATCAGCCCTTGCTTTCTTGTACTCAACACAAGGTTCTAAAAAAACCTTAATAAACATTTGGGAACAAACATGTAATAACAACCCACCTAATATCGTTAATGCAGAAGAAATGAGTATTTTGTCTAAATCTGCCATTGCCAAGACAGGAGCTACTTGATTTAAATCTGACACTACACTTCCCTAAAGTTATAACGCTTGCCGTAAACGGCACAAAATAGCAGGCTAAAATTAGCGACGAAGGAGCACAAGCCTGCTGTTTTGTGTCCTTGGTTTTACGGCCTTGATACTTATTGAACCTTCTCCCCGAAGTTTAGCGAACAGCTAAACTTCAAGGCGACCAAACCAAAAGGAGAAAGCTCAATGAAATTCTATACTACTTTTCACAAATATTATTGTGGAATTGACCTGCATGCACGCATTTTATACGTTTGCATTCTTGATGAGCGTGGTAATAAAGTGGTTCATCAGAAAATAAAAGCTGATAAACATGAATTACTTAAACTGATTTCACCCTATCTAGAAGATATTGTTATCGGTGTTGAATGCATGCATTGCTGGTATTGGGTCAGTGATTTATGCGCTGAACATGATATCGGCTTTGTACTTGGTCATGCGCTGTACATGAAAGCCATTCATGGTGGCAAAGCCAAAAACGATAAAATTGATTCTTATAAAATCGCTAGCCTATTGCGTGGTGGCAACTTTCCACTGGCTTACAATTACCCTGCTAATATGCGTTCGACCCGCGATTTACTGCGCAGAAGAACACGACTGGTTCAACATGGCGCACAACTGAAAGCGCATATAGTTAATACAAATAGTCAGAAATACCCTTTGGACAGCCACTTAAAAATAGCAGCAAGTTAACAGTCGAAGCCCCATCGCTCAATGATTCTTCAAGGTTATCGCCAATAAATGTGCTTGATACCGATAATTGCTATCTTAAATCAAACTCTTACGCTCAACCTTTCGGCTTTTAAGCACAACTTTCCCTGCCTAGGTATAAGCATCAAATTTTATGGCCATGCTAGGTTATTGTTAGCTTAATAATGCTTCGCTAGTTTTGATACTTCGTCGTCGTTTGTGCTCTCGTCGTTCACAATAAGCATTCAAATTGTATGATTTACCTACTGCGCCGTGAAATACCTCTTCAAACTGTGTGGTGAGTTTTATCCAGTTTTCTGCCTTGATATTCAATCTCTTAAGAATAGGCGCCTGATTGCTTTCGATATAGCCTCGTTTGTCTGTGCGAATACATTTACCTGTCAACTCCACTAATTCTAAGTAGGATTTAAGCTCAAAAGGCATGCCTTTTGGCATATGTTTTCTTGGGCTTCCAACAAACCGTGCTAGTTGCTTTGGTTGTTTACCTTCTTTTGTCTGTTCACAGCGCTTTTTTATGCTGGTATGGACTGAATTTTCAGGTGTTTTTGCCATCTTGGCCCTGATGGGGTTTAAATCTACGTAGGCCATACATGCCATCAGTGCCGCTTCATCTAAAAGCGCTTGGCTTTTAAAACGTCCTTCCCAAAACCGACCTGTGCAATCATCTTCTCGGTTCGCTTGACGTGCTATCCCTTCGTTCAACACCCGCATAAACCAACTGATACTCGATAGCCGGTTTCGGTATTCTTTTATCTCTTTATTTAAAAAGTAGCGTTGGCCCTTGTCGAGTTGCTCGCCTTTTAAATACCTGTGGGTAAACATCGAGCCTTTGAACAGTTTGCACCAACGTATTAATACTGCTCTATCACTCAGTCTTTGGGCTTTTTTATCATCAATATACAACACAACATGAGTATGGTTACTCATCACAGCATAAGCGCACACATCAATACAAAATACGCTTGCCAAATATAGCAAACGCGCTTCCACCCACCCTCGACGATGCTCATACGACTTGCCCGTTAGTTTATCTTCACCGCACAAAAACGCCCGTCGAACACAACGTGAAACACAGTGATAATAAGGGGTATCTGACAAACTGATTTGCCGCTTCCTTGCTAATCCCATCGTTCGCTCCTTGAACTTAGAATTCGAAATAAATTTGATGAACTAAAAGCTTAGACAAACCAACCCAACATGCAAATTAGAATGGGTGTCCATCGAAGTCTTGTTTGACAAACTGATTTGCCGCTTCCTTGCTAATCCCATCGTTCGCTCCTTGAACTTAGAATTCGAAATAAATTTGATGAACTAAAAGCTTAGACAAACCAACCCAACATGCAAATTAGAATGGGTGTCCATCGAAGTCTTGTTCCATTTTATCTTTCATTACTTCAGTTTCCATACGGACTCATTGCCACATAACGCCGCAAATAAACGGCAAAAATTAGTTGGCTAAAATTTGTGAGTCACGAACAAAGCCAACTGGTTTTTGTCCGCCCTTTTTAATTTGCTTTGTTATGTTGCGACTTTATATTTCTCGTATTTTTTAGCATGCTCAGGACGATTCATTAACGTGGCAGCTTTTATTAAATGCTCCCAAAATAGATGGCCAGGGCTTTTATTGTCCTCCATTACACCATCCAATTCTTCCATAGCTAGACGAAGCTCATTTACGGATAAGTACTCAAGAAAGTCTTCTTCACTATAACCAAAGTCAGATTCTTTGATTTCAGCCGGAAGCAATTTATATGCTGCTTGTAACTCCGCTGATATTAGCTCCCATTTGTCACTGATACTCATAATTTCCCTAGCAACATAACGCCGCCAGAAGCAGCGAGTTTACGAGTCCGACTTGCTGGCCTTGATACTTATTGAACCTTCTCCCCGAAGTTTAGCGAACAGCTAAACTTCAAGGCGACCAAACCAAAAGGAGAAAGCTCAATGAAATTCTATACTACTTTTCACAAATATTATTGTGGAATTGACCTGCATGCACGCATTTTATACGTTTGCATTCTTGATGAGCGTGGTAATAAAGTGGTTCATCAGAAAATAAAAGCTGATAAACATGAATTACTCAAACTGATTTCGCCTTATCTCGAAGATATTGTTATTGGTGTCGAGTGCATGCATTGTTGGTATTGGGTAAGTGATTTATGTGCTGAACATGATATCGATTTTGTACTTGGTCATGCGCTTTACATGAAAGCCATTCATGGTGGCAAAGCCAAAAACGATAAGATTGATTCTTATAAAATTGCCAGTTTACTGCGTGGTGGCAACTTCCCGCTGGCTTACAATTACCCTGCTAATATGCGTTCAACCCGTGATTTACTGCGTAGAAGAACGCGGCTGGTTCAGCATGGTGCACAACTGAAAGCGCATATAGTTAATACAAATAGTCAGTACAACTACCCACCGCTCGAATTACACATGAAAAACAAATGCGTTCGCCAAGAATTCCAAACGCGTTTTGACGATCAAGCCGTTCAACGCAATGTTAACTTTGACTTGGCCATTCTCGATGCCTACGCAGAAGAGCTTAAAAAGCTTGAATATTATTTAGAAAGCAAAGCTAAAAAGCATCAAGCAAACTATTACGCACAGCTGCGTACCATACCAGGTATTGGGCTTATCTTAGCCATGACCATCTTGTATGAAATTGGTGATATTAATCGCTTCGAGTCTGTACAAAAGTTTGCATCTTATTGTCGACTCGTTAAGTGCAAAGCCGAATCTGCTGGTAAAACCTATGGCACCAGTGGCAATAAAATTGGTAATGGTCACTTAAAATGGGCATTCAGTGAAGCCGCAGTGCTTTATTTACGTGGCAACAACAAAGCTCGGAACTACTTAAACAAATTACAAAAGCGCATGAGTAAAGCCAAAGCACTCTCAGTGCTCGCCCATAAGCTCGGGCGCTGTGTTTATTTTATGTTGAAGAATAAAACGGTATTCGATGATGAACGTTTTTTAAAAAGTTAAGTCGCACAATGGGGTGAGCTATACACCTAACTAGATAAGCATGAACAACCATGTACTATTTGTGTTTAAGTCAGCAAAAGCTGAATTTTACAGGTAAGTGTTGTCGAAGTAATAAGCTATTTCGCCTTGATTAGACACCCCATTGCTGCGCATTAATTTAAGCAATGAGTTAAATCGTTTACACCTTAGCTGAGCCTTTAACTAACTGGACGAATGAGCCATCCCCTTGAGTAGCGCCAGATTAAGGTTAACCGATGAATGTCTAGTGGCCCTAAACGATAAGTTGTATCGACTGATTTAGGCAGCGATGAGATCGCATTAAGAGACCCTCAATATGTGTTTGCCGTAAACGATTTTAACGGCTATCCGACATAGCGAAGTGAACAGATTTAAGAATTGCAGATACAAATTAGCTGCTTAAAAGCAGCTAAAAAGAATCATTATGCTTACTTGACCCGAGAAGGTTCATATGTGTTAGAAGCCGCTTCTCCGTTGTTCTTTTAAAGGATCGTGAGGCTTTACATTACCCCCTTGAGTAGCCTTATTTACATACCCTAAGTCAGTTTCAATTTCTACTTGAACTAAGTAGGGTTTGCCTAAAGCTGAGCGCCAGTAATGATATTTTTCCTGATAATCTTGATTAAAGCTAAATTTAGCTGAAATTGATTTCACCCATTCATCGGGTAGCTTATGTGCTGTAAGTATTCGCGTAATTTCAGAGCTCATGTACTGGCACATATCTTCTAATAAGGGTGACCTGATATCGCCTTTACAATTTATTAAATCAAGCGAGATCATATCTACTTCATTCTCTTGAGCCAATAGAAATAGCTGACCTACAGCCCAATAGCCTAAGTAATCATTATTGCGACCACTCAATAATTCAGCGAGGTTATTTACGATTCCTTTAAATTCTCTACGACGAGGCATAAGTTTTCATCGGCTTCTAACGCCGCGCTCTGCGGCAAATTTGGAGCGCAGCGGGAAATTTGGCCGGCAGCAGCGCTTTGTTAGGCATTTTAGATTTTAGAATACCTTTTTCCATAACGACTCGAGCCTTGTGCCAACTATGCCTTTTCCAATGTTATCTAGGCCACGAACCATCACATATAAGCCACCTAATATTTGGATGCCTTCAGTTACTCCCAAACCCGAATAGCTAAATTCTGGGAAGAAAACGTAATAAGACATAATTACTCCAACACAGAACTCGAAAGCACCGTAAGAAAGGCGAAAATTTTCTCTGTACCAAAATAACAACAAGCCTAAAATGGGTAACCCGACCATCGTCCCCCAAACTGTAATTGTAGATATCAGTAGATCTATGTTGGAGTAAACGATGTTAGCGGCTGCCGAAGCAATAACACCAAGTACAAAGCTGGTTATCAGGTAACGCCTTTGAGAGGAAACAACTTTATCAGCTTTTTCTTCTATCTCTTTGTTTAAAGTATCGCCTTTGCTCTCACCGATAAACACAGAGCCAGTAATAGATGTGATATTTCGACTAGAAAGAAAGTATGCCAGCGCCTTATCATTTGTTACAACGCAAGGAGCTTCGACTCCTTGTTGTTCTGCATAAGCGATAGCTATTCGTGCAATATCAAAGTCTGCTCCACTCAAACGCTGAGCATTTCGATCAGATTGAATAAGATCATTTTTTAACTTTTCAGGCGCTTCAACTATGTGCACGCCAGCCGGGATGGACGATGCAACCAAGTCAGCTATATCTGACCATTTGCTGCCTTTGCCTCTATATGAAAGCTCATGCATCACAGCCTTTGGAATAACTATTTTCCGATTTCCAGCTCTGGATAATATCTGTGGATGCTGTAACAGAACACTAGTATCTATTATGTATCTACTTGGCATAAACCTTCCTGATGCCTAACGCCGTAATAAACGGCACAAAATAGCAGGCTGTAATTGGCGACGAAGGAGCACAAGCCTGCTGCTTTGTGTCCCTTGATTAATTACTTTGTTAGGTAATCGATTATTTCACTAATTGAATCTTGAGATGATTGTGTATAACTATTTTCTCTCATAGCGTTAAGAGCATTTTCCCAATCTTTGACTTTTTTAGACTTTATAGCTTTGAGGATGGCAGCTGTAACCGGGGAGTGCTCTTTATACATGCTTGTAAGCTCTAACGTCTTTATAAACTGATCAAGATCAGTTGCTTCATTGGTTTCTACTATGACTTTTAAAGACTTCCCGTTGAGCAATTCATAATATTCAAACCCTCTTTTGGATTTGATTATAAATGCATTCTTATTTTTTACTTGGATTGCATCAGTAGAACCATAAGGAGCAACTATTGATTTCAATGTGATCAAAGCGACTTTTTCTGCAAGAGCTTCAACACTATTTAGATCCTCAGGTGCTAACTTTCCTTTCTCACAGACAATATCATCAGATGAGATATCTAAACTTTTTTTCAGTGCTTCAAAAACGTTACCTTTAAGAATGGATGGTTGCTCAGTATTAAGGTTTTTCAATAGATTTGAATTCAGCATAACTATTTGGCTTTTATATTGCTCATTATCTTCTGTAGAGGAAAAAAGGAGCTCTGGATTTTCACCAAATAAAAAAGCGCTTTCTTCCATATTTCCCGTGACTACAATTGGGATATCAAACCCATCAAATCTAATTTTATCTAAACTTGTAAAATTACCTACTGTGTAGCTAGACCACATTAAATCAGCATTTGATTGAGCTTTTATATTGGCTTTGACTTGTTGGCACTGACTGTAAATATCAGTTGCATTAACAACTTCTGAGAATAGAAGAATACTTAAAATTAAACTACGGAGTCTCATTGATTACCTAACAGCTTATTCTCTCCCAAAATGTCGGAATAAATACCGACAAAACGGGCTATATTACGTGCGCCAATCTTCCCACGTCAAAAGTTCAATGTAAACAAATCTTAAGCAGCACTAAAAAGCAGCCTCCGTCAAAATCGGACAAAACGGGCCGTAATAATGTTATCGGACAAATAACAAAAAACCCGAGCTTGGCTCGGGTTTTTCTCATTCATTACTTATTAAAACTTCGGGCCACCGCCGCCGAACATGCCCGGTGGCATCATGCCTTTCATGCCGCGCATCATTTTCATCATGCCGCCTTTGCCTTTCATCTTCTTCATCATTTTTTGCATTTGCGTGAATTGCTTCAGCAGCTTATTGATGTCTTGCACCTGAGTACCAGAACCTGCTGCAATGCGCTTTTTACGCGAGCCTTTGATAAGCTCAGGGCGAGCACGTTCTTTGGGTGTCATTGAGTTAATAATGGCTTCCATTTGTACAAATGTTTTGTCACCTACTTGGCCTTTCACTGCGTCTGGTAAATTATTCATACCCGGCAGTTTTTCCAACATTGACATCATGCCGCCCATGTTTTTCATTTGGCGCAACTGCTCAGCAAAGTCTTCTAAAGTAAAGCCATCGCCTTTAAATACTTTTTCAGCGACTTTGGCAGCTTTTTCTTTATCAACCTTCATCTCCACTTCTTCGATAAGTGACAAAACGTCACCCATACCAAGAATACGAGACGCAATTCGATCAGGATGGAATGGCTCAAGCGCATCGGTACGCTCACCCACACCCATAAATTTAATTGGCTTGCCAGTAATATGACGAATTGATAAGGCAGCACCACCACGGGCGTCACCATCAGTTTTGGTTAAGATTACACCGGTCAGTGGCAGCGCTTCATCAAATGCTTTTGCGGTATTTGCCGCATCTTGACCCGTCATTGAGTCAACAACAAATAACGTTTCAATTGGGTTGATGGCCGCATGTAGCGCTTTAATCTCGTCCATCATGTCGCTGTCAACGTGCAAACGACCTGCGGTATCCACAAGTACCACATCAATGAATTTTTTCTTGGCGTGACTGATAGCACCCGTTGCAATATCAACCGGCTTTTGTGAAATGTCACTAGGGAAGAACTCTACGTCCACTTCACTCGCTAGCGTTTCAAGCTGTTTAATAGCCGCTGGACGGTATACGTCAGCACTCACTACCAACACTGACTTTTTCTTGCGCTCTTTTAAGAACTTGGCAAGTTTACCCACACTGGTGGTTTTACCCGCACCTTGAAGACCCGCCATCATCACAACGGCTGGCGGCTGCGCCGCTAGGTTAAGCTCTTCATTCGCTTCACCCATGGCTTTTTCAAGCTCTTCACGCACAATTTTAATGAAAACCTGACCTGGGCTTAGGCTTTTTGTGACTTCAATGCCTACGGCACGCTCTTTTACTTGTTTAACAAACTCACGAACTACAGGTAAAGCGACATCGGCCTCAAGTAGCGCCATACGTACTTCGCGCAGTGTTTCTTTTATATTATCTTCGGTTAGGCGGCCCCTGCCGCTGATGTTTTTAAGCGTTTTACCTAAGCGTTCTTGGAGGTTTTCAAACATGTATTAGGTTCCAATAAATCGTAATTGTCGAGCATTATACTGATATGGTCCCGACTAATACAGTGTTCAAGTGCATACAAAGTTTCTTTTTGGAAACTCTTTGCAACGAGCAATGCTTAAAATACAATAGCTTCATAAGGGAAATTTATTATTAGGTCACACTTTGATGTTGATTATTAGCTTGTCTTTGTTCGCCAGCCTATTTTACGTGCTTGCCACTGGCCACGTTTTATCGCGACTATTCCATAAAGAAGGGCCAAATCAAAAGCTCACTATTATTTTGAGCACCTTGGCAATTTTGTCGCACATGTTATTGCTTGTGAACTCGGTATTTACCCATGACGGACAAGACTTAAGCACCGTTAATGTCGCCTTGCTCACTTGTTGGGTCATCGTGGTCAGCGTTACCACCGTGTCCTTAAAATTTCCTGCCACCTTGTTACTCCCTGTTGTGTATGGCTTTGCCGCTATTTTACTCACAGCAAGCCTTTTTATTCCTCATCACATTGTAATGCAAACAATTAACGTTGATTTAGGGTTAGTCATACATATTTCCTTGTCACTGCTGGCCTACTGTGTGCTGATCATTGCCACGCTTTACGCGGTTCAGTTTTACTTTATTGATAAACGCTTAAAGCAAAAAGACTTAGCTATTATGCACAGTCATTTGCCGCCACTTATGCAGGTAGAGCGTCAGCTGTATCAACTACTCACGGTAGGCACAGCATTGCTCACGCTGGCTTTACTCTCTGGCTTTGTGTTTTTAGAAGGCATGTTCGCCAAAGAGTTTATACACAAAACTGTTTTATCTTTAGTTGCTTGGGCTATTTTTGCCGTTGTAGCGGTAGGCCACCACCAGTTTGGCTGGCGGGGTAAAGCCGTTGTTTCGTCAATCATGGGCGCATCCGCACTTATAACGCTGGCTTATTTTGGCAGTCGCTTCATTCAAGAAGTTATTCTGGGTAAGTTTTAGCTTGACTCTTTAGGCTGGCTAACGCTTAATACACGTTCGTAAGAAAGAAAGGGATCCACTGTTGGACGACATATCAACAAGCACCTTATTTATAATATTGGGCTTGCTAATCATGATCTCGGGCTATTTTTCTAGCTCTGAAACGGGGATCATGTCAATCAACCGCATTCGACTGCGTCACCTCGAAAAAGAAAACCACCGTGCAGCAAAACGCGTAAGCCGGCTGTTACGTCGCCCTGACAGGCTCATTGGCCTGATCCTCATCGGTAATAACCTCGTGAATATTGCAGCAGCTCAAGTTGCCACCATTATAGGTTTACGATTATACGGTGATATGGGTATTGCTATCGCAACTTTTGTGTTGACCCTCGTGGTACTTATTTTTGCCGAAGTGACACCCAAAACACTCGCTGCTTTATATCCGGAAAAAGTCGCGTTTCCAAGTTCCATTATCTTAAAAGGCTTGTTAAAAGTACTCTTTCCTTTGGTGATCACTGTGAACTGGATCACAAATGGCATGCTGAAACTATTTGGTATCTCCTCAAAGCAAATTGAAGAACATAGCCTAAGTAAGGAAGAGCTAAAAACCGTGGTGAACGAATCAAGCGCGCTACTGCCGTCTAACCACCAAAACATGCTGACCTCGATTTTAGACCTTGAACAAGTGACCGTTGAAGACATCATGATCCCGCGTAACGAGATCAATGCCATTGATATCAACGATGATTGGAAAGACATTTCAAGAAAGCTCACCAACGCACAACATACTCGCGTATTGTTATATCGTGATCAAATTGATGACGCGGTTGGCTTTATTCACGCCCGTGATGCTTTACGTCTACTAACTAAAGAGCAATTCGACAAGCCGTCACTGCTGCGGGCTGTACGTGAGATTTACTATATACCAGAAGGCACTTCACTGAACACGCAGTTGCTTAAGTTCCAGCAAAGTAAAGAACGTATCGGCTTGGTGGTTGACGAATATGGTGATATTCAAGGCCTAGTAACACTTGAGGATATTCTCGAAGAAGTGGTCGGTGACTTCACCACCACGCAAACTCCAGCCGCTAGCGATGAAGTCGACGTACAAAGCGATGGTTCTGTTTTAGTCGATGGCGCAGCCAACATTCGCGACATCAACAAAGAGATGAACTGGGAGCTGCCAACCGAAGGCCCTAAAACCCTTAGTGGTTTGATTGTAGAGCATTTAGAAGATATTCCTGATGCACCGCTTAGTTTGATCATCGCTGACTACCGTATGGAAGTCGTTGAACTCAAAGAAAACATGGTCAAACTGGTTAAAGTATTACCAGTCAAACGCAAAGCTCAGTAACCCATAGCCCACAGTGTTACGCACTGTGGGTGTTCACCCCACCCGTTAGCCTCTCATTAAAACCCATCGGCTGTGTCACAGTAATATAACCGACATAAAAAAGTAACCCAAAAGTCATCAAGCTATGTTTGACTGTTCCCATTTTTACAGCAATTAAAAAAAGGTTACTCATGTTAAAACGTTCTCTGATCACGCTATCAATTATTTCTGTGCTTTCGGGCTGCTCATTAGATGGCAATGACGGTGCCGCCGGTCCCGCTGGACCACAAGGCGTCGAAGGCAAACAAGGTGAACAAGGCACGAACGGACAAGATGGCAAAGACGCGAATGCACTTTTAGAGATTAACTTGGTTGGCCGTGCTGTATTGAACGCTCAAAGCCCAGAAGGCGCTGCGGAAATTGTTGCATATCAAGCAAGTAAAAAGTGGATTTATGCCATTAACAGCTCAGGCGATAAAGCTGTTGTTAACATCATCCCAGCTACCTCATTCGATACTGCCGCGCTGGCTAAAAACAATGGAGGTGTGATCACCACCACCAACCTGAGCAGTGCCATCACACTTGAACTAAACGAACACACTGCAGGCGATGCAAACAGTATTGCCGTTGATGAAAACAACCAACTTTTAGCTGTTGCTATGGCCGCAGAAAAAACCGGTGATTTAGGTCAAATTGCTTTTTACGATATTTCGGGTGATAGCCCCACGTTTGTTAAAAATGTAACAGTGGGCGCGTTACCTGACATGGTAACCTTTTCACACGATGGCAAAAAAGTCGTGGTTGCTAACGAAGGTGAACCAGCGGGTGATTACAGCGTTGACCCTGAAGGTAGCATCAGCATCATTGATGTAAACGATGGCGCGGTAGCGAACACGGCAACGCAAATTGACTTTAAAGCATTCAACGATAAGCAGGCAGAACTAGAAGCACAGGGCATAGTCTTCGCCAACCCAGCTGGACGCACCATCAATGGTAAGCTCATCAGCACCACAGTGGCCATGGATTTAGAGCCTGAATATGTGACCATTTCTAAAGACAATCGTTATGCGTACGTGTCAATTCAAGAAAACAACGCATTAGCTGTTGTCGATTTAAGCGATAACAGCGTGAAACTAATGGGTTTGGGCTTTAAAGATTGGTCAAACTTAAAAATGGATGCCTCTGACAAGGACGGCAAAATTAACTTGCGCACTTACCCGGGTCTTTACGGCATGTATCAACCAGACACCATATCAAGTTTCACTTGGCAAGGTGCTAACTTCATCGTCACCGCCAATGAAGGTGATAGCAGAGAATACTTTTTTGACGCAACTGACGAAGCTGACTGTACGGCCAAAGGCGGTTTAGAGTTTGACGAAGACGACGGCTGCTTAGCCTACATCGATGAATCGCGAGCAAAGGATCTCACACTTGCAGATAACTTCTCGTACCTGAATAACGATAACGACGATATCGGTCGATTGAAAGTGACCACCGTTAAAGGTGACATCGATAACGACGGCGAATACGAGCAGCTTTATGCCTATGGTGCGCGTTCGTTTACCATTTGGGACAGCAATGGTTTAGTGGTCTTCGACTCAGGCGATGACATAGAACGCATCACAGCATCCATTCACGGTGCGGCATTTAATAACGACGAAGATACTAACGAAGGCGATACACGCTCCGACGCCAAAGGCCCTGAGCCAGAAGCACTTGCACTAGGTAAAGTGGGTGAACGCCTGTTTGCCTTTGTTGGCCTTGAGCGCATGGGTGGCGTCATGGTGTACGATATCACCAACCCTTACAATGTAAAATTTGCTGATTACTTTTACAACCGAGGCTTGATAGAAGGAGCTGATATTTCAGGTGATTTAGCCCCTGAAGGGATGACATTCGTGCCAGCTGAGCAAAGCGCAACAGGTAAGCCGTTACTTATCATAGGTAATGAACTTTCAGGTTCAATCGCTGTGTGGGAAGTGGCAATTAAAGACGCGTAAGCTTTACGCGCAAACTGGCAAAAAACGCGGCCTGAGCCGCGTTTTTTAATTACTAGAATTACGATAAATGACTGCCTTTGAGTAGCTCAATAACCGCCTCTGAGTGATGTTTCTTGGGTAGAGAAATCGCGTAAAAATGTTCATAGGCGTTGGGTAGCTCTTGATACTCCTCCAACACACCACTTTTCAACTCATCTAAGATGACCAAAGGCGGAAGCACTGAGCAGGCCCCACTATCACGACTCAGTAGTCGCAGCATCGCCATATCATCGGCTTGCGCAAGTACATCAGCCTTGTATTGATGAATTGCACAAATGGAGTCAAATGCCGAGCGTATCGCCGTATTGGTAGTTGGTAACACCCATTTCACGCCATCATAGCCAGTTGGAAAGGTGCTCGCAGGCTTTTTACCGTGAGGGCCCACAATGGAGATTGGTTGACGCCTTAACAGTTGATGCTGCCAAATCTGCTGACTGTTTTCATTACCCACTGTGCGATTGGTCAGCACAAAGTCGAATTCATGATTTACTAAACCGTCGAGCAGATTGGCCATCCCTCGTGTGGCAAGCTTCAGTTCAACATTTTGTTGGCTAAGCAGTGGCGCAATAAAACCCTCGACGAAGTTTCGTGACAAATGCGTCAAAACACCAATAGACACCGAGTGTTTAATGGGCACCACTCCCTGCTTAAGTACTTGCTCCAATTCATCGCCCGTGCTGAATATATCTTGCGCATAATTCAACACCCGTTGGCCTGCGTCGGTTAAGCGCAATGTACGCCCCACTCTATCAAAAAGCGCGACTTCATAGCGCTGCTCAAGTGCACGGATCTGAGTCGATAAAGCCGACTGTGACAAATGCAGCTCTTTAGCCACTTGAGTCAAGTTACCTACAACAGCTACGCGCCAAAAATAATACAAATGATGGTAGTTTAGCTTGCTCATAATCGTTCTCTTATATAGAACGTTTAATTAAAATATATGTATTTTATTTTATCAATAGGGCTTAGGCATAATGTGTCGACTAATTAGGAGACACGACATGCTTGACTATCTCATTGCTAGCTTACTGTTAGCCATTCCCATAACCCCTATGTTGACAGGGTTTTGGGCTGGTTGGACATTACAAAGTGACGAGCAAATCGCCAAAAAATCTCTCTCAACCATAGAATTCAGCCTGTGTGCTTTATTGATACTCGCGCTACTTGACCAAGCCTTCTTCGATACTAATATTCCTGCGCTTTTTCGCCTTGCCCCACTAACTTGGTTGATGCTTGTGCTAGTGCTCACCATTGGCTGGGTAGTGACACGATTTAGCCAACAATATATGAATGGAGAGCCTCGCATAGGCTACTTTTATCGCTGGTTGTTGATGACATTATCAGCCGTGTTAACGACGATTATGTCTAATAACCTGCTGCTGCTCTTTATTGGCTGGGTGTTGATCAGCCTGTCATTGCACCGTCTCTTAACATTCTATCCACATCGCCCTCGCACTCAGTTAGCAGCGCATAAAAAGTTCATTATCGCTCGCGTAGGAGAGTTAAGTCTTGCAGGCGCATTTTGGGCGCTTTATAGCTTAACTGGTAGCACCAATATCACAGATATACTCAATGTTCTGTCCGCTGAGTCTGCAAATGACAGCCCGCTCTTTTTACTCGCCACCTGCTTATTAGGCTTTACTGCATTTTTAAAATGCGCTCAGCTTCCTCTTCATGGCTGGCTTATACAAGTGGTTGATGCACCAACACCTGTCAGTGCCTTGCTGCATGCGGGGGTTATCAACCTAGGTGGCTACCTGCTGATTTTGTTTGCACCTATCATGCAGCACGCGCCGGCTGCAAACACCATATTATTGATAAGTGCCGGAATAAGTTTGGTACTGAGCGCGCTTATCATGCAAACTCGCGTTAGTGTGAAAGTACGTTTGGCTTGGTCAACAAGTTCACAAATGGGCTTTATGTTGGTTGAATGTGCGCTTGGTTTTTATGAATTAGCGCTACTGCACTTAATCGCGCACTCTTGCTATAAAGCACATGCGTTTTTGTTCTCTGGCAACGCAGTGCGACAACATCAAGCTAACTTACTTGCTGCTACCAACGAGCCGTCAACCGTCGAAGTTATTGCCAGTGGGCTCATTGTGGCCTTTTTAGTTGGCGCTGCGGTGCATGTCGTACATGGCTCACTAGCATTATGGACTTTGCTAGGTATTGCCATGACCTACTATCTTGCCAACGCAAGACCCAGCATAAAAGTTTATACAGCCGTACTGTGTAACATTGTTCTGATGGTGATATTTATCGCCGCATGGAAGTCATTTGCGCCGGGTTGGTTTATGTTGCCTAAGGTTGCCCCTCCTAGCCTCGTGCTAGAAGCGTTTCTATTTGTATTGGTGTCTGCGCTGACTTTCACTGCATATCGTTTGAATAATCAACGTGCACCACAGTCAAATTCTCAACTTCAGTATGCGCTATTTGCAGGGCTTTATCTTGATGAGTGGTTGACTCGCCTCACGCAGCGCATCTGGCCAGCAGATTTGGTTAAAGCATCGCAACACGCGTCACCCACTCGCGGTCACTAAGGAGCCAACGATGAACCTTGCACAAAATTCCATCTCATTAGCGACTGATAAGTCAAATGCTTTGCTAGACGCTTTAGCGCAGGTCAGCGATTCCGTAGCGCCTAGCTGGCCGCTCGATCAAATGATTGCGGTTAACCCATGTTGGCAAATGCGCGACAAACCCATCACACACGTCGCCGCAAAGCTTAAAACCACCAGCGATATTGATTTGCTGTTACCTTGTCGGCATTACATTGGGCAATTTAGAGATGGAGATATTTCTCGCCAAGCACTCGAGCAAGCACTGGCACAGAGCGATCGCTTTAAAAACTGTTCGATTGACGCCTTTGTCGCACAAAGCGAAAGCTTAGGGGAAATGACCAAACCGACATTGACCGTGGTTAAACAACTCGTGCTGACCAGTAGCCCGTTACAACTGAATATTTGCGATGAAATAAATTCCCATATTAGCCAATTCTGCGCTTGGTATTTTCAGCACCACGATAGCAAGCCAAACGGTAGTACTTCGGGACATTTGTATGAGCAATATCAGACGTTTACTAAGCAAGATCCTGGAATATCGCTGCTGCTCGATAAAAAGGGGCTACATAAAATGTATGCCAAATTGCCTACAGATATTCACGCCCTAATCCAAACCTGCGAGCAAGATTTTGCGCTTTCCATGCAAGCGTGGTCACATTATGCTCACAGTCTTTTGCGCCAACTCAATGGCTGGGCAAGTTGGATAGCCTATTTAAACTGGCAAGCCAATTTATATGGCAAACCCAGTGCCTGGCACCTTGACCTTATCGCCATAAAATTGGGCTGGGAATATGTATTGTTACAACACTTAAAATCAAGCAATGAAGCGCAATACCAGCACACTAAACAACAGTGGATGAGCGAACTTGCGCTAGTTGAACAACGTTTGTCTGTGACACAAACTTACCAAACACATCAGTTCGTATGGTGGCGCGCGAAGGAAATTGAATACCAAACAGATTTACGGGCACAACTTGGTGCTTCAACGGTCAATTCTGCCTCCCCTAACCCACCCCGGATGCAAGCGGTATTTTGTATCGATGTGCGCTCTGAAGTGCTGCGCCGTCATTTGGAACAACAAGATGAAGGAATTGAAACATTTGGCTTCGCTGGATTCTTTGGCCTGCCCATTGAGTTCAACCTAAAAGAAAGCCCACTCAAACGCCCACAATTACCCGGCCTCTTGGCTCCCGTGATCTCGGTATCTCCAATTGGTGATACACATGCGCTTGCATGCGGCCACAAAAAAGGACACTGGGAACAAGTGCACAAGCACCCCACCAGTTCACTGCCCATTGTTGAATCTGCGGGCTGGCTGTCGCTAGTAAAATTACTGAAAAAGTCACTTATGCCCAAAGCGACTAAAACCACATTATCGGATGCATCCAAGGCAAAGCAATGGTTGCTGGAACAAAATAACCAACCATTAACCACGGAGCAAAAAACCGATTTAGCTGAAAAAGTGTTGCACCTGATGGGGATCACACAATTTGCGCCTGAAGTACTGATGGTTGGGCATGCTAGCCACACTGAAAACAACCTACATGCGGCAAGTTTAGATTGTGGCGCATGTGGTGGGCAAAGCGGCGAAGTGAATGTGAGGGTATTGTGTTACTTATTAAATGACGAGAACATACGTGAAGCACTGCAACAACGTGGCATCAATATTCCCAATAGCTGTCAGTTCATTGCTGCACTACACAATACAACCAGCGATGAAGTGCGCTTTCTTGATGACGTATCCGATGAGGTTAGCCTATGGTTTTCAAAGGCGACCACACAGGCGCAGCAAGAGCGCGCTATCAGGGAGCATGAACAATCACCGGAGTCATTAACTCATTGGTCAAAACGCTTAGCCCGTAGACAGGTGGATTGGTCACAAACTCGACCAGAATGGGGCCTTGCCAATAATGCCGCCTTTATCATTGCACCGAGAACTCATACAAAGCATATCGACCTAGCCGGACGCGCCTTTTTACATAGCTATGACGAAACGCTTGACGAGGATGGCTCAACCCTCGAGCTATTGCTAACAGCCCCCATGCTAGTAACAAATTGGATCAATATGCAATACAACACCTCCGTTACCGATCCATTAAAATTCGGTAGTGGTAACAAGGTTCTGCACAATGCCGTTGGCGGCCACATCGGCGTATTTGAAGGTCAAGGGGGTGATTTGCGTATTGGTTTATCATTACAGTCCGTGCACAACGGTAAACGCTGGATGCATGAGCCCATGCGTTTAACGGTGATCGTGCATGCAAAACAAAACACCATACAATCCATCATCAACAAACATCCCGATGTAAAACACTTAATTGAAAATGGTTGGCTGTATTTATGGCAATGGTCTGACGCTGGTATGCATGAGTGGTGTGATGGTAGCTGGAAACGACTGCCATAGCTGTCGTTAACACAACAAAAAAATCTCAGACTTAGGCACTCATTCGGTTCCCGTACCGAGTGCCTATTCATAATCGCCATCAAGTAGTTTCGATTAATAGGACTCAATCAAATCTGTCAATCGCATATGTGACATGAGCGGACTTTCAACGCGTGCACCAGACACTTTGTTGGGTGGCGCCTTCGGCTTAACCAACCTACCTTTTAACGTAGGTCGGATAAGGCGCGCAGCGCCGCCATCCGACTAGAAGCAAACCGACTTGCCGCGTTTAATTTGAACTACCTGATTGATTTGTCGGACTCAAGCAACTCTGTCAGTTGCATATATACCAGCTGCTGACATTCATGTTTAACTTATTTCTGCTCCAAGATGAGTTAACGTAAATGTTTTAAAGGTCTGTTTTGAGCGAGAAGCCGACGTTAATAGAGAGCAAAGTTATGCTGCTTTTATAAAAAGTGCCTGATTTTGTCGTATAACATGAATACTCGCCGTTTTGGGGTAAGTGGAAAACATGAGTTTAACACTGTGTTACACACTTGTTTACAATGGCAATTATTGGTGGAATTATAAAGGTATGTAATATGAGCCGCTTTGGTGTGTTGTAAACTACCAAGTGGGACAGAATAAGCTGTTATACGAATAATTGACTTCAGGAGAAAGTAGTGTCAGATGCATTTAATTTGGCAGGCTTAGGCCCGTTATACAATGAGGCCTTCGAACGGGATGAAAAAACCCTTGCCTTTGAGGTGAAAAATGGTCGAGGTCGTTTTTTATTCTTGATGTTTTTTGATGAAAATGACACTGATACGAATGACCAACTTTTTGTTTATCTCCGTAATATTAGGTCTATGCTGCGGATTAAACTGTACGGAAACCACTCGAAAGGTCAATTTGATTTATATATCAAACCTTGGCAAGAAGAAAAGATTAAGAAAGAACTTGGGATAGAAAGCGGCGGGGTCTCCTCTCCATTTAATATCAAGGATTTTCTTAGTGGCCTGAATGCATCATTCCCTGCTTCGCTCCCATTAAGTGAGAAAATCGAAAATTTACGAAACAACTGGAAGGAGGTTAGGCCCGAATTGCCGAGTCGAATTGTCAGTGAAGAGGATAAAACGGTTTTGATCGGCGAGAAGAGAGTACCTAAAGGTTCTCCTCAAGAGAAAACGCTAAGAAAATTGTATATTCATACTGAAGGCAGTGCCAGCGATATATCTATGCTAATAAAATGCTTAAAAGCAGCTAATATGACAGTGGCATGGACCCAGGGTGAGAGCATACTTCGTTAACAACCATTAACCGAAGATAAGCTCTGCCCTAAATTCATCGTCAAAACTAGCCCGAACGCATTTACCACGTATCGAATCTTTACGGCCTGTGTGCTGTTTTACCAGATTGCGAACAACCCGTCTGAATAGCGCCATATTTTCCGCAGAAATCGGCTCACTTATCTGACAGGCATCTTCTTTAAACACCACGTCCAACACCCAGTGCTGTTGGTTCTCGATGTGCCAATGATGGCGGATGGCTTTTTGCAACATCTGCGCATCTGGCTCGACAGAAGTAACATAAAAGTGCGTATCTATTTTTGTTGTTGAGCCGGACTTGTTGTGTCTTTCAACCGCAACCAGTGAAGTGAGTCCAGGCCATTTTGCTTTTATCTCTTCAGGCAGTTTATCTGCTTTCAGTGCATAAGTGATGCGCGTTTCCTGACGCCCATGACCACTGCTGACTTGTACATCTTCAGGTAAATTCTCCTCTTGGGCAAAGGCAGTTTCAAAACACGAAGTGACTGCTTTATAGAGTGTTTTCTGGTTTGCTTTAACCTGAACCAGATAATCAGCCCCTCGTGAGGTAAGTTTTGATAGCGTCGCTTTTTGACAATGCAACGCATCCAATGTGACGATTGAATCTGAAATATCTAGTACATCCAATAGTACTCTGACTGCGGGAATTTCATTGGATTTATTCTCAACCGTGCGCTGGTATAAGGTTAGGCCGGACTCACAATCAAAGGCGGACACCAAGTGTAAGTTATCCTCACGTTTTTTACTGGCACCGCGCAAGGTTTTACCATCAAACGCAATGATTGGCTTATCAGATTGAGACCGTTGCTCGTTGACCCAACTGAACAAGGCCAAAACCAATGAATCAGTCTCCACTGTTTTAAGAATTCGTGCAATGCTATGTCGCGTTGGAATACCGTGTTTAAAGGCTCTGAACTGTCTGAGCCAAGGGAGTTTACTGTGCCCGAACACTTCAATATCTTTCCAGCCCTCACAACCGGATAAAACCGCCGAGATGATAAGAAACAAAACATCAGTAAGATCATGATGTTGATTGATAGAAGAACGCTTATCTTCAACAAGTTCAAGGTGGCTAAATAACGACATAATTAACAAGTAGATAGTGACAATGTGGGCGTTATTAGATCAGAAAAGAGGCGGGTGTTAAAGCCTTTTTACAAAGTGCGATCCCGCCGTGGGCATGGACCACAGAAGGTAGCGGTATTAGATCGGCAGAAATTAGAGAGTTAATTGGTAGGATTCGTTGAGTAATTATATAACAATCGCGTCAATTAGGACGCTAGCAGCGCGCCTATTACGCGGGTGTTATATTTTCTTCTTATTGGGTAGCATATGAAAATTTTATACAAATATTCATCTTACAGAAAAGGATATTTTGATAATCCAGTGTTGAGAATTACTCAAAGGTGCGCACTAAACGACCCATTTGAGAGTTTGCCACCAGCAGTGCAAGTGGAAAGTTTTATACAAAGTAATTTAGATAACGAAATTGAAATAAATAACTCCAATCATATTTCATTTACAGGTGATTTGGATGCTTATGGTGTCGTTTCTTTAAGTCAAACCTTTGATAACTTGTTGATGTGGAGTCACTATGGAGATCAACATTCAGGCTTCGTTATTGAGTTAGATCATCAAAAAATAGGTTTGAGAAATAGAGTGTTACATAGCTCATATTTAAGTGATGACAATGGGTTGGCTAAACCAGTAATATACTCAAATAACAGGTATGTAAATTGTTATGAGGTAAGTCATAAAGATGCCATTTTTATGAAGTCAGAACAATGGATGTATGAGAAAGAGTATAGAATTGCTGAAAGGTTAATGTTCGCTGATCAGATAAAAATTAAAAACTCAGCTATTGAGGGTTTTGACCGTTTTATAAATACAAATGAACCATATTTTAATTTTATCAAAGATTGTAATAACTATTATATTTTGGAGATTAATAATAACCACCCTACTTGGCTTAATTTTAAAAGTGAAACCTGTCTAAAAAATATTAAAAAGCACTTTTTAATGAATGCTTGCAATAAACTATCTAGATTGAGCGATTCTTTATTTTTGTATCAAATACCCAAGGAAGCAATTACTAAGATAATACTTGGCTGCAATATGAGTTCAGAAAATGAGCAGGAAATAATTACGTCGCTAAAAAATTATGAGCATAGTATCGAGCTTTTAAAAGCTCGACAGCACCCAAATAGATTTGAATTAGATATGGTGCCAATGAAAATATAACAAGCTGTTGTGAATCAATGGGGTCAACTGAATCAATGGGGTCAGAGTTGTTGATTTTAATAAAACTATTTAACGGCTGCTTCTGGCACGCCGCTGTCCTTAGTCTCTAACGCGTTTCTGTCCAAAAGTGAGTTAGAGCAATGTCGGTTAACCGCTTACTTTTGCAACGACGTTAAATCGGCGATTAAATCATCTAACTCTTCGAGTAAATGATTGCGTTGCTTATCGGTTAAGCTGTTGAACAATGCAACGGTAAGTTGATAGTCCAACTGGGCATTATGCGCATTGCGTTGATTTAGCTCATCTGGGCGAAACTTTTCTGGTGCAGTGAGTAATGCCAATAACGGTGTTTTAAGCCCCTCTTGACCAGCTAAATCGGTCAATACGTTTTGCAACTGGGCTTGATAGGTTAAACGGTATTCATACCACAGGTCGGCGGTACTTTGTAACTTGCTGTATTGCGCTTCAACCATGGCTTCTTGCTCATTGGTCAGTTTACCTAGCCACCTTTTCAGCTGCTTCTTGTTGCGCTTCACCCATCGCTGCTGCTTTTTCTCTGCCGATAACTTGGCGCGTTGTTCTGCCCCTTCATCTTCTTGCTGCTTGAGCGACTCAAAGAGCTGGTTCACCTGTTCAGGTTTCAGCATAGGCGCCATGGCTGCCAAGTCGGGTGCTATTTTATCTCTAAAACTTAACCAATGTGAGAACGCTTTTTCGCGGTGATATGCCACCCGTTCAAGGGTGATTTGATTTGTTTGTATATCTGTTTTTAATTCATTGAGATGACTAATGTAATTGCTCAGCTCTTGCGTTCTGTGCCAAGTTAACCACTGTTGTAGGTGTGCATCAAACCGCTTTTCTTGCTCATCCGTCAACTCAATGTAATCATCTAAATACCAATAAACGAGCCAATCCGCGTTGCGATAAGCAAACTTGGTTGA
This sequence comes from Pseudoalteromonas sp. ATL1, assembly GCF_058933015.1. NCBI lineage: Bacteria > Pseudomonadati > Pseudomonadota > Gammaproteobacteria > Alteromonadales > Pseudoalteromonadaceae > Pseudoalteromonas > Pseudoalteromonas sp. ATL1. The sequence goes on along the minus strand of NZ_JBZYXL010000001.1, from coordinate 1,801,251 downwards.
ACATCCGGTCATTGCCAGTAGTGCGATCAGGATTATTATTTTTCTCATTGTGGTTCCTATTCGATCTTTGAATACTTATTCTATACGTCTCCTTGCCGATTGAAGATTAAGAAAGTGTCTGAAATTGTTTCAAAATAAATCACAATGTAATTCACGACTTATTTTGCAAAAGTGCGTTTAGTTCCACCATGCTTGGCATAGTGTCATATTGCACACCGTTATCAGCAATGCAGTCCCACTGGGCTTTTGAATCTACATAAAGGTGCGCGACGACCGCGCTGCTGCCTACCTCATCAAGTAAACCGGCAGGCACCCACACTTGTACACCATTTTCCATTAGGTGCGGCACCGTACTGCCACACGTTTTGCAAAAGTCGGAGCGATACCCTGAAGGTAGTTTAAAAGAGCTGATGTTGTTTTGCCCAGCTCGCCAAGAAAACTGCTGCGCATTGAGAAATGTTGCGCTGTCGGATGCGGATCCCGATAATTTTCTACACAACGAGCAATGACATTGATAAAGGTTGGGTAACTCACCACTAATTTCAAACTCAACTGCCCCACATAAACACTGCCCACTGAGCATATACTCTCTCCTTAATTAAATACGCGCCCCTATTTAAGCGCCCTTTATGGTGTAATGTCGAGTCACATTCGCCGTGACTCTTCCCCACTCAGAATTTTTAACTCGGTTTTGATGAAGTTCGAATGCTTGCTTGTCGCTAAATTCTTCGTACACATCAAACCGCAAAGCCTGATGGGCATTTTGCGTCACTTCAAACACCAAACAGCCTGGTTCATTTCGCGTTAGGTTAATATGCGTGTCCAGCACCAACTTTACCGTTTCAAGCTCATCTTCGGGGACAAGAATATAACCCTCGAGCGCAACTAAACTCATCACCACTTCTCCAAAACGAATTAATCAAACTCTTGTAATGCAGCCAAAGCCAATTGTGCTTTATCTTGCTGTATAAAAATATGGTCATGAAAATACCCAGCAACAACATTTGCGCTAAGCCCTTTTTCCGCCAATTTATTCGAAAATGCCGCCGTTAGCCCAACCGCATCCAAGCTTGAATGTACCTCTAATGTAATACAGTTAAACACTGAATCATATCTAAAAGCAAACTGATCAGCCTTGGTCTTGGGGACGATAAGGGTCATGCCTTCTTGCTCTAAATACATACCAATTGGTTCTAGTTCTGTGCCGTCGCCATACCGCCCGTTAGCAAGGGTAATAAAAACGTACTCACCATCCAATAATTTTGGCTGCATTGACTTGAGTAATACGTTTAAATTGGTTTCTCCTGACATGAAAAGTCCTCCTAATTAATGATTGAGCTTTAAGCCAACTATACCTATTAAGATGATGGATAAAAAAACAGCTCTTGTGCGCTTATAGTTTTACCAAGCAACCCATAGTGAATCACCATTACACAAAGAGTACCCGCCTCGAGCCAAATAATATAAGCGAGGGTTGTCGGAATGTCTTTGAGTGATAGAGAAAACAAATATAGGCTAATGGCCATTGAAGCAATCGCCAACAAAACATAGTGGCCGTTTGAAAAGGCTGCAGATTTATCCAAAGCAACTCACAATAGCGCTTCAAAAACACCTGCAACTAGTAAGTAAAACCAAGACATATTCACTCCATCTGTGGGGCCGTCCCCGAATGAGATAGAGCGGTGAGGTCGTCCTCACTTCATTGAAATGAAGTGCAAGGTTAAATGACCAAAAACAAGGTGTCAACAAGCCGAACTTTCAAACATTAATGAGAGTAAGTAAGCACCTAAAACAAGGACAAGTTGTACACGATTTGCTATCATGGCAAAAACTTATTCATTCGAAGCGCCGTATTAAAAATGTTAAATAAATCTTTGCCCCTCGCCCTACTTTTTATCAGCACAATAGCGAACGCTGCATTTCAGCCCGCTGAACTTGCTAAAAATAAGAACTCGACACTTTTGTCGGATGCCAAGAACGGTACTCGTTCAGAAGCGTGGGTCAAAGCGGATTTTATGGTTGATGCTCAAGGTCAACCTACACAGCTTATGTTTGAGACATCCAACCCCGATTATTATTCAGATGCCGAGTCGTACTTGAAACAACTAAGCTACACACCTGCTCAGCTAGATGGCAAAACTCAATCCAGTGCAGCCCATTTTACGGTTAAATTCAATAAAGTGATGGCTGGGGTGAGCAACGATAGCCTGTCTTCAACATACGCTAAGTATTTTGATCAAACTAAAAAGCTCGTGGTTAACGCACAACCACAAGCAAAGCAAGCGCTTGCTGATTTAGCAGAGGATCACACTAAAAATCTCACCGAAAGAGCTTATACGGCATGGCTCTACAGCGTGTACTATTCAAGTGTAAAAGACTGGTACCAATACGGTATTTATGTTGATGAAGCGGCACTCCTGTTTGAGCATTTAACACCCGATTTGGCGCTTATGGCATTGCAAAATTTGATGAATTTACAGGTGTATAATTTACATTTTGCGGACGCAAAAAAAACGCTACTTCAAATGAGTCAGATAAAATACAAAAGTTTATCTCAACAAACGGTTGATCAATTCACGCAGCAATTAGAGCAACTCATGCAAGAGAACCCAAGTATTGAGATTAACGCACGGTTAGTTGGTCACAGAACATGGCGTCATACAGTAAATCGCAACACCATTGCGCTGGCTACAACGCAAGGTAAAGTGAGCGCAGCCACTTTGTACTGCCAAAATGGTTACCACCTTTTCAAACAGCAAACGATTTCTTCGTTTACCGTACCAACTCATTACGGTGAGTGTTACCTTGCCGTACAAGGTGACGCTAACACCCATATCAAATATACCGAAAGCGGAGATTCTCGTTTTGGTATGACACTCTAAGTGTTCAATACATAGGCGCTCAACACTCAAAGAAGAGCGCCCTCTTAAACTCATACTTGAGTTTATATGTTGGCTCTGCACCTACAAACGCATAAAAGAAACAAACGCTTGTGCCGTTTGTTTAGGACTCTCAATCATAGGTAAATGACCAATATTGGGCATGATCACCACCCGAGCCTGTGCAATATTTTTGCTTAAGACTTGCGCACCAGAGACATGTAAAGCCCTGTCGTTATCTCCCCACATTACTAGCACCGGCGCATTAAACGTACCAAGCGCATCCTCTAAAGGCAGTTCCGGTTGCACTCGACCATTTTTAATATAATGAATTTGTTCAAACACCTTTTTATTGATGGGGTTTGCTTTCACTGCTTGCGCAGCAAGGTGCTCAACAACAGCTTTGGGCATATAAGGCGGTTCAACAAACAAAAACTCAAACAGTGCTTTAAATTCTTGCTCGTTACGTGGCAACACCATGGCGTTTTCACCCTTAACTACACGCGCAAACATCTCACTCGTTTGCCCACCGGCAACACCAAATGGATTAAGTAACCATAATGCATCAACTTGCTGCGGGTATTGCGCAGCAAAATGTCCAGCTACATAACCCCCCATCGAGTTACCTGCCAACACAAAATGTTCAAGCTGCAGCGCATCCACAAACTGTTTTAGCCGCTCTACTTGTGAGCTGACATCATAATCCGCTTCCATTGGCTTACTGCTATTTCCAAAGCCAGGCAAATCCAACGCAATCACATCGTAGCTATCGGTTAGATAAGGTGCTATACGATTCCAATTTTCCTTATTGCCACCCAAGCCGTGCAGTAGTATCAAGGTCGTACCTTCTCCACCGCGCTGATACTCAATATCAAAACCATTAATTTGAGTTTGTTGTACTTCAAGACCTGCTATCGTTCGTTCAAGATTAACGATTAAATTGAATAGTTTTTCAGTCGGGGTCAGTGCATATGCAATGTATAAAACTGAGGCCAAAACAACTAAAGCCATGCCCATTTTTTTAATCATAGTTCGCGTTCCTTGTTTCATGTTTAATCACGATTGCGCCAAGCAATGAAGCGAGTAACCAAAAACTATGAAACCTGCAACTTCGATATCCCGAAATCAGGCCATTTAAGCCATGGCGACAAACAACCTACATCGCCCGCATAATATACAAATTAAATTTACAACTTAGCAACCAAAAATAAACACCAAAAACGCGAGTGCACAACGCCAAGACGACTATTTCTAAACATGTGGACACAATAATCATCTATCGTACCCTCCGAAGAGATATGCTCTGCCTGCCATTTTGCACTTGTCAAAATATATGAATCCCTCTATTGTGGCCCGTTGAAAAATAGCAACTTAATTACCACACTCAAGGGAGTTTATATGCGCATCTTGATAGTCGGAGCTGGAATAGCCGGTTGTAGTTTATATCGACGCCTCAAAGAACACACTATTGAAGCCGACATAATAGAAAAAGAAAGCATATTAACAAGTGAAGGTGCCGCTATTTGCTTACCCGCCAACGCGATGTTGGAACTACAAAAATTGGGCCTCAGTGAGCAAATCAAAGAACATGCACATCAAGTCAACGAGATTGAATATGCATTAGCAAATGGTACAACTTTAGCAAAAGCTTCTCTGCACGAGCCGCCACTTAACAAGGCCCCGTTTGTATCATTGAAACGAGACTCGCTGATGAAGGTACTAAGACAAGACATTGAACACGCTATTCAACTTGGCACATGGCTCACCGATTTAACACACACCTCCTCTCATACACAGGTCACATTTAATAACGGTCAGCAAAAAGACTATGACTTAGTCGTTGCTGCCGACGGCATTAATTCTCAAGTTCGCTCTTTTGTGCAGCCCAATACACCATTAATTAAGCCATCGGTTACAAACTGGCGCTTTATCACAACAAAACCTGAAGCGAGCACTGAGCCTGTCTATTACGTTGGCAACGATGCACTATTTATGATTTATCCAATGAGTAATAATGAAGTGTATTGCTATGGTCATATCATTGATAAGTCAGGTAAGTACTATGCAATGTCGCCCAAAAGCGCAATTACACAAGTGTTCTCTAATTACGCACCGCCTGTGTTGCAATGCATTAATACCCTGACCGATGACACACACATTGTCACCGGAGAGCTAAAAAGTGTTGCCTGTACAAACCCTGTTTTTGGCAATGTCGTGTTAATAGGTGATGCGCTGCACGGTTGCCCACCAAGCTTGCAACAAGGCGCTGGCATGGCTTTAGAAGATGTTGATTGTTTGACGAATTTAATCACCAGCGGAGATGATATTCCAAGCATACTAGCGCAATTTAAAAACAAGCGTGAAGAGAGAGTTACTTGGACCGTAAACGAATCAAATAAAATCATTAAACTGGCTAGTTTAGGCCAGACTTTTTTAGGGCGCATTCTACGCAATACTATCATTCGCAACAAAGGACCTGCTAACGTTGTTGGGTGGCGTAAGTTACTGAGTTAAAGAATGAAGTTAGGTGTTATTGGTTTCCCCACAAACACCTACCTCAAATTTTTCGCAGCTCTGTTGCAACCTTGTTCGCTATTAAGCGCGACGTACTTTGAGCACCATCAGCGCGCTGAAGAACAAAATAACAACGCTGATAACTAAAACCAGTATCGCTATCTTGTCGATATCCGCTTTAGGTTTTGCTGGTACTTCGTAACTATCACCAAAGGACAAATTTAATGCTGAGCCAATTGGAAAGCGCATTACTTTACCCTCGCGAGTGCCAAATTCCGCAGAAGTAATTTTAACAACCCCTTCTTGCGCACTAGTTGTCGCTTTAAACTTAACACGTGCAATACGGCCATTACCTGCTACTTCACTGGCAGGCGCAACTTGGCTAACCACATATTCTATGTTGCCCATATTGGGGTCGGCAAAGTTTCTCAATGTGAACAACGTTTCATTCTTGAAAAAATTACCACTCTCAATTTGTACCCCTTCTTTTTTATCGTCTTGATCCAGCACTTCAGTCGCCTTAAAGTCGTACTCCATCTTAAGCTCTACACTATAAAGTTTTGGCAATCCCTCAACTAACACATCAACATAAAACTCACTGCCAGATTTGATTTGCGTACTGGGTGTAGACAGATACACACGCGCTTCTTGCGCCTGAGTAGGCAAAACATAGAAAAGTAATAAAGAAAAAAGAAAGGTAATATTTTTCATAACGTTATTTATACCAATAAAATAAAAAAGGCTCTAATACAGCGTGCATAGAGCCTATTATTAACCACTAAAAATTACCAGCTTTGTATGCCCGATTTACCGTAATTACGACCTAAAATGGTTAAATCTTGAAATTTGCACCAGCCAAGCAAAACAAACGGGATGAAGATACAAAATACACATTAGATAAACTCAAGCTTATAATGCATTAACGGTGAACTCTCCCTTGTCGTATAATTCATGTTATACATTACCCAAGCCACTTCAACGTGAGATGATATGGACAAACTTGAATTCATCCCAAAAAATGAATGCGCACCAAAGCACATCAGGGCCAGTTTATCCAATTTAACGAATATTGTGCTTAGTTATCAACAAGATGAACTAAGCGAGCAAACCGTATTAGAGGCGTTAAACGCGTTAAAAAACACCGAGTACTATCAAGGCTCAGCAAAAAGCTTTGCGACTATGCTATGCATCGACTTAGACGCTGCGTGCTATTTTTGGGAAGAGCCATGGCGCTTTACGCTATGCTGGCCAAGCATCGTTAAACTGATACCGCGTTTAGACTCTTAGGCGAGACAAACAGAAATTGTACTAAGTGTTGTGCGTTGTGTTGTGCGTTTTCTTTTTCCTTGGGAACAGTTTTAACCAAAACGCCGCTTCAAACGCAAAACCCAGCAGAATAAATACAAAAGCCCCTGTTTGCCCACCATGGCTATAACAGGCCAATGCCGCAGCCAGCAGAGCGAGAAGAATTAAGTAGCGATATAATGTTTTCATGTTTTACGACTCCGACGCTTTACACACGTTACAATCAAAATGTTTCTATTTAACTATATTGATAGCAAACAAAGCAGGAGCATGTCTAACGCTACAATGTTACTTAATGTGTATTTTGTGCTTCTATGCGGAGCCGTTGCTCAAATTTCTTTCTATTCTCTTTCGATATAGCAGCGCATATCGGTGAACAAAGGCGCTGCGACAATGGCTACAGAGTTTAAACCTTAGGCCTGAGCTTCTCTATCACTTGCGCATCGACCCAGAATATATCGGTATTATCGGACGTGCCCATATTTCGATCACAGAACAAGTACTTTCCATCTGGCGTTACCTTGGCACCATACTCAGAAAGTGGTGTATTAATTTCATCGCCCAATTTTATGGCTTCACCCCACGCACCATCTTTTTGCCGAAAGCTGATAAATATATCCGCGTTGCGTACCGGGCTATTTCGTTGTCCATCCCATATGATGTATGACTCGTCAGGCGCAATAAAAGGATGTGCGTTATATTCCCCCGTGTTGATGTTTTTACTCAAAGGTGTTGGCGCTTCACGTTTGCCATCAATTAAGCGTGATGACCTGAGCAGGCCCACACCATTTTTCGCTTCATCGAACACGTAAGTGCCTTGCTTCGATACTGTTAAGCTCATGATGCGTATATCAGAAAATGGCGACTCAAGACTTTTTATCTGTGACCAACCCGTTTGTGTACGAGATTGATAATGCTTGCCCAAGTGCATAGTTTGCCCATCCGGTGAGATAAAGGGCTGCCCAATTCGCTCAGACACAACACGCTCATGCCACGTGTTCTCGCTGAGTGTAAATACCACAAATTCTTGCTTGAAGCCGTTGGCTTGCTTAACTGCCCTTATGAAATAGAACTCCGTTAAATCTGGCGAAAACGAGCCCCCATCTCCCATCCTTGCGTTGATACAAAACCTGGCGCAAATGGTTGAGGCACAAGTCCTGGAGGCGTTTGACCATGGTAAGGCCCGCGCAGCATTGAATGTTTATTATTGCCATAACTGACCGAATTCGTACCTAATGCAATCAATAAGGATTTTTTGTCTTTCCCAGATAGCGCTTGATTTAAAAGGTGATATTGGATGGCGTTTACGTTAGAGAACCAGCCATCGCATTACTTGACGTCATGATGACTTTTCGCTGATTTTACCTTGTGCTACAACAAATGGGCATGTTGTAAAAAATATAACGAATTGAATGAAAAGAATAAAAAATAAAAAAGGGCTTGCAAGGCCCTTTTTAAGAAATGCTTGGTTCTAGCCTAATGAGCGGCTTGTGATAAGTTTTTTACAAACTCATCCAGTTCATTCCAAGCTGATTTGGCTACTTCCAAATCAAGCTGCTCTAGAATAATCAATACATCTTCATTGGCGGCTTGGTTAAGCGCATCGATTACCGCTGTGAACTTTTGCTTCACCACTTCCCACTGCTCTAGCACTAAGCTGAATACCTCTTGCACATTGACATTTTCCGTTTGTAGTCCAGTAAATACATCTTGGAGCTGTGCTATTTGAATACACTGTTGATGCGCATCATTGTATTGTGACATAAGTTGCTTTTGTTTATTTTTTAAATCACTGATCTCTTTTTCAATAACTGCAATTGCGATGGGCCCTGCAAGCCACATATAGCTGAGTGATTTCTGCTTTGAGCTTATTTGACTGTTGATGCTGTCAATTTGTGCTTTGAGCGACTTTTCATTGGTTTGGCTATCATTCAGGTAACGCTGAATATCTGCATTGGAGTTATTCAGGCTTTTTTGGTCTTGTTCCAACGATTCATTAAATGCCACCAGTTGCTGTTGAATACTATCAAGCTCACTGACTTGCTGCTCGACTACGCCCAATAACCCGTTAAGTTCATGGCTTAACGCATCTCTTTGTTGCTGTGTTGGTTCACCTTGTTGCTGACGGATTTGTTCCATCGTTGCAATCATCGTATCCGCCGCTTGATTAAATGCCGGTGTTATCTCAATGACCTGATTGGGGAAGGTTTGAACAACTTTCGGGCCTAAATCATTGAGCCAAGTTTTAGCGTGGCTTTGTACTTGATTTAAAACCTGACTCAGCTCTTGATAAAGCGCACTGGGTATAAAGTTTGGGTTTAATTCAATAGCCAAAGCACGAGAGGCATACAAGCTCACTTGGCTTGCGGCGCTCATGGTATTATTGATGGCCTGTTGACTTGCCTTAGTATCAGGCATTAAGGAGAGATGGCTATAATCTGGCATTTTTTTACCTTATTTGATTACCTTGGATTTGCTCGCATTGTTCACGCAACTGCACCAGCTCTTCCAAAGCGATTTTTAATTGTTTTACAACACCACTTAATTCAAATCGATTACTCACTTTAGGCAAGTGATACTTTTGTTCTTCAAATATCTTTATCCATAGCCGCCAGTACATTTCCATACTTTGTAACGCATGCAAACCCGCAACTAAGTGAGCATGTTCCTGCGTTTGCTCTGGAGTATCATCAAGTAGAGATTCTAAATGGCGTGTGATTCTCTGATGGTGCTCAACAAGAGACTCAACTTTTTGCTGTAAACGAGCAAACATCACTAACGCGTTTTCAATGTGCTGCCCATCCAATTGATCGCGCGCGAGCCAATCTATAAAAGTGGGCATATACGCATCAAATTGATTAACTAAATGAATGATAGCTTGGCTCAAATCGACCCGAAAACTGCGGCGCGCCTCTGCCCAATGTGCATTGTGTGCAGTTGTGTTGCCGCGACTTAAAGTGTGATTGAGCTGATTTATCCAAGCTAGGTCGAATACATGCTTTTCTGTACTCATCTTATCTCATTACTTGTCGTAAACACGCCCTAACCCCTGCCACAGCAGAGCTTAGGGCTAATCAGTTAATTAAGCCGCCGATGTCTCTTCTTGCGGCGCATCAATGGTGCCTTGGTTCGTGATCGACAGTGCCTCAACCTTTTCAGCAAACTGTTCCAGTTGACCCCACGCCGTTTGCGCAGACTCAATATCCAGTTTTTGCAAGATGCCGCCCACTTCATCTGCTTGTGCTTGTTCTAAGTCAGAGATAACTGATGTCATCTTCTGGCTCAGCGTTTCATACATGTCTAGAATTTGCGACAACGCCGTTTGCGCAGACTCATTCAGCGTCACCAAACCTTCTACTGTACTAATGATGGTCTGTAGCGCAGAAACCTGAGCTTGCTCCGCATCTAGTTCATTTTGCGCGTCATTAATGTCTTTTAGATCTTGTGTGATGTCATCATTCCAAATGACTGTGCCAGCTATCGCTGCTCCGGTGGCAACCACACCCACAGCACCTACAACTAAAGGCGCTGCCGCCCCCCCCGTTGCGACCGCTAATGCAAAACCCGCAACCGCTAAAAAGATACCCACACCAATGCCAATTTCAGATACTGTTGCAAGGGTCTTATCGTTCGCTAATTTCTGATTAAGCTCGCCAATTTTACCTTGAATTTCAATCACTTTATCTTGATCTTCATGTAATGCCGCAATCGCGCCATTGTTCCCATCAAGCAGGTTATTGTGATCCGTTTGGATGTCTTCTGAGAAAGTCACCAAATCAGATTGCGCTGTGGTGATAGTGCTCTTTTGCTGATCTAAACGCGCCAAAGTCGCCTGTAGTAACTCTATGATGGAGTTTTTCTGTGCATCCGTTGGATTACCACCCGCATCTTTAATAATGCCTAAAATATCATTGGTCGCATTTAAAAACGTGTTGTTATAGTTGATGATTGATTGCGGAATAGTCGCAAATAAACGCGGCCCTAAATCTTCAACCCACGAATCCGCGTGTTCTTTGGCGGTTGTTAGATTGGTTTGCATGGTATCAAACCAATCTGGCTGCGTGTCTAACCCTGGGATTGGGTTAAGTTGTACATTGAGCATGGCATGTGCGTATGCAGTCACAATGGTGTTGGCGTTTAAGTTGTCCGCTAAGTTTTGTTGCGTTTGATCTGTATCTGGAGCAAGTGTGTTAGTTGTATCAGTCATGGTTTTTCCTTAGTTTACTGATGGTTATATTATGAGTATCCACAAAGTGCGTGTTAGTTTGCTGGGGTACTCAAGGTAATTTTTTCTTGGCTTCTTGTAAGTAGTGACTCTTGAGCTTGCGTTGCGAAGGTGATCAACTCTTGCCAATTCGCCTCTGCCGCTTCAAGCGTAAGCAGGTTCGGTATTTTGCTCCACTCATTGCTTGGCTGAGCCAATGCAACAGAAATATTTTGTGCTTCTGCAGACAAGGTTGAGAGCAAAGCCTCAATGGTCGGGAACGCATCTTGATAATTCATGTTTTGGTATAACACCGTGTCAATGGATTGAATGAGCGAGCGCATTGCCATCATTTGGAAAGTCTCGTCGTTCGCTTCAACCATCAGCGCATTGATGGCATCAATATCTTGCTGCACTTCTTTGCTGTTGATCACCTCTTTGATGGTGTTAAATGCCACCTGCACTAAACCCACCGAAATAGAGATAATGGAACCCAATCCACCGGTTGCCGCTATCGTGACTGCAGACACAACAATACCAAACACAGCGGTCGCCGTGCCGACTTCTTCATGATTAAGATCTGACGACAAGCGCGCAATTTTTACTTGCAGTGCGCTGATCTGCGCCTCAATTTGCTGTAATTGTGTTTCGTCGTACTCAAGTACCGCTTCAGCTTCATTAACGGCATTGACAAGCTCCGTACGCGCCGCGGTAAAGTCGCTGATCACCTGGCGTAATTGCGTGTCATAGCCCGCTAACTTAGTGTTCGCTTGGCTACACATTTGACTGATCTCATTGCAGATTGCACTTAAATCAGCAACCTGAGTACTGCTTAATGATGTTGCGCCAGACTGCTTAGCTTGGTTAATAATTGTCTGCATTTCTGAGCAGGTATTAACACAAAAATTGCCTAAGTCCAGGACGCTTTGCGGTACCACGGAAAATATGGCAGGTCCGATTTGCGTTTCCCATGAGGATGCTTGAGTTTGCATGGTAGTAAGTGCTGAAGAAACAGCTGGATACCATGACGGCTCAACTTCTCCAGCATAGGGTAACGACAGTGATTTAACAGCAAGCTCACCCATTCCAACGGCATGTACCGTATTTAGGTTATCGGTAAGCGCTTGCTTGGTTAAAGAATTATTTAGACACAGCATGATGTTACATCCTTGCGAGTTGAGTTGTGGATAATTGGCGCAATCTCGATATGTTTTGTAGCTTCATCGCCTCAAAACACATAACTGCCTATTCAACATGCCAGTAGTATTAGGGCCAGCACGTTGTACCTCTTTCTCTATAAACCACTGACTTAAAATAAAAATTTTAATATCAGTGCATTGGTAAGGAAGAGTCTAGCAGGAATTTGCCATCACGCAATTACACGCAATTACCAATAAATCAACTTTTGATTTACATCACATTTGGCTACTCTAATATTGGATTAAAGTTTTTGCGGGACGCCAATAAAAAAGGCGTTGTAGAAAGTATTGCTGGCCGTTTACGAACTCTCGACTTTCGCCAGAACAACAGCAGATATTAGTTTGAGCACTGCCACCTTCCATTTAATAAGTCTCATCGCCTTAAACGAGTGGCGTTAGCTGTATGCAAAGGGATCACAAGATACGGTCCCTTCACTAGAGCTGTTTGTGAGCAATTTATAACTCGTACTTAAACACTCCCCTGTGATTCAATCACCAATATTCTCGCTTCACCTTTAGGATGCGCAACGTGCTCAGTGCCGACAGACGCATAAAAAATATCGCCAGTATGAAGCAAAGCCGATTCTTCTACTCCATCAACTTTGAAGAACATTTCAACCGTGCCATCTAACACCACAAACACCTCTTCACCATCATTGATATGCCATTTGTAGGGTTGGTCGGTCCAATGCAAACGTGTGGTAATACCATTCATGTTGGCAATGTCCTTTGCACCCCAAGCACGTTCAGCTGTGAATTCTTTACTTCTGATGATTTCCATCCTGTCCCCTATAGTTTGATCCTTAGTTATCCATGTTCTTACTTCGCTATCGTGTCAGTGCTAGTAGATGTTAGATGACAAGCAACATGGCCGTGTGCACGACTCGCGTTTTTAAATAAATATTATACCTAACGCTCGTGCCCAGCATTATTGTCATCCCACTTTGCAAAATACTCTAATAAAAAGTCAATCGCGAGGCGCGCTCTAAGTGGCATAAACTGTTTATTTTGATAGACAATCCAGCTAGTCGCGCCCGAAGTACAAAAAGATTGCAATATTGGAACTACCCTTTGCGCTTTAAGCGACTCGTTAAATGTGCTTTGTGGCATATAAGCAATACCTAAGCCCATTTCACAAGAAGCGACAACCACGTTTGAGTTATTACTTCGCCAGTTACCCGATACTTTTATGCTCTGCTTCGCTCCATCAATATTGAATGTCCAATGATCATTATTGGCAATAATACAGCGATGGCTTTTAAGCTGATTGGGATGATTGGGTGTACCGAACTTTTCTAAATAGTCAGGGCTTGCAACCGCCATCATTGAGCGGCTAATCAATTTACGGGCGATCAAATTTGAATCATTAAGTTCCCCATAACGAATTGCGAAATCAATACCATCTTCCACAAAGTTGACCATTCGACTATTAAAGTCCATATCAATGGTCAGCTCTGGGTGTGCCTTGGCAAACTCCATCAACGCTGGCGCAAGAAAACTCTCTGCAAATCCACCTGCCGCGCTGACTCTAAGCGTGCCATTAAGATTAAATTGTTGCTGATTCAAACGTTCATTTGCTTGTTGTAAACCAGTGACCAATTGCTTGCATTGCTGGTAATAAAATGCCCCATTTTCAGTCAGGTTGATCTGCCTCGTTGTACGAGCCAGCAAAGTACATCCAACACGTTTTTCAAGGCGCGCAATTTGTCTGCTTATGTGGCTAGTGCTGCAATCTAGCTTTTTGGCAGCGGCAGTAAACCCACCACTTTGTGCAACCGCTACAAATTCAAATATCCCTTCAAAACTGTTCATGGTGGCCCTTTGTCTGTATTCAATACAGAAATTATTGCTATTTAGCAAAAGAGTTTACCATAAAATGGTTATTATCATTAATTTGGAAAAGATATAAAGTAGCCCCACTTAAGTTTGCAACAATACAGCACAAGGCAACCATGATGAAAAAAGTTCTTATTCCTGTAACCAATCACGCAACATTGGGCAGCACCAATCAAGCAAATGGCACTTATGCACCAGAGCTCACCCATGTGATCCATGTGCTGAATGAAAACAATATTGCCTATGACATTGCATCAATTAGCGGCGGGAAAGCACCGTTATATGGTACAGATATGGAAAATGATAACGTTAATAATCAGATCCTAGGCGATGAGTCTTTTCAAACTCAAATAAACAACACCATTCCAGTGTCTGATATCAATATACAAGATTACGACGCCATTTTTTACCCAGGTGGTTTTGGCTTGCTTTCAGATTTAGCCAATAATGAAGCCATGGCACAGCTTGCTGCTACACATTTTGAAAACGGCGGTATTATCGCTGCGGTATGCCATGGTCCTGCAGCACTATTACCCATTCAGTTAAGCAATGGCCAAGCATTGATAGCAGATAAATCTGTTACCGCATTTACCCGCGAGGAAGAAATCGATTTTGGCACCATTAACGACATTCCATTCTTACTTGAAGAGGCACTGACACGTAAAGCCCAACAATATCGCAAAGTGCAACCATGGAAAGAGTTTGTCATTGAAGACAAGCGTGTTATCACAGGTCAAAACCCAACGAGTGCACACGCGGTGGGTGTCGCTCTGGCCAAATTATTAGCGTAATAATCGCTGCTATACGTGGTCTTTTTTGACACGAGAAATAACAAACAGAAACTCAAACTGGTTAAAGTATGAATCAAAACCGTAACACTAATCGCCAAATCACTTTGGCATCGCGTCCAAGCGGCGCACCCACTGCTGAGAACTTCAATTTTATCAGCACTGATATTCCCATACCCAATAAAGGTGAGATGCTATTAAGGACTGTCTATCTCTCACTTGACCCATATATGCGTGGACGCATGAATGACGCGAAGTCTTACGCTGAACCTGTCGCAATAAATGGCGTAATGGTTGGTGGCAGCATCTGTCGCGTTGAAGAATCAAATCTGGCCGGATTTGAGCAAGGCGATTTAGTGGTTGCTTTTGGTGGCTGGCAAGACTACAGCGTATCCAATGGTCAAGGCGTAGTTAAACTAGATAATGCCGTGGCAAATCCATCCTATGGTTTGGGTGTGCTTGGCATGCCAGGGCTAACCGCTTATATGGGGTTAATGGACATTGGCCAACCACAGCTGGGTGAAACACTGGTGGTTGCAGCAGCAACCGGTGCGGTAGGCAGCCTAGTTGGCCAAATAGGTAAACTGATGGGTTGTAAAGTCATTGGGATTGCTGGCAGCAGCGAAAAATGTGAGTACGCAGTCAAAGAGCTCGGCTTTGATGCATGTTTAAACCACAACGCCGACAACTTAGCCGAACAATTAGCCAACGCCTGCCCGCAAGGTATTGATATCTATTTTGAAAACGTCGGTGGCAAAGTATTTGATGCCGTCATGCCATTACTCAATGCCAAAGCGCGCATTCCACTGTGTGGCCTGATCTCTCAGTACAACAATACAGAGTTACCACCTGGACCAGATCGTATGTCTTTGCTCATGGGCAACTTGCTGGTTAAACGTATTAAAATGCAGGGTTTTATCGTATTTGACGACTATGGTCATCGTTACAGTGAATTTCAACAAGCTATGATGCCATGGATTCAATCGGGGCAAATTAAATACAAAGAAGACAAAGTCATCGGACTTGAAAACACGGTGTCCGCATTCATTGGCTTATTACAAGGTGAAAACTTCGGCAAGCTCGTCATACAAGTTGGCCCAGAGCATCTAGATTAAGGGGAAAAACCATGTTTAAAGTACATCACCTAAACCAATCTCGCTCTACGCGCGTCTTATGGCTATTAGAAGAATTACACATCCCCTATGAAGTAGAGCATCATCAACGCGACGCTCAAACTCAGCTGGCCCCGGCCAGCTTAGGCAAAGTGCACCCGCTTAGTAAAGCGCCAGTAATTGAACACAACGGCCTAACCCTTTGCGAATCAGGTGCAATAATTGAATATATTCTTGATCAGGATGAGCTTAGTCGACTACGTCCAGAAAAAAGCTCTACTGAATACTACAAATATTTGGAGTGGCTGCATTTTGCTGAAGGTTCTTTGGCTCTACCTGTGATCATACATTTGTTGATGCAAATGGAAGAACGCAACGGCTCACAAGCAATGGATAACTACATATCGAAAGAGTTAAATTTAGACTTTTCATACATTGATAACACCCTAAGCCAACAAACGTACTTTGCTGGCGCACAATTTACCGCCGCAGATATCATGATGACCATCATATTAGAAATTGCTGAACGCTTAGGACTTACGAAAAACAGGCCACATATAGAACGTTTCTTAACTCGCATGAAAGAGAGGGAAGCATATAAAAAAGCCCGTTCACTGGGCTAAAATTTACCCGCTAATAACCAACCATGTAAGCTTTGTATATTCATAAACTGACAAAGCTTACATTTAGCAAATGTGACAGCTTAAACTTAGCCCTCTCGCTAATATAAGTTGTAGAGCCTTTAAAACCCCGCTCTCATGTTTAAGCAGCGCTAGGGTAACCTAATCGAATCAAGCGGTTTTGGAAGCGTGCTTTATCCGCATTAGCTAGCCATAAACCGCTGTAAACGCGGTTTTACCAACAACGACATAAATAAAGAAATTATCAGACCAACAGGCAGCGCGATTAAAAATGCTTGCCACCAAAAAGGCACAAATTCAGACCAAGACGCGTATGTCACGTTATTCAACGTGGTGACAAAAGCCATCACACTTTCCATGATCACCGCCATAGAAATACCGATAACCATATTTTTTACCGCCTCCTTCACCGATGGTAACAATAATCCGACGACTTTACTCACCCCCATCATAAGTAAAAAACCGACGGGTGCAACGGTCAACGCGGACCATAAAGTGGATGATAGCCATTGTGTAAAAAAGCCTTCAGCAAACCCTAAATTTTGATAAGTCATCACAAATGTTAACGTCCCGATAAGTGTAAAAATCAGAGACACCAACGCCAACAGTTTCTTAATCAATTTCATACATCACTCCAAACCAACACTTAGTTGACAAAGTCAACAATAGACAGGGGCAATGCTATTTGCTATTGTTGATAATGTCAACCATTTGGAGTATCAATTTTGTACAAAGAAATGCCTCATACCTTTTTAACGCTCACGTTTAGTTTTAAATCTTTGGTATTTAAAGCGATTAAAGAATCAGGTATTGATGTCGTACCGATGGAGATCCAATCGCTACATTTGATCAACAAAGTAAAAAACTGCACTGCGTCATTCATGTGCGAAAAAATGTTGAGAGATAAAGGGCAGGTAGCACGATTAATTCGAGAACTTATCAATAAAGGTTTGATAGAAAAATTACCCAACCCTGAAGATACGCGTAGTCAACTTATTCGACTCACACAGCATGGGCAGGATGTACTTAGTCATGTGCAAAAAGTTGAAAATGTGATAGTTGCAAAGATGCAAAAAAACATCGCGCAAGATCAGCTAGAAGCATTTAATGAGATCGCTTCAGCGATGATAGGCAACCTCAGAGAAGATGGCTTATCACCCTAAAGCGGTCCAAAAATGTGGCTGTTACGCACCTTTTGGCATGAATACCATTTCCCAATTCACTTCCCAGGTTTTGCCCTCATCCAGTGAAAAAGCTTGCTGCCAGGTTGGCTTTTTTGGATTGGTTGAATTCCAAATAAACCGAACCTTTATGGTGGCGTCATTAAACGTATCATCGGCATAAAAACAGCCGACGCCCTCTTTAAACTGACCAACGACAGGCGTATCTAAAACACTCGGATTGCGGCCATCTAACCACCAAATAGACCACTCGTTAGTTTGTGTATTATAAGAGCGGATAGCTTTGGCACGTACTGAGCCGCTCGGCATGTGTAGATGATTGTCTTCTACATTACCCAGCCCACCTAATGTTTTGACTGTTGACGATTGCCCCTCAAATTCATACCACTCATCTGAGCCGCTTAAGATGTGCTTCAAACGGCGATGTTTAACCACCCAATCACCAATAATAAAGTCAAAGTCTTTAGGTTCATTGGGCTCTAAATGATCTAGCATACATAGTCCTGTTGTATTATTTTTGTAATTTCCCGTAAACACTAACACAAAAACTGTATAAATAAACAGTTAAATTCCTTTGTATACTAAACAAGCCCTCTATGTAAAAACCTGCTTTATCGGTCAATCTGTTTGGCTATCACCAAAGTACTGAAAAACAACAAAACGGGATAGATTAGAAATAGCTCAAAGCGAATATTACAGCCCTCAGGACAAAGGTAACCGTATTTCATCAACACTTCGTACACACCATAGGCAAACCATAAAACAAGGGTCAGCTTAGCTGTTTTTGTGGGGTTGCATTTATGCAAAAAAACATAAATACCGCAAATTAAAAACGCGATAAATGGAAATGGTATGAGTAGTTTGGCCAACAACTCGATTGGGTAAGTCATGATCTCCATATGTAGCATCTAATTTTCCTTCGTTCTGTTCATATCATTCTTGAATCATCGCATTAAATACCATACTGGGCATCTCAAAACCTTTATTTTGAATGAGACAGCGGAAAAGTAAGTACTTACAAAAAATGAAATCGTTTCTTCATCCATGTGTGACTAGTCGTTACTGTTTGTCTTGCTCTTGAGAGCTTGCCCAGAAAACGACACGCCTTGCCAACCAAACTGAATAAAGTTTCGAATGTTGCCGTGATCGCTCCTCTCGGGATTTTGCAATACATCCTCACGATAGAATCGGCCAAAACAATGTAAGGTTGCTTGCTCGGATAAACCATGCAACTTCGCAAATGCTAAGATTTTGCATGATCCTAAGTTCGTACCAGCTTCATTAACTTGCTCGCCATTGCGAAATGCCACGGGCGAAAAGTTATAAAAACGGTCGATCAGTGAAATGGTTTGCTCAAACTCAACATTTTGCCCATTGGTATTAAGCAGTTCAATAAATTGACTGATCTCTGCCTGTTGATTTTGGTTTGTCATTACTGCGCTCTCAATAAAAGAAAATACACTAGCATTTATGAATATTAATGGCGAAGTTTTTTCCATCAATAGCGCTGTTATTTAAACATTTTCATTTACTTAGCCAACCTAGCCCGGTTGACTTGTGCTACAATAACAAGGTCACTAATTCGGAGGTCGAGCATAAGAGTGAGCAGAGCAACATTAAGCCAAGACGAAAACTTATCTTTTAAAATCCACTATCAACTCCTTCCTAAAGAGACAACTCAGCTTGACCTTTATTTTTCCATCCCAACCGACATGGGGATCAATGAAAACACGCTCAATGAAGTAGATTTTTTTAACGCCAACATCAAAAGCCACAGTGCGTACTACTCTGAACAACTGCATTTACCACTCGTTCACAGCCGCTTTATTAGTCAAAATAAAGGGCAAAAAACTGGCTACCGCCTTAATTTAAATCTGTATTGCTATCAAATCCGCATTGCGCTAGAAGCCGATGTAACAGCCACACTGCAACTCAAGGAGCCTGAAGAGTTTTTTCCTGCTGCCGCCTTGTTGGTTGAGCAAACAGACAAATTATTAAAAATGCTTAGACGCTATACACCACCCGACAACAAGCTTAAATCTTACTTTCAAAATGCAGACAACTACTTAAGTTGGCATACTGAACAAGCCTTTTTAAAACTCCTTTCGAGCGGCCCTAAATCAAGTGAGTTTAGTGATGAACGCGCAGTGCTTATCGAGTTTTGCCAGCAAGAAAACCAATACCGAATTGAACAAACGTATAACTCTCAAGTCACGCTGGATGATCCAAACCGGATCACGAATAAGATGAAACTGCTCGAGCGCCTGATCGAATATGGCGTGGTTTTCAATAAACAAACTATTGATTTAACTTTGAATCTAAAGCGTCTGGTCAAAGGGCTGGTTACAGGCGTGATCATGGCATTTGTGATGTTTATCGTGCTCAACGCGCGGTCAAACTTTCAGGAAGTGACCCTTGCCCTTATCGCTTTACTTGGTGTTATTTACGGGCTTCGAGAAACATTTAAGGAAGACCTTACTCAATGGGCTTGGCGACTTATTCAGCGTGGCCGTCCTAAATGGCGCAATAAATTTAAAAGTTCAGTCAGTGATGACATAGTCTGTACACAAACCATATGGCTTGAGCATATTCGTAAAAAAGACCTACCCAAAGAAGCTGTTAAATTGCTCAAACAAAGACGACAGCAAAACAAACAAGCGGCTCATTTGATGCATTTTTGCAGTAAAAACCACGTCCACCTCAGTGAGTTTTTACCGGGGTACGATGAAATACAACAACGCATCACTTTTAATATGGCGTCATTTGTTCGCTACCTAAAAAAAGGCGCGGGTAAGCTTTACACCTTAGATGGCCAAAAGGTGTCAAAAAGATCCGTTGAACGCCGCTATCAAATTAATTTGGTATTGCGCTTTACTAGCAACCAAGATGTGCAATTAGAGCGATACAAGTTAACCATGAACCGCTCAGAAATCGTTGCCATTGAACTGATGGAAGAAGAACTTAAAGAAGCGACGTCTAAGGTTTAATTAACCGTTTACCGACTAAAGTCAGCATAACCCCAGCGCAGAAGCACAATAAGCCAGCAAATTGCAGCCATGCATTTTCTGCTCGCTCACTCAATTTAGGCCCTTGAAAACGATAATGCCTTCTGCCATCTGTGACTGATTCAGTAAATGAACTCCCTTTATACTCTGAAGAAAATACCGTCTTTATATCTAAGCGTTTCGCCATAGCCAGTTCAACCTGGTCAAAAAATTCACGGTTGCTACGCTTATCATGAGGGATAAGATATACCTGCCACCTGCCATACAACTCGACCGGCTCATCCGCTTGCAACACACCTTGGGATTCATATTCAAACAGCTTTTCACTAAAAAATAGCTGTTTGTAACCACTCCAAAATAACCCGACACCAAGAGATACTAACAAAATGGCTAATATTGCCAGTTGTTTAGTTTGCTTTTGTTTTGATTGTTGATTTTGCTTATACCAATATTCGATGTCTGGAATTTGGCTTAACTCTGCGCGTTTACCTTGCACCGAAAGCGTTTTCATACACTCATCTAACGATAAATTGAGTGCTGTCAGTAACTTTCTAAATACCTCGTTGGAAGGTACCGACTTGTCGTTTTCTAGTTTAGATAAATAGCTTTGCTCAACACACATTTGCTCTGCTAACTGTGGTTGGCTTAAGCCTTTTTGTGTGCGGATCTGTTTAATAAAGTGTCCTAATGTCATCACGGTCATCCTCGTTTATTGTTGTTGCGACCCGGCACATTCTTGGGAATTCCTTGATAAATACCAAGGTGAATATTCAGGAATAAGCATGAATATCATAACATTACATAAAAACCATGTCTTACATTGAATGTCCAATCAAAACTTAAAATAGGCAATGAAGATCTAGCTCAGGTCAATACAAGGCTTTTTGACGCAGTCGTGCACGAAACTCACTGGGCGTACACGCTTTCAACGCTTGAAACCGACGATTAAAGTTTGAAATATTATGAAAGCCACATTGATCCGAAATCACACTAATGGGTGACGCGGAACTAATCAGCAGTTTACATGCCTTAGCAATGCGCAGCTGATTAATAAATTCCGTCACCGTCCGCTCCGTGCGCTTTTTAAAGAAGCGGTGAAAGTGATTAGTGCTCATGTGCACCTGCTGCGCAAGCTCATCGGCGCTTAATTTGTCGGTGTAATTATCATAGATATAAGCAATCACTCGATCGAACTTGTCTTTCGCAGGGTCATGGCGCGCATCAAAACGAAAGCCACTACTCGCCAAATGTTGATACTCCGACGTTGTCATCAGCGTTAACATTTCGAGTAGCAGTACAAAGCGCATTAACGGCTCAGCATCCGCTATTTGTTCAAACCACACTTTCGCTTGTTTTGCGACCTCCACAGAAAACTTAACGCCACGGCGGGCTGCATTTAACAATTCAGATAGGCCATGTAATTCAGGATGCTGTGCCACCAAAGACTCCAACCAGTGCGCAGGTATTTGTGCAACATGAACAACATGAGCGGAGTGATCTGAATTAGGTTTTGACTGCCAAGTATGCGGTAAGTCAGGGCCCAATATTACTAAATCCAAATCATCGTAGGGCGCAATATGATCGCCCACATGGCACACACCAACACTATTAAGTGTCAAACAAATCTCATACTCCGGGTGATAATGCCAATTAAACGGGATTTCAGGTAATTGATAAAGACAATAGCGCCATGAACACCCGGGGGATGGCAGTACTTTTTCGTACATCGCTCGCACAGTAATTTCCTTTTACGTTTAGGTCTGATGACGCTTGCTGAAGGTCAACACACCATGTTAAACCTTTTCAAGATCAGAATGTTATAAAATCAAAAGCGAACAGACGTTACACTATTTTGCATATCATGCAAATTCAATCATTCATCAGTATTAATCTATCAGAATATAACGCTTGCCATAAATGCCTTGAAGTATTTCTGCCAAAAAATCATCACTAAAGCGTGAAAAGTATCACTAGTAGATAGAAATATACCGCTTAAAAAACACACAAGGCGATACGCTAGATTCTGCTAATAAAAAATAGGAACAATGGGCAGAACAATGAAAACAACTAAATTGAAACAATTTAAACGCAATAAACTTGCCGCCATCGTAACAGCAAGCACCTTATCACCCGTTTTACTCGCCGCAGCACCATCAGCATTAGCACAGGAGCCAAGCGCAAATGAAAATGTCGAAGTGATTGAAGTAAGAGGCATTCGTCGTTCACTTGAAGCGTCAATGAACACCAAGCGCTTTGCGGATGGTATTGTCGATGCCATCACCTCGGAAGACATTGGTAAGTTTCCAGACAAAAACATTGGTGATGCGCTACAGCGTATTTCAGGGGTCACGGTCGACCGCCAATATGGTGAAGTGAGCGGCGTTACGATCCGTGGTACAGCACCAGAACAATCACGTATTTTGTTAAATGGTCAATCTGTTGCCAGTACCGATTGGTATGATTTAGGTCCAGCAACACGTACTTTTAACATGGAGTTATTATCTGCGGAGCAAGTTTCAGCGGTTAACGTCTACAAAACGCCAGAAGCAAACATTGAGGAAGGCGCACTGGGTGGTACGGTAAATCTTGTGACCCGTAAACCACTCGACTTAAAGGCGCACACGTACATGGTGTCGGCAGAAATGGGCCGCTCCACTTTGTATGATGAAAATGATTTAAGTGGCTCATTTTTAGGCAGCTGGAAAAATGACGATGAAAAGTTTGGTGTTCTAGCGGCTTATTCTATTGAGAACCTAACTTCGGGCCGTCATGTTATTGAGTCCATCGGTGGCTACTATGAATATTTTGCAGCCAATCAAGATACAGGCCAAGCATCCACAGTAGGCGCTTGGGCTATCGGCTCACAAGCATTCAGAGCAGAACGTGAGCGTACCAGCGCGCAACTCACGGCACAATTTGCACCAAGCGATAACACGGAGTTCACGGTTGACTACTTCCGCTTTGAATTTGACAACCCGCATGTAAACCATAACTTTCTTACCGTAAGTGCCCGAGGTGCAGGTACCGTTGATGTGCAAAACAACGCGGCTGGCGGTACGCAGCGTGCACGCATTCTGCCAGCTTATGCGAACATCATATACAACCCAGTTGTGCGTAACGCCGTTAACATGAAAGCCGATGTATTAAACTTAAGCGGTAAATATATTGGAGAAACCTTTGAGGTAAGCGGTGTAATTGGTCACTCCGGATCAGAAGGTGGCACACAGTTTGGCTCATCAAGTTGGTGGATACCGGCTACTGATGAAGGTGGTCGCATTGACGATCCCGCATTCCCTGATGGCCAAAACAGCACCGACGGCGGCTTTACATACGACGCGTCAGGTCCTTATCAAATCTGGTTTGATTCATTAGACCCAACTAATGCGAGCCAATTTAAACACGCTCAAGAAGCTAACTTCCAAACAACGGTACAAGAACACGATGTTAGTTACGCACAAGCAGATGTAAAGTGGACGCTAGATAATGCTTATTTCACTAATATTCAAGCCGGTGTAAAGATAAACCAAAACGAGTTTTCACGTGTTGCGTTGCAGCGTAACCCTGCAGAAATATTAGGCTTTGTACCCAATCCAAACCTTGCCGACTGGAGTAATGGCGTATTTACCGATCTTCATTCACAAACTGGAGGCCACATTCTTAACTCTTACGCTAAGTTAGATGAAGATAAATGGTGGCACTTTATCAAGGGTAAGTATGAAGCGGGTGAATTAGTTGAAGTGAAAGCGCTCGGTAACACGTTTAACGTTGAAGAAGATATGCTCGCTATCTATGTGCAAAGTGACTTCAGCGGTGAAAACTTCCGCGGTAATATCGGCTTACGCTATGTGGATACCGAGCAAAAGTCGCTTGGTTACGTCGATAATCAGAAATTTGCTGAAACCGTTCATTATGATAACTGGCTACCTAGCATCAACTTTGCCTACGATTACAGCGACGATGTTATCATTCGTGCCGCCGCATCTAGCGTTATGTCTCGCACAAATTACAGCGACTTAAAGCCAGGTCTGTCCATTGATGCGAACTTTGGTTCTGCCACAGGTGGTAACCCCAACCTTAAGCCATACGAGGCAGATCAAGCAGATATTGGTGTGGAATATTACTTCACCGAAGCGTCTTTGTTCTCGGCAGCGGTTTTTGTGAAGAAAATTGACAACGTTGTTTTTTCTGCTGAAGCCATTGAATACGTAGACGGATGCGGTACTGATCCATCTAAATATGATCAGTGTCGAGTCACACGTCCACGTAGCAACGGCGATGGTGATGTAACCGGGGTAGAACTTCAGCTTCAACATAGTTTTGATAATGGCTTTGGCTTTATTACTAACTACACCTATGTGGATAGTGAAACCACCACGCCCGAAAATACCAAAGAAATGGTGCCCGGTGTCTCTGAGGACTCATTCAACGGTTCACTGTTTTTCGAAAATGAGCAATTTAGTGCACGTATCGCCTATAACTGGCGTAGTGAATGGATTGGCGTTGGTGCAGCGCAAGCCGTGCGTAATGACAGCTATCAGCAATGGGATGCATCTGTGGTATGGCATGCGACGGAAAATCTGGATGTCAGCTTAGAGGGTGTGAACCTGACCAATGAGGTTATTCAATCTTACGACACCAACTACAACTTAACGCAGAACACCATTGAATTTGGTACTCGTTATTACCTTGGCGCTAGCTATAAGTTCTAACCTTGGAGCCCCAGTCGTTAGACGGCTGGGGTCGTTTGCCTATGAAAAAAATACATTCACTCACCATTCTTGGCGGCGGCACCGCTGGTTGGATGTGCGCAGCCTATCTTGCCAAGCACCAACCCAATTTATCAGTCACGGTGATTGAGTCATCGAGTATTGGCAGAATTGGCGTTGGCGAAGGCTCAACGCCACATTTGCAACTTTTTATGCAAAGTCTTGGCGTAAAAGAGCACGATTGGATGCCTGCGTGCCAAGCAAGCTATAAAACCGGGATCTATTTTGATAACTGGAATGGCGACAATGACCGCTATTTTCATCCCTTTTTCAGCGAAATGGATGCAAAAACGGCGGAAGTCTACTTTGTCAACGCCAATGCCAGACGTCGTGGCAGCGAACGTATAGATAAACCAGAGCATTACTTTTTAGCGGCCGTACTTGCCGACAAGCAACAAGCGCCACTGCCACAAGGCCCGTTACCAAGGGCAATAGAATACGGCTATCACTTTGATGCGCAAAAACTAGCCGATTGGTTAAGAGCATTTAGCCTAGCGCGAGGCGTAAAACATATTCAAAGTACGGTGAGTAGCGTACAGCATCATGCCAAAGAAATTAATGCACTGACACTTGAGTCGGGTGAGCAGGTGAAAAGCGATTTTTACGTTGATGCCTCAGGATTTAATGCACTGTTGATAGAAAAAACACTGAAAGTGCCCTTTATTTCCTTTGCCGACCAGTTACTCAATGATTCAGCTGTCGCGATTGCCGGCGATAAAATAAACCCGCTACCTTCAAGCACTTCAGCTATCGCGATGCCGTGCGGCTGGCGCTGGCAGATCCCACTGCAAGGCAGAACCGGACATGGTTACGTGTACAGCAGCGCACATACCACCCCCGAAGAGGCTGAGGCTCAGCTGCGTCAAGCCGCGCAACTCGATAAAGGGCAAGCTAAACACCTCACCATGAAAGTCGGCATGATGGCACGTAGTGTTGAAAGTAATGTGTTTGCCATCGGTCTCGCACAGAGTTTTATTGAGCCACTCGAAGCCACTGCGCTGATGGTCACAGGGTTTAGCATCGAATTGCTAAATAGGCTGCTTTCGCAGCAACTTGAGGCAGAAGCTATCAATCAACAGCTGTCTGATCTTGTGCTCGGCATCAAAGAGTATGTACTGGCCCACTACGCCACCAGCAAGCGCGCAGATACGCCGTATTGGCAAGATGCAAAAGTCGCAGCGCTGAGTTTGAACGAACTTGATGCGTTACTCTCACACTGGCGTGCTGGCGGCGACTTTGATGCTTGGCTCAACCAACATAGACCAAGGTCACCTTATATTCGTCCAAGTTGGTATTGCTTACTTGGCGGCATGGATCATCGTGATAGCGCCTGCCAAATGCCCTTTGATCAAGCGCCACAGCATATTGAACAAGCGGCAAAGGCCTATCTTGCGAAGCTGTGTGACGAACATTTTATTGCCCATACAACCGCACTGGAACAATTACAGCGAGCAAACGCAATCAGTGCATAACCCAATTGCGGGTGGTGGTGAGATTCCCCTTGATCTTTTTGTTTGTCTGCCCACAAGCGAGATCGCCATACCATCACCCGCTTTTAATTAAAGGTGGAATTACAACATGAAAAAAAGCGACCTAGTGATAGCCTTAGTATTGGCGACTTTTTTCACCGTGTCCTTTATCACCAATATTTTAGGCGCGATTTTTCCTGCATTAATCGAGAGTTACAACATAGGCCTAACGCTCGCGGGGCTATTCCCGTTCGCTTTTTTTATCGCCTATGGTGTGATGTCTATTCCTGCGGGACTGCTCGTTCAGCGCTTAGGTGAAAAAACTGTCATGCAGCTGGCATTTGCCCTTGCAGCGGTTGGTGCAACGACCTTTGTGTTACTGCCAACGTTTATTATCGCCATGATTGCGCTGTTTATGTTGGGCTGTGCCATGGCTTTGCTGCAAGTGGCTATCAATCCACTGTTGAGGGCGAGCGGTGGCTCGGAGCATTTTGCCGTGCTGTCGGTGCTTGCGCAGTTGATGTTTGGTGCAGCCGCAACGCTCGCGCCTCTGGTGTATAGCACACTGCAATCTCAGGTCATCACCTCTGAAGGATTGGGCGGTGCGCTGTCTGCTATTATCCCAACTGATAAAACGTGGCTAAGCATTTATGCCGTCTTCGCGCTCCTGAGCGTGGTTATGCTGTTACTCTCGCAATTTACGCCATTTAGCGCCGTACCTGAGCAAAAAAAGCAGCAACTAAGCTGGTCGCAAAGTATCCGTTTTTTTAGAGATAAAACTGTATTGAAATTTTTTGCTGCCATCGCCGCTTATGTTGCTCTTGAACAAGGCGTTGCCAACCTTATCTCCGTCTTTTTGCTGCAATATCATGACCTAGATCCAACCTCGGAAGGCGCAAAAGTCGTGAGCGAATTCTGGCTATGCTTAACCTTAGGTTGCTTACTTGGGCTAGTACTGCTTAAATTTATTGATGCACAAAAGCTGTTGATTTTATTCAGTCTTGGCGCCGCTATCGCGCTGTTGAGTGCATTATTTGGCACTACCGCAGTGGCGCTTACGGCCTTTCCCGTTGTGGGGTTTTTCCTCTCCATTATGTGGTCAGTTATATTTGCTCTGGCATTAAATTCGTTCAAAACCGGCCATGGCGCAATCACAGGTATCTTATGTACTGGGATCATTGGCGGTGCCTTGATGTCTCCCATCATAGGTTTTGCGGCCGAATTGAGTGACGACTTACAACTGGCTGCCCTACTGTTGCTATTACCACTTAGCTATATTCTGAGTGTTGGTGTATGGGCTAAACCTTTGATTAAGAATAAAACTGTTGGCAATAGCCAAAAGGCGTTATCTCAACCTATCAATGAAAATAATTAAATGACAATGAATCACTCTTTGTTATGCATCGACTTGGGTGGCACCAAAGCCCTTGTGGCGTCTGTTGTGCGTACTCAGGTTGAGCAAGTGCGCCAGTATGCAGTGCCTAATCGAGCTAGCTTCGACCAAGTGAATGCCTTTGTTATCCGCTTAATCGAAGAAAACCTATCGGCTGAAACAACCGGCATTGCGATTGGTGTACCCAGCACACTGGATGTGTACAGCGGCACCGTACTGAATACACAAAATATTCCCCACTGGCAAAATGTGCCTTTAAAGCAATTGTTAGAACAGCGTTTTTCGTTGCCCATTGTCGTGCACAACGACGCGAACTGCTTTGCATTTGGTGAATACTTATATGGTGGCCACCACGCCAAAAACCTGATTGGCGTGAGCCTTGGCACAGGTATTGGTGCCGGTTTTGTGTTAAATGGAAATTTGTATACGGGTAATCATAGTGCCGCCGGAGAGTTAGGTAACTTAAGTTATCTTGATGGTATTATTGAAGATTATGCTTCTGGGCAGTTCTTTGCTCGACAAGGAATTGAAGGAAGAAAGCTGGCCGAGCAAGCACAGTGTGGCGACTCGTTCGCATTACAACAATTTGCGACGTTTGGTAGTCACGTTGGTCATGCGCTCGCTCAAGTTGTGATAGTGCTGAACCCTGATGTTATCGTACTTGGTGGCTCAGTGACACAGTCATATGACTATTTTAAAACCACGCTTGATGCAAAGATGCAGCAGTTGCTTGGTGATACTTTATACCGTTCCGTTCACGTCATGCCAAGCACCTTAAATCATGCGCCGCTTTTAGGGGCATACGGATTGTTTCAACACAATAAAATAAACCACGATAACAAGGAACCAGCCAACGAAATTTAATCGACTGATTCCTCCAATTTTTTGGGGTTGTTGCCCTTTTATTTTCAATCCGTTGAGCGATGTAATTTCATCGCTCAAACTTTAAAATTAAAACTCAAAGTTAACCTGTACTGGGTAGTGATCGGATAATTCATTGTAATAACCATTGTGATAATAACGGCCACTGCTTAAATTCCAGTTCCCTTTCAAATAACTCCAATACCAGTTGTTTGGCGCTTTTGGGTAGCGAACGGCCATGTTTGGGTTGTTTATTGGCTGCTTGTGATCGCGGTGCCAAAATACATAATCAAGTGTGTCGTTATACTCTAGGCTGTACTCAAAATAGTAGGCATTCGCTTTGGTAAACCAGTTGTGCTTTGCTGAATACGAACCTATCTCTGGAGTTGCAAAGTTTAAATTTGCGCGTGCCGTGCTCAGCATCTCGGCAATTTCGCCTTGTTTGCTCCATTCCACATTCATATCACCGCCGATAATCACGGGCTCATTGGCTGGAATGTTTTCTTTCTCAATAAAAGATTGAATTTCGCTTAGCTGCCCCATACGAACACGGTGTTCTTCTTGGGTATTATCATCGTGCGTCGCTTGTAAATGCGTACCAATTAAATGATAGCGCTGTGCCTCTTTTTCAATCTCAACATAAGCAAACCCTTTGTTTGCCATGTGATCCCAGCTACCACTTAAACTGTTATTAAACACATGCGCTTTTTGCGAAATGATCGGGTATTTAGAAATAATTACCACCCCACCACGAATAACAAATGGGCTATTTGAGCAATTACCCGTTAACGCATCCCAGCCGCTACCACTACAGTTTTGCCCCACATTCGGCGTTTGGTAAGGGTATTGTGCCGCCAAAGCTGCCAATGCTTGCTCGCCCTCACTATTAAAAACTTCACTCACCAGAATAACATCTGGGCTGTCACTTAATGATGTAAGCACCGCAGGTAAACGTTCTGCCCTATTATCTTGATCCCAGTCCTGAACACTCAGTTGCATAATGTTATACGCCATCACTTTGAGTGAGTCAGCCATACTGTGTGCACTCACCAACATCAACGAACTTAGCAAGGCGTGCTTTAGTTTTAGTTTCATTTACAGCTCCAATCCAGTGTTATTTTTTTAGTCATCATGGAAAATTCACTCGCGGCAGTACTAACATGGTGCTGTCATAACGAGTAAAAATTAGGAGCTAGAATCTAATGATGAAACGTGTCGGTTTAATTGCGTTAAACCGCACTTTTTATGAAGCTTTTCTTTGATTTATATTGCTTTTTTATGTCTTTTAAAATTGATGAGCATGTATGAGGGAATAAATATTGGCTTGCGAAAAACGCTTTGATAGCAGGTTTTGAGCGATAACAGCTTTCGACAGAAATAACTGCAAAGTGTGACTTGGTGTAAGTTATCGGAAACTAGCAACCGCGTGCTTAGTCATAGCTTTGAAAACCCACACCACCTTAGTTGTTCACGGGTTACGTAATTTTGATGGAACCGCTTTGAACACTTATTTCACTGCGCCTTCGTATCGCTCAACAATGGCGTTGGAAATGTCATTTAACGCTTCCTGCATATCACTAGTTGCTATATTCGTAGCCATAAAAATACCGACTTTTTGTTTAGGGTAAATTGCCAACCAGCTGGAACTGCCCATCGACCCACCACTGTGATAATACATTGGCTCGCTTGAGTTATATTGGTAGGTATTCCAAAAAAAAGCATGCCCATGACTTCTAGCACTTCCAGCAAGCAGTGTTTGGGATAAGGCAATCTCTAGTGAAGAGGTATTTAGTAAATAGCGCATATATTGAGACATTGACGCAACGGTGGAGGTTAACCCTCCTTCAGCTGAGGAATAGCGACTGAGTAACGGCTGTAATTTAC
The DNA here is from genome assembly GCF_058933015.1 of Pseudoalteromonas sp. ATL1. Taxonomy (NCBI): domain Bacteria; kingdom Pseudomonadati; phylum Pseudomonadota; class Gammaproteobacteria; order Alteromonadales; family Pseudoalteromonadaceae; genus Pseudoalteromonas; species Pseudoalteromonas sp. ATL1. Next base: position 1,770,214 of record NZ_JBZYXL010000001.1, on the reverse strand, counting down.
CTTGCTCATCCATGCCGACTGTTATCTCACTAATTTCAGGCTCACTAAGGCGAAACTGCGTATCTTGCTCACCCGATTTATTCGTAATAAATTCAGCAACTAGCGCAGGCAGTGGCTTGTTGTAAACCTGTTCTAAAATGTACCCGACAAGCACAGTACCCACATTTGAATACCGATATTCATCTCCAGGTACTGAAGTAAGTTGATATTGCCCTAAATCCTTAAAAAATTGTGTTTTAGAGTACTTAGCAATCTTCTCAAACACCCGACCATTGCGCCTATCTTCATGGGAATAAGCGAAGTCTTGCGGTAAACCGCTTCGATGTGTGGCTAAATGACGCAAAGTGATGGGCGTATTTGAATATTGCATATTGTCATAACCGTCACGCCCCAAGTACGCTCTGATATCGTCATCTAGCTGTACTTTTTTATCTATCACCGCCTTTGCAAGGAGTAACCCAGTATAGGTTTTTGTAATGGAAGCAATTTCATATACAGTATTACTATTAGGCTTTTCGCCATTGGGCAATTGACCAAAATGCGCCTGATAAGTGTGCTCACCACTAACAATGACAATAGCCGCTACCTGCGAGTTTTTGTGCTTTAAAAGATCATTCAGCTCATCAGCAACAAACGACTCTAAGTCTTGCTCAGTGCCATTCTGACACGCGGTTAATAGAGACATTGAAATAACAAAGGCAGTCGCAATGATGGGTTTTATAAAGTGTGGCAGCACGGTCATCCTATTTGTGCAAAATTCAGTTCAATCGCTTGAGCTTAATGCTTTGGCTTTATTAAATAAATGATTATATTGTAAAAATCTATTTCTTCTGCCAACATTCTGCATATTGCGGATGCTTTTTTTTGAGGCCGAGAAAAGTAGTTAATTCAAATAACACGACTGGTTAAAGTTACTCCATCATATTCTAGTTATGACAGAGTAACGAGAGCCCGCTGGCAAGGGACGATATTAGTTAGACCAAGCGATATTGACAGTAAAATAAGTCAGGCGTGAGTTTTTGGTTCTGCATTCATCTCTAGGAATATACGAAGGACAGTCGCTGTTCACTTCAGGGTTTATAACGCGGCTTCTTAGCTCCAGCTCTACATCTCTCAACAACTTGCCATTTGCCAATGCACTTACCCCCGCGCCATTAAGCGGAATGCCTGAGCCACGACGAAATCCCCCGCCTCTTTTAGACTCGTTATAAAATCGATTAGGCGACGTAAAAAAGCCAATCAATATTTCATAATTTGCCACCAGCACCGCTTCTTCAAACGTGTAGCTGTAACTCACGCTATTAATTGTGGCGTTATAAGGTGCCCCTAAATATTTGATACAGTTACTAAAAGGCAAACGGATCCAGTGACCAAATTACACCACCTAAATTAATGAAAACGATATATCAATCGGCGAGCAGTTCTTCATACAAAGAGCTGGTATCACTAAAAGGCGCAAACCATGGGGAAAGTTTAGATCACATGCAATTTCAGCCAACGATTAATGCATTTTTCAAACGTGTGGCAAACATCAAAACGTCACAAGCGGCTGGAAGAGTACTTCGCTAAGCTAGTAGGACTGGCTCAAAATGCACCATCTGCTGAGCACACCTGAACACTTCTGCTGCAAATTGCTGCTCGGGTTGCTGTTCAGCTTGTTCTGATTAAGTTAAACACTCGGAGCGAACGCTACTCAAGTTCTCTATTCTCTAAGAGTGTCTACGTTAATTTTCTGTGCGAGCTGAACAGCGTTAAACAACAAAGCAAATATATCCTCGCTTAATCCACTTGCTCTGTTATTAAATTGTTCCGCAGCTTTCTTCATATAATATTTGATACCACCAGTTTTAGAAATAAAACCGCCATCCTTTGGTGATAGAATGAAAACAAAATCCAAATCGAGTCCTAACAAGTAAACATTATGCTCTAAAAACTCTAATAAGAATGATTGCAAACCAGTTTCATCAATGTAAGCTGAAATACAGCTCGCATTAAATTTCAGCTCTCTACGTTCAAATACTTCAATCTCTCCAGATTCAATACTAATATCACTTAGAGCTATGCTCGAGCCTTGAAACATCGAAAGCAACCTATCCAACAAATACTTAGGAATCGGTTCATAAACTTCATCAATTATAGAAGTTGCAATTACTAATTCATAAGACCTACACAGGGCTATGCTTTGAGGCAACTGCGATAAGTCGATAATTTTTTTCAAGTCAATCATGCCACTTAACCCTCCGTTTTTCTATATTTTCTAACCTGCCCGCCATTACTGCCTTTTGGTCTTGCAATTGTAATAGTTTTAGCTCCACTTCCATCAGAATTTTTTGTCGAAGTTGAACCGTGCGTACCTATATTACCGCCTTCTGCCGTTGCTTTTCGTCCATTTTTTGGCTTTGCCTTGAACATCATCTGCTTTTACACCCGGATTTAATACCCTCACTTTATCATTACCGGATTGTGATTCAGACATCCCATCAAGCTCTTTTACAAATGAGTCAACTTCATCTGCTGTACCTTCATTATCTGACATATCAGTTAAATCGGACGACTCATTCAAAACACTAGCAATTTCGACTGCGGCCTTAGCAAGCATTACCCCTGGGTGCCTAGAAACAGCCATACTACCAGCTTTACCCATCGCAGCTCGGTGTTGACCAACGGATACACCGCCGGGTCGATTTAAGTAGCTTTCTGCTGCTTGGCCATCAGGATCTGTATACTTATACGGATTGTTATTCGCATAAGCATAACGGTTAAAGCTATGTGCATCACGGAATCCGATTGGATCATTCGAATAGAAGCGTCCTATAACTGGATCATAGTATCGTGCCTGCATATAAATTAGTACTGGCTACGATACAAGCATAAACCGCTTAGGTTAAGTTATCGCGTCGCTAGAGTTAGGATTTTGTACAGTGAGTTTAAATTACCGTAATAACCATCGATATTTGCTTGAACCCATTCATCTTTTGATATGTCAGGCTGTTCTGGTCTAATTCAATCGGACACTTAATTTTGAGACAATATCGTCAATAGATTAAGGAAATGATATGAGCCTAAAAAAATCACATAAAAGCTACCCTCAAGATTTTAAGGATGAAGCCGTTTTGATGGTGACAGAGCAAGGTTATAGTGTTGCAGAGGCGGCCAAGTCACTTGGCGTTGGTACCAGCCTGCTTTACAAGTGGAAAGAGAAGTTCGAAGCACAGCAACAAGGTAAAGCTTTAGAAGAATCTGAGCTGGATGAACTTAAACGATTGCGCAAAGAAAACAAACAATTACGCATGGAGAAAGAAATTCTAAAAAAGGCCAGCGCCTTCTTTGCAAAGGAAATGAAGTAAAATTCAGTTTTATTAAAAAACAGTCTGGTCAGTTCCCTGTTATCTTACTCTGTTCCGTTATGGGAGTGAGTAAGTCCGGTTATTATGACTGGCTTAAGCGCCCTGCAACAGTCATTAGCTTGGATACGTTGAAGTTATATCGACGCACCCGTCGCCTTTTTGAAAAAAGCCGTGGCAGCTTAGGGAACCGTGAAATGGTAAAAAGATTGCGCAAAGAAGGCTATCAAGTTGGTCGTTATCTGGTTCGTAAAATTATGCGTCGCTTACGCCTTAAAGTCACACAACGCTTAGCTTACAAAGTGACAACAAAGCGTAAGTACTCCGATTCAGTGGCTAACAATCTACTGAACCAGAATTTCAATCCCACGGCTGCCAACCAAGTTTGGGCGGGCGATGTGACTTACTTAAAAACAGGTGAAGGCTGGATGTATTTAGCCATTGTGATGGATTTATATTCGCGTCGTATCGTAGGTTGGTACGTCGATAACCGCATGACGACAGATTTGATAAGTAAGGCATTAATGAAAGCTTACAATCTGCGACAGCCACCGAAGGGGCTGGTTTTTCACAGTGATCGCGGTTCACAATATACCAGCAAGCAATTCCGTAAGTTGCTAGCGAGCTATGGAATGAGAGCGAGTATGGGGGATGTTGGAGCGTGTTGGGATAATGCCGTTGTAGAGCGCTTTTTTGGCAGTTTAAAGCACGATTGGCTATTCAAAGTTAACCAGCCAACAAGGGAATTTATGAAGCAAGATGTGGCCGCTTACATGAAGTATTACAACATAGAGCGGCTGCATTCAGCTAATGGTGATCTATCCCCAGTGGAGTTTGAAAATTATCAACTAAAAGTGTCCAGTTATGGTTGACCAGAACACATGTCTCATGTTAAGGGAAGTGGACACAATATAAGCATGCTAAACAAGCAGCTGAACATTTGACGCTTGCACGCCTTTTCTACCAGTAATAACTTCATACTTTACAAATGTTCCCTCTTTGCGCTTAACCCAAGGCACTTCACTTAGCCCTGTAACATGCACAAATATATCCCCGCCACAATCTCTATCAATAAACCCATAACCTTTAATATCATCAAACCATCTCAGAGTTCCTTTTTCAGATGTTCCAGCTTTTGGTTCAGGCTCAAGCGCCACAGCATCTTCAGGTATATGTCTAAAGTTCTTTAGTAATATCTCAGTGAACGATTTTAAACGATCTGGTGTATTACCATTCATTCCCGGCTTTGAAGTATGAAGAGCGCTACTAATCACCGAAACTATATTGCAACAAACTTTTGAAAACTCTTCTTCATTCCTAACTTGTTCGATCATCTCCATGCTAATCGGAGTTATTTTATTACTATTCATCTTAGGTATGGCTATACCCATATAGTGCACTCTCAGTAGCATCAAAATATGATAAATGTACTTTCTCATACTCTTCGAAATTACCCTTTTGTTAATCAATCTATTAACCATCACAAAAGCTAAGCCTGCAGCAAAATAGGGAGCTGGTTTATGGTCCGATACAAAAAGCTTACTCTCATATGCTTTCAACAATTCACCATAGTATCTTGGATGACTGTGGGGCTCGTTTAGAAACATTGCAACAAAAGCTTTTGTTTGAGTGGTAAGAGAAACTATATTGTTTTGCGGAATTGGATCAAAATAATACTGTTTTGACCTCCTCTCATAATAAACTCTAGACTCTTTGTTTTGAATAGCCTCATTGGAGTTGTAAAAATCTTCAATATCTTTATGAAATGGAGAGAGCGATTCAAGAGCTTCTGGCATAACAGCTGTTTGCCAATTCGTTGCTTTAATGACTTCAGTAATAATTTCACTATCATTTGTTGCGACAAGTTTAATAGGTATAAATGTCTCAGAAGTGATGGACTCTTTATGCTCAAATAAAACGTGTGTTGTTTGACAACCATTTACAATCTGGAAATCCGAAATTCTAAAATTGTCACCCGTTCTTGTTATATTTCTCGCAACTATAGTTACACCATTATTTAATAGAGGAAATCTTCCTATCGTTTTCCCCCCTATAGTACCTGCAATATCTCTATTTACAGGGTTATCTCCCTGGTAATCTCTCACATTATCGTAAAAAAGGTTTCGGTTTAGCTCCCCATCATCGCTGGTTATTAGTTTTAAATATTCTTTACCACTCAATAAACCCAAATAGGCCTCATCTACTCCATTTATTGATGGAAAAGTAGCAGTCTTGTCGAATCGGATCTCCCTTGAAACCCCCCTTTCTAGCTCTCTATATACTTCTTTGAGCATACTAGCATCTATAGGTACAGCCTCAACATTAGAAAATAAGTTCGTTTGTTGAAGAGTTTCTTGTCCACTATGCAAACGAGCTGAGGGCTCAGGTTCGCTATTCCAGCAACCAGTCGTTACGTAGTACACGTAGCAAGTGGGGTTGTCATCCATTGCTATACTTAGATCGTAAACGTGATTTTTCAAAGTTCTTAGTAATTCAACTTCTTCATTAAATCTGATTTTGGGTTCATTTGAAAAAAACTGTGTTACACCATATAGAAATGTACCTATGCCTCCAGCATCAAACTCAGGTGAGGTTTTGGCTTGAATAAATACGAACTCGAAATTGAGCCTCCTCAGTCGACTATTAAAAAAACGCAAATCTTCAACACTCCTTACAGGACGACCGTTTACTAAAATTGCAATACTGTCAATTCCACCATCATTTCCACCTCCCGTTTTACAGTCTTCAATATCTATAACTTCACACGCGTGAAATTTTTTCAAAACAACCGATGTCGCAAATGCTTCAAAAATTTCAGAACTTTTTTCATTTGCTATGCTTGATGCTTCAGCAAAGCTCTTAACAAACCCATTGAGGACCAAATCTTTCATAAAGGAACTCCTTTTTCACAATTTTATTAACTTTATTCTTGTCAATCAGATTGAATAGTCATTGACATTTTTTGATAAATAACTCTGTATTTCATCTTGCTCTTAACTCTTACACTTATTTTCATATTTGAGCATAAGCCATCTATAACTGCATGGCTTTAGCTCAACTAAATCAGCCTCACGCCTTTCAGCGTTGAGCGTATCAAGCTGCTCAAGAAACAGGTCATAAACCTTTTGATACCTCACCACCGTATGAGTGCGAAGGTATTCATTAATCACGTCATCAATTAGGTCATGTACTTCTTGAGGCAATTGCTTGGTGCGATTGCCTTTGGCTTTATGCCTTGGCATCAGTGCGTGTTTATCCCAGCCGCTTTCCACAAAGGTTTTGTTCCAATGAGCTAGCGTGCGCCATGATGGTGGGCTGCTATCGTTTATCTCCGCCGCCTTTTGGGCAATAAATGGGGTTAACCATTTCTCGGTATAGGCTGGAACGCTTTGCTCAATTGCGCCTTGCACATACTTATAGCGTCGCTCCATTTCTTTTCTGGATGCAACATCTTCGGCAGTTTCAGCTTTTGGCTTTTTAACATTACTGAGTGGTTTAAAGGTTAATTTGGTTGGTAGCTCACGCCGTGCGATGGTTCTGAGCTGGCCGTTTGACACCAGTTGCTCAAGCCTTGGCTTCGCAAAATTAAAACGCCCGCCGCTTTCAATGTCCGTCAACACCACATCAGTTCCCGCAACGCTTTCAACCGCAAAGTAAGAGCATGAGTGTTCTGATAGGCGTTTTACTAAAATCAGGTCGGGGTTTTGCAAGTCCATTGTGATGGCGTTTCCTAAAACAGCGGCAAATCATAGTTCAAATAGCGTATACCCTAATTGAACATCACCAATACCAATTAAAAATGTTCATTTAGGGTGGTTTAAGGCGTTAGTACGCACTATGTTTATTTAGTCTAGATGCTAAATGAACAATTGCCATGAGTAAGATTGGATATGCGCGAGTTTCGACCACAGATCAGTCTTTAGATTTACAAGTAGCCAAACTTGAAGAAGCAGGTTGTGACAAGGTGTTTACCGATATGGCATCAGCGTCGAATACCAAACGCGATGGGTTTCAAGCCCTACTTAGCTACCTTCGTGCTGGTGACACGTTAATTGTGACTCGAGTCGACCGCATCGCTCGTTCCGTACTCGACTTACAAACCTTAGTGAACCTCCTAAAATCCAACGATATTCAGCTACAAGCGCTAGAGCAGCCCATATCAACCGACTCAGCCTCAGGCAAAGCTTTTCTAGATATGCTCGCCGTGTTCGCAGAGTTTGAGCTCAATATCAGAAAAGAGCGCCAGCTCGAGGGTATTGCAGCTGCTAAAAAAGCGGGTAAATACAAAGGCCGCAAGCCAATATCTGAAAATGTAAAACTTGATATCCACCGCTTACACAAGCAAAATCAACCTATTACAACAATCGCTAGAGAGTTAAAGCTCTCTAGGAATACGGTTTATAAAGCTATTAAATCAAAAGAATAGCTTTTAGCGGCAGACAATCATAAGGAAAATTTAGTGATTTCAAGTGTGGGGCAATTCTTAGATCTGATAGCAGACCATGATATCGATTTTTGGTACCGAGGTGTTGGTGATCTAAACTTCAAACCCAGTTCACAAGTTGAATGGCGTGGACTAGATAAGACGAAAGAAGACACTGTTTCATACAGGTTTCTCCGTGATTACGGCAAATACTCAGAAACAGAGAGCCACAACCCATGGAAAGTTTACGCTCTAATGCAACATCATGGTCTGCCAACTAGGCTACTAGACTGGTCACGTTCGCCTCTGGTTGCATTGTTCTTCGCCGTTACCCAAGAGCCTCTATCTGAAAAAGGTCAAAGGGCAATATGGGTTCTTGATCCACACGCCCTAAATAAATTAGTGACAGGATTGAATTTGATATATTGCCCTTCGCAAATGGGCAACAGAAGAGTTTTTAACGCTCATGAAGTAGGAAACCCTGACTATATCGCTGAAGGAGGATTGTTATGGTCTAACTTTGCAAAAAGTGATGACGAAACAACTGATATTGAATCGCACTCTTTAGATGAGTATTTACCATATCCCCTCTTTTTGCTTTCACCATCAAATTCTTTAAAGTCATTTACTTGGGAATATCCGCTGGCAATTGAAGCTAGCTCTTTAGATGGTAGAATGGATTTGCAGCACAGTGCCTTTACGATTCATGGCAATAATAATGAACCATTAGATACGTTTTTAAAAAGGCACAACCGAAGCGATATTTTGAAATGTATACATATTGAAAAAGGGGCTGAACACGCAATCCTAGCTCAGCTAAGCAAATGTGGGATCAATAGAGAAAGCATCTTTCGTGATTTGGATTCCCTGTGCAAAAGAATTATTTCTGATGTTTTATTTTAAGTCAGGAACTGCCTTTTCAAACTGACTTAGTCTAATATTCACAATATATTAGTAAAATCAAAAATTTATATAATGAGAAACGAACGGTGTCATTATGCTACAAATCAATTCAGGGAAGCTGTTTAAAAATGAAGTAGAATATAGAAATAACTTGAGAGGTATGATCTATACAAACCTTCGGTTTCCGAGAGATGTTATAGTAGAAACAGCAGCTGGCAGACTCCTTCCTGCCATAACAGCAGATTCTACAAACGCGCTAGTATATGAGTTAGAGGAGTTGATTGAGAAAAGGGGAGAACAGCGAGGTATTTTAGTTTCGCATTCAATTACTCCCTATGCGTTAGATTTCTCCGTTATAATATCTTTTGCTTTAGATTGTACGGCCTCCCCAAGCAACTTTTTAGTGGAAAGGTTGCTTTCTGAACGCCCGAACCTTTCTACTAGGACAGCCCCCAAAAGTATAGTGAAACGAACTTTTGATTCGAATATATATTGCACTAAAGAAGATATTTCACATTTTACTTGCCTAGTATCAAAGCTTATAGGCATGAAAAGGAAGAGTTATCTAAGCATAATGAAATCATTAAGGTCATACGTGACAGGAATGCAGCGTATAAGTGATGATCTTGAACTTGCTTATACTTTGATCGTCGCATCTATTGAATCTTTGGCTCAGGAATTTGATGGGCACGTCGCTGCGTGGGAAGATTATGACCAATCAAAGAGAAGTAAAATAGACAAAGCCCTCAAAGATGCTTGTCCAGAAGTGTCAAAAAATGTTCAAAACGCTATTCTAGAAATAAACCATACTTCTCTAGGCCGCAGGTTTAAAGATTTTTCACTATCTTATACTAAGCCTTCATTTTATCGCTTAGAAGCAGAGCAAGCTCTCGCTCCAATATCCTCCTTCGATTTATCAGCTTCTTTATCAAATGCTTATCAAGCTCGCTCGCAGTATATCCATAATTTAAGAAAGCTACCCAATGAGGTTACTTCTTCAACTCCATTTGCTGAAACCTGCATGGTAAACAATAAGCCATGGATGACGATTCAAGGACTCTCCAGGCTTGCTCGACACGTGATAACTGAGTTTATTATGAGCCAATCAACAATTGAGCATGAAGACTATGATTACGATCTAGAGCGTGCAGGAGTAGTTCTTCTTCCCTTGGCACCGCAATATTGGATTGGAAATCCCGTTAACTATGAGAATAATGGAACAAAAAAACTAGGAGCATTTCTAACTCAATATGTATCGTATTTAAGACAGTCACCTGATGCGATTGTCACTGATTTGAAAGAGCTGCTCTTAGTTGTCGAAAAGAAAATCTCTGAAATGCACAAAGATGACAAGCGCGCTTATGCGACACTTTACATACTTTATAACTGTTTTGTTGGTACCAACGATAGAATGGCTAACGCGGAGCGCAATTGCTCTGGTTTTGACAAATATATTCCAGAAGATTCTATCGAGTCATTAATTATTTGGTGCCTTTTAGGTCATAAGCCGGATATAGGTGTAGATGTATACTACAAATCACTCATGGAATACTTTAAAACTAGAAATAACAAGCTGACATTAAGAGTTCCAAGCATTATTGAGGCTATATTAGTCTTAGAGCTAGCTGAGTTATATCGCCAATCAGAGCAGATGCAACAAGCAAAGGAAATGATATCTATTGCCATTGAATGTATGCCAGGAAATTCGCAGTTACTAAACCTTGAACACAATTTCATATCTATTGATAATTACGTAATTAACTGGAAAAACACTTTATTTCCTGCAAACAAATTGGAGGGTTAAGTTGTACCAGATTCAAACGAGTTCATCGCCCATTCTACACCACAGTATTACTTTGTAGCTCTTTTAGAAAGAAAACAGAATTAAACCATCTTCCTCAACCCATTCACGTACCCGCGCTTATAAATTTCACTCCCATCAGCGTCTTTGACTTGACCTGTAGGCATAACTTCCCAGCCTTGTTTATTGAAAAGTTCATCCGAAATTGCCGCTTTAATGGCTTCAACTTCCAGCGGTACCAGTTGTTTGTTTTCAATTGTGGTGTTGGTTTTATCGCCTTTGGTTCTGTCTATAAACAAGTCTGAGTTGGCTTTTAGCGTATTAAGTTGGTCACGGTATTTGTTACGTTCGGCAATCAGTGAGCCTACTACGGCTCTAATCACAGGGTCGTCGATGGTATCAAGAATATGTTGGTCATTGCTGTTCAATAACTGCTTTTGGCGCACTGAGAGTGGCTTTTTACATGTTGTGCCTGCATAGGCTGCCCAAGCCTCAATTAATTGCTGAAAATGCTTACCTGTGCGATTACGGATGGTTTGTGTTGATGGGCCGCCTTGCTCTTTGGACAGCCGCCCGATCGTTGCCATAGAAAAGTCGAGAGGCGTTATTCTACTTTGTTGCTCAAGCACAGCATTCAATACCGTTAAAGCATTGGCGGTTCTTGTGGTGGCGCTTGCGCATAGCTCTTGCAGCACTAGGGTTGGGTCAACTGGTTTAGCCATTTTTCTTCACTCCTAAAGTGGCTGTTGCCATGTTTGCTAATGTTCTGATGCTAATGCCTGTGTTACTTTCAATCGCTTGTACACCTTGCTCGAGTAGGCCTGCGTCTTTCAAGTAAGCTTCAGTATCAAGGTAAGTTGAAAGCATTGTCATGGCTTTGCTTTTGTCTGGCTCTTTAGTGGCATTTAGCATGGCATTGACCATCACATTACCAAGCTTAAGCTGCGCTTCGTCGTCGAGCTGCATCAGGATTGGTTGGTAGCCCATGCGCATCAGCATGGTGTTTAGCATGTTTGATCTGTGATTAATGGCCGTGGTTTTCTTTAAATCGTCTTTTAAGTCTGCAAATACTTCTGCGTCATCGCAGATTTGGATCAGCTGCCTAAATTCAGGTTTCGTGTCTAAAAAACTAAAAAATGGTGATATGTCTTGTGCCGAGCCAAGCGCAATCACTTTATCTTTGCGGTCGTGCTCTTCCCTATTTTGCTCAATACTTAGTACCTTACGGATCACCTGAAAACACGCAACTAAGTCTTTACAGTATTCATCGGCTTCAGATTTTTGTCGCTCAATACGCCTGTCTATGCTGTTTAGCTGGTCACGCTTGTTAAATGGTGTGCCATTAACCTCACAGAAATACTCTTCATCCAATAAGCTCGCTTGCTCGCCCTCGAGTTCCGCAGCAATTTTGGCCGCTTCTGTGGCGTGATAACTTAGGTTGTTAAAGTGAGCCGTAAGCGATTGGATGTAGCGAATGCTGGTAATAAACCAGCGGCAGCGAATACAGTTTTCAATACCATGGGGCACTGGCGCGTGTAGATCGGCTTGGTTTCGATTCGCTTTTTTGAGTTTATCTCCGCCATTCCAACACCCAGCAATTGAGGCATGTTCAACCAAGGGCGAGGTGTTGCCTCCAGCTAAACAAATGCCTATCGACTTTTCTTGCCACCCAGCTGGGTTACGCACTCTCAATGCAGTTTGTAGCGATTCAATGTCTTTGAATGCAGCTTGTAAGCCGATTTCTTCAATGGATTTATTGGCCAAGAATGACTGTAAACTATCGTCTTCTTTGTCGATTATTTTGCCTTCGGCCTCGCGCATTTTCTTGGCCATCATCACAGGCGTGAGCTTGGTGTAGTGCAAAGTCATGATCAAACGACTGTGGCCAACCAACAGCTTTGACAATATCGGTGTGGGTATTTCCCCCTCAATGGCGTAGCAAGTGATCAACGAAACGCGTAGTGCATGCAACGGGAATAGCGGCCTTCTGGCATTTTGAGGGTCAACAAAATGCACTTTGGCACCATCTCTTAAAGTATGCTCTTTTTTCGCCACATCGTGCTCGAGTTGGGCAAGCAAAGCCACCCAAAGCGCGTTAACATAACCATCTGTAATTGGCATGCGCCGTTCGCGCTTACGATACGCAGCGGCATTGCGAAACAAAAAGCAAATATCACCAATTTCACTGCGCTGAATTTTGGTCTTGGTGCTGCCAAAGTGTTTGTAATCTAAGTCATAAATAGAAGTTGGCTTGTTGATTGGATTGTACTTTTCTTGCCAGTTTCTGAGCTTTTCTAACCAATACAACACCTCTTCGTGTTGCCATGGGATCACGTATCCCCGAGTTATTTCATCTTTGTTTCTATCTGCGGTTTTATTGGTATTTATGTACATACCCGTCATCACATCACCAATATCTGGCGTAATAATGCGGTGGAATACCCCTTTTTGCCATGGGCGCTTATCGCTGCCTTCAGCAAAATGATGTTGCTCATTCATTCGCCACTCGCCATTGCTGTAACGCCATGTATCAGCCTCGCCCGAATCCAGCATTCGCACTTGAAAAGTTCGCAAAGGTAGCTGCAATTTAAGGTATAAAGCCATGGCACGAACAGGTGACCAAATTAAGTAAATACTGTCACCCTTTTCTAAGGTTCTAAGTGCACCATCTATTCTTATTTGCCGCTGTTTATCTAGCGTGTGTTTTTGCCAAACACAATCGGGGTCTGCTTTGTCTATCACCGACTCATCAACCAAAATCCAGTCTTTTAAAAAGCGAGCGTTGGTGAAGAAGATCTCACTGTAGTCGATGGCCCACTTCCATTGCTTAAAGTGACCCCGAGGCGCGGGGCATAATATGCTGCGCAGTTGCTTAATATAGGCGTAGGGTAAAGCGTTGTAGACAGTCTCCTGTCTTCTTACAGGGCTTTGTTCTTTATCAAAGGGGTTTTGAAATAGCGGCACAAGATCGCCATTATCATCTAGCTCTGAGTAGTAGGTATCAATTATCCAATCAATAAAGCGGCATACATCGTTGTTTTGCCTAACACGGTAGCCTTCGTTCAGCTCAAACGACATAAGAAATTTGTTGTAGTCTTGATCTGCTAGTGTAAATAGCTCAATGGGATCGGTAATAAATCGCGGTACCAGGTATTCATCTAAAAAGCGAGCGATTGCGGCGCGTGAATGATCAATGCCGTATTGCTTTTGTTCAAGCCAAGTTGAGGCCAGTTCCCGCCAAGTCTCCCAGCCAGAACCGTTTTTCTTGATAAACCAATTGAACTCATAATCCTGTGTTTTCATGGTTTATATCTCCTTAATTTAGGGTACTTACCGCTAAATAGCCCATCAGGATCTATATCTTCAAAGCCCGATTCCATCACGTTTTGCCAGCTCACGCTGACGTCTTCTTTAAACTCGGCATAGTGTTGGCCATCAAGGTTTTTTGACGCTCTTTCACATGCCAACGTCACATCTCTAATACTCGGTTGGGTATATACAGCTTGTGATAACAACGAAGCGTGGTGGAGTGCCTTTTTGATCAGCCTTGGATCAATGCCCGCACTCGACATACGTCTGCCATAAGCATGACGATGGGCATGTGGGGTTCGTCCTTCAGGTTTTGATACAACAAGGTTGATACGAGCCATGGCCGCTTTATAACTTTGGTTAAACGCATTTAGGGTAAGCGATTGACCTTCGTGTGTTTGTGAAAACGATACAAATGCGTAAGGGTGCATTCTTGGCAACGGTAATAGGTAAAGTAAGTATTGCTGCCACAACTTGACAAATAGCTCACCGTAAAAGGCTGGAAACCAGTGCAGTTGAATGTAGTTTTCGTCATCATCAACCACTTTGGTTTTCCAGCCAACTCGAGCGGTACCCGTCATGCGGTTACGAGGAATTAAGTTGAAGTTCTCAGCCAAGTACGCTGCGCGTGTTTTTTGTCGTTTGCGGCCAGTCCAATTATTTGGTGCTCTGCCATCTTCAGGATGATACAAGCGTACTATCACACCGCTTGGGTTTTCTGGGTCGTAAAACACATCATCCACCCAAAGGTGCAAAGCATCGCTTTCGCGTACACCAGTGCCATGCATTAGCAACACAATAAGCTGGTCACGCAGTGCCACGCGTTTATCTCTGGCTTTGCCCAAGCCTTGAATAAAAAAAGGTTTAAAGAGCTTTTCTGGAAATGAAATGGCATCACCATCAACCTTGAGCACATCCTTTTTACCGCATACCTTGCGCACTGTTTTAAGCACACTGGGTAAAGGGTTACTTTTGATATGGCCTAAAAAGTTGTACTGATTGCGCTTGTACCATGCAGCATAGTTAAGGCGTTCTTGATGAGAGCTGGCTTGTTCAAATGGATTTAAGCTAGTTGTATTTCTGTTATTGGCGAGCCAATCCGTTAAGCCATTTAGCGCAGATAAAAGTTGATTTACGTTTGCTGTAGAGCGAGGTAACCAATATAAACCCGATGGATCATTCCCCTCAGGACTAATGGTACCCAACGATAAACGCATTACAAATGATTGAAATAACTTACTGGCGTCTGAAAATAACCCTGTGTTGGCTTCCATGTACTCGAGAAAAAGCTGGCAAGCAAACGTAATGCGATTCATCCATGGCAAACTTTTAATGTGCGACTGACTTATAACGTAATCAAGTAAGGGATCGAATACGCCATATTCGCTAAGCAACACAGGTACTTCAATCAATAAACCTGAATTATCTGTTTTAACTTGCGCAAGAACTTTGACTAACACGGTAACTAAACCAATTAGTGCTGAAGAGTTTTAGTAGATTAGTATAAGAAATGCTATTGATCTAATGAACTGAGATCTAGTTTTTTACTTTAAAAAGATAGGAATTAGTATGTTTTAGTATAGTTTTAAGTACTATTAATAAGACTTACACTTCAAACAACAAGAAAAGAATTTGGGTGGTAGTCTTACCAGCCACATCCCGGCACACAAGTCATCCGCTGTGGCTGCTCCCTTCCGGGCCTGACCAGGTTCACGAACTATTGTTGCGAGAGGACCAATAAGACCACCATAGTGGGCCTTGTTCGGCGCGGTGAGGATTATCTCTAGTTTCGCCTTGGGTTGCAAGGGGTAACTCGGTAATTACTGACTGACTGCTTAAACATCAAACAGTCAGTCGTGTTTTTGGGGTTAGTTTAAAGACTTTTTCAAAGCTTCTAAGCGTTGTTTTACTTTTTTCATGTTCTCTGGGCCCATGCGTAAAAACTGCTTTTGTGCTTGAGACAGCTCTTCCCACTCTGGGTATGCATAGCGATAAGTCACGGAGTCTTTAATCAGTGGGATATTGCTTTGTGGGATTGGCGTATCAAGTAACTCATCGATTGCTTCACTTAAAGTTGTATTGAATTCAGCACCTTCGTAGCCAATTTCTTCATACGCTTGTGTAATTAGTGGTTTAAATTGATTCATTAAACGAACAATTTGGGCGGTGCTCATGCTGGAAATCATATCTACATAAGGGGTGTAACGCTCAAAACTATTGGGATCGGTCACGACAATGTCGCCCTCGAGTGCCATAAATGGTTCAGCTGGCTTTGTGACTGGCGTATGCTTTTTGGCTATTTTGCCTTTGGCAAGGTTATCTACAAACACAACGCCACGGCGAACCATGTCATCACTTACAAGCAATGCCAGCGCTTTTTCGCTCATCAATTCTGCAAGGCTTGCTTTTATGGCTGCGTCACTGTCATCAAGCTCTGGTAATTGTGGCTCACTCGGCGCTGCCACAGCCACTGTAACGGGTTGTTCTGTACGTGTGGATTGCTCTGGCATAGTCACAGTTTGAGGCGCTTCTTTCGTTTCTTCCTGTGGCTGTGTTGTTGCCGTGTTTATTTGTTCAGTTGTTTGTGTTTGCTGCGCAACGACATCTTGTGAAAACTTGCTGTTGTTGCTGTGCTGTTGCTCATTTTGTTTTGATAGTACAAAAACCACCACAATCACTAAGGCAACAAGCACAATGGCAGCAAGTAGCATTTGGCTGTGAGAAGGTTTGCTATTAGCGTTGTGCTCTGAACTGGGCTGTGACATAGCTGCTCCATAAAAAATTAGCTTGAAAAACAATATTCTTTTGAATATTTGAAAATTAAAACATAAAGTAAAACTTATAGCACTTATAATGCGATGATAGCAGCGCTAATTTTACTGACGAGCGATTTTTAAAAAAGTTCATTGTTTTTTAGAGGTTTTATGAATTTAAAACAACGCATGGCCAATCAACCCAAAACCGCCTTACTTTTAACAGGTGGTGGCGCTCGAGCTGCTTATCAAGTGGGAGTATTAAAAGCCTTGGCGTTAAGTATGCCGCGTACCGCCCCAATTCCCTTTCAAGTGATCAATGGTACCTCGGCGGGCGCGATTAATTCTGCCGCCTTGGCGTGTTACGCCTCTTGTATGCATTTGGCTGTGCGCAAGGTTGAGTGGGTATGGCGCAACTTTCATTCGCACATGGTGTACCGCAGCGATTTTTTAGGTGCCTTTGGTTACTTGCTGGCGAATGCCATGCGCAGTTTTCAATCGAGTCATATCAATCACCCACCTGCGAGTTTGTTGGACAATGCCCCGTTGCGTAAATTACTCAACGAGGTGTTGGATCTTACGCGTATTGAACGCAATATTCATAAACAGTTTTTAGATGCCGTGTCGGTTACGGTATCGAGTTATTCAACGGGACGCTCAGTGGCTTACTACCAAGCAAAAGATGCACAGCCATGGCAAAGAGCTAAGCGTGAGGGTGTACCTGGGCGAATTTCGCTTGATGTGTTAATGGCATCTAGTGCCATTCCTATGGTTTTTCCGAGTGTGCGCGTTAAACATCATTACTATGGTGATGGCTCTATTCACCAATTATCTCCGTTAAGTCCATCGATTCATTTAGGGGCTGAGAAGATTTTTGTGATTGGTGTCGAGCAGCCCAAAATACGTGCACCACTGGGCTACGAGCCTCATTTTCCGGGTATGTCGGCCGTTGCCGGTCACTTACTAGACAGCGTGTTTAGCGACACCTTGCAGTCCGATCTAGAACGCTTACAGCGGGTTAATCGCACCATTGGCCTATTGCCTGCCAAAGCAAAAGACAAACACAAAGAGCTTAAGCCCATTGAAACGCTGGTTATCAACCCCACAGTTAATTTTAGAGATATTGCCGAGCAGTATTACGACGATATGCCCTTGGCCATTAAGTTACTGCTGCGTACCATTGGTGTTAAACGACACTCATCTTCAAGTTTAACAAGCTACCTCTTGTTTGAGAAAAACTACACTCAACGGTTAATTGATATTGGCTATCAAGATGGTTTGGAACGCCTTGACGAGATCCGCGTATTTTTGGGGCTTGATCAGTAAAGCAAGCAATGCCCTGCCGCTAGGCTAGCCTTTTAATAAAAACTGTTCGGCCCGCTCTACTCTCCTTGGCTTGCCTTTGAGCAATAAAATATCATTTGCTAATAGCACTGTGCTTTTATCTGGAGCTTCAAGCTCTTGGCCGTTTCTGCGTAGTGCTGTGATTGCTACCTTTTGTTTATCTAACTCGAGTTCATCAATGCGTTTATTTACCGCAAACGCAGAGTCTGGCAATGCAATCGCGTGTAAATACTCCAACCTATCTAAGTTGGTTTCACTCGCCTCTTGCTCATCGCCGGCAAAAAAACCATGCAAGTACTCATAACGATTATGCCGCTCTTTACTCACGCGACGAAAGATGCGGCGCATGGGCACACCTGACATGTGTAACACATGTGCCACCAGCATTAAACTCGCTTCCAGTGCTTCTGGTACCACTTCTGTTACACCCAATTCTTTTAGGGCGTCTAAATAACTATCGTCCGTTGAGCGGGCTAAGATTTTTACCTCAGGGGCTACACGCTTAATGGCATCAATCACTTCATGACTTTGGTTAAAATCAGAACACGTTATGATCACTAAACGGGCTTTATCCACATTGGCTAACTTCAGCAGCGCTTGTGATCCCGAGTAACCAAACATCACCGGCTCACCCACAGTTTGTGCTTCTTCTACAATTCTTGGGTTACGCTCAATGGCCACATAAGGAATAGCTTCTGGTTTTAAAAAACGCGCAATGGTTTGCCCAACGCGGCCATAACCTAAAATCACCACATGGTCGGTTAACGTGTCTGTTGGAATCATTGTGCTGTGTTCTTGCCGATAACGCTCCCCATTCACATTCAACTTTTGTAATATTTGTGATGTCCGCTCTATTAAATAAGGTGTGAGTGCCATGGACAGCACACCAAGTGCAATCAAAAATGAGGCACTGTTTAAATCAATTAAGTTATGTTTGCTAGCAAGCGCTACCAGTACAAAACCAAACTCCCCCATTTGCCACAATAAAATACCCGCAGCCAGCGCATCTTTTTTACGCTCTCCCATCAACTGCGCCAGTAATGAAATGATCAGTACTTTAAGGAGTAGCAGCACTGCAAGCGCAAACAAAATGTAGCCAAGCTTGTTCAACACGTAGGAAACATTTAACTGCATGCCCACGGTAACAAAAAATAGCCCCATTAAAATGTCGCGAAACGGCCTGATCTCCGCCTCAAGTTGGTGACGATACTGACTTTCACCCAGCATCATGCCCGCTAAAAAAGCACCTAACGCCATTGATAAGCCAAACAAGTGAGTCAACCCACCGGCACAGAGCGCAACAACTATCGTGGTCAGTACAAATAACTCATCGGTTCTTACCGAGGCTACTTCATTAAAAATTTTAGGTAATAGCCATTTGCCGATTGCCCAAAGCAATAAGCACACAAATGCCCCTTTAGCTAAAGCAAAGGCAAGCGCTCCCACGAGTACCTGATTGTCAAACTGGGCGATCAGCGGTAAGGCAATAAGCAGCGGTACGACCGCAATATCTTGAAACAACAACACCCCAATCGCGAGCTGCCCACGTCTGAGGTTGAGCTTGCCACTTTCTTTGAGCATTTTGACCACCACAGCGGTAGACGAAAGCGCCATTAAGCTGGCAATAATAAAGGCGGTGAGCCAATCGTAGTCCAACGCTTTCACCACAAACATGCCAACAATTGAGGTAATGAGTACCTGTAAGCTGCCTAAACCAAACACCAAGTTACGCATTGCCATCAGTTTGGGCACCGAGAATTCTAGCCCTAAGCTAAATAACAAAAACACGATCCCCAGCTCGGCAATAAAATGCATTTCATAGCTTGAGTTCATCCAGCCAATGCCGTGACTACCCGCAAGTACGCCAGTGACTAAATAGGCCAAAATCGCGGGTAATCCAACGCGTTTGAATAACCACACTAAAACCACGGCGGCAAGCAATAGGGCAAATACCTCGGCAAAAATACTCTGCAAACGGCCTCCAGGGTGTCAAAAACTCGAGAATGGGTGAAAGGTGCTCGTCATTAAATATAGCAAGCAACTGTTTTTCAGCCAGTTTAATTTATTGGCACATTTCTCGCTTATGCAATAACAAAGTAGTAGTTTAGGGGATTGCTAGATGGAAAATGTCCATATTTTGGCTCAGCGAGTATCAACACGCGGCGATTTTTTGCCGTTCGATACCGAGCATTTTATTCAGAGTGATGTCGATCCGATCTTTAAATTAGTTGAGCAACTGCAAACAACGTTGCATCTTGACGAATTACTGACTGTGTTTGCTGATCATGCGCAGCGTATTATTAAGTTGTCAGGCTTGCAATTTCACTCGCCTTTGGGCGTTGCGCAAATGCACAAAAGCGATAACCAGCATACACCATTTAAGTTCGACTTAGAGCTCAACGGTGAGCATCTTGGCCAACTTGTGTATTTTTGCCAATATCAGCTAGGCGATGGCGTTATGGCAAAATTATGCCGCCTGCATAAGGCGCTGCTTTATCCACTGAGAAATGCACTGACCTATAACCGTGTTTTAAAGCTAGCTACAAAAGACGCGCTTACTGGACTCAATAACCGCAGCCAATTTACCGACAACTTAACGCAGTTAATTGAGCGAAACCGTCGTCTGCACAGCAACTTTAGTTTAATGCTGCTAGATCTGGATAACTTTAAGCAGGTAAACGACAAACAAGGGCACAGCGTAGGTGATGAAGTACTGATCAAGTTTGCAGATATATTAAAGCAGTCGGTACGCAGCACGGATACCGTGTTCCGCTTTGGCGGTGATGAGTTTGCGGTGATCATCGATGACCCTCAGTTTACCACCAACAAAGTAATTGCTGAGCGCATAATGAATACGGTGCGTCAGTGTCACTTACTGTCTAAGTATGATGTGACAACCAGTATCGGTTTTACTTTGTCCAACGTGCAAGATTGTGAGAACAGTATTTTCGCCCGCGCAGATAAAGGCCTATACAAGGCCAAAGCGGCAGGCAGAAACTGTGCGCGCACCATCTAAAAGTGACAAACATTGGCTCAGCCTCCCTAGCTGAGCCAATCGTTATTTTTTTAACCAAATAAAGCGATAACCGCTAAGCAGCAGTGCAAACCCTGCAAAAAAACTACTCACCACCAGTAGCAACGCTAAAAAGCTTGGCAGCTCACTCACTACAATTAAAAACAGGGGCATAAGTAACCCTAAAATAAAGAAACTCCCCCCTTTGCCATGCCAATAGCACAGGAGTAGCGTGGCACTGGCACAACCAAACGCAATGGCACTCAATATGTTGCTGTACACAGGCGTGGTATCAACGCCCACTACCACGGCAAGTATGAGAGCGGTAAACAACACAGCCCAAGGGGCTTTGTTTGCTAACGACTCACCGATTTTTTGATTATTCATCACTACATAACTCCCACTTTATGCCATTTTCAGGCTCATAAAGCGTATGTTCAAAAAAGTAACCCACTATTTGTACCAACGTGTCATCATAAAAAACTAAAGGAACATGGTTTCGTCGCCAACTTGGCACACCTGCTTCTTTCAACCAGTGTTTTACGGTATTACGGCCCGGTTTATGACGGGGACGGATCTTCTCATTCAGTAAACCAAACCGAATAGAAACCTTTTGCGCAGGTTCTGGGCGTCTAATACCTTCGCCTTCTAGCATCTCCATGCGCACCTGTTCATTCAGTTGCACTGAGGCTAGGGCAACATTAATTTGGTCTTGAGGTAGGGGCATTTCTTTTACGCAAAACAGTTGCTTGCGAAATCGTCTGATCTGTGCGTTTTTAAACACGATACGAATCTGCGCATCTTCTTTACCCGTCAGCGCTTGATGAAGTAACTGCTCTAGTTGAACTTTCGATGGCATTTCTACCTTGTGCGTTGCCAGCCAAGCGCGGATCACATTGGCTTGTCTTAGCGAACTGAATTGCGACAAACTATCAACATCAATACTGCATTGAAACTTCTGTAAACATTGTTTGAGATCTTGTTCTGTGATTTCGTCAATCAAAGCTTGCTGTTGCTGTAGCAGTTCAATACTGCGCAACGCACTCCCTAAAAAACCATTAAAACGATTTTTCAGTAGTGGCACGACTTGGTTGCGTAAAAAGTTACGATCAAAGCGGTTGTCTTGGTTGGAGCCATCTTCAATATTATTGAGTGCGAATTGCTGCGCAAATGCCTCTATGTCTTGACGACTTACCGACAATAGCGGGCGAATGCATACTCGCCCAGCGTTAAGCACTCGACGCGCACGCATTGCACTTAAACCACTGAGACCTGAACCGCGCTTTAAACGAAGCAAAAAGGTTTCTAATTGGTCGTCACCGTGCTGCCCAAGCACTATCATGCTCACGGGCTGTGCTAGTGCATCTAACGCTCGATAACGTGCTTCTCGTGCTTGTGCTTCAAGGCTATGACGGCTTTTTTGCTCAATGGTCACACGCGTGGTTTTAAATCGAATAGCCAGACTTTCACACAACTGCTCGCAAAACTCTTGCCAACGCACTGAGTCTGCCGACAGCCCATGGTCAACATAAATCGCTTCGAGTTCTAAGCTCGGCTGTTGTTGCCTCAAGGCATGACACAAATGGAGCAACACAACGGAATCGACCCCGCCTGAGAGCGCAATACTCATTGGCGAGTGCTCAGGGTTGAGTGTATTGAGTGCGGCTAAAAACTGCTTATAAAGTGTTGTATTTATCATGGTTCATAACGTAAAAAAGCCGCAAAATGCGGCTTTTTTAGTGTATCACTTTATTAGCAGTAACCAAAAGACATCAGTCTCTGATAACGCTGTTCAAGCATCGTATCAACACCTAGCGCTTCTAAATCAGCAAGGTCGCGCTTTAGCTGTACTTTTAAGTTTTTAGCCATGGTGTCGTAATCACGGTGTGCTCCACCTAACGGCTCATCAATAATATTATTGATTAAGTCGAGTTCTTTAACACGCTGTGCTGATACACCCATTGCTTCTGCTGCCAATGGTGCTTTTTCAGCACTCTTCCAAAGAATTGATGCACAACCTTCTGGTGAAATAACTGAGTAAGTACTGTATTGCAGCATGTTAACGCGGTCACCCACGCCAATTGCTAGTGCACCACCAGAACCACCTTCACCAATAACCGTACAAATGGTTGGCACCTTCAGCGCCGCCATCACTTTTAGGTTACGTGCAATCGCTTCACTTTGACCACGCTCTTCAGCGCCAACACCCGGATATGCACCTGGTGTGTCGATAAACGTGATGATTGGCATTTTAAAGCGCTCTGCCATTTCCATTAAACGCAATGCTTTACGGTAACCTTCTGGTTTTGGCATACCAAAATTGCGCTTAATTTTTTCTGCCGTATCACGACCTTTTTGTTGGCCGATGATCATCACAGGTTTTCCATCAAGGCGTGCTACACCACCAAGAATAGCGGGGTCGTTTGCAAAAGTACGATCACCTGCGAATTCGTCAAACTCGGTAAAAATGCGCTCGATATAATCGCGAGTGTATGGACGAAGAGGATGACGTGCTAATTGAGAAACCTGCCAAGCACCCAAGCCTGAAAAGACTTTTTGAGTTAACTCAACGTTTTTCTCTTTTAAGCGCGTAATTTCTTCTTCAAGGCTCAGATCTAAACTGCCCGAGCGGCTAACATTTTGTAACTCTTTGATTTTTGCTTCCAACTCTGCGATCGGAAGTTCAAATTCAAGATAATTGAGGCTCATGCGCTAAACTACCTGTTTAGTTAAATTCTAATTCTATTTCTTGCGCCGCCAACTGCGATAACCGCGTGAGTAGGTCATCTGTTGGCGTCACACACCATTGGGTTCCCAGCGTTAGCTCAGCTAATGCATCCGGACGCTGATACATGATTTTTATTGGACATGTACCAAATTTATAAGGTTCTAGGACTTTTCGTAAATTATCGAAGAAGTTAGCTTCTATTTGCACCATATTTAGCGTCATTTTTATTGCTCTAATACGTTTTTCACGTGCTTGAGCTATGGTACAGACATCTCTGGCGGTCATTGTAATGCCACCGGAGAAGTTATCAAAGCTGACCTGTCCCGTTATTACCAAGATTTGGTTAATTTGCAGCAATTCTTGGTACATTTCAAACTGTTCGGGGAATAAGCGTACATCAATTCGGGCGCTCTTGTCATCTAAAGTTATCAAGCCCCAACGATTGCCTTTTTTGTTTATTAAGGTTCTTGCATTAATCACCAAACCCGCAGCGGTGCACATCACATCACGGTTTGTTGGTTGTAAGTCAACAAGTCGACCTGATGTGTAGTATTTAAGCTCTTTTCGGTACTGATTGATTGGGTGGCCCGTTAAATACAAGCCGAGCGTTTCTTTTTCCCCGTCTAACCATTGATTATCTGTCAACGGTAAGGCATTGGTAAAAGCTTGTTCAACTTGTTCTGGCTCAACCGCAAGTAAACCAAATAAATCTGATTGCCCTAATGCTTCCGCTTTATGATGTTGCTCTGCTGACTTCATTGCATCCGTCAAGCTGGCTAGCAATATCGCCCGCCCCGGTTGATTTTTCTCTGGCCCAAGCTTATCCATCGCACCTGCATAGATCAGCTTTTCTACAACCCGTTTATTGAGGCGTTTTAAATCAACTCGAGCACAAAAATCGAATAAGTCTTTAAACTCGCCGCCTTGCGCACGCGCTTCTAAAATGGCTTCAACGGGTCCTTCACCCACCCCTTTTATCGCGCCGATGCCATATACGATTTCACCTTGACGGTTCACCGTAAACTTATACAAGCCTGCATTGACATCCGGTGGCAGAAGGGTCATTTTCATGTTTTCACATTCATCCACCAAGGTCACGATTTTGTCGGTATTATCCATATCCGCGGACATTACCGCAGCCATGAACTCGGCTGGATAGTGTGTTTTCATCCACAAGGTTTGGTAAGATACCAGCGCGTAAGCAGCCGAGTGCGACTTGTTAAAGCCATATCCCGCAAACTTCTCTACCAAATCGAAGATTTTCATTGCAAGTTCGCCGTCTACGCCATTTGCAATTGCGCCTTCTTCAAAGGTTGAACGCTGCTTCGCCATTTCTTCTGGCTTTTTCTTACCCATGGCACGACGCAGCATGTCGGCGCCGCCGAGCGTATAACCTGCAAGAACCTGCGCTATCTGCATAACTTGTTCTTGGTACAAGATAATACCGTAGGTCGGCTCTAAGATTGGGATAAGACTATCGTGCTGCCACTGCACATCGGGGTAAGAAAGCTCCTCTCGGCCATGCTTACGGTCGATAAAGTTATCTACCATGCCCGATTGTAATGGACCCGGTCGGAACAAGGCCACCAGTGCAATCATATCTTCAAAGCAGTCGGGTTTAAGGCGGCGAATGAGGTCTTTCATGCCGCGTGATTCAAGCTGGAACACCGCGGTGGTTTCAGCGCGCAGCAACAGCTCGATACTCTTTCTGTCATCCAGCGGAATGGCATTAATGTCGACCGGCTCTTTACCTTCCCTTGCCAAGCGCTCATTGGTCATATCCAGCGCCCACTGCAAAATGGTCAGGGTTCTAAGGCCTAAGAAGTCGAACTTAACCAAACCGGCCGTTTCTACGTCGTTTTTATCAAACTGGGTAACCGGGAACTTACCTTCTTCATCGCAATACAATGCGGCGAAATCAGTGATGGTTGTCGGCGAAATAACCACACCACCGGCGTGCTTACCCGCGTTTCGTGTACAACCTTCCAAGATCCGACACATGTCGATTAGATCTCGAACTTCCTCATCACCATCGTAGGCTTCGGGTAGTCTTGGTTCCACATCAAAAGCTTTGGCGAGCGTCATCCCGGGATCGCCCGGAACAAGTTTAGAAATACGGTCAACAAAACCGTAAGGGTGGCCAAGTACTCGACCAACATCTCGAATTACCGCTTTGGCCGCCATGGTACCAAAAGTGATGATCTGTGATACCGCATCTCGGCCATACAACATGGCAACGTGGTCAATTACTTCGTCGCGTCGGTCCATACAGAAGTCAACGTCGAAGTCGGGCATCGAAATACGTTCAGGATTCAAGAAACGTTCGAAAAGTAAGTCAAACTCCAGCGGATCTAAGTCTGTGATTTTCAGTGCATAAGCCACTAAAGAACCTGCACCCGAGCCCCGTCCAGGACCGACTGGAATATTGTTATCCTTACTCCACTGGATGAACTCCATTACGATCAAGAAGTAACCGGGGAATCCCATTTGGTTAATTACGTCGAGTTCAATCTGCAAGCGATCGTCGTACTCTTTTCGCTTTTCCTGTCGCTCTTGCTCATCAGGGAATAAAAACTGCAAACGCTCTTCTAGACCGTCTCGTGATACTTTGACGAGGAATTCTTCAATTTTTAAGTCGCCAGTTGGGTAATCGGGCAGGAAGTACGTGCCAAGTTGCACCGTAACGTTACAGCGCGTAGCAATTTCAACCGAGTTTTCTAACGCTTCAGGAATGTCACTAAACAATTCCAGCATTTGTTCAGGTGTTTTTAAATATTGCTCTTTTGAAAAACGCTTTGGCCTACGCTTATCTTCTAAGGTGTAACCATCATGGATAGCCACGCGAATTTCATGGGCTTCAAAGTCATGTTCGTGTAAAAACACCACTTCGTTGGTGGCAACAACGGGTAAATCACGTTCGGCGGCCAATGCAACCGCAGCATGTAAATATTCTTCTTCTTGTGCACGCCCAGTACGAATAAGCTCTAGAAAGAAATGATCGGCAAAATGTTGCTCGTAAAAAGCTAGGGTGTCTAAAGCAAGCTGATGGTTACCCTTAAGTAACGCTTTACCCACATCGCCGTCTTTACCACCAGAGAGCAAAATCAAGCCACTTTTATGCTCTGCAAGCCATTGCTTATCAACCACAGGACGATGAAATACATGGCCGCGCTGATAGGCTTTAGAGATCAGCAATGTCAGGTTTTTGTAGCCTTCATTATTTTTAGCCAGCACCACAAGACGGCTAGGCTCATCGGGAAATTCATCACTTTTTAGCCAGATATCAGCACCAACTATGGGTTTGATCCCCGCACCATGTGCAGCGCCATAGAAACGAACTAAGCCACATAAGTTCATTTGATCTGTGATGGCAAACGCAGGGAGCCCAAGTTCTTCCGCACGGGCAACGATTGGCTTCGTTTTCGCTAAGCCATCCACCATAGAAAAATCACTATGAACGCGTAAATGTACAAACTCTGGGGCAGCCATTGTTAGCTTTCCCTCATTGCCAAAATACGTTGTACTGGTTTAAAGCTCTTGCGATGAAACGGCGTAACACCATGTAACTCAAGTGCTTCAAAGTGTGCTTTGGTTGGATAGCCTTTGTGCCCTGCAAAACCAAACTCAGGAAATTGCGCATCTAAGTCTAACATTTCTTGGTCACGGGCCACTTTTGCAATAATTGACGCAGCACTGATCTCAGCAACCAAGCTATCCCCTTTCACCACACTTTGTGCAGGTATTTCGAGCTTGGGTAAGCGGTTGCCATCTACAAAGACAAACTCAGGTTGAATGCTCAAACCTTCCACCGCTCGGCTCATCGCCAGCATCGTCGCATGAAGAATATTAAGCTCATCAATTTCTTCAACACTCGCTCTGGCAATGCAGTAACACAAGGCTTTTTGTTTGATCTCTTCGGCCAGCGCAATGCGCTTTTTTTCTGAAAGCTTTTTCGAGTCTGTGAGCCCGTCGATGGGGTTGTTTGGGTCAAGGATCACCGCGGCCGTTACGACTTCCCCCACAAGCGGGCCTCGACCCACTTCGTCTACACCGGCAATCAGTTTTACATTTGGGCGCTCAATCTGCATTAATTAACTCCTCTACAGCTTTGGCAGCTTGTGTGCTGGCATCTAGGCGAATGTTGTTATGGATTTCATAAAACTTGTTCAAGAGCTGTGTATTGTCACCCTTTAGCATCGGATACAAAGCGTCTGCTAGCGCATCAGCATTACATTCGTCCTGCAAAAACTCTGGTACAAGACGCTGATCAGCTAATAAATTCGGTAACGAGAAATATTTAATATTAAAAGTAAAAAAGTTCTTAAAAATCCAGTAGCTCAATGGTTTGAATTTATAACCAACCACCATCGGCTTTTTATATAGCATGGCTTCCAATGTCGCCGTGCCAGATGCGAGTAACACTGCGTTAGCAGCCGACATGGCGGTGCTAGACTGTCCGTCTAATAAAATTGGCTGAAGATCTGGCGCGACCTGTTGCAAAATGCTTTCGAACTGCGCTCGGCGTTTGGCATTGACCAAAGGAACAAGGATTTTCAGCTGTGGGATTCTATTTTTTAGTCTCACCGCTGTTTGTAGATAAGTTTCGCTCAATAATCCGACTTCTGAGCCACGACTTCCGGGCAATAAAGCCAACACTAATTCATCGTCGCTAAGACCCAATTCCGCTCTTGCTGCGCTGCCGTCATGTTCAAGCGCAATTTCATCTGCCAACGTATGACCAACAAACGTACATGGCACTTCATGTTTGTCATAAAAAGCTTTTTCAAACGGGAGTAGAGACAGCACCAAGTTGGTCGCTTCAGCGATGGTAAATATGCGCTTTTGTCGCCAAGCCCATACCGATGGACTCACATACTGAACCGTTTTAATGCCCGCTTTTTTTAGCGGTTTTTCAACTCGAAGGTTAAAATCGGGCGCATCAATACCAACATACACATCAGGCGGATTATCAATAAAGTACTGTACCAGTTGCTTACGGATCTTAAGGAGTCTGGGTAGTCGGCCAAGTACCTCAACCAAGCCCATAACGGCCAACTCGTCCATATCAAACAAGGTGCGACAACCTGCCGCTTGCATCTTCGGCCCAGCTACCCCAACAAACTCAGCATTTGGATAGGTTTTTTTTAATGCTGCAATTAAGCCCGCACCTAAAATGTCTCCTGATAGCTCACCCGCTACCAAGCCTATGGTCATTTTTTTGTTATTGGTCATTGCACTAATCTATTTATAAATAAAAACGCCATACAAAAAATCTGTATGGCGTTCATCAGCATCTTGCTACCGCAGATATTTTTAACGAATAATACCGCGATCTGAGGTATCTAAAAAGTCTATCATTTGCTGTACAGCAGCAAACTCAGAAGCATCTTGTTGCATTTGCGCAACGGCTTCTTCTAAATTTAAGCCTTTACGATACATGGTTTTATATGCTCGACGCACGGCCATCACTTCTTCACTTGAGAAGCCTCTTCGTTTCATACCTTCCGTGTTGATTGCCGCCGGCTTTGCTGGAGTACCCGTAGTTGTTACAAAAGGAGGAACGTCTTTATTCACACCTGAGTACATACCAATGAACGCATGTGCACCAATTTTACAAAATTGATGAACACCGGTATTACCAGCCAAAATAACCCAATCACCAACATGTACGTGACCCGCCACACTCGCGTTGTTAGCAAAAATAACATTGCTACCAATAACGGCATCGTGTGCGACATGCGTATATGCCATAAATAGGTTATTGCTGCCAATTTTGGTGATACCTTGATCTTGAATTGTGCCACGATGGATCGTTGCACATTCACGTATGATATTGTTATCACCAATAATTAATTGTGTTGGCTCATCCTTGTACTTCTTATCTTGGCAAGCTTCTCCCACTGACGCGAACTGGTATATATGATTACCAGCGCCGATGGTTGAAGGTCCCTTTATTACCACGTGAGATTCGATGATACAGTTATCACCAATCACTACATCATTCCCGATGTAGCTGTAAGGACCCACAGAGACGTTATCGCCTAACTGTGCACCTGATTCAATAATCGCAGTAGGATGGATCACTATTTAAAACTCTCTTCTTGCACACATAAGGTCAGCACTACATACCACTTTGCCATCAACCCTAGCTTCGCCGTAAAACTTCCAGATATCGCGACGCTCTTTCACAAAGTCGATGTGTAGGTGCATCGTATCGCCTGGTAATACAGGTTGCTTAAAGCGCGCATTATCAATTGCTGCGAATAAGTATAGCTCGTTCTCGCTGCGGTTCTCGACTGTTTTAAAGCCTAGTAAACCCGTTGCCTGTGCCATAGACTCTAAAATCATGACGCCTGGGAAAATAGGCTGGTCAGGGAAGTGTCCTGTGAAAATTGGCTCATTCATCGTAACATTTTTAATGCCATGCAAATATTCGCCAGCTTTATAATCAACTACTTTATCTACTAACAACATTGGATAGCGGTGAGGTAGTAACTTTAAGATTTCTTGGATATCAAAACCATTCAGTTCGTTTGCCAAAATAGCGTCCTTTTTTATTCGTCTGTCGTTTTTAGCTGTTCTGTAAGAGACTCTAAAGCTTTCAAACGTTCTTTAAAATCAGAAAGATTGCGTAAATGTGCCATATTACGTCGCCACTCTTTGTTCGTGCTATGTGGCATCCCCGAAGAGTATACACCTGGCGATTTGATTGCTTTGGTGATCATGGACATGCCCGTGATCATCACACCATCACAAATTTCCATATGGCCGTTGATACCAACTAGTCCCGCTATTTGGCAATGTTTGCCTATTTTGGAACTACCAGCAACAACCGTTGCACCAGCTATCGCCGTGCCTTCACCAATCTCAACATTGTGTGCTATCTGGATGAGGTTATCTAGAATCACATTATCATGGATCACCGTATCATCCAGCGCACCACGGTCTATTACCGTGTTTGCACCGACTTCAACACTATCACCTATGATCACGCGTCCCACTTGCGGGATCTTCACCCACTTACCAGCTTGGTTCGCGTAACCAAAGCCGTCACTACCAATTACGGCTCCAGATTGGAACAAACAGTTTTTACCAATTTCAACTTCATGGTAAACACTGACATTTGCCCAAAGTTTTGTGTTCGCACCTATTTTTGCACTGTTACCGATAAAACAACCGGCACCAATTTGAACATTGTCACCAAGTTCTACATTTGCTTCAACGACCGCATTTGCAGCTATCGCAACGTTCTTGCCAAGCACCGCAGACTCATGAACAACCGCACTAGGATGGATACCTTCAGCAGCCTTAGGCGTTGTGTCCATTAATTGTGCAAGTTTGGCATAGGCAATATACGGGTCTTTTACTACCAATTTATTGCCATCAAAATGCTCAGCGTCAGATTCAGATAAAATTACAGCTGCTGCTTCAGTGGTATTTAACTGAGAGCGATACTTACTGTTTGCTAAAAAGCTAATATCTTTATCTGTCGCTTGGATGAGCGTCGCAATTTTTACAATTTGACACTCACCGTCGCCAACTAGCTTGGCATCAATTGATGTTGCTAGTTCGGCTAAACTATAATGTTTGGTCATTATTTCTTGCTTACCGCTTCAACAATTTTGTCAGAAAGGTCCGCTACTTTATCAGGATTGAAGTAAATTGTCGTATCTTTTACTTTCACTTCATCAAACTTACCGCTTTTAGCAACATCTTCAATTGCATCAATAATTAGCTTCTGAACTTTTGCTAATTCTTCATTTTGACGTTGCTTAATTTGCGCCTCTAACGGACGACCTTTTTCAGCAAGTTCTTTTTGCATACCTTGAATTTTGTCGCGTAATGACGTTTTTTGATCATCACTCATTGTTGCGCCTTCGCGTTGGAACTTTTCCATCTCGAAGCGAATATCACCTTGTAACTTCTCAAGTGCTTGGCGAGGCTCTGCAAATTCATTTTTAAGCTGCTGCTCAATTTTTGCCATTTGCGGTAATCTTTTATAGATGCTCTGCATATCGACAACACCCACTTTATGAGCAAATGCGCTTGCTGACGAGCCCATCATAAGTGCAGCCATTAAACCCATTGCCGTTGTTTTTATAAGTTTTTTCACAATTAACTCCTTAGAATGTATTACTGATATTAAAGCTGATTCTCTTCGTTTCGTCGTCGTCCTCTTTTTGTAGAGGGTAAGCAAAACTGATCAGCATTGGGCCCATCGGCGAAATCCACTGGACAGATAAACCTGTCGAAACCCTAAAACGGCTTGGATCAGAATAATCCGATAGTTTTTTGTATTGATCTTCATGTAAGTGTGAATATCTATCCACATCAAATTCAGTGTCCCATACGTTTGCGGCATCCACAAACAAACTAGTGCGCACTGAACTGGTATTTTCTTCATCAAGGAACGGGGTTGGTACAATTAACTCAGCGCCAAGTGTAGCCTTTGCGTTACCACCGATACGGCCACCTGCAACAAGTGAATCAAATTCGGTCTCACCGCCAATATTTCCAGTGGTTGTACCATCTGGCAGCGTAGAACCCGGAATTTCTGTCATGCGACGTTGTACGGCTCGCGGTAAAATGGTGTTTCTTTCAAAACCACGTAACTCATTCTCTGAAATTCGGAAGAACTCTTGGAACGGCAATGTTTGCTCAAAGCCATTTGTTTTTCCGTAACCGTTACCATAAGCAAATGCGGCGCGCGTTGAGAACACCCACTGGTGATCGTTACTGATTGGCCAGTAAAAACGTGAGTCGTAGTCAACTTTAAAGTAATTTAAATCCGAGTTAGGCGTTGTCGCTCTAAGCGTGACACTTTGGCGAGAACCGTCTGTTGGGAACATACCACGGTTTACCGTTACACGTGACCAACCCGCACTTAGTTCATATTTCGTAAAATCATAGGCACCATCAGGGTCTTCTGGATTTAAGAAAGCCAAACGCATAATACGAGTCTGCTCATAGTCAGCAATATAGTCGAGCTTCTCGTCTATCCAACGAGCACCAAAATTAATACGGTTAATCGCATTAACTGGGAAGCCAAAGGTCGTACCCACACCATATTGACGTGAGTCATAACCAATTAGACCGACTTTACCACCATCAAAGCTAGTGTAAAAAATACTACTACCTTGCGATACACCATCCGGTGTGAAGTAAGGGTCGGTGTAAGAAACGCTGTAACTGTCAGAGCTTTTTGACGTACTGATATTAAACGCCAGCTGGTTACCGGTACCAAGGAAGTTAGACTCGCTCACACCCACGTTAAACTGCAAACCACCATATGAGCCATAAGCAACACCGGCTTGGAAGCTACCTGCAGGTTGCTCTTTGACGGTAAAGTCAACATCCACCATATCATCAACGCCCGCCAGAGGCTTCACTTCAAACTCTACTTTTTCCATGTAGGGTAAACGCTGGATTTGCAATTTAGAACGCTCTAGGCTTTGATTTGATAACCATGCGCCTTCTAATTGCGTCATTTCACGACGCACTACTTCGTCAGCGGTGACTTGGTTACCATTCACTAGAATACGGCGCACGTATACACGTTTACCCGGATTCACCGATAGGGTTAGTTGAACTTCTTTTTTCTCATCGTCAATTTCAGGAATGGTACGTACTTCTGCATTGGCATAACCAAAGCGTGCCAAGTAGCCTTTGATAAATTCTTCTGATGAGGTAACAATTGACCCGTTATATAATTCGCCAGAACGCAGTGGGATCACACTTTTGATTAGCTCTTCGCGACCGAGTAAGTCACCAATAAAGTCAAAGCCTTTTACTGTGTATGTATCACCTTCGGTGATATTTGCCGTCACGTAAACAGATTCACGCTCTGGGCTCACTGACACTTGGGTAGAATCAATATTAAAGCGTAGGTAACCTCTATCAAAATAGAAGCTACGGATCTTCTCTAAGTCACCTTCAATTGTTTGCTTTTGGTAGCGGTCGTTTGACATAAACTTCCACCACGGTAAATCTTGCTGTGAATCCACTAACTTTAATAATTCTTCATCAGAAAACAGCTCGTTACCAACCAAGTTTATTTGACGAATTGACGCAGCATCGCCTTCGTCAAACTTCAGCATCAAGCGCACACGGTTTCGAGGCAGTTCAATGATGCTGACATCAATCTTCGCGTTATATTTACCGATACTGTGGAAGAAGTTAATTAAGCCTTTTTCAATGTTATCGATAACCGTTTTATCTAGCGGCTCGCCCGTTCTGATATTTTGCTGATCTAAACTTTCATTGAGCTGCTCATCTTTGATGTCTTTGTTACCATCAAACTCAATGCCAGCAATCGTAGGACGTTCTTGAACCTTGAAAATAACTTGCGCACCATCGCGGTATGCAACGATATTGTCAAAGTGACCAGATTTATACAGGGCTTTAATTGTTTGAGAAATCGTATATTGGTCGACAGAGTCACCAACATTAATTGGAATATGCGTTAACGCTGCACCTAATGCAACACGCTGTAACCCCTCAACTTTTAAATCTTCAACGATAAAGGAGTTTTGCCCCAAAGCGGCAAAACTAGCGCCAAGTAAACTAGTTACTGCAAGATGTTTTTTTATAGGCATTTTATTATCTTTATCCTTTACAACAGTTAGCGCTCTTCGCGCTTTGATGGGCGTCGCTTACGCCATATTCGAGCTACAGTCTCGAGACATCGTTTAATAATGCAAAACAAGTTAAAGCAATAAGGAGTAACGCACCCACCTTAAAACCTAACTCTTGTGTCTTTTCAGAGACTGGTTTTTTGCGAATTAGTTCAATTAAGTAATACATTAAGTGCCCGCCATCTAAGACTGGCAGTGGCAATAAGTTAAAAACACCAAGATTAACGCTGATTAACGCCAAAAAGCTCAAAAATGCAACTATGCCATAACTTACACTGTTTCCAGCGCCGACTGCGATCCCCACTGGACCACTTAAATTTTTTACCGATATTTGGCCTGTGAGTAAGTTACCAATCATATCGAAACTCAAGCGGATCAACTCAAAGGTTTTCTCAGCGCCAAGCACCATACTATCCAAAGGACCATAATGTCTAGTTTCAATGTATCCGTCTGGCCACTTTTCCATCAACGGAATTACACCTAAAAACCCTTGTGTTACACCGTTAGCATTAGCACGACCTTGTGGAGTTATTGTGACATCAAGTTGCTGATTGTCTCTTTTTATACTGAGTAATAAAGGCTTATTAGGCGAGTTTTGTATGATCTTAACAAACTGTTGCCAGTTATTAATCCGTTCACCGTCTAGCGCTTGAAGCGTGTCGTTCACCTGCAAGCCAGCCAGTTGTGCCGCTGAATCTTCTGCAATATGGCCCAACGTAAGCGTCAATGCGGGTCTATATGGAGTAATGCCGACGCTCGTCAATGGTGCTTCATCTTGTTTATCAAGCTTCCAACCATTGAGGTTTATTTCACGTATCGCTATTTGCTGCTGCGCATCTTGCACTTTGACTTCAAGTCGTTGTTCGCCAAGATGACGCATTAGGCTAAACGTAACGTCTTGCCAAGTATGCACCTCTTGACCTGACATAGTTAGGATATGGTCGCCGCTTTGTAAGTATGCTTGCTCTGCACGAGAGCTTGGCTGCACCTCTCCAACGATAGGTTTTGCACTTTGCACACCTATCATGTACATGGCCGCGAGTACTAAAATGGCAAATAAAAAATTGGCGATGGGGCCTGCCGCAACTACGGCAATTCTCGATAATACGGGTTTATTATTGAAAGCGAGGTGGCGTTTATCTAGCGGTACTTCATCTACTCGTTCATCGAGCATTTTCACATAACCACCGAGCGGGATCATCGCAATGACGTACTCGGTGCCTTGTTTATCGTGCCAGCGACAAAGCGGCTTACCAAAACCGATTGAAAAACGCAGCACTTCAACACCCGCACGGCGTGCAACCCAAAAATGTCCATATTCATGTACGGTAACCAAAATACCGAGTGCGAGTATAAATGACGCTAAATTCCAGAAAAACTCAAACATATTTATCCTATACGGTTGACGAACTCATTAGCCAGTTGCCTTGCTTGCCCATCTTGGGCCATGATCTCGTGTACCGAGTTTAAAGAATGTAAGCTCGCTTTTTCAAGTACTTCAGCGTTGACACGATAAATATCAGTAAAGCCTATACGTTTATTCAAAAAAGCCGCAACAGCCACTTCATTGGCCGCATTCACTGTGGTCGTCGCTGCTTGTCCAGCTTTACAAGCATCAATCGCCAAAGCTAAATTCGGATAACGAGTAAAGTCAGGCTTAGTGAAGGTGAAATCAGCAATGGCCGAAAAATCGAGTGGTGCAACGCCTGCATCTATTCGCTCGGGATACGCTAAGCCATAAGCAATGGGCGTGCGCATATCTGGTTGTCCCATTTGCGCAATAATAGAGCCATCAATGTACTGAACCATTGAGTGGATCATGCTCTGAGGATGGATCACCACTTCAATATCATCAGCATCACAGCCAAATAGCCATTTTGCTTCGATAAACTCCAAACCTTTGTTCATCATGGTTGCTGAATCAACAGAGATTTTTTGCCCCATCGACCAGTTGGGATGGGCCACAGCTTCTTCAACCGTCACGTCTTTCAAAGTATTTAATTCACGTGTTAAAAATGGACCACCTGAGCCAGTAAGTAGTATTTTGCTGACACCAAACTTGCCCAATGCTTGATTACTGTTTTGCTGAAGTTGATGAGGCAAGCATTGGTAAATCGCATTATGTTCGCTGTCGATTGGTAGTAAAGTAGCACCGTGACGAGCCACTTTATCCATAAAGATTTGGCCAGACATGACCAAGGATTCTTTGTTCGCGAGCAACACTTTTTTGCCCGCTTCTACCGCGGATAAGGTGGGAATAAGACCCGCCGCACCAACAATCGCAGACATTACAATATCAACATCAACATGGCCCGCAACCTCTGCCATTGCTTTGGCACCCGCCAGTACTTGGGTTGTTTGACCATGTAAGTTGTCATTTAGCTGCTTAGCAGCTTGCTCACAATCCATGATGGCATATTTGGGTTTGTGCTCAAGACACAGTTTAGTCAACAACTCAACATTACGACCTGCAGCCAGCGCAAACACTTGATAGCGTTCACTATTGCGCGCAATCACATCTAGCGTTGATAGACCAATAGACCCCGTCGCCCCTAGGATAACAACTTGAGCTTGATCACTCATAGTGTCACCGTCCAGGCGTAACATAATGCAAATATGGGCGCAGCTGCGGTGAGGCTATCAATGCGGTCCAAAATACCACCGTGACCGGGTAAGCACGAGCCTGAATCTTTTAGACCGACTTCACGCTTAAACATACTTTCAAGCAAGTCACCAATCGCGGAAAATAGTGCGATGAACATCGTCATAAACGCATACACTGGCCAGAGTTTTTGTTCCACTTGCGCAAAATAGCAAAATATAACCACGAATATCATTGCGGTGATCACACCACCAATTAAGCCTTCAATGGTCTTATTTGGGCTCACGTTCGGCATCAACTTATGTTTGCCGAAGTTCTTACCCGCAAAGTAGGCACCAATATCGGCGCTCCATACAATACCCAGCACGACCATTATTAAAGTAGAGCCGTATTGGTGCGCCTGTTGGTACTCCGCGCTTCTCAGTACGTTGAGCGCTAGCCACAGCGGTACCAGTGTTAACAAGCCTGCCACCGCTCGCATAACCACGCCATCACTCCAAGCTTTCGCCATTCGGGGATATTTAAACACAAGGAAGGTTGCGACCAGCCACCAAGCAAAGGCTAAAGTGAACACATAATTGGCATCGGCTTGTAGCAAACCATTTTGCCATAAATGCGTAATAGGCCAATGGACATGAAGTAATAACAACACACCTGCAACAAAAGCGACAAAACCGCCTCGTTGCTTAAACGATGATAGACCCATGAAAGCTGACCATTCCCACGCACCGAGCAACACAATGGCGCCAGCGATGAAACTGAAAAGCGCTAAAGGTGTGTAAAACACCAACAGCAATGCCAGTGGCGCGAGAACCACTGAGGTTAAAATTCGTTGTTTTAGCAAACTAATTTACCTTTAACTTGTTGTGTTGGACGCAGCGAGTAGTTGTTTTATTTGATCGCCGGTGCAGCCAAAGCGCCTTTCTCTAGATACATAACATGCGATGGCTTGTGAAAATGCTTCATCATCGAAATCTGGCCATAAAGTATCTGTAAAGTAAAGCTCAGCATAAGCTGCCTGCCAAAGCAAAAAGTTACTGATCCGGCAATCACCGCCGGTTCTGATAAGTAAATCTAATTCGCTCTGGTTTGCCATTGTAAGATGTTTTGATAATTCATCTTCCGTGATTTGCTCTAATTCCAATGTCCCAGCAGCTACCTGCTGTGCCATTTGCTTAGCCGCCTGAGTAATATCCCAACGTCCGCCGTAATTAGCAGCAATATTAAGTTGTAGTCCAGAATTATTTGCCGTCAACTGGTGCGCGGCCGTCACACGCTCTTGAAGCGAGCTTGGAAAACGCGACAAGTCACCAATCACTGTCAGCTTAACGTTATTTTTATGTAGTTTCTTCACCTCTTTGGTCAATACGAAGAGGAATAACTCCATTAACGTACTGACTTCATCTTCCGGGCGACGCCAATTCTCACTACTAAATGCGAAAAGTGTCAGCGACTCTATGCCCAGCTTAGAACAAAATTGGACCGCGTTACGAACCGAGTCTACACCCTTTTTGTGACCGTAAGTTCTTGGTCGATTACGCGACTGTGCCCAGCGGCCATTTCCATCCATAATGATGGCAACATGCTTAGGCAAAGATTGCTGTGAAATCGTTTCAGCGTTTAAAACCATAATTCCAATTTAGATAAAAAAAAACGCCGCCTAGTATACCCTAGACGGCGTTGCAAAACTAATAAATTTGAATTGCTTAGATTTCCATCAACTCAGCTTCTTTCGCGCTCAATTGTGTATCCATTTCTTTAACAAATTTATCTGTTAGCTTTTGAATTTCTTCTTCTGCTTGACGTGCTTCGTCCTCAGAAATCTCTTTGTCTTTTAGCAATGACTTGATGTCACCGTTCGCGTCACGGCGAATGTTACGTACTGCAACACGGCCACCTTCAACTTCACCACGCACGATTTTGATAAGGTCTTTACGACGCTCTTCCGTTAGTGGAGGAAGTGGAACACGAATAATCGTACCCGCAGACATTGGGTTTAAGCCTAAATCTGAAGACATAATCGCTTTTTCAACAGCTTGCGCTAGAGACTTATCAAATACGCTGATAGTCAATGTACGCGCGTCTTCTGTAGATACGTTAGCCACTTGGTTAAGCGGTGTATCTGCACCGTAGTAAGATACAGTAATACCATCTAGCAATGCAGGGTGTGCACGGCCAGTACGGATTTTTGATAATTGGCTAGCAAGTGCAGCTACGCTTTTTTGCATGCGCTCCTGCGCATCTTTTTTAATATCGTTAATCACAATTCAATCCTAGTCTTGACTGTTTATTCCGAGGCGGCTGAAGAGATCAGAGTGCCCTCTTCTTCGCCCATAATTACGCGCTTCAACGCGCCAGGTTTGTTCATGTTAAATACGCTCAAAGGCATATTATGGTCACGAGCCAGCGTGAAAGCCGCTAAGTCCATCACCTTTAATTCTTGTTCAATCACTTCATTATACGTCAAATGACGGTAAAGTGTGGCGTCTGGGTTTTTCACCGGATCGTCACTAAATACACCATCCACTTTGGTCGCTTTAATCACAGTATCGGCTTCAATTTCAATACCACGCAAACATGCGGCTGAATCTGTTGTGAAGAATGGGTTACCAGTACCCGCTGAGAAAATCACCACGCGGCCAGATTTAAGCAGGCTAATCGCCTCTGCCCAGTTATAAGCATCACACACGCCATTAAGTGGTATTGCCGACATCAAGCGCGCGTTTACAAAAGCACGGTGCAGCGCGTCACGCATTGCTAGGCCATTCATTACTGTTGCTAGCATACCCATGTGGTCACCCACAACACGGTTCATACCCGCTTCAGCTAAAGAACCGCCACGTAAGAAGTTACCACCACCGATAACTAAACCCACTTCTACGTCGAGCTCTACAAGTTCTTTGATTTCTTGAGCCATACGATCCAGTACTTTTGGATCGATACCAAAGCCTTCATCTCCCATTAAAGCTTCACCGCTTAATTTAAGAAGAACGCGTCTAAAAACAGGTTTTCGATTGATAGTCATATTTTCCGGGCCATTTGTGAAAGTGAGATAAAAAATAACCGCGCTTATGATATTCATAAATGCGCGGTTATTTTAAAGAATTTTCAGCATCGACGCAAAAGCAAATCGAGGACCTGCCATCGGTATTTGCTTTTGCTACTGAACAAAATTATTCGCCTTTTGCAGCAGCGATTTGTGCAGCAACTTCAGCAGCGAAGTCTTCTTCTTTCTTCTCGATACCTTCACCAACTTCTAAACGTACGAAGTTAGATACTGTCGCGCCTTTTTCTTTAAGAATTTCGCCAACAGTTTTCTTAGGTTCCATGATGAAAGCTTGACCAGTAAGAGAAACCTCACCAGTGAACTTCTTCATACGGCCAACAACCATCTTCTCAGCGATTTCAGCAGGCTTGCCTTCGTTCATCGCGATGTCGATTTGTACTGCTTTTTCTTTTTCAACTACGTCAGCTGGCACGTCTTCTGGGTTTACGTACTCAGGCTTAGATGCAGCAACGTGCATTGCAACGTGCTTAAGTGTTTCTTCGTCAGCTTCACCTGCAACAACAACACCGATACGCTCACCGTGACGGTAAGTAGCTAGGTTTGCACCGTCGATGTACTCAACGCGACGAACGTTGATGTTTTCACCGATTTTAGCAACTAGTGCAACACGTGCTTCTTCGAACTGTGCTTGTAGGTCTGCAATCGTAGTTTTAGATGCAGCAGCAACGTCTAGTACAGAGTTAGCGAACGCTAGGAAGTTTTCGTCTTTAGCAACGAAGTCAGTCTGACAGTTAACTTCTAATAGTGCAGCGAAACCTTCGCCTTCTTTGATAAGGATTGTACCTTCAGCAGCGATGTTACCCGCTTTTTTAGCAGCCTTTGCAGCACCGCTCTTACGCATGTTTTCAATCGCTAGCTCAATATCACCATTGGTTTCAGTTAGCGCTTTTTTACAATCCATCATGCCAGCGCCAGTACGCTCGCGTAATTCTTTTACTAGGGCAGCAGTTACAGCCATTAGAATATCCTCAAATATGAATTCTGTTTTAGGGAAGCGGTATAACCGCTCTTCAAGAATATCAAGTCTTCATCTCAGTAAGATGAAGACTTGATGACAGCTAATTACTCAGCTTCTACGAAATCGTCGCTTTCTGCTTGAGCAACGATGTTGCTTTCACGACCTTCAGTGATAGCAGCCGCTACAGCGCCAGTGTAAAGCTGGATAGCGCGGATAGCGTCGTCGTTACCAGGTACGATGTAGTTAACACCATCTGGGTTAGAGTTAGTATCAACAACAGCTACTACTGGAATACCTAGGTTGTTAGCTTCGCGGATAGCGATGTGCTCGTGATCAGCGTCGATAACGAAGATAGCGTCAGGAAGACCGCCCATATCTTTGATACCGCCAAGGCTCTTTTCAAGCTTTTCCATTTCACGAGTTAGCATTAACGCTTCTTTCTTAGTTAGTTTTTCGAAAGTACCGTCTTGGCTTTGAGTCTCAAGGTCTTTAAGACGCTTGATTGATTGACGAACTGTTTTCCAGTTAGTCAACATACCACCTAACCAACGGTGATTTACGAAGTACTGATCACTTTGAAGAGCTGCTTCTTTAACTGCTTCGCTTGCAGCGCGCTTAGTACCAACGAAAAGAATTTTACCTTTGTTAGATGCAGTGTTCTGTAAGAACTTAAGTGCATCGTTGAACATAGGAACAGTTTTTTCTAGGTTGATGATATGTACACGGTTACGAGCGCCGAAGATGAAAGGCTTCATCTTAGGGTTCCAGTAACGAGCTTGGTGACCAAAGTGAACACCAGCCTGAAGCATATCGCGCATTGAAACGTTTGCCATTTTAATTTCCTCTAATAGTTAGGGTTAAGCCTCCACATATCCCATAGCACCAACATGCTCAGTAATTGACCGAGACATGCACCCAAGTGTATGTGTCGATATGTGTGTGTGTTAATATGAATAAATGTGTTTGCCTTAACTACAAACAACCCAATAAGATTTATTTGTAAAAAGACGGCGCGCTTTATACCATATAAAAGCGTAGAACTCAACGATAAGTACAAAATTTGTGCGTTGTTGCTAACTTAAAAATACCGACTTGGAGTCTCAATGAGTGCAGTGATTAAAACCCCTGAAGAAATCGAAAAAATGCGTGTTGCTGGGCGTTTAGCCGCAGAAGTATTGGAAATGATTGGGCCTTATGTAAAGCCTGGGGTCACTACAGATGAGCTAAATACAATTTGTCACAACTATATTGTGAATGAACAAGACGCGATACCAGCGCCACTAAATTATCACGGCTTTCCAAAGTCAATTTGTACGTCTGTGAATCACGTTATTTGTCACGGTATTCCAAACGACAAACCGCTAAAAGATGGCGATATTATTAATATCGATGTCACCGTGATCAAAGACGGTTATCACGGTGATACTTCTAAGATGTTTAACGTGGGTACCCCAAACATTCAAGGCAAGCGCTTGAGTGAGATCACGCAAGAAAGCCTATACTTGGCGATTAAAATGGTTAAGCCGGGCGTGCGTTTAGGTGATATTGGTGCAGCGATTCAAAAGTTCGCGGAAGGCTTTAACTATTCAATCGTTCGAGAATACTGTGGCCATGGTATTGGCGCAGAATTCCACGAAGAGCCACAAGTCATGCACTACGGTAAACCAGGTACTGGCGATGTGCTCAAAGCAGGTATGTGTTTAACTATTGAACCTATGGTCAATGCCGGTAAGCGCCATTGTAAGTTATTGAAAGACGACTGGACTGTTGTAACTAAAGACCGTAGTCTATCAGCTCAATGGGAGCACACACTGCTGGTCACTGACAATGGCGTTGAGATCCTGACACTTCGCAACGATGAGTCAATTGACAGAGTGATCGAACACTAGGAGCCTTAGGTGGCACTGCCTAACAAAGTAAAAAAGCTGCTCGATACTGCCGAGCAGCTCCATGATTATAAAGATTGTTCTGCTTATTTTTATAAATGGCTTAACAACGAGTTTTCAAAACAACCCGTTCGTAATTTAATCAATGCCCGCGCCGAGTTTATCGACCGTTTACTGATCAAGCTTTTCAATGATACTGAGCTTTCACTCGTACCTGAAATAGCGCTTATTGCGATTGGCGGCTATGGCCGAGGCGAACTTCACCCCTATTCTGACATCGATTTTTTATTGCTGGTACAAACGCCGCCTGATGAGCAACTCCAGGGTAAAATCGAGGCATTTGTCACCATGTTGTGGGATCTTAATCTTGAAATTGGTCATAGTGTCAGAACCCACGAACAGGTACTTGAACAAAAGCAGCAAGACGTTCACTTCACCACAAGCTTACTTGAAAGCCGTTTGATCTGCGGCAACCACATTGAGTTCGAGCGCTTAAAAAGTCACATCGTTGAGACACCCATTTGGCGCTCCGACGACTTTTTTATTGCTAAAGTGAATGAACAAAAGGTACGCCATAGAAAATGCCACGGTACAGCGTATAACTTAGAGCCGAACGTAAAAGAGAACCCCGGTGGATTGCGCGACTTGCAAACCATTTTTTGGGTGGCCAAAAAGCACTTTCATGCCGAAACTCTGGAAGAGCTGATTAGTCATGGTTACCTGACCCATGAAGAATACCAAGAGTTACTCGAATGTATTGAAAACCTATGGAACATCCGCTTTGCCTTGCATTTAGCTGCTGGGCGAAACGAAAACCGCCTCTTATTTGATCATCAACCAAACGCCGCTGAATTACTGGGCTTTGGTGCCGAAGGTAAAGCGTCTGTTG
Organism: Pseudoalteromonas sp. ATL1; assembly: GCF_058933015.1. Classification (NCBI taxonomy): domain Bacteria; kingdom Pseudomonadati; phylum Pseudomonadota; class Gammaproteobacteria; order Alteromonadales; family Pseudoalteromonadaceae; genus Pseudoalteromonas; species Pseudoalteromonas sp. ATL1. The sequence continues at coordinate 1,726,560 of NZ_JBZYXL010000001.1, read as the reverse complement.
AACGCATGATGAAACGCCTGTTTCGGATCATGAGCCGCGTGCGGGAAATGAACCAAATGTTGCTGTCGTACTTTGAGCAGAGCATTTTACCCGATGAAGCAGAGCAGGCTGCGATCCCTCTGGATAGAAATTTCGAGCGTGTTGGCAACAAAATTCGCGTAAAGAACCCATCGGTATTTTTTAGGCGTGAACAGCTTTTTGTGTTGTTTGAGCACATTGCAGACAACCCTGAAATCGTCAATATTGATCCCAGCACCATTCGTACTATGCGCCAAGTGCGCCGCCGTTTGTTGGGCGATTTGCAAGACTATGCAGGCTGTAGAGATGCATTCTTACGATTATTAAAGCATCCCAATGGCATGGGACGCGCTTTTACTTTGATGCATAAGCACGGCCTTATTGCTGCGTATTTGCCGCAGTGGCGCAACATTTTTGGGCAAATGCAGTTTGACTTATTTCATGCCTACACGGTGGATGAGCATACTCACAAACTGGTCAAAAACATCTATCAGTATTTTGATAAAACACAGCCGAGCGAATTCCCTATCTGCAGTGAAATTGTCACGCGTATGGATAAACCCGAGCTGCTGTATTTAGCGGCCATTTTCCATGACATCGCCAAGGGGCGTGGTGGTGATCATTCAGAGTTGGGTGCCGTGGATGCCCTCGCATTTTGTAAAATGCACGGTTTTACCACCTCGGATTCTCGCCTTGTTGCTTGGTTGGTGCAAAGTCACTTACTCATGTCGGTCACTGCGCAGCGTAAAGACATCAATGACCCAGATGTGATCAACGAGTTCGCGACGCAAGTAAAAAATGAGCGTCAACTCGATTATTTGTACTGCTTAACCGTGGCGGATATTCGTGCGACCAACGATAACTTGTGGAATGATTGGAAAAACACCCTGCTAAGAGAGCTGTATCTGCATGCGCAACGTGCGCTTCGATTGGGCCTTGAAAACCCGATGGATATGCGTGACCAAATCCGCGATAAAAAGCACCAAGCAAAACAACGCCTGATCAACAAAGGGTTTGATGAAAGCCTGATAGATTTGAGCTGGTCGCGGTTTAAAGCCAACTACTTCACCGCATTTAGTGAGCAACAAATCTCATGGCATAGTGAACACTTGCTTAAGGCCAGCGACTTAAGTAAAGCCAGCGTGGTCGTGAGTGAAAAACCAATGCATGGTGGCACACAAGTCTTTGTTTATAGCCCCTATGAAGCATCCTTGTTTGCCAAGCTAGTGAGCGTTATCGGCTCTAAAAAAGCACAAATTCAACACGCGCAGGTCATGACAACCAAAGACGGTTATGTGGTGTTCAGTTTTGTGATATTGGAAGTGAACGGAAACCCAATCGCCAGTGCTCGCGCCAATTCAATCCACAAAGGGCTTGAGGCGATCTTACAAGATCCAAAGAAAAAGATCCGTCTGAAGAAAAACCGTTCACAAAGGTTTAAAGACTTTAATATCAAACCAAAAGTCATCGTGCGCCCCCATGCGCGCGAAGATAGAAACTTAATTGAAATTCAGGCCATCGATATACCCGGCTTACTGACCAAAATTGCCGAGGTGTTTCAGGCCAATTCACTTCATATTCATGCCGCTCGCATTACAACCGTTGGCGAACGTGCAGAAGATTTCTTTGTTGTATCCGATGATAAGTACAAGGCGTTGAGCGAAGAGCACAAAGCTGGCTTGCATCGTGACTTAATGAAAAAATTAAACGCAGAAACAGAATAAATGAGGACACTATGTCAGATCTTAAATTAATCATTGAACAGGCTTGGGAACAGCGCGATAGCATTACACCTTCTCAAGTATCTGAGCCTGTAAAAAATGCCATTATTCAAGCGTTGGATTTACTCGATTCAGGCGCTGCCCGTGTGGCAGAAAAAATCAGCGGTGAATGGGTTGTTCACCAGTGGCTAAAAAAAGCGGTGTTACTGTCGTTCCGCATTCGTGATAACCAGCCTTTGCACGACGGCGTGAGCCAGTACTTTGATAAAGTACCGCTTAAATTTAGTGATTACACACCAGAGCAATTCCAAAAGGGCGGTATGCGTGTAGTACCTAACGCAGTAGCACGTCAGGGCAGCTTTGTGGGTAAAAACGTGGTGCTCATGCCTTCGTATGTAAACATTGGTGCCTACGTTGACGACGGCACTATGGTGGACACATGGGCGACTGTAGGCTCTTGTGCACAAATTGGTAAAAACGTGCACCTATCAGGCGGTGTAGGTATTGGTGGTGTACTTGAGCCACTACAGGCTAACCCAACCATTATTGAAGACAATTGCTTTATCGGCGCTCGCTCTGAAATTGTAGAAGGCGTGATTGTTGAAGAAGGTGCGGTCATTTCAATGGGTGTGTACATCTCACAAAGTACGCGCATTTATGACCGTGAAACCGGTGAGGTGCACTACGGTCGCGTACCAGCGGGTGCGGTGGTTGTGCCGGGTTCTTTGCCTAGCAAAGATGGCTCACACAGCTTGTACGCTGCCATTATCGTCAAAAAGGTTGACCAACAAACCCGTGAAAAAGTGGGGATTAACGCCCTACTTCGTTCAATCGACGAATAAAGCGCCCCAGCTGAATGCTAGCTGGAGCATTCACTACACATGCTCCAGCTATAAACGAAGCGAGGCCCGGCCTTCTCGCCCCGCTCAATTAGCAATTAATCGCTTTGCAATGCTTGGATAGGATCAAGCTTTGATGCTTTTACCGCGGGAAACACACCAAACACGATACCCACAAACGCACAAATGCTGAACGACAATATGATAGCGCTAAATGACCAAGAAACTGCCCAATTTGAATAAAAAGCAATCACTTCAGAAAGAATAATGCCAAAGATCACGCCCAATAAGCCGCCAAAAATGGAGATGATAAAGCTTTCAGTCATAAACTGTATTTGAATATTTTTTCGTGTTGCACCAATCGCCCGTAACAAGCCAATTTCTTTTGTTCGCTCAAGCACGGTCGCCAACATAATATTCATGATGCCGATGCCACCAACCAGCAGCGAAATACCCGCCACACATGACATGACTATGTTGAAAATCGCCTGAGTCTGCTTTTGCTGCGCCAATAGCGCCGCAGGGACTGTCACTCGGTAATCATCAACCTCACTGTGCCTTATGGATAAAATATTGGTGATAGCATGTGACGCGATAATCGGGCTATGTGTCTTTTCCACTGCAAGTTTAAGTTCCGTGATCTCCGGTGCCAGTAAACCACTATTGAAGCGATTAGTGGCGGTTGACAGTGGAATAAAGATACGGCTTTGCTCACCTCCTAGCGTCACCCCCTGAAACTCTTGCTTGTTGTAATAAGGTGCCGCCAAGATCCCAACCACTTCAAACCATAAATGGTTAACCTTTACCTGCTGCCCAAGTGCATTACCGAGTGGAAATAAAGCTTTTGCCGCATTGGCCCCAAGCAATGCCACCTGTCGATATGTAAGACTGTCATTGTCACTCAACATTCTTCCGCTGCTTAGTTGATAATGTGCCAGCTTAAAATAGTTATCTGTCACCCCGACGGCTTCACCAGCAAAGCTACTAAATTCACTGAACACTTGATAAGTATCTATTAATTTAAGTGCGGCAAAATCACTCACAAACGGGAGCGCATCAACCACAGTTTGACCATCTAATAGGTTCAACCCTTGTGAATGTTTACGCTGTTCTTTGAGGTCTGTATCATCAATATCTTTGGCATGAATAATGACATTACGGATCCCCATTGAATCTATCATCTTAAGTGCTTCACGCTCAGCCCCTTCACCAATATTAAGCATTGCTATAACGGCACCCACGCCAAAGATCATTCCCAGTAACGTTAAAAACGTTCTGAGTTTATGTTGCTTAAGCTGAGCGATTGCGTCTAAAAATAAGTCCATATACTTCATTACCACTCCTGCTTAGTGACTAACGCTATTTCCTGTCCAGCCTCTAACCCAGACAATACTTCAACATGGCTCAAGTTACTCAAGCCCACCGTTATTTTTGTTCGCTCTAGTTGCTGCCCTTTATTCACCAATACAAATGTCTCGTTATTGTCATTGATAAGGCTGTGTTTTGGCACTGTTAAAGCCATTTTCTCATCTTGCACTAACAATGACGCCACCACCTTATTACCCGGTTTGAAATGTGCAGCGCCATTTTCTATGCTGGCGATAATTTCATAATACTTTTGTGGGTCGCCCCGGCTTATCGATTGCGGGTAAGCAGAAATACGCTTTATTTTGCCTTGGTAAGACGTCGCTCTGTCTGATAGCAAAGTCAGCTCAACAGACTGCTCTTCTTTTAAGCCAAACGCTTCTTTTTCATGCACATATAATTTGGCTTGCAACGTCGATACATCCGGTAAACCCGCAATTTTTTGACCAGACCACAATGTTTGCCCCGGTTTTGGCTTATCGCCTCGCCAATCCGCACTGTGCGTCAATAACCCATCATGAGGCGCAACGACCATTAACCCTGACAAATTGGTATCGTACATTTTGATTTTGTCTTCGTGGGCTTTAGATTGGAGTTTTAGCAACTCTATTTCACCGAGTGCGGTGGTAGAAAACTGCTCTGTTTGCCAATCAAAGTAAGCTTCTTTGGCATTCAAATACTCGACATTTTGCAGTTGGTCTAGAATGTCCAACTTCGAGCGGATCCGCTCATCCTCAATCGAAAACTTTTCTGCAAACACTTTTTCTTCATTCACAATGATTTGATCTTGTTCTAAATGAGACTTGCGTGTAACAAGGCCAATATCGGTGACCTTAATGTCTTGCGATACCTTATTTTTATCAAATTCGCTAAAGCGTTTTTGCCGTTGCATATATGTGCCATCAAAACGAGCGATAACATCCCCTTTTTTAACGTGGGAATATTCGGGCATAATCCAAGCTAAAATCTGTGGTCCCCTCGATGAAGTGGGTGCTGAAATCACAGTTTCACTTGCAGCTTCCAATGCGCCCTCGGCACTCACCGTAATAACAAAGGGCTGCTTCTGTACTGTGTATAACAAGTCAGTTTGTTGCTCTTCATCGCTTTGGCAGCCTAACAACAGTGAAGTTAACAATAGCGATACGAGTGTTTTGTTCATAACCTCACCTCCTGACCTTGACTAATACCCGAAGCGATCACCGCTAGCACCGGTGTAGTATGTGATACAGAAACTTCCTGTTCACCATCCGTTGTTTCTAGAAAAGTTTTCCCCTCTTTATGCGTAATCGCAGCTAGTGGTACCGCCAGCGCGTTATCAATTCGCGCGGTGACGATTTCGACTCTGGCACTCATGCCTGGCCGCAGTTTATCGGTATTTACCTCATGCAACTCAATAATGGCATCAACAATATGACTTTTATCTTGATAGGACTTTTCTCTAAATGCTTTGCCTATTTCAACAATTTTGCCCTCAACAACAATACCTTCCGCACTATCAACTATCACTTTCACATCTTGCCCTGAGAAAATACGTCCAAAGTCAGCTTCCTTTATTTGTGCTTTCACCTGCATTTGTTCAATGACCGATAACTCGATGACAGGCTGCCCGAATTGCACCGATTCACCAACACTTGGTTTTTCTCCTTGCCAGTTTGCATGGTAGGCGACTAAGCCATCCATCGGCGCTTTGACTTGAAGCCTTTCTATATCACGCTCTAACTCTTTAACTTCGGCATCAAATCGAGCAACTTTGCTTTTCGCAATTTGAATGCTCAACCCTTTATTATCCACGTGAAATGCTAATTTGCTTTTAGCAAGTTCCAATTCACTGACGGCTATTGAATAGTCTATTTGTGCTTTTTTGCGGTCATTGTCGGAGCGGGAGTTGTCAATGATCTCTGCGCGACGCTTTGCCTTATCAAAATTCATTTTCGCTTCGGCAAGCGCGAGTTTGAGTTCTTCCTCTTTTTTGATGATTTGCGCTTGTTCATTTTCCAGCTCTTTTTTGGCTTGGACGAGCTTTGCTTGTGAGTCCTGCAAGCGCTCACGCACAGATTGGTCATCAAATGCGACTATCACTTGACCTTGTTTCGCAACGGTATTCTCTGGGACCAACTGCTTAATTTTGTACTGCCATATGCGTGTTATCGATGGAGGGGCGATTAAGGCTCGGCGCTTCGACTCTAATTCGCCATTCGCTTCTACCGTGAGTAGTACAACTTGCTCTTTGACTTGGTAGAGCGCTTGTTCCTCAGCGCAACCGCTTAACAACCACATCGTTATCAGGCTAAATAAGATCGCTTTCATTTTCCTTCTCCTTGCATCGTTAAGCTGCCACTCATCCCTGGTAACAAAGGCAAATCAGTATCAGAAAAAGTGAATTTCGCTCTGTAATACATGCCTTGACCCCAACTTTGTCGCTTCTCTGGCTGTGTGGAAAGCTCAACCAACTCACCTTGCAAACGCTTACCACGAAACGCATCAAATTGAAGTGTCGCAACTTGCCCTTGTGCAATGCCAAATGCGTCAACCTCATGAACCCATGCTTCTACATACAGCCCGTTTGTTGAAGGGATCTCAGCCACTTTCCAGCCCGGTTGCACTGTCGCACCCGCAAATAATTTATTACCTTGCCAAGGGTGTTCTGCGTAGAGAATCGGACCACTATTTTGGGCAGTTAAACTCATATTTTTTAACTGCTCTTGGTTGTGTGAAAGGCTTGCTTCAAGGCGCTCGATTTCGAGCTTTTGCTTTTGTGTACTCGCTTTGGCTTGCGTTTGCGCCTGCTGCAAACTTGCTTGTGCTTTATGTTGCTCGATAATGGCCTTTTCCAGCGTTAATTGGTGCTGTTCGTACTCATAATGACTTAAGTTAGTGCTGGGAACACTGGCATCTATTTTTGCTCTAGTAACAAGTAATCGCGCTTTGTGTAATTTGAACTGCGCTTCAAGGATGTTTTGTTCTCCTTCAAGTTTTAGCCGAGTAAACTCATCTTTGGCCGCATCTAATGCAACACGGTCTTGATCTATTAGCGTTGCAATGGCACCTGAGTCATACACCACCACAACATCACCCGCCTTGGCAACTTCGCCTTCCCCCAGCATCCACTGAATTTGCGAGCGCCAGCTGTCGCTCATTGGCGCATAAAAGACTTGCGTTTCTCCAGCCTTAATCACGCCTGAAATGGTTATGGGTTGAGCAATGCTACATCCCGATACGAGTAACGTCATATAAACTAAAGCGCTTCGCATAAATGATCCTCCACTTTCTCCCCATCTCTCATACGTACAACACGTTGCGCATACGCAGCGATATCGCTCTCGTGGGTAACCATCACAATGGTGTGGCCTTGCTCATGCAATTCGCAAAGCAAGCTCATGATCTCGTGGGAAGTTTTGCTGTCCAAGTTACCCGTTGGCTCATCGGCAAAAATAACTTTTGGATGATTGATCAGGGCTCTAGCAATGGCGACTCTTTGCCGTTGGCCACCTGACATTTCGAATGGCTTATGATGCGCACGTTTTTCTAACCCCACTTTTTCAAGCAATGCCAACCCTCGTTGCTGAGCTTGCGCTGCTGAAACGTCACTATACCTAAGCGGCAAAACCACATTTTCAAGCGCGGTGAGCCTAGTAAGCAGATGAAATGTTTGGAAAATAAAGCCTATTTTTTGATTTCTGATAACGGAGAGCGCTTCGTCTTCCATCGTTTGAACTTCCTGCTCAGCCAAGAAGTAAGTGCCTGTCGTCGGTGAATCCAAACACCCTAAAATATTCATCAAGGTCGATTTGCCCGACCCTGAAGAGCCCATTATTGCAACAAACTCCCCTTCATCAACATCCAGTGAAACACCTTTTAATGCCTTCACTTGTGTTTCACCACTGCCATATATACGGCTTAAATTTCTTACCTTGATCATTCGCTATCCATTGCTCCTTTTTCTTATTTTTTATTGAGTCTGCATGTCACCGATCCGCGTGTAACGTACTAACGTAGAGCACAAACTTATTAAATTTGTACCTTTTAAAGGTTTTGAGTGTAACGCCCATTTGTCAATTGGTAAATAGGATAATGTATACCCAACTTTAGGTTATTGTCATATTAAAGACATAACTATCAACAAATCGGAAGCACAAAACATAGGATAAAGGGTGTTCAAAGATAGAATTTTAAATAAATAAATCAAATGGATAAAAATAAACCAGTGCATAAAAGAGACGCTCAGCATAATAATCAGCCAAGTGGAATAACAAACAACCAAATCAATGTATACAATATACCAAAATAATCATAGTATTGTTTCTGCATCTTTCTAAGCAATTGTAGAGACACAGAATGATAAAAATAAAATATACATCGCTCGTACTCACGTTAGGCACGCTACTTAGCGCATGTCAAAGTCCAAAGCCATCTCATGTGCAAACACACAATATGACAGCGACGTTGACCAATAAAGATTACCAACAGGCTGAGCAATTCTTACCTCACAACTTAAAGCCGTTAGTTAAAAATAGCTGGCTCGAAGCACATTGGCTGTCGGAAAAAGCCATGTTTTGGTTTCGCCAGCAAGTTAGCAATAACGGTCATCAGTTCATTCTTGTCGATGCTAAAAACAACCTACAAAAAGCCGCTTTTGATCACTCTAGATTAAAAGAAGAACTAGAAAGGCAAGGTGTTGAAATCAGCTCACCTTTGAGCCTACCACTCGAGCAGCCGAACATTACGCTCGAAGCGATCACCTTTAAGCTCAATGAAAAACAGTGGCAATGTAGCCTCACAAGCTACGCATGCGAGCACAGTGACGAGATTAAAGTTGACGCTAAGCCCGAAGGCATATCACCCGACGGTCAATGGCAAATCAAAGTGGTAAACTATAACTTGGTATTACACTCAATCAATGAGGGCACCGACAAACAGCTCACCCAAGATGGCAGTGAACAACAGCCCTATGCTTTGACTCACCCCAATCCGAGCGCGAGTTTCTACAATAAAACGCCTTTTCCAGAAAACGCGTTCGACGTCAGGTGGTCTGACGATAGCCGCTATGTTATCACCCATAAATTAGACAGAAGTCACACCGCTAAGCTGACTTTAGTCCAAGCAGATACGGGGGAAGGCTTACGCCCAAGAGCAATAAGCTATTATTATCCCATGGCGGGCGATGAGCAACTACCGATGGCTGAACTGGTTTTAGTCGACACGAAATCAGCTAAAGCAACCGTACTCGATGCGCCAGCCGTGATGCAAACCTATTATGGCAGCCCCATTTGGGGGTGGTGGCAAGACAATGGTCGCTTCGTTTACCATCATAGGCAGCGAGGCAATCAAAGCTACTCAATGCGAGAGGTTAACCCAGAAACACAATCTGTACGCACTTTGGTCACAGAGACGGATGATAAATTCATTGACCCTTGGACGCAGCAGTATTGGCATGTTCCAGAACTTGATGCGTTTGTCTGGAGCGCGCAACGCTCTGGCTACCAGCATTTATATCTCTATGACGCAAAAACCGGCGAGTTAAAAAACCCAATTACGCAAGGCGAGATGACCGTGCGTGTCATTCGCGCTATTGATGCGAAAAACGGCCATATTTATTTTGAAGCATCGGGACATGAACCGAATCGAGATCCCTACTACCGACATCTTTATCGTGCCAATTTAGATGGCACCGGTTTAACCTTGCTCACACCTGAAGCGGCAGAGCACAGCACTCAGTTGTCGGAAGATCACAAGTATGTGATAGATACTTACTCCACCCCCACCACCGCGCCTGTCACGGTATTGAGGCATAGCCACAATGGACAAATCATACGTGAATTACAAAAGGCAGATACCAGTGAGCTATTAGCAACGGGCTGGCAGCCACCTAAGCCTTTCACCGTTTTGGCTGGCGACGACAAAACGCCGCTTTATGGATTGATGTATTTGCCATCAAATTTTGACCCGAATAAGCAATACCCAATCATCGACGACATCTACACGGGCCCACATAACTTTTTTACACCCAAATCGTTTTATACCTATGGCTCACAGGCGAATGCACTCGCACAACTGGGCTTTATTGTGATCAAAATGGATGGCCGAGGTACGAGCAAGCGTGGTCGAAAGTTCCACGAATATTCATTTAAAAATTTAGGCGGCGGAGTGGACGACCATGTAGTGGCTATCAAGCGCTTGGCAGAGCAATTTGATTTTATTGATATTGATAGAGTGGGCATCTTTGGTTTTAGTGCCGGTGGTTACGACACAGCTCATGCCATGTTCAAATACCCAGAGTTTTTCAAAGTGGGCGTGGCGGCTTCAGGGAATCATGACTTTAGAGTGGATAAAGCGGGTTGGAATGAAATGTGGATGGGTTACCCTGTGACCACTCACTGGGATGAACAATCAAACCTCAGTATCGCGTCACAGTTGCAAGGTAAATTATTATTAGCCCATGGTGAGCTTGACCCGAATGTTCACCCTGCTGCCACGATGCAACTCGTATCCAAACTTATGCAGGCAAACAAAGATTTTGATTTGATGATTTATCCCAACATGGGACATGTTCTTGATAAAAACCCCTACTTTGTGCGCAAGCGCTGGGACTATTTTGTAGAGCATTTACTACAAGCGACGCCACCAAAAGAATACAACTTATCTTGGTAGTAGGACATAAACAAAAAGGGCCTCATGCGAGGCCCTTTTCAAGATAAGGTGTGCTTATAGCGCAGCGAATACGTCATCTGTTTTAGCCGCACACACAAAGTCGTTTTTGTGTAAGCCTTTAATTGAATGGCTCCACCAAGTCACAGTCACTTTACCCCATTCAGTCAATAAACCTGGGTGGTGGCCTTCTTCTTCCGCCATAGCACCTACTTTATTTGTGAACTCTAGGGCTAGCTTGAAGTTTTTAAATTTAAATACGCGCTCTAACTGCATAATGCCGTCACGTACTTCAGGTACCCAATCAGGAATTTGTTTGATCAGTACCGCTAACTCTCCATCTGACACTTTAGGCGCATCAGCACGACACGCTTCACATTTTTGTGCACTTAAATCAGACATTTAATAAATCCTTAACTTGCTAATTTTTCTTTAGGGGGAAATTTTGGCTCAAACAAGCCTAACTCTTTTGCTTTTTCAACCAACGACATGATATCCATTTGTGAAATATCGAACAAATCATGGATTGAGTTTATGGTGTAGTACACGGGTTGCATAATATCAATGCGATATGGCGTGCGTAGTACATCCTGCACTTCTAACGGTGAGATCTCTGGTTTATCTGAGTAAACATACTGAGTTTCGCCTGGGCTTGATAGAATACCACCGCCGTAAATACGTAATCCGTCTTTGGTTTGCATCAAGCCAAACTCAACGGTAAACCAATATAAGCGCGCAAGATATACGCGGTCTTTTTTCGCAGCAGCATAACCAAGCTGACCATATTTGTGCGTAAACTCAGCAAAGTCAGGGTTTGTGAGCATCGCACAGTGACCAAAGATCTCATGGAAGATATCTGGTTCTTGTAAGTAATCAAACTCTTCACGCGAACGAATAAATGTCGCCACAGGAAACTGCTTGTTCGCTAATAAGCGGAAAAACTCATCAAAATCAATCAATGCAGGCACAGGCGCAACCTGCCAGCCTGTTTCTTTGCCGAGCGCTTCGTTTAACTCGTGCAATTGTGGAATTCGGTCATGGGGAAGATTAATTTTTTTTAGGCCTTCCATATACTCATCACAGGCTTTGCCTTCAATGCATTTGAGCTGACGAGCCACGAGCTCTGACCATATTTGGTTCTCTTCATCACTCCAAGCAATGATGCCATTTGCATCTGGCTGCTTTGAAGTATATTTGCTTGATTTAGCCATTTTAACCTTCTTATTACATCAGTCGACCTAACAAGATCGCACTTCAACTTGTGATCTAGATACTATGTAAAAGTAAGGAAAAGTTTAATAGCAAGCCCAAACAACACCATTGACACACTATGTCAACTCGTAATCTTATATTTACAAATTTGGAGCAAAAACAAAACACCCACCATATAGGCGGGTACGAAGTGCCGAGTGTAACCTTTTCGTTACACTAAAAGGCAGAAAAAGCGTTTTTCAGGTCATCTATGATGTCATCGGCATCCTCAAGGCCCACTGAAATACGGATCAAGCCATCCGATATACCCGCAGCTTGTCGCTCTTCTGGCGTATATGGTGAGTGGGTCATTGATGCAGGATGTTGAATTAACGTTTCTGGGTCACCTAAACTCACAGCAAGGGTACAAAGCTCGGTGGCATTAATGAATGCTTCACCATCTTTCAAGCTGCCAGCAATTTCAAACGCAATCACTCCTCCGGCGCCTTTCATTTGTTCACCGAGAAATTGATAGCCTGGGTGAGACGGCAAACCAGGATAAAACACTTGGCTCACTTTTGGATGACTCTCTAAAAATTCTGCGACTTTTTGCGCACTTTCACAGTGACGCGCCATACGTACTGATAGCGTTTTCAAACCACGATTGATCAACCAGGCATCATGTGGGCTTATCGTTGCACCGATGTCTTTTAAAACGGTGAGTTTTATCAACTCAATGTGTTCTTTACTACCACACACAATACCAGCAACGACATCGCCATGGCCATTTAAGTATTTAGTCGCGCTGTGGATCACAATATCAATGCCAAAGTGCTTTGGTTTTTGTAACAGTGGCGTCATGAAGGTATTGTCGATAACACTCAACAAATTATGCTGCTGCGCGAAAGCACCTAACATCTTTAAATCTAAGACCGTCATATTTGGATTGATGGGCGTTTCCGCAAACAGCATTTTACTGTTTGGCTTAACAGCCGCTTTCAGCTCATCTTCATTGGTCATATCAACAAATGTGACTTCTATACCAAACTTTGGCAGCATGTGCGCAAACAATGCAAAGCTACAGCCATATAACGCACTCGAAGCAATCAGGTGATCGCCTTGCTGCAAAAAGCTCAATACGGATGCCGAGACGGCACCCATACCGGTCGCCGTCGCGGCTGCATCTTCCATTTGCTCAAGCTGTGCCACTTTTTGCTCTAGCTCGCGAGTTGTAGGGTTACCTAAGCGCGTATAAATGTAACCGGCTTCTTCACCTGCAAAGCGCGCCGCCCCCTGAGCTGCGTCTTTAAACTGAAATGTCGAGGTTTGGTATAATGGGGCCGTTAATGCACCGTGTGGATCATTGAAATGCTCAGGGCCGTGAATACATTGCGTGTTGTCATGGTACTTCTTCATAAATTAACCTGTTAACTTATTATTCTTAAATTGATTTATCTAATAAATAAGTCAGCAGGAACAATTTAACAAGCAAGCCAGACGCTAAGACGGCTACCTTAGCAAACTCATACTAAGGTAGGTGTACATAATAGTTGTCACTACTCTTTTGGTTGTTTCACATGCACACGAGTTAGCAAGGTACTAAATACTTGCTCTACCGTTGATTTGAGCAAACTAGGTTGATGCTGGAGTTGTGGCAATGGACGACACAAAGCCATTGTTTTATAACCCAACCGAGCGGTAAACACCCCCGCACTGAGGCCTTGCCCAGCACGCGCTGATAACTTACCTAGCAACTCTGCGCCTAAGCTGGTTGCCGCCAAATCTGAGACAAGCTCTGCAGCCCCCGCAAACACCATTTGCCTCAGCAACATTTTGTACAACGAGATACGGCTTTGATAACCCAGTTTAATGCCATAATGTTTGCTGATGGCTTCAATTAAATGTACGCCACGCCACAAAACAGCCAACATATCTAACAGTGCCATTGGGCTCATTGCCACCAGCATGGCACTGGTTGTGGCATGTTGATTTATGATTTTTTTCGCTTGATTGTCCTGATTTTCAAGTAAAGTCGACTCATATAATTGCAACACTTCTTTGTCGGTGTGATGCGGTTTGATACTGGCTTTAAACGCAGTGACTTGTTGCTTTGGATGACTCACCAGTAAAGGCTTGAGCCACGATTGCGCTTCACCGATTTGCGTGCTGTTTAGCAGTCTTTCACCGTCTTGACGATGGTGTTCATGGCGTTTTAACTGTCTTAATGCCTTGGCTTCTTTGACAAAAAATACGCCCAAACTCGCTATCGCCAAACCCAAAACGGTGCTGTAAAGTCCCGCTAAGAGCCAAGAGTTTTGCAGTGCATCAATAATGCTATAAACCGTTTCTACCAATATCAAAATCACAAAACTGAAAAAGAACAGCTTGGTTAAGCTCCAGCCACCTTTTCGCTTGAAGACACTGTCAAGCTCAACGTTATCCGCTGTTTCAACAACTGACAAATCCATCTGTTCTTCGATAATGTCGCCTTCTAAGCGTTTACCATTTGGCTGATCAAACATCTCTTGTTTTGGCTGTTCATCATCGGTTTTAATGCGTCGGCCCGGCTGCAACTGATTCTGTTCGCTCACGCTAACTTGTCTCCTATCAAAAACTGCAAAGCATGATCCAACCGGACATGTTCTAAGTTACCTTTTTGTGCCTGAGCGGGGTTAAATGACAAAAACTCAAAGCCTTGTTTTGGCCAATTTGCTGCATTCAGGACATGATTTGGTGGCTGTGGTGGCAAATAGGTTGTCCACGTATCCTCACCTAATACCTTGCCATAGATACAGTTAAGCACACTGCCCCCTTCACTGACTTGTTTGGCGTGGGTGCTTTGTACTGACGAAATAGCCATCGTATCAACCTCCACCCCCGCAAATCTTAGATCGTTGTTTGCATGACCTAACATATCATTGAGCAACAACGCCATATTCGCTTGATGATCGGCGCTAACATGATCACATTTATTAGCCGCAAACAATACCTTATCTATTTTTGGCCAAAATAAGCGCTTTAAAAATCCAGACTTGCCATAGTTAAACACTTGCATCACATGCTCTATCGCTTCTCGCTGTGCTTGCAAAGTTTGTGGACCATCATTCAATGCGCTGAGCACATCAACGAGTACAAGCTGCCTATCAAATTGACAAAAGTGCTGCTTATAAAACGGTTGTACAACTTGCTGTTGGTACGCTTCAAAGCGAGATTTTAGCTGCAGGTACTGACTGTGCTCCCCACCTTGCTTCTCCTGTTCAACCGGGAAAAACTGAATAATCGGCGCGCCTTCAAGATCTCCGGGGATCAGCATTCTACCTGGCTGTAACTGAGCCAATTTTGTTTTGTGTTTTAAAGTAACTAACAGCTTTTGATAACTGTGTGCCAACGCATTTAATGCACTCTCATCAACGTCATCTTCGGGATTAAATTGCGCAAGCTGCTCCAAAAACTCATTGCTATATACCCGATAGGCATCGTGTTTCAGTAAAGTAAGTGTTTGCTTACTCCATGCCTGAAAATCCTGTGACAACATGGGTAAATCGACTAGCCACTCACCGGGGTAATCAATTAATTCTAAATACAAAGTGCTAGTTGGCGACAAGTGCTGCTTGATCCCATGGTCCGTTTTGAACTTAATTGCCAAGGTCAGGGTATTGATGCGCTGCGTAGATGCGGGCCACTGGGGATCCGCATCAAGTAAACAGTCTACGGCTTTCGTGTATTCAAAGGTTGGAATATCTAACGCACTTTGTGGCACCTGTTTAGCCGCAATGAGCCGCCCTTCTCGTACCACATCAAAAAAAGGTAAATTTTCACGGTTGGCCTGAGTCGTTAAATGCTTAACCAGTGCAGTGATAAATGCCGTTTTACCACTGCCGCTAAAACCAGTAACAGCCAGCTTAACATGTTTGTCTAAGGTGCGATTGAGCGCTTTTTGAGTGTTAACTTTGAGTGTACTGAGGGCTTTTTGCGTGAGAAACTTTGCTTTCATTTTTATTCTGAGTCCCTCTAGAAATAAGTGAAGCGCTGTGGCGTTAAGACGCCACAATTGCTTATAAAATATGGAGGATTTGTATTACAGCTTATTGATTTCTCGACTCACTGTAAATTCAGCCGATGTGACATACGTTTCCATACTTTGGATGCGATCATCCAAGCGTGTCAATCTGTCTTTTAAATCAAATAATGCACGTCTTGGTGGCTCACCTTTTTGCCATACTTTAAATTTCACCGAAATCGGATCTTCTTCAACCGTCGTATTTGTGTGCGCTGCAGACACCGGCTTTGTGTCTAATATGAACCAGCAAGCGATGTAAGCGACGATAAATAAAGGGCCACCAGATAAAAGCACAGCGGTGATAACCAGTATTCTTACAAGCCAAAGTTCCATATTAAAGTAGTCACTTAGACCTGCACATACCCCCGCTATTTTACCCCGTTTGGGATCTCGATATAGCTCTCGCTTTACGCTGCTCATACTTTACGTCTCCATTCAGGCGCCTCTTGGTCCAACAAACGCTCTAACGTTTCGACTCTTTCAGCCATCTTCTCAGCTTTACTTGCAAGCTCTAAAAGCTGACGGTGTTCATGTTCGCTCAAACCTTGGCTTACCTGTTTTTTGCTACGATAGTGCAAAACTAACCATAAAGGCGCAACAACAATCATAAATATAATGAAAGGCGCAACTAAAAACTCTAAGTCCATAATCTTGTACTCCAAACAGTGGGCAAATGCGGTTCATTGGCATCTACAGGTCAAGTGCTGTAGATGCCACTTAAGTTCACTTATCTTTTGCTAACTTCTTCTTAAGTTCAGCTAGCTCATCATCGATTTTTTCGTTCTTTTGCAGGTCTGCAATTTCATCTGCAAGAGACTTCTTACCCAAATCGTAAGATTCTATCTGAGATTCTAGACCATCAATTTTGCTTTCGTAGCGCTCAAAGCGATTCAACGCGTCTTCAACTTTTGAGCTATCCAGCGCCTTTTTCACTTCCAAACGAGACTCTGCTGAACGCTGACGTAACACAATCGCTTTTTGTCTTGCTTTTGCATCTGCTAGTTTTTCTTGCAGTGTCGCCACTTCTTGTTGCAGCTTTTCAATGTGCGTTTCTACATGCTCAAGCTCAGATTTCACACTTTGCACTGCATCTGCTGACTTTTGCTTCTCAAGCAATGCCGCTCTGGCTAAATCTTCACGCTCTTTGCTCAGTGCTAACTCGGCTTTTTCTTGCCATTCTTGTGTTTGCGCATTGAGCTGCTCAACACGACGCGTTAACTCTTTCTTTTCAGCCAATGTTTTTGCTGATGTAGAACGCACCTCTACCAATGTATCTTCCATTTCTTGGATAATAAGGCGAACCATTTTTTCTGGGTCTTCCGCTTTATCTAAAATGGCATTGATATTAGAATTTACGATATCTGCGAAACGAGAAAAAATTCCCATAATCTTTACCTCTTTTGGTTTATAAATTTAAATAGCTGACAATACTGTAATCAAATTGCTTGCCAACTTTTAAAAACACATAAAACCATTAAAATTCATAAAGTTAACCAAATACAAAAATCCCTTTAGTTCAACCCATTTTTGAAATACACTAACAGTTAGCAAAAATAACTAAGAGTTAGGCAATATGAGCCAATTCCGCCAACAGGATAATTTACTGGGTCAATCTGATAGCTTTTTAGCCGTGTTAGACCAAGTCTCTCAGCTCGCGCCATTAGAAAAACCCGTCCTCATCATTGGCGAGCGAGGAACCGGTAAAGAGCTTATCGCTGCGCGCTTACATTATCTGTCAGAACGATGGGAACAAAACTATATTAAGCTAAATTGCGCAGCACTCAACGAAAACTTATTGGAGAGCGAGCTATTTGGTCACGAAAGTGGCGCATTTACCGGTGCCAGCAAACGTCATGAAGGTCGCTTTGAGCGAGCCAATGGCGGCACTTTATTTTTAGATGAATTAGCCAATACCTCCGCAATGGTGCAAGAAAAGCTGCTTCGCGTCATTGAGTATGGTGAATTTGAACGTGTCGGTGGTAAAAGCACAGTTAAAGTAGATACAAGACTCGTATGTGCAACCAATGAAGACTTACCCTCTCTGGCTGACAATGGTGAGTTTCGCCATGATTTACTCGACCGCTTGGCATTTGACGTGATCACACTGCCGCCGCTTAGATCAAGACAAGAAGACATCATGCTGCTTGCTGAACAATTTGCGATTAACATGGCGCGTGACTTAGATTGGTCATTATTTAGCGGTTTTACCCGTAAAGCCACCGACAAGTTGCTTGAATACGATTGGCCCGGCAATATTCGAGAACTTAAAAATGTGATTGAGCGAAGCTTGTACCGCCACGGGAGTGAAAGTTTGCCCGTGCACAATATTGTTTTAGACCCTTTTGAAAGTCCGCATCGACCAACGCAGCGCGTCAAAGCCCAAGTTCATAGTGCGCCAAAAGTTGTTGCAACACCTGTTGCATCTGATAACAACGACAAAGCTGAAACCATTGAGAGTCGTGCAACAATTCAGTTTCCATGCGACTTAAAAACTCTTTCTAACGAATTTGAGATCGATTTATTACAAAAAGCACTAGAACATAGCCAATTTAATCAAAAGAAAACTGCACAAATTCTTGGTTTGACGTATCATCAGCTACGTGGATATTTGAAAAAATACAATCTATTAGACTCGGGTCAAAAACAAGAGGCATAGGTGTGCGTAATTTGCTGTTGGGTGCGTATTGCATCTACTTGCTAGGCTGTGTAGATGCTAGCCAACAAACCATCAAGAAAACACAAGGGTTGGTGTATTGTGCTGAGGCAAACCCTGTCTCATTCAATCCACAAGTGACGACAACTGGGTCAACGATTGATATTATTGCCAGCCAATTGTACGACACCTTACTGAGCATCGATCCCGAAACAGCAGAGTTTCAGCCAGAGATAGCCGAACGTTGGGAAGTCAGCGACAATGGCAAAGCGGTAACTTTCTATCTGAGAAAAGACGTACAGTTTCATCATACCGATTATTTTGCGCCCACTCGCTACCTTAACGCCGACGACGTGGTGTTTTCATTTAGCCGCTTATTTGATGTGTACAACCCATATCACTTCGTGGGCGATGCAAATTATCCTTACTTTCAGAGTGTTGGACTCGATCAACTGATAAGACAAATTGTTAAAGTAGATGATTACACAGTTCGATTTGAATTATTCAACGCGGAGAGTAGCTTTCTATCTAACCTAGCAACTGACTTTGCGGTGATCTTATCTAAAGAATATGCAGATCATCTTGCCACGTTAGAACAAAAGCCGCTATTTGATATGTACCCTGTTGGCACTGGGCCTTTCAAATATAAAGATTTTTTACGTGATAACCTCATTCGTTACCATCGCAATGACCATTATTGGAAGCATAAAGTCCCCATGCAGCAGCTGGTGTTTGATATAACCACCAATGGCACTAGCCGCATTGCAAAAATGTTAACTAAAGAATGTGATATCACCGCGCACCCAAGCGCAACTCAACTCAGTGTACTGAATGAACGTGAAGACATTCGCGTTGATAAGGCGCCCAATCTCAACATTGGCTATTGGGCTTTCAATACTGAAAGACCCCCCTTTGATAATCCACTTGTTCGTAAAGCGCTGGCCCATTCCGTCGATTTTGAAAAAATCATGCAAGCAGTTTTTTATGGCAATGGTATTCAAGCACGCTCACATTTACCGCCGTCTTCGTGGGCATATCAAGCACAGCCGAATATGCCAACTTACAACCCTGATTATGCAAAACAGCTACTCACTGAAGCGGGTTTTGAAAAAGGCTTTAGCATGACTTTGTGGGCTATGCCCGTGTCACGCATATACAATCCCAATGCTCGGAAAATGGCAGAGCTAATCCAAAGCGATCTCAAGGAGATTGGCATCACGGCGCAAATTGTTGAATATGAGTGGAATACTTTTTTAGAGCGCGTAGGACAACACGAACACGATAGTGTGCTGCTGGGCTGGGCAGCGGATACACCCGATCCTGACAACTTTTTTAGTCCATTACTCAGCTGCACAGCCACGTTTAGTGGTAAAAACCCAGCCAACTGGTGCGATCCTGAATTCGATTTATTGCTGACGCAAGCCCTAGACACAACCGATGTTGAACAGCGCAAAGTGTATTACCAACAAGCACAAGCAATGATCATGGAAAAATTGCCACTTATCCCGATCGCACACGGCATGCGTTATCAGGCAACAAGTACCGATCTTACCGATATCTCATTACGCCCGTTTGGCGGGATTTCTTTGGGTAGAGCGAGGCGCCAATAATGCTATTTGAGTACCTTCTTCGACGCTTTAGCTTACTGCTGTTTATGGTTTTCACTTTAACCGTTTTTACCTTTTCACTTAGTTATCTGTTTCCTGGCGAATTGATTAGTAACGTCAGTGGTATTTTGCATCCAACTTATGAGCAAAACCAAGTACTCACACTAAAATACCACTTAGACGATGGCATTATTATTCAATACGCCGCATTTTTGAACCGAATATTACACGGTGATTGGGGACTCTCGCTATCATCGGGTCAACCTGTGTTTGAACATGTTGCTACGCTATTTCCAGCCACGCTCGAATTATGTGTGTATGCGCTAGCCGTTGCTATCATGTTCGGGATTCCGGGTGGGATCATCGCCTCCGCATACCACAAAAAATGGCCTGAAAAGTTTATTAATGCCATGAGTTTGCTTGGCTTTTCGGTACCAATATTTTGGCTCGCTCTGTTGTTGATTATGGTATTTTGCTTGGGTCTGGGCCTATTTCCTATGTCGGGACGTATTGGCCTACTCTATGAAGTTGAGCCTATCAGCAATTTCATTTTATTGGATATCGTTTTACAGGGCTTCCCTTATCAAGGCTTAGCCTTTGTCGATGCATTGCATCACTTAGCCATTCCAACCGTTGTACTGGCCATGTACCCAACAACTGTGTTGATCCGCTTTACCCGAGATTCCATGCTCGATGTAATGGAGCAAAACTACATCAAAACCGCGCGAGCCAAAGGACTCAATCGGCGTCAATTGGTCATGCACCACGCACTGCGCAATGCTTTACTGCCGGTGATCAAGCAAATAGGTTTGCAGTTTAGTACGTTGATCACGCTCGCCATGGTGACTGAGGTTATTTTTTCTTGGCCGGGTGTGGGCCGCTGGTTAATTGATAGTATTTATCAAAGAGACTACCCAGCGATTCAAGGTGGGCTACTTGCCATCTCTATGTTTGTAATTTTGGCGAATATGTTGGCTGAATTCAGCCATACCCTATTTGACCCATTATCGAGAAATCAGGCCCATGGCAAAGTTTAATTTATTCAGTGAAGAGTCAAACCGCTCTCCGTTATCTCGATTATGGCGTAAGTTTAAATCTAATCACCCTGCTTTAGTTGGGTTATGGGTGTTTGTTGCGCTGACTTTGCTTGCTATCACCGCACCTTTCATCGCACCTTATGGCATCAATCAGCAACATGGTGATGCACTATTGCTGCCCCCTTCATGGCATGAATTGGGGGATGTGCGCTTTATTCTTGGTACCGATGATTTAGGGCGCGACGTACTATCTCGGCTTATGAATGGTGCAACTTACACCTTTGGCTTATCTATCATCGCTGCTTTAGTCACCACCTTAATTGGTGTGATACTTGGCACTTTTGCAGGGATAAGTCGGGGCGTACGCTCTAGTATGCTTAACCATGTTTTAGATATCACCCTTTCGATACCCTCGTTATTATTGGCGATCATTATTATTGCGGTGCTAGGGCCCGGGCTTTTAAATACCGTATGGGCGATTATTTTCGCACTCCTCCCTCAGCATGTGCATTCAGTGCGTAATCTCGTGGTAGAAGAGCTAAGCAAAGACCACATCACGGCATTTCGTTTAGATGGCGCATCACACTGGCAAATATTAACGCGGGGTGTATTGCCCAATATTTACGAGCATATTGTGGTTATTTTTACCATGGCACTGTCTACCGCAATACTGGATATCGCCGCGCTGGGCTTTCTAAAGCTGGGTGCACAACCCCCAACGACCGAATGGGGGGCTATTTTGGCTGAGAACCTAAGCTTAATCTATCTTGCTCCTTGGACAGTTGGTTTGCCTGGGGTGTTACTGTTCATTGCCGTGTTATCAACCAACTTAGTGGGTGATGGTTTACGTCAAGTTCTAAAAGGGCGAAAGGTGGACTAATGCAGTTACTTGATATTCGAAACTTAACCATAGAGCTGCGCACCGAAGATGGCGTGATCAGAGCGGTGGACAAAATTAACTTGAGCCTCAAAGAAGGCGAAGTGCATGCATTGGTCGGCGAATCTGGTTCAGGTAAAAGTTTGATAGCAAAAGCGATTGTTGGAGTGTTAAATCAACGTTGGACGGTAACCGCAGATCGAATGCATTGGCAAGGCGAAGACTTAATGCGCTTAAGTCCCGAGAAGCGCCGTAAAGTAGTCAGCCGTGATATTGCAATGATCTACCAAGAGCCAAGTCGAAGCCTCGATCCAACAGCCAAAATCTACGAACAAGTGGCAGAGTCTCTGCCCGATAATTGTTTCAAAAAAGGCTTTTTCTCCCGTAACCTTGAGCGTAAAGAGAAAGTAAAAGCCCTGCTACACAAGGTAGGTATTCGCGATGATAAAAAGGTCGCCAGCAGCTACCCACACGAACTCTCTGAAGGTGTATGCCAAAAAGTGATGATCGCCATGGCCATTGCGCGTAGCCCTAAGCTACTCATCGCTGATGAGCCAACCACCGCCCTTGAAAGTGTGGCGCGCGCCCAAGTATTCCGCTTGCTGAAAAGTTTTAACCAACTGAAAAACATGTCGGTACTGATGATCTCGCATGAATTAGAAGAGATCACTGATTGGTCTCACGCCATGCATGTGCTGTATTGCGGCCAGATGGTTGAAGCAGGGCCGACAGACAAAGTATTTCACTCACCTAGGCACCCTTATACCCAAGCTTTGGTGAAAAGCTTGCCGGATTACGCACAAGGGCTTGCTCACAAAGAACCATTTTATGCCCTAAAAGGCACTATTCCACCATTACAGCATTTGCCCATAGGTTGCAGGCTTGGCCCTCGTTGCCCGCAAGCACAAAAACAATGTGTTGTAACACCACCACAAAGCCGTGTGCATGGCCACAGTTATGCCTGCCATTTCCCACTCGTTAAGGAGCCAACGAAATGCAACCGCTCTTAAAAGTACAAGCACTCAGCAAATCATTTTGTACCCGTGCAGGCGTGTTTAAACGTAAACATGCGCAAGTACTGCGTGATATTTCCTTTGCGGTGGGCCATGGTGAAACCTTAGCTATCATTGGTGAAACGGGCTCAGGAAAAAGCACCTTGGCAAGAGTATTGGCTGGTGCTGATCATGGAGATAAAGGACAAATTTTATTGGATGGGGATACCATTGAAGACGACGGACTTCGACAAACCCAATGCCGTCATATTCGTTTGATATTTCAAGACCCAACTCGCTCGCTCAACCCAGGTTTAACCATTGGTGATATGCTCGATGACTGCTTAAGTCTTAATACTGAATTAACGCCGCCACAGCGCAATAAAAAAATCAAACATACACTGGTTCGCGTTGGTCTGTTGGCAGAACATTATGACTATTACCCCCATATGTTCAGTGGTGGGCAGTTACAACGTGTTGCGCTGGCACGCGCTTTAATACTCGACCCTAAAGTGGTCGTACTCGATGAAGCTTTATCATCACTCGACCCGTCCGTTCGTGCGCAAACGGTGAACTTACTCTTAGAATTACAACGCGAGTCCAGTCTCAGCTATATTTTGATCACCCACCACCTGAGCCTTGTAAAACATATGTCGGACCAACTGCTGGTACTAAACAAAGGTAAAGTAGCGGAATATGGTGATACGCGCAGTATTTTTGCGTCGCCCAAATCGCGTGTCATGCAAAGACTTTTGAACGTGTAAGTTACAAACGAGCAGCTGTAGTGGCCAATGTCTTTGACCACTACAGCCACTCATGGTTAAACGGTGAGAATAGATTAAAAGCCTGCTCATATTTGCCAGAGACTGGATTCTGTTCAAGGGGCGTAAAGATAGATAGTAGGTGTCACATTGATGACCGCTGCTGCGACTTTAAACGCCTGAACTCTTTGCGCCTCGTCCATGTATTGCTTGTGGCCAAAGGCATCGGCTTTTCATCAATCGCAAAGCTTTGAGTGCCTGCCCTTCATAATTATTCTGCTACCACAGCTTTGAGGATCCGAGCGATGGTATGGCGCTTTGGAATCCCGTTTTTAAATGGCCGATACTGCCGCAACCAATCTTCCTTCGACTCGCCATAGAGCTGAATATCTTGCCAACCTTCAGCACCTGTCATGATGGCACTAATAACAAGGAAAACGACATCAACTAAGTCGTGCTTTTGTTAATATCAGAGCGACTTTCTTCTACAACTGTAAGGTGTTCATTCAGATTCGCGCCTAGCAATGGGATTGTCGCTATTTGATCATAAGTGCGATCCCGCCCTAGGGGCTAACGTCCCCTGTCTCTTGTTAAGGGAAGTGGACATTAGAAACTGCGCCTTGATTTCAAAATTTAATCGAGTCTTTAAATTTAAAAATGCAACAAAGCAATAGATCCAACAAAGCTGGAGCAATAGAGATACGAATAAATTGCGGAAGGATCAGAATTACAATAACAGCACTAGCAAGTCCATATACATCAGTGCCAACGACAGCCATCCATATCATTAATGCGATCCCAGACAATAATGCAATATTCCGTACTGTTGCTAGGGACTTGCTTGATTCTAAACGCACCTCATTTGAAAAAAATCCATTCTCCCAAAAAGCAGTCTTTTTCAGAAATTGAAGCTTTTTACTGAGCTCATACACTTCTAAATATTGGCCCCGAGTAACAGAAAACTCATTGTACTTAGATAGTTTTCCTTGCGTAATTAATGTGCGCTTAAAGTCTTGCCAATAAACAAAGCGCATAAAGTATATACTCGAGTACACTATCAGAATAAAAATAAAAGCAGCACATAAAAATAGCCAGCCATTAAAATAGAAAACTTGAAGCGGATAACTAACGAACCCGGCACAAAAGAATAACTCAAGGAAAAAACGCCAAAATACAATTAGTTTAGACACCGTTTTTAGATAAAAAACACATCCAAATACTGCATAACCAACAAAGTATAAGTAGTATTCTTCCAACAAAAAGTACACTGAACTATTTGGGCTTAAATCTGTGTATGCAATACATGCCAACCACAAAAAAAATAACAACCCAGTCCTTGTTAATATTTGAACCCCAAATCCATTCTCATTATAACTATTGTAATACATTAAAAACCTTCAAAAAAACGCCTCTAGTTAGAGGCGTTTATACTATTAAAATCAAAAAACGTCTTTAAGTTTGTTTCTAGTCCAATCACCACCCCATTCGTCAAACACATGCTCTCCAAATAGGTAGCCTGCAACGAATCCTGCCGCTACGCCAGCTGCGACAACAGGCGCCCCCACGGTTACACCTGCAATCGTCGCTAAACCAACCACTGCCGTGGTTGCAAGTCCACCTACAGCACCAGAAAACCCGCCTTTAACTGTGTCCACTGTGGCATCTATAGCGAAATCTGACGACAAGAACTCTTTTTGGTCATTGAATGTATATTCAATAGCCGTTCCCACTGGCCCCAGTTTCACTCCTATCGCACCACCTCCTTTTAATGCATTGGCAAGAATACCCGTTTTGACCATCGCGTTGGCTGTATTTGGAATCGTTCTGGCTACTTGGTTCGGGTTAACACCCGGCTTTTGATTTCCGTCCAGTACAACCATATTATTTCCCAAGCTAAATACGTCAGCACCTCGATTAGCAAGTGCGCCTATCCCATGAGCCCTAGCATCTTTTATGTCTTTTGCTAAGTAACCCCAAGCAGGAAGTAGCTGAGCTGCACCGATAGGAGTAACAGATTGGCTACTGTATTCTATATAGCGCTCGAACAACGACGGAACTTTTGGTCTAGGTTCTTGAGGTCCATTAGGATCTTTAGGTTCTGTGGGATCAACCGGGTCAACCAAAGTCACTTCTACAGGTTTATCACCGCCCAACAACCACCTGCTTTTAGCTAATGTTTCTTGAACACTAAACATCTGCTGCTGATGCCTATATGTCATATCAGCTAACTCTGTCGCATACTTCTGAGTCATTGCATTAGAGCGTTCGGCAACTTCTAAACTTCGCGCTCGCCATTTAGCCATATCAGCTTCATTTTGGCCGTTCAGACGTGCTAACTCAGCATCTAATTTAGACTGCGTCGTTGCATCCAACTCAGTTGCCATTTGAGCTTGTGCATTCTCAAGGGTTTCATTAAGTTGAGCATCAAGTTTAGCATTCAGCTTTTTGTTTACTTGCTGGTTTAACTTGGCCGACATTTCATCCAGCTTAGCTTGTCTTTCAATGTCTGATTGTGACGGCTTGCTGATCCCTTGAACTATACTGTTACCCAGCGCATTGCCAAATGCATCAACGGCGACATTACCAAAATTCCAACTCGCTTGGTTACCAAATAGCTTATCGGCACCATAGTTCACAGCCGAGTTCAGAATGCCATTGATAGGGTTCAGTGAGCCTTGGCCTGCTTGGCCTGCATCTATACCAATACCGGATGTTAAGGCTGACGCAGCCACATTGCCCCATCTGAAGCTAGCGTCGTTACCCACCAGCTTATTTGCAGCTACTGAACTGATAGACGCTGTTGCGCCCATCACGGCGCGACCTTGCCAAGATAAGTTCTTCAGCTTAGTCATTGCATTGACTGACTCAGAACCTTGGTTTGCCCAACTCGCACCTTGTAAGTACTGTCCTACGCCCGCACTCGCACCCGCAGTTAAACCGGACGCTAACGCATTTTTAAGCGAGAAACTGTCAATTGCGCCAATCGCTTTGCCCACACCTTGCGAAATGACCGACCCCATAAAGCCACCCACCGCAGCTGCGCCAATTCCCGCAACGGCTCCCGCTATAGCTACGCCGCCTATGGTCGCGCCCGTGACGGTTGCGCCACCAAGAACAGCCATGCCCGTAGCCATAGTACCAGACACACCAGCTACAGCCCCGCCCATCGCAGCAACTGCGGCACCCGCTGTCACAATAGTGGCGACGACCGCTACCGCGATCATAATGATCGATGCAACCGCATTACAGCCTGCTTGCGGCGGTGGCGGCACATATGGCATTGATGGATCGGTGTTGCCGATCACTTCACCTAAGTTAATTGGCTTAAAGCTATCATGACTGTTAAAGGAGTTTGCTCTTGATGGTATATCAAGCGTCACGCCTTGCACTAAGTCTGAACCAGCACCTAAACCATTCATATCGGCAATTATGTACCATAGGTCTTCATTACCGTAATACAGCTTAGCAATACCTTTTAATGTATCGCCTGACTGTACTTGGTGTCTCGCCATAACGGTAGAACTGCGACTGTCTGGTGCACTAAAATGCTGCTCTTTAATCGAGTTGGTACCCGACTTGTTGATTTCACCAAGGTAATTGCCACTGCTGTATAAATAGTAGCTGCCCGTTTCACGACCTAGATACGTTGTATCTTCTTTAAAGCCAACATTTTTTGCGACCGTGGTTTGCCAATCAATCACCTCGCCCGTATACGGGTTGTAATAGGTACGCGTGGTATTTAAATCTGCCGCGCTAAGCAACCTTGTTTGCTTACCCGTCACTTTTGAAATGATCTTGCCTTCCGCATCGTAGCGCATATAGCGCGCATTAACGTCTTTATCGCCTTTATAACGATCATCGGTTATGTGCTCTTCTATGCGTGTACGATTGCCGTTCACATCGTAGGTTGAGCGCGTTTCTGCATCTTGTAGATTTTGGCTGTCTTTGTGTGATGCATCACCGCGTCCTGTTGTTAGCTGTTCTAAGTAAGTATCTCGCGCTTCATATTGCTTATTGAAGCGATGGATCAACTGAGTGACACCCGAAGGTAGATCACTCTTTTGATAATAGGCATAAGACTTCACCATGCCCGCACCATCATAGACATAATTTTGCGTTATAGACTGTACTTTTAAGCTCGATTCAGTCCACGGCTCAGACGCATAAATGACGCGAGAACCACCGCCTCCAAATTCAGGCACGTATGACTTTAATTGATCTTTGATATTAAGCTTGAGTGCTTTTTCTTGCACCCAAGTGACTTCACCCGCTGCGTTGTAGCGCGTTTCTGTGTGGTGTTTAATCGCACCACCATAATTAACTGACGCCCCATAGCCTGGATCGCCACCTCGCCCTTCGATGTAAATATAAACCGATGAGTTAGCACCATAGTACTCTCGCTTATCGGTTACACGACCCATAGCATCGTATTCAAACTTACTACTTGAAGTCCAATTAGCATGAGTTGGCGAGTTTGCAAGTGTGGCACGTGAGCCATACAAATCGATGTCGCCCTTGTTCAAATAGCTATCTACAAATGCAACTTGGCCCCAACTATTATATATGAACTGCTCCGCACCTCGATTATTGGCAGAGATAAGCAACGACTGCTGCCCCACTTTGTTATATCCGATGAACTGGCCTTGTGTGCGTGTCGTGATTGTTCCGCTTACTAAGCTACCACCGTCATGTACCACTCGGTTGTTGCCATCATAAGTGAACCAATATTCTTTCACACTGCCATCATTTGAAGTGGCCGAGCTAGTAGCGGTTGCAGTGGTGCTCGCCAAGCTGGCCGTTTGCAGCTCATTATGCGGTGCTAATTTAGCTTCACCTGCCGATACAAGCTCAGGCGATGCCGACAATGAACGCGCCGCCATCATCGGCTCTGGTGCAAAAAACGGCTCTCTGTCTCTTGGATCAAACTCATTCGGCTCGACGTTCAAATAGAGCTTAGTCGTCGCTGTTAACCCTTTAGGATCTTTCGCTGTGATGGTAATGGTAAAATTGCCCATCCTGTTCGATGTGCCACTTAGTCTATTACCGCTAAAGCTCATCCCTGAAGGAAGACCAGTTGCGGAGTATGTCAGCGTATCACCATCTGGGTCGGTAAATGCGTTGCTCGGCACGGTATAACTCATGTATCTACCTTGAAACGCAAACGCATTAAGCGAACGATTAGCAACTGGCGCACGATTGCTCGCTGTTGCGCTGGTCACTGTGATTGTCTTGGTAACCCAGCCACTCCACGCACCATCATCGTCTTTAACGCGCACTTTAACCCACTGGCTACCCGTTGTAAGGCCTTTAATTGTGACTCGGTTACCACTGCCACTTAAGCTTAACCCTGAAGAACGTTGCCATTCGTACTGCTGCACAGAGCCATCTGTATCACTACCTGTTGCTGTAACTGTGATACTGCTTCCACTTTTAACCGAGCTTGCAGCACTCAGTGTCACGGTTGGGGCTTTGTTAGGTACAACATTCGCAATGGTTAACGTAAACTCTCGAGACGCAGAGAGTTTGGTCGACTTCTGCTCTGTCGCTGTTACCACAACCTTATAAGTGCCACTGGTTGTGTAACCCGGTGTGCCACTGAGTACACCCGATGAGCTAAAACTCAAACCTGCTGGTTTTGAAACAAGCTCATACACCCAAGTGCCACCCGCTGCTGCCGTTTCTGTCGATGGCACAGCTTCTAAGCTTTGAATTCTTGATGTCGATTCTAGCTGCAAGAAGCGATCTCTTGGGTCAATCGGATCTGGCCTAAAGACGCGCTTGTAGAACTTCGCCGTATAGGTCAGTGCATCGCCATCTGGGTCTTTAAATTTAGACGCCACATTGTGAGAGAATGCGCTGCCTTCAGACGCTGATTTATTGTCAATACTGCCTGTTGGCGCTCGGTTAGGGGTTTGCGTATCACGCACGATCACACTGTATGTTCTTGTGCCGTAGGTAATATTGCGTTTTAGCTCTGGATCAAACTCACTCACCGTTAATGTGAAAGTATACGCGCCAGAGCGGCCTGCCGTTGCATTAGGGCTAAGTACAATGTACTTCTTATCGCTCGATACCGAAGCCCAAGACGGAGCACCACTCAAGCTTTTATTGATCAAGCTATGTGTGCCACCAAATGAAGCAATATCAATACGATGTGTTTGCCCTTCATTTAAGGTGATGTAATCAACATTTTTCACACTTAACGTGAAGGTCGTGCTGACTTTGATACTACTGTTATTTTTATCAGTGGCATAAACGGTGATTCTATGGCTACCGCCTGTTCCATCTTTCAATGCACCTGAGCTTGAAATCACCCCTGTAGTCGAGTTAATTGTTACCCCACTTGGCAATCCTGTTGCGCTGAAGGTTAATACTCGGCTCGTTGTATCAGGCGTGAAATAACCAGAGACATTGTACGACAAGGTTTGCCCTTCTTCCGCTTGCTTTGTCGGGATCGCTGATGCCGTGATCGGTGGTTTAACATTTTGCACTGTCAGGGTGATTTGCGCCGTTGCGCGGTTTGGTGTGCCGCGTTCAGACTCTACCGCTGTTACATCAACTCGATATGTGCCCGATGCTGAGCTACCCAGCTGACCTTGTAAGTGCCCTGCACTATTAAAAGAGATCCCCTGTGGAGGACTAACCACCACCCAGCGACGCACCAGATTCGGTTCCATTCTATCTTTTGATATATCAACCCATTGCTCTTGGTAGAAGGTTGCCGTGTAAGTGAGCTTATCGTTATCCGGATTAGTGAAATATTTCTTCAGATCTCCATTTGTACTGCTAAGTGATTGCCCCTCTTTAAATGTCAAAGTGCCGTTCTTAGCTGTCAAAGGTTGGTTGGCAACTTTGGTATCAGGTACCAAAATATGATACTCGTAGTCGCCAAGCTTTATTTCTTTCCTGAGTTCAGGCTCATACATGTATTTTGCATATTTAACAATATAAGCTGCCTGCCTACCATCAGAAGCGCTTGGCGTTATCACTAACACATTAGAGCTGTTAATTTGCGCAAAGCTAGGCCCACTGGTTTTTCGTATACGAATTAGGTTGTCAGTGCCAAGACTGATTTCTTTTCGTGTTTCTTCACCAACCGTCACTACAGGCGTATCCGTGATCCGTAAGCTAAACGTTTGTTCACGGCGGATAGCACTATTATTCTTGTCGGTGACCACCACTTTAACACTGTAGGTGTTGGCCGTTGAGTATCCTGGGGTGCCACTAATCACACCCGTGCTACTGTTGTAACTTACCCCTGAAGGCAGACCCGTAACCGTGAACTTCAACTGACGTGAACTTGAGTCCGCAATGAAGTAACTAGCCAAGCTAATGTTAACTGACACGCCCTCTTTACTGGTGTGCGTAGAAATTGGCTTAATCTCAATTGGTGCTACCACATTACTGATATTCAGCTGAATTTCACCCGAGAACGTGCTCGCTGGTGTTTTACTCTTATCTGTTGCAACAACATCAACTCGATAAATCCCCGCAGACTCATACGATGGGGTGCCTGTCAGTTTACCTGTTGAACTAAACGATACGCCCTGCGGCTTATCTATTGCCACCCACTTGCTTGGGTTGGCAGAGTCTTGCTTGTAAAACTTGGCTGTATACTGCAGGTTGGGGATTTGCAAGGCTTCGAAAAAGCTAGCAACATCACCCGTACTATCAGTGAACGCCGTATTTTCAGCCGTGCTGATCGTACCGTAGAACTTGTAAGATGGGTCAACTGACAAGTCTCCAACAATACCATTTTCAACTTTCATACTACGTCGGTTGCCTACCGCGTCGTAGCGGTATGTGACACGAGATAGAATTTTGCCTTCTACCCAGTTTGGCTCACCCGTCGTATTGGTGTTGTTGTACTCTTTGGTTTGCGTCAGCGTTATGCGACCATGGCTATCGTATTGTGTCGTTGTCTCATGACGGATAACGCGTTGTAAGTCATCCCAAGACTGACGTAACTCAAGCGTTCTTCTACCGGCTTTATCATACTCGAAGTACACATAAGCGTCTGTCGCTTCATCACTGATACTCTTCAACCAACCATTTTCATAGTAGGTATATCTAATATCTTGACCGTAATCATTTTGTTTTCTGATCAGGCGGCCAATATCTGTTCTCGTCGTGTTACCACCTACATCGGTTAACGAGCTAACGCTATTGCTCGCCCCCCAACTTCTACCGTAAGTATACGAGAAACCTTTCCCACCCAAATCATTACCAGATTGCAAGTTACCAAAGTCATCGTAAACACGGCTGTTTTTGTGCTTATCAGGTGCAGAGCTGCTATACAAATTGGCATAAGTTTCAAACTTTTGTGCCCCTTCGCTGTTGTATCCATACAACTTTTCTCGGCCCATTTCATCTCGTGCGTATGTCACATTACCGTACACATCAAATTTATATGACTTTACGCCACCCATTGCATCACGTTCATGCGTGCGGTTACCTAGCTCGTCATATTCATAAGAGTTATTGACACGATATTGACCTGCTTGGTTATTGATAACACCAAATTGGCCTGTTTCTGTGACTCTATCCACTTTGTCGTAGCTGGTTGTAAAGGTTCTATTTTCAGCATCTTTGGTGAGTACTTTGCGGCCAAAAATATCGTACTTGTACTGAGTCTGGTTATTTTCCCCATCTTGATAAATGACTTGGTTTCCTCGCCCATCAAACTTAAACGTTTGCTTGTGGTTGTTGCCATCTATCTTTTGTACCAAGTTACCATTTTCATCATAATGATAAATGTTCACTGGGGTAGTGCTACTGGTTTGGCCATTTTCAGCAGTTACAGCAACAAGCGGCAATATTTCTTTCACCACTTTGTTATCATGGTTGTATTGTGCTTGCGTGATAAAGCCTTTTGCATCTTTAAGCTCAATCACATTGCCCCAACGGTCATACTTTTGCTCAAGTTGTGGTCTAATACGCACACCTTTTTGCGTAAAGTAAGGCTGCTTAATTAACACTGCATTACCCAGCGCATCACGCTCAATATCGGTCAGGCCATTGAGGGCATGAACCGTGCTCGTTAACCGACCGGCTTTATCATAACCATGCGTTTTTAGAACACCGTCACCTTTGGTGGTTTTCCAAAGTTGTCCTTCTTTGTTGTAAACATATACACCATCTTTATCGCGTTTTACTTCACCAAATGCGTTGTAATAGGTGTACCAAGTATGCTTGCTAACATCTTGAGTCCCTGTGTTCTGGCCAATCGTTTTGTGGCTAATTTGGCCATTACGATCATAACGGTACTTGATAAAACGCGCCTTAGCGTCATCGTTACCATTATGCGGTAGGCGCCATTCTGCAAAAGCCGTTGCCGTAGTTTGGCCATTTTTGCTACTAAACGAGCGTGTTTGAATTTTAGCGCTATCAGAAGACAAATAGCTGGCATGCAGAGTTATCACTGCAGTGGTATGCCCTTGCGCACCATCATCTGGCCAAAAGTCAAAAATGCGACCGCTTAATTTACCCGATGCTTCATCAAATGAAATACCGGCTGGTAAACCTCTTTGCTCACTCGATGAACCTCGGTATTTTCCATAAGAATCATAGTGGTATAAACGATATGTAAACGAGTATGACTCATTCTCATGGTTCCATTCGTTATATGCTTGACGTGTTTCTTCCAACTGGCCTAACGCATTGTATTTATGTAACGTTTTGTTGCCCAGAGCATCGTACTCAGCAATTAGCTGTCCTCGACTGTTGTATTCATGGCGAGTCAGCCTATCATGTGGACTACTTGGTGGTGCAGAAATGTCTGAAGTTGTGGTATTGAGCGACCCTCTATTTGCGTACTCTTTACGTCTCACTAAGTTACCAAACACATCGTAGCCCAGCTCTGTAACTTGTCGCCCTGTCGCGGTACTCACTGCACCACTTAAACTCTTACTCAAATCAAGTGATGTTGTTGAAACAGAGGCGGTCGCCGTGTTGATCAAGCGCCCAACTGCATCATATTCCCACGCTTGCACATCTGCTGTTGGCAAAGAGAGATTATTCACATTTGAGGTGTTTTCTGCGCTTACTTGTGCTTGAACTGTATTACCCAATTTGTCGTACTTGTAAGCAGTGATCAAATTATTGCGAGTTTGCAGGTTCATGCCTGATGTAAACTCTGCCACTTTAACATTTGAACGTACTTCAAACGTCACTCGACCCATGTTGTCGTAATGATATTCTACAACTCGATTTTGTCCGTATGTATCATTTCCTGCGGTACCATTTGGGATTGAGTTTTCGTTGATAGTACCTGTAAGTGCAACTGCGTACTCGGTTTGGGTATGAACTTGACCAAATGCATTATACGCCACTTTAGTTAAGTACTTGCCAGCATCGACAGAGGCAACTTTCTGCCCAAGCTCATTGTAATAACTATAACTTGTTAGCGCTGTATAGCCCGCTGTAGAGAAGCTACCAGATAATAGTTGCTCCCGCTTAACTTCTTGACCAAACGCGTTATAGGCATACTGAGTACTTTGGTTGCCGATATTAACGAGTACTTTTCTACCCAGTGCGTCATAGCGGGTATCAATACGTCTATCGTTGGTTGATGAAACGTTGAGATTGGCAGAGTTACCAGACTTAATATTGCCGCTTGCATCTACCAGATCTGATAAAACAAGGGCTCGATTTGGCTGCCATGTGGTTTCATCCGCATACTTAATCAGTGTAACTAGCTGGCCCAGAGCATTGTAACGCTTCTCTGAAACATTGCCTTCGCCATCGATTTCAAAACGCACATTACCGACATTGTCGTACACTTTAATTTGCGTAATGCCACCCTTGGTTGAACTGACCGCTCTGCCAAGTGCATCGTATTGTGTAGTCGCTTCGGTTGCTGGTGCATTGGTTGTTGCACTTTGACGCATAGAAATTTGACGGCCAGCATTGTCATATCCAAAGTAAGTAACCGCTTTTGGCACACCGCTGATCCAAGCGTTATTTCTTTGACCACCTTCAGTGATTGAAATAACGTTACCTAAACCATCATAGGCAAAAGCCTTTGTAACACTGACATTGGTCACATCACTTAAGTTGCCGTTAGACCAATTGTAAATCGTGCGGGCAGGGCCTCGTTCATACGCTAAACGACCAGCATTGTCGTAATCGTATTGCCATGTCGCCCCATTTTGATTGGTGTAACTGGCTTTCAAGCCATTATCGTAATAGGTGTAAGACTCGGTGGTGCCATCGGCGTGACGTTGCCATGTTACCCGGCCCATTGCATCATGCTCAGTACTGGTGATCCGTGCACCACTAATCACATTATTACTGTAGTGTGCCTTTAATTCAGAGTACTGTAGCTTACCTGCGGTGAAATTCGCTTTTAATGATGACTCATCATTAATCGATGTTTTGTACTTAACTGTGCTAATGACATCGTTTACCTCGTTATATCGATGCTCAATAACGTAACCTTTGGCATCTATATTGAATCGTAATCGACCCGCATCATCATAATATAAGTGATTAACTCTGTCGTTTGCAGAAGCAACGGCCTTTGCCAACGCACTGGCTTCATTCGTCACTTCGCTATAGTTAACCGTATTGGCGTAGGCTACTGTTTTGATAAGCTGCCCAGCTTTGTCATAAACACTTTCTTTAATGCTGGCTTTGTTGCCTTCGAGTAGCGTTAACGTGAAACGAGCACGGCCATTGGCATCAAATACGGTCTTCACTTTACTGTCAGCGTATACTGGGCCTACTTTGCTCAGTTCTGAAGGCGCTAAGCTACCCGACGCTAGTTTTTGCTGCTGACTTTGATTGAGTGGCGCTACTTTTTGTCCCCACTGAATTAATTCGTTAACACGGCCTTGGGCATCGTACTGCCACTGTGTGACTCCACCTTCTGCATTGATATGTAATGACTTTCTGCCATTGACGTCATACGCTGTGCGCTCTGTGACATACTCTGAGCTATGCCCCTTAATACGAGACACAATTGTACTGTGTTGACTGGTTAAAAAGTCCGCAAGTGAACGTTCATTTGACACAGCTTGTGCATTGATCAGATGAAGCGTATTAACCGCACTGGAGCTGGCTATCAACTGACCATTAGCATTGTAATCAAACTGCTTAACACTACCGTATAGATGTACTTTGTTGGTTACACTGCTTGAAGGTACTAGTGCGGCAGAACTCACTTCGGATGCTGATACCGACATGATCGACGTTGGCGGGTCCACAGGCTCAACCACAATAGGTTCACCACCAAAACTCGCCTGCTCAACCGCAGCGGCTCTGGTACTCACAAACTCATGCGTAACCTGTCCCGCTTCGTTGTAGACGTAATAAGTAACTTTTTGATTGTCGATACCAATCGAGGTGTTTCTATTGTTCTTAACACCGCTACCTAATGATTCAGCTTTAACAATCAAATTGTCATTTGCGTCATATTGATATTGAGTCGTGCTGTTACCAGTTTGCTTAACGCTCAAACGGCCTAATGCATCATAGGTATACTTTGTTGAAATTGCCTTCGCGCCGACACCTTTGATTTCCTCCAGTGCACGACCATCCGAATCATAGCGATATGCAATTTGGCTCTGTAGTTTATTGCCTTGACGCACAACCACAGAAAGCGCTCGACCTGCCCCATCCAATTCGGTTGTGGTTGTCTGTAAGGTACCAGATGTTATGGTACCTCCACTGACGACAGTATTTAAGCGCTGAGTTTTAATGATTTGACCACCATGTTTTGCATAAGCAAACTCGGTGCTAATTCCCAGTCCATCAGGGTCAACAATGGTTGCTTTAACACGGCCAACTGCGTCGTATTGGGTTTCAATTTGTTTGCCATTCGCATCAACCGTGCTCACCAAGCGATTTTCTTTGTCATAATCGTTTAGTGATTGCACCGTGCCATTTGATATAGCTTTAGTAAGATTGCCATTGTGATCGTAATGATACAGCGTCTCACTCACTGATTTACCGTCTTTATCAAAATAAGTCACAGATGCCGTTTTGCCCAACGCATTGCGAATTGTTTTGACTGAACTACTATCCGGCTGTATGACTTTTACGCTGTTTTGCTGCTCGTCATATTCATAGCGCGTTACGTGCCCTAACCCATTTGTGACAGATAAAACGCGGCCAAGCATGTCATATCGCGTCACTACTTCTCTTGTTGTGCCAGCGACAACTTGCGTCGTGGTGACAACTCGACCGATATTGTCTTGTGCCGTATTTAGCTCATGTTTTGTGGAAATAACCTTTTGGTTTGCATCGGTCGTGGTAACAACACGGCCAAACGCATCATAGTCTTTGACTATCGTTTGTGTAACGCCACCCGCACTGCGTGTGGTTGTTTCAAGCAAACCTCTTTCATCATAATCAAAGCTGGTGTGTGTTGTCGTTAATCCAGCCGTACCTTTTGCTTTGTCGGCCGCACTTAAATGTGTTTTCTGAGTTTCTTTAATTAACTGTGCGAACGCGTTATAGGTAAAGGACTTTTCATATCCTTGCGCATCAACTTGGCGTTCCACCTGACCTCTTTGATCAAACTCAACACTGTCACGATATGAACTACCGCCACCAACCAACGCATTCAAATGCGCAGCGACAGTTTGTCCATTAGTGACTTTATTGGTGATCAACCCGCCTTTTAGGCCCGCTTGAGTTATTTGAG
The DNA here is from genome assembly GCF_058933015.1 of Pseudoalteromonas sp. ATL1. Taxonomy (NCBI): domain Bacteria; kingdom Pseudomonadati; phylum Pseudomonadota; class Gammaproteobacteria; order Alteromonadales; family Pseudoalteromonadaceae; genus Pseudoalteromonas; species Pseudoalteromonas sp. ATL1. The sequence goes on along the minus strand of NZ_JBZYXL010000001.1, from coordinate 1,689,146 downwards.
CTTCACTTAATTGAGTGTGATAACGAACTACATCAGTACGCTCATTAAAGGCATTATAGATATACTGTTTTACTTGCCCTTGAGCATCGATTTCAAAACGTGTATTGCCCTGAGCATCATAGTAATAAAGCGTTTTTGCACCTTCTTTGTCGGTGTACGACTGCACATTGCCCAGCACATCATATTGAGTGTGATCACCCTGCGCTGTAAACATGCCATCAAAGCGCTCTCGTTTAACCGCCCCCGTTTCATAACCACGATTTTCTAGTTGAGTTTGCGTTAAGTCTGTCAGCGAGACTTGGCCAATTCTACCTGAGCCCCTGACCAACATAGCATTGACATTCTTAATGTCATTATCGGGTTCTACAGATTGCAGGTCGGCAACTAAATCACGTGTGATTGAATACCAATTTCCATCGGTTGTACTTGGTGGCAAAGCAATGTGTGCATACTGGCCACCTAGTGATGATCCGTGTGTACCCGGCGTGTAGGTTAAATATCGATGACCTTTGTTTGTGTCTACACTGATGTACACCGTGTACCCTTCAGTGTATTTCATGTCCCAGCTGATGGTTTTATCCAGTGCATCCCAAGGCGCTAAATTGGGGTTTTGTAAGCGATAACCATTGTTAGTAGCATCACCTTTGAGCTCTACGACTTCCCCACCATATTGCTCATCATACACAGCCGTCATGGTTGCCCCTGCCGGTGTTGGGTCATAAACATCCCAACGCTCAGTATCAACCGGATAATTTAAGTTATTGCCTAGTAACTGATTACCATCCAGCGAAGCAACTTGACGACCGAGCAAATCATATTGATAACGCGTACTACTTAACTCATTACGAGAGCGCATTTTAAAGTTATCAACGTAGACTTCAGTACCTACAGCGCCTGGGCGAGGGTTGTTATAAAATCGCAGGCGTGCCGCACCACTCCAATCTTGGCTTGATACTTTGATTGACGCTGCTTCATGTGGCTTATTTTTTGGGTGTACTGTCAATATCGTATGATCTTGATCAGTTTCCCACTTCACAACGTAAGTGGTATTTGCTTCAATAGACAGCAGTTTTTCACGGCTGCCAGCTTTACCATCTCTGACAACATCCGAGTAAATCGCATTGCCATCAAAATAAACTGCGTGGCGGTCAAGTGAGTTGTCTGACCAAGAGCCTGAGTTATCAATACCGCCATAGAAATAAAGCCCATTTAGGCTCTCACCCGTTGTAACCTCTAAGCTTGTTGTAACATTATCTTTAAAATCAAAAGTTTGTTTAGATACTAAACTTGGCCATTCGCTTTTTTCACTGTTGAGTCGTTGGAAACGAACACGTTTATCAACAACATCGATGGATGTTGCTGAGCCGTTTGAAATGGTAAATGCGTTTGATACATTGGTATCAAAATCATCGCTGCTATAAACTGATTTTGCATCTCTAGCCGATGCAGAGTCGAACGTTTGCTGATGTATGAGGTTACCCATCTCATCATAGCTGTACTTCAACAATGAACCATCTGTGTTCGTTTGCGTTTCAACTTGACCCGTTGCCGTATATGTCCAGCTGACGGTCGTTTTTCCACCACTTGGCAACGTGATAGGTGAGCCGATTGGATGGTTTGCAATTTGCTTATGGTAGCGTGTTTGCGACGATTTCAATCCATCTAGATTATAAGTGTATGTCGTCAGTGCGCCATCAGCAGACAAGGCGGCTGTTAATCGGCCTTGGCCATCATAAAAGTTATGGCTAATTCTGTCTTTGCTCGATTCTGCTATTGAACCTGGTGTACCGGTATTAAAATAGCGACGCTGTGCAATTTCGTTACCCGCTTGATCATAGTAATAGCGTGTCGTGTAACCCGCACCATCTGTCTTATACTCCAATTGGCCGCTGGCATTGTACGCCATTTTTGTGCTTTGAGACGCAGCAGCCGCTCTTTCGTCATTCAGTCCAGATAAGCGTACTTCACCTACTTTACCAGAACCGCGTACTAAGAAAGCATTAATGTTAGTAATGGTTACGTTTGGCTCAACAGCAGATAGATCCGCTTGCAGGTCTCGCGTGATGGTTTGCCACTGCCCATTCGTTGTGGTCGTAGATAAATAATGCTTTGCATACTCGCCACTCAAGTGCGGAGCACTATCACCCGCGTAATAGGTAATATAACGATGTCCGGATGTGGTATTGACACTAACAAAGATGGTATAGGACTCAGCATATTTCATATCCCAAGAAATCGTGCGGTTATCCGATTGCCAATTTGCAGATGTGGTGTTTCTTAAGCGATAACCATTAGACGTGCCACTCCCTTTAAGCACCATGACTTGCCCGCCGTATTCAGCGTCTTGCTCTGGCGTCATCGTGGCCCCAGCCGGATCAGCATCATATACCTGCCAATCACTCGCAACGACTGGGCTATTGAATGCCTGATATGCCACATTACCCAATGGGTCATTGTAGCTTTTTTGCTCTACTAATTGACCTTTGTCATTGTAAATATATTGAGTAACGTACCCCTTACCATCAATTTCATACTCTGTTTGGCCAGCCGCGTTGTACAAAGTACGCGTACTTCTATTATCAACATTTGTCTCACGCGCGCTCATGTCAACCATTAACTGAGCTAATGTTTTAGTCACTTGACCATTGCTATTAAGCCAACTGGCTGTGCTGATCTGCTGTGCATACTGTTTAGTACCTGTCAGTCTACCCGCTGTATCATAGTCAAAACGCGTAATTGATCCTGTGTTACTTACTGTCGCAACTTTTAAGCCCGCAGGATCGTAGAATATATAGCTGCGAGCACCCTGTGCATCTTGTTTTGCGACGAGTCGACCCTGTGAGTCACGGTAAAAGCGCTCAATACCTAAGGTACTGTCAGCCAGCGATGTACCACTTGCTGACGAAACAAGTGCACCCGTTTTGTCGTAATTTTGCGTTTGCCACAGGCCATTGGCGTATTGCGTCGCGATACGTCGGTTTGCATCATCATAGGTAAATATCGTTTGTGCTTTATTTGCATCCGTTTTAGTCAGCACTCGGCCTAAGCCGTCATAACTATATATTGTGGTGTAGTCTTCTGGCGCTGAGGTTTGCACACCACGGGCCGTCGTTTCTTGCAGTAACTTACCCTGTGCATCATACACATACTTGGTTGAACTCGTTTCACTAACGATGCCCCCCTCGGTCGTTGTATATCGCGTTACAAGGTTTAGCTGGCCTCTAAAGTCATAACCATAAGTGCTTTTTTGCTGTTGACTTTGATCTAATGTCGATACGAATTGTTCCAAAGCTGAGAGCGACAAATTACTACTCGTGTACTGCGCCTTGGTATAGACATGCTGGCTAGTGCGTTGTCCTAAACTATTGTAACGATATTCAACAAGCCCATTTTGAGCATTCACGCTAAAGCGTAACCGCTGCTTCGCATCGTAAACAAAGTGAGAAATGTCATCGCCAACTTGCTCTTCAATGACTTGGTTTGCCGCATTATGCTTGCGAATGACGCTCACACCATCCGCATTCGTTTGTTTGGTTAGGTTACCTTTGGCATCGTAGCTGTACGACGTAATATTACCCACACCATCTGTGATGTGTTTCAGTCTTCCAGCACTATCGTAACTATAATTCTGCTGAATAACTTGGTTGTCACCAATTCGCTTAGTACTCACTAAGCGCTTTTGGCTATCAAAGAAATAATCTACATGATTATTGCCGATACTGACTCGAGTATGCGTTGCGCTTAAATATTTGTACTCAGTAAGATTACCTTCTCCATCTGTCAGTGTTTTAACTCTGTAATCACCATTATGACTTTCATAGGCAATCGTGAGCGCCGTGCCGTCAGACTGTTTTATCGTTTCAACACGCTTACTGGTTCCGTGATAGGTATACTTGGTTTCGTAAACCTTACCGTCAGTAATACTATTATCATCGGGCGTCAAATCGACTTTTACTGAAGACAATCGTTTTTGCGAATCATATCCATAATAGACATGAGTATTAGGTGTGTTATTGCCTTGCGCGAAACTCAGCTTTTCCAATAAGCCTTGTGCATTGTAAATTAAGTCGGCTTTTTCTGTGCCTGTCGACGTGGTTGTTAGGATACTTGTAACACGAGTTCCTGAGTACTGTATGCTGGTTTTATGATTGTTGTTATCTGAAATAGTAGTCAGCTTACCAGACGAATTATAATGCTCAGAAATTGTTGAGTCGTCTTGCTTATAAATAGCGCTGCCATCTGTATTAAACTTTAACGTATCATCAGCCCCAGAACCTGATTTGCTGACATATAAGCCTCGAGCAGAGTCATACGAAAATACTTGTTCATAACCATCAGCGGTTGTTCTAACCACCTTACTGCCAGCTTGGTTCGTTTGGCCCTCAAGCTTTATTTGTTTTAAAAAGCCCAAACGCCATTGGTCATTATTATCACCATCGAAGTTACCTAAACTGTTGTAAGTTCTAACAACACCTAGTCCAAGGCCAAGACCTTCTAACTGTTCATCTTTTCCTTGTATAAGCAAGTTACCCGTTGCAGCGTTAACAAAAACACTCTCATTAGATTGACCAAGCGCAGCACCACTTGATTGCTTGCCTAACTGAGACGATAAACTATTAAATAAACCCAATCCATCGTTAGAGATCACAGTACTCATTCTTTAAACCTCATTTCTTTTTATTCTTTGCCTATATACCTCTTCCTGACTTTTCGAAAAATGTTTAATAAAAATTACATTTTTTTTTCATTTTTATCGTTTTCACTCTTCTGACTGTCTGCTATTACTGCGAAAAAGCCACCAACAGAAATTATTAAGCCAATAACATTTAAGGATAATTTTGAGAATTTTCAGTATCAACGAAGAGTTTGCACAGTTTCTTATTAGGGACGTGACTGATAACATAAGTTAGCTAATGGTTTTAAAAGAATGAACTTCAGGTTATGAGGACATATTTAAGTAATTTTGTAGGTTTGACGTTTACGGATTAGCCCTTTAAAAGAACTTACTCATCTGATTTGGGCATATTTGTATTTCTAGAGTCACGTTTAGTGACCAAACAATAAGGAAAATTAACATGAAAACGAAACTATCATTGGCCATGCTATTTCTGGGAGGCGCTCTATCTGCTCAAGCGGCGGAACCAGACAAGTCTAAAGGATATGCAGATGATGATAACTTTAATGCACATGGCACATGTAGTTATAACAATATAGGAATTAATTATGACGATGATTCCAACTACAATTATTTACACCACTTTAAAAATAAAACCTCTCAGTTTGATTACCTGAACTATAAGCCGAGTTTTAACAATCGCGCGCTTCGGGGTAACTGGTACAGCTTAGACAATCAACTTTTTAAAGTTGGCACTCGCAACATCCCAAAATATTCAGGTGAGACCGCCACAGGTTCAGCAAAAGCGGCACCAATGGCAGTTCAACAAGGTGACTGGACATACGTTGTTCTAAACGGTGCACATTCAGATTGTGCGGTTCAAGGCACTCCCCCAAACAAAGGTTATGAAAGATTAGTGGTCGCAGTTTCTGCATATAATCATAAAACTGGCGAAGTTAAAGAGCCAGCGATCATCCATGTAAAAAATACCAGCGATTTCCATGATACCGCTGTAATTAATATGGATAACAATGGCTATTTATATGTGTTTATTTCTGGCAGAAATACGTCTCGTGGCGGATTAATTTACCGCTCTAAATACTCACACTTAAATGGTGCGCAGGATCTAAAGGGGTTTACACTAGTTGATGCCGAAAATAACTTGAGTAAAGAACTCGAACCAAGCACCAACTGTGGCGACACTGAAAAATGTAAATACATTGGTTTTTCATACCCTCAAGCTTGGTGGACACGCGATAAATTTGTCTTACTTAATACCCGCTATATCCAAGTGCCAAGCACGATTAGTAACACATACAGACAAACCACACGACGTCAAATTTACATGACCGAAATCACACCTACTGGTACCTCGGTAAATATTGAAAAAAGCAAAAAGCTAGTCGCTATTAATGATGATGTTGCTTTTGGACACTATGCCGTAAGTACCGAACGCAACGGTGTTATTGCTATGGCCTTTAATGTGCACGTTCCAGATAAATGTACTTTAAACAGAGGGTATGATGATAGTTGTAAAATAGCGGCGGGAAGCCTCGGAGCATCGTTAAACCGTCATTTCCCAAATGATAATCGTACTAACGTTTACTTTATGTACTCTAAAGATGGCGGTGATACCTGGTACAATCGCTTAAATCAAAAGCTAATTGATACTCGATACGGCGATTATATTTCTGACTTCAATACCCTGAACAAAGCGCTACTTTATAAATCAGACTCAAACGTAGACATAGTGAATGGCTATACACCAGAAGAGAATTTGATTCAAAAGCGTGCTTATATGAAAGACATTGACTTTTCGATGGGCACAGACGGCAAACTCGCTGCGCTAAAAGTATTATTTGTCGAAAGTGATGGTATTCACGGCTTTGCCCCTAAGTCAGCGACTGAATCAAAAGCCCTTATCCGCGCTAAAGTCGTTGATGAAAAAGGCACCGCCACTTATGTCGGGTGTTACGATAGTGGTAATTGTGCGACCGATCATGCTTATTCCGCAGGTGCAGTAAGAACAATTAATCGCTATGGCTATAGCGAAATTGCTTTTCCAATGCAGACACAAGGCGACAGCTTAGCGGGTGGTAAAGTACACCTGTATACAAGTCACTTAAAGTATAAAACTGACATTTATGTTTGGAGTTATAATGGCGCTCAGCACTACGCAGATCCGAAAAATGTTAACTTTATTCGTAAAGTGCATAATGCAGCTTGGGGTTGGAGTGGAGAACCTGTGTACTTCTGGTCACAAAGTGCTTCCGACAACAAAGTCGATTTTGTTTTAGCCGGTAAAAGTGGCTCTCAAGTGATCCTGAATGATCACTTTGGTACAAATAAAACAATGAGTTGTCCAACTCAATATCTGTTCAATAAATGCCAATAAGTAACAGCAAATCAGTCTAAGTGAACAACTATTTTAATGTAGCTGTTTAAGAGAAATTAAAAAAATTGGCCCAGTTTTGGGCCAATTTCAAATCAAAATAAACTCAGTTTATCTAGACGTATAAGTCACGTTGTACGTTCCTGTTATTTTCGCTCTGACTTCAAGCACAACATCTCCAGTTGTTTGCTTTAATCTTTAAATCGAACGGGTGCAAAATATGAAACTTTTAATCTTTCTTTTTGAACATGTACACAGAGATTTGAGCATCTCACCAAAATAAAATTAACAACAGTTGATTGTTTGTTAAAACTACGTACTATAAATCGGTAATTGAGGGTCTGACTCTGTCTACATTCAAACACGAAGTCATCGACCTAAACATGGAATGGAACCAAGCGGGTGTCACCCCGCTAAATAAAAGGATTAAAACAATGACATATCGATTAAACTCACAACAACAGCCACTGTACGAGTAGTAACGATGTTGGCTTATTATTTTAAACTTGCGTTTTTGGGGATACGTAAAACCCCTTTATTAAGCTTTTTGATCATTATCATGATAGCGGTTGGGATTGGTGCAACCATGACTACCTATACCGTAAGTTATATGATGTCTAAAGATCCGATCCCCTCAAAAAGTCATACGCTTTTTAATGTGCAATTGGATAGCCTAAGTAAAGAAGAAGCCGCTAAGATGGGTGATAAACTCTACTACACAATCACCTATCAAGATGCTGTTAACCTGCTTAAATCTGACATCCCCCGTTATCAGGCTGCCTTAAATGCAAGTGAGGAAATGCTCTCGAATCCTTTGCGACCTGACGTAATAGCACAAAGCGTGATGGTGAGAACAACCACTCCTGATTTTTTTAGGCTATTTGAAGCGCCCTTTGCTTTTGGCAATGGTTGGGACCAACAAGCAGAAACTGACGCCGCCCAAGTGATTGTGCTGAGTAAAAAAATCAATCAACAATTATTCAATGGTGAAAATTCGGTTGGAAAAACTGTGCGTTTCGCAAACAAGGTATTTACCGTGACAGGCGTTTTAGATCATTGGGTGCCCATTCCCAAATATTACAGTCATGCTTTGGACACATACAACGAACCATTCGATGTCTTCATTCCTTTTAACACACAAATGAAAAACGCGTTCTTCTCCACTTCAACCGCCGATGCCTTTTGTTGGAAAGACCCTGACGATGGCACCTTTGCTGCGTTGTTAGCCTCAGAATGTATGATGATAAATATGTGGGTTGAATTACCGGATGCGCAAGCACAAGCTGAATATAAAGACTTTCTCACCAACTATATGATAGAGCAGCAGCAACTTGGACGCTTTCCAAATAGTACTCGCTCTAAGTTACTCAACGTACAAGAGCGTTTAATTGACGATGAAATGATTTCGAATGACAGCAAGTTGGCCGTATGGCTTGCGGTGCTCTTTCTTATCGTATGCTTACTCAATTGTATGAGTTTGATGATGGCAAAATTCTTCGCTCGCGCCAATGAGATAGGCCTGCGTCGAGCCGTGGGCGCCAGTCAGCAAGCTATTTTTACACAATTTGCCACCGAGTTGGTGCTACTTGGTCTCTTTGGGGGCGTATTAGGGCTTTGTTTGACACAACTTGGACTAAAAGCACTGCACAGTGTGTATTACTATATGCCTGTAGATATTATGCAAATGAGTTTTTCTCTGGCGATAGTTACGCTACTTCTCGCCCTTATATGTAGCTTGTGTTTTGGCCTTTTCCCGGTATTCAAGGCAGCTCAAACAACCCCTTCCAGTCAGCTTAAGAGCCTTTAGGAGCACACGTGAAAGACCTTTACCCCATATTAAAGTCTCTAAAAAAACAAAAAGTTGCCCCCATTCTATTAGCATTACAAGTGGCGATCACCTTTATGGTGCTGGTTAATACCGCCTATATGATCAGTGAACGTAGTAAAAAAATGCAGCGACCCACGGGCCTCGATGAGGCAAATACATTTTATATTTCCGCGCACCTGCAAAGTGAAGGAGAGCAACTGATTGGCGAAAAAAACGAGAACTTGCGCCAAATAAGAGAATTAGATGGGGTTATCAGTGCCACAGCCCTCAATAGCATGCCGCTACTTGGGTGGGGTAATTATCTTGACTTATACCTTGACCCAAAAGGTGAAAGTATTGCAATTGGCGGATATTTTGGCGCAGATGAACATGCTTTAACAGCACTAAACCTAGAGTTAATCGCGGGTGAATGGTTTACCCCCACTGACATAGTACCCACTACCAGTGACGGGACCTTTATCGCAACACAAATTGTTGTCACGCAAACGCTCGCAAAACGGATCTACCCAGATAATTGGCGCGCAATTTTAGGCTCAACACTGTACTACAACGACAGCCCTCACCGGGTTAAAGGCGTTGTTAAAACGCTGCAAAATGCATGGCAATTTTGGCATTCGGTCGATGCAACCGTGATTGCAGCAGTCAACGATGCATCATCCGTTAGTGCGCATTACTATGCCATTCGTACCACCTCAGAGCGACTTGATGACGTGATGGCAAAAACGGTTGATTTATTTTTACAAAAGCCGGGGATTAAAATAGAAAAAGTTGAAACCATGTCCCAAGTTCGACAACGCGCTTACCGTGAAGACCTGTCGAGTAACAAAATACTCACCGCGATTGCCCTTAGTCTGGCTTTGATCACCGGACTTGGCATATTTGGCCAAGCGCGCTACAACGTGAGCCGACGCACTAAGCAAATAGGCACCCGTCGTGCACTTGGCGCCAATAAAACGGATATTGTGCGCTACTTTATGACTGAGAACGCCATTGTGTGTGTCACAGGTGTGTGTATTGGCTGGATAGGCGCGGTGATATTGAACAATCAATTTGTTACTTTGCTCACCATAAACCCAGTACCCATGCACTATTTGTTAGCGGGTACACTGATGATCATCGCTTTAGGCCAACTGGCCGTTGTCTACCCAGCAACCAAAGCAAGCAACGTATCACCCGCGATAGCCACACGAGGGGCTTAAACAAGGCGTTTCACTTATCAAAATCACATAAAAAAGCCACAACACCCGTTGTGGCTTTTTGCATCTGTGTATGCGCTTAAACAATCCTGAGCTTCGTCAGGATGACAAAACCCAGAATCTTTAAGTGCTTTGCACTATTTGAATTACTGTTCGAAGTACATTTTATCGCGTGCTGATTGACCCACTTCATTCATTGTCGCTGCGTCGAATAGACGACCATTGATCATGGTGTAAGTGACCTTGTCGGTATCACGGATATTGCTTAGCGGATCGCCGTCAATGACCACTAAATCCGCCAGTTTACCCGCTTCAATCGAACCTATGTGCTTATCTAAGCCAATATACTTTGCTGAGTCTAGGGTTGCTGCGCGGAGTGCTTCAAGTGAAGACATGCCGCCTTGTGCAAACATCCAAATTTCCCAGTGTGCCGCCAAGCCTTCACGCTGGCCGTGCGCACCAAGGTTCACCAAAATGCCTTGATCTTGCAGCTCTTTAGCTACACGCGCGTTGTTAAAGTGGTTGTAGTGATACTCTGGCGCTTTAGTACGGCGTAACGAGCTTGGTAGTAATTGATTCTTAGGCACAAACTTGCTTAGTCTTGGGTGCTTCCACACGTCTGTTTTGTCGTACCAGTAGTTTTCACCCCAAATACCGCCATAGGCAACACCCAGTGTTGGCGTATAGCCCACTTCAGTTTGTGACCACAGCTGCTTAATGTCGTCATAAATGTTGGCCACTGGAATAGAGTGCTCTACACCAGTATGACCATCCACCACCATGCTTAAGTTATGCTGTAGTAGTGAGCCTCCTTCAGGTACCACCATCATGCCCAGTTGGCGAGCCGCTTCTACCACTTGCTGACGTTGTTCACGACGTGGTTGGTTGTATGACTTAACACTAAACGCACCCACTTTTTGTAAGCGTTCAATATGGAATTTAGCATCATCAAGCGAGTCAATGTGCGCCGTATAACCCGGTACATTGGCACCATACAGAATGGTTCCCGTAGAGAAAATGCGTGGGCCAACAATTTTACCCGCCTTTTGCATTTCGCTTGCCGCAAATACTTCTGTAGTATCGTTAGATGGATCGTGAGTCGTGGTGACGCCTAAAGCAAGCTCTGCCAGGTTACGCCAGTTCTGCTGTGGAATAATTTCTTCACTGCCTTGTCCGCTGTGCGCGTGCACATCCACAAGCCCTGGAATAATCGTTTTGCCAGCTACGTCAATGACTTTTGCATTGGCTGGGATCGTCACCTCAGACGTAGAGCCAACCGCTTTAATGTGTTTACCATCAGTGAGTACCACACCATTTTCAATGACTTTATCACCTTGCATGGTGACGATGGTCGCGCCTTTAAGTGCGATCATGCCTTTCGGCGCATCCATTTTTTGCTTAAAGCCAATGTCAGTGCCGCTTTTCACTTTAAAGTCAGCCTCTTTATCCTGCTTAATGTCAAACATTCCGTCTAGGCTAGCGTGGTAAAGCTCAGGTCCTAAGCTCCAATACAACTTGTCACCTTTTGCACTCCAACTGATGTTCTCACCGGCACGCACTGACAACTGCTCAACTGGGAACTGTTTATCCGTTGGAGAAATTGAGATCTTGCTACCCGCTTTTACAAACGGTGTGACAAATACTTTAAAGCGCTCTGCAAAGGCAAGGTATTTGCCGTCTGGCGACACGCGATATTCCGTTGCATGCTTAGCGTCATAAAGTGTTTTTGACTCTTTGGTGTTCAAATCTATTGAGCGCAGCTCAGGATCTTGACCTTGCGCCATCACGTAAATCGTGTCGTTACTGTCAGCAAATTGCGCTTGGTAACCGTCTTCACTGATAAGCTGTACATCACCGTCTTTACTCGGTACTTGATACAAGCCCGGCTTTAACGACCATTCAGGTGCGAGTAACGAGCTACCGCTGCTCTTACGGAATACCACTGTTTTCCCATCAGGGCTAAAGGTTGGCTCTACATATTTACCCGGCTCTTTTGTAATCGCCTTACCCGTTTTACCACCACCGATAGAGATGACACGCACATCACCTTGCTTGTTGTCATCCCACGTGGTGTAAACCAGTTTTTTGCCGTCGCGAGAAAACTGCGGGAAAAACTCAAAGTGATCATTTTGTGAGGTTAAACGCACTACTTTGCCAGATTCAAGATCGCGCTTGTAAATATGCCCCATGGCTTCAAACACGGCCGTGTCACCGTTTGGTGAAACCTGCACATTACGGAGCATTTTTACGTCAAACTGTTCTTGATCGATATTTTGCGCAAAACGCAGGGCTTTTTGTACTTTTTTGGTGGTGTTGACACTAAATTCAATGGTGTCAATTGACTTGTCAGCCACCTTGATTTGATGAATTTTACCACCCGCCCAGAATACAATTTTTTGGTTATCTGGTGTCCAAGCCATAGTTGGGTATACACCGTGAATAGCCCAAGTTTCCTGCATATCACGCTCTAGGTTGCCGTATAGTTTGGTTTCTTTACCTGACTCTAAATCATACAAATACAAGCTTGATTGGAAATCATCGCGCTTAACATAAGCAAGGGTTTTGCCATCCGGTGATGGCGTGGGGCGGATCGCACCACCCATGCCCGATAAGATCACTTTGATCTCACCCGTTTCACGGTCAAAACGCTTAATTTTGTAAATGCCCGATACAGAATCTTTTGAATAGTGGAAAGTTTTACCCGGTGTCGCGTCTTGTGAGAAGTACACGTAACGGCCATCTGGAGAGAATGCTGGTTCGCCTAAATCTTTTTGATCGTTCGCACGGGCTGTCAGTTTTACGCCTGTGCCACCTGATTTGTGATACATCCATACTTCACCAGCACCTAATGAACGTGTTGCCGTAAAGTGCTTACGCGCCACAATGAAATCACCGTCTGGGCTCCAAGCTGGGCTATTCAACAAGCGGAAAGTTTCGTTGGTCACCGCTTTTTGCTCTGAACCATCGGCCTTCATTAACCAAATATTATCGCCACCGCCCTGATCCGAAGTAAACGCAATGTACTGGCCATCTGGGCTAAAGCGTGGCTGCATTTGCCAACCAATATCGCTCGTGAGTTGTTTGGCTTCGCCACCAGTGATTGGCATGGTGTAAATGTCACCCAATAGGTCAAATGCCAGTGTTTTGCCATCAGGGCTAATATCCACGTTCATCCAAGTGCCTTGTGACACCGAGATTTTAGCGTCAGAAAATTCACCTTGCGGTGCGTCTACTTGCCATTTTTCTGATTTTTCTTCTGCTTGAGCCGTGCCCAAAGCTAATGCAATAGAGAGCGACAGCGCGCTGTAAAACTGTTTTTTCATATTTCTTATTACTCTCAACTTAAAGTGGCCACATCTCAACAAAAAATCAGCTCAGTTACCAGTAAAATGCCATCAATAACGGAATTACGCGGCGATCTTAGGCCGATTAAGCACGATGTTGCCAAGCTGTCGGGTCGAATTGAAAGTAACGAGTCAAAAGGCGAAAGAGTTCTGGATCATAGCTTTTGAGCTGAGTTGGCTTTTCAATAAATGTTTCTGTCAATACCGCAAAAAACTCCGCTTCATTGGTTGCGCCATAACTATGGATCACATGAGGCATTTGGTAAGCAACATGGCTTTTTAAATTGGTAAATGCGCGACTAAATACACGAGACCAATCGGCATAATCCTGCTTAGTTGCTAATTGAGGCGTGCCATTAGTTTGCCCAGTTTGTTGGTCCAATTGATGGGCAAATTCATGAAACACCAAGTTGTGCCCATCTCCAGGTAGGCGATTGCCCTCCAGCACATCATGCCAACTCAACACCAGTGTGCCACCCGGCCAAGACTCTCCTTGACGGATAGACGTATGGTAATTCACAAGGCCTGCGCTGTCAGTGCTGGTTTGTGGTGCGTAGTAACTACTTGGGTAAAGTAGCACTTCTTTGACGTTTGGATACAAAGGCCATGCTTGTTTGAGCACGAGTAGGCAGGCATCTGCGGCCACAATTAGTTCCATCGCGCGATTGACCTTTAAACCGTCACGTCCGATGATACGTTTTTGATCTAAAAACCAAATAATGTGCTTCTCTAACGCAGCTCTATCGGCATCCGTCATTGCTCTGTAAATTGGCATGTAGTTGAGCAGTACGCGCTTATCCTTGTCAGACAAAGCATGGTCTTGATATTTCTTTGCCCACAATATGTTTTGGATGTCTTGCCAGCGCCAATACGTCACCACAAAGGCCACCAGCGCGATCAGTAAAAAACCGTTTATCATATTTGATTACTTATTCATCTTTTTAAACATAGTTGGTACAAACTGCGGCATTTTCAATATAGCTTTGATAATATTTGTGTTTGTTTTACAAACCTGTATTTGAAGTTATGACCTTACCCATTGAAGCCATTAAGTCTGAATTTTTAACCACTCTCGAACAAAACAATATCGTTGTGAGTGCGGCTACAGGCTCAGGTAAATCAACCTGTTTGCCTTTGTGGGCAAATAAACAAGGTAAGGTCTTGGTGATTGAGCCAAGGCGGATTGCTTGTACGTCTTTGGCAGAGTTTTTAGCCGCTCAAGCGGGGCAACGCATTGGCGAAAAAATTGGCTATGCCATTCGATTTGAGCACCATTTTGACGAGCGCACGCAAGTGGTGTTTGCCACGCCCGGTGTTGCATTGCGATGGTACTTTGAAAACCAATTGAGCGACTACCAAGTGGTGATGCTCGATGAATTTCACGAGCGCCGATGGGACATGGACTTACTACTTGCGCTGCTAAAAACGCATGACCAACATCGTTTAATTGTGACTTCAGCGACGCTGAATACCACCCCACTTTTAAACTATTTGCACGCTAAAGCACTGTACAGCGAAGGCAAAATGTACCCGGTTGAAGAGCTATTTATTGCCACGGACACCCGTGCAATGCCAAGCAAATATGATTTAAGCGAACGTATTTGTGAGGCGTGCGACTACGCGCTAGAGAACACCAGTGGTGATATTTTGGTGTTTTTACCCGGCAAAGGGGAAATTCAAGCCGCTGCGGGTCAACTTTCTCATCTAGATGCATTGGTCGTACGCTTATATGGTGGCTGTAGTGCAGAACAACAAAAGTTGGCACTCAATGTTCAAGACAAGCAGCGTATCATCCTAGCGACCAATGTGGCCGAAACCTCGTTAACAATCCCTAATGTCAGTTGTGTGATTGACTCGGGTCTTGAACGTCGCACCCATTTACGCGCGGGAAAAACCGTACTCAATTTAGAGGCCATTGCCAAAGACTCGGCTAAACAGCGTTTAGGCCGTGCTGGACGTACACAATCAGGTTTGTGTATTCGCCTGTATGGTGAACATGCGCCATTGATTGACACGACACCACCAGAAATACATCGAGAAAGCCTCACCGAACTGGTACTTGCCGCGGGTTGTTCAAGCGATGGAGTCGACAGCTTGACGTTTATCGAGCCACTGCCCCAAGCTTCAAAGTCGCAAGCCATTGAAAAGCTGATACGCATAAACGCGATTAATAGCAGTCAAAAAGCAACGACACTGGGCAAAATGCTCTACCCACTCCCCGTCGATGCCGAGTTAGCCTATTTAATCCAAACGATGCCAAGTAAAGCTTTGCAACAAGCGATGGTCGATGCCATTGCTGTACTAAGCGTACCTGCTCGCGTCTATCAATTGCCTAATTCACCAGAACAAGTGGATACTTTAAATAAACAACTGCCAAACCACTGCGATCTTGAATTGGTCATTGCGCTGGTGCGAGATCAGCTAGACTGCGTCAAAGCTGAGCCTGATGCGCTCAACGAGGCGAAACAATTTAGTGACCAATTACGCATCGCATTTGACTTACCCGAACGAAAACACGCCGCAAGTTATGACCGAAACTTGCTTGTTGAAGCCATAGCCAAAGCAAAACCTGATTGGTTATATGTAAAACGCGCCAATCGTCGTGGTGCATTTGGTAACGGTCAAAGCGAAGTTGTGCCTGCTAAAGAAACCCGAATAAATGATCATTGCCAAGCCATGTTGGTGCTCGATACCTATGCACTCGCGGGAAAAGGCACCAAGCAAGCCATGACACTCGCCACCTTAAATGCCCCTGTAAGCTTGAATCTCGTCTCCAATCTTGGCTTGGGCGAGCAACAATTTGTTGATGCATGCTTGATTGATGAGCGAGTCATGGCAAAAATACGCTGCGTTTACGCGGGCCTTGAGTTAAACGAACAGCTTGTTGAAGCATCAGGAAAATTGCTCATCCCCGCCTGCGTCGAACTGATTTTAAAGGGCGAACTGCTTGCGCCAGCTGGCGAGCAAATTATGCAATCTTTAGCCCAACATCAGCTCTATTACCAAGCGCAAAACACACCGTTTGAGGCGCTAACACCAGAGCAATATTTAACGCAAAAGCTGCAAGAGATTGGCATTGCAGATCAGGATGATTTAACACTGATAGAAGCTGTGGATCTGTTTTATCAACAAGTTGAGCCTTGGGAGTTAGACCCGTTTATCGAAAAGCACCCTTTGCAAGTGCAGTTGAACGATATGCTTATGCAGGTGGAATACTCGTTTACCGGTAAACGCATCCTCTTACATCATATTGGCGGGAATAGAAAAGAAGCGCCTAAAAAATGGGAATTGCCCGCATGGTCTGGGTTTAAAATTAGGTATAAAAAAGCCAGTAAAGTGGTTGATGTGAAATAACGGTTTTATAAGGGCTCTACCTTGCTGACTCCGGTTACCTGGGTTGATGATGCGTTTTGCTTGAACTGATAATAAGCCTCAAGCGCCTTTGGTACTGAAATATAAGGGTTCTCTGTATGACTTGCTCCTTCACTATAACTGAACGCAGACACTAAATTGCTGGGCGCTTGCGAACTTAATACCGCCAAGAGGCCTTCAAATGAGCTTGTGATAATATCGTTTTCCGCACCACCTATGCTCAAATATAAAAACCGCGCTGCACCTTCTACATCTTTGATATCATGCTTAAACTTGCGAACTACAACCGAGTCGTCATACCAAGCGGCAGGACTAAAAGCAAAGTAACCAGTAAAAAGTGTCGGTTTTTTGGTAAGTGTATAAAGCACAAAGCTGCCACCAGCAGAAAAACCACTAAGTAAACGGTTGTCATTAATCGCATAGTTTGCTTCAAGGTATGGTAGAAGTTCAGATTCTATGAAACGCAAAAACACATCTGCTTTGCCAAATATCTCAGGCGCATTGTCCGACTCTGGCCTCGCTTGAATTTGCACGTCTTTGCGCGCATACGGCGGAACTAAGTCTCTATTTCTCGTATCTGTCCAAAACAAATTGGGGATCGCAACCAAAATAGAATCATCAACTTTACCTTGTACTGCGTAGTCAGAAATCACTTCATCCCACCTTGATAAATTGAAGTTGCCATCAGTTTTAATTATCAAAGGGTAACGCTGACTAGGGTTATAATTATCAGGTAAACGTATAAAGATTTTTCTGTCTTCATCGAGCTGCTTAGAGTAAATCGTTCGATCAATAAATTGACTGGTATACTCTTTTGTATAGTTTGAATATGTCCTCACAAACACCACCAAACAGACAATTAGCATAACGCCTAGGCACAGCTTTATTCTTAAAGTTCCCATCCAAGCTCCTTTTACTTTTATTGTGTTAGAAAAATCATCCATACTACTCAAAGGAGTGAACAAAAGCATCTCAGCTTTAAGATTTTTTACCCTTTTTAGACCCGAAATTCCCAATACCCCGCCATATTTCTCAATCAAAACTCTAATTACCAGAAAAGACAAGAACATAATATCCTCAACATACAACAAAAATGGAAAATGTATTCAAAAAAGGCACTTGCAGAGAAAAAACGCCCTCTTTTTGGGTTGCCAAATTTAGAAAGTACAATGTATAATGTCCTCCCAATCGAATAGCAGCTTTTCGCTGACCTTTCATTTTTGTAATTGCCGTTAAGTAAAATAAAAATACGTAGCAGTCTCCCATGGATGATTGCGTTTTTTTGCGCGCGCGTTTTACAAAAGAATGGCCAGTGGTTGCATTCACGGTTGGCGAGTTCCCGCACAGCGAGTTTCTTCGCATGAAACCAACACACACGAGATTTAAAAATTTAACCGTTTCTGAGGAACAAATATGAGCATCACTGTACGCAATTTATCCCCTATTGCCGGCGCTTTGGCAGTAGCACTAGCAAGCTTATCTTCTACATCAGTAATGGCAGAAGAAGCACAAGCTGAAAAGTCAAAAATTGAAGCAATCACAGTAACCGCTACTAAGCGTTCGCAAGTAATTTACGAAGTACCGATTGCAATGAGTGCATTTTCTGGTGATGACCTTGATTCTCAAGGTATCTCAGACATCACTGATGTGGGTAAATTTGTTCCAAACCTGAATATCACTGGCTTCTCAGCAGGTCACAACTCTTCTGCAAACCCGTTTATTCGCGGTATCGGTTTACAAGACCACCTTATTACGACTGATCCGGGCGTGAGTGTTTACGTTGATGGTGTTTATCTTGGTCGCCAAGTTGGTCAAAACTGGAACCTAGCTAACATCGAGCGTATCGAAGTATTGCGTGGTCCTCAAGGTACGCTTTATGGCCGTAACTCAATTGGTGGTGCGATTAACATCATCACTAAACAGCCAGATCAAGCAGCCGTAACCAAAGTAAGCGCAGAAGTGGGTACTCGCGGTCGCTTAAAAGGTAGCATCTTCACTAACCAAGCTGTGACTGAAGACCTTGCATTTAACTTTAACATGGGCTTTAACCGCCGTGGTGGCTTAGGTGAGTTTGTTAACTTGCCGAATGCCGAATACGATGTGGGTGAAAACCAAGAATTCCACGGTCGCGTGTCAATTAAGTACAATGCAAGTGAAGACTTACGCTTAGTGTTCACCGCTGATGCAAACGATGGTGAAGGTGGTACACGTCCTTACACTACACTTATTGATGAGTTACCAAATGGCCGTTTATACCAAAATGGCTTGCGCAACGCGGATACCACAACAGATCCGTACGATAACGCAACAAGCACGATGGAAACTGCGACTGTTTCTAACAAAGCCAATGGTATCTCATTAACAGCAGAGTACGACATCACGCCTGATTTTGGCACTAAGTTTATTTTCTCTAAACGTTCATCTGAGTATAAAGCAGGTTTAGATGACGACAGCACTGCAGTTGCACTTGATCATTACCCAGAGCGTGGCACAGCGGATCAAACTTCTGTTGAGTTACAGTTAACTGGTTACTTAGGTCGTGCGGACTTTGTTACTGGTGTGTACTGGTTTAATGAAGAAGGTTCAAACCGTCAAGATTCATCTGAAGCTAGCTTTGATGGTGGCCCAACTAAACTTGAGCTTGACCAAGAAACAACCAGTCGCGCAGTATTTTTCAACCTTGGTTATGACGCAACTGACGACTTACGTATTTCGGGTGGTGTACGCTACACCGAAGACGAAAAGTCTGCGTCAACCAATGTATTTGACCCAGTTGGCACGATTTCTTCAAGCCGTGATTGGGATGAGATCTCTTGGGAATTAGCAACTAACTACACCTTTGAAAACGGCTTAAACTGGTACACGACGGTACAAACGGGTTACCAATCTGGTCAATACCCCGCGCGTCCTTATTTCTTAATTGGCCAGTTCTTCGGTGCTGGTGGCTTTGATAAGCAAGAAGAAGCTGCGGCAGCTGTACGTGCAAACAACGCATTTATGGCCAGCGACAACATCAGTGCTATTAACTACGAAACAGGTTTCAAAGGTCAGTTAACTGACGACTTCAGCATGAGTGTGGCGTTTTTCAACACTGAATATGACGATTTACCATACCAAGTTAACGTAGTAACCGACGCTGGTTTTGATACTAACAACTTGATTGTTGAGCAAACATCACGCGGCGTTGAATTTGAAAGCACTTACTATGTAACAGATAGCTTTACCCTGCACTCAAGCTTTGGCTTTATGGACGTAGACGTTAAAGAGCAAAACGGCGTTAAACCTGTGGCACCGCTAACGCCTGAGTGGACAGCCTCAATCAGCCCATCTTATGAGTTTGAATTAAGCAGTGGCGCAACGGTTAGCGCGCGTATGGATATTTCATACCGTGATGACATGTATGGTGAGCCAAGCTCAGATCCTCGTCGCATGACGCAAATTGACTCACGTACAACCACTAACTTCGACATTACCTATTCACCTATGAATGCCAACTGGGATATCTCTTTGTATGGTCGTAACATCTTTGATGAGCGCTATGATGATGCCCGTTTGAACACAGGCGATTACATCCTAGTGATCAAGAGCAACGACGCCAGCGAGTTTGGTGTACGTTATAAAGCGACGTTCTAAGTTCACTACTCAATGTAAAAATGCCAGCTTCGTGCTGGCATTTTTTTATCTAATTACAATTTCAATAACGATAAAGCCCTTGCTAACGCGGGATCACCGCCTTGCTCATCTCTATCCGCTGAGTCTAAGCGGATATGCGGAACAAAGTCTTCTCTGAAGCTGCCATTAACATGATACAAACGCTCAAACCCTAACTCTAGCCAAGTGTCACTTTGTGCCAGTTGCACCGTCTTAATTCCACCGAGTAAATCAGCCATAGGCGCGCCAATTACGGTTTTAGCACCAATGGCATCAAAACCTATTGTCATGCCCTCTCCCATACTCCCAGTCCAATGACCCGCCAGCACGACAAACGGTTTGCTGTAGTGAGGTAAAGTGGGTTCGACATAGGCGGTGTCCTTATTTGCTTGAGCATAAGGGACACCGATTTGTTGGGTTCGATAACGCTGATATGCCGTTTTTTGTGTTACAAAGTGACCCAAGATAGGTTCAGCTACACCCGTGTTTCCGCCACTTGGTGTATTGCGTAAGTCGATGATTAACGCTTTAGTGTCGATAAGTTCAATTAAAGCTTGTTTAAACTCATCGACAGTTGCCGTATTGCCAAGTGTATTATTGAAACGGATATAACCCAGTTTATCTATTTGCTTAAAGCTGACGGTCGGGCCATCTCTAAAAGCATTTATCGCCTCATAACTTGCTCCAAGACGATATTGTTTACCACCAATTTCATGTTCAATCGTAATTGTACGCGCTACATTTCTAAAACCACCTAGGCTGACATTGGCTGCAAAGTTGACTTGCTCTAACATCAGCTGTGAGATATCGCGCCCAAGTACTTGCTCAACAGCCTGCTCCATAGGTAAACCATTCACCGCTGTCACTCTCATATTTGGGCGAATGCCTGCCATATCAGCGGCAGATCCTGCCTTAACATCAACAACCACAAACTGTTGATTTTGATAGTTCACATAAATATCTGAGCCGGTTGGATATACACTAAAGTCGAGTTCATTATAAGGACCAAGATTCAAGTGCGGGTCGTAAAAGTTGCGCAATAACTGCTGAGCAGTATCGGCAAATGCCTGCTTGGATTGCGCGGCCATGAGCTTTGGCGCAAATAAATCAAATAGCTCACCTTTATCCACCCCGCTTCTATCGAGGTAAGCATATTGTTGCTCTAAGGTAGTGCGCAGCTCCGACCATGCCGCACTTGCATTAAAATCTTGAGATGCGTTTTGTACCGTCGATTGCTGACAAGCGGATAAGCTCAAAGCTAAAAATCCGGCAAAAACTCCGTTTAACATTTTGTTTTTCATTATTCTTTACATCTATATGACGTCAGTGTTCCGATAATTACATATCGGGTAGGTAAAAGAAAACAGATAACACAAAAAGGCTGTTACATTTGCCATTTGCACAACAAACCAAGTTGCCAGCTTTTCAGGCAACTATTACCGAAAGTCAGTGCTTTCCTATAAAATCACTCATTTTGTCTGCTGCTTGGTGCTTTTGAGCACTCATCATAATCGCGTGAGGCATATCACCGAAAACTTCCAGTTGATAGTTTAGCTTTCTTTCAAACAACTTAATGTGTGCTTTAGCACCATCGATGTGAGTTTTTGGGTCTAAGTCACCGTGTAAAATAAGCACAGGCGTATCTGATTTGGGTATTTTTGCAAAGAACTCGTCTCGCTCATAAGTCGGTAGGCTGTTCTGTGCGATGAGTTTTGGCAACGGGCTCGTAAAATATAATGCCGCCTCTTCCTCTTGATGCTGTGCTTTCGTTTTATTTAATCGCAGATTGTTCTCCGATGAGGTGATAACTTGGCTTAACATAATTGACATACCTACATTGGAGAAGTCTCCCGCAAGATTTTGTGACCATTGCGTGTAGTCTGAAATTGCCCGATTTAATGGGGTATAGTTTTTGGCTATTACCCCATCAACAATAGCTGGAATTTGAGCACGCAGAGATTCATTATCCAAAAACAATCCTAACATTTGTGATAAGGGCACTTTTGGCAACTGTGTGTCTGCGTCCGATAACAGCGCGTAGTTACTTTGAAATTGCGTTATTTTGTCCAACACTGACTGACTGTTAGACATGATCCGCGACAAATACGTTTTTCCCACAGAATTGACGACTTGCGAGCGATTTGACAGGTCATGCTTATCATCTAGCTGATGAGGCACAAGAGAGTCAAGCACTCCCCCAGTCAACTTAACTTGCCCTAATTGCATTACACGTAAGGCTAATTGAGTACCATAAGAAACGCCGTAAACATAGGTTTTTCCGGCGCTATAATGTGAAATAAGCTGGCTGACATCATGTGCTGCGTTAGTAACACTGAAGCTTTTTACATAGTCTGGGTTTTTAAATATATGCTCAAAACACTGCGGCCACTCTTGCGCGACTAACTCACCGCCTCCCACCGAGCTAATTTCCTCTTGAGGGCAGATCCGAGAGGAAGCCCCCGTGCCACGGTGATCGGGTATGTAAATGTCTAAATTGGGGAAGGCTTGTCTGTAAAGTGCAATATCATTGTAAAACCCAGCGCCAGACTCCCCCGGTCCACCTGCCAGTAACCAAACAGAGCCTTTTGAGTTTTCTGCCGGAAACTTACGGATAAATAAAGAGAGTGTGTCGTCTGATTTGCCACCATGATGCAACGGCAATTGCGCGGCTGTGCAGACAGAGTTTGCTAATTTGCTATTTGTAGAATCAAGCTCGCATCGACTGAAATTTGGAAAGTCTGCCGCTGTCCCCACACTAAGCGCCGCACTGAATAGAATTGATAGCACTGTGTACCTGATTTATTATTATTTTCACTCAAGTGTACACACCGTAAGTTTAAACTACAACTTGTAAGCATTTGATCTGTAAATAAACTAATGTACAAAAATACTACCAAACCGTTATGCGAAAACCAACTTAACACGCTATGTGCATAGCTACTTTAAAAACAATAACTGAGTGATTTTATTGATGAAACCAGAAACAAAGTGGCCGTCTGCCTCCAAAATGGAACTCCTTACATAGCGTGAATTATCATGTTAGATGGAAATCGGAAAGAACAATATTCATTAACAAGGAAAATAAATAAAATTACAATTAAAAAAGAAAAAGAAAAAGTTAGCGAAACCCTCAAAAGCCTAAAGTAAACAACAAACGCATGATATAGCGGGAGGAACTGGGACGGCGTCACCTAATATCACTGGCGATCCACAGGCCTGCCCAGATTATTATACGCAGGTATGTACTTTCATTTGCTAATTATGCACTGAAAAACATACATAATGATAAGGGTAAACTATCCTGCTTACCCTTCTAAAGTTTCAAAACAATTCAAAATAAACGCCATAAAAACCATAAAGCTTAAGCCAAATTTAACTTATCACAATCCCAACAACTGTTGCTGCAATTCATGAATTTGGTCACGCACTTTGGCCGCCTGTTCAAACTCCAACTCTCGAGCATGCTGCATCATTTTTGCTTCTAATTCACTTATCTGTGCGGCTAACTGTTTAGGATCGTCGCTTGTACTGATGGCATATTTCGAGCCTTTACTTGACTTAGGCTCCGCAACTTTAGCATCAGAGACGTCCTCGCCCACATCCATCACATCGGTGATCTTCTTAACCAGAGCTTGTGGTTTGATGCCATGTTTTTCGTTGTAAGCATGCTGAATTTCGCGACGGCGCTCGGTTTCCTCAATGGCCTTTTTCATCGATTTAGTGATCACATCACCGTATAAAATAGCTTTACCATTTAAATGACGTGCGGCACGGCCTATTGTCTGAATTAAAGAACGCGCTGAACGTAAGAAGCCTTCTTTATCGGCATCTAAAATAGCCACCAACGATACCTCTGGCATATCCAAACCTTCACGAAGTAAGTTAATGCCCACTAACACATCAAATACACCTTTACGAAGGTCACGAATGATCTCCATACGCTCTACGGTGTCGATGTCAGAGTGAAGATAACGCACTTTAACGTCGTGATCGTTGAGGTAATCAGTGAGATCTTCCGCCATGCGTTTGGTCAGCGTAGTAACCAGCACCCGCTCTTGCTTCTCAACACGCAAATATATTTCAGAGAGTAAATCGTCCACTTGCGTAGAAACAGGACGCACTTCCAACTGCGGGTCTAAAAGGCCTGTGGGGCGAATCACTTGCTCGGCCACATCACCATTCGATTTTTCAAGCTCAAAATCACCAGGTGTTGCCGATACATAAATCGTCTGCGGCGCAATGGCCTCAAACTCATCAAACTTTAAAGGGCGGTTATCCATGGCTGAGGGCAATCTGAAACCATACTCCACTAAGTTTTCTTTACGGCTTCTATCACCTTTATACATAGCACCAATTTGCGACACAGTGACATGAGATTCGTCGATGATCATCAACGCGTCATCGGGTAAATAGTCCAATAAGGTTGGTGGCGGCTCGCCTGGTGCCCGGCCAGATAAGTAGCGGCTATAGTTTTCAATACCTGAGCAATATCCAAGCTCGGTCATCATTTCAATATCGTACTGAGTTCGCTGCGCTACGCGCTGCTCTTCTACAAGCTTGTTGTTTTCAAGCAATTGCGCTCGACGGTCTTTAAGCTCTTCTTTGATTCTATCAATAGCACCTAAGATTTTTTCGCGCGGCGTAACATAGTGAGTTTTTGGGTAAATTGTCGCACGGATCAGATGCTTTTCTACCGCGCCTGTGAGCGGGTCAAACATACTGATACGTTCGATTTCATCATCAAACATTTCCACGCGAATAGCATATGAGTCAGATTCGGCGGGGAAGATATCAATAACTTCGCCACGCACTCGGTAAGTGCCTCGACTGAAATCCATGTCATTGCGGGTATATTGCAGCTCTGCTAAGCGACGAAGCATATCTCGTTGGTTAATGGTCTCGCCGACTTTAAGCAACAACATCATTTTCATATATGAATCGGGATCACCCAAACCATAAATAGCAGAAACGGACGCAACAATGATGGTATCGCGCCTTTCTAACAATGCTTTCGTGGCTGATAAACGCATTTGCTCAATATGTTCGTTAATTGAGGCGTCCTTTTCAATAAAGGTATCACTGGCAACCACGTATGCTTCCGGCTGATAGTAATCATAATATGACACAAAATACTCAACCGCATTGTCAGGGAAAAACTCTTTCATTTCGCCATATAACTGCGCCGCCAACGTTTTGTTATGCGCCATAATAATGGTTGGGCGATTCAAATTACTGATGATATTGGCCATGGTAAAGGTTTTACCTGTACCTGTGGCCCCTAATAAAGTCTGGTGCGCAAGGCCGGCTTCTAAGCCTTCGCATAATTGCGCGATTGCAGTCGGCTGATCACCACTTGGAGAAAATTCTGAAACCAGTTTAAATTCATCACTCATTACGCATACTCCCTCGCAGAAGCGTTGTGCATTTTCGCAACACTTGAGTTAAACCAATTAAATGCAACCAAGGCGGTGACAAAGTTGCCAATTGCAGCACCAATAAATAATCCTGTAAGCCCGCCAACCAGCGATCCTGCATACGCAAAAGGTACATAGAAAATAAACAATCTGACGACACTTAATGCCAGCGCATTCATTGGTTTGTGAAGGGCGTTAAAAGAGGAGTTAGATAGAATAATCACGCCTTGTAAGCCGTAGCTCAGCGGCATGATATAGATAAATAGTTCTATTACGCGTACCACTTCCGGTTCATTTCCGAATGTGCGACTGATCAAGCCTGAAAATAATAGCAGAACAAGATAAATGACCAACTGCCAGATCATGACAAACTGTAAGGTCTTTTTGTAGGCATCTTGAACTCGCTCATACTTACCAGCCCCAAAGTTTTGACTCACAAACGGAGGTAACGTCATCGATAACGCCAATACGACCAAACTCGCTATCGACTCAATGCGACTGCCCACCCCAAATGCTGCAACCGCTTCAGGGCCATAGCCTGCAACAATTGCCGTCATCACCGCCATCGCTAACGGCGTAAGCA
Organism: Pseudoalteromonas sp. ATL1; assembly: GCF_058933015.1. Classification (NCBI taxonomy): domain Bacteria; kingdom Pseudomonadati; phylum Pseudomonadota; class Gammaproteobacteria; order Alteromonadales; family Pseudoalteromonadaceae; genus Pseudoalteromonas; species Pseudoalteromonas sp. ATL1. Next base: position 1,662,751 of record NZ_JBZYXL010000001.1, on the reverse strand, counting down.
TGTTTGCACCAGCCGCTGGAAAACCAATTTTGAGTATTTTCTTACTGGCACTCAATACCCCTTGCTTACCACTGTGTAAACTCAGCAAACGTTTCTCAATCGCTAATAGGTATAGAATAATCGCCACCGCCACAGACCAAGCTATCACGCTCGCGATTGCCGCCCCTTTTATGCCTAGCTCAGGAAAAGGACCGACACCAAATATCAATAAGGGATCAAGCACTGCATTAATTAACCCAGCAAAGCCCATAATAAAGCTGGGCGTTTTGGTATCACCACTGGCGCGCAATACCGAGTTGCCAATCATAGGGGTGATAAGAAAAACACTACCTAAAAACCAAATTGAAATGTAGTCATAGATATAGGGCATCACTTGCTCATTGGCACCTAATAAATAAAATATAGGTTCAATAAACACGAAGCCAACCGCAGAGAGCGAAAAAACAAATACAGCCGATATCAGCAAAGCGATAGTTGCATCAAAGCGCGCTTCTTCTATATTGTTCGCGCCAAGCGCTTTAGCAATCACCGCCGATGTGCCAATGCCCAAACCAATCGCTAAACTGATCACGGTGAACGTCACTGGAAAAGTAAAACTAACCGCAGCGAGCTGTTCCGTTCCCAACATACTAATGAAAAAAGTATCCACAATATTGAACATCATGAGTGTGATCATGCCGAATATCATAGGAACGGTCATTCTTTTGAGTGTAGCGGCAATGTCCCCGCTTAAAATATCATTCTCTTTACTTGAAGTGTTTGTTGACGACATAGTTGTGACCTTCATTTATGAGCTAGGCATTTTAGATCATCCCAATCTTGAAACCCAGCCAATTTCGTAACGAATTTTAACGGTGTCGAATCTCTATTAAATAAGGCATAAAACACGCGTTACCTTCACTAGACCGGCATATACAGCAAAAACACACCTAAACTCCTTAAATGACAAATTAGTTACATCTTTAACAGATACTCGTATTTTTTTGCACAATAAAAGTGCGTTGTGGTCATAAAAACTTCACTTTTATCAAAAACCACGCCAATTCTACGTCAAATTATTAAACCATTGATTTTAAATGAAAAAAATAATTTAAAGAAACATATTGAAATGCTCGAAGGGCTCTATTTTCATAGCTTTGACACACTTCTCAAATATTAATAAACAATGTTATCCACAGATTCCGTGGATAAGTTGAGAAACACCAATAAAATAAGGGCCTGCAGATAGATCGTTTCTTGTGTAGGAATAATTAATTGATGATCTTGACAAATTCAAAGGCTGGATCACCCTTTTAAAAAGGGTTTTACTGGGACTATACCTCGTCCCAAGCTAGAAACAGCTTTATTCCATTTATAAGAATAAAAGTATAACAATATGTTTTTAAAAGGGTAAATTAAAAAAGTGGAAAATATATGCAAATAAATCGCAATAAATAAGCAGAAGCCGCCCTACAACTCCCATGACGCGCAAGAAAATTAACCTTTTGACTGGCGATCTTTTTATCTGGATCAAATAACCGTCATAATGATCAAAAAGAAAAGCGTGAAAAAATAACAGTTCGCCCAATTTTTAACTTAAACGCTCATTTATTACACTTTTTGTGTTCCATTGAAGATTTCCATCAAGATGTAAATTCACTATAAACATCCGTCAAAGCCAATCTTTTTGGAATAAATTTCAACAAATCGAGTATAAAAGCAGCGAATGACACAGTTTTTTAATTTTATGACGTTTTATTTGTTGACACCTTGCAATGGGGTCATTAATATTTCGCCCCGTTGAGAGACACACGCTTCCCCCTTAGCTCAGTTGGTTAGAGCGACGGACTGTTAATCCGCAGGTCCCCCGTTCGAGTCGGGGAGGGGGAGCCAAGTTTCTTGATGAAAACGATTCCCCCTTAGCTCAGTTGGTTAGAGCGACGGACTGTTAATCCGCAGGTCCCCCGTTCGAGTCGGGGAGGGGGAGCCAAATCGTTTTAGTAATTGTTCCCCCTTAGCTCAGTTGGTTAGAGCGACGGACTGTTAATCCGCAGGTCCCCCGTTCGAGTCGGGGAGGGGGAGCCAAATTACACCACATCTTATTATTGCTCCCCCTTAGCTCAGTTGGTTAGAGCGACGGACTGTTAATCCGCAGGTCCCCCGTTCGAGTCGGGGAGGGGGAGCCAATATCACATTGATATAGACTTTCTCACGCTTTTGCACTACCCTATAACTGCTTGAATACAAACAAAAGTAGTTTGATTTAAGGTAACTTTCTTACCTCATTCACAGATAAATTGATGGCTGAATAATGGCTAGTTTCAAAAAGCTTGTACTATTACAATTTTTTTCTTGGTTGGTGTTTTCACTTTTAGGCATCCTATTTTTTGCAGCGAGCTTTGATTCTGCGATCAGCAAAGCCCAGCAAAGTGCACAGTTAATGGTTACCCATTATATAGAAGATAAAACCATGGCTGGAGTGACACCTCAGCATATTCAGGCAGCCCTTAATGATGGCAACGTGTTTTCTACATTTATTGTTAGAGACTTTAGTGGCGAAACAATACTGAATATTAGCGAGCCAGATCCCCTTCCCTTGCTTGCGCAAATTATAGAATCGTTTGTTAATGCTGTACGACCACAGTTTGCCGTTAATAAAAGCAAAGACATCAAAATTGAGTTTGTTATAAACGCACAAAGCCAAGGGCAACTCCTGCAACAAGCCATGTTATTGACGTTTGCTGTTACTGCCCTGCTTGCATTTATACCCATTTTTTATATGCGCGTGATTTATCAAAGGTTGATCCGCAACGTAAGCACCACAGTTGCTGATGCGGTCGATGTCTACATTACACGCAACCAAGCCAGCAATAACATTGACAGTGAATTTGATACTGAAGAAATGCAATCTTTGGGTGCCGATCTCACACCTTCTTTTAAACGCCTTGCTCACTTCCTTAAAAGCAAAGAACACGATATTAAGAGCGCCGCACAAAGTATTAAACAAGAAGCCTATAAGGATGTCATCACCGGTTTGGGTAACAGAAACATGTTTGTTGAATATTATGAGCATCATGTGGAGGCAGCGACAAAGAAAGCGTTTGGTAGTCTTGCGATGATCCGTTGTAGTGAATTGCAAATCATTAACCAAACCCGTGGTTACCAAAAAGGTGACGAATATATTAAGTCTGTGTCTGATATCATCAAGCATGTCAGTGGCACTTATACGGGTAGTCAGACTTTTCGTTTAAACAGTTCTGATTTTGCAGTTATCTTGCCAAATGTCCCTTCAAAAGAAGCCGAACATTTTGGTGAAACGCTACAAGCGCGTTTTACTCAGTTCCAACAAAACCAAGAGTTAAGCTCGGTAGCCAACACCGGTATTGTCCCTTATGAAACGGGTAAACCACTAGGCGAAATTTTGTCTGTTGTTGATAACGCCATGAGTATGGCGCAAAGTAAACAAGCGAATGCCTGGCACATTCAACGAGAATCAGACCTAGTCAACAATGTGGGTGCTGGATTTGGTAATCAGAACTGGCGCAAAGTGATCACAGAAGTGATCAGCTCGAAGCGCGTCGCGTTGATGATGCAAAATATTATGCCTGTTGGCAAAAACACCAAAGCCTATGCAGAAATTCAAGCGCGTTTTAAAACCGAAGAAAATCAAATGCTGCCAACCGCTTCTTTCTTAGCCATGGCAGAAAAGTTAGAAATGGCTATCGACATCGATAGGCTCATTATTGATACCTCCCTTGAACTCATTAAAACCCGCAATTTTACTGAAAAGTACTTTGGCATTAATGTTACGGCATCAAGCGCCCATAGCGATCAATTTGTGATCTGGCTTGAACGTCGCTTATTAAAAGATGCCAATATTGCGTCAAAACTAGTATTTGAAGTGAGTGAGTTTGGTTTACAACAAAATATTAAAGCCAGCAAGCGCTTTATCGACATGGTTCACCGTGTTGGCGCACGCGTGACCGTAGAGCGATTTGGTGTGGGCCTCACCTCGTTTAAGTTCTTTAGAGATTTAAAACCTGACTTTATTAAAATGGATGCCAGCTATACTCGCGGTTTAGAAGAAGATAAAAACAATCAGTACTTTATGCGCCTGATGGTTGATTTAGCGCATAGGATTGGTGTTAACGTTTTCGCAGAAGGTGTTGAAACACAAGAAGAAAAACATATTGTCGAAACCTTATGTTTAGATGGTGTTCAAGGCTACTACATCGAAAAACCAAAAGAAATCTAACTCTGAGATTTTGCACACGGGGGCATCGAAAAAGCCCCCTGCTTATCTAAAATTCCGAATATCACTTAAGCGTGTCAACAAATCTAAGCAATTACGCAAAGGTATGCTTCGGTAGTTTTGATTTTTACTATGACCTAACGATGAAAACTTGTTAAAATTACCGTCATTTAGCGCACCTTACTCAAACACCTTAGGACTGTAATGACCGAATATATCATGCTGCTTATTGGCACGGTGCTAGTCAACAACTTTGTATTGGTAAAGTTTTTGGGACTATGTCCATTTATGGGCGTATCTGGAAAGCTCGATACTGCTGTAGGTATGTCTTTAGCGACCACATTTGTACTTACCCTCGCTTCCGTTGCCAGCTATTTAGTTTATCAATACATATTGCTGCCGCTAGATCTCACTTTTTTAAGAACCATGAGCTTCATTTTAGTGATAGCCGTTGTGGTTCAATTTACCGAAATGGTCGTGCGTAAAACCAGCCCGACACTCTATCGTTTGCTTGGGATCTTCTTACCACTTATCACAACTAACTGTGCCGTTTTAGGTGTCGCACTGCTCAACATCAATAATGATCACACTTTTATCGGCTCAGCCGTGTTTGGTTTTGGCGCTGCTGTCGGCTTCTCTTTGGTGATTGTTTTGTTTGCGGCGATGCGAGAACGCTTGGCAGCTGCCGATGTACCTACCCCATTTAAAGGGGCGTCGATAGCAATGATCACAGCAGGATTAATGTCACTTGCCTTTATGGGCTTTACAGGATTGGTGAAGTTGTAGTCATGACGGTTTTTTATGCTTTGATAGCGCTGGGCTCACTGGCGCTTATTTTTGGTCTACTACTGGGCTATGCCGCAGTTAAATATAAAGTAGAAGGCGACCCGATCGTTGAGCAAGTAGACGCGATTTTACCGCAAACACAATGCGGACAATGTGGCTACCCTGGCTGTCGCCCTTATGCGGAAGCAATCGCCAATGGGGATGACATAAACAAATGTCCTCCAGGCGGCGAAGCCACCATGAAGAAATTGGCTGATTTAATGGGCGTCGATCCCAAGCCAATTGGTGGTGAGCAACAAGCTGAACCGATAAAAACCGTTGCTTATATTCGCGAAGACGAGTGCATTGGTTGCACCAAGTGTATTCAAGCCTGCCCTGTCGACGCCATTGTGGGTGCGACAAGGCAAATGCATACGGTTATTGAAGCCGAGTGTACAGGGTGCGATCTTTGTGTAGAGCCTTGCCCTGTAGACTGTATTGACATGTTACCAGTCGAACAAACAAAACAAACTTGGAAATGGCAGCTCGATGCCATCGCCGTAAAACAGATAGATTAAGAGGTTTAAGTGGATCCGTTACTCGAACAAATTGAGCGAGGCACCCTGTGGCAGTTTCCAGGCGGCATACACCCACCTGAACAAAAATTCTTGTCTAATCAGTTACCCATTGCACGTTTACCATTACCAGAGAAAATCGTTCTGCCGTTGAAGCAGCACATCGGTGCCAATGGACAATTATTAGTCAACATTGGTGATCATGTACTGAAAGGTCAGCCGTTGACCAAACCCAGTGGCAACTGGTCGTTACCCGTTCACGCACCCACTTCTGGGCAAGTGATTGAGATCAAGCCAATGCCATCAGCACACCCTTCTGCTTTGCCAGAGCTAAGCGTGATCATCACGCCTGATGGCAATGACACATGGTGTGATCTTAGCCCCGTTGAAGACATCTCAACATTGAGCCACCAGCAACTCGTCGATATATTGCATAATGCGGGCATCGCTGGGATGGGCGGCGCTGGCTTCCCGACTTATGTCAAGGCAGACAGCCAGCAACCTATTGAATACTTGGTTGTAAACGGCGTTGAGTGCGAGCCCTATATTACCGCCGATGATTTACTAATGCGTGAACATGCACAAGAGATTGTGCAAGGTATAGAAATTATGCAGCAATTGCTGCAACCAAAGCTGGTGTTAATTGGTATCGAGGATAATAAGCCTGAAGCGATAGCCGCCATGCAGCAAGCATGTGCGCACAATAACGCCTTGCTCGTGCGCTCGGTACCAACCAAATATCCGTCTGGCGGTGAAAAACAGCTTATTCGTATACTCACATCAAAAGAAGTGCCCAGTGCAGGGATCCCAGCCGATATTGGCGTGCTAGTACAAAACGTGGGAACACTGTTTGCGATCAGTGAAGCAATCTTAAAAGGTAAGCCGCTGATTGAGCGTGTGGTAACCGTAACGGGTAATACCATTTCTCAGAAGCAAAATGTCTGGGCTTTGATCGGCACAGAGATTAAACATCTACTTGATAGCCAAGGTTTTACACCCGTTGCTGAACAGCGCGTGGTAATGGGCGGTCCGATGATGGGCTTTACACTGCCAACCGTGCGCATTCCCGTGGTGAAAACCACCAACTGTATTTTGGCACCGGATAGTCAAGAACTGGCAGAGCCGGGAGAAGAAAAAGCCTGTATCCGTTGCAGTGCTTGTGCCGACGCGTGTCCGCAAACCCTACTCCCCCAACAATTACAATGGTTTGCCAAAAGCAAAGAGTTTGACAAGCTCGAAGAATACAACCTGTTTGATTGTATTGAATGCGGCGCTTGTTCTTATGTTTGCCCAAGTGAAATTCCACTGGTGCAGTATTACCGCGTTGCAAAAGCACAGATCCGTGAACAAAAACTCGATCAAATCAAAGCTGAACGCGCCAAAGAACGCTTTGAAGCGCGTAAAGAGCGCCTTGAAAAAGAACAAGAAGAGCGTCAAAACAAACATAAACGCAGCCCATCTCGCGCAGCCAAACCTGACGAAGAAAAAGCCAAGGTGGCGGATGCCCTTGCCCGCGTAAAACAAAAGCAGGGCGATAAATCAGCAGTGCAAGCGGCGATAGAACGTGCAAAAGCGAAAAAAGCCGCCGATGGCAGCTTAGAGCCAGATAACAGCGAAGTTGCACTCGAAAGAGCAAAGCGTAAAGAGCAAGCTCGCCAGTATAAAGAGCAAAAACAAACGAGTGATGATCCTGCTGTCGATAAAAAAGATGCAGTCGCGCAAGCCATTGCCAGAGCGAAAGCTAAAAAAGCAGCCCAAGCAGAGGGTAATATCGAACAGCCAGCTACATCAGATGGCACACAAGACAGTAAAAAAGCCGCAGTTGCAGTCGCAATAGCTCGCGCTAAAGCGAAAAAAGCAGCGAGTCAGTCTGAGTCCGTACCGGATGGGTCTGAACAAGCGAAAAACCAAGACGCCGATAGCGCCGAAGATCCACGTAAGGCGGCCGTCGCAGCAGCAATTGCTCGTGCTAAAGCGAAAAAAGCAGCTCAGCAAGCCGAGCAAGTGTCAGAACAAACAGAGCCTGTGGAAGCGCAAGATACTGAAACAAGCGATGATCCACGCAAAGCAGCAGTTGCTGCCGCCATCGCGCGTGCTAAAGCGAAAAAAGCAGCTCAGCAAGCCGAGCAAGTGTCAGAACAAACAGAGCCTGTTGAAGCGCAAGATACTGAAACGAGCGATGACCCTCGTAAAGCAGCCGTTGCTGCCGCCATCGCGCGTGCTAAAGCGAAAAAAGCCGCTAAGCAAGCCGAGCAAGTAGCAGATGAGCCTGAGCAAATCACAGAGCAAGATGCCGACACCAGCGATGACCCACGCAAAGCGGCAGTTGCAGCAGCGATCGCGCGTGCAAAAGCGAAAAAAGCAGCTCAGCAAGCCGAGCAAGCCGTAGAACAAACAGAGCCTGTTGAAGAGCAAGAAACTGAAACGAGCGATGACCCTCGTAAGGCCGCAGTAGCTGCCGCCATCGCGCGTGCTAAAGCGAAAAAAGCAGCCAAACAAGCTGAACAAGACTCTGAACAAGACGGTCAAAGCGAGCCAGATACATCGCAAACGGGCGAGCCCAAAACACCAAGTGAGCTTACACCAGAGCAAAAGAAACAAGCTGCAATTAAAGCGGCAATAGCCAAAGCTAAAGCCAAAAAACAAGCTAAAGAACAAGAAGGAAATGACCCGTCATGAAATTAACCATGGCCTCATCGCCCCACAATCACAGCCATAAAAGTGTTAGCAAACTCATGCTGACAGTTATTGCTGCGTGTATTCCGGGCATTATTGCACAAGTTTACTTTTTTGGATTTGGCGTCATTGTCCAACTGTTTTTAGCTTTAGTGGTTGCAAGCTTAACCGAAGCCCTGATGTTAAAAATGCGCAACCGCCCTATTTGGCCCGCACTCAGTGACGGCAGTGCATGGCTAACAGCCGTGCTGTTGGCCATTAGTATTCCGCCTTTAGCACCTTGGTGGATCATTGTTATCGGTACTGCTTTTGCTATCGGCATGGTTAAACAGCTATATGGTGGTTTAGGATTTAACCTCTTTAACCCAGCCATGGCGGCCTATGTTTTATTACTGATCTCTTTTCCAGTGCAAATGACGAACTGGGTACCTGTGAGCCAGTTTATCGCTGAACCTATGAGCATGGCCGATCAACTGTCGTTGGTTTTCTTTGAAGTAACCAACAACGGAAGAGACATCTTACTGGCAACAGCATCTATTGATGGCACGACCATGGCTACTCCGTTGGATGAAGTAAAAACCGCCGTGTCACAAAACCTCACAGTATCAGAGGCCATGAATGGCGCACAATTTGGCGAATACGCTGGCATTGGCTGGCTTTGGGTGAACCTTGCATTTTTGGCAGGCGGCCTGTATTTAATCAAAAGCAAAGTGATCAATTGGCACATCCCGGTAGCAATGTTAGGCAGCTTAGCATTTTGTGCGGCTATCGGTTTTATTGTTGCACCAGGCAGCCATGCGGGTAGTATTTTCCATCTGCTCAGTGGTGCAACGATGCTGGGCGCATTTTTTATCGCCACCGATCCGGTATCAGCCTCCACGACCAATAAAGGCCGTTTAATTTATGGTGCATGTATCGGTTTGTTGGTCTATGTTATTCGCAACTACGGCGGTTATCCTGATGCGGTAGCTTTTGCAGTTTTATTAATGAATATGGCCGTCCCTTTAATTGATCATTACACTCAGCCACGTACTTACGGGCAAGGAGCAGCGAAATGATTGCACAGTCTATGTATAAAAATGGTGCCTTGCTGGCTGTATTTGCACTGGTAAGTACCGGGGGGGTTGCTGTGATCCACTCCATGACCGCCGATAAAATCGCCGTCAATGAAAAACAAAACCTGATGCAGTTACTCTCTCAAGTTTTACCGCAGAGCGAATATGACAACAAGCTCTATTTAGACTGTATTAGCAGTAATGCACCGGAACTTGGCCCCAACGGACCACATGTTATTTATCGCGCGATGAAAGACGGTAAGCCATCTGCTTTACTACTTCGCCACATCACACCCCGTGGCTACAGCGGTAATATTGATATTTTAACCGCTGTGAAAGCCGACGGACACATTGCCGGTGTGCGCGTTACACGCCATAAGGAAACACCGGGACTAGGCGATAAAGTTGAACTTGCTAAATCCCAATGGATGTTGACATTTAATGGCACAACTGTGAGTCAGGAAAACGCCAGCCATTTTGCGGTAAAAAAAGATGGCGGCCAATTTGACCAATTTACCGGGGCAACCATTACCCCTCGCGCAGTGGTCGGCTCAGTCAAACAAGCCACACTATATGCCCAAGAGAACTTTGATACCTTATTTGCACGTACCAATGAGTGTGACGGAGATGCGCTATGAGTGACATGAAAACCTTGTTTAAAGACGGCATGTGGACCAACAACCCAGCCCTTGTTCAGCTACTTGGTCTTTGCCCATTACTTGCCGTAACCAGTACCATCACCAACGCGCTTGGTTTAGGGATCGCGACGTTACTCGTACTCGTGGGTTCAAATGTCACCGTATCGCTTGTTCGTCAGTGGGTGCCTAAAGATATTCGTATCCCCGTATTTGTGATGATCATTGCGGCATTTGTGACCGTGATCCAACTGTTGATGAACGCCTATACCTTTGGCCTGTATCAGGCACTTGGGATTTTTATCCCCTTGATCGTGACCAACTGTGCCATTATCGGCCGTGCGGAAGCCTTCGCATCAAAGAATAATGCGCTATTATCCGCTTGGGATGGCATCACTATGGGCTTGGGCTTTACGGTCGTGCTTGTGCTACTGGGCTCGATGCGAGAACTCATTGGTCAAGGTACCCTATTTGATGGCGCTGATTTACTGCTTGGCCCTTGGGCAGCCAGCCTGCGAATCGAAATTTTTAGCTTTGATAGTCAATTCTTGGTGGCAATATTACCACCGGGTGCATTCTTAGGCATGGGCTTACTTATCGCTGCGAAGAATATGATTGATGCGCGTATTAAAGCCAATGCCGCACTAGTAGAAGACACAGAAAAAGCGCCCAGAGCACGTGTCACCAGCTTAGCTTAACTAAAAACAATAACAGTATGAATAAAGCCAAACGTATAGAAATACTCACACGCCTGCGCGATGACAACCCACACCCTGAAACGGAGCTGGAGTACAGCTCCCCTTTCGAACTGCTGGTTGCAGTAACACTGTCTGCGCAAGCCACTGACATAGGCGTGAACAAAGCCACACGTAAATTATTCCCGGTAGCCAACACCCCTCAAGGTATTTTAGATCTCGGACTCGAAGGCCTACGCGACTACATCAAAACCATTGGTTTATTTAATTCTAAAGCCAATAACGTCTACAAGATGTGCCAAATTTTAGTTGAAAAGCACAACAGCGAAGTACCCGAAAACCGCGAAGCCCTTGAAGCCCTACCCGGCGTTGGCCGTAAAACCGCCAATGTGGTACTTAACACAGCCTTTGGCTGGCCCACCATAGCCGTCGACACCCATATCTTCCGCGTTTCAAACCGCACCAAGTTCGCCATGGGCAAGGACGTGGTAGCGGTGGAAAAGAAGCTCGAAAAGGTCGTGCCCAAAGAGTTTAAAGTGGATGTTCACCACTGGCTGATCCTGCATGGCCGCTACGTTTGTACCGCCCGCAAACCAAAATGTGGCAGCTGTATTATTGAAGACTTGTGTGAGTTTAAAGAGAAGACTGATTAGCCTTCTCTTTTTATAGTGCGTTAATTTATTTAAAAAATAATTAATCTATAGCTTCAATTGGCCGATTGATTTTGTCATGGAAGTAACTGAGATAGCTTTCGTTCGGTTGAACTAAAATAAACTCACCTAAATTTGTTTTTATAATATAACCGTTTCCTAAATTTATGACCTCTGAAACGCCCTCTATTTGATTAATACCATTTGAAAAGAAATCTGCATCTAACTCTCTTTCGCTATCATGGTCATAATAAGTCATGAGCTTATCTTCTTTATCCGTAATTAGCATAAAATTGTCTACTAGGTTTACATCTTTAACAGAAGATAATGTCTGTGGATTGTTTTGTGTAATAAGTAAAGCCGAACCATCGTCTTTAACAACTACGCCATTGGAATGCTCTGAAGGAACACTATATGCTATGTTATCAAAAGAAAACTCTGGGAACTGTTCAGGTAAGTATTCGCTCCAATAGCTATCTAAATAATGAATATTACCTTCAACATCCAACAGAACATACATCCAACTAATTTTAAGTAAGTCTTTTACCTTAATCTCAGTGTTTAGACTCGAAACACGGTAGGTTAAACCAGAACCTCTGATTGAAAAGCTACCATCTTTTTTTATCGCAAGAATAGCTTTTGAATCTAAAGGACTGATTATTCGGGCTACATTTTGTAAATCTCCAAACCCTGTAGCATATTCTCCACTTTCTTGAGTAGAAAAAAACGGCTCATTACTGCACGTCCAAACTTCTACATTATCTTGTTCATCAAATATTGCTACAGCATCGTATCCTCCACCACCAGCATAGCTAACAGCTTGTATCTTACTAACACCCGTTTTTTCTACTCGCTTATAACTATGTTGGTGCGAGCCTTCTTTATCCCACCAAAATCCGTCGATAACAAGAAGTCCAGAGTTGTACAGCACTGCTGAAGTATTTGCAGAGCTGCTACAGTCATAAAGTGAATGCAGAACTTGTTTTACATCGTTAAGCTCTGTTTGGGATAATTGGGCTTTACTGTATTCAAAATTACCTGAATCATCGAGAGTGTTATCCCAAGTAATAACTTTTCCATCACCTGTTAAAACGTGCTCACCGTAGAAATCTAACCAGTAACTTTTCACGTTGTTTATTTTTTCTTTTATATCTTCAAAGCTACTTTCTTTTTCATGAGAATAAAACTCTCTGCCGTCACCATATTTAAAAAATTTCCCTTTAGTATCTTGAGCTAAAACAGTCCCCCATACATGTTTTCCATAATAAGCATTAACGAAGTCACTCTTGCCATCTTCCGGCTGTATTCCATTGGTACTATCAAAAATTAGCTCGCCGTTAGACATCAAAATATATTTATCTGATAGGTCTATATTTCCACTGATTGGAGTCGGCTTGATAAAGTCAAATGAAGCCGTTTCACTAACAATTTTATCAATACTAGTCACCTTTGCTTTTATAGTGATTGGTTTATCAAAGTTATTTAATTCTGGTGTAAACGACGCGCCGGTTGCAACTAACTGGTCGCCTATAAACCATTGCATTGATATTGTTTCCGACAAACAATTATCACAGGTAAAATCCGCAAGGGTTGTCGTGTTTGGAGTATGTTTCCCTGTAAGTTCTAGCGATTCGACTTTGGTTTTACGTGAAATAATCTCAGCCTGATAGGAAACTTCATCACTCATCACCTGATCAATACTTGGTACTTGAACCGTGATCACAGCCGTCTTATCCAAATGCTCAAAATCAGGAGTAAATGAACTAGATTGACTCACTACAACATTATCAATTTTCCAGCTATAAATGGCTTCATCCTTCAAACAATCAACACACTCTATTATTGCGCTGGTACTTTGGCCCCTTATCAGTTCAGAGTTTAAGCTGATTTTGTCTATTTTAGTTGTAACTTTAGGTTCATCCGAAGGCGAGCTACCTCCACAAGCTACCAAAAGGAGTGTGGTGATTAATATAATATATTTGGAAAGTTTCATATCTAATAGTCCATTACAGCAAGTAAATAGTGTGCGAATCCGGTTTATATCTTTAAGGCGGTTGAGTGTATATTTTTATTAAAAAGTTGACAATGCTCATACATTTAAACAGGGGATTACGAGCTTAATTATCTACTTTCCTTATACTTTGGCTGGCCAACCATCGCCGTTGACACCCACATTTTCCGCGTTTCCAACCGCACCAAATTCGCCATGGGCAAAGATGTGGTTGAAGTTGAGAAAAAACTCGAAAAGGTCGTGCCCAAAGAATTTAAAGTAGACGTTCACCACTGGCTTATTCTCCATGGCCTCTATGTCTGTACTGCTCGCAAACCTAAATGTGGCTCATGCATGATTGAAGATTTGTGTGAGTTTAAAGAGAAGACGGAATAAAAATATCCTGTGAAGAACGAAAAACAATCGTTCTTCACAAACGCCTCATAAATGAAGTTAGCAATCGCTCTTGTCTGGTATTTGCCTTGCAGCTAAAAGCCGTTTTGCTAATATGCCATCCCCGATAGATTGCTTTACTTGCATATACCAGTTAGTGAATAACACCCTAATTAACCAATAAAAAAGAATGCCTATCATTAAATAGATAAGCGCATTACTATTAATAAAATCGGGCCAACGGTCGGAGGTATTAGCCGAAAAAGACATTACCGCCCCTAATAGCGCATAGCAAGTTCGCCATGCATGTCGAGCGACTCGATGTTTTCCTGACAAGCCACCACGTATGATCATATTGAGATCTAAAAACGCGGCCATCGCTGCGATAGTTGCGTGAATTGTAAATATAGCCTTAAAGGTCAATGGAATGTCGCTTGTGGTAAAAACGAAATAAAACAAGTCTGCGCTTATATAAACAATCAGTAGCATGGCAAGTATGTCAAAAATACCTGTCGAATTCTCTTTTCTTAACACAATGGCCCATGCAGTCACGCCATAATAAAAAGTAAGCAACGCCATCGTTAAACCATCACTTAGCATTGCTGCACTACCCGTCATGAGTAGCATAGAGAAAAAGAAAAGGTTTCCAGACCATCTATGTTTAGTAGAGCCTTTAGTAAAAGCTAACGCACCTACCCCAAATAATAATAAAAATGAACCGGCGATTATATGAAGTATTAGCATTACAACTCCCTGTATCATAAATGAATTCGGTGCTCTTCATAACCGCATCAAGAAAATGGCCCGTGCTCATGGGTCACTGATACGAAAAGCGTTAAACGTCTATCTTTAATGACTGGTTAAAATAGAACACTTTCAATACAACGAAAACAGGTTAATTGTTACAAAGCGTGATAACCAACAATGTGGTTATCCAATTTTTGCTATAACTCTGCCATTGGCCCTTAATTTCGGCCCGTCAGATTGTTGGATGGCGCCTTCGGCTTATCCAACCTACAAATGCATGAGTGTAGGTCGGTTAAGTGGCGAAGCCACGCCACCCGACATAAGCTAACACCTTAGTGACGTTACATTCCAATGCTCGGCCGTTAAGTGCCGAGATGGGGTGACAAGCGGATTGTAAAGCGTCTTTTAAAGCACCAGTCACTTTTATCATATTCTCAATATTGTCATATATTATTCCCGCTCAGTGCTTTGGTACTTTGTCCATACAAGTAATTTACGCTAATCTCAAACCTATTGCTTAAATAAAAAACAACCTAGTTCCCAAAATGGTAAGAATAATATTGGACACTTTGGTGTGTTTAAACACACCACTTTGGGATCTATTAAGCTGCTAGGGCTACATTCAACAGGAGAGTTTACGTTGAAGAACCTTTTTATTGATACAAATGTATTTTTATCTTTTTTTCATCTTAGCAATGACGATCTTGAAGAAATTCATAAACTAGCTGTTTTAATAAAAAATAAAAAGATAAAGCTTTGGCTTACTGAACAAGTAGAAGATGAGTTTCTAAGAAATCGTGAAGTAAAAATACAAGACGCAATAAAAAAACTTAAAGAGCATAAAATTAAAGGCGCATTTCCTCAGTTTTGTAAAGATTATCCTGAATATGAAGAATTAAAAGAACTTCAATCAGCTTATGCCCAGGGCAAGATCATGAACTTTACCTTGACATAAATTTATGATCTTATACTGCTTTTCAGATTAAGCAGCACAATTATGTCAGCCAATAAGTTGTTCGAACACTTTTCTTCCATTGATGACCCACGCCAGCAAGGTAAAGTGCAACATCCATTATTTGATATTCTGTTTCTAACAATCAGCGCCGTAATCGCAGGTTGCCAAGGTTGGGAGGAAATTGAAGAGTTTGCCCATGACAAACTAACTTGGTTACGTAAGTTTATAGCGTTAGCTAACGGCGTGCCGCGGCACGACACGATTGCAAGAGTTATAAGTCGTATTGATATGACCCAGTTTCAAGCCTGTTTCTCTCAATGGATGCAAAGCTGTAGTGAACTCACAGACGGCAGTGTGGTTGCCATTGATGGAAAAAGGCTAAAAGGTTCATTTAAACAGCCAGATAGAAAAGATGCGATCCACATTGTCAGTGCGTTTGCCTGTGAAAATGGCGTGACGTTAGGTCAATGCAAGACCGACTCGAAGTCCAATGAAATCACCGCAATCCCAGAGTTGCTACAGTTACTAGAGCTAAAAGGTTGCTTAGTGACGATTGATGCGATGGGCTGCCAAAAGGAAATTGCAAAGCAAATTGTAGAAAAAGAAGCAGATTACTTGCTGGCTCTCAAAGCCAATCAGGGCAACTTATTTGAACAAGTGAAACAACTCTTGCAACCAGAAATATCACGCCAGATAGCGACTGATAGCTTATTAAGTGAAGTAGATTATCAACGAGGTCGAGAAGAATTCAGAGCGGCTGTTGTCTGCCATGATATGGCTCAAATTCCCGCAAGTGCTAGCTGGCCCAATTTACAAAGTGTAGGCGTGATAGTGTCTTACCGTAAATCGGATAACCAACAGCAAGGTGAATTAACCTATCGATATTACATAAGCTCAGCGAACTTGAGTGCGCAAAGACTAGCGGAAGCCACACGAGCGCATTGGCATATTGAGAACAGTCTTCATTGGTGTTTGGATGTGGCAATGAATGAAGATGGTTGCCGTATACGCCGCGACGGAGCAGCAGAAGTGTTTGCTGGAGTAAGGCATATTGCATTGAATTTATTAAAGAAAGAGACATCCTTTAACAAAGGTGTACGCGCTAAACAGCTAAAAGCAGCTAGAAACGAGAGCTATCTAGAAAAGGTATTGAATAGCAAGTGATTTTTCATGCTCTTGCCCTGGCTTATGCCAAAGCACATTCAAATTTGTTGAAAAAAACGACTGAGGATGCGCTGAAACGCCAATTTAAAGCTGATGAAAAAATTAAAGAGTTATTTGAAGCATCAAAATACATAAAAACTTCTAAAGAAATTCTCAAATCTGCAAAATTAAGGTTGGATGTTGGCAATCCTCCAGGTAAAAATGGTTCTTTAGGTGATGCCATAAACTGGGAAGCACTTCTTTATGAAGTTCCCATAAAAGAAGAGCTACATTTTGTTGCTGATGATAGGGACTACTATTCGGTTTTGAACGAAGATCAGCCAAAAGACTTCCTAGTCAATGAGTGGCAAAAAGAGCAAGAGTCAGATATAACATTTTACCGCCGTTTGTCCCAATTTTTTAAGTTACACTACCCTGATATTAAACTCGCTAGTGAGCTTGAAAAAGAAATAGAGATAAAAGCTTTAGCGAACAGTAATAACTTTGTATCAACACACAATGCAATCGGTCGCTTATCAAAGTTTGGTGAGTTCAGTGTTACTCAGGTAAATCACTTAATTGAAATATGTTTGGATAATAATCAAGTTTGTTGGATTTTTAGTGATGAAGATGTTTATGAGTTTTATTCAAACTTAGTATCCAGTAACAAGAGCAAAATAAACGAAGATTTACTTGAAAAAATAGAGAAACTAATCGATGAACATTCGGAAGATTAGTAGTCCATACAAACTGTTTAAAATCGGACAAAATTCAGTAAGCTGGTTTCGCTCCGCTTCAAATTATAGCCAACCAAATTTTGCCTTTTAACATAGGCGTTATAACTGCCCCATAAACTGGTTCGTCAAAACCAAAAAAACAGCAGCGCCATCCTGCTAAAAGTACAATGAATAAAACATTTTCAAACTATTCATTTCACAACGCTCAACACTTTGTTTATGCTACTGAAAGTCTAATAATTTTAATGCGAACATACCTATGTTACCTATCCTTCGTATCTTATTAATTGAACAAGAACCAACGGTTTTACAAGCGCTTGCAACCAATTTGTCAAAAACGATCCCTAACTTTGAGCGAGAAGATGTGCATATCGATATTATCGAATGTCTCAGCCTTCCTAAGGCCTTGGAACATGTTACGGAAGATGGTGATATTCAGGCGGTGGTACTAAGCTGGGACGTACACAACAAAAGCGGTGAGCAAACGTATAGCCGTTTTATCGATCAATTGAAAAGCATTCGTCTTGAATTACCCGTGTACGTTATCGGCGACGACACCAAGGGACTTGAGATAGTCAACGAATCCGAAGAAATCGAGTCTTTCTTTTTTAAAGATGAAGTGATCTCAGACCCTGAAGCGATTTTAGGTTATATGATCAACGACTTTGACGACCGCTCAGAAACCCCATTTTGGACGGCGTACCGTAGTTATGTGGGCGAAGCGAATGACTCATGGCATACCCCGGGCCATAGCGGCGGCTCTAGCTTTAGAAACTCGCCATATATCAAAGATTTTTATCAATTTTATGGTCGCAATGTTTTTGTGGGTGACTTGTCGGTATCGGTAGATTCATTGGGCTCATTGTCTGACAGCACCAACACCATTGGCCGCGCGCAAGAATCGGCTGCCGCAACATTTGAAGTGAAGCGCACCTATTTTGTTACCAATGGCTCGTCCACCTCAAATAAAATCATTTTGCAGACCTTACTTCGCAAAGGCGATAAGGTGATCATTGACCGCAACTGCCATAAATCTGTGCACTACGGTATTTTGCAGTCTGCTAGCTTTCCCATTTATTTATCAAGTATTTTAAATCCGAAATACGGTATTTTCGCGCCGCCATCCCTTGCTGACATCAAACAGGCAATTGAGCAAAATACCGATGCGAAGTTATTGGTACTCACAGGGTGTACCTACGATGGCCTGTTGAGCGATTTGAAGCAAGTGGTTGATTTTGCCCACCAGCATGGCATCAAGGTGTTTATTGACGAAGCGTGGTTTGCCTACTCGCTGTTTCACCCTAGTTTACGCTATTATTCTGCCATTCAAGCAGGGGCTGACTATGTCACCCATTCGGCGCACAAAGTGGTGTCAGCATTTTCCCAAGCGTCTTACATTCATATTAACGACCCTGATTTCGATGCCGACTTTTTCCGAGAGATTTACAGCATCTATGCCAGCACATCACCAAAGTATCAGCTAATCGCATCACTCGATGTATGCCAAAAGCAATTGGAGATGGAAGGCTATAAGTTACTGAATGCTTTACTGAACCATGTAGATGAATTTAAGCAACAAATGGCCTCGCTCAAGCATATTAAAGTGCTCTCTAAACAAGACTTTATGGAGATATTTCCACACTTTAGTGGCGATAATATGGGTCATGATCCGCTCAAGATTCTTATCGACATCAGCGAATTACCCTATTCATTAAAAGATATACATAAATTCCTACTGGACGAAATCGGGTTAGAGATCGAAAAGTACACCCACAGCACCATCTTAGTGTTACTCACACTAGGCGGCACGCGCTCGAAGATCATTCGTTTATACAATGCGTTAAAGAAACTCGACAGCGGTAAAGTGAAGTTGTCTAAATCGACGCGACGCGCTCGCCTGCCTGAGAATTTACCTGCCATAGATTTGGCGTGTATTCCAAGCGATGCGTTCTATGGCGAGCGAGAGTCAGTGCCTATCGGTAAAGCCAACAAGCGCATTTGTGCCGGGTTAGTCACGCCCTATCCACCGGGCATTCCACTGTTAGTACCCGGTCAGCACATTACGCAAGATCATATTGACTACCTCAAAGAGTTGGCAGGCCAAGGCTTAACAATCCAAGGTAGTTTTGATGGCGAGATCTACGTGCTTAAGAAAGAAGACTGAATGCTCACGCTTTTTAGGTAACTAGCCACTGCCGGATTTTTCCCGCTAAAAAAATCCGGCAAGTTAAATACTTGTGATTCATTTTTTCTTTGTTGGTGGACAGTAACGATCGCCTTTATCAAATATTACTTTCCAGCTGTTATCTGACTCTCTACGCCAAATTGAAGTGTAAGTATGAAAACGCCCCTTGTCATCCCAGACTGGCCCCGTGCTTAAAGCCAGTGTGCCGTTGTCCAACACTTCGACTCGCTCGGGCTTCCAAGCAAATGGTGCTTTCGCGTTTTCAAATAGAGGTGCCCAACTGCTTGCTACCATCTGTTTACCACGATTCACCTTGCTGCCCCCACCCATAAACACCGCATCTTCAGCAACAAACGCAATAAAAGCCTTATGATCACGATCTGCCATAGTTTTAGCAAAGGCCAACTCTGCGTCCCATACCTGCTTTTTTAGTAATTCTACATCTGTTTGCGCCTGTATTGGGGTCATCAAAATACTGGCCAAAAGCAATAGTATTTTTGAGCTTAACTTGGCAACTATGTGAGGTATTTTAATCATTGCAATTCGCTCCGTTTATTTATCTTTACTGACCACTTTTCGATAGTCAATGTGCATAGATTTAATCCACTTATCATTTTTCAGAACGTACATGACGAAATCCCGATGCGATGGGGTTTCATAAACCATTACGTTTTTCCTTTTCTGAATTTGACCCGATGGATCGGTAGTCTGATAAAACAAGGTTAAGGTGTTTGTCTCAAAATCAAAGTCACCATGCATTTGCAAAATTTCAGGCGACATGGAATCGATCCAAGTGCCAACAAATTGTTGCTGCTTAGGGTCATATCCCAAAGTGGCTACGCCTTTATAGGCTTCACCATCCAAATCACCGTATAAGCTACCAATAGACCAAAGCTCACCTAACATAGAATTACTCTCGTGCCATTGGTATTGACGTTGAACCTGACCCTTCGCAAAGAAACTCAGTTTGGCGGACCACTCACCTTCGTCCATTTTCATTACATTATACTCGGGTAACTTCTGCTCACTGGCCATTAAAGCTGTATTGCAGATCAGCAACAGTCCACAACACAATTTGCTAAATATATTCATTTTAATTCCCTATAATTTTGTTAAATTAAAAAACAGTACTCTGAGCGAGATCTAAATGAAATGTACTAACCTTCGACAACTCTTCTCGCGTAGAATCCAGTGAGATAGGTTTGAATGAAAGCTTAGTCAACAACTCAATAGAACGCTGATTGTGAGGCTTTGTAATGGCTAACAGTTCATTTATTTGAAAGCGTTGACGACAGAAATTGAGCACAGCTTTAGACGCTTCCAGTGCAAAGCCTTTTCCTCCATACTGACTTAACAAAGCAAATCCTAAATCAGGATTGCCTAGATAATCTCGCTTGACTAAACCACACAAACCAATCTTTTCACCGCTGGATTTCAATTCCATTACATACAAGCCATAACCATGAGTTTGGTAGCTGGCTTGCAAGTTTTCTCTGATGTATTGCTCTGCAAGTGCTATGTCTGTGAGCCCTTTATCACCAATAAATTCAATACATTCTGGTTGATTAAACAATTCAAAAATAAAACTAGCAGCTTCTATCTGGCATTCATGTAATCGCAAGCGTGGAGTCTCAATCATTTGCATTCCTCAAATAAAGTAAATTTAAAGCAATCGCTTAAACAGTCATTAATTAACATTGACTCTAAACTAGCCGATTCATTATAAATAGTGATATAAAGTCATCACATAATTATAAAAATTAATACTTGAATGAGCCATAAACTGCCCCCACTGAAACCCTTGAAAGTTTTTGAAGTCACCGCAAGACACAAAAGCTTCAGTCGTGCAGCGGAAGAACTGTGTATTACCCAAAGTGCAGTGAGCCATCAAATCAAACAGCTGGAAGACTTCTTTGGTAAACCTTTACTGAACCGAGAAAAAAAACGTACAACTTTGACCCAAGAAGGCGATATGCTTTTAGCTGTGGTGTCAGACAGCTTTCAACGACTTAGCTCAATAACCAGTCATTTGCTTAGCTCTGACAATCTAACCTTAAAAGTGATGGCGCAAACCTCTATTGCGGCAGATTGGCTTTCGCCAAGACTTGCGGACTTTGCCAATCAATATCCCAACCTTGAATTAATCTTAGGAATGGAGTCTTATGCCGCTAATTTTAACGCCAGTGACTACGATATCATCATCGGTACTTGGCCCACGCCAGAGGGTTTTGTCACGCAAAAATTGAGGCATGAATACTGGTTTCCGGTCGGTACGCCTGAATTAATCAATAGCATAGACATTACCAATCCAGAGTCTTTACTAAATTTACCTTTGTACTCTTCAGAAAAGTCTGAAGATTGGAACTTATGGATGCAGCAGCACCAAATTCGCAAACCGGTGAATTTACACATACATACATTTGAGCTTGCTATGCTTGCCGTTAGAGCAGCATTAGGAGGAAAAGGCATTGCTTTAACTTGTGGATTCATGGTGGACGATCTTATCAAACTAGAGCTACTGAAAGCGTTACCCCAGTTCAGCTATGAATTACCTTGGGGGCATTACCATGTTCACTTTCGCTCCAACAGCCTAGCAAGTGATGCTATCGAGAACTTTGTAAAATGGTTAATAGAAAACGTTAAATTCACTTAAGCAATAAAGCTTAAAGCGAAACAGTTATCGGCTTCATTTTGAAAATTCAGCATCACCAGAATTTGATCTAGCAATTAAAAGTGAAGACCTTCGAATCGTTCTATTATTTTATTCAGTGTTTAATTTTTTCGTTTTAAAAAGACCCATTGCTTACCTCTTAACTTATACCCGTTAACTTAAGAGGTAAAAACCAATCAAAGTTAAGGACGTAAAAAATATGTGTCGCTTCATAATTTATAAAGGCAGTGCAATCACTATGAACAAATTGGTGATCGAACCTGCAAACTCTTTGATTGTACAAAGTAAAACTGCCAAAAAACGGGCTATGCCGGTCAATGGTGATGGTTTTGGGGTTGGCTGGTATCCATTACATGACGACCCCGAACCTGCTCGAATCGTCAGCGTCGAGCCTGCATGGAGCAACCAAAACCTGATCCAATTAACCTCTAAGGTAAGCAGCCAGCATTTTTTTGCGCATATTCGTGATGCGTCTGTCGGCATGCCAGTATCACAAAGTAATTGTCACCCATTTACTTCAGGCCGTTACATGTTCATGCATAATGGTCGACTAGACCAATTCCCTAAATTTAAGCGTGATATTTTAAATAGTTTATCTGATAGAGCTTTTAACCTGATAAAAGGCAATACCGATTCTGAATATGCGTTTGCTTTGTTTATGGATACCATTGAGTTTGCAGAGGAATTATCGGCAAAAGAATTAAAACAAGGGCTCTATAAAACCATCAAGCGCATTATTAAGTTTAGAGTGGACAATGATGCCAATACCAATGCGTTCATCAATTTCGCTGTTAGCGATGGCATCAATACCATCGCCACACGTTTTGCAACGGACGCCAATAGCCAACCTGCATCGTTATTTTATACACAAGGCACGTTTAGCTATGATCAACCAAATGACGATATTCAGATCAGCCACGATCCACATGGCGATATTATTATCAGCTCCGAACCACTGAGTGACACCTCTCTTGGCTGGGTTAAGGTCGAACGAAATCATGCGGTAATCATTGGCGAAAACAACACCATCACCGTAGATAAAATTCCAATCCCTTTTCAAAGTTAGCGCGGTATGTTGCCCTCTTAAAAGCACATCATCGTCAGGCGCATTTCAATTATGCTTTTTACTTACGAGTGTGCTTTTTTATCATACGATTTTCGCGCTTTATTAATGGCATCATGATGCTCATCCGCCCAACTAACCAGTTGATATAAAGGTTTGACTATGCCTTTACCCATTGCTGTGAGTTCATATTCAACTCGCGCTGGCACTTCAGGGAACACCGTTCTTTTTACATAGCCTTCTCGTTCTAGGTCACGTAGCGTTTGCGTGAGCATACGTTGTGAGATCCCCAAAATTCGCGACTTTAAGGAGTTAAAACGATCCGCGCCATCGACCAAAGCAAATAAAATCAGCATTGACCATTTATCCCCAATTTGCGCCACCACGTTGCGGATTGGACATGTGTCATCATTATTAAATTTACGCCTTTCTTGATTGCTTTTTGCTGTCATTATTTCACCTTAACCCTATGTAAAACATATAAATATATAACGAGGTGGTTACCTATTAGTAACTAGGGCTGGTTAATGTGCCTAATTGCAAAGGTAGTTACTAATAATTACTATAGTTTCACTTGGTAACCACTTTTAGATTCTAGGAAATATTTATGTTTAAAGCCATCACCTTTTGTTTGTTTGCTTTAATTAGTATGAGTACACTCGCGCAAGGTACTGATAAACCAAGCATTGATTTTAAATCACTGCAGAAATCAAATTGGACAGAGCAAGAGCTAGACAATGCACTTATTATCAAAGACTTTGTACAGAGTCTGATGAATGACCACTATTTTGAGTATGTATTGACTAGATACGACAATAGCGCGTACAAGCAACACAA
Source organism: Pseudoalteromonas sp. ATL1 (assembly GCF_058933015.1). Lineage (NCBI taxonomy): Bacteria > Pseudomonadati > Pseudomonadota > Gammaproteobacteria > Alteromonadales > Pseudoalteromonadaceae > Pseudoalteromonas > Pseudoalteromonas sp. ATL1. The sequence continues at coordinate 1,638,748 of NZ_JBZYXL010000001.1, read as the reverse complement.
CCGCAACCTACCAGATAAAATGACCGGATTAGTGAGTTTTTTGAAAAACTTTGTAGAGGATTACCCCGAGTATTCTTATGACGTTAAGCGTATTCTGGTCGATGGCGATTTTGTAACCTTTCACTCTCACGCTACTTTGTACAAAGATGATAGAGGCAACGACCAAAAAGGCATGAATATCATTGATACGTGGCGAATTGAAGACGGCCGTATCGTCGAACACTGGGACTCAGTTCAAGCACTAGACGGCTTTATGCGTTTTTATTCACTCATAAGCGGCGGGACGATTCGCAACGACAATGGTGTGTTTTAACGATTAACAGCTTGTAAGTAGAATAGTGAACGCCTAGCTAGCGACTATTCTACTGTTTACCCATCAAATCAAACTTACACACGACACGCTCGCTTAGCCTTTCTTTTTATATGATGCTATAGCAAATAAATGACTTTTCTCTATAAACAACAGGCAAGTTCCCTCTATACTTAGCAGACTCAGTTGAAATATTTGACGGACCTATGCAAGAAAAACTCACATTACTGGAAGAACGAGTTAACCAGCTAGAGAGCCAACTGGCACAGGCGAATGCAGAACGAGCAAAGTATAAAAAGCTATTTGACGTATCCGCAGATGCCCTATCGATCATTGATTTGGATACTGAGCGCTTTATCGAGTGCAATCAAGCAGCTGTGACGCTCCATGACGTCGGAACCGCAGACCATTTTTTAAACCTACATCCATCCGATATATCGCCAAAATATCAACCCTGTGGTCGGCTATCTAAAGAGATGGCCAATGAATATATCGAAAAAACCTTTACTGAAGGACCACAATTATTTCAATGGCTCCACAGTCGTTCTGACAACTCAACATTTCCGTGTTTGGTTTCACTGACCGCCCTGCCTCTGGCAAATCAAAACCTTGTTCTGGCTATTGGTAGAGACATTAGTGAACTGAGCGAAACCCAAACGCAACTAGAAGATGCTGTTTCGGATATAGAACGCTTTCAATCAGCCTACTTAGAAGAAAAAGAAAAGTTTGAGCAGTTCGTCAACTTAGCGCCGGTCGGCATTGCCATTAATCGTTTGTCTGATGGTGTATTTGAATATGTAAACGATGAGTTTAGTCGCTTTACAGGCTATGAAGTTGATGAGCTTAATAACATGGATTATTGGCAACTCACCCCTAAAACCTACGAAGTACAAGAACAACAGGTACTGGAGCTGCTAGTTAAAGACGGTCGCTATGGCCCATATAAAAAAGAGTACGTGCATAAGCAAGGACATACCTACCCTGTTTTGCTACATGGCGTAAAAATCGCTAAAAGCGATGGTACAGAATACATCTGGTCTGTTATTCAAGATATATCCGCTCAACAGCGGATTGAAAAACAGCTGCAAGATACAAAGGACGAAGCTGAACTCAGCGCATTCAGAATGCAACTAGCCAATGATTCTGCTGGCATTGGCGTGTGGGAATGGGATGTGCGTACCAATGAACTGATATGGGATGATTGGATGTACACGCTCTATGGTATCGCTAAAGCCGATTTTTCCGGTGCCTATGAAGCATGGGAAAACAGCGTACATCCAGATGATATTGAACACGCTAAAGCGCTACTATTCGATGCCGTCGAAGGCAAAGGCGTTTATGACCCTGAATTTAGGGTGAATCATCCCGATGGCAAAGTGAGAACCATGAAAGCCAGCGCTGAAGTGATTAGAGATGACAATGGTCAAGCACTAAAAGTCATTGGGGTTAACTATGACATCACCGATAAAGTTAATTCTATCAGTGAGTTAGAACGGGCCAAGCTAGCCGCAGATGACGCCAGTCGGGCCAAAAGTGAGTTTTTGGCCAACATGAGTCACGAGATCCGTACGCCAATGAATGCCATACTAGGTGGTCTGCAGCTATTACAAAACACGCCGTTGACGGATGACCTAAAAACAATACTTTCCAATGCGTCATCTTCGGCCAATTCTTTGCTCACGCTCATTAACGATATACTGGATTACTCAAAAATCGAAAACAACAAATTGGAATTAGAACAACAACCTTTTTTATTTTCTGAGGTGGTAAAATCAGTTCAATTTGACGTCGATGCCTTGGTGAGTAACAAAGGAATTGACTTACTTCGTGTTGTTGATCCGAGCTTTACCGATGGTTGGCTTGGCGATATTGTCCGAGTCAAACAAATACTGCTCAACTTGGTCTCAAATGCTGTTAAGTTTACTGAGCAGGGGCATGTTGAAATAACGCTAGGCTGTATAAAGTACCAAGGCAAGCAAGCCGTCAGTATTCGTGTTAAAGATTCAGGTATCGGCATGAGCGAGACTGCGCAGGCGCGGATTTTTGAGCGCTTTGAACAAGCCGATAGTTCAACGACACGCAAGTTTGGCGGCACGGGTTTAGGCATGTCTATCACCATCAGTCTTGTCAAACTAATGGGTGGCACCATTCACTTAGATAGCCAATTAGGCCATGGCACAACCATAGACGTTGTTTTGCCGTTGGAAAAATCAGATAAAAACATCACTACTCAAGTACATAAAGCCGTTATTGCACCTGATCTGTTCGGTAAAAAAATACTCGTGGCAGAGGATAACCCAATTAATCAGGTGCTGATTAAATCAATGCTCAAAGACACCCAAGCAGATTTAACATTGGTAGACAATGGCAAACTCGCGGTAGAAGCGGTCAAACAAGAGGACTTTGATCTAATCCTGATGGATATCCAAATGCCAGAAATGGACGGCGTAGAAGCTCAACGAGAAATAAGTAAAATAAGTAAAGACATGCCTATCATTGCACTGACAGCCAATGTCATGTCAGCAGACGTCACGCGCTATTTACAACAAGGGTTTGTGGCGCATATTGGCAAGCCAATCGATATGAATAACTTATATGGCGTTTTGACACGTTACCTAAACTCAGAGTTCAACAAAGAGAAAAGCTGAACCGCTCTTTCAAATTGAAAAGGGGATATAATATCCCCCTTTTCCTATCACGCTTTTATTCGCTGGCCAGTGCAAACACAGGCCTTGCATGCACCGCTTTTAGTGCGATAACCAAAATCGTGATGTAGGCGATCGCGAGGCTTAGGAGCAAACTCAAAGCAAATGCGCTGATTGGCAGTTCCATTCGATAAATGAAGTTGTTGAGCCAATCGTTTATTTGCCAAAAAGCGATTGGCAGTGCCAGTATGTTGGCCAATACAATCAATACCGTAAATGGGCTCAGTAACATGACACATAGCTGTCGGTTAGACGCACCCAACACTTTACGTATGGCTATTTCTTTGGTCTTGCGTTGTGTCGTAAATGCAGCTAAGCCCAATAGCCCTATACTTGTCACCATAAATGCCAATATGGTAAATACATTCAGCAGCTTAGTTTGCAATATTTCATTGCGATAAGAAGCCGAAAATAGGTCACTCAACCAGTCATACTTGAACGCCACATTGTTATCCAAGCTTAACCAAATACGCTCAAGACTTTTGACTGTGTCTAAACTGGCATTATCAGTCAAGCGGATAGACAACCAACGTAATGATAGATCTTGAGGCTGCTCAGAAAGCACATAAAGCATCGGTGGCACTTGGTTTTTAGCGTTGATATAGTGGGTATCCTGCGTAACACCAATAATTTGATGAGTATGCAATCCTTCATTACTGGCACCGAGTATTAAACTCTTGCCAATTGCTTGCTCGGCACTCCAACCAAGCGTATTCGCTAACGTTTGGTTGATCACCAATTTACCAGTACTGTTCCCTAGATTCTGTTTATCTTCTTTATACGCATCGTTTACGTAAGCTTTTGAAAAGCCGCGACCTGCAAGTAGCTCAATACCAAAAACCTTAAAGTAGTCGTAGCTAACCGGGTTATTTCCCACCCAAATTTCATTGTCTATCTCACCGAGTTTTCTGACCATATGCGATGTACGAGTTGCTTTTGTCGGCACGGTATGAGACATGGTGACGTCTTCAACCTCGGCCATTTGCATGGCTTGAACCTTAAATGCGTTATATAACTGAGCGCCACCGTTGACCACCAAGACACCAGATTTGTCATAGCCTTGTGGCATATTTTGCACATAGTTCATTTGCCAATTCACCACAAGACTCGTCACCAATAAAAAAGCGGCAACAGAGAATTGCAATACAATTAAACATTGCCTAAAAAGCACGTTACTGCGGCTAGTGTTGACCACCCCCTTCAACACAAGTGCTGCAGGTTGATTACTTAAAAAGAATGCGGGATAACCGCCAGCAAGCACGGATACCAGCGCGCAAATAATCACGAGTTCGAACACTTCTCGGTTGCCAAGCACCAGCTTAATATCAACATTCATTAACTGATTAAACCAAGGCAAACTGGCAGATATTAGCAACAATGCCAATACTGTCGCCACGAGAGTAAGCAAAGTAGACTCGAATAAGTACTGCACGATTAATTGCAGACGGCTCGCGCCAATCGCTTTTCTCACACCCACATCTTTACCCCGGCGCATTGCCGCAGCCGTTGCCAAATTGGTAAAGTTCACACAGGCTAAGAATAAAATGAGTACTGCAATAACGCTAAACGCGGTGACCATCAGCTTGCTCCCTGATGGTACCAGTGAACGAGTGGTTGTATTGTTTAAATACACATCGAGCAGCGGCTCAAACTCCACACGAAAACGTTTATAAGAGGTCAACCCTTTTGCTCTCTCATCGTAAAAGCGACTCACACTGGTATTTAAAAATGAGACATCTTTACTTTGAGCAATTTTGGCAAAGGTAATGGTGGCATTAAAGTTCCATAACTGCGTCCACTGAATATTGGGCAACAAGGTAAAATAGCTTTTGAGCGGCAGCAGCAATGTTTCAGGCAGAGTATGTGGGGTCACACTTTTTTTGATCACACCTGTCACCAAATACTGTTCACCGTTGACTGTTAGCGACTGCCCGATAATGTTCGTCATTCGACCAAAATATTTTTGTGCCAAAGCTTGATGTAGCACCACACTACTTGGTGAATTGAGCGCGGTATAAATATCCCCTTCGAGTAACTCAAAATCAAAAAAAGCAAAAAAGTTACTGTCGACAAATGTGGCTTGCTCAGCGTAAACCCCACCGTTTTGCTTGACTGATACTGAGGATGAAGAAATGCGCGTCACATCTTCTATTTGTTGGAAATTACTCGCCAGCTCGCTTGCCAATCTAATTGGCGTCAACGCCTGTGGTTTATTGTCATCACGAAATAAGTTAATGCGATAAATACTTTCGGCATCTGTAAACTGCGTGTTGTAGCTGTATTGGTGGGCAACATATTGTCCTATCAGTACATAGCAAGCAATCCCTATCACCAAACCAAACAGTTGAATAACACTCGTCAACTTGTCACGATAAAAGTTACGAAAAGCCACCAAAATAAAGAGTTTAAGCATGCAAGCGCTCCTTAGTTGACGTGTTATATGCGTGCTCAACCAAGCAATCTTTTTGTACTTTACCATCAAGCAATTCAATTACTCGTGTGCCAAAGCGTACATGCTCAGGGGCATGGGTCACCATTAAAATAGTGGTACCGTCTTCTTGGTTAAGCTGGCGAAGCAACTGCATCACTTGTGACGAATTATTAGAATCTAAGTTACCCGTTGGTTCGTCGGCTAAAATCAGCTTAGGCTTGCTTACAATGGCCCTCGCGATGGCGACACGTTGTTGCTGTCCGCCTGATAGTTTTGCAGGTAAATGATCGCGACGATGTAAAATATCGACTCGACGCATGACCTCTTCAACACGTGCTTTGCGTTCTTGTTTACCAACCTTGTGGTAAATCAGTGGTAGCTCAATATTTTGTTCAACCGTCAGCTCATCTAACAAGTTAAAGCTTTGGAAGATAAAACCAATATATTGTTTTCTTAAATATGCTTTTTTCGCTTCTCTAAGCTGCTCTACCTGTATATCCATGAACGTGAATTCACCTTCGTCGATGTTATCCAACATACCCAGTACATTCAGCAAGGTTGACTTTCCGCACCCAGACGGGCCTAAAATTGACACAAACTCACCTTGTTCAATGCCCACACTCATGCCGTTTATAGCGACCGTTTCGACCTGCTCTCCAATAAACGAGCGAGAAATATTAGTTAATTTGATCATGATGTTACCTTTTTAATTTTGATTAACGATTGCAAGGTGCTCTGCATCTGCAAAGCTGGCATATGACGAGGTGATCACCCGCTCTTGTGCATTTAAACCTGATAGAACTTCAATGCTCTGAGGGTTTTTTCTGCCTGTGCTGATCAACCGCTTTGTGGCGCGCTGGCCATCTTCTGATAACACAAACACCCAGTTACCCGCGGTGTATTGCATAAATCCACCATTGGCGACTTGTAACTTTGTTTCACTGTCTGAAAGGTTAAATTTGAGCTGCAAACTTTGTCCCAAACGCAGTTGCGACATGACATTTGCGTCGTCAATGTTGAAGTCGATTTTAAAAGTCCCTTGCTCAATACCTGGGTAAATCTTGGCCACTGACAGGGCAATGTCATCTTGACCCAATAAGAAGGTGGCTTTCTGCGCTTTGTTGACACGGCTGACATAAAATTCATCCACCAGCGCTGAAACTTTGTATTTTTCAATTAGATCTACTTGCCCTAAGCGCTGACCATTACTTTTGGATTCGCCGACTTTGGCATCCAAAAAAGTTAATTGCCCAGCTCTTGGCGCTTTGATCACGAGCTTGTCTAAACTTGCCCTTGAAATGGCCAAGTTAGCTTCCAGTGTTTTAATACTTTGCGACAACTGCGCTAATTGCTGAGTCTGCAACAGCGCTTCTTTTTGTTGGCTTTCTTTGACCGTTTCTCGGTACTTGATTTGATATTGCAGTTCGTCTTGGGTTTGCTCAAAGGCTTGCTGTGATAGCAAAGCTTGCTCAGCCAAGCGTTTATTACGCGCAAACTCCTTTTCAAGTTTTAAGACTTCGTAATCTAGCTCAATGACATCACGTTTGAGCTTGAGCTGATTTTGCTCAAGCGCCAAGCGAGTGTTGCGCATGTTGTTGATCTGCTCCGATACCTCCGCTTCACGCGCAAGTACATTAAGCTGCAAATTGGTATTACTTAATTTGAGTAGTGCTTGGCCCTGCTCAACCAAAGCACCTTCTTGTACAAACACCTGCTCCACCCGGCCACCATCTATTGCGTCAATAAAAATAGTGTCTTGTGGCTCAACGATGCCTCGCAAGGGAAGGTACTCCGTAAAAGAGGCTTGTTGAGCCGTGCTCACGGAAATAGAACTTGCAGCTACGTTGTACGTTTTCCCCTGCATTGGTCCATTGCCCGCTAACGTTATTGCGCCATATAAGCCCAGTGCTGCTACGGCAACGCCAGCCAACTTAAAATAAGGCACTGCATTGGTTTTTTTTGAAATTGGCCTATCCATACATCCTCCTGCCAAATTGAATTGGTTAGAGCATGTTGGTGCACAGATAAAAAGTAAGGAAACAAGCGTGATTTAACGATGATTTGTTTGGAAGAAGTTGTGACCAATTACTGGTCACAACTTTTATAACGATAAGTTACAAAGAGTTATATGATTTTGCGGTGTTATTTTTCAGACATTGTGATCATCACATCGGCAATGGCTTGGGTCATTTTGGTCATCAACATACCACGCTGATTGATACTAAAATCAAGTGACTCCGGTTGCACTATCCAATCAGGGCTTGATGGCACACCATCAGGTAGTGCTAATGCGTGTAGCTTTGTTCCATCGCCACTGGGACATAACAGTGTGGTCTCTTCAAATATATGCCCATTGAGTTGTCTTTCACTCAAGGCTGGCGAGCAACTTATTGGCAATGCTTTTAGTCGTTCGCCTTTGTCAGACACTAAAAAGACGGCACCTGTTTGCTGCTCTATCAAAGCGTAATAACCAAACTTGGGCAAATACACACCACCCACATAATCTTGCGCAACGTCAGTCACTTCTTGTGATAAAAGATCATACAACTTGATATGCCAACGATTATTGTTCAATGAGCTAAATAATAATTTACTCTGTGAATGCCAGCTCACGGCCTGAATAGATTGATTGTTCAATGGCAACTGGGTCATATTATGTGTATTGATATCAATAACAAACAATTGATTGTCAGCTAAAACTAACAATTGAGTATCATCTGGTGAAAATGCCAAATGATACAACTTAACGTGGTGATCAAACGAAGAAATAGCAATTGCTTGGCTGTGACCCTGCGCAGTTTCTTTGACCAAGTAAACTTTTGCACCCGTTGAGCGCTTTGATACAAAAGCATAATGCTCCTCGTGGTTGGCAAGCGCGGGTAAATAGTCCATCACCGAAGAATTATTTTCTTCTACCGTCGAAGTCAGTGATTTGTTTTCTCCATCAAGGCCTTGATAAACAAGATCTCGATTAAGCAAGTACGACACAAATACAAAATCCTGCCCATTGTTCACTCGCTGCATATGCTTTACGCGAGAGGTATTACTCGCAACGATTGATAGCTTCCTCCCAGCCAAGGAGCTTTGCCAAAGTTCATAGGCAGGATGTGGAGAGGGGTGCACAATACTTTCACCATCATGGCTAAACACAGCCGAACGCATCAAATAATCGAGCTGTCCCGTTTTAATTAGTTTGGCACCATCCAGAGACAGCGTGTACAAAGCCGTGACTGGCGAAAACTCGCTATTGAGCATCAGCAAAGTGTCACCACTTGGCGAAATATCAAACGCATAATTACCTTTGCCAGCTGTGATGGGCTGATTCAAAATTTCCTTGGTGCCAGTTGTGAGATCTAACTTAAAGATTTGATAGCCATGCGTGGCCACGGTTCTATCGTTGAAAAACAATGTGTGCTCGCGTGGCGAAAAAACGATATGAGGGGTGCTTTTGCGCCCACAAGTAGCTACCTGACGCCACGTTTGTATATCCTCAATTTGTGCAAGAGATGTGAAGTATATACCGCATTCTTGCTCCGATTTAGCTAAAAAGGCAACGTGTTGATTGTCGCTTGCCCAAGCCAAGCGAGATAAACTAAACCCCGGTTTACTCAGCGTAATACGCTCTCCCTGTGCTAAACGCTCAATTACTATCTCTGATTGACTTTCAGCCTTCATTTTAGTGTAAGCAATGCGTGTAAGATCCGGTGACATAGCTGGAAATAGCTCCTGACCAACGTCACGCGTCAGTGGTTTTATAGACAAAGAGTTTGGCGCATTAGGGGCCGAACGCATCACTGAAAATAAACCAACAATGATCAGCACTGACAGCGCCAAGGTGAAGCCCAATACTCGCGGTTTAAATCTAGTCTGACGCAATGACTCACTGTTGTTTTCAGCCTGTTGGTACCTTGGTGAATCACTTGCCACAAACTGTTGTGTTAAGCGATAGCCCCGACGCGGCACCGTAACAATAAACTGAGGCGCTTTAGGATCATCTCCCAACGCCTTTCTGACTTTGACTAAAGTGCGACTAATGGCATTTTCAGTGACAATACTGCCCGCCCAAACATGGTCCATTAATTCGTCTTTGCTAATCACTCTTTGCGAGTTTTGGCAAAAATACAGCAAAAGATCATACACTTTGGGTGCTAGTGTAATTTGTTGACCGGCGCAACTTAGTCGCTGATTATGCGTGTCAATTTCAATATGTCGACAGTGAAGGTAGCGCAATCTCAACCCTTATTATTTTTTTAAACATGACCACTACAGCCGACCTTAGGTGAGAATATAAGGTAGGCGATATTAGCTTTATAGACGCGCCACGAACCAGTTAACCAGCTACCAAACATGGCGCTAAGTTCAAAATGTTTTAGCACGCGTTTTAAAAGAAGCTAACATGCTTTTCACTGGGTATTCAGCTAAAGCTGCACTCGCCAGCAAGTTACACACCCAAGCGCCAAATATATAGATAAACCCCGTTTCATGGTAATCAAAATAGCCTCGAGTCACCAACTCCATCATTAACAGCCACATGTAAGCAAATCGCGTATAAATACAAACTCTCGCCGCTTTAGAAAAAGCATATCCATACATTTTGTGGAATGAATATAAAACCAGCATAAAGATGAAGTGAATTATAATGGTAGAGAAATAAAACAACTTGATTCGATCAACTTGGTCCATCATCAATGATAAAAAGTACATACCCTGCTCTGAAGCAATAATGTGATAGAAAGCATAAAGAGTGGTTGTAACGAAACTCGAGTGCAACGCCTGCTGTTCAAGTGATAAATCATGAGTACGACGCGTAACTAGTTTTGACCATTGAAGCCTTGGGAACTGTGTAATCAAAAACCAAAGCACGAGGATCAACTCAAAACCTTTTAACACCCAGCCTAACCGGTATAAAAATTCATTTAACACGTGCGGTTTTCCTTGCTTTCTTATTTTTGTATCTGAGCTGTTTGTCTCATCATAGCGTGTCTTCTATGTATCATAAAGAGTATATTTTCCCCATAGTTAAAACGCTTAAAGTATCTGATATAAATAGCTTTTAAAAGCACCATGCGATTAAAAAGCTGACAGATTTTATCTTTATAAATAAGGTGAAAGCCTTACGTTGGCACTCACGATTAAGAACTTTTCCGGCATAATGTGGTCTAGAAGCACAGAATTCCTATTCTTGTCAGCTTATTTCTCAAGTTCGTAATAATTGCCCTTTAACTTGTACCGCTTCTAGCGCATAATTTCTGGTCATTCAATTTTATTTATCGCTGAAAGAATAGAGAAAGTAAGCAGACACTTACACAATAGCTAGCATAACTAATAAACTCCTAACGTAGGCAAAATTAAAGTGACGACATTCTTAAAAAATAACGTTAGCCACCTAAAAGATTATCAACTCATGCTATTGGGTTGGGTCGTTGTACTCAGTATCATGTGTTTAAATTGCGCCTTTCATAGCATGTTTATCGCCAACGAGCCTGTTGATTTACTTTCCTCCATTGAATGGTCATTACACAGGTTTGGAGGGTGGCTGTTTATCACGCCAGTTTTATGTAATGCCCTAAATAACATTCCTTGCCAAAACCGCATCAAGCACTTTAGTGTAATTGCCATTTATGCTATTGGCTTTACCTTATGTGTCCATATTCTGCTTGATGTCATTTTAGACTCAGTTACCTGGCAACAAAGCTTATTCTTCAATTGGCATACTCATGTACTTACTTACCTAACCATTGCTTTAGTGTGGCAGGTAAAAGCTTATGTATTTGATAAATGCGATACGCCGAAAAATGAGCCTCAAGAAGAGCAAATATCTACACACGCGCCCAATCATAAATCAACGTCAGACAGCATTACCTTAGATGGCATAAACGTGAATCTTGATGACGTGTTATTTTTTAAGGCATCAGGCAATTACATTGAGATCATGACGCAACATAAAACACTGCTCGTGAGGGCAACCATGAAGGAAGTAGAAAACCTACTGCCTAACTCCCAATTTTTCCGCTGTCACCGCTCTTATTTAGTTAATTTAGCAGTGAGTCAAGGTGTTATTAATGCTCGTTCCGGCCACGGTCATATCGAACTCAAGACTCAGCAACAAATTCCGGTAAGTAAGAGCAAGCGCAAAGAAGCGCACATGCTGATCAGTGCTTAATCCAATGGCTTTGGGACGAATGGCGGATCGAAACTGCTAAACACAAAGTGCCGCCATTCGTCCCAGAGCGCTAGAAATGCTAACAATTGATAAGTAATCTAGCAACTCTAGATCACAAGGAGTTATCAAAATGAGTACACAACCACTTTCCGTAACAACCCGTTTACTACATTGGCTAGTCGGTTTTACCGTGCTGGGATTAATTACCGTGGGTTTTGGCATGGCAAACTTTGAAATTTGGGCACTCTATCCAATTCACAAAGCCTTTGGTGTGCTGGCATTATTACTTATTTTGCCACGCGCAATTTACCGTATAAAAAGCGGCTTTCCAAAGCCCGTAGCAGGCACCTCAGTGAATATGCAAAAAATCGCGTATGTTGCTCACTGTCTACTACTGCTAGGCACCTTAGCAATGCCAATCAGCGGTATGTTATATTCTGGGTTTGGCGGCTATGGCATTGATGTGTTTGGTTTAAGTTTGGTGAATGAACATATCATGGGAGATGAGATAGTGCCTATTAACGAGCAAATATTTATCGTTGCCAAAAATGCTCACAGCCTCATTGGCTACGGTTTAAGTACCCTTATCGTCCTTCACATTGCTGGTGCCATTAAGCATCACATTATTGATAAAGATGAAACACTCAAACGCATGCTGGGCCGAGCGTAATCAACTATTAAAAAATGCATCGCAAAAAGCGCAGATAGTAAAGTAACGCACTTGAAACTTGATGCGCTTTTCAGGACAAAAAAACAGTTCCAATTAAACGAAGTCTTACCCCACCAACATCGTCGATTTCAATGGATAAACAGATCCGGACAAGCGTTCACATTCACGCCAAAGCCATAACGCTAGTGTCTTATCGCTACTCAGTGAACTGGGGCGCTTTATTTTCTTATCTTTAAAGTATGCGCCTGAGGTACTTACATTTTTCTCATCACATAAAAACACGCCTGTTTGCGCCCCCTTTTCAACAGAGCGCGCAATCATCGCTTTTGTAATTGGATACAAAAACGAGAGGTGCTTTGGAAATGCTTGTTTGAGCATAGGCGTATCTACCATGCCTGGGTCAAAGCAGTTTACCAATACTTGGCTATCACTCAGCAACTGTGCCAAATGTTTGGTAAATAAAATCGTGTATAGTTTGCTGTTACAGTATGCTCGTTCAGCGTTAAAGCACGATACTAACTCGATATCTTGTTGATTTATTTTTGCGTCAGAATGCCTAAAAGAAGCCGTATTGACGATGCTTGCACGCTTTGAACGATACAACAAAGGCAGTAATTTCCCTGTTAGATAATACGGCGCTAACACATTCACAGCAAAAGTCAGTTCAATATTGTCGTCTGACAGCTCTAATGCGTCGCCTGGCCATATGCCTGCATTATTCACCAATACATCAATCCGCTCGGCCTGTGAGAAAATATACTGGCAAGCAGCATCAATTGATTTCATCACACTCAGATCACACTCTACAAAGTGCACTGTGCTTGTCAGGCCGTATTGCTGAATAATCGAATGCAGTTTGTTTTTATTTCTTGCAAGCACAAAAAACTCAGCTTGGTGGTTTTTATCAAGCTCCGCCAACCACGCAGCTCCAAACCCAGATGTTACCCCAGATATAACAATTTTTTTCACGCTACTATCCTTAGCCAGTTTAGTGTTGGTCATGTGACTCTAATTTAACCAATTTGGAAACACAATAGCTCTTTTACTGATTTAAAATTGTTCGCTTTGACAACATTACGCACGAACACTATGAACAACTAATGAAATTTAGAGATGAATTGATTCACCAGGCTTGCTTGTGCGGATAGGGAGCCTTGCGTTTGATCAATGGTTTGTAAACCTTTTCTCGCACTATTCAGCGACTCCTCAGCGAGCTGAGAAATACTTTCAGCGTTACTGTTTAGCTCGTTTGAGACGTCCGACATTTCTTCCGCAGCAGTTGCAATTTGATAACTTAGACTTGATATATCCGTCACGATGTCACTTATGCTCGTTAGGCTATGCTTCATCCCCTGTGCTTTGCCCACACATTGCGAAGACTTCTCTACGCCATTTTGAATGGCTGCAACCACAGACTCAGTGCGCAGCTTCAAGTTCGCTACTATCTGATCGATTTCTTTTGTGGACTCCTGTGTTCTCTGAGCAAGCGCGCGTACTTCATCGGCGACAACGGCAAAACCCCTGCCTTGCTCGCCAGCTCTCGCTGCTTCTATCGCCGCATTTAAGGCCAATAAATTGGTCTGCTCAGAAATAGAACGAATAACATCAACAACACTCCCTATATTTGCAGTGTGTTCACTTAACTCTTCAATATCTTTTTGCGTCTTTTGCAGTTCGTGAGACAAGCTTTGATTGGTATGAATATTCTCTTCAACAGCATGATTTCCTTCAGCGACCGATAGTAATGCATTTTCAGTTTGCTCAGCCGCGGACTGTGTGTTGCTTGCAACTTGCGAGATACTGTATGTCATTTGATTTAGAGCCGTTGCCAAAGAGCCTGTTTGAGTTTGCTGTGTTTGTAAGAGCGCAGAACTACCTTGACACTCTGATGCCATGATTGTGGCATCTTGAGTAACTAGCTCGCTGGCGTCTTTCACTCTTCCTAATACAGCCCTTAATTCAGACTCTCTTGCAAATAACGCCAACTCAATTGCACTGATATCATCAACCCTGTTTAAGTATATTTTTTGCATAAGTGGGTTATCGTAGATTTTTCGCGCTTTTTGACTTAAATGATGAATTGGTGCTAACAGCTTGTGGGTCGCGATCGTTATGAAGATCATCAGTAGTGTTTCCAGAAGATATGACCACGGACTCGCCCAATAGGTAACGAGTAAAGTAAGCGCGAAAAAAAACGCTAACATCCCCCAGATTTTTGTTGATAACGACCAAGAACGAATAACGATTTTATCTAACTGAACCCCTTGATTGAGCTGCTGATATACCTTGTCCGCTCTCTCAACAACTGAACGCTCAGGCTTAGTTCTAACCGACTGATATTCGATGGTGTTACCGTGACAATCTTTTATTGGAGTGACATACGCATTGACCCAGTAATAATCGCCATTTTGGCACCGGTTCTTTACCATTCCCATCCAAGATTTGCCCTTAGCTAGATAGGACCATAGATTTTTAAATGCCGCTGCGGGCATATCCGGGTGGCGAACTATATTATGCGGTTGCCCAACTAGATCATGGAATTGATACCCTGCCACCTCACTGAACTGTCGATTTGCGTATGTGATGGTGCCCGTTATATCTGTGGTCGAAAGTAAGTTGTAATGTAGCGGGTAGTCATTCTCTTTACCTGTACAATTTGGTCGCCTATTGCTCATTTATTTTTCTCTAAAAGTAAAAATGCAATAGTAAATTATTAGGTTTTTAAGATGGTTAGAATATTTGCCAAGAACTTGTTTGCGATCAACACAACAATGAAAGTGTTCAAAAAAAGAACATCGGCTTGCATTTCTGAGAAATTAGAAATTGTAGGTAATAAAATGAATAAAAATAATCGGAGATTAAGTAGGAAAATAAAGGGAGAGATAAAAATAAAGTGGCGTCCCCTAGGGGATTCGAACCCCTGTTACCGCCGTGAAAGGGCGGTGTCCTAGGCCTCTAGACGAAGGGGACGCAGAAATTGTTTTGCAAATCTCTGATTCGCTATTTCTGCGTTAGATGAGACCGAGCCTGCGAGGCGAATGGCCTAATTTAAAACAGAAACTTGTTTCTGTGTCACTAGGACTGGCTGTTTTAACTCGCACCATATGAGTTTTTGTACTTTACCTAAAGTAAAGTGGCGTCCCCTAGGGGATTCGAACCCCTGTTACCGCCGTGAAAGGGCGGTGTCCTAGGCCTCTAGACGAAGGGGACGCAGAAATTGTTTTGCAAATCGCTGATTTGCTATTTCTGCGTTAGATGAGACCGAGCCTGCGAGGCGAATGGCCTAATTTAAAACAGAAACTTGTTTCTGTGTCACTAGGACTGGCTGTTTTAACTCGCACCATATGAGTTTTTGTACTTTACCTAAAGTAAAGTGGCGTCCCCTAGGGGATTCGAACCCCTGTTACCGCCGTGAAAGGGCGGTGTCCTAGGCCTCTAGACGAAGGGGACGCAGAATTTGGTCTATTAAACCTCTGTGTCACTAGGACTGGTTGTTTTAACTCGCACCATATGAGTTTTTATACTTTACTAAAAGTAAAGTGGCGTCCCCTAGGGGATTCGAACCCCTGTTACCGCCGTGAAAGGGCGGTGTCCTAGGCCTCTAGACGAAGGGGACGCAGAAATTGATCTATTAAACCTCTGTGTCACTAGGACTGGTTGTTTTAACTCGCACCATATGAGTTTTTATACTTTACTAAAAGTAAAGTGGCGTCCCCTAGGGGATTCGAACCCCTGTTACCGCCGTGAAAGGGCGGTGTCCTAGGCCTCTAGACGAAGGGGACGCAGAAATTGATCTATTAAACCTCTGTGTCACTAGGACTGGTTGTTTTAACTCGCACCATATGAGTTTTGTTACTTTACAAAAGTAAAGTGGCGTCCCCTAGGGGATTCGAACCCCTGTTACCGCCGTGAAAGGGCGGTGTCCTAGGCCTCTAGACGAAGGGGACGCAGAATTTAGTTTATTAAACCTCTGTGTCTCTAGGACTGGCTGTTTTAACTCGCACCATATGAGTATAATATCTAAACACTACTCGAGAGTTTTTAGATAACATCACTTAGCAAAGTAAGTGGCGTCCCCTAGGGGATTCGAACCCCTGTTACCGCCGTGAAAGGGCGGTGTCCTAGGCCTCTAGACGAAGGGGACACTAAAATGTGTTCTAGGACATTGCACTTAGAAATGGTGGAGCTATGCGGGATCGAACCGCAGACCTCTTCGCTGCCAGCGAAGCGCTCTCCCAGCTGAGCTATAGCCCCATTCCTTAACGAACTTAGCAAACAAAACTGTTTAACCGTATCGCTGAGTGCGGGGCGCATTCTATGCAGGCACACAAACAAAGTCAACAATTTTTCACTAACTTTTTGTCAGACGTTTTAAAAATCGTCAATTAGGCGACAATATAACCACATAAAGAGTAATAAACAATAAAAACCCTTGTTTTTGTTCAAAAAAAACACAAACCTTTATGTTGAGGTATTATCAAAGTGCTGTAATTCATTCTGCAATATACGGTTGCCCTGCACCCTACTCGCATTACCCCCTACTTATTCCTCCATTCATGAACAACCTTATTACCTAAATACTGCGATACGCCCTCTCCCATTTTCATGCGAAAGAGGTTGAATTGATATAGAGGAAAGATCAAAACGAAGGGGAATAAGGATGAAAACACAATATTTATCCTATGCCTTTTACCGTTCAAGAATTTTTAGAAGGCAATTTTTTATTTAGGTATATAATGAAGAGCCATTACCTTATTGGTGATAAAATCCGCACCTAAACTAAATTTGTAACTTCAAGTATTGACACTCTTTCAAGTCTCCCTATAATAGCGCTCCACAACGACGCACCAATGTCGTTGAAAAATTTAGATATGGGTCGTTAGCTCAGTTGGGAGAGCATCGCCCTTACAAGGCGAGGGTCACTGGTTCAAGTCCAGTACGACCCACCATTATCTAAAATTCTATATGGGTCGTTAGCTCAGTTGGGAGAGCATCGCCCTTACAAGGCGAGGGTCACTGGTTCAAGTCCAGTACGACCCACCATGTAGAACAATGTTTAGGGTGATTAGCTCAGTTGGGAGAGCATCGCCCTTACAAGGCGAGGGTCACTGGTTCAAGTCCAGTATCACCCACCACTTTTAAGTGATGCAGTTGGGAAAGCATCGCCGTCCTTCATAACGAAAGGCGAAGATAACTGGTTACTTCCAGTATCACCCACCATCATTTTTTGATGGTCTATATCTAAATGGGTCGTTAGCTCAGTTGGGAGAGCATCGCCCTTACAAGGCGAGGGTCACTGGTTCAAGTCCAGTACGACCCACCATTTAGATAATTCTTTGCGGGTCGTTAGCTCAGTTGGGAGAGCATCGCCCTTACAAGGCGAGGGTCACTGGTTCAAGTCCAGTACGACCCACCATTAATTTGGTGACGCAAAGATAGATTACTTGGGGTCGTTAGCTCAGTTGGGAGAGCATCGCCCTTACAAGGCGAGGGTCACTGGTTCAAGTCCAGTACGACCCACCATGTAATCAAATATTACTTTAGTGGAGAGCATCGCCGCCCTCTTTAGACAAAGGCGAAGCTAACAGGCAAAGTCCAGTACGACCCACCATGTAATCAAATATTACTTAGTGGAGAGCATCGCCGCCCTCTTTAGACAAAGGCGAAGCTAACTGGCAAAGTCCAGTACGACCCACCATGTAATCAAATATTACTTTAGTGGAGAGCATCGCCGCACTCTTTAGACAAAGGCGAAGCTAACTGGCAAAGTCCAGTACGACCCACCATGTAATCAAATATTACTTAGTGGAGAGCATCGCCGCCCTCTTTAGATAAAGGCGAAGCTAACTGGTCAAGTCCGGTATTATCCACCATGTAATCATAAAGTAACCTCTTTATATGTGGGTGATTAGCTCAGTTGGGAGAGCATCGCCCTTACAAGGCGAGGGTCACTGGTTCAAGTCCAGTATCACCCACCACATATAAATTCATACTTCTTCCGTCCTAATTTTTTCATTAATTACATTCAAACTAATTTGTCTTACAAATAAAAATGCAATAAGCAAAATATCGCTGCAGATTTATACACAATTTTATCAGTTAGTTGCATCTACACTTAATACAAAAGAATTAGTTTTATATTTTACTAAACTCTCGTCACACAAACCGATGTACGCTCAGAAAACATTTTAAAAACAGCAATTACCGTCTAGACTTGAAAACAAGTTTGTAGTCAAAAGATACTCTAATACGTGGCAATACAACCCTTCGCAAATGCAAAGATCCTGATTATTGAAGAGCAAGCTCTCGCAATGAGTTATATGAAGCGCTCTTTGGAACAGCTCAGTTTTCGAGATATGCAGTTTGCCGAAAATAGCTCGGTCGCGAAGGAACTATGCAAACTCAATAACTTTGAACTAATTATCTGTTCGTTTGACCTAACAAATGGACAAGATGGCTACCAGCTATATGAAGAGCTAAAGCACAAAAAACTCATTAAAAAAAGTACCGCATTTATTTTTGTTTCAGCAGAAACCAGCCCTTCAATCGTTCACAGCATTATTGAACTTAATCCTGATGAGTTGTTAGTTAAACCCTTTTCAATCAAAGAGCTAAAGACTCGCATTGAACGAGTGCTCAAAAGAAAACGCGCCTTAAAAAATATTTACGCACTCATAGATGATGGCAATGACTCAAAAGCACTCAAGTTGATAGATGAAGACCTTGATAAACAAGATCATGCCTACAGCCCTATTTTACTCAAATTAAAAGGCGAAATACTTTTGCGTTTAGCAAAAGCAGTCGATGCCAAACATTTCTATCGCTCCGCATTAGAACTGCAAAAGTTTACCTGGGCCAAAATTGGGCTCGTAGAAGCGCTGGTCATGAATAATGAGGATACGCTAGCACAAAAGATGCTAGCTGAGATGCTAGAACTTCCTGAAACGCGCCTCATTGCCCTCGATTTGTTAAGTAAACTTGAGATAAAGCTGAATCGCCTTGAACACGCTCAAAAAGCCTTGAAAGAAGCATCGGACATTGCACCTCGCAATTTAGATAGACAGAAGTCACTTGGTCGCATCGCGTCTTTGAACCATGATTATGAAGTTAGCTACAATGCAATGAAAGAAATTGCTCAGTACGCAAAGAACTCAATACATGATGGGCCCGATGTATACCTCAATGCCGTGCGCGCTGGGATCGATTTTGCACTCGCCACCGATCAGAGCGACCAAATTCATAAAATCACCAAACAGTCTCAAAAATATCTTGGCGATTTAAAAAAGCAATTTCCAGATGCCGATAACCAAGCACAAATAGACGTATTAAACGCGCGTATACACTATTTAAAAGATGAAAGTAAAAAAGCCAAAAAGCTCATAGAGCAGCTTGATGATGAACCAACAATACGTTCTATTGATGCATCACTCGATAAAGCAAAAGCCTTCCACGAACTCGGCTTTCATAGCAAAGCCCAGAACCTCTTTGGTCAGATAATTGACCACTGTAAACGTCATGATAAGGTAAGTGATCCCATGACGGTGAGATATATCGAGCAACAACAAAGCGAGCGTCGTGATATTACAATGGGCCCTAAAGAGCTTAACAACCACGCGGTGAACCAATATAAAAGAGGCCAACTTGACGTCGCAGTTGAGGCATTTACTCAGGCGTTCAGGATCATGCCAAAAAACCCGAGCATCGCACTAAACTTGTTACAGTGCATGCTCGATCATGCAGGGAAAAGTGGTCAAACGTTTAATTCAGCGCTAGCTAGAAAATGCTATGACACGCTTAGTAACCTACCACTCGATGCGGAGCAACATACCCGATTCGCAAAAATCCTCGCACATATGCAAGAGCTGGGTCTTTCCATTAACTGACCTCAGCTGAGGTTAACTAAGCCTTCACCATTGATAATGCATTTACACAGTAGCGAAGTCCACTTGGAGGCGGACCATCTGGAAACACATGGCCCAAATGTGCATCACAAACATTACAGACAATTTCGACACGCTCCATTCCATGGCTGCTATCTGAAACATAGGCAATTGCATTTGGCTGAGCTGGTTGTGTAAAAGATGGCCATCCAGAGCCACTTTCAAACTTTTCGTCGCCATCAAAAAGCACTTGCTCACAACAGACGCATCGATATTCTCCCGGCTCAAAAACACTGCAACTAGCGCTACTGAAAGGCCTCTCAGTGCCTTTACCACGGGTTATGTAGTAAATCTCATCACTGAGCAATGCTCTCCACTGCTCTGCCGATTTTTCAACTTTAAAGGGAGCTTCAGGGTTTCCCTTGTTCGCAAAATCTAAAATATTCTGCCAAGTAAGCATACGGGTTCCTTTTCATTCAAATTCAGTATCAAGGTTTACTATCACTTTCTGGCTCTGGCCAATCGTTAAAAAAGTGGCCTAGATACTTACTTTTTATCAAATATAATATGACCCAAAGCAGCATCACCATCTGTATCGCAATGTAACTCGAAAATTGATAGTGGCTATGTGCCGCTTGTAAACTCAACCAAGCCAGATCGGCTATTGCCGTCAATAACAAA
The DNA here is from genome assembly GCF_058933015.1 of Pseudoalteromonas sp. ATL1. Classification (NCBI taxonomy): domain Bacteria; kingdom Pseudomonadati; phylum Pseudomonadota; class Gammaproteobacteria; order Alteromonadales; family Pseudoalteromonadaceae; genus Pseudoalteromonas; species Pseudoalteromonas sp. ATL1. The sequence continues at coordinate 1,617,908 of NZ_JBZYXL010000001.1, read as the reverse complement.
GGCCAACGCATAAAGCGCCAATACTTTGCAAGCTTGGGTGAACTCGTCGGCCTACGTAGTGAAAATATAATCGTTGGCACTAACGCAACAGCTCCGATGCCCAAAGCAACGAAAAAATGGCTTTTTGAGGGGAAAAACATCGATAGCAAGTCTAAATCAGGACGTCTGGTTACTGCTGAAAATATCCACAACAAATAGGCTCTCAGCAAAACCAATATCGTTAAGTTAAACCCTATTGGGGTTTTATAAACACCGTATTTATCCCAATATTCAGGACCAAACCGCTGCATAAATCTCTCCATTGATGACTCAACTTAGTCACCGAGAATGCGCACTTCATGTAGTGCCCTAATGTACGCTCCTTCCTTCTTCGGATCAATGATTTGAATCCGACTCTATTATTGTGTATGTAAATTTTGTTAAAGACACTTTACAAATACAATATATTTATTGAAAAAAACAACACAAATCATTGTATAAATAATCCATCACTGCATATTATAATTAGAAATAAAGAAACCAAAAATAAAAATAAAACATTATAAAAAACACGCTTGACCATAATAAAAAATGACTATAGTGTGAATTATGACCACCCGGTCAAAATAGATAATTCAACAGGATATGATTATGAAAAATGTAAAACCTTTCGCATTTGCGTCAGCAGATAAAAATACTGTAAAAAATAATAAAAAATGGCAAGCAAACGACAAAGCTGCAACAGCTGGCTGTTCTGGCCCATGGGCTCGTAGCAGTACTCGCTGGGGTCGTGATGATGGCATTTGGTGCTAATCAATAATTAAAAGTAATAAGCGGCCAAAGTGCCGCTTATATTAAAAAATAGTTTAGATACCCTTGAAACTTTTAAACAAATCACTAAAAACCTAATTTCCACCCATATATCTTGATAAAAGACATAAAAATAATGACATATATAAGCAACACTTTTAGAACGCGTATTCTAGTTAAAATCGATTAATAATAAGTTTAAAAATTGTTCGAGCCAGGTCTAGAATTTACCCTACAGAAACCAAATTGGCATGCTATGTAAATTTACTGCATGCGTGACTCGTCATTGAATTTGTTGAAACAGCACTCAAGGAAGGCTAAATGAAAGAAATACTTATCATTAGTCACAGTGAAGATTACCACGTTAATAAAATAATCTCGGTTCTTCAAAAGAAGAAAACCCCTTACTTCACACTTTATTTCGATCATTTCCCCAAAGGCTATGACTTTAGCCAAGTGTTTATTAATGGTTGTGATAAAACTCAATTAAGAAACATTGAAACAAATCAAAAACTCAACTTCAGTGATATTGGCGCTGTTTGGCTGCGAAAACCAGCTCCTTTCTCCTACATTGATGCCGAAATGGATGCTGGGTTTCAAGCATTTTCCGATAAAGAAACCGAGCATGCCTTATTTGGCGCTTTATACGGCTTGCCCTGCTTTTGGATAAGCCACCCTAGAGATTTACGTGCATCAATGTGGAAAGGTGAGCAGTTACAAAGAGCTGCAAAACTTGGTTTGGCCATTCCTGATACTATCATCAGTCAAGATCCAAATGAGATAAGGGCATTTTATCTCGCTCACAAAAAGGTCGTGTACAAGGCAATGTCGAGTGATGTGATCAGTCACTCAAACGGCAATGAACAAGGTATCGCAACCACGTTAATCGATGAAGGCATGCTTGAAGATAGTAATGCGTTAACCTTAACTCCAAATATGTTTCAGGCTTATGTTGAGAAAGCATACGAACTCAGGGTTACTGTTATAAATGGACGGGTTTTTGCCGCGAAACTTGAATCTCAAATACACCCAGAAACACAAATTGACTGCAGAAACCTAAATGTTGATATGCCTATGTCAGCGTACACTTTACCTAAACACATTGAGCAAGCATGTCAAACATTTGTAGCAAGTTATAACTTAAATTATTCCGCCTTGGATTTTATCGTTACCCCCAGTGGAGAATACGTATTCTTGGAAAACAACCCAAACGGTCAGTTTATGTTTGTTGAGGAAAAAGTGCCTGAACTTGGCCTACTCAACGCTTTAGCAAACGAACTTCATAGGGCGTGCCAATGAGAGACATCATAGACAACCATCAAAAAGAATATCTGCATGACAAGTTAAATAAGCTCAAAGCACAGTATTTCTCGCGCATAAATCATCATTGCGAAGCGGATGCGACAATCACCATAGCAGCTTCGCACCTTGATATGGAACTGCTGCCAGAGCTCTATCAGCACTTAACAGAAATAGGACGAGTTGATAAGTTATTAGTCACACTTTTCACACGTGGTGGAGACGTGGATGCCGCACGTAGAATCGCATTATTACTGAGAGATTTTTGCCAACACTTAATTTTGCTCTGCCCTTACTACTGCCAATCTTCAGGTACTCTTTTGGCGCTATCGGCCGATAAAATATATTACACGCCAATAAGCGTTTTCTCTGCTTTCGATCCTTACTTGCATGGTGGTACTGATGGTGAGTCAAGTTCTTTGTCAAGTGCTGATGTAAAGCTATTCAGTACAATGGCCCAAGATTGGTTTAACTGTGACGCATCGGACCAGAGTAATATGTTAGGCATGTTATGTGAGCATATTTTCCCTCCCACCTTAACTTCATTTTATAGAACGGTACGCGAAGTAGAGGCAATCGCACATGAACACTTACGTTTATCATCTCATCCTTATGAAGGAAACGAGGCTGCAATTATCCAACATTTAATGTTTGGTCAGTATAGCCATGAATATGCGCTCACAGGTCAACAACTCAGTACCTTAGGGCTACCTTTCACACAGCAAAACAATCTCAACCAAGCTGCATTAGAAATTGGGCAAATATGTCATGATCATATAGGTGCTGGAAATAGAGCTTCCCTTGATGAAAGTTGGTGCGATGCCATTGTTTTGACCGAACAACGGACAAGCACACGCTGGAAAGAGATGTCGGGCCTTAATCCACAGTGGGCAAAACAGGAGTTGAAACCCTATGGCGCTTCTTAGTACATTTTGTTTGATGATACTCGTTCTAACCTTCGTTTATGCTCCGCTGAGAAAGTTATTTGAGTTGAGTACTTTCTACTCAACATTGGAGCTTTCCTTTAAGTTACCAGCGCAGCTTTCTCGACCCGCTGCAGCCCTTATTATAACGAGTGAACTTGCATTGGGCATCAGCTTACTCATGATGCCTGAGCAAGTTTGGCTACAACTAGCAACACTGTTCATTACTGCTTTATTTTGTGCATTGCCTCTCTATGCTTTGGTCGCTAAAAAAGAAATTCGATGTGGGTGTTTTGGTGAAGAGAGTCTCCTTGGCTGGCATGAACTGGTGAGAAATATCTTACTATTTATATGTAGCTGCGTGCTTTATCTTTACCCAAAAAGTAACCAATTTGATTTATCTCTGGTTATTATCACATTACTCTCCTACTCAACATTTTTAATAATCATTAACTCAAAACAAATTACTTACTTTATAAAAGCACAATAAAATGATTGAAGAAAATATAATAACTATAACGCTAATTTTATCCTGCCTGGTTGCAATCAGCATTTCATTAAACATTTTAACAATTAAAAAAATGGTCAAATCTCGTCAAGAAATGGAGCTAGGTATGCTTCCTATCGAATCTATTCCAGATTTAATGGCGCACAACCTTATTTCAAAAACTGATCAGCTATTAAATAAAAAAGAAGAAAAGGTATACATTTTTTTAGCCACTAACTGCCCAAAATGTAAAAGTAAACTAAACATGCTCGATAAGTTGAGCAAGGCCGCATTACAACATGGTATTTCGCTTTACATTCTGCTACACGACAGGATGCAAAATATTGAGGCATTTTTCCAAGCAACCCAGTTACACAATCAAGTTTGGTTATTGTGCCATAGTGAATACTTACAACTGAATCCAAAAGAAACATCCCCTGCTTATCTATTTATTAACGACGAGAACCAAGTGGAGGGCCAAGGGATGATTGGTGATCAAAATTGGCAGTACTTTACATCACAAGTTTTCGAGGAAGCCGCATGATCAGCTTTGAAAACAAACAACGCTTATCTCTTCTCATTCCCTTCAAGGGTCATTTGGCACTCGCGTTGCTAAGTATGCTCGTCACTGCGATTGCCCAGCTTGCGCTTCCTCAAATAGCCAATTATTACATTGATGGACAAGCTCCCAGCGAGCTACTTTCAACTTTTCATCTCTACGTATTTATATTTGTTGTGGTATTTGCGCTATTGAGCGCTGTACGTTTTTACTTATTTGAAAGTTTAGGCATTAAGGTCATTACGCGTTTGCGATGCACCATACATCATGGTTTGCTAAATAAACCTGCCAGCTATTATGACGAAATTAATGCCGCAGAGTTAACGAGTCGTATAAATGCTGACACGCAAATGCTAAAAGATGTACTGACTACCGATGCAGCCTTATTTCTGCGCTCCTCGGTAGTCGCTTGTGGCTGTATCGTCATGATGATGAGTATTTCGTATGTACTTGCATTGTCGTTATTGCTATTGATCCCTGCTTTTTTTATCGCAACTAAGTTACTCACGAGAAGGATTGAGCAACTTGCTGAACAAGAGCAAACAACATTGGCAAGCACAAATAAAGTCGCGTTTGACAACCTAAACTGCCATACCCTTATCAAATTATACAATTGGTATACCTCTAGCCAGCAGCGCTATATCAAAGCATGTCAGCAATATAGCCAATATGCGAATAAAACAATTACTGCGATAGCTGGATTTCAAGGTTTTTTCAATTTGCTCATTTATAGCTGTTTAATCATCATGCTTGTATTGGGTAGCCACTTGATCCAACAAGGTACGTTAAGCGTGGGAGAACTGACCTCTTTTGTACTTTATTTGGGCATGGCATTTACAAGCTTAAATACCTTGTCGGGCTTTTGGGCCAATTGGAAGCAGTCGATGGGGGCGACAAAATACTTATTTGCACTTGACCGTTCTGAGGATCAAGAGGCAACTCAACAACCCACAACATCCACACAAATGGATGACATTCTTTTTGAAAATGTATCCTTTGCTTATCCTACAAGCCAAGATAAGAATGTGCTTAACGCGCTCTCTTTTAAAATAAAAAAGGGCGAAAAAAACGTTATTGCAGGCCCATCAGGCAGCGGAAAATCCACAATCGCAAAACTCTTGCTCGGCTTCTACACACCAACAAGCGGTCAAATATGCATTGGCAACCAAGTGTTAAATGCAAGTAATATGGCCAGTTTTAGACAAAATATCGCTTATGTTGAGCAAGAGCCGCTCTTCATGTCTTTATCTATCATTGATAACTTACTTCCTGAAGCACTCTCAGCGCCTGATGACGCGCAAATGGAACGCATTATAAATGCCTGCAAACAAGCACATGCCCATGACTTTATAATGCAATTACCACAAGGATATAACACACAAATTGGTGACAGAGGTAGTTTGCTATCTGGTGGACAAAAACAGCGGCTGGCAATCGCTCGAGCGTTACTAAAAAATCCAGAGTTTGTTATTTTAGATGAGTTTACCAGCGCCTTAGATCAAGAGAATAAAGCTAATATTGAGCAGGCACTTAATAACTTGCTGAAAAGTAAAACCGTGTTAATGATATCTCATCAACAAGCGCATATTGAGCAAGCTAATCATTTAATCCAGATCTAGAATCACGCTATGTAAAGGATTTTGCCAACACTACGCAGCATTGGGTGCAGCGTTAACGATCGTTTGAGCTGTTACTCTTTTTTACAACTCTTACCCTGTGAAGAAAAAGCAATACCAAGTGCAGCGCCCAGTGCGATACCGACACCGACATTACCAAAAAGCACTTCGCCAAACACGACGCCTAGCCCTACCCCAATGGCTATCCCCAGTCCTCTATTATTTTTGTTGTCCATATAGTCACTCCTAATGTCACCCAGTTAATTTCGGTGTACAAAATTACACCATCTTTTTGTACCACTTTTTTGGTGTTGTCCCAAAACATTTTTTAAATTGTCGATTTAAATGACTTTGATCGGCAAAGCCGCATTCTAAAGCAATATGTGACCCCGCGTGACCTTGCTCAATGAGAGTGCGGGCTTTTAGGAGTTTCTTTAACAAGAAATAGTGGTAGGGTGTCGTTCCATACAACGACCTGAAATCACGCGTCACTTGCCATTTACTGTAGCTCGCAATGTGTGCCAGTTGATCTAGCGATACCTGTGTTTGCTCAACCAAGCTGCTCGCTGACAAATCGTCTAAATATTCCCTCACTCGGGCAATGGCTGCGTAGTTTTCACGCGTGTGTGGTATCGGCTTGCCCACCAAACATTGTAACTGTGTTGCAAAGCTAAAAATAAGCTCTTGATAGGCTAGCGTTTCAAGTGGTTGGTCAAGCTCAGCGAACATGGCTTGTGCAGTTGCAAGCAACAGCGGATCGGATGTCACGCCCTCTTCGAAAAAAGGCAAACTGCGACCTTGTAAAATCTCCTGCACTTGAACTGGATCGATGAGCATTCCACGATAAGTAAAGTGTGCCTCAGGCAGTGTTGTCCCATCGTGCATTTCATCAGGGTGTAATATTAACACTTGCCCAGGCAATGCATACCTCTGGATTCCCCTATAATGAAAGCTTTGAACACCTCGTAAGGTCATTGCAAAGGCATAAGCTGCATGCTTATGGGGCGCGTAGGCAAAATCATATAAATGTTCTTCGATACGACCAGTACCATCACTCGTACGTTTTACCCAACTTGACCCACTCATCAATACTCAGACCTCTAACTAACACACTTTTATATTCGCCAACACGGCGACTTGGTCATGCACATTTTTGCGCAATATCGTTCAATAAATTCTGATCATCTATTGCTACTATAACCTAAAAAGCCTCGGAGACAGCTATGCAGGAAACTATAAGACTCAATATCATTAAACTTGTCCCTTTAATGGTACTCATTGTGCTGCTCAGTGCTTGCCAAGCAAAAGGTTTACTCAACTTACAAAGTGGTAATGTGCTAGCTTCGCAGCAATGGCAAGGCGTGAGTGACGAGTTTTCGCTCCCATTCGTTTGGCATGATGGGCACATCATCATTGAACTGAGCCTCAATAACAGTGATCCGCTGCGATTTGCCCTTGATTCGGCTGCATCCGCAACGGTTATATTTGAAACCTCTAGAACGCAAGCTACCCCTTTGAAAATTGAAGGCCAACTCGAGCTGAATGGCAAGCAGGTTAATATCGTTAATAACACGCGTGTAGAACTAGGCAATATCACTTTATCTGATCTCACTGTCGTTCATGTGCCGTTATCACAAAACCCATTATTCAGCGATTTTGATAGCGCCTATTTTGATGGTGCAATTGGTTACGACTTGTTTAATCACTACAACATCACAATACACTATGCAGACCAACTCATTGTATTCTCGAAACCAACCACCGACATACAAGTGAGTAAAAAAGATTGGCAGCAGTACCCTATCGCCTTGCAAAGCAGGATCCCATACCTAAAAGCCAACCTGAGTACCCAAAGCGATGCTAACGCAACTTATCAGTTTGCTATAGACACCGGCGCGCCAGATTACATTTATGTAAATGAGCATCTCGCTCAAGGATTTAATTTTCCCAACACAACGTTTCGAAGTCATTTTGAAAACTTTGATGGTGTTCAACAAATTGAAACGGGCCGAATAAAGCAATTTGACTTGTTTGGTGAACGCTTTACGCAAGTCACCGCACACAATCTACCCAAGCTGGAGGATGAGCAAGGCATAGGTTTGGTAGGCAGCGCGCTCTTAAAAAACTTTGATATACACTTTAATTATCAACAAGGTTTTGTCGCTATTCGCAAAAACAAGTTATTTAATACCCGCTCACTACTCGACCGCAGCGGTTTAGTGCTTGAACCACACACCCGAGGTGGCATAGTGAAACAAATCGCGAGCGACTCTCATGCTAAGAATCTGCAATTAAGTGAAGGGAGTATTATCACCCATATTAGCAAGCAAGCCCTTACGGCAAATAACTTTGATGCGTTGCGCAACCTGCTTAGCAGCGAGCAAGCATCCGTTAATATTTGTTGGCTACAAGGACAGCTGCAAAAATGTGCAGATTTACCACTTTACTCACGTATATAAAATGACACTGAGTGAGGTAAGCACGCCTCACTCAATAATTCCTGAAATTAATCACTCATGCTCTGCAAGCAAAGCAATAAGCGCATCTTCATCCAGTACATCAACCCCCAGCTCTTGTGCTTTGGTTAGCTTAGAACCGGCCTTTTCACCCGCAACCAGTGCATGGGTGTTTTTTGAGACACTGCCAGACACTTTCGCACCAAGTGCTTGTAACCGCGCTTTGGCATCATTGCGATTCAGCAGACTCAAAGTACCAGTCAACACGTAAGTTAAACCAGCAAGCGGTTGCTGCTGCTCTGATTTTTTCTCAATTTGTGGCCAATTTAAACCCACTTCAAGTAATGCATTCACCACTTCTTGATTGTGCGGTTCGGCAAAAAATGCATGCAAATGCTTGGCAACGATCACACCGACATCGCTCACTTCCTGTAAGGCATCGACGGATGCAGCCATCACATTATCCAGTGTCATAAAATGATTAGCCAAGTTTTGTGCCGTTGCTTCACCCACTTCTCGAATACCTAATGCATACAAAAACTTAGCTAATGTGGTTGTTTTTGCAGCTTCAAGCGCTGCGACCAGATTTTTGGCCGATTTAGGTCCCATCCGTTCCAGTGACTCAAAGTGACCTTGTTTTAAAATAAACAGATCGGCAGGAGTACGCACTAGCTCACGATCAACGAGTTGCTCTACAATCTTGTCACCTAGTCCATCTACATCGAGCGCTTTACGAGAGGCAAAGTGTTTAATAGCTTGTTTACGCTGCGCCTGACACACTAAACCACCTGTACATCGCGTAACCGCCTCCCCTTCCACGCGTTCCACATGCGATTCACACACAGGACATAACGATGGAAATTCAATCTCACGGGCATCTTCTGGTCGCCTATCCAGTACCACTTGTGTTACTTGCGGGATCACATCCCCTGCACGGCGCACAATCACGGTATCGCCAATTTTTACGCCAAGACGCTCTATTTCATCTCGATTGTGCAACGTCGCATTTGAAACCGTCACCCCGCCTACAAATACAGGCTCTAAGCGAGCAACCGGCGTGATTGCCCCCGTTCGACCTACTTGAAATTCCACATCCAGCAGCTGGGTAATTTCCTCTTGTGCGGGAAACTTAAACGCGATTGCCCAGCGCGGTGCTCTGGCAACAAAGCCAAGTTGCTGTTGTTTATCCTTGTCATTGACCTTAATCACCACGCCATCAATTTCATAGGCAAGGTCTGCACGGCGATTTAAAATATCTTGATAATATGCAAGCACATCTTGTGTCCCTGTCACTAAGCGAGTTTCAGGGCACATTGGGAAACCCCAATCGGTCAGCTTTTTTAGCTGTGCAAAGTGCTCTTGTGGCAGTTCTGCCCCTTGCACAATCCCCAGCGAATAGGCATAAAACATCAATGGACGCTTTGCGGTAATTTTAGAGTCAAGTTGACGCAAGCTACCCGCAGCCGCGTTTCTTGGATTAGCAAAGGTTTTTTCACCTTTGGCCGCAGCCGTTTCATTCAAACGCGCAAATCCAGCACTGTCCATAAACACTTCACCGCGCACTTCCAGTTCTTGTGGAATATCATCGCCACGTAAACGCAGCGGAATATTGCGAATGGTTTTCACATTTTCGGTAATATTTTCACCAACCTGACCATCACCACGAGTCGCGGCTTGTACCAATACGCCGTCGCGATACAAGATTGATACCGCTAAGCCGTCAAGTTTGGGTTCACAACAAAATGTCAACTCTTCAGATTCTAATAGTCGCTCTTTGATACGACGGTTAAATGCGTTGAACTCGGCTTCATCAAACGCGTTATCCAGTGACAACATCGGCACTTGGTGCGTTACTTGCTCAAATTTGCCTAATGCTTGTCCGCCCACTTTTTGCGATGGAGAATCTGGGGTCAAAAACTCTGGATGCTGTGACTCAAGCGCTATCAGCTCACGCATTAAACGGTCATACTCTGCATCAGGAATGCTTGGGTTATCTAACACATAATATTGATAGTTATGCTCTTCTAGCTGCGCTCTTAACCCTAAGATCTGCTCGTTAATTTGCTCTGACATTAAAACCTCTAAAACACAAAAGCCATGAACTTTGATTTAAAGTTCATGGCTTAAAATTAATACTAAGCTGGCCTCATCGCCGCTTAGGCATATTCTCTCACTTTTTCAACATACGCACGTACCGTGTTCACGGAAAGTGGTTCACGCTGGCTATCAAGTACTGTTGCACCAAATTCATCCGCCAGTTTTTTCGCGGCACCATGTAACATGTTAAACGCAGCTAAGCCATCGTCACCTTCACAAGGTAAAGTCATAAATAAACTCACACCAGCGGTGCTAAATTGTTCCATGTTATCAATATCGAATGTACCCGGGTTAAACATGTTTACCAATCGGAATAACACAGGGCCATTACCCGATGGTTCTACATGGCGATTGAAGAACCCTTCTTCTGAATATTTGAAACCTAGGCTTAAAACAGAGGGCAATAAACGTGAGCCCGCCATGCTTAAACCTTCCGGCATTTCGATGTGTAAAATAATAAAATCTTCTGGCTGTGACGCGGCTTTGGGTTCATCCGCCACATCGTCTTGCGTTGCGTCTTTGTCAGTTTCTAATGATGCTTCTGCTGGTACATGTGGCTCATCATCGGTTGCCGCAAAACTTAACTCACCAATTTCTGGTTCATCATCTAAGGCAGAGCGAGTGACCGCAGCCTCACTAGGTTCTGGCTTATTGTCTGGCTGCGTGCCAGCTGGTTGCTCGTCGCTGCCCTTTTTACGCACCGACCATAATCCATGTATCAACAACCCACCAATCACTAATGCGCTGATCACAATTAACGCCCATCTTAATTCTGTGGCCATCACTCACCTTTTTTATTATTACGCTTGTGCCATTTGCACTGCTTGTTCAATATCAACGGCAACCATACGCGAAACACCCGGTTCCGCCATCGTTACCCCCGTCAATCGCCCAGCCATTTCCATTGCTATCTTGTTATGACTGATATAAATAAATTGCACCGTTTGCGACATTTCTTCCACCAAGCGGCAAAATCTGCCCACATTGGCATCATCTAACGGCGCATCGACCTCATCGAGCATACAAAATGGTGCCGGATTGAGTCTAAATATAGAAAACACCAATGATAATGCGGTCAGCGCTTTTTCTCCACCACTTAACAAGTGAATTGTGGAGTTTTTCTTACCTGGCGGCCGCGCCATGATGGTAACACCACTTTCTAACAGGTCATCACTGGTCAATTCTAGGTACGCGCTTCCGCCACCAAACACCTTAGGAAACAGCTCAGCCAAGTCTTCATTGACCTGATCGAACGTTGTTCTAAAGCGTGTTTTAGTTTCCTTATCTATTTTTTTTATTGCCCCTTCCAGGGTCGCGAGCGCCGCAGTTAAGTCATCCAATTGGGCGTCCAAATACTCTTTACGCGCTTTTGCTTGTTCAAACTCTTCAATGGCCGCGAGGTTAACGGCACCAAGCTCGACTAAGCTTTGACTGACTTTGTTTAACTGAGCTTGATGTTTGCTTTGCTCTGCATCGTCGGCCAACTGTTCTAAAACGACTTTCAGATTTTGCTGTAACTCTTGCAAAGGTTCCAAAGCACCCTGTGCTTTGATCATTAAACCTTGTTCGTCGAGTTTAAGCTGTTGAAGTTTCTCGTTAAGTTGTTGAACTTCAGATTGCGCGTTTTTCAAGCTAGCTTGTTTGTTGTGTAGTTGTTCTTTTGCTTTGCTCTGCCCAGCTTGTAAGTCGGTTAATAATTGCTGCTGCGTTTCATGAGTTGCCAACAGTAACGCAATTTTTTCGTCTATTTCAGCTAACGGCTCTTGCAACAGCATTTGTTCTTCTTGCTGCGTATGCAATCGTTCCTGCGCATGATTTTGACTTTGCTCCAAATGCTGCGCTTTGGTTTGGCTTAATTGCCAAGTGCTCGTAGCTTGTTGCTGAATCAACTTTGCGTCATGCCACGCTTGCTGCGCTTGTTGTTTATCTCTGAGCGCGCTCTGTTGCGCTTGCTTGGCCTCAGAAAATTGCGCATTAAAATGCGCATGCTGTTGTTCTAAAGAGGCTAATTGTGATTCTTCCTCCCTTAACAACTGCTGATATTGGGCATATTTTTGACTATCTTGCTGCTGTTTTATCTTACTGGCTTCAAGCTGCTCGTGTAGCGCCTGTTGGTCACTTTGCCATTTTATAATTTGCTCTTGCAGCATATCAATGCGTGTTTTTACACTCGCCATTTCTTGCGCAAGTTGATGTATACACTCTTTATTTTCATTTTGTGACTCTACTAGAGCGGTATGTTTTTGCGTTAGTTGCGTTAATTCACCCTGTGCCGCTGACTGCTGCTCTTCTAGTGTTGGAAGCTGTTGCTCTAACTCTCTCAGTTGTGCATGTTGCAGCAATACTCCCGAACTTTGTTGCTGACTTTTGGCGCTGGCATGCCAGTTACGGCCCATTAAACAGCCATCGCTGTCTATTGCAAACAGCCATTCTTGCGGTTGATAATGTTCTTCTTTTTCAATTAATTGGATTTGGTTTAAAAAATCTGGATAGTTGCCAGATTCAATCACGCTTGCGACTGAGCCCGCTTTACTCGCAGCAGACGAAAGCCAAACAGCATCATGGGCTTTTTCATCGCTTGCCTGTAGGTTAACGATGCCTAACAGCGCTGCTTCAACCCGCGCTTCAAAGCCCTTCTTCACTCGCAATTTGGTGATGAAGCTATCGATGTCTCCCGTTTGCTGTGGCTTGAGTACTTTTAACAATGCATCGATATTTGCGGCACAGCTGGCATACTCAGCTTGTTTTTGCATACAGTCGCTTTGTTGCTCACTGATGTTCGCTGTGCTCAAATCAACTTGGTCACTGAATGTTTTGGCATTGGCCTGCAAACGAGCCATCTCTTGTGCTTTGCGGCTATATTGCCCTTGAAGGTCGGTTAATTCTTGCGTTAGGTCTTGCGCTAATAGTATGTCTAGCTGTGCTTCTATTGCAGTGTATTTTTCTAGATTATGGATCTCGACTTGCTGCGCTTGTGACACATTTTGCTGCGCTTGGTGTACACGCTTTTGCGCCAACGCTTGTTGTTGCTGTAGCTGCGCTTGTTGTGCTTCAAGCGCATGAAATGCGTCAACTAAAGACTGATGTAATTGCTCATACTCTTGAAATTGCGCTTCACACACAAGTGCTTCTTCGGCGCTTAACTGTACCGCTTCTTCATGCTCATTCACGTGTTCTTTTTGCGCCACCAGCAAGTTACTGGCTTCTCGATATGCCTGCTGCTGCTTATCAATATCACTTTGTAACTGGCGAAGCTTGTCTACCAGATGAATTTTTTGCTGTTCACTGCGCGTCAGTTCAGTATGAGTCTGATGAATGCTCTGCTGCTGTGCTGCAATGCCATCACCAAAATGCAACACTTCATTTTCAAGACTAGCCAGCACATCATCGTGGCCACCATGCGCACTATTAAGAAACTCAATTTGTTTTTGTAGCTGCGCTATTTGCTCTGATTTTTGCAGTTGTTTTTGATGAAAACCTTGCCATTTCAATACCGCCAACTCACCTTTTAATGCGCGCTCTTGCGCCTTTAAAGTACGGTAAGATTTGGCATCTTGCGCCTGTGTTGCCAGTTTATCCAGTTGCGCTTGTAGCTCTTGGCGCACATCCAATAGACGTTCTAGGTTCTCGCGGGTACTTTTGATACGCGTTTGCGTTTCTCGACGACGTTCTTTGTATTTAGAAACGCCAGCGGCTTCCTCTAAGAAGATCCTAAGCTCTTGCGGCTTACTCTCAATCAGACGCGAGATCATGCCTTGTTCAATAATGGCATAGCTGCGAGGTCCGAGACCCGTCCCTAAGAAAATATCGGTAATGTCTCGTTTTCGGCATTTACTGCCATTTAAAAAATACAGCGATTGTCCGTCGCGCGTTACCAAGCGCTTAATGGCCACTTGGTTCCTATCTGCTAGTGTCCCGGGTAATCGGCCCGCGGCATTGTCAAACACCAGTTCAACAGAGGCTTGAGAAATGGCTTTTCGATTGGTTGATCCGTTAAAAATAACATCCGTCATGGCATCGCCACGCAGATTTTTCGCAGAGCTTTCACCCAACACCCAACGCACCGCGTCAATCACATTGGATTTGCCGCAGCCGTTCGGACCAACAACACAGGTCATAGGATCGGGAAATGGGATTTTGGTGGGTTCAACAAACGACTTAAACCCGGCCAATTTGATACTGCTTAGGCGCATATTGTTATTTTTATTGGTAACTTAAACAAAACATAGCAAAGCGAGCAGCAAAAATTAACTACCACGTTTGATGTTATCTAAAATAATACCGGTTGCCATCGCCACGTTCAGCGATTCAGCACCACCAAAAGCAGGAATGGTGATTGGCGTATTAACGTATTGTCCCGCTTGTTCACGAATACCGTGGGATTCACTGCCCATTACCAACACACCTTTTTTTGCAAATTCGGTGCTATGTACACTTTGCCCATCAAGGTATGCGCCATAAATAGCACCGTCATACTGCGACAAGAATTCGTTTAATTGAGTACGCACAACATTAACGCGTACAAACGATCCCATGGTCGCGCTAATCACTTTAGGGTTAAGATGATCGGCACAGTCTTCGCTCACCACAATTTGCTTGAGTCCATACCAGTCCGCCACCCGAATAATGGTACCTAGGTTACCGGGGTCCGATACACCATCTAATGCTAACACAAGGCCTGATGTATCAATGGCTTGCGATTCTGGTGTTGGCACAACGGCAATCGCCGCATTGTTACTCACAAGCGTACTCGCTTTAGTCAGGCTTTCTGCATCCGCTTCGACACATGAAATGGCTTTGAGTTTGTCGCTATGCGTTTCAATAAATGCAGCCGTGGCAAATAATTGGCTAATCTCAATGCCCGCAGTGATCAGCTCTAGTACATTTTTTTCACCCTGTACCAGATATAAACCATGTTGCTTACGGTATTTTTTTTGTGCCAAAGAACGTAACAGTTTTAGTTGGTTTTTAGAGATCATAGCCACCCCAGTTTACAGAAGAGGTGATTATACCTGAGGGATTAAAGAATGCGAGAATAAGCCTTTATTTACTGAACCTTGTAAGAAGATTAAAAAAGGGCTCAATGAGCCCTTTTTATGCATCATAAATATTGATTATTCAAAAGAAACCGTTACTTCTTCAGAACAAATATTTTCGCCTACACAAATTTTGTAAATATACTGGTTTTGCGTCGCGTTACGGATGAAATCTCTGTAAGTACCCGTATTAGCCGTCGTGTCAATCTTCGCGCCATCACGGAAAACATCTACCGTATCTGACGATGCGCCTTGGTATGACAACTCAACTCGTGCGTAGTCTAAGCGTGTTTTGTTGGCACGTTTAAGTTTTAGCTCAAGCACGTCCACTGAAACAGTCACAGATTGAACTTTAGTGCTTGTTAAACCGGTTTCGTCTGTGACTGTTAATGTCACATCATATGTGCCAGCCGCTGCAAATGCGTGTACTGGGTTTTGTTCAGTTGAAGTATTACCATCTCCAAAATCCCATGCCCAACTCACAATGTCATTGTTTGCATCAGAGCTTGAATCGCTAAATGTCACATTGAGTTTATCTGCTGCGTACGCAAAGTTTGCTTCTGGTGCACTTGGTGCAACGTCGCCTAAACCTGTTAACGTCAGAGACCACTGATTCAATGTACCTGTATCTTCTGCATAGGTATCTTCTACTTTTAATACCCAATCACCCGTTGCAACTTCGCCATTGAATACATCAGATTCAAACGATTGCTTAATGTCGTCCGCATTACCGCCCGCTTTATTGTGCAATGTTGCTACAGTACCTGCTGGTGAAGTGAGCGTAACCACTAGGTCACCGATGTAAGTATGCGTAATATCTAAGAAAGTGCTTGAACCAAAGATAGTTACTTCATCAGGCACAGTGATCACAGATGTAATACCCGCTGGATCGTTATCAGGAATATCCGCACTCGTGGTATTGCTGTAGTTGAAGTCGTTTAGACCCTGTGGCAACACATATACCGATACTTGCTTGCTCTGAACGAGTTCGCCGCTTGTTGCAGTTACGTTGAATGAGTATTCACCCCAACGCGTATCATCCTCTGTTGCAACTGAAAGCGAGAAGCTTTGACCCGGCTGTACGATATCCGTAGATAAAGTCGCGCCTGGTAAATCACCGTCTACTGTTAGTGCAATTTCACCTGTCCAGTCTGCTACAGACAATACATCAAAGTTATAAGTTGCAGTGTCACCCGCCACAATTTCTTGAGATTGAGGTGTTACTGACATTCTGAAACCTGGCTCTGGATCAGCATATTCAAGTGCTCTTGCTGCGTTCAAACGCTTACCTGATACCACTTTGCCGTTTAATGCTTCGTTTTCATCACCCGAGTCCATCAGCACAGCTTTCAACTCTTCAGTTGTCAATGTTGGATTCACTGACAACGCAAGTGCTGCCACACCAGCAACATGAGGTGTTGCCATTGAAGTACCTGAGTATGTGTCATAGCCACCACCCGGCACGGTTGACAAAATAGCTGAACCCGGCGCGCCCAAGTCAACACTCGTTAAGCCCCATTGTGAGAAGCCTGACATCGCATCTGTGTGTGTGGTACTTGCAACAGACAATATAGACGCATGCTCATAGCTTGATGGATAATGTGGGTTAACATCGTTATCTACCGCGCTGTTACCCGCTGCCGCAACAAACAAAATACCCGCTTCTTCAGACGCTGTTAGGGCATCAGCCATCGCTTGGTTGTAGCCACCGCCACCCCAACTGTTGTTTGACACGCGCACATCAACACCCGCTTCACGTAAACCAACAAGGTAATCGATACACTTGATCGCATCAGATGTAGAACCACTGCCTGATGCATCTAAGAATTTACAACCAACAATAGAAACTTGGTGGTTAACACCCACTACACCCGTGCCATCATTACCTACCGCACCAATAGTACCCGATACGTGTGTACCATGGCCTTGGTCGTCCATAGGGTCGCCCACATTAGTAATCGCATTAATACCGTGAACATCATCAATATAACCATTGTTATCATCATCGATACCATTACCCGCGATTTCATTTGGGTTAGTCCAAATATTTGCAGCGAGATCAGGGTGAGAATGGTCAACACCGGTATCAATAACCCCTACCACAACGTCACGGCTACCTACAGAAATATCCCATGCTTCCACCGCATCAATATCCGCATCCGCTGTACCACCTGTTTGACCAGTATTGTGCAGACCCCATAATTCACCAAATCTTGGGTCATCAGGTGTACCCATCACACTGACTTTGTAATCCGGCTCTGCATATTCAACCGCTGGGTGAGAATTAAGCGCATTCAATGCACCTTTAACGTCTTTGTTGTCGAGTTTGAATTTTGCAAGACGGCCTTTTAGTACATGACGATATGCGTCATCAATTTCATCTTGGTTAAGGTCAGAGATTTTAGCGGCAACTAATTTACGCGCCGAAATACGCTGCGCTTTGGTTGCATCTTTTTTGTATACAACAATTAACGCATCGCTTACAGCTTCAATTGTATTTTGTTTTTCAACGTGAAGCGCCGCTTGCGAAAGGCAAGGAAGAATAGCAAGAGTTAAAGCAGATAATTTTAGTTTCATTTTGTTGGTGTCCATTAAGTTCTTATTAGTTAACAAGCGTACTGACAGCTCGCTTAACCAGATTGTTAGCAGCCACAAAGGAGGCTACTGGCTAATGAATCCCACCAATTTCTATGAGTAAATTACTCCAAACATGCCGCTCACGCACAATGAGGCAACATGCAAAACACTTTATTTAAGCAACGCATTTAGAAAACACTAAAAATAGGTACTCTGCAATAGCCAAATGTTAAAACCATACAAATAGACTAAAAAACCTCATCAACACAAAAAATTAACAATAATGTATGAAAAAACCTTAACCCTGCCCAATGAAAATACTCATACTTTTTAAGTGAATTAATATAACAACCCGTTTCTAAAATCACTATCCATTGATATTAAACAGAAAAATTTTCATTAAAATTTCGTATTCCCTATCAACTCGCTCTTGTCTAATGTGGGGTACAAGGTCGTTTGAAGCAAAAGTGAAACAAAATGCTAACAGTGCAAAGTGTCTTGTGTACCTCTAAAGTTTGTAACATTTGTTCCTCTTTAGGGCTGTTAATTAGCACTTTTTTAGTTAGTTATGAAGTTTTCGCAGGCTCCGTCGACCTAAAAGAGTCCCCCTTGTCTTTGAGTATTAGTCCATCATTGTCTGTGCATGCACACCTGCAGGCAACGATTATGCAAAGCGGAACACTGAATAAAGCAACGATAAACCAAATAGGTGACGAACTAAACTTGGTGTCTCTCGTGCAACTCGGTTCAAACAACTTGGCCGACATTACACAAGCAGGCGCTAATAACAGCGTTAATTTAGTGCAGTATGGTGACAATAACTTTACATCCATAGTGCAACAAGGTGACGCCAATGTCGTCAATTTAACGCAGTTAGGTGAGCAATCCCTCATGATCCAGCAACAAGGTAATGACATGGTGCTCAATATCAGCGTTACAAAAGACCAATGATAAACAAGGAAAATATCATGCTAAGAAAATCTCTCATTACCTGTGCCATTGCAATGGCATTGGGTTATGGCAATGCCGCGCTCGCTGCTGAACAAACCAAGAATACTCAAGGCACCATTCAATCAACTTTCCTAGTGGGTGCAGAACAAAACAAAGTTGAAATTTCTCAGCAATCAACAGGCACTGCTGGAAATGAAATCAACCTGACTCAAGCTGGCCAAACTAATGGGGCTCAGTTATCCGTAACGGGCGATGGCAACCAACTAGTCGGCGAGCAGTCAGGCACTAAGAACCTGCAACTGGCACAAGTAACTGGCGACGGAAACCAAATAAGCAGCTATCAAACTGGTAATGATGCTGCGATGGATCTTAACATTAGTGGTAGTGCTAACATGTTATCGCTTTCACAGAGCGGCGATGCAGGCTCATTTGGCATTCAGAATGAAATCATTGTTAAAGCACAAGGCGATGACAACAGCATTAATGTAACCCAAACCACTGGCGGTCAATGGGCTTTTATTCGCGATCTTCAAGGTAATCGCAACAGCATTACCATTGAGCAAGATGGCGAGTGGGGCGAAGTCAGACTGAAAGAAGTGATTGGAGACGGTAACCAGCTTGAGTTTCAACAAGATGGTTATTGGAATGTCGCAACGGTCGCAGAGCTTGAAGGTAACAACAACACCATAAAAGCAAGCCAAGAAGGTGACCAGAATAATATTCAGCTGGACTTAATCCAAGGCGACTCAAACAATTTTGCGCTGACTCAACAAGGTAACGAAAATGGCGTCGCCGTTGTAGAGTTTACGGGCGAAAACAACACATTGAAGTCAACACAAGCTGGCGACAATAATAGTCTTAATATTGATTTGATCAACGGTGACAGAAATAGCTCAAATTTCGATCAAACGGGCAATGGCAGCACTATCTCCTATGCCGTGGTTGAGGGGGATGATAACTACCTTAGCATGACTCAAAAAGGTGATAACAACACTTTCAAAAGTGGTCTCATTGTAGGTAACCAAAATAGTCAACTCACTGATCAATTCGGTAATGACAACAGCATAGAAATGGATATGGTTGGCAATGGCAACACCATGACGTCACTCCAGTTAGGCAACGAAAATAGCTCGTATGTCGGTGCTATTGGTGACAACAATACGCTTACCAGCCTACAAATCGGCGATAAGAACTCAAGCCATATCGCTAACTTTAATGGCTCGGACAATGACTTCACTTTATTTCAAGATGGTGATGCCAATGTCGCACAGATCCAAAACTCGTACCCTGATACTTCGTTAGACACCTCTTCTAATGATATTTTGCTAATGCAAACGGGTAATGAGAATGAGGCAAGCGTCACGCTCAGTAATAGTGTCGCAAGCCTAGGTAACGATCTATCGCTTACGCAAGTTGGTAACCTGAACGCCATTGATTTAATGGTCGATGGCGCAAACAACAGCATCGATATTGCGCAAAATGGTGATATGAACATGGTGGTTGGTTTGGACCAAGGCGCGTTTGCGGTTGTCGGTAGTGACTTATCGCTTAACATCACGCAAACAGGTACCGGCAACTTAGTTGAAGGCGGTATGTCACAGTTAAATGGTGACGTGTCTATCACTCAGATGGGCGACTACAATACGACTACCGTCGTCCAGCAGTAATTTTAAGTGTGGCGCGTTGTATAGCGCGCCACGTCTTCCATTTTTATCATTCACTATCTCCTATTTTTAGCGATGAAGTCGAGCTGTTTTATGATGACTATATCAATTAAAACCATCACGGTAGCCTTGTTACTGACACTGAGCCCGATTGGCAAAGCAATGGAGATCAGTGGTTTTTTACTAGATCAAAGCATCAGCCGCTCAGGACATGAGTTTTATCGTCAACTCAGCATGCTTTGGCAAGATATGCCTAATACTGAAGGAGTCACCGTCACAATAAGAGAAACACTTATACCAAAAGCGGGTACCGCACTGAGGGTCGACTTAAACAATAAAACTGTTTACACCACCTACTTAGGTCGACGTCTAAAACCCATTGATGATCAGGTGGAGCAAGCAGCCTTAGTGCTTATCGAAGTTCTTGCGAGCAACCGCTTTAGCAAGTTTAGTGATGACTTATCGAGCAGTGGTCTATAACTATGAAAAATATACTTTTTGTTTTTTTGGGACTCAGCTTTGCATCTTCTGCAAGTGAGTTAGTTTACACCCCTATTAACCCGAGCTTTGGCGGCAACCCGCTCAATGCCAGTATGTTAATGAATAAAGCGCAGGCGCAAAATAAACATAAAGCGCATACCGAGCCAAAGAGTTTCTCAGAGAAGATGCAGGACTCATTAGAGCGTGCATTCATTAACCGCATTGTCAGAGAGATCACAGATGAAGTCTTTGGGGAAAGTTCTGATGACACCAATATATTTGACGGAGACTCCATGTTCGTCAGTGGTGATCACCAGATAAGAATGCTCACCAGCAACGCCGACAGTATTACGATTGAGATAACCAACCTTGTCTCGGGAGAAGTCACCACCATTGAAATACCGAGGTATGGTAACAATGCAACACCTTAAAATTATAATTATAACTCTATTTTTCAATATATTAGGTGGGTGCTCACATTTAGCAAAAACACTCCCACCCGATATAAAAACGGCTCAATCATTGGTGCAGACACCCACCTATGAGGAACTCAAGTCTTTGCCTGCTCCCATGGGCAGTATCCCTGTTTCCGTGTATTCATTTCGCGATCAAACGGGCCAATATAAGCCCATTGCCAATGTCAGTTCCTTTTCTACCGCAGTCACACAAGGCGCGACCGCCATTTTAGTACAGGCGCTGAATGAAACAGACTGGTTTGTTCCTGTCGAACGTGAAGGGCTGCAAAATATTCTAACCGAAAGAAAAATTATTCGAGCCGCAAATGAAACCAACGGCGATACCAGTCAACTTCCACCACTGACTACGGCTAAAATCATTTTGGAGGGCGGTATCATCAGTTATGACTCAAACACCAAAACCGGGGGCCTAGGTGCTGAGTACTTTGGCATTGGTACCTCTGAACTATACCGAGAAGACGTTATTTCTATTTATATGCGCGCTGTGGACGTCAGAACGGGCGTCGTATTAACCTCCGTTGCCACCACCAAAACCGTCTTAAGTTATGAAATGCGGGCGGGTTTTTTCAGATATGTGAGCTATAAACGCCTAGCAGAGGCCGAAGGCGGGTTCAGTGATAATGAGCCCATGCATATTTGTGTTAAACAAGCCATTGAGAAAGCCCTTGTAGATTTAATAAACAGCGGCATCAATAAAGGGCTCTGGGCTGCTAAGCGCGCTACTCAGAGTAAGAACGGTGTAACGCATCAGGAAAAAACTGTCTCGCCCAATTAAGTAACTCTATACGGTTTCTTGAGTTAGTTTTTCTAAATGCGCTGTAAAGATGGGTTTTTACCGTATGATCGCTAATATGCAACTTATTAGCGATCTCTTTATTTTGTGCGCCTTCAGCTATTAGTTTAACAATGGTTTTTTCTCGTTTTGTTAGGCTTGAAGTTGCATCCTCTAATTTGGACATACATTTTGGGCTGCTAAAAATAGCATGCTCGCTTAAAAGCTCTGAAAAGGTACTGCTAATAATGCTACGACGAAACCATAACTCCCCTTCTTTCACAGCTTTAATTCCTTTGAGTTGCACGTCAGGCTCATCTTTGGCGTAAATAATCCCTTTAACTCCTGCAAGTAACGCTTGGCGCTCATCTATTTGCCCGTCTACAGCATTAAAAAGTATGATCGATTTCTTTTTAGCAAGCACAGCAACATCTAACGACAACGCTTCTTCCTCGCTATAACCCCCTAAATCGATAAGCACAAGGTGATTATCAGGTAACTCCTGCAATACACTTTGGCTGTGCGCAACAAAGCTCGATATACCTAAAAGCGTGAGTAAGCTTTGCATAAATGCAGTGTGTTTTGATGTGTGATTCATAGTCGGTCGGGTTACGACCGTCGCGTTGATGATCTCTCTGCCCATTGTTATTTCCACTTTACTAGTTGACCGGCACACCCTTGTGCCCGACTTGTTCCCATGAACCTTCAAGCTACACAAATCGCCTTTATATGTAAATATTATGTTTTATAATTAAATAAAAATGTTAAGCGTCAATGAAATAAAAACTTTTATATCAATATGATGTAGACAATAAAAAATTCACAAACAAACTTTATTATTTAACAACTAGTAAAGCGCACCGTTTAATTCGAAGAATAAACTCGATAGAATGGAAAAATAAAATGTAATTGCAGTTAAAGTTATATCGCATGCTGCCGATTTCAAAGCAATACAAAAGTTTTGGTTCTCTACTCGTGGCATGTCCCATTATCGACATCACAATTAATGTAGTAGTCCCCAGTTAGTTACAGGCCAAATTATGGGTATTGAATTTAATGTGATCATATTAAATATGATTGTTTTGAGCACCGCATATGGGCTCATTTACCCCTACTGTGCGAATACACTGAAAAAGATATCAGCACAAGACATGTTGGGTGCAAGTATTTCGTTATGCGTGGTGGGTTCAGTATTTCATGACAGTGATGTCAGGTTTAGCTTTGCTTTGTTCGACGTAAATTGGTTTTGGTTTACGTTAATCACTTACTTGGTTTTGCAGATCCCATTATTTGTTTGGTACGCAAGGCGTTACCATCTACCTTTTTTGAAGTAAAAAAATGCCGAGTTAAACTCGGCATTTTGCATGTATGGCATATAACTTATGGCCGATGTTTTACTGCCCAAAGGTGTAGCAACTCATGAGCGATAGTCGCTGCCGCGATTGCTGTAAGTTCACTTTGGTCGTATGCAGGAGATACTTCAACTACATCCATACCAACCATGTTTACACCTTGTAGTGCGCGTAAAATCTTTAATACTTTATCGCTGGTTAACCCACCACATACAGGCGTACCTGTACCTGGTGCAAACGCGGGATCTAAACAATCGATATCAAACGTCACATACACGGGCAAATCACCCACCGTATTTTTGATATGCTGAGCAATCTGCTCGGCACTCATGTCGTTTGCTTGCATCGCATCAATCACTGAAAACTCATGCCCTTCCTGCGTATACTCGGTTCTAATACCGATTTGTACGGAGTGCTCTGGGCTGATCAATCCTTCCATCGGTGCATGATAAAACATGGTGCCATGATCATAGCGAGAGCCTTGGCTATAGGTATCTGTATGTGCGTCGAAGTGCACTAAAGCCATCTTGCCATGCACTTTGTGGTGTGCACGCAACAGAGGTAAAGTCACAAAATGGTCACCACCTAACCCCAGTAACGCCTTGCCTTGCATCACAATTTGCTGTGCAGCCAACTCGAGCTGTGCAGTAAAGTACTCGGGGTCGCCAACAGGGTAAGTAAAGTCGCCCGCATCTGACACACTGATTTTGTCCCACAGCGTAAACGTCCAAGGGTACTTCTTGCTTTCCCAAGCCAAATGGACAGACGCGCGGCGAATAGCATCAGGGCCAAGGCGCGCGCCAGGGCGACCAGACGTCGCCAAGTCAAACGGCAACCCTAAAACCACCACATCACTATCAATATTGGTCATATCTTTAACCATGGGCTGACGCAAAAACGTCATCCCATTTGAATATAAAGAGTGATCGGTATGATCAAACAACTGGCTCATTTATCAAACATCTTCCAAATACGTGTAACCATCTAAACCTTGCTCTAATTCAGCCAAACAAATTGCTTGCTCATTTTCTGGCAGCTTGCTTTTCACTAAATTTGCAAAATTACTCTTAAACTGAGCAACATCTAAGTGCACATAACGCATCATATCTGCGACCGTGTCACCAACATCAACCTCACTCAGGTTTAGCATGCCGTCGGCATCAAGTGTTGCCATCACGCTATGCGTATCACCAAATAGGTTGTGCATATCGCCTAAAATTTCTTGATAAGCACCGACCAAGAAAAACCCGAGTAAATAAGGTTTATCATTATGAAACTCAGGCACTGGTAAAGTACTTTCAATACCTTGTCCGTCCACATAGTGCTCAATCGTGCCATCTGAATCACAGGTGATATCTAAAAGCACAGCACGTTTTTTGGGCGCTTCAGTTAAACCGCTCAACGGTAACACTGGAAACACTTGTTCAATACCCCATGCGTCTGGCAACGACTGGAATAAAGAAAAATTAACAAAGAACTTGTCCGCTAATTTTGCGCTCAACTCATCAATAATGGGGCGATGAAAGCGGTTTTTATTGTCCATGCGTTGATTTAATTCATAACACACACGCAAATTAGTTTGTTCCGCCCAAGCACGTTGCTCTAGGTTTAATAGACCCATTGCGAATTGACTGTGTACTTCAGCCAAGTCACCTTGCGTGTCGTGGTAAATTTCTATCAAAGCGCGGTCATCGCTTTGTCCACTCAATGCTTGCCATGAAATCCACATATTGTGTAACAACCTTGGTGCATCGTCGCTTGGCGCTGCAACAGCCTCTGGCTGATAGCTTTCAGTCCCGATCACATCCGTTACCAATACCGCATGATGCGCGGTCAACGCACGCCCCGACTCAGAAATGATCCTCGGCATTGGTTGTTCATATTGCTTACACGTATCACCAATGGTGTACACAATGTTGTTCGCATATTCGGCCAAACTATAGTTCATTGAGTTGTGCGACTGACTGCGTGTGCCATCGTAATCAACAGCTAAACCACCACCCACGTCTAAACACTGTAAATTAGCGCCTAAGCGACGCAACTCACAATAGAACCTAGCGGCTTCACCCACACCGAGTCTTACATCTCTGATATTGGCCATTTGCGAGCCAAGATGAAAGTGCACTAGTTGAAGTGCACTTAACATCTGGGCCTGCTCTAGCTGATTTATCACCGTCAGCACTTGTGACGCCGACAAACCAAACTTAGACTTTTCTCCGCCACTGGCTTGCCACTTACCTTTACCTTGTGACGCTAAACGAACTCGCAACCCAAGTCTTGGTGTTACGTTAAGTGCTTTAGCTTGCTCAAGTACAATGTCTAGCTCTGAACGCTTTTCCAACACGATATAAACTTGGTGTCCTAGCTTTTCACCCAGTAATGCCAAACGAACATACTCTTTGTCTTTGTAACCATTACATACGATCACTGCTGACGTTTGCTCGCTTAACGCTAACACCGTTAATAGTTCCGCTTTACTGCCCGCTTCAAGTCCTAATTGTTTTTGTTCTTTATCAACTTGACTGGCGATCAGCCCTTCAACAACTTCTTTTTGCTGATTCACCTTGATTGGGTAAACCAATAAATAGTCTTTTGGATACTGATAGTCGGCAATAGCTTGATTAAATGCATCACAAATACTGTTCACTCTTTGGCTGAGTATTTGAGGAAAGCGCACTAACGCCGGTAGTGTATAACCTTGCGATTTAATTTTTTGTGCAATCTCAACCAAAGTAACAGCATGCTCTGGCTGTGCGAGTTTAGGGGTTGCAGTAACCTCTCCTTGATCATTGATGCCGTAAAAGCCTTGGCTCCAATGGCGCACGTTGTAACATTCGCGTGCTTGTTCAGAGGAGGTGGTATTGGTCATTAAAGTTCCTTAAAAAAATGAATAGTGGGGGTATTTATTTTGCGCATTAGAAATAAATTGTAGGTGTGTGTCTAACGAAAAATATCACTCTTCAAGAATAGAAATATTACTCAAAGTCGATATATTTTTGGCATGAAAAAGGCACCTTTTATGGTGCCTTGGTTTCATTAACTTTATTACTTAGGAGCTTCTAATTATCTTACTCCAAAAGAGCAAAATAACCGGAATTTGGTTAAATCTCGGCGTGGTGCCATAAGCTATCTACAATCTCACTGAATGTATTCGCTTGCTTAACTTGGTTAAGGGGATAACCCACCATCCGACTCATATCAATCAAATCAAAATATCCGCATATGCGCTCGGGTGCTTGACTAACCACCAGCAAATATTCTTGACCCGCATTTTCCATACTTTGTAGCACGTCCCCAACCCGAGCAGTACGCATGGCTAGCTCACCAATGCTGCTCAGTGAAGATAGCGGGATCATGACATCTCGAACCGTAAGGTCCGCGCGATTGACACCTGTTTTAGCGGAAATTTTTAATACATAGCTGCTGGTTAATCTCGCTTTTGAAATAACACCGAGCATATTGTTTTTTTCATCAACAACAAAACTTGTACGCATGTGCGTTTGCTGCATAATCAACAGCGCATCATCGAGGCTTGTACGCTCGTCTACTAACTGAGGAGGTACTTGATGAAAACCACAAGTTGCAGGGCTATCAAGCGACACCGTAACACAGCTATCAAGTGATGTGTTAAAACGTGTATTTAGCGCAGCTGATTGGCTGCGAAGAGTATGATATTTAGACATAACAACACCTCTGAATCCATAAACTGACAACAAAAAACTTTTATTTGTTTAGATAAGTTTATAAAACAGGCGGTGCGCGGATACTTAAGTGGAATGATTTAGAATCTGCAACCGGCGAAACATCGTTCGCGATTGGCTCAGAGACAACCACATCAAAGCTGTATGCAGTTGTGTCAACGATGAGGTCTTGAGGATCATGATCAATCGGATCAGAATCAATAAATACTGATTGCTGCTGCTCGTAGTGGTCTTGTACTTTGGCATAGCTCATCGGCGCGCTGGTTACCGAAAGGAACAGCACACACAAACAAGATATAACAAACCACTTACTTAATCGCATTTGATCTCCAAAAAGTTAGGCACAAAAATTTAAGTACCTAACTTCAGTGTATGGGCATGTTGCGCATTTATCAAGTGCTAAAGTTTTAGCTCGGGGTGTTCATCTTTTACTCTGCTCACCAACAGCTGTTCAACGCGCACACCTTCTATATCAATTGCCTCAAATTTATAACCCGAGCAAAAAATATGATCGGCTCTTTTGGGTAAACGCTTTAAGCGGTAGATCAAAAAGCCTGCGACTGTTTCATATTGGTTTGCTTCTGGCACATCTTCCCACCCAAGTACTTTACACAAATCAACCATAGGCGTACTGCCATCCACTAGCCAAGAATCACTATCACGCTGCACAATTTGCTCTTCACCGTGCACTGTCACTAAGTCACCCATAAAGCTCGTCATGAGATCTTTAATTGTGACAATACCGACTATCAAGGCATATTCGTTCACTACCACGGCAAATTGACCACTGGTTGTTTTAAATGCATTCAACGCCTCTGAAAGTGTGAGCGTTTCTGGCAAGTAAAACACTTCCTTTTCGATGATCTGTTCACTTAAATGAAGCGCTTCACCACGCAACAACTGCTGTAAAATTTGCTTAGTATCGACATAACCCAATAACCTATCGAGATGCCCCTCACAAACCAAAAAATTGTTGTGCGGATTGGCCAGTATTTTTTGGTTAATGGTTTCACTATCATCTTCAATATCGAAATACACAATCGATTCACGCGTTGTCATCGCCATAGGCAACGTTCGACATTCAAGATCTAAAACATTGCCAATAAGTTGATATTCTTGCGCTTGCAAGCTGCCGCTTTGAGCGCCTGCGTCCATGATAGCAACAATTTCTTCGGTCGTTACTTCATCCTTACGCTCAGTGGGCAACCCAAGCAACTTCAAGATTAAATTAGTAACGCCGTTAAAAAATGCCACAAGTGGCTTAAATGCCGTTGTGACACCATTCATTAGCCCGACAATTCTAACTGCCACCGCTTCAGGCATAAGCATTGCAATTCGCTTAGGTAGCAAATCAGCAAATAAAATAAAGAGAGAGGTGATCACCAAAAAAGAGATTATAAAGCTAATTTGCCCTAACATCGGGCCTTGGTAAATCAAACTAACATAAATGCTTATTTGATCGGTTAGCGCTTGCTCACCAAGAATACCACCCAAAATGGCTATCGCATTTAATGCTATTTGGATCATGGCAAAGAATGCACCTGGGTTAGCTTGCAGCTTTAATACCTGCTCTGCGCTATGATGGCCTTCATCTACCATGATTTTAAGTTTAATTTTACGTGCAGCCGCAATCGCTATCTCAGACATAGCAAATAGTGCGCTGATCAAAATTAAACATACAATACCAAGCAATTCGCTCACTCAATTTCTCCAATAGAAAACTGTTTTTTGCTTTTTAAAAATAATAAAAAGTGAGCAATTGTAGCTTAACCTCTTTAGTAAGCAACAAAAACAAGGTATTAAATTTCAACAACTTAAAAAATAAATTATCGAATACCTCAGGTCTCTGGTTTGACGTGCATTTTATTAGTAATAGTTTGTTACTTCTTTGGGTTTATTCGTTATAAGAGCCAGCTTATACTGTGATCAATACAATATTTTCAAAAGAGGTTTTTTGTGCAACTAGGCCAAGGCTTTGAATATTTTTTATCGGGGTTTTCACTTATCACCCAAAAAGGACTAAAACGCTTTGTTTTTATTCCTCTATTTATCAACATTGTACTATTCGGAAGCTCGTTATTCTTTTTGGTAGACTGGCTTACGCAAGGCTTTGACTACTTAAATTCTCTCTTACCCAGCTGGCTAAGTTGGCTCGAATGGTTAATGTGGCCCCTTGCCATTTTGGTTATTCTGTTCAGTTACAGCATGGTATTTACCGTAATAACCAATTTCATTGCGGCACCATTCAATGGTTTATTAAGTGAAAAGGTGGAAATGCACCTCACTGGCCAAAAAATTAATGATGATGGATTTGCTGATCTGATAAAAGATGTTCCCCGAATGATTGGCAGAGAGTGGACAAAACTTTGTTATTATCTACCCCGCGCCATTGGCTTTTTTATCTTGTTATGGATCCTACCAGTGATTGGCCAAGTACTCTGGGTGCTATTTACCTGCTGGATGTACAACGTTCAGTACAATGACTACCCGTTTGACAATCACAAAATTCATTTTAAGCAGATGAAAGAAGACTTAAGATCTAAGCAAGGCTTGTCATACGGCTTTGGCTTTGCCGTCTTTTTATTAACGTCTATCCCTATTGTTAACCTCATTGTGATGCCCGTCGCTGTATGTGGCGCAACCCGTTTATGGGTGGATAACTACCGTTCAAATTACCGCTAGAATACAACAACCCATAAATTAGAGCTGATAACCTAAATCAGCTCTAACCTCTTTAATGTCATAGCCTTATAATATTTTCGTCATTTATTACTGTTAACGTTTGTTTTCCTTTTATAAACAGACGAAGTACTGACATGAAGTTCAAACTATTACTCTCTATGACCGCGTTACTCGCGCTGAGCGGCTGTGATGACGACACCAAAATAAAAGAAGTCACCAAAGAAGTCGTTGTTGAAAAACCCATTACCGTGATCGAAAAAGTAGAAGTACCGGTCATTGTAGAAGTGGCCAAAGGCACAGTAAAAGACATCCAAATTGGTACCCGCGCACAATTTTTGGTTAATCAACTTGAGTCTGGTGCACTTAAAACCAAGTTAGAAGCCTGTCAGGACGGTCCATTTTACAAAACTGATTTCTCGATTGGTCACCGTGGCGCGCCAATGCAATATCCAGAGCACACCAAAGAATCTTATGTTGCTGCAGCAAAAATGGGCGCAGGTATTCTTGAATGTGATGTGACCTTTACCAAAGACAAAGAGTTAGTGTGTCGTCACTCGCAATGTGATTTACACACCACAACCAACATCCTTGCCATTCCTGAGCTGGCTGCAAAATGCTCAGAACCATTTACGCCTGCCGATAAAGCATCTGGCACCCCTGCAAGTGCAAAGTGTTGTACATCTGACATCACGCTTACCGAGTTCAGACAGCTAAAAGGCAAAATGGATGGTGCAAACTCGCTTGCCACCACCATCGACGAATACCTTGCGGGTACACCCAACTTCCGTACCGACCTTTATGCAAGCCAAGGTACTTTGTTGACACACAAAGAAAGCATTGAGCTATTCAAATCGTTAAACGTGAAAATGACGCCTGAGCTTAAATCAGCCAGTGTTGAAATGCCGTTTGATGGGATGACGCAACAGATGTACGCCCAAAAAATGATTGATGAATACAGAACGGCTGGTGTTGATGCGAGCGAAGTTTTTGCCCAATCATTTAATCTTGACGATGTGAAATACTGGATTGGTAACGAAGCTGAATTTGGTGCACAAGCAGTGTATCTGGATGACCGCTATGACGTTGCTGGCTTTAATCCAAACAATCCTGATACTTGGCAACCAACCATGGCAGAACTAAGCAATGATGGCGTGAAGATCATCGCTCCACCTATGTGGATGCTAGTGACGCTAGATAATGACAAGAAAATTGTCCCCTCGGCCTATGCAAAAGCAGCCAAACAAGCAGGATTGAAAATCATAACTTGGACACTAGAGCGCTCAGGCCCTCTCGCTTCTGGTGGCGGTTGGTATTATCAATCAATTACAGATGCAATTGATAGCGATGCCGATGCATTAGTATTACTGGATGTATTAGCACAAGAGGTTGGCGTCATTGGCGTATTCAGCGACTGGCCTGCTACAACCACTTTCTATGCAAGCTGTATGGGCATAACACCGAGTATTTAATAATGTTTGCCGGTAAGGGCCGAATGGCCCTTACAATTTTATACGGTTTAAATATGACTCTCTTTGCATCTATCGTCTGACTTTTTTGCCGCCAATGTCGGAGACAATTTTTCCACGAACTGCCAAGCACTAGAATAATCCACATAGTCAATTCTTTCGACAACATGGCTACCATTTATTTTCAGCACCATCACAAGTTCCATAGTGCCCGTATAAGATTTAGTCGGATGATTTAAAGCGACTTCGCAGGTGGTGACTGTTGAATCAATGTTGGCAATTACAAAAGGGGGTTCAACCAACATTCTGGTGACTTTATTTTTTACTTCCAACACACCATAATCTTTACCCGTCTTTTCAAAAAAGTCAGCAATGTTATCCCCCATTAATATCCCACATTGGGCCGAATTGAGCGGACGTTGGATCTTTAAAGTGCGTGTTTTGAGTGTAAAAAGTGCGTTGCTTGGGATAGTCATTATCAAGCGTTGCGATATATTCAACTGCGACTTGCTGTAGCGCTTGCTTAGTGGGTGGTATTTTCTGGTTGCTATGTGCTGCGCTCGACACTAACACAACGGCTGTCGTGATTAATTGTATTAAACTTCTCATTTCCATTCATTTAACTGATAGTTGATTGTCAAAGCTGTCACCTGTCGGGCAGGTCATCTTAAGATCTCACGGATCTGTGTATAACGCCCTGTTTCCTTTAATCTCTGTAAGGCAAAATTGAAACTATCCCTTAGCTGTTCATCCCGAAAGCCCGCGTAAAACCAAAGCGGATTGTTTTCAACAGGCAACAAAACCTTTCCCCAGTTCCAATTTGCATAGTTTGCTCTCCCCTCCCTGAGTTGCATTAAATGCCAACTCAATAACGTGTCGTCAATCAAGATAACTTCACACTTGCCCGCCAGCCAATCGATAACTTGTTCTTGTTGCTTTGGGTACTCAAAATAATCAGTCTTGCTAGCAAACACCTGTGGCAACGAAAGGTGTTCACGGGCATTTTGCCAAGCACAAACGCTATAGTTCTGCAATTGAGCCATAGTCGTTAATTTAAATTTGGCATGATGGCTATGAACCGCGTAATTGCTGTACGAAATAAAGGGCATAGAGTAATACAGCTTGCTATTTGTTTTTTGCACTTCAACCGCAATATCAACCTTACCTTCGGTCAACAAGCGTTCCATGCGTTTATTCGACACGTAAACGGGTGTATAGCTCCATTTTAATAACTTGGCGACATTATCAAATAACTCGATGCTGATCCCTGATTGATTTTTTTCATCAACATAAGGTGGGCGGCTCTGCCCAAATGCGACAAGCAAGGGCTCATGTTGTGAAGCGCGACAGGGGAAAAAAGTACTCAGAATGAGCGTCATGTATGCCAAACACGCTAATTTACATCGAATAGTAATAACCAACCCCTCGCTTAACGTTATTGTTTACCATTTTAGCACAGACAATCACTTTAAGTGGCCCTCTGATAGCCTAAGAACTGACGTACGCGACCACTTGGCGTGTTTAAAAAGTGATGTTGATATTTGATTGCTAGAACTCAATCATTCACGCTATTAGGCTAGAAAAATCAGTCTTAGTCTAATTTGCAGTAACTGCTAAGTAACTTTTCAAGCTCGTCCATTTTAAATGGTTTACCTAAGTAACCATTCATGCCAGCAATCGTGTACTTGTCAATTTCAGACTCCATGACATTTGCCGTTAATGCAATAATAATTAACGACTCAGGAGAGTATATCTGCCGGATCGCCTTCGTCGCTTCAACGCCATCCATAATGGGCATTTGAATGTCCATCAGTACCAGATCAAATTCCCCTTTATACGCAATTACTGCCTCCACAGCGTCACGTCCATTCACAACTGTCGTGACTTCTACGCCCAAATCACTCAACATTTTTATGGCAACTATTCTATTTATTTCATTGTCTTCCACTAACAATACTTTGCTCTTATTTGAGCGCTGTTTGTTTGGAACTGGTTGCACCATTTGCTTCCCTGCTTCGCCACACTTGCTATGCAGATCACCCTTATTCAATGCGTCCAACAGATCTTTTTTTAGTAACGGCTTAGACAAAACCGGATAATCAACATAATGATTTATCAGCTGATCTGAATGTGCGGTATAGATAAGCACCTGTTCAGGTAATCGTGATACACGCCGTAACGCTTCCAGCAAACTGTCTGCTTCACAGTCTGGTAATACCCAGTCAACTAAAAGCACATCAAATGGCTGAACCGATAATAGGGCTTGTGCACAGGCGCCATTAGAAGCGCCCGTTACTTTATATCCGATTGAGCTGGCAATGTTTGCACTTATCTCCATGTTGATTGGGTCATCTTCTACGATGAGCATTGAACCACGGTCCTTGACCGGACTATCCTGACGGTCATCTATTCCAACTTGCAGCGGTAACTTGACCGTAAACTTAGATCCCTTTTCATACTCACTTTCGACAGCGATCTCTCCCCCCATTAGCTCAATAAGTAATTTGCAAATCGTCAACCCTAAACCAGTACCGCCATATTTTCGTGTTGTCGAAGACTCCGCTTGCGTAAAGCGTTCAAACAAGTGCGTTATCTTTGACGAGTCAATGCCAATACCTGTATCAACCACGGATATATCTAGCCATTCAAAATCAGGCATGTTTCCATGGGGAGTTGTTATGATCTTAAGTGTTACGGAACCTTTTTCCGTAAACTTCACTGCATTTGACATTAAATTCAGCAATATTTGACCGATTCTAACTGAATCCCCAAAATAGAAAGCGTTTAATTTCGGGTCTATATCAAAAATGAGCTTAATGCCTTTGGAGTTTGCGAGCGGGGAGATTAAAGAGCGCACATTGTCCAATAAATCTTCAAACTGAAAGTTGACCCGCTCTATGTGCAACTTTTTCGATTCAATTTTTGAAAAGTCTAGAATGTCATTGATGATTGTTGTTAGTGCATTTGCAGAAAAGCGAATTTTCTCTAGGTAGTTTCTTTGTGTTACCGACAGAGATGTTGAGAGCAATATATCTGTCAGCCCAACGATACCATTCATTGGGGTCCTTATTTCATGAGACATATTCGATAAGAACATAGACTTTGTTTCTGACGCTTGTGTTGCCAATTGATTCGCACGTTTGAGTTCAAACATGAGCCTTAACATGGCGACAATCACTAAAGCAAAAACCAAGACGAAAGATAAAAGTATGTACTTGGTGACATGCCAATATTCTTCGTCCTTGGATTGATTCATCGACTGTATTTCTTGCAAAATAGAGTGAGACAATGTGTTCTCTTGAATCGGTTTAAGCAAGTTTGATGCATGACTCGCATTGGCAATAATAAACTCAATATGCAAGCGCATGACCCTAGCAGTTGGCATGTGTATCTCTATCTTTTCTAGCTCGCTAAGCTGTTTATTTAATTGTGCTTTTACCGTATTGATTATTGATGCTGAATTTGTCACTTGTAAGTTAGAGACCAGCGCAGCACAGCGATGAAGGACATTATTGATTGGACTCTCGGTTTGATTGCTGGTAATACTTTGCTTAGCAACATATCTAAAAGATGTTTTTAGCATTGAGGCCAATTGCATATAGGTATCTACTGCAATTTCAAACTGGGCCATTTGCTGACTCATATGGTCATTGATAAAGCCTTGCTCATTTAATTGTCGAGCAATCTGCTTATACTCAAGTTGTTTTTGCGCATGTTTATCAAAGTGGTATACGTTAGGGTCCATCGCCGACATGGTTTCCAATGACAACTCAGTAGCTAAACGGTTCAATTGCGTTTTTAGTTGCAATTGCGTTTGTAATGAACCCAAGCGAAAATAATGGTCAATGGCCTGATTGCCAAAAAACCAAATCAAAGCCAACAGTGCCACCTCTATTAAATATTTCACTCGCTTAAAGACCTCGGTAGCTTACCTTCAAATGATTGGAACAAAGCGATGATATCGGCCACATCTTCGTCTTTTAAACTCAGCCCTAACTGCCCCGTTGCCATGATCCGAATTGCATCAGACAGCTCATCGACTGAGCCATTGTGAAAATAGGGTCCGGTCAATGTGACATTACGCAGGCTCGGCACTTTAAACACATGTTTATCATGCTCATTTTTTGTTTGATTATACCTGCCCAGATCTGCCAATAACGAGGCTGGAACTGCATCTAACCGGCCAATTTTTTGATACAAGTTTCCCCCAATATTTTTACCTTGATGGCAAGTCACACAACCGAAGTCGACAAACTTTTTGTAACCTCGTTTTTGCTGTTCCGTTAGTGCGGTGTCATCGCCAAGCAAATAGCGATCAATGGGGGTATCTTCCGAGATGAGCGACTCCTCAAACAATACAATGGCTTTAACAATATTACTTATTGTGATCCCATCATTCGAAAGCTGCTTAAAACTGGTTACAAACACAGGCTGGGTTTTGAGCTTATTGATAACCTCTTTCCAGTTAGTGCCCATTTCAATGGGGTTATGAATAGGCCCATGTACTTGCTCGGAGAGGTTGGCACTACGCCCATCCCAAAATTGCCGAAAATTAAACACCGCATTGATCACGGTTGGGGAATTTCGCTCACCAAGTTGCTGTTTTACACCTAAAGAGACTGGAAAACCGTCTTCACCACCGTGATAGAGGTCATGACAGGACGCACAAGACACTGAATTGTCACTCGATAACAATGGGCTTTTGAATAAAGCTTTACCAAGTTGCACCCATTGCTCATCAAACGTTGCCAATAAAGGAAGGGGTTGAATAGCGGCATCAACTTCTCTGGTCACAAATGTGTGGGCTACGAAGCTTGCTTTTTTGCTCATTTCTGGCCAGTTTGCTAGGGAGTCCACTGATTTAAACTGCACCACAAAGCTGATAAAAATACCTAACAATGCACTTAAAACTATCAATACGTATTTGACGCCCATAAGTACTTTGATGCCTAAATTTAGATAGAGCTTGTCATTGAGTATAGTAGACAATGAGATGCTACCAATACGTTAAAAAAATTGCATTTTATGCAACCTCCCACAACTTGTGCCCGTTCACAACGATAAAGCCCGCACAGCGCAAACGCGTGTGTTTACCTGAATTACAGAATATTGAATAATAACGATAATCTCACTCGCAAGAGTTACTGCATGGTTGTTACGTTTAACACATTTCAATTTAACACGCTCACTGGTGTTTTGACGCACCAAGGCCTAGTCATAGAGCTTCAGCCTAAACAGCAAGCTTTACTCGCATACTTTGTCTGTAACCCTGGAACAATACTGAGCAAAGAGCAAATTCTGGATACAGTGTGGCAAGACCGAGTTGTGTCTGAGCAAGTGGTATTTCAAACCATTAGCCAACTCAGGGCTATTTTGGGAGAACGCGCCATTCAAACTTATCCGCGAAAAGGATACCAATGGCGATACCCAATCACGAATAACGACGAACAAGCACCTTCCCCCCCGCTTGTGAATAAGCCAACTAAATCAGTAGGCTATGCAATCAGTGCGGTGTTAATTTTAATACTCATTGCGGGCTATGGTATTTGGAGAGACGCCAGTTATCAGCCATTACAAATATTTTATTTATCGCACGATGACAGCCAGCACGTTTTAAGCCAGTTGCACGACGACACCATGAATTTTGAGCCGCTATCGCACAAGCAAGCCACACCACTTGAATTTATGAACATGCCTGAGCTGGCCTATAAGGAACTCGCGGTAGAAGACAATGCCTGGCTAATAGGCACCCGTGTTTTTCAAACTCCTGAAGGACAATATTTAGAGTTTAAATTACAGAACGACGATATTCTGTGGCATGACTATGTGTTCGCCAAAGACCCCAAGGAACTAGCTTCACAACTGCATAAGCAGCTGCATAAACTTTCGCAAATAGGCTTATTCGATAGGGCTGACCAAGTCAGTCATTGGGTTAACATACTTGAACGCTCTGCTGAATATAACGCCCAAAGTAAAACGCTATTTTTAGCTAGCTACTACCGCCGTCTTGGTCATATTGATGCTGCTTTGGCCCATCTTGATAGTATTGAAAAGCAGCCCATCAGTATACAGAACATGCCTATTCGTATTGAAGCCGCGTTACTAAAAACCTCAATTTACAAGCACAATGGTCAATACACTCTCGCAAAAAGCACGTTAGACAAAGCCGAAAATGAACTCGCACAGAAAATTTGGCCATTACAATTTGAACTAATCAAAAAACAGGCATTTTTGGCCTATGCGATGCGAAACTTGCAGCAAGTTGAAGTACAGTTAAAACGGGGGGCACAACTTGCCCAGCAAAACATTGATGCCGAAGGTCGCTTTCAGCTGCATATTTTGGATTCTATTCTATCGGCAAAGTTAGGATTGAATGAGCGAAAATATCTACAACTCAATGAAGCACAGCAGCTTGCTAACGAAGAGAACCTTCACCCTTCCCATCTCGCATTTGTTTATTTTCACTACGCACTTTTTTCGACTGAGGAGGATATGCAGCAGAAATACTTAAAAAAAGTACTGCCGCTTCCCCGTAGCCAAACAAACTTCTGGGTGATTGACGATGCTTTTGAGCGACTTTTTGATTTATATGTGCAAACGGGCAAATTCAAACAAGCACACACCTTGCTTACAAGCAAGATAGACCACACGGTTAACCGCAACCTACTGCAAGCAAGGTTGCTATTAGCACAAGATCAAACACAACAAGCCATCACTTTTTTAGAAGACGCGTATCAGCAAGCACAAAAAACATTTGATAAAAACGCCAGTATTGATGCCGCTCGAGCGCTATACCTGCATTTGCAGGAACAAAATCAAAACCGGCAGATTTATTATGACTTTTTAAAACGCAGTGGCGAACACCAATGGTTAAAAAATCACGTAAATAATGGCTAGTATGCTAAAAATCACAATGAGAATAGCAGCTGACGCTGCTATTGGATGGAAGGACGATTGGCTAGCCTTCGCGATATATTTTAACGTATACGTGTACCACCTAAAACCTAACGTAGCTTAAACTCCAGCCAGTCAAGTTCAAACCAGCTTGACTGGTCTAGTCGAACTTCTAGCGGCTCATTACTTTTAATTAAAGTGGCCAACCCCTTATGAATCGCAAGCTTATCTCCCGCAGGGATCATGTATCGCCCCACTAAATGTGTGCCTTGCCAAAGCTCAAACCTGCTACCTTGTTCTGATTCTGCTCTGAATGTCAGCTCTGCGATGGTCCCTTTTGTAGCGTCAAACGCTAATCTAAGCCATGCGGGTTTATGAGGTGTAATACCCGTTGGAAAGTGATCAGGGTTGCTACTAAACCCTGCGACGGTTGCTTCATCACGCTTACTTATCCAAGTATAACGTTCACTAAAATAATGTTCGGCCTCTATGCGCTCACCCATTATAAAGGTTTTAGGTTCACCATATGTGACGATGCGACTGCCTAGCCCTTCTCCAATATCGTTATATGAAAATACCTGATATCGTGCAAAGGCACCCGTTGGTACACTTTCGTCGATAAATTCAGGAACACTTAGTTCATCCACTATTTTGGAAAAACGTGTCGCTTGCGCCCCTTTGAAGTCACTTAACGCTCGGTAGACAGTATATTTCACCTTATTACCACTCACTGCTAACCAATTAATTTTGGGGTTTTTATTTTCTAGTAATTGGAGTGTTACGCCTTGCGGAGTCGCAGGGATAGTTTTTAGCTCGGCGTGCACACGACGCTCGCTTTGCTGTGCCTTTTTAAGCTTTTCCAAAAAAGAAAGTGTTTGCTTAGTCATCGGCTCAGCATGTTCCGCTTCAAGGGCAAGTCGAAACCCCTCGATACTCCCTTGAAAGTCAGCTTCTATC
This sequence comes from Pseudoalteromonas sp. ATL1, assembly GCF_058933015.1. Taxonomy (NCBI): domain Bacteria; kingdom Pseudomonadati; phylum Pseudomonadota; class Gammaproteobacteria; order Alteromonadales; family Pseudoalteromonadaceae; genus Pseudoalteromonas; species Pseudoalteromonas sp. ATL1. The sequence goes on along the minus strand of NZ_JBZYXL010000001.1, from coordinate 1,578,674 downwards.
CAATCTGGTGTCATCACACCTCTTGGCTGCCAGTGCCAAGCTTCTCCTACGGCAACATATTGCTTGCACGCTTTGGACTCTGAGTCGCTATATGCATGACATGTACGAGTATATTCTCTGACATTCCCCATCATGTCATACAATCCATATTGGTTAGGTCGGTACATACCGACCACGGTGGAATATATCGCACCATCGTTACACTGAGCACTGCGCTTATAACGTACTTGGTGATGTTTTTTCATTCCAGCAATATTGGCGATATCCTCGGTATTTTCGTATTCACATATCTCGCTTTGGTCGTGATCATCGGCAAATGCCATACGTCCGGTTTTACCTGCCAGTGCGGCGTAGCGCCATTGCTCTGCACTCGGTAACTTATAGGCCTTGCCGGTTTTTTCTGATAACCAGTTTGCATAATCAAGCGCCCCTTGCGCACCGACACATACCATTGGACGATATGGGTTTTCAATTAATGCCGGTAAATTCCATTTTGTCGGGTTGTCCGGATCGGGCCAAAGTTCATCTGTAAATGTCATACACTGGTTAGGTAGTTGGTAGCCTGTTTCATTCACAAACTGCATAAACTCAGCCACGGTCACTTCATATTGACCCATATAAAAGCTGGCTAAGTTTGCTTGGTCGCCGACAGGAACCTTTTGTAAAACGGGCTCGATGACACTTGTATCAATGGCGTATGTTATACCACTTATCATAAAGTGGCTGGCTAGAATAATGGATGGGAATTGAGTTTTCATTGTTTGCTCCTCTATGTTTGAGAAGCACTTTAGGTTGGTGAAAACAAATCGTCTTATTTTATCTCTATTTTTAGAGAAAAATAAAAATTAGCTTTTATAACAGTAAATTAAGATACTTTCTATTTTTCTATTTCAATGCCATCGCTGCTAAAACAGCTTAAAAATGACTGAGGCAACAGCACAGCCGCTGACAATAACTCAGTGACTGTGGCTTTCTCGCTTAGCTATATAACTTTTCTGGCACTTTGTTAACCTGAATATGCACGGTCACTTCTTCGCGGTCGTGATATAAGTGTTTTGCCTGTAGCGTATAGTCAATTTCGTACTTTGCTAACTCTTCATGGATCAAGGTTAAGCATTCATAAACACTGTCAAAACGCTTTTTCATAGGTAATTTAAGGTTGAATATCAGTTCTTTAGTGAAAGCATTAACTATCCAATCAAGCATTAAGTTCGTTACCTTCAAAGGCTTTTCAACCATGTCACAGACCAACCAGTTGATGTTGCGCTTTTCAGGTAAGTACTTAAAGCCATCTTCTCGAAAATGCTTCACCTGACCGGATTCCATCAACGCATCGTTCATCGGACCATTATCAATGGCTGCCACAAACATACCACGACGAACAAGTTGATACGTCCAGCCGCCAGGACAAGCCCCTAAATCGACTGCGCGCATGCCTGGTTGCACGCGTTTCTCAACTTCGTCTTTAGGCACAAACACATTGAATGCTTCGTCTAATTTTAAAGTTGAGCGACTTGGCGCATCCGATGGCATTTTTAAACGAGGAATACCCATAAAAAATGGCGAGTTGTTATTGCTAAATGAATAGCCAACATAAGCGGTATCATTGGCTAAGAACAACACATGCAATACCGGTTTAGCTGGTTTGTGATCACGAGTGAGTTTATTTAGTTTTTCTAGACTCTTTGCCAATGGCGTAGAAAACTTCTTACAAAACTTCGACAGCTCTTTACCTTCGTTGGTATCTGGCGTTTCTACGCGTAAGTCGCCACACTGCGGGAACTCACCCACGGCAGCTTTCACTTCACTGACCCTGTCTTCAATAGGCATGTTGCTCAGTAACACACCAGCAAACCATTGCCTCGCAAATACGAGGCTTTTAAAGTCAACTTGCTTAATCAGCCGCTGTGAATCATCAGGCGAAAAACATTCAAAAGTCACAAAGCCCGTATTAGGTTTAGCTTTTACGTAACCTGCTACACCTTGCAAAGCAGCGTGATGATTGATCTCTGCAGCGGCATCATTTTCAAACCCACTACGACAATAAATTACAACACTCGACATCTGTGCTCTCTTTTAAAATGAATGCTTATAAATCTTAACGATGAGTACTACCCATGCGGCAATAAAACACATGCCACCTATCGGTGTAACCGCACCCAACCATTTGATACCCGTCACAGCGAGTAAGTATAAACTACCACTAAATAGGGCAATACCCGCTATTAGCAGCCAACCTGACAGGCTCACTTTTACACCCCATTTGAGTAAAATGGCGACTGCGATTAAAGCAAGGCCATGAGTCATCTGATATTCACTGGCGGTCTTAAAAATACCGAGCGCGTACTCATCTAAGTGCCTCTTTAGACCATGGGCTGCGAATGCCCCCAGTGCGACTGACAACATGCAAAACAGGCTTCCAGTAATTAAAAACAACTTAACCATGACTATGCTCCTGCATAAACTGTGCTGCATGTTTTGCTGCATCGAGTAAATGTTGTTGCTCGCTAAAACCGCTTTTTTTACGCGGTTTGAGTGAGTGATCACCATCGCCAAGCCAAACTAATTTCGGCGCTTTATCAAAAGTCATTTGCGTTATTTCAATTTGATTACCGAAGGTGTCTCGCTCACCTTGTAATATTAAAAAGGGGTATGAAATATCGGCAAAGTGCTCTACTCTGAGCTTATCCGGTTTACCTGGTGGGTGAAACGGATAACCCATCGCAATGACGCCGCGAATTGATATGTCACTTTCTGTGGCTAGCATCGAGGCCATTCTCCCCCCCATTGATTTACCACCAATAAACAAAGGCAGCTGAGGGTCAGCTTGTTTTAGTTGCTCAGCAAAATACGCCAATAGCTTTGGTGCTCTATCGGGTGGGCGTCGCTTATTCAGTGCTTTTGCTTGTTGCATATATTCAAAATCAAACATGCCCACTTGAATATTCAAATCATACAAATGCTTGGCCATGACTTGCATAAAGTCTGAGTCGCTACCCGCACCGGCACCATGGGCAAAAATAAATTGCGCTATCGGCTTTGTTGGTTTCAACCATTGTATTGTCATTATAATTGCTCTTGTTCTACGAGACTGAGCATCCAATCCCTAAATGATACGATTTTACCTAGCTCCGCTTGCGATTCCCTGAGCACAAGGTAATACGCATTTTTACTTTCAAGCACATGATTAAATGGAATAATAAGTCGGCCTGAATCGAGGTCAGGTTTTGCTAATACGCTATTTCCCAGCGCAACACCTTGACCATGTACTGCGGCCTGTAACACCATAGATGAGTGACTGAATATTGGCCCTGTGTTGACTTGCACATTGCGGACACCGGCTGTTTTCATCCACGCCTTCCACGCTCTCCTTGAAGTGTCGTGCAGTAGCGTGTGATGCGCCAAGTCGCTTGGTTGATCGAGTGGCTTAGGGCCATTTAGCAATAAAGGACTACATAAGGGCACAAAATACTCCGTATGGAGTTTATGGGTTTGTACACCACTCCAATGGCCTCTGCCGTAGTAAATCGCCACGTCCACGTCATCGGTCAGCGAGTTTTCGTCATGATCTTGCGCTTTAATCCGCACATCAATTTCTGGATGCAGCTCATGAAATTGACTCAAACGGGGTACCAGCCACTGAATTGCAAAACTCGGCGTTAAACTAACCGTCAACGAGCCTTTTGCGCCTCGCGCCAACAGCTTATCCGTTGCATCAATCAGCTGAGAAAATATTTCTTTTATATCAAGAAAGTAGCCTTGGCCTTCTTCCGTAAGCAACAATGAGCGGTTTTTCCGTAAAAACAGTTTTAAACCTAAATGCTCTTCTAGTATTTTAATTTGATGACTTACCGCAGCTTGAGTTACGTAGAGCTCTTCAGCGGCCTTTGTAAAGCTTAAGTGGCGTGATGCAGCTTCGAATGCTTTAAGCGCGTTGAGAGGAGGAAGTCGTCTAGACATGAAAAAGCGCCTTACAAATTACTTAAGCCCAACCCATGTTGGGCTCAATGTATTGCCTACTATAAATCTGCCGCGCTGGTATCAAGCGCAGGAAAGCTCTTAACCAATTCGTCAACCGCCTTCATTTGCTGTAAGTAACCTTCGAGCTTTGCCAGCGGCAACGCGCAAGGACCATCGCATTTCGCTTCATTAGGATTTGGGTGCGCTTCAATGAATAAACCAGCTAAACCTAAAGCCATCCCACTGCGAGCCAACTCAGCAGCTTGAGCACGACGTCCATCCGCAGAGTCAGTGCGTCCACCTGGGCGCTGAAGTGCATGAGTCGCGTCAAAGATCACAGGTGCCATGTGTTTCATATCATCCATCCCCAGCATGTCGACCACCAGGTTGTTGTAGCCAAAACTGCTGCCACGTTCACATAAAATCACTTGGTCGTTACCCGCTTCATTAAGCTTTTTAATGATGTGACGCATTTCATGCGGCGCTAAGAACTGTGGTTTTTTCACATTGATCACAGCCCCCGTTTTCGCCATTGCCACAACTAAGTCCGTTTGACGCGCTAAAAACGCAGGTAATTGAATAATATCAACGACTTCAGATACAGGCTGCGCTTGATATGGTTCATGTACATCGGTAATAAGTGGCACATTGAAGGTGTTTTTAATTTCTTCAAAAATTTTCAGACCTTCGTCCATACCGGGACCACGGTAAGAGTTGATTGACGAGCGATTCGCCTTATCAAAAGACGCCTTAAAAACGTAAGGAATATTGAGCTTGTTGGTCACTTCAACATAATGCTCGGCAATGCGCATCGCCAAATCGCGAGACTCAAGCACATTCATGCCGCCAAACAGCACAAACGGTTTATCGTTTGCGATTTCAATATTAGCTAAGCTAATTGTTTGTGTATTCATATAATTTCCAAATTAACTACCAACAATGCGCAGCAACTGGCCACACAGCCACGCCATGTATGTACCCAACGCATAGCCAAGTACCGCAAGTAATACACCCACTGGTGCAAGGGCGGGATGAAATGCCGAAGCAACCACAGGTGCCGACGCCGCCCCACCAATATTCGCTTTACTGCCCACAGCCACATAAAACACGGGGGCTTTGATCAACTTCGCGACTAAGAATAGCAAGCCTATGTGGATCAGCATCCAAATTGCACCAATAATCATATATTTCGGTGCTTCAATAATTTTAGCGATATCCATATGCAAACCAATGGTTGCAATTAGAATATATAAAAAGCTAGCACCCACTTTTGACGCACCAACCGCTTCATATTGACGAGCCTTAGTAAAAGATAAACCAAGACCAACCGTTGTGACTAACACAATGATCCAGAATAGTTTGCTATGTAATGAGAATTTTTTCAGCTCGGGATAATTTTCAACAAAAAATGGCACCAGAAGATCTGCGGAGAAATGCGCCAAACCCGTTGCACCAAATGCCAAGGCAAGCATGATCATAAAGTCTTTTAACTCTGGCTTTCGTGCATGTTGCGCTTCAAATTGCTGAACTTTATCAATTAATCGATCAATGGAACTGGTATCCGCGCCCGTTCTTGCGTCAATTTCTTTATGCCTTGCGGCTATCAATAATAACCCCGCCATCCAAAGGTTTGCGACGACGATATCGACAGTCACCATCACAGTGAAAATTTCGCCACCAGCACCGTATATTTCTTTCATGGCGAGCATATTGGCGCCGCCGCCTATCCAACTGCCCGCTAATGCCGCCATCCCACGCCACAACGCGTCAGGTCCACTCACACCGAGCAAATCAGGCATTATCGTCGCGACAATCAATAAGGCGATTGGCCCCCCTATCACAACGCCCACAGTACCGGTTAGAAACATAATGATCGCTTTTTTACCCAAACCAAGAATCGCCTTTAAATCGATACTGAGCGTCAACAGCACCAAACACGCGGGTAATAAAAAGTACTTAGCTACAGTATAAACTTGGTTATTGCTGCCATCGACAACGCCAAAGGTATTCAATAGCGATGGCAAAAAGTAGCACATAAGTAAGGCGGGAACGTATTTGTAAAACTTAGCCCAAAAACCTTGCTTTAAATTTGACGTGTAAAAAACAAATCCCAATATCATCGCCAACAAGCCTAAAATAACGGCATTGTTGGTGATTAAAGCTGACCCTTCTTGCATAGCCATCCTCGTTATTATTATTAGTGGAGTATGTTGTTGTGATCGGCCAGTTCCGCAATTTGATGTTGAATGATCTCAATCGTTGGATCATCCGGGCACTCATCAACGAAAAACTGTAAATCTTCTTTTGCCATTTTAGGGCAATTCAGTTGGTTAAGAAGGTACCCTCTATCACGGCGTTCATACGGGTCATCACCAATCAGGTCCATTAGCAATTCAACACAGCTCAAAGCATGGCTGAATTTATCGACCGCAATAAATGCCCATTTTTGCTGCGCTAGGTATAACTTAACCGCCTCATCGCCAATAACGAGCTCTAGCGGCTCTTCCTCTTTCTCACTCTCGTTTTCAGCTTGAATGAACCATGTTTGCTGACCGCTATTTGGATCAATGAGATAACTTTCACAACCACTCATTGCGACATTGACCATCACCTCGCCTTGGCTGAGCGCCATGTGCGCGTCATAACCTGCTCGTTTCAATAAATGCGTAAGAATAAGAGCCAGTGATGTTGGAGAACCACTACGCATATTCAATGTGTAACATACACTGTTTAAGGCGTGCTCTGGCACGTTTTGATCGCTGCCGCTAAATAACCATAAAGTATAAAATGCATCTAATAATACGTCTAAACGTTCATGTAAGTTGGTGTTTTTAGTGCAAATCTCATCCACTTGCAGTTCTAGCTCTGCAAGTTGGCAGTAACTGGTTTCTAATTTAGCTTGTGCATCCCAGTGTCGCTCTGCATCGATACAGCGCAACAAGGGTTCTTGAGGTATGTAATCTGTACTACCGTCTTGTTCGTTGAACCAGAGATCAGTCATATCCACCGAGTTAGTTTCTGTTTTCCATTAATCGAACAACTAGTTTACCACTTTTTGCTAAAGACCCAAACACCCTTCAAAGCAGCATTTTGGCTGTGGACTGCTTTTTTAGACTTTAGTTAGTCAATCTATTGCAAAAAACAAAAAAGCGCACATGGGTGCGCTCTTTTTTGCGTCAGGTCAAGATTACAATATAAACGCTGACTTGGACCCGGCTAAATAGCCAATCCCCAGGAGAGTAACTGTACCCAGTCCTAAGGTAATTGCTTTTAGCTGACGCGACGTCGCTTTGGCCCCTATAATGCCAAGTGCAATGTAAGCGATCACAAGCACTATTTTTTCAAGTAACCAAGGCTGACCAAGCGGGTTGATACTGCCAACAATGAGTAACGCTGCAGCAGAAATAAGCAATAACGCATCAACACTGTGACCAACAATAAACACGCCTTTGTTCGATGCCAATTTCCCCGTAGCTAGACGAGAGATTGCGCGAGTATAAAATAACAAAATACTAAGTACTACAAACAGCAAATGTGTATGCTTTAAAGCTAAATAATCCATAATTTTTCTTCTTAATGATCCGGGAAGCGCGCCAATATCGCCTCTATATCTTCTATATGTTCATTTAAAATATCAACCAGTTCTGGGTCAAAGTGCTTGCCCTTTTGGTTGTTTATTTCAGCCAGTGCTTGTTCTTTGGTCCATGGTGCTTTGTAACAACGTTGATGGCGTAGTGCATCATAAACATCTGCCAACGCGACGATACGTCCAAACACATGAATATTTTCACCTTTTTTCCCTTCGGGGTAACCCGTACCATCCCATTTTTCATGGTGTTCTTTGGCAATAATAGCCCCAGCGTTGACAATCTCTCGACGAGAATCTTTTAAGATTTTGTAACCCTTGAGTGTATGGGATTTCATCACATTCCACTCATCGTCATTTAACTTGCCGGGTTTATTTAAAATCGCGTCAGGAATCCCCACTTTACCCACATCATGTAATGGTGATGCCATACGGAGTAGTTCTACATCATGATGGCTCAAGCCTTTCTTCGCACCAAATAGCTCACACATATACGCAACGCGCTTGACGTGATTGCCTGTTTCAGTTGAGCGTTGCTCTAGCGCTTCACTGAGTCGGTACACAAGTTCTTGTTGAGTGCTTTCAATCTCGGCTTGAAGCTGGACATTTTCGTATGCCAGTTGCACGTTTTGCGAGAAAATTTTGATCAGGTGCTTTTGCGTATCACTGAGAGACTCTGGTATCCCAGATACAAATAGCATGGAGCTATGATTATATTCGCTCGAGCAGTAGGCAAACAGGTAGTTGTTTTTATAAACAATGCCTTTGTCATGTAGCGCTTGGTTACACGCCTCAAGTTGTTCAGGCGTCAGAACTTCAGTGATGGGCTTACCTTCACAGCGCTCAAACTCGCCACGACCGGTAAACACAACCAATTGCTCATGTTTTTGATTACACTGGTTACTCGCAACCAATGACGTCGCGTACATGGCCTCATCAACGGTACCAAGTAATGACGTAAGTTGCTGCATCACCCCTTGAATAAAGTGCTCGATGGAGTGCGTCGAAAAGATATCGCGAGACGCGCAAATAATTTTCTCAAGTCCCTGACGAGATTGCTCAATGGCGAGAATATCGCGGTAAGAGCGTAAACTCGACATCACCACAGTAAATAGCTTTTGCGCCGTTAGCTCGGTTTTAGATTTGTAGTCGTTAATATCATAGTTAACGATGACTTGACGCTCAGGCGCTTGTCCTGGCTGGCCGGTTCGTAGAATAATTCGGATATGGCCGTTCTTTGCTTCTTCACGAATGAACTTGGCGACTTGTAAACCCGCATCGTCCGTTTCCATTACCACATCAAGCAGTACAATTGCAGCATCTGGATGTTCGTTAATCACTTTGCGCGCTTCTTCGCCCGAATACGCACTTAAAAACTCCAAACGCTTCTTTTGGAATTCAAAGTCACTCAGTGCAAGTTTGGTAACCGCATGAACCTCCGGCTCATCATCAACAATGATTACCTTCCACTTGCCACCTTGCTCAGGTTCAACAACTTCATTGGGTTCATCAGAAAACAAAAAATCATCCATAGAGGGATCCTTCAACTACTTGCCAACTTAAGGTTAAGCGCTATTCACCCTGCCATTGTGCTAAGGTGACTCTATCACAGCCTGCCATATCTTTAATGGTAAGTATATTGTTATACGCCATTTGTGCAAAATACTGCTGTAATTTAGTAGCTTGCCTGAAACCGTGTTCAATCAGTAAATACCCCCCCGGATTTAGGTGTGCTCTACCTTCACAAATAATCGTTTTAATGTCTGCCATACCATCGTCAGCGGCCACCAAAGCACTGAGCGGTTCGAAACGCACATCTCCTTGGGTTAAATGGTGATCATCCTCTTCTATGTACGGCGGGTTGCTCACGATCAGATCAAACTTGTTACCTTGTACCGCTTGATACCAGTTACTTTGTGCAATACTCACATTGTTAAAACCCAGCTTCAACTGGTTCCGTTTTGCCAGCAAAACGGCTTGCTCGGAAAAATCGACGGCGGTAATTTGCCATGCTGGCATTTCTGATGCTAGGGCAAGTGCAATGGCACCTGTACCCGTTCCTAAATCAAGCACGCTAGCATGACTTGGTAATGACAAGCCCAAAGCATATTCCACTAAGGTTTCAGTGTCTGGTCTTGGAATTAAGGTACTTGGATTAACCTCTAAGGGTAAACTCCAAAACTCACGTTCACCCACAATGTGTGCAACAGGTTCACCCGTATGGCGCCTTTGTACAAGCTCATTGAATTGATTACATTGGGCTTTTGTCAATTCGGCATCGGGCCATGCAAATAAATAGCTTTTAGGTTTGTCGATGACGTGAAGGAGAATAACTTCGCTATCAAGTTTTGCGGTGTCGGAAGTGTCTTTAAGAAGTTGAGTAGCCCAAGCGATCGCTTGGGCAACGGTTTGTGTGGTCACAATTATTCTTCACCCATAGCCGCAAGCAAATCAGCTTGATGCTCTAGTAACAGAGGGTCAATAATCGCGTTTAAATCCCCAGCCACAATTTCGTTTAAACGATATAACGTCAAATTGATACGGTGATCGGTAATACGACCTTGAGGGTAGTTGTAAGTACGAATACGCTCCGAACGGTCACCACTGCCCACTAAGTTTCGACGCTCTGACGCTTCTGCCGCTTGACGTTTTTCATCTTCTGCTTGCTGTAAACGCGCACCTAATACCGATAGCGCCTTGGCTCGGTTTTTATGCTGTGAACGTTCATCCTGACACTCTACAACCACACCAGTTGGCAAGTGTGTGATACGAATTGCTGAGTCAGTTTTGTTAACGTGCTGTCCACCGGCACCTGACGCACGGAAAGTATCAATTTTTAAATCAGCCGGGTTTATTTGAATGGCTTCGGCTTCTGGGATTTCTGCCATCACCGCTACCGTACATGCAGATGTATGCACACGGCCTTGAGACTCAGTTTCTGGCACTCGTTGTACACGATGCGCACCCGACTCAAACTTTAATCTGCCATAAACTCCATCACCACTGATGTTTGCGATGATCTCTTTATAACCACCATGCTCGCCTTCATTGGCACTGACCACTTCCACTTTCCATTTCTGCGTTTCAGCATAACGGCTGTACATACGGAACAAGTCACCAGCGAAAATAGCCGCTTCATCACCACCTGTACCCGCTCGCACTTCAAGGAATACGTTGTTGTCGTCTTTGGGGTCTTTTGGCAACATCAATACTTGTAAGTCATCTTCAAGCTGGACGATCGCTGCTTTAGCTTCTTTATACTCTTCTTGCGCCATTTCACGCATATCAGGATCGGAGTCTTTCAGCATTTCTTCTGCTGTCGCAACATCTTCTTGTGCTTGTTGGTATGCCGCAAACGCTTTTACCACATCCTCTAATTCTGAGTACTCTTTTGACAATGCGCGAAAGCGGTTTTGATCCCCAATCACTTGTGGATCACTTAGCATCGCCTGAACTTCTTCATAACGCTCAGCCAATGTTTCTAACTTTCGATATACCGACTCTTTCATTAACGTATTATTCCTGCTCAATTCCTAATGTTTGTTTGAGTTGTGCCAGTTGCTCAACATCCCCTGCTTTCGCGGCCTCTTGAATTGCGCGAGTGGGAGCATGTGTTAAACGATTGGTTAATTTATTGGCCAACTCTAGCAATACCTTGTCTGAAGGTTTGCCTGACTCCAGTTGGCTGAGTGCTTTTTCAACCAACTCTGCTTTAATTTGCTGCGCGCTATCTCGATATTGTCTGATCACATCAACCGATTTAAGTGAACGTTGCCACTGCGCAAATTCTCTCGTTTTCTCTTCGATTATAGCTTGCGCCTGTCGTGCTGCCTGCTCACGAGAGGCCATATTCTCGCTGACTATCGCTTGTAAGTCATCAACAGAATACAAATAGGCGGCGTCTAAATCCCCCACTTGGCTTTCAATGTCGCGCGGCACTGCGATATCGATAAACAGCATGGGCTTGTGACGACGTTGTTTTAGCGCCTGCTCCACCACCCCTTTACCAATGATGGGCAACGTACTGGCAGTGGAAGAAATAACAATGTCTGATTTATGTAACTCTTCGGGTAACTGCGCAAGTGAAATCACGTTGCCTTTTATTTCGGAAGCTAACCCTTGCGCACGCTCAATGGTGCGGTTCGCAACCGTAATTGATTTTGGGTGATGTTGAAACAAGTGTTTAGCAACCAGTTCTATAGTTTCACCAGCGCCAATTAACAACACTCGTGTTTTGTCTAATTGACCATAAATGTGCTTTGCGAGATTCACCGCGGCATAAGCCACAGATACCGCGCTAGCACCGATATCCGTTTCAGTACGCACTTGTTTGGCGACAGAAAATGTCTTTTGGAACAAACGTTCAAAAGTCGGTTTAATGCCGTTGTGGTGCTTAGCAGTATTATATGCCTGTTTGATCTGCCCTAATATTTGCGGTTCACCCAACACCAGTGAATCAAGGCCACACGCCACGCGCATGAGATGATTAACGGCATCTTGATTATGATGAACATACACATTGTCGCTAAGCTGAGCTTCTTCAATTCGATGAAAGTCAGCTAACCACGCGAGAAGCGCTTGGGAATTCTCGCTCTCAAGGCTACAATAGATTTCGGTACGGTTACAGGTAGACACGATAACAGACTCTTTAAATTGGCTAAGATGCGCCAATTGAGTCAGTGCCTCAGAGAGTTGCTCAGGTGAAAAGGCGACTTTTTCGCGTAGTTCTACCGATGCCGTTTTATGATTTATACCAAGTGCTATGATGGTCATAGATGCCTAGAATTGCCCGAGCCCTGTTTTAAAGCTCGCAATTTTACCAAAAATCAATCGAATATGGAAAGTAAGGAACATCAATTGAAACGATTTCATTTGATTTTGCTCATATTTTTTTTATTTCTTAATGGATGTGCGCAAAAAATCTCCCAACCAACATCGCAAAATGACGATTGGAGATCTCAGCTTAAAGCTCAAACGAGTTGGCAGGCAAGTGGAAAACTCGCATTTATGAGCGACAAAGATCGTCAATCTGCCAACTTTAATTGGCACTTTAGTGACAACAAACAAAAATTGGTGCTCACCAGCTTTATTGGCACACGTATTTTATCGCTCACCGAGCAAGATCAATACAGTGAATTAGAGTACGATGGCAAAACCTATATAGATAATAATAGCCAACAACTCGTGAAGCGACTCAGTGGTTTAGACCTGCCCGTTTCACAAGCACCTCTGTGGTTAACCGGTATCGCGGATAACGACAGTAATCAATACGATGCTTTGGGTCGCCTCACATCGGGCACGTGGACCGACAGCACAGGCCAACAGTGGCAAGCAAAATATCAGCAATTTGAACAGGTAAATGGCATGTGGTTGCCAACCCGTATGGACCTAAGACACGATTCATTACGTTTAAAAATTCAGCTCAATTCATGGCAGTTTTAATATGACTTCACTCTCTTTAATGGCCCCCGCCAAACTCAACTTATTTTTGCATATCAATGGCCAACGAGAGGATGGCTACCATGAGTTAGAAACCTTGTTTACGTTTTTAGATTATGGTGACGAGCTTACGTTTACCTTAAGTGATACTGATGGCGTGCGCATTCACGACACCCAATCAGCTATCCCACTTGAAGAGAATCTTATTTATAAAGCAGCCATGGCACTGATGCCTTATCGGCACTCAACACAGGGATTAGACATCAATCTTACTAAAAAATTGCCGATGGGCGGTGGCGTGGGTGGCGGTTCTTCCGATGCCGCGACCACATTGTTGGCAATTAATCAATTATGGCAATGTAATTTGAGTCTCGAAAAACTGGCTGAATTAGGGCTGAAACTGGGCGCGGATGTGCCGGTTTTTGTGAATGGCAAAACGGCTTTGGCACAGGGTGTGGGTGAACAGTTAACGCCCTATACCCTAGAGCAACGCTGGTTTTGCGTAGTTTTCCCTAATGTACATGTGAGTACGGCTCAAGTATTCACACACCCTGAATTAGTCAGAAATACCGCTAAGCTTTCTGACCCGTGGCAACTGTCGCAAACTCGAAATGATTGTGAGGCTTTAGTTAAAAAGCTTTACCCCGAGGTTGAAAAGACCCTAGGGTGGTTGCTAAAATATGGGCCGTCTCGTATGACGGGAACCGGAGCGTGTTGCTTTGTTGAATTAAATTCAGCGGATGCGGCACAGCGTGTGCTCAGTTCATTACCGTCATGCTGGCAAGGGTTTATAGCCCCAAGTACCAATATCTCACCTGCCCATATGCAGCTTGATAGTTGGCTTAAAATGTAGAAGTAAATTTGTTTAAGTTAGCCTGTTTTGACCCTGTCATTGCATGTTAGTCCAAAAATTCAGTGCCTGAGGAACCCTACCGTGCCTGACATGAAGCTCTTCGCTGGTAACGCAACACCTGAGTTAGCTCAAAAAGTTGCAAAACGTTTATTCATTGAGTTAGGTGATGCTGTTGTTGGCCGTTTTAGTGACGGCGAGATCAGCGTTCAAATCAACGAAAACGTACGCGGATCGGATGTTTTCATTATCCAGTCAACTTGTGCCCCTACGAACGATAACCTAATGGAACTTATCGTTATGGTCGACGCGCTACGTCGCGCCTCTGCGGGTCGTATTACTGCTGTTATTCCATATTTTGGTTATGCTCGTCAAGACCGTCGTGTACGTTCTGCGCGTGTACCAATTACAGCTAAGGTTGTTGCTGACTTCCTATCTAGCGTAGGTGTTGACCGTGTACTAACGGTTGATCTTCACGCAGAACAAATCCAAGGATTCTTTGACGTTCCAGTAGATAACGTATTTGGTAGCCCTGTGTTACTAGACGATATGAAAGAGCGTGAATTTGAAGATGTGGTAGTGGTATCACCAGATATCGGTGGTGTGGTACGTGCACGCGCTATCGCAAAGCTACTAAACGACACTGATCTTGCGATTATTGACAAACGCCGCCCACAAGCGAACGTGTCGCAAGTTATGCACATTATTGGTGATGTAGCTGGTCGTGACTGTATCATCGTTGACGATATGATTGATACGGGTGGCACCTTATGTAAAGCCGCAGAAGCGCTTAAAGAACACGGTGCTAAGCGTGTATTTGCCTATGCAACTCACCCAGTTCTTTCTGGTGCAGCAGCTGAAAATCTGCGTAATTCTGTAATTGATGAAGTCATTGTCACTGACTCAATTCCACTTACTGATGAGCTACGTACGCTTGATAACATCAAAGTGTTGACTCTGGCAGACATGCTTGCTGAAACGATCCGTCGTATTAGTAATGAAGAATCCATTTCGGCAATGTTCCAGCACTAATCAGTTGATGTAAATAAGCATCAGCTAAGCAAAAAGCACCTACGGGTGCTTTTTTTGTACTTCTATGTTTTATTTATCAACTAGCAATGGTATAGTGGCGCGCCTTTTTAGGTAGGGTGTTTGGTCGCGAGCACCCTCAACATTAAACTTAAAATATTTTTGGAGACATTATGTCTAACGAATTATACACATTGAATGCCGAAGTACGTGCTGATTTAGGTACTGGTGCGAGCCGCCGCCTACGCCGTGAAGAAAAGGTTCCAGCGATCCTATACGGTGCAGACAAAGAAGCTTTAGCGCTAACTCTTGACCACAACAAAGTAATCAAAGCACAAGAAGATGAAGGTTTCTACAGCCACATCCTTACGCTAAACATTGCTGGTGAGTCTGTTGAAGCTATCCTTAAAGACATTCAACGTCACCCATACAAGCCTAAGATAACTCACTTAGACTTCCAACGTGTTGACGCTAACCACAAAATCCACACTAAAGTGCCTGTACACTTCTTAAACGAAGAAAAAGCAACTAAAGGTGGTAACACTATCGCTCACCACGTTACTGAAATCGACGTAACTTGTTTACCAGCGTCTCTTCCTGAGTTCATCGAAGTAGACGTAGCTGCTCTAGAAGTTGGTGCAACTGTACACCTTTCTGACATCAAACTTCCAGCGGGTGTTGCTTCAGTTGAACTTGCTAAAGGTGAAGGTCACGACCAAGCGGTTGTTACTTTAAATGCACCTAAAGGCGCTGCATCTGAAGAAGCAACTGAAGAAGCTGCAGAATAATTATTAAGGTGTCAGCACCTTGAATAATATTCAAATGCTTGTGGGCCTGGCTAATCCAGGCCCCGAATATCAAAACACACGTCACAATGCTGGTGAATGGTTCATTCTCGAACTCGCCAAACGCTACAACTGCCAACTAAAACCAGACGCTAAACATCACGGTCTTACAGGAAAAGTACTTATCAATAATCAAGAGTTTAAACTTTTGATCCCAACCACCTATATGAATTTGAGTGGTAAAGCGGTAAGTAGTCTCGCTAATTTTTATAAAATTCCCGTGGAAAATATCCTAGTCGCCCATGACGAAATGGATTTAGAGCCTGGTATCGCCAAACTGAAAAAAGGTGGTGGTCATGGTGGTCATAATGGCCTCAAAGACATTATTGCGAAAATGGCCAACAGTAAAGAATTCATGCGTTTGCGAATTGGCATTGGTCACCCTGGACACAAAGATAAAGTGACAGGTTGGGTGCTTGGCAAAGCGCCAAAAGAAGACCAAGAGAAGATTGACGCTGCGGTTGATGAAGCCGTACGTTGCATGGAAATTTTAGCAAAAGACGGTGTGTTAAAAGCACAAAACAGACTACATTCATTTAAGCCGTGATTTAAAGTATATTGCGTTTATCTGAGTCAAATTAGGGTTCAAAACTATGGGTTTTAAATGTGGCATTGTTGGTTTACCAAATGTTGGTAAATCTACCCTTTTCAATGCGTTAACTAAAGCGGGTATCGAAGCCGCCAACTTTCCATTTTGTACTATCGAGCCAAATACGGGTGTAGTGCCGGTTCCTGACAGTCGCCTAAATCAATTAGCCGAAATCGTGAACCCACAACGTATTTTGCCAACAACCATGGAATTTGTTGACATTGCAGGTTTAGTAAAAGGTGCATCTAAAGGTGAAGGCCTTGGTAACCAGTTTCTAGCTAACATTCGTGAAACAGATGCTATTGGACACGTAGTTCGTTGTTTTGAAAACGAAAATATCGTTCATGTTGCAGGTACCATTGACCCTGCCGATGATATTGACGTGATCAACACCGAGCTTGTGCTAGCAGATATGGATGCAGCCGATCGCGCGATTCAGCGCAATGCTAAAAAAGCCAAAGGCGGTGACAAAGACGCTAAATTCCAAAATGTTGTACTTGAAAAAGTGAAAGCCCACTTAGATGAAGGTTTGACACTGCGTTCATTACAGCTAGAAAAAGAAGAAAAAGAAGCAATTAAGCCTCTAAACTTCTTAACTATTAAGCCAACCATGTACATTGCAAACGTCAACGAAGACGGTTTTGAAAATAACCCTCACCTAGATAAAGTACGTGAAATCGCAGCGGCTGAAGATGCCGTTGTGATCCCTGTATGCGCAGCGATTGAAGCTGAGTTATCTGAGCTTGAAGACGAAGATAAGCTTGAGTTTATGGAAGATCTTGGTTTAGAAGAACCAGGATTGAACTTAGTGATCCGTGGTGGTTACGAGCTACTAAAACTGCAAACTTACTTTACAGCAGGCGTAAAAGAAGTACGCGCTTGGACTATTCCTGTTGGCGCAACTGCACCACAAGCTGCTGGTAAGATCCACACCGACTTTGAACGTGGTTTTATTCGTGCACAAACCATCGCATTTGATGATTACATTCAATATCGCGGTGAAAGCGGTGCAAAAGATGCGGGTAAATTCCGCCAAGAAGGTAAAGATTACATCGTAAAAGATGGCGACGTATTGAACTTCTTATTTAATGTGTAACTCATATTAAATTGCAAAAGGGCCTATGTTGGCCCTTTTTTGTTTCTATCGCTCAATGAAATCTAACGGCAAATCAGAATTCATTTTACTGAATCGGTCAAAATAGCAGCGAGCAATGACATTATCATGACCAATTCGGCTATTTAATCTGCAAACAGACACACTTCGGCAGTTTTTTGCAAAAAAGGTGTTGACGACTTTGGGGCATATCAGCATAATACGCCCCGCATCAGCGATGATGAGAAATAAAAAAAGATGGCTATGTAGCTCAGCTGGTTAGAGCACATCACTCATAATGATGGGGTCCCCTGTTCAAATCAGGGCATAGCCACCATGTTTTTTATTGCTACCAAACTCATCAATTTTAGCTGGTCAACCTTGCGGGGGTGGCGGAATTGGTAGACGCGCTGGATTTAGGTTCCAGTATCTTCGGGTGTGAGAGTTCAAGTCTCTCCCTCCGCACCAACTTCTCGATAAGAAGTAAAATAATCAACGCTAAGTAAACGTTGTTGGAGTATCGCCAAGCGGTAAGGCAGCGGGTTTTGATCCCGCCATTCCCAGGTTCAAATCCTGGTACTCCAGCCATCGGCTATGTAGCTCAGCTGGTTAGAGCACATCACTCATAATGATGGGGTCCCCTGTTCAAATCAGGGCATAGCCACCATTTACTTACCTCCTGTGCGGAGTAGAGGAATTGGCCAGATGTTGAATTAGACGCTGGATTTAGGTTCCCCTAGAAAACACAACCTCCTGTGCGGGGGTGGCGGAATTGGTAGACGCGCTGGATTTAGGTTCCAGTATCTTCGGGTGTGAGAGTTCAAGTCTCTCCCTCCGCACCATCTCTTAAAGATGTAAAAAATTAAGAATTAATCGTTGGGTATCGTCTCGCTACGAAGTAGAAGCGGTAAGGAATAAACTTGTTTATTCCCAGATTCAAGTCTCTGACCTAACAATGATTTGAGTTAATCGTTGGAGTATCGCCAAGCGGTAAGGCAGCGGGTTTTGATCCCGCCATTCCCAGGTTCAAATCCTGGTACTCCAGCCACTCTTTCTACCAATAAGAGTGGAAGATTAAAATTAGGATTTATTTAAAATCCCTCTGTGCGGGGGTGGCGGAATTGGCCAGATGTTGATTAGACGCTGGATTTAGATTCTTCTAAAATATGCACAACCTCCTGTGCGGGGGTGGCGGAATTGGTAGACGCGCTGGATTTAGGTTCCAGTATCTTCGGGTGTGAGAGTTCAAGTCTCTCCCTCCGCACCATCTTTTGAAAGATGTAAAACTATCTTCTCTTTAGTTGGAGTATCGCCAAGCGGTAAGGCAGCGGGTTTTGATCCCGCCATTCCCAGGTTCAAATCCTGGTACTCCAGCCATGCGGGGGTGGCGGAATTGGTAGACGCGCTGGATTTAGGTTCCAGTATCTTCGGGTGTGAGAGTTCAAGTCTCTCCCTCCGCACCATCTTTTAAAGATGAAAATTAAAGATTTGAATAATCGACTGTTGGGTATTGCCTCGCTGTGAAACAGAAGCGGTAATAAAGAACAAAGTTCTTTCCCACGATTTTTATTTCTTGCTAAAGATTTGAATAATCGACTGTTGGAGTATCGCCAAGCGGTAAGGCAGCGGGTTTTGATCCCGCCATTCCCAGGTTCAAATCCTGGTACTCCAGCCACTTTATCTACCAATTAAAGTGGAAAGTCGAAATCTGAGTAGTTATTCACTACTCAATTATGCTTACGAGCATATCCTGTGATGCGGGGGTGGCGGAATTGGTAGACGCGCTGGATTTAGGTTCCAGTATCTTCGGGTGTGAGAGTTCAAGTCTCTCCCTCCGCACCATAACTTCAAAAGTACATTTCCTTGTAATACTTCTTATATTTAATCATTCCCTATTTATTTTTTCTACATGTTAACCATTCCATTTTTTACTCATAAAAAAACGGACCTAAGCCCGTTATATTCGTACTTAACTGTACCTTACCAGCCTAAAGCATGTTCCAATACTTTACGTTTGATAGGGCCTGCATTATTTGCCACTTTTAAAATGCCATTTCGTATAAGCTTAAGTGGGGTTATTTCATTTGAGAACCCAAAATAACACGCATCCATCATACTCATCATGGCTAAGTTATCTGATCTGCGCTTACGCTCATAACCCTTCAGCGCTTTGCTGTCACCCAAATCATCTAGGCCCTGTAAACACTCTGCCAACGCTGCAACATCTTTAAAACCAAGGTTGACGCCCTGCCCTGCTAATGGATTAATGGTATGCGCCGCATCGCCAATTAACACTAAGCGCCCTTGGCTGTACTGGTTGGCATGCTGCCGTGCAAGTGGAAATAGCGCTTTTTGTTCTACGCTGAAGTCACCAGGAAGCTCAAAAAAATGCTCTAGTATTTGCTCTTTTAACTGTTCATTTGACAAGCTCACAAACTTGGCAAGGTCTTCAGCATTTTGGTACCAAATTAAATTCGCATAGGGTGCTTGCATAGGCAAAAATGCGATAGGGCCAGATGGCTTAAATTGCTGCCAAGTTTTGTATTGCTGCGGGGCATCGAGTTTGATCAATATCCCCATGCATGCCTGCTGATATTGCCAACCCGTGACACCAATCCCCGCTAGCTGACGTACTTGTGAACGACCGCCGTCGGCCGCAATCAGCAAATCTGCTTGATAGCTTTTCTGTTCGTATCGCAGTGTAATTGAATCCAAGTTTTGCTCAACCGCAATGGGCGTTGAATGTACCGCCTCAACTTCTACTCCATGCTCGGCAAACTGGGCCCATAAACTAGCTTGGATCAGCTTATTTTCGACTAAATGTCCTAAATGAGTTTGTGAGACCTCTGCTCGATCAAACAGTAATGCATTGTTTGCTTGTTCAAACGCTTCGAGTTGGTGGTAAGGTGCGACACGACTTTGACGAAGCAGTGACATAGCGCCCAATTCATCTAACAGGCTTTCTGAAAAGCGATTAATCGCTGAAATTCGAATATCAACTTGCTCACTCGCGAGTATTTCTTGAGGGTCAATCAGGTGTTGCTCAAGCACTGTTACCCGTGCCCCTTGTTTAGCGAGTTTCAACGCAGCTGCAGCACCAACCATGCCACCGCCAACAACCACTACCTTGTTTTTCATATTGTTTGCCCTATCAATTTGGAACCCAGATATTGTATCGCAACTTTAGCATGCTTGTCCGTTTGTAATCGGTGCAATACGCTTCACCTTGATCCACCTTTTTAAAGTTAAAATCTATACTTGGCTAGTGACCTTAGGTCATATAAAATACGCGTCCTTTAAGCTTTGCAATTGCATAGCGAACTTACAATTGCGCGACGTTGTGCATTAAAACCGAATTGAAAACGAGGCAATATTTCAATGAGTAAAAAGTTGCATATTAAAACCTGGGGTTGTCAGATGAACGAGTACGACTCTCAGAAAATGGCTGACCTACTAGATGCCACAAACGGCTATCAACTAACAGAAGAAGCCGAGCAAGCCGATGTTATCTTACTCAACACTTGTTCAATTCGTGAAAAGGCACAAGAGAAAGTATTCCACCAACTAGGTCGTTGGAAGCTACTCAAAGATGACAACCCAGACTTAGTGATTGGTGTGGGTGGCTGTGTGGCATCACAAGAAGGTGACACTATTCGCCAGCGCGCGCCATTTGTAGACATTGTGTTTGGCCCGCAAACACTGCACCGTCTACCTGAGATGATCAAGCAAGTACAAAGCAAGCAAGGCGCCGTGGTTGATATTTCATTTCCAGAAATTGAAAAGTTTGATCGCCTTCCTGAGCCTAAAGCGGAAGGTCCTTCTGCGTTTGTGTCAATCATGGAAGGCTGTTCAAAGTACTGTACTTTCTGTGTAGTCCCTTACACGCGAGGTGAAGAAGTAAGCCGTCCACTAGACGACGTACTGCTTGAAGTTGCGCAACTTGCAGAGCAAGGCGTGCGTGAAGTTAACCTACTTGGTCAAAACGTAAATGCTTACCGCGGTGAAACACACGACGGTGAAATTTGTTACTTCTCAGACTTACTACGTTATGTTGCAGCCATTGATGGTATCGACCGTATTCGTTATACCACATCGCACCCAGTAGAATTTACACCAGACATCATTGAAGCTTATGCAGAAGTACCTGAGCTAGTAGATCACCTGCATTTACCAGTACAAAGTGGTTCTGATCGTATTTTGAACCTGATGAAACGTGGTCACACCGCCATTGAGTACAAATCAACTATTCGTAAGCTACGTAAAATTCGCCCGAATTTGAGTATGTCGTCTGACTTCATTATTGGTTTCCCAGGCGAAACAACAGCAGATTTTGAAGCGACCATGAATCTAATCAACGATATTGGTTTTGACATGAGCTTTAGCTTCATCTATTCAGCACGCCCAGGAACCCCTGCTGCAGATCTACCCGATGACGTATCTGAGCAAGAGAAAAAAGAGCGCTTATACCTTTTGCAAAACCGTATCAACCAAATGGCACAAGACATCAGCCGCAAGATGTTTGATACCGAACAGCGTATCTTAGTGGAAGGCCCTTCGAAGAAAAATCCGATGGAGCTAAGAGGCCGTACCGAAAACAACCGCGTAGTTAACTTTGAAGGCCCACACTCAGTGATCGGTCAGTTTGTTGATGTACGTATTACTGAAGCTTTACCAAACTCTTTACGTGGCGAACTTATTCGTACAGAATCAGAAATGAATTTGCGTAAGGATGTTGCGCCGGCTGATATTTTAAACCGCGCACCAGCAGAACCGGAAGCTGATGAGCTAGGTGTAACCACGTTTACGCCTTAAATCAGATTGATGACGCCAGCCTATGCTGGCGTAATTATTACAGGAAGCTATTTTGAGTAGTCAGTTAAAGAACCTTGAATTTTACCTAGAACCCGCCGACAACAATCGTCTTTCATCATTGTGTGGACCTTTTGATGAAAACATAAAACAAATAGAGCGCCGCTTAGGGGTAGAAGTTGCCCATCGTGACAACTGGTTTAAAATAACGGGTCAGCCGTTACAAGCCAAAGCCGCAATGGACATAGTAAAGTCTTTATACGTTGATACTCAGCCTATTCGTGGTCAGCTTAATGAAATAGAACCTGATCACGTCCATTTGGCCATTACCGAAGCAAACGTACTTGAACAAGATGCGCCTTCGGTATGGGAACAAGAAGTTTACATCAAAACTCGCCGTGGCGTAGTCAAACCTCGTAATCCAAACCAAAGCCAATATGTCGCTAATATTCTTACCCATGATATTTGTTTTGGTGTAGGCCCCGCTGGTACAGGTAAAACTTACCTTGCTGTTGCTGCCGCGGTTGATGCGCTAGAACGTCAAGAGATCCGTCGTATTTTGTTAACCCGTCCTGCGGTTGAAGCGGGTGAAAAGCTGGGATTTCTACCAGGTGACCTCACACAAAAAATTGATCCATACTTGCGACCGCTTTACGATGCGCTATTCGAAATGTTGGGTTTTGAAAAAGTCGAACGACTGATTGAAAAGAACGTCATCGAAGTCGCACCGCTTGCCTACATGCGTGGCCGAACATTAAATGATGCGTTTATTATTTTGGATGAAAGCCAAAATACCACCACAGAGCAAATGAAAATGTTCTTAACTCGTATCGGTTTTAATTCAAAGGCAGTGATCACCGGCGATATTACTCAGGTCGACTTGCCACGCGGAGCCCGTTCAGGCCTTCGCCACGCCATTGAAGTACTAAGTGATGTAGAGGAGATCTCATTTAATTTCTTCCAGTCTCACGATGTCGTTCGTCACCCTGTGGTGGCTCGTATTGTTGAAGCATACGAGAAAAAAGAAGAAGCAGAGCGCAAAGAAAAAGCAGCAAAAGAGCAAGCGTATAAGCTGACTAAACAACAAAAAGAGCAAGAATAATGAGCATAGAATTAGACCTGCAAATTGCCTGTAACTTTGATGATTTACCATCAGAGCAGCAATTTACGCTGTGGGCTGAAAAAGCTCTGCTCCCATACAGAGAGCAAGCTGAGCTTACTATTCGCATTGCAGACGAACAAGAGAGCCAAGAGCTAAACAGTCAATACCGTGGCAAAGATAAATCTACTAATGTGTTGTCATTTCCATTTGAAGCACCACCGGGTATTGAGTTGCCACTTATCGGCGATTTAATTATTTGTCCACAGGTCGTTAAGCGCGAATCAATCGAGCAAGAAAAGCCATTTCATGAGCATTTTGCCCACATGGTGATCCATGGCTGCTTGCATTTGCTTGGCTTTGACCATATAAATGAACAAGACGCCATGGAAATGGAAAGTCTTGAAAAAGAGTTTTTAGCAGAATTGGGGATAAGTGACCCCTATCGTGATGATATTTAAAAACTTATATCACGCATTCTGTGCACAGATTTTTATATTTACGGAGTAAAACACGACAATGAGCGACGATAACTCGCAGAGTAGCCAGGGTTCTTCTGGCAAAACCTGGTTGGGACGCATCACACAGATGCTGCAAGGGGAACCCCAAAACAAAGAAGAGTTGGTAGAGGTCATTGCCGATGCGCAAGAAAGAGCGCTGATCGATCCTGAAACCAAAGACATGATGGAAGGCGTACTGGGCGTATCTGAACTCAAAGTACGAGATATCATGATCCCACGCTCACAAATGATAACGCTTGATGTAGATGAGTCATTAGAGCAACAATTACCGACCATGGTAGAGTCATCACACTCTCGTTTTCCAGTGATCTGCGAAGACAAAGACCATGTTGAAGGTATTTTACTGGCAAAAGACTTATTGCCCCTGATCTTAAATAAAGACGATAGCTTACCCGCGTTGCGCGATTATTTACGTCCAGCGATTGTTGTACCGGAAAGTAAACGCGTCGATGCTCTACTTAACGAATTTCGTCAAAAGCGCTATCACATGGCGATTGTTGTGGATGAATACGGTGGTGTGTCAGGCTTAGTCACCATTGAAGATATTCTCGAAATCATTGTGGGTGAAATTGAAGATGAGCACGATGATGATGAAGATCAGCATGATATTCGTCAATTAGCTAAGCATACCTACACGGTACAAGCGCTTACACCATTAGATGAGTTCAATGAATTCTTCAAAACCGGTTATGACACGCAAGAGGCTGATACCATTGGCGGCATTATTTTACATGCCTTTGGCCACATGCCTAGCCGTGGTGAAACCATTGATATTGAACCATTACAGTTTAAAGTGACGAACTCGGATAATCGTCGTATTATTCAGCTTCAAGTAACTGTACCTAAATCAGAAGATGGCGACGACGAAGCTGAGTAAACTCGCCCTTTTATGCAAAGATAGACGCGCATGGTTGGCTTTATTGTCAGGCTGTGCGCTTACTTTTGCCTACGCACCTTTTAACATCTGGCCGCTGGTATTTATTACCTTAATGTTGGCAAGTTATGTCACCGATACGCCTTCAATCAAACGAGCAGCCAAGTATGGTTTTATTTTTGGCTTTGGCTGGTTTGCACTAGGAATAAGCTGGGTACATGTCTCCATTGCTCAATTTGGTGGCTTACCCTTACCTATTTCATTGCTGTTAATGGCCCTACTGTGCGGTTACCTCGCGCTCTATCCGATGTTTGCCTTTATGCTGGCCAGCAAGTTTCAGCATAGTGCATGGCAGCGAACCGCTATGTTGGTGGTCGGGTTTGCCCTTTTTGAGTGGTTACGTGGCAAGCTATTGACTGGCTTCCCCTGGCTCAGTTTTGGTTATACGCTCACTGATAGCCCCTTAAATATTTTTGCCCCTATTATTGGTGAAGCGGGCCTTACATTATTGTGTGTGTTGGTAGGCGCAGCTCTGTACTACACAATGAAACTAAAAAGCGCCAAGCCTTTCTTACTCTTAACCATCCCATTCGCAGCGCTTTTGTCAACCAACATACTGATTGAAAAACCAAAACAGACTGGCCAACACATTTCAACATTGCTCGTGCAAGGAAATATTCAACAAAGCTTGCGCTGGGAGCCTGAACACTTTTGGCCAACCATGTCTAAGTACCGAGACATGACAAGACCACTTTGGCACGATGTGGACCTTGTCGTTTGGCCAGAAGCGGCAATCCCCGAAATAGAAGATTTTGCCACGCCGTTTTTAAATGACTTAGATAAAGCCGCGGCGTTCAACAACACCGCACTAATCACAGGCATTCCTGACTATCAACTCAATAGTAAAACGGTGTTTAATACCTTAATTGTGTTGGGTAAAAAGAACCGCGAAGACGCACAAGGGCATTATCAGTATTTGCATACCAACCGTTATCAAAAACACCAATTGCTGCCCATTGGTGAGTTTGTCCCCTTTGAAAATATTTTGCGTCCACTCGCCCCTTTATTCAATCTAGCCATGTCGTCGTTCACACGCGGCGAACGTGTTCAAGCTAATTTGATTGCCAATGGATTGCATATACTTCCCGCCATTTGTTACGAAATAGCATTTAGCGAACTTGTACGCGATAACTTTACTGAACACTCTGATATTTTGTTTACGGTGAGTAATGACGCATGGTTTGGAGATTCTCATGGTCCACATCAACACATGCAAATTGCCCGTATGCGTGCTTTAGAGCTACAACGCCCCTTGATCAGGGCAACCAATAATGGCATCACAGGTGTTTATGATCCCATTTCAGGGGAACAGCACGTATTACCTCAATTCGTTGCCGATACATTAAAAGTCGATGTTAATCTCATTCAAGGTTACAGTATTTATAGTCAATATGGACAATCGCCTATATGGGCTTTAGTTGCGCTATTACTGGTGCTTGTGGGCTTAGCGCAAAGCAAAGCTCGGCTGTTAAAACGTATTGAGCGAAACCTACTGTAGTGATTTAATAAACTGATACCGTGCATTACTTTAGTGCAGCAACCTCTGTATTATCCTATTTTTGGTGCAAATCTTCTCAAACAGACCAACAAACCAGAATTAACATTTTGAAAAGTAATAAATTTATTAGTTGGCACACTTCTTCCTTTAAATCTGTCACCCAGTAAATATTTCATCGGTGATCAGTATGTTTCACTTCTATCAAACTCTGTACATGTTATGGCATTTGGACATTAGCATTTGGCAAATTCATGATATTCAGCATCCAGTTAAAGTTGCGGGAGAAAAGCAATGAGAACGCTATCTTTACAACATCCGCTTATGTTAGAGGCGGTACATAAAGTACTAAGTGAGCAGTTTTCAATTTCAGATGCCGCAGAGCAATACGCGCTGCCTAAACGCAGTGTTTATCAAGCTGTTCGCTTGGCTAGTGCAAAACCTAAACAACAAACCAAACGATTAAAAGCGAGCAAACGGTTACTGGAGCAACACCTTTTGGATATCGAACATTCATTAAAAGGACTACAAACTATATGAACTCAGACACGTTCGAAGTTATTGAGCTAGAGAGCATCTCATCATTACATACATCGCTTATCGAGTTACTAGCACTGTGCGTGAACGATGGCGCCTCTTTAGGATTCTATGTTCCTGCTCAATATGAGCTTATCGCAAGTTTTTGGCACAATGTTGAAGCTCAGTTGCAAGCCAAACAGCGTCGTGTATTTGCGATTTTAAACAACCAACATGTTTTAGCTGCTGTGCA
The DNA here is from genome assembly GCF_058933015.1 of Pseudoalteromonas sp. ATL1. Classification (NCBI taxonomy): domain Bacteria; kingdom Pseudomonadati; phylum Pseudomonadota; class Gammaproteobacteria; order Alteromonadales; family Pseudoalteromonadaceae; genus Pseudoalteromonas; species Pseudoalteromonas sp. ATL1. The sequence goes on along the minus strand of NZ_JBZYXL010000001.1, from coordinate 1,551,656 downwards.
ATTAGTACCTTGTCAAAAGCAAAATGGTCAGCACAGAGCTGAGATAGAAAAATTGATTGTGCATCCAAAAATGCAAAGAAGAGGCCTTGCACGAGCATTAATGTGCAACTTAGAAACGCACGCGAGACAACAAGGTTTATCACTGTTATTTTTGGATACCCAAACAGGCGATAAATCTGAATTTTTTTACCAAGCGCTCGGCTACCAAAAATCTGGCCAAATCCCCCATTTTGTGACCAATGGCGAAGGTGTTTTTAGTAGCACAAGCTATTATTACAAACAACTTACTACATAGTGCATTCGCTATTAATGTAATGCGCTGTCACGATACTCTAACTTATCGTTTGGTTAATAGCTAAGGCAGGTGAGTTCTTTACCAAACATTAAATAAACTTCGTAAGCTTGGGTGATACTAATGACCGTTTTGCCACTTTCAAAGTTGCTGATAGTGGCCTGATCGACTCCCAATAATGACCCAAGCTGTTTTTGCGTTAAGCCTCTTTCTTTTCTCAACGCGCGAATGCCTGTTTGTAACTCCAATTAAAATTTATCGACGAGTGCTTTTCTACGCTGTGTATTGTTTCTCATAACCGACTCCTACAACAGAAGCGAGTTGATCATGTGAATGGCCATGGGCAAAGGCATCACCCGCTGCGCTGCCACTTCTTGCGTAATGCCCTGTATCGCTTCATAGTCATCTAAAAAGAGCGCCAAATCAAACTGGCTACTGTTAGCACTTTTGATATGTACAAGCACGTAATAGCGTAAATTAAGCCCATCAAGCTGGCGTATAAAATCAATATCACGCGCACTAATCGTAGGCTTAAGGCATTGAGCAACCTTATTGGCAAACACATGTTTAATGTAAACACTTTGCTCTCCCTTTCTGTACACTAAAATATCATTAAATCCGCTAGCAGCCTGCACAGAAGCCTGAAGTCCATTTATCATATTTAATCCATCCATAGCCTTATCTCAAAATTATTACCTTGAGTTAACATTATGCGGACGCCTGTGTGGAAAAATCTCCCCACATCAAAAATTTAGTTAGATATTACTGAGGTAGACGTTTAAGCGCAGCAACTGCTTTAAGGAGAGTATGAAGTGTCACGTTTGAAATAAACGGTGGCTAAAAAGAAACAAGCGTGGCATGTTTCACAATTCACATTATTAATAGCGCTCCTGCATCATCACTTCCCTATTCTTTTTAATTATGGGGAGATTTTTCCACATCGAGATAGACACAATGTTAATAATGTAGAAGAAGCGTTAGCACAATAGATATGTCAACGATATCAATTTTAAAAAAAATACGAGTCTCGGCCATACAAGGCCATGGACTCAAGGATATTTGCAAATACACAAAAAACCGACGCAGCATTTACATCAAACACCTGTACATCCCCAACTTAACTCATTCTTTTAATCCAACGCTTAGTGCAGAAGAACACAGCTTAATGCATGCATTAGATTGCGAATCCGCGAATTGCTATGTGTTAGTTTATGTGCGAGCACAGCATTCAACACAAAAAGACAGCGCCGCACTCATCAGGTATACAGAATTACATGAAGGGCTACATAATCATGATGTAGACGCACGTCTGGGGAGCCTGCAACTAATCGCAAAGACAATTCAGACATTGCTATCGTAACGCTTGAATACAGTACTAATAAGAGGCTTGATCAGCTACTTACCACCAGCAAGATCGATAAAACTCCCGGTCACATAACTGGCTTCATTGCTAAGCAACCAAGCAATCGCGTTTGCAACTTCTGCGCTGGTACCACCGCGTTGCATAGGCAATAGCGAAGCTAAACGGTCAACACGTTCAGGCTCTCCACCATCGGCATGTATATCGGTATAAATACAGCCAGGCCTAACGCAATTAACACGAATTCCACTGCCTGCTAATTCGAGTGACAAACCCGTGGTAAACGAATCAATAGCGCCTTTAGAAGCTGCATAGTCAACATATTCATTCGCACCACCTAAACGAGATGCTGCTGACGACACATTAACAATGGCGCACTGCCGTGGGTCATAATGCGCTCTGAAATGCTTAATGGCTTCGCGAGCACATATAAAGTAAGGCGTCACATTTTGCATTAGAATGCTGTTGATACGCTCGGCCGTCATCTGTTCTACGCGCATTTGCGTTTGTAATACGCCCACATTGTTTACCAAATGGCTCACAGGTCCTAGTCTTTGTAGGATCTGATTAAAAAGGGAAACGACAGCGGCTTCATCACTGATATCAGCTTGAAACAACGCGCCTTCCCCACCCTGTTGTTGAATGTGTGCTAATACATGCTCAGCGGCTTGATAATCTTGTTTGTAGTTAATGGCAATTTTATAACCTTGCTCTGCCAACTTAAGCGCGGTTGCAGCTCCGATTCCTCGACTGCTTCCGGTTACCAACACAACTTTATTCAACATATTTCCTTAATCATTCACTGCTGAAAGTACGCATAACAATAACAGTTAAAATTGATACCTCAAACTTGCTGATACCGCCGCTTCATTTTCTTTGCTGTGTTTATTTTCCCCATAGCCTGCTACAAAGCGGAACTTCCACCCTGCATCTTGGTATCGTTGCGAAAATGAATAACCATAACTGGCACCAGCACCATACACACTGCCCCAATCAAACGCAGACGCTAACGATTTGCCAATCACACATCCCAACGTATCTGTTGCACCAGATTCATTCTCACAGTTCACTTCTGGCGAACCTTCACGAACCCCAACGGCGCCTAGTACCAGCCCTAACGAGTGTTTTTGATTGTCACTGATAACTCTTTCCCAACCAAGGGTCAAGCCAGCGTCAGGACCTTGTCCTGCACTCAAATAAAAGCCGCCTTGACTCGAGTAACTGCCAATCTCGGCATTTAAAAAGTAAGGAACCCCCGTTCCCAAAGCATATCTTATCGTGCTTCCTTCTTCGGCATTAACCTGTGTACTGACTAGATTTGAACATGCGCCAAACAATAAGCCCAACGTGATTAAACGTAAATTCATAAACATCCTTATAAAAAATTAACAGACCAATATAGGTACAAATATAGTAGCGTTTTATTGAGACTACAATCAATTAAAAATCTGTAAAATCAATAAGATTAAAAATTATTTAATATTAATTCTTGCACCATTAAAAAACACACCCTAATATCCATTTGCTTCTTGATGATAGCCAATCCGAGTACATCACACTGCGCGTGTGGCAAGGCGATAGAGCAACTATCCAAGAGTGACTTTGACTGCGTATTTACGCGCTTATTGACGCTCAGCTTTTCAACTTGATTGAAAATAGTTTGGAAAGTTTGTTTCTATTTATTGGAGGCTTTTATGGCTAACTCGGCGTTGGATTTTTCTGCTTTTTCACCTTCAGCTCTTAGCGCTGAACAAGTTCACCTTATCGAAACTTCAGTAGCGCAATTTGGTGCGCCACTACTTTTACTCGACTGTGACATTGTTCGTGAACAATACCGTGCACTTGCAAGTGCTTTACCTAATGTCACCTTACATTTTGCGCTAAAGCCACTTCCTCATGAAGCGGTGGTACGTACATTGTTAGCAGAAGGTGCCTGTTTTGACTTAGCCACCAGCGGTGAAGTGGATTTAGTTGCAAGCCAAGGTGTACCTGCAGATAAAACCATTCACACCCACCCAATTAAGCGCGATAAAGATATTCGTGATGCGCTTGATTACGGCTGCACTGTGTTTGTTGTGGATAATCTCAATGAATTAGACAAGTTTGTTGCCTACAAAGCGCAAGTTGAATTGTTAGTGCGTTTAAGCTTTCGTAACGCAGACGCATTTGCTGACTTATCGAAAAAGTTTGGCTGCAGCCCTGCGATGGCCATTGAAATTATTACTAAAGCACAGCAACTCGGCATTCGCATTAAAGGTTTATCATTTCACGTTGGCTCGCAAACCAGCAGCCCACAAAAATACGTGGATGCTATTTTTGCTTGTAAACACGTTATGGATGATGTGGTGACGCTTGGTTTACCTGCGCTCAGTACGCTGGATATTGGCGGTGGTTTCCCTGTCAGTTACACCAAACAGGTAGCGCCTATCGACGAGTTTTGTGCGCCCATCAACGATGCGCTGGCATTCCTGCCAGAAACGGTGCAAGTGTTGGCTGAACCAGGCCGCTATATTGTCGCCCCAGCGATGATGAGTGTGTCATCTGCCATGGGACAAGCTGAACGCGAAGGTAAAACTTGGTATTACTTGGATGATGGTATTTATGGCTCATTCAGTGGTTTAATGTTTGATGAAGCGAATTACCCGATTGTCACTCTCAATCAAAATGCAAAATGTTATGCGAGCGTCCTCGCGGGTCCAACCTGTGACAGTATTGATGTTGTTGCAGAAAACATCATGTTGCCTAAGCTGGTTAATGGCGACTTGATTGTGGCGCGCATGATGGGCGCATATACAAGCGCCACCGCAACCGACTTTAACTTCTTCAAACGCGCACAGACTGTGGTGCTCAATGAAGCATCTCTGACCGTGCAAAAGCTAGGTTAAGCTTTTTAAGGCAACGTATAACGCATATACGTTGCCAATTGTAATCAACAAGCTCAAGTTCCAAACAAGCTAAAGCACAGCCTCTAAGGTTGAAATATTTCGCACATAAACTTTACACAAGTACCCATTTTATGTAATTTGAATAGGAAATTTATTACAAAAAGGAAACTTATAATGAAAGTACTATTAAAAAAGAAAATGCTAAAGCGTCTTGTGAACAATGATAAGAAATTAGATCAGCGCGCAACACCATTGGTAGGTGGCGGTAATGGTACTTGTCGCGAAAATGGCACAGTGGCAGCTCAGCCACATGACACAATTTCAGATGTAGGAATTACATTTTAATAGCCAATTACAACACCAAAAAGCCTGAAGATACCCTCAGGCTTTTGCAACTGTCGTTAAGACTCAATCGCCAATAACTCTACCTCAAAAATTAGTAACGATCCTGGCTCAATTTTGCCCGCAGCTCTGTCGCCATAACCTAAATCTGGCCCGATGAAAAAGTGGAACTTATCCCCTTCTTTCATTAACTGCACCCCTTCTGTCCAACCTTGGATCACTTGGTTTAAACCAAAACTAATTGGGCTATCACGCAATACTGAGCTGTCAAACACACTGCCATCAAGTAAGGTGCCGTGGTAATGCACTTTTACTTTACTGGTTGCTGTTGGGTGGGCCTCTCCACTACCGCTTTGCAAGACTTCATACTGCAAACCTGAGGCCGTAGTTTGAATACCTTCTTTTGTGGCGTTTTGTGCTAAAAAGTCCTGTGCCGCATTACGATTAAACTGTGCTGATTGTTTTTGCGTTTTAGACTGCTTATACACCAGCCCAGCTAACACCAAAATCACCACTAATAAAATGATATTTGTCGTCGACATTATTCACCTTTTTGTTTTTCGTTGTCTTTATCGTCTTCTTTGTCTTCCCCATTAACCACATTGGCAATATGGGCCAATCGCTCCAGTGCAAGCGCGTTAATGCTACCTTCAGGGTACTCGCCCTCTTTGAGCTGCCCTGCTGGCTTATCCATCAGCAACGTGAGTGCTTCATCAACGCTTTCAACCGCATAAATATTAAATTTGCCATTAGCAACCGCGGCGACAATTTCATCATCCAAAACTAAATTTACTCTGTTTGAATTAGGAATGATCACTCCTTGCTCACCCGTTAAACCACGCATTTTGCACAATTTAAAGAAGCCTTCAATTTTCTCATTCACACCACCAATAGCTTGTACTTCACCATGTTGGTTGATTGAACCTGTTAACGCCAAAGACTGGTTAATAGGTAGTTGAGTAATGGCGGATATGAGACCACACAATTCGGCCAATGAGGCACTATCACCATCGATATAACCATAGCTTTGCTCAATAGCGATATTAGCACTCAAAGTCAGCGCAAAGTTTTGCGCGTATTTATTACCAAGATAACCGGTTAGTAGCATTACCCCTTTTGAGTGAATGGATTTACCCAGCTCAGCTTCACGCTCAACGTCAATCACGCCATCAGCCCCTGCGTACACAGTTGCCGTAATACGTGCTGGCGTACCAAAAGCCGTATCACCGATATGCAGGACGGTTAGGCCATTAACCTTACCCACCGCTTTACCATCAGTGGCTATCAAGGTATGGCCTTCTTGAATATCACTGAGCATATTTTCGCTTAACTGACCTGTGCGATACTGCTTACCGGCGATGGCTTCATCTATATGTTCGGCTTCGATTTGACTGACTTCGTCCTGTTTTGCGTAAAAACTGGCTTCTGCCACTAATTCCAAAACATCCGCAAAGCGTGCTGACAACTTAGTATGATGCTCTGCTTGGCGATAACTAAATTTAAGTAAACGAGCGAAAGCTTCAGCACTGAGCGTACAGTTGAGCGTTTGCTGTGCATACTCTTGCACCTTAGTGACAAATTGGTACTGCATTTTGTCAGAACTTGGCAAGTAATAATCGAAATCAGCCAATACTCTAAACAACTCGCCAAACTCTTCATCGTATTCACCAATGGTGTAATACAAATCACGAGAGCCTAACAAAATGATTTTCACATCCAACGGGATAAGCTGTGGTTTTAGAGTAAAACTGCTGCCCACCGAGTTATCTTGGTACGGTAGGTCATTTTTAATTTGATGCGTTTTAAGCGACAACTTAAGACCATCCCACACTTGTGGATTGGCCAGTACCTTTTCAGCATCCATGATTAAGTAACCGCCATTTGCACGATGCAATGCGCCCGCTTGGATTGAACGGTAACTAGTGATCAGTGTGCCTTGCGATGTGGCATATTCCACCTTGCCAAAAATATTGCCAAAGGTTGGATTTGGCTCATACACCACAGGTGCTGGATCATCGTCTTTATATTCCACCAAAATATTGGGGGCAAAAAAGTCACTCAACATACCTTTGGCATCAAAGTCATCTTTGCTGTCTTCGCTGTTCACATCGTCATCGAGCCATTCAAGTACAGCGTCGACAATTTCTGTGCGTAGATCTTTGAGATAACGCACAACACCAATGTGGCTCGAGTATTTATGCTCTAAGGTTTTAAGTAATGGCTTGGTGGCCATTTCCACCGTCGATTTTTTCAGGTTACGTAGCTTTTCCGACGATTCTCGTTTCCATCGAGGCAACTCTAAAAGTGCTTCAATGAGCGCATCTTCTAGTTGCTCAATGGCGTTAATAAAATGCGCCTGCAAATGTTCATCTAACGCCGCAAATTCATTGTCATCCAACTGTTTACCGTTCACCACGGGAGCAAAACCAACGAGGTTATTTTCTTCAAGCAACGCAACGCTCTTCTCCGCCGCTAATTGCTCTACCGCAGTTAATGCAGCGTTGTACTTGTTGTCAAAATCGCGATCAATAGACTTTTTCTTGCGCTGGTAACCTGGGTTATCAAATGCAGCTGGAAAGGTGTCAGCCACTTCATCTAAAAACTCATCAATATCATCAGCCAGCTCTTTGCTTTGTCCAGCTTGCATAAACATCGCGATTGGTTCACGGTGGTCATCGTAATTGTTCACGTACAACCATTCTTTAGGCGTAGGACGCGTTTTACTATGTGCTTCCAGTTTATCTTTCACCATGGTAAATCGGCCCAGTGCCGCTTCACCCATAACAAACACGTTGTAACCCGGCAGCTCCATGCCCAGCGCAAAATCTAACGCGCTTTGCGCTCGTTGTTGACCAATGAATGGCAGCGCTTCTGGATAGGGGTTATGCATGCAAGATTGAACATGAGTAATGGAAACCGAAGGGGCTAGCGCCTCGGTAGGTAATGGCGATGTTTTTTTGGTCATTCCTAACTTCTTATTTCTAAACACTAACGCTTTATTGGTTAGGTTTTATGGAGATAATGCCTTACGCACGAATTCACCGTGACCACACTCGGAGCAGGGCATAATTTCACTGGCGTAAAATACATCTGTTTTATTGCCACAATTTTTACATACTAATTGGCCCATGGCTATCCATTCTCCCTGCTTGTACGTGCCTCGGTGCTCAAAATCCTGTAATAAGGCATGCCACTCTAGTTGAGTTCTATCTTCTAGCTGTGCTAATTCGTACAACATGCTGGCTTTAAATTCGTTCCATGCCAGATCATCATAATGTTGGTAATTGTCTTTAAGGTGGGCTAAATCTCTTTTTAAGTAACGCTTGTAAGCCGCTAACTTCTCTTGAGATAAATTTTTGAGCGCTTGTTGATGTGCAATAAATTTTTCAACCAGATCATCGATTTCATGTTTTTTAACGTCTTTTAGCCAATCAGTGAATTGACCAAGCCACTTCTGATAATCTGCCATTTCTACACTCCTCATCTCCTGTAACTATTAGTAAGTGTAGACTAGTTATATTATTCAATGTATTGAGGTTTGCTGAACTCGTCCTGCAAACCTCAATTTATTCGCAGCCAATGTAAATAAAGAAGATTACAATTCGCTCTTCAAAATTTATCTACCACCGTGAAACTAATTAAAAGCGATACTTCATACCCAGTGTCACGGTTGTTCCTAGGCCTTTAATATTGTAGCCACCGTAAGTGTATGATTGCGCGCGCGCGGGAAAGTAATCGCTATTGAGTAAGTTCTCAATGCCAACATACCCCTGCCAATGCTGAGAAAACTGGTACTGACCACTCACATTGAGCACATTATAGCGATGCACTGGCGCTTGGTCGCCGATGTATAAGCCCTTTTCATTCACACTGAATCGCTTGCGATCACCCACATGCAACCAACTTAATGCCATTGATAACGCATCACTTGGTTGCCAATTAAGGTTCGCGGTCAATTTTGGAGGACTAATTTGTCGAGAGCCTAAGTACACATCCGCTTCGGTATTTTTGCCTTCTACGTAACTGTATGTCGCCAACAACTTCAGTGTATTGCTAATTTTATAGTCAACAAGCGCTTCATAGCCCCACATTCGCTGCGGAGCACGCACAGGTTCATAGACACCCGTCGTTTCATTAAACTTATTCGTGGTGCCTAGTTCTGAAGTACTGCGATAAACTGCAAACTCAAAACGCAGCTTATCTAGTTGTGAATTAAAACCCGCTTCATAGTTATCGATAATAGATGCTTCAGTCTGAATGAGACCAATATCTTCGACTGTTGCACTGCGTAACAAACGGCCAATGTCAGCAATATCAGACCCTTGTGAATAACTGAAAAACGGGCTGAATTTCTCATTTGCATTGTATTTAATACCGACGTTATATGTCGTCGCATCATAATCAATGGTATCGCCTTTTACACTAAACGGTACTGAACACACATCCACAGAGCGACAAAGCTTTAAGGTGCGATAGTCGGCAACGCCAAGGTCGATACTTTCTTGCCTTAACCCTGCTTTTAAGACGAGACCATCCGCAATAATCCATTTGCTTTGTAAGTAACCTGCAATGCTTTGCATATCCATCTCAGGCACCCAAATACGGCCATCAGCCAAAGGTTGTGAGGTCACATCATTGAGCGCATCAACACCGTAAATCAACGTCGCTTGCACATTGTCAAAGTCGATTTGTGTGTTAAATGTGGCTCGAGCCCCTTTTTTCTCTGATCTGATTATGGATTGGCCACCCGTATAACCTTCATCTAAATTGGCAAGACTGGGTGAATAAAAAAATACATTTTCGATGTCTTGGGCATACGCATCGAGTGTCAGTTGGGTATTTTTGAAAATGGCGTGATCGGTATATTTTAAGGTAAAGTTCTCGTTTCCATCTGGACCCTGTGGTTTACCTCGCTTTTGCAATTCAGCTGGCATGTGAATAGCGTATGACTTCTCTCCAGAATTAATGTCTCCAAATACGTCGCCTAAATCCGTTTTTTGCTGTGAACTATAGAAGTTATAACTAAACTGCAGCTGCTTATTTTCGTCAAACTCATAACCAAGCTTGGTAAAATAGTTTTCTGTGACGGTATCTGATAAGCCGTATTGTAAGCCTAAAATATCGCCCTCGGCGTCACGCTGAACCCCATTTTCTTCATAGCTGGCTGTGACGAGATAACTAAGTTGGTCGATGCGACCTGTCACAGCACCAGCAACACGCGTTCCGGCACTTTCTGCGAGTTTTACAGCACTAAAACGGCTAGATAGACTAACTTCACCCTCAGTTTTTCCATCACTCGCTGCTTGTTTCGTGATGTAGTTAATAATACCACCAGATGCACCATTGCCATAAATCGAGGTTGCGCCTTTGATCACTTCAATACGCGCAATCGCACTCGGATCGAGTGTTTTTATTCCTAATGAACCATTACGCAACGGCGTAGACTGAGGAACCCCATCAATCATAACCAGCGGAGCACGGCCTCGCAGTGATTGCCCCGTATTACTTGAGCTACCTGTGTCTGGTGCCAAGCCTGGCACTATTTGCGACAACAAGCTTTGCAGCTCTGGATTCACCTTTAAGTGTTCTTCGATTTGTTTTTGATTGATAACAGTAATTGACGCGGGCACTTCATCAATGCTTTCAAATACTCGACTTCCAGAAACAACGATGCGTTCAACGTCCAAGACCTGTGATTTTTTAATGCTTGTTTCATCTGCTATGGCTGCTGTACTAACAGACAACGCAATCATACTGAGCGTAGTTTTTAACATGGGTATCCTTGCTGGATTTAGAATAATAGACAACATAAAAACAGCGGCATTGTATGGCCGATTGAACCAAACATCAACACAAATACGAATCAATCTCACTAACATTAACAAAAACATCTCATTCTTTGTCTTGCTTCATGCAACTATAAATCGGGGCAAATACGCAGTTCAGATAAGGTTACTGATGAATATTTAAAGTTTCAGCTGTGTGCTCATTAAGCGGTCTTCCGGTCTTTTGCTTTTCTGTTAGAACGAATAAGTTTTGCAGTCACAACATCAAATTTCGGACAAATTAAGTGCCCATTACCCTACCCTCATGCTAGCTAACATAAGCCAGCAGCTTAATTACCCAAATCGACTAAAATAATTCCGCTTCAGGTGCTGTGATTGCTGGCTAAATTCGGGTATGCTATCGGGCAATTTTCTATCAATTTGCAAGAAGTCTGGAAACGTAGATGCAAGAGCAATATAACCCGCAAGACATTGAGTCAAAAGTCCAACAATATTGGGAAGAGAACAAGACATTTAAAGTCGTCGAAGACGAGAGTAAAGAGAAGTACTACTGTCTCTCTATGTTCCCATATCCAAGTGGTCGTCTGCACATGGGTCACGTTCGTAACTACACCATTGGTGATGTGGTATCACGCTTCCAACGTTTGCAAGGCAAAAACGTAATGCAACCAATGGGTTGGGATGCTTTTGGCCTACCAGCAGAGAATGCCGCAATTAAAAACAACACTGCGCCTGCTAAATGGACCTATGAAAACATCGATTACATGCGTAACCAATTAAAGCAATTGGGCTTTGGTTATGACTGGGACCGTGAAATTGCCACCTGCCACCCTGAATACTACAAGTGGGAACAATGGTTCTTCACTAAGCTATACGAAAAAGGCTTAGTGTACAAAAAAATGTCTACGGTAAACTGGGACCCAGTTGATCAAACCGTCCTTGCCAACGAGCAGGTTATTGACGGCCGTGGTTGGCGCTCAGGTGCTATCGTTGAGCAAAAAGAAATTCCACAATGGTTCATTAAAATCACTGACTACGCGCAAGAGCTACTTGATGACTTAGATAAGTTAGACGATTGGCCTGAGCAAGTTAAAACCATGCAGCGTAACTGGATTGGTCGCTCTGAAGGTTTAGAAATTGACTTCAAACGTGCTGATAACGGCGAAACCTTCACGGTTTACACTACTCGTCCTGATACGTTTATGGGTGTGACTTACGTAGGTATCGCTGCGGGTCACCCAATTGCCCAAGAAGCGGCTAAGAAAAGTGACGCCATCGCTAAGTTTGTTGAAGAGTGCAAAAACACCAAGGTTGCAGAAGCAGACATGGCAACCATGGAGAAAAAAGGCATTGCGACTGGTTTAACTGCGATTCACCCACTAACGGGCAAAGAAGTCCCTATCTGGATTGCAAACTTTGTATTGATGGATTACGGCTCTGGTGCCGTGATGGCAGTACCAGGTCATGATCAACGTGACTTTGAATTCGCCACGGCCTACGGTCTTGAAATCAAGCAAGTAATTGCACCTGAAGCAGGCTCAGATCTGGTTGCTGATTTAGGCAAAGAAGCATTCACAGAAAAAGGCGTGCTAATCAACTCTGGTGAGTTTGACGGCCTAGATTTTGAAGGTGCATTTAACGCCATTGCTGACAAACTAGAAGCGCAAAATGCGGGTAAGCGAAAAGTAAACTTCCGTTTGCGTGACTGGGGTGTAAGCCGTCAGCGTTACTGGGGTTCGCCAATTCCAATGTTAAGCGATGAAAATGGCCAAGAACTTGCTGCCACTGAAGATATGTTGCCTGTACGTCTTCCTGAAGACGTGGTTATGAACGGGGTTACATCACCTATCAAAGCAGACCCTGAGTGGGCGAAAACAACCGTCAATGGTCAGCCTGCTTTCCATGAAACTGATACGTTTGATACCTTCATGGAATCATCTTGGTACTACGCGCGTTATTGCAGCCCTCGTTACGATGAAGGCATGTTAGAGCCGGGCGCAGCAAACTACTGGCTACCTGTAAACCAGTACATTGGTGGTATTGAGCACGCTATCTTGCACTTATTGTACTCACGTTTCTTCCACAAATTATTACGTGACTTTGGCTTAGTAAACTCTGATGAGCCATTTGAGCGCTTACTGTGTCAAGGCATGGTATTAGCCGATACTTTCTATCGTAAAGACGAAAAAGGCGGCGATATCTGGATCTCGCCAACAGACGTACAAACTGAAACAGATGACAAAGGCCGTGTTACTAAAGCGTGGCATAAAGAAGACGGTCAACCGGTGTTCTCTTCGGGCATGAGTAAAATGTCTAAGTCTAAGAATAACGGCATCGACCCGCAAACGGTGATTAAACAGTACGGTGCTGACACCGTTCGTTTATTCATGATGTTTACTGCCCCACCAGAGCAAACGCTTGAATGGTCAGATTCAGGCGTTGAAGGTGCACACCGTTTCCTAAAACGTGTTTGGAAATACGCTGTAGATGTGAACGCTGCTGGCAAGGCTGAGCTAAATATGTCAGCACTTAATAGCAACCAAAAAGCATTGCGCCGTGAAATTCACAAAACAATTGCGAAAGTAACGGACGATTTATCACGTCGTCAAACGTTCAACACCGCCATTGCCGCGATCATGGAGCTATCAAACAAGTTAGCCAAAGCACCGCTTAGCAACGAGCAAGATATTGCTTTAGCCAATGAAGCGCTTAACGCAATGATTATTATGCTTGCGCCAATCACGCCGCATATGTGTCATGAACTTTGGGCTCAATTGGGCAACAACAGCGATATTCTTGACGCTGCGTGGCCTGTCGTTGATGAAGCTGCGTTAGTAGAAGACGAAAAACTCATCATTGTACAAGTGAACGGTAAGCTTCGTGCTAAGTTAACGGTTGCTGCGGATGCTAGCCAAGAGCAAGTTGAAGCGCTCGCGTTTGCTGATGAAAATGTCACTAAGTTCACTGACGATAAAACAATTCGTAAAGTGATCTACGTGCCAGGCAAACTACTTAACGTGGTAGCAAACTAAGATGCGCTTAGCTGCTTTTATCAAACACGGATTAGCGCTTGCGCTAGTCTGTGTTTTGTTATCAAGCTGTGGCTTTCATTTAAAGAAAGCCTCGTATTTATCTGAAGATTTACGCACGCTGGTATTGAGTGCCGATGATGATCGAGCAGCACTGTATGCGCTTTTAGAAAACGACCTAAAAAATGCAAAGGTGACCTTGGTTGAACCAAATACATCAAGCAAGGTCGTGCAATTGCACTTATATCGCGATTCACTTGAAAGACAGACATTGAGCTTGTTTAGAAATGGCCAAGTCGCACAATATCAGCTCACTTATAGCGTGTCTTATCGAGTCACAAAACGAGGCCAAGAGCCTGTTGAGCAAAGCTTTGAACTGTATCGCAACTATCAAGATGACCCTGATAATGCACTTGCTAAAAGCAAAGAGCTTGAAATGCTACTGGGTGAATTACGCCAACTAGCCAGCAAACGCATCATCCGAGAGCTATCACAACTGTAATGCGCTGCTACGCCAATCAACTAAAAGCACAACTTAAGCAATCACTTGCGCCTTTTTACTTGGTGTTCGGTGAAGAGCCGTACCAAGAAGCTAACTGTGTTTTAGACATCAAACTCAGTGCAAAACGTCAGGGCTTTGATGAGGTCATTAAATTTACACTTCTACCTGGCTTTGACTGGCAAGAATTGGTTGCCCAGTACAACAGCATGTCATTGTTCAGCACACGAACGCTGATTGAGCTCGATCTCAATCAACAGAAACCGGGTACACAAGGTAGCCAAGTCTTAAAATCTCTGACCGAACAAACCAATCCTGACGTGATACTCATCGTTAAAGGACAAAAAGCGGGGCTAGACGTTCAGCGTGCAGCTTGGTTTAAAGCACTCGACGCACAAGGCGTCTTCATTCCTTGCTACCCTCTTACGGGTAACCATTTGCAACGCTGGTTTGATGAACAATGCGCCGCACTGAAGCTGAATATCGACCAAGATGCTAAACGTAGCCTATTGGCCGCCACAGAAGGCAACCTGCTTGCCACAAATCAAGAGCTTGAAAAGCTATCGCTACTCTATAAGTCGGAACCCATAGATCAAACAAAGGTACTTACCGGTTTATTAAATCAAGCGAAGTTTGACATTTTTGACTTAATCGATGCGTTGCTCGTAGGTAATACAAAAAAAATCATCAAGGTGATGCTCAAATTGGCGGATGACAATGTGGAAGCCACCAGCATCGTATGGGCGCTAAACAAAGAAGCTCAAACACTTCTTGCGCTTAAACAAGGCATGCAACAAGGTAATACTTTGCCACAACTGTTCAAACAACATGGTGTTTGGAAAAATCAACAAGGTGCGACAACGCAAGCATTGGATCGCCTCACAATCAAACATATTGAACACATTATTGGCTTATTGGCTGAGTTTGACCGTGCATACAAACGAGCAACGATGGTAGCTCCCTATCAAGCATTGGCGCATATCGCGTTGGCCTTTTGCCAACATGTGCCTTTCGATTTACCTTATCAACACTCGAGTCATTAAATTATGATCACCCTATTTGGTGGCACGTTTGATCCTGTTCATCTTGGTCATATCAATATGGCAAATCAATGCATAGAAGAACTTGAATTAGACGATTTGTATTTTCTTCCTTGCGCAATACCAGTCCACAAATCACAGCCGGGTGTCACCGACGAGCACAGGCTAGCGATGCTGTCGCTGGCCATTGAATCGAATCATAAGTTTAAAATTGACCACCGTGAGTTAGTCAGAACTGGACCTTCCTACTCTTTACTGAGTCTGCAAGAATGCCGAGTGGTCAACCCTAATACGCCAATATTATTTTTAATGGGTATGGATTCGTTTAACAACTTACCCCATTGGTTTGAATGGCAAACCATTACACAACTTTGCCATATTGTGGTGTACCAACGACCTGGGGAACAACAGGCGCATTGTCCACGACTTCAAGAGTACCTAACAACATCCCTCACTCACGATAAATTGGCACTGCAACAACAAGCCGCGGGTCTCTGTTATTTTCTAAACGGTACCGAGTTTAATGCGGCATCCAGTGATATTCGTAAACATTTAAAAAATAGAGAAAATACGGAACATTTGCTAGATAACAAGGTCCTAAACTACATTAATGTACATCGCTTGTATGCTGAATAAGCCAGTTCACTGTGTTAGAATCGCCGATTATTTTATTTAGTGAAGAGAAACAAATTTGAATTCTGAACAACTTTTAGACTTTGCACTGGACAAAGTTGACGATATGAAAGCCCGCGATGTAGTAAAACTAGATGTTCGAGGCGTATCTTCGATAACCGATTATTTAGTTATTTGTTCTGGCAACTCAAAGCGTCACGTTCAGTCTATTGCAGAGCATGTTGCAAAAGAAGCCCGCCATGCAGGCGAGGAGCCGCTTGGCCAAGAAGGACAAGATGTGGGTGAATGGGTGTTAGTCGATTTAGGTGATGTGGTTGTACACGTAATGCAAGATCAAACACGTAGCCTATACGACCTAGAAAAACTTTGGGGCTAACCCTTGAAGATCCAACTTGTTGCTGTCGGAACAAAAATGCCCGCTTGGGTTGAAACTGGCTTTAAAGAATACCAACGTCGCTTTCCAAAAGATATGGCGTTGGAATTAATTGAGATCCCCGCTGGTAAGCGGGGTAAAAACGCCGACATAAAACGTATTTTACAAATTGAGGGAGAAAAGACCCTCGCTGCCATACCCAAAGGCAATCGCATTGTTACGCTGGAAGTCACAGGTAAGGCATGGGATACGCATGAGCTGGCAGACAACATGCAAAAATGGCAGCTCGATGGGCGTGATGTGAGCTTACTGATAGGCGGCCCTGAAGGGTTAGCGCCTGAATGTATCGCCGCGTCAGAGCAAAAGTGGTCCTTGTCTAATTTGACTTTGCCTCATCCATTAGTGCGCATCATTGTTGCAGAAAGCCTCTATCGTGGATGGAGCTTGAATAACAATCACCCTTATCACCGAGAATGATTAGTAAACAATGATAAAAAAAAGGCCAACGATCCGAGACCACTCAGCCGAAGCAAACCTCTTTGCGCGTCGTGCCTTTGTTGGCTTTATTTTTGTTGTGTCGCTGATTGGCGTTTTGCTTTTTAATATCTACAACCTACAAATTGTCGATTACGACGCCTATAAAACACGTTCAAATGACAACCGCATCAAAGTGATCCCAATCGCACCGAATCGAGGGCTCATTTACGATAGAAATGGTGTTTTACTTGCCGAAAACCGACCGGTTTACAATCTTGAAGTCGTACCTGAAGAGGTCAAAAACCTTGAGGAAGACTTGCAAAAACTCAGCAAGCTTATTGACATCTCTGAACAAGAAAAAGCAGAGTTTTTAGAGGATATCCGCAACAATCGACGCTTTAAAAGTCAAGTGCTCAAAGCTGGTTTAAACGAAACCGAAGTGGCTGTTTTCTCTGTTAACCAGCATAAATTTCCCGGTTTTAGCGTTGAGGCGCGTTTATCTCGCTACTACCCCTATGGTGATACCCTAACCCACGCACTCGGTTATGTGTCTAAACTCAATAAAAAAGAACTGGCCGAGTTAGAGGCTGCAGAGTTAGCAACGAATTACCGCGCGACCCACGACATAGGTAAGTTAGGCATTGAAAAATATTATGAACAGCAGTTACATGGTAAAGTTGGTTCACAACGGGTCGAAATCAACAACCGTGGCAGAATCTTAAGAACACTCAGCGTTGAACAACCTGAACCCGGTCAAGACCTTGTTTTAACCCTCGATATTGGTTTACAGCAAATTGCGCAGCATGCATTAAAAGATACCCGCGGTGCAGTTATTGCCATCGACCCTAAAGATGGTGGCATATTGGCACTGTACTCAAATCCAAGCTACGACCCAAATATGTTTGTACAGGGCATCAGCTCGCAAGAATATAAAAAACTTCTTAATCAAGATCGTCCGCTGATAAACCGTGTTACTCAAGGACGTTATCCGCCTGCATCCACAATTAAACCTCTGATGGCGATTTTAGGTTTAGAAGAAGAACTGGTCACGGAAGAATCAACAATTTGGGACCCGGGTTTTTTCCAAATCCCCAATGTTGACCACAAGTGGCGAGACTGGCGACCATGGGGACATGGGCACGTCGATATCTATCAAGCGATTGAAGAGTCATGCGATACGTACTTTTATAATATTGCCTACAAGTTGGGGATCAGTAAAATCAGCGATTTTATGGATCAGTTTGGCTTTGGTGACTTATCTGGCATCGATATTCATGAGGAAACCACTGCCATTTTACCCACAGTGGATTGGAAACGCGCTCGTTTTAAAGAAAACTGGTGGCCAGGTGATACTATCTCGGTAGGAATTGGACAAGGTTACTGGACTGCAACCCCCATTCAAATTGCCAACTCATTGGCAATTTTAGTCAACCGTGGCATTTATCGGCAGCCACATTTAGTGCAAGTAGCCAGACAAGAACAAACGGTCACTCAGCTTTTCACAGAAGAAAAACCGCCCATCCAACTGAACAACCCAAAGCACTGGCAAATTGCATTGGATGCCATGCACAATACGGTGTTACGCGGAACCGCCAAAAATGCATTTATCGGCGCAACATACGATCCAGCTGGGAAAACTGGCACGGCTCAAGTGGTTAGCATTGCTCAAGGTGAAAAGTACGATGTTAAAAAGCTCAAAGAGCGTCATAGAGATAACGCCGTTTATACTGGCTTTGCGCCATTCAATGACCCGCAAATCGTGCTAGCAATTGTTGTTGAGAACCAAAAAGCGGGAGGCAGCCACATCGCAGCACCAATCGCAAGACAAATGATGGACTATTACTTTTCAGCCTACCCATTGGAGTCAAACACACCATGACGCCGCTACACCAAAAAAGAACTATTTGGCAAAAAGTACACTTAGATTTGCCTTTGTTGGCTGCGTTAATATTGATGATGATAGGTAGCCTCACTGTTGTATACAGTGCCAGTGGTCAAGATATGAATATGATGGTTCGCCATGGTACGCGTATGGCTGGTGCAGTAGTGGCAATGTTGATCATGGCCCAACTGTCACCTAACACCTTAAAGCGCATTGTGATCCCGATGTATCTAGTGGGTTTAGGCATGCTCGTGGCAGTACTGCTTGTAGGGGTAAGTAGTAAAGGCGCACAACGTTGGCTCGATTTAGGCGTAACACGATTTCAGCCCTCAGAAATAATGAAAATCGCCGTGCCCATGATGGTCGCTTGGTATATCGGTCAAAATCGCCTCCCTCCATCAATGTGGAACTTGTTTTTAGGTTTTACCATTGTGATGGTCCCAACCATTTTAATTAAAGAACAGCCAGACCTCGGCACCGCAATTTTGATTGCCAGCTCTGGTATTTTTGTGCTGTTTTTATCTGGCCTGAGTTGGAAGCTTATTGGCATGCTTGCATTGCTGGCTGGACCCGCTGGATTCGCGTTTTGGCATTACGGTATGCACGCTTATCAAAAGCAGCGAGTGCTTACTTTTTTAAACCCAGAGAGTGACCCGCTTGGCTCTGGTTATCATATTATTCAATCTAAAATAGCCATAGGCTCTGGTGGCGTAGAAGGTAAAGGCTGGTTGCAAGGCACGCAATCACAACTGGAGTTTTTGCCCGAACGTCACACCGATTTCATTTTCTCGGTATTGAGTGAAGAGTTCGGCCTTTTTGGCGTTGTTTTACTGCTTTGCGTGTATTTATTTATTATCGGCCGAGGCTTATATATTGCCGTTAAAGCACAAGAAGCATTCAGTAAACTTTTGGCCGGCGCACTGACACTCACATTCTTTGTCTATGTGTTTGTGAACATCGGTATGGTTTCGGGTTTATTGCCTGTTGTTGGCGTGCCTCTGCCATTGATCAGCTATGGTGGTACTTCAATGGTCACACTGATGGCTGGATTTGGT
This sequence comes from Pseudoalteromonas sp. ATL1, assembly GCF_058933015.1. NCBI lineage: Bacteria > Pseudomonadati > Pseudomonadota > Gammaproteobacteria > Alteromonadales > Pseudoalteromonadaceae > Pseudoalteromonas > Pseudoalteromonas sp. ATL1. Next base: position 1,532,003 of record NZ_JBZYXL010000001.1, on the reverse strand, counting down.
ATTATTATGTCTATTGCAACAGATAAGAGGATGTTACTGAAGTAATGGTGTATACAAAACAATCCATCTACTTATTGTGCATTTTGCTATTGGCTTTATTGAGTGGCTGCACTAGCCGTTATCATATAAAACATGACAAAGCACCACTACGTGCCCCAACAGAGCTTGAAATGCAAGACGCTGTCATAACGGATGAACCAAAAAGTGTCAGTGCAAGTCGCCCCTACACGGTTTTGGGTAAGCACTATACGCCTATGTCGGATGAACATGGTTATCAAGAGCAAGGTACCGCCTCTTGGTATGGAAGAAAGTTTCATGGTTACCATACATCGAATGGCGAAGTATTTAACATGTTTGATATGACAGCCGCCCATAAGACTTTGCCCTTACCCAGCTTTGTACGCGTTACCAACCTTGATAATGGCAAAAGCGTGATTGTAAGAGTGAATGATCGTGGACCCTTTCATGAAGATAGGTTAATCGACCTCTCGTACGCAGCAGCCTATAAACTAGGCTACCACCGAAACGGTACAGCCAAAGTTAAGGTAGAAGCCATTACAATAGATAGGCAAACACCTAGGCTAACTTATATTCAGGTTGCCGCTGGCAGCCAGTTAGACAAAATCAAATTAATGGCAAGTACACTCAAAGAGAAGTTAGCGATTGAGCATGTCATCAGTCATGAAAATGGATTATATAAGCTGCGTCTGGGACCAATGCAAAGTGATGATCATGCCCAGACCATGCTGAATCGTTTGCGAAAAGGTGAATTTGCCCAAGCCTTCTTGCTTTATAGTGAACAACAACTTTAGAATATTGCGGTGACGCTGACTAACTCAATTAAAATTGCGAGCATAATGACTTTATTAAAATCGAAATTTATTACTCAACTGTGTGGATTGGTATGCTCTGCGACAATTTTTGCAGCCAATGCGCAAATCTTACCAGCCCCCCCTCAAGTAAACGCGAAAGGTTATTTCTTAGTTGATTTCACCACTGGCAAAGTCATCGCCGAAGGTGAAGCAGACACGAAACTTGCACCTGCCAGCCTGACCAAAATGATGACCAGTTATGTGATTGGTACCGAGATCAAAGCAGGCAACATCGCTAGTAGTGATATGGTCACAATTAGTGAAAAAGCATGGGCTAAAAACTTCCCAGAATCTTCAAAAATGTTCATCGAAGTTGGCAAGCAAGTAAGCGTAGAAGATTTAAACCGAGGGATCATTATTCAATCGGGTAACGATGCATGTGTGGCGATGGCCGAGCATATCGCAGGCAGTGAAGGTGCTTTTGCAGACTTAATGAATGCGCACGCACAAAAACTGGGCATGACCAATTCTCACTTTATCAACAGCCACGGCTTAGATACAGATGAGCACTACACCACCCCTCGTGATATGGCGACCTTAGGTGCGGCCCTTATTAGAGATGTGCCTGAAGAATATGCCCTGTATAAAGAAAAGTCGTTTACCTATAACGGCATTAAACAGTACAACCGTAATACCTTGTTATGGGATGCAAGCCTTGATGTAGATGGCATCAAAACAGGCCACACATCAGAAGCAGGCTATAGCTTAGTGACATCAGCAACCAAAGACGACATGCGACTTATCGCGGTAGTCATGGGTACCGCTAGCGAGCGTGCTCGTAAAGTTGAGAGCAAAAAGTTACTTAACTATGGCTTCAGATTTTATGAAACAATCACACCTTATAAAGCAGGTGATAGCTTTGCCGATCAACGCATCTGGATGGGTGATAAAGAAACGGTTTCTTTAGGTATTTTACAAGATACGCCAATCACCATCCCTCGCGGACAACGTAAAAATTTAAAAGCGACTTTTGAGCTAGATAAAACGCTTGAAGCACCGCTTGCAAAAGGCAGCAAAGTGGGCACGCTATTTCTACAGATCGAAGGCGAAGAAATCGCTCAATATCCACTTGTTACGTTAGAAGAAGTCGCTGAAGGTGGTTTCTTTAGCAAGATATATGATTATTTACGCTTACAAGTGATGCAGTGAATAACACGACTATAAGTGAACGCCTCCAAGTGAGGCGTTTTTTTTTGCAATAAAAATGATAGAATGCCGCAATAATTCTGGGTTAGTCACGCTAACCTAATGATCAGTACTTGCAGCGAATGCAAGTCAGTGCCAGAAGTGAGGATACCGTTGTGGTAAAGCTAGTAAAAGATACTAAGTTTGACGAGTACTTAGAGTTTCCATGTCCGTTCACCTTTAAGATCATGGGAGTTGCGAATGTAAACCTAACTGATCAGGTGTTGGTTAAACTACAGAAAATTGCCCCAGGTGATTATGCCCCGAAGATCAAACCTAGTAGTAAAGGCACCTACGAATCAATCACTGTCGTTGCGACCGTGACTTCAAAAGAGCATATCGAGCAAATTTACACAGAACTTGGCTCACTAAAAGATGTGCGTCACGTTCTGTAAAGAGCAAGGTAGTAATATGAGCCAGCATACAGTCATTGTTCGCCAACTAGGACGTCGCAGTTACGAGCCTATCTGGCAAGAAATGCAGCAATATACCGATAAGCGTGACGAGACAAGTCCTGATGAGATTTGGTTAGTTGAGCACGAGCCGGTTTTTACTCAAGGCCAAGCTGGGAAAGATGAGCACCTTTTGGCTCCAGGCGATATTCCCGTCATCAAAGTCGATCGTGGTGGCCAAGTCACTTACCATGGCCCTGGACAACAAATGATGTACGTATTGTTTAACTTACGTCGTCTTAAAATTGGTGTACGTGAGCTGGTCACTTGGTTAGAAGAGTGCATCATTGACTATCTTGCAGAGCACGATATCGACGCGTATGCCAAAGCCGATGCGCCCGGTGTGTATGTGAATGACAGCAAAATTGCGTCATTAGGTTTACGCGTTCGTCGTGGCAGCTCATTTCATGGCCTTGCGTTAAACGTAAACATGGATATGTCGCCTTTTTTACGCATAAATCCATGCGGATATGCTGGCATGAACATGGTTCAAACAAGCGAATTAAATGGTCCTGACAACATGAAAGATGTTGGAAATGGGCTGGTGAAACACATGTTAAAGCGACTCAACGCTGAACATGTTGAGCAAACTGAAGGGTTTGAGAACGAATGAGTAAACCAGTAAAAATGGAGCCAGGGGTAAAGCTTCGTGATGCCGAAAAAATGGCATTGATCCCAGTAAAAGTACTGCCAACTGAACGCCAAGAAATGCTGCGTAAGCCTGAATGGCTGAAGATACGTCTACCTAAATCAAGTGAGCGTATTGACGGCATAAAACAAGCGATGCGTAAACATGGTTTGCATTCGGTATGTGAAGAAGCCTCATGCCCGAATCTATCAGAGTGTTTCAACCATGGTACAGCTACGTTTATGATTTTAGGCGCGATCTGTACTCGCCGTTGCCCGTTTTGTGATGTTGCACATGGTCGTCCGTTAAAGCCAGATGCCGAAGAGCCTGAGAAGCTTGCACTTACTATCAAAGATATGAAGTTAAGCTATGTCGTGATCACCTCAGTTGACCGAGACGACCTAAGAGATGGTGGTGCACAACACTTTGCGGATTGTATCACCGAAATTCGTAAGCACAATCCTGACATCACCATTGAAATACTAGTGCCTGATTTCCGTGGCCGTATGGACAGAGCGCTCGAGATATTAACGCAAACACCACCCGATGTGTTTAACCATAACCTAGAAACTGCGCCACGCTTATATAAATTGGCTCGTCCTGGTGCTGACTACAAGTGGTCTTTAGAACTGTTACGTCGCTTTAAAGAAGCCCATCCAAATGTCAAAACCAAATCAGGTTTGATGGTGGGCTTGGGCGAAGAGATGTCTGAAATTGAAGAAGTATTGAGAGACTTACGTGAGCACAACGTTGATATGCTTACTGTTGGTCAATACTTACAGCCTTCAAAACACCACCTGCCAGTAAAACGCTATGTACCACCCGCTGAATTTGATGCATTGAAAGACTATGCAGATGAGATCGGATTTACTCATGCAGCTTGTGGGCCTTTTGTGCGTTCAAGTTACCACGCGGATCAACAAGCCGCAGGCAAAGAAGTTAAATAACTTCGTTTAAGTTAAAAAAGCGCCTAAGGCGCTTTTTTAATGCACTGAAATCAATGGCCCCGTGGTAAGACCATTCTTTTTACCTAAATTTGATACATTGTCGTCTGCAATTACGACTTCGTAAAACATAAATTACAATCGTTAACATTGATTTGTGGCAAAACTATTTCATTTTTTTAGTTGCCAGTATATCTTGCAAAACTCTCTCACACACAAGGGGCAATTTGTGCTTAAAAATAAAACACTGGGGAGTATGCTGATCGTCGCCGGTACCACGATAGGTGCTGGCATGCTGGCCTTACCGATTGCATCGGCTGGGCTCGGTTTCACGACGGCATTAATACTAATCGTTCTTTCTTGGCTACTCATGACTTATACCGCGCTATTGATGCTAGAACTTCATCAATATGCCAGCGCCGAAGCAACACTGAATACACTCGCAAAATCCATTCTTGGTAAACGCGGGCAGATTGTTGCAAACTTTGCCATGGTGTTTTTATTCTACGCCCTTTGTGCCGCCTATATTGCAGGAGGAGGTGCACAACTGCAGGAGAAGCTAAACAGCTTAGTCGGCATGCGTGTCGCGCCACAGGTGGGGTCGATTCTACTGGCATTTATTGTCGCAACGATTGTTACTGCGGGTACCAGTACCGTCGATAAACTCAACAAAATACTTTTTACCGTCAAGATCATCGTGCTGGGTAGTTTATTCTTTGCTTTAAGCCCCTATGTACACGGCCAGCACTTGCTGGATATGCCGATAGAACAAGGCTTGGTATTATCCGCAATTCCAGTAGTCTTCACCTCTTTTGGCTTTCACGGCTCAATCCCATCTATCGTTAAATATGTTGGTTTAGATATTAAGTCATTGCGACGTGTAATGATGTTTGGCGCAGCCCTTCCATTGGTCATCTACGTATTTTGGCAGCTACTTAGCCAAGGTGTAATGAGCCAGCAAAGTTTAATGCAAAGTGGTGGCTTAACGGGATTCGTTAGCAGCATTTCAAATATTGCGAATAATCCAAGTGTAAGTACTTTTGTGACCATCTTTGCCGATTTGGCACTTGCCACATCATTCTTAGGCGTTAGTCTTGGCTTGTTTGACTTCTTCGCAGACGCCTTTAAAAAAGGGAATGGCCGCCTTGATAGAACAAAAACAGCCGTGATCACATTTCTACCCCCTCTGGGCTTTGCGCTTTTCTACCCGCAAGGTTTCATTATGGCGTTAGGTTATGCGGCAATCGCACTCGTGGTGCTGGCTGTATTTTTACCTGTTGCTATGGTTTGGAGACAGCGACGCCAAGGCGAACTGGCCGGCGGCTACCAAGTAAGAGGCGGAGACATGGGCCTGATCATTGCTGCACTGTGTGGCATATTGATCATCGCAGCACAAACACTGCAAATGGCCGGCGTTATCCCCGCTTTGGGATAACCGATTCAAACAATAAAAAGGCCATTAAGTGGCCTTTTTATTGTTGTTTTGTCCCAACTTCAATGGGATCTGATTCTTGTGGCTTACCCTGCAATATAGAAATTTCCACCCGACGATTACGCCTTCTATCTGCGTTGGTTTCATTCGGCACTAACGGGCGAGTATCCGCATGACCCACCACCACTAAACGGTTTTTATCAAAGCCAGGGGCTTTTACCATCTCACTGGCCACAGCAACAGCGCGCGTCGCCGATAAATCCCAGTTATTGCTATATAGCTCGTTACTGACTTGATAATCATCCGTATGTCCTGAGACGGTTATTTCCCCTGGAACGTCTTTGAGCAAGTCCGCTATTTCCAAAATAATGGGCTGAAATTTCGGTTGTAAAAATGCACTACCGGAAGGAAAAGCACCATTTTCTTGAATCCGAATAATGATCTGTTGCCCTAAAGACTCAAGCTCAATCGCACCATCCATAATCTGCTTTTCTAACTGCTGCGCTATCTTTTTAACAAGTTCATTCACTTGTTCTTGCTCAGCAGCAGAAATTGCTTGTGTCATAGCCTGTTCTTGTGAGGTACTTTGTGACTCACCACCGCGCTTGTTACCACGTTGCTCTTGACGACCGCCTGCCGAGCTTTCTTCCCCTGCCTGAAACTCCAGCATCTGCTGCGTCATTTCAACCGTTTGTTGCTGAATTGTCTCAATTGGAGTCGGTTCTGGTTTACCTGGCGTAAACTCCATCGCAATGACGCTAGTCCCTTTTGGGATATCTTTCACTTCAATTTTATTCTGCACACCAAAAGCAAATTTCATGGAGCCCGCAATTTGCTTGAACTTGAGTACATCCATCTCGGAGAAAGCGAGCAATAGTACAAAAAAGCACATAAGAAGCGACATGAGATCAGCAAACGTCCCCATCCAAGCGGGCAAGCCGGGAGGTGGGCATTTACACTCTTTTTCGTCAGACATTCTGCCTATTCCTCTTTCTCATGAGCACGTTTAGATTCGGGCAGGTAATTTTTCAAGATCCCTTCAATCACTTTTGGGTTTTGCCCGTCTTGAATGCCCAAAATAGCATCAAGAATGAGGCGTTGATTAAGCTCTTCTTCGTCTTTTCGAAGTTCAAGTTTTGCTTGAATTGGGATAGCGACTACGTTCGCTAAGAATGCACCATATAAAGTTGTTAAGAGCGCTACCGCCATGGCTGGACCAATGGCCTTTGGGTCATCCATGTTTGATAACATGGCAACCAAACCAATTAGCGTACCGATCATCCCCATCGCGGGTGCAATATCGCCTAAAGTCTTAAATAAAGATGAACCCATTTCATGTCGGCTCGTTGTCAAAGAAATGTCTTTTTGCAAAGTTGCCCGCACCACATCAGCGTCGTGACCATCAACGAGCATATCCACACCCTTGCGCATAAAACTATTCGGTATGTCTGCTTCTTCCAACGCCAAAAAGCCACCCTTTCTGGCAGAATCAGCTAACTCTACCGCTTTTTCAATTAATTCTTCCGGCGTTTCGATTTTAAACATAAATGCCTTGCCAACGACTTTGCCGATTGCAAAAAACTTCGGCATGGAAAAATTAGCCAACACAATAAACAACGAACCACCAAACACGATCACACCTGATGCCGCGTCCGCGAACATGACGATTTCACCGTCACTACTCATGAACATGGACATCACAATCAGACCTATCGCGCCTAGGATCCCAATAACGGTTGCTAAATCCACATACCCTCCAGAGAGTTCTATCTATCGTTCTACTTATAGCCTAAGGTGTTCATCGTTTGTTTTTCAATCAAGATACGTGCCAGTCTTTATTGAAAAGATTACAATGTCTTCGTAGGACATTTCATTATCGGCAAGCTACTGAATATCTTAAGTCAATTATATTAAAAAGCGTCAAAAATGCGAGCGCCAATAACACGCTAGTAAGCCCATTTGATGACAAACATATAACAAAATACGTCCACAAACTTTGACCTTGCGTCGCAATCCCCCTAAAATTGCCCTCTAAATTTTACTTAATGACCAGTCTATCAGGCTACGAGATATCATCATGGCGGCAAAAAAACCAGATAACCTGAGCTTTGAAGAAGCGATGGGTGAACTAGAAGAAATCGTTCACTCTATGGAGCAAGGTTCCCTTAGCTTAGAACAATCTTTGAAGCAATTTGAGCGCGGTATCGCACTGGCAAATGCGTCGAGTAAAAAGTTGCAACAAGCAGAACAAAAAGTATCCATCCTCATGGCAAACGACGCTCAGAGTGAAGCTGTGCCCTTTCAAGGTGATTCGGAATAGATCGTGGATTTAAAAATTCAATTAAAGCGCGCGCAAGAACGTGTTGAAGGCTTTATAAACAATTACTTCGATGCTCCAATTGATACCGAGCAGACCATAAAGCAAGCGACTTATTACAGTATCAGCAACGGGGGTAAACGCCTCAGACCTTTTCTTGTTTATGCAACGGGTGAAATGCTGGGGGCAAATCAAGCCGATCTCGACGTAGCCGCCGCCGCAATTGAGTGCATACACAGCTACTCGCTGGTACACGATGATTTGCCTGCAATGGATGATGACGACTTACGCCGAGGTAAACCGACTTGCCACATTGCCTTTGACGAAGCACAAGCTATCTTAGCAGGCGATGCGCTGCAAACACTCGCGTTTGAACTGTTAAGTGGGCATCACTTTAATGTCCCCGCTACGCAGCAGCTAAAAATGATAAATGTGCTCGCTAGCGCATCAGGTTTGCAAGGTATGGTTGGTGGCCAAGCTCTTGATTTAGCTGGGACCGATAAGGAAATTTCCTTACCTGAGTTGGAGCGCATTCATCGCATGAAAACCGGCGCATTATTAAGCGCGGCTATCGAGCTAGGTGCTTTATGTGCAAGTAATATCAGCGAGAATACTCACTCTGCTTTACAACGTTATGCAAGCAATATCGGCTTGGCATTTCAAGTACAAGATGACATTTTAGACATCGAAGGCGACACCCAAGCATTGGGTAAACCTCAAGGTTCAGATGTTGAAAACAACAAATCAACTTACCCCGCCTTGTTGGGGCTCGACGGCGCTAAAAGTAAAGCCTCTGCATTAATTAAAAGTGCGATTGACGCGCTGGACGATATTGAAGAAAACACCGATGTATTAGCAAGCTTGGCGCACTACATCATTGAGCGAAAGTACTAAACTCGCTCAAATAATCGCTGTTCATGACAAATTAATGGCTAATTTGTATAAATAAATAAAATTAACCGTATCCTTTGTATATAATTGTGCGAAGTTTGCGTAGGACACATAATCGAAACCATGAAATTGGATAGTAGCAAATACCCTTTATTAGCTTTGGCAGATGAACCACAGCAACTGCGACAGTTACCGCAGAACAAACTAACTGCACTCAGTGATGAACTACGAGATTACTTATTAAATTCCGTGTCACAAAGTAGTGGCCATTTTGCTTCAGGTTTAGGCACCGTCGAGCTGACGGTTGCTCTACATTACGTGTATAACACGCCTGAGGATAGACTACTTTGGGACGTAGGCCACCAAGCCTACCCACATAAAATACTCACAGGGCGTCGAGAGAAAATACATACCATACGCCAAAAAGATGGTCTGCACCCTTTCCCATATCGTGAAGAGAGCGAATACGATACATTCAGTGTAGGTCACTCAAGTACCTCTATTTCAGCGGCTTTGGGGATGTCTATCGCCGCACAGAAAGAAGGTAAAGGTCGTAAAACTGTGGCTGTTATTGGTGATGGTGCGATCACTGCAGGCATGGCGTTCGAAGCGATGAATCACGCGGGTGACGTAAAATCTGACATGCTGATCATTCTTAACGACAATGAAATGTCGATTTCCGAGAATGTGGGCGCATTAAACAATCATTTTGCACGCATTCTTTCAGGCAGCTTTTACACAAATATCCGTGAAGGAAGCAAAAAGCTCCTATCCGGCGTACCGCCAGTAAAAGAACTTGCAAGCCGAATGGAAGAGCATCTGAAAGGCATGGTGATCCCAGGTACCTTCTTCGAAGAACTAGGACTCAATTACATCGGCCCAATTGATGGCCATGATGTCAACATGTTGGTCGATACACTGCGTAATATGCGCAATCTGAAAGGCCCACAGTTACTGCATATCAAAACGCAAAAAGGAAAAGGCTACAAACCAGCTGAAGCCGACCCTATTGGCTATCACGCCGTGCCCAAGTTTGATCCTAGCGTTCACAGCTTACCTAAATCCAAGCCAAGTGCTGACACCTTCTCCAAAGTGTTTGGTGATTGGCTATGTGATCAGGCCCAACAGGACAAGCGCTTAATGGCGATTACGCCAGCAATGCGTGAAGGCTCTGGCATGGTTAGGTTTTCAAAGGAATACCCTGAGCAATATTTTGACGTCGCCATTGCTGAACAACACGCCGTTACACTCGGCGCGGGTTTTGCTTGTGAAGGTCTGAAACCGGTCGTGGCTATTTACTCTAGCTTTTTGCAACGCGCTTACGATCAGCTTATACACGATGTGGCGTTACAAAATCTCCCCGTATTATTTGCCATTGACCGCGCTGGCGTTGTAGGTGCTGATGGCGAAACTCACCAAGGGGCTTATGATTTAAGCTTTATGCGCTGTATTCCAAACATGGTGATCATGGCGCCAAGCGACACCAATGAATGCCGTCAAATGCTGCATACCGGCTACCTACACAATGGTCCAGCGGCTGTTCGATACCCTCGTGGTAGTGCTGGCGACGAAAAAATTGAGCAAAACATGCAAGCAATGCCAATCGGTAAGGCCCGTGTTATTCGTGAAGGTAAAAACATCGCTATCTTGAGCTTTGGTACGCTATTACACAATGCGAAACTTGCCGCTGAACAATGTGATGCAACGCTTGTTGACATGCGCTTTGTGAAACCGCTCGATACGGCTCTGTTGCAAGAGTTAGCGAGTACACATACGCAATTCGTGACTATTGAAGATAATGCGATTGCAGGTGGTGCAGGCAGCGCTGTAAGTGAATTCTTTAGCAGCATTGGTGTAACCAAGCCTGTTTTACACTTAGGCTTACCTGATGAGTTTATCAAACACGGAACGCAACAAGAAATGCATCAAGAAATGAGACTCGATGAACAAGGCATTTTGCATTCGCTGAAAAAGTTACTATAAAAAGGAGCATACGCTCCTTTTTTTATACAAATAAAATGGCTAAAAAATTTACTTCGTTTGCTCAGTTCTACCCTTATTACCTACAACAACATCAACACCCTCTTTGTCGAGCATGTCATTACCTAGGTAGTTCATGTGTTTTGGTAAACCTATTTCTTGGCTTGTATTTTAAGTCTGCCGAGATGTTGCTCATGCTACCTATTTTTGGCTACGGCTTTGCGTGGCTTGGGCATTTCCTATTCGAGCGCAACCTCCCAGCCACATTTTCGCACCCTTATTATTCTCTTCTGGCTGATTGGGTCATGTACTTTAGTTGGCTGAGTAAACGCCGTTAACGCATCCAGACTTTGAATTCTGCAAGACCGCTGCTTTGCAATATTTCAATTTGCGCATCAACATTGCTGCTTTGCTCAAATTCGAAGGCGTCTAATTGCTCATCAAAGGTAATAGTTGCTGCACCGTCTCCGCCGCGTTGTTTTACCTGATGCAGTGCAATATCAGCCAAGTTGACTGATGCTTCCCAACCTATGACCTGACCACCCAGCAGTGGCAATGGATAAAACGACCAGCCCATAGATACTGCCATTGTCGTCGGCTTTCCATTGGGTAGCTTAAAGTCAAAATTAGCCACCGCTTTACACAGTTCACTCACATATTGCTCGACTTCATCTCGCTTAAAATCGCGAAGTAATAGTAAAAATTCATCGCCACTCCACCTAACAACATAATCAGAGCCTTGCGTGCGAGCATTAAGCAAGGCGGCCATTTGTTGCAAACAGCTATCCCCACCGATTGGGCCATATGCGTCATTGATTTTACTGAACTTATCGATATTCAAAATGATCAATACCAAACTCTTATTTTGCTGCTGCAATGACTGCGCATTGCGCTGATAGTGCTCAACGTCTTTGGGTAATTGATCAAATAAGAAGCGTCGGCTACGCAGCCCGGTTAATTCATCGGTATGGCTAACAAGCTTAAGCTGAGTGTTCACCTGATTTAACTTGTCATTGGCTTTTCTAAGCTCAGTGGTGCGTTCTGCAACGAGATCTTCAAGTGCTTGTTGTTTACGTCGCTCCTGCGCACGGATAACCCAGAAGATGAGATAGAACAAAAATACAAAACCACAGGTGATCAACAACCTAAAGTACATAGTTTCATCAAAGCGCCTTGGGATAAACACTGTCACATTCTTTTGTGTCGCATCTGTCCAGTCTTGCCCACGCCTTTTAGCTTGCAACTCGAATACATATTCGCCAGGGCTTAAATTAGTATAAATAGCATCTTGGCGATGCTGGGTTTCACGCCAGTCAACGCTTTCCCCCTTGCTCGTCAGCAGACGATATCTAAATTCGACACTCTGAGGCGCATAGAAGTCGATGACAGTAAACTGTAACGTCAGATCTCTTTCTGATGTTTCAAGATAAATATTGCTACCTACTTTCTCAACAGCAATACGACGTTTAGGCGTAAACATCGCTTCAATTTTAAGTGCCAGCTCATCGCTACCAAACAACTGCATATCTTTGGGGATCTTAACCACCCCTTGAGAACTCGGATACCAAATTGCTTGCTCAGTTTCCATGACTGCATCATGTCCAAAACCAGAGCAGCAACGACTCGCCTTACCATCCAATTGCCTATCAAATTGACTGATCACTTGGTCAACTTTTAAGTTGCTGATAGGTCCTGAAAATTGTTGCACAGGCATACGATAAACACCTTTTTTGGTGCTCACCCAAACTTGTTTGAGCAACTTATCAAAATGCAATGAAGCAATTGACCCATAAGGCACGCCATTTGATGCATCAAGTTGATACCAATTACCATCAGGAGTTCTGTAGAAAAGGCCATCGCTCCACGAGCCGACCAATGTCGCAACACCTTGAATATGAAGAATGCTCGTTATATAGGCCGTTTCCAATGACGTGCGACCACCTAACTTTTCAATTCCACGATTATTGTAACGATATGCCCCTTTATTCGTACCAATAAAACCAAACTCTGGAAAATCAACAACAAACGTTACGAATTGGCTGCCAAGAAATGCATTGTAATTAAATGGAGTGAGTTCTGAATACTCTAAACGATATAACCCACGTCCAGTACCAAACCACAAACCACCTTTATTAGATGGACTAATCGAAAAGACCGGGTTTTGACGTAACTCGCGATGCGGTAACGTTTGTAGTGTGCCATCTTTGTAGACCAAGACGCCTCTGTCGGTGCCCATCAGCAAAGCACCATCTTGGAACTCAAGATCATTAATTGCCGAGCGCTGCAACGTTTTCATATCAATCACTGAATGATATTGATTCGCTGAGTCAAACGTGCCCAAACCGTACCGATTAGCAACCCAAATTTGTCCGCTGGGTGACTTAGCCAACGCAGTGATCCCTTGATTCGTATCACGCCCCACCGAAAAACGCTCAACCTTTCCTGCGTGTGCAAACCAGAGCCCTTCGTTGAGACTAGCTAACCAGATATTATTCTCTCTGTCTTTAAAAATGTCAGAAAACCACACGCCTTGTTCGGACTGAACAGGGCGAACCGATTGCCACGGACCACCCACTTCTTTATACATCAAACTGTTTGAGGTCGAGACCCAGATCCCCCCCTCGCCATCACTTAAAAACTTGTAAACCGCAGCGTTGCCGATATCGTTATAGCGACGTAATACCTCGTCAATATCTAAAAAGTAAGCGCCTAACTCGGTCGCCAAGAACAAACGACCATCTATCCACGCAAGATCATGCAAAATGGTTTGCGCAAGTTGTTGAGGTAATGAAAGTCGACTAGACAACTCTAAGCGAAATGAATGTGCTGTCGATGAGCTGGCTTGCTTGATTTTCAGCAAGTGCCGTTCGTTAACGAGCCATATACCATCAGCGGCAAGCGCCATCTTAGTCACAGCACCTACAATTTGGTTTACTTTAACGGCAGTTAGCTTTCGAGGTTGAGAAGCTTCAGGTGTACTCGGTAGGTTAAGATTTGTGTGTGACACATAGTGCAAACCACTGGCTGCAACCCAGATACTACCATGCTCATCCTCCAAGATATCGCGAACGGGGCCAGCAATATCCAACGACTCAACATCCAATGTCTGAGGGTCCAATCTGTGTAAGCCTCGGCGCGTTCCGACCCAGAGCTTACCATCACGACCCACTAAAATTTTATGGATCGCGTTTGTGCGTAAAAAGTGCGTATTTTGCGTCGTAAAATTTGTAAACTTGGTGCCATCAAAGCGACTCAGACCAAACTGAGTTGCCAGCCAAATGTATCCATGATGGTCTTGGGCAATACTTTTGATAGATTGTGAAGGTAGGCCATTTTGTAAGTTCCATTGTTTAACCACATAGTCATTAATCGACGCCTGTACAGGTTGCGCAGTCACTGCAGCTAAAACAATAAATATAAAAGCTATCACTCTATCCATAGTTGACACTATTTCTGCCTAATATCAAACGGTTAAAAACCCAGTTTTAAACAAAGCTTGAATACAAATCAATGAGAAAATGCCAGCGAGAATATCGTCGGCCATAATTCCAAAGCCGCCATGAAGTCGTTTATCAAGCATTTTTATTGGACCCGGCTTTACAATATCAAAAAAACGAAACAATAAGAAACCCACAATCAATGATTTCCAACTAATTGCTGCGCCAAGCATGGTGATATAGAAACCAGCCACTTCATCCCACACAATCGCAGGGTGATCATGCACTTGTACATCTTTTGCAGTCTGTCCACATACCCATAAGCCAAAGATGCTGATCACGACTGCAAACACTATCTGTAACCATAAAGGGTAATTGTAAGTAATAAAAATCAGCGGAAGCGCACCTAAGGTCCCAAATGTACCTGGCGCCACGGGTGATAAACCTAAACCAAACCCTAACCCAAAGAACTGATGAGGTCGTCGAATATCAAACTTATACTGCTTAGCCAAATTGACTCCTAGCTAAAATGTTCAAAGCCAGTTTCTGGAATTGGCCATGGTTTATTGTCATTGAGTAACTCTAATGAGCCATCATTATTTACAATTTGCCCAATGCAAACTGGCTCGACGCCATACTGGCGCAACTTATTCTCTAGTAAATTTTTATTATCGTCAGAAACCGTGTACAGCAGCTCATAGTCATCACCATATGCCAGAGCTAACTTAAAACGAAGCGCTTCATCTTCCAAGCTATTGAGCGCGTCTGAAGTAGGCACCTTATCAACATGAACCACCGCTCCCACTGCAGATTGCGATAATATGTGCGATAGATCCGCAATCAGCCCATCTGAAATATCAATCGCAGCCGTCGCGACGCCTCTTAATACTTGCCCTGCAGCGACACGCGGGGATGGAAAATTAAATCGCTCATTGGCGCTTTTTAGGTGCTCTGGTGCAATAGACCAGTTTTGCTTTCTGGCTTCAATTGCTAAACCAGAATCACCTAACGGACCAGTTACATAGATCCAATCACCATTCTTTGCCCCTGAACGGGTCAGCGCTTTGCCAGTTGGCACAATGCCTTTTGCACACACAGTGATCGTTAACGGGCCTTGTGTTGTGTCACCACCAATGATCTGCACATTGTAGTATTCGGCAATTTCATGCATGCCTTCGGTAAATTCCTCAAGCCAATCTGGATCAATTTTGGGCAAAGTAAGGCCGAGGGAAACCCAGGCAGGTTCTGCGCCCATTGCCGCCAAATCACTTAAATTTACAGCTAAAATACGGTGTCCAAGCGCACGGGGAGGAATATCAGAAAAAAAATGTACGCCTTCAACAAGGGTGTCTGTTGTTACCGCTAATTGACAATTTTCAGGGACACTGACAATCGCACAATCATCCCCAATGCCAAGCGCTACATCACGACGTGAAATACCACGTCCGGTAAAATAGCGATTGATAAGTTCAAATTCCTTCATACACAAAAAAGCCGGCCAATGCCGGCTCTCCAAGTTATTAGCCCTACTTGCGAATGTCTTTTACAGCTTTATCTAAAACGCCGTTAACAAACTTATGGCTATCTTCGGCACCGAATATTTTCGCCAGTTCAATGCCTTCGTTAATCGCAACTTTATAAGGTACGTCTTCTCTGAACTTTAGTTCATATGCACTGACTCTTAATACCGCACGTTCAACTTCATCTAAATCGTCAAATGGACGAGATAAATGTGGCTTCACAATTTCGTCTAATTGCTTTTGGTTTACGGCAACACCACGCGCTAAGTCCTTAAAGTACTCAACATCTACCTTTGATACATCATTTTCGATCAACATTTGTTGCTCGATATCTGCAATCGGGTTGCCACTTAACTGCCACGAATATACGGCTTGTAAAGCCAATATACGTGCTTTACGTCTTGCTGCTGGTTTCACAGAGGATCCTCTTAAATTTGCTCTAGCACGTTCACCATTTCTAATGCGCCAAGTGCTGCTTCGCCGCCCTTGTTGCCCATTTTGGTGCCCGCACGTTCTATGGCTTGCTCAATGCTTTCAGTGGTCAGTACGCCAAAAGCGACTGGGATATCATAATCTAATGAAACGTTTGCCAAGCCTTTGTTTGACTCATTGGCAACCAGATCAAAGTGTGGTGTACCACCACGGATGATCACACCTAGTGCAATGATTGCATCAAACTCTTTTTTCATTGCAATGCGTTTTGCCGCTAAAGGTAACTCAACTGCACCTGGTACATAAACCACAGTGATGTCTTCATCTTTTACACCACCTGTACGCTTTAACTCGTCTACTGCACCTTCTAAAAGTGAACTGCCGATAAAATCGTTGAAACGAGAAATAACGATGGCAAATTTTTTGCCCGGTGCAAACTTGTTACCTTCAATAATGTTCATTAGATGATCCTAATCTTTTAAATACCAATGCTGAAGCATGTACCGAAATATCGGTCCTGCGATTGCCAAATTGGAGCGCATAATAGCACAGTTTTGAGTATCCCCAAACAACTTAAAACGGGCCAATTATCGGCCCGTTAAAATGCTTAGCGTGGCGGTTCGATGTAGTCGACCACTTCTAAATGGAAGCCGGAAAGCGCATGATATTTTTTCGGCATACTCATTAAGCGCATTTTCTGAATACCTAGATCAGCCAAGATTTGTGAGCCGACACCCACAGTGCGCGATGTCCCTTGGAACTTACGAACACTCACTTGCTCGCCTTCATCTTGGGCTGCAAATGCTTTGACCATGGCCTCTATTTCACTACTTTGCTCTTGCTTGCCAAGCACCACTAACACACCATTGTGTTCACTGATATATTCCATTGCGCCGTGCAAACTCCAACTTCTATCAGCACCGCGATCCGATAATAAAATATCGTTAAAGGTGCTTTGTAAGTGAACACGTACTAAAGTGGTATCACCCGATTTAACCTCACCTTTTAGTAATACATAGTGCAGTTGATTATCAATGGTGTCTTTGTAAGTCACCAAGTCAAATTCACCAAATTCGGTGGGCAACTTGCATTTAGCCACTTTTTCTATAGTGGTTTCATTCAAATTACGATATTCGATTAAGTCTGCAATTGTGCCAATCTTAATACCATGTTCTTTAGCAAACACTTCAAGCTCTGGACGGCGCGCCATTGTGCCATCCGGGTTTAATATCTCCACGATCACAGACGCAGGCTCTAATCCTGCTAAGCGGGCTAAATCACACCCAGCTTCCGTATGCCCTGCGCGAGTTAACACTCCACCTGGTTGCGCCATAATAGGGAAAATATGACCAGGCTGCACTATGTCGCTTGGCACAGCGCCTTTTGCGACTGCGGCTTGCACGGTCCGGGCTCTGTCCGCCGCTGAAATCCCAGTGGTTACCCCTTTGGCCGCTTCAATTGACATGGTAAAGTTCGTAGAGAACTGCGCGCCGTTGTTGCGCACCATTAACGGCAAATCTAACTGCTGACAACGCTCTTGTGTCATTGTTAAACAAATCAAACCTCGACCATAAGTCGCCATAAAGTTGATGGCATCTGCCGAGATATGCTCAGCAGCAATGATTAAATCACCTTCATTCTCACGGTCTTCATCATCCATTAGGATGACCATTTTACCGGCTTTAATGTCATCAATGATTTCTTGTGCGCTGTTTAAATTCATAATTTACCTACTAAATTAAGGTTCTGGGGTTATTTTATAAAGCCCGCTTTGGCTAACAAACTGGCTGTGAGAGTAGATTCATTAGCACTGGGTTGTGCGCCTTGAACGAGTCGCTCTAAATAACGGGCAATTTGATCGACTTCTAAATTCACTTTACTGCCAACTTTAAAATCAACAATGGTTGTTTCTTGTGCAGTATGGGGCACGATTGTTAGCTTAAACTGGTCGGCTTTTACTTCATTTACGGTCAGGCTGATACCATCAATGGCAACCGAACCTTTGTATGGAATGTACTTCATTAATTCTGCTGGCGCTTGCAGCCAATACTCTGTTGCGCGCGCATTTGGCTCTATCGCCACAACGGTCGCAATGCCATCCACATGGCCTGATACCAAGTGACCACCTAAACGAGAGATAGGTTGTAGTGCCTTTTCTAAATTGACTTTCTGCCCTTGTTTGTAGTGAGCAAATTGAGTCAACTTAATGGTTTCATTAGATAAATCCGCTTTAAAACCGTCACTGAACTTTTCAACAACGGTTAAACAAACACCATTGGTGGCAATACTGTCGCCCAGTTTCACATCATTCATATCAAGCGTTGAGCTAGTCACTCTCACCACTAAATCACCTTGCGCCGCTTTCAACTCGCTCAGCGTACCTGTCGCTTCAATGATTCCTGTAAACATATTGCCTCTTATTTGCTTGGTTTAGCGATAATACGAATGTCGTCACCCACTTTATCTACATCGACAAATTCAAGTTGGGTAACGTCGTCCATTGCTGTCAGTTCGGGTAAGTTGAATAAGCTTCGTCCAGTCGAGCCAATTATCTTTGGTGCAAGATAAAGTACATATTCATCAATTAATGACTGTTTTGCAAAAACGCCCGCAAGCGTCGCCCCCGACTCTAACCACACATGGTTGACGCCACGCTGTGCTAACGCAACAAGTGCGGCCTGACATGATACTTTGTTTTGCTCTGACTCTATCAATACTTGCTCAACGAAATGCGGCCATTGTTGTTTATTATCAAGATGAGTACGAAAAATTAATATCGGGGATGGCTGTTGAAATAAAGCAAGATCTGGCGTTAAGCGATTTTGAGAGTCAATAATCACACGCAAGGGTTGTCTTAACGTCATCCCTTTTGGTAACTCGATGTCACACTCGCTTTCACGCACATTTAATCTGGCATCATCCATAAGTACGGTATCAGCACCAGTTAAAATTGCACAACTTTGTGCTCGAAAGCGTTGCACATCTTTGCGCGCATCAGGACCTGTGATCCATTTACTCACGCCATTTTTTAACGCAGTTTTACCGTCAAGACTCGCAGCGAGTTTGCAGGTTACGTAGGGTAACCCCTGCTCCATACGTTTTAAAAAGCCTTTATTAAGTGCTTTTGCCGCTTCTTCAAGAAGCCCATGTGCGGTTTCAATACCAGCAGCTTGTAACATTGCGAGGCCTTTTCCTGAAACTTGTGGATTAGGATCAACCATGGCTGCGATGACACGTTTAACACCCGCCTTGATCAAACCTTCTGCACACGGTGGCGTACGTCCGTAATGGCTGCAAGGCTCCAATGTCACATAAGCGGTCGCACCTTGTGCTTCTTCTCCTGCCGCATTGAGAGCATGTACTTCTGCATGCCCTTCACCAGCGCGTTGGTGAAACCCTTGGCCAACAATGTTGCCATCTTTGACAATGACACACCCCACATTCGGGTTTGGGGTTGTAGTGAATCGGCCCTTTTTTGCCAATTCGATTGCCAATGCCATATACGCTTGGTCTTGCTTAGAGAGCATGGTTAATCACCCAGCCTTGCGATTTCTTCGCCAAATTCCCGTATGTCTTCAAATGAACGATAAACTGAAGCAAAACGCACATAAGCCACTTTATCTAATCTTTTCAACGCATCCATGATGCATTCACCAATTAGGTGACTCGACACTTCTCGCTCTCCCGTGGCACGGATTTTTGATTCAATCTCGTGGATCACTTCATCGATTTGTTCTGTACTGACAGGGCGCTTTTCTAATGCTCGAGCGAGACCATTGATCAGTTTATCTTCATTGAATGGCTCACGAGAACCATCTTGCTTGATCACGCGTGGCATAACCAACTCTGCACCTTCAAACGTGGTAAATCGCTCATGACATTCGATGCATTCTCTGCGGCGACGAACTTGATGGCCAGAGCTCACTAAACGAGAGTCGATTACTTTAGTATCTTTTGCGGTACAAAAAGGACAGTGCATATTGGTTCACTTCAGAAGTCATACAAAAAAGGCCGCTATAAAAGCGGCCTTAATCATAACAAAAAATGGCGTTTTTGTGAGTGAAATTATGCGTAAACTGGTAATTTTGCGCAGATAGCTTTCACTTTTTCTCTTACTTGAGCTTGTACAGACTCATCTTCGATGTTGTCTAGTACATCACAGATCCAACCTGCAAGCTCTTTAGATTCTGCTTCTTTAAAGCCGCGGCGCGTGATCGCAGGAGAACCAATACGTAGACCTGATGTTACAAACGGTGAACGAGGGTCATTTGGTACAGAGTTTTTGTTTACTGTGATGTAAGCATTACCCAGTGCAGCATCTGCCGCTTTACCTGTGATGTCTTTATCAATTAAATCAAGTAAGAATAGGTGGTTATCGGTTTTACCAGAAACCACTTTGTAGCCACGCTCTTGCAATACTTCTACCATTGCTTGTGCATTCTTAACAACTTGCTGCTGGTACGTTTTGAATTCAGGCTGTAGAGCTTCTTTAAAAGCAACCGCTTTAGCAGCGATAACGTGACAAAGAGGGCCACCTTGACCACCAGGGAATACCGCGCTGTTTAGCTTTTTGTAGATGTCTTCATCGTTACAAGCTGAAATGATTAAACCGCCACGAGGACCCGCTAGCGTTTTGTGTGTTGTGGTTGTTACAACGTGTGCGTGTGGTACTGGGCTTGGGTATACGCCTGCTGCAACAAGACCTGCCACGTGCGCCATATCAACCAATAAGTAGGCACCTACTTTATCCGCGATTTCTCTAAACTTAGCCCAATCAACAATGCCTGAATAAGCAGAAAAGCCACCGATGATCATTTTTGGCTTATGCTCAAGTGCAAGCGCTTCAACTTGTGCGTAGTCAATTTCGCCCGTTTCTTCATTCAAACCGTACTGCACTGCATTATACGTTTTACCTGAAAAGTTAACGTGAGAACCATGCGTTAAGTGACCACCATGCGCTAGGCTCATACCTAGCACTGTATCGTGTGGCTGTAATAGTGCTTGGAATACCGCTGCGTTTGCTTGAGAACCCGCGTGCGGCTGAACGTTTGCGTAGTTAGAACCAAATAGCTCATTTGCACGGTCAATTGCTAATTGCTCAACCACATCTACGTGCTCACAACCGCCGTAGTAGCGCTTGCCAGGATAACCTTCTGCATACTTGTTTGTAAGCTGAGAACCCTGAGCCTCTAATACGCGTGGGCTACAGTAGTTTTCAGAAGCAATCAGCTCAATGTGTTCTTCTTGACGCTGTGTTTCAAGCGCAATTGCTTTTGCTAATTCAGGATCAAAATCTGCAATATTCATGTTACGTTCTAACATGGGGTCTCCTAGGTGCACGTAAGATAATAAAAGCCGTATTGTACGCTCAAAAGCGCTCAATGCCTATGCTATTGGTATGAGCATATTTAAACAGGGATTGAAATTATTTCACAGTATTAAAGTAATGATATTTTTTTATTTTAACATTTGAAATATTTATGAGTAATGAAGAGTTAAATTAACTATTTAAATATGAGTAAAACAGGTGGCAGTCGAACAACTGCCACCGTAAAACAATTGAATTAAAGTAACTTAGCAAATATTGCAGCCTTTAATTTGTCATAATCGGCAGTCATCGGTTGTGCCAAGCATTCTTGATCTAACGCATCTTGCAGTACCTTAGGCATTTCAATTTGCTGTCCAAGCACTTGCTCTACAGACTCTTTGAATTTTGCAGGATGAGCCGTCGCAAGGAAAATCCCTGTGCGATGTGCTTGTTTATCTTCTGACAGTCCCTCATAAGCAATCGCTGTATGTGGTTCAGCGATATAGCCTTTTGCAGCCACTTCACGCATGACTTCTTGCGTTCTTTGCTCAGACACTGAACTTGAATAAAAATCATGTTTATCGAATTTATCGTTATCCAACATAGATTGCACACGAGGCCAATTATTAGGTTTACTCACATCCATTGCATTGGACAATGATTCAATTGTTTCATTGGGTGCCCACTGCCCTGATGCAATGAAACGCGGTACGGTGTCATTTTGGTTCGTTGTGGCCGACAACTTACTCACCGGTAAACCAATGACCGAAGCAATCATCGCCGCACAAACGTTACCAAAGTTACCGCTTGGTACAGACACATGTACATCCGCTCTTTTCTCTTTAGGCAATTGTGCAAGCGCTTCAAAGTAATAACACACCTGAGCAAGCAGGCGGCTGATGTTAATTGAATTGGCTGAGTTTAAACCCAGCTTTTGCTTTACTTCGTCGTCTAAAAACGCCTGTTTCACTAATGCTTGGCAATCATCAAAGCTCCCTTCCACGGCATAACAATGAATATTTTCACCCAACGTAGTAAACAGCTTTTGCTGCGCTAGCGAGATTTTGCCTTCAGGGTAGAGGATCACCACATCAACATTTGGCTTTTTATAAAAGGCATGCGCGACTGCGGCCCCCGTGTCACCACTGGTTGCAGTTAAAATGGTGACGCGCTCTCCTTGATTGAAAAGGCCGATGCACTCAGCCATAAAGCGACCACCAAAGTCCTTAAACGCAAGCGTGGGGCCATGGAATAACTCTAGGCAATAATTATTTTCGTCAACTTGTGCTAATTTCACAGGGAAATTAAATGCGCGTTCAACCATCGACGCCAACGTGTCTTTAGGTAACTCATCGCCAATAAGGTGTGACAATATTTGCGTGCTACGCGCTACAAATGGCAAGTCCAATAAAGCCTCAACATGACTCATCGCGGTTAAGTCTGTTGGAAAGAACACCCCTTGATTACGACCTAGGCCAGTTTTCACCGCTTCTGTAAAGGATACTTTTTGAGATTCATCTTTTAAATTAACCAATTGCATTGTTATTAAGCTCCTTGAGAAATGGCACGCGTGCCTAAGTTATCGAGTTTACAGATGTGGCTAAAGCCAAGTTCATTAATGTAGTTTTGTTCAAGCCATTGCTGACATTGCTGGGCACTTTCTAGGGTTTTGCAAATAGTGAATAAAGTAGGACCTGCGCCTGAAATACTCACAAGCTCTGCACCATACTGTGGTAATGCCGCTTTGGCATCACTAAACCCAGCGATTAGAGACTGACGATGCGGCTCGGCAATATCATCTTGCATTAACGTCAGCGCTTCATCAAAACGCCCACTTTGTTGCAACAGACAAAAACTGGTGAGGCGTTGAGCAAATACCACAGCGTCATGTGTTGCCAGCTGCGCGGGTAACACGCCTCTCGCCTTAGCGGTATTGAGCGCAAAGCCTGGGTACGCCGCTACATAATACCACTCTTCATTGACTGGTAGCGCCAGCGCCTTGTTCGGTACCACGTCAGCCGTTAACTGCAACCCGCCCAAATAACAGGGGGTGATATTGTCATAGTGACGTGCGCCGCTGACCTTGCCTTCAAAATCGGCCATCAATTCAATCATGGCTTCTTGTGATAAATTCGTTTGCGCGAACTTATCCAAAGCAACAAATGTTGCCACTACTGAGCAAGCGCTTGAGCCAAGCCCCGAGCCAATCGGCAAACGCTTTTCAAGCGTAAGTAGTGCGGCGGGCATATTGGGCGCAACCTGTTCTTTAAAGTGTTCTAAGCATTGAAATGCCAAGTTGTCTTTCGCATCTCCCGGCAACTTATCTGCATATGGGCCAACACACTTAAATGCGTCTTGCTGCGCGGCTTCAATGTGCACCACGTCACCGAGCAATGTGCCATCAATGGGTGCCAGCGCGGCTCCCAAAGAATCAAAGCCAACACAAAAATTTCCGACCGATGCAGGTGCGTAAACAGTGATCATCAATACAACTCCTAGCGTGATAATGTTTTGAGAATGTCTGCGAATACGCCTGCAGAAGTAACCTCTGCACCGGCGCCATAGCCACGAATAACAAAAGGACGAGGTTGATAATATTGGCTCAAAATCGCCAAGGCATTTTCACCATCACGAATATCATAAAGCGCATGCGCCTTATCTACCGCCTCAATACCAACACGGCAATGACCGTTATCGATGCTGCCTACGTAACGAAGTACTTTTCCTTCATTCGCAGCACTTTGTACTTTGTCGGCAAAAGCCGCATCAAGTTCTGGTAAGCGCGCCATAAACTCTTCAACCGAGCTACCCTTTGCAAATTCTGCGGGTACGACGGCTTCAACTTCAATATCACTCAGTTCAAGCTGAAGGCCTGACTCGCGTGCGATGATCAGCAGCTTTCTCGCCACATCTGTACCCGATAGGTCGTCTCTTGGATCTGGCTCTGTAAAACCATTGCTTTTTGCTTTTTCAGTCGCTTGTGACAAAGTTAAGCCATCTTGTAGCGCGCCAAACATATAAGACAATGAACCAGACAGAATACCGTTAAATGACAGTAATTCATCACCCGCACCAAATAGTAGTTGTAGGTTGTCTAACACAGGCAAGCCTGCACCCACGTTGGTTTCATACAAAAATTTGCGCTGCTTTTTTTGTGCCGCAGTCATGAGTGCCTGATAGTATTCATAGCTGCCCGTATTGGCTTTCTTGTTCGCGGCAACAACATGAAAACCCGCGTTTAAGAAATCACAGTATTGATCTGCCAAGTGTTGTGACGAAGAACAGTCAACTAATACAGGGTTAATCAAGTGGTTCGCTTTAACAAATGACTCAACGCGCGCCAAAGAAAACCCTTCCTGCTGCGCTTCAAGTTCTGCCTGCCATGAATCAAAAGGGACACCTTCATCATTGAGGTAAAGTTTACGAGAATTAGCAACACCGTATAAGTTCAGTTTGATATTACGGGCTTCTAACCACGTTTGCTGCTTTTCTAACTGCTTTATTAATTCCTGACCAACTAGACCACAACCTAATAAAAACACGTCGATAGATGGAATATGCGTGAAAAAGTTCTCATGACACACTTTGACTGCGTCATTGCACAGCGCTCCGTCCACCACAGCTGAAATCGCGCTTTCAGTCGAATCCTGTGCAATCGCGACAATATTCACTTGCGCTTGTGCTAAAGAGGCAAAGAACTTGGCTGCTAACCCTTTGTGCGCCTTCATGTTGTCGCCCACGAGTGTGACAATAGCCAACTCTCTTTGCACTTGTACAGGTTCAATTAGACCAGCCTGCGCTTCCAGTTCGAACGCCTGCTCTAATGCATTCAGCGCCAGCTCTAAATCAGCCTCATGTACACAGAAGCTAATACTAAATTCACATGATGATTGCGTGATCAACACAATCGATACGTTATCATTCGCCAATGCACTAAATACGCGAGCGGCCATACCAACTTTGCCTTTCATACCGGGGCCAGACACAGTCAACATCGCAAGTTCTTCTAAGCTAGAAAGCGCCTTAACCGCTTCGTCACCACGACGTTCATTGCTGATCACAGAGCCGGCAACATCTGGATTATGCGTATTTTTGATTTCACAAGGCACTGAGAATTTCGCACAAGGTAAAATAGTTTTTGGATGCAACACTTTGGCGCCAAAGTACGATAACTCCATCGCCTCTTTGTACGATAGCCAATCAACCTTACTGGCTTTTTTAATAAAGCGAGGATCGGCATTATAAACGCCATCTACATCAGTCCAGATCTGACACACTTCAGCCCTCAAGCAAGCTGCTGCAACAGCCGCAGAATAGTCAGAACCATTGCGGCCCAAAGTTGTTAACTCACCGCGTGCGTTACTCGCCGTGAAGCCAGGCATTATGTAATATTTGTTTGGCTTTGCGTTCATTGCCGCTGCAAACTTTGGTTGGCTCAACTGCAGATCTACTTCGGCATCTAGATACCCACCATGGCTAACAATGCAGTCTGTCGCTTCAAGGTAGCTTGCTTGGGATGACCCCAACATGGTTTGCATCAAAGCCACACTGACACGCTCACCAAAACTGATCACATAAGCGCGAACTGAATCTGGACAGCTTTTAAGCAACTGTACACCACGCAACTTGTCAGCTAACTCTGCCAATGAAGGCCAATAAGTCACTGAACCATACAAGCTTTCAACTTGTTCAAGTAGGCCTAGAGCGCGCGCCTCTAATGCTTGCCATTGCGCGTCAAAGCTCAACCCTTGCTCTGCCACATGAGCAAGCTCAACGAGTTGATCCGTCATCCCCCCAGGCGCTGACAACACGATCAGTGCTTCGTCGCCCGCTTGATTTAATATTAAGTTTTGTACTTGTTTAAGACACTCAAAATTCGCCAAAGACGAACCACCAAATTTCAGAACACGCATGATTAATTTTTCCTCATTCCTAAAACGAAAAAAGGCCTGTGTTCGTAGTGAACACAGGCCTTTTCTATTACGCACCGACCTATGCCACTATCCAGATTGGATGGTGGTTGTAATAATGGTCGTAGTGTTAAAATTTGTTTTCATGTTATTTAGCTTGCCCCAAAAACAGGCACCGTGTCAACAATAAAAAACAGCATGTAATATGCAAAAATATCAAGTTAATTATTTCTCAATGAAATAATTATGCAACAAAGTGTAGGGCGGTAATTTTGACGGGCTGAAAAGTTATTTAGATGTAAATGTACTGCTTAACGTATGCCGTATTGATGCAATAGTTTGATCAGCAACTCGCCATGTACAGGCTTTTCAAAAAACTCTATTGCTCCGAGTTGTTTCACTCTCTGCTTCATGGTCGATTGAATGTCTGCTGAAATAACCACAACAAAGGTCTCGATACGGGGGTCTGCTTTCATACTGTGAAGCACCCCAACGCCGTCCATTTTCGGCATTGTGAGGTCTAAGCACAGTAAATCGATAGGCTTATTACGCAAAATTTCTAGCGCCTCAAGTCCGTTACTGGCTTGCTCTATATTTACATCAAGCGCTTTTGTTAGACTACGCATAACTTGCTTGCGGGCAACTACGGAATCGTCACAGACTAAAATTGAATAAGCCATTATTTTTTATATCTATTATTAGCAAAACATACCTCTTATAACATAATTCGTTTGCATCGGTAATCACAATAAGAAACATTTACAGCAATACAGCATTTATCGCTAAAAAGGCAAATATTTATTTATTTTTAAACCTTTATTAGCTAAGTTTATCAATAGCCAGACTACAAAAACCCTAACTTGTGGAGCCAAGGTTCATTCATGCTGCAAAAAAGCCTATCAAAAAAGCTACTCACGAATGTGCTATCGGTTTACTTCCTACTTACGTTTGTCGTAACCTGCGGACAAGTCATTGCTGAGTATGTCAATACTAAAGACTACATTCGCAATGAGCTGACGATGCTACAGAAAACATTTAGCCGCAGCCTTACACGCGCGATTTGGGAGCTAAATACCAAACAAACGGTGACAACCGCCGAAGGGCTATTAGCTATTCCAATGATTGAAGGGATCATTGTTCGTGATGATAGCGGCGAGATCATATCGCAACTAGGCCGTTCGCTAGATATTCACGAACTGTATAGCCAACAGCTCGTGCAAGAAGAAGCCATTATCGAAGATACCCCGTCGGGGTTATTTGGCTACACATTTCCGCTCATATTTGAATTTTCTGGACGCGCGACTCAAGTCGGTGACGTCACGCTTTTTTCGTCACGTGAAGTTGTTTTTAGTCGGATCATGATATCCATCTACTTCTTAATTGGGAACGCGATGATCAAAACCACATTTCTGATCATTCTGTTTTTAATCGCGTTTCGCCGCCTTCTTACCGAACCACTGACCGATCTAACCGATCAAATCGAAGACATTGAACTGGATGATATTGATGGCAGAAAGATTGATATCGGCACCACGGAACGCAATGAGCTAAAAGTGATGGAGGAGGCGTTTAATAAACTGATTGATAAGGTCTCGGAGTACCGAAAACAACTTGATCAAACGCAAAAAGAGCTGCTCATCAGTAATGAAAAGTTGGACCAACATAACTTGCAGTTAGAGCAAGAAGTGGCGCGTAAAACATCCAACTTAAGCCAAGCGATGATGGACTTACAACAGCAAAAATATGAGCTTGAAAAGCAAAAATTAGTGCTAACCGAAGAAGTCGATTTACGTAGTCAAACAGAGAAAGAGTTACTGACAAAACAAAAAGAACTTGAACGCTATGTCGATGAACTTAATATGGCGCAAGAGCGCTTGGTTGGCTCGGAAAAAATGGCTGCGTTAGGGGGCCTTGTTGCGGGTATTACGCACGATATTAACACCCCTGTGGGGATTGGTGTCACCGCAACGTCGTTCTTGCAAGAACGACTCAATAAACTTGAAGAAGCATACCAAAACAAAACGTTATCCCCTAAAGCGTTGGAAGAATTTATCAATGAGGCCAAACAAAGTACAAGCTTGTTAACAACCAACCTTGACCGTGCATCTGAGCTGGTTGCGAGCTTTAAACAAATTGCAGTAGACCAAGCCAGTGAGGCGGTTAGAAAGATTAACTTTAAAGAATATTTGTCTGAAGTAGTGCGTTCGCTGCACCCAAAAATCAAAAAGACCAAACACAGTATTAATATCGACTGTCCTGATGATTTAATCTTAAACTTACCCGCTGGTGCCATTAGCCAAATATTCACGAACCTTATTATGAACTCGTTGATCCATGGTTTTGACGGCATAGATAAAGGCGAAATTGATATCAAAATTACTGATGATCACCAAGATGTTAAAATTGTTTATAAAGACAATGGCCGCGGTGTGAGCCAAGCTCAGCTCGAAAAACTATTCGACCCATTTTTTACCACTAAGCGAGATCAGGGTGGTAGTGGTTTAGGTACTCATATTACGCTGAACTTGGTGAAACAAACACTGAATGGCGAAATAGAAGTCAGTAGTGAAGAAGGCAAAGGACTAACTTACTACATCCAATTCCCCAAAAACATGCAAGCTCCTATGAGTATGTTTGAGTAATCAATTTAGGTGCGAAAAACAAAGTTTGTGTTTCGCACTCCCCTTTGGGCAAAAATTATTGCTATCATGCACCCTTATTTTCAAGCACGGATACTCAATATATGTGGTTTAGTAACCTGATCTGTTATCGATTTAAGCAAGACGTTTCATATAATCAAGAAGACTTTGAAAAAGCGTTAGAGCAAGATGTATTTAGACCTTGCGGCAGTCAAGATATGAGTACATTTGGCTGGACCAAAGCACTTGGCAAACATGGTAATAGCTTGTCGCACTTTTCGCAAAATAGCATTTTAGTCTGCGCCAAACGTGAAGAAAAAGTGCTACCTGCATCCGTCATTAACGACTTAGTTGCTGAAAAAGTGGAACTGATTGAGCGTGAAGAAAACCGCCCGGTGAAGAAAAAAGAAAAGGATGAGCTTAAAGAAAACATTTTAAGCACATTGCTCCCACAAGCATTCAAGAAATCAAGCCTACAGTTTGCTTTCATCGATCAAGAAAACGGTTGGGTTATAGTTAACAGTGCCAGCTTCAACAAGGCCGAAGAACTCCTTGCATTATTACGAAAGTCTCTGGGCACGTTACCGGTTGTACCCGCGTTTGCGAACTATGACTTAGATGTATTCCTGACTGATTGGCTGACAAAATTCGAATCACCTGAAGGGTTTGCCATTGGCAACGATGCCGAATTACAAGAACCTGATGACAACGGTGCACAAGTTAAACTGAAGCAACATGATCTCTCTTCGGAAGAAATTAAAAGCCATTTAGACAATGGTAAGCGCGTTACTAAACTTGCTTTTGATTGGCGCGAGCGCGTTAAATTCATACTGCAAAACGACGGTTCTTTGAAGCGACTCAGTTATGCTGATGCGCTGAAAGAGCAAAACGCGGATATCCCAAAAGAGGACATGGCGGTCAAACTCGACGCCGACTTTATTTTGGTGAGTGAAGAGATTAAAGAGCTGCTTGAAGAACTGACTCAGAGCTTAGGCGATAGCGCTGATATGGAATAAATCAATGGCCAGCCCGGTATACACTACCGTTGCTGGCCTATTTTCATAGTTAAGCGAACATAGTTTTCACATCTTCGAGTATTTCTTGGTACTCATCGGTTGTAAACATATCCACTGAGCGGATAATGCCTTTCTCTTCATACACTTGTAAAGAAGCTGTTTTATCAGACACTTGTAGTATCCCTTCCAAAATCGCCCCCACACGTATGAAATCTACATAGCAATCGTGCTCTGGTTTGTAGTTTGGGTTTGACCAGCTTTCTGCAACTTCAACAAAATCATCGGTAAAGCCCCACTCTCGCATAATCGCTCCACCAATTTTTCCCGCTAACTTTTGTATCGCATGAGCTAGAAAGCTTGGGTTGGCAAACACTTCAGGGTGACGCTCTGCTTCTGTCAAAATAGGCAATACGCCAATGTTAAACACCAAGGATGCCAAGGTAATCGTATCTTTATTTAACGACGTGTGTTTATGCACTCTTAGATAAAACGTCATCGTGGTGATTGCTTGGCAAGCAACTTTCAAGGTTTTTTGCCATGCTTTATCCATATAGGTTTTGATCAATTTATTATTTGATACAAATAGCTGCTCCATCGCCATTGCCGTCGCGATATTTTTGATTTGTCGCAAACCAATGCGAGTCACCGCTTGGTTCAACGTGTTCACCTTCACCGCGCGTCCCATGAAGGCACTATTTGCCACCTTTATCATGCGTGCCGATAACGCCGGGTCATGAGAAATCACATCAGCCATTTGCATCAAATTAACCTCAGGATCATCCGCAGCCTGGCGCACACGCACAGCAACATCGGGCAAGGTAGGTAAAACCAAAGTATCATTATTGATTCTATCGATAAGAATTGTAAGTAAGGCATTCTCTGTTGACATAGACTCTTTCCAAACTCGTTAGGAAGCATTAAATCGTTTTTGTTATATGCCTTTAGTATCGTCTAACATCTCGATAAAGTTAAGAAAATGGGTCAAAAATATTGCTACCAAATCGTGCTCTGAGAAATTTCGCAAAAATGCATCGCGACCTTGCAGAATATTTATCTCGAATAAGGTAAAGTAAGTGCTCTTAAATTTACTCCAATAACAAAAAGAGAGCAGCATGAAACTTTCGAAGATCAGCCTTGCATTCATGGTAGCGGGTACAATGGCACTGAGCGCTTGCTCAGATCCGGCAACTAACACCACCGCTAAAGCTTCAAAACAACAAGAACAAACAACTCAATACACCCTAACGAACACGCCTCAATCACGTTTAGATATTTATACCGAAGTAACGTTAAATACCGACCTTTCGCATTTATCTGACAATCAAAAAAAGATGATTGGTAAACTCATCGATGCCTCTAAAATTATGGACGACCTATTTTGGAAGCAAAGCTTTGGTATGGACAAAGGTACTTTCTTAAGTCGCATTCAAGATAAAAAAGTTCGCACTTACGCTGACATCAACTATGGTCCGTGGGACAGATTAGACGGCGATAAAGTGTTTTTAACTGGCTTTGAAGAAAAAGCACTAGGCGCAGAGTTTTATCCTCATGACCTAAGTAAAGAAGAACTCAATAACGCAGACGTTAAAGATAAAAACGGCCTGTATTCAATCATCAAACGTGATGAGCAAGGTAAATTATATAGCACCCCTTATTCAACGATTTACAGTGATGAACTCAATGCTGCAGCAAACCTGTTGCGTGAAGCAAGTGCCCTAGCAGAAGACAAAGAGTTTGCGAACTACTTAACATTGCGCGCTGATGCACTCGTTAACAACAGCTACCAAACTTCTGATTTCGCTTGGATGGATATGAAAAATAATCCAATCGATGTGGTGATCGGTCCAATTGAAACCTATGAAGATCAATTATTTGGCTACCGTGCAAGCTTCGAATCCTATGTGCTAGTCAAAGACCTTGCTTGGAGTGAGCGTTTGGCTAAGTTCGCAGCTTTCTTACCCGAACTACAAACAGGCTTACCTGTCGATGACAAATACAAGCAAGAAGTACCTGGTTCAGATGCGGACCTTAACGCTTATGACGTGATTTACTATGCCGGTCACTCAAATGCGGGTAGTAAAACAATCGCTATCAACCTACCAAACGATGAGCAAGTACAGCTTGAAAAAGGCACTCGTCGCTTACAGTTAAAAAATGCAATGCGTGCCAAGTTTGACAAAATTATGCTACCAATTGCTGATCAGCTTATTGTCCCAGAACAACGTAAGCACATCACTTTTGATGCATTCTTTGCCAATACGATGTTCCATGAAGTGGCACACGGTTTAGGTATTAAAAATACCATCACCGGCAAAGGCACAGTTCGCCAGTCACTACAAGAGCATGCCAGTGCACTTGAAGAGGGCAAAGCCGATATCTTAGGTCTATACATGGTTGAGCAGCTACTAAACAAAGGTGAAATCACCGAAGGCACCATTGAAGACTATTACATCACCTTCATGGCAGGTATTTTCCGTTCAGTTCGTTTCGGTGCTTCAAGTGCACACGGTAAAGCCAACATGATCCGTTTCAACTTCTTCAAAGAGCAAGGCGCATTTTCTAAAAATGAGCAAGGCCTATACAAAGTAAATATGGATAAAATGGCTGTTGCAATGAAGAATCTATCAAACTTGATCCTCACTCTACAAGGTGACGGCGATTATCAAAAAGTTGACCAGCTGATAGCAACACATGGCGACATTAAAGCAGAGTTACAAGCTGACTTAGAAAAGCTATCACAAGCTAACATCCCTGTAGATGTGACGTTCAAGCAAGGTAAAGACGTGTTAGGACTATAACTCTAAGCACAGTTATCACGCATTAAAAAAGGGCACATTCAGTGCCCTTTCCTTTTTAGTTACTTCATTACAAACAGTAACGCGCAAACAAGCTACTCACTGTTGCCGCTGTTGGCTTGCCATGTTGCCAATCTCCGCCTTCTACACCGCTACCTGCAATGTCCATATGAACATACGGGATCGGTAGCTCAGAGTCACATCCATGCTTATCCAAACCACCCACAATCGCCAAAAACGCCATTGGGAATTGGTGACCTCGAGCGGTCACCGCTGAAGGCGCATTGTTACTTGATAATACGTCATCCGCTAACGTGCGAGGCTTCACAAAGTCATAGTCCTCACGACGGCTGCGCGACAGTTCAGCACCATCAGCCCACAGTTCGCCAATATCCGCCAATTGGCGAGACACTTTTGCCACACGAGCTGGACCATTTTCGACATAAGCACTGTAAGGGCCTACAGCGCGCGCGGCATGACCCGTTAACGTTGCCACCGTAAATAGCTCCGGATTAACTTCGGCTTTCGCTAAGTCTTTCATTTCACTCAACAAGTCACCCATTGCCAAACGCCCTTCCGCATCGGTATTGCCAATACGTACTTTCAAGCCCTCACGACAGGTAATGATTTCATCGGGCACAAAACAATCAGAACCAATTGAGTTACGCACAACAGCAAGATAGGCAATCACTTTCACGCCCTTTGGCTGATAATCAGCAACGGCTTTCATGAACCCCGCAACAGACGCAGCACCGCCTTTATCGCGGCTCATACCCGCCATAAAACCACCTACTTTAAGGTCCGCACCACCGGTGTCGTATACCAAGCCTTTACCAACGAACATCAAAGTGCGAGTCACTTCATCACTCGGTGTATAAATCAACTTAACAACACGCGGATGATGACGCTCGACAGCGTAAGATGCGCGCGCAACGGTGGCAAGCATGGGATAATTTTGCTCAATCACGTTGAGATCTGAAACAACCTCCGTTGTGACATTGGTATTTTTGAATAACTCAACACAATAATCAGCAAACTTAGGTGGTGCCATACGCTCGGGCTCAGTTCCACATAAGTCACGCGCCGCATATTGGCCGGCTGCCAAGGCATTCAATTGCTGGCATTGTTGTTCTGACGCCCCAACCAAACTAATTTCTTTGACAGGTTCAATGCTTTCACCACGATATTCACGCGCTTCTAGTGGTTGCCACAACGCCTGACACATACCTAAATAAGCCACTTCCAAAGCATTTTTGTATCGGCCATCTTCAGGCATACCAACCACTAACAAGGTCGGCGCAGTCACACCTGCCGCTTTCGCTTCAGTGATGGCACTTTTTGCCGCATCAAATACACGACGTACATCATCATAATCGCGATTAAGCGGGCCAGTTGGTGAGACAATCAGACGCTTGCCTGGCAATTCGTCTGCCAACACTAACGATGCCTTACTGGCAATACGCGCATCAACAGCAAGATAAGGCGCGATGGCTTTATTTAGGCGCTCGTCGCCTAAGTTATTAATATCTGAGGTAATAACGATGAGCGCGTCGGATTGCGCATTTAGATAATCGTTACAAGAGAGTGCACGAGGAAAAGACATAATCGAGCCCTTGGTTATCATTGTTAAAGGCCCGATTATGGGGGATCTAAAATCAGTTTGCTAGTAAACGCGCTTATTGTGCTGTTTGCGTTTGTGTACGCTTGTGTTGACTGATCACAGACCATGCTTCAAGCATCACAAGTACGCTTACCACCAACACGATGACATCAAGCCCGACCAACAGCCACTTACTTTGCTGATAATATTCAACCAGTTTAATCAGCCCCGCAAAAAACGCCATGAGCAATACAAAGGTCATGGGGATCAACGTATATTTAGCCGGACGACCTAGCTTAATTAAATACACCGAGATCACCAGTAGCGTTAAACTTGCGAGGATCTGATTTGTTGACCCAAACAGTGGCCAAATGATCATGCCACCACTACCCGATGCGCCACCGGCGCCAAACGCTAATAGCAAACAACAGCCAACCGCAACAAATGTCGCCACAATGCCATTTTTGAGTAAGTTAATTTGATAAATATCACCCCACTCTTGAATAATGTAGCGTTGTAAGCGCACCCCAGAATCCATGGTTGTGCCTGCAAATAACACGACCATCACCGCCAACAAAGTCGCCGCAATTTCAGCAGGAATTCCCCAGCCGCTACTGATCAAATTAGAGCCACCTGTGATAAATGCGCCCACACTACCTGCCCCTAAATGACTGTAGATCTCATGCCATTGCTCAGGCGATACTGCTAACATCACGCCACTGACCGCCACCAGCGTGATCAAGGCCAACGAGCCTTCGCCTACGGCTCCCAAGTAACCCACAAAGCGTCCATCGGTTTCTTTGTTCAACTGTTTTGAACTCGTGCCCGAAGACACAATACCGTGAAAACCCGACACTGCACCACAGGCGATAGTCACAAACAGGAGTGGAATAATACTCGGTGTTTGCGCTGCCACTTGCGTATTAAAGGCAGGGGCCGTGATATCCGGCATCACCACAAACACCGCACCGTAAAGTAGTACTAAGCCCACCAAAAGCTGCATGCCATTAATGAAATCGCGTGGTTGTAGCAACATCCACACAGGCAGCAAAGAGGCCACCGCCGCATAGATAAATAGGATCACTATCCAATTTGCTTTATCCGATAGCCCAAACATTTCCGTTGGCAACGCCAGTGGCATGCCTGATCCCATGTAAATAGTGGCATATAAGATGGCCACACCAACCACACATAACGGAATCAAAGGCACCTGTCGCTTTAACAATTGACCAATAATCAAAGCCACCGCAATCGCTGCCCAAGCAGGGAACACCGCGCTCGGATTAGCAACAAAAGAGTTAGCTATGACCACCCCAAACACAGCGTTAACCATGAGTAAAACAAGAAAAACCACGATCATGAAAAGCGCGCGAGTGCGCTTGCCTATTACACTCTCAGAAAGTGCACCCATTGACTTACCCTTGTGACGAGCACTCGCCCAGAGCGCGCCCATATCGTGTACACCTGCAAAAAAGATGGTGCCTAATACCACCCACAACACGGCGGGGACCCAGCCCCAATAAACGGCAATAGCAGGCCCTACAATCGGCGCAGCGCCAGCAACAGATGTGAAATGGTGGCCCCAAAGTACCACTTTGTTTGTTGGCACAAAATCAACACCATCATTGAGTTCATGGGCTGGAGTGACAAAGTTGTCATCCATCTTGAAGATTTTTTGGGCTATAAATTTGGAATAGACAAACCAGCCAAACAGCATACCGACTAGGCCGAATAGCACTATCATAATTGACTGCATTCAAGGCTCCTGCATTTTATTGTTATATGAATTAACTTTCGAAATTAACACAGTTAACAAATAATGCACTCACCTTTTAGTCGCAATCAAAAAGCCCCAATTGTCCTTGATTGTCTTTTTCTTGTGATAACCCCACATTGATACCGATTAGGCGTACAGGCTTGTGGGGGTAACGCTCTAGCAAATCACACAGCAACGTACACAACATATCCGCATCTAGGTAGGTCAGTTGGCATTCCTTACTCACTACCTGAAAATCAAAAAATTTTACTTTCACCCCCAGCTTGTTCATTCCCCTATCCTGTAAGTAGGATTCAGCTCTGCGAGTCAACTCTGGATACAGCTTTTGTGTGAGTCGCCGTTTAAGTTCTTCAATGTCATTGGTATCTTCACTAAAGGTTGTTTCCACTCCGACAGATTTGCGCACCCGCTCAGTTTCGACTTGCCGTTCATCAACACCATGACAACGCCGCCACAGCACCAAACCAAATTTACCAAAACGTTGATACAAAAAGTCTTCACTACTGGCTTTCACATCGCAACCATATTGCAAACCTAAAGCAAGCAACTTCTGCTGAGTGACTTTGCCAACACCGGGGATTTTCTTCAATGGCAGAGTATCAATAAACTCGTCCACCTCATTAGGTGTTAT
This sequence comes from Pseudoalteromonas sp. ATL1, assembly GCF_058933015.1. NCBI lineage: Bacteria > Pseudomonadati > Pseudomonadota > Gammaproteobacteria > Alteromonadales > Pseudoalteromonadaceae > Pseudoalteromonas > Pseudoalteromonas sp. ATL1. The sequence goes on along the minus strand of NZ_JBZYXL010000001.1, from coordinate 1,495,237 downwards.
CACAAACTGGCCATTGGGCTTATTTTCGTCGCTCGCTATCTTCGCTAAGAATTTAATCGGCGCGATTCCAGCCGAGGCCGTCAGACCAGTTTCATTTTCAATGTCGGCTCTAATTTGCTGTGCAATCAGTGTGGCACTGCCGTGGAATAGCTCGCAGTCCGTCACATCTAGATAAGCTTCATCTAGTGAAAGCGGCTCAATTAATTGTGTATAGCGGGCAAAAATCGCTCTAATTTGTTGTGAGATCTCTTTGTACACAGCCATTCGTCCTGGCACTATCACTAAGTGTGGACAAAGCTTCTTCGCTTGATAATTAGACATAGCAGAGCGAACACCGTACTCTCTAGCAAGGTAGTTAGCGGTCGAAAGTACACCTCGATGGCTATTTCCACCAATCGCCATGGGGACATTGGCAAGCTCTGGATTGTCGCGCATTTCAACTGCGGCATAAAAGCAATCCATATCAATGTGAATAAACTTACGCATCACCAATCAACTGTAATTATATACAGTTAAATATCATCATAAATTTAGCGAATGTGCAACTTTTACTCGCGCTCAGGATCAACTAAACTGGGAAAATCTTGGTCAAAACACCAATTAAAATAAAACAAGGATTTAACATGCTATATAGTCGACTAGGCAGCAGCCAAATTGAAGTATCTCGCGTCTGTTTAGGTAGTATGACCTGGGGTTTGCAAAACAACCAGCATGATGCAGATGAGCAAATCAACTATGCCCTTAGCCACGGTGTTAACTTTATCGATACCGCTGAAATGTATGCGGTACCGCCTTCATCAGATACCTATGGAGCCACAGAAAGCATCATTGGCAATTGGTTAAACCGCCATCAAGAAAAAAGAAAAGACATAGTTTTGGCGAGCAAAATTGCGGGCCCTGGACTTAGCTGGGTAAGAAAAGGGGCACCAATTACTGGACAAGCGGTTATCGATTCTGTAGATGCTTCGTTACAGCGCTTACAAACCGATTATATCGATTTATACCAGCTACACTGGCCAAATAGACTTTCACCGCATTTTGCTAAACATTGGCCGGGCATATTGAAGTTCTCTGACGTCGATAAAGCGCAAGAAATAGCATCAATGATCGATATTCTCGAAGCGCTGCAAACTTGTATTCATGCCGGCAAGATCCGTCATTGGGGTTTATCTGATGACACAACTTGGGGGATCAATACCTACCTTCGACTCGCCAATGAGCACAATCTCACCAAGCCTATTTCAATTCAAAATGAATTTAACTTACTACATACCAAAGATTGGCCTTATCTGATTGAAAACTGTGTGCATGAAGACATCGCTTATCTACCTTGGTCGCCGCTGGCGGCTGGTTCACTGACGGGCAAATATCTCAATGGTGCAAGACCAGAAGGCACAAGGTGGAGCATGATGCAGCGTAATGGCCTATTTAGAGATACACCAATGGCGAACCAAGCAATCGCGGCATTCGTTGAACTTGCTCAGGAAGTGAACATTTCTCCCGCGCAGCTCGCTCTAGCTTGGGTTAACCAAATGGATGGTGTCACGTCTACAATAATCGGGGCAACCTCAATGATGCAGTTAAAAGAAAACATGAATGCCTTTAATTTAGAGCTCAACGAGCATCAACTCACTGCGCTGGACACTTGGCTGAGACATTATCCTTCGCCATTTTAAACAAACGTGTTGCTGTGCAGCGCAACCGCAAAGTCGCTGCACAATTCCCCCTACTTTATAGAGCGCTTGTCGCGTATAATGACGATATCAATCACTGACCATAACCCTGAATGCGCCCGCTTAATAATACCCCAGAAAAACCCCAATCCGGAACTTGCTTCACTCGTCACACCGCTCGTGCCATCGTCTTGAATGGCAACCGTATCTTACTGCTTTACACGCAACGATATGATGATTATTCGCTCCCGGGTGGTGGCGTTGATGACAATGAACACATTGAACAAGCCTTAGCAAGGGAACTAAAAGAAGAAACAGGCGTTAAAAGCATTCTCAATGTGACGCCATTTGGCCGCTACGAGGAGTATCGACTGTGGCATAAACCAGAGCACGACTATATTCATATTGTCTCTGATTGCTTTGTTTGCAAAATTTGTGGTCAATTTGATCAGCCGAAAATGGAAGAATATGAAAAAGCCAATGGCATGAAACCTCTCTGGATAGAGATAGACGAAGCAATTGCGCATAACACACGTACTCTCGAACAAAGCGAAAAACAGGGGCAGTCACTGGTTCGTGAATTGTTTTTGCTACAAGAAATCAAGTCTAAGTTATTGTAAATTATAAACTGTGCGCTAGCTTGGACAAGCTATGTGCACAATCCCCATTATTCATATACCTCTGCGCATAATTTATCTACAATGGTTGTTCTCATAACGGAGGGTGTATGTCGTTTAAAAGTATTGTTTGTCTCTTTCTCACTGTATGGGCTTTTCTCAGTACACCCGCGTACGGCCTGACTTTTTATGCCGAAGACTTACCGCCTTATCACTTTAAAAATGCACATGGAAAAACCACCGGCGCGTTGGTCGAAATAGTACAAGAAGCATTAAAAGCGGCACAGCTACACGGCCAGTTTCAAATAGTACCGATGGCCAGAGCCTATAAAGAGTTACAAACAGTACCCGATGCACTAATGATCTCTTTACTCAGAACGCCCTCTCGGGAAACGCAATTTCACTGGCTCGCTCAAACGTATTTTGCCGATGCATATTTGGTTGGGTTAAAAGAAGCTGTGCACGCAGTGGATAGTTTACAAGGGGCGCAAAAATACCGGGTTAGTACCATACGCGGCTACTCTAGCGAAAAATATTTGCGTCAAGTTGGTTTTTCCGAGGACGACACGCTTGTACTGGTGAGCCATTATCAACAGCTTTGGCAACTGTTATTTAAAAAGCGCACTGATTTAGTGATGACAAATACACTGACACTCAATTATGAGGTGCTCAACAGTGGGCTTGACCCCACTTTGCTGGAAAAAAAGCTGCACCTTGACGACTTTCCTTCTGAACTATGGTTAGTCGCCAATCTGAATTTACCTGCCGATATCGCCAAGGCGCTGAGCGCAGGAATGAGTACCATCAAAAGCCAAGGTATCTACACCAAGATCCTTGAACGCTGGCAACTGCCCTTACCTCAGTCAGACAAATAATACTCAACGCTGGTTACAACACGAACCGTTTTAATTTGCGGGTTATTACTGTCTCTGTCGCGAATACTAAATTGTCCTTGTCTCGCTGATTTAATTTTCCCCAACTGCGAGTCTGAGTCTTTTGCAAATTTCATCGCCACTTCTCGCGCTTTTTGTGTCGCTTGTTGGACCATTTTCGGCTTAATGTCATTCAAGCCCGTAAACATGTACTCTACGCGATTTTGATAATCATCTTGTGTAATGGCAATACCCTGTTTAGCAAGCTTGTTTAGTTCAGCTAACGCCAGTTTCACTTTCTCTGGTTGCTTGCTAAAAACCGTTATACCTGACTTTGCCACATACCTAAAGCCACGTTCATTTTGCCCATATTCTTGTGCAAACTTATCGGTAATAGACGGTGCTGACAGGCTCAACTCTTGCTCATTAAAACCATGCAAAGTTAAAAAGGCACGGATCGCTGAATTTTTCTCTTCAATACGTGCGACCAATGCCTCTAAATCATTATCTGCATCTTTATAGAAAACGGGCCAAATGACCGTATCGGCGGCAACTTCTAGCTCTGCCAAACCTTTTACCTCTACAGTACGTTCCATTGATTTCATATCTTTGAGTGTGCCTGAGAGCATCCATGTACTCACAATCGCTCCCAAAGCCAACACACACGCCGCACCAAAATGTTTACTGAACGCCTCTTTCATAGCGTATTACTCCAAGAAAAATAAGTGATGAGATCAAAGTCTCATGCGTTACAACTCGACCATTCGTTAAAAACTGATTAGAGTGTAAGTAGTTGAGTTTTAATATGTTGAATAACTTTTTATGCAAACGATACAGACGGCTCCCTGAACGCATGATGTATACCCTGTTCAACAAATTAACCCCATTACCATCAATTTAGACTGAGTTATCTCGAGTTCAGGTTAGTAGGACATCACATGAGCATAAAGCAAATTGGTCAGTTTTTTAATCCCCGTTCTGTTGCAGTTATCGGCGCCTCGAATACACCGGGGCGTGCAGGCTATGTGGTCATGCGTAATTTGCTGCAAGGCGGATTCAAAGGTCCTATTATGCCCGTCTCGCCTAAACATAGCGCCGTACATGGTGTACTGGCTTATCCAGATATCAATGCCTTGCCCAAAGTGCCCGATCTGGCCGTAATATGTACCAATAAGAACACCCTAGAAAGCCTCATTCATGCGTTAGGTAGCCTAGGTTGTAAGCATGTCATTATTATCGCTTCTGGGTTAAGTAATCAGCAAAAAAATGCGCTACAACACGCAGCTAAACAACACGATATTATCATTTTAGGCCCTAACTGCTTAGGTTTACTGATCCCACATATTGGCCTCAATGCCAGTTTTTCACACACGGTAGCCTCCGTGGGTAAACTGGCTTTCATTTCTCAGTCCGCAGCGGTCTGTTCAACAATTTTAGACTGGGCACAAAACAAACGAATTGGCTTTTCTTATTTTGTGTCCGTTGGTGACTGCCTTGGCATTGATTTTGATGAATTACTGGATTTTTTAGGACGAGACGCCAAAACCAAAGCGATTTTGCTCTATATTGACAACATAGACGATGTACGCCGCTTTATTTCCGCAGCAAGAGCCGCCGCCTTTAGTAAACCCGTGATTGTGATAAAAACAGGTAAAACACTGGCCGGTGCCGAGGCTGCTTACATTCATACTGGCGGAAGAACATCGGATGACGCGGTATACGATGCCATGTTCCAACGTGCAGGCATGCTGCGCGTAAACGATCTAAGAGAGCTATTTGCAGCAACGCAAACCTTGGCACTGCATCCAAAGCTATTGCAAGTTGAGCAACTGACCATACTCACCAATGGTGGTGGCCCGGGGATTATGGCGGTTGATACGCTACTGCAAAACTCAGGTAAGCTAGCGCAACTAGAGGACAAAACCCGAGATGCACTCAATGCCGTGATCCCGCAATCCGATGTGACTTCCAACCCAATTGACTTATTTGGTGACTCATCACCGTCTCGTTATCAAAAAGCATTGGAGATATTACTCAAAGCATCCGAAGTAAGAAATTTGCTGATCATTCATACGCCATCAGCATTGGCACCGAGCGAAGAATACGCACAAATTATTACCGACACTTTGCAAAAAATCCCCAAAATGTCGCGCCCCTTCGTGATGACCAATTTTATGGGCGAACAGGCAGCTTATGCGGCGCGAGATATTTGTGCCGATAATGCCATTCCCACCTATCGCACCCCAGAAGGGGCCGTGGGTGCTTTTATGCATTTAGTTAGTTACCGCCGTAACCAAAAACACTTAACACAAACGCCTGAGTCCACCAGTGATAGCGCAAATATCGACAGCAAAAGTGCCAAACGCCACATTCAAACTTTGTTGAAACAAGGTCACAAACAGCTCTCCACACACCTTGCCAGTCAATTACTCAGTCACTATGAGATCAACTGTATTGAAACGCGGGTGGCCATGACCCCAAGTGAAGCCAAAGAGCAAGCCATTGAACTGGGCTTTCCCGTCGCGTTGAAGTTGCTCAGCCCAACCATAGCGTCAAAATCGGAAGTGGGTGGTGTCGTCTTAAATCTCAACGACGCTGATGAGGTAGAACAAACGGCATTTGCCATGTTACTGCGCATTAAGCAAACCTACCCTGATGCAACCATAGAGGGCTTCTCATTGCAAAAAATGGCACCAAGGGCGGGGGCACAAGAGCTGCGTATTGCGGTTAAAACAGAGGCCAACTTTGGCCCCGTGATCTTGCTCGGTGAAGCAGGAACCGGACTGTCATTTTCACAAGCTGCGGTCGCTTTTCCTCCTTTGAACATGAACCTTGCTAAATACTTGATTGCTGCGGCACAAGACAAAGGCTTTCTTAAAGAGCGCGCCCTTCCTGACAAAGTAGATAAATATAGATTATGTGACTTACTCACGCGGGTGTCACAACTGGTGATAGATCAACCTGATATTGTCAGTCTCGAGCTTAATCCAATCCTAGCCAGTGCAGGTCAGTTTTTAGTGCTAGACGCCAATGTTACATTGGCACCATATCAGCCTCAACTTGGTAAAAAACGACTGGTGATCCGCCCTTACCCGAAAGATTTAGTTAAGCCGATCACCCTTAAAAATGGCAGTCGCGCCGTACTTCGCCCTATTCGTCCCGAAGACGAGCGGGCGCATCAAGAATTTGATCAATCTTTAACTAAAGAAGACAGATACAGGCGTTTTTTTGGCGAACTCCCCCAGTTCAACCATGAGCAGCTAGCAAAAATGACGCAAATAGATTACGACAGAGAAATGGCATTTATTGTCAGCGAACCGCATAAAAGCAGTCACAGAACACTGGGCGTATCACGGATACTCATTGAGCCCGATAAAAGCAGTGCTGAATTTGCGGTCGTCGTGCGTTCTGATTGCCAAGGCTTAGGACTTGGCACAATCCTCATGTCGGCGATTATCGACTATGCTAAACAACAAGGGCTCAAGCTGATCTCTGGCATTACCTTGCCTGAAAATACCGGTATGATTGAGCTATCAAAAAAATTAGGCTTTAGTGTGAGCCGTGACTTCGAAGAAGGCACCGTTAACATGCAACTACAACTAACACCATTATGCTAACTACCCATTGTGAAAAAATGGCTGCACTCTTAGAGGGCAGCGGAAAATATCAAAAACTGGGTCATTACATCGATTTATTTTTGATCACACTCATCATGATCAACGTGGTGGCCATTGTGCTTGAGTCTGTGCCAAGCTTAGCCAAAGAATACCACCAGCACTTTCTTAATTTAGAGTTAGTGTCTGTCAGTATTTTTTCCATTGAGTATCTGCTGCGCTTATGGTGTTGCGTGGATAAAATCGACTATAAGCATTTAGAGTACGGGGCGATTAAAAAGCGCATACATTACTTTTTTTCTCCTTTGGCGTTGATTGATTTAATCGCCATTTTACCGACCTTGCTGATGATGTTTATCACCTTCGATTTACGCTTCTTACGTGTTATTCGTTTACTGAGAATTTTTAAGCTCACTCGGTATTCTCGCGCCATGCAGCTGTTGCTGGCTGCATTTAAAGAAGAAAGCAGCAGTTTACTGGCCGCGTTTTTCATTATGTCAGTGGTGCTGATCATGGCGTCATGTGGTATTTACCTACTAGAACACGACGTACAGCCCGATAAATTTGGCTCAATTCCGCAAGCGATGTGGTGGGCAATGGCAACACTCACAACCGTGGGCTATGGCGATGTGGTTCCGATCACTGCCGCAGGACGCTTCTTTGGTGGCGTGATCACCTTACTCAGTATGGGCATGGTGGCCATTCCGACTGGTCTATTGGCTTCGAGTTTTGCCGACCAGCTACGAAAACGTCGCGATGCGTTTAACGAAGCGGTGCTGCATAGTCTCAGTGATGGGGTGGTGGATGAAGCCGAGCGCGAGCACTTAGAAATGCTGCGCGTCGAGTTAGGATTAAGTCATGCCGAAGCGAACCAGGCCATAAAAATCATGAGTAGCCAACGCGCGCATGCGCTTTATTGCAAACATTGCGGAAACAAGCTCTGATCTGTCCCTGCTCTTGTATTAACTAAATATAGGCTGCCAAGTATTTTCCAACATGGTGGCCACGAGCTCTCCACCTAGGGCCTCGCCAAACAATGGCCCTTGAAAATAATCGCAATCATGCATACGTAAAAAGCGTAGCTGCGCTTTTGTGGAAACGCCTTGTGCCACACACTGCATGCCTAAACTATGAGCGAGTGACAAACTCGAGTGAATAATGACTTCATGCTCTTTATCTACGCCAATATCAACCACAAAGTTATGAGCCACTTTAAGTACGTCAATGGGGAATCGCTTAAGTTGCGTCAATGAGGCATAGCCAGTCCCAAAGTCATCCATAAACAAACGACAACCGAGTACTTTTAACTGATACATTGCTTCAATAACATGCGCGGTATCCCCCATCATCAACGACTCTGATACTTCAAAAGCGACGTATTTCCCCTGCATATCTAAGCGACTGAATAATAAGCCAACTTTCTCTACTAAGTCGGCTTCAAAAAGATCCAAACTAGACAGATTAAGCGATATGTACAACTCTGGGTGAGTACAATGCCACTGTTTGAGTTCAATGAGCGCTCTTTCAAGCGTGTATAAAAAAATATCTTTGCAAAGACCAGTTTGTGCAGCACATAACATCGCATCTTGGCTATTGAAGCGCGCAATTTCAGGCCACTTAATTGACACTTCAAAGCCATCAACCGTCTTGCTCGTACCATTAATGATAGGCTGGTACAAGTTCGAAAACTCGCCTTCATATAAGGCTTGACGCAAGTCTTTTTCTAATACAAAAGTTTTTTGAACCTGCTGATTCATTTCTTGTCTGAAAAAATGCACGCCTGCGCAAGACTGCTGCATCGCATGATTAAGCGCCACCTTCGCATTTTGGCACAACGCAAATGCTTCTACACCATCCTCAGGCGCATACGCGACCCCCACAAAGGACTGTAATGTCAGCGATTGATTTACAATTTTGATGGGTTGTTCAAACTGTTGCAGTAAATTACGAATACATCGTGTTGGGTCTGTTAAATCTTTAAGTTGCTCAAGTAAAATATAAAACTCTTGTCCACCTTCCACACCAATACTGTCTTGCGCACGAAAACATTGACGAATCACTCCCACTAAATGTCTAACCACAAGCGCATATAATTCCGGCGATAGACTTTCTTGATAACGAGATAGTGCGCCAAAGCGTACCGAAACAATAACCACAGGTGCATTCTGTGTACGCTGTGACAAGGCATGTTGAACTCTATCGATAAACAAAACTTTATTCGGCAGCTGTGTGAGTAAATCGTAGTTCGCCAATTGGTACAGTTCTTTTTCCGTCCTCTTTTGAGAGGAGATATCTGTCAGTACGACAACATAGTTCTCTAATTCACCATTCGCGTCAGCCACTGCACTCACCTTAATAAGCACGTAACACACTTCTCCGCTAGGCTGTGTTAGCTGCTCTTCTGAGCTGTAGTGCTCGCCTGGTTTAAGTTCGGTCATCGCACGTAAGTAACGCATGCGTACGTGACGACTCAAACCGAGACTCAGTTTGGTGCTCGATACAGGTTCAGCTTCAATGCCAAATGCTTGCTGCAGTGCGGTGTTACACGCTTGGATTCTCAGGTTTTTATCTAATATAAATACCCAGTCTCGAGTTTGCTCGAAAGCAGCACCAAATAAGCGTGCACGCTCTTCAAAAATACGTTCTCGGGTTAGATTGGTATATGTCCCTGTCACACGTTCAGGTATTGTATCTCGCCACGCCATGACTTTCCCATAGTCCTTATACCAACGCCAGTGGCCTTTATGATGTTGTAATCGATAGGTGCAGTTAAACACCCCTTTATTGGTCGACACAAACTCGAGCCATTCAATGCGAAATAAGGCCCGATCATTGGGGTGAACAATATGGAGGTACTCATCTAATGTCACATTATCATGGGGATAGCCCAATTCAGTGGTCAAGCGCGGCTGATAAATCAAGTGATTGTCTAGCTTCCAATCCCACACCCCTGAACCGCTACTTTCAAGCGCGAGCTTAAGTCGTGCTTCACTGTTCTGTGTTTCTTTGTGCGCGGCAATGATCATCTGCTCTACTTTGTTCTTCCTATACATCCAAAGACTCAGCGAGAACAGGATAAAAAGAACGTAAGCAGCCAATGCCATAGGTGAGCGCCAGATGGGGTACTTAACGTTAATATTGAGCTTAGCTGGCTCTGTGTAGTCACCTGTCAACGGGTCCTTTGCCCACACTTTTAGCTGGTAATGACCAGGATTGAGCTTAGGAAATACCACGCGATTATTATTGCGGGTCAAGGTTTTTTGCCCACCCGATATTTGATATTCAAATACAACGCGGTCTCGGTGGTTGAAGATCATGGCCGAAAATGACACTTCTAGTCCAAGATCATCATGATTTAATTCAATTTCTTCTATAGCCTTTAGGCCATGATGCTCAAGCTTTCTCGACATTAGCTCAACAGAGGTAATATTCACCTGAGACAGCAAAGGTTTAGTTGGCCGATTGACCGAGGGGTCAAAAATGGTGAAGCCCTTTAAAGAACCGTACGCCAAGCGGCCATCATCCAACTTGGTAGACGCCCCCCAATTAAACTCATTCGCGTATAAGCCATCTTCAGTTGTAAATTGCTGCATGTGCAAATTATCAGGGTCTAAGCGCCAAATACCTTTATGAGACGACATCCATACCATACCCTTCTCATCAGAGTGCATCTCATACATGGGGGTATCAAGCTTAAGCTTCTTTAAGTCAATCGTATGTAATACTTCATAGCTTTTCGAGTCTAGGCCTACTAAGCCCATATTCGACATTGCGAGCCACAAAATGCCATTTTTATCTATGGTATAAGACAATAAGTTATCTGGAGAATGCTCATTCGCATTTGGCACGGCATATATTTTATCAAGCTTTTCAGTTTCAGGAACAAATCGATACAAAGTACCACCACTGAAAAACAATGGCTGGCCAGGTTTATCAGGCAGAGGCGTGCGAAATCCAAACGACAAAAATGGGTCCTCGCCTATCAGATCACCCTCTATTTTTTGCAATGATTGGTTTTCAATATTGTAGCGGAAATAGCCCTTATCACTGCTTACAAAATACAGATCACCATTGGGTAACAAAGTGACTCCAAATACGAAATCCTGCACGATTTCTTGGTCGCTTTTTGTCTTTGCATAGGGCCGTCTTATTTCATGTGTTTGTGGATCAAAGACAAATAACCCGCGATTTGTCATAAGCCAAAAGTCATCTTTGTACAAATACAATTGGGCGACGGCAAATTCGGGTAACACGGCTTCCCCCAAATATCCTTTGAGAAAGATGCCGGTCTTGCCTGTTTTGAGGTTGTAACGGGTTAATCCATCATGAGTCGCCGCCCAAATATCCCCTTTGTAATATTGTAGATCCCACACATTACTATGAGAAAATCCGTCCCCCTTTGCCGTTACCGGACTTACATTGGTAAAGTCAGCCTGTATCTTGGGTAAATAAAACGCACCATCCGTTCTTGTTGCGACCCATAAAGAACCTTGTTGGTCTTCAACAAAATCAATAATACTGCTGTCTGTGAGGCTCTTGTAAGTACTATTGGCAATACGCTCGTCTCGATGCAATTTTTTCGTGCCAATATCGTAATACATTAGTCCTTTATTGGTACCCAGCATGAGATATTCACGCTCAATCGCGATTTTCCAGATATTTAAGTCATCTATCAGTGTTTCAAATTGCCAACGGTTTTCTGAATATTCGAACTGCTCTTCTAATTGACTAATATCAACCTGATACAAGCCTTGCACTGCACCTATTAACAATGTTTGCGGATCCAGCAATGCTAATGACTTGGTATGAACCTGATACTCATGTTCTTCAATTTCTAAATGCTGTATTTTTATTAGTTTTTGTTTTTTATCGTGATAAACAAACGTTCCTTCAGAAGTCGCGATGAACAAGTAGTCACCCGAGCTCATAATGTCTCTCACAACGCCCGTTTCTTTACTGATTGGCAGTGGGATCTCTTTGGAAATATTGCCACTGTGAATGTCTAATACGGCGACATTGTCGCCTCGCGCAAGCCATAATTGACGGTCATTTTTCGTGAGCATCCGATTGACCGCTGTTCGCATAAACTCTTGTTCATTGCGCGGCGCATTGATGTACTTGCGAAACTTGTCTTTTTCGGGGTCGTAGCTAAACAAGCCAAAAGCTCGGGATGCGATCCAAATCCTTCCTTTGCTGTCTTGATAAATTCTGTCAATAATGTCTTCATCCAGTATGCCATCGGGTCCTTTGACTGACATAACTTGATAACCATCGTAGCGATTCAGTCCACCTTCCGTAGATAGCCAAAGGAAGCCATTTTTATCAAACATCAATGTGTTGACATAACTTTGCGATAGACCTTCGGCGGGGGATAAGCGCTCAACCTGAGCTGCATTGGCATTGTCTAAAGACACAACGCCCAACAAGATAACTGATAGGAAAAAAGCAATAAACTTGTAAATAATGCGACTCATACTTCTGAACATGAATTATTTGAATAGACACATTGCCACAATATCACGTTTTTGCGCAACATAACTGTTGAAATAGGGCGCTAAGCTTTGCGGAGTATCGCACTCTTGGAACCCTAATTGCTGATAGAATTGACATAAATGCCGATAAGCGAATGTATACACTGTCGTCTGCTGCTCTAGCAGTACTTTGGTTAATAATGCTCTGGCAATACCTTGACCACGATATTGTGGGGCCACTAACACTGAAGATAAAAACAATACCCCAGCTTTTTGCTGAACTCGGCATGCCGCAATAATATGCGGTAATTTAACCACCCAATTTTGATCTTGCTTGGTCGTTCTACCCCGCCCTCGGTACTGCTGATAAAATTTATTCACTAATGGCGTGGCAACAGCGGGAACTTGAGTAACTAACACCCTAGCCCGCGAGCATGATACTTAAGTAATATTCAAAGCGTTGTTTGAGGGTCGCTTGCTCTGACATGGGACGATTATTAATCGCTTCATAAACCGCTTCTCGCGTGTTTTTACCTCGCTTGATTTGATACGCCCAAAACGACGACTCATAATCAAGTTGAATTTGGTATTTTTCTTGTCTTGGCAATTTACACAGGTTGTAGCTCATAACTGTCACATTCAAATCACATGGGAAAGCGAAATTGTATCATAACTCATTGACGAGCGCGGAACATGAGACAAACTAAAAATCGAGTGATTGTTGATCCGTTGGCGTATTGTTTTCACTTTCTTGTTGCTTTTTCTTCGCCAGATAACGTTTGTAGCGCTGCTGGCACAAAGCAATCACTTTACGCTTTTGCGCATTACTGAGCGTATTCCAAGCAAAACGTTCCTCTCGGCTGCGATAGCACCCTTTACAATAACCACGATCATTTACTTGGCAGATCCCCTTACATGGACTGGGGATCTCAAAAATTTCTATTTGTTCCATAACATTCACACGACTTAGCTTCAGTGAGTATAACGCGAATATATGGACAAATAACAAACAAAAAAGCACGTTCCATAAACGTGCTTTTGTTCGTTACTATTTTTACCACTACAAATGGGACGCTTTGCGCTTAAATGGTTCGGCGTACATAGCCAGTACTTGCTCTTTAAGTTCTTCTGGCACTTGCTCTAAGCGTTTTATAAAATCTTGTTGCTCCGTGTCCGAGGCTTTGGCGACCTCACCCGCCGCAATATAGTTTGTTGGGTGAAGGTAGTATTGTCCAACTATCTGCTTATCAATACTCACAGCAAGCTCATCGGGGGTTTCACAACCAGCCTCGATTGGCTCACCAAAAGCAACATGAACATGTCCTTTATCTGTGCGAATACCTTCCAAAATGCTCTCAATATCTTCGCCTTGCGCTTTTACATACTGGCCAAACTCGCGCTTATGAACAAGTTCCTTCGCTTTAGCAACGGCACATGGCTCAAACTGATATGAAATCGAAACAGGCACTATCTTCAATTTACGCACATAGTCGTCAAACGGCATTTTTAGCTTACGCCCATGTAATTGCAGCATTTTTAACAGTGCCGGATCGGTTTTATCCACGCCATCCTTTGCACGCCCTTCTTTTTGCGCAATCCAAATCGAGTGCCCTGTATCTAATGAGTCATAAATGTAACTTGACAGTTCACTCAATGCTTTGAGCATTTCTTTAGGTGCTTTTGCTGAGCGATTCACGATAAAGCTCTTATTAAGTCTCATAAGCTCAGTGATATAGGGAACTTGCAACAGGTTGTCGCCAATGGCGATACGCACCGTATTCATATTATGCTTATGCAGGCCCCAGTTCATTAATGCTGGATCAAGTACGATATCGCGGTGGTTAGAAATAAACAAATAGGCTGCATCGTTGTCGAGTCTTTCTAACCCTGAGTAGGTCACGTTGCTCGTCGTATTATTAATCAGCATTTCAAGATAATAAGCGACCTCGTGCTGAACCTGCTCGACCGTAGAAAACTTGCCCCATTTCACCTTTAAACGAGCACGTACTAATGGACGAGCAACTGTAGACCAACGACTTAGCCACTTTGGTAAGTTATATTTGGCAATAACATCAATAAAGCTGTCATCATCCAATAAACGCTTTAGTGCGGCGGGTACTTCATCATCATTGTAAGGTCTTATTTGTGCGTACTTATCCACTAAACAACTCATTTTTAAAAGGATTAAATTACAAAGCGCGGTATTTTATCGCGCTTATCTTGTTTACGCCAAGATTATCAAGTCTGACCACCTTTGCAACTAGACAGTACCTTATTTGAATTTATTTTTCCCAATATGGAAATAATCACTAATCGAGCCATCAAGGCAAGTAGCAATAAGCCCGCTCCCATGCTTAACCAAGTTGGTAGTACTTCATGATGCATTTGTGTCATCGGCTCTACGGCGAAATCAAATTTAGAGACCAAAAAGTCAGTTAAAAAGCCAAACACGATAGCAACCCCAATCACCCCTGATAAATAGGCTATCACGGCACGTCGCCCCAACTCTTTCGCAACTACCCCTAAAGTGGCAATGTTGGTTGCTGGACCTGCAAGCATGAACACCAAAACCGCCCCGGGTGATACGCCGGCCATCAACAAACCAGCTGCAATAGGCGTGGAGGCTGTGGCACAAATGTACATCGGAATACTCACTAGGATCACCACCAGCATGGCCAGCACACCACTGCCCCATTGACTTAGAAACGATTCAGGCACATAAGTTTGCACCAACGCTGCGAAAAACAGCCCTATCATTAACCAAGTCATAGTATCAGAGAGCAATTTATTTGAACTGTATTTCGTGGCTTGCCATAGCTTGCTGGCTAAAGACACTTGCTCTGACGGGCTATCACTATCGCAACACGCACTTGAAGTTGTTTCACGCTCACAACAGTTATCGGAGGCTATCGATTGCTCGTTCATTGAATCTGGCGCACAACAACTTGAGGTGGTTTGCTGTGCCACTTCCTCTTTACTTGCACAACAGCTAGCTTTGGATTGGCTCTCGGCAACGGGAGCAGCCGCAGAACAGCAACTGCTGGTGCTATCGCTCTTTGCTTCAGAAGCCCTGACATGCTCGTGTTTATCTTCTCGGCCAACCAATACGCCAGCCACAATCGCACTGCAGACCGCTGCGATGGGCCTGATCACGGCCATAAATGGTCCAAGTAATACATAAGATACAGAAATAGAATCGACTCCCGTCTCTGGCGTAGAGACTAAGAATGCCGTTGTCGCGCTTTTTGAGCTTCCGGCCCGACGTAAACCAACGGCTGCGGGGATCACCCCACAAGAGCACAGAGGCATGGGCGCACCAATCAATGCAGCTTTGACCGTTGTCCAAAATCCTTCTTTGCCAAGGTGCTTTTGTAGAAAATCTTTGGGTATGAATACATTGATTAAACCGGCTAAAAGTAGCCCTAGCATGAGCCACGGTGCCGACAGCAAAAATAGCTGCCAAAAGTTATTGAGTAGTTCCATCGATATCCTCCAATGCCGTCAATATTGAGCAAAAATCAGCGCTTTCAGGGCCGCCGCAACAACGCTTTGCTAATTTAGCAAGCGATTGTTCAAAACGTTGTAGCTCCGCGATGCGCTCTCGTACCAGCGCTAATTTTTGTAAGGTGATCGCTTTGACCTCCTCACAACTATGCTGGTGCTTATCAATTTTTATTTCTAACAGTTCTTGAATTTCCTTGAGACTAAAACCGACCTCTTTGGCCCGTAAAATAAATTGCATCTGCTTGAACTGCGCTTCATCGTATACACGGTAGCCAGCATCACTGCGCCCTGAGGGCGTGAGTAATTGATGTTGTTCATAATAACGAAGCGTATCTGTTGATACACCTAATTGCTTTGCTAACACGCCGATTTTCATCATTCTCTCCTAAGTTCATGGTAAAGTATAAACCTTAGAGTAAACACCAAGGTCAAGCTTTTTAGAGAAAAATATGAATATTGTATTATTAGATGCACAAACCCTCGGCGGAGTCTCTTTGGAGCCACTTCAACAGCTAGGACAACTCACAATATACGCACACACACAAAGTGAGGAAGTGGTTGAGCGCTGTCAGAATGCACATGTCATCATTACCAATAAAGTGGTGATCAGTGCACAAGTCATGCGACAGTTACACAATCTAAAACTCATTTGCGTTGCGGCCACGGGCACTAACAATATTGATTTAAACGCGGCCAGCTCACTCGCCATCGCAGTAACGAACGTTGCGGGCTACTCTACTCCTTCAGTGGTACAGCATACTTTTGCACTGATTAGCAACTTACTCGGTAACGTACATCGCTACACACATGATTGCCAAATGGGCGAATGGCAAAAAAGCACGATGTTTTGTCGCCTCGATCATGCGATCACTGAAATTTATGGCAAAAAAATGGCAATTATTGGCTTTGGCACACTCGGTCAAGCGGTCGCTCATGTCGCCGAAGCTTACGGCGTACAGGTGCTGATAGCTGAACAGCGTCAACGCCTCAATACCCGCGCTGGCAGACTGCCATTTGTTGAAGCAGTAAAACAAGCCGACATAGTCTCTATTCATTGTCCACTCACCAGTGATACCGAGAATTTATTTGATCTTGATACGTTCGCACTGATGAAACCATCGGCTATTTTAATTAATACCGCTCGAGGTGGTATTGTGAACGAGCAAGCCCTCGCAGAAGCACTAAGCAAAAACATGATTGCTGGGGCCGCCACCGATGTACTGAGCCAAGAGCCAGCAAGCGCTGATAACCCGCTCATTCAATATCAAGGTGACAACTTGTTGATCACACCGCATGTGGCGTGGGCCAGTAAAGAGTCTATTACTCGACTAGTAACGGGCATTGCTCAAAACATCACTGATTTTTGCAATAAAAAACAGACCAACAGAGTGGTGTAATTTACTAAAAATTGGTATTTTAAGCGAAATTTTAAATTTAAGAACACTGTCAAAAACAATCAAGCTATTGATATTTAAATGATTTCAATAATTGGCAATGTATTTGCTTAGTAACAACTATATTTACGAAGGAAGTTATTATAATGAAAAAATTACTTATTGTTGCTGCGCTCGCTGTGCCTATGTTATCTGGTTGTGTTGTTGCTATCTCTGATGGCGAAGTAGAAAGTGGTTGGGCAAACGACCACAACAACTGGCAAAAAACGCAAAGAGACAATCGTCAAAAAATTTCTCAGCTAAGCATGGGAACCAGTTATCAAGACGTTTTAAATCGATTTAATACCCCTGATTTTACTGAGTTGGTCAAAAAAGGTGACGATGTTTATCAGGTACTATTTTTTGCAACCAACAGCAAACACTCAGATGGTAAAGTAACCAAAGATGAGTGCACGCCTTTAGTATTCAAAAATAATCTACTCGTTGGTTTTGGCGACACCGCAATGACAAATATTTTATAAACCGACAGAATACGCCGCTGACTGCTCGGTTAGCGGCTTTTTAATACCAGCCTTTGTTGATTTGTTTGTGCTTCAGACAAAGCATCATTGACATACTGCAAGCAAGCATTCACATCCGTCCCAGCTTGGCTCGCGATGAAAGCGACGCCAATACTAATACTCACATGCGCGCAAATGGGCGAACGTTGGTGAGGCAATAACAATTGATCAACTGCATCATGCAAAGCATTGGCAAGTTCCGAGACCACCTCATGACTACTACCAATAGCCAGCACGGCAAACCGAACACCATCAAAGCGCGCTAAAAAGCCATTATATTCATTCACGACTCGAGCGAGTGCGTGGGCAACCTTAATTAAGCACTCGTCACCCAAAGCATAACCATAGGCGTCGTTGTAATTTTTAAAAAAATCGATATCAATCAGCATTAAAGTTAGGCTTTGCCCTGATGCGTGACAGGTGCGACAACTTTTGGCTAAGCGCTCATCGAACAAGCGCCGATTAGGTAATTCAGTTAAGCCATCAATAGAGGCTAATTTCTCGAGCAAGTCTCTTTTTTTCTTCAGTGACAAATGGATTTTCACTCTTGCTCTGACAATCAAAGGACTAAAGGGTTTTGTAATGTAGTCAACCGCCCCCATCTGTAACCCTTGCGCTTCATCACTGTAGCTATTGCTGGCTGAGATGATGATCACGGGGATCATATACGTCGAAGGCGCATCTTTGAGTTTTTGCAACAAGACCGTGCCTTGTTGGTCGGTTTGTTTGATATCTGTAATGATCAAGTCAACATGATGCGTAGCAAGAAAGCTCATCGCTTCTTCACTCGACTCGAGCAAAGTTAGGTCACACTCATCGGACAAAGTGTTTTCTAGCACGACTCGGTTCAAGGGATCACTATCAACGACTAATACTCGTCCTTTGTCTTGCATCTATGCTCCTCGATATCTCATAGGTATAAACTGTTTTACCTGATTTAATCGTTTAGCTAATACTTCTTTCAAAGCTGGCTGTTGTAAGGAGCCAAATTCTTTCAAATGCCACTCGAGCGCTTTCGCCGCTTCTGATAGTGCAATAAAACCAATTCCTCCAGCCGCTCCTTTTACACTGTGCGCAATAGTTTCAAGTTGCTTGTCATCACAGTCTCGCTCGAGTTTGGATAAATACTCAGAACACATTAGCGCAAATTTATCTAGCATGCTATCAAGAAATTTATCATTACCCATCATTTGCTGCAAAGCTAATTCACTGTCAAAAAAGACATCCTCGGAATGAATGTAGGTTTGCAATGCCGTATGCAGTTGTGTTTGCGAAATAGGCTTTGTCAAGTAGTCATTCATGCCCACTTCAAGTGCGCGCTCTTTTTCACTCAGCTGTGAATTTGCGGTGAGCGCAATAATAGGACTTTCAAACTCTCGCAATACATCTCTAATGTCACTGGTTGCCTGATAACCATCAACGCCAGGCATATGAATGTCCATCAGTACAATATCGGGCTGCAAAGTGGCAACCAGCTCGGTGAGCGTTTGCGCTGACTGCTGCACAACGACATTGACGTGCAACACCTGCAACATATTGGCTGCAATATCCAAGTTTAAATTATTATCATCTACCACTAAACATAATTTCCCTGCGATCTTATGATCCAAGGTCTGAAATGCCTTAACTTCAAACTTACTACCTAAAAGGCATACCGCGCCTTGCATAAATACATCTGCATTGATAAAAGTAAGTCGCGAATGGGTGAAATGAGCAAGTGAATCTGGGGCGATGATTTGCTCCAAAGTATGCAAAGTAGCATCATGTTCATTTAACAACACAGCAGCATCGGGCATATCTGTCAGTACGAGAGATTTGTAAGCCCCGTGTTTAAGCGCTTGCAATGCTTGATTTGCACTGCAAACGACCTGAATTTGTGGATGTGAAAGAAAAGGCATCACATGCTCTTTTGCGCACAAGCAAAGTATCGGAGCATTGTCGTCAAAAATATGCGTTGGCACTTTATCTAACGACAGCGTGAAGAAAAACTGGCTCCCTTGTCCAAATTCACTTTTCAGCTCAATTTGGCTGCCGAGCAATGCCACTTCATGTTTCACAATAGCCAGCCCAAGCCCGATGCCTTCATGATAACGAGAGAAGGACTCATCACCTTGCGTAAACGCATCAAATAAACGATTTTGATCCTGCGCTTTTATCCCCACACCTGTGTCGCTAACGCAGAAGCAAATGTCCTGCTTTTCATCACTTTCATTGAGTACTTTCATACTCAAAGTGATCTGCCCATGTTCGGTATACTTAACCGCGTTATTCAATAAATTAATCAAAACTTGTTTAATTCTATTTTCATCGCTGTTTAAGGTAGGCCAAACGCGTTCATCAATTTGAGTAGTGAGCTGCAACTGTTTTTTCTCGCTCAATGGCGTGATGAGCTCTAAGCAGTCTTTTACAAGTGTCGCAACACAGAATTCAGCCACACACGGCACCGACACCCGCCCCTCAACTTTGGCATACGACAAAATACTATCAAGCATACTGAGTAGCTGATCCGACGCATGCTCAACCTGACCAAGGTGCACTTGCTGTTGTTCCGTCACGCCCTGTTTTTTAACGATATCCACCAGCCCTTGAATGACATTTAATGGTGTGCGTATCTCGTGGCTAATATTGGCAATAAAGCGGCTTTTCGCCAGCGTCGCACGTTCTGCATCCAGCTTAGTTTGTGTGAGGCTGGTTATATCTTGAAGGTGCAATACGTAGTACTTAGGCGTTTTGTTTTTATCCCAGACGAGTGACGCACTTAAGTGCAGCCACTTAAACGGCTCGGGCTGCGATAAACTAAGCTCGAGTACTTTTTTTGAGTCTTTCAACAGCATGTTGAGCAGATGAGATATTGCTAGATAACTGTCTGAATTAAACATCGACGACAAATGTACATGGGATTCATTATGTTGCTTCCCTAAGTAACGCTTAGCCGCTTTGTTCATTACCAACACGGTTTGCTTGAGCGAGACTAAAATAACCCCATTTGGCGCATATTCCATGGCCGCTTTGAAGTTTTCTTCAGAAGTTTGCAACGCACGCATGGCTCGTTGTTGCTCCGTAACATCCCGGGCAACTCCCAAAGTCCCCAACAACCCCTTTTGTCCATCAAGGAATGGGGCTAGCGTCAGCATGTAGCTTTTCTCATCGAGCTGTAATGTCGTGGTAAATGCATACTGTTGATCACGCATTTTTTGTTCCAGCTCAAGTAGCTCAGGATAGAGATCGGTAACCTCTTGATGTTCGCGTCCAACTAATTGAGCTTTTTCAACACCCAAAAATTGTTCAAAAGCACGGTTACAACCAATAAAAGAGCCATCGATATTTTTGAAATAAATCAGATCTGGCACCGTATCGAGTACTTTATCGAGCAGCGCAGCTTGTCGTTCTTTGGCATCGAGAGAACGAGATAAAGCACGACGTTGCTTTTGTACTTCCTCATCCAGTTCTTCGTTATGTGATTGTAAGCGTGAAAGCAGCGACTCCTTTTGCATGACCACTTGCTTTACCTGTGCAAACCACGGTTGCCAATCAATGGGGATCACATAATCAAAGGTACTTTGCGGCGACTGTTCTTGGTGCGTCAAATAACGGACAAAATAACTCACTGGTTGAATGAAAATACGATGACACAACCAACTGAGCATCATGTAGGTCGCTAACACAAACAGTAAAATAAAAGCAAATTCTAGAATTAGTTCATACACAATGGGTTTACGAAACTGAAATTCTTGCTGCACATACACCAAGTCTAACGGGCGCTGAGATTTAAGCTCATACAGTTCAATGCGCTCAGACCATGGAGCGGCCTCTTGTTGTTGTATGGGTGATTTAAACTCAAATCTCTGTGCATCGAGTATGTTTCGTTTATCTTTATTGATTAACAGCACTTGGCTTTGTGGTAACGATACGCTATCAAGCCAGTCGGCTACGCGCTCAACACTATAAACCAGAATGACATATTCATTGTGCGCACTACCACGCTGTTTAGCGATACTAAAAAATCGCTCGCCATTAATCATAGCCGTACGACTACTGCTAAAATTCGTCATGCTAAAGTCGGGCTCTAGGGCCCCCTCTAACAGTGCACTTAGCATATGGCTAGTATCACTTGCCCTTCTCTTTACAAATGCATAATGTCCCTCTTTTACATAAGCAATCGCCTCAACAGACGACATTAAAGACAATACGGTGTTAAATGCCGGTGCTAACGAGGAAAGTTGACGCCATTGAGATTGCTTCGTTGCCACATTGCTAAAATGTTTAAACCCCACAAATTCGGCACCAGAATGGGGCAGTTTGTGGTAAACATAATCCGCATCCGCATTTTTTTTTGGGTCAATTGACTCAAAAACATCATCAACCGGCGCTTGCTCTAGGCTGAGAAAAATACCATCTATCACACTGCTTGCTTGCGCCATTCTTTGATCAAGTTGCGCATCCAAAGCTTGGAAATGCGCTACGCGTTCCTCATATGCTCGAGTGAGCTTGAGGTGATAAAAATGCAAACACAGAAAAGCCGCGACCAATATCGAAATACACAACCCAATCACGGCTGCTCTGCGATATTTTTTAAGCGGTATGAAGTCGAGAGTCGTGTCCATTAAGATGGCATAGTTATTATGTTATAACGCAAACATTACCAGCAATCTGGCTTATGTCTATCAAAATGAGAGAGCAGGCCACCTTAGTGGCCTGATTGATTACTATAGATTTTCTTCTGCAAAAGAGGCTAAGCGACTGCGCACCACGCCGTTAAGATTGATGGTTGCACTGCCTTCAAAGTGTTTAAAACGTTCAACTAAATAGGTTAAGCCTGAAGTAACAGGGGTTAGATAGTTGCTATCAATTTGCGCTAAGTTACCAGTACAAATTAACTTAGTCCCTTCCCCACAACGCGTAATGATTGTTTTTAGCTGTGATGCCGTTAGGTTTTGACTTTCATCCAAAATCACCACTGCATTTTGGATACTGCGTCCACGCATGAAGTTAACCGACTTAAATTGAATATTCGCCTTTTCCATAATGTAATTGCGACTAGAAATTGGGCTTTCATCATTCTTATGAAGCACTTCTAATGTATCGGTAATTGCCGCCAGCCAAGGCGCCATTTTCTCTTCTTCTGTGCCAGGCAAAAAGCCAATACTTTCTGCTATTTCTGGCGTATTTCGCGTCACGATGACTTTGTCATACACGCCTTTTTCAATGATCATTTCCAGCGCACTGGCCAACGCTAACAGCGTTTTACCACACCCAGCTGGACCCGTTAAAATAACCAGTTCAATGTCTGGATCAAGTAATGCGTCCAGTGCCATTCCTTGATAAATATTCTTCGGTTTAACGCCCCATGCCATTTGATGCATCAATCGCTCTCGGCTTAAATCTTTGAGTGTGATCAGATGCTCATCATAAGCGGACACGCGAGCTGCGAAGTGCTCACCATCGTCTATCAAATATTCATTACAAAACACATCCGGCATTAACGAAGTTGGCACATGATGTACCGTATATCGACCTTGTTGCTCCGAAGTGCAGTCCCCCACGTTTTGCCAAAAATCTCCTTCTATCTTTTTAAAGCCTGTGCTAAGCAATTGAATATCATCAATAAGCTGATCGGTACGGTAATCTTCAACAAACTTTAATCCTGCCCCTTTCGCTTTCAGGCGCATGTTTATATCTTTAGTAACCAGTACCACCTTTTTGTCACTGTACTGCTTTTGCAATTGTACTGCGCAGTTAATAATCCGATGATCGTTCTCATTACCCGGTAAGCCCGAAATGCTATCGGGAAACAAGTGATCGTTCACAATAACCAACTTGCCGCGGGCAAGCGTATCTACCTCTTTACTGGATTGAATACTTGGTAAAAGTACCCCTTCTAACATTTGTTCCGGGGTTGCATCTTTCAATACGCCATCTAGGCTGCGAATTGCCACTCGGGCATCACGACTTACATCGCTCTTTCTATCTTTAATATGATCTAGCTCTTCAAGCACTGTCATGGGAATTACCACGTCATGTTCTTGAAAGGAAAGATAAGCGAGGGGTTCATGGAGTAGTACGTTGGTGTCAAGCACGTACACTTTTCTGTCGAGGTCTTGATCTTTTCCCATAGCGCATTCCTGTCGTTTGCAATGATATATGCTATACCCATTAGATTCATTGATGGTGGCATCAACAACCCTATGGCTATAAACCAAGTTTAGTCTATTTGTCCTGAAAGTCTGTTTCATGACAACTGACTGCGCATTTTTTAGCCAAACCATGGCTTCGATTGCGCGTTTCATATACTGCAAATTCACATTGCCAGATATGCACATTCAACGTCAATAAACAAGATTGAACAACGCCATGTGAACGGGTAACATAGCCGCCTTTTTCTGCTTAGACGAGACAAACATGAACTTTTCTTTAGGTCAACGCTGGATCAGTGATACTGAATCAGATTTAGGATTGGGTACCATCGTGGCTATTGAAGGCCGCCAAGTTACTATATTGTTCCCCGCCAGTGGAGAAAACCGAGTTTATTCAATGCAAGAAGCGCCAGTAACTCGTGTTGTATTCAATCCAGGAGATATCATTCGTCACGTTGAAGAATGGGAACTTCAAGTAGAGACGGTTGAACAACAGGGCGACCTACTTTGTTACCATGGCACTCGTCTAGATACACAAGAAAAAACCACGTTAAAAGAAATGTTTCTTGATCACTTCATCAAGTTCAACAAACCGCAAGATAGACTTTTTGCGGGCCAAGTGGACCGTTTTGACCGTTACACGTTGCGTTACCAAACATGGCAGCACCAATTCAATCGTCAGCAGTCACATTTGAAAGGGGTTGTAGGACAACGTGCCAGCCTTATTCCGCACCAATTGTATATCGCCGATGAAGTCGGTAAGCGTTTTGCACCGCGTGTTTTGTTATCGGATGAAGTGGGTTTAGGTAAAACCATTGAAGCGGGTATGATTTTACACCAGCAGATCTTAACGGGTCGCGCCAACCGTGTGTTGATTGTTGTGCCTGAGAACCTACAACACCAGTGGCTTGTTGAAATGCTACGTCGTTTCAACTTACGCTTTTCTATTTTTGATGAAGAACGTTGCGACGAAGCTTTTGCTGACTCTCCAAATGTGTTTGAAACCGAGCAACTGGTTTTAGTCAGTCTTGAATTTATTACTAAAAAGCGCCGCTGGTTTGAACAAGCAACATTGGCTGATTGGGATCTACTAGTCATCGACGAAGCACATCACTTAACGGTGACTAAAGACAAGCCTAGTACTGAATACATGCGCATGGCTGAGCTAAGCCAAGACATTCCGGGCTTAATCTTGCTCACAGCAACTCCAGATCAACTTGGTCACTACAGCCACTTTGCGCGCTTACAGCTGCTAGACCCTGACAGATTCTACGACTATGACAAATTTGTCGAAGAAGAAAGTCATTACAAAGAAGTGGCCGATGCCGCTAACCAGTTACTGCAAGATGGCGCGTTAGACGACAAAGGCGAAGCCACCATTACACAGCTGCTAAAAGAAACCGACATTTCTGCGTTGTTAAAGCAAGCACAGTCAGGTGACGATGCTGCCAAACAAGAAATCTTATCTATGCTGCTAGACCGTCACGGGACAGGGCGTATCTTGTTCCGCAACAGCCGCAGCGGCATTGAGGGCTACCCTAGCCGTAAATTACACAGCTACCCGGTTGAATTACCAAAACAATACAAAACTGCGATGTCGGTACTTGGCAGTATGGCCGGTATCCAAAGTGCAGAAAAATCCGCATTACGCGCGTTATTCCCTGAAAAAATCTTCCAAGAATTTGAAGGGGCTGGTAGTAGCTGGGCAACGTTCGACCCACGTGTAAATTGGCTAATCGACACGCTTAAAACATTAAAACACGAAAAAGTACTGTTGATCTGTGCTGAAGCACAAACCGCCATCAGTCTTGAACAAGTATTGCGTGAGCGTGAAGCCATTAAAGCCGCGGTATTCCACGAAGGCATGTCAATTGTTGAACGTGACCGCGCAGCGGCGTTTTTTGCCGATGAATACGACAGCGCACAAGTCTTGCTATGTTCTGAAATTGGTTCAGAGGGACGTAACTTCCAATTCTCGCATCACTTAGTTTTGTTTGATTTACCACTCAACCCTGACCTACTCGAGCAACGTATAGGTCGTCTTGACCGTATCGGGCAAAAATTTGATGTGAATATTCACGTGCCATATTTTGAAAATACCGCACAAGAAGTTTTACTGCGCTGGTACCAAGAAGGCTTAGATGCGTTTGAAAGCACCAGCACGACGGGCCAATTGCTTTATAAAGAGTTCTCAGAAGAGTTGTTAGAATTCATTGGTGAGCACAATTGCGACGAAGAGAGCCTAGACCCGCTACTAGAACAAGTGGCTAAGCAAAACCGTGTGCTACGCTCGCAAATGGAGCAAGGCCGAGATCGCTTGTTAGAGTTACACTCAAGCGGCCAAGGTAAAGCACAAAAGCTGGTTGCTGAAATTGAGCAGCTTGATGATGACGTGGTGCTACCTGCATACATGATCAATGCCTTTGATATTTTTGGCGTATCGCAAGAAGATAAAGGCGAAAACACCATTATCTTAAAGCCGACTGAGCACATGCTAAACCCGTCATTCCCTTGTTTAAAAGACGATGGCATTACCGTGACTTTTGACCGTGCGACGGCCTTGTCTCAAGAAGATGCGCATTTCATCAGCTGGGATCACCCTATGGTGCAAGGTACCATGGATATGATCTGCGATGATGATTTTGGTAGCGCTTCTGTTGCCCTGCTGAAAAACAAAAAGCTACCCGCAGGTACCTTCTTCGTTGAATTGATTTTTATCGCCGAAGCGTCAGCACCAAAAGCACTGCAGCTAGGTCGTTTCTTACCACCTACACCTATCCGCATTTTAATGGATAAAGCAGGTAACAACTTAGCAGCTAATGTGGCGTTCGATGCGTTTAACAATCAGTTATCGGCAGTAGGTCGTCAAACGGCGAGTAAACTAGCCAATGCTTTACAAAGCGCAATTCATCCGTTAATCGCCAAAGCCAACGAACTGGCTTCAAGCGAATTGGATAGCATTCAAACGCAAGCTCAGCAAAAGATGCTGAATGTCATGGACGATGAGCAAAGCCGCTTAACCGCGCTCAAAGCCATCAACCCAAACATTCGTGATGAAGAAATCAAAGTATTTGATAAACAAAGAGAAGCACTGACTAGCCACATCGCCAAGGCGCAATTAAAGCTTGATGCAATTCGTTTAATTGTGGTCACACACGAGTAATCATACCTCTTGAGCCGTATGCCAATCACTGGCATACGGCGCTTTCTTAACTGCCATTATTTGCTAATACATAAAACCCCGTTAAAATAGCGCGCTGAGCGATTCAAAGGGCTTTATTGTGCTGTTAAATTATGCGCCACCGCGCGACCCCTATCTAGAGATTTTGTATCAAGACGACCACATGCTAGTGATCAATAAACCAAGTGGCTTGCTCACGGTGCCTGGTAAAGACCCCAAACATGCAGACAGCGCGATCAGTCGAGTCAATACTGTATTTCCAACCGCGCGTATTGTGCACCGTCTAGATATGGCCACCTCAGGCGTCCTGTGTCTTGCTATGAACAAAGAAGCCCATCGATTTTTGAGTATTCAATTTCAAGACAGATTAACGCACAAGCACTATATTGCCCGAGTTTTTGGCAAGCTTGAACAGCCAACCGGGTCTGTCGATTTACCCCTCATTTGCGATTGGCCAAACCGACCTAAACAAATGGTATGCCATGAAACGGGTAAACCTTCACTTACCCACTTTGAGGTACTCAATTACGAGGACAAAGCAACGCGCGTTAAGCTTACGCCAATCACCGGCCGTTCACACCAATTGCGCGTACACATGCTGTCTTTAGGCCATGTGATTTTGGGCGACAGACTATACGCCAAAGACGAAGCGCTAGCTGCGGCTTCCCGTTTGCAACTGCATGCCGAAATGCTGCAAATAAGCCATCCAATAACTGAGCAGTTAATGACTTTCGAGGCTCCAGTGCCGTTTTAACCAGCCGCATTGGATTAAATAATATTGCTGCAAACGTTACGCTTTCGCATTGATTTGGGGCGCCAATTGGTACCCTTGATAGTGATTGAGTCGCTCTAAGAAATGTTCCAGTTTTGCGGTATCCGCTCCACGGGCGCGTTCAAACGCAATTTCTTGTTCAATTTGTGCTAAAAAATTACCGCTTGATTTACCCTTTAGTTCCCCGTTTTCGAGTACAAAATGGTCGACAGGCAGCCGAAAAAGCAAACTGTCATCGCCCGTTTCACGGATCAATGCATTTAGCTCATCAAGGCCAATGTTACGCATATCAATCGCTCGACGACTGCTTTGAACAGCGGAAGGCTCAGAAGGCAAAGTATTGCCTTCTTGGTGAGACAATTTAGCACTACCATAACGGTTAAACATGCCTAAGACGTTAGCTACTTGCATTATCAAAGTCCTTTTGTGAAGTTAAGACATTACAATAAGCAAAATTCATACACAAACGACTTTGCACTGTGCCTTTTAAGCTTACTCAACCTCAGCTGAGGTTACTGATTAAACAACCCCAATGCACTGGTGGTCATCGCTCTGACGCCGGTATGAATAGCTTTAGGATAGTCCGGTGCAAATTTGCTTGAATGCAACGATGGCAGTGTATCCCCATTGTCTTGTGCTTGTTGATACAAATTAGGCTCAACCCCACCTAACCAGAAAATAGTGATAGGCACGTCTTCATCCGTTAAACCATACAAACCAAAGTCTTCACCCGCCATAACTGGCTCCGACTGCCAGACGTTGTTTTCACCCAACTCTTTCTTGATTGACTGGGTTACCTGTTCAGCGAGATTGGGATCGTTGAAAGTTGAAGGAATAGTTTCCTCTTCATGCACATACACCACAGGCGCTAATTCTTCAGGCAAACCCGCACTGAGCGCTATACCCTTGGTAAGACGGTCGAGAGTCGCAATTTGTTGTGCTCTGACTTTCGGGTCGTAAGAACGTAAGGTTAGTTGCAGCTTCACTTCGTTAGAAATGATGTTGTGCTTGGAACCTCCATGAATTGAACCGACTGTGATCACCGATGGCTGCAGCGGCGAAATTTCACGGCTGGTTATCGTTTGCAATGCCAAGACAATACGCGACGCCAATACCACGGGGTCAACCGTCGTATGTGGATACGCGCCATGTCCGCCTTTACCTTTGACGGTGATATCAACCGAGTCGACGTTGGCCAATGCATAGCCTGGTGCAATGGCAACTTTACCGGCAGGCACCGATGCACTCACGTGCAAGCCCAATACATGATCAGGCTTAGCAAACTTGCTAAACAGGCCATCCTTCAACATGGCTTTCGCCCCCGCGCCTACTTCTTCGGCGGGTTGCGCCACCATCATCAAAGTACCCTGCCAGTTATCTTTTTGCGCTGCGAGTTGTTTAGCCGTACCAATGAAACTGGTCATATGAATATCATGACCACAGCCATGCATCACGCCCACTTCGTTGTTGTTTTTATCCAACGTTTTAACCTTTGACGCATAAGCTTTACCGGTTTGCTCGATGATTGGCAAACCATCCGTGTCGGCACGGATCATAACAGTTGGCCCATCGCCATTTTTTAACAAACCCACAACTCCGTGGCCACCCACGTGCTCTGTTACTTCAAAACCAAACGCTTTCAATTCTTTAGCAAGACGCGACGCGGTGTTTTTTTCCTGATACGACAGTTCAGGATTTTGGTGCAAGTGTAGATACAAGCTTTCGAGCGAAGGCATATCAGCCATAACACTGCTGTCTAATGATGATGCATTAGCAAAAAAAGTACTGATCAAAGATAAGGTCAAAAGCGATTTTTTCATTATTATTCTTCAGCTACAAATTAACGAGGCTTCAAGTTAGCAACATCTTCTTTACCGTACAAGCGCCATAACGCTCGACTCAATGCTGGTTATGAATATTTACCAGCAACTTAGCAACCGTTTTGGCGTCATTCGCCGCTTTTTTGTTGCCATTTACATGGGCATCCACAATCGCGCCTTCCATCAACAACATCAGTTGCTTGGTTAAAACGTCGGGTGAAATAAGCTTAGCGCGTTCACACAAACTCAATACCCAATTGGCAATTCGTTGCTTGTGCGCTGCACACAATTGATGGCAAGGATGCTCAAATTGAGAAAATTCACCAGCGGCGTTAATGAACATACAGCCAAGAAAATTGTCTTGGTTAAACCATTCGTCTAAAACATCAAATAAACCGATGAGCTGCATTTTAGGGTATTCACTGTTAGCCACTGCACCGCTCGTTAGAAAATCAAAAAAGTCATTATCACGCTTCTCTAAAACCGCCGCTATCAATGCATCTTTCGATTCAAAGTGGTTATAAAGTGTTTTTTTTGACACCTTGGCAGTGGCGATGATCAAGTCGATACCAGTTGCATGAAAGCCATGGCGATAAAACAGCTCTAAGGCATGCGCAATCAAATGCGCTCGCTTGGAAACCGCGGGCATAACCTCTCCCTATTAAGGTAAACAGATAAGTTTAGTATCAAATTAGATTATCCAACGTCCTTTTCAGAAACTCAACATAAAAAACAGTTGTGAAAGGAAACAGATCTGTATACATTTAAAGGTAAACCAATCTGTATACTATGGAGAAACTGATGACACAACCACTCATCCCCCCGTTCACGCTTGAAACCGCACTGGCAAAAGTCAAAAGAGCAGAAGATTTATGGAACCGTAAAGAGCCCAGTGAAGTTGCACTTGCCTATACCATTGATTCTAAATGGCGAAATCGCGGTGCATTTATTCAGGGACGAGAACAAATCGAATCCTTTTTAGCCCAGAAATGGCGAAAAGAGCACAATTACAAACTGAGAAAAGAATTATTTACCTTCAGTGATGATCGCATTGCCGTTCATTTTCAGTATGAATATCAAGATGAGGCGGGCCAATGGTATCGAGCGTATGGCAATGAGCATTGGCAGTTTGATGCGCAGGGCTTGATGCACACTCGAGACGCCAGCATTAATGAAACCCCTATCACCAGCACAGAGCGGCAGATACTGTAGTTGCGTATGTATGAGTAAATTTATGGTGTGCCAATTGGTTCACCATAATTGATGTGAAAATGCAGATGCTTTGAATCTTGATAATCACCCAAGTTAGTTAAAACACGACAGGCCCCAAAACGCTTTTCTACATCCTGAGCCACAATGCGCACTATCTCGAGTACTTGATGCAACTGCTCTGCTGTGCCTTCCCCAAGATTGGTCAGAGAGGGAATGTGTTGCTTTGGAATGACAACAATATGTACGGGCCAAAATGGTTGAGTATGATGAAATGCCAGCACGTTTTCACACTCATAAACAATATCGATTGGCGTTTTACCACTCAACGCTTGCTCACAGTAAAAGTCACTATTCATCAATGTTTCCTTTAGATTATGCGCCGTACTCTTTTTCAGTTAAGCAGAAAAATTGGCATACAGTAAAAGTAAATTATCACCGAATTACGCATGGGTAAAAAACCACTCAAACCGCATATTTATACCTAACAAGATCTGCAAATAGAATTAAATTACCAAATCAAACCATAACAAAACTCATTTATGCACCCAGAAGGGGAAATATGAATTTTTTATCATTTCAACTTTGACAACTGTTAAATTATGTCTAAATTTGTAAACAGCCTTTAACAAAGGTTAAAAAATCTAATAATTATAAATAGGAACAACATGATGAAAAAATCTCTTCTAACTTTGTCTATCGCTTTTGCTATGTCTAGCACAACTTCATTTGCTCAAGATGCAAGTTTCCAAGGTGCAGCTGCGGATATCGAAATCGCAAATACCTGTATCGTGCGTTTCAATGACGGTATCTCAAAGTTTGATGTGGAAGGAAAAGCACGAGGCATGGTGGCAAAAGCCAATGCGCAAGCCAAACACATTTATAAAAACAGCATCAAAGGTATGGCTGTGAACATGAGTTGTGACAAGGCAAAAGCATTATTTGCCGACAGTGGCGATGTAATGCGCTTTACACCTGATGGTAAAGTGTATGCAAACCCTGCAAACATTCAGGCAAAACCAGATGTTAATATCAGTGCAGCGCAGCAAACGCCATGGAGTGTAACGCGTGTGGGCGGCCCTGTTGATGGCAGCAATCATACTGCGTGGGTTATTGATACGGGTATTGACCTTGATCACGCCGACTTAAATGTCGACGCGAGCAAAGGTTTTTCAGCATTTACAAAAGGTCGTAATGCTGGCATGGATGATAAGAATGGTCACGGTACACATGTTGCGGGCACAATTGCCGCGATAGATAACGGCATTGATGTTGTGGGTGTTGCCGCTGGCGCCACAGTGGTACCCGTTAAAGTACTCGATTCACGTGGCTCTGGCAGCTGGTCTGGCGTATTAGCCGGTATTGATCATGTTGCTGCGAATGCAAGTTCTGGTGATTGTGCGAATATGAGCTTAGGGGGAGGCTTTAATCAGGAGCTAAATGATGCTGTAGAAAATGCAGCACAGCAATCGGGGGCATTTTTTGTCGTGGCGGCAGGTAACGAAAGTCAACATGCAAGCAATGTATCTCCAGCGAGTGCATCACATAATCGCGTATTTACCATTTCAGCTACAGACTCTAACGACAATTTTGCTAGCTTCTCAAACTATGGCAACCCGCCAGTTGATTACGCGGCACCAGGTGTAAGCATTCTGTCAACACGCAGCGGTGGTGGCACAACCACGATGTCGGGCACATCAATGGCATCGCCAGCAGCTTGTGCTGTGATCATGATGAGCAACGGCAACCCTAGCACTGACGGTAAAGCTAACGGTGATCCAGATGGCAATGTCGATAGCATCGTTCATTTATAATCCCCAGTAACACCACGGTGTATCATTATGATACACCGTTTTATGCCAGATCCTTTCCTATCCACACCACCTTACCAATGATTTCAAGTTGCTCTAATTCATGTGGTTGAACATGTTGATCAACATACTCTTTATTGTCACTGATCAGTCTTACCGAACCATCAAGATACTGCTGTAATCGCTTGGCATAGAGTTCTTCTCCTAAACGAACAACATAGATCAAACCTTCGCTGAGCTTTTTATCGGATAGATCCACTAAAATAGTATTATTGTTATGAATGGTTGGCTCCATAGAGTCACCCTTTGCAAACACCACAGCCAACTGGCTTTTATCTAGTCCTTTATAGTCTATCCATTTTTTCCTGAACGCCAGATGCCGTTCGATACGTGCCGCATCATTAAATGCGCCGTGTCCTGTACTCACTGAAATATGATAGCCAGGGACCAAAATAAACTCTTCTTCAAACTCATCGACGCTGACGACGCGCTGGCTTAATAATGGAGAAGTGCCTTGAGTTTGTGCTTCACCCATGCCCTTAACTAGCCACATAAAATCAACACCCGCTTGCTCTGCGATCCGTTCAATCACACTCAGTTTGGGATCTTCACCCTTTAAAATTCTACGCAGAGTACCTTCAGAAACACCAATTTTCGACGCAAATGTACGAATGCTGTCTGGTTTAATGGCCTGCTCAACGCGCGTAGAAAATGATGTTGAACCAGAGTCTGCGCCATCTGCGCTATTGTTTAAATTATCAGACATATCAATTATCCCTTCATATTAGAGAGTAAAAAATTCCGCGCTCTTAGACACCAACCAGATCAAAAAATGGTGTAAAAGTAAAAATAACATTTGAAATGCGTAATTTTTAGATCTAAAATTCAATTTAATACGCACCCATGCAGTTGAGAAATCCATGTATGTCTCCGCAAGCGCGTATTTATCGATGCATTGTACATCAGATAATGTAACTTTTCACTGAACAATCGAAAAATTGCGTAATAAATGAAGGAAATTATAAATTATGCTGTCAAAAGTTGATATTCAATCATGTCGTACGCCTAAAGGGTCTGATATTTTAAAATTTGCGCGTAAATGCCGTGGCTACACACAAGCGGAGTCCGCCGCAAGCTACGGCATTGAAGAGCGTACTTTAAGACGTTGGGAAAACAATGAGTACAATCCGCGCTGGAATGACGTGATCGGTCTGCTCGAAGATGTATACTTGATGAATGTTGCTAATGTTATCTTGGGCATGCAACATGTTGATATGTAAAGTAGCATTTGCAATCTCACTCCATATACTCTGTCCAATGACGATTAAAATAAGAATACAAACATGACGAACATCCCAAAACAAATCCCTCGAACAAACAGTTTTTTAGGGAGAACCATTGGCAATGCCCTACTTAGATTGTTGGGCTGGCAAGTCCAAGGACACTTTCCAGAGCATCGTAAATTTGTCGCGGCAGTTGCCCCGCATACATCAAATTGGGATTTTTTTATCGCCATCGCCGTCAAACTCAGTCTAGATATTGAAATCAAGTTTCTGGGTAAGCACAGCATTTTTGTTGGTCCTGTTGGTTGGCTGCTAAAAAAGTGGGGGGGGATCCCCGTCGAGCGTAGCCATGCGCACGGTATGGTTGGCCAAATCAGTCAGGTATTTACCAGCCAAGAAGCGCTGATCTTAGGCATTGCGCCTGAGGGAACCCGTAAAAAAACAGCGAAATGGAAAACTGGCTTTTTGCATATCGCAAAATCGGCCCAAGTGCCCATTGTGCCTATGGCGCTAGATTATCGCAGCAAGCGGTTCATTATCATGAATGCAATATATATCACCGGTGATATAGACTCTGAACTCGAAAGAGTCACAGCATTATTTGATAAAGAGATGGCCAAATACCCACAACAGGTATCAGGCAGCTAAGCGCATGTTACTTGAGCTTTGTCGCAACTTTGTCACGGTGACTAATTGCTCTCCTATACTGAGCAATCCGATGTAAAAACTAAGAATGAAAAACAATGAAAAAAATACTCTTAACATCATGTGCAACTTTGCTGTTAAACGCCGCCCATGCACAAGCGCAAATGACCGTGCTCAACGCCAGCGCATATATAGATGTAGAAACTGGTAAACGTATTTCCAACCCAAGCGTTGTCATTAAAAACAATCACATTGTTAAAATAACCAAACAGGGACAGATGACCATCCCAAGCGATGCAAAAGTCATTAATCTTTCAGGAAAAACGCTACTTCCCGGCTTGATGGATATGCATGTGCATCTCACCAGCGATCCAACCGACAACTTTTTAGCCGCTAAAAATTATTCAATTCCCAGAAAAACCATTAAAGCGGTTAAAAATGCCCAGACAACGCTGATGGCTGGCTTTACAACCGTGCGTAATTTAGGCGCGCCAGGATACAGCGTTATTGCAGCTAGAGATGCCATTGACGCTGGTGAAGTAAAAGGTCCAAGAATTTACAGTGCCGGACACTCGATCTCGATAACTGGCGGTCATTGCGACGACAACTTCAGTGCGCCAGAGAAAAAATCCGTTGCCGAAGGGGTTGCAGATGGCCCATGGGCAGTGCGTGCAAAAGTGCGTGAAAACATCAAGTATGGCGCCAATACAATAAAAATCTGCGCGACGGGAGGCGTATTTTCCAAAGGGACCAAAGTCGGTGCACAGCAGTTTACCGAACAAGAACTGAGAGCTGCAGCCGAAGAAGCACACCTTCGAGGCCTGATCATCGCAGCGCATGCACACGGTACAAATGGTATCAAAGCTGCGATTCTTGCGGGTGTTGACAGTATCGAACATTGTAGTTTTTTGGATGAGGAAGCCATTGCGCTTGCCAAGCAACATGGTACCTTTTTATCCTGTGATATTTATAATACCGAGTACACCTTAGCGTTTGGTGAAGCCAATGGTGTGCCAGAAGAAAACCTCAACAAAGAACGTCAGGTCTCTGCAGCGCAACGCGAAAGCTTCCGAAAAGCAGTAAAAGCGGGCTTGAAAATGGTCTTTGGTTCAGATGCAGCTATCTATCCTCACGGCGATAACGGCAAACAATTTTCACGTATGGTGGAGTTTGGCATGACACCATTACAAGCTATTCAAGCTGCAACCATTGATAGCGCGACCCTTTTGCAACATCCTAAGTTGGGTAGAATTGCCGAAGGCTACTTGGCAGACATCGTTGCAGTAGAAGGCAATCCATTGGACAATATTGCAACGATGGAAAATGTCACCTTTGTCATGAAAGACGGGCAAATATTCAAACAATAAAATTAAAAGGGCCAGTTTACTCAGGCCCTTTCAGTGTTTGCTTAATGGTTTTGCTAATTATCCGCAGCTTAGGTTAATTACAAGCGCCCAAATCGGTCCATACTTGCCAAGCATTGCCAACATTTGAATACTCTGCTGGGTTCTTATTGATATTCCACCAATTACTTCGATATTTTTTGCCTTGATAAGACACCAAAGTACCTTTAATTGAGTAGGTTTTAGATGCAGACCATGCTTCTAAGCCATCACAGCCACTGTCGGTATTTCCTTCAGATACTGTCACAGTCTTTGCAGCAGTCGCACTCGCCGAACCATTATCTGTCACAGTGAGAGAAACCGCATAACTACCCGATTGTGCAAACTGGTGAGTGACTGTCTGACCTGTGTAGGCTTGGCCCTCAACTTGCCACTCGTAACTCACAATTTGGCCATCAGGATCGGTGCTGTTTCTGGCGTCAAAAGTACAACTTAACGCGTCACAAGATGCGGTAAATGCAGCTTGTGGCAATTGGTTTTGTGTATCACCACCACACCCTTTTGCGTCTAAATAGTCAGAAGCCGCTTTAGCCTGTACCAAGCCATAACCAAATTTGTGGTCGCGACCCGCATCACCCAAATCAATAGCTGTTGCTGTTAAGGCTTGACGCACTTCTACGTTGGAACATTGCGTATGCTGACTCCAAACAAGTGCCGCAACGCCCGCTACATGAGGGCTTGCCATTGAAGTCCCCGACTTTTTGTCATAGTCAGAGATGGCTTCGAGTTGCGCATTGATTTGCTGCCCAAGATACGCTTTCAAACGTTGGCCATCCGCTTGCGAAAGGCCCAGCACTGGTATAGTCACACCGCTGTTGTCGTCACCTAAGGTGCCCGAAAATGCTGCGGCAACATTGTTGTAAATAAGTGCAGCGACGCCACCACCTGATTGACAGTTTTTCGCTTTTTCTGCAAACGATGCACCACCGCGTTCAATCAAACAAATACTCGAAGGCGCTGTGCACACCGCTAATCCATCACCACAGTCACTGAGTGTTGCAGTAACATTGCCTTCAAAAGAGTGCGTCATGCCGCTGGCTTCAAATGTTTGCCCCGCAACACTCACACCAGCAACCACCCCAGTACCTCTAGGTACCGTTGATAAAACGTCACTGCCCGGCGCGGCGATCTCTACCTGCGCATTATATTGAGATGACTCTGATTTTTCTCGTTGCGCGTTAATGTTTGCTACCGACATCACACTATCGTAGCTTGCAGGATAGCTGAGTGACTCATCGCCATCATTACCTGCAGCCGCAATAAGCAAAACACCTTTGTCATAGGCTGCGTTGAGGCGTTCTTCTAAATATTGACTCTTACCAGCTCCGCCTAAACTCATGTTGATCACATCGGCCCCATTTGACACACAGTTATCTACCGCTCGGCCAATTCGTGAGTTATACCCTTTTTTACCGTTATCATCGAATACGCGAACCGCATGAATTGCCACTTTGTCATTTGGTAAAACCCCAATCACGCCTTGCGTGTTGTTGAGCGCTGCAATGGTACCCGCAACATGTGTACCATGGCCGCTGCCATCTCGGTACCAAACACCCACTTCGGCGTCCGCAAAACCCGTGGCATTTTGTGGTAAATCCGGGTGACCTAAGTCATATCCAGAGTCGATGATACATACTTTTAGCAGATCAGCGTTGCTGTCAGACAGTAAATTTGCCTGAACTTCCGCTATTCCATAAGGACTGACTTGCCCCGTAGAAAATGGTTGATATTCGAAATCTTCTTCGATGTATTCAAACTGCCCAGAGTTACGCAATATTTGCGCTTGCTCAGCACTCAAAGTAACAGTACTAATTTCTGCACCCAGCGTTGACGAGAGAGTTTGTAACTTATTGAGTTGAAACAGACTGTCCACTTGTTGCGCCATTGCGCTATGCTGGCCCTGTTGAATTAAATGACTGCGCTTAACAATATACGTTTTTTCTTCGCTTGCTACCGCGCTATTGCTGCTGGCCGCCAAAAGTGAGAGTGCAAGCGCACTCAAGGCAAATTGTTTGTTCATGTTGTATCCAAAGTCGCTGTTAATTATTGTTATAGCACCACTTTATTAGATGCTTGCGTGATAAGTTTTTGGCAGCAATACCCCGCTTTCCAAAAACCCTATACAGGTACAACGTAACGAACGAATTTCAAAAACGCAATATAAATTTAACGAATATTATATAAATAATGACATAAAACTCAGGTAAGCATATGAAAAAGAGGAACAAAGTTTCTCTCGTTTGTTCGAGTTTATTTTCTTATCACTCGTTCACATTAACAACTTGTTCCTTTGCAATGAGTTTGCTAGAAATAAGAGTATATTTAAAAAATTGGGTCTGCTTGTATGCACAAAGATCACGCGCTTGATGACTTTTCTTACACGATGGAGATCCACCACACAATTGGCTATATCCATGTGATCGCCAAAGGCCGCTGCAATCCACAAGACATAGTGACCATGTATGAGTGTATTGCCAACACTACCAAAACAACACAAATCAATCGGTTACTACTTGATGTGACCTTACTTAAGCTGGAATACCACAGTAGCGATGTGCTTAAAGTGCTAAAGCAAGTGCGACGCATGTTTAAAACATTAACACTGGCCAGAATTGTTGACCCTGCTGATTTCAAAAGCGATTTGATTGAAACCTTTGCCATCAAACACAAACTCAATGTAAAAAGCTTCTTTAGTGAACAACCCGCACTTGAGTGGCTTATCGCACAAAATAGTGCGGCACACCCCAATTAAAAAACTCAAATTTAAACAAAAAATTTACATTTAAACCTCATTACCTACACTCTTAAATACACAGCAAATAATAAAAACTGAGAGTGGGTAAATATGGCAAACGTGACTCGTCATCATTCTAAACGATTAGACTCAATCGACATTCTGCGCGGTTTGATCATTATTTTAATGGCATTAGACCACAGCAGAGCATTTTGGAGCGCGACTAGTTTTTCGCCAACCGACCTCACTCAAACCGATTGGAGTTGGTTTTTTACCCGCTGGATCACCCATTTTTGTGCACCTCTCTTTATCTTTTTAACGGGCGTTAGCGCGTTTTTGTATGGCCAGAAAGTCAGAGACAAGACGCAGCTCAGGAATTTTCTTTTTAGCCGGGGTGTATGGCTTATCATCCTTGAGATTGCGATCATCACGCCTAGTTGGCAAATAAGCTACAACCTTTTGATATTACAGGTTATGTGGGCTATTGGCTGGTCCATGATATTGCTGTCATTACTTATTTATCTCAGCAATACTTGGATTTTAATTGTCTCTGTACCATTTTTGCTACTTCACAACGCCTTCGATGATCAGTTGATGATGACACTACTTGGCACTCTGAGCGGGGTATGGACCGTATTACATTTACCCGGCATGCTCACGATCTCCTCGTTGAACATTCAATCCTATGTCGCGTACCCAATCGTGCCATGGTTTTACGTGATGTCTATTGGTTATGTCACGGCACATGTTTACCTGTGGTCGCAGCCACAGCGCATTCAATTCTTAACTCGGCTCGGTATCGCTATCACCTTGCTATTTATGCTATTACGCGCCACCAATTTTTATGGTGACAGCAGCCTATTTGAGATCCAAAATGATGGGATCGGATCAATTATGTCATTCTTAAATACCCATAAATACCCGCCATCATTACAGTATGTGTGTATGACCTTAGGCCCAGGTTTAGTATTACTCGCACAACTCGAACGCTTAGGCGCACATCACTTTTTTTACCGCCACTTATTGTGGCTTAAAGTATTCGGATCGGTGCCACTATTCTTTTATGTTGTCCATGTACCGATTATTAATGTCGGGGCACATCTTTACACCTGGTTGCAATATGGTGAGCCACTCAATCTCTTTTTCGCAAACAACTTACCAAGTAATTATCAAGCCAATCTGATGCTGAGTTACGTGGTTTGGATCTTACTCATCGCAATGCTCTATTACCCTTGTAAGCAATATGCCGAATTAAAGCGTCGCTCTAACAATCTCGTGCTGAGCTATCTGTGAGGAAAAACTAGATACAAAACAGGTAAATTTGATACAAAAAACCACTCAAAGTAAAAAATTTGTAATATTAATAAAAATGATTTAGTGTCTCTTCGATAAAACATTCTAGGATGAATGTTCATAAAAATAATAAGTTACACACGGGAGATCCTATGAAAGCAAGCAATCTTGCTCTAATCATTGCATTAACAACTAGCTCATCGAGCTTTGCCTTTACCCAACTTGGCGGCAGCGGTGTCATGCCTATGGGGCACGAATGGCTCACTCGCACAGCGGCATTGGAAATACTAGATGCTGAACATATCATTGCCCCCGACCCCAACGACCCTCGGATCACTTGGCAAAAGGGGCTCGCGAAAAATACTGATTTGAGCAGTGCTTACAGCGAAATTGAAAAGATCAGCGCACAGGCAAATAGTAATAAACTTTACCAACCCAGATTTGACCGTGTTTATGCAGCAATTGTCGGCGAGCGCTGGGTAGATATTGCTGGGTTCAATGTTTCCAATGCCAGTGTTGACCCAACTGGCCCTAATTGCTTTAGCGCCATCTCCCAAGAACCTGCGGATCTGCAACAAGATCACTTCATGCGACGCTACGATGATGTGGGAGGTCAAGGTGGTGTGGATGCGGCGCAGCGCGCACAACAACGCTTCATCCAGCATTTCATCGATGCTGCGATGGCAGAACAAAAACGTATTAAAGTATGGGATGGCGGCGGTTATTCTGCATTAACAGAGGTTGATCATAACTACTTTTTATTTGGTCGTGCCGTACATTTGTTCCAAGACTCTTTTAGCCCTGAGCACACAGT
Source organism: Pseudoalteromonas sp. ATL1 (assembly GCF_058933015.1). NCBI lineage: Bacteria > Pseudomonadati > Pseudomonadota > Gammaproteobacteria > Alteromonadales > Pseudoalteromonadaceae > Pseudoalteromonas > Pseudoalteromonas sp. ATL1. Next base: position 1,454,433 of record NZ_JBZYXL010000001.1, on the reverse strand, counting down.
ACGTTTACCCGCAGACAACTACGAAAAGGTGTGGCAAGTAAAAGCCTATTTATGTTCAGAAGGTGCGGAACAGCATAGCCACGATACCAAAGATGTATTGAACTTCATCAGTGGTGATGTCATTTGGAACGAGTCAACCCGCTTAGAAGCTGGCTGGGATAGCTATAAAGCAAGTAGCATGAAGCCCGTTGCACTGGTTGCCCTAGAAGCCAGTAAAGATCTTTGGGCCGCATTTATTCGCACTATGGCAATACACCCTACGCAAAGAGAAAGTGTCGCCCGATCAGAAGCACAGCAGCTGGTCAACAACTGGTTATCTTTTGACGAGCAAGCGATGTTGCACTGGTATGAGCAACAAAATCATCGCGATCATACCTACGTACTTGCACCCGGCGAGTCTGGGGTTGGTAAAACGCTCAGCGAGTGTATGGGCGAGTTGAAGGTCGGAACACTCAGCCAATCAGAGCGCGTCGCACAACTAGAATCTGATCGACGTCAGTGCTTATACAATATTGAGGCACAATCGGGATACCAAGATCTATTCGACCCACACATGAATATGCCTTACAACTGGCGTTGGAAATCACTGACTTGGAAAACACCACCGAGTGATTGGCAGCCGACAGCTCAACCCGCTGACAAAGGACAAGTGATCACCATCCAATCGGCTGTAAACGGTCAGGCGGTTAGCAGCGGATCAGGCTTGAATAATAATGCCAAGCTTTTTGCCGACGACCCACAAGCAACTGAGTTTATTAAAGTTCCAACAGAAGATAATAGCTTTTACTTACGTAGCAAAAATAATCCAGAGTTATTTTTTAGCTATAGCAGTCGCAGTTCGGGCGATGCAAAGCTGGTTGATTCAGCGCGCCAGGCTGCTTATCAACTGATTTATCAAGGAGGTGTATGGAATATCAAAAATACGCATTGGCAACAGTACTTTTGGCTAGATAGCAGCGACAATAGTATTCACCTCAATCGCCATGGTAAGCCAGAAAAAGACTCTGCTAAATGGATAATTACCCAACCCTAAGTCGCTTCCAGTGACTTTGGAGCCAATAGCTTAAACCGCTATTGGCTCGCTTTTTAAAATCTGAGTGAAAATAGCTACTTAATTTCTACTTCTATAGAAGTGCCAATATTACTACCATCGCCAATAGCAGAAATAAAGTACCAGCCTGGTGCCAGTCCATCGAGCCTTAAGTATTCATGATTTCCGATATTTTGAGATGCAAAGTCATAAAAATTACGGCTTGGCCAAAACGGTCCAACATAAATATCAGTGTTACCCAATCCATGATCCGTTCGGATCACAATTTGGCTATTAGGCTGTTCAATTTTGACATAGAAGCTAGCATTTCCGGGCGCAATACACACCGCTTGCTCATCGAACAGTTGTCCGTACCCAATGGGTGGGGAAGATATACAAGCGTTTTCGATAAGTTTTGGTTTTTCGCCAGGCTCTCGTAACGCACTTTCATAGCTTGCTGCCACCATCATTGACTCATAATGATGTGGATCTGACACTGTCAAATAATGAGTGCCTTTGTTCACCGTCACTTTTAATACTTGTTCACCATTAACAGACTTAGAACTTACCTGCACATTTTCAGGAGATGCCCAAGTCTTGGCATTGTAAAGTAAACGCGTACTCGCTTGAGCACCACGGGTACTAAAATATAGCGTGGTATTATCTTGCTCTACCTGTACTTTGAAATACTGCTTCTTACCGCTAATACAGGCTGCTTGATCCAACGCTAAGGTATCGCCAGAACTTGCCGTATCTCCTTCTAAGCAGTTTGCCGGTAAATACAACGGGGCGCCTAACTCATTTTTAGCACGTAATTGTAAACCATCGGGGTCACCCTCTTGCGGTTGCGGTAACCAAGCTTGCAAGCAAGCTGCGTCTTTCACACAAGGATCGGTGAGTGCTTTCATAAAGTTCACCAAGTCGGTCAGCGCTTGCTCGTCTAGCTCTAACGGCACGAGCACGGGTGCACCATCTTGAATTTCAAAATCAACGATCTCAGCCGCTTTTTCGGTATTTATTTCTGCGTCAGGAAACAAGCTTTCACAATCAGCACGGTGCTTAAACTGAGCCTGCTTACACCAACCTTTGTTATCAAAGTAGTCTTGCAGCACTGGGCGATAATCGTTGTAGTGATCCATGACCTCTCTGAGCGTATCGTAATTGCCCGCGTGACCATATGGCCCGGTTACTTCGATATTCAGTAACGTGCCAGAGCGGAAGCTAAAAATGTCAGCTTCACTACCGTTGCGGTGCATTCGACCAAGGTCGTTGGTCTTGGTTTCACCCGAGTTAGTACCGGGTCCAATTTGTGGAAATGCTAGGCGATGATAGTTAGATACTTTGGTTTGCGTAAAACTATCTGTGTTGTGGCAACCAATACATTGGGTTGGTATTTCTTCTGGCGCCTCTCCCCCATCTGACGGCGGCGGTGGCAAGAACAGATACAAGTACGCTCCTCGTTTTTGCGATTCACTAATGGCTGATTTATCACCGCGTACATAAGCAAACCAAGGGTTGTTGGTGAAGTTCATCGACTTCTGATAGGCTGCCAACGCCTTACTGATATTGGCATAGGTTACAACTTCTTCGCCTTCAGGCGTATCTGCGCCATACACGCGCTCAAAATATCCACGCCAGTTATTTTTGAATAACTCCCCTTGCGCAGCACCATAGTTGCCGAACCGTGCAGCTAAGTGTGCACGTACCGCTTCATTTGGTTGCCCTGGCATGAAATCAAAGCCCCGCATTTCAGATCCCGTCACCACGGGAAAACGCGCTTGTGCCGCAAGCAAACTGTCACCAGCATTGGAGTCCGCTTCAAGATACGGCACATCTGGTGTACTGATCCCTTTTTCTGGCGCCAGCCAATCTAAAAACTCGACACGCGCATCTCTGAATAAACTGCGTTTCTCGGTCCAAGCATTGAACAAAGTTGGAGAGTTTCTAGGTACGTAGAATTGTCCTGTCGAGGTTTCTCGACCCGGACCCAATACATCTTGATCTTTGGCGAGCGTACCCACCGGCAGTGCCAAACCATCACCGCCACCTAAATATGGGTGGTGGCAACTAGCACACGCCACATCTTTATTACCGCTCAAGGCTTTTGAGAAAAACAACAGCTTACCGAGTTTGACCTCGGGGTCGTCAACAGAGGGTATATCAGCACCCGTTGTTAAATCTCCTGTTAATCCATGCTGCTCAATCAGTTTGGCTAGCTTTTCATCTAAACTGGGCTCCTCATCTGATGCGGTCACTTTGTTACTTGTGAGAGCAGTTTGAGTATTTTCTATCGCTACAGCGTTACAAGCCAGCATCAGTAAACTTGTACACAAGGCGATCCGTCTTTTTATGGTTGTCATAATCGTTTCCTTTGATCTGTGAGATTGCACTCAAAAAGCAAACTACACCATAAAATTAACATTTGCAAAACACAAAATAAAAACAACCAAAATAAAATGCAACTCGTTGATTTTGTTAAAACAAATAAAAATAAACAAACAGGATAACGCAATGGTTAAGTAGATAATTATACGAAAGGTTAAAAAATGGTTAACTTGGATTTGTTATCTAACTAAATTGACCGTGTTATGTGTACAATCACCGTTTTACTAAGGAGCAAAATATGACAATTTCTCGCCAACATACAAATCAGCGAATGAGTCGAATTGTGACCCACAACAATACAATTTACTTATGCGGACAAGTTTGTAGCGATGCGACTCAAGGTATCACCGAACAAACGCAAACCATGCTCGCGAAGGTAGATGAGTTACTCGCGCAGGCAAACAGTGATAGATACCATTTATTGAGTGCCACCGTTTATATCAGCGATATGAAGTACTTTGCTGATATGAATGCAGTTTGGGATGCATGGGTGCCTGAAGGTCATGCACCGGCAAGAGCCTGTGTTCAAGCTGCGATGGCAAGACCCGAATTGCTCGTAGAGGTGTCGATTGTGGCTGCAGTCAAGCAAGCAGATTGATACCCAAGGGTTAACCCTGAAAGCATTTCTCACGCTTCAGGGTTAACCTTTAAAACTCTTTTTACCGTTTCTTCAATTCTTAAATCTCACTTTATGCAGTTTCAACTTAAAATGCCTTATCGCCACATATGCATCGCTAACAAGCCTATACTTAAACGTATGAAATATTGAGCTTGACGAGTTATTGCACTTGTTTAATCGCATACTATTCATTTGCATATTAAGCTTTCTCTCCTATTATTCTTTGGCTTACAGCAAAGCAAGCGCCCTTACGCCCATCACCTTGGGCACCACCAATGATCACCGAACGCCGCTGTATATAAAAACACAAACCGTGCTCACACAGGCATTTGCCGAATTAGGCTATCAACTAACCATTATTACCCTACCCAACAAACGAAGCTTGAGCTGGGCAAATTCTGGCAAAGTGGATGGTGAATTGTTTAGAGTCAGTGACTTAGATCTGAGCACACTGCCTAACTTACAAAAAGTAGAGCAGCCTATCGCCGTGATCGACCAATCCGTTATTGGTCGGAGCAATTTAGTTGTTGCCGGTTGGCCCAGCATGAAAAATCTCACCATCGCTTATGAAAGAGGCACTGCATTTTTAGACAAAAACCAGAGTCGATTTAAAGATGTCATTCTGGTTGATGATTTTACGCAAGCCATTGAGCTTATTAGTATGGGCCGTGCCGATATTACCATCACCAGCCAATCGACCGCGCGGCGTTTGTTAAAAGAGCTTCCCTATATTGACCCAAACATTCAGGTCTTAACGCCGCCGTTGGTTGAGATTAAGCTACATACTTATATCAATAAAGCACTGCACCCCAAACTAGCCCTAGAGCTTGCTCATAAACTGGAGCAAATGCAGCTTGAAAACCGCTTTGCCCCATAAGCTAACTATTAGCTGTCACCTTATTTTTTAGCCAAGGGAACACACGACGCGAACGGATGATCCAATACAACATAATCAACAAAATGATCAGATCAGCATACTCCACTAATACGAACGATTTGACGGACTCAGGCATACTTTGCAACCCTTGACCAACGAAAGAACCAACAGCAATAAACAGTGCAAAACACATACGCCAGATATGACGAGTCAATCGACTGGCGTAAGAGACGTTGGCAGCCAGCATATATTTCAAGTCAAACACACAGCTCAATAAGGGTAAAACAGCAAACATCCAGTAAGGTTCAGCAGCAAAACCTTGGTAGTGACCTTCTCCTGATTGTGCGACAAGGTAAACACAGTACAAACTATACAATCCGGTTACTAAGGCAAGTGAACTGAGCAAAATGTTCAGCGAGCTTTTTCGTTCATTGGCATACTTAAACACCGCCACGCCAGATACCACCAAGTAACCGCTAAAAATACCCGCGATCACACTGATATCCATCGGCTTGAGATAGGCAACCACAGCACCCGAGATAGCCATTAAGAGCATAGTAACCACATACCAGTTACCCGCTTTGATATGCTTTGATTGACCTTTTTTAGAAAATAATGCGATATAACCTGCCAATACCGCGATAGTGCCAGTTAGAATGTGAAAATAAAGTACCCAAGATTGTGTCATGCTGACTCCCAATTAAATTGTCCGTTCAAGTTAGGCACATGCTAAGCTTAGCGTTATTTTTGATCGTCCACGCCACGTAACTAGGACAAATAAAAAATAAATAAGCTTAAAAATCAATAGAATAAAAACAAGAGAATTTATATGTACAATCTGTGGGAATTGCTTTTTTCGAGTATTGCCTTAGGTATTGGCGCTTTTTCCTGTTTCTTTTTCGCTACTCACTTGCGCCAGTCTGCCTTTTACATTCCATTATTTTTACTTTTATTGGCTTTAACTGTACTCACTATAGGTGGCGTAGTTTTCAACTTATTTGAGCAATATTCATTGATATATATTGCTTTACTCGCGCCGTGCTTTTTAACTTTAGCACCGAGTCTTTGGCTATACAGCAACGCTTTGGTTGCCAATTCTCCGTGGAAGTTTAAACCCAAACACCTCATCCATTATGTTCCCGCGCTATTGTCTTTAAGTCTTTCAGGCGCAATACTTGTAACACCATCCGATACGCTTCACAGCATGTTTTTCACTGATGACTTAGTTGCGAGTTCTTCTTTAGTTATTTTTATCAGCGTAGCAATCATGGCGGTTATCACCTTCTGGTTTGTACAAACCGTGATCTATACCTATCAACTCGTTAAGCTCTGCGCACAATATCATTTCATGCTCAAGCAGGTATTTTGCGATATTCACAGTAAACAATTGCGGTGGCTGTTAGTGATAGCGAGCATTTTTATAGTCAATTGGCTCTGGGCCGTACTAGCACTCGTTTTGGATGAGTTACCCATACCTTTGCTAGAAGCTCAGTGGGGGCAATGTCTGATCTTGTTTACTATTTGGTGGCTCAGTTACTTTGGTATGAAGCAACAACCTGGCTTTGTCACCACCTACCAAGAGATACAAGCACTTGAGCCTGAGCCTTCGCAAAATGAGCTGAGCAACCAAGCACCGAGCTACCAACGTTCAGCATTATCCGATGCCCATGCACAAGTCATTGCTCAAAAAATCCATCATGCGCTGGTTGAAGAGCACCTTTATTTAGAGTCAGACTTAACACTATATAAACTCGCCAAGCATCTGGGTGAACCAAGCCAATATGTGTCCCAAACACTCAGTCAAACTCTTCAAACGTCATTTTTCGAGTGTATTAGTAAAGCCCGAGTTGACGCGGCAAAAGTAAAGCTTTTAACACAAAGTAATACGGTGTTAGAGATTGCCATGTCCGTTGGTTTCAATACCCGCTCCTCTTTTTATAAAGCATTCAAGGCGTTAACAGGCATGACACCCAGCCAGTATCAAAAAATGCATGTTAACTCATAAATAACATATTGATGTGCCTATACTAAGTATAAAAGGTACCTATATAGAAACCGGATACACAATGCATTTTCGAAACAAGCTTGCACGCGCTTGCCATTATGCAATGCTCACTTTAACAACCCCTGCCTATGCAGGAAATGACGTTGACTTGTTTTCACTCGATTTAAATGAGTTACTCAATGTGACAGTTGAAGCTAGAAAAGTATCGGAGGATTTACAAAGCATCCCCATTTCTGTGTCAGTTATGTCAAATGAGTTTCTCAACCAACGTGGTTTGGATAACTTAGTCGATGCGTCCTATTTCATTCCCAATATTGAGATCACCACGGTTGGAGAAAATTCAGGGTGTACGCACTGTGCTGGGATCACGATACGCGGAGTTGGTCAGGTCGACCCTATCCCAACCACCGACCCCAGTGTTGGTTTATACATTGATGGTGTTTATCATGCCCGCGCAGCCGGCTCTATCATGCAATTTTTAGACATTGAACGCATTGAAGTACTCAGAGGTCCGCAAGGCACTTTATATGGTAAAAATTCGATCGGCGGCGCGATTAACGTCTTAACCAATAAAGTCAGCAATGAGCATCTTGCAAAAGTCAGTTTCACAACCGGTGAATACAATCGTTTCGATGCATCGGTGGTTGCCAACACACCTATCAATGACAGTTGGGCCACTCGTGTCGCCATTGCAAAACATACCCGAGATGGGTTTGTAAAACGTCTCAATGGAGAAACTGAAGGGGGGCAAGATGAACTCAGCCTGTTAGCCAAAGCGCGCTATAAACCTTCTAATCAATTGAGTGTTGAATTGAGTATTGATCGTCAACTGCAAAATAATGGCAGTGCGCCTTCGGTTTTAAGCAAAAAAAATGACGATGCCGACTTAATTGCTTTATTCAATTTTATAGCCACCTATTCACCCGCAATTGAGCCAATTCCGAAGTTACAAACGTTTGCTGATCCCTATCTCAATGCGTCCAATGCAGAAAATGAGAATCGCTTAGATCAAATAGGTTATCGTGGCACAGTTGAATGGCATATATCCGATACAATGCATTTAAAATCCATAACAAGTTATCGTGATATGAGCGCCATATATGGGCGCGATTTTGATAATAACCCCGTTAATATTGGCTTCACTCATGACGAGCAATCACAGCGACAATTCAGCCAAGAGTTTAACCTATCTAGTGATAACAAAAATGGCTTTAAGTGGTTGCTGGGGCTATTCGCTATTGACGAGCACATCGATTATGACTTTAGATTTGTCTTCCTCGAAAACCTCTATTTAGGGCTAGAAACAATTCCGGGGCCAATTGACGGCTCACCACTTGAAAACCCAACCAGCATTGGCGGAGCAAACAACCCTTTAAATATTGGCCTTGATTTAGACAACACTTTTAACAATGAGATAGATAATAAAAGCGTGGCCATTTTTGCACATGCAAATTACCAGTTTGCGCCAAAATGGACCCTCACTTTAGGTGGCCGATTGACTTGGGAAGATAAAAAGCAACAGATTGTCACCCATTTAAATGTTGCCGATAAAATAGTCATAGACAGAACCGATGCGAGTACTGATGGTCCGATAGAAAAGAGCTGGCGGGTGTTTTCTCCACTGTTGGGTATACAGTACCGATACTCAGATGACACCATGTGGTATGCCAATGCCTCTCGAGGTTTTAAATCAGGTGGCTTCAACGGTGTAGCCAATACGCCCGTTTCCGCACGTCCTTTTGAACCCGAATTTTTGACCTCTTACGAATTGGGTATGCGCTCTGAGTGGTTTGATAGCAAGCTACGTTTAAACGCGACGGCGTTTTTGATTGACCATAAAGATATGCAGTTAAGAGGCGGTGAGTCGGGCGAAGACTCAGGTGTTGAAATTTTTATTGATAACGTGGGTACAACTAAAACTCAAGGTGCAGAACTAGAACTGGAAGCCTTGATTGCCCATGCCACCAGTTTATCGATGAGCGTATCGTACACGGATGCAGAATTTACCGATGTTGGCACCGCCACAGAAGTAACAACCGACAGTACCTTACTCAAAACACCGCGATGGACAAGTGCAATTAGCATCAAAAAAAGCTGGCAACTCAGCAACGCAAAGACACTCACTACGAGGCTAAGTTGGGCATATCGAAGCGATGTATACAATGATGTGTTCAATAATGAACATGCAAAACAAAGTGATATATCTCTTATAAACTTGTATGCGGATTACCCTATTACAGAGCAACTCAAGGCGTCATTGTTTGTGACCAATTTAACCGACAAATATCATGTCATCGGTGCCAATGATTTTACCGCAGCGTTTGGCGTATCTGAGTATTATTTAGCGCCCCCTCGTCAAGTAGGGTTTTCCCTTAACTATCGCTTTTAGCGTTTTGTTCGATGGGCTTATGGGTGGTATTTTGCTATCACCCACGCTACTATCTGAGGCTTGTTGCCCCAATAACGCCATATTATGTCTTTGATAGTTAGATACTTCCCTGCATTTGCAATCGCTTTAAGCGTGGTTGCCATGATGATACCCAGCTTATTCGTGTCCTTGAAAAGCACGATTATCCCTTTGCTTATGATCATTATGTTGTCTATGGGGTTAACGCTGTCAGCAAAAGACTTTCGACGCGCATTGCAAAACAAAACAGCCATTCTAATTGGTATAGCGCTTCAGTTTAGTGTTATGCCGCTACTTGCATTCGGACTTTCTCAACTGATGTCATTCAATGAGGAGTTACTTATTGGCATGGTTTTAGTTGGCACCGTTGCTGGTGGCACAGCCAGTAATGTGATGTGCTACCTGGCTAAAGGCGATGTCGCCCTATCTATTTCAATGACGGCTATCAGCACCTTGTTAGGCGTGTTGTTCACACCATTACTCACTACGCTTTTCATAGGACAAGTCGTGAATATAGACACAATGGCCATGCTACAAAGCTTACTGCAAATTGTGTTGTTACCCGTAGGACTGGGATTGCTATTAAACACTTTCATGGCCGCTCAAATTAGTAAAGTGAGCCATTACTTACCAACAGTATCTGTGTTTGCAATCACAGTGATCATCGCAATTATCGTATCGCTGAGTCATGACAAATTATTATCGGTGGGCTTGAGTGTGCTAGTTGCTGTGATTTTGCACAATGCCCTTGGACTCTTACTGGGATACCTTGTCCCTAAATTACTCAGGCAGGATGAGAAAACATGCCGCACCATCGCATTTGAAGTTGGCATGCAAAATTCTGGACTCGCCGTTGCATTAGCGATGAAGTTCTTCACCCCCGCCAGTGCCATCGCGGGTACAATATTTTCTATTTGGCATAATGTCAGTGGCTCACTATTGGCGGGTTATTGGAGTAAAAGCTCAGACAAGCCCATAAAATAATGCTAAATTGCTCAATCCATTTACCTTTTTTATGGACAAAAACAATGAGAGTTTTTACGTTAGTCGCGAGCCTAACATTAAGTGCCTGCAGCTCGTTACCTCAGTCTCACACACAAATAGACGCTAACACGCTCGCGACAATGACGTTAATCGCACAAACTGAAGCCGCAGCGCCTAATGCAGTTAAAGGAAAGTTCAGCTTTTTTATCAAAGCGATAGGCCAAAGGCGCGGATACACTTATCTAAATACCGAGCTCGACTATAGAGATAGACGCGCGATCACCATCGAACTAACACCTAAAGCTAAACGCCAATTTATCGAAATGTATGGGCAAGAACCTAAGGACTTTTTGATAAACAAACAGATTGAAGTCACTGGCGAAGCCCAACAGATGAAAATTGATTTTTATTGCCAACATGAGAGAACTGACACGTACTATTTTCAAACTTTTGTAAAAGTGACCGATTTAACGCAGCTTAAAGTGCTTAACTAGCCCAATCACGAAATACAAAAATAGACGACAAAAAAGCCACCCAGAGAGGCGGCTTTGTAAAAATCAACATGAACTAAGGACTTACTTTTTTACTTGCTCTCAAGTAATTTTGACGCACCAATCTCAATCTTACGTGGCTTCAGTGCTTCTGGGATCTCGCGTTCTAAATCAATAAGGAGTAACCCATTTTCAAGTTCAGCACCAACCACTTTTACATGATCTCCAAGCTGGAATTTTCTTTCAAAGTTGCGCTGTGCGATTCCTTGATGGATAAACTTACGCGCCTGTTTGTTATCTTCACTTGATTCTTTATTTTGTTTTTCGCCTTTGACCGTCAACGCATTGCCTTCTGAATGTAGCGACAACTCTTGCTCAGAAAAACCAGCAACGGCCATGGTAATTTGATATTTGTCTTTGCCTAAGGCTTCAATATTGTACGGCGGGAAGCTAGGCTGTTTTTCGCTGCGCGCAGCGGCATCCATTAGTGACGCTAAATGGTCAAAACCAATGAAAGAACGATATAGTGGAGATAGATCAACTGTTTGCATAATTTGTATCCTCATAGAGCAATAACAAATGCTGTTCACTCTTTTAAAAACCAATAAACAGCATATAAAACATTAACTTAAATTAGGTGAGGCCCTGTCGGCGTCCTCACTTTCCTATCTATGGACCGACTCAAATATTTTCAAGGGATTTTTTTGAAATAATTTTTATTCATTTGATTTATATGTATTTTTAAAAGATAAAAAACGACATTATGGGATTTTAAAAAGCTGTTCGTTCACTATGCTAATACGCCCCGCACAACCGCAAGATTGCATTAGCTTAGCCATGCTGAGTATTCAAGTCTGGCTAAACACTTATGCTAAAGAAGGTATCCATACTGAACATTCTTTGTACGCGCGTGAACATTTTTCAGAAAAGGCATTTTTACAATATCTTGCATCAACCAATCAACAGATATTAATTTGCGAGCGAAATGGTGCATTGTGTGGGTTCACCCAAGTGAATCTGGACTCACATTATCAAACCCCTCTTAATGGTTACGAAGTAGAGAAGCTCTATATCCATCCAAACTTTATGGGACAAGGCATTGGTCGAGCGTTATTGAATGAGAACAAAGCGCTGTTTGGTCCACAATTTTGGCTTGTCACTTGGAGCGAAAACGAAGCAAATGGCTTTTATCAACATCTAGGCTTAAGGTGCATTGGTACCACTGAATTTATCTTTGCAGAGTCCACTGTTATTAACAACGTTTATACAACATAACTATCTAAACAGGCGCCCTAAAATATTAATTCCTTCACGGTGCCACTTTGATGTATCGAACGGGACTTTTTGAGCTATATTTTGACTAGGTTTAGTTGCCAAAAAACAAAGCATAATGATTAATTACTTGGATCCAGAATTAAGGATAACCCCCACTTACTTTGTCGAAGAGCTTATCGATATTCCAAAATTAAACGAGCTTTTAGACATGTACTCCAAAGCAACGGGCATGGTAACGGCTTTGTTAGATTTGCGCGGCAACGTTCTTATTGCCACCAACTGGCAAGACTCTTGTACTCAGTTTCATCGGGTGAATAAAAAAACCTGTGCCAATTGTTTAGAGAGTGACACAGCGCTTGCAGGTCAACTCGCCGCAGGACACAAATACAACGTATATCGCTGTAAAAATGGTTTAGTTGATGTGGCCACCCCCGTCATCATTGACGGTCAGCATATTGCTAACCTATTCACGGGCCAATTTTTCTTTGAACAACCCGATCTTGAAGAGTTTCGCCAAAGAGCCCTAGAGTATGGCTTCGACGAGGCGAAATACCTCGATGCAATAAAACGGGTGCCCGTTTACACTGAGTCAGAAATTGAAGCACATTTCGCCTTTTTAGCGAAACTGGCGGATATGATCGCAGAACTTGGTGCCAAAAATTTAAAAATTAAACAGATAAACCAAAAGGTCGTGAAAGAGCATGATATTTTAGCCACTTCCTTTGCCAAATTTATCGAAATGGCACCGATAGGCGTGGTAAAAATAGATGCGAAACAGGGCAACTTCCAGCTCGCCAATGAGGCGTTTTGTCAATTAGTGACTGCCAATAACTCCGAACTCACTCACGTACAGCTCTCATCTTTTATCACACAACAAGATCGCAGTAAGTTTGACGAAGTCATTGCGGACACCGCCATAAACCAAACCTTCGGCGAATTAAAATTACAACTGAGTGCCGCATCAGGCAGAGTCAAAGATGTGTTACTGCACGGCGTACATGCAAAAGAAAGCGCTGGCAGTGAGAGTATTTGGATTATTGTTCTAGATATTACCGAGTCGGTGAACTTACACGCCCATTTGGAAAAGGCTAAAAGCAAGGCTGAAAAGGCTAGTAATGCTAAAAGTGAGTTTTTAGCCAATATGAGCCATGAAATACGCACCCCTATGAATGGCATTTTAGGCTCATTGCAATTATTAGAACAACAGATCAGTGAACCTCATAGCAAGTCACTATTGGATGCATCAATATTTTCGGCTCGCTCATTATTGACCATCATTAACGACATACTCGACTTTTCGAAAATGGAAGCGGGTAAACTCAAGCTCGAATCTATCCCATTATCTCTTCGAAAAGTCATTGATATTGTTGTTTCAGATTTCACACCACTTGCAGACAACAAACACATTAGATTAAAAACCAGTATAGACAAGGACGTATATGACTATTGGGTTGGTGACCCTGTTCGCATACGGCAAGTGCTTATTAATCTTGTTTCCAATGCCATTAAATTCACTCAGCAAGGCGAGGTGACGATAGGCCTGTCTCTGCAATCCTTAGACGGGGGAGAAACGCCCATCATCGAGGTGAAAGATACGGGTATAGGCATGACTAAAAAGTGCATTAAAACCATATTCGAACGTTTTGAACAAGCAGATACCTCAACTACAAGAAGTTTTGGAGGAACGGGCCTGGGTATGACCATCACTAAAAACCTAATTGAGATGATGCAAGGCTCAATTAGTATACAAAGTACCGTGGGGGTAGGAACTCAAGTTCAAATAATATTACCGCTAGAAAAAGATTTAACGAGTAAACGAACAAGCAAGCAACCTGAGCATATCTCAGCGCCGGATCTGTCCAGCAAGAAAATACTAGTCGCCGAAGATAACGATATTAACTGGCTGGTAATTTGTGCCATGCTCAAACAAACCAAGGCGCAAATCATTCATGCAAAGGATGGCCAAATCGCGGTAGAACAGTTTGTGAAGAATAAGCCTGATTTGGTTTTGATGGATATTCATATGCCAAATATGGATGGGATTGAAGCGTGTCATTCAATCAAAAAACTTGATGCATCAGCACCAGTTATCGTTGTGACCGCGAGCATTATGAGCGATGACATCAACCAATATCAACAAGAAGGTTTTGATGACTGGCTGGGTAAGCCAGTCGATATGAACAAACTGTTTAAAAAGTTAGACACTTTTCTCAGCAATAGCTGAGCGACTTAAGAGTGGGTCGTGCTCAGTGGAGCGAATAACCCTAATCGAACTAGACAGGCCTAACTAGACTTACCTAACTAGATAAATGCAACAAAAGCGAAGTCTGATCTTTTTTCGGCATTTTTTTCACAACGAGTAAGTACGAATTATCAATCATACGTTCTATTTCGCCCCGGGGGATAGAACCATCCAGTAACACGGTATTCCACAGGCGCTTATTCATGTGATAACCCGGCAGCACAGAAGGAAAAATATCTCTTAACGCTTGCGCTTCGTCTGGATCGCACTTCAAATTCATACGCCAATGACTGGCATCACTGCCCCCCATGTTATCGCCAAGCGCTAAAGTGGCAAACATCTTATTTTTAACTTTATAAACGTCGACCCCTTCACCAAAAGGTTGGCTTACTGTAGCTTCGGGTTTAGAGATTAAATACTGATGCGCCTGTACATGGTCCATAGTTCATTTCCTTGTAAAATAGCCAGTTTTACTTATTCATACTCACAGTTTGTTGCTGTAACGCTGCTCGCCACTGAACAAAATTAACAGCGGCAAGCGCGGTGTAAAAAACAAATAAAACAACGGTTGGAAAGTACCCCTTATTAACATAAAGGTAAATAGAAACGGCGTCGATCACAACCCAATATAACCAGTTTTCTAACACTTTTTTAGTCAGCAAATAGGTAGTCACAATACCAAAGCATGTTGTGAGTGAGTCTAAATAAGCAAAATCAGCATAGGTATAGTTATCCATAATGTAGCCAACTAAGATAGACATAACCAAGGTGCTGCAAATTAACCATATATGTTTTTTGATCGGCCAGCTCGCTATCGGTAATGAACTTTGCTCAACCAGTGAGAGTTTTTCTCCCAATAAAGCCCCTTGTCGCCATTGCCACCAACCGTATACCGCCATCACTAGATAAAACAAATTCAGTAATGACTCCATGAGCAATGCGCCATTAAAAAACAGCAAAGTATAAATTAGAGTACTGATACCGCCTGCAACCCAGCACCAAGCACTCTGCTTCATCGCGAGCAGCATGTATGCGACCGAGAGCCCTGCAGCCAAATACTCCCAAGCAGACATTGCTTGAAAGCCACTAACCGCTTGTTGAAAAATAGTGGCTAATTCATTCATTTATCGTTTTCTCAGTAAAATTAAGGCCATTGCACTTTCACTAAATTGCTGTTGGCCAACAGTGAATGGGAAACAAGTAGTCGCTAAATAATGTCCATTGGGTGATAACTTGGCGTTGAAGCCTCCATTCCCTGTTACCAACAGAAACGTGATTTGCAGCATACGCTTGTCATTAATTATGAGTATCAATCAACGGCAATCTAATAATCACTTACCCGTATACAACTTTTAATTTAAATTTCAACAAGTTAGATACATTCATTTCATGAGCAAGTCAGTTTAACGTTAAGTTATCTATACGTCCATGCCTGATCATGCACAAAACCTCGATATGATCACTATGATTGGTTTTATCATTCTCATGGGTTTGGTGATCAACAATGCCATTTTACTGGCGAACAAGTTTCAAGCGAATATGAATTTGGGTATGGCTCAGCGAGACGCGATTAGTGATGCGCTAAGCAGCCGTAAGCGTGCGATATACATGAGTACGGGTACCAGTATCTTTGGCATGCTACCTTTGATGCTCAACCCCGGTGAAGGGGCTGAAATTTATCGCGGTTTAGCCGTGGTTACTATAGGCGGAATGACATTTAGCGCTTTGTTTAGCTTAAGCTTTATGGCCGCATTACTGTCATTAAAGTACTTTTCAGGCAAATCAACTACGACCAAGCTAGCCGTGGCAGCATAGTGCAAAAAAACCTTATCTTAAAGCGCGCTTATGCTGCCTTAAGGTAAGGCTCTTGGCCTTTATGTTTTGCGTTACGTTTAAAACTCCCCTTACCTTTTCTCGCCTTTTCAACTTTCGTTTTAAACAGGGGGCTTGTGACTAACGCTTTTAGCGCATTGTCTTTGATCTCGCCACGCTGGTGTGCGTGTGCCATGCGTTTTTTACTCATTTATTGCGTCCTATTAACTGTTCAATTTACCACCAAGTGGTGGTGCGCCATTATGTAGATAGGGAATGTCACACGCAAGCAATTTCTATCGTTTTTTAACGCTAAATATCAAAGACTTTTTAAGCCTTGTTATCAAACTTACACACAGCCATGACTATACTTATTGCTACGATGAGAAACTGGCAAAGACTCGCGTTATTATGCCCACGATCCAAACAAAAGATGGCATTACAATTAACTATCAAGATGAAGGCGCTCCCCAAGCACCTGCAATCATTTTAATTATGGGGTTAGGCGCACAAATGACCGTTTGGCCTGATTCATTTTATTATGGCTTAGTGGATAAAGGTTTTCGCGTCATTCGCTTTGATAACAGAGATACGGGCTTATCTAGCCAGCTTGATCACCATGGTAAGCCAAGCCTCGTAACAACTTGGCTAAAAAGACGCTTAAAACTGCCAGGTACCGTTCCTTACACGCTTGATGATATGGGTAACGACGTGCTGGCGCTGATGGCGGCACTCAAAATCAAAAAGGCACATCTTGTCGGCGCATCGATGGGTGGCATGATAGCTCAGCGGCTCGCTGCACAATATAAAAAAAAGGTACTCAGTCTAACTTCTATTATGTCCTCGTCTTCACCCCCAGGTTTATCTCCCGGTAATTTAAAGCTGATGTTTAAACTGATGCGCTTACAATCTACAGCCAGTTCCCAAGAGGCTGCTGTTGCTTACCTCGTTAAACTCAATCAACTCATCGGCAGCCCCGAATTTCCACAGGATGAACGAGCCTTAACACAGCAAGCCCGTCTCAATGTCGAGCGCGCCCATAATCCAAATGGCTTCAAACGCCAATTGGTTGCATTAACACACGGCGGCGGACGAGAACATTTGATCAGCAAAATCAAGGCCCCCACCTTAGTGATCCATGGGGGTGCAGATCCAATTTTTCCGCTCTCTGCGGGACAAAAAACGGCGCAACAAATACGCAAGGCCAAACTCAAAATTGTGCTCGGCATGGGTCATGATTTCCCACCGGAGGTCATGAAAAAGCTGACCAAATGGATCAGCAAGCACGTTAAAAAAGCTGAACGCAAACGACTAGAAAAAAAATCACGTAAGGCACATAGCGTCGACTTTACCGTTAATTAGACGATGAATTGTCGTTGAGTGCTTGTTCCCACTGTTTTGACCAATCTCGCAAAGGGTCTAGTGTGATCATTAAGGTACGACCTAGTTCGGTTAACTTGTATCCATCTTCATGTTTATCCACCAGCTTAGCCTGTGAGAGTTGTTTTATACGCGTATTGAGTACTGATGGTGACATACCATCGCATTTGGCCTGTATTGCTCTAAAGCTCAAGGGTCCAGACGCATTAAGTTCCCATAAAATTCTCATATTCCATTTACGACCTAGTAGGTCAAAAACAGCCATAATGGCGACACCAGTGGATGAGCCTCGCACTGGATTCTTAGGTAAAGGTGTTGACATAACTCTTGCGCTTCTAAAAAAGTAGCGGTAAAGTACCGCCACATCATGCTACTAATTAAGTAGCACTATACATAAATAAGCAAAAGGAGAAAACTATGTTTTTGGTTGATATGACATTTATGGATGTAGAAAAAATCACGCCAGAATTAACCCAGCAGCATCGCGATTACCTAGCGACACAATATAAAAATAAAAAACTGATGTTTGGTGGGCGAAAAGAGCCAAGAACAGGTGGCATACTTCTATCGCAGCATGCATATGAAGATGAGCTAAGACAGGTACTCAATGGCGATCCGTTTATTCAAAGCGGCCTCGTAGTCTATTCCATTACCGAATTTCATCCCGTGATGGCAAATGACGATTTTATTCAGCTCCTTGCCTAAAACAAAAGCGCCCACCACGTACCAAGCGCTTAAGCTGAAGTATATCAACTTAAGCGCTTTTTAAACTCGTCTTTATAACGGCGAGATAAGCTGAGTGTTTTACCTGTTTTCAAGGTAATTTCACCATCACCACTGGGTTGATAGCTGATATTATCAATGACGTGGTGATTGATGGCGTAACTACGATGAACGCGGCTAAACCCTTGTTCAGCTAAACGTGCACTGAGCTGTCCAAGCGTTGCCCTGAGTGGGTAAATACGCCCTTGGCTATGTAAATTGACATAATTGCCCGCCGACTCGAGCCATTCAATATCGGCCACCTTAATCAGGAATTCTTTATCAAGCTTTTTCACTAAAAAGTGCTCTGGTGCTTTTTGTACTGATTGATTACTTTGCGCATCATCCTCGCTCAACGCAATTTCGCTGGCCTCTCCTTTTAACCTCGCATATCCAGCGCTGACCACATTAAACACCACCAGCCAAAGCACATACCCCCAAGCATCTTTACGGTACTCATACCAAAACTCTCTCGGGAACGGGCCAAAGTTGTAATCGCTTTGTGCCAGAAAATAGATCACCTCTCGCAAACCCACCATTAACCCGATATGTAACGCTGTAAACACAAAACTGGCCAACACATGCAAAACCAGTTGTTTTTTTATGTGATTAAAGCAAAGTGGTACACGTTTAAAAAAGGCAAACATGAGCGGCGCGATCATAAAAAAACTCACCGCACTGGTGTATTCCCATGCAAAAGGTTCCCACATTTGAATACTGGGTTCACCTGAACGAGTATGTTCGCTCCAAACAGATAGCGCGTTAATTCCGTTATTGATAAACAGGTATAAAGCGACGGCTGCATAGATAACTATGCCTTTATGTTTATCAATCTGGTTCAGTTCCACTTTGTTTATCCCTCTATTCCACCGCTTATCACTAAAAGCCTACCAATCATTCACTTAGCTATATTTTAAGGGGGGGTTATTTGCCAAGCTTTGCGCACGATTAAACTCTAATTCAAGGTCACGAGCATGCACAATGAACGACGCTACGACATCGATGCACTTCGCGTTTTAGCATTTGCTGTACTTATTTTATATCACACCGCAATGTATTATGTCGCCGACTGGGGTTGGCATATAAAAAGCGCCACCACCTATGAATGGCTACAAGATGTGATGATACTCACCAACCCTTGGCGCATGTCTTTGCTATTTTTTATCTCAGGATTAGCGCTCGCGTTAACAGCGCATAAATTGACCGCGCTCACACTCATTAAACTCAAAACCGTGCGTTTGTTCATCCCGCTACTGTTTGGCATGTTTGTGATTGTCAGCCCGCAAGTTTATTTTGAGGCGCTCAGTCAAAACCTCATTGAGCCGGGCTTTTGGCAATTTTGGCTCGCGTATATCAACCCAAATACCCATTTGCTTAGAGATCATCACGGTCCAATTGGCTTATTGACTTGGAATCACCTGTGGTTTTTACCTTATGTCTGGGTATATTGCATCATGACCATTGCGATCAAACCGCTGCTTAGCCGTGTTGCACAATTCACAGCAGTAGCTAAAGTGCCGCTGCCAACGATGATCGCAACGTGTATTGCCATGCTTATCTTAGTCTGGTGGCTGTTGCGTACTTCGTTTCCTACCACGCACGATCTCATCAATGATTGGTATAACCATGGTAAGTACTTTTTAGTGTTTATCGTCGGCTATATGTTCGCACTCCAAAAAAGCTGGTGGCAGGGTGTGATCACCCATCATAGAACGATACTCGCTATCGCCTTGCTCTGTTATGCGTTTATTATCGCCGACCGCCATGGAATCTGGTCAACACTCGCCAACCTTTATGATTCCAACGATTTCATAAAGCTATTTTATGCTGTTGTACATAGTACCAACCACTGGCTATGGATTTTTTCTATGGTCGGCATGGCGGGATTTTACCTGAACAAACCAAGTAAGATCTTTAGTTATACCAATCGTGCCATTTTACCGTATTACATGCTGCATCAAACTTTGATCATCGTGATTGCCTGGTTTTTAAAGGCGCAGCAACTACACCCCGCGATTGAGGCATCCATTGTGATTATACTCACTATCAGCACATGTGTACTTAGCTTTGAAGTTATCAAACGTAGCACGCTTTTGTGTGGGCTATTTGGCATAAAAGCGCCCAACACTTTCAGCAAGGTGCAAAAGCCGTTGCAAAAACAAACGGCTTAATCGATGTTGGCATGGCCCATTGCCATGCCAACTTTAAACCTCTAACGCGCGTTAATTTGAATGCGTTTTTATCCATACTTTCACTGGCTCAACCCAGTCTTTTAAAGGGCGATAAAACGCGCCATGTGAGAGGCCTGTATTGATTTCAATCTCTTCGAATGAAGACGTTTGCGTACTTTTTTTATCAAGTGCCGCGCAGCTTTTCGCGTTGTCTGACTTTTCGTATATCGACAGCACATGACCGTAAACTTTAATGTCCGTATGCTTTTTCCAAACGAGGCGCCCGCAGCCTGCTAGAATCACCGTATTGACGCCTAAATCAGATAATTTATCTGAAGTCAGCCCGGTAATAAATGCTCCGCGAGAGAATCCAACCAAAGTGATATGCTCTGGTTTAACGCCCTTTTTAACCAAAGTGCGTACTTGCTTATTTAGCTCATAAGCATAGTCAAAAGGGTCTGTGTTTTTAGCCCGATGGTGTGCGATTAGCGTATAACTGTCATCTGCCAACGCTTGTTTTACGGCAGGAAAATCATACTCTCCCCAACCATTTTTTGTTTCCACGGGCTTTGGGTTATCTCCTTCCACAATGTAGCCATGGGAATAAAAAACAAATTTCTCATTTGCCGATACAGACTCAGGTATGGCATCGAGGATAGTGGCAGCTAAAGTGTTAAATGACGCCATCGCGCCAAGTAAGCCAAAAATAAGTGAGCTGTTTTTCATCTTGTACTTCTTATTGATTATTTTTATAAATCCAATACAAACCTTGTATGGCTGTTGTTGGGAATGCCGTTTCATGATTTGCCTCTGGGATCACCCGTAATTTTGCTTCTAGAGTGCTTATTTTCTTACCCTGTAGCAGCTCATAAAAAGCTTGCGCATCCCCCACCATGTCATTATCCATGTTAGCTTTAGTTTCTTGTGCGCCAACTGCAATAAAAACCTTGGTATGACCCGTTACTCCCTTAATACTGAGCTTTTCAACGTCATTTAAAATGGCTTTATTTTGATACCAAAGGGATGGACTGCCCAACACGTAGCTACTAAATAAACTCGGTTTTATGGCAAAAATATAAGCCCCAAACAGCCCTCCTAACGAGTTACCCACAAAAGTACGCTGCGAAGGCAGTGTTCTAAAGTTTTTATCCATATAGGTAAACACTTGCTGCTCTAAAAAGCGCAGGTGCTGCTTTGCTTGCCCTGTTTCTAACTTCCAGTCGTTTGCTTTGTACGGAGTATAATCTCTCACTCGGCTTTCACTGCCTTTTGACCCTTGAGAGTACGACACACCTACAATAATGGCTTCGGCCATTTTACCGGTATTCATTGGGAAACGTGTTGCACCGGATACAATTTGAAAACTATACCAAGCGTCAGTTAAATAAATAACAGGATAACGCTTGGTTGGGTTTGTTTGATAGCTGCGCGGTAATTTAATGAAAAGCGGATAAACATGCTGTGTTTGGCTGTCTTGCAACTCCACGATATGACTTCTGGGTATTGTAAAAGCTGCCTTATCAATGTTTGTGTTGTTTGCCTGTACACATGAACAGAATAAAGTGAACAGTGGCAATAAAAAAAGGTTAATCCAGCGATTCATTTACTTCCCTATAGGTTATTTTTTCAAAAAAACAGGCTAGCGTGTAGCTAAGCTAGCTTGTGCAAAATAACATATAAGCTTTTAAATTTCTTACTATTGTTATAAAAAATGTGACAACACTTTATCGAGCATTTTGTCAAAATCCTTTTCACACGGCTCATACAAATTGCAATTAAAGAGCATCGTAATGGCCGTTTTCGATTTTGGAAAATAGTAGTCACGCGTCGCATAACCTAGCTCATCTCCCCCATGATAATACACAGTTTGATTTGTTGATTTTTCAGCGATAACGCCCATCCCATAGCGTTTGTTTGGTTGTTGCATATCGACCAGATGGGCTTCGCCAATAAGGTGTTCGCGAACTTGCTCACTCACGCCATCGCCTTCAACAATCATGCGCAATAGTTCAGCCATATCTTTTGCATTGCCGACGATAGGCGCATCTGCAACGCCAATATGACTGTACAATGACAAGGTATTTTCAAGCGCTCCATCCATCAAGAAATACCCGGATGCAATATCTCCTAAAGGCTGCTCTACTGCACCATAACTCATTGATGTCAAACCTAGTGGATCCAATACATAATCACGGAGCGCTATTGAATGATGCTCACCAAGCACAGAGTCCAAGACTAACCCAGCGAGAATGTAACCCGTATTTGAGTATCTCCATCCTTCGCCAGGTTTAAAGTGAGCCGGCTTATCAAGCGCATACTGCAGTGCAAAAACATCTGTGATCTGCTTATTTGGTTCATTTAACACAGCAAAATAAAACTCACCGTTATTATCTTCCAGGTAGTCGAATACGCCACTGGTGTGTGCAAGCAGTTGCCTTGTTGTCATTCGCTTGCTGTATTCAATATGTGATAGTAATTCTGCGGATAAGTAGTCTGAAATAGGGGCATCTAAATCTAAACGTCCTTCTTCATGTAATGTAGCGGCTAGTAGTGCGGTGAGTTTTTTACCTGCACTGCCATTGGGGATCACGGTATCCACTTGCATTGGCGTGTTGCTTTGTTTATCAGCAACCCCTGCCGCACCGTAAAAGTTCACTGTGGGTGAGCTGATATAAAGCACAACCCCCGGTACTTCGGTTTTGACGGTATCTTCAAGTAATTGCTGAAAATCAAACGCAGGGTTCTGTGTTTTAACTGGCTCAGGCGTTTTTGCTGGAATTTTCGGGCTCGCTTTTAAACTCCCACCGCAGCCACTCAGTACAACTGACAGTAATAATGGTGCCATAAGTAATATTGACTTCGTTTTCATTTGTTTTCCTTTTATTCATCATTGATGCCATTGGGGAAAACTGTACGCGTTAACAGGCTTGATAGTTGTAAGCCATACTACCACTATGTATCAAAATGTATCGTTATCTATTATCACCTATGCGTTTCACATTATTTCTCTGGTTCGTTTTGTGGTACGATACACTTTGATACAAGTTGCAAATTCTCGGTACAGTATCCTGCGCCAGAACTTTCTAAGCTGTTAGCAAATAAACCAATAACTAGAAATTGCTATGAAATTAAAATCTGTACTTTTATATATTTGCACTTCGTTAGGTGCTGTCTCTGTTTATGCTGATGACACTACAAATGACGAGTTTGATTATTTTGCCAAACGTCAAGGTGGCGGTTATCTGGCTGCTGAATTTTCGATTACCGAGGGAGCCAGTCTTTATAAAGAATATGACACCCTTTCACTATCGCTAAATGGTGCATACTATTTTGAAAATGGCTTATTTGTGGAGGCCCCAGGAAAATTAAACGAGTTTGATTCGAATTTTGCTCTTGGATACAACCTATTCAATACCCCTGATTGGGAGTTCGATTTGTTGTGGTCGACAGCCCATGGCGCACTGGGCTGGAAAAAAAGCACACGTTATCTTGGCTTAAGAGCATCTGGTGAAATTGCCGGTTTAAACATGCAAGCCATTATTGCGCCCAACGCAGATACCGATACATATAAAAATGGCCTATATGCATCTTTATGGCTCTCTAAAGATTGGCAGTACAAAAACTGGAACTTTTATGGCTCATTCGGTGCGCAATACCGTAACGCCAACATGCTGGATTATTATTACGGGGTGCCGGAGGGCTCAGCCTATTTTGACCCCTATGAAGCAAGTGGTGGCACCAACCTGACCTACAAAATGGGCTTTAGAAAACCGTTTGCTGAAAACTGGCTGTTCGAGGGCAATATTTCATATACCCAATATGCCCAATCAATTTTGGATAGCACTAAAACCAAAACCATCCTAAAAAATCACAGCAATTTGAATGACTACGCTGCCAGTTCTAGCCTATCCATTAGCTATGTATTTTAAGGAGTAAGCTATGACATTCATTCAATCACTTACTCTACAGAGTGCATTTTTAACCGCTCTACTACTTGGTGCACATAGTGCGCAAGCCAACGAAATACAAAACTCGCTGGTACAGCTACATGTTTCTCCAAAACAATGTACCACTTTAGAAAAGGGTCAAGACTGTTATGTCAATCTCAAGGTATCGTGGCAAACCCCGACTAAAGGTGACTTTTGTCTCGCCATGGCCCAACAACCATTACAATGTTGGCATGACCAAAACCAAGGTCAATTTGAACAAGAATTGGTTATCAATAACCCTGTATCCATTACTTTACTTGAAGGTGACAAGATACTGCAGAGCACCTCTATCAAATACGCTTGGTTATATAAAAATCGGATCAGTAAAACAGTTCGTTGGCGAATGTTTTAAGGACTAAAAAATGACAAAGTTGGCGTTAGTTGAAGACGACTTAGAGCTTGCTCAATGGATCTGTGATTACCTCAGCACAAAGCAATATGATGTTGTTGTTTACCATGATGGGCAACAAGCCCTGAATGCCTTGAAGACAAGTGATGTAGAGTTAGTCGTACTTGATGGCATGTTGCCTTCATTAGATGGACTAGAAGTATGTAAACAACTGCGTCAACACTCTAACATTCCCATTTTAATGCTCACCGCACGAGACGAAGAAATCGACGAAATTTTGGGTCTAGAAATGGGGGCCGATGATTACCTCACCAAACCTGTTCGGGGTCGTTTATTAGAAACCCGCATAAAAGCTTTGCTTAGACGTAGTCAACCAATTGATAAACATAAGAGTGCATCTCTCATTGAGTTAGGGAGTTTAGCGCTCAACCAAGCAACCAGAGAAGTGAGTCTCGCTAATGAGTCTATTAACCTCTCTAGCAACGAGTTTGATGCACTTTGGCTGTTGGCATGTAAATCTGGCACCGTGGTTAGCCGCGAAGAACTCACCCAAGCCTTACGCGGTTTTGAATACGACGGTTTTGACCGCTCCATTGATTTGCGTATTTCACGACTGCGTAAAAAGCTCGGCGATAGTGGCACGGAGCCCTATAAAATCAAAACCATTTGGGGTAAAGGTTACCTGCTTGTGAGTGAAGTGTGGTGATGTGGCGTTTTGTTGTTGCTTTACTCATCTTCACCCTATTTGGCAGTATTGGTCTTGGCAAACTTTTCGACACGTTCAATGAAGCATCGCAAGAAAACCAAGATATAAGCCAACAACAATCACTCGCATCACAAGCCCTGTTAGCACAAACCGCATTACAGCTGTTAAACTCTGATCAGCAACAAGCTTTTATAAAACAATCGCAGCAACAATTGCCCAACTATGAATTTGAAGTGCATACCTTGGCAGACTATCCGCTTCCTCAAGCGTTAATATCACAGTTAAAAGTAAAAGCAACTCTGGTGCTTGAAACACAACACTCCTTGCAAGCCTACGCATTACTGCCCAACGACCAAGTTTTGCTACTTAGCACGCCAAAAGAAGCGTTTAACGAGTCTACTAACCTGTTGATGACCATTAGCTTTTACTTGGCACTCATGCTGTTGATCTTGTTGTTTTTAGCGCCATTTATTTTGCGACTAAGGCGACTGAGTGTCGCCACGGCAAAGCTGGGTAAAGGCGATTTATCACAGCGCGTCGCGGTTGGTTCCGTTTGGTACCTCAAAGCACTTGAAACCGATTTTAATGCCATGGCGGCACGCATCGAAGCGCTGGTGAATGACATCAAGCTGCTCGCCAGTGGCCTATCTCATGAGCTGCGTACCCCACTTGCAAGAGTAAGAATGGGCTTGGATACGTTAGTTGAAACCCAAGATGACACACTTAGAGCCGAGTACGAACAACGCGTGAATGCCAACTTAGACACCATGGAAGATTTAGTCAATCAGCTGCTCTCATTTGCAAGATTACAATACATGCTAGAGAGCACCAAAAAAACAATGGTTGATCTAAACCACATTGTGCAAACCATTGAGCATAAGCTGGCAAATTCACACTTCAAAGTGCATTGTTCTGAATCTCCAGCGCTTGTGCAAGGCGACGAGCACTACCTCACCATGTGTATCAATAATCTGGTTAGTAACGCGCTGAAGTACTGCAAACAACAGGTTATGATCGACGTAGCCTGTAAGTCACAACAAGTGATAGTGACGATCAGTGACGATGGCCCTGGTATCCCTATTAATGAGCAAGAAAATATCTTCAAACCATTTGTTAGATTGGATAAGCAAACACATCAAGGTTACGGTATAGGCTTGGCCTTTGTTGATCGCATCGTTACATGGCTCAATGGTGAAGTGCGTGTGGGGGAATGTACAACACTCAAAGGCGCGCAATTTACTTTGCGATTCAATGCGACGAGGTAAAACACGTTCGCTTATAGTACGATGGAGTTACTTTGATAAATAACCGCTTTTCAACGTGAGTAAACGTGATATGTTCGTCAAATCTTCATCTGTGTTGTTAATAACTTTACTATGCCTAACTGGCTGTTTTGATACACAACCACATTATAAAGCGAGTTACAAAGAGGTTGCCCCCTCTGAGTCTCAGAACGAAAATCAAAAAAGTGTAGATAAAGCACTTGTTTTATCGTCAAATAAATTGGCACATGATTATTCTCTGTCGCTAAATAGCGATATGCAAGATTACACAAAACTAACACTCTCTTACGGAGCGCATCAGGTAAGTCTATTAGGCAACGACACTCAATTAACACGTATATGCCAACTAAAAGGTTCACACCAACTCGCCTTTGAGGGCTTTACCTACGATCCTGGTACCGGACTTCCAACCTCTGAAGTTTATATTCATACCGATGAGGGGTTTGATACTTACCCACTGCCGATTGAAGCAAATAGCGAGTTCGAGGATATTCCTTCGCCGAATAGCTATTCTCTGATGTGCGATAAAAGCGATACGCAAAGTTGGCCCAATACATCGCACACTAACATTTCATTTTGCCAATGTGATGTTGCTCAACTGCAAGCCAACTACGCACTGGAAGAGACGCTCGCAAAATACTTGCCAGATACCGATATTAATTTAAACCAAAATTTTGAAGTCATAGGCACGTCATTGCATACCTTAACGCTTCCCAAATTAAACTTAATCAACGAACAAGAGCAATCAGAGTTTGAGTCTTTACTGATCAAAATGGCGCCTCATTTTACGGTCAATCATATTGAAACCACGCAATTTCATTTTGTTCAAGTAACAAGTATCAACCGTCCTTTATATTCTAAATTTGCCTACACCTTTGTAAAACTTGGGCAACAATGGCATCAAGTTTATGCTGCTCAACAATCGTCTAAAGGTTTCTACCCATTACAAGGCATGAAGCAACTTAACAAGGATCAACTTGCAATTGATAATTACTGCTACAACGATTGTGATTGGTGGGGAAAAACAGCCCCAGCAGTGATTGATTTTAAAGCCAAAACCATTCAATTCCTGCCAAGTGAGCATGATTAGAAGCTTGCACCAACAACTAAGCTTGCTAGTATGCACAGACGCCCTCAAGTTGGCCTCGTAAGGACAGAATATGCAAAACAAACAATTCTCCATTAAAACCATGAGCAAAGCAGAACTAGATATAGCGGTTGAGTGGGCAGCACAAGAAGGTTGGAACCCAGGACTCAACGATGCCCACTGTTATTATGCCGCAGATCCCAATGGCTTTTTGATGGGGTATTTGGATGATGAGCCCATTGCCTCTATTTCCGTGGTGAAATACAACGAACACTTTGGTTTTTTAGGCTTTTATATCGTTAAGCCGCAGTACCGTGGCCAAGGCTATGGTTGGCAAATTTGGCAAGCAGGGCTTGAATATCTGAAAGGGTGTAATGTTGGCCTAGATGGCGTTGTGGCGCAACAAGATAACTATAAAAAGTCGGGTTTTAAGCTCGCTTATAGCAATATAAGGTACGAGGGAGTTGGCGGCGGAGCCGCGCCAATCAACCCAAATATCGTACCGTTGTCTGAACTCCCGTTTGAGCAATTAAGTCATTACGAATCCGATTTTTTCCCTGCAAATCGCCCTCACTTTTTACAGCAATGGCTAGCGCAACCAAACAGCCATGCTTTGGGGATTTTGCATGAAGGAAGATTGGCTGGATATGGCATGATACGCCCATGTCGCTCGGGATACAAAATTGGACCTCTGTTTGCCGACACTAATGAGTTTGCCGAGTCTTTATTCTTGGCTTTAACCTCAAAAGTGCCACCGAACGAAGCCGTTTTCCTCGATGTGCCAGCAGTGAACCCAGATGCGGTATCACTCGCTCAGCGTTACAACATGCAACCTTCCTTTGAAACTGCCCGAATGTATACGGGTGAACAACCAGATTTGCCGCTGACTCGTATTTTTGGTGTCACCTCATTTGAAATAGGCTAATCAACTTTCACCTACAAAAAGGCCTTAAACCGCACTTAAGGCCTTAGCAAAGCATTAAACCCAAGCGATTACTCCGACAATGCGTTATACCGCTCACCAAACATGTCTCGCGCTTGACTCTGTCTTTGATTTAGTGGCATAAAACCACGATTTACAACTTCTTTGTCAGAGTTAGAACTTCTGACTACGCTTAACACTGAACAGTTTAAAGCTCAAAAAAAGGTTGCTGAAAATAATGGGATCACAGGAAGACATCACCATAGGCCTGCTTGCTCCTCTCAGTGGTGTAGTTGCACTTTACGGGGAAGAAATATCGAACGCAGCACGGATAGCTTGTGACGAAATTAACGAAACTGGCGGTGTATTGGGAAGACCGCTCAAACTCGTTATTGTTGATGATGGCAGCATCCCTCAAACCGCAGTACCAGCAGCCAAAAGCCTAGTCCATGAACACAACTGTCATGCCATTATTGGCAACTTACTTTCAAGTTCTCGTATTGCCGTTAATTTAGATGTTGCTGAAGTTGAAAAAATTCCTTATCTCAATTTTTCATTTTATGAAGGTTCAATTAAAGGCCGCTACTTTTTTTCATTCGCTGCATTACCAAACCAACAAATAGACAAAATGGTGCCATATATGGCCGAGCGCCATGGCATGAAGTTTTTCTTCGCTGGCGCGAATTATGAATGGCCCAGAGGCTCTATCGATGCGGCAAAACATGCTTTAAATAAAATCTGTGGTGAAATCGTCGGAGAAGAGTATTTACCCCAAGGCAACACTGATTTTCGCTCCATGCTTTATCGCCTTTATACATCCGGCGCAGATGTATTTGTGCCTTACTTTGCGGGGGTTGATCAAATCAACCTGTTAACACAATTCGCTGAAATGGGGCTGAAAGACAGAATAGCGGTGGTCATGGGTCATTTTGATGAAGTGATGGCCTCCGCGATGCCCAATAGTATAAAAAGTAGTTTTTATTCCAGTAACAGTTACTTTATGACGGTGCCAACCGCTGAAAATCAGTTCTACTTAAATAGATTGCAACGTTTGAATACTGTGGATGGTTTATTACCCAATGGCAACGGCGGACTTACCAACTTTGGTGAAGGCACCTATGTCTGTGTCAAAGCGTTTGCCAAAGCCGTAAACCAAGCACAAAGTGTGGAGCCAGAAGCGCTCATACACGCACTTGAAAACATTGCAGTACAAAGCCCTCAGGGGCGAGTCAAAATGGATGCGACTACCCATCATGCGCATATAAATAGCTACCTCAGTCGCTGCAATGACCATGGTGAGTTTGAAATCATTCAATCATTTGGGCAAATTGCCCCCATTATTCCCCCTCGATACAAACATCACTTTGAAAAATCAGAAATCGACCATTTTGTTGTTTCTGATAATCCCAAATTGAATGTCGCTAGCTGGAAGCTTGTACAAATGTACCCAGCAGAATACTTTGTAGAATGTTTGAAGCATCAAGAGCCGATCCAAGAACTCCCTGATTATATTTTTAAGAGTTTAGCCAGTAATCTAGCAGAATTAACGAATCATATCTCCAACAAAGAGCCGCTATATCTCGTTGCCAACTCGAATGATGATTTACAATTTCGCGTTAAGGTAATGCCTTTGTCGGGTAAGGAGAGCATTGACATAGCCATTTATGAGTCAAAGGGGGATTTCATACCACAACTGACCGAACAAGTGCTGGCACAAGCCGATGTTGCCGTTTTAGCAACCGATGAAACAGGGCACATACTGGTTGCCAATGAATCCGCCACCCTATTATTTGGCTATCCCATTGAAGAGCTAATTGGCTTACACATCGTGCACTTGATTCCACCCCGCTATCGAGAAAAGCATGAACTGTATTTTTCTCAGTTTTTACAGTCCAAAGATGTACAAAGAAAAATGGGGTCACGACAAGAAATCTCTGGCTATCGAAAAGACGGATCAGAATTTCCAGCAACGGCTTCAATTGCCAAAACTAACTCTGGTGAAAAAAGTCTACTCACAGTCACCATAGTCGATATCTCTGACCAAAAGGCACAACAAGAGCAATTAGAGTGGCAAGCAAACCACGATACATTAACTCATTTACCCAACAGGTCGTTATTTCATCGCAGACTTTCTGCAGCTTTAAGACGTTCAACCGTGACAAATGCCAAGGTGGCCTTGCTGTTTATTGACTTAGACCACTTTAAATCGGTTAACGATATTTTTGGTCATGACTTTGGTGACATGCTGTTAGTCTCGGCAGCAAGTCGACTGCTCAATACCATTAATCCCGGTAATACCTTATCTCGCTTCGGTGGCGATGAGTTTGTGATTTTATGTGACAACGTGGAAGACGCTGAGCAAGTACAAATGCTCGCATACAAAATCAATCAATGCTTGAAAGAGCCTTTCGAAGTGATGGGGCAAATTATTTATCTCAGTTGTAGCATTGGCTACTCATTGGGTCATGGCGCAACAGAAGCGGCAAACACACTTGTGCGCAAAGCTGATACCGCCATGTATGAAGCGAAAGAAAAGGGTCGCGATGCAATTTTGGCGTATAACCCCCAACTTGATAAGGAAATGAAAAGCAAATTTGATATTGCCTATGAACTTCGTGAAGCAATTAATAACCAAAATTTTTCCATGGTTATCCAACCCATCGTTGACTTGTCCTCCAAAAAAGTGATTGCTGGCGAAGCGCTATTACGTTGTACAACTGCAAAAGGACCTATCTCCCCCGCCGTATTTATTCCCATAGCTGAGTCCATTGGGCTTATTAACATTATTGGACAGTGGGTGCTCAGTCATACCTTTGCGCAACTTAAAGGCATTTCTCATCACATTGAGTCTGGGCGACTCAAATATGTTTCCATTAACATTTCTAACGGGCAGCTGTGCCATCCTGAGTTTTTAGATTTCATCACCACCGAGCTGCGCAAATACGCCATTAACCCTCGCCACATTCTGTTAGAGATCACCGAAACCTCGATCATGAAAAACGAAACGCATGTTAAAGAGATACTCGCTGAACTGGGCAATATCGGCTTTAAAATTGCCATCGACGATTTTGGTATCGGTTATACCTGCTTCAATCAATTGCTTGATTTACCAATCAACTGTTTGAAAATAGATAAAGTTTTTGTTGATAAGCTTGAAGTAGACGAAAACAGTCCAATCCTTATTCACACCATCACAAGCCTTGCCAACTTTTTAGGGTTTGATGTGATCACCGAAGGCGTAGAAACCAAAACACAGCTCAGCACACTTAAATATCTAGGATGCTACAAAATACAAGGCTATTTATTTTACAAACCCATGTCTTTTGAGGAATTTAATACGTTGCTTAGCAGTAACGTTCAAGTTGAACTGCCACACTAATCACATCATTCATAAGTGCTTTTTGCAACTTCTGTAAAGCGCTATTTATGCTCATAAATCTATCGAGTTTATCGATGGCTGCAATCGTTTTAATTCCCAACAAGCGTCAATCAGCACCTCTATACTCTTAAACAATTCATTTACAAGACATTTGTTGTATTTATAGGTAAATATACAGCCAGTGTGCTTGGTTTTAAAACCGCTTACACAAGTTAAGGATCTATACGATGAGTACGCATAGTCACAAAAAGCACGTGCTAACTAGTGCTATCAGCCTATTGTTATTTACGACTACAGCGTTTGCTGACACCCACGAGAAAGCCCAAATCAGCAAACCCAAAGGCGCCATGGGCAGCGGCATGACGCAAATGGGCGAAGCGAAAAGCAATCAGTTTTGGTGGCCCGATCAACTCAACCTGTCACCTTTGCGTGATCACGATACCCGTTCAAACCCCTACGGTGCTGATTTTGACTACGCAAAAGCTTTCCAAGCTCTTGATCTAGATAAGGTAAAGCTAGATATTAACGCGTTACTCACTCAATCCCAAGACTGGTGGCCCGCAGACTATGGCAACTATGGTCCGTTTTTTATTCGCATGACATGGCATAGTGCGGGGACTTATCGTACCCTTGATGGCCGAGGCGGCGCTGATGGCGGTCAACAGCGATTCGACCCGCTCAATAGCTGGCCTGACAACGGCAATTTAGACAAAGCATGTCGCCTACTTTGGCCTGTGAAGCAAAAATATGGTGAAGCATTATCTTGGGCTGATTTAATGGTACTAGCGGGTAATGTGGCACTTGAAAATATGGGTTTTAAAACGTTTGGATTTGCCGGCGGTCGTGCCGACGACTGGGAGCCTGATCTTCTTTATTGGGGTCCTGAAGTGGCGATGCTCGCCAGCGATCGTCATGAAAAAGGAGGTAAGTTACAACGCCCTCTGGGCGCGACACACATGGGTCTAATTTATGTAAACCCTGAAGGCCCTAGAGGCGTGCCAGATCCACTAGGTTCAGCTAAAAATATTCGTGTTGCATTTTCTCGCATGGCAATGAACGATGAAGAAACACTGGCGCTGATCGCTGGTGGCCATACCTTTGGCAAAATGCATGGCGCGCATAAACCTGCAGACTGCGTTGGTAAAGAGCCTGGCGCAGCCGCCATCGAAGCACAAGGTTTAGGCTGGAAAAACAAATGTGGAAAAGGTCATTCTGAAGATACTGTAACCAGTGGTTTAGAGGGCGCTTGGACACAAGCTCCCACCAAATGGACTTCTTTGTACCTCAGTAACCTACTGAACTTTGAATGGCAACAAACGAGAAGCCCAGCAGGCGCAGTTCAATGGATCCCGACGGATGAATCGCTCAAAAATGCGGTACCCGATGCACATGTTGAGGGTAAGTTTCATGCGCCAGTGATGACCACCGCCGATTTGGCACTTAAATACGACCCCGAATATCGTAAAATTGCCGAGCGCTTTTTAGCCGATCCAGAAGCATATCGCCTTGCATTTGCCAAAGCATGGTACAAACTCACGCACAGAGACATGGGACCGGCGAGAAACTTTTTAGGTAAAGAGGTGCCGAACGAGATATTGATCTGGCAAGATCCTATTGATCCGAGCACCACATCTAACATTGATTCTGACGATGTACAGTCGTTAAAAACGAAGATATTAGACTCGGGCATGAGTGTGTCCGAGCTGGTTCGCGTAGCATGGGCATCAGCGGCAAGTTACCGCGCTTCTGATATGCGTGGTGGCGCAAACGGCGCACGCCTTGCCTTAGCGCCGCAAAAGGATTGGGCCATCAATAACCCTGAGGAAGCGGATAAAGTACTCACGACATTAAAAGCAATTCAAGAAGATTTTAACAGTGGCTTTTTTAACAAAAGCCAAGTGTCTTTAGCTGATTTAATAGTACTAGGCGGTGCGGCGGCGATTGAAAAGGCTGCTGCAGATGCTGGGTTTAATATTCAAGTGCCTTTCACACCGGGTCGTGGTGACGCCACACAAACACAAACCGATGTGAATGCATTCAATTTATTAGAACTGCATGCCGATGCATTTAGAAATTACTTTGATAAAGCCAGCAGCTATAAATCTCCAACTCAGATGCTGGTTGATAAAGCGGATCAACTGAACTTGAGTGTACCTGAAATGACCGTGCTGATTGGCGGTATGCGTGCCCTAGATGCCAACTACCAAGGCGCAAAACATGGCGTACTCACCAACAACCCAGGTACCCTTAACAATGACTTTTTCGTCAACTTAATGGATATGTCAACGGTGTGGAAAAAGTCAGCAAAAGAAGGGGTTTATGATGGCTTTGATCGTCAATCCGGTGAACCAAAGTGGACCGCTACTTCCGTTGATTTAGTGTTTGGCTCAAATTCAGAGTTACGCGCAGTCGCAGAAGTCTACGCCTTCGATACATCAAAGCAGAAGTTTGTAGATGACTTTGTCAAAGCTTGGACCAAAGTGATGAACTTAGACAGATAACATCACACGTAATGGGACGCAGAGTGTGCACGCACTCTGCGTTTTTGCATTTACATATCGGCTAATACATCTCGTTATTTTAATGTTCCCTTTCAAACTCCATATTTTTTGCAATTTTCACCTCTAACCTAACGCCATTGAGATTTGCAGTACTCAACAACTCAAAAAACTATTTTAAGGACCAAACAATGGCGTTCAAATTAAACTCTTTGTGTCTTGCCCTATCACTTGGGGCATCAAATTATGTCATGGCATCGTGCAGTGGCATCGGCGATGATGCTTTAGCCTATGTCAGCGGTACTACATTGATCATTAAAGGTTCCAGTGCCAGTGAAAACTTCACACTGACTACTGACGGTGACGATTTGACTGTAACACGCAAACAAGGAAATAGTTCTAGCTGTGATCTGTTTCAAGTTAGCCAGCTTAGTACTATAAAAGCAATGCTAGGCAGTGGTAACGATACCTATGACGGCAGCCAAGTGTCATTAACACAAGAAATATACGGTGATAGTGGCAATGACAACATTACCACCGGAAACCAAAACGACGTATTGTATGGTGGCACGGGTGATGACACCCTCTCAGGTCAAGGTGGTAATGACCAGCTACATGGCGAAATCGGCGAAGATGTTCTGAACGGTGGCTATGACAACGACATTCTCAAAGGCGGCGATGATCACGATAAACTCTTTGGTGATCAAAACGACGACACGCTATATGGTGAAAATGGTGGCGATCTGCTCATGGGCGGCCAAGGCAGCGACACACTATTTGGTGGTAATGATAACGATTATTTAGGTGGCGGCTGTCGCCTGTCTAACGCAGGTAACAGTTACATTTACGAGCTAGCCGGTTGCAACAGCAGCAATGATGGTGGCGATACTTTATATGGTGGCAATGGTCACGATGTCCTAAGCGGTGGCGAAGGCAATGACAAACTATACGGCGAAGATGGTAATGACTACCTTACTGGCAACGGTGGCAGAGAAGATAGGCTTTACGGCGGCAATGGTGACGATGCACTGCTAGAAGCAGGTGATGCCAGTAGAAATAGCATCAAATGGCACAAAGCTTGGGGTAATGGCGGTGACGATCTAATGTTTGTGTATGGCGAAGATTCAGATCAAGAAGGCGGCAGTGGTAACGATGTTATCATTACTTCTTCAACTCAATATGATGCCAAAATAGATGGTGGTAAAAACGGCGACTATATCTGGACGGCGGACTCAGCACCACAAGGCACCTGTGGTAAAGGGGACGACAAAGGCATGGTGTTTTTAAATAGCTGTGAAAATGTCACTTGGGTTAAAGATTACCAAGGCTTACTATCAAAAGTAGATAAAAAGAGTAACTACGATAACCCCTATTACGATGCCGTTAACAGTGTGGTTGAACTTTCAAGCACACATAATGGCTACGATGATGGTTGGCGCAGCTTTGGCTATAAACCAACTGCACTGTATGACATTGTATCTAGCCCAGTTTTTAACCGTTGGTTAGACGATCAAACGACCACACCTTATTCATACCATGAGTGGAAGGTAACCGTTCATATCGGTTCTGGTATTTACGGCACTTACACCAACTGTATGGAAGATAACTTTTCATACAAATGTAAGTACCTGATCCAACAAACTCAACTTTGCTACGATAAATCAGGCGATAGGGTTGACTGTGAATAATATAACATCTTGGTTTATGCAACTTACGCTCACAAAGTAGTGATAACCAAAGATGAGCCAAATATGAGCCCGTTAGCGATAACGGGTTCATATTTGCGCCTTTATGAAACAGACTTGTGGCTAAGTTCGAAGTGTGCGTTTTTGATTTAACCAAAGCGCTGCTGTGATGATTAAACCACCGATACAAAGGCGCACAATATCCGCATCTCGGTTCCAAATAAGCACGTTAACGACAATACCCGCCGGAATCAGCATATTATTCATCACCGCCAACGTGCCCACATCTACTTGTGTCGCGCCTTTGTTCCACGCAAAATAGCCTAAGCCGGATGCAACTATGCCTAGATAAATCAACACACTCCACTGGGTTACAGTCGTTGGTAACCGTGTTGTATCACCAAATAATGCAAAACAACTCACAGCGACAATTGAAGCACCAATAAAAAACCAACCAAATATCGAGTGATGTGGATAGTCATTATTTTGCATCAAACGTTTATAGGCAACTTGGCCTGTTGCAAAGCATAGATTTGCCCCTTGTACCATCAACATTCCCACTATAAAGTCTCCATCTAGCCCTTCATAACGGATAGCAACAGCCCCCACAACGGCAATTAAAGCCACACCTAAAAAACGGGGGTGTATTTGTTTATCTAATAGGTCATTAAGCAAGGTAATGTACAGGGGGGTCATCACGGTAAAGAGCAATACCTCAGGCACACTCAAATACAAAAAAGAGTGGTAATAAAAGCCATACATAGCACCTAATTGTATCGCCCCTACCAACATCAATTTTGCTATCAGTGTTTTTGGCACACGCTTAAATTTCAAAAAGGGAATGAATGCACAGGCGGCGAGTGCTATACGCATTAGTGCACTAAACCAAGCGTCAACTTGGCCAGCAAGGTAGACGCCAATTAGACTAAAAGAAAATGCCCAAAGCAAGGTAACGAAGATCAGGTAAAGCATAGCAAATGAATATTTAGAAAATAGCTATGCTACACAATCATACTTAAATAGGCGAACTTATCCGTTTTCTTGCTCTTTATGCTGTAACAATTTGTATAGAGTGTCTAAGCGTTTATTCACGCGATGGCATTCGTAATATGCCCCTAAACACAGAGGAATAACAAACAGCATTAATAAATAAGGTTCTGTTAAAAAAGTAACATTTGAAAACATCGACGCAACTACAACGTATGACAAAATAGCAATCGTAATACCACGTAAATATGGTTTTGGGCTTTGGGGCGCAGTTGCTCAAACTCTTGTTCTAAACGCTGAATACGAGTCATATGCAAAAATGTCATGTGACTCTCTATTTCGTCCCTGTTCATAACTTATCCTAAAACCCAACCAATAAAACCTATTTAAGGAACAATTTATACATAGATGCCTTCTGCTTTCTAGACTAATTACGTTAAATTTTAAAGATGAAGCAATAAACCTTTATAAAACAAAATAAAACAGAAAAACGCGTTCGAAATACATGTAATAACCAACACAAGATGTAAATTTAAAGATAATAAAATAGATTTTATATTACCTTATTTTTAAACAAACACACAGAATAATTCCAATTTTCACAATTATTTGTTAAGGTTGGTGCGTCGTTAAATACGGCGCTATGGGCAAACCATTCGAAAGGATGGGGCGCAAAGTCACCGGTCTAAGGGGCATAAAGCCCTATGATAGCGGGATTGCTAGCGCAGCCAGCCAACCTTGTCGGCTGCCTATCTTTCCGTTCCAAATGACCAAGTTGTTAATATTTGGAGCAATGAATGAACTTACAAATCAAGAGCAAAGCAGCCGTCTTGTCCGGATGCATTAGCTTGGCACTGTCGTGCGTATTTTTCAGTACGACAACAAGTGCCAATCAAACAGCCTTGCCAGAGCAAGCGATTGATCACCTCCCCGAGGGACGTTTAAAACAAAGCCTTGCAAAGTTGCCACCACAAGCACAACAAAAAGTGCTAGGACAATTAGCTTTGTTGGGTATTCCTGCCATTGATACGCTACTTATTGAAGCGGACGACAGTGGCGAGTTGTTTTACGTTGAAGAAGGTTTAATCGCAGAAGCCGCGACAGAGGATGAAGCTCGCACACTGCCACCTGTCGATGTATTTAAACTGCACAGTAAACCCAACGCGATAAACAAGGTATTTTTAGATTTTGACGGAGGGGCGATCAGTGGACGCGCTTGGGGTGGTGGTGCCAGTTATGACACAGTGCCTTATGATATTGATGGCGATCCGAGCACTTTCAATGATACTGAGCGCGCCCGAATTCATGATATTTGGAATCGCATGGCAGACGATTTTGCCGCTTTTGATATTGACGTAACGACAGAAGCACCAAGCGAGTTTGGTCCTAATATCGGATGGGTTTTATTTACCAAAGACTCGGACTCTCAAGGCACTGCACTCCCCGCTCAAGGTGCGGGTGGTGTTGCCTACGTTGGTGTGTGGGGACGCAGCAACTTTACTTATTATCAACCGGCTTTGGTTTACTACAACCGCTTAGGTAATGGTGTTGCCAGTTATATGGCCGAAGCTGGGTCCCATGAATTAGGCCATAACTTAGGCCTGAGTCATGATGGCACATCAACCACCAACTACTATGCGGGTTTAGGTTCAGACAGCGAGCCAAGTAGCTGGGCGCCAATTATGGGCGTTGGTTATTATAAAAATATCACGCAATGGAGCAAAGGTGAGTACCCTGATGCTAACCAGCAGCAAGATGATATTGCCATCATCGCCGATAAGCTAGGTCTTACGTTTGATACTGAAGGGCAACAGAGCACTCCGACCCAATTATATACAAATAGTACTGGGCAATTTAGCGCAACCAA
Organism: Pseudoalteromonas sp. ATL1; assembly: GCF_058933015.1. NCBI lineage: Bacteria > Pseudomonadati > Pseudomonadota > Gammaproteobacteria > Alteromonadales > Pseudoalteromonadaceae > Pseudoalteromonas > Pseudoalteromonas sp. ATL1. The sequence goes on along the minus strand of NZ_JBZYXL010000001.1, from coordinate 1,415,241 downwards.
TCGAGAATCCGATCCGAACAATGTGATTACCGACAACAAAGGGACTGTTGGCATCAATGACAGTGACTGGTTTGAATTTAATGCCGGCAGTGGCCCCGCTGAGTTCAATGCTATACCCGCTTGGGACGCGTTTACTCGCACAAGTAGACGTGGCGCCAACTTAGATATAGGTATGCGACTTTACGATAGCAGCGGCCAGTTACTTGCCACCAGCAGTAATAACAGTGATAGCAGTGCTTCACTACAAGTGACCCTAGCACAAGGCATTCATTTATTAGAGGTTTTTGGCGACGCTGGGCCCTATGCAAATGATTATGCAAGCCAAGGACACTTTTATTTGAATGGCAGTATCACGCCAACAACGCCTGATATTACGCCACCCGATCCAAACCCCATGAGCTTTGCGCAAGTGCCTAGAGCACTCAATGATACGCAAATTGAGATGCAAGCAAACATCGCAGTCGACGATTCAGGCGGCACGGTGAGCTACCTATTTACCTGTACACAAGATACCGGTACTTGTGATAGTAGCGACTGGCAAACAAGCCCTATGTACACCACAACCGGATTAACGAGTGCGACTGAGTACTGCTTTAGCGTACAAGCTCGCGACTTAAGTGCCAACATCACACTCGCTTCAGCCCAACATTGTGCTACCACACATGCCGCACAACCGCAGCCAGAGCCACCCACTGCACCGAGTAATTTAACGGTCATGGATGGTCAAAATGGCACGGCAATTTTGTCATGGCAAGACAACAGCAATAATGAACAGTCTTTTGAAGTTCAAAGAGAATCAATGCACAAAAGCGGCCGCTGGCGCGATACACAAGCAGTGGCGACTCTAGACGCTGATATTAACAATTTCGTCGATAACAGTGGCACCGGCACCTTTAGATATCGAGTTCAGGCAACCAATCATGCGGGCGTCTCACCTTGGAGCGCTTGGCTAGAAGTGGTGGTGTCCGATAGCAACGCTGAACCAGATAAGCCCTGCAAAGGTAAAAAGTGCAGTAACTAATTAACAGACACTCCCTTAGAAGTACCAAAAGCAGCTTCGGCTGCTTTTTTTATACGATTCGCGTTACTTTGAAAAAAGTGAAATCATCAAATACAAAGCAATTAACATCAGCATTGTGCCCATTACTTGATTGAAAGCCTTTACCTGCCTTGAAGTATGCAGGAGTAAAGCAATTTTGTTGCCAAGTACCGCCCACGCAAAAATCGATGCGTAACAAATCGCAAAATAAATCCCCACAAACATCAGTAGCTGCATATGAGAACCTGGCAAACTAAATGCAGAAATACCCGCCATACATGCGATCCACGCTTTTGGATTGCACCATTGTAACAACACGCCATGTAAAAATGAGGGAACTGCTTGTTTGTTCACAACCAGCTCGACATGAGCGGTAAATAATCGATAACCCATGTAGAAAATAAACAGGTTACCTACAATACCAAGTATATTTATCCATCCTTCAAGCTGCTGCGCAACAAATTGATAGCTCACACCCAGAACATACAGTAATACGGTAAAACCAAAGGTTGCCCCGCTAACAAATGGCGCACTTCGCACTACACCGTGATTAGCCCCCGATGATAAGGTGATCAGATTCACCGGCCCCGGAGATATAGACATAGAAAGCGAGAACAAACACATAGCTAACAGCAGTGACATAACAATAACCTCAATAGAAAGCGATATGGCATTGTATCGAGGTAGACATTAATGAAACTAGATAGCACAATCAGTTTTAACTGTTCTATTATCTTTCACTATTAAGAGTATGATTGACGACCTACGCGCCCTCGCCATTTTTGCACATACCGTTAAACACAAGTCTTTTAGAGGCGCCGCAACGGTACTTGCGTTATCCCCATCGGTGGTGAGCTATCAAATCAGTCGACTGGAGAAAAAACTTGGTGTCGCTTTGCTGTATCGTTCCACACGGCAACTGACGCTCACCAGTGAAGGAGAAAAACTCTATCAGCACGCACAACACATGCTCGAAGCCGCACAAAATGGCTTAGATGAAATCAACCAGCAGCGCGAACAGTTAAAAGGCAAGCTGACCGTGAGCCTGCCCACGGCGTTAATAAAAGCGCCTATAACGCAAGATTTAGCGCGCTTTAGCCTGACATGCCCAGACATTATGTTGAACGTGCAATACAAAGATGAGCGTAGCGATATTATCGCCGAAGGTATCGATTTGGCAGTTCGCGCAGGCTCCATGCCCGACAGCAATTTGAAGGCAAAAAAAATTGGCGTCATTAAACGCCTAATAGTGTGCTCAAAAACTTACTATCAATCCCAAGTAAAACCCACGCAACTGGAAGATTTGCGCCAGTGGCATTGGATAAGCCTCATGATGCTGCCCCACTCTCGCACTTTACACAGTGACAAAGCGCAAACCTGTCAAATAAACTATCGCAGCAATTTTACCGTAAACAGCGTAGAGGCCATGGCGCAGTTGTGTAAAGAAGGTGTCGGCGTTGCCACTCCGCCTGACTACTTAGTTAAAGACGACATTGCCAATGGTCAACTTGTACACCTATTTCCAAATTGGCAAGTAACCGACATTCCGCTTTATGCCGTGTGGCCAAACAATGTCCCTCAACATGGCTTAGTAAAAAAACTGCTTGAATTTATATCTTAATATCAAAATGTTAGACTTAATCATCAACCAGTCAAACTGGTAACATTGTGCACTTATTTAGAGGCAACACCGACATGTATCCGAGGAAAGAGCGTGAATAGACGAATCATAGAAGTGGTTGATTATCAAAGCACATGGACTGACGATTTCAATCGTGAAAAACAACAGCTAAACACCATAATGAACAATGACAATATATTGGCCATTCACCATATCGGTAGCACTGCGGTGAAAGGCTTATGTGCTAAACCCATTATTGATATATTGCTTGAAGTGAAATGCCTAAAAAATCTAGATAAGGATAACCTAAAGTTCACGACTATTGGTTATGAAGCAAAAGGTGAATATGGCATCCAAGGCAGGCGCTACTTCCAAAAAGGGGGCATTCACAGAACCCACCAAATTCACGCATTTCTACAAGGCTCCCACGCTGCAAAAAGGCATCTTGCTTTTAGAGATTATCTCATCGCCCATCCAAAAGTGGCAACTGAATATGGCACACTAAAACAACAAGGTGCAGCAATCTGTAACCATGATATTGATGTGTATTGCGAGTATAAAGATAGTTTTGTGAAAGAGTATGAAGCGAAAGCGCTAGCGTGGAACGCTGAGAATTATATATAAACAATGGAGCAAACAGCCGTTTGCTCCACACAAAATTAGCGATAGAAAACTTCTACCGTGCCTTTTGTTTTTAACAGTAATGGTTGACCGCGACGGTCAAGCGCTTTTGGTGACGCCACTTTGATCCAGCCTTCGCTGATGCAATATTCTTCTACGTCGTTACGCTCTTTACCGTTAATACGAACACCAATTTCGTGTTGCAATACTTCTTCATTGTAAAAGCGGCTACGTGGATTAATAGACAATTGATCTGGAATGTCTGGTCTTGAAGTTGTGTCTGTCATAATGTCTTTCTTATCTAAATTAAGTGGACGCTATTGTAGGGAATAGTGCTAAAACGCTCAAGCGTAGATTGCATCAGCATTTTTATTATTGTTACACTTTGAGGCACAATCATAACAGGATAAACAATGAATAAATTACCATTGCTATGTGCTTTAACATTAGCAGGATGCAGCAGCAACTATGTAGAAAAATTAACGCCCAAGTCATCTGTCATTAAGCATGCCAGCACGCAAGGCTATGAGGATAGATATACAAACCTTTATAGCAATTTTAAAAACTACCCGATCACCTGCGAAGAAAACTGCTACCCACCAAGCCCCCAGATTTCTTGCGAATCACATATGCAAGATTGCCAATATACAGGCAACAATCCCAAGCTTTCATCCAGCACTGGCTTTAATGTGCAATGGTATGGTCATGCCAGCTTCAAAATTACCACCAGCAATGGCCAGCAGTTTCTATTTGACCCAGTATCAGAGCAGTTCGATTGGCCTGTTAACTGGGCATTTCGCCTAAGAGAAGGTTTTAACCGTCAGGCTCCCGCTACACTGACCGAACTGGAACTGCAAAAAACTGATGCAGTAATGTACTCTCATATTCACTACGATCATTTTAATAAAGATGATATAGCTACTATTGGTAGCCAAACCCAGTTTTTAACGCCACTAGGCTTTGCCGAAAATTTCCCTAGTAATGGCTACAAGGTGACAGAAATGGCTTGGTATGCCAGCAAGCAAATCGGAGACGTTACCGCCCACTTCGTTCCTGCCCATCACTTTAGTAACCGCATATGGGTGCCGTTTTTATATGAAGACAATAACGCCACACTGTGGGGTGGTTGGGTACTGGAATATCAAGGTAAAAAACTATTCTTTGCTGGTGACACTGGCTACTCTCCACACTTTAAAGATATAGCGAACAAGTATGGAAACATGGATATTTGTCTTTTGCCCATCGCGTCTTACTTTAGTGAAGAACATCCAGACTGGTATCGAAAAGTACATACCACACCCGAAGACGCGCTGACCGCTGCCAATGAGCTAGGGTGCAAAGTGATGATCCCATGGGGCTATGGCAATTCAAGCTGGAAAATGGGTGATCGCACTTCACACTCCGCTTTGTTCCGCTTGTTACATATGTATAAAGAAATGGATTCTAAGGTGCCTTTGCATGTGATGAATGAGGGGGATATCGTCGCGCTGTAGCATTCAAAATGTTTCACTATTGATAACTGTGTTCTTTCAACTCAGAATATAGCGTAAATAGAGCATTCAAGGCACGGTTGCTGTATTTCATTGATGCTACACTCAATGGTGAGCTTATCGCTTATACTTTTCAAATAAAGAAGCCGAGTAAAGAAGAAAAACAGTTTTATGAAGATGTGGCCGATCTCACCAACGCGATGGCACAGTTTCAAAGTAAGCTAAAGGAAATACTCAGCAATCTAGATAAAGACTCACCTGCTCGCGCAAAAATCCAAGCAATGCTGCAAAAAACCGCTGTTGCGATAGATCTTCTAAATAGCGGTGCGCAGGCCTTCGCACATGCTTGGCAAGGTGAAGGGGTTGCGCTTGTTGTGGCGGCTGTAACAGGAAAAGCGGTTGATATCGTACTTGCCAATTTAGCGAATAAACACCCCTTCGCAGCTATAGCCGTCGCGACTGGCTCCGTATATCTATCATTAAAAGCTGGCGGAGAAGCTGAAAAGGCGTTTGAAAAAATCATTTTTGACGTGTATTTAAAAGGTGTTATAACCGTTTCTAGTTACTTACAGCAAAAAACCAAAAGAATGTGGGAAACGCTTATCGATTCAGAGTGCTCAATGAGTGTATTAAAACGTTGTAGAAATGAACTGCATAATAGCACCGATCAGCAAGGTCAATATATATTGGCTCTAGATATGGACCACAATGGTATACAATGGCAAACAACAGGTAACGAAAGCGATATTACATTAGGTCAACAAGACGGTTTATTATTTATCGACCGCAACCAATCAAGCACTCTAGATAGCAGCAACGAGCTGTATTTGACTAACATGAATACTCAACTGGACAGTTTGCACTTGCTCGACAGTAATGGTGACCATATCATTGATGCTCAAGATAGCCATTACCATTTACTCAGAGTGTGGCAAGATAAAAATAGCAATGGTACTTCGGAATCTGATGAGACACTCAGTGCTAAGCAATTGGGGCTTGCCTTCTCACTCCCTCACCCCCCCTTGCGTTTAAGTGCAATGATTAATAACACACCAATCGCCATTATGTGAGGGCGTTCAGAATTCTGTGTCAGCTAATTTTGGCTAGATATCTAAGACATCATCCAAGCGCCCATCAAAGTGAATCGCCAGTTGAGACAATGTCATATTCCAGTTCTGAATTGGCATTGTCCATTTCTTAGAAGCATTCAATATCCCAGCATACAGTAGCTTAAGCAAGCTGTTTTCGTTTGGGAAGCCACCTTTAGTCTTGGTCAGCTTACGGAACTGGCGATGTACAGCCTCGATAGCGTTCGTGGTGTAGATGGCCTTGCGAACGTACTCTGGATACTTAAAATAAACGGACAGGTTTGCCCATTTGTTTCGCCAAGAACGGAGCACTATTGGGTAATATTGCCCCCATTTTGACTCTAAACGCTCAAGTTCCATCTCAGCTGCTTCTTTGCTCACAGCGCGGTAAACTGGTTTTAGATCAGCCATGAACTCCTTTTGATGCTTGGAAGCGACGTACTTCATAGAGTTGCGGATCTGGTGAATAACGCATTGCTGAACTTCTGTATTTGGGTAAATGGTTGCAATAGCTTCAGGGAAGCCTGTCAGCCCATCCACGCAGGCGATCAGAATATCTTCAACGCCACGGTTATGCAGATCCGTTAGTACAGATAGCCAGTAGTTCGCGCCTTCTGACTCAGATAGGCACAGGCCAAGCAGCTCCTTCTTACCTTCGACGTTTAAGCCTAAGATCGTGTACACCGCTTTGCTGACATAGCGGCCATCTTCCTTAATTTTGTAGTGGATAGCATCAAGCCAGACGAACGGATAGAGCGCATCTAATGGTCGTTGCTGCCATTCTTTCAATTCGGGTATCAAACAGTCGGTAACGCCTGTGATGGTAGCCTCAGAAACGTCAATACCATACATATCTTCAACATGGCCGCGGATATCACGGTAGCTCATGCCGAGCGAAAACATGGATAAGATCTTACGGTCGATCTCATCAGTTAACTTAGTCTGGTTTTTCTTAACTAGCTTTGGCTCAAATGAGCCTGCACGGTCACGCGGAGTATCCAGTTCAAAAGTGCCTACTGAAGATTTAACGGTTTTCTTACTGGAACCATTTTTACGGTTAGGCTGCTCATCATCTACAAGGTGTTGTTCCAGCTCTGCTTTTAAGGCAGCTTCAGTGATCTGTTTGATAAGAGGGGTTAAAAAACCATCTTTGCCTGTCAGATCTTGCCCTGACTGAAGGGCTTTAATGGCTTGTTCTAAATCGAAGTCTTTGGTCATGTGTCATTCCTGTTTTCTTAATGATACTGAAATGACACAGATTTCTAAACACTACCCATTATGTTGCAAACACAGTAACTAAAAGGAGCCCGATATCACAATCGTGATATCGGGGTATTCGCTATGACATCATTTTCGTTTACTTTTAATAAAACTCAGTTCTTTATTCGGGTGATACTTGCAGCAGGATTTATCGCATGGCTTGGCTATGATGTCTATGACCCTGTTAGCTCGGCACAGAAATTCAAACAAGGTAGTCTGTTAAACAACCCTGATACTCTCTTTTGGTTATCTCTGATAGTAAGTATATTGCTAACTTGCGTCTTGCTCGAAGCAATAGCGACCATGAAATCTAAGCTTATTTTAGATTTGGAAAACTGCACCCTCAGTGTGTCATATCAACTTTATCCTAAGATAAAAACAATCCATTTCGACTCGCTTGATAACCTCGCTGTGTTTCAACATAAATCACATTCAACTCTGTTTGGTGTCTACTGCGCTAAAAAAGCTCATACAGCAAACCGTTATATGATAGTCGATATTTCTATTGGAGCTTACCCAAACAACAAGTAGAGCCATTTATGCAATTAGTTGAGCAACATCAGCTAAATCAAAGAACATTTCCATGGAATTGATATGGGTGACAAAAACAGGCTGTGTCGGATTTATAAGGGGACTAATTTATCTCTGGACGCAATCGTTGTGGGTTGTCATCGCGCTTCACGCCACATTTAATGCATATGCTGTTCAGCTATTTTTTTAGTTAAATCAAAAGCATAAAAAAGCTAAACGATGTGAAGAGCAAGACATGATTATTTACATCGATAAGCTTGCTCTTCCTTTGTTACTAAGTCAGCAGAGTCATACTAATGCGATTTTTTCACCCCATTACGCACTAAATCTTTGCCATTATCGAACACTTCCTGTGTTACCCAGCGGCCCAGCAATAACTGGTGATTATCATCAAGAACAGCAACGAATGGACGCCCATCGCTATTGTTTTTTGCCAGTGCAACGCCTGCCGCATTTTGTAAGCCCAAGCCACCGTTTTCAACCAAACGTAAGAATGACTCAAGTTCTTCTAGAGTATTGATGATGTCGTTATCGTTAATCATGCTCATCGTGTTATTCCAATGAAAGTCAGGATAGTGATTATTTCATATTGTCAGAATCGAAGGCAAAAAAATGCCCCATGCAAATGGCCTATTCATGTTTTTTGTTCACTATGAGCTAAACTTTTATGCAAAGAAAATAAAAGTTTAATACTGACAATGCAGCATACTTTCACGCCTCACCCTACAGAAGCTTGCCAAAGTTTCAACCACTAACTAGGACTCAAAATGCAAAAATGGGACAGCATACTGACTAATAACTATGAACAAATGGTTGGGTACTTGGTGTCGTATGTACCGCAACTGTTAGGCGCGTTGGTGTTGCTGCTCATTGGCTGGGGCGTTGCATTTATTCTCGCCCGAATTGCACTGAGTGCCTTCTCATTACTGATTAAACTCGCCAATAAACTCAGTGCAGCGCTACAACTTAAAACCCCATTAAAGCTACTCCCTCATCACGCCCATGTGATTAGTAAAGCGGTATTTTGGTTTGTCATTATTTTCTTCTGCGCTGCGGCGTTGTCCAGTCTAGGGTTAGAATTTATTGCCACTTGGCTAAGCGAGCTTCTTAGCTATTTGCCCAACGTTTTAGCCGGTGTATTCATTGTGCTTGTCGGTATTCTAATTGGCAGCTTGGGCCGCACTATGACTGAAGCGGCGATGCACAGTGCCGGTATTAAACATGCCAACCGTATTGGTTTAATTGCAAAATGGACCATCGTGGGCATTGGCGTTGTTGTTGGTATTGAGCAACTTGGTATCAAAGTACAATTCATTACAACCCTAGTAGTGGTTGAGGCTGCCGTATTTAGCTTTGGAATTGCGCTTGCTTACGGGCTGGGTAGTCGAGAGTTTGTGCAAAACTTAGTGGGGTCAAGACAAGCGATTAAACACTTAAAAGTGGGTGAGTACATTAAATTAGCCGACTATGAAGGGAAAATATTAAGTTTTACCAGCACAGGCTTGGAGCTTGAATCCCAGCACGGGCGAACATTTATTCCTGCCAAACTTTACAGTGAATATGGCTGTGAAGTCATCACAACTTCTAGCGCTAAAAATTGAAGGCACGAGTGAGAACTTAAAATGAGCATGGACCAAACACAATATGCACTCGTCATGCACTTTATTGAATCCGAAACTGCACTTGCGGCACGTAAACTAGAGTTAATTGACCCTGAGCAATGCGCCTTTTTAATTGCGCAAGTGCCACCGAGCACTGCCATCAAAGTACTTAAATTTATGAACGCTAATTCAGCAGCCAAAATATTTATGTTTTGCGACGAAAACCATCAAAAGACACTCGTGACTGAAATGGAAATAGCGGATCTCTCGCATATGTTACGCCATGTTGATACACCGCTTAGAGCGCAATCTATCGAGAAGCTCTCACCACGCAAGCAAGCCTTATTTAGAATGCTCAGTGCCTACCCCGAGCACTCAATTGGTGCCATGCTCGATACCAATCTTTTAGTCGTCGACAGCCATATGAGTGTGCTTGAAGTGCACATGCGATTAAAATCTCGTCACTATTCCTTCTTACAATGGCTGTTTATAGTCGACCAAAAACGTAAACTGCTTGGCTGTGCATTTATCGGCGATGTTTTACAAGAAGACAGCCAAACACTTATTGCCAAACTAATCACCCATCACGTTGATACCATTAGCGCAAATATGGATATCAACTCAGCGGCTGAGCTGAGTATTTGGCAAAACGAAGATTTTGTTCCAGTCGCAAATAAGCAGCAGGAATTAATCGGTATCTTACACCACTCCAAGCTTCGACAATTTAAAACGACCCATAATCAATTTGTATCTCAACAATCAAGCATTTCAGAAGATTTATTAGGTGTTTACGCAGATACCATAGCCAGCATGGTCGAACTACTACAACCCGACCCTAATTCAAACAACGAGCGCGCATAAAAGGAGCTATCATGCCAACTCATACAGCCAGCATCGACAAGACGTTAGCATTTCTCAGCAAAGATTATATCGCTAACTTTCCCTACAAAAGCGTGCGCTTTATCGAAAACTTACCAAGTAAAGAAGCCGCCGCATTGCTAAATAGTCAGCCGAGTTCAGCCGTTATCAACCTATGGCGCTATATTCCCGCGGGTATCGCAGAAAAGATTTTTGCATGTTTATCCGATGACATGGCCATAGCTGTTTTACTGGGTGTAGATAGCCATATTGCCGTTGCGCTGCTAAGTCGCTTATCTGAGGAAAAAGCTCAGCACTACATGAGCGTTTTTGAGCACCTACATCAAAATGAAGCGAGAGAATATCGCGAGCTTCTCACCTACCCTGAGCGTACTGCTGCTCGCATGATGACCACAAACATCATATGTTTTTATGATGATACCGATGTAAGAGTGGCCTTACAAAAACTACGGCAACGCGATCACAAAGCAGAAGAGGTAATTTATATCATCAATGAACAACAAACTTTGTTGGGTGAAATACCTTTGTCGGAGTTAGTGATCAGTCGTTTGGATGCCAAACTTGCGACCCTGTGCAAACCTGTCAAATCGGTCTTTAACGCACTAGATAGTGATGAAATGGTCATAGAACGTTTTGAAGGTCATCGCTGCAGTGCAATGCCTGTCGTCGATGCTCACGGCCAACTCATTGGCTCAATTCGATTTTTTGACATTTACCAGTCGACAAAGGAAGACTTAGCAACGGACATGCAAACTATGGTGGGGGTTAGTAAAGAAGAACGTGCGCTTTCCAGCAGTTTGTTCGCGGTAAAAAAACGCCTACCTTGGTTGCAAATCAACCTGTTAACAGCATTCGCGGCGGCGGCTGTCGTTGGGGCCTTCGAAGGGCTTATCTCCGAGATCACCGCGTTGGCAATTTTACTTCCTGTTGCCGCTGGCCAATCAGGTAACGCGGGCGCTCAAGCATTAGCTGTCACGATGCGAGGTCTCACATTAAGAGAGATCACCACTCGTCATTTAAACCAAGTGATCATCAAAGAGTTTTTTGCCGGTATATTAAACGGCATTGCCATCGCAATCACCTGCTCCATTGCCGTGTATTTTTGGAGTGGTTCCATCGGTTTATCACTCGTTATTGCATTAGCTATGATCTCTTCGCTTGGCATAGCCTGTACTGCAGGTGCCATTGTACCCATTGCATTAAAAAAGTTTGGCCTAGACCCCGCGCAATCGTCTTCCATTGTATTAACCACCATTACAGACATTGCCGGCTTTATGTCATTTTTGGGAATTGCACTCTTACTATCGGATATGCTTCCGCGTGGTTAACAAGCAACCACGTTTGAACATTATTAGTTGTGAATCCATTAAAAAACTAAAAGCACACTGACATAAGTAAACTTAACTTATTCCACTTATCTGTGTTTTTCGATATTTTTATATCTTTATTTTTCATATAGATAAATTACAAAAGAGATAAAAAACAGACAAATCACAACTATTCATAGCGATTCAAGATTTAACCCCCTCCCTCAGTGTTTAATTTTTGACGTGGTCAATCACAACAAAAGTTTCTAAGCACCCAAGGGGATATCATGTACCGCAATAACAAGAAAAAGCTCGCTGTGTTAATCAGCCAAGCACTAATAAGTTCTAGCCTGATTACACCTATGTATACATTCGCCGCTGAGGATAATAGCCAAGCTAGCGATGCAAACAACAGCGAAGTTGAAGTCATTCAAGTAAGAGGTATTCGCGGTAGCGTCGTCAAATCACTCAATACTAAAAGGTATTCAGACGCGATTGTTGATGCTGTGACGGCTGAAGACATTGGTAAATTTCCAGATCAGAACGTTGCTGAGTCGCTGCAACGTATCACCGGTGTCTCAATCACACGTCAGTATGGTGAAGGTGAGAGAGTCAGCATCCGTGGGACCGGGGAAAGTCAAAACCGTACCTTACTCAACGGTCAAGCCGTTGGCTCTGCCGATTGGTGGACCAACTCAGCCGCCAACCGTGGTTTTAACTATACCATGCTGCCTTCTGAGATCATTTCAGGTCTTGAAGTTTACAAGTCACCCGAAGCCGACATTGATGAAGGCTCTATCGGGGGTACCGTTATCGTTCGCACACGTAAACCACTTGATTTAGATGCTAATAAAATCGCCGGTTCCATCATAGCTCAGCACAGTGAAATTTCTGGCAAGACCGATCCTCAACTGTCAGCCATGTACAATTTCAAAACTGACGATGAATCTTTTGGCGCACTCATTTCTGTTGTACGCCAAGAGCGAAATCTGCGTCGTGATGGTATTGAGGCATGGTCGTGGACATACCGTGATATTACTTTAGAAGATGGCACAGAACACAAGCACGTCTATAGCCCGGGCGGTGGTGGCTCCGCCATATTTACCCAAGAGCGGGTCCGTACAGGCGTGAACCTCGCGCTACAATACCGCCCTAACGATAATTTAGATGTCGCGTTTAATGCCTTAGATTCAACATTGGAAGCCAACAATACTAACCAGAACTTTCTTTGGCTTCCTGAAAATAACAACTCAAAATATCGCGATATCACCATTATTGACCACAACTCAGTCGGCAAATTAGTGACTGGTGGCACAATGGGCTTATCTCCAGATGGTAATAATATTCTCGATGAAACCAAAATTCGCGACTCAGAAATAAAAACCAAATCCTATGATCTGAAAGTCGATCATCAAGGCGAGCTATGGTCATCGTCATATCATGTTGGTTACACCGAAGGCACCGGGGGCTCTCAGGCCGATCGCTCAGTCGGCTGGGTAGGAAACTATATACACAGCTTTGATGCATCGAGTGTTGAAGACATACGCACGAGTTACAACGCCGATCCAAACGATGGTAAAAAGTGGAACCTAGGCTTTTTGCGCTACGACTCTAATGATGCAAAAGACGATGAGACCTACTTTCAAGCCGATTTTAAACGGCCTATTGATGTCGCCATTTTTAGTCAACTTAAAATGGGCGTAAAATACCGCGACCACAGCCGTTTTAATACCAAACACACAACAGACAATCGCACTGACTTAAACTGGAACTTAGCCGATTACGCGCAAACAATGCCATCAGATTACCTCTCTGGTCTAGGCTCAAATGGCACAACGCGCAGCTATGCAATCACAGATGCGAATAAAGTTCGCCAGCAAGGTGATGCCTTAGGCTGGAATTATCGCGTGCTCAAAGCCAGTACCTTCGACATCAATGAGAAAATTACCGCCGCTTATGTCAAAGCAAACCTTGATGCAGACGGATTACGCGGTAATTTAGGCGTTCGCCTAGTTAACACCAAACAAACGTCTTCTGCGTATGCCGGTGAATCTGGTGCTGAAATCTGGACAACACAAGAAAAAGACTATTTTGATGTTTTGCCAAGCATCAACTTAGCGATTGATTTAGATGACGACTTACTCATGCGTTTTTCCGCTGCGCGAGTCATATCTCGTCCAGATTATGCCGATATGACGGCCTCAACATCTTACAACCTTGAAACGCAAACTGGCACAGGTGGTAACCCAAATATAGACCCGCATCGAGCAACGCAGTTTGATGCTGGGATTGAATGGTATTTCAGTGATGCTGGCTTATTCTCAGCAGTATTTTTCTACAAAGACATTCAATCATTTATAGAAAGCCAACCGGCACTTGAAGTTCATGAAGGTAAAGAGATCCTGATAAGCCGCCCTGTAAATGGTAAAGCGGGTCGCATTCAAGGTTTAGAGTTTGGTTATCAACAGGAACTTTATGAAGGCTTTGGCGTGGCCGCCAACTACACGTATGTCGATGGCGAAGCCAAAGACAACGAAGGCAATGATATTACGATACCTGGTAACTCAGAGCACACTGTAAATGTGAGCACTTACTATGAAAACGAATTCATTAGCACGCGCATCTCATACAACTTCAGAACCGGGTATGATACTGGCCGAGATTGGCCTGGCTACATCGATGATTATGGGCAAGTGGATGCAAACTTCACCTACAATTACAATGAAAACATCGCATTTGTTATTGAAGCCATCAACCTAACCGACGAGCATATTTTTAGCTATCAAAAAGAAGGCGTCGAACAAGCACTGACGAGTGTTTATGCTGATGGAAGACGTTACAGTGCAGGTATCAGATTTAATTTCTAATACTTAGGACTTTTAACAATGAAACTTTCACGTAAGCACAGAGTCTTTAATTGTATCGATTTTGACAAAAGTGAACGTGTCATTATACAGGTTTAAGTCGCATCCATGCTAACACAGGTTCGACTTAATACACTCCCTGCCCGGAGTGGTCAAAGCTGATAGCACTTGCTATCAGCTTTCTTAATTTCGCCTACACACACAAATGCGCGCCAGTGTAAGGACACAGTTTAATGGCACATGTATTGTTTTAATTCTGCTGATAGTATGGTTATATAACCCCCTAACTCCATCATATTCAAAACGATACAAGCCACAGGATGAGCCATTACAAAATGCTAAACAACCTCATTACACGGCTTATTTGTTTCTTACTTGTTAGTTTAAGCCCCTTTGCTCGTGCAGACTTGTATAGCGCGACACTTGCTTATCAAAATGAAGATTTCACCACTGCTTATCAACAATTTAACCGCCTTGCTCAGTTCGGCAATGCGGATGCCATGTTTAACTTAGGCGTTATGCACCTGTATGGTCAAGGCATCGAAAAAAGCATCACTGATGCCTTTGTTTGGTTATCGCTGGCGAGCGAATTCGGTATCGAAGAAGCGTCACAAACTGCACACCTTGTATTTCAGCAATCAAGCTCGCCCAAACAATTAAAAGCGGCCCTCAAAGCACGAAAAGCGCAATTGCAAGCAACCTATGCCTTGACTCCCACCCTGAGCCTGCTCGCTCATAAACAGAGTCCCTCTGTTCTAACAAAAATACACGATGTGCAACCTGACTACCCGCAAGAAGCTGTACGTCAAGGCATTGAAGGATGGGTCTGGCTAGAATTTGACGTGGATGGCAGTGGTAAAGCGACCAATATTGAAGTGATAGATAGTTATCCAAAACACGTTTTTACCGCCAGCTTACTGAACGCTGTGGAAAAATGGCGCTATAGCGGCCAAAAACAAAACCATACTTTGATTTATCACTTCACCACCTATAAAGGTAAACAATACAAAGAAACACTCGCAATACAAAAAAAGAGTTATGAATCTGAACTAAAACAAAGTATCAGCGCGGCAGAGCAAGGTATTGCACAGGTGCAATATAAAATAGCCAATTGGCTCAGCATGAAAGATTACAATGCTTATCAACTCTTACGCTACCACTGGCGCTCTGAGCACCCTGCCAATGTTCTTTTACTAGCCGCAGCTAAAAACGGCTCACCGCTCGCTCAGTATCGTATCGCAAATCAGCTACTCAACACGCAAGCGCACACTTTAGCAACGTTATGGCTAGAGCACGCCTCTGAGACAATCAATGTGGCAAAATACCGGCTTGCCACTGTGTTGCTTGAAAAAAACAACACAGTATCACGCACTAAAGCCATTAAGCTTCTTGAAGAATCCGCTTCTGAGGGTCATTTACGTTCAATTATCGCACTGGTGAATACGCACTTTTCAGATACTAAACGTTCGTCACAGGCGACTATCTGGCTTGAAAAAGGATTGCAAGTGGACGCAAAGCACCCACATTTACTGTTTCTATCCGCAAAACTTGCACCGTCTAGCGAGCAAGCTAAAACGCTGGCCACCCAAGCTCTGAACTCTGCTAAAGCAAGAAACTGGGACACCCAAGAAATTAGTACTTTTTTAAATGCATTGAATAAAATAAATGAAACTGTAAAAAGCGATTCAGATTAGTCAAACTACTCATATTCCAGTAACACAATGTCACTTTCTACGTTGTTAACTCGATTAAAAATGACCTTCTGTCCATCTAAACTCGCCAAGACCTGTAACTGTGTCATTCCCGAGTATAGGTTTAGCCCGATAGGCTGCACCCTTTGCGCCCGATGTTCACTATATATATAACGATAAAGAACAAGTTGATGGCCATTTTTAAGAACGAAATAGATCCCATGTTGATAAACTGCGGGTTGATATAAGGCTAAAGAAACGCGTAGCTGCTCTACATCAAATTGATTTGCCAGTGCAGATACCAGCATGTCTTGTATTTGAGATTGATAATCTATAAAACTCGCGTTTTGCATGACCAAATCTTTCACCAGTTGGTGCGTACTCAGCCCGACTTGCTCACTCCGCCCTTGTGATAAATCAAATTGCCAATTTTGCCAATCATCATCACTTATCACCTTGGCTGTGTAAAACAGCGCCTTGCCATCCTCCGCCCAATAAATGTTGGCAACTTGCTCAAAACCATCAATCACTTTTTTTACTTCTTTTGTAAATGCGCTAACCAAAAATACTTTTTTCGAATTTGACAATACGGCTAAAAAGTCATGATTAGGCGACATCATCAAAAGCGTCGGAATTTCACCTTTAGGTAGCACGCCAAGTAAGCTAGAAGTAGGACGAAAAGCGGGTTTATGCCATAGTTCATATTGGTGAGTTGCCATATTATTGGTGTTCACAGAAGCATATACGAAGTCACGGCCATCCTGCGACAGTGTCGCCACTACGTCCATTCTTGCAGGCGACGTTAGTTGCTTTTGCGTGTTTGGTTCTGGTTGAGTAAGGTCAAGCTCAAAAAAGTTCACTTCCGCCACCCCCTCAGTATGTGCCGATATACGTTTTTGGGGACTGACGTCTAATTCAGAGATTGAGCCATAACCTTCATAAAACACTTGTTCATTGTCACCTTGCAACAATGCAACGTGTTGCCCCGCAACCATAGCGGTATTTTTTAGGTAACCTTGACTTATCGCCGCATGGCTTTGTTTTGAAATTTTTTTCGTAACCTTATCAGCTTGCTCTAACTTATTG
Source organism: Pseudoalteromonas sp. ATL1 (assembly GCF_058933015.1). Taxonomy (NCBI): domain Bacteria; kingdom Pseudomonadati; phylum Pseudomonadota; class Gammaproteobacteria; order Alteromonadales; family Pseudoalteromonadaceae; genus Pseudoalteromonas; species Pseudoalteromonas sp. ATL1. Next base: position 1,398,163 of record NZ_JBZYXL010000001.1, on the reverse strand, counting down.
AGGCTGACTTGATATACGCCTTGTTCTTGTGTTTGGTAAAGCAAGTTATTGTGGTTGATGTGATACTGCGTGATGCCTCTTAACGGCAATGGTTTCTTATCGATAATACGCGGCATACTCTGTTCAAAGGATAACTGCACAGACTGCAAATAAGACCCGTGCTTGTCCCATGCTTTTGTTACAAAACGGCCAGCTTGATATTCAAGCCATGGCGCAGAGTCTTGTGCACTATTACAACTATCTAACACCCAATCTTTGGCTAAACGCCAAGTTTCAATTGGGCCTTTGGTGTTTAAAGCACGTACCTCACAAGATACCGGATCAGAGCGAGAGTAAATTAACCACTTACCATCCGCCGACCAGCTCGCTGACTCTTCACTGTAACCGCTACTTTTGACGGTGTGAGTCACTTTGGTTTCGATGTCATACACAGCTAAATCAAATTGGTCCGCACCTTCAGCCAGATAACTGTAAACCAAATACTTGCCATTGGGAGAAAAACGAATAAATACTTCAGCCCCTGGAGAAGACGTCACCCGTGTTGCACTTAAATATTTAAATTCTGAATGGCTTTGCCAGTAATTTATGGCTATGACACACATCAACGTTATCGCAAATCCACTTAGAAAGCCCAACAAAGCAAACTGCAGGCCCCTACCCCGTGACAGTAGCTCAACCTTCTCTAACAAGGTCGGCGCATTTTCAACCAGAGCAATACACTGATAGCCCAAGCGAGGCACCGTTTTTATAATTTGTGGTGTGGAGGAGCTATCGTCTAACAAGCGACGAAGCTGTGTGACTAGTTGACTCACGGAATTATCGCTCACCACAACACCCGGCCAAATGGAGTCGAGTATTTCTTCTCGCGTCACCACCCGCCCTTTATTGAAAATCAATAGGCGCAACAAGGCGGCATGCTTCGCTTCGATGCTTCTGGCTTGTCCATCAACTTGCAATGATAAATTATCCAAGTCGACAACTATTTCATTGATTAAAAAGCGATTACTTAGATTCTCAACCATCAATAATTAAAACTGTGTCTAACTGTGGTTAGGCTTGTAATAAAAGCGTATTATGAGTATCAACTAAAGGTAACTAGCGTGTATTTTAAGTTGAACAGTATGTCAAAATTTCTATTTAGAACAATTTCTTGTAGCGCAATTGTTATGACGAACTCTTGTTTTGCGACTGAGCAAAACCAAAGTACAGAAAATACACTTGAGCGTATTGAAATTCGTGCCTTTAGTGACAGCGTTGTCAAGTCTCTCAGCATTAAACGCCACACGCAACAAGTATCCGATACTATCAGTGCTGAAGATATAGGCAAGTTTCCAGATAAAAATGTTGCCGAAGCGTTACAGCGTATTACTGGGATTTCTCTATCCCGAGCACAAGGTGAAGGAGAGCGCATCGGGGTAAGAGGAACAACGCCTGAGCAAAACAGAACCTATTTAAATGGCCAGTATCTTGCTTCTGCCGATTGGTGGATCTCAAGTCTCCCCAGCAGAGGGTTTAATTTTACCTTATTACCCAGCGAAATCGTTTCCGGCTTAGAGGTATTTAAAACACCACAAGCATCACAAGATGAAGGGTCCTTAGGTGGTGCAATCAATATCAAAACGCGCGATCCGCTACTCACGCCATCTGGCTACGGTGTTGTAACTGGCGAGCTGCAGTATAACGATTTAAGTGACAAACTCGATCCACAGCTTTCCGCCATTTATAACTACCACGGAAACAACGGCAATTACGCACTACTATTTACCGCAACTCGCCGAGAGCGTAGCCTTCGAAGAGATGGTTTAGAATCTTGGGGTTGGCATGACAGAACGCTCTATCAAAGCGATAATGGAGACTGGTTTGCCGCCCCACAAGCAGATAACAGTCCACATCAAACCTTATGGTTTCCAGGTGGCGGGGGGTCAGCGGTATTCCAACAAAAAAGAGAGTTGCAGGCCTACACACTGGATGGCGCTTTTCAACTTACAGCACGCTGGCGACTCAATACTCACCTACTTTATTCTCGCCTTGAAGCAGACAACACCAATCAAAACTTTTTATGGCAAAGCACGAAATCGATTGATTTAGGTGGGGCCATAAACAATTTAAGCGTGCGAGACAATACCCTAGTCAGTGCTCAGTACTTAAGGGTCGATAACGCCTTTAATACCAGTATGGAAGCCATTTGGCGTGACTCCCAGCTCAGTACCAACAGCGTACACTTTGATTTGGTGTATGATGGCATATATTGGTCGAGTCAATTTCAAGCTGGTGTTAGCCAAGGTGAAGGCGGCACAAAATCAGATATCACCTCACAATTTTCTGCCATGACTGAGTTTAACGTCGATACTTCCCACAAACGTAACATCATTGCCAATTACGCAACTTCCCCCTTAGAAGCAAGTAGCTGGCTTCTGACGCAAGCCAGAAATGACAGCCAAAATGGAGAAGACAAAGCCTACTTTGCGCAAGCCGATTTTACTGCCGATCTTAACTATAAAAAGATTGAAAGCGTTAAATTTGGTATCAAACTTAAAGATCACCAACGAGATTTTGTTCGCCACCGCTCAATGAATGAGGGACTGGAAGGCCTTGCAGGTCAATTAGGCTCAACATTGGCAGACTACAGGGCTCCGTTTGTAGCGCATTATCTAGATGACATCGGCAATGAACAAACCTTAAAGCAATACAGCTTTGCCGACATCAATGCCCTTGCTCGTGATTTTGATACATTAGATTTCACACAACAAGTTGAGAAAGCAAGTCGCTTTAATATCAGCGAGCAAACGTGGGCAAGCTATGGTCAATTGCAATTATCAGGAACGCAATTTGCTGCGAATATCGGTGTACGTGTAGTTAGAACCAACCAAGATTCTGCCGCATTTAAACGAGTCGCCTCACCCATTGAAGCGCCTGATAGTTACGAATGGCATCAAGAATCAAGAAGCTATACAGATATTCTACCCAGTGCCAACATTAAAATTGATATTAATGATGAACTCGTCGGCCGTTTTGCTATGGCACGAGTTATGTCTAGGGCACAATTCCACCACTTAATGCCATCAACCAACTACAACGTCACACAAGCACAAGGGCAAGGTGGTAATGCCAACCTTGACCCCTATCGTGCCGCTCAGTTCGATGCCAGTTTAGAATGGTATTTTGCCGATACGGGCCTTACTTCTATTGCGGTTTTTAACAAAGATGTTGAGTCATTCATTGAGTTTGAGCGCAAGTTAGAGCATCACGAAGGTATTTTAATGTCTATCGACAGACCCAATAATGGCGCGGGTGGTAGCATTAGAGGTGTCGAGCTTAGCTATCAACAAGCCCTCGCTTACGGATTTGGTATTATCGCCAATTATACCTTTGTTGATGGTGAGCGTGATCACGCCACCAGTCATTTAAAAAACAAAGTGCCCGGCACGTCAAAACACAGCACCAACCTAACCGCTTACTATGAAAATCATTTAATTAGTACGCGTTTAAGTTATAACTACCGCACGCGATTTGCCACCGGTGTGGGCGAAACCATGATGGACGATTATGGACAACTGGATGGCAGCTTTACATTCAAACTGACTAACCAAATCAATGCTCAGTTTGAGCTAATTAATATGACCAATGAACAGGTCTATACCTTTGACAGAAATGAATATGCGCCAACTGGGCTCTATTTAAATGGCAGACGTTATTATGCGGGGCTGAGGTATCAGTTTTAAGGGCTGCTTTCACAGCCCTTTGCAGTATTTATTGTGGTGGAATACACACACTTCCGCTACCTAAGCTATATGTTCTAGATGGTTGCGTGCCATTACCACCACCAGTCGCACCCATAACCTTTTTCACTTGTTTAGCGTCAATTGATTTAAAGTGGCTTCTTTTTGATTTCATATTATTTCCTTATCGTTAATTTAAAAACACCTAAAAAAATCTAACTTAGGTACATATAAATTTGTTAATAGGCCCGATATTCAATCGGATAAAATAAATTAAGCTAGATAACCAATACTATTAACAACACTTGGCTAACCCCGCATACCTTTACACATATTGAATCACGCTTATTCTCTGCTATCTTTTCTAAGTACCTTATTTCTAGATAATTTATATGCCCGAACCATCAAGACTTCTACCTTCTTTACTGATAGGCACCGTGCTAATTAGTAGCCAAGCTTTGGCAGACGACGACTCGTCTGCGCTTTTTGAGCTGTCTTTGGAAGACTTGCTCAACATGCCGCTCACCACCGCCTCAAAGCAAGCCGAATCATTACGTGATACCAATGCCAGTGTATCCGTCATTTCTCGTCAGCAAATTGAACAATTCGGCGCACAAAGCCTGTTTGAAGTACTTGAACGTATCGTGTCCGTGAATAGCAATTATGGTGTACTTACCGCAATCACTACCAGAGGAAGCAAGCCTTGGACAGGCTTGTTGCAACATTTGGGGCTGATCAATGGTAGACCCTTTGGTAACCTTTCTGGCGCGCACAACCTCTATACGTCCGTACCGTTATCATCAATTGAGCGTATCGAATATATTCGCGGACCAGGCTCTGTGCTTTATGGTACCAACGCCTATCAAGGCGTATTTAATATCATCACCCGTAAACCAACTAAAGAAGGCTGGGAAGCAGAGCAAAATATCACATGGGGTAGTTACGGCACCCAGCAACTTGATGGCAGTTACCTATACCAACAGAATGAATTTAAAGCCGCAATACATCTACTGTATAGCGATATTGATGGCTGGGATGCAAAAACCACCGATCCAATCACTCATGCCATATTCAGTAAAAAAGCATTTCAAGAAGATAAAACAATTCACGTGAATTTAGATTATCAAGAGCTGTCACTTTCTCATTTTAGAAACGTACAAGATAAGTTTGCCAACTTTTGGGATGCACCCGAGGCGCGATATATTCCTTGGTCAAAACGCCATCCATCCACTTTTTCTAATTTAAGCTATCGATATCAAATTAATGATAATTGGCAACTAAATAGCCATTACACCAATATCAAAAAAATCATGGAATGGAGCAGCAACGGTGTTGCCGATAATGTGATCCGAATTCGCTCGCCGCTGAACATTCGGCTGCTTGAGTTCAACCTAACGGGCAGCCTCACCGAAAACACAACATTACTCCTCGGTGGCAATTATGAACACCGCCGCGTTTACGATGCCAGCACGATTCCAGATGCCAAAGAACGCTATGCCAGTCTTTACGGGCAAATAAAATATGATGTAACACCGCAATTTAGCGTAGAACTTGGCGGGCAGTATGTCACTTCTTTGAAACTTATCAATGATATAGACAATCAAGCCGATTTCATCCCTAGACTTGGATTAACCTATCATCTAGATGACGATTGGAGCGTCAAGTTACGCCATGCCAAAGCGTTTCGTCACCCCTCCTCTGGTGAGCGCACCATTGAAACACCGGGCATTCAAAAAGGTACTCCTGATTTAAACTCGGAAACCATTAACACAACAGAAGCGCAGCTGTTTTATCAAACCTCTGAACGGCTTTTCACCGCAACTGTATATAGAAATAAAGAGTATGATTTGATCTTACTCAGACCTTCAGATGACCCAAATTTCGCACTCGAAAATAAAAACAGTGGGGAAATTACATCTTATGGTGTTGAATTAGAATATAAACACCAACTCACCACCAATTGGTACACGGAGTTATCAGCAAGCCACCAGCGTAATGAAGATAAAGCGAGTACTCACAATACCAATTTATCACCCAATAATAGTGTTAAGCTCGGCTTAGCTTATGATGACACTCGCTGGCAAGTGGGTGCTTACTTGCTCAGTTATTCCAAGTATCACGACAACATCGTATTTGATCCAAACCGAGAGCTGGTCAATCCACCAGCCAATGGTTACGATTGGCTAACGCTCAAAGTTACGCGCAAGTTTGTGCTTAGTAATAACGATACGCTTAGCGTCTCATTTGAACTCAAGAACCTGCTTAATGAACAGGTTTACCAGCCTAACGATACGCCTGTGTTTTACCCTCTTAACACACTGCCAGCTCGAGAGCAAAGAGGGGCTTTTTTGTCTCTGAACTATAAATTTTAAAATGAAGCTATCCACAGAATCAGGCTAGCTCAGTCTGATTCAACTCTCGATAAAACCACAGTTCAAGTGCTCACACATGTCCCATATTTACATCATGATCAGCCTTTACGTGGCTTGCCTGTTACCCGAATAAGGCAAATAGAGGCAAACAATACGAATAAAATATAAAAATGAAATTTACCCAAATTAGATTCACAACCAAAACTTTTGGCTGATTGCGCAGCGCTATCTTGCAAATTAGAATAATGATGCTGTACTTAAATGGCAGGGGGGATGCCATGAACACTCTACTAAAACCACTACTTGCTGTTTGTGCAATCATTTCATTGCCAGCGATCTGCGCTGTGACAGATACCACTACAAATGAAGCTAAGTTTTCTTTTGAAGGAACGGTAGAGCCAACCTGTAAAACCTACAGCGGTACAAACGCAATCAATGGATTAGACCTCAGCGCTTCTGCGCAAACTCAAGATATCGGCACGTTAAATGTTTGGTGTAACACGGGTGAAAATGCCACCACGAGATATACTTCGGCTAATGGTGGCTATTTAGTGTCGGACAATGCACAAGGTAGCAAATTAGCATATACCCTAAATATCGGCGATACATCCGGTATTGATCTACAAACAGGTGCGTATACTCACCTAAAAGCTACTTCGGCAGGCACAGGCGTGACAGGTGATACCAAGGCAACATCTCTTAAAATTACCCCACAGACAAATGGCTTGAATGATGCGGGCACCTATTCCGATACGATTACGGTGACAGTGAGTTCGAATTAACCTTACGATTGCAATTCCACAATTCAGATTTGCACTTTTAACGCGTCCACTACCACTATCCATACCTTCAAACGCTCGGTTATAATCTCCTTTTATAAAAATCTTATGCCCTTAATTTGGAACACTCATGAAGAAGCTGTCTAAAGTTCAACAAAAACAACAAACTCTGGTACTCGATGTTGCCGGTATGCTTGAAGAACAAGCACGCGCTGAAATTCCGGGCATGCTACAGTGTTGGTTTGATGTGGAATATCACCTATTCCCCGGCTCACTGCTTTTGTGTTTTCAATTTGAAAATGAACAAGTATTAGAAAGCGCCAAGCCTGATTTACTCAAATGGCAAAAGCGTTTAAGCGCCGCCATGCTTAAAAAAGGCGTGATTTTAAAAGACATGCGTAAGCACCTCACCTTTACCCTGCAAGGGCCTGAAGATTAAGATGATATAGGTCGGCATAAGGCGCGCAGCGCCGCCATCCGACAGTTGAGAAGCTCCTTTTACACTTTTGTTGGAAAGCGCTTCTGGCTTTTACAAGCAACGTTTTAAGATTCAATCCCTCTGCACACCAATATGGATAATAAACACCCCGCTCTACTGCTTTATGAAAACTCGAATACGGCCACTCAACAACACGATTAACCAAATCATGTTTCATAGGGTTGAAGTGAACATACGTCACATGGTGCCAGAAAATCAATGGGGTCACCCATTGATCAAAATTCGGGGTTGTCTGTATTTGAGTTAAGCAAGCTATCGCCATTTGAGATCTTAGATTTATCAGGGGAGATTAAAAACCACAGCACTAGCTTAGCAAAATTGGCCCTCTTTTACGCCAAAAACCAGCTAACCGAAGATGCCATCAATACCTACAAAAGAGCAATAAATGTGCTCAAAAGTAACAACCCAACCGTTGAAGCGCGCTACCAAAAAAAGATAAATTTGCTAGTAAACCCAATTGTAATAAGCAAACAACAACAGCAAAGTTATACCGCTGAATATTCATCTGAGAGATTAAACTTATTCATACTGCTGAGTGAAAATGAGTACAGGTTACAAGTAAAATTACCGGGCAAACCCGCGTTTACGCTGTATCCTGACTCAAAAAACACCTTTTTTATCTATGGAGTTGACGTAAAGTTTGAATTTGTAAAACCGCCTGTTCTGCCAACATATTTGGCCAAAGGTTTGAATTAAATAAAAGCTAAATTGTTGCTTTTATTAGCGCCTTAACACCTTTTTTATAAGGCGTTATGGGCTGTTCTGTATAAGCCACTGCCTTGGTGACATACCAGTTTGCGTTTTAAAGGCGCGCGACAATGCGGCCTCACTTTTATAGCCTGCTTCTTCGGCGATTAACTTAAGTGGCATACCATTTTTTAGCCATTTTTGTACTAAACCTATGCGCCAACTTTGTAGGTACTTTGCAGGCGTTTCGCCGATTGTTTCACGAAATAAATTGGAAAATACACTACGAGACATATGCGCCTCAGACGCTAAGCTCTCAACGGTCCAATCTACTTCAGGTTTTTCATGCATCGCGACAATGGCCCTGCGCAGATTTTGGTGAGCTAGCCCCGCCAACATACCAACTTTAATCACTTGGTTTTCCATCAACTCTCTAAGTAGTTGAACTAAAAGCACCTCCACAAGCCTATCGAGCAACACTTGACGGCCGCAGTAACAGGCCTCGGCCTCTTCAAATAACAATGATAAGACCTGTTCGCAATTGGGTAGTGATGTCAGCGACAAGCACAAACTATCGGGCAGCGCATTGGCGATGGGGTTTACATCATTCCCCTCAAACGACACATTGGCACATAAAAACTGTGCTTGCGAATCTTGCGCAATCACAAAATGCCGTTTAAGCGGACGTGGATAAAACAACAAACTCGGCTCAGTAATACGATATGCCTTAGTGCGACCATGCCACACCTCCACGCTACCTTCTCGAATTAGATGCAATTGCCCACAAGATACATCGGTTACAACAGGGTTAGTACCACATAACGGACCAGACTGAAAGGTATGTGCACTTAACGAAAAGTGCTCAAACAAAGAAGCAAGGCGATCTACCATAAAATACGATCTGCAATGTTTTTAAGAGTATCTGTAATAAATAGTATCGCAAAGGGGTGCACAATAACACCCATCAACAGAGTAAAGAAACAAAGCGCACAATAAGCGAAAATACCATTTAATGCATTGGAGATAGATTATGAAAAACCTCACGACCTTAGTAAAAGCCACGATTTTGAGCAGCATATTGGCATTATCTAGCGCAGCAGCACAGGCTGATACCTTTAACCGCACCGCAAGCACTATAACCACCAGCGATAACGTGCAGCTATATTACAAAGATTGGGGCCCTAAAGATGGCGAAGTGGTGACTTTCAGCCACGGCTGGCCACTAAATTCAGACAGCTGGGAATCGCAAATGCAATTTTTGGCTGACAAAGGCTATCGCGTCATTGCCCATGACCGCCGCGGTCACGGCCGCTCAAGCCAGCCTTGGGAAGGCAACGACATGGACCATTATGCTGACGACTTAGCTGCCGTGCTTGACGCATTAAAGTTAGACAAAGTCACATTAGTTGGCTTTTCAACTGGCGGCGGTGAAGTAGCCCGCTACATTGGCCGCCATGGTACAAAGCGCGTAAATAAAGTTGCCTTAGTCAGCGCTGTGACACCTTTGATGGTAAAAACCGAAACCAACCCAAATGGCATAGAAAAAGCACTATTCGATGGCATACGCAAAGCATCTAATGGCAATCGCTCACAGTTATACTTGGATATTGCATCTGGCCCGTTTTACAGCTTTAACCGACCAGGGGCAAAGGTTTCACAAGGCTTAATTCAATCATTCTGGAGACAAGGCATGATGGGCGGCGCGAAAAATACCTATGACTCAATTGCCGCATTCTCAGCCACTGATTTTCGTCCTGATTTGGCAAAAATTGATGTACCAACCCTCGTGATACACGGTGATGATGACCAAGTGGTGCCGATTGAAGTCTCGGGTGAAGTATCAGCCAAGTTAATTAAAGGTTCAAAGTTTATCATCTACAAAGGCGCACCACACGGCCTTGCAGATACCCATAAAGAGAAACTAAATCAAGACCTACTTAACTTCTTGCAAGAGCAATAAGCCTTCTTAAAACAACAAAAATCAAGGAATCAATGGGGTCGAATCAATGGGGTCAGAGTCATTGATTCTCTATTTTCGAGAGTTAATAAATAACACCGACTTCCTATCACCCCCTTTCGGTAATGGTGATGCCCGCCTACCAGCCATTACCTCTACTTGCTTTTTGAACTTATCGTTGCCAAGCACCCACATTTTATCAGTTGCAGTTTTGATTTCATCAACCGTCATCGAGGGAATTTCATCATCGAATAGTGCGCTATATCGGGCTTGCCTATCCAGTTTATCTTTACCTAATTGCATATAAAGCGAATGTTCGGTAATTAGCCCAATGGTTTTGCCTACTGCATTGTGTTGATAGCTAGACCAAATATATTCGGCTGGGTGCTTAACCATGCCCGCTCTAACAGGATTTAGTTCAATGTAGCGACTCACCACTAAAAAATAATTATCACTATCAACCAGTGTCGATTTAAAGCGCCCTTCCCAAAGGGTACCCGTGCGTTTATACGCTTGGTTAAAATACCTAACGTAATAGCGCCCAAGCGACTGCATCAGCTTACTTACACCATTTGGTGTGGTTGGTGTAGCCAATAAATGTACATGATTTGTCATAAGCACGAATGCATGAACTTTAACGTTGTACTCTTTGGCGTAATACTTTAGCTTTTCGAGATAAATGACATAGTCATCAGGTTCAACAAAAGTAATTTGCCTATTATTACCACGTTGAACAATACGCTGCGGTATATTCGGAAGGTTTAATCGAGGTAAACGTGCCATAACTTAAACTAGTCCATTAGTTTATCGTTATATCAGTATAGCTAAGCTTATCAAAAATAAGCGGAATCAAAATCAACGACTCTGACCCCATTGATGGACCCCATTGATGTGACCCCATTGATGGACCCCATTGATGGATTTTTGTACGCCAGCGAGCGAAGCGCCACACCGGCGGATTTTAACGGATGTGTTACTCGAGTGGGATCAGATTTTGATCGCTTAATCTTGCCAGCAGCTTTTGCCCTTTGGCTATTTTGTAGCGGCCGTAAGCATACATCAACCCGTACCAGAATATTGACCAGCCAGCGGCAAACAGCCAGTCGTTTAACTCGTGCAGCAGAGGGCGATTAAACACCAGGTGCTCCAATACAACCAACAACAGAATAGAACCCATAACTATATGATCGGCAAATATAAAACGTCGCCCGATTTTGATATGTCCTTTGGCGGTGTTTTCCAGGTAGGCGTTGTAATCGGACGTAGCCTGGGTAAGTGAGTAGATGCTTTGACTGCGAATACGATAAAAATACCAGCTCAAATAGAGACCAAACAGCAGAGAAGCGCCGAGCCAGAGCAATACCAGCCAGGAAAACTCCATACGGTAAGCATGAAAGAGTATCCAGCCCAGTACGCCGTTGGCGGCGATATCGCCGGTGGTGATAAGGTGATTTTTCAGTCGTTGACGCCTGGCCTTGCGAGCGACCTTGTCTGGATCCAGCGTCGGACCCTGGATCTCCTGCCAAATAGCCTGTAAATCGTCGTCATTGGTCATGATTTAAATACTCCGTTAATTTGTGCTTGGCGCGGTTGATCATCACACCAACATGGTTAAGTTCAATGCCGGTGACATCGGCTATATCTTGGTAGCTTAATCCTTCGAACAGCAGCGCCAAAACCTGGCGCTGGTTTATCGGTAGGCGATACATGGCACTGAGCAGAGCTTGCTGGCGGGCGTTGTGCTGAGCTGGTGCCGAGGCAACCAGAGTATCGAATTCGGTTTCGTTTTGGGTCGGTAGCCGAACCTCGCGACTGACATGATCGACCGCCTTATTATGAGCAATGCGCAGAACGAAGTGTTTTAGCTTTTGTTGTTCCTTACATTGCCCGAGCGCCTGCCATACAGCCAAGGCGATCTCCTGCAGCAGCTCTTCACGCTTATGCTCGTTGCGCTCATAGCTGGCCGCCAGTCGGGTAATTGCCGGCGCGTATTCGCGCCATACTGCGTTAAATTCCATCCAGGGTTCAGGATCCTACGTGGTTTGTAACAAAAAGTACCGCCACGATAGCAAGGCTGGCCTCCAGCAGTAAATAGGCGGCACCGGCTTTAGTAACGCGACGACCCCATTTGTTGTCCATTAATTTTTGTATCAGTTGTTTCATGTTCATTCTCCTGTTGGTGTTTGTTGTTATAAGTCTTTGCAAAAATACTTTTCTTACAGCTGTGTGAAAAAAATTTTAGGATCCGGTTGGGCTTGTGAAAAAAACGATGGCTATCAGGGCCTGGCTTGTTGGTTGTTGTACTCGTTGTTGCATTTGTATTTTCCTGTTGGTGTTTGTTGTTATCAGTCGTCGTATAAAAAATTTTCTTACAGCTGTAAGAAAAAAAATTTTTTCACGACTAAAGGAAGTGACAGCAGAAATTAATCAGGAGAATTGTTATGGGTGAAAAAATGTTGTTTTTAATTTTGTTCTTTGTTTTGTTTGCGATTTTGGCTTTTCTCGATAAGCGCTTTAACCTGAGACTGATGCAAGAGCCGCTAACGAAAGGTACTGACGATTTGGACGCTTTAAAAAAGCGGGTGATTACGTTGGAAAAAGTGGCGACGGACCCGGGAGAAAGATTGAAACGAGAAATCGACGCCTTGTAATCAAAGGGGTCAGAGTCATTGATTCTCTATTTTCGAGAGTTAATAGATGACGCTGACTTCCTATCGCCCCCTTTCGGTAATGGTGATACCCGCCTACCCGCCATTACCTCTACTTGCTTTTTAAACTTATCGTTGCCAAGCACCCACATTTTGTCGATTGCGGTTTTGATTTCATCAACCGTCATCGAGGGAATTTCATCATCGAATAGCGCTCTATATCGAGCTTGCCTATCAAGTTTATCTTTACCTAATGAAATCAACGACTCTGACCCCATTGATTCCCATGCCCCATTGATTCGAAACGAGTGCTATCTAGAAAGGGGTATTGAATAGCAAGTGATTCTTCATGCTCTTGCCCTGCCATTGATCCTTTTGATCCCTTTAGTCGTTATATCAGTATAGCCAAGTCAAAAATAAGCGTAATAAAAATCAATGACTCTGACCTCGTTGATCATAATAAGTTAATAACCTATCTCCTTCCTCGGGATTTACGCGGGAAATAGCCTCAAGCATATTCCGCAACACTTTTCTATCGTAGTGATTATATATATTTCTATTTATATCGCTTATAATTGCATATAAATAGCGATATACCTCCTCGCTAACCAACCCTTTACCACCAGTAAAAAACAGCATATTTTTAAATGCTTCCAATATGTTTTCCATCACAAAAGCATCCCCTCTTGCATAATGCCTAATCGGTGTGAAATTATCATGCAACAGTTCATTTATTGAAATTTCATGAAAAAACAATCTACATTTTACATTTTTTTGCATACTAGAAATGCTAATGTCTTTCAATTCCATACGTTTAATTAATAATAGACTCAACATGTCAATGGCTTTAACTGCAGAGCCCGGATCGTTAATACCCGGACTCATTGCTTTAACAGCAATTTCAGATATTTGTGTCATACCATAGCTATAATGATCACTAATATATTCTTCTACATAAAAAATGAAGCAAGATAAAATTTCTTCAACTAGTTGTGTGTCATTTTTTATTGGCTTATTACAGCGCAGAAACGGGTAACCTTTAACCGTAAAGTATCCCTGCTTTACACAAACATAAAGAGATAACTCTTCACGCGCCAATATACTACATAGCAGCTTAGCCTTGACCCCTTTATAGTATCCGCTGGTGTTACTTTGTAGTTCATGCCACTTTTCAAACGTACTTGAACTCACCTCATCTTGATTTTGGTGCAGTTCAGCCAACGCATTCATTTCACACTTTGTTTTAGAAAATAGACTATTTAATACACTGTCCACTTGAATAGTTTGTGAAATAGAGTGAATAAAATACACAAAACATACTAGGGATGCTAGCCCCTGTAAAAGTGAAAATAAAATACCTAAAGCGGGAATATCTAAAATGGTATTATTACTTGATACATCATCAATGTTTATCAGTATGATTGTGGAATAAATGATACTACCCAAATAAAAACCTAACACCAATTGATGTGATTTCTTTGATATAAGCCCAGGTACAAGACGTGGCGAAAGATTCATACTGGCAGTATTAAGTACAACCATCACCATTGAAAAGCTAAAAACGGTGAGTGATATAATACTGCCGATTAAAATACTTAGAATCGTACGGGCATTTTCGACACTATCAACAAGAACAAAAGAGAAATGCAGTTCAAACTGTTTAACTGGTTCCAAATACTCAAAAAACAATGTAATTAACGCAAAAATTAAAAATATCATTGCAATTAAAGAGGGGTAAAATGCAATGCTGTTAATAACTTTGCGATATGATTGATTTAGGCTATGAAGTTTTATCATTTTTATCCTTATGTTTATAAGGTTCAAGTAATTGAAAAACCAAGTACCCAACGGCGCTTAGCACCAACGCAATTTCATAACGACTATACGCAACCGAAATCCCAATAGCGCCAGTGAGCCAAATTCCAGCAGCCGTTGCCGTACCCTCAATATGTGCATCGCTTTTGTAAATGGCCCCACCACCAATAAATCCAATGCCAGTAATAATCCCGTACACGACCCTTGCTTGCGCATCATCTGCAGAAAAAACATCAATACCAACCAATACAAACGCACAGCAGGAAATGGCAACTAATGGAAATGTTCTTAAGCCTGCACTATCGGACTTATATTCGCGGTTAATCGCCAATGGTAAAGTTAACAAAAAAGCAGTCGCAATCTGTATAAGATGAAATAACACTAAGGCGATGTTGATTTCGAAGTCTATCATTTACTAATCAGCTTAATCTTTACTCAAGGTATACAGTAAAAGCAAGTTTAGTTCCAATTCCACTTAATGGCATGAAAACTGCTTTAACTTAAGTACAACTTAACACATAAGGAATCCTAATGGACTTAATTCGAATCATCTTCTCAATCTTATTACCACCGCTTGGTGTGTTCTTACAAGTAGGCCTTGGCGGGGCTTTTTGGCTGAACATTATTCTCACGTTATTTGGCTACCTTCCTGGAATAATTCACGCAGTTTGGATTATAGCGAGAAGGTAAATAACTTCTCCGCTTTGGATAAGTGAATATGTCTAAACCTGAGGTTAAATAAGTTATTTGGAGTAAAATTTACCGTGTATGCTTTACTGTACTGTGTAAATCTTACTCCCTACACTGAACGACTCATTAATTTACGGTGTTGTTTCCTAAATTATGGAACTTCTCAGACTTAGAGCGATCTGATCATCCAACACACCTGTCCAACGATTAATGATCAATGTGATCAATGGGGTCACCCATTAGTCAGCCGTTGTAAAGTACACGAGTGAATTTCTGCCGAGTTATTTTCAGCATAAAACATTAGTCACTCAATCTTCACTCGCGCCCGTTTTTTCTTTAGTTTGATGTCGGATAATCATCCGCACTAGTCACCCATCTGGTTCTAGGTAAGTTGCCTTACCCCAAGCGTTCGCTCCACAAAATACTCGGTGCCAGCAGCGTGTCCATATATAAATAACAGAAACTATGGTTCAATTTAATGACCAACCTTTTAGTGGCTCATGTGCTGGGCGAATGATTAAATTAAGTGGCCGATAAACCCATCCAATCAGAGTCTAGTGGTTCATACCAACCCCATTACTGGCTTGGGTCTATCAGCCGAACGCTTTGCTAACGTCAAACGGTTCATTGTTTTTCATCATATAATAAGCAGCTCTTGCCAATTTGTGAGCTACCGCTCTAATCGCAACGATACCATTCTTCTTTTGGTATTTGCGGTCATAAAATGCTTTTACTTTCGGCTCGTAGCGCACAGCCATGTGTGCTGCTTGTGAGAATGCCCAAGAAAGATATTTATTACCGCTTTTTGCATTACCTTCACCTTTTTTCTTGTTGTTACTCTCACGTAAACTTTGTACGCAGCGGCAATAGGATGCGTAGTCACCTACTGTTTCAAATCGCGTTGTAGTGCCCGTTTCAAGTAGGATGGTAAGCCCAAGTATGGGGCCAATTCCCGTCATGGTTTGCAATAATTCGAGCTGTTTCGGTGCTTCGACGGCTTTTTCAACTTCCTCTTCGAGTAGCTTTATTTCAGACTGGATTGAGCGATAAATACGTAAGTTAGTGTCAGCAGCCGTTTTTAAGTGATGTCTTAATAAAGTCACTTCAAAAGATTTTTTCTTGATTTGACTGCTACTGACCCGAATACCAGAACTACGCCAAATCTGGTTTTGAATAGACAGCAATTGCTTACTGGCTAACTGCACAAGCTGCATCCTTCTGCGTAGCATATCGCGCACCGCACGCTGCTCTTTGGGGTAGATGTATCCCGTAGGCAAAATCCCTAGGCGCATCAAGTGGGCAAGATGAAACGCATCTTTAAAATCACCAGAGTATTTAAGCCCTTCGTATTGTTTAACAGCCGCAGTGTTAACCAAGCGCATCTTAAACCCTTGCTCTGCTAAACCATCAACCAACCAATACCAATTGAACGTTGACTCTACAGCAACCCCAACTAATTGTTCTTTGAAGGGCGTTAAATACTTCAAGCACAATGAAATATCATTGGCGATGCGTTTTGAAAAAACAGTTTGATCGTTCTCATCATTAATAACAATGACGTGATTATTTGAATGTAAGTCGATACCACAGTAAAGTGCCATAACAGCCTCCGGTCAGTCTTGGTTTCAGCACCTGTTAGCATAGCTAACGAAGGCCCCGGAGACTGACTAGAGGATTATCAGAGTCATTGATTCTCTATATTTCGAGAGTTAATAAATGACGCTGACTTCCTATCGCCCCCTTTCGGTAATGGTGATGCCCGCCTACCTGCCATTACCTCTACTTGCCTTTTGAACTTATCGTTGCCAAGCACCCACATTTTGTCTGTTGCGGTTTTGATTTCATCAACCGTCATCGAGGGAATTTCATCATCGAATAGTGCGCTATATCGGGCTTGCCTATCCAGTTTATCTTTACCTAATTGCATATAAAGCGAATGTTCGGTAATTAGCCCAATGGTTTTGCCTACTGCATTGTGTTGATAGCTAGACCAAATATATTCGGCTGGGTGCTTAACCATGCCCGCTCTAACAGGATTTAGTTCAATGTAACGACTCACCACTAAAAAATAATTATCACTATCAACCAGTGTGGATTTAAAGCGCCCTTCCCAAAGTGTACCTGTACGTTTATACGCTTGGTTAAAATACCTGACGTAATAGCGCCCAAGCGACTGCATCAGCTTACTTACACCATTTGGTGTGGTTGGTGTAGCCAATAAATGTACATGATTTGTCATAAGCACGAATGCATGAACTTTAACGTTGTACTCTTTGGCGTAATACTTTAGCTTTTCGAGATAAATGACATAGTCATCAGGTTCAACAAAAGTAATTTGCCTATTATTACCACGTTGAACAATATGCTGCGGTATATTCGGAAGGTTTAATCGAGGTAAACGTGCCATAACTTAAACTAGTCCATTAGTTTATCGTTATATCAGTATAGCTAAGCTAATCAAAAATAAGCGGAATAAAAATCAACGACTCTGACCCCATTGATCCGATGGGTTTATCGGCCACTTAATTTAATCATTCGCCCAGCACATGAGCCACTAAAAGGTTGGTCATTAAATTGAACCATAGTTTCTGTTATTTATATATGGACACGCTGCTGGCACCGAGTATTTTGTGGAGCGAACGCTTGGGGTAAGGCAACTTACCTAGAACCAGATGGGTGACTAGTGCGGATGATTATCCGACATCAAACTAAAGAAAAAACGGGCGCGAGTGAAGATTGAGTGACTAATGTTTTATGCTGAAAATAACTCGGCAGAAATTCACTCGTGTACTTTACAACGGCTGACTAATGGGTGACCCCATTGATCTAAAATAAGCGGAACCAAAATCAACGACTCTGACCCCATTGATGTGACCCCATTGATGTGACCCCATTGATGTGATGCATTGATGTGATGTGTTTACCTAATGAAATCAACGACTCTGACCCCATTGATCTTCATTGATCTTGGCCTGTGGTATTTTGACCGAATAATTAGTCGATGAAGTTGGTGGTGAGTGTGGCCAAGTAGCTTATTCCCTCAGCCTAGTATGTTGTTCTAGTAAAGTCTAAAAAAATCTTACGCTTTAGTCGGTTCAACTCGCAACAACCCCTTTCTATCAGCTTCCCTAAGATAAGCTGATTTCAAGAACGCAGCTTCTACCCACGGTGATTCGTTACAGGCAATTAGTTCTGCTTCCAAAGCTTCTTCAGGTGTGCGTTTATAGTTCTGGCATTCAATTTTTATTCGGTTCATCCAAGCAGTTCTTGTCGCATTTGAGCAGCACTTAGCCGATAGCCGCTTTTTAATTTTATAAAGGTGATTCCAAGTTTCAAGTTCTTCCTCGTAACCTATGCATTCAATATCAACCACAACCTCAGAGGCTTGCTGCGGAAGTCGTGAGAGCGACAAAAACTGAAGTGATATTTCTATATCATATCTACTTTTTGAATACGGGAAGAACGCCCTTCTTGGATTACCGGCATCATCTAATAAGGGATCTTTAGCACCTTTATTTTGCGAGTTACATTTGTAGCATGAAGGAGCGAGGTTTTTTAAGTTTACGGAATTAAATGGGTAAACACTTGAGGGTAAGTAGTGATCGTAAGCTTCACGCGTAGGGTCGTACTCGTTGTCCATCGGCTGCAACCCACAGAACGGGCAACAAGGCAGATCATTTTCTTTTGCAAAATCATTGTAATGGTCATGCAAGTTAGCCCCAATTGTATCCCTGACAAGTTTCAAATTAAAAAATCCGCAGCTATACAGTTTAGAGAAAAAGCTCTGAATTTTTTTATCAAGTTCAGTTTGAGCAGCAGAAGAATAACGAACGGGGTTAGTGGACCCTTCACATAAGGCTTGGATGTTGTTATTTGCTAAAAACTGTTTTTTTAGTGCTTTTAATTCAAGCGGCTTCAATGCTTTAAATTCGTTGAAAATACTATTCACGTATTTGTAGAAAAATGCACCTGCACCATCTTCTTTGCCTGCTTTGTCTTGGCGGTCTAGCTCTTCCATTATTACATACAGCTTGGGCATGCCACTGAATAGATCCAGACTGTATTCGACCGTACCAGCTCGGCACCACACTCTAGCAAAAATATAAGCTATAAAACCATGCATGTAGCGCATTTTGTGAGGTAGTTGAATATAAGGAAATAACATTAATCGCCCTTATTAGAGTGGTTAGTTTGCTCGCCCCTAGCTAATACTTCTTGAATGGCCATTGAGCGCTCAATCGAGTCACCAAGAATATCAATAATCAATTTTGCTAACTTATGCGGTTCAGTTTCCTTAAACTCGCTGGATAGCAAGTGTTTGAGAATGTCTTTTGCGTAGGCGCCAATCGTTTCCTGTTTGTTGAACGTTTCCATGGTGATCAAATTAATTGATGCACCCAGCGTATTGTATTCCGGCTTATGAATACTAACTTCGCGCGTGACTTCATCTTTGTTAAAGACCAGTACCTTGTCCAGCTTGCTGTCGGAGATTAAAAACGGGGAATGAGTGGTGATTAGCATTTCCTGGCTAGCGTTGCCATCCTTCATGAAACACTCGCGCAGGCGACTGATAAAATTAGCACGCCAATTGGGGTTAAAGTGAGTTTCTGGCTCATCAAGTAAAAACAGGCTATTGGTATTTCGGAATAACAAGCACAGGCCAAGGCTGTGCAGCAATTGATGCTCGCCGTCCGAAAGTTCTTTAAGAAGCATTGGCTGATCGACGCCTTGCTTTGTGAAGTAAAAATTTTTAAAACGCATAATGCGCTCATCTGAAGCCAGTGTCGGTACTGTTTCGCTCACATAGTAGCTGCTGCTCTGATACAAATCAGCTTTCAGTTTGTCATTGACGGTGTAGAGATTAAGAGCCAGTAGCACCTGAAAAGCTTGAAACAACGTAAGTGGATCATTGCTGAAGCTTTCACGAAAAGCCTGTTTGGTGGCGTCGTTTACCCAATAATCAAGTACCAATGTATCGTCAGAATCGTCTTCATAGCTCAATGTGGCACAACGTCTTAAGCGCTCTAATATTGGGTCTATTTTTTCATTCGAATCCTCTGTTTTATCAATGTTATACAAAAGATTTAAGTAGTAACGCTCTCTTTGCTCTTCTTCATCATAGAAGGAGCTGAGAGCCCCATTGCGCTGAGTAACGGCGTCAACCGATTTTTCATTTTCTAACGCAAAGGTCTCAAACTGTTCGGCTGTTAATTCTATCCTGCGGCGCAGAATAATGCGAAACTCCTTTAGTGCTTCAATGCCCACATCCTCGCCAAAGGGTTGCAGGGTATCATCACTCAGAAACAACAAATTACATAGTAAAATGGCTTGGCTAAAACTATTATCCATATATGCCATACGGGTTTCCGGGTAGCCGGGGTAAGACAACTGTTGTATTAGCGCATTCCAGTACTCATCAAACTGGATAAAACGCATTTTAAAAAATGGCAGACTTAAAATCTCATTTTCGCCAGAAGAATAACCTAGTACATATTGGGGCAGAATAATATCAGCATAGCCACTGCCGAAGATTTCATTGATGTTGGTATCAAAATCGCCCTGGTTCTCCCACATAAACCGAACCGTTTCACCCGCTTTTTTCCAAACGCCCACCTTGGCCCATTCCTGGCTGTCTGGTCCGCGGTATTCTTTAGGAACACGAATCAGGTAATCCAATTCAAAGGCGGTGGGTGAAAGATCCTGTTCATCACCTTGCAGTGCTTCGGGTAAAAAACTGCGCCTTACCCGCTGAATTTCCAATTGATAAAAAATCGCGGCCAACACCTCCAGTAAATTTGATTTACCACTGCCATTGGGCCCGGCGCAGACAAATGGTGCAAAGTCGTTGGTATTGGCCAGCTCTTCTTGCAAGGTCTGTTTATTGCGAAAGTGGTGCTCAAAGCCAGAAGGTAGGCTACGAAAACCTCTCGGGTCATTGATTTTCAGGCGCACAAGTTTCATGCAGACTTTCCCGTAGTCAATCGAAGGCAGTTTTTTGCTTCATCAAAGTTCTGAAATAACTTTTTAGAAGCTAATGCTTCGAATACCCAGTTTTTTACTATGTCGTAATCGCCCATGCCTAGCTCAAAATCATTATCAGGGTGCAATTCGGCAATACGGGTTTGAGCAGTTGCTAAAAATTTGTCTATCGAAAATTCAGCTCTACCTATTTGTTGGTAAAAACTTTCCAACCACTCATTCAGTAAACGTTCGCGCAGTGACACATCCGTTAGCGCATCTAACAGATATTCGGTATCAGGAAAGTTGATGGAAACATCTTCTGCCTCTGATATTTCGACCACTTCAGAGTGGTTTGCTTCTGCTACCTCATCCCTAACATCAAATAAAGACACTTGCGATAAATTCAGCTCGCCTTTAAACGCTTGTTGGCTAAATGCACCATAGAGAGATTCGAGCTCTAACAGGCTTCGCTGATAACTGTGCTTAACTTCATCAACCTTTTCATGAATAGTTGCAAAATTATCCTGAACTTCAATTGGAGGACGTTTAAGTTTTGTTTCTTTGATAATTCCTAGGTTTAGGCCGCTCATAATTGCACCACGACTTTTACTTTTGAACTGGTCCAGAATGTAAGGGCTAGAATGTATCGAATACGAAACAAATATTGGATTCGCTATATTTTTGTTAAGAGTGATCGCGGCCAAATGCTTGGTATTGATCGCCAATGGAATGTCATTAGGTATTACTGCTGAGCGTCCTATAGTGCCCATAATTGTTACTATTACATCGCCTGGATATATTCGGTAGTTTTGAAGTTCTTGATACTTTTCTTGGGTAATATAGCGTCGCTCTCCCCACATAAACCTGTTTTGCACAGCATTATCTATACCTAACACAGATACATCACCGTCTTCAGTAAATTCGCTGTGGAGTAAATTCGATCCAAAGGGGCCTGTGCGCATTGCCCCTTTATGTTTTTCAGCCAGATCTTTGATTTCAACTAATGGCCAGTCGTGATATCCAACTGATGACGGCGAAAACATTTCCAAAAACACACTTTTGAGTAAATCGTCGAGCTGTTGCAGGTGTTGTTTGCGCTGAACTATCAGTCTTTCCACTTTGCCAAGTAGATGAGCGATACGGATTTGGTCGTGAAGCTCAATTTTTGGCAAAGGGATGCCTTCAAGAGCTTTTCGATTGATGTGTGGAATAGTCGCACCTGTCGCAGTTTTACGTAAGTAATCAAACTGGGACTTTAAAAAGAGGCCTAAAAACGGGGGATATAGTTTTGATTCAGGCTTAATTCGCAACCGAGCAATTGTGCTTCCAATGTAACCATTCTTTCCATAACCGATTGTTCCTGCATTAGCGCCATCCCACGCAATAAGAACATCATCTGGAACAGCCTCCACACCCTTTTTATCATCTGTGTAGCGTAGAAGATCGTCATTTCGAAGATCATCAATACCAATTAGGCGTTTCGCAGCGCTAGAGGGTGATTCATTAATTTCATGCTTCTTTCCCTTTGATATGGTGATTGCTGAACCTAGAGACTGTGTCATCCCACCATCCCCTTTAGCTCTAGCAACTCACGCACAATCCCGCTTTGCACAATGGCTAAATCTGCGTCTTCCAAGTCACCCACTTCCGCCTGAATCAAGCGTTCTAAAATCACGCCGGGCGCGTCGTAGTGCACCTCTTCAAATACATCTTCTTTGTAGCGGCTTAGCGACAGGTCATAGCCTTCCGCTTCAATCTCACTGCGTGGCACCATAAAGTATTTGGCGGTGCGGTCATTCTCTTGTTGAGAGTCTTTCTCCGCATTACGGGTGTGGTACTTTTCGATAATGTCCTGCAGGTCGCCCCAGCTGTCTTTGCCATCAGGGGTCTTTTGTTTTGTTCTTTTGTCATCCAGCGAATAACCATCGGCAGCCATTTCGTAGAACCAGACGTTGTCGGTCGCAGGTTTATCAACCTTGTCTTTTGGCCCCCAGACTTTGGTGAATAACAAAATGGCGGTGCTGACCCCGGCATAAGGTTTAAACACGCCGCTTGGCAGGGTGATAACGGCTTTTAAATCGCACCGCTCCACTAATATTTTGCGTAAATCCTTAAAGGCTTTGCCGGAACCAAACAGCACGCCCTGCGGCACAATTACGCCTGCGGTGCCGCCTTTTTTCAGCAGACGGTAGATATTCTCGACAAACAGCAGTTCCGATTTGGTAGTAGAAAGTTGCAGGTTTTCGTTGATGTCGCCTTTATCGATGCTGCCGGTAAAGGGTGGGTTGGCCATGATGATGTCGTATTCGGCTTCTTGGTTGTAACTTTTACTGAGGGTATCTTTGTAGTCGATATTGGGCTCGTCGATGCCGTGCATCATCAGGTTCATTAAACCCAAACGCACCATAGTACTGTCGATGTCGTAACCCCAGAGCGAGGCACTTAAAATCGCTTGCGCCTTGTCGGTCAGGGTTGAAGCAACGGATGTACGTATAAAACCATCTTCATCGGGTACCAAATCTTTTTTACCCGATTTTTTGGCCAGCTCAGTAACAATGTATTGATAAGCGCCCAGCAAGAAGCCGCCAGAACCACAGGCCGGGTCGGCTATTTTATGGCCCAGTTGTGGTTGTACTAAATCGGCCAGCAGTTTGATGATATGACGCGGGGTGCGGAACTGGCCGTTTTTACCGGCGGTGGCAATTTCTGAAAGCAGCATTTCATAGACATCGCCCTGAATATCCTGAAAGGCTTGGCCTTTTTCTTCGGAATCTTTCTCCATGACGGTAAAGATCTCGTCGATAGTTTTTACCGCTTCGACCAACAGTGCCGGTTTAGGGATAATAAACACGGCGTTTTTCATGTGGTGGGTAAAATTGCTTTCGGCCCCGTTTAAGTCTTTTAAAAACGGGAACACTTTGCCTTGCACGTGTTGCAGCATCTCTTCGGCCTGCATGCGTTTGAATTCACTCCAGCGCAGGGTGCGTTTTTCAATGGCGTATTTTTTTTCTTCTTCAAGTTTTTTCGCCCAATCTGCGTCAGTATCCTTGTCTTCTCTGCGCGCTCGATATTCCGGTGGAATCCATTGGCCTTCAAACTTGGAGGTATAAGCTTCTTCTGTCCATTCAGCATCGGCCTGTCGTTTTAAATCCAGCTCATCAAGGCGTTTCATAAACAGCAAGTAGGTGATTTGCTCAATAGCAGTCAGCGGGTTACTGATGCCGCCGCTCCAGAATTTATTCCACAGCTGGTCGATTTTGATTTTGAGTTCGGGGTTGTTTTGTAACATGGCTTTACCTTGTTAAGCGGCCAGCGTTTGAGCTAGCTGCAAAATGTCGTTGATTTCGCTAGGGCTGAATACCCCGCGTATCCCCTGTGGATGAATCACCGTAAAGGGGGCGTTGATTAAATCTTTTTTCTCAACTTTTTCGCGTTCAATAATGAAGTTTTTCAATAGGTTCAAAAACTCCAACTGGCGGCTGTTGAGCGTGGTATGGGCACGAATAAACTGATCAAAGGCCGAGCTGACTTCATCGGGGAAGCTTTTTAATACTTCCATGCCCAGAATGTGGCGAATAAACTGGATAAAACGGGCCTTGCGGTTTTTATATACCTGACGCAGCAGGTTTTCGGTAATGTGAGGGTGTTCTTCATGTAGCAGTTCGGCCAGTTGTTGGGCTTCGTCGCTGTTTACCGCTTCGCCATTTTTGATCTTTTGCAATATGGGGTTATGGTCGGTAAGTTCGGCGATCAGGCTTTCGACCATTTCACGGTAACGGGTGACGCTCACCGCTTCGTTTTGCGGGCCAAACTCCACCCATTCTTTTTTGTGCAACTCATCCATTAGATCAAGATGGATTTGCTCTTGCCCGCTATCTTGCTCGCGGAACTTCATGAGCGAGCCAAGTTTTGCCACCATCTCATCAAAGCGATCTTCGTCGGCCTTGCTCCAATACAGCGGTGTTTGCGCGGCGCGGATCAGTTCCTCTTCGATTTTGACAAACGGCACCGATAACGGCAGTTCGCTGATTTTCTCAACGATGCCTTCTTTAATGGTTTCGGCCTGTTCTTTTTCTTCCCTTATCACTGCCAGCGAGTATTCCAGCACATCGCGTTCAAAACGCATGGCTTTGAAGTCGGCTTCAGAGACGGTGCGGAACAGCGGTTTGATGTAGGTACGCAAAAATTCGATTTTATCGTGGTTGAGCGTGAGCCAGAAGTTGTCATCACTGAGACGCGCCAGTTGTGCGGCAGCTTCTTTAATGACCACAGAATTTTGTGGTAAGGTGGCAATTTGGTTGCGTAGTTTTACCACTTCACGTGCGGCGATATCGCCAAAGCCAGCGTCATTGGCTGCTTCGATTTTATCCAGTCGTAAGCCGGCTAATTTAACGGGCAGCGGTAACTGGGGTTTGAGTTCTTTCCCTTTGGGGTTGAGCTTGAAGTATTCGAAGTTATCCCAGCAGTCGAGAATCAAAAACACGTCTTTTTCTAAACACCAGGGTTTAGGTTTACTGGCTTCTAGCAAACGTGTACCACGGCCAACCATCTGCCAGAATTTGGTGTAGGAGTATACGGGCTTGGCGAATACAAGGTTTACAATTTCGCGCACGTCGATACCGGTATCGAGCATATCCACACTGATGGCAATGCGCGGCATATCGTCATTGGTAAACTGGTCGAGCAGGCCGCCTTTGCCGTAAACACGTGGGTCATCCGATACTAGTACCTTGGCCAGCTCGCCGTGGTATTGGGGGTAGAGCTTATCGAAGATTTCTTCCATACGGCGGGCGTGAGCTTTGGTGGCGCAGAAAAAAATGGTTTTACCGGGCAACACGCCGTTGGCGTCTTTAATGGCTTCTTCCATAAATTCGCGCACGATCAGGGTGTTGGTGCCCTTGTTGACCACCTGTTTTTCCAGCTGGGTGCCTTCGAAGTTGATGTCTTCGACTTCTTTGCCTTGCAGGATCAGTTTTTTCTGGTCTTCTAATGAAATTGTGCGCTTGCTAATGCCTTCCATTTGGAACTTGGTCTGAATTTTCATCACCTGAAAATTGCAGAGGTAGGGCGGCACGTTGTTAACAGCTTCTTCGTAGGTGTAGGCAAAGGTGGGGATACCATCTTCGCAGTGAAACAGCTCAAAGGTGTTGTGGTCGATAATGTCGGTCGGTGTGGCCGTTAAACCCATGGTGATGGTTTTAAAATAATCGAGCACTTCACCAAAAGTGTTATAGATGGAGCGGTGACTTTCATCGACCACGATAAAATCGAAAAAGTGTGGCGAGAGATGTTGTGACTCATCGCGGATGATATTGAGCATGGTCGGGTAAGTAGCGACATACACGCGCCGGTCTTTGGCGATTAACTTTTCGCCCACATTGGGCCAACGCGGTTCGTTGGGCATGTGCTCTTTAAAGGCGGCCAGGGCTTGTTCGCGCAGCGCGATGCGATCTACAAGAAACAACACTTTTTCCGCATGGCCGGCTCGCATCAGTACATCAGTAAGGGCGATACAGGTGCGTGTTTTACCAGTGCCGGTTGCCATTACCAGCAGAAAGTCTCGCTTCTTTTGTTCGATACCTTCGAGCACGGAACGAATGGCACGGATTTGGTACTCGCGCCCGGCAATGGACGTATTGATAAATTCTTGCGTGAGTGGCTTACGATTACGGCGAATGTAAGCGAAGCGTTCTAAATCATCCCGCGTAGGAAAGCCAACGACTTTGCGCGGCGGGGCATTCTCCAAATCCCAAAAGTAAAGTTCGTGCCCATTGGTGTAAAAGCAGAATGGCAGCTCGCCACTCAATTGCTTTTGGATGTTGTAGCAGTATTGTTTGGCTTGCTCGCGGCCAATGGCGGCGTCTTTTGACGTTTTTTTGGCTTCGACTACGGCTAGTGGTTTGCCATTTTTCCCTAGAAGTACATAGTCACTGAATTGATGGCCTTCGTACTTGGTGCGCGGCTCGGCTAGACCTTCGGGCAAGTCAGTCACAATGTCGAATTCTTCAACAACTTGAGTTGGGTCTTTTCCGTTCCAGCCTGCGAGCGCCAGCTGTTGGTCGATAAGTGCTGACCGGGTTTGTGCTTCGGTTTTGCTCATTTGCTACTGCGCTCCTTGCTTGCCAATCTGCTCTTCATCTGCCCCACCAGTACGTACCCATTCATCCACCTCAGATAGCTGAAACTTCCAAAGGCGACCGATTTTATGTGCGGGCAGGCCTTTGCGTTCGCGCCAGCGGTAGACAGTATCTTTGGCGATGCCTAAGTGTTGAGCAACTTCGAGGGCTGTAACCCAGGATTCGGTGGACATGGTTTTAGCACCCGATAAAAGACTAAAGTCGTTTAAAATCGTCAACAGTCTACCCAATTAACCTTTAAATGACTATATCAAATTACATAGCACGGTACTTTTCATGCTGACGTTTTGGCATTTAATTGCCGTTAAAGCAGAATGAAAACATCATATTTAATTGCGTAAAGGCCCAAAGGCGCATGTTCGGCATAGGTGCATTCAAAGCGATATTTATGATTCCATGAAATAAGCTATCGGAGTTCCCTTAATACTTCCAAAACGAATATAGAACAAGATCAAAGAGGGTCTAGCCTGAAGCACTAAATGTGTTTTCATCTAAAACAAAAAAGCGAACCAACTGGTTCGCTTTTTCATTTTTGATAACCTCAAAATTCAACTATCGGTTGCAAACTTTATTTGAGTTGCAAACTTAATTCAGATAGTTGCATTCTTTATTCGAGATCGACACCCAAAACTTACTCAGCGTAAGTCTCTACCGCTGGGCATGAACAAATTAGGTTACGGTCGCCGTATACATCGTCGATACGGGTTACTGTTGGCCAGAATTTGTCTTTTGCTACGCTTGGTACTGGGAATGCAGCATAGAAACGGTCGTATGCGCGATCCCACTCGTTGCCAAGTACGTCAGCTTGCGTGTGCGGTGCAAAAACCAGTGGGTTGTTTTCGATTGACCACTCGCCTGAGATGATCTTGTCGATTTCACCCTTGATTGACACCATCGCTTCGATAAAGCGGTCAATTTCAACCTTAGACTCAGATTCCGTTGGCTCAATCATCAAGGTGCCAGCTACTGGGAACGACATAGTTGGTGAGTGGAAGCCGTAGTCTTGTAGACGTTTAGCTACATCCATTTCAGTGATGCCAGAGGCTTCTTTGATTGGACGTAAGTCAACGATACACTCGTGCGCAACGCGGTTGTTTTGACCACGGTACAAAATTGGGTAGTGTTCGCTTAACTTTTCAGTTAGGTAGTTAGCGTTCACAATCGCCATTTCTGTTGCTTGCTTTAAGCCTTCGCTGCCCATCATGGCAATGTATGCCCAAGAGATAGGTAGAATTGCCGCTGAGCCGTAAGGCGCTGCTGAAACCGCACCGTTACCTTCTGTCGTGCCTGCAACGTTGATCACGCTGTGGTTAGGCATAAATGGCGCAAGGTGTGATTTAACACCGATAGGGCCAACACCTGGGCCACCGCCACCATGTGGAATACAGAATGTTTTGTGTAGGTTAAGGTGCGATACGTCTGAGCCGATTGAACCTGGGCTTGTTACACCAACCTGTGCGTTCATGTTTGCGCCGTCCATGTAAACCTGACCACCGTACTGGTGTACGATGTCACACACTTCTTTGATGGTTTGCTCGTAAACACCATGCGTAGATGGGTAAGTAACCATGATACAAGACAGGTTTTCAGCAACATCTGCCGCTTTCGCGCGTAGGTCTTCCATATCAATGTTACCGTTCTTATCACAGCCAACCACCACAACTTTCATGCTGGCCATTTGCGCAGACGCTGGGTTAGTACCGTGCGCAGAGCTTGGGATCAAACAGATGTTACGGTGACCTTCGCCACGTGACTCGTGATATTTACGAATAGCGATAAGACCTGCGTATTCCCCTTGTGCACCTGAGTTAGGCTGTAGTGATACCGCATCGTAGCCTGTGATGTTTACTAACCAGTCATGCAACTCGTTGATCATCACTTGGTAGCCTTGTGCTTGATCAAGTGGGCAGAACGGGTGTAGCTCTGCAAACTCAGGCCAAGTCACTGGGATCATTTCCGCAGTCGCGTTTAGCTTCATGGTACATGAACCTAACGAGATCATTGAGTGGTTAAGCGCTAAGTCTTTATTTTCAAGGCGCTTGATGTAACGCAGCATTTCAGTCTCGCTGTGGTACGAGTTGAAGTTAGGGTGCGTTAAAATTTCGTCATCGCGAACTAGGCTTGCAGGAATACCTGTAATGTCATCTTTGCTAACTTGTGTATCTAACGCGTCAACGTCTAAGCCGTGGCCTTCGCCTAGGATGATGTCAAACAACTGTGCAACGTCTGCACGTGTGGTTGTTTCGTTTACAGAGATTGAGTATTCACCTGCGTGGTTTGTTGCAAAGTTAACCTCTGCTGCAATAGCGCGTGCGATTACGTCGTCTTTGTTATCCGCTACAACCGTTAACGTGTCGAACCATGTGTCATGCTTAAGCGCAACGCCTTTAGACTTAAGACCCGTCGCTAGAATGCTTGCAAAACGGTTAATACGCTGAGCAATTGTTTTTAGGCCCTGTGGACCGTGGTACACCGCGTAGAATGCGGCCATGTTAGCGAGCAATACTTGCGCTGTACAAATGTTTGAGTTGGCTTTTTCGCGGCGGATGTGTTGCTCACGCGTTTGCATTGCCATACGTAGTGCATCGTTACCTAAACGGTCTTTTGAAACACCAATGATACGACCTGGTAGTGAACGCTTGTACGCATCACGTGTTGCAAAGAAGGCCGCGTGTGGACCACCGTAGCCCATCGGCACACCAAAGCGCTGTGCAGAACCAAGTACTACGTCAGCACCTAGTTTGCCCGGTGCTTTAAGTAGCATTAAGCTCATAATGTCAGCAGCAACGCAGGCAATTGCCTTTTTGCTTTGTACTTGTGCGATTAGCTCTTGTACGTCAACCACTTCACCCGTTGTGCTTGGGTATTGGAATAACGCACCAAAAATGTCGTGGTTTGCTGCGTCACTTGCAGGGCCTACTACCACTTCAAAACCAAACTGCTCGGCACGCGTTGCCACTACGTCGATAGTTTGTGTGTGTACGTCATCAGCAATGAAGAAAATGTTCGCTTTTTTCGCTTTAGCAACACGCTTAGCAAGCGCCATTGCTTCTGCCGCTGCTGTTGCTTCATCAAGTAGTGAAGCTGAAGCTAGGTCTAAGCCTGTTAAGTCAATCGTAAGAGTCTGGAAGTTTAGTAATGATTCTAAACGGCCTTGTGCGATCTCTGGCTGGTATGGAGTGTATGCCGTGTACCAACCTGGGTTTTCAAGTACGTTACGTAAAATCACGTTTGGTACATGCGTTGGGTGGTAACCCTGACCAATGTACGACTTGAATACTTTGTTTTGGCTTGCAACTGATTTTAGGTAGCTAAGCGTTTCAACTTCAGTACGGCTTTCGCCGATGTTTAACCCTTGCTCTAAACGGATAGCCGCAGGTACAGTTTGACCGATCAGCTCTTCAACACTCGATACCCCAAGAGCGTTTAGCATGTCAGTTACTTGCGCCGGGCTTGGGCCGATATGGCGACGAATAAAATCTTGCTTTTGCTCTAACTGTTCAAGAGATTTGGCGTTTGACATTAGTCCAGATTCCTATGATCCAAATTAAAAAGTGTGTTTGTCACAAATGGCCTTGGTAACGGCAGAGTAACAAAACTAAATCAGCCCATGCGATATGGCACATGGGCCAAAAAATTTCTACGATAACAATAAAAGCCCCAATAAATGGGGCCTTTAAAAAGACGTAAAACGATTAGTCTTCGTCGATAGTGTTAGCGTAATCTTCAGCGCTTAGAAGATTTTCAAGCTCTGACTCGTCAGACGCTTTGATGCGGAATAACCAACCGTCGCCGTATGCGTCGCTGTTAACCGTCTCAGGTGCATCTTCTAGCTCTTCGTTGATAGCAACGATAGTGCCTGAAATTGGTGCGTAGATATCAGAAGCGGCTTTAACCGACTCAGCTACCGCGCAGTCTTCACCAGCATCTACTTCGTCGTCTACTTCTGGTAATTCTACGAATACCATGTCGCCTAGAAGTTCTTGAGCGTGCTCAGTGATACCTACAGTGTAAGTGCCATCGCCTTCAGCGCGAACCCACTCGTGTGAAGACGCGTACTTTAACTCGCTAGGAATGTTGCTCATCTTTTTGTTCCTTTGGTTCGGTGTTTAGGGCGGTTAAGCCACCCTTTTTTTAATATTAAATAACTGCTTTGCCGTTACGTACGAAGCAAGGCTTCACTACTTTAACGTCAACAAGCTTTTTGCGCATTTCAACTTGGGCTGTGTCACCTGTAGAGCGTGGTACACGCGCTAGTGCAACACTAAAGCCTAAAGTTGGCGAGAATGTACCAGAAGTGATAACACCTTCGCCACCTTCTACGATAACTTTAGAGCCGCCACGAAGTACACCTTTGGTTTCTAAAACTAAACCAACCAATTTGTCGGTGCTCTTGTTAGCGCGTTGTTGCTCAAGCACTGAACGACCAATAAAATCGCGATCTTCTGGCTCCCAAGCGATAGTCCACGCCATGTTAGCAGCCAGTGGTGATACAGACTCATCCATATCTAAACCGTACAAGTTCATGCCCGCTTCTAAACGTAGCGTATCACGCGCGCCTAAGCCAGCAGGAGCCACGCCTGCCTCTAACAATTTTTGCCAAAGATCTGCTGCGTCGTCGTTATGTACCACAATTTCGTAGCCGTCTTCACCGGTGTAACCCGTTGTAGCGATGAATAAGTTACCCGCTTGAACACCAAAGAAAGGCTTCATGCCTTCAACAGCAGCTTGTTGCTCGTCGCTTAATACCGCCGCAGTTTTTGCTTTCGCGTTTGGACCTTGTACAGCAATCATTGCGTACTCAGGGCGCTCTGTTACTTCAACTGCGTAACCTTCAGATACTTTAGCAATGTGCGCTAAGTCTTTTTCACGGGTTGCTGAGTTTACAACTAAACGGTAGCTCGTCTCTGAGAAGAAGTAGATGATAAGGTCATCAATCACACCGCCCTGCTCATTCAGCATGCCGGTATAAAGTGCTTTGCCAGGAACTTTTAACTTTGCAACGTCGTTTGCTACCAGTTTACGCAAAAATGCTTGTGCATCATCACCTGCAACATCAACAATTGTCATGTGAGAAACATCGAACATGCCTGCATCATTACGTACCGCGTTGTGCTCTTCAATTTGTGAACCATAGTTGATTGGCATTTCCCAACCGTGAAAATCCACCATTTTCGCGCCAGCTTCAAGATGCTTAGCATGTAACACTGTTTTAGAAGTCATATCAGTCCTTCACTTATCAATACTCAGTAAGCACGCTTACTGAACTGTACCTCTTAAGAGGCGGGGTTAATTCAATAGCAACAAGGGCGCTCTGAAATAGAGTGCCCTTGTTATTTTGATTTAGTTTAGGTTAAAGCCTTGCGCTTGCAATGCAGCTTGCCACTTATCTAGTGTTGGCTGTTGCGCAATGAGTTGATAACGCTGCTCACCTTCCTCTAATAAAGAGGTAACGAATACTTCACCGCTTTGTCTGCCGTAGCAAACAAGTTCATCTGACAGTCTTAAGCCCGGTGTTAGCTCAAAACTTGAAATCAATGTATCAAATGCTTGGCGACCGGATAGTGTGGTAATGGCTAGGTCATCACGTACCACCAGCTCAATATCGTAGTCTTCCACATGATTTGCAACAAACTGCTCAAGGGTGGTCACCGTGCTGCTTTCAACGACAAATCGGTAGGCTGTTTCACTGAAGTAATACACGGTAAACGCCGCCCCGCTGTCTAATGCGCCTTTAATACCAAGGCCAGGTGCCATCAGCTTATTGAGGTTTAACCCCATTTGCTGATTTAAAAAAGGTGTCGCTTCAAAGCCACTGAAGTCCAACACAGTCAAACTTTGGGTTGCCACCATGCAATTATGCGCTGGAGTTGTACCTTGACGGTGCTTAGCAAACATTGTGGGTGCAAAAGTCATTGATGACACCTTAATTAAATTTCGATAAGCACAGAGTATATTGATGGCAAAAGCCAACAACAAATTGTAATTATTTATCCATTGATAAATAATACTTATGTAATTAGCTTTGTTAAATAGTATTTATTAATATGAAGAACTTATCCATTGATGGCTTGCGTACTTTAGTGACGGTGGTTGAAGTCGGCGGCTTTGCCAAAGCTGGCGAGCTACTCGGTCTTTCGCAACCCGCTGTATCACTGCAGATCAAGCGCCTTGAAGATATGCTTAACTGCAAACTGTTTAAAAAACAGGGGCAAAGACAAGTACTCAATCAGTATGGCGAGTTGTTACTGCCACTTGCAAAGCAAATGTTGCAGCAAAACGATGCCATTATTCAGCAGTTCACCTCAGAGAGCGTCACCGGTAAAGTGCGCTTAGGCATACCCAGTGAATTTGCAGCGCGTATCCTGCCAGCCATCATTGGCGACTTCGTGTCTTTATATCCCGATGTATCGCTCGAAGTGAAATCGCGTTTAAGTAAGCACCTGCTGTCAGCTTCTCGGCAAGATCAATTCGACTTAGTATTGGCGCTTAACGAGCAGTTAGACTCTGCACAGCATCCTATTTTTATGCAAGACCAGTTGGTGTGGGTGGGCGACTTATCCAAAGCCGAAGGGCAACTGGTGACCTTAGTTACTGCGCCAGAAGGCTGTATTTATCGCCGCCGCGCCATTGAGGCGCTACAACAAGCGGGCATTAAACACCGAATTATTTACAGCAACGCCGACTTAACCGGGCTTATCGCCGCACTCAAAGAAGGTTTAGGGATCACCGTACTAGCAAAAAGCACCGTGCCTGCCGACTTGAACTACCAAAGTCATACCACCAATTTGCCTGAGCTGGGGCAAATTGGTATTTGTTTGGTGAAAAACTCCGCCGAGTCCTTACACGCGGTAGATAAACTGGCAGAGTTTATCGCGCTGCGCTTAGGTTAACTTGCGTGCGGAAAGTCAAACTATGATAACAATAAATGACAAACAATTAGACTTAACGACTGGTGAATTACATCAAAACAATCAAGTCACCCAGCTAGAGCCTAAAGTCTTGGCAGTGTTTATTGCATTGTACCAAGCCAAAGGTCAATTGGTGACCCAACAAGCTTTACTTGAGCAAATTTGGCCTGAGAGTATCGTCGCACCAAATGCGCTACAACGCTGCATTACTCAACTACGCAAACATCTTGGTGATACCGACAAAAGCCTGATCCAAACCTTTCCTAAAAAGGGTTACCGCTTGTGTCTTGGTAACAATGCTCAAGCACATACTAAACAGATTAATAAACCCCGCGCCTTAGTGCTCATGTTATTGTTGGCCGTGTGCACCATCAGTGCGATTGCACTTATTTACTCCCTAAAAGTGCCTAAGCAACAACCAAGTATTGCAAGCATTAGATCTATCACCTACGCAAAACAGCCACAATTTTTAGGCCGACATACAAAAGGGTATTATGCGTATGTAGAGCGCACTGACGAGAGCGAACAGCTGCAACTTTTTCACATTACAAGCCAACACACCAAAACCTTACTTAAAAAGCCTCATTTTTATAGTGCGCCTAGTTTTAGCCCAAATGGCAAAACAATCGCAATAAGTATACAAGCCACGCATTCGAACAAAACAAAATGCAGCCAAGTTACTATCATACATATACCAACACATGCTCAGCAAAATAAGGGACCTTGCACAGCCCCCTTTACACAGCAAGTGCATTGGTTAAATGACGAGCTGCTGCTATTAAGGTCTGGTAACCAGCTACATACATTAGCTATCAACTCAGGGGATCACCTACCCATATCACTACCTACGCGCATACACACACTTACGAGCGTACAAAAAATAACACACGATACACTGCTTATTGCTGGGTATGATGCGAATAACAAATCACGAGTTTGGCAAGTAGCGCTTGAACATAACAACGCCCAGATCACTCATATACTGGAACTAGCTTATGATGCACAGCACACTTCAATGATTGTGTTAGATAAACATCATCAGATACATAGCGCGAACAATACACTGTATTTTTATCGTGACTTTAAATTGGTTAGCCAACAAACAGTACATGGCTACAATAAAATTACATTAGAGGATGTAATACACGAGCGGGCCCTGCTCGCCACGCAATCGTATCAAGATTTTGATATTATTGAGCGGCATTTTAAAAATGAGTACCCAGAGCAATTTGACGATATCACACATGCTAGCAGTGAATTTATTGAGCAAGATGGGCAATACCAGCCAAATGGACAACACATTGCTTTGCTGTCATCTCGCTCTGGCAACATGCAAATTTGGCTTACGGGTGAACAACCTCACCAACTGACATTCGCACAACCCGTTGACAACTTTGTTTGGCAGCAAGATGGCAGCGCGCTGTGGTTTTTAAGCGAGCAAACACTCAATAAGGTTACTTTGGATGGTCGGCTCATACACTTTCCTATGGATGTCTCACTATCACAGTTATTTCAACATCGTATTCACAATGGCGAGCACTACTTACTTGCTGCAGAGCTTTCAACAGGTCACCTTCTGCAAGTTAATCTTAATACAGGCAAGAGCACTAAACTGCTCGCCGACAAGACCGATTGGGCGCAACAAAGCAGTACCGGGCAGTTATTTGTAGCCATTAATGGTATTGGCAAATTAAAACAGTTACTCAATCACTCACTCAATGATGTACGCAGTTTTTCGGATAAGCAGTTGCAGTGGCGCTTTTATTATCGAGAAGGTTTGCTCCTGGTACCAACCAAGTCAAAGGCTATTTGGGCATATAACCCAAAGAGCCAACACCTACAGATAGTAGGCTACTTTGATAAAGCAACTTACTTAGCAAGCGATATAACCGCCCAACCGTTTAGTATGCTTACAACTTCACCGAGTGAGCATCGAGCTAACTTAGTTAAAGTGTTGCTCAACTAAGCGCGTGATATAACCCTGCGCCTCAGCGTTATTTTGCACTTCAGCCAGTGCTAGTGCTTTTTGCAATTGTGGTTTTGCTAACGCAGCTTGCTTGGCATTTAATAAGGCTTGGCCGTACCTAAGGCGATAAATAATATTGTTTGGGTTGTTTGAAGTAAGGTATTCAAACACTTCTTTACCTTTTTCTTTACGCTTTTGTGCGAAATAGTAATTGGCCAAATCGAGCAACTTTTGATCGGCCGGCATGTCGTAACCATATTTTTTATTTGCTATTTGTTGTTGCTCAAGTACGCCGTGGATCCCCAGCTTTGCATAGGGCTCAAAGTTGTCGATATACATATCGGAAAATACAGCTTTTGCCCCGCGCTCAAAGGATAATATTGGGCCTGACATATAGTTTTGCTCACTCAAATCGTCAAAAACGGTTTCTCCAACATGTTGGTACTGTGCTTTAAGTTGCTCAAAGTAAACTCGATTACCGGCAAAGTTTCCTAGTGACAAATATAAAAACCGCCCCTTCAGTGTACTACCTAAACTCTTATGCAAAGATTGATGCCACGCGTTTGGCGCCACTTCTAGCGCAGGACTTGCGATCACCGCAGCTTGATATTCAAGGGGATGCATGGCAAATAATTCAAGCGCAAGATTCCCTCTACTAGAAAAACCTTCAATCACGGTATAAGGCGCTACTCGGTAGCTTTTTCGAATGAGAGGATACACCTCGCTATGCAGCACCTTCGCAAATAATTGTGTATGACCTCCCTGCGCTACTTGCTCCTTGCTGCTTTGCTCAATATCAGGCAGCTGTACCATTATCATTTGTGGCATAGGGCCAAAATCAACATGCGTTAACCAATCAAGCTGCGCTTGCACCATGATCATACGACTTGACCCCGCACTGGTAACAAGTAAAGGGTATTGCTTAGTATTGTTTTCATCGTAATTGAAAGGAAGATAAACATTGAACGTTAGGTCGTGCCCTAACTCTTTGGATTGAATTGTGAGTGCTTGTTTTGATGAGGTAATTGCAAATGCATATTGGCTCGAAAGCCACATCAAAAAAATAAAAGTGAATACGCTTCTCATTAGGTGCTCCAAAAACATAAAAGGAGCTAAACACTAACCAATCAGGTGTCACTAAGCTTGATCATGCTTTGATAAATACCTGATCTTTTTCTGACTAAAACAAAAAGCTTAACTATCAGCAAGTTAAAAACTGCAGAGCAAACAGTGTTACCACTTTGTTTGCTCCAGATATTTTTTTGTCTGTTGGATAGGTCGTATTATTTACCAATGGCTTCTTTTGCAAATAAGTTTTTGATTGGCCCTAAGTTATCAACCAAGTTTAAGCCCATACCTCGGAGTACTTTTTTCAATGGGTGGGCACCTTCAAATAGCTCTTTTAGCCCTTGCATCATGGCGATGTGTTTTTGTGCATCGAGTTTACGCGTACGCTCATACTCACGAAGTATTTTTCGACTAGCAAACTCCTCTCCCTTACTATCTCTAAGTAAGTCGATGAGTAAAGCCGCGTCTTTTAACCCTAAATTCATACCAAGTCCAGCCAGTGGGTGAATGGTATGCGCCGCATCACCCATTAACACAACTTTGTTGTTTAGCCACTGTTTTGCATAACGCATACGCAATGGGAAGACCGCTCTGTCTTGTGCTACTTCACACAAACCACACAGGCCATCAATTGCCGCGTTTAATTCCTTATTGAAATCTTGTTGCGATAACGACATTAAGCGCCTCGCTTCGTCAGGTGATGTAGACCAAACAATCGAGTGGTGATACTCGTCGGCTAATGGCAAAAACGCCAGAGGACCTGTCGGCAAGAAAACCTGTCTTGCCGTTGTATCATGCGGTAATTGTGTTTTTACCGTTGCCACAATGGCATGGTGATCATAATCCCAAAACGTCAGTGGTAATTTAAACTGCTCTCGTATTGCTGAATTCGCGCCATCAGCCGCCACCAACAATTTGGCCATGACCGGTGTGCCATCATCTAGGGTGATCAACACATCGGTGTCAGTTTGGTGGATACTTTGGTAACGCGTATTAAATACCAAATTCGCATTAGGCGTTGCCTTGAGCTGAGTAAACAAACCATAACGAATAGCATCATTTTCAATGATGTGACCCAGTTCTGGTAAATCTAAGTCGTTACTATTAAATGCAATTTTACCAAAACTGTCTTGATCGCGAACATCCATATAATGATATGGCGCGGTACGAGCAGCACAAATATGCTGCCATACTCCCAAGCGCTGAAACAGCGTTTGACTTGCTAAGCTAATAGCACTCACTCTATTAGCAAACTGTTCGGTCAGTGGCTGAGGTTCGTTGCCACTGTCAATAACGAGTACACTAATATTGGCCTGCGCTAAACCTAGAGCGAGTGTGAGTCCAACGGCACCGCCACCAACGATGCACACTTGTACTTGCTGCATTTAATTACTTCCTTTGATCACATGGCCCATTAGCTGTTTCGCCAAAGGAGCCTTTAAATCTTCAGACAAAGCCATTGCAAATAAGCCACAGCTACGCCCAAACGCCATTAATCTTGATGAATTAGAAAAAAGCCTAACTAAAGAGTCAGTTAAAGTCATGACTGTGCCGATGTCTTTTTCTCGCGCCAACTCATAACTGCGTGTAAATGAATAACTACCAAGCTTGTCAGCGTCTGTACATGTTAATTGCTTAATCAAACACTGAATATCGCGTACGCCTAGATTAAAACCTTGCCCCGCAATTGGGTGGATTGCATGCGCAGCATTACCAATTACAACGGTACGGTGATGGACTAATTTATCAACTCGACCCAACACCAAAGGGTAAGTAGCGCGTGTGCCGGCTTGAGTAAAGAGCCCAGCTCGATAACCAAACGCCGCCTGTAGTTGTTCAATAAACTGTGCGTCACTCATGTGTTGATATTGCACAAGTTTGTCATTATTCATGCACCAAACTAATGAATATCTGTCATCGCTCATTGGTAGTAGCGCCATAGGCCCTTGCTCAGTAAAGCGCTCAAAGGCTTGGCCCTGATGACCACCTTGCACTTTCACATTAGCGATCAGCGCGCCTTGCTCATAAGTAGTATGACTAAATGACAGATTGAGCATGCCACGAGAGGGGGATTTAGCACCATCAGCTATAACGAGTAACTTTGCACTTAACTGCTTTCCATCACTCAGTACAACGTTCACTTGCTCTGCCTGTTGAGCAACGTCACTGATTGTTGCTGGACACATCAGTGTAATGCCAGCTTCGTGCAACTGCTGATGCAAAAAAGCGCCATACGGGTTAACTTCAACAACATATCCTAAAGCATCACATTGATAATCTTTATGGTGAATATGTGTTTTACCAAAGTGCCCTCTGTCTGAGACATGTACTTGTTTAATAGGCTGTGTGAATGACCAATCTGACTTAAACAAACCCAATTGACTTAAATAAGTGACCGATTGATTTGCAAGTGCAATGCTGCGGTCGTCAAAGCTTGGGTGAACATTATCCATCGGCTCAAAAGCTTCAACAACGGCAATACGATAGTTTGGGCATTGCTTGCTAATTGCCAGCGCGGCAGAAGCCCCCGCCATACCTCCGCCAACAATAAGAATGTCAAATTGGTGCAAACTATTCTCCTACTGTTGCATCAACGCTTCAATATCTGCAATGGCTTTTGGCACAGCAGCGGTCAAGTTCTCAAACCCATCTTTAGTAACCAGTAAATCGTCTTCAATACGAATACCGATCCCTTTAAATTGCGCTGGAACTTGCGCATCTTCATCAAAGTAAAGACCCGGTTCAATCGTGAGTACCATACCAGGCTCGAATGGGCGATCGGCCTCATCCAATTTGTATTCACCGACATCATGCACATCCAAACCAAGCCAATGACCTAAACCATGCATGTAAAACGCTTTACATGCCTGACTTTCCATCAGTGTATCTAATTCACCGGCTAAAATACCGAGCTGGATCAAACCTGAGGTCATTACTTTCATTGCTGCTTGGTTGGCTTCAACCAAAGTGCCGCCAGGCTTAACGTGTGCAAATGCGGCTTGCTGCGCTTGTAACACTAACTCGTAGAGTTGCTTTTGTGGCTCAGAAAATTGACCAGAAACGGGAAAAGTTCGAGTAATATCAGCTGCATACCCTTCAAGCTCACAGCCTGAATCGATCAATATCAAATCACCGTCTTTAAGCTCATCGCTATTTTCGGTGTAATGCAAAATGTTGGCATTGTTACCTGAACCCACAATTGTACCGTATGCAGGATGGCGAGCGCCTTGCATTGCATAGTGATGATGGATCTCAGCTTCTAACTGATATTCAGTCGCGCCAGCTTTGGCAAAACGCATGGCCCTTTTATGTGCTTCGCAACTGATTTTTGCTGCTTTGCGCATGACCGCTATTTCAGCATCTGACTTAAACAAACGCATTTCATGAACTAAAGGTCGAATATCTTTGATGATCTCGGGTGCGCGATAGCCTTTTTTAGGCGCACCACGCAACATATTCAGTAGTGACCATACTTTGTCATCAAATGCACTGTATGTACCTTGACCATAGTAAAGTACGCGCTTGGTATTCACGAGCAATGCAAGCTGTTCGTCCAGCTCACTCAATGGATAGGTGTGATCAAATAAGTACTGCGCTTTTGCTTGTTCGAAACCAACACGGCGGCCATGCCAGATCTCAGCAACTTTGTCTTTATTCCTACAAAACAAATGGCTTTGTACATTTTCTTCTTTGTCTTTACATAAAACCAAAACCGCATCAGGCTCTTTAAAACCTGTTAAATAGAAAAAGTCACTGTCTTGGCGAAAAGGAAACTCAGTATCACGACTACGAGTAAGCTCAGTCGCAGCAGGAATAATCGCAACAGCATTTTTATCAAGCTGTGCGAGCAAACGCGTACGGCGCGCTAAAAATTCTGTTATTTCAATCATTAGTGTATAGTCTTTGAGGTTGTTCTTGTGTCTTTGCCCATTTCGGCAAAACAAAGTAATGCGGATACTCGGATATATTCAACAATTTCATGAAAGGCTTGTTGATCTTCTTCAGTATCATCAAAGTGGGTATCTAGTTTAGTGATCTCAGTAAAGTCACCGATCACCTCTTTAACGTCAGCAGATAACTTGCCATAGTCTTTTCTTTTTAAACCAAAACCGAGTAAAAAGCCTGATACCCATGCCACCAAAGCATTTGCTTGATCGATTAATGATTCGTCTTCACTCGGTAAAAACAGCTCAAAATGAAATTCACTGTCGTTAAAGTGCTCTACGACATGTTTATACATAGCGGCAAAAAACTGCTTAAGCGCTTCACTAAAGCTTTGCCCTTCATTAAATACGTCGCTCAGTAGCCCTAAGTATTCTTTTTCTTCAATATTTAAGCCACATGCCAACAGGCCGCTGATAGCACCATGCACTTCAGCCGGGGCAACATAAATATCGTGTTTTTCAAGCAAAAGCTGTGCTTGTGTGTAGTCTTTAAGTTCGCTCATTTAAGTCACTTTTCTCGCGCTATATGGCTTTATGCTAACACTGCAAGTATAGCAACTCCAAGCAATTGTATCCTATGGATTAAAAATCGCACACTCTGCTCAGTTAACTGTCACTAGCGTACAAAAACCTAGCGATCGAACAAGATTTTTTGATTTATGGTTTAAGCTTGTGATGATGTTATATATACTGAACTAGTTCCCTAGCTCGTAGGACCGCAGATTAAGTCCCTGAGCCGATAAACTTTATTTAGGAATGTAGTTTGCTTGCTATTGAGCATGCTTGGCAAGTACCGAGAAGCCTACGGTGAGCTGTTGCATTCCGCCTTGAACCTCAGGGTTCAAGGGCTGACATCCGCATCCGCGCCGCCGGGGAACACCACCTCAAACCAACACATTTCTCAAGATTCATTAGATACAAAAAAACCCCACATTTGTGAGGCTTTTCTTTACTCTTTGAACTCAGCTATTTGCACATATTTGAGTTCAAAAATCAGGATTAGTTACCTGCGCGTTCTTTAATGATCGCAATTAAAGGTGAACCACCGTGGCCATTGCCCTCAGCCCAAGCGATGTCTGCACCATCTTCTAAC
Source organism: Pseudoalteromonas sp. ATL1 (assembly GCF_058933015.1). NCBI lineage: Bacteria > Pseudomonadati > Pseudomonadota > Gammaproteobacteria > Alteromonadales > Pseudoalteromonadaceae > Pseudoalteromonas > Pseudoalteromonas sp. ATL1. The sequence continues at coordinate 1,355,917 of NZ_JBZYXL010000001.1, read as the reverse complement.
ATGCTTTTAGGTAAGTTTTTAACTATGTACTCACCTGTGTCTGTTGCATTGCTAACAATTGCATGACGTAGTAAGTTGTTGCCATTACACAGCACAGCATCAAAAATATTACGAATTTTCACACGTGAGCTTTTTAGTTTCTTACGCAAGCTACCTTTGTCATTAGCTGCAACATACTCACATAAAGATACTGCAAGTTGTTCATCAGCACTTGCACTGTGACTAAATGTTAAAGACGCTGCACATAAAGAAACAGAAACCAGCACGGTAGTTAATTTCATCTCAAAACCCTTCTAATACTTTGTTCGTACCCCAATTTGTTCGCCATTTTAGCAAGTTGCGCAAAAATTAGCAATAAACTCATAGTTTTTTCTGTAAAGTTACGAACTTATGATTATGTGGATTTTGCTCGTCGGCTGCACAAGATTGCTCAGACGTGACCTGCCAACTCGCAACTTTTGTATAGTCAGGAAAGCAAGTGTCTCCCGCTACATCCAGCTCAATAAACGTTAAGTATAGACGCTGACAAAGAGGAAGAAACTGTTCATAAATATTTCCTCCGCCAATGATCATCACTTCTTCTGCATCATGAACTAAGGTTAAAGCCATATCTAGAGATGCAACAACCTCAACACCATCAACAGCGTATTGCTCATTTCGAGTAATAATAATATTGCGACGACCCGGCAATGGGCGACCAATTGATTCAAAGGTTTTACGGCCCATAATCACAGGTTTGTTTAAAGTAACCCGCTTAAAGTGCTTTAAATCTGCTGGCAAGTGCCAAGGCATTTGATTATCTTGGCCTATTACTCGATTATTTGCCATTGCCGCTACCATGGAAATTATCACACTCTACCCCACTCATCATTTTGTATTAAAAAAGGGCCAAATAGCCCTTATTATGCAATAATGTTTATACTACCGCTCGTAGATAACTTCAACATCATAGTCGTCATCATCCCAATCTTCGTCCCAATCATCGTCATTGCTTTCTTGGGTTGCTTTACGGTGATACGTATCCCACTTAAATTCAACTTCTTCTTGCTCTGTTTCAACCTCAAACTTATCTTTTGGCATACTTTCAAGCAGCGTCATGATGTCATAACACAACGGCTGAGTATTCTGCTTATTAATTGCAGAAATGCGGTACACTTTCTCAGCATCTAGCTCTTGTGCAATGCGCTCACAGACTTCGTCAGCTTCGTCTTCAGGCAATAAGTCAATCTTGTTTAACACTAGCCAACGTGGCTTGTCTGCAAGTTTAGGACTGTATTGGTGCAGCTCGTTAATAATAGAAAACGCATTGTCGACAGGGTCGGTACCATCAATTGGCATCACGTCAATAACATGTAATAAAACGCGGCAGCGCTCAAGGTGCTTTAAGAAACGAATACCAAGGCCCGCACCGTCAGATGCGCCTTCAATCAAACCTGGAATATCAGCAATTACGAACGATTTGCTTGCTTCAGGTCTCACTACGCCGAGGTTAGGAACCAATGTTGTAAATGGGTAATCTGCCACTTTAGGCTTAGCTGCTGACACACTACGGATAAAAGTAGATTTACCCGCATTTGGTAAACCTAGTAAACCTACGTCAGCGAGCAATAATAGCTCTAGTTTTAAGTTACGAACTTCACCCGGTGTCCCCAGTGTTTTTTGACGAGGTGCACGATTCACACTTGATTTAAAACGTGTATTACCTAAGCCGTGAAAGCCACCTTTAGCAACCAATAGCTTTTGCCCATGCTGCGTTAAGTCCCCCAAAGACTCTTCTGTGTCAACATCGGTTACTCGAGTACCAACAGGAACCTTTAAGAAAAGGTCATTACCCTTTTTACCGGTACAGTTACGTGATTGACCGTTCGTACCACGCTCAGCACGGTGAAAACGTTCAAATTGATAGTCAATCAAGGTATTCCAGTTTTCGTCTGCAATTAGGTATACACTGCCGCCATCACCGCCATCGCCACCGTCAGGGCCACCATCGGGGACATATTTTTCACGACGAAATGACACTATGCCACTACCGCCATCGCCCGCTTCTGCGCGAATTTCAACTTCATCGACAAACTTCATGGTTACTCTCTTTTGACTTTTGAATGGGGGATTCTAATACCGAAGTATAATACCTTTACCAATAAAGCTTTAGTCATTATTGCGTTGAGCAATAAAAACCACCTTTAGTTGATAAAGCTTTGCTTTAGACAAACAAAAAACCCCGCCGTAGCGGGGTTTTTTTAATCTTTTACCGATTACTCAGCAACGATGCTAACGTATTTACGGTTTAAAGGACCTTTTTGTTCAAAAACAACTTTACCGTCTGCTTTTGCAAAAATTGTGTGGTCTTTACCGATACCTGCGTTAGTGCCAGCGTGGAACCTAGTACCACGTTGACGAACAATGATGTTACCCGCTAATACTGATTCACCACCGAAACGCTTAACACCTAAACGTTTACTTTCTGAATCGCGACCGTTACGAGTACTACCAGCTGCCTTCTTATGTGCCATCTTTCTGTACCTCTAAATTAAGCGCTAATGCCAGTGATTTTAACTTCAGTGAACCATTGACGATGGCCCATCTGCTTACGAGAATGCTTACGACGTCTAAATTTAACGATCTTAATCTTCTCACCACGACCGTGTGAAACAACCTCAGCTGTCACTTTACCACCGTTTACGAACGGTGCACCGATCTCGATTTTCTCACCATCAGCAACTAGAAGTACTGAATCGAATTCAACTGCTGCACCAGTTTCAACGTCTAATTTCTCTAGACGAATTGTTTGACCTTCAGTCACACGGTGCTGTTTACCACCACTTTGGAAAACCGCGTACATAATTAACTCCGTCTGTGCGCCCTCAAATCGACGCAACTTAATATTCTTCAATAGGGCGCGAAGTTTACGCTAATGCTTTACTACAAGCAAGCCTATTTTTGTAGAAAGTGAATAAAAAATAACTGCGACGAGGGCGAATCATTATTTTTCGCTAGTTTATCCAAAAATGCGCATAAACCAAAGCGCTTTTTTACACTTTTAAGACGTGATGCAAAGGTTTTGAGCTGACTCTTAATCTGTCCAAAAAATCAACAAGATAAAATCATAAGTTATTTTTTTAAGCTGATTAAGACAAAATATCGAGCTAGTTAAATTTTTGTAGTACACTCGCACTGTATTTCGTAATTTACCTTTGGCTTGGAGCACAATGGATATCAAAACTATCCAGACGTTAATCGAACCTGACATGCTTAACGTCAACCAACTAATTCACGCGCAAATGCAATCTGATGTTGCGTTGGTTAATCAACTTGGACTGTATATTATCAACAGCGGTGGTAAGCGTATCCGCCCTATGCTGACTTTGCTTGCAGCCAAAGCGCTTAATTGCTCTGATGAGAGACATATCACTCTTGCAACTATAATAGAATTTATCCACACGGCTACGTTGCTCCATGACGATGTTGTTGATGAGTCGGCACTGCGTCGCGGCGAGCCTACTGCAAACGCCGAGTTTGGTAATGCGGCAAGCGTATTAGTGGGTGATTTTATCTATACACGCTCTTTCCAGCTTATGGTTGGCCTTAATAATATGAAGGTAATGGAAATACTCGCAGATGCCACCAATGTGATTGCCGAAGGTGAAGTTTTACAGTTGATGAATTGTAACGATCCAGACACAACCGAACAAAGTTATATGCAGGTTATCTACAGCAAAACTGCCAAGCTTTTTGAAGCCGCAACACTGTTACCAGCGGTTGTTCTTGAGTACTCAAAAGAGACGCAAGAAGCCTTAAAATTATACGGAATGCATTTAGGCACAGCCTTTCAATTGGTAGACGATGTACTGGATTACAGCGCAAACGCTGAGCAGATGGGTAAAAATTTGGGCGATGATTTAGCTGAAGGTAAGCCTACTCTGCCACTTATTTATGCGATGCGACATGGCACAGCAAACCAAGTTCAGCAGATAAGAGAAGCGATTGAGTCTGGTAATGGCATGGATTACCTGCAAGATATTTTAGCGACATTAGAACAAACCAAAGCGTTAGAATTTGCAATGGACAAAGCGAGAAGCGAAGCCAATAAAGCAATTGAGTATTTATCAGTGCTTGAGGAGTCTCCTTATAAGCAAGCGCTGATTGCGCTGGCCGAACTCTCCGTTGCCCGCGATCATTAATATAAATTGACACTAAAAATAAGGCCGCGATATGCGGCCATATTTTTATCAAACACTTCGAACTACTTCTGTTCTGGTGGACGGTAGCCTTCAATTTCTACTTCTTTATCTTCAAATAAAAAGCCCACCATTTGCTCTTCCAGCAGCGCTCTATGCTCAGGGTCCATCATATTTAAGTGCTTTTCGTTGATGAGCATAGTTTGCTTGTGTTGCCACTGTTGCCAAGCCTCTTTTGAAATATTGTTGAAAATTTTCTCGCCGATTTCACCCGGATATAATTGAAAGTCTAAACCCGGTGCTTCTTTTTGTAACTTTTGACAAAATACTGTACGTGCCATCTTGGTTTCCAAATCTGTTTAACAAGTTAATTGCGACTAGTTTAACCTAATGTGCTGAGTTCTTTAACCAACTTTTTGGTCGGTGCAGCAAGCCCTACTTCAGCATGATCATTCAAGTCATACCAGATAATTGGCCGTTCATGGGCAAAATCAGGGATATGGTCAAGTTTTAATAATTGCGGGTGAAGAGTTAATTCAAAGTGCGTAAATATATGCGTAAACGACTCAAGTGATGATATTCGCCCTTTCAAACCTTGCTGAGCGACAAACTCCTCTACCTCTTGAAAAGACTGAAACTCAAAAAAGCCAAACAAACCACCCCAAATACCAGAATTTGGCCTTTTTTCCATCAGTAATTTATTGTCTGCTGAAACAATCAAATGATACGCCTGTTTTTTGGGTTTTTCTTTTTTCGGTTTTGAATTTGGAAATGCTTTTACTTGCTTATGTTGGTACGCCAAGCATTGGCTAACCAAAGGGCAAGCTTCACAACTAAAATTACTTCTTGAACACAAACTAGAGCCTAAATCCATCATTGCCTGATTAAACTGGGCAACATTATCAGACGGTGTAATATCTGTACTTAACTGCCAAAGTTGGTTCTCAACTTTTTTAACTCCATACCAGCCCTCAACCATAAAAAACCGCGCTAAAACGCGTTTCACATTGCCATCTAAAATGGGATGATGTTGACCAAGCGCCAGCGATAATATTGCCCCAGCCGTTGAGCGTCCTATACCCGGTAAAGACATCATGTCTTCTAACTTGGTTGGAAACTCACCGTGATACTTTTCTGTGATAATTTTTGCCGTTTTGTGCAGATTTCTGGCTCGGGCGTAATAACCGAGCCCAGTCCAGTGATGCAATACTTCATCTTCGGGTGCTTGAGCAAGAGCTTCAACGGTTGGAAAGCGCGCCATAAAGCGTTCAAAATAGGGGATCACCGTGACAACTTGCGTCTGCTGCAGCATCACTTCGGATACCCAGACTTTATAGGGCGTTTTAGCTAACTGCCAAGGCAGTGTTTTACGCCCATGAAGGTGATACCAATTAACAACTTGCTCGGCAAACCACTGGGCTTGCTGTTTTGTAACCTGCATTATCTGCTACTACTTGCTTGTTTCTTAATGGCTCGCCAGTGTAGAGCGCTTTTAAAAACAGTCAAGCTATTGTACTTGCCGCGTCGAACAGGGATAATATGCGCCCGTTTTTTAGACCAATGAATTGATTATGAATGAATCGAGCAAAACTGCGCTAGAACAAGCTGAGCAAGAAGGTAAATATATTCGCAAAGTACGTAGCTTTGTAAAACGCGAAGGCCGTTTGACGAAAGGTCAAGAAGCAGCGATTGAAAAGTGCTGGCCAACCATGGGCTTAGTACATGAGCAAGGTATGCTCGATTTTTCACAAGTATTCGGCAATGATAATGGCGTTGTACTTGAAATTGGCTTTGGTATGGGTAAGTCATTAGTTGAAATGGCTAAAAATGCCCCAGAGTTAAACTTTATCGGTATTGAAGTGCACCGCCCTGGCGTGGGTGCTTGCTTGATGGATGCTGATGAACAACAAGTCACTAACCTTCGTGTATTTGAACACGATGCAGTTGAAGTGTTAGCCGACTGTATTCCTGATGGCAGTTTAACTACCATGCAGTTATTCTTCCCAGACCCTTGGCACAAAAAACGTCACCATAAACGTCGTATCGTACAACCTGAGTTTGTAGAAAGCCTACGTAAAAAGCTAAAAATTGGTGGCGTCTTCCACATGGCTACTGACTGGGAAAACTACGCAGAACACATGTTAGAAGTGATGCAAGCTGCACCTGGATACGAAAACCTATCAGAAAACAAAGACTATGTTCCACGTCCTGACAACCGCCCTTTGACCAAGTTTGAGGCCAGAGGTCATCGTCTAGGTCACGGTGTTTGGGATCTTATGTTTAAACGCGTTGATTAATTCCCGCGCATTTTAACTCTTCAACTAAGGGCCTAATATGGCCCTACTACCGAGCTTTTATGACTAAGTTATCAAATCCAAGTTTACTGTTACTGCGCAATGAAGAAGAGCTGCAAGGCAATAACATTTTAGTGATCAACACCAATCGAGATGGCTTTTTAACGGAGCTTAAAAAGCTCAATCCAAACAGCACGATTAACGCTTTTAGCTACAATGTGGCCGATCAACACGACTCGGCAAAGCACGCTGGTGTAAATAGCTTTGTAAGTCACAGTTTACCTGCTTTAGAAAACCTTGACTTAATCATTTACTATTACCCAAAATCAAAACCTGAAGCACTGATGATGCTCGACAATATCAGAGCTTTAGTCAATGAACATACCCGTTTACTTGTAGTTGGTGATAACAAAGGGGGCGTAAAGTCAGTTGAAAAGCAGCTAAAACCTTACGCTGAACAATTTTATAAACTAGAGAGTGCAAAACACTGTGTTTTGTATGAGTTTGGCAAACTGACACAACTGGATAATTTCGACATTCAAAGTTATCAAAGTGCGTTTAAAGTTAAAGTTGCAGAGCTTGAATTTGATGTTATCAGCGTACCAGGCGTTTTCAACCACGGTAAGTTGGATGTAGGTACAAAATTACTGCTTGAAAATATCCCTGCGCCTTATAAAGGCAAAGTACTCGATTTTGGATGTGGCGCTGGCATCATCGCTACTTTTCTCGGTTTACAGCAAGCTGACTTGTCCCTATTTTGTTTAGATGTGAATGCGTTAGCCTTGTATGCGACAGAGCAAACACTTGCAATCAATAATCTAAGCGCGGAGCTAATATTAAGCGATGGTCTCAATGAAGTAACGGGCCAATATCACCTAATTATTAGTAACCCTCCTTTTCATACTGGCATCGCCACCGACTACGGGATCGCTGAACGCTTTTTAGAGCACAGTAAGCGCTTCTTGAAGTTAAATGGACAAATACAGATAGTGGCAAATAACTTTTTAAAGTATCCGCCCATTTTAGAACAACAGTTTGGTCAGTTTGAAATTCTTGCAAAAAACAACAAATTTACGGTTTACCAAGCAAGTAAGTAAGCTTGTCTATTTAGTACGCGCTTTTTGAAGTCTGTAATTGGATAAAATAACATGCAAAATCAGGGATTTTTTTGTTATTTTATTCAATCTCTTTGCTACACTAGAATGGTGTTCATACCATTACGCCTTGGTTTTGCTTTGCATACATGATAAAGCTAACTAAATCACTTCCGGTTGATTTAGCTCTCATTTCGGCTTTACGTGTGGTTATCAAAGTATGGCGAAAAAGTGGTGGGTATTCGGGTAGATCAAGGCGACTAATGACAAAGCAGGCATCTAAAACAAGTATAAGAAAAGTCTTAATCAGCGCAGTTATGCTGGTAACCGCACTTTGCCTATCTTTATCTATTTCCATTTCAACCTACTTAGACATCAAAGAGCAGCGTCAACTTATCGTTAATAAACTCGATATGATCGCAGAAATTGTGTCATTTAACGCACAAATCACACTCATATTCGAAGATAGAAAAACGGAAGAAAAACGTTTAAAGTCATTCAAGGAAGTCGATTTAGTCAAAAATATTCATATTTATGACATCGATGACGTGACGAACAAACCGGTATTTTTCACCAGTTACAATGCCAGTAAAACACCTCCCGTCCCATTAAAAGTCAACAGTATTGAAGAGCTTAAAGAGCCAAAAATCACCGAGGACTATGTTGAACTCATAAAGCCTGTGATATATGAAGACAAAATAGAAGGCTACGTCTACATTCGTGGCGGTCTGGAACGATTAAATCAATATATCAATACGAAAATTCTGGTCGATATCACGTTGACCTTATTCGTACTGTTGCTGGTGTTACTCGTTGCTCGCGGGATCCAAAGGCGTATCGCGCAACCTATTGAAGAGCTTTCAACCCTACTACAAGATGTGTCCAAGAATCATAATTACAGCACTAGAGCGTCAGACAGCCATATAGAAGAAATCAATATTCTTGCCAGCAGTCTTAATATCATGCTTACCCGCACTCAAAACCAAATTGAGCGCCACCAGGCTGACAAGCTAGAGATCAAAAAGCTCAATCAAAGCCTAGAAGAAAAAGTGAATCAGCGTACTATTGCGCTGCGAGAAGCAAACCAAGAACTTCTTAACACCTTAGAGCGAATGCACCAATACCAGAATCAAATTGTTGAAAATGAAAAAATGGCATCGCTTGGGCAAATGGTGGCAGGTGTCGCCCATGAAGTTAATACACCAATAGGCTTAGGTGTTACAGGCTCTACTTTATTACGAGACAAGCTTGCCGATATTAAGTCCGCATTCGAACAAAAGAGTTTAACGTCAAAGCAACTTGAGCGCTTCATTAATGAGGGTATCGAAAATCTTGACTTAATTTATCGTAATTTGAACCGTGCTGCAGATTTGATTTCCAGCTTTAAACGAGTGGCCGTTAGTCAGGATCTTGAATTAAGCTCAGACGTCAATGTGGCGTCTTTGCTCGACAATATTCTCAAAGCAATGAAGCCCGATCTCGCAAGTAAAAACCCAAATATTAACATTGAATGCGCACCAGACATGGTGATCAGCAGTAAATCGGGTCCTCTACAACAAATTTTTGAACAATTGATATCAAACTCATTGCTACATGGCTTCAATGACCCACAAAACAATGAGATCAATATCAAAATCGAAAAAGACGCCAATCAGCTCATGATTGATTACAGCGACAATGGTTGTGGGGTACCAAGTGCAATCAAAAAGCGTATTTTCGACCCCTTTGTAACAACACGACGTGGGGAAGGCGGCAGTGGTTTGGGTATGCACCTTGTATATAACCTCATTACCCAAGCATTACACGGCAACATATCACTCGATGAAAATTATAACGACGGTGCTCGATTTGTGTTAACTCTGCCTTTAGGTGAGGTTAACTGATGAGAGCGTTATTCATTATATTTGCTTTTATGCCCTTATTTTGTTTTGCCAAATCACCAGATCAAGTTCGTTCCGCCTTTTTATACCAAATGGCTAAGTTTATTGAGTTCCCGGATCAACAAACAAAAACTGCCACTCGGTTTTGCTTTTATAATATCGAGCAAGGCCCCGGATTAATATTGTCGGGAAATCGCAGTTTAAAAATTAAAAACTTGCCGATTGAAATAATTAAAATTGAAAAACAAGCAAAAATAACTGAACTTTCAGAGCGATGTGATATCACATACGTTGATGAAAGTGATGAAGATGCTATACTTGCGACTTGGACCGATACGAGTCCCTTAAACACAGTATTTGTGGGAGAAAGCATCGAGTTTCTCGAAGGTGGCGGTGTAGCATCTTTAGTCCAAGAAGGGAGTAAGATCCGACTGTATATTAATAAGCAACAAGTTTCACAACACAACTTTAAAGTGTTATCAAGATTGCTTGCAGTTTCTAAGTTTCATCCAAATTAATTTTACTTGTTAACAATTAGATATACTCCTATAATCGTAAATATTCGGTTTTATTAGATAGTACCGAATTTCATGTAAATAATATATTCCGAAAAGGTTAATTAATAATGCAAACGCCAGTCATTCTGATTGTAGAGGATGAAGACGTAACTCGCCTGAACCTCGTTAGTTTATTTGAAGCGGAAGGTTACAAAGTAATTGAAGCCATAGATGGCGATGATATGCATGACAAACTGACAGCGCATGACGACGTCAACCTAGTTGTTATGGACATCAATCTTCCGGGTAAAAACGGCCTAATTCTCGCTCGTGAATTACGTCAAAAGAAAAATATTGGTCTTATTTTCCTAACAGGCCGTGACAACGATGTCGATCGTATTCTTGGATTAGAAATTGGCGCTGATGACTACATCACTAAGCCATTCAATCCTCGTGAATTAACGATTCGTGCTCGTAACTTAATCTCTCGCACAGGTTCATCAAGTGAAGATTCTGCGATAGATTCTAACGGTGTGATCACGTTTAATGGCTGGGAATTAGATGAAAACAGTCGTTGTTTGACTTCACCAGCAGGTGAATCTAAACGTCTTCCTAAAGGTGAATATAGAGCGTTACGCCTAATGCTTGACTCTCCTGGCCGTATCTTTAGCCGTGAGCAGCTGATCAAGCATATGACGGGCCGTGAGCTTCGTGCCAATGACCGTACTGTAGACGTAACAATCCGTCGTATTCGTAAACACTTCGAAAGCGACAGCAACACATCTGAATTGATCAGCACCATTCATGGTGAAGGCTATCGTTTTATAGGGAAAATTGATAGCTAAGAAGATCTGGTTTCAGGGAGTTTTGCAATTATTTAAGATAAGGGGCATTGCCCCTTATTTTTTTGCCTCAATTTATGATGTTACACAAACTTAGCTTACGCGAGTAGTTCAACCACCTCGCCAAGCAATACTTGGCCCGTACTTATTTTCTCTTCCAGTTCAACTACCCAATCGTTTAGAGCATCATTACTAGCTTGCGCTGCATCCAACTCCATCTTTTTCGCTTGCAGTTGCACAAGCTGTAAGCCAACTGAACCCGCCGCGCCTTTAAGCTTATGAGCAACAGACGAATACTCGTCAATATCATCATTAGCAAGCGCCGCTCTCAATTCTTCGCAGTATTTCGGGTTCAGTTTCTCAAACAACTGAGTACTTCGCTTAAATGCATCAACGCCCATTGAGTCCATAAAATCAGTAATCGTTTCAATGTCTAGCTCAGCCTTATGAGCTTCACTCAAGGCAACTTCGTGGTGATGTTCTTGGCTACTAGTTTGTTTTGCATCAATACCAAACAATTCTGCAAGCATTCTATCCAAACGCGTTGTGTTAATTGGTTTAGCGAGTGCCCCCTGAATATTAATGCCTTGTAGCTCTTGTTCTGCACTCCTGACATTTGCAGTTAGCGCAACAATAGGCAGGTTATCATAGTGACTATCGGCTCTAATTTCTCGTGCTACCTGATCACCATTTATATCTGGTAGCTGCATGTCTAGTAAAATAAGATCCAACTCATCTTCTGTTGCCACCATAGATAACGCGTCTTCACCCGTTTCAGCCCAAATAACTTCGTGACCACGCTGTTCAAGTAAATTAGTCGCAATTTCCGCATTTAACGGCACATCTTCAACCAACAAGATATAAAGGCTGCGACCTGCATAGCTTTGTTCTTTCGGGGCATGACATAAAGTCAATGGTATTTCGACATCAAAACGACTGCCCTGCCCTTCAATGCTACTCACTCGAATTTGCCCCTTCATTGCGAGCACAAGCGCCTTAGTGACCGCTAATCCTATGCCGGAACCTATCGCGTTGGCACCGGTTAAATCCGGTGCTTTATAATACATATCAAAAATTCGTTCTTGCTGATCACTTGGGATCCCCAAGCCAGTGTCAATAACACTAATCGTCAGCCAAGCACCTGATTCACGATTTTCTCGACGACACTCCAAGGTGACACCACCTTTGTGTGTAAACTTCACGGCATTATTGATGAGGTTCCACAATACTTGGCGCAATCGAGTAGGATCGAGCAGTGCATAAACATCCAGCATGCCTGTGCGATTAATTGTGAAGTCTAGGCCTTTTTGATCGGCGATCAGTCCTGCAAAGTTAACCACATCATTAATAAAATCGGATACATTGATACTGTCAGTCGCAATGTCCAACTGCTCCCTATCAATCTTATCTAAATCGATAATGTCGTTAAATATATTACCGAGCGTTTCGGCACTTGAGAAAATTGTGTTACACCAGCTTTTTTGCTGTTTAGATAATTCTGTATCAAGCAACATGCGTGTTAACCCCACGATTCCGTTCAGTGGCGTTCTCAGTTCATGGCTTAATGTAGCAATAAACTTACCTTTGTCTTTATAAGCTGTTTCCAGTGCTTGCTCAGCTTCTTTACGACTGGTGATATCACGACCGAAAGCCAACAAGCCGATGTATTTACCATCATCATTAATAAATGGCAGTTTGCGCATTTCAAACCAACGCTTTTCATCGTTAACGGGGTACTCAACATCAAGCGTAATTGGCTTGTGGGTTGTCGCTACCTCATTATCGGTACGCAACACTTCGGGCAGGTAGCTTTGTGGGTAGATCTGTTCGACTGAATGGCCAATCAATTCATTACTCGACTTGCCGATGACCAACTCAAACATCTTATTACAACCAGCAAAAACCCCATTTTCATCACGGTAATAAAATAAGTCAGGTGACGAGTCGACAATTGAACGCAACAGCATGCCTTGCTGTGCAAGTTCTTGCTGTGTTTTTTTACGCTCTGCTATCTCTTTACGAAGCTCTTCAATAGCACGATGCTTTGCATGTAGAGCCATTTTTCGCTCATCGATTTCATTATTTAAGCGATTAATGTTGTCTTTAAGTGTTTGGTTAAGCAATTTCTCTTGTTGGGTTGCTGATTCCAGATAAGTTTTAGAGTCTTCTAGCTGACGAATTGAATGAATAGTAACCGAAATAAGTACCGGAGAAGCGACTGCAGAAAAAAACATGACAGATAACACATCAACAATTTTTATCTCACCCAGTGCAACATAGTAAAACATGCAGGCTAGAATAGACGTGATTAGTAGCACGAAAATATAGCAAATAAAGCTGGCTGTTTTTGCGCCGTATTTATTCACTAAATTTGATAGTACACGGGCCCAAGGGCCAAAAGAAGATTCAACCATAATTACCAAATACCCATTTAACGCCTTCATTATACGCAAGCTAATGCAAGAAGCGAATCATCCTTTTTATTAACTGATACGCAATGAAACTGTATTCCCTAATGCACATTTTTGAATTTACAACTCACTAAGACATACGCAAATAGGCGCAACCTTGGCGATTATAGTGTAATATGCGCTCCTTTAATTGTCGTGATTATGAGGGTTTAAATGCAGACCATAATGCCAGATATTGCCGATACAGCTAAAGCATTGCAAACAGGAACATTAAATTGGGTTGGCATGGGTAATATCGAACTACCGCTTCTATTCGCAAGTTATGGTCTTAACGAGACCCCTGTCACCGCGAAGGTTGACGCGTTTGTTAATTTGCATGATGAACATGCGAAGGGCATTCATATGTCACGGCTGTTTCTCGCATTAGATGAGTTATCATGCGAGCAAACCCTTACACCAATCACGATAAAGCGCGTGTTAGAACAGTTTATAGCAAGCCATCAGGATATTAGTAATGCAGCCAAGCTGGTTTTTCATTTTGAGCTGCCACTGCGTCGACAATCACTGCTAAGCCAGAAGCTTGGATGGAAAAACTATCCAGTTACCATCACCGCAAGTCTTGTAGAACAACAATATCGATTAGAAGTTGCGTGTGATGTCACTTACTCTTCAACGTGCCCTTGTTCTGCAGCTCTTGCTCGTCAACTTATTCAACAAGCATTTAACGATAAATTTGCAGGCCAAGCTCTAAGTTATGAACAGGTGCACGAATGGCTTGGTACAACCCAAGGAATTGTCGCTACGCCACATTCACAGCGCAGTATCGCCAACATAAAAGTGATGCTGCCAAACGACAGTCAAGAGTTTGACGTATTGGCGCTTATTAATAGTGTTGAGAATGAACTAAAAACACCAGTACAAGCAGCGGTAAAGCGTGAAGATGAACAAGAGTTCGCACGTCTTAACGGACAAAATCTGATGTTTTGTGAAGATGCGGCAAGAAAATTGAAAGCACTGTTTGAAGCGTCTCATTACCAAGACTACTACGTCAAAATTAACCACTATGAATCACTGCACGCCCATGATGCAGTAGCCTATGCGGTAAAAGGGCTACCAAACGGCTACCAAGTTTAAAGATAAAAACATCAAACACTCCAAGTTAGGCATGACTTTTGCTTTTGATATGTAAATTGTCAAAATGTTGTTTTGGAGTGTTTTATGGAATTTGCTTTGTTATCAATACTTGCACTGGTTGTTGTTGCGTCAGTGGTATTGTCAAAATATACCGACAATGGTGGCAACCCGTATCCATTTAATAAAAAAGATTCTGTATTTACTGCCGTAGAAGCGTCTTTTCTTACGCTGCTAGAGCGTGCGGTAGGTGACAAGTTTAAAATAGTTAGCCGTGTTAAGCTTATTGATCTGATTGAGTGCAAACCGGGTGTATCTGACAAAGCACGCCGTGCGGCGCTGATCAAAGCCAAAAACAAACAACTCGATTATGTATTAGTGGATAAAGAAACACTGAAAATTGTTGCTGCGGTCGATCTTGTCAACAATGCCAATAAAGGCGGCCATAAAGCACAACGGGACTGGTTTGTTAATGGTGCACTAGAATCAGCGGGCATTCCACACATCCGTATGAAAGTGAAGGCTGGTTATAAAACCGCAGAAGTACGCAGTGCTATTTTGTTTAAGATAGGCAAACAAGCACAAACTCCAAGACGTGTGCGTAACCGCACCGAAAAACCTGCGGTATTATCACCTTCTCAAGCGAAAGCACAGTCAACACAATTAGCAGAGATTTAATCTCATTCTAACAACATATAAAGCGGGTACAGGCACATGGCTTACCCCGCTTTTTTGTGCTCATAGGTACGTAGAATTCGCATTTAAAACTTGCTCAGGTATACTAATGCACAAATTTTTTTAGGAATTTAAATCATGAATGTTGGCATTATTGGCGCGATGGAGCCAGAAGTAGCGATCTTACGTGATGCACTACAAAACAAACAACAAATGACTAAAGGTGGCTTCACTTTTTATACTGGTGAATTAGCTGGCCACACCGTTACACTCGTACAATCGGGTATTGGTAAAGTTGCAGCAACCGTCGCAACAACCTTACTTATAGATAATTTTAAGCCTGATTGCGTGATCAATACGGGATCAGCTGGCGGCTTTGAACCAAGCTTAAATGTAGGCGATGTGGTGATCTCTACTGAAGTTCGTCACCATGATGTGGATGTGACCGCATTCGGTTATGAAATGGGTCAGGTGCCACAAATGCCTGCGGGTTTTGCAGCTCACGCGGCATTGATTGAGGCAGCCGAGCAAAGTGTGGCAAGCCTTGAAAACACTCAAACTATGAAAGGCTTGATCTGTACCGGTGACTCATTCATGTGTGATCCTGTACGTATCGACAAAGCACGTGCTGATTTCCCAACCATGCTAGCAGTAGAAATGGAAGGTGCTGCAATTGCACAAGCGTGTCACGTGTTAAACACGCCGTTTGTGGTGATCCGTTCATTATCAGACATCGCTGGTAAAGAGTCGCCACAATCTTTCGAAGAATATTTAGAAGTTGCCTCTATTAACTCATCTAAGCTAGTTACAGCTTTGCTTGAGAAGTTAACGAGCGTTTCTCTGTAAGATGCTGCTTGAATTCATGCAAGCCCAGCAGGGCTTGCTGATCTTCATACTATCGCTTCTAGCGGCGCACTTTTTGCCGCTACAAAGCAGTTATCACCCTAACACTATCTTCACTTTAGCTTTCAAAGGTATCGCACAGCGCGTTTATCAAAGCAGTGGAACTCCCAATTACCAAACCCTCAGCGGTACGTTGGCCTTTTTGCTACCTATCGCCACTATCTTAATCTTATGTGTTGCATTAGCGCTATTTGCTTACTACCCACAGTGGTTAGGTGGACTGGTACTGTATTTATGCCTAGACACGCGCACCACTACACGGGCGAAACGTATTGCCGTATTGCTACGACAAGGGCAAAAATCAACGGCGAGGCAATTGCTCAAAGGTATGGTTTCTCGCGATGTTGACAAGCTATCAAGTGTTGGTATCGCCAAAGCGGCAATAGACAGTACTGCGCTGCACACCATACGCCACTACTACGTTGTGATATTACTTTATTTGCTATTTGGCCCACTCGTAGCGCTTACTTATAAGCTTTTATTGCTATGTGATCACGCTTGGCGCACCGTAATACTACCCAATAGCCGTTTTATGTCGCCACTGAGAAAGACAATTTACCTCATTGAGTGGCTGCCACTGCGTGGTTTTATCTTATCTATGGCGAGCATGCTGCACTTTAAACAAGTACTGCATTATTTGAAAACCTACGCACGTTATTTTTATCAAAAAAATAGTGGTTGGATACTGTCATTATTTGCTGCCAACCTCAATGTGCAGTTAGGCGGGCCGTGTTTTTACCTAGGGCAGCGTTTTGAGAAAATGCGCTTGGGCGTGCAACGCCACCCGGAGCCAAATGATATTGATGCTTTACTGATTTTATTGAATCGTATTCACACCTTCTTTTTGCTACTGATATTACTGCTTTGGATAGCCGTTATCTGTGCTTTCACCTTGCTCAAAATCTAGCATTTTTATATTTGACGAATGAAAAAGCCAGCATACAGCTGGCTTTTTTAGCAAACTGACTCGTGATGATTAGTTCACAGTCACTTTGGCAAATTTACGCTTGCCTACTTGATAAATTGCAGTACTGCCTTTTTCAATGGCAAGTTTGCTATCTGTTACTTTTTCTTCACCATTGAGCTTAACGGCGCCTTGCTTAATCATACGCATCGCTTCTGAAGTACTGGCAACTAACCCAGCTTCTTTTAGCAAGTTAGTGATAAACGTTGATGGTTCATCAATCACAATGCTTACTTCAGGAATATCATCTGGCAAAGCATTCTTTTGGAAGCGTTTGATGAAATCTTGATGCGCTGCCTCAGCATCCTCTGCACTATGGAAACGTGCTATCATCTCTTTGGCAAACTCAATCTTAATATCACGCGGGTTACGACCACCTTCAACTTGTGCTTTAAGCTCGGCAATTTCCTCTAACGACAATGCGCTCAGCAGCTCATAGTAACGCCACATTAGTTCATCAGAAATCGACATCACTTTACCAAACATGTCATTTGGTGCATCCGTAATACCAATGTAGTTACCCAGCGACTTTGACATTTTTTGAACGCCGTCAGTCCCTTCCAGCAATGGCATCATCAGCACTGTTTGTGGTGCTTGGCCTTCTTCTTTTTGCAGCTCACGGCCCATAAGAAGATTAAAGCGTTGATCCGTGCCACCAAGTTCTACATCGGCTTCCAGTGCAACTGAATCCCACCCTTGTACAAGTGGATATAAAAACTCATGAATGGCAATTGACTGGCCACCAGCATAACGCTTTTTAAAATCATCACGTTCTAGCATGCGAGCCACAGTTTGGCGCGCTGCTAACTTGATCATGCCCGCACTGCCTAGTTTCTCCATCCAAGTAGAGTTGAAAGCAACGGTGGTTTTTTGGGGATCAAGAATTTTAAAAACTTGTTCTTTATAAGTTTCTGCGTTAGCAAGCACATCTTCTTTAGTCAGTGGCTTACGTGTTACATTTTTACCGGTTGGATCGCCAATCATTCCAGTGAAGTCACCAATTAAGAAAATAACCTCGTGACCTAAATCTTGGAATGTCTTTAGCTTATTGATGAGAACAGTGTGACCTAAATGTAGATCCGGTGCCGTTGGATCAAAACCCGCTTTGATCTTTAATTTTCTACCAGACTTAAGCTTTTCCTTTAAGTCATCTTCAATAAGAATTTCTTCTGCACCGCGTTTTATCTCGGCAAATGCAGTCTCTAAGTCCACCATTCATCGCTCCAAATATTCAGTTTATCGGGCGATTCTAGCCTATATTTGAATGAGTTTAAATGCACAAAATACTGGTATTGCCGCTTTATTGCGTATATCCTGCAATATTATTAACATATTTTCTTGACAGCAGAAAAGGCGCGTTATGGTTCACGTGGTGCATAAGCTCCCTAAAAAACACAAACTGCTTATTATTAGTCTCCTTTCCTTGATGCTGATTGTTGCGTTATGGCCATCAGAAAAAGCCACGGCGTCTAAAGATCATGACAAAAAAGCGCTTGAGGTTGGTAAACGTTATGAATTACCAGTAAAAATAAGCGAAACACCCGAGCACATTACTGAACTCAATGCTGCAAGTGAGCCTCTAGAGCCACAAAAAGCAGAATATAGCTTCATTGATCATGAAGTTAAATCAGGTGATAGCCTTGCCATTATTTTTAAAAGAGCGGGTTTTAGTGCACAAACACTCCATCAGTTGGTAAATACCAATGCTGAAACTCGTAAGCTTACCAATATTCACCCTGGTGAGATCTTAAGCTTTGCAAAAGATGAAAGCGGCGAACTAGTACAATTAAAATATATACTGTCAAAAACCGACACATTGTTTGTGACTCGTAATCAAGATGGCCAATACGACAGTGCTATTCAAAGTAAAGAAATTGAAACCGTCGCTAAGTCAGCGGGCGGTGAGATCAGTTCAAGCTTCTGGACAGCAGGGATCAGTGCCGGTTTATCTGAGCGTCAAATCATGAACTTTGCTGATATCTTTGGTTGGGATGTGGACTTTGCCAATGATATTCGTAAAGGCGATAGCTTTGCCATTATCTATGAGTCTCACTTCGTCGACGGTGAAGAGATTGGCACAGGCAAAATCATTGCAGCTGAGTTTATCAACCAAGGTGAGCGTTACAGCGCAATACGCCACAGTGATGACAATTTCTATACGCCAGAAGGGCGCAGTATGAAAAAAGCTTTCTTACGTGCACCCGTTAACTTTAAGTATATTAGTTCTAACTTTAACCCACGCCGTAAACATCCAGTAACCGGCCGTGTTACCGCACACCGAGGTATAGACTACTCTGCACGTACAGGCACACCCGTTGTGTCATCGGGTAATGGTAAGGTCATTAAATCAAGCTATAACCGCCTAAATGGTAATTACGTGTTTATTCAGCACGGTAGCCAGTATGTGACTAAGTACTTACATTTGAATAAGCGTATGGTGAAAACTGGCCAGAAAGTGAAGCAAGGCCAAAAGATTGGCACTGTCGGTGCTACGGGTCGAGTGACTGGTGCGCACTTACACTATGAGTTTTTGGTTAATGGCGTGCACCGTAATCCAAAAACGGTCGACTTACCAAAGTCTGAACCGCTACCAAAATCAGAGCTTGCAAAGTTCAAACCCATCGCAGATGAGTTGTTGGTTAGACTTGAGCGTAATCGCGAACTACAGCTTGCGTTAAATAAGTAACCTCACGATTACGATTAAGGCCTTGCTTAGAGGCCTTTTTAATGCCTGAGTCTCAAAGACACCTAAAATAACAGACATAAAAAAGCCCGCATAAGCGGGCTTCTTAAATCTTTAAGGCTTACTTAGCCATAAAGTCGATGCCTTCTTGGATATCTTTGTTCAGCGTTTCTAGCATGTCTTCTTTTGCTTTTTGCTCAAATGCGCTTAGCTCGCCGTAAGAAAGGATTTCTTCAACGCCGTTTTGACCAAGACGTACTGGGTGTGCAAAGTAAGGTGCATCGCCGTTTTCAACAGCAACATACGCGTAATCAACAACGTTGCTTTCGCCTTGTAAGCCTTTCACTAGTGAGAAGCAGAAACGTGCTGCTGCTGCACCCATTGAAAGTGTTGCTGAACCACCGCCCGCTTTAGCATTTACTACTTCAGTACCAGCATTTTGGATACGTGGAGTCAGTGCTGCAACTTCTTCGTCAGTGAAAGTAACACCAGGTACTTGAGAAAGTAGCGGTAGGATAGTTGTACCTGAGTGACCACCAATAACTGGTACTTTAACTTCAGATACGTCTACACCTTTAAGCTCAGCAACAAACGCTTCTGAACGAATAACGTCAAGTGTTGTTACACCGAATACGCGTGAAGCTTCGTAAGTACCCGCTTTTTTGAATACTTCAGCAACGATTGGTACTGTGCCGTTTACTGGGTTTGTGATCACACCTACAAGTGCTTTAGGACAGTTTTTAACAATACCTTCAGCCAATGTTTTGATGATGCCCGCATTTACGTTAAATAGATCAGCACGGTCCATACCTGGCTTACGAGGCATACCAGCTGGGATAAGCACGATATCAGCGCCAACTAACGCAGCATCTAAATCATCAGCGCCAAAACCTGCAACTTTAACTGCAGTTGGAATGTGAGAAAGATCAACAGCTACACCTGGAACAACTGGTGCAACATCGTATAGTGCTAGCTCAGAGCCTGCAGGCAAGCCATTTTTAAGTAAAAGCGATAGAGCCTGACCGATACCGCCAGCGGCACCTAATACAGCAACTTTCATGTGAATTCTCCATAATTTGAAGGTGGAATTGAATGAGCAGTAAAGATAATGAAAAGCGCCGACAAAGACAAATTAATCCGAGTTATTTTCATGATTTTTTCGACTATAGTTGTAAAGCTTTTGTCACTTTTACCTTTACGCTCACTCTGAACATACTTAAGCTTACCGTTAACTCCTCGTAATATTGCGAAAATTTGGGTAACCCTCAAGTTTTGTGTAAAATCCATTTATTCGCTAAATAAAAGAATGAAACGTTATGCAGCCGCAAGAAAAACAAGAAGCTTTAATCAAAGCCTTTAAGGCCCTATTAAAAGAAGAAAACTTTGGCTCACAAGGGGAAATTGTTGACGCATTAAAAGAACAAGGTTTCGACAATGTGAGTCAGAGTAAAGTTTCTCGTATGTTGAGTAAATTTGGCGCGGTGCGCACACGTAACGCCAAACAAGAAATGGTGTATTGTTTACCAGCGGAGATGGGCGTACCAACGGCAAAAAGTCCTCTGCGCCAACTTGTTATCGACATTATGCATAACGAAATGATGATCATCATTCGTACCAGCCCAGGGGCTGCGCAACTAATCGCCCGTTTGCTTGACTCTTTAGGCACTGCGGATGGTGTATTAGGCACCATCGCTGGCGACGATACTATTTTTATTGCACCTGCGAAGATCTCGGAAATTGACGCAACTTTAGAGCGTGTAAAAACCTTATTTGATAACGTGTAACTATCGTATTGCGAAACAGCGCTTCACTGTTTCGCTTTACTGCTGCTCACACATCTTCGCCATGTCATTTAAAAACTGTACTGACGGTGCAAAAAATGCGGCTCCCATATCGGCTTGGCTGTAATCAAGCAAAGGGTCGTAACACTGGGCGTTACCAAGCCTAGACTTCAATACCCGCTCAAATGCCAACCCAGATCCTGAACAACTAAGCCACAAACTCCCCTGCTCAAACACATCACCAAATGGCATACTTTGGTCTAGCAGCAATGGCTGACCTTGCTCATTCTTAAGCTCTGTAAGCGTTGCATGACTATTGGGCTCTTTTGGCTCGATTAAAATATTGTCTAAGCGAGTGCGGCCCATCAGTTGTTCTTGATCTTCCAGTGACAAGCGTTGCCATGCATCAATATCAAACTTCACTCGTTTAACATGAATATAGCTACCTTGGTCGTCGGCCCTTTGCGGTTGATTCACTAACGCTACTTGGCGCTTAAAGCGACCATGCGGGCCATGCCCCCCATATACGAAACCATTAAAGTCTCGTCCATCCAAAAAGCGAAAGCCTCGAACATGGGCAACCAATTCAACTGAGGGAGCCAACATATGTAGTACACTTTGCGCGAACAAATGGTTCACATCTTCTCTATCGGAGCGGATAACATACAAAAGATCAAAAGGCTGACTATGCACGATATGTTCAGCGCTGGTGATATTAGGAAAGCTTTTAAGCTCACTGGGTATAAACTCTGGATAAATATGTGGCCAGTACTGAGCCCCAATGGCCACAAAGCTTGAAACCATTGACTCAGAAAATCGATCACTTAATTCGTTTTGTAAACGTTCACAGTTAGCGAGCGCAGCACGTACGGCTTCATCTTGGCCTTCCAGTACATTAAAAAACAAATGTAGCCCGTGTAAATTTGCTTCAGCACAGACCCCTGATTGTGCTTGCGCCATGCGTTATCCTTGTATTCATCTGCTGTTAAGAAAAGAAATTTACCGCATGCGCTTTGATTTTTAAAGAGACAGGTTTATTTGTATCTAATATTTGTTCAGCGGGTGCCGGTACTTCGAGCTGTTGCTCTGCCACCTTTATATGATAGACGTAATCTGTGCCAACAAATCGCTGTTGTAGCACTTCTACATCCCCTTTTACATCATTAACCAACTCAATATGTTGAGGGCGGACGTAGATCTGCCCAGATTCAGCTTCATTTGGCAGCTCAATCAGTGAGTGTACATCGCCAAAGTGCGTTGCTACGCTGGCACCATTGTAACGTTTCGCATCGAGGTAAATCCCCTGTCCCAAAAATTCTGCGACCGCTTTACTTTTTGGGCGTTGGAACAATGCTTGTGCGTTATCAATTTGTGCAATTTTACCTTGATGCATGATGGCCAGTTTATCAGCAAATGCAAAGGCCTCATCTTTAGAGTGGCTGACAAAAATAGCCGACACTTGTTGGTCTTTAATGATACTGCGAATATCACTAATGAGCTGATAGCGAACTTGAGTATCAATGTTTGAAAATGGTTCATCTAACAACAGTAAATTTGGCCGATAAGCCAACGCTCTAGCAATGGCAACACGTTGTTGCTGACCACCAGACAGCTCATGCGGATAGCGCTTTTCCAAGCCAGCTAAACGCACCAGCTCAAGCATTTGTGATACTCGCTGAGCGCGTACTGGTTTATCCAATTTAGCCAAACCAAATGCGATATTTTGCGCCACATTCAAGTGTGGAAACAATGCATAGTCTTGAAACATCATGCCGATATTTCGATACTGTGGTGCCATAAAAAAATGGCCATCACTCACACATTGTCCGTGAATGACTATACGTCCTTGCTGAGGTTTGATAAGACCTGCGATGGCTTTAAGTGTTGTTGTTTTACCGCAACCACTAGCGCCCAACAAGCAAATGATTTCATCATGAGCCACGCTCAAATCAAGATTAGAAATAACCGCTTGTTGCTGGTATCGATAAGAGACATTCTCAAGTACTAAACTACTCATTGACTGTGTTGTTCCATTGAACGATTAACAAAATATAGCGGCACTAGGCCCACCAAAACAATAAATAGCGCCGAAATAGAGGCAAGCTCTAACTGTTCATCACTAACATATTGAAAAACATGGGTTGCCAAGGTTTCATAATTAAATGGGCGTAACAACAATGCCGCGGGGAGCTCTTTCATACACTCAATAAAGACCAATAACGCAGCGGTCAATATACCTCGCCTCAATAAAGGAAAATGCACCAAGCTCAGTGTTTGTAGCAAGTTTTTGCCCATACTTTGGCTTGCCATATCGAGTGACGGGCTAATTCTCACGTAGCTGGCTTCCACTGCACCATGCGCAATGGCGTAAAATCGCACCACATACGCAAATATCATGGCAAAAATACTGCCGCTTAACAGTAGGCCCGGTTCAAAGCTTGACCCTGCAAACCACTCGTTAAGGGTGTTATCCATTAAGGTGAGTGGTAATAGTACCGCAATAGCAAGCACCGTCCCCGGCAGTGCATATCCCATACTAGCGAAACGTCCTGGAATATGTTTAGTTTGCTGCTCACCAATACGTTGCGAAAACACCACTAGTAAGCTTAACAAGACCGCTACACCGCTAACCCAAATTGCTATTTTCAAGCTTTGCCACGCATAGATAAAAAACTCGCTTTGCCATGCTTGGTCAAAGTAATCAAAGGCATAACCCAGGAGCACAAGCACAGGTAAAATAAATGCCACTGTTAAAATAAATAAACAATAACCAGTAGCCAGTACTGCGTACTTTCCTTCAAGTTGGTAAAGCGTCTCGATGTTAACGCTAAGTTGACGTTCATGCACCACGTTGTTCTTGCGACTAAGACGCTCTAACAATAAAGATACGAATAAAAACAGCAACATAATACCTGATATTTTAGCCGCGGCAGTTAAAGAATAGTAACCCAGCCAAGTATCATAAACAGCGGTCGTGAGCGTACTGACGGCAAAATAATGTACCGTAGCAAAGTCCGCCATGGTTTCCATACTGATCAAAGCGAGCGCGGCAACCACGGCTCCTCGAGCAAGCGGCAAACTGACTTTGAAAAAGCTTTGCACCGGGCTCAACCCCATAAGTTGGCTTGCTTGTACCAATTTAAATGATTGTTCACGCAAAGCGGTTTTAAAGATAAGAAATAAATACGGATATAAAACCAATGCAATCATGACCACCGCACCGGGTAAGGTGCGAATGTCAAAAAACCAATAATCGTCTGGAGAGCGCCAATCAAACCAATTTCTCAGGGTAACTTGCACTGGGCCTGCATAATCGAATAAATCAGTATAAATATAAGCAATGATATAGGTCGGCATGGCAAGTGGTAACATCATGGCCCACTCGAATATGCGTTTACCGGGGAATTGGCAATACGCAGCCAACCAACCAAGTGGCAAAGCGATCAAACAGCTAAGTAACAATACGCCTGCAATTAACAGCACGGTATTGATGATGTAATCCCACAATACCGTGTTCCATAAATGACTAAAAACATCGGAATCGCCTTGCAAGGATTCAAAAATCAAAAATGCCAGTGGGGCTGATAGGCATAAACCTATCAGCCACGCACACACTTGCCATCTAGACAAAAATTAACTCCCTGTATTACAAGTCAAACTTAACTTCGTCTATTAGCTTAAGGGCCACAGGTCGATACTTTGCAATTTGCGCAAGTGGTAACGCATCTTCTTTAAAAGTGCCCCACGATTCAACCAATGGCGACAATTTTACACCTAGCTTGACTGGGTATTCCATATTGACCGACGCATACATGTTCTGCGCTTTATCACTGGTCATAAATTCAATCAGTTTTAATGCATTATCTGCGTTTTTCGCATACTTGGTCATCACCACACCCGATACGTTTAAGTGCGCGCCTCGGTCAGCTTGATTAGGGAAATTAATATAAACAGACTCGGCCCATGCTTTTTGTTTTTCATCGGTCAACATCTTGCCAAAGTAATAGCTGTTACCTAGTGCCAAATCGCATAGCCCTTCTTTTACCGCCTTAACTTGTGCTCTATCGTTACCTTGAGGTTTACGCGCCAAGTTTGCTTTAACATCGGTTAGCCATTTTTTGGTGTATTCTTCGCCATGGTGCGCCACCATCGACGCCACTAATCCTAAGTTATAAGGGTGCTTACCTGAGCGCGTACATATTTTGCCCTTGTATTTAACGTCAGCAAGATCTTCGTAACTAAGTGTTTTAAGTTCACCGAGTCGCTCCTTGGATGAGTAAACATTACGTACACGCTTAGTTAAGGCAACCCAATCACCTTGCGGATCACGAAACGCACTGGGTACATTACTATTGACTTGCTCGCTTTTAATCGGCTGGGTGAGGTCTAATTCTTCTAGTTGGATCAAGGCACTAAAATTAGAAGTCAGTACTAAATCGGCACGACTATGCTTACCTTCACGTTTTACTCGCTCGATGAGTCCTTTTTTTGCAAAAACCACATTGGTCTTAATACCCGTTTGGGCTGTAAAGTCATCCAAAATCGGCTGGATCAAAAAAGGTTGGCGGAAAGAGTAAATATTGACTTCGCCGTTTGCGAATGCAGATAAACTCGTTACAGAGGCCAAAAGAACAGCTAGTGCGCGCTTCATAATTAAGCTCCATTCAAAGGTTATTATTCAGGCAGTTTTAACCTGTAATTCAGTATTATACACAGGATTATCCTAAGAGTTCAGTTCATCTTAAGGTAATCCATGAGGCAGAATGGAATTACCGTGTGAGACATCTCTCACCAAGCGATAAGCAATGGTGGAATCGACCGACGACTTAACGCCAAAAACAACCTCAATACTATGAAATTACAATAAAAAATAAAAGCAGCTTCATTTTCAACCAAGTCACATTACTTTTAAACACTGGTTCTAAATCCTCTCTCAATTATACTTTTACACAAGTTCAGGACGATACAGTATTTAGCAAGCTGTCACCTTGGAATGGATAACCAAGCCACGGGATGTGGAAATAAAGGACAACGACGCAAATCGGACGCTTTTTAAGTTGCAGGAGCAACCAAGGATAGACTAAAGGATAAAGAAGCACACTGGACGCGCAGTAAATCGGATTTATGGGAAGTAGACAGGAACTGAGCTGGATGGCTCATAAAATGGATTCAAAAGGAATTTGGTAAAGGAAACACAGCTGGATGCTGTTATCAATGGAAGGAGCGCATGGAGCACAAGGAAGAAGGGGACCTTAGCAGGATGCTAGATTTCGCAGAACCATAACGCTAAGCGAAACCAAGGAGCTGGACGATTTAGGGAGTTGATATTTATCAACATAGCAGGACGCTATAAAAGATTCCGTCAGCGCGACTCATTGAGTCGCGCTTCTTTATTTCTGGACTACCTAATTTTCAGCTCACTTAATGACTAATAAGCACTAATTTAGCTTTTTTTACGTTTACCTTTTAAGTAGGCATCACGAAAGTCAATAAAATGCTGAGTGAGTAATTCAGCCGCTTGCGGTTCGTCATTTTGTTCAAACACCACACAGGCAACCTCAGCGGTACCCAACTGATGAGCATGTGGCGCCACACGTAATTGGTAATCTGACAGTGATTGCGGCGATATTGACAGCACAGGTAAGGCGTCGAGATACGGGCTTTTTCGAAACATTTTTTTGGCTTCACGCCAAGTGCCATCTAAAAATATGAATAAAGGGGTTTTGTCTGATTCTCGTGTAACCTGTGAGATCACTCGTTCGGGTTCGACATTTTCAGCAGGGAACACAATAATGGGTTGATAACTCGGATTTTCAATTAGTGCAATTAATGCTGGTTCAGGGTCTGTTCTATCCCATCTAAACGCATGATTATCAGGAATAACATCGGCAATTAAACGCCCTGTATTGGATGGCTTAAAACTCTCATTATGGTACATTAGCAAGCAAACCGCACTTTGGCAGTGCTCAGCCGTTTGTACAGTCTCGCAAATACATAAACTTTGTGCGAGTAAACATGTTTCACAACGCGAGAGTTTTGACCCTCTTGCTTTGTATTCACGTTTTGCCGCGGCGATTTGTTGCTGGCGTAACGCCAATACCGAGTTATTCAACGAGTTATTCAAAGTCTGCCCCCATACAAATTAGGCGCGCATTGTAATCAATTTCATCATTAAAAGCAGTAAGGAGTGACTATGAAAGTAGCAAGTTCAGAGCGATTGAGTTTTCGATTAATGAATGAAAATGACGCACCGCTATTGTTTGAACTCGATCAAGATCCAGCGGTTATGAAGTACATTAACGGCGGTAAGCCCAATTCAATGGACGATATCTTAAATACCTTTATTCCCCGCTTAAACGCTTTCACTAATCAAGAAAAGGGTTGGGGACTATGGCAAGTCAATATTACGCAAACCAATGAATTTATTGGCTGGGTATTGGTGCGTCCTATGGGCTTTTTTGGTGATGATCGAAACGATACTGATCTAGAATTAGGTTGGCGCTTCAAGCAAGCAAGTTGGGGTAAAGGGTATGCAAGCGAAGCTGCGAAGCAAGTAGTTAATATGTTGGAGCAAGATAAAAGCATAAAAGCGTTGTCGGCTACAGCATTACCCGACAATCAAGGTTCCATCAATATCATGAAAAAACTTGGAATGGCGTACATAAAAACCTACATGCACCAAGACCCTTTAGGCGAATGCGAAGCAGTTTTATATCGCAAAAACCTCAACTAATGTAAAACCTAACTAATATAAAATTAGTGTCATTAAATAGAATTAGGAGATCACCATGACAGACTCCCTCAGCCCAGACCATATAAAATCCATGCTCAATAAAGATAATGTGCAACGCTATAAGTATCTTGTTAAAGAAGTCACAAAAACCGAAGAAATTTGGATACTCACCGATGAGCATGGCTGTGTGATGCTCAATACCGATAGCGAAGACTGTGTACCCGTTTGGCCAAATGAAGAGTTTGCAAAATTGTGGGCCACGGGCGATTGGCAAGACTGTGTTCCAATGTCCATTAGCTTAAAAAAGTGGCACGCAAAATGGACAGATGGCTTGGCTGATGACGAGCTTGCCATTGCCGTCTTCCCTATTCCTGAAAAAGAGGGACTCGTTGTCGACCCTGACGAGTTTGACTATGAGTTGATGCAATACCGAAAAGCGCGTTAAAAAATTTCATATTGTATAATTGGGGCGGTTAAATCAGCCCCTTCCACTCATATTAAACACACCAAGCTAGAGTATTCACCTCCCAAAATATCCCAACTACAATTATTGCAATAAAATCACAAAATTATTTACTTTCACCTTTTTAACAAACTTGTTTCTCATTAAA
This sequence comes from Pseudoalteromonas sp. ATL1, assembly GCF_058933015.1. Classification (NCBI taxonomy): domain Bacteria; kingdom Pseudomonadati; phylum Pseudomonadota; class Gammaproteobacteria; order Alteromonadales; family Pseudoalteromonadaceae; genus Pseudoalteromonas; species Pseudoalteromonas sp. ATL1. The sequence continues at coordinate 1,327,240 of NZ_JBZYXL010000001.1, read as the reverse complement.
GAGATATATTTCACCCGCAAAAATACGTATGTCAAACTCCCTCCTTAAAACCAACTAAAAAATAAGATAGTCAGTGCACATTCACTCCATAATTCGGTTGTTTAATAGCGCACCTCAATATTGCAACCTGCAACACCATTTGAAAACAACATGTAAAAATTTAACAAATTTGCAGGTTATAAAAATTTCATAAGACGCAAAAGTACCTTTTATGTATACTAAACCCCATTTGGGGTACCTTTCGATTATTAGCAATTATGTCTACCAATGAGGGTACAGGGCATGTATACTATGTGGCGCTTTAAGGGACTTAGGTAAAGTAAGTTACTGCGTCACGGAGGATTTTCATGGGCACATCACAGTTTAGATTAGATATGTATGCAGGATCGGTTCTTTACCGATTCATTGATTATTTTATCATTGCCGCCTCTTTATTTTTGGCGAGCATGCTCTATGGCATCAGTTTTGATAAAGACTACGTACTACTTCTAACACTTTACATGGTGCTGTACAGCTATACTGGTGAGTCACTCCAGCTATACCGCTCATGGCGTGTGGGCAAATTCACACAAATGTTGTACCTATTGATGTTTGTACAGTTTCTCGCATTTACGTTGCTCATTGTCGGCTTATTCCTACTCAAACAAAGTGAAACCTATTCCCGTGTTGTGGTTATTACGTGGACCGTGCTTTCAACCTGCTCGCTTTTAAGCTGGCGCGTCACCGCAAGACAAATCAAAGCCTACAAACGCAAACGTGGTATTGGTGTACAACCCGTCGCTATTATCGGCATGAACAGCAGCGCAATGCGTTTATACCAAGAGCTGAATGCCCATAGCGAGCTAGGTCATAACTGCATTGGTATTTTCGATGATAGAGCAGCTGATCGCTTAGGCGAGTTTGATACTAGTTTGCTCGCTGGCACAGAAGCGGATGCCATCGAAATGGCCCAAACCCGTAAAATTACCAAATTATATATTTGCTACCCCATGGTAGCCGAAGGTCGTATTCAAACATTACTTAATAAGCTGGGTGATACCACTATTGATGTATTGTTACTACCGGACTTTATGCTCAAAAACCTAATGCATGCCCGCATCGGTGCAGTCGGTAATTTAGATACCATCAGTGTCTTTGAATCCCCCATGTTTGGGGTGCGTGATTTTTACAAACGCACCTTTGATATTGTATTCAGTGCCAGTGTTTTATTGCTCATATCACCACTCTTATTAGTTATTGCTGCTGCAGTTAAAATCACCTCAAAAGGGCCCGTTTTATTTAAACAAGCGCGCTATGGTCTTGACGGAAAAAGAATTTCTGTGTACAAGTTCCGCTCAATGACAGTGATGGAAAATAGTGACAAGGTGACGCAAGCCACCAAAGGTGATAAACGCATCACTAAAGTGGGCTCCTTTTTAAGGCGTACCTCGTTAGATGAGCTACCACAGTTTTTTAATGTGTTATTAGGCAGTATGTCAGTGGTTGGGCCTCGCCCCCACGCGGTTGCCCATAACGAAGAATACCGTAAACAGATCAGTTATTACATGTTACGCCATAAAGTAAAACCCGGCATTACCGGCTGGGCGCAAGTCAATGGCTGGCGTGGTGAAACAGATACCTTGTACAAAATGGAAAAACGCATTGAGTACGACCTGGATTACATCAATAAATGGTCATTATTTTTTGATATAAAAATTATCTTTTTAACTTTATTTAAAGGCTTTACAGGCAAGAACGCTTACTAATTATTGAGGACTATAAGCAAATGAAATTTAAATTGGCGCTGCCATTTTTGGCGATCAGTGTATGCTCAGCAGTACAAGCAAATGAAGCAACCGATTCAGGCGTGATCAAAACAGCTTACGGCATTGATTTAATTCCTAGCTTGTACACCGCGTTAAAGCACGACAGCAACATTGCCCGTACTAGCAACAATGAAAAATCAAGCTCTATTTTAGAAGTAGCGCCGACGCTGAATGCGCAACTTGAGCAAGGTGCCAACAAGTACACAGGTCAAATCGGCCTTGCTTCAGGTACTTACTTTTCGAGCAGCGATGATAACTACCTTGATTTCAACGCGTCAGGTGAAGCAGCAATTGAGCTAAACCAAAACCACAGTTACAACCTTAAAGCGGGCTACCAAAATGCGCACGAAGACCGTGGTACGGGTATCTCTGAAGGTTTAGGTGGCGCACAAAACGATGTGACTAAATTCCGCGTTGCTAATTTTGGTGCAAGCTACCAATATGGCGCACAGTCAACGCCTGCACGCCTTCAGCTATCGGCAGATGTGTCCTTCAAGGATTACACAAACTTTGAAGCAATTTCAAAGTTCCGTGACGTGGCAACAACCACATTAGGTTCTACATTTTTCTACGACACAGGCGCATTCACAAGCCTAGTTGCTGAAATTAAATCGGAAGACGCTGAGTACGACGTTTTTAATGCCAGCGATGTTCGCGGTTCAAAAGACTCATCTTCAATGTTTTACCAGGTGGGTGCGCAGTGGCAAGCAACAGCCATGACCAGCGGTAATGTGCGCATTGGTTATCAAGACAAAGACTTTGACTCAGCGGCACGTGAAGACTTCAGCGGTTTATCGTGGAGCGCTGGTGTGACTTGGCAACCTCTGACATACACGTCGGTAGCATTCAATACGTCACGTATTGCACGCGACCCAAGCACCATTGGTGACTACATCCGTGATACTAATTATGGCGCAACTTGGACACACACTTGGAATGAGTTTGTAAGTACTGACATAGGCTACAGCCATAAGTCAGAAAACTACGCCGGTATCACCAACCGTAAAGACACCACTAAGTCATACACAGTGGCGGCGAACTACGACCTAAGACGTTGGATTGACTTAAAAGCAGGTATCGACTTCCAAGACAAAACATCGACACAACAAAATATCGACTTTGACAAGTTAGTGGTATTTGTAGGTGCCACCTTCACACTATAAGAGCTTATGAAATATAAAGTATTTTTAATACTAAGCTTGTTATTAACTTTCGGAAGCGCTTATGCTTCCGAAAGTGTTTACAGGCTTGGCCCAGGCGATAAAGTTATTATCAAAGTATTTGGCCATCAAGACCTCGAGCTTGAAACCCAATTAACCGATAGTGGCAGTATTAACTACCCATTTTTAGGCGTTGTAAGCCTAAACAACCTCACCATTAAAGAAGCCGAACAGCTAATTTATGATGGTTTAAAAGGCGACTACCTAGTACAACCAAATGTGTTTGTGGGTATACAAGAATACCGCCCCTTTTACATTCATGGTGAAGTGAAAAAGCCCGGTGGTTACCCTTATCAACCAGGTATGACGGTTAACCAAGCGGTTGCACTGGCAGGCGGTTTAACCGAACGTGCGTCTCGCGAGAAGATATTCATTAGCCGCGAAGGCACCAAAAGTGAAAAAGAGCAAGGCTCATTAGCCGCGCGTATTAAAGCCGGTGACACCATAACCATTGAACAGAGATTTTTCTAATGACAGCAGTACATAACGCGCTTCAACCGACTGAAAATCAGCAAGAAGAAGTGATCGATTTACGTCATTATTTTACCGTGATCATGCGAGCCAAATGGCGCATTTTAATGCTGGCCATTTTAACATCGGTGATCGCGGTATTTGTGGTTTTGAGCTTGAAACCTGTGTTTCGCTCAACCGCGACATTATTAATTGAGGCAGAGCAAGCTCGCGCGATTAAAATAGAAGAAGTGTATGGCATTAACTCGTCACAACAAGAGTACTACCTCACTCAATTTGAAATACTAAAGTCACGCTCCATTGCAGAGCGCGTGTTTGAGCAATTAAATCTTGCTGATCACCCAGACTTTCAATCAAAGCCATCCATGGTGCAAAACCTGCGCAGCAAAATCACATTTTTGCCCTCCGCAGACGCAGAGTTAGATGAAGCAACCATTGCAGCCGCAAAAAAACGTGGTCAAATTGATTTATTTATGTCGCGTTTATCGATTGAGCCTGTGCGTAAAACCCAACTCGTTAAAATAAGTTATGAAACGCATGATTCAGCACTTGCCGCACAAGTTGCCAATGCGGTGGGTGATGCCTATATCAACTCTCAACTTGAAGCCAAATTGGGCATTACGCAAAAAGCCAATGCTTGGTTAGGCAGTCGATTAGGTGAGTTACGTACTCAATTGGATGAGTCTGAGCGCCGTTTAGAAGCTTATAGAAAAGAGCATAACCTAGTCGACGTTGCCGGTATTACCTCGCTAGATGCCCAAGAACTAGAAAATTTAAATAAAGAGCTAGTTACTACACGCTCTCGCGCAGCGGAAGCGGAAGCGTTTTTAAAGCTGGTGCAAAAATATGGTAAAAATGACATCGCTCGTTTAGAAAGCTTGCCTGAAATCACCTCTCATAGCTCCATCCAAAATGTAAAACGTGATGTTATTTCTGTCGAAAGAAAAGTTTCTGAGCTGTCTAAAGTATATGGCCCTAAGCACCCGAAAATGATTGCAGTTCAGTCAGAGCTTAGCGCTGTAAAAGAAAGCCTACGCGCACAAATTCAACGCTTGGTACAAGGTATTGAAGACGAAGCACGTACCGCATCACAAAACTACGAAGCGTTAAAACGCCAGTTTGAGCAAGCACGCAGCAGCTTTAGCCAGCTAAGCTCGGTTGAAACCGAGTACCGCCGCTTACTCCGCGAGGTTGAAACTAACAGACAGTTATTTGATAACTTCCTTTCACGTCAAAAAGAAACCGCAGTAACAGGTGACTTTGACTCCCCTGTGGCACGTTTTACCGATAGAGCCATTGTTACCTCTGATCCAGTAAAGCCTAAAAAATCATTGATTGTGATCTTAGTATTTGTTGCCACCATAGGGTTTGGTATTGTGATTGCGCTTGTGCACGACAGCCTAAACGACACCATTAAATCAAGCCACGATGTAGAAACAAACCTTGCGCAACGTGCGCTGGGTTATATTCCTTTACTTGATAAAAAAGCGGCTGAGCAGCGTGATGACGCCTTCTTCGATAAAGATCAAAAGATGTTTGCCGAATCAGTGCGTTCAATTCGTACCTCCATGAGCTTGTTGGCGCTTGATAGACCCATGAACGTGATTGAAGTCACCTCTTCTTTCCCCGCGGAAGGTAAAACGTCAACAACAATGAATATGGCCTATGCGTTTTCGGCCCTTGAGCGTGTGTTGATCATAGATGCGGATATGCGCAAACCGACTCTGGGTAAGCGCCTTGGTTTGCCAACTTATCAAGCCGGCCTAGCAAACTACCTAGCTATGACAGACTCTATTGATGATTGTATTGTTAATGAGGTAAAACCGCATGTAGATGTGATGCCTGCGGGCTCAATTCCGCTTAACCCGTTAGAGTTACTCGCACAGCCTCGCTTTAAAGAGCTTTTGACTGAGCTACAGCGTCGCTACGATAAAATCATTATCGATACCCCGCCGGTACAGGCCGTGAGTGATGCTTTGGTTATATCTCCTGCTGCTGATGCCGTGGTAATGGTTGTGAAAGCCAATTCGACTCGTACTGCTTTAATCAAAAATAGTTTAGCAAAGCTAAATCAGGCACATGCAAAGGTATTTGGTGTAGTACTCAACCAATTTGATACCAAAGATGCGCAAAGCTACTATGGCCAATATGGCTATTATCAAGCATATGAGCAAAGTGACAGTGATAAAAGCGCTTAGCTTGTATTAGCTAATACCAGAAGTCTTAAAAAGCGCGAATTTCTAGTTCGCGCTTTTTTATTTTCAGCCTACCCACTCCTGTATAGTGTTCACTTTAAATTGTCGGTACAATCACGCCTACAATAAACTGCGCTTATGATGAACAACGGCGAATTTAGCTAGGCCTTAAAAATGATAGATTTACACTGCCATATACTCCCCGGTATTGACGATGGTGCAAAAACAATAAAAGACTCCATTTTGCTGATCGACGCAGCTGTAAAGCAGGGCATCACCCATATCGTAGCAACCCCCCATATTCACTTTGGCACCTTTGATAATTGCAAGCGGACAATTGCCAATGCATTAGGCGAAGTCACACACGCACTGAGTTACTCTTCATTGGATATAAAAATAAGTGCGGCCGCAGAAGTCAGAATTGGCACAGAGATGCTCACCTTATTACCACAAAATAAGCTGCCGTTTTTGGGTGAATATCAAGGTAAAAAAGTGCTGTTATTAGAAATGCCTCATAGCCAAATACCCGCAGGGGCCGACAAGCTCGTTAAGTGGTTACTGAGCAACAATGTAGTACCTATGATAGCGCACCCCGAACGTAACCGTGAGCTACAGCAATATCCTGAAAAAATTAAGCAATTCGTTAATATGGGCTGTTTATTTCAGTTAACCGCCGCTTCAGTGCTGGACGATATGGGCAGTAAACCCAAAGCACTCGCGGAATACTGGTTACAGGAAAAACTATTTAGCATAGTGGCCAGTGACAGCCACTCAATGCACCGCCGCCCACCGAAGATGGCAGAAGCAAGAGAGAAAATAGCAGCGCTTTGTGGTGATGAGTATGCGCACCAGCTCACTTACACGATGCCTAAAGACATTGCCAAAGCGCACTTTTCATTTGATTAATACAGGTTGTAGGCTTGAAAAATAACAATAACCCAGTTCAAAATCGCTATGTGCAATATATAGCTTTAGCTGCCATAGTACCGCTGTGCATATGGTTAATTGCGAAAAGTTACCACTTGGCCTTAGGGAGCGCCTATCACTTTAAAACTAAGTACTACTTAGACCAATGGCAAAAAGGTAAGCCTGTAATAGAGCTTGCGTACAAAGATGCAAAACAAGCTGCTGAAACATCTCTGGCCTTCGATTCAACGCAAAGTTACTACCAAGTCACCCAAGCCAAACTATTAGAATGGGGCCGTGCATCTCAATTTGAAGCGCAACCAGATGGTACAATTGCTGATTTATATAGCCAGTCGATAAACTCACGCCCCGCTTGGCCACAAACCTATGCCGACCTTGCCCACCAACAGGCATTTTTTACATATGACGTAGAGCAAGCGTGGCACACGCTAGAATTGGCTCATCAGTTTGGCCCATACACATGGCAAGTGCTCAACCAAACCGTGATGATAGGATTAGCCTATTGGCCTGAACTTACCGTTACTCAAAAGCAGCAAGTTTTTAAAAGTGCCGAGAAAATGAGTTTATTTAATGGTGGTAGGTTAACAATGCTTATTGAAACAGCACGCTTCTATAATAAGCAACATCTGCTATGCACCTACTTTAAGTTTTCAAAGCAACCGGAAGATAAAAAGCGCAGAGAATATTTATTGAAAAAGCTGTGCTAACTTGAACTGTATTTTATAGTTGCAAGATCCTGACATTCGTCAGGATGACGGTATGTTAGCTATTTGAACGCATTTTATCTTTCTAAATTAACTAACTCAGGTTCATGTACCCTAAGTCAATTGGCTCAGAATTACATTCACCTCAGTTACGTCACCCTGAATTTATTTCAGGGTCTTCTAAACGTATTAAAAAACCCCAGAAACCTTTGCTAATACATTTGAAACAATTCCTTGTGCCTGAGGCTCAGATTGACTTTCAGCATAACCGCGAAGTTCTGGCGCGTTCCCTGAGGGGCGTAAGTGAACGACATCTCCAGAGCTGAGTGTTAGCCTTAGTCCATCTGTAATATCAACATGCTCAACAATTCCCTCAATCCCCAATTTTTCCAGCAGGGCTGCGGGATCAGCTTTGCCTTGTTCTATGATTGCTTGACTGCGTGTTGTAGCAAACTCTTTGATTCGATCGCTATGCGTAAAACGTTGTGGCAGTTTGTTTAGTAGCTGACTTATCGATTCCGATTTTGCTGCAACGAGCACACATAAAGCAGGCAAAACTGCATCACGCGTCGCCAGTTGTTGCATGGTATTGTTGTTTAGCTGTAAATCACTGGCTAATAAAAAGCCGCCATTGGCTTCAAAACCAGCAACGCTTACATAGGATTTAGCAAGTTCAGAAAATGCTTCAATCACATACGGTGAGCCGATTTTAGTGCGTACAACTTGTTTAAAACTGTTTGTAAGCTCAATGGCTGTATTACAACTAACAGGCACAGCAAGCGCTTCAATACTTAAGTATTGTGCGGCTAACAAGCATAGAATATCACCTCTTAGGTACTCACCATTTTCGTCGGCCAATAAAGGTCTATCACCATCCCCATCGGTAGAGAAAATGGCATCCAATTTATACTCTTTGGACCAAGCTCTTGCCTGCTGTTTATCTTCTTCTGTAACCGCCTCAGTATCAATAGGCACAAATTCATCACTGTAACCCAGTTCGACAACCTCAGCCCCCAAAGCTTTAAATAGCACTGGGTATAACGCTCTTCCCGCGCTTGAATGTAGATAAATGCCAACACGTTTATCTGCAAGCGGTTGACCTGAGAATACATTCAAGTAACGGGCTAAATACTGTTGATGTGCAAAACTGTCGACTGTGGGCAACTCAGTCAAATCACACATTTCTACAATTACTTGGCTGTTTAAAATAGCTTGCTCATCCGCCTTAGTTATTTCCCCATCAGTGCGGTAGAACTTTAAGCCATTTCTATCAAAAGGAATGTGGCTGCCCGTTACCATGATCGCAGGGATCTGCTTAAGCTGCGCTGCATAAGCAAGCGCTGGCGTAGGTACTATGCCATAATACTCCACATCAATATTGAGCGCCTTCAGTGCTGCAATACAGCCCTGTGCAATCGCAGGGCTGCTTGGACGGTTGTCAATGGCAATCGCGACTCGCGCTACTTCAGCCTGGCTCGCCACAAAAGCACTGGCGAACGCACCGCATACTTGCGGGGTAAACTGGCTTACTAAGCCCCTTGCGCCGCTGGTACCAAAACTAATCCCGCTTTGCTTAATGATTTCGCATACTTGCATATTATGCCCGTCCGTATTTGTCTTCAAAGCGCACAATGTCATCTTCACCCAAGTAAGAGCCTGACTGCACTTCAATCAACTCTAAATTAACTTTACCGGGGTTTTCTAGCGCATGAACCTGCGTGATAGGAATATATACTGACTCATTCTCTGTGACATACTGCTCAGTATCACCAATGAGTACTTTTGCAGTGCCTGAAACCATAATCCAATGTTCTGCTCTATGGTGATGCATTTGCACTGAAAGCTTTGCGCCCGGTTTAACCGTGATACGCTTAACCTGAAAACGTTCACCATTATCGATAGAGTCATACTTACCCCAAGGACGATACACTTCTCGATGAAAAGTCACTTCAGGGCGATTTTCAGCTTTTAATTCATTCACAATGGCTTTAACTTGCTGTGACTTAGCTTTATGAGCCACCAAAACCGCGTCTTTGGTGTTGATAACCACTAAGTCTTCAACACCGACAGTAGCCACAAGCTTATCTTCGCTAGAGACAAAGGTATTTTTAGTATCGACCGCTTTTACATCACCACGAAATGCATTGCCGTTCTCATCTTGCTCTGACACATCCCAAAGCGCAGCAAAACCACCAACATCACTCCAACCTGCATCAAGCGGTACTACCACAGCATGCTCGGTTTTTTCCATTACTGCGTAATCAATGGAATCATCAGGGCAAGCTTCAAACTCTTGTTTATTTATGCGAATAAAGTCTAAATCAGGCGTTTGCTCACCCAACGCTAATTCACAGGCTTTATAAATTTCAGGTTGAAAACACTTTAGCTCATGTAAATAGCGACTGGCTTTAAACATAAACATGCCACTATTCCAATAGTAATCACCACTGTCTAAATATTGTTGAGCGCGAGCCTGATCTGGCTTTTCTACAAACTGAACAACGGCATAACCATGGTCATCAACACTATTGCCACGCTTAATATAACCATATCCTGTTTCAGGGTGGGTAGGCACAATTCCAAACGTAACCAAGTGCCCAACACTAGCCAAGTTTGATGCCTGTTCAATCGCTAAATGAAATGCCTTACTATCTTTAATTACATGATCGGCTGCCAGTACCAATAATAACGGGTCTTCCCCCAGCTCAATAGCCTTAAAAGCTGCTAATGCAATAGCTGGTGCGGTGTTTCTGCCCACAGGCTCAAGAATTATCTTGCCATCATTCACATTCATTTGGCGTAACTGCTCAGCAGCAATAAAACGGTGTTCTTCGTTACAAATAAGCAAAGGTGCTTGCTGAGCGAGTCCCTCTAAACGTAGCAAGGTTTGTTGCAGCATGGTCAGTTTGCTTGAGCCAAAACTGTGAAATTGTTTGGGGTACTTTTCGCGAGAAATTGGCCACAACCGACTACCAATCCCTCCTGCAAGAATTATGGGAATAAACATCAAATTCACTTTAGCTTGTCATCTACAAGCATACTCTTATAAAACTTGATTAGAGCTTCATTAGTTCTAAATATTCAGTTAAGTATACAAATAATAAACCAACGCCTACCAAAGAGGCCAAAATCCAAGCCGTTTACGTACCATTATCAGTGTCCCCAAACTTTGTATAGTAAACCCAATTGCAGTAGCAATTGCTGCTCCCAAAACGCCATAACTTTGAATCAAAATCCAAGATAACAAAACTGTTAATGGTCCAGCCAAAAAAGTTACGCGACGGAAGTCACGCTCATGACCACTCATATTTAGTAAATAAGCTGTAGAACCAGCCACTACGGTGGTAAGATGGCCAACAGCCATAATACTTAATAAAGAAGCCCCCTTTTCATATCCATCACCAAAAAGTGCCATAATATACTCAGAACAAAAAATCAGAGTGAAAACCATAGGTAACGCAAGAATGAGCATACCGTAGGTTGAGCGCTTTGCTAACCACTTGATATTAGATAACTCACCATCATGCCATAACTTAGCATAACGAGGGGCTACTACAATATTAACCACCATTAACACAAAGCTAGTCAAGGTTGCCGTTCGTTGAGCAACAGATAGATAAGCAATATCGCTCGCCGAAACTAAAGCTCCCGCAATCAAAATTCCCGCCCATTGAACAGTTAAATTCATACTGGTCGCAGCCCACAAGTTTGAACTGGCTTGCCATAATCCCCTATCTTTCAACCTGATTCTTCCCCAATTACCTTGGACTTGTTTATGCCAAATAAACAGAGCACAAATCAAAATTACGACAGCGCTCAAGAGGTATACCTTGATTGCTGTCACAGCCGATATAATATTTGGAAAGAAGTACCATAGGGCACCAAAGCAAACCATAAATAGACAAGAAATGCCTAAGTTTTGAAACACAGTGGTTAACACAACTCGATGAAAAGCCTGAAACCCCATAGAAATTAGCGTAAAAATTGCAACAATAGGTATTGCCCATACAGCAAACGTCAATACGGGTCCAAATTCAGGTTTTGATAAAACATGAGTAGAAATACTATCTGCAAATATCGTAACTAAGATTACCACAGGCAAAGTACTTGCAAGTATCCATAATAACCCCGTTGTCAGTGCCGCTTGGCTATTTTCTCTACCTTGCCTAGAACTAATTATTCGCAACACAATATTATCAAGTCCTAAACGAAAAAACACAGTTGCAGCACCAAGTACCGCTATAGCTAACAAAAAAAGCCCTGATTGTTCTGCATTTAAACTGTGCGTGACTAAAAGTGTCATACAGAAAGCCACGAGCACCGCTGAGCCTTTTGTAATTGCCGATAAACCTGTTTTTATCAAGAGTACCTTAGCTTTCATAATCTATTTCTTGAATATCCCTACAACCATGTCTTCTTTACAAGGATCTGTTACAAGAAGGGACGATATAGAATGCTTTTCCATAAGCTGATAAGCATCTTCAATTCGAGTCCCTATGGATACTCCTATAGGCTTACCGGACATTAAATCAGCTGCAGTTTGATGAAATATAGCCTCTTGATACTTTTCAATAGCGCGTCTCAAGTCGCCATCAGTTATAATGTGCTGACCACTTTTGGTCATTACAATCGCCAACCCTAGCCCACCTTCAGTAATACGATGGATTACTTCTACAGCGCTATCATCCGGAGAAAGAAGAGGTAAATTATCACTTACCATCTCGCTTTCAACACACATTAAAAGTTTTCTTCCTAAGAATCCTCCAGGATGAAAACGGGCAAAGTTTTCAGGCTTGAACCCTCTAGACTCCATTAGCGCAACAGTCAATGCATCTCCCATAGCAAGTGTTGCTGTTGTCGATGCCGTTGGCGCCAACTGTAATGGACAAGCCTCTTCTGGTACACCAACGTTTAAATGAAAATGTGCGTTTTGAGCAAGTGTAGAGTGGGGATTACCAGTCATTGCAATGATGACATTTCTGTTATCTCGCAAATATGGGAGCAGTTTTAAAACTTCGTCTGTTTCACCGCTATTTGAAATAGCAATAAATACATCATCTGCGGTAACCATGCCTAAGTCACCATGGAATGCTTCCCCAGGATGCATAAAAAAGCTCGGCGTACCTGTGCTAGCAAAAGAGGCTGCTATTTTCTTCCCTATAATACCTGACTTCCCCATACCACATACAATAGCGCGGCCTTTGGAAGTCAAAATACTAGTAACCGCTTGCTCAAAATTAGCATCAAGATGACTGGAGATATAATTAAGACCACTTGCTTCAATCTTAAAGACCTTCTTTGCTACTTCAAGAATATTCATTCTTACCCTCCATAATGCTTTTGATTTTCTTAAAATCTTCTTCTACATCAATACCGTGTGGTATATCTTGGTCATATTTAATAACACCAATCGTATAACCTAAAGATAGTGCTCTTAATTGCTCAAGGTTTTCTATTCGCTCTAAAAGTGACATTGGGTGATTGCAAACTTTTCTTAAAACTTTGACTTTATACGCGTAGATCCCGATATGGCGATAACAACTTCGTAAACTTGATTGCTCGTCACGGTTAAACGGAATGGCTGCTCTCGAAAAGTAAAGAGCACGCCCATCCTCAGCAAGAGCGACTTTTACAATATTCGGGTTAGACAACTCGATTAAGTTCTTAATGCGAACAACTGCTGTTGTTATATCGAACTCCGGGCTACCTATTGAAAATTTATTTAAACTTTTAATTAATGTTGTTGGGATTAGCGGTTCATCGCCTTGAACATTAATTACAACTGTTTCATCAGACCACCTGAGCTGCTCGCAAACTTCATTAATTCGATCCGTGCCACTGTCATGTTCAGAGTTTGTCATGACAACATTTAAACCAAGTGTTCTAGCTAAATCAAAAATTTCAGAGTGATCGGTTGCGATATAAATGTCTGACAATGCAAAACCAGCCTCTTTTACTCTCTGATGCACATGCCAAAAGATAGGTTTTTCGTTTATTTCTAACAATGCTTTTTGAGGTAGACGAGTTGAGCCGTACCTAGCTGGTATTACAACTTTAACAGAGTTCATCATTGCTCAACTCCAGATAACTCACCTTCTGTAATTTTATTTGTTAGCGGCTTATAAACTTCTTCGAAACTACCTAACTTAGCAAGTAACACCATATCAGCTACTTCTCTTGCAACACCTGCCCCACCAACTACATCTAGGATATAATCACAGTTTTGTATAACATGTTTATGGGCATCAGCTGGCGCAATACCCACCCCACTTTCTTGCATGATTGGTAGATCTATAACATCGTCACCAACAAAGCAAACCTCGTCGAAAGAAAGGCCAAAATCTTCACATATTTCAGTTAGCTTAGGTAATTTATACTTACACCCTGTAATGCATATATCGAGTTTTAACTGCTCTACTCTTTTATCAAGTCCCGCACTAGACTTACCAGAAATAATACCAATTTTGATCCCATGGCAGCGTAACAACTCAATTCCTAAACCATCTTTTACATTAAATGATTTAAAAAACTCTCCATCTTGACTAATAAAAATTGAGCCATCAGTTAAAACACCGTCTACATCAAACAAAACAAGTTTTATTTTAGCCAACTTTCTTTTTAATAACTCTTTATCCATTGCTTAAACAATCTCAAGTTTGGGCTGAGATTTGATTAAATCATCAAGTTCTTTTATCTGATTTAAAAAAGGCTCTAGCATCGAGAGCGGCAGTGCACTGGGCCCATCACATTTGGCATTATCCGGATCTGGGTGAGATTCAAGAAACAAACCTGCGATACCAAGCGATATTCCAGCTTTTGCAAGTTCAAGCACTTGTGATCTTCGACCACCTGAGGCTTCACCGAGTGGATCTCTCTGCTGTAAACTATGTGTTACATCAAAGATAATTGGTGCATTATCTGTTACTTTTTTCATTTGAGAAAAGCCAAGCATGTCTACCACTAAGTTATCATAACCAAAACAGCTACCTCGCTCACAAACAAGTACATCATTATTTCCCGCTTGCCTGCATTTATTCACAATGTGCTTTACTTGTGTAGGGCTCATAAACTGAGGCTTTTTAATATTAATAGGCTTTCCTGCTTTAGCCATCGCTACAACAAGATCCGTTTGTCTAGCTAAAAATGCCGGTAATTGAAGAATATCGACGACTTCAGCAACTGGTTTAACTTGAATGATTTCATGTACATCTGTAATTACCTTAACGCCAAATTCTTTTTTGACGCTTTCGAAGATGCGAATCCCCTCATCTAAACCAACGCCTCTATATGAATCAACAGATGAACGGTTAGCCTTATCAAAAGAGGCCTTAAATACAAAAGGGATATTTAGCTTATTAGTTACTTCTACATATTTTTCACAAGCTGAAAGAGTTGAATCAAGGTCCTCTAGAACATTAACTCCTCCAAAAAGTGTAAAGCAATTTTCATTCAATATATTCATCATTATCCTAATTTAACATGCATCTTTTGAAAAGCCGTAATACAAGCGTTTCAAGCTTGATGACAGCTCTTTATTTGTATGATATCTATTGATAAGTTCTTTGTTATTCAGTGCTTTATTTATTTGTTTTGGCTCGTCATTAGCAATAGCTCTCAATGCTGAAGCCATATCCTCGGGGTGAGAAAGACAGTAAAGGTTTTCCATTGCAAAAGGAGCTATGTTTCTAAGTACGATTGGTTTATCTAATGCAGCCGCTTCAAGTACAGAAATAGGAAAACCTTCCCAAGCAGCAGTGTGACAATATACATCTAACTCTCTCAACTCTAAGAGTACCTGTTCTCTATTTAACCACCCTGTAACTTTGACGCCCATAGAATTATACAGTGCTTTATAATGACTATCTCCACCGCCAATCCAAACAAGCTCTATATTCGGCTCATTATTCAATAGGGTCGCAAGGCGTAAAAAATATTCATCTCCTTTTTGTGGAGAGATCCTCCCAATCATACCAATGCGCACCTTACCTTTGCTCCTGTTAAAGCTCGCCTCCGAACTCTTATGGAGTAACTTTTCAGAGCATATATTTACGATCTCATGGGTTGGCAGGCCCTGACGGAGAGCTTTAGCTTCAGAGACTTCAGCTTTACTGCAGCCTGCGATACAAGCAGTCCGATAACTTAATAAATACTCTACAATTCGATAAAAGGATACGCGAATAAAAGAATCATCTCGATTAAAAGAAAAACCATGTGGAGTGTATACTACCTTTCTAGCTTCGATGAAAGGTAGAAGCCTACAAACAAAACCCGCAAAAGAGCTATGTAGATGAACTACATCCGGCTTAATTTCATTGTACCTCTTTTTTATTAAAAATATAGCTGAGAGACTGCGCTGAACAAGTAATATTGAACTAAATTGTCCATCTCTTTCTGCGCCTGTTGCATCAGCTTCTCTTATTGTCGCAATCAAGTGATGTTCATACTGAGAAGAGTTTTCAATATATGAATTAATTGCGCTTGTAACGCCACCACCAAAAGATTCTGTAATATGTAATATATTCAACAATAAACACCCATGTCATTTACAAAAAATAGAATAAAAAAGTCTAGCTACTTTTATTTTCCTGTCGAAACTTATTAGATAAAAAACTAATTATAAGCAATAAAAACAACTCTGGCCCCGTAACAAAGTCATTAAGTAGCGCATAGTACATATTAACACCTACAAATAAAGCTAGTGTATTTTTAGCTACTATTTTTAATAAGTAAAGTGACACTAAAAACAAAAGAGTCGTAGTTAATAATCCATATCTATATGTAGATCTCAAAAAGGCATTATGTGGCCGATGCTCAAGTAAGCCATCGAATGAGCTACCATTCCCATAAAATATGTAATGCCCCTCATAAATTCTATCTAGAATGTCCAGGTTAGCTAATGCTCTAGAATAATTAGAACCATCTATTACATTAAAAACCCTAGCACTCCCTCCCCCTAATGTTTCATGGATTACCCCGATATTCACAATTAAATGTGAGATTCCTATTACAAAAATTAGTAAAGAAAAGAAAAAAACATAACTATTCTTAAAAAAATCAAGAATAAAATTACAATAACCTCTCACTTGAACAAATAAAATAAATTCAAAAACAAAAACCGCCAATATAAGATTCCTGCTTAACGTTAGCATTGAAATAAACAGGGTTAAAACAGCCAAAAATTTTAGCTCAGCATATCTAAAAAACGCATAAGCAAGAAAGAGATAATAACCAGAAATATTAGGATCTAGAAAACTAGATACAACTCGACCACCGGCTCTATAAAAAAGAAATTGAAGTAGATAGCAAGAAAATATAAAAACCACAAGACTCTTATATCTCGCATTTATTTTTATATCATTTTTTTTATATTGGCAAAATAAATATGAAGCAAACAAACAGCAGTACGCATAAAAAAAAGTATAATCTCCTACATAAACAGATGGAAGAGAAAGAACAAGAAACGCCCCAGAAATGATCATGAGTGTTATTGACCATGTCGCATTAAGAAAAAAGACAACACAATAAATAAATAAAACAAGAAGCAATAAATAGCGTTGTAAAAACCAAGGCCCTAAAAAAAACACAAACTCTCTAAAGTCTCCCCCCGCATCAAACTGAAAGGATTTTGGAGCGACATAGTATATTGCCAAAACAAACAGGCAAAAACACATGAAAACATGACTTTTTTTAATCACTTTTCTTTCCTATTTTGCACTCAAAATATGTAAAAAGCTGCTTTAAATTCTTCAATATAAAAGGCTCAAATTTATATGACACCAAAAGCACAATAAGAAGTACGATAGAAATAGTAACCGACAAGTTTAAAAGAGGGTGCATCTCAAAACCATGAAATATATTAATCAAAATATAACCAACATTTTGATGCAAAAGATAAAGTGGGTAACTCAACAAAGCAGAAATAGATGATATTTTTATGAAAAGATTATTTTTTATGTTAACAGGATTAACTACAACAATAAAAAATAACAGAATCAAAAAAACAATCAAAATTGTCGATATTAATGGATTTATGTCGACATCACTATGCAAACCTTTAATATATGCCTGCTCATACGCTTGGGACATGCACATCAACATCACTGGAATTATTATTAATTTAAGAAACAAGCTCTTCCTTTCCTTGGTTAAATAAAAAAACAACATACCAATTACAAAGTACGGAATGAACTTCCCACCAAAAAACACTGAATAATACTCTAAACTATTCAAAGAGTTCAAAATCCATGAAAAAACTAAAAGTGTGAGAAAACACTCTAACAATTTTTTTCTAAAGAAAGTAAAAAAAACAAGAAACCAAAAATAAAATATTAACTCATAAATCAAAGTCCAATATGCACCATCAACAAACGGAACTCCAAACATCTTGGAAATCATTATGTAATTAAAAATGGCGTCCATCGGCTCAATGTAAAAGGTACTTCCCCCAAATTTATAAGTAAAAAATAGAGTTATCGATAAACAAATAAAATAGGCTGGATATAGCCTTAAAACTCTTGCCTTAGCAAACTGATATGCTGTGCGACTCAGAGCTGTTTTTGCAATCATAAATCCGCTGATCATGAAAAAAAATTGCACGCCTACATATCCATACTTGAAAAAGCCGTTATAATTATAAAAGCTCTCTACCGTAAATTCGTTTGTCACCCAGCCTCTATATAGATAGTGGTAGAGAACAACAGCTATAGCCGACAACCCTCGAAACAGGTCTAAAATAACGTTTCTATCAACTACATTTGAAGAAGTATTTACTCCTGAGGTAGAATTACTCATCATTAATAACTTAAACTCACTTGACATATTAAAGTTACCTAGCCCTTGATAATATATCTGTTACTTTTTCGGAACAAATGCTTTTTTGAGATTGGTAGTCAACTTCTATCAGGTAATCATTTAAATATTTAGCTATATGCTGATTTCCAAGGCTCTTATATAGGCTATCCCCCAGAAATGTAACTTTATTATTATTCATTAACCCTTCAAGACCCACTGTCGAATTGACAGTTACAACTTCATTAATCTCGTTGATTACAGTAGAAACATGATCATTTATCCAATAATACCTTACACCTGAAGAATTACACATTCTTGTAACAGCATCTTTAATTGTTCTTTTATTATGTTCACCAGGATGCTCTTTCAATAAGATAATCTTACTTCTTTCTTTTGCCATTAATATTACTTCTTCAATTGCGGCCTCAATAGAACCCCCACTATAATTCAGTAAAACTTGTTGATCTGTACTAACCTGTAATGGAAAAAAAATACAATCATCAGACTTCAACTTCAAATTTTCTAGCTTCAAAGCCAAAGGTTTTTTTTCTTTCTCCGGCTCTATTTTAGGCTTAGTTATTCGCCTTCTATCAGAATAGATAGAAAAAACCCTTTGCAATATAAACTCAACAAAAAAAACAACTTCTTTTGCCTTTTTATTAATATAGCCACCAGATGCCTGAGGGATAACTTTCTGTTTATTTTTTAAATCTAAAAACTTAGAAAAAATACTTTCTATTTCTAATTCTGTGTAGTTACTTGGTTTAATTTCATCTAAGACTTTTAAATTATTATAAATTGATGAATTCCTATCAGTCCCCTTACTATCGAAAATAGTATAACCTGGAAAATTACCATAATTTATAAATAACTTTTTATTACCATTAAAAACCGAAAAGTCACGTATAGCCCATTGATGAACTTGACGACCGCTAGGTATCATAAAAACATCATCTTGCTTTATATTCAACCGCTCTAATAATGAATATGTTGCAGAATAAGCTGCCAATGCTTCTCGCTCATTAAGTCTACCACTAAGGACATTAAATGACTCCGAAACATCAACCTCCTTCCTCATTTTTTCATGGTATAACGGTATATAATTTTTAAACCTCAAGAACACAGATGAGTATATATATGTAATTATATTTGTATGTATTAATTTAACATTAAAATCAACTGAAGAAGTAAACCTTTTAACAAATTTGACATCTTCAATTGTTGATATAGACCAGTAAATATTCATATATTAAAAGTTTATTTGTATAAGATGGTTTTTAGAAATAAATATAAATAATAAAAGCTACTACTTAGTTAGATACATCTTACTATTTTAAGCACCTATGTGCCTTAACTAATATCCAATGACTCTTTTATTTTGGCTCGAGGAAAACAGCATTTGATAAGCCTACGTACCCAAGTACCAACTACTGCTATTTTCATTTACTGTCACCTTGTCAGCATAAACATGTTATGCGTTCACAACTTCCTTGCTACTTACATTACTTGCTGCGACTAAAGTTATAGCTTGAACATGCGCCTTAAAATCGTCACCCAAATTTGGGCAACGCAGTCCATATTCCAAATTCGCGATCATATACCCCAATTTGCTGCCACAATCGTGTGATTTACCAACAATTTCATAAGCTTCGATTGGCTCCATCAGCAATAGTTGGTGCAAGGCGTCGGTAAGCTGTACTTCGTCACCAGCTCCGGGTGGCGTGTATTCCAAAATGTCCCAAGTGTTGTGCGAAAGCACATAGCGGCCTGTGATGGATAAGTTGCTTGGTGCGCTGTCTATATCTGGCTTTTCAACCATATCTTTTATCGGAGCAGTGTTACCCGCAGCAGGCTCTTGGCCGTTTAAATCCACAATACCGTATTGGTTTACACGCTCATGAGGCACTGGCTCGACCATAATTTGGCTGATACCGGTGTTGTTGAAACGCTTGATCATGGCGGCAAGGTTATCTTGCTTTAGGTCGCTGTGATACTGGTCGATGATCACATCCGGTAACATCACCACAAATGGGGCCTCACCTACTACTGAACGCGCACATAAAATGGCATCGCCTAGCCCTTTTGCTACTGGCTGGCGTACAGAGATCACAGTCACATTTTTTGGCACTATGGCACGTACTTCTTCAAGCAATTGACGTTTAACACGCTTTTCAAGCGTGGCTTCTAGCTCAAAGCTGGTATCAAAGTGGTTTTCAATGCTGTTTTTTGACGAATGGGTAACGAGTACTATTTCTGTAATACCCGCTGCAACCGCTTCAGCAACCACATATTGAATAAGTGGCTTATCAACCAAAGGCAGCATTTCTTTTGGAATGGCTTTGGTTGCAGGTAACATACGCGTGCCAAGCCCAGCTACGGGGATCACGGCTTTAGTTACTTTAGGCATGTTTGAAGATTGCTGCGTGCTGGCAACATTATTTTGGGCAAAACTATTCACGTTACGTCCCTTTAAAAAAACTACTCCACCGTTATGTAAGCTTATGAGTTACATAACAAACTTACTTTGGTAAGTAGACTAAATGAAGAATTGGGTACAAATTTATTTACCAAAGCGCGACAATTGTACCTAGAAAAACACCGCTATAGCAAGCAAACTCAGTCATTTTTCTGAGTGAAAATTTCGCACGGAAATAAAGGTTGTTCCCTTATTAGCTGCATGTTTAAATAACAAACACAAGCTTACAAAGCTCTTGCTCTTTAACAAGCAACATGTTGGAAACAAGCGGCTATTAAAACCGCCAATTATGGATAAAAAAAGGATAAAGCCGTATTTTTTGCGCACAAGGGTGATATTTGCTAGTCTTTGTGCACTTAACCCCCGTAAATGTTACAAAAATGCGACCATTCAAAGCTTATTACCTTGTCGCTGCGCTCATACTGCCATTTGTTATTTTGAGCGACGACAGCCAATATATTGATAAGCTTTTTGAACAGCAGATTTTAACTCAAGCTAAAACACACTATAGCGAACAAGCGCAAACTCGTTTTCAAGCGTGGCATAAGTTAATAAACACACACATACAAGAATCAACGTGGCAAAAGCTCAATGTGGTAAACAGCTTTGCTAATAAACACATTCAATACTTAAGCGATCAACAACACTGGCAAGCGAATGACTATTGGGCCACGCCAATTGAAAGTTTGGGCACAGGTTATGGTGATTGCGAAGACTATGTGATATTTAAATATATGACACTAAGAGCCTTGGGTATTGCACAAAATAAAATGCGCTTAATGTATGTTAGGATAGCCAAAAGCAATGAACCCCATATGGTTTTGGTGTATTACGATAAACCGAACGAAGTACCTATGGTGCTGGATAACACAATAAATAAAATTTTATCGGCGAATCGGCGAACCGATCTCAAGCCTGTGTATGCCTTTAATGCAAAAGGGCTTTGGCAAGCTCGCGCCCATGGTGTGGGCAAAAAGTTATCGGATGCCGCGCGTATGACGCATTGGAGCGCCATGCTCGCAAGAATAGAAACAAGCAACTAAACCTCAATTCAATTAAAAGGACTTAACGTGCGCCATTTACTCTCAATTAAATCTCTTATGCTTAGCACGCTGTTAATTGTGTTTATTGTGCTAACGTCGGTGACTTTTATCAAGGACCTCAAAGTCACTAAGCAATATTTAGAAAACGAATTAACCCACCAAGCGCAAAACACCGCGACGAATTTGGGTATGTCTATAGCGCCTTATATATCAAGCGATGAAATTGTACTTGCACAGACCATGGTCAAGGCGCAATTTGATTCAGGCTATTATGCCAATATAACTTTTGAAGCGAACGACCCTACGCTCAGTTTTACATTTGAAGTAGAACAGCAGCCACAAGATGTCCCCGTCTGGCTAATAAATCTTGTTGATTTAAATACCCCAAGCGTCTCGCAAGAAGTCTCCAATGGTTGGAATATCGCAGGAATACTGCATATTCAAGCACACTCGGGGTCGGCTTACTCAGCACTCTATCAGCAACTGAAAATCAATATACTCAATGCGTTTGGAATCGTCGTTTTATTGGCATTGGCGTTTTTTGTATTGGGTAAAGTGTATAGGCAGTTTATTAGTGAGATAGAAAACCACAGTGCAAATAAAAATAGTGATACGCTTGAGCAGTTCAACTCTACATCACGCCTTTTTGAGTTGAACGCGATCACCTCTGCGGTTAACGGTTATATTCAACACGCACAAAACCTTTTGAGCAATCAAAACAAAAAAATTGAGTTGTTACGCCAAGAGGTGTACACCGATGAACTTACGGGGCTTGGCAATCGAAAGGCACTACAGAGGGATTTTGACTCGCAATTTGATGCAATTCAAGCGCGCGAAGATGAGTTCTACTTTGGCCTAGTCACGCTAAGCGAATTGCGTACTATTAATCAAAATGAAGGCTATGCCAAGGGTGACGCATATTTAACACACTGTGCAAAATTGATACTGCAAACCACAGAATTATACGATGAATTAAAAGTGTACAAACTTTCCGGCTCAGAGTTTGCGCTGTTTGGTAAACTAACCGCAAAACAAGCTGGCTTTTTAATTGACCAGCTTCGCCAATCATTCAGTGCTTTATCCATCGCCCAGCAAGGTACACAAATATCTAAACCAGTGTTAGTTAAAGTAAGAAAAAATGAACGTATTCAAGCGTTATTGATGCGTGTTGATGCGCACATCAGTAAAGAAAAGCATTTTGATCAAGTCATGCCCTTGGTTGATGAAACCATTTCAGGTAAAACCAAAGATGAGTGGCACAGCATTCTCACTGAGTACACCTCACTCATTGATATTATTGAAGTGGCTACCCACTTCTCAGATACTTTGCTGGATGAATCACTGAATGCCTATGAGCAAATTTTTGATATTTCAATACAACCTGTGATGAGGGCAAATGATGAGGTTGAATATCAAGAGCTGTTTATTCGTTTTAAACATAACAATGAGTTTTTAAGCACCTCAGATGTATTTGCTATGGCGGAACGATACGGTTTTGTACTCAGTTTAGAGCGTGCTGTGGTGTCTTATATTTTGCAAAAGATCAAAGCAATAAAACACACGCCGGTTGCCATCAACATCAGTAACTGCTCATTATACGACCATGACTTTAACGACTGGCTATTTGATATTTTACCCGAGGTTCAGCACCAACTGCCGCCGCTTATTTTTGAAGTGAATGAATCTGCATTAGTTTATTCAGCCAAAGTGTGCCGTGACTTTATTAATCGCGCAAAAGATCACAACATCAAAATCACTTTAGATAGATTTGGCACGAGCTTTAGTAGTTTTCAATATATCCAGAATTTACGGGTTGATTACGTGAAAATTGACGGCAGTTTAATTAAAAACTGTGACCAGACCGATTATCGCTTTTTTATAAACACTGTTACTACGCTTTGTCATGGTATCGACATAAAAGTCATTGCAGCCCATGTTGAAAGTCAAGATGCCGCAAATTTATGTCTTACAATGAAAATTGATGCCCTTCAGGGGCTAGGCGTTGTTCCTGTTTCCAGTTATACTGAGTACACTGAAAGGAAAAATGGCACGGTTTGCCACGAAGCAAGCAGTGCAAGTATTTAAATGATCATACCCATGAGGAATAGTATGAAAAACTTAAAGGCAGCTTTATTGCTTTCTTCGTTCTTGAGTGTTGGTAGTGCCATGGCAGCGGATACTGCAGCCTTACCTGAAAATATCGTACAACAAATTGCACAAGCTCAAGCAGAAGGCCAAGATGTTGCAACTGTTATTAGGCAACTGATTGCTGCAAACCCAGAGCTTGCTCAAAGCATTGTAACAGCGGCCATACAAACTGTTGGTGCAGATAACGAAGCAGTTGTCAGTGCTGTTGTTCAAGCTGCAATTGAATCTGTCGGTGCGGATAACGACGCAGCGTCAAGCCAAGTTATTGCAGCTGCTATTGAAGCCGTTGGTGCAGACAATACAGCGGCCGTAAACCAAGTCATGTCCGCGGCAACTCAAGCTAATGTTAATACAGAAACTGTACAAACAGTTGCACTAGCGAGCGGTGTAGCACAAGACACGGTACAATCTAACCTTGATTCAGCACCAGCAGCGCAAAATACAGTTGCGGCAGTACCTGCGCAAAACAATGCAAATGTACCGACCAACCCACAAGCGGGTGCCGGCACGCCTGACACTGGCGGTGGTAGCGGCACGGCATCAGGTAACTAATTGAGTTTTAGACTCAGTATTTAGTATTGAAAGCTTCCAAATTTGGGAGCTTTTTTGTTTATGTCACCGTCATTCATTGCCATTATGCGTCCGAGTGAGTACTCTAGCGCCTAAATTATCCCTATTACATCTAATTGTTATTTGTTACCGCCTAAGTTACGAGAATACAATGACTTCACTGCGTTTTTCATCCATCATGCTTTTTATGCTTGCCGCTATTGTTGTGCTGGTACCCGTTCCCTTAGCAAGCAATCGAATTTGGGCATGGTCGATATTTGTATTTTGGACAAGTTTGTTAGTACTTGCCCACTGTTTGTTCTGTGTATGGAGAGGTAAAACACTGGTGCGTTATAAATGGCAATGGGGATTACTCGGCCCACTGCTGGCATTTGCGGGCTTTCAATTACTGCAATTGCTCAACCCATACACCGCAAACGAACTGATCGCTTTTAAAAACGCCACTGATTTTAGCTCGGTGTTTCGACTAGGTTCAATCGATGCCTATATGACGCAAACCATGCTGGTTAAAACGCTGATGTACACTGGGTTTGTTTGGCTTGTGACCCAATACTGTACGGGGCAAAAAGCACTCAAAATACTATTGTTTGCCGTTGTGCTAGCAGCCTGCTTACAAGCCTTTTATGGTTCGGTGCTGAACCTGCTTAATTTCAGTCATTCACCTGTATTTGGCTACCCGGAAGGCAATCGAGCCAGAGGCACCTTTGTTTATCAAAACCATTTTGCCAACTTTTTAGCCATTAGTTTGTCGTTAGCCATAGGCTGGCTGGTCTCTGAGCTAAAAACCTCAAAACAGCGCTTTAAATTCAAAACCTTTATCAGTGATGCAATGCAGACCATACTTAGCTCAAAGATGTTACTGCGTTTGGCCATTATCATTATGATCATTGGCCTTATCTTAAGCCGCTCTCGTATGGGTAATGCGGGATTTTTTACCGCACTTATGATCACGGGTGTATTGGCCTTATTTGTTTATAATCGCCCACCGACTATGTTAAAACCGCTGCTCATTAGTATATTTGTACTTGATATGGTGATTGTTGGCTCTATCTTTGGTTTAGAGAAGCTGCAACAACGTATTGAAGACACCAGCTTTGCCTCAGAAACCCGCGATGAAGTGGTAGTTGATAGCATTCCTCTAATACAGCAAAACTGGTTAACTGGCACAGGTTCAGGTACTTTTTATACTGCTTTTCCGCAAGCTCAACCAGCTCCGTATCACTTTTACTATGATCATGCGCATAATGAATATATTCAGTTTATGGTTGAACTTGGCGTGCCCGTTACACTACTTTTGGGTGTTTGGGTGCTGTATTGTTTGTGGTTAAGCATTCGCACCATGCAAAAACGTAACAGCAAACTTCTCAAAGGTGTGGCGTTTGGCTGCTGTATGGCGATATTACATATGCTCCAGCACAATACCGTTGATTTTAACTTACAAGCTCCCGCTAATACCCTGCTGTTTTTATTAGTATTGAGTTTTTGTTTTATCATTAAAAATATGCCGGAGCAGAATAAGTATAAAAAGCTTCGAGGCTAGTTACGCTCGTTTACAAAACAGCCTCCTAGCAAGAGGCTGTTTTATTGCCTTTCTCTTCGTTCCCATTAGAATACGCCCTCCCTAACTATTTGGAAGAAGTACATAATGGAACTTAAAAAATTCGCTTTCGCAGCAGCAGCCCTTGCAAGCACACAAGCTTTCGCAACTGAAACAGCAACAAACCAAGAAACTTTCAACCCACTTCACTTTTCAGTGTATGCCGGTTTTACCCATGGCGGTGATAAGTTGGTAGAAATTAAATATGACGGTCGTTCTGATCAAGATATTCGTGCAGGTGGTGCGATTAACTTAGGTGCGGGTTTAAACTACCAATTCAATGGCAAATGGTCTTTACAATCAAACTTGGGTTACCATTTTGACTCTGATAATGCCAACAATGCCGACATTACTTTCTCGCGTTGGGCTCTAGATGTTATCCCTTACTACAAGTTAAACGACTCATTTAAAGTGGGCGTGGGTATCACTTACCACTTAAACACCGAGTTAGAAATGGATATGAACAACACTAACAGTACCGTTTCATTTGATAATACAGCAGGCTTAGTTGCATCATTAGGCTACCAGTTTGAAAACCACAACGGTTGGTTAGAGGCACGCTATGTAAACATTTCATACGATGCAGATAAAGTGAGTGTTGGTAAAGTTTGGGGTATCAACGTGAATGAATCAGCAGACGTACATGGTGCACCAAGCATTGGTGGGAACCATATCGGTATCTCATATCACTACGTATTTTAAGCCTTAGTTACCTGAGTTTTTATAGATTTTGAATCAAGTCCTGAATGACGAGCGGTTCCACTAATCACACGTCATTACGAAGGTCAGAATCTTATTTACTCTCTTGTGACTTTGATAGATTCTGAAACAAGTTCAGAATGACGAGCGGTTCCACTGATCGCACATAGTTAAGTCATCCTGACGAAGTCAGAAGCTATTAAACAAAAAACCAGCCGAAGCTGGTTTTTTAATATCAGTCAAAGTAATGAATTACTTTTTCTTCACTGCTTTTTTGTTTGGTAGGTCTGTGATTGAACCTTCAAAGATTTCAGCAGCAAGACCAATTGACTCATTCAGAGTTGGGTGAGCGTGAATAGTCAGCGCTAAGTCTTCACCATCTGCACCCATTTCAACCGCTAGGCCAATCTCACCTAGCATTTCACCAGCGTTGATACCAACCATAGCACCACCGATCACACGGCCAGAATCTTTATCAAAGATAAGTTTTGTTTGACCTTCAGTGCGTGCTGAAGCAATTGCACGGCCAGATGCTGCCCACGGGAATACCGCTGTTTCAACCTTAAGGCCTTGCTCTTTCGCTTCTTTCTCAGTTACACCAACCCATGCAATCTCTGGATCTGTGTAAGCGATTGAAGGAATACATTTAGGGTCGAAGAAATGCTTTTTACCCGAAATAACTTCAGCCGCAACGTGTGCTTCATGTACCGCTTTGTGTGCAAGCATTGGTTGGCCAACGATATCACCAATCGCATAGATGTGGTTTACGTTTGTCTTCATTTGCTTGTCAGTGCTGATAAAGCCACGCTCATCAACATTAACGCCCGCTTTTTCAGCGTCAAGTAGTTTACCGTTTGGCGTACGGCCAACAGCAACCAATACTTTGTCGTAACGTACAGGCTCTGCAGGTGCATTCTTACCTTCGAATGTCACGTATAAGCCATCATCTTTCGCTTCAACCGCAACAACCTTGGTTGAAAGCATCACGTTGAACTTGTCTTTTACGTAGCGTTGGTAGATTTTGATAACGTCTTTGTCAGCCGCTGGTACTAATTGATCAGCAAACTCAACGACGTCGATTTGTGAACCTAGTGCACGGTAAACAGTACCCATCTCAAGACCGATGATACCACCACCTAGTACAAGTAGCTTCTCTGGTACGTCTTTAAGCTCAAGTGCACCAGTTGAATCAATTACACGCTCGTCTTGCGGGATGAAAGGTAAGTTAACTGGCTGAGAGCCCGCAGCGATAATAGCATTATCAAAAGTAACGGTCGTCGTGCCTGACTCGCCTTCAACAGCAATGGTGTTCGCGCCTGTAAATTTACCGTAGCCATTCACTACTTTCACTTTACGCATTTTCGCCATGCCGTCTAGGCCGCCAGTTAGCTGACCAATTACAGACTCTTTCCAAGAGCGAATTTTGTCTAGGTCAATTTGTGGTGCACCAAAAGTTACGCCGTGTGATGCCATTTCAGACGCATCATCAATTACTTTAGCAACGTGTAAAAGTGCTTTTGAAGGGATACAACCTACGTTCAAGCACACACCACCTAGGGTATTGCGAGACTCGATAAGTGTAACTTCTAAACCTAAATCCGCAGCACGGAATGCTGCTGAGTAACCACCAGGACCACCGCCTAGTACAACAACTTGAGTTTTGATTTCGTTGCTCATGTTATTACCTTAACTATTATTCGAACGGGACTGTACTCTTTTGAGTATCCGCACCCAAAAATGCCTGCCGCATACGTAAATTCAGGTACATGGCAGAGAGAGTTTTTAAGTGTGCGAAAGTGTATCATCCGCACAAAAAGATGTCCCGCCTAAATAGTAGGCGGGACAACAAATTACATCACTAACTGGCGAATATCGCTCAAGTAGCTTGCAAGCGTTACAGTAAACTTCGCTGCCAACGCACCATCAATAACTCGGTGGTCGTATGAGCAGCTTAGCGGCACCATTAAGCGCGGCTCAAACTCTTTACCATTCCACTTTGGTTTCATCTCAGATTTAGACACACCTAAGATGGCTACCTCTGGTGCATTCACGATTGGTGTAAACGCTGTACCACCAATGCCACCTAGGCTTGAAATAGTGAAACAACCACCTTGCATGTCAGAAGACGTGAGCTTGCCATCACGCGCTTTAGCTGAAATTTCCATTAACTCGCGAGACAGCTCAATAATGCCTTTTTTGTTCACATCACGCACCACTGGCACAACCAAGCCATTTGGCGTGTCTACCGCGATACCAATGTGTACATACTTCTTCAGGATTAAGCTTTCGCCATCTTCAGACAGCGACGAGTTAAACGTTGGGAAGTCTTCCAGTGCTTTCGCCGCCGCTTTCATCACGAATACTAATGGCGTGATCTTCACGCCCATTTTCTTCTTCTCAGCCAAAACATTCTGCTCTTTACGGAATGCTTCTAGGCCAGTGATATCAGCTTCGTCAAACTGGGTAACATGTGGGATCTGTACCCAGTTACGGTGTAAGTTAGCACCAGATAGTTTTTGGATGCGAGAGAGTTTCTTCTCTTCCACTTCACCAAACTTGCTGAAGTCTACTTTTGGCCAAGGAATAAGACCCAGTTCACCACCACCCGTGTTAGAACCCGCGACTTTGCCAGACTCAACTTGCTTCACTAATTCTTTAACGTAGTTTTGTACGTCTTCTTTGATCACACGACCCTTACGGCCCGTGCCCTTAACACGAGCAAGGTTTACACCAAACTCACGAGCTAAACGGCGAACTACAGGAGAAGCATGCGCGTACGATGAGTTTGCTTCAAAGTCTTCTTTCACGCTAGAAGCCGCGGGTGTTGCAGCTTTAGCCGCCGGCGCAGGCCTTGCTGCTGGTGCAGATGCTGGAGCCGCCGCAGGGCTTGAAGCAGCTATTGGCGCACTGCCCGCCACTTCAAATACAAACACCAATGAACCGGTAGATACTTTACCGCCAACTTCCACCTTCACTTCTTTGA
The DNA here is from genome assembly GCF_058933015.1 of Pseudoalteromonas sp. ATL1. Taxonomy (NCBI): domain Bacteria; kingdom Pseudomonadati; phylum Pseudomonadota; class Gammaproteobacteria; order Alteromonadales; family Pseudoalteromonadaceae; genus Pseudoalteromonas; species Pseudoalteromonas sp. ATL1. The sequence goes on along the minus strand of NZ_JBZYXL010000001.1, from coordinate 1,297,611 downwards.
CGGTGCCCGCAAATGGCGCAGGTACTTCCATGGCTGCTTTGTCACCTTCCACGTTTAAGATTGATTGGTCAGCAGCTACCGTGTCACCTACCGATACCATCACTTCCGTGACTTCAACTTCGTCACCACCGATGTCAGGTACATGTACTTCTTTAAGCTCAGCCGCAGCAGGCGCTGCCGGTGCAGGCGCCGCTTCAGAAGCAGCCGGAGCTTCAGTAGCGCCAGTTTCAAATACGAATACTAAAGAGCCCGTTGACACTTTGCCGCCCACTTCAACTTTGATCTCTTTAACGGTACCTGCAAATGGCGCAGGTACTTCCATTGCAGCCTTGTCGCCTTCAACATTTAAGATTGATTGATCAGCCGCAACCGTATCGCCCACTGATACCATGATTTCAGTGACTTCAACCTCATCACTGCCGATGTCTGGTACGTGTACTTCTTTCAATTCAGTGGCACCCGATGCTGCGGGTGCTGGCTGTGCAACTTCAGCTACTGGCGCGTCTTGCGCGCCAGAACTTGCTTCAAAAATCATGATAAGTGAACCCGTTGATACCGTGTCACCTTCTTTGATTTTAATTTCTTTAACAGTACCCGCTTGTGCAGCAGGTACTTCCATTGATGCTTTATCGCCTTCAACAGTAATAAGCGACTGCTCTTCACTGACTGAATCTCCGACTTGTACGAGGATCTCAGTTACTTCAACCTCATCAGCACCAATATCTGGAACATGAATTTCGATAGTCATTCGTTCGGCCCTTTATGCGTAAAGTGGGTTAGTTTTAGTTGTATCGATATCAAATTTCTTGATAGCTTCAACAACAACTGACTTGTCTACTTTGCCTTGCTTCACTAATTCAGTTAACGCGGCTACAACCACATAGCCCGCATTGACTTCAAAGTGACGACGCAGGTTTTCACGGCTATCTGAACGACCATAACCGTCAGTACCCAGTACCTTGTATGATGCGCTTGGCATAAACGCACGTACTTGCTCTGCGTAGTTTTTCATGTAGTCCGTTGCGGCAATCGCTGGTGACTCACCCAGTACAGACGTGATGTAAGGTACTTTCGCGTCTGCTTCAGGGTTAAGCATGTTGAAGCGCTCAGCGTCTTGACCGTCACGCGTAAGCTCGTTGAATGACGTCACTGAGAATACATCCGATGCAATGCCGTACTCTTCGCTTAGAATAGCACCGGCTTTACGTACCTCGTTCAAGATAGTACCAGAGCCCAATAGCTGAACATGTGCTTTGTCGCCCGCGTTGCTTTCAAGCTTGTAGATACCCTTACGAATACCTTCTTCAGCGCCTTCTGGCATCGCTGGTTGATGATAGTTTTCATTCATCAATGTTAGGTAATAGAACACGTTTTCTTGATCAGGGCCGTACATGCGACGAATACCGTCTTGCATGATAACCGCGACTTCATAACCAAACGTCGGGTCATAAGAGATACAGTTAGGTACAGTACCTGCTTGAATGTGTGAGTGGCCATCTTCGTGCTGCAGACCTTCACCATTAAGTGTTGTACGACCTGCAGTAGCACCCAGTAAGAAACCACGCGCTTGTTGGTCACCCGCCATCCACGCCATGTCACCAACACGTTGGAAACCAAACATTGAATAATAGATGTAGAAAGGGATCATCGGTAAATCGTTGGTGCTGTATGACGTTGCCGCGGCAACCCATGACGACATTGCACCTAATTCGTTGATGCCTTCTTGCAGTACCTGACCCGATGTTGCTTCTTTATAGTAAGAAACGATGTCACGGTCTTGAGGCGTGTAGTTCTGGCCATGCGGGTTATAAATACCGATTTGACGGAACAAGCCTTCCATACCAAAAGTACGCGCTTCATCAGCAATGATTGGCACGATGTTTTGGCCAATATTTTTGTCTTTTAGTAGTACGTTTAGCGCGCGAACAAACGCCATTGTCGTTGAAATTTCGCGCTTTTGCTCTTCCAGTAACGGTGCAAACGCATTGACTTCAGGTAACGTCAGTGCTTTCGTGAAGTTAGGTAAACGCTGTGGTGTGTAACCATGCAGTGCTTTACGACGAGCGTGTAAGTATTCGTACTCTTTTGAACCTTCTTCAAGCTTCAAGTAAGGTAAGTTAACTAACTCTTCGTCTGCTACCAAATCTTGTAAACCTAGACGTGAACGTAAGTGCTCTACGTGTGTCATGTCCATTTTCTTAACTTGGTGCGCAATGTTCTTACCTTCAGCCGCTTCACCCATACCATAACCTTTTACGGTTTTAGCTAGGATCACCGTTGGACGGTCTTTGGTTTCTTGCGCTGCTTTAAACGCCGCGTATAACTTCGAAGGCTCATGACCACCACGCTTAAGTGCGAAGATCTCTTCGTCAGTCATATCAGCAACCAATGCTGCCGTTTCTGGGTAACGACCAAAGAAGTGCTCACGTACGTAGGCACCGTCTTTTGCTTTATAAGTTTGGTAATCTCCGTCGATGGTTTCGTTCATCAACTGTAGTAGCTTACCTGTCGTATCTTTTGCTAGTAGTTTGTCCCAACCTGAACCCCAAACCACCTTAATGACGTTCCAACCAGCACCTCTAAATAGGCCTTCAAGCTCTTGGATGATTTTACCGTTACCCATTACTGGGCCATCTAAACGCTGTAAGTTACAGTTGATCAGGTAACATAGGTTATCGAGTTTCTCACGCGCAGCAAATGAAATTGCACCACGTGATTCTGGCTCATCCATTTCACCATCACCTAAGAATGCGTATACACGCTGGTTCTTAGTGTCTTTCAAGCCACGGCCATCTAAGTATTTTAAGAAACGCGCTTGGTAGATAGACGCGATTGGGCCTAAGCCCATAGATACCGTTGGAAATTGCCAGAATTCAGGCATAAGTTTTGGATGTGGGTATGAAGAGATACCTTTGCCGTCTACTTCTTGGCGGAAGTTATCTAGCTGCTCTTCACTCAAGCGACCTTCTAAGAAGGCACGAGCATAGATCCCCGGAGAAATGTGACCTTGATAGTAAACCAAATCACCACCGTCAACGTCATTAGGCGCACGGAAGAAATGGTTGAAACACATTTCATAGAACGCTGCTGACGACTGATAAGATGCCATATGTCCGCCAAGTTCTAAATCTTTCTTCGACGCACGTAACACGATCATGATGGCATTCCAACGGATAATTGAACGAATACGACGCTCAATATTTACATCACCAGGATAAGCTGGTTCTTGATCTGCTGGAATAGTATTCACATAGTTAGTAGTGGTGCCCGTTGGCATATCAACGCCGTCTAAACGGGCTTGCTCAAGCACTTGCTCTAACAAAAATTGCGCGCGCTCTACACCTTCTTCTTTCACTACCGACTCAAGCGCTTGTAACCACTCTTGGGTTTCTAACGCGTCTACGTCAAATTTATTGACTTCAGACATATGGAATTTTCCTTATGTTTAAAATACGAATTTATTATTCAGTTTTAATGTAACCAGCACGCTTACTGCTGCTTTGTTCGACGCAAGCTACGTTCGATTCGTGAACGCTCTTTGCCCGCTTCGAGTAATGCTTCTTCGATAAACGCTAAGTGCGCATTACTTGCTAATCTTGCTTGCTCTGGGTTGCCGTTGATCACGGCTTCCAAAAGCACTTTTCGGTGCTCAGCCAGTTGTTCACTCACTTCTGACTTTTGCACCAATACCGTTAAATTTTGCAGCACATTTTGCTCAAGCAATGATTGCATGCCTCTGACTAAATGCAGCAACACCACATTGTGCGAGGCTTCTGCCACCGCAAAATGAAAGGCATTAATTGCCGCAGCCGTCTTGGCGAGCTCACCTTGTGCTTGTGCAATGCTATCAAAGCTTTGTTGTACCTTTTCGAAATCGGTATCGGTACCGCGCAGCGCTGCATAATACGCGGCGATGCCTTCAAGGGCATGACGAAACTCAAGTAAATCAAACTGTGATTCAGGATGCTTGCTGATCAAATCAAATAATGGATCAGTAAGGCCTTCTTCCAACTGATTTTTTACATAAGTACCACCACCTTGACGACGTGTTACTAGCCCTTTTGCTTCGAGTTTTTGAATTGCTTCACGTAATGAAGGTCTTGAAACTTCAAATTGCTTTGCAAGCTCTCGCTCTGGGGGTAACTTTGCACCCGGCATTAAAGAGCCCTCGAGGATCATATTCTCAAGTTGCTCTAAAATAACATCGGATAACTTCGCTGCTTTTATCTTTAAAGACATTGATCTAACGCCGATTTTCAGTGTACTGCCAATCGCTGCTTACAGTGATTTGCTGTGTCATTAAAACCAAAAGGTAAATTGGTCATACCAAATTTAGGCAATACGTTACCAAAATCAAGGAAAGCTGTCAAAATTCTGCGTATAAATGCCATACAAAGTACACACACAAAGTCTAAACTTTATACAAAAAAATCGAATTGCAAAGGAATAGATAAAAGGTCTGACCAGATAACATCAAGATAAAAGCTATCGACTTAATGAAATTATTGTAACTTAATCGACCAAAGTCGGATTTTCCGGGTTGATGCCCGAATAGATGTCGAGCACCACTTTTATGAATTATTGTGGAATAGCCAAATAGTACAAAACTTGTAACAATGAGCCTTCACAAACGGCCACATCGGCTTGCTCTACCACTTTGGGTTTGCCATGTACGGCGATCCCGAGACCCGCTTCTTGCATCATGAGTAAGTCATTTGCTCCGTCCCCCATAGCAACCGTCTGCGCTTTATCTAAAGAAAACTGCTCGGCTAACGTGGTTAGAATTTGTGCTTTTTTCTGAGCATCAACAACATCACCTAGTACTTTTCCAGTTAAATGGTTATTTTCAATTTCTAGTGTATTGGCATAACACCCATCAAGTTGAAGGGGCTCAATAAGCGCCTGCGCAAACCAAGTAAAGCCGCCTGAGGCAATATATAAAAGCCAATTGTGCTGTTTTAAATATGCACATAGCGTTTGTACACCGTCCATAAGGGGTAAGTTATCTTTGAGTTGCTGGATCAAGCTAAGCTCAATACCCGCTAGTTTGCTTACTCGCTGATGCAAACTGTCGCTAAACGCTAATTTTCCAGCCATTGCCTGTGCAGTCACGGACGCTACTTCATCATAAACATCAGCTAGACGCGCTATTTCGTCAATACACTCTATCTTTATCGCCGTAGAATCCATATCCATCACCAGCAAACCGGGTTTTGAGGTCGTTGGCGGCGCGGCCAAAATGCCTGTTTGTAATGCTAAAGAATGCGCGGCCACTCGAAGTGCTTTTTTAAGTTGCTCTGTGATATTTCCAACCGATTCGTTATCAGCATATAACGCGATAGCTTCGGGCAATGCAGGGTGAGGATGGTAGTAACAAATTGCCGAAACATTTAATTCGGAATTATGTAAGTAATCGAGAAAATTTTGCAATTTCGCCGTGGTTAATGTTTCGCCAAACAAAGTAATAAACACCCCAAGCTGCTTATCTGGTACAACTTTACTCAAGCGGTATTCACCGTTTTCAATTTGATACCATTTTGCTAGAGTGAAGATATGTGACAGGTCATGATCGGGTAATAGCGCAAGGCTTGAGGTTGGCATACAAAAGCTCCTAGATAACAGACTCGCCCTTTTTAACATCAATCAGTGGTACTGTCAGCAACCAACGCAGGGTTTATGAAAAATACGCAAGCAATTGATTTAATAAAGTCATCTCAAGGTCGTCGATTGATCCGTCTGTTTGTGGCTGCCGTTTGCTTTATCACTTTAACTTGGCTTGCCTTTAATACCAGCTTTCAGTCACATCAGCTATTGCACAAGCAAGCCGATTTAGGTGCTCGCAGCCTAGTTGCGCAACTTGCGCTTAATGCTATAAAGCCGATACAAAATGAAGACATAGCACGTTTAAAAGAGCTGTGTGATCATTTAGAAGGTGATGAACATATGCTAAGCGTGGCGATTTATAACCAAGCTGGACATTTACTCACGGCTGGTGACAACTTCGCAGAAAGCCCATCGATTTATGGTTTGCCAGATGATGTTCCAGGGGTAAGCCAGCTTAAAAATGCCATTGTCGTGCCCATTATCGATAACGATGAACCGCTGGGTTTTGTCAGCACCGTGTACCTTACACAGTCGGCCATGAGCCAAAGTCATTATCATTTCCACGAATTAGGCCGTATGGTGTTACTCATGCTATTGATCACTTGCGCGTTTACATGGCAAATAGGTCGAGCTTTAAAAAGCTGGGAAGTAAAACGTCAAATACGAAAGAGCGCACGCGAAGAAGAATAAAGCTGCGTAGCAATTTGTTTAGGGCTTTCGGTACGTAGTTCACATAAATAGTCAAACACCTCCACCAGCCTTTTAGGTACATTTGCTTGACCTTGATAGCCTGACAATGGCATTGACGGGGCATCGGTTTCTAGCAGTAAGCTGTCTAATGGCAGTTGTGAAAATACCTGTTTGGTTTTGCGTGCACGTTCATAACTTATCGTGCCACCCACACCCAGTTTAAAACCCAGTTTAATATAGTACTGAGCTTGCTGAAGTGAACCAGAAAAAGCATGGATCACCCCACCAAAACGCGGCGGTACTTTTTTAAACACTTGAGCAATTAAATGGTGACTTTGCCGATGATGAACAATTAAAGGCAGCTCAAGTTCATTGCTCAGTTGAATGTGTTGAATAAATAACAGCTGTTGAAAATCAAGGTCACCACAAGTGCCATCAATACCACATTCACCAATTGCGGCAATGTCATGTTGGTGCTCAATTGCTAGGGATTTTAGTTGAGCAAACGACGCTTCATCATGATGGGCAATAAAATACGGATGTAAACCAAAGGCTATTTTGCACTGCGGATATAACTGAGCAAACGCGACCAACTGCTGACTCTGCGCTAACGTCACGCCCGGCACAACAAAGTGTGTTACCCCTAGCTTGTTTGCTTGGGCAATATGCTCACTCAGCGCATCTTGCAGTTCAAAAAAGTCTAGGTGACAGTGGCTATCAATAAATTGCATCACGCTTACAGCCCGCTGTTTAGGAATGCGCCATAAAGCGCATTCGCAGCATTACGGATTGAGTCGCTCGATAAGCCATGAGCCATCACTTTGTTTTACGTACATAAAGCGGTCGTGTAAGCGATGCTCTCCGCCTTGCCAAAATTCAATTTTGGTTGGCTCAACACAATAGCCACCCCAAAAGTCTGGCAATGGTATTTTACCTTTGGCAAATTTGGCTTTCATTGAATGAAATGTTTCCATCAGTGCCTTTCGAGAAGAAACTGGGCGCGATTGTTGCGAAGCCCATGCCGCCAGCTGACTTTCTTCAGGGCGTGATAAAAAGTACTTTGCCACCGCGGCGGTTGAGAGAGGTTTAGCCTCACCATACACAATCACTTGGCGCTCGATTTCATGCCAAGGAAAGTGCAAACATACCTTGTCGTTGCCTTTTATTTCTTGTGCTTTGCGAGAGCCCGTATTAGTAAAAAACACAAACCCTTGCGCATCGAGGTGCTTTAACAACACTATACGTTGTGATGGTTGACCATGCTCATCAACTGTGGCGACCACCATCGCGGTTGGATCGGTAAACTTGGCGTCAACCGCTTGCTTTAACCAAGTTTCAAACTGGGAAATAGGACTATCGGCAAGCATCTCTCGACGCAAACCACCTTTGCTATATTCTCGGCGAATATCTTCAAGCTGCATGATTTTTCCTTACTAAAAAGCCGCATAAAACGAGGTTTGATGCGGCTTTTAGACTAACACGTCTGTGCGCGTGAGTAACTAGTCAAATGTGGAATTACATTTGCTCCATCACTTCAATACCTAGCAGGTCAAGGCCTGTACGTAAGGTATTAGCAACTAGGTTACACAACACTAAACGGCTATCGCGTACATCTTGTGCCACATCATCTTTAAGAATTGGACAGGCTTCATAGAATGTCATGTATAAGCTTGCCAATTCATATAAGTATCCACATAGTACGTGCGGCGTGGCTTCATTGATCATCAGATCAAGTACTTCTTCTAGCTGAAGTAATTTAAGCGCCAATGCTTTTTCTTGTGGCTCAACAATGTTCACCGCAGCATTTAACGTTGTGCTATCGATACCGGCTTTACGGAAGATACTGCGCACGCGTGTGTAAGCATATTGCAGGTAAGGTGCCGTCGCACCTTCAAAGCTCAACATGCTATCCCAGTTGAAGATATAATCGCTGGTACGGTGTTTTGATAAATCGGCGTATTTAACCGCGCCAATACCGACTTTACGGGCAATTTCACTGCGCTCTTCATCCGACAAACCAGAATCACGGTTGGCTAATTTTTCAGTTGCGCGACTCACTGCTTCTTCTAGTAAATCAGCTAACTTAACGGTACCACCCGTACGGGTTTTAAATGGCTTACCATCATCCCCCATCATGGTGCCGAATGGACAAAACTCATAACTGGTTTCATCTCGTAACAAACCCGCTTTACGAGCAGTTAGCTCAACTTGATTGAAGTGTAAGCTTTGACGTGCATCCACAAAAATCAAAATACGATCTGCGCCTAGCTTGTTCGAGCGGTGGTCGCAGGCAGCCAAATCGGTGGTTGCATACAAGAAGCCACCACCTGATTTTTGCACGATAAATACTGAAGGCTCACCGTCTTTATTGGCAAGTTCATCAAGGAAAACAACTTGCGCACCTTGGTCTTCAACAGCAATGCCTTTGTCTTTTAACAAGTTGATGATGTTGTTAAGTTCACTGTTGTACGCACTTTCCGCCATGATGTCGTCACGTGTGAGTGTCACATTTAAGTGCTTGTATACTTCTTCGGAGTGCTTCACTGAGGTATCAATGAATAGCTGCCATAGTTTTTCACAGTGCGCATCACCGCTTTGCAACTTAACCACGTAATCACGGGCTTTATCTGCAAAACCCTCTTCATCGTCAAAGCGTTTTTTCGCATCGCGGTAGAAAGATTCTAGATCGGCCAGTGCAACTGATTCTAAATCAACACCTTGGTTTAACAAGTCTTCTAGGTGAGCTATCAACATACCAAATTGTGTGCCCCAGTCACCCATGTGGTTTTGACGTACTACACTATCACCACGGAACTCTAACGCGCGTACCACTGAGTCACCAATAATAGTTGAACGCAAGTGCCCTACGTGCATTTCTTTCGCTAGGTTCGGTGATGAATAATCCACAACCACTTTTTGTGATTGTGCGTGCTCTGCAACCCCTAATTTCTCATCTTTATTTGCCGCTTCAAGGCTTGCAGATAAAAACTCAGGCTTTAAATGAATATTGATAAAACCCGGACCTGCAATTTCAGTCTGCGTGGCAATATCGCTCACATCAAGGTTATCAATAATTTTTTGTGCCAACTCTCTAGGATTGGTTTTCAGTGCTTTTGCGGCGCCCATCGCACCGTTAATTTGATAGTCACCAAACTGTGGGCGTGTGCTTTGTGTTACCGCAGGGTTACTACCTTCTGGGATCCCGGCAGCTAGCATAGCCGCATTCGCTTTTTCAATTAGAATCGTTTTAATATTCATGCTTTATCCTTTCTCTGCGGCTTAGTGTTCACGTGTATGATGGAACTCAACGTCTGGGTAGCGCTCCATTGACAAGTTTAAGTTAACACGGCTTGGCGCGATGTAGGTGAGGTTATCACCGCCATCTAGTGCTAAGTTTGCTTCGCACTTGCGTTTAAATTCAGCCATTTTCTTTTCATCAGAACAGCTAACCCAACGCGCCGTTTGTACATTCACACTTTCGTAAATCGCATCAACGTTATATTCCGCTTTTAAGCGCGCTACCACCACGTCAAACTGTAGAACACCCACAGCACCTACAATTAAATCGTTGTTGATCAGTGGTCTAAATACTTGCACAGCCCCTTCTTCAGATAACTGAACGAGGCCTTTTAGCAATTGCTTTTGTTTAAGTGGATCTTTTAGACGAATACGACGGAACAACTCTGGCGCAAAGTTAGGAATACCACTGAACTTAAGCTTTTCGCCTTGAGTGAACGTATCACCAATTTGAATGGTACCGTGGTTGTGTAAACCAATGATGTCACCTGCAAACGCATCTTGCGCACGTTCACGGTCGCCGGCCATAAAAGTAACCGCATCAGAAATACTCACCTGTTTACCAATACGCACGTGGCTCATCTTCATGCCTTGGCTGTATTTACCCGATACGATACGCATAAACGCGATACGGTCACGGTGTTTAGGGTCCATGTTCGCTTGGATCTTAAACACAAAGCCTGAAAAGTTGTCTTCTTCTGCTTTTACTTCACGCTCTTCAGTTTGACGTGGCATCGGTGCTGGCGCCCATTCTGTTAGGCCATCAAGCATATGGTCTACGCCAAAGTTACCAAGCGCTGTACCGAAGAAAACTGGCGTTAACTCACCTTTTAAGAACAACTCTTGGTCGAATTCATGGGATGCACCAATCACCAACTCCAGCTCTTCACGTAGCTGCTCAGCCTGTTCAGCGCCTACGGCTTCATCCAACTCTGGGTTATCTAGGCCCTTTACTACACGCTTTTCTTGAATGGTGTGGCCTTGGCCGGTTTGGTACAACACCGTTTCATCACGGTGAATGTGATACACACCTTTGAACTCCTTACCACAACCGATCGGCCATGAAACAGGGGCGCAAGCAATGTTTAACTCAGTTTCAACTTCGTCTAGCAATTCCATTGGATCGCGAATATCACGGTCCAATTTGTTCATAAACGTCACGATTGGCGTATCACGCAAACGCGTTACTTCCATCAATTTACGGGTACGGTCTTCTACACCTTTTGCCGCATCGATCACCATCAAACATGAATCAACGGCTGTCAATGTGCGGTACGTATCTTCAGAGAAGTCTTCGTGTCCCGGCGTATCAAGTAAGTTCACCAACGCATCATTGTATGGAAACTGCATCACAGACGTGGTTACCGAGATACCACGCTCTTTTTCCATTTCCATCCAGTCTGACTTTGCGTGTTGATTCGAACCACGGCCTTTTACGGTACCCGCTTTTTGCAGGGCCTTTCCGAATAACAATACTTTTTCGGTGATGGTTGTTTTACCCGCATCCGGGTGCGAGATAATCGCGAACGTGCGTCGCTTTTGAATTTCATTGACAATATTTGACATGTAAGCAGCTTTTGCCCTGTGTAATCGCGACTTCAATCGCGCAAACAAATTAAAATTTTGCCGATTATACCTGTTTTACACTGGGCAAAAAAGCCGCCATATTAAGTTATTCCTATCGATTTATGCCACGGGTAAGCTTACTGGCGTGAATGTTTACTTGCCTGCTGTTCAATCCAATTGCCTAAGTCAGGTAAAAAGTTCGGATGAAACGCATCTCGTCCCATGAGTATCATTTTTAGCCATCCCCAAAATGGCGATGTAATGTGACTGAACTCATCTGTCTTCAACATCGAATGCAATGTATTGTTGTAAAGTTCATAACTCAATTGGCTGGGTCGAGATTTGAAGATTGCTTGGTAGCGTTCTAAATTGGCCTTTACGTCGATATTCAAGTCATCCTCTCCTAACAAAAGGTATATGGGTTGCTTTACCTCTTGTAATTTAGCGGTCGAATCCGAGGAGATATTTTTCTGAATAAATTGGTATCGCGTTTTGTCAACGACAGGTGTGCGATGTGCTTCTGGTGTGACGCGAGTGTAAAAATCAACAAACTCCTCATAAGCCATACCCGCCATGATCTGCTCATTATGCATCGCTTCATACTTTAAGCGCTCTGCAATAAACGCCTCGTCATACCCTTCTAGCGTGAGACGCACCACCGTTAAATACTCACTTTGTGCCAACCAATTGATTGGCGTAGACACAAATGCAGCAAAGGCAATTTTACGCTCGCGTATCAACACGTTAGGCATAACCCAAGCCGCTTGAGAAAAACCCACTAACCCAACCGAAGGACAATTCAGATCGGTGTTAGATACCAACATGTCGTAGGCCGCAAGCACTTCATCGGCTCTATCATCCATAGACTGCTCAAGCCAATTCCCTAAGTTATGGTCTACGCCTGCCTTATCCCAAGAATACGATGCAATACCTCGGCTGGCCAATTCATCCCAAATAGGCTCATAGAAACCATCTGCATAGCTGTTGGTATCACCATCACCGTGAACAAACAGTACACACGCTTTTAATGGCTGCGCAGAGTTGGGTAAGCTCAAAACTCCGCGGCGTACTTGCTGATCGACTTCAAAATTCAAGCGTGTCTGTTTACTTCCATCACTCATTGCTTCACAACTGATAATTGAAAAACAAAACAGCAAAGTGGTGGTTTTAACCAAGTTTCTTATGTAATGCATTACTATTCCCTTATTGTAAAATATCGTTTAAGTGTTGTGTTTTAAGCAAAATAAAACAGTTATCTGTGATTTACTGCAAAGAAGTGTAATGACTTTGTATTTTGGCTGTTTACCAGTGGCTCTGGGAGCGGGATCATGCTGTTAACTTGAGAATATTCGAACACTTGCATAGGCTGTACTAAAATGAGGTTTTAATACACATCGTTTCATGCCATAAGGACATCATACCGCCCATGAAAATAAGCAAATTAAGCTTAAAGCTTTTGGTTTACATCTCACCTTTGGTGATATTACCGCTGCTATTTTTAGGGGGCTTAACGCAAACCAGCGTCACCAACTCTACTGAAAAGCAAGTTAAGCTCACTGTGAGCCGCTTTGTAGAGCAACAGCAGCAAAAGGTTTTAAATTACATAAGTACTTATCAATCAACAACCAAGCTACTATCCAGCTCACCGGTTCTGTTTGAATTTTTATCTAATACTGAAAAGAGTAACAATGCGCAAAAGCGCCGCGCGCTGCTTGATGTGTTTGCAAGCTATGAAGAAGCGTACCCTGATATTTTGAATATTAACTTAGTCGATCACCTGGGTGGAAGTCTGGCGTTTTATGCAAGTAATTTAAATCAACCACCCAGTTTTTATCCATTTTTCGAACAAGTTTTATCAAGTAATTTGCATCAATTATACTTTATGGAATCGGCGCTCAACAGCACCACGCACTTGTACTTTGTGCAAGAGGTGTATAGTCCTGAGTTATCTACGCCCAGTCACTACATCATCATTAAAGTTGATCCTTCAATCATTAATTACAGTATTTTACAGTCTCCCTATGAAAACACACTCAATGTACTCGTGACTGGAAACGGGAAGGTACTCTTTAGTTCTGACCCACAGCTAAAAGCTAAAAAGCTGACAGAACATGAAACCAGCATCATTGAGCAAGCCGCCGACCAAGATAAGTTGGCCGCTATCGCTTTACCGACGCTCTACAGTCAAGAACGCATAGGCTACTCAGTGCAACTCAGTGATGATTACTTCTATCTCTCCGCTTATCCAAAAGAACTTCTTAATGAAGCTGGTAAGGCAATAAAAAATCTCACTTTTTTAATCGTTTTTCTTTCGATATTCGCATTACCGTTATTCATACTCATCGTCGTGAAAAAATTTCTTATTACGCCGATAGAGCTACTTGGAGAAGCCAGCCACCGAGTCGGAGATGGAGACTTGTCTGTCTACTTACCCACACAAAACAAAGATGAAATTGGCAAATTGTTCAGAGACTTCAATGAAATGGTCACACAGATCAGAGATGCTCGCGATCTGCTGGAAGACTATAAACATAATTTAGAAAAGAAAGTCTCTAATCGAACATTTGCTTTGGAAAGAACGAATAAAGAACTGGCAGCGGCATATACACAAGCAGAACAAGCAAATGAGTTAAAAAGCCGGTTTTTAGCCAATATGAGTCATGAGATCCGCACACCACTGACTGCCATTATTGGCTTTACAGAACAGCTACTTGAGCAAGGTAATAGCGAGCTAAGTCAACGTCATCTTGAGACTATGCTTCGCAATTCCAGACATTTACTCGAACTTATCAACAATATTTTGGACTTATCCAAAATCGAAGCGGAAAAGCTGGCGGTTGAACAACACGAGGTGGATGTACAATCGCTCATTGAAGATGTGGCGCAGATCATTCAACCGATGGGCGAGAAAAAAGGTTTGTCGTTTACACTAGATTACCTCTTTCCGCTTCCAGAAGTTTTATACAGCGATACCACCAGATTAAAGCAAATTCTCATTGATATCTGTAGTAACGCTGTTAAGTTTACCGAGCAAGGTGGCATTACTATTCGTATCGCATATTTAACCTCCGGCCAACAATTTGAGTTTCAAATTGAAGACACTGGCATTGGTATGTCTAGCGAAGCAATAAATCGCATATTTAAACCTTTCGAGCAAGCAGATACCACCACAACAAGACGCTTTGGCGGCACAGGGTTAGGTTTATGCATTGCTAAAAATTTGGCCATTTTGTTAGGGGGCGATGTCACCGTACAAAGCGAACAAGGTAATGGTAGCCGCTTCACTGTGACCATTGCAGGTAACTATCACGACATACAGCCGACAATGATAAATGAGCTCTCCGCATCCGTACCGGAAAAAAGCATATCTCAAGGGTTTGCCGAAATGCAGTTTGATGCTCGAATTTTACTGGCTGAAGATAACCCTGATAATCAAGAGCTTATATGTCTACTCTTGCAAGCTTGGGGGATCACACCAGATGTGGTCAGTGATGGCGCACAAGCCGTCGAAAAAGCGTTAGTGAACGACTACCAACTCATTTTAATGGATATGCAAATGCCCGTAATGGGAGGCCTAGAAGCCATTGAGATGCTCCGCCATGCAGCCTACGATGGACCTATCATCGCATTAACCGCAAATGTCATGAAGCACGATATTGAAGTGTATTTAAAAGCGGGCTGCGACGCGACGCTAGGCAAACCAATCGATAGAGTGCAATTGGGTAAGGTATTACTAAAACACCTACAGTTGCAAGCCGCCAGTGATTCCAAGTGGGACTCTTTGCTCAAAAGCGAAAAGTTCGAACAGATCACCCAAAACTATACGCAAAAATTACCTGACTACATGCGAGAGCTAGAAACTTACTATCAAGCAAGCGACTGGGAATCACTTAGAGCACTCGCACATAGCCTAAAAGGCAGTGCTGGATGCTTTGGTTTGATGAATATTCACAGTGCGGCTGATCTATTAGAGCAAACATTAACAAGCAATGACAGCAATAAGCGACAGTACGCCATGCTATCGCTCATTGAAGCCATTAAGTACACCATTCAAAGACAAGGTGCTACTGCTCCTGCGTAATGGCCCCACCAAAGTTCAGCGTCATAGCCATCAATATTGCGTCTTCATTACCATTATCACTTGGGTAGTAGTTTTTACGAATACCCACCTCACTAAAACCCGCCCATTGATAAAGTGCAATTGCCCCGCTATTTGATGCTCTCACCTCAAGAAATAAGTTTTCCGCGTTAGCAGCTTCACTCACTTCAATGAAATCACTGAGTAACGCTTTGGCGATGCCTTGACGTTGAAATTGAGGTGCGACACAAATATCCATCAAAGTATGATCAGGACCTGCCACCTCGCCAATATAGAATCCTTGTAACTGGCCTTGTGAAATCACTGCTCCATTAAAATAGCGGCCTTGTAAGCAAGATTGCATGGTGCTTTGCGACCAAGGAAATGCGTGGCAAGCGTTTTCAACTGACATTAACTCTGCCAGAGATAAATCAGCCAGTTTATTTCTGATAATTTCACGACTAGTCACAAAGTAATTCCCACAATTGGCGTTTTTGCTGAGCTGTTAAATTTTGAGATGGTAAAAATAGCGACTCTGCTTGAATGGCTATTTCGCGAGCCTGAAAAACCTGTGTTAACTTTTGCTCAGAAGCTTGTTGAATATCGGCCCAGAATTGTTCGTTCAATGACAAAGCCGTTAATTCATCCGCAGCGTTATCAACAATATCTGAATCATGTGCGCAATAATGGCCGTTGAGCTTTAATAAAGTAACATCGAAAATATCGGCGTACAGTGGATGCATAGTAACCTGAACTACAGACTGTTATTTAATGGGAAATATAAAGGTTTACAGAATATAAAGCAAAAGTAAGGAAGTGGCAGGGGCGGCAGGACTCGAACCCGCAACCATCGGTTTTGGAGACCGCTGTTCTACCAATTGGAACTACGCCCCTGCAATGTCGACGCATTATAAAGAGGTTTTTGCAAAGGTAAAGCAAAATTATAAAAAACGCGTTTAACTGCTTTTAAAATAAGCAAAAGGGCGAATTTTTAACTATTCGCCCTTGGTTTGAATACTTTTTATCAGCTATTTGCCGTTATTCCCATTCAATCGTCGCAGGTGGTTTACCTGAAATATCATACACCACGCGAGAAATACCATCGATTTCATTGATGATACGGTTCGATACCTGACCTAGGAATTCGTAAGGTAGGTGTGACCAGCGCGCCGTCATGAAATCAATCGTTTCAACACAACGTAATGATACAACCCAGTCATACTTACGCGCATCACCCATTACACCCACCGAACGTACCGGCAGGAATACGGTAAATGCTTGCGATACTTTGTGATATAAATCTGCTTTGTGTAGCTCTTCAATGAAGATAGCATCGGCACGGCGCAGCAGATCACAGTATTCTTTTTTGATTTCACCTAGTACACGTACACCTAAACCTGGACCCGGGAATGGGTGACGGTATAGCATGTCGTAAGGTAAGCCTAATTCTAAACCAATCTTGCGTACTTCATCTTTGAATAGTTCACGTAATGGCTCGACTAGGCCCATTTCCATATCGTCTGGCAAACCGCCTACGTTATGGTGAGACTTGATCACGTGTGCTTTACCAGTTGCAGATGCCGCCGATTCTATCACATCAGGGTAAATAGTGCCTTGCGCTAACCATTTCGCATTTTTAAGCTTCCCAGCCTGCTCATCGAATACTTCAATGAATGTATGACCGATAGACTTACGCTTTGCTTCCGGCTCATCAATGCCTTCAAGTGCTTTTAAGAATCGCTCTTCAGCATCCACTTTGATGATGTTTAGGCCAAACTTATCGCCAAACATGTCCATCACCTGCTCACCTTCGTTTAAACGAAGTAAACCGTTGTCTACGAATACACACGTCAGCTTGTCACCAATAGCACGGTTAATCAGCATAGCAACCACTGATGAATCCACACCACCCGATAAACCAAGGATCACTTCATCATCACCCACTTGCTCTTTAATACGAGCAACTGCATCTTCGATAATTTGCGCAGGCGTCCACAGTTTTTCACAGCCACAAATGTCAATCACAAAGCGCTCTAACAAACGCTGACCTTGCTGTGTGTGCGTTACTTCAGGGTGGAATTGAACACCGTAAAAACGCTTTTCTTCCCATGACATCGCTGCATGTGGGCAAGTATCCGTTTTAGCTGTCGTGACGAACGTCTCTGGAATTTCAACCACTTTATCGCCGTGGCTCATCCACACGTCTAAGAAATCTGCACCATCTTCAATATGGTCTTGAATTTGGTCAAACAACTTACAGTTGCCAACTTTTTCAACGCGCGCATAGCCAAATTCTTTTTTATCTGAGCTATGTACTAATCCACCTAACTGCATTGCCATGGTTTGCATACCGTAACAAACACCTAATACTGGCACACCCGCATTAAACACGTACTCTGGTGCTCTTGGGCTATTTTCTAACGTGGTTGACTCAGGGCCACCAGAAAGAATAATACCCTGCGGATTGAATTCACGGATCTGCTCTTCGGTAACGTCCCAAGCCCAAAGCTCACAGTACACACCAATCTCACGGATACGACGTGCGATTAACTGTGTATATTGCGAACCAAAGTCTAAGATCAAAATGCGGGAATCGTGGATATCTTTGCTCATTGATAATCTCGTTAGTTAGTAAACGACTAATTCAGTAAAGCATAAAATGCCGCTTTACTTAAAATTAAGAAGGGCCAGCAAACGCTAGCCCCGTTTTGATGTTAGCCCAAGCGGTAGTTAGGGGCTTCTTTGGTGATCTGCACGTCGTGAACGTGAGACTCACCCATACCCGCAGATGTGACACGTACAAACTGCGGTTTCGTATTTAGCTCTTCAATGGTGGCACAGCCTGTTAAGCCCATTGCACTGCGGATACCACCCACCTGCTGGTGAATAATCGTCGCAATTGGACCTTTGTAAGCAACGCGACCTTCAATGCCTTCCGGTACAAGCTTGTCAGCTTGGTTTGATTTTTGGAAGTAACGGTCAGATGAACCTTCTTTTTGATTCATTGCACCTAAAGACCCCATACCACGGTAAGATTTGTAGTAACGGCCTTGGTATAGTTCAACTTCGCCCGGTGCTTCTTCGGTACCCGCAAGCATTGAACCCACCATCACACATGATGCACCTGCTACCAAGGCTTTTACGATATCACCAGAGAAACGGATACCACCATCAGCAATCACTGGAATATCGCGGCCTTTTAAGCCTTCAACTGCATCAGAAATCGCGGTGATCTGAGGCACACCACAACCAGTTACGATACGTGTCGTACAGATTGAACCTGGGCCAATCCCCACTTTAACCGCGTCAACACCGGCATCAGCTAGTGCAATTGCACCTTCAGCTGTAGCGACATTACCCGCTACGATTTGTAAATCAGGGTATGCTTCACGTGTTGCTTTAACACGGTCAATTACACCTTGAGAGTGACCGTGAGATGTATCAATCAACAATACATCAACACCAGACGCAACCAATGCCGCAATACGCTCATCAGTGCCAGGACCAACACCAACCGCAGCACCAACACGTAAACGGCCTTGCTCGTCTTTACATGCGTTCGGCTTTTCTTGTGCTTTTTGGTAATCTTTTACTGTGATCATGCCTTTGAGTTTAAACGCATCATCAACCACTAGAATTTTCTCAATGCGGTGTTCGTGCATCAGGCCCAAAATCTCCTCACGAGATGCACCTTCTTTCACCGTCACTAGGTTTTCTTTTGTCGTCATTACGGTTGAAACAGGCTGATCCAGCTTAGTTTCAAAACGCATATCACGACTTGTTACAATCCCTTCTAGTTGGTTATCAGCGCCTGTTACTGGGAAACCTGAAAAACCTTTTTCTTCTGCTAATGCATTTGCTTGTGCAATAGTTAAATCAGCAGAAACGGTAACTGGAAAAGTAACAATACCCGCTTCGTATGCTTTTACTTTGCGTACGTTGCGTGCTTGCTCTTCAATCGTCATGTTTTTATGGATAAACCCGATACCACCTTCTTGCGCAAGCGCAATAGCAAGGCGAGCTTCAGTCACTGTATCCATAGATGCAGATACCAAAGGCAGGTTTAAGTTAATACCACGCGTCAATCGCGTTGATAGATTTGCTGTATGAGGTAAAACAGTAGAATGTGCTGGAACGAGTAGCACATCATCAAAGGTTAGGGCTTCTTTTGCAATTCTTAGCATGGTTGCGGTTTCTCTCAATTGGAACTGAGTATAAGGAATTGCGGCGAAATTTTATCAGCGTTCCTTATGCGAGTAAATAAAATTTATCAAAAAATATGATAAAGTAACCGTGAATTTTTTATGGAGCGACTTATGTCATTGAACAGCTTTGCATCTTCAGCGAACGCAACTTATACAGTTTCACGACTAAACAGGGAAATTCGTGCCATTTTAGAGCAAGGTTTTGCATCAATTCGCTTAACCGGAGAAATTTCCAATTTTGTCGCGCCCGCTTCAGGACATTGGTACTTTTCGTTAAAAGATGACAAAGCCCAAGTTAAAGCTGCCATGTGGCGAGGTAACAATCGCTATTGCCAGTACCGCCCCACCAATGGTGCACAAGTGGAAGTGCAAGCGCGTGTATCCGTTTACGAGCCAAGAGGCGATTATCAGCTGATTGTTGAGCAAATGCAGCCTGCAGGAGAAGGCTTGTTGAAACAACAGTTTGATGAACTCAAAATGCGCTTAGCTGCGGAAGGGTTATTCAGTAGCGCCCATAAAAAACCGTTACCAGCAAACATCAATAAAGTGGGTGTGATCACCTCTGCCACGGGCGCAGCCATCAAGGACATATTGACCGTTTTAAAACGCCGAGCACCGCAACTAGAAGTCATCATCTACCCTGCTCAAGTACAAGGTAAAGAAGCGCACCTGCAACTTATCGAAAAACTGCAGTTGGCCAACCTAAGGGCCGAAGTGGATGTCATTATTCTTGGTCGTGGTGGCGGCTCCTTAGAAGATTTATGGTGCTTCAATGAAGAACAGCTTGCCCGCGCCATTTTTGCAAGTACTTTGCCTGTAATAAGCGCCGTAGGCCATGAAATTGACACCACCATGAGTGATTATGTGGCCGATATTCGAGCGGCAACCCCTTCTGCCGCCGCGGAGTTAGTGAGCCCAGATCAGCAAGCGCTTGCACAACATCTAGCGCAATATAAACGCACCTTGGCGACTCAAGCACTACAAGCTATCAAGCATGCAAAAAACTACTGTGCGTCTTTGGAGCAAAGGCTCAAACTACAGCACCCTGAAAACCAGCTTTTTCAGCAACAACAACGCATCGATGAACTTATAAACAGACTCGCGCGCGCTTACCTACAATTAAACGCAAAACGAAACAACACCCTGATGCTCATGCAACAACGCCTTGGCCACCAGCACCCAAAAAAGCGCCTGACTGACAGCGAACAACAAATAAAATATTTGAAAAACGCGTTATTGCAAGCAATGCAGAAACAGCAGCAAAAAAGACAAAGTGCGCTGGCTTTATGTGCCGCACGGCTAGACAGTATTAGCCCCCTCAATGTGCTTTCAAGAGGCTACAGCATCACCAAACAAAAAGATCATGTAATAAAGTCAATTAACCAAATTACGGCACAAAACACGCTTGTTACGCAATTACATGATGGTGAGATACATTCACAAGTAATTGAATTAAAACCAAATTATTAGGGCAATTAGTCTTTCGTTTGGCGTGTGCTGAGTAACATCACCATACGCGCGTCGTTACTGCTGGAAGTCGCAACGGAAAAGTACTTGTACCAACTTTGTTTAAATACTTTGCTACGGACTAATTCCCAAGTACTGTGATCAAAGTTTTCTGCGTTTCCCAGCGGTACCATTTCGACCTTACATACCGTTTGCTTACAGCCGTAATGACGTAACTCAACAAGATGGCTGAAATTATTTTGATATAAAAAGTCAGCAATTTGTAATTCGACTTCATCTGCCCAAGGGGCTCTAATGTCTTCTTGCTCATATTGATGTGTTAACAACGAATTTAAATCTGTATTTGGCAAGTTTAAATCTGGCTCAAGAGGTTTGCGTTGAGCTTCAAGTTGTTGTTTAAGTTTGCGGTTTTCTAGCTCCAAGCGAGCGAGGTTTTGCTGTACTGCAGACACTGTATCTTCTACCGCGCCACCTTTGTTTGAAGGCGCTGTAGTACGACTGCCCTCTTCTGTATATGGGATCTGTGGTGGTAAAGAGAGTGCATGGGGTGGCTGTGATTGAACAATAACTTGAGGTTCATTAAATAAAGCACTCAACCACAAACGTTCCGCAACGATACCGGATGCAAAGGCCAACAAAACAAGTATCAGCAATGCTAGCCCTCGCATAATAAACCCTAAATCATTGCGCTGGTATGCGATTCATTTTCAGCATCAGTACTGTCGTCCAAAAAGTTTTGGTTCATACTTTCAGCCGGACAAGGACTGCAAGGCTTACCCACAACTTTGGCCGGGATCCCTACCACCGTTGTATGCGGTGCTACAGGGCTTAAAACTACGGAACCCGCACCAATTCTCGCCCCTTCGCCGACTTCGATATTGCCCAAAACTTTAGCGCCTGCGCCAATAAGTACGCCTGCACGAATTTTCGGGTGACGATCCCCTTGCTCATTACCGGTACCGCCTAGCGTCACTGATTGCAAAATAGAGACGTTATCTTCTATCAGTGCGGTTTCACCAATCACAATGCCGGTTGCATGGTCAAACATGATGCCATGACCAACTTTACACGCTGGGTGTATATCCACGCCAAATACTTCCGACGTTCTGCTTTGAATAAAGCGAGCAAGTTCTTTTCTATTTTGACGCCATAAACAATGCGCTAAGCGGTGCGCTTGAATGGCATGGAAGCCTTTCAAATTAAGAATAACGGTCAGGTAGCTATCGGCCGCGGGATCTCGATCTTTTACCGCCTTAATATCATATGCAACATGGGTGAGCATATGATCGCAATCCACAAAGGCTTGATCAAACAATTCGCGAATAGTAAACGCCGATACTACAGCGTCAGCTAGCTTATTTGCCACAATAAAGCTCAATGCGGCACCTAAACATTCATGATTAAGCACACTTGAATAGACATGGCTAGCTAACAAAGGCTCGTGGTTAACTAACTCTTTTGCTTCAGTGCGAAGCTGTTGCCATATTTCATGACGCATAGTAGTTCCTTGATTCATATAGACACCTAGAATTCTAACCAGAAAACACCGCCAGTGTTACCTGTAAAAAAGAACAATATTGTAATTAGTTATAACAAAGCGCTATTTGTTGTGCAATTCACGAACAAGAAAGTTGTAGCTATCAAAAAGCCGCGCAGTGCGCGGCTTTGTTTACACATCGATTTTATTTACTCGAATACAGATTTCACGTCGAGTAGTTCAATGTTTTTCTTAGGAATATTGAGTTTATAAGTCGCTATTTGCTTATCTTCATCAAGCAGCTCTGCTGGTTTTTCAGAGTTGTACTTTAACGGAGACGGTGTTTCACTGGCTAAACGTTGTTGCATATCTTTGCCATCACCCGTTACAAATACATACTGAATGTTATCTGTTTGCAGGTTTTCACTAATAACACGGTTTACGTCTTCTACGCTTAAGCTCGCCAATTGCGAACGCACATAATCGGCAAAATTATCAATATTGTAGAATTGACTATCCATCGCATAACCTAGCTGACGGTCTTGGCTTGCTACTAGCTGTGCCACATAATTGGTCAGGAAGTTACGTGTTGCCGTAAAGTCTTGCTCACTCATACCGTCAGAGATCAATTTGTCTAGCTCGTACAGTGCAACGCGCGTTGCAAAATGTGCGTCATTGTTCGAACGTAATGGACGCAGCCATACTTGGAAAATTTGCTCAGAACGACCTAAGTTAGCATCAGGTTGTGTTTGGAACATGCCACGCGGGAAGTATTCAATGTACGCGTAATCACCATAGTTCATACCTCGTGTTTCACGGATACGCTGATAAAGGTAACTATTCGAATTTCTATGCTCACCAAAGTAAGAGCGAACAAGCCAAAGGGCCGTCCAGTCTTTGCTGCTACGGATAGTATCAATTGGGAAACCAAAAGAAACCGCGGTTGATTTCGCGCTTTTCTCAACGATTGTCGCGTGATGACCTTTTAGTTCTGGCGCATCAGGAATAGCTAAACGAGACTCTTCCCCTTTCGGTAAAGCAGATAAATCAGCAAAAAGCTGTGCCTTAACTTCTTTTGGCATCGCCCCTGTAATACCCACATTGAGTTTCGCTTGTGTGAACTGCTGCTGGTAGAACGACTTCACGTCATCCAACGTTAATGACTCAAGGTCTGACAAGTCACCTAGGTTGTAGCTTTCATAGGGGTGACCTTGATATAACTTGTGATAAAGCACTTCTTTGCCAAGCTCTTCATCGTTTGACGATTTTAAGCTCGCTTTAATGGCATCCAACATTTCTTTTTTCAAACGCTTGAAGTCATCTTCTCTAAACCCAGGCTCCAACAGTTGTTCACTGATTAAGCTATACCATTGCTGGGCATTGTCTTTATGCACACGGCCGCGCAGAGATAACATCTCTTTATCGATTTGATAATTAAAAGTACCCGAAATCGGATAGAGTGCTTTTTGAATTTCTTTGTACGTTTTATTTTGCGACCCGCCCTTTGCGATCATCGCGCCAGTCATGGCAGCGAGACCTTTTTTACCCGCAGGATCAGCAGCTGCGCCCGTATAGAAGAGCAAGTTAACGTCGATCAGTGGCGAGTTATTGGTTTTATCCAACACGTTAAAGTGACGTTCTGCCGGTTTATTTGCTTTTGCTACCAGCTCAGTGAGTGATACTTCTTTATCAAATCCAGATACCGATTCCAGCGCAGACATAGTGACTGTACTGCGGCTCTCATCCACAAAATACTTATTGGCGATGTCACGGATATCTTCGGCCGTCACGGCATCAGCGGTTGCGTACAACTGATTGATCACCTCAGGATCACGCTCAAAGTGCATGTATTGAGCGAGTGTCGAAGCAATCGCTTGGGAAGAGTCTAAGTTATTAATAAACGAGTATTTACGGTTTGATTTCAGCGCTGCCAACTTCTCTGCATCAACCAACTCAGTGCGTGCTTTCGCGTACGTTTCATTAATCGCATCACGCACAACCGCGAGATCTTGCTCATTTTCAACTTTCACAAACACATGTAACAAACCGGGATCTTTTGTCTCAGGATTATAAGTGAACATTTGGCTTGCGATTTGTTGGTCTACAACCAGCTTTTGATATAATTCTGAGTTTTCAGAGAAATAAAGGTCTGAGATCAGATCCAGTGCAGCACGGTCTTTACGCGTAGGCTGCCACGCTGTGCCTTTGTATGAGACAAGTAACCAGTGACCCGGTAGACCTTCCGATTGCTTATGCACATATTTAGGCGCTTGTTGTTTAGGCTCTTTAGGGATATCAGCAACATAGTCGCCTTTTTTCCAACTGCCCCAATGCTGCTTCACCATTTCCATGGTTTCTTTTGGATCTACATCACCGACAATCACCAATGAAACATATTCAGGGTGATAGAAACGCTCAAAGAAGGTTTTACCGTAATTCATTTGATCTGGCATCGCTTCGATGTCTTCAAAAAAGCCCATCGTCGTATGCTTATAAGTGTGCTTTTCGAACGCTTCTTCCCTGACAGTAGTCAGTAACTGGCGTATTGGGTTGGCGTTGTTTTTTAAATACTCACCTTTTACTGTCAGCGCTTCGGTGCGAAATTGCGCTTCTGTATAAGTCAGGTTTTGAAAAATATCCGCTTCAATTTCTAGTACTTTGTTTAGATGTTGTTTTGAGAAACTCAGGTAATAGTTTGTGTAGTCGTTCGTCGTGTACGCGCGGTTATCTACACCAGAGTTTTTCAAAATATCCGCATACACATCTTGTGGGTACTTTTCAGAACCTTTAAACATCATATGTTCAAAAAAGTGAGCAAAACCCGTTTTACCTTTTTCAACTTCATTTCTTGAACCAACGGATACCGGGATCTGTACTGACACCACATCAGGGTAATCAGTTTTCACCACCATCACGCGTAACCCGTTATCTAACTCTTCTAATAGGTAATCTTGAGAAAATACTTTGTTATTTGTTTGAGCTGATTGCGCCGATGTTGTGTGTTGCACACTATTACTGACACATCCAGTTAGCGCGAGGGTTACTGCAAGACTCGTTGCGAGTAATTTAAATTTCATAGTGTTCCCTGAATAAGTTATTAGTTATGTATGACAATGCTCAGCAAGAGCAGCCTTTTATCACTGTCATTATGCAATAAATTGAGTGCTCACAACCATGTGACAGATAAAAATAATGTAAGAAAATATAATCATATTTATCAATCCCCCAGCCACTAACCTGAATAAAATTCATAGTTATTGAGTAACTTTCAAGAAAAAAGATCTATCTAGACGTCTAAATGGCTGCTATATTATACCCAAGAACAGATACCGGGCTGGGAATGAGGACCATGGCATTATCACTACAAGAGAAAATATTAGACCCTAAACAAGGGGTTTATTTGATTGGTACCACACCACCAAAAATCGGCACAGATAAAGCCAAGCTCGAAACCATCGCGAATAAACTACTTGGTCGTTTACACGAGATTGAGTATGACGGTGTAGTTATCTATGACATTCAAGATGAAAGCAGCCGAACTCAAGTACCTAGGCCGTTTCCGTTCAAACATACCGTGGATCCGTGCGAATACAGTCAATTAATCAAACAACTGTCAGATTTAGATGTCATCACCTATAAAAGCGTCGCACAGCGTGAAGCTGCTGAGTTCAATAACTGGCTTGACCA
This sequence comes from Pseudoalteromonas sp. ATL1, assembly GCF_058933015.1. Taxonomy (NCBI): domain Bacteria; kingdom Pseudomonadati; phylum Pseudomonadota; class Gammaproteobacteria; order Alteromonadales; family Pseudoalteromonadaceae; genus Pseudoalteromonas; species Pseudoalteromonas sp. ATL1. The sequence goes on along the minus strand of NZ_JBZYXL010000001.1, from coordinate 1,271,540 downwards.
AACCAAAAACGAATATGGCCTTAAAAACCTAGTGCTCGTTGGTAGTCCATCTTCAGCGGGAGATATCAAACTAAACTTAGCTGATGCATATCAAACACTATCGGCGCGTCAGGATGAGTTTTTTCTAGGTGGCGTGACCATCGCAGAACGTCATGCTAACAAACGTAATGAACATGAAAGGTTGCTTGATAAGACCGCACAAGGCTGCGAATTTTTTATCTCTCAGGCAGTTTACAACGCGCAAGCGACTGTTGATCTGATCACCAGCTATGCTCGCTCATGCCGCCAACAAGGTATTGCGCCAAAGCGCATTATTTTGACCTTTACACCATGCGGTGGTGAAAAAACACTTGAGTTTATGGAGTGGCTAGGGATCTCAGTACCAGAGGCTACTAGATGGCGCATACTCGATGCACAAAACTCACTTAGCGAGTCGATTAGAGTGTGCCGTGAAAACTTAGATTTAATCTTAAAAAATTGTGCGCATTTAGACGTGCCATTAGGCCTGAACATTGAGAGTTTAACTAATCGAAAAGAAGAGATTGATGCGTCCATCAACCTATACCGATTACTTAAAGCAACCATGGAACTCACGCTCGCAGAAAAACAAATCGCATAGCGCCACCAAGTAAAGCGCAAAAAAGCACCAAGTGGTGCTTTTTTACTTTTAATTCATTGTCTAACGCCTGCGTGATGAGCGCTTGTTCATGACGCGCTTTTTATCTCGTTGCTTACGTGCTTTATTGGTATTTTTGCGATTATCTTTAGGCTCTTTGGTTAAATCAGGTTCATAACCCGGCAACCACTGGGGTGTTAAGCGCTCATCTAACAGCACTTCAATCTCTTCTAATAGCCATTGCTCATCAATACTCACCAATGAAATAGCATGTCCTGTTTTACCCGCGCGTCCGGTACGGCCAATACGATGCACGTAGTCTTCAGCAACATAAGGTAACTCTGCGTTGATCACATAATCCAAATCAACAATGTCGATGCCTCGTGCAGCCACATCTGTGGCAACAAGTACACGGGTTTTACCCTCTTTAAATTGGCTCAGCGCTTTGTCTCTTGCCCCTTGAGATTTATCTCCATGGATCGCCAACGTGGCTAAGCCATCTTTATTCAATTCTTTGGCTAAGTTATCTGCCATATTTTTCGTACGCGTAAAGATCAACACCTGCTGCCAGTTGTTTTTACCAATGAGATGCGACATCAACTCACGTTTTCTGTCTTCATCCACTGCATAAAAAGTTTGCCCAATTTTTTGTGCTGCACTGTTTTGTTTATCAACCGAAATGCGCTTAGGCTCTTTAAGCCACTGCTTAACCAAGCTTTGTACTTGATCATCGATGGTTGCTGAAAACAGTAACGTCTGACGCTCGGCAGGTAAACGGCGCATGATGCGCTTTATTTCACCGATAAAGCCCATATCCAAAATGCGATCCGCTTCATCAAACACAAGATGTGTGACATTTTCCAGCGATAATGTGCCTTTGATCAGGTGATCTATTAAACGCCCAGGCGTTGCCGCAACAACATCAACACCCGCTTTCAACGCTTTTTCTTGAGGACCAATATTCGCGCCCCCATACAAACAAGCCACTTTCAATGAGGTGAACTGCGCGTAGCTTTGCGTGCTTTTTGCCACTTGCTGTGCCAACTCGCGCGTGGGGGTAATAACCAATGCCCTTGCGACCCCTTGTTGCGCCTCTGAAGCACTCAGTTTTTGTAAAATGGGCAACATAAATGCCGCCGTTTTACCCGTGCCCGTTTGTGCAGTTGCAACAACATCATGACCCGCTAGCACCAACGGAATACTTTGCTGTTGGATCGGCGTGGGTGTATCAAAATTAAGAGTTGCTAGAGCTTTGTTAAGTGGTTCAATAAGCGAAAGAGCGGCAAAAGACATGATTAAACTGACTAATAAATATTAATGCAGTCAGTATAACAAAAGCGCGCAGGGGATGCGCGCTATACCTTACAAACTAAAGTGTTGCCTTACGATTGTTATAATACTCAATGAGGTCATCAACCATTTGCTGACAATATTCTCGAATACCAGATACCAGCATATGCTTTTCACCGCGGCCCACCTTTTGGCCCTCGCTAAGTAAATTAAAGCGCAAGATGATTTTGCCACGCTTGCCTTCAAAGCTGAACTCTGGCTTATCCGCCTCTAGTTCTAAGGTTTTAACATCCAATGTATCCAGATGAATAGCCATTGACTCGTAAATCACCATTGGGCGAGCTGGGTTGATCATCACCTCTTGCTCCCCCATCAATGGAATGATCACATGTGGGAAAGTCATGCCTGAGAATTCAACGTAGTTTTTCGTTAAACTTTCTACCAAGCTTGGGCATTTGTTATTTGCGCCATGTTGCTTCACAGACAACATCACTTTGCCATCAGAGGTCACATCAAACTCTGGCGCATCTTCTGGGAATTCCAGCTTTGATGTTTCATCCACCATACCAGAAAAAGTAAAATGCATATTTTCACTTACACCGTAACGTGCAAGTACAAGAGAGAAAAGTAAATCCCCCGGCACACAAAACTTCTTCGCATCGATGTCATGTAACGGGTTGAAATCGTCCGCAACGCGCTTTGCAAATTCACTGCCCTGCTCGCGACTGATCACGACACACTCACCATCTTGTTGGAAAAATTGACTTAACATAAACCTTTTCTTTCACGACTATAAAACCGAGCTATGTTAGCAGAATATGACTAAAGAGAGGTCATATCTGTTGATTTTTATGCAAAATAAAAAGCCGCACATTGAAATGTGCGGCTTTTCTTTTTATAAATCATAAAGATGACTTAAGATTCTGTGTATTCGCGGTATGCTTTTTCAAGCTTTTTCGCTTGCTTTTTCGATACGCCAATGTGCGCAAGTGCAACACGTAAACGAGCACGAGATAAATCTGAACCTAAAATCTCCATCGCATCAATCACCGATGTAGAAGATTGCTTACCGGTAATCGCAACGAAAATTGGCTCTAGGAAATCTTTGATTTTCAACTCATGGAACGTGGCAACAGCCTTTGCAATTGCAAAAATCTCTGATTTATTCCAAGTGCGTAGCCCTTCCAATTGCCAAATAAAGAACTGCAGCGCTTGACGAACAGTCTCTTCATCCGCCTTACCCGCCGTTAAAAGGGTAGGATCATATTCAGGCAAACCAGCTACAAAGTGCCCAGCAAGGTCAACTAGGTCAGACAGAGTATTAATGCGCGTTTTCGCTTCAGGTAAAATACGGCTCAATGTTTGCGCGTTAAACTTCCAATCAACAAAGCGCTGGATCAGCTCTTCGTCGGTTAAGTTTTCACGGATCCACAGGCCATTCAACCAACTTAATTTGTCTACATCAAATACTGGACCACCTAAAGATACACGCTTCATGTCAAAGTGTTCGATCATCTCTGATAATGTAAACTTCTCACGCTCATCCGGCATCGACCAACCCATGCGGCCAAGGTAGTTTAATACTGCCTCTGGTAAAAAGCCTATTTCTTTGTAGTAGTTAATCGATGTTGGGTTCTTACGCTTTGATAGCTTTGATTTATCTGGGTTTCGTAACAGTGGTAAGTGACCCAGTACCGGCGCTTCCCAACCAAAGTCTTCATACAACTTTAATAATTTAGGCGCGGAGTTGATCCATTCTTCGCCACGGAAAATGTGGCTGATCTGCATATGATGATCATCCACTACGTTCGCTAAGAAGTACGTTGGGAAACCATCCGCTTTAAGCAGAACCTGCATGTCTACGTTTTCCCACGGGATCTCAATGTCACCACGAAGATAATCGTTAAACTTAAATGTGCCCTCGCTTGGGATGTTCATACGGATCACATACGGCTTACCTGCTGTAAGATTTGCTTTAACTTCTTCTTCACTTAGCAATAAACCACGACCGTCGTATTTTGGACGTAAGCCTTCCGCCATTTGCTGCTCACGCATTTCATCCAGCTCTTGCGCTGTTGCGAAGCAGTAAAATGCTTTACCTTGATCAACTAACTGGTGCGCATATTTTTTATAAAGTTCACTGCGTTCAGATTGACGATAAGGACCGAATTCACCACCCACATCAGGACCATGATCCCAGTTAAGACCTAACCAACGTAGGCTATCCATAATCGCTTGTTCAGATTCTGGTGTACTACGCACTTGGTCAGTATCTTCAATACGTAACACAAACTCACCACCTTGCTGTTTAGCAAAACAGTAGTTAAATAGGGCAATATATGCGGTACCTAAATGCGGATCACCCGTTGGTGATGGGGCAACACGAGTACGGATAGTCATGGTGTTTCTCTTTAAATTTCTGACAATAGATGATGGGCGGTTATGCTAGCACAATCGCCCTGTAACTGGAACGCTCGAGTGCGTTTCAACGCCTTTAATTAGGCTGCTTTATCAAGCTGTTGTAGGTAGCTCACAATATCACTTGATTCATACAACCAAGTAACAGTACTGCCCTCTTCAATACGTAAACACGGCACTTTCACTTTTCCGCCTTGTTCAGCAAGCTCTTGACGATATTGTGCGTTGTTTTTCGCATCACGCACTTCAATGTTTAAGCCTTCACGCTTAATAGCTCTGCGCACTTTTACGCAGAAAGGGCATGCTTTGAATTGATATAGTTTCAGCTGATCAGTTTGTTTATCTAACTTAACTTGCTCTTCAGACGGACGCTTTTTACTACGAGGTGTAAAAATAAAATCTAACAACAAGATAATGCGACCCAAAAACCAACGTACAAACTTCATGCTTGCTCCCAACAATTATTTTTCATTGGGCGCGATATTATCACAAGCTAGAATATTTCAATATCATCTGAATAAGGATTATTGGGGTCATCTTGAATGCTTGAATAAGCAGTTACTCTGTTGCGTCCAAGTTGTTTTGAATGATAAAGCGCTTTATCCGCTTTGTTCACAAACTGTGTGACCTGAGCTGCATCTTTTAGCTGCGCAAATCCAATGCTGATTGTCACATTTTTCACCTGTGGAAACCGAGTTGATGCGATTGTCTCACGAACACGATCAAGCATACTCCAAGCCGCATCTTCATCATCACATGGAAACAAAATAGCGAATTCTTCGCCACCATATCTGAAAATATAATCCTCAGCGCGAAAGCTGCTTTTAAGTAATTGAGCAACCAATAAGATGACTTCATCCCCAATAACATGGCCATAGCTATCATTTACTTTTTTAAATAAATCGATATCAGCCATACCTATATACCATGTTCTAACTTTATTTTCCTTACGCTTAAACCAAGATTCGTTACCCGAGACAATATCCATCACTTTTTCATCAAATGTCTGACGATTTAATAGCTGGGTCATGGGGTCGACGCGCGCATAATGTAGGGTGGCAAGTTGATGAACATACACATTCAGCACATGCATTAAAACACTGATGATGTTGGTAGGAAGGAGCTGTTTAATATGAAGCTCTAAAAAGCCAAGTACAAGACCTTGATAACGAATAGGTATAACTTGTCGGTCAGACAAAAATAACATTTCTACATCATGATTAAGCTTCGCTAAACGCTCAACTAAAGCGACAACCTCCTGCTCCGGTATCTCTTGTAAATTATCGTCATCATAAAACTGATTGTAATTACTCAGCATTAAGCAAGGCACTTGTTTTATTGATAAACTTTTACTGAAGTACAGACTAAAAACGCCTTCTTCGCGGAGCAAGTCACTCAAGATAGCACTTAAGCAACTGTCTAGCAGGTTATCATTATTTTGCGAAATGAGTTGGAGCGTCCACTCATAACCACATGATGAGCGCTTTTTCATTCTCTTCCTTATTCATGTCAATGAACTTGACTAAAGTTTAGACTAACTCACTCATTTTGCATGAAAACTTAAGCTAAACTGTCGCTTAAAACAAAACCATATCATCACGATGAACAACAACGTTTGATGCTTGATAGCCTAGCGCTTCGGCAATTTGTGAACTATGGTGACCTTTAATCGCTTGTAGCTCGTCATCCGAAAAACAACATAGTCCTTTTGCAACCAACTGCCCTTGTTTGTTGATCACACTCACCAAATCACCGCGCGTAAAACTTCCTGCGACGTAAGTGATCCCTTTGGCGAGTAGGCTAGCACCTTGCGTAACCAACGCCTCACAGGCTCCGTCATCCACAGTGATAGTGCCGGTTGATTTAGGTGCAGACAATAACCACTTTTTACGTCCTTCCAAGGGGGCATCAAATCGCATAAAGGTGGTGCTTTGCGCTTCTTTATTCATAACTTTCAGAATGATATCGGCTTCACTCCCCTTGGCGATGACCGTTTCAATGCCTGCACGTTGAGCAATGTCAGCGGCTTGAAGTTTGGTTGCCATTCCACCTGTGCCTAAAGATGTACCACTGCCCCCAGCCAGAGCCCGTAAATCATCATCAATTTTGTGTACTTGAGAAATCAGCTCGGCTTGTGGATTGGTGCGGGGATCGGCTGTAAACAAGCCCACTTGATCGGTTAGCAAAACGAGTTTGCTGGCGTTTGCTAAAATCGCCACCATTGCTGATAAATTATCATTATCACCTACTTTTATTTCGGCGGTTGCGACCGCATCATTCTCGTTGATGATGGGCACAACTTGATGCTTGAGCAATTGCGTGAGTGTATCTCTGGCGGTGAGATAGCGCTCTCGATGTTCTACGTCGGCCCGGGTAAGGAGCATTTGCGCGACGGGAATGTCATACAATGCAAATAACGTTTGCCAAAGATGGATCAGTTGCCCTTGCCCAATCGCGGCGAGCATTTGTTTTTCAGAGATTGAGTCACCACAAGGCTTTGCTAACTGTGAGCGACCGGCCGCAACGGCACCACTGGAAACTAAAACAATTTGATGGCCTTGTTTTTTGAGCGCCGCACACTGGCGTACCAATTCTACCATTCTGGGTTTGTTTAAATGTATCTCACCTGCGGTTAATACACTCGTGCCCAGTTTTATAACAATTGTCTGTTGTGCCATTACTCATTCTCACAGATAAAAAAACCGTTATAACAAAGACAATAAATAGCACAAGTTAATTTTGTTCATCACTTCAGTCGATGCTAAAATCGCGCCGCAATGAGTTAAGCAACGACACGAATCGCTGCAACGTGATCGGTATCAATATTTTAAATGTGGTAACAAGGCAAACTCATTTATCTAACGTCTGCCAATTGAAATGAGGAACAACAATGAAAGCACACTCCAAACGTAAAGAGTTGATCATGCTTCCTTTGCTTTTTGTGACTATCTTGTTGTGTATTGGTGGTCACTTTATCTTGCAACCTAATTACCAAGATAGTCACGTTGCAAAATACGCGTTGGCAGCCTTACCATTTATTATGTTTGCGATTGTGTTGGTTGCCATCAAGTTAGCCATTAAGGCTGATAAACAAGAATAAATGCCTTTTCGCCTTAAAGAATGTGATAGCCAAACCAATCTGGTTTGATTTCTTGCGTATTACCGCTGGGCGTTAGTTCGATGAAGTACTGCTCGTCTAACAAATCAATCGCAAAACAATCATCCACATCATGCAAATTATCTTTGTGTAAGTGACTCATCCCGCCAAGCAGCGCTTGCTTCGCTTTTTCTTTGGCTTCAAATTCATCTTTAGCCACAAACAACGCAAAATCATGTTGCTCGGCCAAACGCTCAGGCACATACGCGCCCATATTCACAAAATAAAGCTTATGTGGTGTTGCTGGTTTTTCGTGGACAAGTTTCACGTCAAATCCATCCGCGTGTTTTATCACAACATAGGAGTCCATATGCACATTTGCTTTGTCACCCACCCATTGCGCTTTCAACTTCTGATAGCAATCTTCTATTTTTTCCCCTATGACAAAACGAACGTCGTGCATTTCTATGTGACAGCCTGTGACTCGTCCCCCTAAATACACCATAAATAACTGCATAAAAGTTCCCTATTTAAAAACAAAAGAGCTTAAGATTCATTAGTTTGAGATAGTAATCAAACTAAGTTATTGTGAAATCTTCAGCATAATAACAAACAGGGACAACACAATGAAAGCTCTAGCCTGTGCGGTGCTTTTTCTCAGTGCTATTACGCAAGCACAAACAACCGCCATATTTAACGTCAAAGGTTACACCCCAACACTACAAGGGAATATAGACTCATTTTCAACCTTGGTATTCAAAAATGGTAAGGTGGTCAAAATCGGTGATGACTCTATTTTGGCGCAATTTCCTAAAGCGACTAAAATCGATGGCCAAGGTAAAACCATGCTACCTGGCCTTATCGATGCCCATGGTCACGTAATCGGCTTGGGTAATAACTTGCTGCGCTTGGATGTACGCGGAAGCGAATCGATCCAAGCCGTTGGTGAAAAACTGCAAGCATATGCCAAGCAAACGCCAGATGGATGGCTTATTGGCCGAGGCTGGGATCAAACTTTGTGGCCAAACAAACAATTTCCAACGGCTAAAGACTTAGATAAATATGTCAATGATCGCCCTGTTGTCCTTACTCGCGTTGATGGCCATGCTATATGGGTCAATAGCAAAGCTATGGCACTGGCTGGCATCGACAATAAGATTCAAGCGCCTGAAGGCGGTGAAATTATTAGGCTTGCGAATAAAGCGCCAAGTGGCGTATTTATTGACAAAGCTGAACAGCTCATAAAAAGCCATATTCCTCCACAATCCGATACCGCGAGACAACGCGCATTAAATAAAGCAGGGGAACACTTGCTCAGTTTAGGCATTACTTCAGCGCATGACGCTGGCATAGAGTTTGATACGTGGCAGCTTTATCAAGCGCGCGCTCAGCAACAAGCGCTTCCTGTTAGAATTTATGCCATGCTCAGTGCCACCGATACACACTTACCACAAATGTTAAAACAGGGAGTGATCAAAGAAAAAGATGACATGCTCCTCATTCGTAGTATTAAAATTTATGCCGATGGCGCTTTGGGAAGTCGTGGCGCAGCTTTGCTTGATGACTACCACGATAGACCCAACTACAAAGGCCTCATGCTGGAGACGCAAAACCAGTTAGAAAGCCTTCTTAAACAAGCATTCAAAAGCGGCTATAGCGCGCACACCCATGCCATTGGTGACAGAGCCAACCGAATTGTACTCGATAGCTACGAGAACATGTTTAAGCAAGTCGGCGGTAAATTACTGCGTAATAGAATAGAGCATGCGCAGATTGTGCACCCAGATGATATCCCCCGTTTCAAACAACTGGCCATCATCCCATCCATGCAACCGGTGCATGCAACCTCTGATATGCATATGGCAGAAAAACGTTTAGATGGAAAACAATTACGTGGCGCTTACGCATGGCAAACATTTTTAAAACAAGGCAGTAAAATCGCCGCAGGCTCAGACTTTCCAGTGGAATTGGCAAATCCATTTCACGGACTATACGCAGCCGTAACTCGGATGTCTCGCACACAACAACCCGATGGCGGCTGGCGCGCCCAAGAACAGTTAAGTAAGGAACAAGCACTCATCGCTTTTACGCTTGATGCTGCTTACGCGGCATTTCAAGAACATAAAGTGGGTAGTTTAGAACAAGGTAAGTGGGCTGATTTTATCTTAATCGATAGAGATTATTTTGCTGTTCCAAGTGCTGAAATTGACGACATCGAGGTGTTGCAAACTTGGCTGGCAGGCAACCTAGTCTACCAACACCCATAATCAATCGCGCTTAGACAGCGCGTTACTTGGTACGGTGTAGACTTATACAAGTGATATATATTTACCACCGCTAAAAGGCCATTGGTGAGTGCCACTGGCCATACTTGTATCATTACGCCGTAAACGGTAAAGCAGACGCAACCGGTTAAATTAAACCAAAGTAATTTAACCACATTACTCATCATCAGTGAGATAACTAAAAAACTGAGGCAATATAACCTAAATATTCCCAAGTCATTTGTTCTCTCCTGTGAGTTGAGTTAGCATAGTGGGTCGTGAAAACGACAGGTATAAGATATAGCCTAGAAGAAAAAAACTAACTCACAAACCCCTTTAAATTAGTACCCTAGTAAGCTCTAACACGGGATGGGGGCTAAACGAGGAAAACCTCAATAGCAGGTGTGAGTTAGCGTAAAATCAATGTCTTCATGCTATCTTTATTCAATATCAATAAATAGGACAAATGTCCGAAGAGCTATCTAGATGTTTCAATATCATTTTTCAACTAACCTCGTTGAGCAGTTATTAAGCTTCGCTGGTAACGCGTTTACGCACAGCAAAAAAGAAGTATTAATTCACCAGGACGAACCGTTAACTAAGTTAATTTTGGTTCGCAGTGGTACTGTTTCATTCAGTTATGATGTGGGAAATGGGCGTCGATTATTATTGGGCCAACTAGATTGTAATAATACGCTTATTGGCGAAATAGAAGCGCTTAACAATCAACCTTGTATTTACACGGTTACTTGCTTGAGCGAAGTACTATATAACCTGATCGAATTAAAGCACTGGCGACAATTATTACTCGACCAGCCAGCGCTTAGTTTGTATACCGCACAAACCATCGCTGCTAAGTTTGCAGAAAACCAAAAGATAAACTTAGATAAGCTGCTACTGCCTTTAAGCTACAACATTGCTAAAGATTGCTTGCTTCGAGCAGAAAATAACAACCCTACCTTGTTGCGGGCTTACCCTACAGTCAATGCCGAAGCCGAGCGCTTTGCCACAACAGAACGTGCATATAGGCGCGTAGTGACCGAGCTGGTTGAAAAAGGGCTGATCGTGAGAAGTAGTGAAGGTTTAAAACCTGTTGATTTAGATGCTTTGTCTGATTTTGTAGATAGCTTTGCGCAGGTGTAAATAAGCTGACTTGAGAAGTCAGCTTATTTTGAATTTGATTGCTTACTTGAGCAACAAATCGTGAATATTGCGTAAGTCAGATTTACCTTCAATGATCTCATCTGGCGTCAACCCAGAAAGCTCATGCGGGAATACTAACCATTCATCTGACTCATGAATAAAGTAATCCGGCGTCATTGGCACCTTCTTATTCTTTGGCTTGTAGTACGGACAAGCAACACGAATATCTTTTGGTAAATTTAAGCGCATTAGCTCAGCGAGCTTTTCTTTTAACGCATAAATACTGCGACCAGAGTCAAATACATCATCAACGACCAGCAGCGAATCTCCCGCATTGGCGTTTTCAATAATATAGTGCAAACCGTGCACTTTAATTTCTTTTGATTGCTTACCGATACCGTAATAAGAAGACGTTCGCACAGCTATGTGATCCGTTTCAATCCCTTTGTAGTCATAATATTCTTGCACCGCGATGCCAATCGGCGCCCCTCCTCGCCAAATACCTATAATAAAGTCTGGACGGAAACCATCATCATATACTTGTGCTGCTAGGCGAAACGAATCTTCAAGCAACTGCTGTGCGGTGATATAGCACTTATCTGACATACAATAAACCCCGTAAATACCGAATAATGTCGAATATTATGTGTCTTTGCTAATCACGTTCAGACGCGCCCATTAACAAAGCAACATAAGTTATAACCGCTCATTTTAGCTCAGTTAAATATAAAATGCTTGTGATTATGGTTTTGCATGTAACTTTTTAGATATGGACAGACAATCCATTGTATCACTTTCAATATATAATGGCGGTGACAATCCCACTTCGGTATGCAGAGCCTGGTTTTCACGCTTAGTGAAACGTACACCGGGTTTTTCATCTTTAATGTAGTGTAAAACCCATGATTCAAGTGCTTGCGGTATATCTTTTAGATGCTTAAAAAACAACTCCATTTGCAGCATTAACGCCTTATTATTATTAGTTTCGTCATTATTTTGTATTTTGTCTGCATTTATTAGCAACCCATTGAGCTTAATAACTCTTCCGAGCTCCTTAAAAACCAACTTCCGGTAATCACTATCCCAGTTATGAAACACCCAACTGGAGCAAACAAAATCAATCGATTCACTTTCTTGAGCACATAACCAAGAATATATATCTTCCGATACGAAGCTAAAACCCGCTTTATTTCTTGTGAGAAATGCTTCTTTAAAACCAATTGAGCTATCGACCCCTATAAGTTCAACGTTATCAACTTCCTCTGTAAGTTTTTCCAGTAAAAAGCAAGGCCCACACCCCAAATCGACTAGCTTTGCCCCATTGATATCGCCACAATTGATTGAAACCAGCTCACACATTCTAGATAAATATTTATCATAATGAGGTATTAGTGTTTTCACGTGTAGGTAATTACCTATTGTTTCGTCACCATAAATGTTCGACATAGTAATTACGCATACTCCAAGAAAGTATTTAACCGCTCACTTTCACTCTGCCTTAACTCGGAGGTCAGTCCTGTCACAATTACCCGCTGCCTGTCAATAAAAACATAACGATCAGATATTTTTTCCGCAAGTCCAATATGATGAGTTATGAACAAGATTCCTACACCACTGCCTTTCAACTCCAACAAAACATCTGCAACAAACCTTATTTGCTCCACGTCTAATGCTGATGTTATTTCATCCAAAAGTAATATATCTGGTCCAAGGACTATCGCCCTAGCAATCGCAACTCGCTGCTTTTCTCCGCCTGACATTTCATGAGGGTACTTATTAATGAGTGATATAAGATTAAAGCGTCTTATTATATGTTCTATTCTCCCTAATTTTTCCTGCTCTGTTATGTCCAAGTTTGCTACAACAAGCTCTAGATTTTGTAGAGAAGTCAAATGAGGCCATAAATAGCCTCCCTGAAAAACAGGTATTAATCTGACACCTGGACTCACATCTATAAAGCCTGAACAAAGCCCAATAACTCCACTTATTGCTCTAAGTAAAGTTGTCTTCCCTGAACCGTTCGGCCCTAAGAGGCACACAATCTCACCGGGTTTAATTTCTAAGGTGATATCGCTCAAAATCAACTTCGAATCAAGTTTTATTGATACGGAATCTAACTTAATCACTAATTTTCCTCAACAAATTTTGACCCCTTCAACCTGTTTGAAATTAACGTAATTGGGATACTAATTACCAGAAAAAATATTGCTAAAATACTATAAACCTCAACAGGTTTATATATTACAGAGTTAATTTGCTGGGACACTCTAAATAACTCCTCAAAAGATATCAAACTAGCAAAAATAGTCATATGGAGAACTGCTAGCTGTGCGGTCAAAATAGATGGGAGTATATTCCGCAATACCATAGGTAATAATATTTTTATAACTATTTGTTTTTTTGTGACCCCGTAGCAGTCAGCAACTTCCAAAAAACCTCTGTGAACTTGAGAAAATCCATGCTCAACAATTACTGCTACAGAAACCACATTTATAAAGGAAAGTACATATAAAGATGTATAGAATGGATCTACTGCCACCTGAAAAATTGCTTGAGCTGGATAATGAAACCAAAACAATAGAACAACAACTGGCGATGCAGATACTATTAGACTCAATAACTTTATTACATTTGATATAACAACTTTTCCAAAGAAGCTAATTGCACCAATGAAAGAACCCAAAAGCAACCCAATGAGCCAAGTAGCGCCTGCTAACTTAAGAGTTCCCACAAGCCCTCTAAAGTAAGCTTCATGATATTGAAGTATTATATCTATCATTTTCTACTTTGCTACCTTATCAGGTACGGCTTAGCTGGCAGATAAAAACTAGACGTTGTTCCCGTATATTTTACAAGCAACCTTTCTACATTCCCCGAATTTATTTGTTCATCAATAGCTATATTCAACATCGATTTTAAGTCATTTTCGCTTTTATTTATCATATAACTATTAGCAAAAATTCTAATTGGATTTTTTTCCGCAATGTTAACTAAGTCACTATCATTACCTTTGATATATATATTTGCGAGATAAGGCTCAACAAAAGTCACATCAGCTTTACTCGTTTCAACTTCCAACAACATCTGAGATACATCACTTAATTGAGGAAGTGCAACTTGAGCCGCTAATGGGAAGTCACTATCTGCAATTATTTTCGACATTTCACCATCTATTGTTGATACCTTAACACTCTTATCATTTATGCGTGTGAGGCCCTCTTCAAATCGCGAGTCGCTTTTTCTTACATAAGCTCCAATTCCCGACAAATATAATGGATTAGTGAAATCTGCAACCTTTCCTCGAGTCGAATTAGCCCAAACAGGTGAACCTATTACGTCATACCGATTTGATTTAAGTCCTTCAATCATAGTTCCCCAGGTAACCTCTTCTACCCAACGAACCTTAATTCCCATCGATTTACCTATAGACTCAAGCGTGTCATAAAATATACCGGATAGCTCCCCTGTATTTGGGTCCTTTATTAAACCTGGAGGGTATGGCACGTAGCCAACTTTAAGCTCTTGTGTTTCAATCACTCTCTCATATGCAGACTGTTTTTTGTTTGCATTCGTGCTACCAGCTTGACCACATCCGGTCAAACTAAAGGTAAGTAGTAGCAAGGCTATTCTGAAGAATATAATTTTCATTTTTCTTTACTCTCTAATTAGATTTAAGGCTTTCAATAACTTTTTTTAGCTCTGGATTGTTTATCATGTTCAACTGATTTTCCAATTTATCCACAAAATAAAGCTTAACTTTAGCGACGTATTCTTTATAATCAGGCTTAATTAATTCAGAGTTTCCGTCTAAAAGATACAACCTTTCCAACATACGTAGCCAATATTCCTTTGGAAAGTTTGAAGCTGTTCTAGTTAAACTAACAGCTTCCATATTAGTTTTTACATCTCGACATAATAAATTCATATATGCACCTGCAGTAATACTTAATGCATTGTTAAACAACTCATGCCTTTGGCAATAATCCAGTATATCAGGCTTTAACTTCTCGCTTTTCTGGCTCACAGCTATGCCTACTCTGTAACTAGGTGCTGTTTTACAATCGAAATACCCTGTGCGGTATGACTCTTTTAAATTTTTTAAACCCAATTCACTGTAGCTTGAATAAATATCAAAGCTTTTATCTCTTGTTCTTAAGTGATTCAGCACACCTTTGAGCGTACCTTTCTCAACAATCAAAGGATGGAATACTTCAGAATCTCCATTAAAGTAGTTTAGGTTGTATGTAATGTATTTCTCTGCTAACTCTTCCAGCTCAAACGTATCAAGAAAGCAATCTCCATCATCATATCGAACCCCGCAAGCGCCAGCTACAAATGAGTAACTTACATCATCTTTAATTACAAGCGGTTTAATATTTTCATTTTGGGCACCAAATGCTTCAAAAAGATGCTCCCAAGTCGTAATTTTTTTTGCCGGACACAATGCACCAAGCTTTATTTCCAAACCTGGTAAGGGCACAAAATCCACTCCTTCAAAAATTCTTGATGGCGTTTCATACAAACCAAAAATAAGGTCAAGGTGCTCTTTGGACTTTCTTTCATCTTTCTGTAATTGCTTTATGGATTTTCCTAAATCCTCTACAGATTCAGTTTCCAATTCAAGGTCTGGCTTTATTGTTTTTACTAAGCGCTCAACGTATCTGTATGCCCATGTATTTTCACATACTTTATCATCGTAAAACGGTTCCCATGTGCATAAACCCACTCTTAAACTATTGAGTGACTCGTTGTCAACTAACAACTCTTGTTCAACATCTCTGACTATTTTTTTAAGCTCATCATTCGAGAAGCCAAGTGAATAATGGCTTAGCTCATCTATGGCATCAATTCTTGCATAATTACATAGCTTTATGATTGACTGAGCAAACCCCTTTTTCTTACGCAAAGTCCACTTTTCAATATTCTCTTTATTTAGCCATTCATTTTTTTTCCCTACAGGCTCAGGGTCAAGAATTCTAGTGATCGTCGCTGTTGAAACTTTCGCTTCTATTGCGGTCTTTCTAACAGGGTTTTTTCTCAGGTATTCATGCAGCAAACTTTCAGACATTTTTAGTACCGACCAAACATAATTTAAGTGAGACTTTATAAAACTCATGATGAATTTGCAAAAAAACACATCAAAAAAAACAAAAACATCACACCATTTCAAAAACGGTATGATGATATCACAAAAAAAAACTTGTTGACACCCATTTCAACTTACTCTAAATTCAAATTGTGATGTTTACAAACCGTTCGAAAACATCACAAGGTTCATCGTTTTGTAATTTAATCTTTTTTGAAGGAATTTAAAATGGTAATTAGAGACACAAAACCAGGAAAATCAATTTCCGAGCATAAAAAACATGAATTAGAGCAAGTTCACAACATACTGTATTCAGCATCTACTGGCTGTAACAAAGCCATCGCTGAAAAGCTTATAAAATCAGGAATCAAAACTATTTCTGAGGACTTACTTAAGGAACTTATCGAATTACTGCTTGGCATCACTCCTTCAGATTTTGCAGAAGGCTATGTAGAGAAGCTGCTCACTACGATAGCAAGCCGGTCATACCTCCATGGTAATAATTTCTTAAAAATAGTCCTATGCCAGATAGGTGATACGAAACTCAGACTTCATTACTGGAATGGGAGCGGAAGTAGCGAAGAAAATGTTCATTGCCACGCATGGCCCTTACACAGCCAAATATTATGTGGGACTCTCAATAGTGAAATCTATGAAGAAGATAGTTCCTTGGGTTCTCAAAGCTACCCATGCAGCATATACAGAAAGGACCTTAAATCAGGAAAAGAAGCTTTAGATATTGGTGAAATATACTTACGCAAAGTTTCAGGGGTGTCACAAACCAAAGGAGATTTCTACAGCATGTACCCAGGACAAATGCACAAAGTCGTTGGTACCAACGGAAGCCCAGCCGCGACTCTAATGTTTCAATCAAAATCAACAAAGAAGTTTAACTGCTTAGTACGTACTAAAGACATAAAACCCGAACTAAACCCTAAACCTCTATCCATTGAAGAGCTTAAAGAAGCTCTCGCTGAAATTTACAAATTGATCTACATACAGGAGGCTAAAGGTGAACTATTACATGACTCATGAAGGTTTAAGAGCTCATAAGAATCAACTTGCAAAAAAAGAGGAAGAATATAGAGAGATCTGCAATGAGCGAAAAGTAGCCCATGACCTATCTGGTGATGGTTGGCATGACAACCCTCACTTTAATCGCCTTCAGCAACTTGAAGCAAACAAAAATGCAGAGATTAAGGAGTTACAAGATGTAATTCGATCGGCAAAAATCATCGAGGTAGACAAACAAAAGCAATCAAGGGCTTGTATTGGCTCTTTGGTAAAGTTGAGTATCTACTTTCCTAGTTCAGGCGAAGAGCGAACGGAAAGCTGGGAAATAACGGGTTACGGTGAGTCAGATGTCAAAGCTGGTAAAATTGCTTACACAACTCCTTTAGCCCAATCAATTCTTGGACTCAGAGTTGGGGAGGAGAGCGAGTGCCATATGCCTGCAGGAACTGCTTTTATCGAACTGCTTTCGCTGAATTAGATTTAAATACAGCTTATAATGAGTAAACCAAAAATCCACTGTTCAACCATCTAAGACAAAAAGAGGGCGTTCAGAATTCTGTGTCAGCTAATTTTGGCTAGATATCTAAGACATCATCCAAGCGCCCATCAAAATGAATCGCCAGTTGAGACAATGTCATATTCCAGTTTTGAATTGGCATTGTCCATTTCTTAGAAGCATTCAATATCCCAGCATACAGTAGCTTAAGCAAGCTGTTTTCGTTTGGGAAGCCGCCTTTAGTCTTGGCCAGCTTACGGAACTGGCGATGTACAGCCTCGATAGCGTTCGTGGTATAGATGGCCTTGCGAACGTACTCTGGATACTTAAAATAAACGGACAGGTTTGCCCATTTGTTTCGCCAAGAACGGAGCACTATCGGGTAATGTTGCCCCCATTTGGACTCTAAACGCTCAAGTTCTATCTCTGCTGCTTCTTTGCTCACAGCGCGGTAAACTGGTTTTAGATCAGCCATGAACTCCTTTTGATGCTTGGAAGCGACGTACTTCATAGAGTTGCGGATCTGGTGAATAACGCATTGCTGAACTTCTGTATTTGGGTAAATGGTTGCAATAGCTTCAGGGAAGCCTGTCAGCCCATCCACGCAGGCGATCAGGATATCTTCAACGCCACGGTTATGCAGATCCGTTAGTACAGATAGCCAGTAGTTCGCGCCTTCTGACTCAGATAGGTACAGGCCAAGCAGCTCCTTCTTACCTTCGACGTTTAAGCCTAAGATCGTGTACACCGCTTTGCTGACATAGCGGCCATCTTCCTTAATTTTGTAGTGGATAGCATCAAGCCAGACGAACGGATAGAGCGCATCTAATGGTCGTTGCTGCCATTCTTTCAATTCGGGTATCAAACAGTCGGTAACGCCTGTGATGGTAGCCTCAGAAACGTCAATGCCATACATATCTTCAACATGGCCGCGGATATCACGATAGCTCATGCCAAGCGAAAACATGGATAAGATCTTGCGGTCGATCTCATCAGTTAACTTAGTCTGGTTTTTCTTAACTAGCTTTGGCTCAAATGAGCCTGCACGGTCACGCGGGGTATCCAGTTCGAAAGTGCCCACTGAAGACTTAACGGTTTTCTTACTAGAACCATTTTTACGGTTAGGCTGCTCGTCATCTACAAGGTGCTGTTCCAGCTCTGCTTTTAAGGCAGCTTCGGTGATCTGTTTGATAAGAGGGGTTAAGAAGCCATCTTTGCCTGTCAGATCTTGCCCTGACTGAAGGGCTTTAATGGCTTGTTCTAAATCGAAGTCTTTGGTCATGTGTCATTCCTGTTTTCTTAATGATACTGAAATGACACAGATTTCTAAACACTACCGACAAAAAGCAAATCTATATAGTTATCACCTGCTATATAGATTTGTCTTAGGCGGACGCCAACTCATTACACGGCCAGATCTATTCAACACGCCGTAACCTGAACGCAAGTTCACATGCCTAACTGTCAAATACAAGCCTAAATAAATTGTTTATGCCGTTTCAATTTTTCAAAAGCCATACATTCACAGTTACTTTATTAGACACCTAAAGTACAACCTAGCTATTACTACTGTCGGTATGAAATAACGTCCCGCCCAATATTATGGCGATTAAGCGCTTAATAACTTTATTAGGATTGTTAAGTAAGCAACATCAAAGAAGAAAAACTCGAAATAGCTTTCTACTGTACCACCAATCCCAGTCAGTATTGTTTGAAACTCGGATGCAGCGCTTATGCTTATGCGCAAATACACTAGCAATAAATTACGGACATAAAAAAACCCTAACCATTTGGTTAGGGTTATAAAAAGTGGTACCAGTGGGCGGACTTGAACCGCCACGCCCGAAGGCAACGGATTTTGAATCCGTCATGTCTACCAATTCCATCACACTGGCATAATTTTTCTTTCATCTTCTAAACAAGAGAAAATAAAGAAAAACCACTTTGAGCTAGGGCTTTGTTTATACTGCCTTCGTCTCTATGCTTTGCATTATACAAACATCGCTTAACTCGGCAAGTAGTTTTTTTATGTCAGCGTGTTAACTGCTTGGTATTTGTACAAAGCGCGTATAAAACTGCCGTTTATAATGCTTTCGCCATTGTTGCTACCTTTGTGTAGAATACGAATAAGTTAATCTGATTGCTAAAAATGAAGAGTTTATAAATGTCTGAATTCCCAACGGCTGGATTTTTCCGCCGATTTGCCTCTCTCATATACGATGGCTTAGTAGTGATTGCATTCGCAATGCTCACTACGGTTGTTTACTTGCTAATTGTGCAAGGCTTTATCTCCACAGGAATACTAGAACTTGGCGCACACCCTGATGTGTCAGCTTATATCCAAGCATCACCAATTCTCTATGCCATCAGAGCAATGTTGTTGGTGTTGGTCAGTTTAGTGTTCTTTGCGTATTTTTGGACTAAAAGCGGACAAACGATCGGTATGAGGGCCTGGCGCTTACGGGTTGAAACTAACTCAGGTGAGCTGCTTTCATGGCCCAAAGCAATGCTTCGCAGTCTCGTTGCACTAGGCGGCCTTGGTAATCTGCTTGTACTTGTGGATTTTAAACACCACCGCGCGCTGCAAGACTTATTATGCAACACACGTGTTATCGTGTTATCAAAAGAAGAGAATAAAAAAGTTTACAACAACTTAGACTAAATGTACTGCGCCCAGTCTCACAGAAACTGGGCAAAAAGTTTATCGATTACGTTTGAGTAAAAAACTGGCAACTCCAATAAACAACAAGCTTGGCATCACAGCGCCAATTGCTGCAGGTACGTTATAAACCATCACTATTGGGCCAAATATTTCATTACTCAGATGAAAAGCAAGCCCCGTCACCACGCCCATGATAATACGTGCCCCCATGCTCACTGAGCGTAATGGACCAAAAATGAACGACAAGGCCACCAGCAGCATAACCGCTATCGTTAGAGGTTGCATGACCTTACGCCACAGCGCTAAATCATAGCTACTGGTATCTTGTTCGTTTTGCTCAAGATACGATAAGTAAGACCAAATACCTCTAAAGGAAAGCGCTTCTGGGTCAACAGACACCACATCAAGTTTTTCCGCGGTGAGTTGAGAATTGTAGATCTGTGACTCGCGATAATATGTCGAGATCTTGTCATCACCTAGATTCACTTCTTCTACACCATTAAAAATCCAGCCTTGCGGCACACTTTTACCTTGCAGCACTCGGGTCATTTTGGTTAGTTCAAGCTCATCATTAAAGTGGTAAATACTGACATTTTTGAGATCGCCCGACTTTTCTATGTTGCCAATATTAATGAAGTTATTACCGTCTTTCGCCCATACACCTTGTTGCGCATTGAACACTTCGCCACCAAAAATAGCGTTATTGCGCAATTGCTTAGCCGCTCTTTCAGCCTGCGGCACGCCCCACTCTCCCAACGCCATCATACATAAAGCCAATACAATGGCCGTTTTCATCACAGAACCAATAATTTGTAAGCGAGACATCCCCGCGGCTTGCATCACGACTAATTCACTACTCGACGCAAGTGCACCAAGACCCGTTAATCCACCGATCAGTGCCGCCATTGGGAAAAACACCACGATATCCCCAGGCATGCTGTACAAGGTATATAACATGGCATCCGCCATATCGTAGCTGCCACGACCTACTGACTTAAGCTGTTCAATATATTTGATCAGCGTGTTGATACCGACAAACACCAGCAGTGCAAACCCTGTCGTTTGCAATATACTTCGACCTAAGTACCAATCTAATGTTCTCATCATGCTGCTGCCGCTCGCTTAGTTAGTAATGATCGAACCCAAACGCCAAACGGACGTCCTTTTGCAATGAGGTATGCACCAATAAACAACACGCTTAAATGGATCCACCATAACCCGACTGCAGGCGGAATTTTTCCCTCTGCAACCAAAAACTTACCTGCATTAAGCAAGATGAAATAACCCAAATACAAAGAAATAGCAGGCACCAATTTAGCAAACTTGCCTTGTCGCGGGTTAACCACACTCAATGGCACGGCAAGCAGAGTAAGAAGCATAATCGAAATCGGCACTGACAAACGCAATTGGAACTGAGCCGCCGCTTCCGGTGTATCCATATCCAATAATTGTAAGGTTGGAATTGCTTCTAGTTTTCTACGTTGATGTTCAATCACTTGCTCACGAATTTGCACCTGATAGCTCGAAAACTCAGTTTTGTTGAGCGCCTGACTGAGCCCATCGGTTTCATAGCGCTTACCATTATTCAGCACCAATTGTTGCTCACCCGATTCTTGCTCTATCACGCGCCCTTTTTGGGCATAAACTATACGCGCGGCTTGATTAGAGTCTTTGTTAGGCAACTGAGCAACAAACACTTTATCCAGCTCCGTCCCTTGCTCCAAAATATTGTGAACAAATACCACTGCTTTTTCATTACCGGTTTGTTGAAAACGACCAGCACGCAAAGCCGATAAACCGGACTCTGCCTCTGCGCGTTCTTTTAACTGATACTCTTTTTCTGACGCCCATGGGGAAATATATAAACTGACGGCGCCAGCTAAGAGTGCAAAGAAGAAACTTGAAACTAAAGTAACACGAACCACATACCACTCACTCACGCCACACGCCCTAAGCACCGTCATTTCGCTGTCTGCGTAAACACGGCTATAAGCTAAAATAATGCCCAAAAACAAACTCAATGGCAGAATATAAACAGCCAATTGTGGGAGTTTTAACAACAATACGGAAGCCACCAACTGTGCGGGAATATCACCATCCGATGCATCACTTAGAATCCGAACAAACTTCTGCGAGAGAAAAATCGTCATCAATGTCAGAAACACAGCGATCTGTGATTTTAATACCTCTGCGGTTAAATAACGAAAAATTAGCAATGTTTGCCCCTATAAAACTTCGTGTTTCACTGGAATAGTGGGAGATTTTGAGTAAACTGGTTATTTTAGTCAGTTTATTATATGCCATCAAATTTAATTAGCATACCTACACGCCAGATATAATAGCGTATTTAGGTATTGATAATCTCATAGGCATAAAGTTCAAAAAGACATAACTTAGACTCAGGAGTCGCAATGGAATTCAGCGTAAAAAGTGGTAGCCCAGAGAAGCAACGCAGCGCCTGTATTGTCGTCGGTGTATACGAACCGCGTCGTTTATCTCCAATCGGTGAACAGCTGGATAAAATCAGTGATGGCTACATCTCAAATTTATTACGTCGTGGTGATTTAGAAGGCAAACCAGGACAAGTACTATTGCTACATCACGTACCCAATGTGTTGAGTGAAAGGGTTTTGTTAGTTGGCTGCGGTAAGGAACGTGAGCTAGATGACAAGCAATATAAACAAATTATCTCAAAAACCATCAATACATTAAATGACACGGGTTCAATGGAAGCCGTTTGCTTTTTAACGGAGCAGCACGTCAAGGGTCGCGATACGTATTGGAAAGTACGTCAAGCTGTTGAAACAACACAAGATTGCTTATACACATTTAATCAACTAAAAAGTAAGAAAGTCGATCCTCGCCGTCCACTGCGTAAAATCGTATTCAACGTACCAACACGTCGTGAACTTACCATTGGCGAAACCGCGATTGAACATGGTCTTGCTATCGCTTCAGGCGCCAAACTGTGTAAAGACGTGGCGAATATGCCACCGAATATTTGCAACCCACGCTATCTTGGCGAGCAAGCCAAGTCTTTGGAAGAATTCGACAATGTGTCGGTTAACTTAGTCGGCGAAAAGGAAATGGAAGAACTCGGCATGCATTCTTACCTTGCGGTAGGTCGAGGCAGCGCCAATGAATCCGTAATGTCAGTGATCCACTACAACGGTGGAGCTGATGATCAAGCCCCCATCGTGTTTGTTGGTAAAGGCCTGACTTTTGACTCAGGCGGTATTTCTATCAAGCCAGGCGAAGCCATGGATGAAATGAAGTACGACATGGGCGGTGCCGCCGGCGTATTAGGCTTAATGCGTTCATTGGCGGAAATGCAATTACCCATTAACGTAATCGGGGTGCTGGCAGGCTGTGAAAACATGCCAAGCTCAAACGCTTATCGCCCTGGCGATATTCTGACGACCATGTCAGGTCAAACCGTTGAAGTGCTCAATACCGACGCAGAAGGCCGATTAGTTCTGTGTGATGCGCTGACCTATGTCGAAGCATTTGAACCAGAAACCGTAGTGGATGTAGCGACATTAACCGGTGCATGCATTGTTGCGCTGGGCGCGCATGCAACTGGCCTATTGTCCAATCACAACCCATTGGCTCACGATTTGCTGAAAGCGGGTGAGCAAAGTGGCGACCGCGCATGGCAACTACCGCTTTGGGATGATTATCAAGAACAACTTGAAAGCCCATTTGCGGATTTTACCAACTTAGGTGGTCGAGCAGCTGGTACTATCACG
This sequence comes from Pseudoalteromonas sp. ATL1, assembly GCF_058933015.1. Lineage (NCBI taxonomy): Bacteria > Pseudomonadati > Pseudomonadota > Gammaproteobacteria > Alteromonadales > Pseudoalteromonadaceae > Pseudoalteromonas > Pseudoalteromonas sp. ATL1. The sequence continues at coordinate 1,247,705 of NZ_JBZYXL010000001.1, read as the reverse complement.
GCAGCATGTTTCTTATCTAAGTTCACCAAAAAATATAATTGGGCGCACTTAGATATCGCCGGCACGGCTTGGCGCAGCGGTAAAAACAAAGGTGCCACAGGGCGACCTGTACCTATGTTAACTCAGTACTTGCTAAATAGAGTCGATACCAGCGATACGCAGCAAGATTAACCACGTTACATTGATTGATGGCATGGGGTTTATGTGTCAAAATGCGGGTTTATTTTGAACGCTGAGTTTTGCCTGTAGAAATACGGCGTAACCGCCCACAATGAAGTCAACGCCATGACCATCAATGCACAGTTTAATGTGTTAAAGCATGACAATGAGCCGGACGCTAATTTACCGGCTCATTTTGATCTCGCCGCTCAAATTGCCGCAAAGCAATATCGAGCTGGTCAACGTGTGTTTATTTATGTTGAATCGCTCGACGATGCGCATGTCATTGACGAGCATTTATGGTGTTTCGACGCTGACAGTTTTGTACCACATAATTTGCAAGGAGAAGGCCCCAAAGGCGGTGCTCCTGTGGAAATTGGACAAACGCCCCCTGTGGGCAGACGCACCGTACTTATCAACCTTGCAACCAAACTGCCGGATTTTATTCGTCGCTTTGCACAAGTGATTGATTTTGTACCAACTGAGCCGCAAGCCACACAAGCAGCCAGAGAGCGGTTTAAGTATCTACGCCAACTTGGTGCCAATATTTCAACCAAAGAAATTGAAAGTTAAAGTATTTATTAAGGTTCTGTGAAATGGATAAAACCTATAATCCACAAGATATAGAGCAGTCTTTATACCAAGACTGGGAAGAGAATGGCTATTTTAAGCCATCAGGCAAAGGCGATGCATATTCAATCATGATCCCACCGCCAAATGTCACAGGTAGCCTACACATGGGCCACGCGTTCCAAGATACTATCATGGACACGCTTATTCGTTATAAGCGCATGAAAGGTAACAATACTTTATGGCAAGTTGGTACTGACCACGCGGGTATTGCCACACAAATGGTGGTAGAACGTAAGCTGGCAGCCGAAGAGAACAAAACTCGCCATGACCTAGGCCGTGATGCCTTTATAGACAAAATTTGGCAATGGAAAAACCAATCAGGCGGCACCATCACTAAACAACTTCGTCGTTTAGGTGCCTCTGTAGACTGGGATCGTGAACGTTTTACTATGGACGAAGGTTTATCTGAAGCCGTTAAAGAAGTATTCGTACGCCTTCATAAAGAAGATCTGATCTATCGTGGTAAGCGCCTAGTAAACTGGGACCCGAAATTACACACCGCCATTTCAGATTTAGAAGTTGAAAATAAAGATAAGCAAGGCCACATGTGGAACTTGCGTTATCCACTTGCTGATGGCGTTAAAACACTGGATGGCAAAGATTACATCGTGGTTGCCACCACGCGTCCAGAAACCATGCTGGGTGATACCGGTGTTGCGGTAAACCCAGATGATGAGCGTTATCAAAACCTGATTGGTAAAGAAATTTTACTGCCTATCGTTAATCGCCGTATTCCAATCGTTGCCGATGAGCACGCAGATATGGAAAAAGGCACAGGCTGTGTAAAGATCACTCCTGCACACGACTTTAACGATAACGAAGTAGGTAAGCGTCATGAGCTACCTATGATCAACGTATTCAATAAAGATGCGGCAATCTTAACTTCAGGTGAAAGCTACACTTTTGATGGCAAACCACTTGAATTAGACGCACCTATTCCAGAGCGTTTCCACGGATTAGATCGCTTTGACGCGCGTAAGCAAATCGTTGCAGAGTTTGAGCAAGCAGGTCTTTTGGAAAAAATTGACGACCACAGCTTAACGGTACCTTATGGCGACCGCTCAGGCGTAGTGATCGAGCCTCTACTGACCGATCAGTGGTATGTACGTGTTGCACCGCTTGCTAAAGTCGCCACCGAAGCGGTAGAAAATGGCGAGATCCAATTCGTACCGAAACAGTACGAAAACATGTATTTCTCTTGGATGCGTGACGTGCAAGATTGGTGTATCTCGCGTCAACTATGGTGGGGTCACCGTATCCCTGCTTGGTACGATGCCGAGGGCAATGTATATGTAGGTCGCGATGAAGCAGAAGTGCGCCGCGACAATAATATTACCGATGATGTTGCTCTCAACCAAGACGAAGACGTATTGGATACTTGGTTCTCGTCAGCACTATGGACTTTCTCAACTCAAGGTTGGCCTGAAAATACGGAAGATTTGAAAGTCTTCCACCCGTCTGACACGCTAGTTACGGGCTTTGATATTATTTTCTTCTGGGTGGCGCGTATGATCATGATGACCATGCACTTCATCAAAGATGAAAATGGTAAGCCACAAGTGCCTTTTAAAACGGTATATGTAACCGGCCTTATTCGCGATGAAAATGGCGATAAGATGTCAAAATCGAAGGGTAACGTACTTGATCCTCTCGATATGATCGATGGTATCGATCTTGAAAGCCTCGTTGAAAAGCGCACTGGTAACATGATGCAGCCACAACTGGCGAAAAAGATTGAGAAAAATACACGTAAAACTTTTGCTGAAGGCATCGAGCCACATGGTACCGACGCACTGCGCTTTACTTTAGCGGCAATGGCGTCAACGGGTCGTGACATCAACTGGGATATGAACCGTCTGGAAGGTTATCGTAACTTCTGTAACAAGCTATGGAACGCAAGTCGTTACGTGCTGATGAATACCGAAGAGCAAGATTGTGGCTTTAACGACGCAGCTAAAGAATATTCTTTGGCAGATCGTTGGATCTTAGGACAGTTCCAGAGCACGGTAAAAACCTTCAGTGAACATTTAGATAACTACCGCTTCGACTTAGCGGCAAACACTATCTATGAATTCACATGGAACCAATTCTGTGACTGGTACTTAGAGCTGACGAAACCGATTTTATTCAAAGGTAACGAAACGCAGCAACGTGGCACACGTCATACTCTGATCACGGTATTAGAAGGTCTATTACGTTTAATGCACCCGCTTATGCCATACATCACGGAAACAATCTGGAAGCGTGTGGCACCGCTTGCAAACATTGATGCGAAAACCATCATGCTAGAAAGCTTCCCTGAGTTTGATCAGAGCCAAGTAGATGAAACTGCGATGGCTGACCTTGAATGGGTGAAGCAATTTATTCTTGCTATTCGTAATATCCGTGGTGAGATGGATATTAGCCCTAACAAGCCACTTAACGTGTTATTGGCTAAAGCTGACGAGCAAAACTTGCGTCGCTTAGAAGATAACAAAGCGTTCTTGAGTGCGCTGGCGAAACTTGAAAGCTTCCAAGTGCTGGACAGCGCGGATGAAGCGCCTGCAAGTGCAACCGCATTTATCGGCAACCTGGAGATCATGATCCCAATGGCAGGTTTGATAGATGTTGAAGCCGAACTCGCACGTATCGCAAAACAGCTTGAAAAAGCACAAAAGGGCCTAGAGCAGGTAGAGAAAAAGCTTGCTAACGAAAAGTTTGTCAGCAATGCCCCAGAGGCTGTATTGGCTAAAGAGAAAGAGAAACTTGCTGAGTTCTCTGATGCTAAGGCGAAACTACTTGAGCAAAAAGCAAAAATAGAAAGCTTATAATTTTCAAGCTTCACAAAAAAGGGCACATGATGTGCCCTTTTTTAATTGTTGTTTAACCCGTTTAAACTCGCTATTAAAAGCTTAGGTTATATTGCATACCAACAATCGTTGCATGGCCTTTAGATTCAAAACCCCATTCCTGACCTAAGTTATCTTTCTCAATAAAGTTTTGAGTTTTACCGCGTAAAATACTTAGACCGAAATCGACTGAACTGTGCTTACTAAAGCTGTATTCAGCACCTAGGGAATACCACATACGATCGGTATCAGGAATTGAGATAGATAAATGGTATTCATCCGCTGGCGATTCGTCATACGCAATGCCCGCTCTCAATTTCAATTCAGCGCTATACTGGTGGTCCATACCCACGGAATAACGCAGCGAGTTAGAGAAGTTCTCATCTTTGCTAAATACGGTGCCACGCCCTTCGACTTGCGCCTCAAGCGTTTTAAAACTGCTCCAGCCGGTCCACAGCACGCTATAATGTAGCGTATTTTGCTCATCAACTAAATGAGAGCCAGAAAACTCCGCAATCGCAGGCAAAGTTAGCTCTACAAAACCTGGAAGAGCTTGACCTTGCGTTCCATAGAATGGCGCACCGGCTGGTAGTTGATTACTAAACTCTCCATCAAAACGAATATCTGTTTCGCTACGATAATGAAAACCAAAGCGGCTGTTGTCATCCAGTTGATAACTTAAACCAAGATTCCAGCCATAGCCCGTGTCATCCCCTTCCAAGTGAACCGCTTGGGTCTGCGCTGGCACCGGCAATGGAGAAGCCCCAAATGTGCGAATAATCTTAGCATCGGCATACACATGATTGATGCCCAAAGCAACAGTCAGTGCGTCTGACACTTTATAAGATGCACTTAGGTTGGCATTGACGGTCACAATTTCAGTTTCACCCGCAAGCTGTCCAGCAGCGTAATCATTTGCAAACTCTGTGGCCAAACCAAACTGAGAATACACACCCATACCCACTGAAACTTTATCTGTGAGCGGTGTTGTAAAATAGGCGGCAGGTACAATTGCGTTTGGCGCAATACTAGATTCATCTAACGCACTCGGAGACACGCCATTATTTGTAGATGTACCACGTAAGCTGACATCTGGCTCCACGAACATCGCACCGATACTGACCTGTGCAGTATCAAACTGACTCATTAAAGCCGGATTGCGTGCAACAACAGACGCATCATCAGCGGCAGATGCTTCACCAGCATAAGCACGACCTAGACCTGACACATTTTGCTCAGCCAGTTGAAAAGCAGCAGCAAAGGCATGCGAAGAAACTAACATCAAGCTGGATGCTAAAACAGTTTTCTTAAATACAGACATTTTTCAATCCCATGTGTAAATTCACATTTTAAAAACGCTGACACACTACCTAAAACTCATAAAAAAAGCTTTAAATTAGAGATGTAACTCTAATTAAATGAACAATTTTCAATCACGAACAGGTAAAATGTTTTCATTTTGGGTAAAAAACCAAGCCAAAAGCACATTTGATATTAATTCTCATTTGCATTGACTCTAATTATGCTATCCCCTAAACTGTCTTTATCAAGCTTAATGGTCATTCAATCATGTTACTTCTGATACTCAATGCGCTGCTATTTTCTGGTATAAGTGTTTACTTTTGGTGTAAGGCAACATACTGCGCTTGCCATAACGCAGGTCAATGTGACAACCCCATCAGTACATATTGGCTAGGCTGTATTTTGGGAGCACTGGCTTCTTTAGCAAGTTGCTGCTTTGCACTGCACTCAGAGAAAGGTAGTTTACTGTGGTTGGCATTAACGATGAGCTGTTTATTTGGTGCTATGATGTCACAAAAATTGCAAAAAAACGCACAATGTAAAAAACCTAAACCAACAAGTGGTCTTTTAATAAACGAGATAAATTAATTTGATAATCAAGTGGTCGAACACTTGCGACAATTTTCACATCATTGTCCGAACTACTTAAATCTAATTCTTTAGCTGTAATATGATGCATATGCTTGGCGTTATAAAACACCCGAACATGGGGTGAAGTTGGTGCTTTTTGGTTACCTTCCAGTACCAATGCTAAACGCTCATTGGTTAACTTAACGATGCTCCCCACTGGGTGAACGCCCAAACATTTAATGAAGCGCTGCACTAGCTCAGGATCAAACTTCTCTTTATTTGATAATAAATAGCGCAGTGCATGTACAGGCTCATCCCCTTGCTGATAGGGTCGTTCCGAAGTCATCGCATCATAGACGTCAACTATCGCCATGATCCTTGCTGCTTTGCTGATCTGCATTCCCTTCAAGCGTCTAGGATAACCACTGCCATCTAATCGTTCATGATGGTTGACAACCATATCCATGATCATAGGTGTGACGCCAAACTCGCCTTTTATAAGCCCAAGAGAATGTACAACGTGCTTTTTAACAGATTTATATTCTAGTTCATTCAATGTGTCTTGTTTATTTACTAGACCTTGAGGCAGTTTAGCGTGGCCAATATCATGTAACATTGCTCCCGTTGCTAATTGTTGGATCAGGGATAAAGATAAACCCAAGTACTTGCCAAATACACTGATCAAGATGGCGCAGTTGATCATGTGACGCCAGTTATAACCATCTTTATCCTGTAACCGTGTCAGAATCGCCATCGCATTTGAGTTGCGAAACACAGATTCAACGATCTCTTTACTGATCTCATTGATCAAACCGACGTCGATTTTCATGCCCGATGTAATGTCACCATACAGGCCTTGTATCTTTCGGTTGTAAAGCTCAAAAGCTTGGCTGGCAAAGGCAAATTCTTTTTCAAGAGAGGCCGGTTCATCATTTTTTTGCGCTCGGCGAGATCTCGGTTTGTTTTGCCCTTCTTGTTGAGCTCGACTACGACGTCTTAGTGGCGAATCGCGAGTAACAGACTGTGGTTTGGTACGCGCTTTTTTCTCAACTTGTGGTTGGTATTTTTCGGGGATAGCAATTTCACTCAGGGAGAAATCAATATTGAGTTCTAACACGCCCTCTGCAGACAACTTATCTATGATGTCGTGATCTCGTACCATACCACGAGACTTAATTTTTACACCCGCATCCGAACGCTGTTTATGAACACTGTCCACAAACATGCCAGGTTTTAGCTCAGAAATTGGCAATGTAACTCGCATAGCAGGATCAATTTAAGACGACAACAAGTACGATTAATAGCACTTTTTGACCCTTAGAGTCTATATTTTACCAATTAAATAATGATTAACTACTAGAAAGGCGAAAGAAAACTGTTAAGTGCAAAACGTTATTTGCACTTAACATCAATGTATTGGGTGAGATTATTCTTGGAAGTAAGTACCCCAGCCATCATATTCAACACCATGCTCTAAAGCCAGTGCTGCAAGCTTATCAACATCTTCCATAATGACGTCGGCGTCAAGCTCAGCTTCAACCACAACGTCAAAGCCCCAAATCTTAGAGCCATCTTCCAACTCAAGCTCTGCAGGGTCCTCTACATCGTAACCCAATTTAAATGCTGCCAGAGCCGCATTTTCTAGCTTTTTGAAGTCTTCACAAACAAAGTGGTGCTCCACTTCATAGAGCTTATCCGTCGTAGAGCCATCTTCAATAAGCGACTCTACGATGTCTTCACTAATTTCGCGCCAGTTTTCCATTATTTTCTCTCACTTTCACATCAAGTTGAGCGATGCGTTCCGCCATTTGAGTGTGGACCGTTTTCGCGTGCTCACGCGCACTGCTCTCTTTATCAAGATGTACAGGCGCCAAAATATCAATGTAGATTGTACCATTATCCCAGCGGTTTAGTTTAATACAATCACTGGTACTATTCATACACACAGGCACTATTGGCACCTCAGCGTTCATTGCGGTGTGAAATGCACCGGTTTTAAAGGGTAATAAGCCGCGACCGTAGCTTCGAGTTCCCTCTGGGAACATCCAAATAGACAGACCTTTTTGCTTAATTTTCAACGTCGATTTACCGAGCGTGCCCATCGCTTTCGTGCGATTACTGCGGTTGATCAAGATATTACCCGACAACCAATACAGCTGACCGAAGAATGGGATCCACTTCAGGCTCTTTTTACCCATACTTACTGTTTTCTCAGGCACCACTGCCGGTAAAGTGAAAAGATCATAGTTATTTTGATGGTTGGCTACATACACGGCAGGGCCAACATTAACGCAGTCAGGATGACGTGTCACTTGAAGTTTAACGCCTATCACACGTGACATTTTTCCAAACCAACTAGCTATCGTGTGTACATTATTAGGATGAAAAGGGCGGACTAAGCAAAGCAACAAGCCGAATATACAGCTGAAAATAATAAACAATGCCATTGCTATCACGCGTAATACTGCTAACAAAATGTCGTCTCCTCATAATTGAAGGCGCATTATAATCAAACTAGCGAACACTTGTAAGCTCAAAATATATGACAGGCACAAAAAAGCCGCTAACAAATTAGCGGCTCTTGCAAAAAAATCTGGAAGCTAGCTCATGGCTGTTTGCAGCTTTTTCATTGCTGACTTTTCTAATTGCCTAACACGTTCCGCAGACACATTATACTTAGCAGCAAGATCTTGCAAAGTTGCTTTATCATCGGCTAACCAACGCGCACTGATAATATCTTGCGAGCGTTCATCCAATGTTTTTAATGCTGAGAACAAACGGTTTTGAGACTGCTCTTGCCATTGCTCTTCTTCAACAACATCAGCTAAATCACCGCTTGCATCTGTTAGATATTGAACAGGTGAAAAGCTGGTTGATGGTGCATCATCATTGTCATCTTGGCTCAGATCAAAACCCATGTCTTGACCACTCATACGTGACTCCATTTCACGTACTTCTTTTTCACTCACACCAAGTTCATTTGCGACCGTCGCAACCTCTTCTTGGTTAAACCAACCCAAACGCTTTTTGTTTTTGCGCAGGTTAAAGAACAATTTACGCTGTGCCTTAGTTGTTGCCACCTTAACAATACGCCAGTTTTTCAATACGTACTCGTGAATTTCAGCCTTAATCCAATGCACTGCAAAAGAAACTAATCGAACACCGACTTCAGGATTAAAACGTTTAACAGCCTTCATCAAGCCAATATTACCCTCTTGGATAAGGTCCGCTTGTGGTAAACCGTATCCAGCATAACCTTTTGCAATATGGGCTACAAAGCGAAGGTGAGAAACGATGAGTTGTTTAGCTGCTTCCAGATCCCCTTCTTGTTGAAGGCGAGTGGCCAACACCTTTTCCTGCTCAGCATCAAGCATAGGTATAGCGCTTACTGTTTGTAAGTAACCATCTAAACTTGCGCTTTGCTGGCTTGTTGTCAGTGCTAATGCATATAAATCTTTACTCATTTTTCACCTCAGTGATAAATCATTCAGTCCATTTTAGCACTCTTCAAGTAAGAGTGCTAACGTGACTATAGTATTTTTCTCGAAGAAAAAGCAAGCTTTTTCTAAAATTTTTTATCGTAAATTTAAACAGTTGATTTTTATTAAATAATTATTAGAAACGATGAGAGCACATCCTGATATCCACCGAATAGTAATGCGCTCGTATGACTTAATTATGACAAAACGCAAGCATGTAAAAAGGTAAATATTGACCTTTCATCAATGATAAAGCCGCACGGTCAAACCTTATCAGGCTCTATGTCTTTGATATAGCGGTGAACTGATAAAAATGATCCCCCAAACCCCAACACAATTGCTAACAGCAAAAGAATTAAAAGTTCATTGGCATTCAAACCAAGCAATACAAAAGAGCTTTGATAAACCCCGGCTACCATAGCAACTGCCGACTCCAGCCACCAAAGCATTAAAGCAACACTTATAAAGGCAACCAAGCCACCAACGATGCCATACCATATCCCAGTCCAGATAAATGGTGTATGAATAAATGTATTGGTTGCACCCACCAGTTTAAGCACTTGGATCTCTTCTTTCTTATCCATTATCGATAAACGTATGGTATTACCGATAATTAAAATCACAGCGCTGAGCAGTAACAGTGCGATAGTAACGACACTTTCTTTTAGCAAGCTCAAAAGTGCATTCAGTCGCTCTAACCACTCAATGTCGAGTTTGCCAAATTCCACCTCACGCTCTTTTTCAAGCTTGTCCAGCAATTGCTGTGCAGCTTGTGGTTTGCGATAACGACTGGTAGGTGTAACCAATACAACATTGGGTAGCGGGTTTTCCTCTAAATAATCCAACGCTTGGCCAAACCCAGAAACTCGCTTGAATTCATCCAGTGCTTGCGATTTAGAAATCAGTTTCACCTGCTCCACTTCTGGATAGAGTCCTAAACGTTTCACCAGCGTTTGTGTTTGCTGTTCAGTCATGGACTCTTTTACAAATAGCGAGATCTCAGCTGCGTCGTTAAATCCGCTACTGACTTGCTGGACATTTTTTACCACTATATATAGGGTTGCTGGCAAGGTTAAACTCAAACCCAGCACCAAAATTGTCATTAAAGACGCCATAGGCGTTCGCCACATTTCACCTAAGCTGTTGATACCTTGTCTTAGCACCGTCAATACAAAAAAGTAGGTTTTCATCAGCCAAGACTTATTTTGGCTACTGGTTTGTGCATCTCGGCCTTTGAATAACAAACTCATATCCCTGCCTCCTTCAAAGGATCTTGGCTCATGCGGCCATGACTCAGCGTTAAGCTGCGATATTTCATGCGTGCAATCAATCCTAAGTCGTGGGTTGCAATGAGCACAGCCGTGCCGTGTCGATTGAAGTCTTCAAACAAGCGTAAGATCTCCATCGATAACTCTGGATCTAGGTTACCCGTTGGTTCATCAGCAAGCAGTAACGGAGGAGAGTTCACTATCGCACGCGCAATACCGACACGTTGCTGCTCCCCCCCCGATAAAGTGCTTGGCTGGCAGCGCACCTTATCCAATAAGCCCACTTTATCCAAAGCGGCATGCACACGTTTAGCAATATGCTTGTGGTGCATTCCTTCAATCACCAAAGGCAACGCCACATTATCAAACACGTTGTAGCGTTCGAGTAAGCGGTGATTTTGAAAAATAATACCAATATCTCGGCGAACATACGGGATCTGGCGATTGCTCACCGTATTTAAATCAACACCATTAATAGAAACACGTCCCGCGGAAGGACGCTCCATAACACTGATCAATTTCAGTAATGTACTCTTACCCGCGCCACTGTGGCCGGTCAAAAATGCTAGCTCACCATTGGCTAATTCAAAGTTCACTTTTTCAAGTGCTCTGTGGCCACCAGGATAGGTTTTACTGACTTGCTCAAATTTGATCATGTTAGGCCTGCTTATAATTGTTTTTTAGACCAAAGAAAGGGAGTATACACTCCCTCAATTTCTTACTCATCGTCGTTACTAAATAACGCGTCTATAAAATCATCGCTTTTAAATGTACGCAGATCATCAATGCCTTCACCCACACCAATGTAACGAATAGGTACCTGGAATTTGTCTGCAACAGCAAAGATAACCCCACCTTTTGCCGTACCATCTAGCTTAGTTAGTGTGATCCCCGTTAAACCCACAGCTTGGTTAAATAAGTTCACCTGACTAATGGCATTTTGCCCCGTACCCGCATCAATCGTTAACATCACTTCATGTGGCGCATCAGGGTCAAGCTTTTTCATTACTCGCGCAATTTTTTCAAGCTCTTGCATTAGATTGTCTTTGTTCTGCAAACGCCCCGCCGTATCGGCAATCAATACGTCTACGTTGCGTGCTTTTGCCGCTTGGAACGCATCAAATACCACAGACGCACTATCAGCACCTGTATGCTGAGCTACAACAGGAATATCATTACGCTCGCCCCACACTTGTAACTGCTCAACAGCCGCCGCTCTAAAGGTGTCGCCCGCTGCCAGCATGACCGATTTACCCTGCTGTTGGAATTGTTTGGCAAGTTTACCTATGGTCGTTGTTTTACCCACGCCATTCACACCAACCATTAAAATAACAAACGGTTTTTTATCTTCGGGAATAACCAATGGCTGCTCAGCTTCTTTTAGCATTTCAGCCATTTCTTGCTTCATCAACTCATATAACGCATCCCCATCTTTTAACTGCTTACGATCGGCCGCATCCGTTAGACTATCAATCAGCTTCATAGTGGTATCAACACCAAGATCAGCAGTGAGTAACTGAGTTTCAAGCTCTTCAAACAAATCATCGTCAATTTTCTTACCTTTGAAGATTGACGCAATACCCGAACCTAGGTTGACTTTAGTTTTCAGTAACCCTTTTTTTAGACGAGAAAAGAAGCCTTCTTTTTTAGGTTTTTCTTTTGACGCTTGTTCAGCAGCGTCTTGTTCTGCTTGGGCTTTCGCTTCGGCTTCCGCCGCCAAACGCTGGCGTTCTGCTTCTTCACGGGCCGCTTGTTCTGCCGCTTCTTTTTCTGCTTGTGCCTTAGCTTCGGCTTCTGCCGCTAAACGCTGACGTTCTGCTTCTTCACGGGCCGCTTGCTCTGCAGCTTCTTTTTCTGCTTGGGCTTTCGCTTTGGCTTCTGCCGCTAAACGCTGACGCTCTGCTTCTTCACGGGCCGCTTGCTCGGCAGCTTCTTTTTCTGCTTGGGCTTTCGCTTCGGCTTCCGCCGCCAAACGCTGACGTTCTGCTTCTTCACGGGCCGCTTGCTCTGCCGCTTCTTTTTCTGCTTGGGCTTGGGCTTTCGCTTCGGCTTCCGCTGCTAAACGTTGATGCTCAGCTTCTTCGCGGGCAGCTTGCTCTGCCGCTTCTTTTTCTGCTTGTGCCTTAGCTTCGACTTCCGCCGCTAAACGTTGATGCTCAGCTTCTTCGCGCGCCGCTTGCTCGGCTGCTTCTTTTTCTGCTTGTGCCTTAGCTTCGGCTTCCGCCGCTAAACGCTGACGCTCTGCTTCTTCACGGGCCGCTTGTTCGGCTGCTTCTTTTTCTGCTTGTGCCTTAGCTTCGGCTTCTGCCGCTAAACGCTGACGTTCTGCTTCTTCACGGGCCGCTTGCTCGGCAGCTTCTTTTTCTGCTTGTGCCTTAGCTTCGGCTTCCGCCGCTAAACGCTGACGCTCTGCTTCTTCACGGGCCGCTTGCTCTGCGGCTTCTTTTTCTGCTTGTGCCTTTGCCTCGGCTTCTGCCGCTAAGCGTTGACGCTCAGCTTCTTCACGGGCCGCTTGTTCCGCTGCATCTTTTTCTGCTTGGGCTTTCGCCTCAGCTTCCGCCGCTAAACGCTGACGTTCAGCTTCTTCACGCGCCGCTTGCTCTGCCGCTTCTTTTTCTGCTTGGGCTTGCGCCTCGGCTTTCGCTGCTAAACGTTGATGCTCAGCTTCTTCGCGCGTCGCTTGCTCTGCAGCTTCTTTCTCAGCTTCTTCGCGCGTCGCTTGCTCTGCAGCTTCTTTCTCAGCTTGTTGTTGAGCTAGAAGTTCTGCCTCAGCCTGTTGCTTTGATTGCTCTGTGTCTTTCTTGCCAAATCCAAACCAAGACAGAAATTTATTCTTTTTTCCCATGCTCGCTAAGTACCGTGTTATTAAATCTGATAAACTAGAGGCGGCTCTATAAAATCGTTTAACGTAAAATTACGAACCACAAAATTGAGTTGCATTAAAGCCCGGAAATAAAAACCGTATCTTTAGTGCCAAAAATAATCCAAATTGATGCGCAGTGTACCATGTTCCGTAAGGATGAAAAATGCGACGTTGTGATTTATCTAAGTGAAAATATTAAGATTCAGTGAATAGTTACACTCATGAGAAAAAAGACCACCGCAAAAAATAGCCAAAATGATGGTGTGATCCGTATTATTAGCGGACAATTTAGAGGTCGAAAGTTACCTGTAAAAGACGTCCTTGGCCTACGGCCAACGACCGACAGAGTTAAAGAAACATTGTTCAATTGGCTAATGCAAGATACTCGCGACGCAAACGTACTTGATTGCTTTGCTGGCTCCGGAGGTTTGGGGTTCGAATGCTTGTCACGATTTGCAAATAATGCGTGTTTTATTGAGTTGGATAAAGGCGCAGCCAATCAACTAATCAGTAACATAGCAACGCTGAAATTAAACAACGCACAAGTGATCAATGCCAACACGTTAGACGTTTTACAACAAAGCAACACAAACGAAGCATATAATTTGGTTTTTGTTGACCCGCCATTTAGAAAAGATCTGGCAAAGCCATGCTGCACACTGTTAGAAGCAAATAATTGGCTCACAAAAGACGCGTTAATCTATGTCGAAATAGAGAATGAATTGGATTTTTCAGCACCCGAAAACTGGCAAGTTATTAAAGAAAAGCAAGCGGGACAAGTGTTGTGTAGACTTTATCAACGCCAAGAATAACACTCTTTGCAATTAGCTATAATTTAAGCTTTACATCATGACTTGCTTCGGATTACAATACCGCACCATTTTTGAACCACTTGATCAACATTTGATCAGCGTGAGCTATGCTCATTAATTAGGTAGGTGAATTTTTAATGCCAGTAATCAAAGTAAGAGAAAACGAACCGTTTGACGTTGCACTTCGTCGTTTCAAGCGTTCATGTGAAAAAGCAGGTATCCTTTCAGAAGTTCGTCGTCGCGAGCACTATGAAAAGCCAACAGCTGAGCGTAAGCGTAAAAAAGCTGCAGCGGTTAAGCGTCACATGAAGAAGCTTTCTCGCGAAAACGCACGTCGCGTTAAATTATACTAATCGGTTTCGGTCTTGTATAAATGAGCCTTTTAACTAAGCTAAAAGACGCGCAAAAAGATGCTATGCGAGCTAAAGACAAAATCAGTCTTGGCGCTATCCGCATGGTGCTTGCTGAAATTAAACAGCGTGAAATTGACAATAGAACAACACTTGATGATGCAGGTATTACCTCAGTTCTAGTGAAGTTAGTTAAGCAACGCCGTGATTCTTTCACCCAGTATAAAGATGCTGGTCGCGACGATTTAGCTGAAATTGAAGCCAGAGAAATCGATGTGTTAGAAACTTTCTTACCTCAGCCTTTGACTGAAGAAGAAATTATCGCATTAATCGATGCTGCTATTGCCGATTCAGGCGCAGCAGGTATGCAAGACATGGGTAAAGTTATGGGTGTAATCAAGTCTAAAGCTGAAGGTCGTGCCGATATGGGCAAGATCTCAGGTTTAATTAAACAACGATTAAGCGCATAATCCCACATACAGATTGTATGATAAAGTGAACCGAGCCCTCGCGCTCGGTTTCTTCGTCTAGGCACAAAGGAATTTCGTTAGAATAAATATGGCTGGAAAGATCCCAAGACAATTTATTGATGATTTGCTTGATAGAACCGACATTGTCGATTTAATCGATTCTCGTGTTGGACTCAAAAAAGCAGGAAAGGACTATCAAGCATGCTGTCCTTTTCATAACGAAAAATCCCCCTCTTTTACCGTATCGAGAGACAAACAGTTCTATCATTGTTTTGGTTGTGGTGCCAATGGCAATGCCATCTCCTTTATGATGGAGTACGACAAACTAGAGTTCGTTGATGCCATTGAAGAACTTGCAAGCCTTCTCAACCTAGAAGTACCACGTGAACAAAGCTCGGGTAAACCTGAGCGAACCGTTGAACAAAAGCGTTCTGACTATGATTTGATGATGCAAACAGCCAAGTTTTATCAGCATCAACTAAAACATCATGCTAATGCTAGCCAAGTCATTGAATATGTTAAAGGTCGCGGTTTATCAGGTGAAATAGTCAAGCAATATATGATTGGCTATGCACCGCCCGAGTGGGAATCGCTGTGCCACCAAGTAGGCCGCAATCAACAGCAAAAACAGCAACTTCTTGAGTTAAAACTCGCTTCGGAAAAAACACCTGGCCGACAATTTGACTTTTTCCGCGACCGCCTCATGTTCCCTATCAGAGATAAGCGTGGCCGCGTTATTGCCTTTGGCGGTCGAGTCATGGGCGACAGTCAAGGGCCGAAATACCTAAACTCACCAGAGACTCGAATTTTCCATAAGGGCTTTGAACTTTATGGCTTATTTGAAGCCAAACAGGCCAATGATAAGCTCGATAGCATTCTGATTGTTGAAGGCTATATGGACGTGGTTGCGCTGGCCGAACACGGTATTACCTATGCAGTCGCGGCGCTCGGTACGGCCACAACGGCTGAGCATATGCAAACCTTGTTCAGGACCACAGATACCGTTATTTGCTGTTATGACGGAGACCGCGCTGGTCGAGATGCGGCTTGGCGAGCACTCGAACATGCCTTGGCATTTTTAAAAGATGGAAAATCTTTAAAGTTTGTCTTTTTGCCCGATGGCGAAGATCCGGACTCTTTGGTCCAAAAAGAAGGCAAACAAGCATTTGAAGCACGCTTAACACAGGCTGACGATTTTTCTAAAGTCTTGTTTGAGAAGCTATCACAAAGTTGTGAGCTGACCAGTGATGCCGGTAAAGCTAAGCTTATGAGTGAAGCTTTGCCACTCATTAGTAAATTGCCCAGTGATTTTTATCAAGAAAGTCTGTTAGAAAAACTCGCACGGCTGATTGGGCGAACACGAGAACAACTGTCAACTAAGCTCACGACGCCAAAACAACAGCATAGTATTGAACGTAAATTCAAAGTAACACCCATGCGCCGAGCTATTGGCTTACTTATTCAACATCCGGCGCTGGCATCAAGCATTGAACATTTGCCTGAACTGGCACAAATGAGCATTCCAGGTATCGAATTGTTTTTAGAGCTGCAGTCTGTTTGCTTGCAAAATTCGAACTATACTACCGCACAATTGTTGGAGTATTTTCGAGAAACGCCTCAATATGAAGCACTAAAAAAACTCGCTATTTGGCGACATGATATAAACGAACAGGCTTTAACCGCTGAGTTTCAAAATACTTTTCAATTTATCGAAGATCAGTGTTTAAATTTTAGGTTAGAGACCCTATTAATAAAAGACAAAACCGAGGGCCTAAATAACGAAGAACGCCTTGAATGTGCGCTATTGACGCAAGCTTTAAAGCGGTAGAAGAACTAGTCAAGACAACTTTTTGCTGTTATAATGTTCTATTCACTGCGTCATGCAAATTTCGGTGTTTTTCGCTGGCGCCTGTTGTATCAATTTATCAGAGTGGAAGCATAAATCTCTATGGATCAATCTCCTCAGTCACAACTAAAACTTCTGATTCAGAAAGGTAAAGAGCAAGGTTACTTAACTTTTGCAGAAGTTAACGATCACCTTCCACAAGACATAATCGACTCAGATCAGGTAGAAGATATCATCAGTATGATCAACGATATGGGTATTCAGGTTGCGGAAAGCGCGCCAGATGCCGATGAGTTGATGATGCAAGAAACAACGACCGATGAAGATGCAGCCGAAGCTGCAGCTGCTGCACTTGCAACAGTGGAAAAAGAGATCGGTCGTACTACTGATCCAGTGCGTATGTATATGCGTGAAATGGGTACTGTTGAGCTACTGACTCGCGAAGGCGAAATTCAAATCGCAAAGCGTATCGAAGAAGGTATCAACCAAGTACAGATTTCTGTTGCTGAATACCCTGAGGCAATCACTTACTTACTTGAGCAATGGGATAAGTTTGAAGCTGAAGAGATGCGCTTAAGCGACATCGTTTCAGGCTTTTTCGATCCAAATGCCGAAGAAACTCAAATCTCTGCCACGCACATCGGTTCAGAGCTAAGTGATGAAGACTTAGCAGATGAAGACGATGAAGATGATGAAGACAGCGATGATGAGGAAGATGCAGATACAGGCCCAGATCCTGAAGAAGCACGCGTACACTTTGAACAGCTTCGTACTTTATATAACAAAGCTCGCGAAGTGTTTGAATCAAAAGGTCGCGCACACCCAGATTCTCAAGCTGCCATCCACGAGATTGGTGAGCTATTCCGTACCTTTAAGCTAGTACCTAAACAGTTTGACCGCATGGTGAACAACATGCGTGAAATGATGGATAGAGTTCGTGTACAAGAACGCATCATCATGAAACAAGCTGTACAAATTGCGAAGGTACCAAAGAAGACATTCGTTAAACACTTCGCTAATAATGAAACCGATATGGCTTGGATCGACGCTGAAATTGCAGCGGGTGAAAAGCACTCGGATAAACTTGCTGAAGTGAAACCTGAAATTGAACGTTGCGTCAATAAGCTTAAGGCGATTGAAGAAAGCACAGGTTTAACTGTAGAACGTATTAAAGATATCAACCGTCGTATGAGTATTGGTGAAGCAAAAGCTCGCCGTGCGAAAAAAGAAATGGTTGAAGCGAACTTACGTCTTGTAATTTCAATTGCGAAAAAGTACACCAACCGTGGTTTACAGTTCTTGGATTTGATCCAAGAAGGTAATATCGGTTTGATGAAGGCGGTAGACAAATTCGAATACCGCCGTGGGTATAAGTTCTCGACTTATGCAACATGGTGGATCCGTCAGGCAATTACACGATCAATTGCTGACCAAGCACGTACTATTCGTATTCCAGTACACATGATTGAGACTATTAACAAGCTGAATCGTATTTCTCGTCAAATGCTTCAGGAAATGGGCCGCGAACCTAACCCTGAAGAATTGGCTGAACGTATGATGATGCCTGAAGATAAGATCCGTAAAGTGCTGAAGATTGCCAAAGAGCCAATCTCTATGGAAACACCGATTGGTGATGATGAAGATTCGCACTTAGGTGATTTCATCGAAGACACCACCATTGAATCGCCAATTGACTCGGCAACAATGGAAAGCCTTCGCGGTGCAACCAACGAAGTCCTCGCAGGCTTAACAGCACGTGAAGCTAAAGTACTCCGTATGCGTTTTGGTATCGATATGAACACCGACCATACTCTGGAAGAAGTAGGTAAGCAATTTGACGTAACACGTGAGCGTATTCGTCAGATCGAAGCAAAGGCACTGCGCAAGCTGCGCCACCCTTCTCGCTCAGACTTACTGAAGAGCTTCTTAGACGTTAAAGGGTAATCGCCTTTTTAACTCAAAAGACTTAAATAAAGGCCGCTACTTGCGGCCTTTTTACTAACTTGAAAATTTAGGAACAATCATGGCTTGGATCCAAATCCGCATTCACGCTAATAAAGAAACCGCCGACCAATTAAGTGACTTACTCCTTGATGTTGGCTGTCCATCCGTCACCTTCGTTGATGGCAGTAATAACCCGGTATATGAGCCTAAGCCGGGTGAAGTGATTTTATGGCCTGATACAACGGTGATTGGCTTATTTGATGCCGCACACGATATGGACGTTGTGGTCGCTTATTTACAGTCAAACAGCGAAGAGAAATTAACCTATAAGATCGAACAACTCGAAGATAAAGATTGGGAAAGAGAATGGATGGATAACTTCTACCCAATCCAGTTCGGAGAACGCCTGTGGATCTGTCCAAGCTGGCGCGATATTCCCGATCCAGATGCCGTTAACGTACTACTCGACCCAGGTCTTGCATTTGGCACTGGCACGCATGCGACTACGGCATTGTGCTTAAAATGGCTTGAAAGCATAGATTTAACCGGTAAAACCGTAGTCGATTTTGGTTGTGGTTCAGGTATTTTAGGGATCGCAGCCATTAAACTTGGCGCTGAGCGCGTAATTGGTATCGATATTGACCCGCAAGCGCTTGCTGCGAGTTTAGATAATGCGCAGCGCAATGGCGTGGCAGATCAATTAGAAGTCTATTTGCCTGAAAACCAACCAGAATTCAGCGCTGACGTAGTTGTGGCCAATATTCTTGCACAACCGCTTCGCGAGCTCCATGAAATCATTTTGGGCTTCTTGAAACCCAATGGACAACTTGCGATGTCAGGCATCTTAGAAGAACAAGCACAATCGGTTGCTGACGTTTATGCGCCTTTTGTTACACTTGATGATATTGCACAAGAAGGCGAGTGGACACGCGTCAGTGGCGTTAAGAAATAACCCACATCACACACATCTCAGTTAGTAACTTGTAACAGCTAAAGCCTGTGTTTAACAGGCTTTACTGTTTTTTCACAGCCTTATTCTCGTATCAAAAATAACCGACCAACTCGTAATTTGATTAAAAACCAAGCAAATAAACCAGCGACTCAAAATGTTATAAAAAGTCAACCCAGAAAGTTCAAAAAAAAAGCAATAATGTTCAATTTATAGCCTTTGATTTTTGCAAAAAAAACCGTAAACTTAGCGCCCCTTGAAAAGAGGCAATTGAACTACTGTGCGTATTGGTCCATACCAACTTGAAAACAACATTATTGTCGCGCCAATGGCGGGCATAACCGATAGACCTTTTCGACAACTCTGTCGTCGTTTGGGTGCAGGCTTAGCCGTATCGGAAATGATGTCGTCGAATCCGAAAGTATGGAAAACAGATAAATCGATGAACCGAATGGATCATAGTGGTGAATCTGGAATTCGTTCAGTGCAAATAGCTGGAGCTGATCCTGAATTGATGGCTCAAGCGGCACAGTTCAATGTAGCAAATGGGGCGCAGATCATAGATATCAATATGGGCTGCCCTGCAAAGAAAGTGAACAAAAAACTGGCAGGCTCTGCTTTGTTGCAGTATCCACAGTTAGTGGAACAGATAGTTCAAGCTGTCGTGAATGCGGTTGAAGTACCTGTAACACTCAAGATACGCACCGGTTGGGATACAGACAACCGCAACGGCGTAGAGATTGCCAAAATAGCTGAACGTAATGGCATCGCCTCACTGGCAGTGCATGGTCGTACTCGAGCATGTATGTATAAAGGTGAAGCGGAGTACGCCACTATTAGGGATATTAAACGTTCAGTATCAATTCCTGTGGTTGCGAATGGTGATATTACATCACCAGAAAAAGCGAAGCAGGTACTGGATTATACGGGCGCAGATGCCATCATGATTGGTCGAGCCGCCCAAGGTCGCCCCTGGATATTCAGGGAAATAGACCACTTTTTGCGAACTGGAAAACATCTACCCGCCCCAGCCGTGTCTGAGGTACGTAGTATTTTGATGGAGCACTTAGTTAACCTCCATCAGTTTTACGGTGAGCCAATGGGAGCGCGCATCGCACGCAAGCATGTGTCTTGGTATTTGCAAACCCATGACCAAGCAGGTCAGTTTAGGCGAGTATTTAATGCTCTTGAGACGCCAGATGAGCAGATCGAGGCATTGGAACAATACTTTAAAACACTAGCAGCTAACTAAGAAAGAAAGAGACATAATGATGTTCGAACAAAATGTGACTTCTCCATTTATCACTAACGCTCATGTTCAGTCACAAGAGAAACCGCAACCTTTACGCGATGCAGTAAAAAAAGCTGTTCATCACTATTTAAAGCAGCTTAACGGTCAAGATGTACAAGACGTTTACGATCTTGTTCTTTCAGAGCTAGAAGCACCGTTACTAGAAGAAGTAATGACTTACACTCGTGGTAACCAAACTCGTGCAGCGATCTTACTAGGTATCAACCGTGGTACTTTACGTAAAAAGCTTAAAAAATACGGCATGAACTAATCCCAATTAGTTTATTCTGTTAAAAAAGCACCTTCGGGTGCTTTTTTAGTTTCAGTCGCCGCTTCCCCCTTGCTCACCAAGGCTAACGTCTTGCTTGAAAAGTAAAATCACAAATTCTCAAGCGCTCAAGGCGGTTTATGATCGTTTTCTTACGGATTTTAGGCTAAAATAGCGCCCTTCTAAGCTAGCCCCTTAACTTATCTTGAGGAAACCTAAACCATCATGGATATACATCGTCCAATTCGTCGCGCACTTTTAAGTGTGTCAGATAAAACCGGTATCGTTGAATTTGCCCGCGCACTAAGCGCTCAAGGCGTAGAGCTACTTTCTACAGGCGGTACATTTAAGCTATTAACGGAAAATGGCGTTGCCGCTACGGAAGTATCTGACTACACAGGTCACCCTGAGATCATGGATGGTCGCGTAAAAACCCTTCACCCCAAAGTTCATGGCGGTATTCTTGCTCGCCGTGGTCAGGATGAAGATGTAATGGCAGAAAACAATATCTCTGCGATTGATATGGTTGTGGTTAACTTATACCCCTTTGCACAAACTGTTGCAAAAGCTGACTGTAGCCTAGAAGACGCGATTGAAAACATCGATATTGGTGGTCCAACTATGGTGCGCGCAGCGGCTAAAAACCATAAAGACGTTACGATTGTTGTTAATGCCAGCGACTACGACCGTGTTATTGCTGAACTTAAAGAGAACAATGGTTCTACAACCTACAACACACGTTTTGACTTAGCGATTGCTGCTTATGAACACACTGCAGCGTACGATGGTATGATCGCCAACTACTTTGGTAAAATGGTGCCTGACTACACAGAAGAAGCCGCCGTTGAAACTAAGTTCCCGCGCACTATCAATATGCAATTTACTAAGAAGCAAGATATGCGTTACGGTGAAAACTCCCACCAAGATGCTGCTTTTTACGTTGAAAACGACTTACAAGAAGCGTCGGTTGCTACGGCAAAACAATTGCAAGGTAAAGCGCTATCGTTTAACAACATCGCAGACACTGACGCAGCGCTTGAGTGCGTAAAAGAATTCGACGCGCCTGCCTGTGTGATTGTAAAACATGCCAACCCTTGTGGTGTTGCCGTAGACGAAAACATTCTTGCAGCCTATGACCGCGCCTTCAAAACCGATCCTACTTCAGCGTTTGGCGGCATTATTGCCTTTAACCGCGAGTTAGACGGTGACACGGCAGAAGCTATTGTGTCTCGCCAATTTGTTGAAGTGATCATTGCGCCAAGCGTCTCTGAAGAAGCCGCACAAATTGTTGCAGCAAAGAAAAATGTCCGCCTTTTAGAGTGTGGTCAGTGGAACAACAAAACCACGCAAGCAGACATTAAACGCGTTAATGGTGGCATTCTAGTACAAGACCGCGATCAAGGTATGGTGACATTAGCCGACTTAACTGTGGTTTCTAAGCGTCAACCGACCGAACAAGAGCTCAAAGACCTACTGTTCTGCTGGAAAGTCGCCAAATTTGTTAAATCAAATGCGATTGTTTACGCACGCGATGGCATGACCATTGGTGTCGGTGCAGGCCAAATGAGCCGCGTATACTCAGCTAAAATCGCCGGCATTAAAGCCGCTGATGAGAACTTAGAAGTTAAAGGTTCAGTCATGGCATCTGACGCTTTCTTCCCATTCCGTGACGGCATTGATGCCGCTGCAGAAGCAGGCATTACTGCTGTTATCCAGCCAGGCGGTTCAATGCGCGATGAGGAAGTCATCGCCGCTGCTAACGAAGCGGGTATGGCAATGGTGTTTACCGGTATGCGCCATTTCCGTCACTAAATCTCATAGCGCGAACCGTTTAACGTTTCGCGCTTTTTGTTTGTGCTAGTTTCAAGTATTCTGCTTAAAACACAATCACAAAAGTGAAGGAACAGAAAATGAAATTTGGTTTAAAAACACTACTTGCTGCAACCATTGTCACCGCAATTTCTGGCTGTAATGCGACAAACGACACCACTGCATCAGTAAAAAGTTCATCCGCACTTGTGTCTGCGACACAAAGTGGCGAACGCTCTGAAGCAAACCGTGCTCGTGATCAATATCGCAATCCAGTAGAAACACTAGAGTTCTTTGGCTTAGAAGACGGTATGACCGTAGTAGAAATTGCCCCTGGTGGCGGTTGGTACACGGAAGTATTAGCACCGGCACTAAAAGGCCATGGTACTTATTATGCGGCACACTTTCCTGCTGACTCAGAAATTGGTTACTACCAACGTTCTTTAGCTGGCTTTAAAGAGAAAGTGGCGAACGATACACGTTTCAGCGAAGTAAAAATTACCGAATTTGCACCTGTGACTCACAATGATATAGCGCCTGCTAGCAGTGCAGATATGGTGCTCACTTTTCGCAATGTGCACAATTGGTACATGCAAAAAGATCATCAAGGTGTGCTAAGTGCTTTTAAAGCTTTTAATAAAGCGCTTAAACCGGGCGGCATTTTAGGTGTAGTTGAACACCGCTTGCCGGAAAACAGAGAAGATGCAGATCAAAAACGCTCAGGTTATATGAAGCAAAGCTATGTGATTGAAGTAGCTAAACAAGCAGGTTTTGAATTAGTGGCACAAAGCGATATTAACGCCAACCCAAAAGATACAGCTGATCACCCTAAAGGTGTGTGGACACTACCACCGCGTTTAGCGCTAGGTGACGAGCAAGCTGACAAATACAAAGCTATTGGGGAAAGCGATCGCATGACTCTAAAATTTAAAAAGCTTTAAATAGGAACCAAACGCCATGAATGTACTAGTCATTGGCAGTGGCGGCCGTGAACACGCACTTGCGTTCAAAGCCGCTCAAAACCCATCGGTAAAAACAGTATTCGTAGCACCAGGTAATGCTGGTACGGCTCTAGAGCCAAAACTAAGCAACGTTGCCATTGGCGTTGAAGATATTGAAGCCCTTGTTGCTTTCGCAAAAGACAACAAAGTTGAACTGACTATTGTTGGCCCTGAAGCGCCACTGGTCATTGGCGTTGTTGACCGTTTCCGTGAGGAAGGGTTAGCTATTTTTGGCCCAACAGCCGCAGCAGCACAACTGGAAGGGTCGAAGTCATTTACTAAAGACTTTTTAGCTCGCCACAACATTCCAACGGCTGAGTACCAAACTTTTGAACAAGTCGAGCCCGCATTGGCATACTTGAAAGAACAAGGTGCGCCGATTGTTGTAAAAGCAGATGGATTAGCAGCAGGAAAAGGCGTGATCGTTGCCATGACTGAAGCTGAAGCCGAAGAAGCTATCCGCGATATGCTGGCAGGCAACGCCTTTGGTGAAGCGGGTAGCCGAGTGGTTATCGAGGAATTCCTTGAAGGTGAAGAAGCCTCTTTCATCGTGATGGTTGACGGTAAAAATGTGCTGCCATTTGCCACAAGCCAAGATCACAAGCGTGCATACAATGGCGATGAAGGTCCAAACACAGGCGGTATGGGTGCATACTCACCGGCTCCTGTGGTGACTCCACAGATCCATCAACGTATTATGGATGAAGTGATCAACCCGACGGTTGAAGGCATGGCGAGCGAAGGCAACCCATATACTGGATTTTTATACGCTGGACTGATGATCACCGCCGATGGTACGCCAAAAGTCATTGAGTATAACTGTCGTTTTGGTGATCCTGAAACACAGCCTATCATGTTACGCTTGCAATCAGACTTAGTTGAATTAATTGAAGCGGCAAATCGAGAAGAGCTTGATAAATTTGATATCAAATTCGACCCTCGTGCAGCTGTTGGCGTGGTACTCGCCGCTAAAGGTTATCCAGGCAATTACCCGAAAGGCGATGTGATCACCGGCTTACAAGTAAGCTACCCTGAAGGGGAAAAGGTGTTCCATGCTGGGACTAAACAAGACGGTGAAGATGTTGTGACAGCCGGTGGTCGCGTACTGTGTGCAACTGCATTAGGCCATTCGGTGACTGAAGCGCAAAAGCGTGCTTACTCACTGGTCAAAGACATTCACTGGGAAGGCGTTGAGTATCGTACAGATATTGCTTATCGCGCCATAGCCAGAGAGCAATAACAATTTATACTCTGCTAGGCCAGCATTCGCTGGCCTTATTTCCTTCGCATTAATCTCAAACCCCTCATAACACATTCGCAACATATAAAAATTTCGGTATACTCAAAGCATTAGCAGTGTTTAAGGAAGGCATCATGTCGCAAACGTACCGCGTTGCATTTGTATCAGTTGAAGAAAGTACCTCAACAGAGCAA
This sequence comes from Pseudoalteromonas sp. ATL1, assembly GCF_058933015.1. Lineage (NCBI taxonomy): Bacteria > Pseudomonadati > Pseudomonadota > Gammaproteobacteria > Alteromonadales > Pseudoalteromonadaceae > Pseudoalteromonas > Pseudoalteromonas sp. ATL1. The sequence continues at coordinate 1,222,429 of NZ_JBZYXL010000001.1, read as the reverse complement.
GCCGTTAAAAGATTAATGGCAAAGTTAAATATTACGGCACAAAAAGCAGATGCATTCTTAGCTGGTAAACCTTTATTTGCACCCGCAGACAAAACCAAGTGTATGAAGCAGGCTAAACTGCTCGCCAGTCTGGGCATAAAGTCGAAATTAATTTCTATCGAAAGCAACAACGCCAGTTCAGCGCAAAGTCAGCGTGATGAACGCATTTTTGAAGCGCTAGACTACATCACCAGCAGCTTGATCCGCATCGAAGAACGCCTAGAAGACCTAGAACAACGCTTACCCGAGATTGAAATACAAACCAATGACGATCCCGAACAATCTTGGCAAGAAGATGAGTTTCTGGAAGATTACGATTTGGATATTGAACCCAATAAACAACCACCCACACGGAAGTTACTGTATATACTTGCCAGTGTGTTGGTGGTACTGCTTGTTGTACTTGCGGTCGCTATCATGTATCCGCAATGGTTTAACATGTAAGCGTGAATACTCATGACAATAACGAACGAAACTCCAACACTTTCTCGTGCAGAAATTCGAAAGAAAATAAGAAAAGCTAGAAATAACCTTAGTGAATTAGAACAAGAACAGGCCGCGAAAAAAATTAATATTAATTTTTTTCAACACAAAAAACCACCTAAAAACGCCCGAATTGGGCTCTATTTAAGTAATGATGGAGAACTTGACACTTTCAAACTAATTCAATCGCTTACATCAAAAAAACACCAAGTTTACCTCCCCGTAATTCACCCCTTCAATGGCACTACTTTGCTCTTTCAGAAATATGAAGAAAATTCACCCATGAAGCTTAATCGCTATGCTATCTTGGAACCACAGTTGAATTGCAGTCATATTTGTCCGCTTTACGAACTTGATTACCTGCTTATGCCACTAGTCGCGTTTGATGAACAAGGTAACCGGCTGGGTATGGGCGGCGGATACTATGATAAAACATTGGCAAGATACTACAAAGAAGCCATGTGCAAACCCGAGTTAATCGGCCTTGCCCATGATTGTCAGAAAGTAGAACAACTGCCAACTGAAGCTTGGGATGTACCTTTGCAGCAAATAATTACACCCAGCAAATTTTATCATTGGTAAGGCACAAACAAACTCATTTTAGATGCACAATTACGATATACTGGCGCTGTTCTTTTTGACAACACAGTGAATTACGTAATGACCCAAGATGAAATGAAAAAAGCGGCGGCATGGGCTGCTCTACAATACATAGAAAAAGACACCATTGTTGGTGTTGGTACAGGCTCTACCGTTAACCACTTTATTGATGCATTAGGCAGCATTAAAGAGCAAATAAAAGGCGCGGTATCCAGCTCTGAAGCGTCAACAGAAAAATTAAAAGCGCTTGGCATTGAAGTGTTTGAGCTAAACGATGTAGACGCGCTTGATGTGTACGTTGACGGCGCAGATGAAATCAACGCCAGCAACGATATGATCAAAGGCGGTGGCGCAGCATTAACCCGAGAAAAGATCGTGGCCGCTGTCGCTAAGAAATTTATTTGTATTGTAGACTCGAGTAAGCATGTTGAAACCTTGGGCGCATTTCCACTGCCAGTTGAAGTGATCCCGATGGCACGCAGTTATGTTGCGCGAGAGCTACTGAAGTTAGGTGGTGATCCAGTTTATCGCCAAGGTGTTGTGACAGATAACGGCAACGTGATTCTTGATGTACATGGTTTGCAAATACAGTCACCTAAAGAACTGGAACAAACAATTAATCAAATTGTTGGTGTTGTGACAAACGGGCTATTTGCCCAACGCGGCGCTGACATAGTTATTACTGGCACCGAGCAAGGGCCAAACATTAATTAACAGGAAAATGTCATGAGTAAGGTATCGTTAGCAAAAGATAAAATTAAGATCTTGCTACTGGAAGGTGTGCATCAAAGTGCTGTAGAAACGCTTAAGCGTAATGGCTACAGTAATATTGATTATGTCAAAACTTCCTTACCTGAAAGTGAGCTGCAAGAGCGTATTAAAGACGCCCACTTTGTGGGCATTCGTTCACGCACCCACCTGACTGAGTCTGTGCTTGATGCCGCTGAAAAGCTAGTTGCCATTGGTTGTTTTTGTATTGGTACTAACCAAGTCAATTTGCAAGCAGCCAAAGAGCGTGGTATCGCCGTATTTAATGCGCCGTTTTCTAACACGCGTTCTGTTGCTGAATTAGTGCTTGGCGAAATCCTTTTACTATTGCGTGGTATTCCACAGCGTAATGCCATGGCACACCGTGGTGAGTGGTTTAAGTCAGCCATCGGCTCTTATGAAGCGCGTGGTAAAACGCTGGGGATCATCGGTTACGGTCATATCGGTACTCAGCTCGGTATCATGGCTGAAAACATTGGTATGAAAGTGGAGTTTTACGATATTGAAGACAAACTCACTTTAGGTAATGCACAGCAGATCCAAAATATGACTCAGTTATTACAACGCGCTGATGTTGTGAGCTTGCATGTACCGGAAACCTCATCGACTAAAAATTTGATTGGCATGGCTGAGCTAGAGGTCATGAAGCAAGGTGCAATCCTAATCAATGCATCTCGTGGCACAGTCGTTGACATTGACGCATTGGCTGAGTCGCTTAGAGATAAAAAATTAGCTGGCGCCGCCATTGATGTATTCCCTGTTGAGCCAAAATCAAACGATGAAGAATTTGTTTCACCATTAAGAGAATTTGATAACGTCATTTTGACACCGCACGTTGGTGGTTCGACACAAGAAGCACAAGAAAATATTGGTATTGAAGTCGCGGGCAAAATCGCGAAATACTCTGATAATGGCTCAACGCTCAGTGCGGTCAACTTCCCTGAAGTTGCCTTACCAGAACTTGCCAATCGCAGTCGCTTACTACACGTACACCAAAACCGCCCTGGAGTGCTCACACAAATTAACCAAGCCTTTGCACAGCATGGTATTAACATCGCAGCACAGTATCTACAGACTGACGATACCATTGGTTATGTGGTTATTGATGTGGATAGCGACCACTCCGAAGTGGCATTAAAAGAATTGAGTGCCGTTGAAGGTACGATCCGCGCAAGGATCTTACACTGATCCTAATGCTATAGCTCAGATCTAAAAAGCCGCTTTATCGCGGCTTTTTATTTTGGACATTATCGCCTAGCTAGATATAGCAATGTAATAATGTAGATCCGCAGAGCACTATATTCTGCACGTTAGAAAAGTGCGTCAAGCGCCTCACTTAGGCTGTTCACCGCGATTACTTCCATGCCCTCTATCAACTCTTTCGGTTTATTGGCACTGGGCACAATCGCGCGCTTAAAGCCGTGCTTTGCAGCTTCTTTAAGTCGCTCTTGACCCGATGGCACGGGACGGATCTCTCCCCCTAACCCCACCTCTCCAAATACCACCAGCTGACGATCTAATGCATAATTTTTAAAGCTTGATACCAGCGCTACTATCAGTGCTAAATCGGCACTGGTCTCAGACACCTTTACGCCACCCACCACATTCACAAACACATCTTGATCCGCCACCTGTAAACCACCATGGCGATGCAATACCGCAAGTAACATAGCTAAACGATTTTGCTCTAAGCCTACCGTCACCCGCCGTGGATTAGCTAATTGCGAGTAATCCACTAAGGCCTGCACTTCAACCAATAATGGACGAGTGCCTTCCCAGATCACCATAACTAGCGATCCCGGCGTTTGCTCTTCCCCTCTATTTAAGAATATAGCTGAGGGGTTACTGACTTCTTTGAGGCCCTGCCCGGTCATGGCAAACACACCAAGCTCGTTTACCGCGCCAAATCGGTTCTTATTCCCGCGTAAAGTACGAAAACGACTATCGGAGCTGCCTTCTAGTAAAATAGAACAGTCAATACAGTGTTCGAGCACCTTTGGTCCGGCTAAAGTGCCATCTTTAGTCACGTGGCCGACCATAAAAATAGCAACCTGATTTTGTTTTGCAAAACGCGTCAAATAAGCCGCACTTTCACGCACTTGCGACACACTGCCCGGCGCGGATTGCACATCACTCATATGCATCACCTGAATTGAGTCGATGACCATAATGCTGGGCTTTTCTTGCAAAGCAAGCTGGCAAATCGTCTCGACATTGGTTTCCGCTAACGTTCTGAGTTTATCGGTTGGCAATCCTAAACGATGGGCACGCATTGCGACTTGTTGCAATGATTCTTCTCCGGTGACATACAAGGTATTCATGCTTTGCGCCAATAAACACATTGTTTGTAAAAGCACGGTGCTTTTACCCGCTCCCGGTGAGCCGCCAATCAAAATGGCACTGCCCGGCACGACACCGCCGCCAAGTACGCGGTCAAACTCTTTAAAACCCGTGCTAAAACGTGGCAAACTTTCTAAATTAACTTCGTCTAACGTTTGTACCTTCGCCTCGACCAAACCGGCATAACCAGCCATTGCAGAACTACGCGGTGGAGCTTTCACTGAAGGCACGCGAAATTCTGTTACTGTATTCCATGCTCGACACTCTGAACACTGCCCCTGCCATCTGGCAAATTCAGCGCCACAATCACTACATACGAAGGCTGTTTTCTTTTTTCCCATAAGTTGAGGCACACTTTTTGCTTGTAATAAAAGTTACTTAATCACTAGGTAATATGGCTGCCTTTTTAGCAGCCCTAGCACTTTAAGTTAACAGAATTGTTTAGATTAAATTAACTATGCTTTAATATTGTCATAGTTTTGACTTGATATAACTATAATAACGAATAAGCCCAACGGCTTGAATAGAGAAAAAACAATGGGTCATTATGCCTGAAGATAAGCTACAACAATATCAGCCTTTGATCAAAGAGCTTAAATCACAGCTAGGTTCGCCTGACTTTGATAAGTTTTTTGATCAAATGACTAAAGATATTTCCAAGCCAGATAGATTCTTGCTGAAAATGGAAATGTCTCGCTTATCACAACCTATTGCTCGCTTCATCGACTTGCGTGGTCAGGTCGCTGGTGACGTAAAACCTTATGAGTATGAAGGTAAACAACACTTTATGGACGATGTAGCCATTGAAGTGTTTGAAAGAGAAATTGCTCGTTATGGCAAATACACGCTCGCAGTATATGAAGAGGTAATGCAAACCGAAAATAACTATCGGGTTATGCAGAAAAAAGCACAAAGTGAAGAGACAATCACTGACGACATTGTGCCCGAATTGCCAAATCATGCAAAACTGGTGAGATTTGCTTCCTACGAAAGCCGCATTGAAGAGCGTATGAACTACTCAATCAAAATGTCGATTGAGTTAGATAAAGGACATACAGCCAGTGGCACGACTTCAGATATTTCCCTGAGCGGTGCAAAGATTAAAATCCCCGCAAACGAAAGAGTTCAACCGGGACAGCTAGTCATTGTTCGGTTAATTGGTCTGGAACAAGAGTTTGAGCTGGGTTTGAAAAATGGTATTCAGTACGAGGTAGTAGCCACTGAGCCTGTCGCAGGAAAAAACCAGCATGTACGCTTAAAAAGAACGTTTGTAGAGAACAGTAGCTCTTTTGATGAATTCTTAAATAGCTTTATCCATGGCAACAAACGCCGTTACAAGGTCAATCTGGATAACACCATGGATGCCATTGTTTGCAAAGGCTATGAGCAATATTATCAACCTCGTGTTTGTTCTCTATTCGTGTTTTTCTCACAAATTGGCGCTCATCTAATACCTAGACTGGCTTTGACCAATGAGAATAACGCCTTTATCAATTACTATTTTGAAGATGAAAGCAAAAACTCTTGTCTATACCAAGTGTTATCTCAAAGCCGCATAAATAACTTACTCGCACTTCCCAATGCAGTCAAAGAAGCGACCTTGTACTGCTTTACGCATATCAAAAGTGGCAAAATATATCATTACTCTGCATTTGATTTTGAACTCGCAAAACAATCAGAGTTACGCGCATTATTCATTGGCTACGGCGCGCAAAAAAATAGCTGGCGCACTTTTAAAGTTCAGCTCATGCCCAGCCATCATGAAGACGCGTTTATACCGCTTTCTTTACCTGCCAATGCCAGTAAAAACATAGAAAAGCTCAATAAGCGACCGACTCCGAGAGTGCAAGGGCTTATCCAAGATGTGAAATACTTGGTGCTTTTGACTGACATCACCACTAAGCACCAAACAGAAGCCTACGCGCAAACAAAATTCAACAAAGCGCTCGTTAACCAGCTAAAAGTTTTTGGCAAAGGCAAAGCAAGTTCCCCCCCAAAATTAGAAGTCATTTCACTAGAGTATGTGAACTTACGTGCGCACAAACGCTATTTATATAAAACAGGTGTGGTCATTCATGACGAGCATCAAAGCGAAGCACGTGGGCATACTTTAGATTTTTCTCAAATGGGATTACAGGTCGAATTAAGCGAACCTACCACCTTGAAAAAAGGGGATATTATTCATCTCAATTTGCCCGATCTACAAAAAATTACCAAGCAATATGAGTTGAAGCACTTACGCTACGAAGTGGTCGCGGTCAGCAAGGCAAAAACCATCATCAATTTGAAGGTCAGCAAACTAACAGACTTGCCGCAAGTGGCCAGTGAATTTTTCAAAGTGCTTATTGAAAGTAATAAAGACAAACTCACACCTTGTAAAGAGGCCCCCAGAATTCCGGGCCTTTCTACCGCACTTAGAAATATGGTGACGAAAAGTGTCTGCCAATTTCCGTTTTACTTGCACAAAGAAACCTCTTATTTTACGCTCGGTGCCGTGGGTATTGGCTTATATCCAACCCCCATCCACAAAGTGTTAATGTATTACCACCAAGGTAAAAAAGAGCAGCTTAATATTAAACCTCTCTTTCCAAGTGGTTTTGTTGAAAGCCATTTAACCGACGTGTTACGCAAGCATAGCCGCAACAGTAAACCACTCAAATACACCCTATTTGTGAGCTTTGATCCCAATGAAGCAAACCTGACATCTGCAATCAAAAGTTACTGTATTGAGCAGGGCGAATCCCATGAGTCATTACATTTGTTTTTGAAAAAAGCGGTGACCAAACAGATGTTGTTTGTCTTCCACTTACATGTTTCAAAAACAGGCCGCCCTGATACCGACTACTTAGCCAATGAACTGCGTTATGTCAGCCATTATGCCATGCATAAAGCCAAAGAGTTGGAAGAAGCGCTCTGGGCCGTCACAGGTGTATGTGACTTAATTGATATTACCGATGAGTACGTGCGTACCATGGACGTAGACAATAAATTGGTAACGGCCATGCGCCTACGTAAACAAAATTGGCTAAAAGATCTCATTAACTAAAAAAGAGCGCCATATGCGCTCCTTTTTAGTTAAAATAACTCACTATTAAGCTAGATTGCCGAACAACGTAAGTAATGCAATCAACACCAAATAAAACAAAATATTACGCTTAACAAGGCGCATCATACAGGTGGCTTCATAAGTACAGCCGTAATATTGTTGCTCAATTTGCTCAGCAGCCAACGCCGTTGATGTAACAACGCATCTATTAGACACTTTGAAATCAAACACATATTTAATCCAACAGCTGGTGCCTTTGGAAAAATTGCCAATAATTAAATAACCAAAACTGGCGATTCTTGCTGGTAGCCAATCAAGACTATGCATCAACCTGTTTAAGCGGCTTTGATGGCTTGATAAAGCATGTTCTTTATCTGCCATATCATCCAATAATGTGCGTGTAAGCGCATATAGCACTGCGCCTGGCGCACCTAAAATCACAAACCAAAACAGTACCGCACAATAGTGACGAAAGTTGATCCAGACTAATGTTTGGCCAAACCACTCGCCATTTTCCTCTGTCTCTGTATGTTTTTGTCCCATTTGTAGCGCATATAAAGTGGCCGCTTCATTATCGCCACGCGTTAAGGCATTTAAATACCCTTTGTAACGCGCTCTTTGCTCTGCACAACCAAAACAAATGAGCAAAATTGCCACATTCAGCAACAACTGAGGTAATAAAAAATCAACCCACTCGTAAAGAAAAGCAACGGCAATACTGGGCAATATCAGCCACACAAGCAATCCGACTCCTGAACTAAACAACGATTTAAGAAGCGAAAGCTGGCTGCTATGCGTGAGGTAACTATGCGCATAATGGCTCATTTGCCAATATTTACCACGTGCAGCTAAGCGCTCTATGGCAAGTGCTAAAATGATAGAAATTAAAATCATGTTCCTTGGCTCTTTATTCTACTAATTGATCTAAAAACTGTGACCACTGAAATGCTTGTCCGGGATCTGTTTTACGTTCTGGCGCAATATCACAATGACCGACAATACGTTGAGGCGTAATGGCAGGATAAGCTACCATCAATTGCTTTGTTACTGCCACTAAGGCGCGATATTGTTCACTCGTATAGGCAATATCATCCGTGCCTTCCAATTCAATACCAATGCTAAAATCATTACAATTCGCTCGACCATCAAAGCAAGAGCCCCCCGCATGCCAAGCCCGTTGGCTGAACGGTACATACTGTAAAATCTCACCATTTCGACGAATAAAACAATGCGCAGATACTTTCAATCCTCGCAAATCACTAAAACTTTCATGCGCGGTACAATCTATATTGCCTGTAAACAAATCGTCCACATAAGCGGTGCCAAATTCACCGGCAGGTAACGAAATGTTGTGTACCACCAATAAGGAAATAACTTCACGCTCAGGCCGTTTGTCGTAAAAACTGCAAGGCCTTGGCGTTGCATCAGCTAACCAATCTAGCGACATATCTAAAAATGCACTCTAACTTTCATACTGTTACCATATCAAGCTTGCTATAAATTCACTAGCGACGATTGTGTAAAAGCGTACAACACAGTAAAATTCGCACTCTCACCAAAATAGCCGATACAAGTGACAAAACAATGCAAAGCCAACTTATCTCTGATGAATTAATTAGCCTATTGGTTAAACAAGCACTTAATGAAGATCTAAACTACCAATCAGCAGCCGACGGCGATATTACTGCACAATTAATACCTGAAGATGAACAAGCCAATGCCTATGTGATCACCCGAGAAGACTGTGTTTTTTGCGGCAAAGACCTTATTTTAGAAGTGTTTAAACAAGTTGACCCACAAGTCAAAGTGAATGTGCTAGTCAACGACGGTGACGTGGTCAGTGCCAACACAAAACTATTTACCGCAACAGGCTCAGCACGCGCTATCTTAACCGCAGAGCGCACCGCCTTGAACTTTGTGCAATCGTTATCTGGTACTGCCACTACAACAGCCCACTACGTAAAAGCCTTAGCTGGCAGCCAAACTCAGCTGTTAGATACCCGTAAAACTATCCCAGGGCTACGCGCATTACAAAAATACGCGGTAACATGTGGCGGCGGTAAAAACCATCGTATCGGCCTATTCGACGCGTTTTTAATCAAAGAAAATCACATTGCAGCGTGCGGCGGTATTGCTGCTGCCGTGAGCAAAGCCAAGAGTAATCATCCGAATAAACCTGTTGAAGTCGAAGTTGAGAATCTGGATGAGTTAAATCAGGCACTTCAAGCGGGTGCCGATATTATCATGCTAGATAACTTCAGCGTGGCGGATATTCAACTAGCGGTAACATTGACCCAAAACAAAGCCAAACTGGAAGTGTCTGGTAATATGACCCTTGAAACATTAACCACTTACGCGCAAGCGGGTGTAGATTTTATTTCAAGTGGTGCATTGACCAAAAACTTACAGAGTATCGATTTATCGATGCGTTTTGCGGCGCAATAAGTCATTCGTTTCTTTCTCGTTTTTAGCATTAATTATTTGACACAAAAGCAATAAAAACGTTAAATACGACAAAAGTACGACCAATGGTTAACTCGTTATGTCTGAGTGCCTTGCAAAATAAGGTACTTGGGCATAAATAGCCTATACTTAAGGTCAATATTCACGCAAATTGATAAAGATTTTAATATCCTTCTAACTTACAATACACAAAGTTAGACAACTTTCTTCAGGAGACACATCATGGCAAAACGTAATCAGGGTGGTTTTACCCTTATAGAATTAATGATAGTAGTCGCTATCATCGGTATTTTGGCAGCAGTCGCGCTGCCAGCGTATCAAGATTATGTAGCAAGAGCACAAGCTGCTGAGGCTGTTTCGCTCTCTAGTGGCGCAAAAACGGCTATTGCTGAGTACTACCAAATTAATGGAGGTTACCCCACGGCATCAACAACTCCATCGTTGAGTGATTTAGCCGCGACAGGAACATATTCTGCACTTGCTGTAGCGGCAGATGGTAAAATTACTGTTACAATGAGCGCGGCTTCAGCCATCTCAGGTAAAAAGTTTAGTTTTTCACCCGATGCAACTAACAATGCATTCAAATGGACTTGTGTCAGTGATGCTGATGCCGACCACCTGCCAAAAGGCTGTACTGTAGGTACACCATAAAATGATGGTTTAAGAGGTTGCGCTCTATGTAACCTCTTAGTTTTGATGAGCCTTTTGCAACAGAGTGCAAGCAATGGATAAAAGCCCAAGTGATAACCTCGACACCTTCCAATGGGTAGGCGTTAGTACCCGAGGGAAACGCCTTGAGGGGGAAATGACGGGCACCAGTGTTGCGCTGGTCAAAGCTCAGTTGCGTAAACAAGGGATCACCCCTTCAAAAGTTAAGCGCAAACCCAAAGCCATTTTTGGCCTCAATCGTAGCCCAAAAATCACCCCCAAAGATATTTCAGTGACCACTCGGCAGATCTCCACCATGCTGGGGGCGGGTGTGCCACTTATTCAAGTGTTGGATATGATTGGTTCGGGCATTAATAATAAGAGCCTCAAAAAGCTCATTACCAGCATTGCCGATGAAGTCCGTGCCGGTCAGCCGCTATCAAAATCACTACGCGCCTATCCGCGTCATTTTGATGATTTGTATTGTGACTTAGTGCAATCTGGTGAGCAATCAGGTTCCCTCGACCATGTGTTTGAGCGTATCGCCATTTACAAAGAAAAGGCCGAAGCGCTTAAATCAAAAATTCGCAAAGCCTTGTTCTACCCTATTTCCGTGATTGTGGTGGCACTCATAGTCACCTCGATACTACTTATTTTTGTGGTGCCGCAATTTAAAGACATCTTTGCTGGGTTTGGTGCTGAGCTTCCTGCGTTTACACTCTTTGTGATTGCCATCTCCGAGATGATGCAAAAGTTTTGGTGGATCATTTTAAGCATTATCTTAATTGGTGGTTACACCTATAAAGAAATGCTGTTTCGCTCCAAACCGCTGCGCAACTTTAACGACCGTTTATTGCTCAACCTCCCCGTTGTGGGCAATATTTTACACAAAGCCGCTGTGGCCCGCTTTGCTCGTACTTTATCCACCACATTTGCGGCAGGTGTGCCCTTGATTGATGCGCTAGAGTCAGCAGCGGGCGCCTCTGGTAATGCCATTTTTAGAAATGCGATTTTAGAGATAAAAACCGAGGTCAGTACAGGTAATCAGATGAACTGGGCAATGCGTAATACCACCGTATTTCCTGATATGGTGATCCAAATGGTGGCCATTGGCGAGGAATCGGGCTCACTCGATAGCATGTTAGCCAAAGTCGCCAATATTTTTGAACAAGAAGTCGACGACCTAGTGGACGGTTTATCAAGCCTATTAGAGCCCATTATTATGGTTGTGCTAGGTGTATTGATCGGCGGTTTGATCATTGCCATGTACTTACCCATATTCCAACTTGGCTCAGTGATTTAAACTGAGCTTCAATAATAAGAATTAGATATGTCTGACGTGTTTCAACTCATGCAAACCACGCCATGGTTTTTCTTTCTAACTGTGGCCCTCACTAGCTTGTGTATCGGTAGCTTTTTAAATGTGGTTATTTATCGTCTGCCAAAAATGTTGCAACAACAATGGCGTAACGAATGCACCTTACTATTGAATGACCAGCAAATCGATGATCCGAACAATGAGTCGATAAATGAAGAGACGCCCTTTAATCTTGCAAAACCAGCCTCGCATTGCCCAAGCTGCAACAACAAGATTAAGCCTTGGCACAATATCCCGTTGCTGAGCTGGCTATGTTTAAGAGGCCGTTGCGCCAATTGCAAAACGGCCATCTCCATTCGCTACCCCTTGATTGAGTTGGGGACTGCTTTAGCATCCCTCTTAATTGCCCAGCACTTTGGACCAAACCTAAGCACGCTTATCTACCTCATCATCACTTGGGGATTAATTGCGCTGATCTTTATTGATATCGATCATATGTTATTGCCCGATCAACTGACCTTGCCTTTGCTTTGGCTCGCGCTCCTCGCCAGCTGCTTTGAACTCACATTGCCGCCCAATGAAGCCATTATTGGTGCCGCTGTTGGGTATTTAAGTTTATGGAGCGTGTACTGGCTGTTTAAGCTTATGACAGGCAAAGAAGGCATGGGCTATGGTGATTTTAAGTTGCTGGCAATATTTGGTGCTCTGCTCGGTTGGCAAGCTATTTTAACCATCGTGTTGTTATCAAGCCTAGTGGGGGCAATCATTGGCAGTATTCAACTCGCTGTGCAAGGCAAAGATAAGAGTACGCCGATTCCCTTTGGCCCTTACTTGGCTATCGCCGGATGGCTCACTTTGCTATATGGCGAAGCAATTAATACTTGGTATTTTGGTTTAATTCTACAGTAGGTAACTATGCGCAATTGGGTACTTGGGTTAACAGGCGGTATTGGTGCAGGAAAAACAGCGGTCAGCAATGCGCTGGCCGAAAAAGGCATTACCATTGTTGATGCTGACGTGATTGCCAGAGAAGTGGTAGCGATAGGGAGCAAGGGGCTTAAAGCCATCATCGAGCAATTCGGAACACAGATACTGCAAGCAGATGGCTCTTTGGATAGAGCAAAGCTGAGAGCTATCATTTTCGCTAACGCCAAGAGCAAAATGTGGCTTGAATCACTACTTCACCCGCTGATCAGAAACCAAATTATTCACCAACTAGAGCAAGCGCAAGGTCCCTATGTGGTGCTCTCCGCGCCGCTCTTATTTGAAAACAATCTCGACCAGTTATGTGATCATACGCTGCTCGTTGACGTGCCCGTCGAAGTACAAATTGCACGAACCGCAACACGAGATAATGTCTCGACAGAGCAAGTAGGTAAAATCATCGCCGCACAAATGTCACGCGCAGATAAGCAAGCAAGGGCAAAAACGGTACTAAATAATGATAAATCATTAACTAAAATGTATAATGAGTTAGAAATATTGCATCAACAGTTTGTCTCTTTAGCATCACAAAATGCTATGAATGGCCAAAGTTAAGGCTTTATTTTTTAGAACTTTGTATCGAGTCAAATCGTTAATCTCATTATTGATGCTACCAAGCAGTTAACACGTCTTATTCTGAGGGCTTATGGAACATCATTCACCGCTACTTCGAAAGTTTATTACGCTTGGCCGCGTTACCCCTGAGCAAATCAAGAAAAAGCAACATGAAGCACAATCGACAGCCGAGCTTATCTGCTTATGTAGCGGGATCAGCAGCGCAGAACTCGCACAGCAATGTCTTGATTTATTTCGAGTTCCACTGTTCGACCTGACGGAGTTTGATGTTACTCATATCCCAGAAGAACTAGTAAAAGAAAAGCTGATCCGTAAGCACCTTGTACTACCCCTGGTCAAAAAAGGCCGAAAGCTTTTTATTGCCGCTTCTGATCCCACCGATTACGGGGCTTTTGAAAACTTTGAATTCAGTACTGGCCTACAGTGTGATGTGGTCGTGGTGGATCACAAGCAGCTTGAGAAGAAAATTGATCAACTGTTTGATTCAACGGGTGCTTTGTCTTTAAGCGACGATGAATTTCAGGAATTTGCCAATCTCGATATTGAAGACGATCAGAAGTCTCAGCAAAATCAAAATGATGCAAAAGACAAAGATGATGCGCCAATCATTGTCTACATCAATAAGATACTTATGGATGCGATTAAAAAAGGCGCCTCAGACCTTCACTTTGAGCCCTATGAGCACAAATATCGTATCCGCTTTCGCATTGATGGCATATTACATGAAATGGCCAGCCCACCCACCACGTTGTCCACCAGACTATCCGCTCGTATCAAAGTCATGTCCCGCTTGGATATTGCCGAAAAACGCAAGCCACAAGATGGCAGAATAAAACTGAAGATCTCTGAACGTAAAAGTATCGATTTTCGTGTCAGTACCATGCCAACCATGTGGGGCGAGAAAATCGTAATGCGTATTTTAGACTCGTCCAGCGCCATGATGGGTGTGGATTTACTCGGCTACGAGCCAGAACAAAAACAAATGTATTTAGAAGCCCTAGATCAACCGCAAGGCATGATCTTAGTGACAGGCCCAACGGGCTCGGGTAAAACGGTTTCTCTCTACGCAGGCTTGAACATTTTAAACAAGCCTGAGCGCAACATCAGCACTGCAGAAGATCCGGTAGAGATCAATTTAGAAGGGATTAACCAAGTCCAGATCAACCCCAAAGCCGACATGACCTTTGCCAATGCGTTGAAAGCCTTTTTGCGTCAAGATCCCGATGTGATCATGGTTGGTGAGATCCGAGATTTAGAAACTGCTGAAATTGCTATCAAAGCCGCACAAACGGGTCACTTGGTGATGAGTACGCTGCACACCAATTCGGCACCAGAAACACTCACTCGTTTACTGAATATGGGCGTGCCCGCCTATAACGTTGCCAGCTCGGTCAGTTTAATTGTGGCGCAGCGTTTAGCGCGACGTTTATGCAAAAACTGTAAAGAGCCAGAAACTTTACCTAAAGAAGAACTGCTCAAGCAAGGGTTTAGCCATGACCAGCTAGACAGCGTTACTTTGTTCACCCCGAAAGGGTGCGAACATTGTACCGATGGCTATAAAGGCCGTGTTGGCATTTATGAAGTTGTTAAGATCACTCCAGAGATCTCCAACCTGATCATGTCAGGGGGTAATTCAATGGAAATAGCACAAATTGCGCAAAGGCTTGGTTTTGCCAACTTACGGACATCGGGCCTTAAAAAAGCAGCCAGCGGTCTCACCTCACTGAAAGAGGTAAATCGGGTCACAAGTTACTAACTAGCTTCTCGGCCTAAATTTAATTACACTGTGGGCAAAACACGCTAAGGGAGCCGTTTAATGCCCACAGTTGTAAAATGTCCAACCTGCCAAGCCGATGTGGTTTGGTCTGAGCAAAGCCCTAACCGCCCATTTTGCTCAAAGCGCTGCCAGTTGATTGATTTAGGTGAATGGTCGTTTGAGAACAACAAAATCTCAACTGCAATTACATCCAATACGCAATTAAGTCCGCAAGAGCAGCAAGAAATGATTGAAGAAATTGAAGCCATGATGGCGCAAAATGAAGAATCATTTTTTAAAGAGTAACCTTATCTTAAGTTGAAAATGAGCGACCCAAAACACGGCTGTTTAATGTCGCTCTTCATAATAATTAATGACTACGTTTTCTTTTATGATGCTCGATTTTTGCGAGCTTCTCACGCTGTTCTTGGTCCAATACCTGCCAAATTTGCTGCTTACTTTTCAACTTTGCAAGTAATGCTTTGTCTTTTGCTGCACTGCTCTTGGCGATCAATGCTTTTGCTTGTTGCTCATCAAAATAATCATTTTCTACCAGTGCTTTAAACTCGTCTTTGCTGTCTTTTCGCACCTCTTTTAACGCCACCATCGCGGTTTTTTTCTCTTTTAAAATATCGGCTATTTTACTTTGCTGCTCTTTCGTCAAATTGAGCTTAACCGCGGCTTTTTCGCTCAGTAAAAAGTGTGTTTTTTGATGGCCGCCCTGTCCCGCCTGAGATACAGCGCTAACCAACAGTAAACCTGATAATGTACATGTTGTTAGTAAGTTTGATAATTTCATTGTCGTTGTCCTTTGGGTTGTAATGTTTGTTCATGGTTAGCTTAGAGGACTGGATGCAAAGTAACGCAAAGCAATGTAAAGGCTGTGTAAAGTTCTGCAATTTAGTTTTTGCCGAGGTACACTGAGCACAGTGGTAAGTTGAAAAGTAGAGTTATGAGCAAACTGTTATTAATTGAAGATGACCGCGCATTAAGCGATTTACTCGCCGAATACCTGTCCAGCCAAGGCTGTCATATCACCCAAGCTTTTGATGGAGAACAAGGCCTAAATCTTGCCACCACACAGTCGTTTGATGTGATCTTGCTTGACATTATGCTGCCTAAGTTAGATGGCTTTGAAGTCCTCAAAAAGCTCAGAGCGACGCACCTAACGCCCGTGATCATGCTTACCGCCAAAGGCGATGACTTTGACCGTATTTTCGGTCTTGAGCTCGGCGCTGATGATTACTTACCAAAACCCTTTAATCATCGAGAACTACTCGCGAGAATAAATGCCATTGGTCGGCGCATTGATTACGTCAAACAAGAACATAAGCATGTAAAAGAGCTAACGATTAATCAAGTAACTTTAAACGAATCCGCAAGGCGCGTTCATGTATGTGAGCATGAACTTACTCTGACAGGTACTGAGTTTGAGGTACTCTATCAACTTATGACTCAAGTGGGTGAAGTAGTCAGTAAAGACGCACTAAGCCAACAGGTACTTGGCCGAAGGCTTGCGCCTTTTGATCGCTCGATTGATGTTCATGTCAGTAACTTGCGAAAGAAAATCGCAAAATATAATGACGCCAACTGTATTCAAACCGTTCGCGGTAGTGGCTACGTATTTTTAGCCGAATGAGATGCATAAATTGAAAAAAACACTGACGTTGCTCAAACCTTCAGGTTTGTTTTTTCAGGCCTTTTTTAGCTTTTGGCTGACCATTGCCAGTATCTTATTGCTGCTAGTCGTGCTCAGCCAGTTTCAACCTGAGCGTCTTGAAAGCAAACCATTAAAAGGGCACTTGCTCAATGCGCTCAATCACCTACAGCACAATATTGAGCGGCTGGTGAATGTGAAAGGCAAGACAATAGAAAAAGTACTGAAACACTCTCGTTTTACTGAAAACAAATGGCTTTACCTCGCCCATGAAAATATCGAGCAAAGCATCAGTTCGCAACATAATAAGCTCTCGCTCGACTTGTCTTTACTACACATAGATGAGCCGACACAGCCGCAGTTTATTGTCACTGAACGCTACTACGCCTACGGACCCTTTCCCATCACACTTGGACAAGAGCAATATCAACTATTTCAAGTCAAACCCCTGCGCGATCCGCCACTGCTCACAAAAATGAAAATGCTACCATTTTGGTTAAAAGCATTGGCGATAATGCTGCCGTCGATTGCATTAAGTATCTTGTTCAGCCGCCGCTTGGTTTCACCTTTAACTGCATTAGGACACAGCGCAAAGAAACTGGCTTCAGGTACGCTCACAGCGCGGGTAACCGTGCCTAAACACCGCAATGATGAAATCACAACACTGATGCATGATTTCAACCATATGGCCGACAAACTTGAACAGAGCGTGATGATCCACAAACAACTTTTAGCGGATGTGTCACACGAATTACGCTCACCGCTTACGCGCTTAACACTCGCTAATGCTTTAGCGTCAGAACTGGCTAGTGACGAGCAAAAAGCCTACTTGGCTCGCATCGAAAAAGAAGCGCACTGTTTAGATAAAATGCTCTCCGACGTATTAACCCTGTCGCGCCTAGAGCATGGCCAGCAAGCGTTGCATATGCAACCGACCAGTTTAAATGCATTATTAGATAATGTGCTTGCCGATGGCAAATTTGAAGCCGAACAAATGTCCAAACAACTCACGCTTAATGAGCTGCCTGATCTTTCATTGAATTGCGATGGTGAATTACTCAGCAGTGCCATTGAAAATGTACTACGCAATGCCATTCGCTATGCCGAAAAAACGATTTATATTACCTTTAAATACAGCGCTCACACTGTGACAATCGAAATTAAAGATGATGGTGAAGGCGTATCAGATGAAGCGCTCAAACAGCTTTGCCAGCCTTTTTATCGCACCAGCCAATCTCGAAATAGAGATAGTGGTGGCATTGGGTTAGGTTTAGCAATTGCCAAGCGCGCGGTTTTCGCGCACCATGGTACTTTAGAGTTTGAACACAATCAGCCTCAAGGGCTGAAAGTTAAAATAACATTTCCAATATGACCTTTTACAGCCAAAGTACACAACTCGCTCAACATCAGAGCCAAATAGAGCAACATTGGCAAAAATGCCAGCACGGTTATTTTGAAGGCATGCGTGGTCGTCTATTTTATACGTATCATGTGCCTGCTGCTGCGAAATACAGTGTTGTTCTAGTCAATGGTCGTATTGAATCCGCTTGGAAATATCAAGAATTGTTATGGGAGTTTAGCCAAAATAACATCGCCGTATTTACCTTTGACCATATTGGCCAAGGATTATCGCAACGCCTAACCAGTAATCCGCAAATTGGTTATGTTCCGCATTTTTCTGACTATGCCGATGATCTTCACCAATTTGTTGAGCAACTCGTCAAAACGCAAGTGAAAGGACCGCTGTTTTTGCTCGCACATTCCATGGGCGCTGCGATTTCTTGCGATTATTTATCTCGCTACACTCATCCATTTGAAGGTGCTTTTTTATCAGCGCCCATGTTGGATATTCAAACTCATAACACGCCCTATGCCCTTGCAAAATGGGCGGCTCGAATTGCATGTATTATCGGTTTCAAAAAACACTATGCCTTTGGACAAAATGATTATGATCCCGTCACCTTTGCCGACAATCAACTTACCCATTGTCAGACCCGGTATCAGCGTTTTCGTGCTTTGTATCAAAAAGAAACAGAGCTGGCGCTCGGCGGCGTCAGTTTTGGTTGGCTCAATCAGGCCTTTAACTTTATTGAAAAGGTCCCAAACCTAAACATACATTGCCCTATTTACATTGCCAGTGCCGAACAAGACGAGATTGTCGATAATCAAGCGCAATTCAACTTTGCCAAACGAGTGAATGTGCAATTACAAACGTTCAAAAATGCGAAGCACGAACTTTTATGTGAGCAAGACGATATTCGCTTCGAAGTACTCTCTCAGTTTTACGCATTTTGTGACGCATTGGCTTTTAGCGCTAAAGACACAGGATCTTGATGGATTAGGATATCCAACTCCCCCTCAAACGCTTGTTTAATAATGACGACCACTTCGTCAGCCACTGCGTGAGCCCGCATCAAAGGCATGTGATCATCAAGCTCTAAGTGCAGCTGGATAAACTTCACCTTACCACTTTGTCGTGTGCGCAAGTCGTGCACGCCATACACATCTTCGTGGCTCGACGCTAACATGACGATTTCTGCTTTTTCTTCATCCGGTAACTCTTTGTCCATTAAGTGCCCGGCACTTTCTTTGGCAATGTCCCAACAGTTGTAAAGTAAATATCCGGCAACCCCAATCGCAAAGATAGGATCGGCATACGCCACGCCATAGTAAGACAGCAAAATGGCCAGTAGCACGGCAAGGTTAAGTAGAATATCTCCTTTGTAATGGAGTGAATCCGCTTTTACAGCCACAGACTGCGTGCGTTTAACGACTTGGTGCTGAACCGCAACCACCAGCAAGGTGCACACAATGGCAAATAAACTTACCCATACGCCCAGCAGTGAATGCTTTAAGTCGACTGGATTGATCAACCGTTCAATGGCATGAAATGCCAATAGGCTCGCTGAGCCCGCGATAAATGCAGCCTGACCGAGTCCTGCCAGCGCTTCCGCTTTTCCGTGACCAAAACGATGGTCATCATCCGCAGGGCGCAATGCATAACTGAGTACCAGAAAGCTCATCATCGAGGCGCTGATATCTAAAAGAGAGTCTGTCAGTGAGCCAAGCATTGAGGCACTGCCCGATGACAACCAAGCCCAGCATTTTGTGGCTATCATGAGACTCACCATCAACATGGTAAACATACTGGCAAAACGCACTAATACATCATAACTTGCCTTCACGGGTTTCCCTTTTATTCTGCTTCGGACTCAGTAAGTCCGCGATATTTATATTTAATAAGTGTACAACTTAGCGAAATGAAGTGAAATATTGATGACATAAAAGCGCAAAACACTTAGTCAGCTTTTGCCACTGCGTTATACTAGGCGCTGCTATTTTGTCGAGGTGACTATGTTAGATATTGTATTGTACCAACCTGAGATCCCACCCAACACAGGGAATATCATTCGTTTATGTGCCAACACAGGCTATGCCCTGCATTTAATTGAACCTCTTGGCTTTGATTGGGATGATAAACGTGTAAAGCGTGCAGGCTTAGATTATCACGAATTTAGCAACGTACAGCGTCATGCATCATTTGAGGATTACCTTAAAAGCGCACAACCTAAACGCGTGTTCGCGTGCACAACTAAAGGAAAAACATATCACCATCAACCACAATATCAGGCTGGTGACTGTTTGCTATTTGGTCCTGAAACACGTGGTTTGCCTGAAGAGATTATTTTTTCACTTCCTGAAGAGCAACGTGTGCGAATTCCGATGCGTCCCGATAGCCGCAGCATGAACTTATCTAATGCCGTTGCCGTATTTGTGTATGAGTCTTGGCGTCAACTTGGCTTTGCTAACGCCCAATAAAGAAAAAGCGGAGTTTATTCCGCTTTTTGCTCTCTACTCAACAATGCCATCGCGGCTTCTTTAACATCTTTTTGCTGATAGAGCACTTGATAAATCTGCTCAACGATGGGCATTTCAATACCTGAGCGCTGTGCTAGCAGATAGACTTCTTTGGTGTTTCGGTAGCCTTCAACCACCTGACCAATGCTATCCATTGCCTCATCAACACCAAGGCCTTTACCGAGTGCCAACCCAAAGCGACGATTACGTGATTGGTTGTCCGTACAGGTTAAGATCAAATCACCGAGCCCAGCCATGCCCATAAAAGTTTCTGAGCGAGCACCGAGCGCTTTACCAAGTCGACATAACTCAGCCAAACCTCGGGTGATCAGTGCCGTTCGTGCGTTCGCGCCAAAACCAAAACCATCCGACATACCTGCGCCAATCGCAATCACGTTTTTCACCGCACCACCAAGCTGGATGCCGATGAAGTCATCGTTATTGTATACACGGAAAGAACGACCACAGTGCAATAACTTAGCAAGCTGCGTCGCAAATTCGGTTTGCGTTGCCGCGACAGAAATGGCGGTTGGTAACCCTGCCGCCATCTCTTTAGCAAACGTAGGGCCTGATAACACGGCCAATGGCACGCTGTCTCCGAGCTGCTGCTGCGCAACTTCTTGCAATAAACGTCCTGTATCAGGTTCCAGCCCTTTGGTTGCCCACGCAACTTTTACACCCGGTTGCAAATCCTCACGGATCATCGCAAGGGTGTCTGCAAACGCATGGCTTGGCACCACCACCAGCACGATTTCACTCGCTTTAACCGCCGCGTGTAAATCCGCTTCCAGTAACAAAGAGTCTGGAAAAGGAATATCAGGCAGATAACGTTGGTTTTTTCGCTCAGCTGCAAGCGTCGCAACATCATCTTTGTTTCGCCCCCACAATGTAACGCGATGGCCATTGCGGGCAAAACAAATAGCAAGGGCGGTGCCATACGACCCCGCCCCTAAAACAGTTACAGCTGACTGTACTGAACTCATAAATTATGCGTCAGCAGTTTGCTCAGCTTGTGCTGATTGCGCTGCGCGTTGCTGCATGTATTGTGCGAACAAAGCGTCAAAGTTAACAGGTGCTAGATTTAACTGTGGGAAAGTACCACGGTTAACAAGGCTTGCTACGGTTTCACGTGCGTAAGGGAATAGAATGTTCGGGCAGAAAGCACCTAGCATGTGTGCCATTTGCACTTCTTCTAAATCAGCGATTGAGAAAATACCCGCTTGTTGGATCTCACACAAAAACGCCGTTTCTTCACCTAATGTTGCAGTAACTGTAAGTGACAACACAACTTCAAACACATTGTTGTCTAACTTCTCTGAACGCGTGTCCATGTCTAGTTTAACTTCAGGTGTCCACTCTTTTTGGAAGATTGCTGGAGAATTTGGTGTTTCAAATGAAACATCTTTTGTGTAAATACGTTGAATGTTGAATTGTGCGCCTTCTTGTTGTTCTGCTGCGGCGTTTTGGTTCTGATCTGTCATGAGTGTTCCTAAATTCTTTAATTTTTAAAATATTAGTTTATAGATTTAGCAAAGCGTTTAGCTCGCCTCTTGCTTCAATAGCCATCATATCGTCACATCCACCGATGTGTTTTTCACCGATAAAGATCTGCGGTACGGTATAACCGCCGTTGGCCTTTTCAATCATTTGGTCACGTAACTCTGGCTGCTTGCCGATATCGTACTCTGTGTATGTTACACCTTTAGCATCAAGCAATGCTTTAGCACGGTGACAAAATGGACAATAATCTTTGGTATAAATTACAACGTCGGTCATAGCCTGCTCTCTGTTACTTTCCAGTTGTGGTTGGTAACCCTGCACTTTGCCAAGATCCCATGCCACCATTTAATACATATACGTGTTCAAAGCCCGCTTTGTGCATGGTATTCGCTATACCCGACGCGGTCATGCCTGTCGTACACACGATAATAATGGGTTTGTTCTTTTGTTTTTCAAGCCCTACAAAGTCATTTTGTTTGGCTTTTTCCGCGCTTAAGTGTATTGCACCCGCAATTCGACCCGCATTAAACTCTTTCAAAGGACGAATATCTACCACTTGCCCTTCTTCACGGTTAACCAGTAACGTCAGCTGCTGAGGGTTAATTTGTCTGATGGCTGAAAACTTACTTTTAAACCAGCTCGCGACAATCATCACAACCAACGCCAACCAGATAACACTTAAAATCGCATTATTGCCAATAAATTCGATGTATTGTTCCATGCACCTTCCAACTTTACCTTTATTGAGCACGCCGTTGATAGTCAGGTAGCGTACCCACATATTATGAATAGCCTCGAAGTATACCGTTTGCGCTCGTTTGGGTATAGCCCTTTGTCACTTGCCAATGGCGCGAATTTCACCGCTTTGGTGCAACAAAGATGAGTATTAATCATCGTTGCAGGGCTGAATATTTACACAAAACAAGGTATGCTAGGGCCAGAAATCAAGTCGCGCTTATTGTCTTAAGCCCACTTCGGCATGAATGAAGATATTAGTTCTTAAAGGAGCCCAAATGAGTACACCCAAGAAACCACTTGTTCTGATGATTTTAGACGGTTGGGGTTATCGAGAAGAAACCGAAAGTAATGCCATTTTGGCGGCAAATACACCGGTTTTAGATCATTTATGGCAGACTCGACCTCACACATTAATTTCGGGTTCTGGATTGGATGTGGGTTTGCCTGATGGGCAAATGGGTAACTCAGAAGTGGGGCATGTAAACTTAGGCGCGGGCCGTATCGTGTACCAAGACTTCACTCGAATCACCAAAGCCATTGATGACGGTGAATTTGAACACAATCCTGTTCTTGTTCAGAGCATAGACAAGGCTGTAGCCGCAGGCAAAGCCGTTCATCTTATGGGCTTACTCAGCCCCGGTGGTGTCCATAGCCATGAAGATCACATCGTTGCAGGCATAAAACTGGCAGCACAACGCGGTGCAAAAGCAGTTTACTTCCATGCCTTTTTAGATGGTCGTGACACGCCACCGAGAAGCGCTCAAGCCTCTATCGAGCGCATCGAAGCGTTGTTTGCGCAACTGAACTGTGGACGATTAGCGTCAATTATTGGCCGTTACTACGCGATGGACAGAGACAACCGTTGGGAGCGCGTTGAATCAGCCTATAACCTCATGGTTTGTGCACAAGGCGACTATCAATACAATAATGGTGTTGAAGCACTACAAGCGGCTTATGCGCGTGATGAAAACGACGAATTTGTAAAAGCCTCTGTTATTCAACCTCAAGACGCGCCTTCGGCATTAATTGAAGATGGCGATACGATGATTTTCATGAACTTCCGTGCTGATCGCGCCCGCCAAATGACCCGTGCCTTTGTTGACCCTGAATTCAGTGGATTTACGAAACAAGTCACACCAAAACTCAGCGCATTTGTGATGATGACAGAATATGCTGCCGACATTGATGCGCCAGTGGCATTTGCGCCAGAAGCGTTAAACAATGTACTAGGCGAGTGGCTTGCCAAACATGGCAAAACGCAATTACGTATTTCTGAAACCGAAAAATATGCCCATGTCACTTTCTTCTTCAGTGGCGGCAGAGAAGATGAGTTCGAGGGTGAAAAGCGCGAGTTAATCCCTTCACCGCAAGTGGCTACTTACGATTTACAACCTGAAATGAACTCTGAACTACTCACCGATAAGCTCGTCGAAGCTATCCATAGTGGTGATTATGACGTGATCATTTGTAATTATCCGAATGGCGATATGGTTGGTCACTCAGGTGTTTTTGAAGCAGCGGTAAAAGCCTGTGAAGCCGTCGATAAATGTATTGGTCGCGTTGTAGAGGCACTGGAGCAAGTGGGCGGCGAAGCGTTGATCACCGCTGATCATGGTAATGCAGAGCAAATGACTGATGTCAAAAGTGGCCAAGCACACACAGCACATACCAGTGAACCAGTGCCCTTTATTTACGTTGGCAGAGCAGCGCAAGCACATGCAAGTAAAACATTGAGTGATGTAGCACCAACCATGTTACACCTACTCGGAATGGAACAACCAAGTGAAATGACTGGCACGCCAATCATGACATTAAACTAAGTATGCATAACACACTTAGCAAGTTACTCTTGTTAGGTTTTTTATTGGCGGCAGGTAACCTTGCCGCTAATGAATCTCGCACCAAACAAGATTTAACTGAAGTACAACAAGAGCTTAAAAAGAGCCAACAAAGCTACCAGCAACAGCGACAAAAGATCGCTGCGATGCGCGCCACGCTTAAATCTCACGAACTCGGCATCGCCAAAAGTGCCAAAGCGTTATCTTTAACGCAACAAGGTATCAGCGAAAATAAACAGCAGCAGTACACCCTAAAAAATGAAGCTAAAAGCCTCATTAGCAAAAAGCAAAAGTTGCAAAAGCTACTGGCTGCACAGCTAAAAAGTGCCTACATGAATGGCACCCATGATTACTCTAAAATGCTATTAAACCAAGAGCACAGTGCCACTTTAGAGCGTACGATCAGCTACTATGACTACTTTAATAAAGCGCGTATTCAGCAGCTAGATGAACTCAAGCAAGTATTCGTAGAGCTGGCCGAAAACCAACAAAAGTTGGAAAAAAAGCAAACACAACTCGTGGCCTTATTAGCGCAACAGCAGCAGCGTCAATCAGAGTTAATTGCAGGACGTGAGCAACGTCAATCACACATTCAAAAATTGAATGCCGCTTTGCAAGAGACCGCACAAGCCATCGATTATTTAAAAGAAAATGAACAAACCCTCATCGCCACTTTGGAAGAGTTGGCAAAAGTACAAGAGCCCGCAGCCATTGTACTCGATGGCCTTGCTACCAGCAAAGGACAGCTACTTTGGCCTAGTGATGGTCGATTAAGATACAAGTTTGGACAACGTAAACATGCAGGTATGAGCTGGAAAGGTGTGCTGATCCAAGCTGAGGCAGGCACGCCTGTCAACAGCATAAGACAAGGCCAAGTAGTGTATGCCGATTGGCTTAATGGATTTGGCTGGGTCATTGTTGTCGATCACGGAGAAGGTTTTATGAGCTTGTATGGACATACTCAAACCCTACTCAAAGATGTCGGGGACCTAGTGAACACAGGGGAAACCATTGCTTTAGTTGGACAAAGCGGCGGGCAGTCTCATTCTGGTCTATACTTCGAAATACGGCATAAAGGAAGCGCTGTCGACCCGGTTAAATGGTGTAAAGCAAGTTAATTGAATAACCCGTGCTGCACCAACACTTGGAGCAGCACATGACATTCATTCACCTCATAAAACGAGCACTTCTGCAGCTAGTCAACGTATGGCGCATATCGTTACTGTGTGTTTTGCTGGGCTTGGCTTTTATTTCCGTTTCCTCGAATGCAAAACAGCAGTTTACCCAAGAGCAAGTTAACGAAATCATTTTTCATATCCATGCGTATTACGTTGAAGACTTGCCTCTAAGCCATATCCATTTCGAAAACTTCGATACGCTATTAAAGCAACTGGACCCTTACTCAAAGTATTTATCGGAAACAGAACTGGAGGCTATTTTTAGTGCGGCGAATGGACGCTACACTGGTATTGGCATTGAGGTCGAAGAACGTGAAAACCGCATCGTCATCGTCAACACGCTACCGGGTTCTCCTGCTGAACTAGCTGGCATTGAAGGAGGTGATAAGTTAGTTGCTATCAACGCTGAAGACGTCACGCACAAAAACATTGAACATGTATCCAAACTGCTTCAAGAAGCGCAACTGTCTACCATTCAAGTGACTGTCGAGCGTGCAAAAAGCAAGCTCACATTGGCACTGCGCCGTCAAGAAATTAACTTAGAAAGCGTCACAAGCCAACTGCTTACTCACGGGAATGGTTATATCTCGTTAAACAGTTTCAATAATAATAGTTTTCACGATGTAGCTCGACATATAAACAAGCTGACATCTAAAAACGGCGAACAATTGTCAGGTCTTATTATCGATCTAAGAGACAATCCCGGCGGCACATTAACAGCGGCCGTGGCAATTTCTGATCTATTTCTCAACTCAGGCGTCATCGTCTCAACCAAAGGTCGATTTTATGATGCTAATCAACAATTTAATGCTCAACATGGCGACATTCTCAACGGTGCGCCCCTGGTGGTCATGATCAATGAGAATTCAGCTTCTGCCTCTGAAATTTTGGCCGGCGCGCTACAAGACAACCAACGGGCTTTAGTGGTAGGCTCAAACTCCTTTGGCAAAGGCTCGGTACAATCACTTATCCCGATTGGGAATGGCACGACGGCTCTGAAATTAACGACAGCTCGTTACTACACGCCACAAGGACGCTCTATTGAAGGGACCGGTATTGAGCCCGATATCGTACTATCGAAGCAAGTACTTTCACAAATGAGTAAACAAGTTATAATGACTGATGAACAAACGAGCAAAAATGAGCTATTAGCGAAGTTGGACTCTCATTTGCTCAATGCTAAAAAGTTACTTAAAAACCAATAATATTTATAATTAAAACACAATAATAAGAATGGAAAAGTGCAGGGTATTTATCGGGGAATTTTAGCGCTTTGGCTACTCGCGTTGCCGTGTGCAGCTAAGCAAATAGCCATTGTTGTTGACGACATTGGCAATCACAAACGAGACTTACAGTTGCTGGAATTACCCGGACAGCTGTCGTTTTCTATTTTGCCTCATACCCCCTATTCCCAACAGTTCGCTTATTTAGCGAGTCGAGCAGATAAAGAGCTGTTACTTCATGTTCCCATGCAATCTTTACAAGACAAAGCTTTGGGGCCAGGAGGGTTGACGCTTGATATGAACAAGTGGCAATTACAAAGCACGCTTGGGCACGCATTGGCGACATTACCTCAAGTTAAAGGAGTAAATAACCATATGGGTTCAGCCTTAACGCAATATGTTGAACCGATGAAATGGACCATGGAGATACTTAAAAAGCGCGGTTTGTTTTTTTTGGATAGCCGAACAACCGAGTATACTCAAGCGCAAAATGTCGCAAATTTATATGGGGTTGAAAATATTGGCCGACACATTTTTTTAGACAATATTCCAACAGAGCAAGCGCTCAACGAACAGTTTGAAGCACTAAAAGCAAAAGCAGATAATGAAGAGTTTGCGATAGCCATAGCCCACCCTTACCCTGAAACTATTACCTTTTTACAAAATGCATTACCAGAGTTAGCAGCACAAGGATATGAGCTTGTTCCTGTATCGCGGCTTGTCGAATCTAAATACATTCAACTCGCCAAACACGCCCACACAAGTGCCGTATCACCTATTCCTGCAAGCGAATAAATAATAAAGCGAGACTGTTTGTTCATTCTTTGATCTCACCCCATGCACAGTTTGCCAATGTACGTTATAACTTTATTGTGTATTACCAATAAAGGAAGTCATTATGTTACATACGGTCGCCGATCTGATGACTGCTGATCCATTTGCCGTTGGCAGCAAAGCCTCATTAAAAGACGCCCATGATCTTATGCGAGAAAAGAATATACGGCATATCCCAGTGATTGATGAGCAAGGTATATTGCAAGGGATGTTGACGCAAAAAATTATGATCTCGAAAGTGATGGGGATTATGGCCACTTACGGTGCCAATGCGCTAGAGAGAAAAGAAAAATACACGCTCGTTGAAGACGTTATGGCAACCGACTTTGCCAGCATTCAACCCACGCAAAACCTAGCAGAAGTGGCGGAGTTTTTTGTGACTAATCGACATGGTTGCATGCCTGTAGTTGACGAACAAAATAAGCTATTGGGTATTCTGACGTCGTCAGATTTTGTGCGCTTAGCAGCAGCATTACTTTCATAGCATGGCAAGTAACAATGCCCACATCGGCATTGTTACTTCAGCTTCGTTAATGTGGTGATTAGGCTTTTTCTGCCAGCGTTCTAGCGACGGTACGCATGCCTAATGTAGTTGCACCAGCTGACCACTGGGCACTTGCACCATCTCGAAACGACGCTGCTAAATCAATATGCACCCAGCCCTTACCTTCATTTGGCACAAAGCGAGACAAAAATCCAGCTGCATTGGAGGCGCCACCAAAACCACCGCCTTTTTGCGCTCGGCTATTGGCTGTATCCGCATACGCTGAAGGGCAGTTATTCTGGTGCCACTTTTCAAGTGGGAGTGGCCAAGCCGCTTCAAACTCTTGCTCAGCATACTGCTGAACATCACTGACTAGCTCTTTATCTAAACCAAATAATGCATTGTACTCTTGGCCTACCGCAACAAGCGCAGCACCGGTTAACGTAGCTGCATCAATGATTAACTCAGCACCGCTTTCACCAGCCGCCATCAAACCGTCTGCCAGTACCAAACGACCTTCAGCATCGGTATTCACAATCTCTACGGTGGTGCCATTTTTATAGGTCAGGATATCACCCAGTTTATATGCATGCCCTGAGATCAAATTCTCCGCACAGCACAAAAACAGTTTGATGCGTTTATTGATACCTCGTTGAATAGCCAACGCTAGACCCGCCGTGACGGTTGCAGCGCCGCCCATATCACATTTCATGCCCAGCATACCCTCGCTTGGCTTGATTGAATAACCGCCCGAGTCAAAGGTGATCCCCTTGCCGACCAAAGCCGCACTCACTGGTGCTTGTGCGTCACCCGTTGGGTTGTAATCTAATTCTAGTAATACCGGAGGACGCTCACTACCGCGACCTACTTCATGAATACCAATCCATTGCTGTTCGAGTAGCGCTTTACCTTTAATGATTTGATAGCTTACATGTTCAGGTGCAAGAGACTGAATAAACTCAGCAGCTTTACCCGCCAAACTTTCGGGATAAATATCTTCTGCTGTGCCATTGATCATTTGTCTTGCCCACGTCGCAGACGTTTGCAAAGCCGCCAACTCATTTAAATCTGACTTAGCGTTTTCAACAAATGCGACTCCAGTTAATTGCTTAGGGCTGACAAAACCTTGATAAAAGGCCCATTGCGATTCGGTGCACCAATCATCACCTTGCAGTTCAACCTGAGTAATACCTTGCTGAGCCAATGTTCTTGCGGCTTTTTGAATATTCTTCAACGTTTCCACTTCATTTAAGTGGATCGTTGCTCCTTGGTTATCAAAAGATAACGCTGCATTAGCTCCCCAATGTGGTGCAGCGGCTTGTTCGCTTAAACGGACAGTAAATTTGTCTGACATAGTTATGATTACTCTTGCGCTTATGAATGACTTAGAGTGTACACTAGCGCGTACTTTGACCCAACCTAATGCGATTAATTGATGAAATTTTCAAGCCCACTCAAAAAAGCCACGCTCATTAAACGCTATAAACGCTTTTTAGTGGATTTACAGTGTGATCAGCAAGGAGAGTTCACCGTTCACTGTGCCAACACGGGTAAAATGACGGGCTGTGCCGAGCAAGGTTTTGGTGCTTACTACTCAACCAGTGACAATCCTAAACGAAAATACCCACACTCTTTAGAGCTTACCCAGAATACCGATGGCGAGCTGATTTGTGTAAACACCGCGCATGCCAACCAAGTCGCCTATGAAGCAATTGAACAAGGTCTGCTTGGTGAATTAACCGGATACACGCAAATACAACGGGAAGTGAAATATGGACACGAAAACAGCCGTATCGATATTTTACTCTCTAAAGAAGGCAGCCCAACATGTTACATTGAAGTGAAGTCAGTCACTTTGTTAGAAGGGAGCAAAGGCTACTTCCCCGACGCACAAACAGTGAGAGGACAAAAGCACCTGCGTGAGCTGATAGCATTAAAACAACAAGGGATCCGAGCTGTATTGCTATTTATAGTCATGCATGAAGGTATCCACAACGTTCGCCCCGCAGCCCATATCGATGCCAAGTATGCAGAATTATTCGCTCAGGCTGCAGCTGAAGGTGTTGAAATTCTCGCTTATAAAACAGCAATTTGTGAAAAACAGATCATAATAAGTCAACAACTTCCTGTTATTATGAGTTGAAATAAATAAATCTACCCATATATCGCAGAGAATTAGAACTTAGCCTCTAAGACTGAGATAGCTAAGCGAACATCATACTTAAAAATGAAAAAATGTTTGCCTAGGGGGTGAGATTCTGCTATTTATAGCCGCCGGCGCAAGCTGGGGTATTGTTTTAAGGATTTAGGAGAATTCTATGCCAGACCAAAAGAAACTGGGGTTATTGGCTCAAGCCGGTTTAGATCCGTACCAGGAAAAACCGGGCGAAGAATACATGAATGACGCACAACGTGCGCATTTCAAAGCAATTTTAGAAGCATGGCGTAAAGATCTACGTAACGAAGTAGACCGTACAAAAACGCACATGCAAGACGAAGCAGCAAACTTTCCTGATCCTGTTGACCGCGCAGCTCAAGAAGAAGAGTTTTCTTTAGAACTACGCACGCGTGACCGTGAACGTAAGCTGATCAAAAAGATTGAAAAGACACTGCAACTGATTGAAGACGATGATTTTGGTTACTGCGAATCGTGCGGTATCGAAATTGGTATCCGTCGCTTAGAGGCGCGTCCGACAGCCGACCTATGTGTTGATTGTAAAACACTGGCTGAAATCAAAGAAAAGCAAAACGGCCGAGGCTAACCTCAGCCAACTATGCTCACCCCAGCAGTATCAAATACAGGGAGCTATCGAGGCCGATTTGCTCCCTCGCCTTCGGGTCCCTTACATTTTGGCTCACTCGTTGCCGCGTTAGCGAGCTATCTCGATGCCAAAGCAAATCAAGGCAAATGGTTGGTGCGTATCGAAGATATTGATACCCCCAGAGTCGTCCAAGGTGCCGATAGTGACATTTTATCTACCTTAGAAGCGTATGGTCTCCATTGGGACGAGACGGTTGTTTACCAAAGCCAGCGTCACTCGTTGTATCAACAGGCACTAACGCAACTTAAGCAGCAAGAACTGGTCTATGCTTGCGCATGTACTCGCAAAGAAATAAAAGCGCGAGGTGGATTTTATGATAACTATTGCCGAGCCCTAAACCTACCTGACGCAAACAATGCTTTACGTTTGCAGCAAAACTATCCGGTTTACGAATTCGATGATCTCATTCAGGGCCGAGTACACATTCCACAGAACATTGCTCGCGAAGATTACGTGATCAAACGCCGAGATAGGCTGTTTGCTTATCAGCTAGTTGTGGTATTGGATGATATCGAGCAAGGAATCAACCACGTTGTACGAGGAGCTGATTTAGTTGAACCCACCGCTCGACAACTCGGTTTGTTTCAGCAGCTGGGTTATAGCGCACCAAAGTATGCACATGTTCCTTTGGTCGTATCAAAGCCTGGATTTAAACTATCAAAGCAAAACTACGCCCCTGCAATTGATAAAAAGAACCCAGAGCCTGCAACACTTGAAGCTTTGCAGTTTTTGGGTTTAACGCCCCCAAAAGCACTTTCTGGCGCAGCGATTGCTGAAATCATAGAATGGGCAATCGGTGAGTTTGCACTGAGTAAAGTACCTAAAATGCTTGAAAAGCAGCTTATTTTGCAGCCATAGAGCACAATATTTAGCACGGTAACTTAATTTTTTGCCGGCACTGGTATATTATAGCGTGCCTCGTGGTCAACCCTACGATCGGCATGTTTAATGGTATATCTACTTCGTTTTTTGGGAGACGGGTTATTATTTCTAAATTATTTAAGTTCTGTAGGCAGTTAGTCGGCCAAAATGAGGCCCAAGCTATGTCTGTCGCTTGCACTGAACCAAAAGTGATCCCGCGCAGTGAACATAATATTTCACGCAAACAATTTAGCCCAAATGCAATCAAGGTACTCTATCGTCTAAAAGACGGTGGCTATGACGCGTACCTCGTTGGTGGTTGTATTCGTGATATTTTGTTAGGGATAGAGCCAAAGGACTTTGATGTTGTAACTAACGCGACACCAGAGCAAGTTAAAAAGCTATTTAGAAATTGTCGCT
The DNA here is from genome assembly GCF_058933015.1 of Pseudoalteromonas sp. ATL1. Lineage (NCBI taxonomy): Bacteria > Pseudomonadati > Pseudomonadota > Gammaproteobacteria > Alteromonadales > Pseudoalteromonadaceae > Pseudoalteromonas > Pseudoalteromonas sp. ATL1. The sequence goes on along the minus strand of NZ_JBZYXL010000001.1, from coordinate 1,189,995 downwards.
TAATTGGACGTCGCTTTCGTTTGGCACACATTGTGTTTGGTCGAGAAATCATTGAAGTGGCAACCATGCGTGGCCATCATCAAGGTCAAGATGAAAAGAACCCAATTAGCCAATCGAGCGAACATGGTCAGCTGCTGCGCGATAATGTGTATGGCACCATTGAGGAAGACGCCGAACGTCGAGACTTTTCGATCAATGCACTCTACTACTCAGTGAATGATTTCAGTATTCATGATTTTGCTAACGGTATTGAAGCCATTAAAGCACGAAAAATAGAACTCATTGGCGACCCAGAAACGCGTTACCGCGAAGACCCAGTGCGTATGCTACGTGCCGTACGTTTTGCGACTAAGTTAGATATGCAAATTGCACCGGCGACTAAAACGCCTATCACAGAGCTCGCAGATCTGCTGAGCAACATTCCGCCTGCCCGCCTGTTTGAAGAAACGCTGAAGCTATTCTTAAACGGCAAGGCCGAAGACAATTTTAATATGCTCCGCGAGTTTGGCTTGTTTAAACAACTGTTCCCTGCACTTGATGCCATTTTAGAGCAAAGTGAAACAGGCTTTGAACAGCGCTTTATCACACAAATGTTTGCCAATACGGATCAACGTATCAATGCAGATAAGAAAGTCACGCCTGCGTTCGTTTACGCCGCACTATTGTGGTTCCCTTTGTTAAAGCGCTGTGAGCAATTGCAACAACAAGAACAACTGTCTGACTATGATGCATTCGCGCAAGCAATGAATTTAGTACTGAGTGAGAATGCTCAGCATATTGCAGTACCAAAACGCTTTACACTAGGTGCAAGGGATATCTGGCATATTCAAATGCGCTTAGATAAACGAGGAGGTCAACGCGCTTATCGCTTAAGCCAGCAACCAAGATTTAAAGCTGCGTATGATTTCCTGCTACTTAGAGTCGAAAGCGGAGAAACACAGCAACAGTCGCTCGCTGATTGGTGGACCAATTACTTACAGCAAGACATCAATGGTCAAAAAGACATGGTGCGCTCACTGTCATCGCAAGAAACTGGCAAACCTCGTCGTCGCTATCGTCGTAAACCAAAGAAGAAACCGCAAGGTAATGAATAAGGTATATATTGGCTTAGGCGCCAATCTCAACGAGCCAATGGCACAACTTAAACGTGCAATAGATGCGCTAAAAGACTTGTCACAATGCCGCTTTGTCAGTTGTTCGCGTTTTTATGGTTCAAAGCCTATGGGCCCTCAAGATCAACCCGACTATGTTAACGCGGTTGCTTGTATTGAAACTGACTTGGCCGCAGAAACGCTCTTAGATGCGCTGCAAAAAATTGAGCTTGAGCAAGGTCGAGTTCGCAAAGACGAACGCTGGGGTCCACGCACGCTCGATTTAGATATATTACTTTTTGGCGAACAACAAATCAGTACTGATCGCTTAACCGTGCCTCATTACGGTTTGTGCCAACGTGAATTTGTTGTTTACCCGTTGCATGAAATTGCCCCTCACCTTGAGCTACCTTCAGGTGAAAAACTTGAAGATATTTGTAAACAAGTGCCGTTAAACGGTTTAACTCCCATTCAATAACAAAAAGACATTCCATTAAGAGGACTGACATGGCTAAGGTAACTGTATCAACACTAGCAAAAATGAAAAAACAGCAAAAAAAGATCACGGCACTGACGGCCTATGATGCTAGTTTTGCAAAACTCTTTCATGATAACGGTGTCGATATCGTTTTAGTCGGCGACTCTTTGGGCATGGTTTTGCAAGGTGGTGAAGATACACTTTCGGTTAGCAATGATGACATCGCCTACCACACACGCTGTGTGCGAGCTGGTAGTAAAGAGCTGTTTGTCATCGCGGATATGCCGTTTATGACATACTCTAACCCGGCACAAGCATGTGAGAATGCGGCACAACTTATGCGTTCGGGCGCTAATATGGTCAAGCTTGAAGGCGGAGAGTGGTTACTCGATAGCATTCGCACGTTAACCCAACAAGGGATCCCGGTGTGCGGTCACTTGGGATTAACACCACAATCAGTCAACGTATTTGGCGGCTTTAAAATACAAGGTCGTCAAAACGAGCAGGCAGAACGTATGATAGCCGATGCCAAAGCGCTTGAAGACGCTGGGGCCCAACTACTTGTAGTTGAATGTATTCCATCTGAGCTAGCCAAACGTATTTCACAAGCGCTGACGATCCCAGTTATAGGTATTGGCGCAGGTAAAGATACGGATGGCCAAATTCTTGTTATGCACGACCTCGTTGGCATTTCAGCGGGCTATATACCTAAATTTTCTAAAAACTTTTTAGCTGAAACAGGCAATATGCCTGCTGCAGTTAAAAAGTACTGCCAAGATGTACAATCAGGCGCATTTCCAACTTCTGAACACGAGTTTAACTAATGCAATCTGTGACCGAAATAAAATCACTACGAAGCCAAATTAAAGCCTGGCGTCAACAAGGCTTAACCATCGCCTTTGTACCGACGATGGGCAACTTACATAATGGACACTTTTCATTGGTCGAAAAAGCTAAAAACCTCGCCGATAAAGTGGTGGTGAGCATTTTTGTTAACCCAATGCAATTTGGCGCATCCGAAGATTTAGATAGCTATCCAAGAACACTAACACAAGACAAACAAGGGCTAGCTGATTTAGATACAGACCTAGTTTTTACACCGAGTGTAGAAACCATGTACCCTAATGGCTTATCAGCACAAAGCTATGTCGATGTACCTGAAGTATCGTTAGGCTATTGTGGTGGCTCGCGTCCGGGACATTTTAAAGGTGTTGCGACCGTTGTCACTAAACTGTTTAATATGGTACAACCCGATATCGCCTGTTTTGGAGAGAAAGACTTTCAGCAGCTTCAGGTGATAAAAACCATGGTACGCGACCTGTCTATGCCGATTGAAATTGTCGGAGTGCCCACTAAGCGTGAAGAAAGCGGCCTTGCAATGAGTTCTCGAAACGGTTATTTAAGTGCCAAAGAAAAAGACATTGCAAAAGCACTTTTCAAAACGCTTAGTGAGGCTGAAACAGCGCTTAAAGCCCAAAAACAAGATATTAAAGCAATTGAAGAAGAAGCAAAACAAAAGCTTACTGAACAAGGTTTGAAGCCTGATTATTTTAGCATTGCAAATGCATCAACACTAAAGCCTGCTACACTGGAAGATACGCAATTAGTGATTTTGGCTGCCGCATATTTAGGCTCAGTTAGACTGTTAGATAATTTGCAAGTTAGCCTTTAACAAGGAAATGTCATGAAAAAGCTCGTTATGCTTACCTGCACGCTTTTTATCAGTGCTTGCCAAAACAATAACTCCGTAGAGTTAAATTTTTGTGCACAACAAAATTATCAATGTGAAACACAATGCGAACGAGTGGCGCCTAAAGACAGCTTATCAAACCAAATGTGTTTGGGTGAGTGTACTGACAACTTCAACAGTTGTAAGCAAGAAGCTGAATTATTGACAAAAACCAGTCAAACTCCTGAATAAAGTAAAGCGCAAATTTCCACTTAATAAAAATACCACTCAAACTCGAGTGGTTTTTTTCGCTCAAATATCGATATCGAATACCATTAATACGCAATAACACTTGAGCATTTTGCGGGGTAAAACTTGCCGCTAGCTGCGGTAAAATTTTCTCATTTAGCGCAACTAAATCAAGAAATTTTAACCTTGCCTACATGGGTATAGGTACCTTGGCGATAACAAGACGCGGTAGCGGTACGGTAGACAAAATTTTCTTGCCTCAAAATTGACCACCTAGTTAAGTGGATTAGCAAAAAATAAAAAACGGCCCACATAATCATGTGGGCCGCTTAGAGCGCGGTGTAAACAGTCCAGATTGTTTACATATAAATCTTATAACAAACCTAGCTTCTTCAGCTCAGCGCTTGCCATTTTGCCAGAAAGCGGCACGTAACCGTCTTTCTCTACAATTTTTTGACCGTCTTGTGAAAGTACCATCTTCAAGAATTCAGCTTCGATTGGCGCTAAAGGCTTGTTTGGATGCTTGTTTACATAAAGGTATAAGAAACGCGACAATGGATATTTACCTTGTGCTACGTTCTCAAGCGTTGCGTCAACGAAGTTATTACCTTTTTTCGCTAATGGCACCGTACGTACACCCGAGGTTTTATAACCAATGCCTGAGTAACCAATTGCATTCACTGATGATGAAATTGACTGTACAACCGATGCTGAGCCAGGTTGCTCGTTGACGTTGTTACGGAAGTCGCCTTTACACAATGCTTTTTTCTTGAAATAGCCGTATGTACCAGATACTGAGTTACGGCCGTAAAGCTGTACGTCTTTAACTGCCCAGTCACCTGTTAAACCAACATCACTCCAACGAGTAACTTCTTCCGAAGCACCACATTTACGCGTTGAAGAGAAAATCGCATCAACTTGGTCGATACGTAAACCTTCAATCGGGTTATCTTTATGAACAAATACCGCTAGTGCGTCGATAGCTACGCGCACTTCTGTTGGCTTGTAGCCATAACGCTTTTCAAATGCTTCGATTTCTTTTGATTTCATCTTGCGGCTCATTGGGCCGAAGTTAGCAGTTGCTTCCGTTAATGCTGGTGGCGCAGTTGAAGAACCCGCAGCTTGAATTTGAATATTTACGTTAGGATAAATACGCTTATACTCTTCCGCCCAAAACGTCATCATGTTTGCTAACGTATCAGAACCAACTGAAGAGAAGTTACCTGAGATCCCGCTGGTTTTATTGTATTCTGGTAGTGTTTTATCCAACGCTGATACTTGTGTTGAAACTAATGTTGTTACAGCCACACCCATTGCGGCAACTAAGCTTTTAAATTTCATTGGGGTTACTCCAATTGTTCGTCCCATTTAAATGACGCCGACTATTTTGCAGCCATTCAATGACAGAAAAATTACTTCTACATGACACTTTTATGACTTTCGTTATTTGTCATAAAAACGACCTTTGTTTTGGGAAAGGCAAAAGAGAAGCATGATCCTTCACCTAGTGTACTTTGTATTTCTAAGTTTGATTCATGACGTGTTAGCACGTGTTTGGTGATTGCAAGCCCCAAACCAGAGCCACCGGTCTTACGGCTGCGGGCCTTATCCACTCTATAAAAACGCTCCGTCAATCTGTGAATATGCTCTGCAGCAATACCATCACCATTATCAATCACTGAAAAACTAGGTTGACCTTGCTCGTTGCAAAACCAATTTACTTCGACCTTGCCCTCAGACTTCGTGTAATGAATGGCATTAAAAACTAAGTTAGAAAATGCACTTCGCAACTCATCCGCAGTTCCAACAATATCTAATGTTTGATCAACATTGAAAATCAGCTCATGGTGCTTTTCTTGGTTCAATGATTTCGCTTCAGTTTCAATCAATGCCAACATGGCAGGCACATTGACCGGTTTGTCTTTATCTTGCTTGCGTGCACCTTCAATACGCGACAACGACAATAACTGATTAACCAAGCTATCCATGCGCTTACATTGTTCAATCATCGTAAAATGCGCTTTATTCCACATACTAGGTGGTGGTAAGTTGTCACTGTCCAGCATCTCTAAATAGCCAGTGACGACCGTTAAAGGCGTTCTTAGCTCATGAGACACGTTGGCAACAAAGTCTTTGCGCATCTGCTCCAATTGCTTCAAACGAGTAATGTCGCGCACCACCATCATGAGTTGCTCTGCATATGGCATGACTCGAAATTCTAGCACTTGCTCACTGGCATGACCTGAATCTAACTCTAACGGTTCATCAAACTCATGATCATGCATATATTTGGCAAACTTGGGATCTCGGATCAAGTTATCTAGCCGCTGCCCATGATCTGTAGGCCATTGAAGCCCGAGCACTTTAAGTGCTAACTGATTACACCACACAATACTTAAGTCTTGCTGTAACACAACGACCGCATCGGGCACCGCTTCCGCACCTTCACGAAATCGGCGGATCAACTCAGCTAATTCATTACGTTTTTTCCGATTGCGGTGTTGAAGATGATAGATCCCTTCAAAAATCTGCTCCCACGCGCCTTCCCCTTCCGGAGGATTAAAGCTTCGTTGATTTAGCAACCAATCGCTTAAGCGGTATAACTGATGGTAATGCCACAATAATAGCGAAAGTGAGCCAATGAAGAGTAAAAGAAACGGCGTACCAATCAGAATACCGATCAAAGTTAAAGGTAGAAAATACAAAAACAGGCGTTTGAATAACGCCTGTTTATTAATCACTCGGTACATAGATGATCGTGTCCTAACACTACTACGTTATGATAGTTATAACTTGCTAGAGAAACGATAGCCAGCACCACGTACTGTTTGTACTAATCTATCATGTCCCAATGGTGCAATCGCCTTGCGTAAGCGACGAATATGCACATCAACTGTTCTGTCTTCAACGTACACATTTGTTCCCCAAACATGATCAAGCAGTTGTTCACGGCTATAAACACGTTCTGGGTGCGTCATAAAGAAGTGTAATAAACGGAACTCCGTTGGCCCCATATCCAACTCACTTCCCGCAGAGGTGACGCGGTGAGAAATTGGATCTAAGCGCAAGCCATGTACTTCAATGGCTTCTTCTAGCGAAGTAGGTGATACACGGCGGATCACCGCTTTGATCCTTGCCATCAGCTCTTTCGGTGAAAATGGCTTAGTGACATAGTCATCCGCGCCCACTTCTAAACCTTTTACTTTATCTTCTTCTTCACCACGTGCAGTTAACATGATAATTGGGATCTGACGCGTGTATTCGCTTTGCTTGAATTTTTTAGCAATCTGAATACCACTGCCACCAGGCAACATCCAGTCAAGAAGTACCATATCTGGGTATGGTTCAACCATTGCGGCGATAGCAGAGTCATAGTCTTCAGCCTCAATCGCTTGAAAACCATTTTGCTCTAAAACAAAAACCAGCATCTCTCTAATAGGTGCTTCATCATCAACTACAAGTACTTTACGTGACATCCCAATGTTCTCTTTTCATTACCGAAGTTGCTGTCATTATTATGACTTAGTGTGACAGTTTTATGAAATTGTAACTCGGATCTTAAAAAGCCGCCAAAAAATAAAGAAATTATATTTCTTCTTGTGGCGGCTATGTAGCTTATTGATGTTACTAGATTATTTTGTTTTTTGAAATTAAATATTAAAAATCATAACGCAAAGTTAAGGCCATATGATCCTCATCAGGCGTATTATCTAAACTAAACTGTGAGTACCAAAAATACATACGCGCTTGCTTTGAAAGGCTTTTTTCTACACCAACAGAAGTGGTACTGCCTGAGTCTGACAATTTACCATGCGCTCCATCTGAATCTTGGTATTGAGCCAATAATTTATAACTATTAATTTTATATGACGCACTGACAACAAAGCTGTCTACAGTATCGCTGCTATCAACTTTTTCACTTTGTTGATAAGCTCCACCAATCGTAGCATCACCAATACGACCTTGCACCGTGACTCGATTAATATCGTAGCCAGCAACCTCATTGTCATGGGCAATACTGACATAGAGGGGCGTTTTCTTAAGATTGCTATCACCATACATACCTGCAATAGAAACACCTGACTTACCTTTTTGCTTGCTGTTATCTTCAGCAATATAGCTCACCACAAACTTCAAATGATTTAGTTCAGGCGTGGTATATTGAATAGTATCTCCGAGGCGGTTCTCGCCAGCAAACGATTGTTTTATATCGGCTTCAAAGTCATTCATCATATCAATTTTGCCTTGCGATTTTTTCATCGCAGTATCATCACGGCCAATCAATACTTGCCCAAAACTGCCCTTAAGCCCTACATACTGAGAGCGAGCAGTAATATTCTCACCACTTTTACCGTCTTTATCGTTATCGGCGGGATTAACTTCAAATTCATATTTAAAAAACGCTTCCAGCCCTTCACTTACCTTAGCGTCCCCTTTAATACCTAGACGAGACGCGTAACTTTCTATGCTTGTCTCATCTTCATTGCTTACGTCACTATATTGCACACCAGCATGTACACGCCCATACACCTTAACGTCTTCAGCATTGGCAAAGCCTGATGATATTAATAAAAAAGAACAAAAAACCGTTAACTTAGTTGTTTTCATTTTTTGCGCAGCCTCAGTTAATGAAGATCCAAAGTCCAAACTCCGTGGGCTTGTATAGCGATAGTAAATTAAAGAACTACAATATAAAAACTAGACGTTTCCCAGAGGAGATCAAGGAATAAACCATCCTGGGATCAAATTTATACTAAGCATGCTATTTTGGATCAAATTCTTACTAAGCGGATCAGCTCGGGATCACTATATTACTAGCTTACGTTACACTAAAAGCCTTACTAACCATGGAATTAGTTAAAAACCCTGCAAAAACCGCCATATCGATGATCATTATGGCTCAAGCTGGTAAAACAGTGATCCAAACCAGCAGAAACCACTAACTTATTGATCTGAAAACACGATCTGCTAGTAAAATTTTGATCCAAAAAAAAGCCTCGAAATAGAGGCTTTGATCAACTAAGGCTTAAGTTAGTTATTATTTGATCTGAGCGTTTAACTCACCAGACAAGTAACGTAAGTGCATGTCATCCAAAGAAATTGGCTTTATCTTGCTTGCGTTTCCAGCGGTACCAAAGGCTTCATAACGGGCAACACAGATCTCCGTCATCGCCTTGGTTGCTTCAGCTAAAAACTTACGAGGATCGAAGTTGGCTGGGTTATGCGCCAAGTGACGGCGAATAGCACCTGTTGATGCCAAACGTAGATCCGTATCAATATTTACTTTACGCACACCATATTTGATCCCTTCCACGATTTGCTCTACTGGCACACCGTAAGTTTCCGGGATCTCACCACCATACTCATTGATCACAGCTAACCAGTCTTGAGGCACTGATGATGAACCGTGCATAACCAAGTGCGTGTTTGGAATACGCGCGTGAATTTCTTTAATGCGGTTGATTGCAAGGATGTCCCCTGTTGGTGGACGTGTAAACTTGTATGCACCATGCGACGTACCACATGCAATCGCTAATGCATCAACACCCGTTTTGCTCACAAAGTCAGCAGCTTCTTCTGGATCGGTCAAAAGTTGATCGTGTGATAATTTACCAACGGCACCAATGCCATCTTCTTCACCCGCTTCACCCGTTTCCAATGAACCTAGTACACCAAGCTCACCTTCCACTGATACGCCACATGCATGCGCCATTTCAACTGTACGGCGAGTCACATCTACATTGTACTCGTAACTTGAAGGTGTTTTACCGTCGTCAAGCAATGAGCCATCCATCATCACAGAAGAAAAGCCAAGTTGAATCGAGCGCTGACACACCGCAGGAGAAGTACCGTGATCTTGGTGCATTACCACTGGGATATGTGGCCATTCTTCAATTGCAGCTAAGATCATATGACGTATAAATGGCGCACCAGCGTAAGCACGAGCCCCCGCAGAACCTTGCACAATCACAGGGCTGTTTGTTTTGTCAGCCGCTTCCATGATGGCGCGCATTTGTTCTTGGTTGTTAACGTTAAAAGCTGGAACCCCATAACCATGCTCTGCTGCATGATCAAGAAGTTGACGCATACTGATTAAAGCCATTTTGCTTTCTCCAATAGTCGATAGCCGAAACTATCTTGTTTGAACGGGATAAATTGTTTTGTGGCTTTGCCACGTTTATTTGCTGCTATCTAAGTGAGAGTGACAACAACAAATAAGGCCAGCGAACGCTGGCCTTTTAAAAATTACACGTTTGCTCTTTTCTCAAGCATAGCTACTGCAGGCAGTTTTTTCCCTTCTAAGAACTCTAAAAAGGCACCACCACCCGTAGAAATATAAGAAATATCATCAGCAACACCGTATTTATCAATTGCCGCTAAGGTGTCACCACCACCCGCGATTGAAAATGCTTTTGACTTAGCGATGGCGTTTGCGATTGCTTCTGTGCCGTTACCGAATTGATCAAACTCAAATACACCGACAGGACCATTCCAAACAACGGTGCCTGCTTGTTCGATGATTTTTGCTAACGTATTCGCAGTATCAGGACCAATATCAAAGATCATATCTTCATCAGTCACTTCACTCACATTTTTGATAGTCGCGACGGCTGACTCTGAGAACTCTGTACCTACAACCACATCAGTTGGTACTGGAATATCACCGTCATTTGCACGCGCAGCTGCGGTTAACTTGTTTGCTTCAGCAATTAAATCTTTTTCATACAGAGACTTACCAACTGGATGTCCTGCAGCAGCAATAAAAGTATTGGCGATACCGCCACCGGCCACTAGCTGATCAACCACTGTTGACAATGAATCAAGTACCGTTAGTTTCGTAGATACTTTTGAACCACCCACAATCGCAACCAATGGACGTGCAGGGTTATCCAGTGCTTTACCCAATGCATCTAGTTCAGCAGCAAGCAAAGGGCCCGCGCATGCAACTGGCGCATATAAGCCCACACCGTGGGTTGAAGCCTGAGCTCTGTGCGCCGTACCAAATGCATCCATGACGTAAACATCACACAATGCCGCTAATTTTTTCGAAAGCGTTTCGTCATCTTTCTTTTCACCGACGTTGAAGCGTACATTTTCAAACACCACAACTTCATTGTCTGCAACATCAACACCATCAAGATAATCAGTCACCAAACGAACGTTTTGCTCTAGTGCATCATTTAAATAATCAACAACCGGTTGCAGTGAAAATTGGGCATCATACTCACCTTCCGTTGGGCGGCCAAGGTGTGACATCACCATCACTTTAGCGCCTTTTTCCAAGGCTAGTTTGATGGTTGGTAAAGATGCTCTGATGCGCGCATCGGAGGTCACTTTGCCTTCCTTAACAGGCACATTTAAATCTTCGCGAATTAAAACGCGCTTGCCGCTTAAATCTAAATCGGCCATTTTAATGACTGACATGGAGATCTCCTTTATTTACGATACTTCTTTTATTCAAATTGTTACTTGGCAGCGTGCATCACCACCGCAGTGTCGAGCATACGATTGGCAAAGCCCCACTCGTTATCGCACCACACCAATAATTTTACTAACCGTTTATGACTAACTCGTGTTTGCGTGCCATCAATAATACAAGAATGTGCGTCATGGTTAAAATCCACCGACACGAGCGGCTCTTCGGTGTAACTTAAGATGCCTTCTAATCGGCCTGACGAAGCCTGTTTGAGGATATGATTGACTTTGTCTATATCCACATCCTGATTAAGCGTAACACTTAAATCCATCGCGGTAACATTGATGGTTGGCACGCGCACAGCAATGGCCTCAAATCGACCATGAAACTTGGGTAAAATACGTTCAATGCCGCGTGCAAGTTTTGTATCCACAGGAATAATTGATTGACTCGCGGCTCTCGTTCTACGCAAATCGCTGTGATAAGCGTCAATCACTTGCTGATCATGCATCGACGCATGAATCGTGGTGATCGCACCCGATTCAATACCAAATGCGTCATCCAAAACTTTAATAACAGGTACAATACAGTTTGTAGTGCACGAACCATTTGAAACGATTGTATGCTCAGCAGCAAGCTGCTCATCATTGATACCGTACACAATGGTCGCATCCACATCAGCATCAGCTGGTTGAGAAAATAAAACCTTTTTTGCGCCAGCGTTTAAATGCTTTTGCGCATCTTGGCGGGAGTGAAAAACACCGGTACATTCCAATACCACATCAACATTCAACGCATGCCAAGGTAATAAGCTTGGATCGGCTTCACTGAATAACTGAATGTTGTCACCCGCAACGTTTAAATAAGGTGCTTGATGGTTTACTTCAAAAGCGAATCGTCCATGAGAAGTATCGTATTTTAATAGATGCGCGACCCCTTTCGGGTCTGCTAATTCATTTATCGCTACAATTTGGATCTCATGCTGGCGACCAGACTCGTATAAAGCGCGCACGATATTGCGCCCAATACGACCAAAACCATTTATTGCCAGTTTGATTGTCATTAAATTGAAAATCCAGCTAAATGCAAAAAATAAAAGGAGCGTTTGCTCCCAAAGATGGCGCTATTGTAATCGACCAAGCATAAATGTGTAAGGGAAATGACAAACTTTTTTAAACTAAGTCGGCCAATTTAATGCATTTTCCTGCACCGATTGCACTCACTTGAGCAAGCAATAGTTCAGCTGTTGCAAGTGCGTCACTGAGGGCATGATGACTGTGAGAATCAGGCAACTGATAGCGTTTTCTGCAATTTGTTAGCGTCAAGCTATCCTCTTTGATCGCGATACCCTGACGTTGTAAACGCCTTTGCTCAATTTTAAATGTATCAACAACGGCGAGCGGTTCAACGGGCACTTTGAGTTGCGAACATATACGGCGAATATATTGCCAATCCAGTGCGGCATTGTGGCACACTAACACGCGTCCCTGCATCGCTTGCGCCAGCTGCGTTATGATATGCGATAGCGGTTCCCCCGCTTCGAGTTGCTGCTCATCAATGCCATGGTAGATAGGGCTTTGCGACAGTGTTTTAACTTCTTTATTGAGGAAATAACGGGCCGTTTCTAATTCGATTTTACACGCGTCAATATGCAACCAACCAATCGACACCATTTCGTTATGATTACTGTCCAAGCTGGTTAGCTCCAAATCGAGCACCAAATAAGTGGGGGTATCAAACGCCAACTTTTTCAATCTAAAGTACCTAAGCACACCTTGCCAGAAACGTTTTAACATAGTTATAAACTACCTCTGGCAAACTTAAATGCGCATGCCTGTTGTGCTTGTCTCACCAAATAAAATGCTTCTTTTAGTTGATGACGCTCTAATGATGTTAAATTTTCAGGATTAACACAGTTCTCAGGAAGGCGATCCTGATCAAGTTGTGTTTTAAAACGCAGCTGAGTAAAGAAACGCCAACAATCTTTTAAGTCATAAATGTCTTTTTTACTGAGTAAACTGTCCTCTAACAATGCTTCTAATCGTTCTAGTGTATTTGCTGTTTGTATTCCTGCTTTCAGAGCATATAAACGCACTAAATCGTTAATGATCACCACACCTCGCCGCTTGAGATCCAAATACTTGTGCTGATGTTGATCCTTTTCTAGTTTAAATTGCTGAAATAACCCCAGAGGCACTGAACTCATGTTGATATCCGTGGCCATCGCGGCATAAAACAACTCATTTTTAGTCAACTGATTTAACTGATTAGTAAAATCCTGATACAAAACACTCGAGCCATCAATAAAGCGTAAATCAAAATAGATTTTGCAATTGAGCATGGCTTTTGGCGTTGGCTCGTCAATCCATTTTGCAAACCGTTTTAGCCAACTAGAAAGTGTCCCACAACACTGTGGGTTACTGGCCATAATATTGCCCGGGCACAGCTTGATGCCGCACACAGCCAATTGTTCACATACAAAACGTCCCATATGAATAAAGTATTGCAGCTGCTCTTCATCCACGTCATTGGCGAGTAACAGCCCATTGTCTTGATCGGAGTGCAAAGTTTGCTCTTCTCGTGCTTGAGAACCAAAACATATCCAGCTAAATGCGCAAGGTGCTTCACCATACTGTTGTTGAAATAAGTGGATTAATCTCGACGTCAACGCATCACTGATGCCACTGAGCAACTTTCCTATCAAAGAAATATCGTCAATGTGACGCGAAAATCGCTTTAACAACGGCTCAACTTCTTGCGCGTGTAGTTTCAATTGGGCCACACTTTGCGACTTATATATCTTACCTATTAGTTGTACCGGATCACTTTTTTGCTGGCGCAGTAAATCGGTACTTGTCAGCATCCCCAAGGGTTTAAAATGCTCATCTAGCACTGGCAAATGATGAATATTATGCTTAAGCATCAAATGCAGCGCCGAAAAAACGCGATTGTGCTCAAAAATATATTTGGGCGAGTTGGTCATAATAGTGGCAATACTTTGCTCAGGATCGACCCTTTTAGCTAACACACGATTACGCAGATCTCTATCTGTCACGACGCCTATCAATTTGTCATTTTCACTAACAATGATAGATGACACACTGTGCTCACTCATCGTTTGTGCGGCTTCAACAATACTTGCCATCGATGTTAAAGACACCGCGCCTCGGCTCATCACTTCCTTCACTTTCTTCTCTGACCAACTATCGCGTTGTTGCTGGTAATGGGAAGAAAGTAATCGGTTGGCATGGGCCTTAACAAAGTGTTGCTCAAATGCTTTGTATTCACGGCGCAAAAATTCAAAGTCAGCTTCTTTGAGCACATAAACCAAACCGGGTGCAGTCACGTGCAACTGATTCTTTATAGGTTCACCAGTAAGCAAAGAGGGATAACCAAAGTAATCACCTTGCGCAAGACGAGTAATAACATCTCCATTTGGATTGATGAGATCGTAGCTACCCGAGCGCACTAAATATAAGCACACATTGCTACTTTTCAGCCATTGATGTTTGTTGTGCTCGGTCAAATAGATCACATCTAAATGAGTAGCAAAAAAATGACTGGCCGCATCAGGAAGCTGATTAAAAGGGGTTTGCGTTGAAATGAACTGCTTTACTTCAGCAATCTCTGCTGTCATGCCGTTCTCCTTCTGAGCAACAAACAAAGAAACTCAGCCAAGTAAGCTGAGTTTCTTTTTACTTACATTTGTTTTAGTGCGCGTGTGCGGCACTGGAACCTTTTGGATTACGTATACTCTCTACCATTTGCTGTACCTCCACAGGCGTTTCAGCAGTCAGCTTCAGTACAAGTGCCGCTACCACGAAGTTGATCACCATACCGACAATACCAATCCCCTCTGGTGAGATCCCAAATAGCCAGTTTGCTGGTGTATTCAATTCTGGGCTTACAAACTTGAAGTAAATGATATAGGCCGCAGTAAATGTGATCCCCGTCACCATTCCCGCAATCGCCCCTTCTTTGTTCATGCGCTTTGAGAAAATACCCATAATGATCGCAGGGAAGAAACTTGCTGCCGCCAAACCAAAGGCAAATGCCACAACTGACGCCACAAATCCTGGCGGGTTAATACCAAAGTATGCGGAGATAGCAATGGCCACCATGGCCGACAAACGCGCTGCAAGGAGCTCTTGTTTGTCACTTATGTCAGGCTTGAGTGTACGTTTGAGTAAATCATGTGAGACCGAGGTGGAAATAACCAACAACAAACCTGCCGTGGTCGACAGCGCGGCCGCAATACCACCAGCGGCGACTAACGCAATCACCCACGCTGGCAAATCGGCTATTTCTGGGTTTGCCAAAACCATAATATCGCGGTCAATCTTCACTTCGTTTGCGCTGTTGGGGTCTTCTATTTTGCCAGCTGAGTAAGACATTTTGCCGTCGTTGTTTTTATCTTCAAAAACGATTAGGCCCGTTCTTTCCCAGTTCTTAACCCATGTGGGTGCATCCGCGTAAGCGGTACCACTACCATCTTTGCCATTAATCGTGTCGATCATGTTGACCCGCGCAAATGAGGCTACCGCCGGAGCTGTGGTGTACACGATAGCAATAAAGACCAATGTCCAAGCCGCTGAAATTCGCGTGTCCTTTACACGAGGCACCGTGAAAAAGCGTACAATAACATGCGGTAAACCAGCAGTCCCCACCATTAACGCAGCGGTAATGGCAAACACATCAATCATACTTTTTGAACCTTCAGTGTACTGTGCAAAACCCAGCTCGGCACTGAGGCCATCGAGTTTATCGAGAACATACATGCCCGAACCATCCGCCAACGTCGCACCGAAGCCTGTTTGTGGTAATAAATGCCCAGTCATCATCATCGAGATAAAAATTGCAGGTACCAAATAGGCAAAAACCAATACACAATATTGTGCAACTTGCGTATAGGTGATCCCTTTCATGCCGCCTAGCACTGCGTAGAAGAATACGATCACCATGCCAATATAAACACCGGTTTCAATATCCACTTCTAAAAAGCGCGAGAACACCACGCCCACACCGCGCATTTGCCCAGCGATATAGGTAAAGCAGATAAAGATGGCGCATAAAATGGCAACCACACGCGCCACCTGCGAGTAATATCTGTCACCAATGAAGTCCGGCACGGTAAACTTGCCAAATTTACGTAAGTAGGGTGCTAAACAAAGCGCTAACAATACGTAACCACCAGTCCAGCCCATCAGATACACGCCACCATCGTAGCCTGCAAACGAGATGATCCCCGCCATAGAAATAAATGACGCTGCACTCATCCAGTCCGCAGCGGTTGCCATGCCATTAGCGAAGGGTGGTACGCCACCGCCAGCAACATAAAAGTCTTTTGTTGAGCCTGCACGCGCCCAAATCGCAATGCCGATATACAGCGCAAAGCTTAAGCCAACAATAATAAAAGTGAGAGTTTGTACATCCATTATTGTGCCCCTTATTCGTCTACGCCGTATTTTTTATCAAGCGCATTCATTTTAAATGCGTAGACAAAAATCAAAGCCACAAAGGTATAAATTGCGCCTTGCTGAGAAAACCAAAAACCCAATTTGAATCCGAAAAAACGAATTTCATTGAGCACATCTACTAATAAAATGCCAAAGCCAAACGACACGACAAACCAAATTGTCAGTAGCTTGAACATCAGGGCGAGATTTTCTGACCAGTATGCTTTTGCTTGTTCTTCGTCTTTAAAAGCCATTTTGTATCCCCTTTCATTGGCAAAATGCGCCAATGTGTTGGTGTTAAATTGTCATCAATTACCTTAGCAATGGCTTTGCAAGAAGGAATTGAGACCTTAGTCGTAGCAACTTCGTTACGTTTACGTAAACTGCACCTTGAGAAACATTCATAAAAATAAAAATATAATAAAAACAATCAACTAGATGTTAAAGCACATTTTTAAGTGACGATGCTTGAGAAATATGACGCTTATACGACATTAGTCTAATCAACGCGAAAATTAATCTTTATTCATTATTAACAACAGCTTATATAAAAACTCTCATGAATGGTCATACAGACATTGACGTAATTTATGGTATGGTTGGGTCATATCAACTCAATAAGAACAATCATGACGGCAGCGCTCGTATTTGTGTCGGTGTGTTATATCGGCGTACTATTTTGGCTAGCAAACTGGGGGGACAAAACCACGCCAAAAGCCATGGCGATTAGTCGCCATCCATTTGTGTATGCCTTTTCACTTGGGATCTATTGTACCTCCTGGACATATTATGGGTCTGTTGGCACTGCCGCAGAAAGCAGCTGGCACTACTTACCTATTTTACTCGGCCCCGCATTGTTATTTTTCTTTGGTCATGGCTTTTTAAGAAAGCTGATATTGGTCAGTAAAAAGCAAAACATCACCACCATCGCAGACTTTATTTCAGCGCGTTACGGTAAACGTCAGGCCACAGGTGTGATGGTCACGATGATTGCACTGCTTGCCACCATTCCCTATATCGCTTTGCAACTTAAAGCACTGAGCAGCAGCTTTTTGCTGCTACAGCAAGGAGAGCAAGTTTCAGGCTCTGTGCTGGCTCTGGTTGGTACATTAATCATGGCCCTGTTTGCTATTTTTTTCGGTACGCAAAAAGTGGATGTCACGGAGTATCGCTCAGGATTAATGCTCGCGGTCGCTTTTGAATCTTTAGTCAAGTTACTGGCGCTTGGCGCAGTGGCCGCCTTAGCTATTTATGCTTTGCTGCAAAAACCAGAAGATACAACCCCTTTGCTCGCGCACTGGTTTGAGTTTGAATCGTTCAACTTTAACTTCTTCGGTCAAACACTGATGGCCGCCGCGGCCATTATTTGTTTACCCCGACAGTTTCACGTCACTGTGGTTGATAACCTAGATAGAAAGCACCTGAATACTGCAAGATGGGCCTTTCCTCTGTACTTATTGTTAATTGGCGCGATGATCATTCCTATCGCCACCGCAGCAATACACCCACAAATAGGCTCAGGCATGGCAGCCGATAGTTTTGTGTTGGCACTGCCGCTCACGCAAGATCACCCTATTATTACTACCTTTGTGTTTATTGGTGGCCTTTCTGCTGCCACCGCGATGATAGTGGTTGCGACGCTCACGCTCAGTACCATGCTTTCAAACGATGTTATTTTGCCTTTGTTTTTAAAACGAAAGCTAAAACGCAGCGCACTCACTCGTAACTACAAAGCATCCATTTTGAATGTACGTCGAGTCACCATTGCCGCTATATTGTTGCTGGCTTACTTGTACCAACAATGGTTTGGTCATGGTGAGGCCTTAGCGAACATGGGACTGGTCGCCTTTTCATTGGTCACCCAATTACTGCCAGCCATTGTCGGTGGCTTGTACTGGCGTAAAGGCCATGCTTATGGTGTTTATGCAGGTTTGTTGGCCGGTTTTGTCTGTTGGTTTCTATTTTTGATGGTCCCTGTCATGGACGCTGGCGTTGCACTCGATTACGCATTAAGACAAAGCATCATTACACAGGGTACTTTGGCTGCACTGATTGCGAATATCACTTGTTATGTGAGTTTCTCGCTCGCAGCGCATGAGCGTCTAATCGATAAAATCCAAGCGGCGGCATTCGTCAATCCAAAAGAACAAGCGACCTTCACTAAACGAGCCAATAAACACGTCAAAGCCAGCATCTATGATTTCAAAGTGCTACTGCAAACTTTTTTGGGTATCCAACGCTCTGGACAACTTCTCAGTCATTACGCGCTCACCCATGATATTGATAACAACAACGCCCACCCTGACCCCGACTTTATCGCCTATTGCGAGCGCGCTTTAACAGGTGTACTTGGTGCGTCTTCCGCACAAGCACTGATCCAAGCGGTTTCCTCGGGCAAGCAAATGGCATTTGAAGAAGTCGTCAATTTTTTTGATGAAACCACCCAAGCGCTGCAATTTAATCAAAACTTACTCTATACCTCCCTTGAAAACCTCAGTCATGGTATTTCGGTGGTAGACAAAGACCTAAATTTAGTGGCGTGGAACAAGCGTTACACTGAAATGTTTGACTATCCCCCCGCATTTTTAGAAGTCGGCCTCCCTATCGAAAAAGTCATTCGCTTTAATGCCGAGCGCGGTGAGTGTGGTCCCGGCGAGATTGAGCAGCATGTTGAAAAACGCGTGCAGCATTTGCGTAATGGCACGCCCCACCACTTTATTCGCCACAGTAAAGACGGCCAAGTTTACGAAATGACGGGTAACCCTTTGCCCGAAGGCGGCTTTGTTACCAGCTTTTCTGACATCACCATGCACATCGCCACGCAAAATGCGCTGGAAGAAGTAAACATGGATCTGGAAAACCGCATTGAAGCGCGTACCCAAGAGATCAGAACCATTAACACCGATCTACAAGCGCAAATTGCGTCACGTATCGATACAGAGCAGGCGCTGATGGCCGCCAAAAAGGAAGCCGAACAGGCGAATGACAGCAAAACACGATTTTTAGCATTAGCGAGCCATGATATTTTGCAGCCGCTCAACGCTGCAAGGCTTTACTTGGGAGCGATCAATGAGCAAGCTTTAAGCGCGCAAGATCAGGGTAATTTTGAAAAACTCAGTGACAGTCTCGATTCCACTGTCCATTTAATGTCTGCGCTACTTGATATCGCCAAACTGGAACAAGGCGCAATGAAACCTAGCCCCCGGCATTTCAATATTGACGATATTCTCAGCCCTCTCGCCAACGAATATGCCATTGTCTCTGCGGAGAAGGGTCTCACATTAAAAGTACGTAGCAACCATCTCATCGTGCATAGTGATACGACGTATCTGCGCCGCATTATTCAAAACCTGGTCTCTAACGCCGTGAAGTACACAGAGCAAGGTAAAGTACTGGTAGCCTGTCGAGATAGAAAACACAGCTTGCGATTGGAAGTATGGGATACCGGCCCCGGCATTGCTGAGCATCAATTAAATAAAGTGTTTAATGATTTTTATCGCATCAAAACCAATGATAACAAAGGCGTTGGTTTAGGACTGGGTGTCGTAAAAAGGCTATGTGATCTGCTTAGCATCGAATTAGAAGTGACTTCTGTTGTCGGTAAAGGCAGTCGCTTTAGTATTACCATTCCAAAAGGTGACATTCAGTTAGCCGAGCAGAAAGAATCGCGGTCTGCCACTGCAAACGAGGCCATTGAGCAACCCAGAGTGCGCGTTGTTGCCATAGACGATGATCCTAAAAACCTACAAGCCATGGCGAGCCTATTAGACAAATGGCAATGTGAGTACCAACTTTTTGAAACGGCTTTTGACGTATCTAGCTATGCAAAAAGTAACCCAGCGCCAGATATGCTATTGGTGGACTACCAATTAGGCACTGATCTAGATGGCTTATCCCTCATTGCTAAGTTACGTGATATTTGGCAACAGCCTGTACCCGCGGTTTTGATCACCGCAGTGCGTGATGAAGCGGTTAAAAGGCAAGCCAAAGAGGCCAAAGTGCATTATTTGTCGAAACCAGTTAAGCCTGCAAAGCTTAAAGCGCTGTTGCAATATGCAGGCTTCCAATAGCCTCTGCAATTTCCGCTATGCTCTCTTAATTTGAGCCCATTTTATTAAAAAATTAATAAAGTGACGTATGATCATGCAGTTAGCATTATTTATTGTTGTTGCAAAGATGTTTCGGTGTTAATTTTACGTTTCTTGGCTCAGAGGAGGGAGCGCTCATCAATGAAAAACAACACCGCACATCGCAAGAAAAAGGTTGATGGATTTAAAGCTGAGGTACAGGCCTCGATTCGCATATTACGACGGGAAAAAGGCTGGTCACAAGCCGATCTAGGTCGCAAGCTCGGTGTCGACCAAGCCACCATTAGCAATTACGAGTCGGGAAAAACAGATATGAGCTTTATCCAACTGTTTGAGTTATTCCTAATTTTTGGTAAGGATATTACCGGCACTTACTTTAACTTCTTACCTGATAAGCCATCTCAGCCAGCAAGCCCTGAGCCTCTCGATAATAAGGAAAGCAAATAATGAATATATATGTCGCAATTGATTACGTACCTATATGTAGTATATTAATTGGTCTATGGATGACATGGCAAGTCGCCAGTGCCAGGTGGTTTTTCCTATGTTATTTAACTATAGATGTAATCAGCTTGTCGATGACAGACATAATAATGCAATGGAATACCCACTTTTATATTTTTTGCACATCTCTGACAGTTGCATTTCTGCTGCCCATTGTTTATCGTAAACGTCTTGCTAGATGGATATATAGCAAGACAGGTTATGAATATTTTAATAATGTGCTCCAAACGCATCGCTTTGTACCACAGGAAGCGGGTATTATATGCTTAGCCATTTTGGTTGGGACTGTGAACTTTATTACTTGGATAGAAGTATTACTCTATAAATATAGTTTTTTAAGTAATGCCCCAATAAAGCTCTATGTTAGAGATAACACCGTGGTCTTTGTAAAAATCATGGAATCTCTAGCTTTAATAAGCTATGCGTGCCGAGCGGAATTTAGGGAGAGATTTATCCGTGATAAAAACTATTAGCCCAGAATTACTTAAGTTAGTCATAGGTGGGGGCCTTGGCGGTCCCGGAGAAGGCCCAGTTCTACCAACACAACAGGCTATGAAAGCATCGGGCGGTTAAGTACATTTACCTCACACATTGCCTAGCGTAATAAAAGCCACCTTGTGGCTTTTATGCTTTTTTAGCCTTCATTCCAATTAGTATTGCATATTTCTTTCAATTAGTAGTTAACCTCACACCATTGCATTGCTAGTATGGGCAAACTTGTAGTCTAAGTGAACAATAGGAATGGGGACATTGAACTATATACTAACCACGCAATGCGCCGATGATGTTGGACTCATCGCAAAAATTACCAACCTCTGTTATGAGCATAATCTGAATATTACCCGCAACAACGAGTTTGTAGACAAAGAAGGCGCTCGATTTTTTATGCGCACAGAGCTTACAGGAGAGCCTAGCGCGCAATTTTTACCACAGTTGCGAGCACAACTACCGGCCGGCGCTAAGGTTGCTCTGCACCATGGTGAAAAAACCAAAGTGGTGCTGCTTGCCACAAAAGAAGCACATTGTTTAGGTGGTATTTTGCTTAAACAATTCGAAAATGCGATGAATATTGAAGTGCTCGCAGTCATCGCAAACTATCCGAATCTTGAGCCACTCGCCAAAGGTTTTGGCGTGCCTTTTCACTGTGTGTCTCACCAAGGCTTAAGCCGAGTAGAACATGATGAAAAACTCGCTGAGGCGATAGAGCAATATCAGCCTGACATCATCGGTTTAGCTAAATATATGCGCATTCTAAGCCCTGAGTTTGTGGCACGTTTTAGCAATCGCATCATTAATATTCACCACTCGTTTTTACCTGCCTTTATCGGCGCAAAACCCTATCACCAAGCATTTGAACGCGGTGTAAAAATCATTGGTGCCACAGCACACTTTGTGAATGATGAGCTAGATGAAGGGCCAATAATCGTGCAAGACGTTACCCATGTGAGTCACGCAAACGATGCTGAAAGTATGGCTAAAATGGGCCGAGATATTGAAAAAACCGTGTTCTGTCAAGCCATTCAGCTTGCATCCGAGCACAAGGTGTTTATCAATGGTAATAAAACGGTGGTGTTTAGTTAATAGCAAGCTTTAATCATAAAAAGCGCTGCGGCGCTTTTTTATTTTACTATGCTTCGATAGGTTCAAGCTGCAACTTCGACGCAATCAACACGGCTTGCGTTCGGTTGTACACGCCTAGCTTTCTAAAAATCGCGGTGATATGCGCCTTTACAGTCGCTTCAGAAATATGCAACTCAAAAGCAATTTGCTTGTTCAGTAATCCTTCGTGCAAATACTGTAGTACTTTGTACTGCTGAGGGGTTAAAGACGCCACTTGTTGTGCAAGTTCCCTATCTTCACTTTCTATGCTAGCAACTTCATCTTTCATGCCTTCAGGTAACCAAGTGTTCCCTTCCAGCACTGTGTCTATCGCTTCGGCAATTTGTTGAGATGAAGAAGATTTAGGAATAAAGCCCATAGCTCCGTAGCCAATCACTTTGGAAATAACCGATAAGTCTTCACTACCCGATATTACTACCACAGGTAAACTAGGATGGTCTTCACGAATGCGGATCAGACCGTATAAGTCGCCACTGCCCGGCATGTGTAAATCAAGCAGTAGTAAGTCTAATTCTTCATATTTCTCTAATGCGACTAGCGTGCTGTCAAAGGTATCAGCTTCAAACACAGTCAGCGCTTCAAATCGATTTTGCAATGCACCTTTTAAGGCTTCGCGAAATAGCGGGTGATCATCTGCGATTAAAAACTGATTCATGGTAGGCTCCTAAAAATTCGGCTGTCATCTAAAAAGGTGACAGCCGATATAGTCGTTTAGAATTGAATGTAATTCAAGCTTTTAACGTTCAATTAACGATTTAAGCGATTTTCAATCAGCTCATCAACCACACTCGGATCGGCAAGTGTCGAAGTATCACCTAATTGCTGATATTCGTTCGCTGCGATCTTACGTAAAATACGACGCATAATTTTACCAGAACGCGTTTTGGGGAGGCCCGGTGACCATTGGATCATATCTGGTGACGCGATAGGGCTTAACTCTTTTCTCACCCAGTTACGCACTTCTTTAGTTAGCTCATCAGTTACCACCACGCCTTCGTTTGGCGTTACGTAAACATAGATACCTTGACCCTTAATATCATGGGGGTAGCCAACTACGGCCGCTTCAGCAACCGCTTCATGCGCCACCAATGCACTTTCAATTTCAGCAGTGCCTAAACGGTGACCTGATACGTTGAGCACATCATCCACACGCCCAGTGATCCAGTAATAACCATCTTCATCACGACGACAGCCATCCCCAGTAAAATACACACCTGGGTATGCTGAGAAGTAAGTTTGCTCAAAACGCTCGTGGTCGCCATAAACGGTTCTTGCTTGTGAAGGCCAGCTATCCAGTATGACTAAGTTACCTTCTGTTGCACCGACTAAGTCGTTACCTTGCGCATCAAACAAAGCGGGCGCAATGCCAAAAAATGGACGAGTTGCGGAGCCTGGTTTCATGTCGGTTGCACCTGGTAATGGGGTGATCATGATGCCACCTGTTTCCGTCTGCCACCAAGTATCCACGATGGGGCATGAACCATTACCAATTTTATCGTAATACCAAGACCAGGCTTCGGGGTTAATTGGTTCACCCACTGACCCTAAAATACGTAGGCTAGCGCGTGTCGATGTCGCGGTAGGCTCATCGCCTTTGGCCATCAAAGCACGAATAGCGGTTGGTGCAGTATAAAGAATCGTGACGTTATGTTTATCAACCACTTCACCAATACGCCCAGCCGATGGGTAGGTCGGCACCCCTTCAAAAATAACTTGTGTACAGCCATTTGCCAGTGGGCCATAAGCAATATAGCTGTGACCTGTGATCCAACCCACATCCGCGCTACACCAATAAACGTCATCTTCTTTTAGATCAAACACATATTCATGGGTCATCGATGCATAAACAAGGTATCCCCCCGTCGTATGCACGACACCTTTTGGTTGACCCGTTGAACCTGAAGTATAAAGAATGAATAGCGGGTCCTCCGCATTCATCGCCGTTGGCTCACACGTTGGTGCAACATCAGCAACCAAATCATGCCACCAGACATCATGGCCTTGCCATTCAACTTCACCACCCGTTAAACGATGCACAACAACATGGTCAATTTCCACGCCTGGTTGCGCCACAGCTTCGTCTACATTTGCTTTCAGTGGCACACAGTTGCCGCCGCGACGACCTTCATCCGACGTGATCACCACTTTGGCACCCGAATCTTTAATTCGGTCAGCAATCGCAGAAGGAGAGAAGCCACCAAATACCACTGAATGAACCGCACCAATACGGGCACAAGCTTGCATCGCATAGACAGCTTGCGGCGTCATCGGCATATAAATGGCAACACGGTCGCCTTTGCTTACACCTAACTTTTTCAAGCCGTTTGCCAGTTTGGCAACTTCATCATGCAGCTGCTGATAAGTGATATTCTCACTATTTGCAGGATCATCGCCTTCCCAAATCAGTGCCACTTTGTCTGCTTTATCTTTCAGGTGACGGTCAATACAGTTATATGAGGCATTCAATTCGCCGTCTTCGAACCATTTGATGCTGATATGACCTTTATCAAAAGAAGTATTCTTCACTTTAGTAAATGGTTTAGACCATTCTAGACGCTGTCCATGCTCTGCCCAAAAGCTCTGTGGATCCTCAATTGATTGCTTATAAAGCGTATTATATTTGTCATTATCAATGAGTGCGTTTGCTTTAATCGCCTCAGGAACTGGGTAAATGCTCTGTGACATAGTCATCTCCATATTAATTTATGCGCCGTAAGGCTTTGCCCAAGGATCACTCAGCCAAAGCAAGGAAAGTATTAGACCTTAGTTGTAGAACTTTATGTCACGCCTTACTAGCTTGACATAATCTCAACATCAAACATGTCATGTCTTGGCATGTTTGACACTTAAAAACTTTCAAATTAGTAGTTAATAAACATATAGTTATAAAAAAAAGCTATAGCTAACCCCGCTTTATTTTTTTATTTGTGACATATTCGTTACCACCTTAGTCGTATAGACCAATGGGTAATTGAGGAAAATCGAACCTTATTCAAAAGTGAATATCGACAATTTCTCTCTCGCGACCACATTAACGAATTGGCCGCTATAAAGGAACAACGATTATGACAACATCTTGTAAAACTAAAAAAACACTGGTTGCTGCAAGCGTACTTAGTATTTTTTGTTTGCCAGCGGTGGCAGCCTCTGTTGGTCAAACAGATGTCAATTACGGCGGTTACGTTAAATTGGATGCTATGTGGAGTGACTTCTCTGATGGCACTTTGGGAAGTGGCAATATCGGTCGAGATTTTTATGTGCCAGGTACCACGCCAGTGTCAGCATCCACCTCAGAAGATGCGGTGTTTGATATGCATGCTAGGCAATCTCGTTTTAACTTATCAACCAATACCAAGCTAGACGATGGCAGCGAAATAAAGACCAAAATTGAGCTCGATTTTATCGCCTCAATTGGTGGTAATGAACGCGTAACTAACTCCTACTCGCCAAGAATTCGACAAGCCTACGCAACTTACAAAGGTTGGTTGTTTGGCCAAGCGTGGTCAAACTTTCAAAACGTGGGCGCGCTACCAGAAACACTTGATTTCGTTGGTCCAGCAGAAGGCACCGTATTTGTTCGTCAAGCAATGATGAAATATAGCGTAGGTAACTGGTCATTCTCAGCTGAAAACCCAGAAAGTACGGTAACAACCGCATCCGAATCGCGCGTGGTGACCGACGATGCGAGCATGCCTGACTTTACGGCGAGATATACCTATAACGCCGACTGGGGAAATTTCGTGGTTGCCGCATTGGCACGTCAACTAACTTATAAACTCGGCGCGGCTGATGCGACAGAAACATCACTCGGGATCAGCGCCTCTGGTCGTATCAATTTTGATAAAAACAATGTGAAGTTTATGCTCACGCACGGACAAGGCCTAGGCCGTTATGTGGGCTTAAATGTGGCGAATGGCGCAGTATTTGATGGTAATGACTTACACGCCATCGACTCGACATCGGGCTTTATCAGCTACCAACATCATTGGAGTGAGCAATTGCGTTCAACCTTTTTATACTCATTCTTCTTTGCTGACAATGACGAACACTTGCTCGCGATTACTGGTAACCCCACTAAATCGAGTCAAAGTTACAGCGCTAACCTACTCTATTCTCCGGTCAAAAAGCTCACTTTTGGCGTGGAGTACAAAGTTGCAACACGTGACACCGAAGCGAATGTTGACGGCGATTTAAATCGCTTACAGCTCTCAGCCAAATACGTATTTTAAAACTCTCCCTGTAAAACGAAAAAAGCCCGGACAACCCGGGCTTTCACGCTAAATCAGTTTAATTACAGCTCAACGTCTGTCGCCGCTAAGCCTTGCTCTTCACCTTCTTCAGGCTTGATCGTGGCTTGCAACAACAACATTTCGCGTAATTTGCCCTCGATCTCATTGGCGATCTCAGGATTTTCTTTTAAGAATTTAATTGAATTTGACTTACCTT
This sequence comes from Pseudoalteromonas sp. ATL1, assembly GCF_058933015.1. NCBI lineage: Bacteria > Pseudomonadati > Pseudomonadota > Gammaproteobacteria > Alteromonadales > Pseudoalteromonadaceae > Pseudoalteromonas > Pseudoalteromonas sp. ATL1. The sequence goes on along the minus strand of NZ_JBZYXL010000001.1, from coordinate 1,162,977 downwards.
GACCTACTTTGCTGCCATTGTAGCTATACCAAGCACCTGATTTTTCAACTAGCTTGTGCTTAACACCCAAATCAATTAATTCACCATGTTTAGAAATACCTTCACCATACATGATAATAAATTCGGCTTGCTTAAACGGAGGGGCAACTTTGTTCTTAACAATTTTCACGCGAGTTTCGTTACCGACGACTTCGTCGCCTTCTTTTACAGAACCAATACGACGAATATCAATACGTACAGACGCGTAAAACTTAAGTGCGTTACCACCTGTGGTGGTTTCTGGGTTACCAAACATCACACCAATCTTCATACGGATTTGGTTAATGAAGATACATAAGGTATTAGAGCGTTTGATGTTTGCAGTCAATTTACGTAGCGCTTGTGACATCAAACGAGCTTGCAAACCAACGTGTGTGTCACCCATGTCACCTTCAATTTCCGCTTTAGGTGTTAATGCCGCAACCGAGTCCACAATGACCACATCAACAGCGCCAGAGCGAACTAACATATCGCAAATTTCTAGTGCTTGCTCACCGGTGTCAGGCTGAGAAACCAATAGCTCATCAACGTTCACACCTAACTTTTCTGCGTAAACAGGATCTAAAGCATGTTCAGCATCAACGAAGGCACAGGTTTTACCTTCTTTTTGTGCTTCTGCGATAACTTGCAACGTTAAGGTTGTTTTACCTGATGACTCTGGTCCGTAAATTTCAACAATACGACCTGTCGGTAAACCACCAATACCCAACGCAATATCGATACCCAATGAACCGGTTGAGATAGATTCGATATCCAATGCTTGGCTGTCGCCTAGCTTCATGATTGAACCTTTACCAAATTGACGTTCAATTTGTGACAATGCGGCGTCGAGCGCTTTTTGTTTGTTATCGTTCATTTGCTTCTCCAATTTAGCGTAATGCGCTCAGTATACTGTATAGAATCACAGTATCAAGTATATTTTAACCTTGAATTCGAGAAACTATATTTTTCAAAGCAAAAGCAATAGCTTGCAACCTAACATAACTGCGGTCACCGGTGAATACCTGTTCGTAACAGGTCACACTCCCCTGTATATTGATTGCAAACCAGACTAAACCCACCGGCTTATTTTCAGATCCGCCACCAGGGCCCGCGATGCCAGAAACAGCAACCGCTATATCCGCATTGCCCGCTTTCGCAGCCCCCTTTGCCATTTCCAATACAGTTTGTTCACTTACCGCACCATATTTATTCAGCGTATCAGCGCTGACATCCAGCAAAGCTTGTTTTGCTTCGTTACTGTATGTGACAAAACACCTATCAACATAATTTGAGCTGCCCGGCGTGTCGGTCAGGGCATAGCTAATTCCACCACCAGTACATGACTCAGCGGTAGTGATCGTCAAACGTTTATCCGTTAAAATAGCGCCCAACTGTGCAGCCAGAGTTTTAATCTCTTGGTTTAGCTCCATATTCAACCTCTTAGGTAGATGCATGTCGATAGATTTATATTCAGAACATACTATAAAACAACAAACCCCCATGATGCAGCAATATCTTAGGATCAAAGCTGAACATCAAGATATTTTATTGTTCTATCGCATGGGTGACTTTTACGAATTGTTTTTTGATGACGCAGTTCGCGCTGCGCAGCTATTGGATATTTCGCAAACACATAGAGGTAAAGCGTCTGGCGCGCCGATCCCAATGGCGGGCGTCCCTTATCATGCAGTAGAAAACTACTTAGCCCGCTTAGTGCAAATGGGCGAATCAGTGGCGATATGTGAGCAAGTGGGCGACCCGGCCACCAGCAAAGGCCCTGTAGAACGTAAAGTAGTTAGGATAGTCACGCCGGGCACAGTGACAGACGAAGCTTTACTACAAGAGCGTCAAGACAACTTATTGGCTGCGCTTTGGCAAGACAAACAGCAACAATATGGTGTCGCGTATTTAGACATCAACTCTGGGCAATTCAATATTGTTGAACTAAAAACCGATGAAGCGCTCAGTTCAACCTTGCAACGCCTGCAACCTGCTGAATTACTCTACCCTGAGTCATTTACTAACCTGCATTTAATTGAACAATTTAAAGGTGCTCGCCGTCGTCCAGATTGGGAGTTCGATTTAGATACAGCTAAACACCTTCTTTGCCAGCAGTTTGAAACCAAAGATCTGATTGGCTTTGGCGTAGAGCAAGCGAGCACCGCGTTAGTGGCGGCAGGTTGTGTAATGCAATATGTGAAAGACACTCAGCGCACTGCATTACCGCACATCCGTGCGATCACATTAGAAAAAAATGAACACGCGGTGATCTTAGATGCCGCTACACGCAAAAACCTTGAGCTGACGGTTAACCTCTCGGGCAGCATTGATAATACGCTGGCGCAAATTTTAGATAAAACGGCCACGCCGATGGGGTCGCGCTTGCTGAAGCGCCGTATTCATACCCCAATTAGAAATCGCACTGAGCTGAATGCACGGTTAAATGCCATTTCAAGCCTTATCGAAACGCAGCTTTGCTTGGACACCTATGACGCACTAAAACAGATTGGTGACATTGAACGCGTGGTTGCACGCTTGGCATTGTGTAATGCCAGACCTCGTGACTTAACTCGTTTACGTTCAGCACTGCAAGCACTGGCACCGCTACATGAATTATTAGCTGAAAGTGATGATGCACGTATTCAACAGATCTGCACTCAATCTCCCACATTGCCAAAATTACAGGACTTACTTGAACGCGCCATTATCGACAATCCACCCATCTTGATCCGCGACGGCGGCGTGATAGCGACAGGATACAATGCCGAATTGGATGAGTGGCGCGCGCTAAGCCAGGGTGCCACCGATATTTTAGAAAAGCTCGAAACCAGAGAACGTGAGCGCACAGGGATCAGCACATTAAAAATTGGCTACAACAAGGTACATGGTTTTTATATCGAGATCAGTCGAGCCAATTCGCACCTAGTACCAGCAGATTACATTCGTCGACAAACACTTAAAAATAACGAACGATACATTATTCCTGAGCTTAAAGAGCACGAAGACAAGGTACTTGGTAGCCAAAGCAAAGCGTTAGCACTTGAAAAGCAACTTTATGAGCAACTATTTGAGTTTATTGCCCCTTACTTGGAGCAACTGCAAATCATGGCCGGCGCGTTAGCAGACTTAGATGTGCTGAATACGCTTGCAGAGCGTGCGCAAACGCTAGATTATTGTAAGCCGACTTTGAGTGACAGTGACGAAATACACATCGATGCAGGACGTCACCCCGTGGTTGAACAAGTCAGTAAAGACCCGTTTATCGCCAACCCTGTGCATTTGAACAATGAACGTAAAATGCTGATCATAACCGGCCCAAACATGGGTGGTAAATCAACCTATATGCGTCAAACTGCGCTGATCGTGTTAATGGCGCATATTGGTAGTTATGTACCAGCAAGTGCTGCCAATATCGGCAAAGTCGATCGCATATTTACACGTATCGGGGCGAGTGATGATCTGGCATCTGGTCGCTCAACGTTCATGGTGGAAATGACCGAAACAGCGACGATTTTGAACAATGCCACTCAGCAATCATTAGTACTTATGGACGAAATCGGCCGTGGTACCAGTACCTATGATGGTTTATCGTTAGCTTACGCAACCGCCGATTATCTCGCCCGCCAGTTAGAAGCCAAAACGCTATTTGCGACCCATTACTTTGAGCTAACCGAACTTGCCGAGCAACAGTCAGGGCTGGTTAACGTGCATCTTGATGCCATCGAGCACAATGACACAATTGCATTCAAACACACGGTGTTAGATGGTGCAGCAAGCAAGAGTTTTGGTTTACAAGTAGCGGGACTTGCTGGTGTGCCTAAGGCCGTACTCGCTTTAGCAAAACAAAAATTGCACCAGTTAGAAAATCATCAGAGCGTGGTAGAGCCAATCCCTGCACAACACAGTTTCTCCTTAGAAGAAACCCAGCCTTCGCAATTAGAACATGCGCTTATGGAGATAAACCCAGACAATTTAAGCCCTCGTGAAGCACATGCGCTACTGTACGAATTAAAGCAGCTGCTTTAACCGTTTGAAAAGCAAGAACAAAAAAACCACCATAACGGTGGTTTTTTGCTTTTGCGAAGAGACTTATAACTGCTCAAACAAGCTGTCTGTGCTTAAGCCCTCATGCTGCAAAATATCTTTCAAGCGTCTCAATGCTTCTACCTGAATCTGGCGTACGCGTTCGCGTGTTAAACCAATTTCTCGACCTACATCCTCTAATGTAGACGGTTCATAGCCAAGTAAACCAAAGCGTCTTGCTAAGACCTCACGCTGTTTGGGATTGAGTTCACCAAGCCAATCAATGATATGACTGTTGATATCATTATTCTGCACTTCACTTTCGGGACCATGCCCTTTTTCATCAGCAATAATATCAAGCAATGCTTTATCATTTTCACCGCCGATAGGCGTATCCACCGAGGTGATTTTTTCGTTCAGTCGCAGCATTTTAGTGACATCTTCAACAGGTCTGTCTAAGCACTCTGCGATTTCCTCTGCCGTAGGCTCATGGTCGAGTTTTTGCGTCAGCTCTCGAGCTGTACGCAGATACACATTTAGCTCTTTAACCACATGGATAGGAAGTCGAATCGTACGAGTTTGATTCATAATCGCCCGTTCAATTGTTTGCCTGATCCACCAAGTGGCGTAAGTCGAGAATCTAAATCCTCGTTCAGGATCAAACTTTTCAACGGCTCGGATCAAGCCCAAATTACCCTCTTCAATCAAGTCTAACAACGCCAGACCACGATTGTTGTATCGACGAGAGATTTTTACCACGAGACGTAAATTACTCTCAATCATACGTTTACGAGACGCTTCGCACCCTTTCAAAGCTTTTCGTGCGTAATAAACCTCTTCTTCCGCACTCAGTAAGGGGGAAAAACCTATTTCGCCAAGGTAAAGCTGAGTCGCGTCTAGATTTTTAACGTTCTCATCTTTGGCAAAAATATCATCATCATCATCAACGTCTTCTAACAATTCAGACTTTGAGTCATCAATATCTAGCTCGTCGAGCTTCTCTTCAAAATCGTCCGTTTTTTTGGTTTTCACATTTGCAGTTTGAGCCATACGCATCCTCCCAAGTGAATGAATAGCGACACGATTAAATGCACGGTGCTCGCTACTTACTTGGCAAATATTTAACCGGATTGACAGCCTGACCTCTAAAACGGATCTCAAATCTCAATGCTGTTTTAGTGGCGTCTGTACTACCTATTTCGGCAATTTTTTGCCCAACTTTAACTTTTTGCTGCTCAGTGACTTGTAACTTCGAGTTATGTGCATACGCACTTAAGTAATCATCATTATGTTTCAAGATAATTAAATTACCGTACCCTCTAAGTGCACTGCCGGCATATACCACTACTCCATCTGCAGCAGCCTTAACGGGTGTTCCTTCAACATTAGTGATTTGAAGTCCTTTATAGCCATTTTCTTTATCAGAAAAGTGCTTGGTCACCTTACCTACTGCAGGCCAATGCCAACGCACCTTATTGGAAAATATAGCATTAGATGCGTTGTCATTTTTGCTGCTATGTTTTTGAACATACTCTCGTTGTTTTGGCTTATCAAGCTCTTTTTTATCACTTTTGTTATTTTTTTGTTTCCATTTACTAGACTTATTGCTGCTAGCAGTGTATTTTTTGCTCTTTTTATTTTTATTTTTTGGATATTCAAGAAAAATGAGCTGACCGGGATAGATAACGTAAGGTGACTGGATATTGTTAATTTTCGCGACTGTTCGCACATCTTTATTTGCGCTAAAGGCAATAGCAAATAACGTGTCGCCTTTATGCACACGATAACGATTATTTTTGATATGAATTTTTTGTGTTGAAGTGGCTGTACCAGTTCCGAGTTCTGTAACAGGTGCGGGTGAAGTTCTGCTTGCGCACCCACTTAATAACATACTGATGGTTGCCAACAGCAACAGATATGTTTTAAGCATTATTCACCCTTTACCACTTTGATCTCAATGCAAATAATTTACATTGTATTTAGTTTAAATGATATCACCAGCAATCAAAGGCACAAATCGAACGGGCGCCAGCACATGTCTTACAAACTGCTCGCCCTTTCTTACAAACAAAGTGAGTTGCTGCTCGTGTTCCCCAAGAGGGACAATCAGCGCCCCATCCTCATCTAACTGCTCAAGCAATTGGCTGGGTACTTGCTTCGCAGCGGCAGTCACGATAATCCCAGCAAATGGGGCCTTCGTAGGCCAGCCTTGCCAACCATCACCATGTTTCATGGTCACATTGTATAAATCCAACATGTGAAGACGGCGCTTTGCTTGCCACTGAAGTGCCTTGATCCGCTCCACACTGCAAACCTCATCGAAAAGTTGCGCCAGTATCGCGGTTTGATAGCCTGAACCTGTACCTATTTCGAGCACTTTTCCCTTTACACCTACTTGTCGCAAAACTTCTGTCATTTTCGCGACGATGTAAGGCTGTGAAATAGTTTGTCCCTGTCCAATGGGCAAAGCAGTATTTTCATAAGATTTGTGTTTTAGCACGTCGTCAACAAACAAGTGTCGTGGCACCTCTTCCATCACTTTGAGTACCTTTTCATCGCTTACTCCTTGTGATTTAAGTTGTTCCATAAGTGCACTCGCACTGCGCTTATAACTGCTCAACACGGTTACTTAACCTCATTCAACCAACAAGCCATCGCATCCAAGCTATCATGTGCGGTCATGTCTACCTTCAACGGTGTGATAGCAACATAGCCATGCCTAACGGCGTAGAAATCGGTCCCTTCACCTGCATCGCTTTCATGACCCAGGTTGCCATACCAAAATACATCCCGTCCCCAAGGATCGGTTTGCTTCGTCATTGTCTCCGCTTTGTGTCTAGCTCCTAAGCGGCAAACTTTGACTCCATTCACTTCATTGTATGGGATATCGGGTACGTTAATATTGATGATTTGATCTTTTGGCAAGGGGTGGCTTTGTAACTGTTTAATAATATCAACGGTCACTTGTGCCGCGGTTTCATAATGGGTTTCATACTTTGAACAAAGTGAGACTGCAATGGCAGGCAAGCCCAAATGCCTTCCTTCCGCCGCGGCAGCAACGGTACCCGAATATAGCGTATCGTCACCTAAATTGGCGCCATTGTTGATCCCCGCGACGACTAGGTCCGGCAATGCTTCCATCAATTGATTCACACCAAGATGCACACAATCTGTTGGCGTGCCATTGACAGAGATAAAACCATTATCTAGCTCAGTGGCTCGTAACGGGTTTAATAAGGTCAGTGAGTTACTTGCACCACTACAGTTTCTATCGGGTGCAACAACCGTTACATCTGCAATTTTTGCTAATGCCTGATATAAAACAGCGATGCCTTTAGCGTGCACACCGTCATCATTACTCAGTAGGATCCGCATCGAGTACCTCTTGGTTGATATTATCTTTACTAGCATCACGATGGCGCACCAGCTCACGTAAGACCGCCGTTGCAAAGGTGCCTTTAGGTAAACTAAATGTCAGTTTGATAGTGTTTTTATCTATTGTCTCTACGCTTAAATCTCGTGGAATAAGGCGTAGTGCGCGCCGCTCTGTTTTTAAGCCTAACTGGCCCAGTCCTTGTTGCCAAGCACTATATGGCTCCAACCAAGACTTTTCTTGTGCGACTAAGCCCTTTTCACCTTTACCCACCATGGGCGCAGATAACAGAATGTCTCCACTACTTAGTCGCGCTATGGTTTCATCACTGATGTCTTCTTCAAAAAAGGCATTACTGCCACTGAGCAAAAACACTTCTCGATGCCAGGTTTTCGCCAAACCATGTTCCGACACGCGTTTGCTCACAATATGATTAAAAACATGTGAGCGCGCCGCCGAAATCACTATGCCACGCAGTTTTTTGTCACGGATGTGCTCACCAGCAAATAGACGCTCAGCCATTTCCAGATTATGACCATCATGGCCAAAACGCTGCTCACCAAAATAGTTGGGGACCCCCTGACGTACAGCATTGATGCGTGAAAGAATATCTAAAGGTACGTCAACATTACGCAAAATAATCTTGAATTGGTTTCCACTATGGCAACCCGTTCGGAGTTTACGATTGTGTCTGATCTGCTGTAGCACAAAAAGACCATCGTTGTTTAGTTGGCTAAAATCAATGTCTTTTTTAATCGCCACAGGGACACTAAACCACTGAGTACAAACACCGTGACGATCTTTAAGGCCCGCGTAACTGACATCCCGTGGTGCCACACCAGCGAGCTTAGCGATTTGCTTTGCGACAAACTGGGTATTTTCGCCCTTTTTCACAATTTGCAAGCAAACATGCTCGCCTTCGCCAGTCAGAGGGATGTCTAAAATTTCATCCACCATGAAATCTTCTGGGTTTGTTTTGAAATCACCTTGTGATTGTGGCTCGCCGTACAGGTAATTTAGCGCTTTCATGATTTGAGCAACACCACAACAGCGTGAGCAGAAATGCCTTCTTTTCGGCCTTCAAAGCCAAGCTTTTCCGTGGTGGTCGCTTTAACGTTCACTTGGGAAAGTTCAGCTTCGCAATCGGCAGCTAAATTTGCACGCATCGCATCAATGTGAGGACGCATTTTTGGCGCTTGTGCTACTATGGTGACGTCACAATTACCCAATGCATATCCCATTGACTTCATTTGAGAAACAACTCGGCGTAATAAAATACGACTATCAATACCTGCAAATTCATCCGACGTATCAGGAAAATGCTTACCTATGTCTCCCAAAGCGAGCGCACCAAGCAAAGCATCACATAAAGCATGAATCGCCACATCGCCATCTGAGTGGGCAATAAAGCCCTGTTCGAAAGCTATTTTTTCGCCACAGATGGTTAAGGGGCCTTCACCACCAAATTTGTGTACATCAAAACCATGGCCAATTCTTATCATTGTTCACTCTCTTGCTGTTTTGAAATTAAGAAACATGCCACCTCATAGTCTTCAGGTGTCGTGATTTTAATGTTGTCGCTGCGTCCAGGTACCAACTTAACTGGATGCCCTGCCCATTCCATTGCAGACGCTTCATCAGTGATAGCAACACCGAGTGCTAAAGCTTGCCTTAATGAGTCTTGCAGCGCCCGGTATGGGAAAAACTGAGGCGTTAAAGCCTGCCAAAGCATCTCTCTTGGCACGGTTTCCAAGCTATGCGTCTCGCCACGTTTAATCGTGTCTTTGACTTTAGCGGCTAAAATACCGCCTTGTTTCGTTTCAAGGCACGCAGCTATCAGTTTCTGCATATCCGCCACACGCACTAACGGACGAGCTGCGTCATGCACCAACACCCAATCAGGTTCAACCTCTGACAACGCATCAAGCGCATTAAGTACAGAATCCGCGCGCTCTTTGCCCCCATCAACGCGCCTAATTCGCAAGTCGTTGAGCATGAGTGTTTCATAATATTCATCATTTGGACTCACCGCGACAGTGATCTCGACAAGCCCTGTTAAGTTACTCAACTTAGCCAAAGTATGTTCCAGGATGGTCTGCTCGCCAATTTTAAGATATTGCTTGGGATGATTTACTTGCATACGACTGCCAACACCGGCAGCGGGTACAATCGCAGCAATTTTAATTGCTTGGTTCATGGTGTTGTTTGGGTAATACTCGAATGAAGGTTTCGTTGTCTTTGATCATACCTAGCTCTAGTCGGGCACGTTCTTCCACCCCTTCCAGACCTAGCTTAAGATCCTCAATATCGGCTTTTAACAATTTATTTCGTTTAGAAAGTTTAGCATTGAGTGCTTGATGAGAGTTCACCGCACTTTTTATGCGCGTGTAATCTTGAATACCATTGTTACCCAGCCACAGTCTATATTGGATAAAAACAGCCAAGCAAAGCAAAACTATTTGAAAAAAACGCATTACTCAGCATCCCACAAATATTGGGGGAAAAGGTGAGCACGTTTAATGGTGTCGTTGTTTTGTTGCTTTAACATTGTTCCAATTTATCATACTGGCGAGCAGCATTTCTCTTAAGCTGAGTATACGGGGGTCGATGACCTTCTTATATTGCCATCGATGTCCACAACACGCTGCAACCATCAGCGCTTTTGTGGGTTTGTATAACATAGAATCTGTTTCATGACTGCGCCCTGAATTAGAGAACCAGCCATACTGATTACAGTGTACCCCATTGTCTCTTACTTGATCTACACTGTCCATGACAACCTGGGTGTACCCTGCCTCATTTATGACCACGGGCACTACCTGACCGACTTTAACTTGCGCTGAAAAGTACTCGATGTTTTTCTGCTCATCGATGTCAGGCAATATTCTTTTTTGTGCGGCAAGCCAACTGCCGTTTTGGCTATCAAGCTGTAACGGTACATCACCCTGAGTGATATGCCGCGCTGCCCGCTCAACATAATACGGCAGGCTCAACAGCTTTCTTTGTAGCTGCTCACCTGCGTATTGCTTAGCGAGCAAAGGGATCTCTCTTGCATAAAACACATTAACAAGCTCAGCAAATTGCAAACGCTCATATTCGTTTTGCCATAGATTATTTTGCTTAAGATCCGTAATGCTTTGCTTTGCCACGCTACCTCCACTTGTTGCAAAAGTTATAGCATGGCATACACATGCAAGCTAGCCTTTCATTCTTTGACCAAGCTTGGCCTGACCGCTTTCTAAAAACTGTACAACCGTTTGGCGCTTTTTACCCAAAAGCAAACTACCATCGGCCAAGAACATAAAGTTTTGCCAACAACGCTTAAAAACATCAAAACGCGTTTCCAGTACTTGGTCTCTCGATAAACAAAAATACACGGTGGTGTTATCTTCCCACTTTAAGAACGCACTAATCGCTTCAGGTAAAAGCTCAACTCCATTCTCCCATGGACCTTCCCAATTCACTTGTTCACTCCAAGTGTCATCATTACCTGGCCAGTCCGTTTTAGTGAAAAAATCAGGGTGGTCTTTTTCTCTTGAGATCATGGTGCTCCAAAGCACTGCAGATCGCTCTGTCGTCATCAGTTTAATCGCGTTTAAATCCGCTTGTGAAATGGGTAAATCTTTATGTTTAAACACCCACGCTTTTTTAAATTGGTCTATCGAAATATAATTCATCTTTTAGCCAAACTGGCACCTCTAATAGCGGTGCAGTATACCGTAGCAAGCTAGGAGTGAACAATGCAGCATTCATTGAAAGCAGGGATTTACCAACATTATAAAGGCGCAACATATCAAGTGCATCACGTCGCAACGCATAGTGAAACCAACGAACTCATGGTGGTATATCAAGCTTTGTATGGAAACTTCGACTTTTGGGTTCGTCCTTTAACCATGTTCACAGAGCACATTGTTGTGGATGGTCAATCTGTTCCTCGATTTAAATTTATTGGCACTAAGCCAGAAACCAAGTAAGAGGAAAACTAGAGATAGCCCGTGTATTTGTGGCACACTAACCTCATCAGACCAGATAATAGGAAATCAGTGTGAGCTTTCAAGGTACCGCAAATTATATCGCAAGTAGCGCCCTAAAACAGGCTGTTAATGCCGCTATTTTATTAGAAAAACCTTTATTAATTAAAGGTGAGCCTGGCACAGGAAAAACCTTACTGGCTCAAGAACTGGCGGATAGCTTAAACACGGAGTTAATTCAATGGCACATAAAATCAACCACCAAAGCGCAGCAAGGCCTTTACGAGTATGACGCCGTATCTCGGCTACGCGACAGTCAACTCGGTGATGAAAAAGTGCATGATATCAGTAACTACATTATTAAAGGCAAGCTATGGCAGGCATTTACCGGTGAACAGCGTCCAGTATTGTTAATTGATGAAATTGACAAGGCAGATATCGAGTTTCCCAACGATCTATTATTAGAGCTCGATAAAATGGAGTTTCATGTATATGAAACTGGGGAACTCATTCGCGCCAAAGTGCGACCTATCGTCATCATCACTTCCAATAATGAGAAAGAGTTACCGGATGCATTTTTGCGTCGTTGCTTTTTCCACTACATTGATTTTCCATCTCCTGAACAAATGCAGCAGATCATTGATGTGCATTATCCGGGGATCAAACAAAAACTAGTGCAACAAGCATTGGAGTCTTTTTTCAAACTAAGAGACATTCCAGGACTAAAGAAAAAACCCAGCACCAGCGAGTTACTCGACTGGCTCAAACTATTGATGGCAGAAGACATTGACCTCAGCACATTGCAAGATCACACCCACAAAGGAGGTTTAATGCCGCTATTTGGTGCACTTTTGAAAAACGAGCAAGATGTTAGCTTGATTGAAAAGCTCGCATTTATGAGCAAGCGATAGCCCTATGCTGATCGAATTCTTTTTCACACTGAGAAGGTATGGACTAAAAGTCTCACCCCGAGAGCTTTTAGATTGCCTGAATGCCCTGAACCACGGTTTAGCCTTTGCCAACTTAGATGCGTTTTACGAATTGAGTAAGACCATTTTTATCAAAGACGAAACACAGTTTGATAAATTTGATCGCGCCTTTGCCGATTACTTTCAAGGTATCGAAGACAGCGATTTTCTCTCTCAACTACAAAAAAGTACTCACTTACCCGAAGATTGGTTGCGTAAAGAATTCGAGAAACATCTTAGCGATGAGCAAAAAGCACAGATCGAAGCCATGGGTGGACTAGATAAGTTAATGGACACCCTTAAGCAGCGCTTGGCTGAGCAACAAAAACGCCATGCTGGTGGTAACAAATGGATAGGCACAGGCGGCACTTCGCCATTTGGTGCTTATGGTTATAACCCTGAAGGGGTTAGAATTGGCCAAGACGCTAACCGACAGCGTCGTGCGGTCAAAGTATGGGACAAACGCCAATATCGAAACCTCGACGCCGATAGTGAAATATCGAGTCGTACCATGCAATTGGCACTCAAAAAGCTGCGAAAATTTGCCCGTAGCGGTGCCAGTGATCAACTCGACTTAAATGAAACAATCGCCGCAACCGCTAAGCAAGGTGGGATGCTGGATGTAAAAATGGCCCCTGAGCGCCATAATACAGTCAACGTGCTCATGCTATTTGACATCGGCGGCTCGATGGATGATTACATTCACTTATGTGAGCAACTCTTCAGTGCGGCACATAGTGAGTTTAAGCACCTTGAGTTTTTCTATTTCCATAACTGTGTCTATGAGCACGTTTGGCAAGACAACGAACGCCGCCAAGCAAGTTTGATTGATACCTATCAACTCATTAACCGCTTTGGTAAAGACTATCGCCTTATCTTTGTTGGTGATGCCACCATGGGGCCATACGAAATAGCCTACCCGGGCGGCAGTGTAGAGCACTGGAACCAAGAACCCGGCGCAGTTTGGCTACAACGCCTAACAAACCATTTCGAAAAAGTAGTATGGCTCAATCCGCAGCCTAAAGAATATTGGCCTTATTACCAATCAATTCATATCATCGAAGAAGCTGTGCAAAATCGTATGTATCCGATGACTTTGGAAGGACTCAGTGAAGCTATAAAATCTCTGAGCTAACACATTCATACAGAGTTCTTACAATCCTTGTAGTTTAAGCATGGGAAGTTCAAAAATTAAACTACACTGGTGGTGATGTATCGCCCCTATCTATTGCTACAAGGACATTCTTATGAAAATTAACGGCAAGCAGCCCAACTTTTTAATCATAACTACCGATGAAGAACGCTTTCCCCCGCCCTATGAAAACCCAGAGGCTAAGGAATATAGGCTTAAAAACAGTGAAAGCTTAATGCAAATGCGCCACAACGGCGTTGAATTTGTTAATCACAATGCGGCATCGACCGCTTGTGCCCCAAGCCGCACTTCTATTTATACAGGTCAATATCCATCTCTGCATGGCGTAAGTCAAACGCCAGGCATTGGTAAGTCATCATTCGATCAAAACATGTTTTGGCTAGAACCTAATACAGTACCCACTATGGGTGATTGGTTTCAAGCTGCAGGCTACCAAACTTATTATCGCGGCAAATGGCATCTGTCAGACGAAGATATTTTAGTTCCAGGTACACAGCAAGCATTGGTGAGTAATTCAATATCAGGTCAACCCTATCCACAAAGGCATGAATTATATAGCAAAGCAAATAAGCTCCATAAGTTTGGCTTCAATCACTGGATTGGTCCGGAGCCCCATGGTTCAGCACAAAACAATTGTGGCACAGTCAGAGATCCTGGCTTTGCACGACAAGTATGCGAAACCCTGCTCATGTTGGAAGAAGCAACACGCCAAGGAGATGAGCAACCTTTTCTACTCGTCTCTTCGTTCGTGAACCCCCATGATATTGTGCTTCCTCGCCAAAAAGATTGGTTTGAAACGTTTTATCAAGAAAAAGAGGCGGGGTTACTCCCCTATGTAGCGCCTGCGCCTAGTCAAAATGAAAGTTTAGACTGCAAGCCTCGTTGTCAGAAAGACTATTTATACACCTATCCTCGTATGTATTTACCACAAGCTCCATCTGAGGATTACCGTCAGTTTTATTATTACTTGATGGCTGAAGTGAATAAACATATCACCACAGTTTATGAAACACTCAAGCAGACGTCATTGTTTGAAAACACAATTGTCGTATTTACATCCGATCACGGCGAGCTTCTTGGTGCACATGGCGGCTTGCATCAAAAATGGTATACCGCATACCAAGAGGTGCTAAATGTGCCATTTATCATTTCGAATCCCAATGTATTTAAAAATCGAAACCATCAATTAGACATCACCACGTCTCATGTTGACTTGTTACCAACGTTGTTGGGATTAGCCGAAGTGGATATAGAGTCTACGCGTCAGACGCTGAATTGCAGTCATAGCGAAGCGAGACCGCTTGTAGGCAGAGACTTGTCGCAAATCTTACTTGGAGAGCAACCACCGACCGACGAGGCTATATACTTCATGACCAATGATAATGTTGAAGTTGGGGCCGATATGACAAACCCAGCAACCGGTGTTGCTTACAATAGCGTCGTGCAACCTAACTACATTGAAGCTATTGTCACCACGTTACCTGAACTGACTGGTGATACGCGTTGGAAATACGTACGGTATTTCGATAATGCTCGTTACTATACCGACGAAGACTTTATAGATAGCAAAGAGGTAGATAACCAAAATATAGGGCGTCTTGATTCAAGATATGATCTGAGCCATTTGGTATCTGCGGGCAACCCAGATGGCGTAACGACCAGTCGCTTTATTCCCAGTGAATTCGAATGCTACAACTTAACTGAAGATACCAGTGAAGAAAACAATTTGCTTTCACCGCTTAACCCAATCCCTCTAGATGAAGACGTGTTAGCAGCATTAAAAAGTGTATTGAAAGAGCAGCGTTCTACTAAACGATTGCTACCACATAACCTTAATAAGGTGACTGAAGCACCGAAAGACAAAGAACCTCTGATTATTCCGATCCGAAAATAGCCAAGGGCGAAGGTGTAAAAGGCTAACGACTAACGCAGAGGGATTCAAGGTAAACCCAGGTGAAGGTTGCAGACTTCACCTTGCGCAGAAGTTTCCGCCATACCACTTCGTGGCACAAAACTCTGCACGCAACAAAAAACCCCGATACTTTCGAATCGGGCTTTCTTTTATTAGGACCTGGCGATGTTCTGCTCCACAGCGGCTACTTCCACATGGCAGCTGCCACACTATCATCGACGCTACAGTGCAAAAGGTTAGCGACTTGAGCGAAGCGAAACGCTCTTTTTGCGCAAGGTGAAGTGAGCCAGTTTATAAAGCGCTGAGAGACTAACTTTTTAAAACCCCAAAAAGCAAAAAACCCGTCGCATAAATGCAACGGGTTTCTTTAAATAAAATCCTGACGATGTTCTACTTTCACATGGCAGCTGCCACACTATCATCGACGCTGTTTCGTTTCACTTCTGAGTTCGGCATGGGGTCAGGTGGTTCCAAAACGCTATGGTCATCAGGAAAAATTCTATAAAATCTGGAAAAATTCTGATAATTCGTAAAAATCTACTTTAGTTCAAACAACTTCTGGTTTCATAAAACCACTTTGGCGTTGTATGGTTAAGCCTCACGGGTAATTAGTACTGGTTAGCTTAACGTATCACTACGCTTCCACACCCAGCCTATCAACGTTGTAGTCTCCAACGGCCCTTCAGTTAACTTAAAGTTAAAGTGAGAACTCATCTCGAGGCTCGCTTCCCGCTTAGATGCTTTCAGCGGTTATCGATCCCGAACGTAACTACCGGGCAATGCAATTGGCATCACAACCCGAACACCAGCGGTTCGTCCACTCCGGTCCTCTCGTACTAGGAGCAGCCCCTCTCAATTCTCAAACGCCCACGGCAGATAGGGACCGAACTGTCTCACGACGTTCTAAACCCAGCTCGCGTACCACTTTAAATGGCGAACAGCCATACCCTTGGGACCGACTTCAGCCCCAGGATGTGATGAGCCGACATCGAGGTGCCAAACACCGCCGTCGATATGAACTCTTGGGCGGTATCAGCCTGTTATCCCCGGAGTACCTTTTATCCGTTGAGCGATGGCCCTTCCATTCAGAACCACCGGATCACTATGACCTACTTTCGTACCTGCTCGACGTGTCTGTCTCGCAGTTAAGCTGGCTTCTACCATTACACTAACCGTACGATGTCCGACCGTACTTAGCCAACCTTCGTGCTCCTCCGTTACTCTTTGGGAGGAGACCGCCCCAGTCAAACTACCCACCAGGCACTGTCCTCAACCCCGATTAGGGGCCTAAGTTAGAACATCAAACATACAAGGGTGGTATTTCAAGGTCGGCTCCACGATGACTGGCGTCACCGCTTCAAAGCCTCCCACCTATCCTACACATGTAGGCTCAATGTTCAGTGCCAAGCTGTAGTAAAGGTTCACGGGGTCTTTCCGTCTAGCCGCGGGTACACAGCATCTTCACTGCGATTTCAATTTCACTGAGTCTCGGGTGGAGACAGCGTGGCCATGGTTACACCATTCGTGCAGGTCGGAACTTACCCGACAAGGAATTTCGCTACCTTAGGACCGTTATAGTTACGGCCGCCGTTTACCGGGGCTTCGATCAAGAGCTTCGACTTACGTCTAACCCCATCAATTAACCTTCCGGCACCGGGCAGGTGTCACACCGTATACGTCATCTTACGATTTTGCACAGTGCTGTGTTTTTAATAAACAGTCCCAGCCACCTGGTCACTGCGGCTGTCGTCAGCTTAAGGAGTAAATCCCATCACCAACAACAGCGTACCTTCTCCCGAAGTTACGGTACAATTTTGCCTAGTTCCTTCACCCGAGTTCTCTCAAGCGCCTTAGTATTCTCTACCTGACCACCTGTGTCGGTTTGGGGTACGATTCGAAATAATCTGAAGCTTAGAGGCTTTTCCTGGAAGTAGGGCATCAGTAACTTCACACCCGTAGGTGCTCGTCTCGTGTCTCAGCCTTAAGAACCCGGATTTTCCTAAGTTCTCAGCCTACGCACTTTCACATGGACAACCAACGCCATGCTTACTTAGCCTGCTCCGTCCCCCCATCGCAATTATTCCAAGTACGGGAATATTAACCCGTTTCCCATCGACTACGCTCTTCAGCCTCGCCTTAGGGGTCGACTTACCCTACCCTGATTAACATGGGATAGGAACCCTTGGTCTTCCGGCGTGCGGGTTTTTCACCCGCATTGTCGTTACTCATGTCAGCATTCGCACTTCTGATACCTCCAGCATACCTCCCGGTACACCTTCAACGGCTTACAGAACGCTCCCCTACCCCGCGAATAAATTCGCAGCCGCAGCTTCGGTGGTATGTTTAGCCCCGTTACATCTTCCGCGCAGGCCGACTCGACTAGTGAGCTATTACGCTTTCTTTAAAGGGTGGCTGCTTCTAAGCCAACCTCCTAGCTGTTTTAGCCTTCCCACATCGTTTCCCACTTAACATACACTTTGGGACCTTAGCTGGCGGTCTGGGTTGTTTCCCTCTTCACGACGGACGTTAGCACCCGCCGTGTGTCTCCCGGATATT
>NZ_JBZYXL010000001.1:235000-1140000 GCF_058933015.1 Pseudoalteromonas sp. ATL1 | reverse complement strand
GTGAAAGCTGAGGATATTATCAATAAACGTTTGTCTTCTCTTGGCGATACCGTTTTTCCAGATCATTTAGTCAAAAAACTCTCCAGCAACTATGCGCTCTGTGCTGAAAGTAAACAGCCTATCGAGTATGTCGAAAGCTTGCCATTTAATGACGAAGAGAGATGGTATCAAACTACACTTTACCCAATTTTGAACCAACACAACAAAGTTGAGAAAATTGTTGGCACCGCCATTGATATAACAGCACGAAAATACGCTGAGTTTGAGCTCGACCAAAATAGAGCTTTCTTGGAACAAATTATCAACTCAGCGGTCTGCGGCCTCTATTTATATGATATCGAGAAACAAAAAAATACTCGAATTAACCGTCGATATACTGATTTGCTTGGCTACACGATTTTGGATCTTCAAGAAACAACGCTAACACAACTTATTCACCCTGAAGATAAACTGCGTGTGCAAACACACTTGGAAGAAGTGTTTCACAGTAAAGATCAGCAATTACTACCTGTGGAATATCGAATAAAACACAAGGACGGCAGCTGGCGCTGGTGCAGTGCGGTTGATACGGTCATTTCTCGAGACGAGCACCATGCCCCCAAAGTTTTGCTTGGTACATTTGTTGACATGACGGAAAAAGCGCAGCTTCTCCTGCAACTACAGACCTCTAACGATAACCTTGAACACTTCGCCTTTTTGGCGTCACATGATTTACAAGAACCTTTACGGAAAATAACCGCATTCACTGATAGCCTATCCGTTCGATTGTCTGAATATCTCCAAGATGATACTAAGGCACAATTTGAGATGTCTCGCTTGATTGAGGCTTCAAGTAGAATGCGTACAATGATCCAAGATTTATTGAAGCTATCTCGTTTGCAAACTCAAAAGCTCAAACAGCTTCCAACCACCTTAGGCACAATCGTCGATAATGCCTGCGATCAAATTAGCTGTAGCATTGAAGAACACAACGCCAAGATCGAAATAAATAACTCGACACAAGCTTTGGTTGTAGACCCTTCATTGTTTGTTCAAGTATTTCAGAATCTAATCTCAAATAGCTTGAAATTTTCATCCGCGGAACGTGCGCCCATTATTACCGTTTCTAGCGAGATCCATGACAATAAAGTGCACTTAAATTATCAAGATAATGGTATCGGCATTGAGCAACCTCACTGGCAAAGCATTTTTGAGCCATTTAAGCGACTCAACAATAGTAAGTCTGCAGGCAATGGTATCGGCTTAGCCATATGCAAAGAAATCGTTAAACTACATGAAGGTGAAATAAGCTGTCGAAGTAACAAAGAAGAAGGCACAACGTTTACCATTATCTTGCCTAACAGTTAGGAGCTAATATGAATATAGTATTAGTCGATGACGACCCTGATGATGTTTATCTATTTACAACAGCATGCGAGCATGTTTTGCCTAAACCTGAGTTGGTTATTCTCCAAGATGGAGAGCAACTCATTGAATATGTTGAGTCTCACTCCTGCGCGACGGAGTGTCTATATCTCGTAGACCTAAACATGCCCAAAATGGGCGGCCTAGAAGCGATGCGCCAACTAAACGCAAAAGGTATGTGTGATAAGATTTGTTTGATTGGATACACCACGTCAAATCACCCTGCCGATATTGAACAAGCTTTTTTATACGGTGCAAAATCATACATCACAAAACCAAATAGAGTTGTAGATTTAATAGAGCTACTTGAAGTGCTCTTAAAGTACTGGTTTCGATATAACCACTTCATAAGGGAAAACTCATGAATCGCTGGCTGATCTATTTGTTGGAAGACAACGACGAAGATGTATATTTAATAACACAAACGCTAGCTCAGTATGAAGGAAAACATCAATTCAGACTCAAAGCATTCAATGATATTAAATCGCTCAAGATTGCAGTAAGTCAATGTGCTCCCGATATGTTATTACTCGACCTCAATTTGCCTGAAAGTGTTGGATTAAATACCTTAATCACCATTAAACATTTTGTAAGCCAAATACCAATCATTGTACTGACTGGAAATTCAGAACACACCATCAGTGAGAAAGTGATCCAGCTTGGCGCGCAAGATTACATCCCCAAACAAGAACTCACAACTTCCATGCTGACTAGAACGATCATATTTTCAAAAGAGCGATTTGAATTACAAAGAAACCTAGAAAACTTAGTCGTGATGGATAAATTGACGATGCTCAACAATCGCGGCTCTTTTGACGCTGAACTACATAAGTATGTCCAAGATGCATTACGTTATAAAACTCAATTTGGACTACTATTCATTGACTTAGACAATTTTAAAAACGTAAATGACGAACTCGGTCATCAAGCTGGTGACCAACTTCTAAAATCCATCGCTTCCAAACTAAAAATGTTCCGTCGCACTTCTGATTTTGTCGCTCGCTATGGGGGGGACGAATTTGTCATCATTGCGCCACATGTAACAAGCAAAGAACAACTTATCCAGCTTACACAAAATAAATACATGTTGCTGGCCGATACATATTGTATTGAAGGTGCAGATAATAAAGTGCATGAAGTAGAGTTGGAAGTGAGTATAGGCGCGGTCATGTTTCCTATTGATGGCGCGGATGAAGCTGAACTTTTAGGTAATGCAGACCGCGCAATGTATCAAGCAAAGGAAACAGGTCAGCCTTTTGTTTTGCTCGACTAATTGTGGGCTAATCTTAGAAAGCACAAAGATGTGTCTGTACCCGTTTTACATGCTCAAAAATAAAAAAGCCACATGATCGCGGCTTTTTCAATTTGACCTAAAAACTAAGGCATTGCGTCTAAATCTGCGCCTTCTTTTTCGACCTCAACTGGGATCAAATCTTCTTTGCTGACCCCCATTGCCACAGCTACAGAGCTTGCAACATAAATTGAAGAATATGTACCGATGAAAACACCAAACAACAGCGCTGTCGCAAAGCCATGAATGGTTTGCCCACCCCATACAAACAAGGCGATCAGTACCAGAATAGTGGTAATTGATGTCACTAAAGTACGGTTAAGCGTTTGCGTCAAAGAAATATTAATAATTTCAAGCGTGTCATCAACACGTACTTTTCTGAAGTTTTCACGAATACGATCCGATACAACAATGGTGTCATTCAGTGAATATCCAATTACAGCAAGAATGGCCGCGAGTATGGTTAAATCGAACTCAAGGTCTAACACTGAGAACAAACCCATTGTTAAAATCACGTCGTGAAACAAGGCCACTACCGCACCAAGTGCAAAACGCCATTCAAAGCGAAATGCAACATAGATCAAGATACAAATAAGCGCCGTTAGCATTGCTAAGCCGCCTTGCTCTTTTAAATCTTCACCAACACTTGGTCCAACAAACTCAATACGACGCATTTCTACGCTGCTATCAGCCTGCTTTAGTGCTTCAATCAGTTGGTTGCCAATAACTTCCGCTTTTACACCATCTCCACGAGGCGCTAAACGAACTAGCACTTCTTGGCTGGTACCAAACAATTGTACCGATGCATCGGCAAAACCATTGTTCGCAAGTACTTCTCGGATCTTAGTCAGATCAGCAGGCTGAGAAAACCCAACCTCAACGGCAGTTCCCCCAGTAAAGTCCAAGCCGAAATTTAATCCACGAATGGCCATTGAAGCGATGGATGCGACTATCAGCAAGGCGGAGAAAGCCATTGTCAGCTTTCTCGCAGACATAAAGCGGATAGTGTCACTTAATTTTAATAACTGCATACCCGTCTCCTAGATAGAAAGCTTTTCAACACGCTTACCGCCAATGCAAAGGTTGATAACCGCACGGGTTCCAACAATGGCTGTAAACATTGATGTGATAATACCAATCGCTAACGTCACTGCGAAACCAGCAATTGGACCTGTTCCCACCGAGAATAAGATAATCGCCGCAATTAATGTCGTAATGTTTGCGTCGAAAATGGTACTAAATGCGCTGTCATAACCATGGTGCACAGCCTGTTGTGGACTGCGGCCATCCAGTAACTCTTCACGGATACGTTCAAAGATCAGCACATTGGCGTCTACCGCCATACCTACGGTTAATACGATACCAGCAATACCAGGTAGCGTAAGCGTTGCACCTGGGATCATCGACATAACGCCCACAATCATCACTAAGTTTGCTGCAAGGGCGAGGTTTGCCACCAAACCAAAGCCTTTGTAGTAAATCAACATGAAAGCAAGTACAAACGCAAAACCTAGTACTACTGCCAACATACCCGCTTCAATATTCTCTTGCCCAAGGCTTGGACCGACTGTACGCTCTTCAACAATTTGAATTGGCGCAACTAAAGCACCCGCTCGAAGTAACAAACTTAAGTTATGCGCTTCAGCAGGGTTATCGATACCAGTAATACGAAATGAGTTATTCAAACGCGCTTGAATGGTCGCCACGTTAATCACTTCTTCTACCTTAATTGGCGGAAGCGCTTTACCATTAGCGTCTTTCTTACCCGAAGGTTTGTATTCAATGAATACCGTCGCCATGCGTTTACCAATTGCACGCTTAGTAAAGGCATTCATTTTTGCGCCGCCTTTACTGTCTAAGTTGATACTAACCTGCGGGCGTTGATATTCATCTAAACCAGATTGTGCGCCTGTGATATGGCTACCTTCAAGAATAACGCGCTTTTTCAATACCACAGGGAAACCATCTTTGTGATTAATCACTTCAGTTCCCGGTGGTATACGACCTTGCGCCGCAGCCTGTACGTCTGCGTTTTCGTCCACTTCTCTAAACTCAAGTGTGGCTGTTGCACCCAAGATTTCTTTTGCACGCGCGGTATCTTGAACTCCTGGTAGTTGCACGATGATGCGCTCGGCACCTTGGCGCTGTACATTCGGCTCTGCAACACCTAATTGGTTAATACGGTTACGAATAATTGTTTCGTTTTGCTTGATTGCGTAATCACGGATCTCTTTGAGCTTCTGGTCACTTAAGCTCACGTAAAACGCTAGATCATTACTGCTATCATCAACAAAGTTATAAAGTGGATAGCGACCTTTCAAAAAGCGTTCCGCAGCGTCTTTATCTTCCGCATTACGCATGGTGACTTGTAATCTCTCGCTGCCAGCGACTTGGCGCACTGCGCGGTAACGCAATTTTTCACCACGTAAGTCACTCTTGAAGTCTTGCTCCATCGCCTCTAACGCATTATCCAGCGCCGTGACCATGTCAACTTCCATAGTGAAGTGCACACCACCACTTAAATCAAGACCCAACTTCATTGGGTTACCGCCCAAATTCTTTAACCATTCTGGTTGTGCTGGGCTCATGTTGATGGCGGAAATGTAATCATCACTTAAACTACCACGAAGCAGGTCTTGTGCTTTTAGTTGTTGCTCAACATTTTTAAAACGAACGAGCACTTGACCATTTTCAAGAACGGAAGATTTTACTGTGATGTTGTTCTGTGCAAGTGTGTTATTAACTTGGTCAAGTACAGCTAGGTCAGCGCTGGCACCTTTAGTACCAGATACTTGAATGGCCGGATCACGGCCATACAAATTTGGTGTGGCATATAAAATGCCAACCGCTAACACCGCCAGTACCAGCAAGTATTTCCACATTGGATACTTATTTAACACTGGATTATCCCTTTGTTGTTATTATTATTGTCTTAAAGCGACTTCATTGTGCCTTTTGGCAACACTGCAGACACCGCTGACTTTTGAACAGTGACTTCCGCCTGATCATTAAGTGCGATCACAACAAAATCTTTGTCATCCGCTACTTTTGTGATCTTACCGACCAAACCGCCTTGCGTTAGTACCTCGTCACCTTTGGCTAACGCACCCATTAAGTTTTTGTGCTCTTTTACTCGCTTTGCTTGTGGACGGTAAATTAAAAAATAAAATACCAGACCAAAAATACCGAGCATGATCAGCATTTCCATACCACCACCGGCTGGCGCAGCACCTGCAGTGCTTGCGTGCGCACTAGAGATAAATAAACTCATAACACTTCCTCTTTAAATTTTTATATTCAATCTTGTTCAGTATTTGCAAGCGGTGGCACTTCTTGGCCTCGGCGTGCATAAAAATCTTTTACAAAGTCGTCTAATTTGCCTTCACTAATTGCATTGCGTAGGCCTTCCATAACACGCTGATAGTATCGAAGATTATGAATGGTGTTAAGACGTGCACCTAAAATCTCATTACACTTGTCTAAATGGTGTAAGTATGCGCGCGAGTAATTTTCACAGGTATGGCAATCACACTCAGAATCTAGTGGACCTGTATCCGTTTTATGTACCGCATTACGGATCTTCACCACGCCGCCTGTGATAAATAAGTGGCCATTTCGCGCATTACGTGTTGGCATAACGCAGTCAAACATATCGATACCACGACGCACGGCTTCAACCAAATCTTCAGGTTTACCAACGCCCATCAAGTAACGAGGTTTATCTTCTGGCATCTTATAAGCGCAATGGTCCAAAATGTGGATCATGTCTTCTTTAGGTTCACCCACTGACAGTCCGCCTAGGGCATAGCCATCAAAACCAATTTCTTCCAACCCTTTTTGCGACTCAGCACGTAACTCTGGATACATACCACCTTGAATGATGCCAAATAACGCAGCCGGATTGTCGCCATGACCTTCTTTGGAGCGCTTAGCCCAACGTAAAGAAAGCTCCATCGAGTCTCGCGCCTCTTTCTCAGTCGCAGGATACGGCGTGCATTCATCAAAGATCATGACAATATCAGAGCCAAGATCACACTGTACCTGCATCGCTTTTTCAGGAGACAACATGATTTTTTCACCATTAACCGGTGATTTGAACAACACACCTTCTTCTGTGATTTTACGCATTGCGCCCAAGCTAAATACTTGGAAACCGCCTGAATCAGTTAAAATTGGCTTATCCCAGTTCATAAAGTCATGTAAATCACCATGCTGCTTGATGATCTCAGTACCAGGGCGCAACATCAGATGGAACGTGTTCCCCAAGCAAATTTGTGCGCCTGTCCCTTTTAGTTCATCTGGCGTCATCCCTTTTACGGTACCGTAAGTACCAACGGGCATAAAAGCTGGTGTTTCAACTACACCACGGTCAAAAATCAAGCGGCCACGACGCGCTTTGCCATCGGTGCGATCTAATTCAAATTTCATTATTACCTCAAAGTCGGAAAAACAGTCCAACGTTAGTATCTGCTAACACCAAGTATGTTAACAATCAGGTGGAAAAACCGCTCAATTCTACCTTGTTTAACGGTGCAATTCTAATTATTGGGCCGAAATTTCTGTTTTAAAGACAACGACGAGTAAAACAAAGTAAATAGACACAAAAAACCCAGCCTAGGCTGGGTCTCTTTTATTAACTTGTTTTCTTTGTTAAATACATCGCATCACCATAACTAAAAAAGCGATAACCTTGCTCTATCGCAGTATGATACGCGTTCATAATATGTTGCTGACCGGCAAATGCACTGACCAACATGATCAAGGTTGACTCGGGCAAATGGAAGTTAGTCACCATGGCATCAATCACTTTAAATTCATAGCCAGGATAAATGAAAATATCGGTATCTCCAGAAAATGCTTTTAATTCGCCACCGTGTACTTTAGCCGCTGATTCTAATGAACGTACAGAAGTGGTACCTACTGCAATCACTCGGCCACCTTTGGCTTTCGCTTTGTTAATTGCTTCCACTACCTCTTCAGGGACTTCAATATACTCCGAATGCATAATATGGTCGTCTACCGAGTCAACTCTTACTGGCTGAAAAGTGCCCGCCCCTACATGCAATGTGATAAACGCGGTTTCCACGCCCTTTTCTTTTATTTTTTGCAACAGCGTTTCATCGAAGTGCAAGCCCGCAGTTGGTGCAGCCACAGCGCCCGGTTTTTCGTTATAAACAGTTTGATAGCGTTCTTTATCTTCTTCTTCATCAGGCCTATCTATGTAAGGCGGTAAAGGCATATGGCCAATGTCTTCCAAAATGCTAAACACATTTTGCTCACCGCTAAAACGCAGTTCAAACAATTCACCTTGGCGGCCTAGCATGGTTGCTTCCGCTTTGCCTTCTAGAATAAGCGTTGCCCCTTCTTTTGGTGATTTGCTTGATCTCACATGCGCCAATACACGATGGTCATCAAGCACCCTTTCAACGAGAACTTCAACCTTACCGCCCGTAGCCTTTTGGCCGAACATACGCGCAGGGATCACTTTAGTATTGTTGAATATCATGATGTCATTCGGATTCAACATATCCACAATGTCGGTAAACACCTTATGTTCAAGCTTTCCGCTATTACCATCGAGTGACAACAGGCGACTACTCGAACGTTCTTTTTTAGGATGACGGGCAATTAATTCATCTGGAAGTTCAAAACTAAAGTCAGCTACGCGCATGGCTACATCTCTTGTAGGAAAATAGGCGCCAAGTCTAGTGATCCTGTAGGGCTAAATCAAGTGCTTGTAACCAAGTGCAAATAGCATTAACCTAGCGAGGCTGAATGTTGCATAAAACACGCCACTGAAGTGCTGTTTTATAAATCCCTAAAAATTGATTTATTAATTATTTAAAACAGTAGCTTGTATTTTAAGCTTTCATAGAGGTGTCGCTTGTTGTTTGTTGAGATGGAGTTAAAGCGTTAATCGTGGCCAGACAATTAAATTTATTGATTGTAAACTCTAGTAAACATGAGCGCAGTGCGATAATCGACACGCTACAAAAGCTGGATGTATTTACCTTTATAGAATGCGAAGATAGCCAATCTGCACTGCAAGTTTTGAAACAACAAGCGGTTGATGTTGTGATCACCGGCCTTGATGTAGGTAAAATTGATGGCTGGCGATTCTCTCGAATGGTTCGTTCAGGGTTATTGAAAACACCTAAAAACACGCCGATCTTGTTGATCCCCCCAGTTTATTGTGAACGAATCGCCGAAACAACCGCACGTAGTTATAGCATTGATGCGGTGCTGCCATTTGAGCGTCATCATAGACTCCCCCACGTACTTGCCAATGTTTTGTCAACGCATTTAGAAAAAAGCAGCCGTTTAACACTGCTACTACTTGAGCCGAATCAGCAACGTGCGGATGAGATCTGTCAGCACCTTTCACTGAACTTTGCATGTACGCATGTCACTTCAACCAATGAAGCTTTATCGTTATTTAGACAATCTAGCTACGCCATTATTTTATTAGATGCCACCGCGACACGCGCTAATGCAACCAAAGATTTGGTTGAGAGTATCCTCAAATACAATCCCAATCAGGCAATTGTGACCATCATCGATAGCCGCGACGCTGACTACGCCGAACAACTTTTGCTATTGGGTGTGACTGACTTTGTACGTGAGCCTTATGACATCTCTATTCTTAGCAAAGTCTGTGATCATGCTGCTCGGCGCGAAGACTTCATGGTCAGTTATGCCGAATTCGAAGAAAAAGTATCGCAACTGAGCCGCAGTGAACAAAGTTATAAAGAACTCTTCTCAGCACACCAACGTATTTTACTGCACCTCAATACCGTGGTGATGGAGCTTGATGAACAGGGCTTGATCCGTTTTATTAACCCTGCTTGGGAAGGGTTATCTGGTTATGGCATCAAAACAAGTTTAAATAATCACTTGTGTGACTTTGTCAGTACCGAATATCAATCAGCACTGCGAAAAGTACTCAATAACATCATCGCTGGTCATCAAGATCAATCTAAAATAGAGCTTCAAATAAGTCACCAGCAACAGCGTCAAATTTGGGTAGAATGTCGCTTTCAGCTTATTAAAAATAGCACAAGCAGCGCGACCATTACTGCTACGCTCGACAATATACATGAACGTAAGCAAGCAGAGCTGCAATTGCGTCACCTCGCGCTACATGACACATTGACTGGGCTTCATAACCGTTATTATTTTGATCAGCAGTTACACCATTTTTGCTCATCTATATCCCAGCAAAGCGAAATAGAACATGCACTGCTCTACATCGATTTAGATCACTTTAAAATAATCAATGACAGCAAAGGCCATCAGCAAGGGGATATTGTTCTTAAAGAAGTGTCACAGCTATTTGGTAAAAACATCGATGATGAGCACTTAATATTTAGAATTGGTGGCGATGAGTTTGCCATTATTTTAAACAACACCAACTTGCTTGATGCGCATCTAGCTGCGGAAAGCATTTGCGTTGCGATTGAGAAGCACAAGTTTTATTCAGAAGAAAATAGCTACTCAATTAGTTGCTCCATTGGTTTGACTCAGATCACCAAGGAAAACCACGATGCGAACGAGTGCTTAAAACAAGCGGACATAGCTCTCTACATAGCTAAAAGCCTAGGTAGAAACTTGGTACATTGTTATAGCAAAGATGATGCTGACAATAACACGCTCCAATCTGGTTTAGAGTGGGGGCATAATGTTCGTGAAGCACTGCAAAATAATCATATTGAGTTACATTATCAGGCGATTTGGGACTTCAAAAACAATACCATCGCATATTATGAAGCCTTATTAAGGCTTCGAGTCAGAAATGAGCTTATATTCCCAAATCAATTCATTCCAGCGCTGGAGCTTTTAAACGACACGTTTTTGATGGACCAATGCGTGATTAAGCATGCGATTGCCGCTGTGGCGCAAAACCCAGAATTAAATCAAGTTGCTATCAACTTGTCGGCTCAATCGTTTCTTGATGAACGCTTACTACCCCATATTCAAGCATGCTTAGTTGAGTATCAAGTCAGTGCTCACAACATCATATTTGAGATCACCGAGTCAGCAAGTATTAATAATCTAAGCGCAACACAAGCGATGATCTGTAAGCTAAATGATCTAGGCTGTCACTTCTCAATTGATGACTTTGGCACTGGATTCAGCACATTTAGTTATTTAAAACAACTTCCAGCGCAGCACGTAAAAATTGATGGCTCGTTTGTGCGCGATATGTTGAATGATCCGATAGATTTGGCACTGGTTAAAGCCGTGCATGATATCAGTCATTCACTCAACAAACGCTCCGTCGCTGAGTACGTTGAGAATATTGAAATATTTAAAACACTAAAAGAGATAGGCATCGACTATGGACAAGGCTTTTTTATTGCGAAGCCAATGCCGATCGAAAAGCTCAAAAAAGCAATTCCAACTATTTTATCCAGCAAAACAATCCGATAACAAATTTATACAAAAGTCGGCTTTTTCTTGTCATTAAATCATCTATAATAACTCTATACGAGGTTGTCCAGCCAAGTTGTTGATTTTCGCTTTTTCACTGGACATTCAAAGGATTGCGATACATCACCTTATGGACGTCTAGGAGTGTAATTATGAACCAATTAATGATTTTTTTGTTTTTTATCAACCTATTAGTTGCATTTCAATGTCATAGAAATGCAAAAATTAAGGGCTACCCAAGTAAAATATTTACCTTTCTTGGCTTAGTGCCTTACTTCAATTTGGTTGTTTGGGTCTATTTATTGTTCTTGCCAAACCTCGCAGCAGCCAATAAATATGAACCATCGTAATACAGTACCTTACTTTGGCTGCTGAGCACATTGTTGAACAAAAGAGCTAACCTTATCACTAAATAATCGAAAGTCTCTGATGCGTCCCGTTGTTTTTCGCCAGAGTAAACCAATCTCTCTGTATGCATCTTCTAAAGGCGTATTAGCAACCACGTCTTTGCCTTGCAAAATGCCCGCATTAATTGCCATTTGCGGCAAAAATGTTACGCCATGCTGATACTCAACCATACTCAGTAAAGTATGCAAATTAGCCGCCTCGAAAGGATTAATACATGCACTGCGATTTAAATGACACGCACTTAGCGCATGTCCCGTCATACAATGCTCTTTTTCCAACAGGAACACACTGTTATCTGGTAACAAATTAAAGTCGTTTATATCGTCGTCCACATGGTAGTCCTTGTGGTGCACCAATGAAAAATAGTCTTTTGCCAACACTTGCGTATGAAAGCGTTCTGTTTGATAAGGCAGCGCGAGCATCGCCATATCAATATGACCATGTTCCAACTTATCGAGTAGTTTATCACTGGTATCTTCAACCAAGATAAGTTGTAAATCGCAAAACTGCTGCTGACAAAATTGATGTAATGGCGCCGCTATAAAACTCGCAATAGTTGGAATGATACCCAATGTTAGCTTGCCACATAGTGGGTGCTTATAGCTTTTCGTTAACTCTTTAACACTCATCGTATCCGCAATGATTTTTTTCGCGCGAACAACCACTTCTTCACCAATATCAGTGAACATGAGGCTGCGATTCTCTCGCTCAATAAGCTGACATCCTAAGGTCTCTTCAAGAGTTTGAATTGCACTACTCAAAGTAGACTGACCAATAAAGCACGCTTCAGCAGCACGACCAAAATGCTGATGCTGATGTACTGCGATTAAATATTGTAATTGTTTAATACTAGGAAGGTTATTCACGTTGCAACTATTTAAGCTCATATGAGTAATAATAGTATGCAGTATAACGCCGATACGGACTCTGTAAAACCATATCAAGAGGGGCTTTAAAAATAAAAAGACCCCAGCACGAAGTGCTGAGATCTTTTCAAGCTAAAAGTCTGTCTTTCTAAGTTATACGCCGAACACGGCTCTTAGAATATAGAATATAACAATAGCAAGTGCTGCGCCAACTGGCAATGTAATCACCCAAGAAACTACGATGTTTCTGACCACTGACATGTTAAGTGCAGCGATACCACGCGCCATACCCACACCCAATACAGCGCCCACAAGCGTTTGAGTCGTTGAAATAGGTAAGCCCGTACCAGAAGCAATTACTACTGTAGAAGCCGCTGCAAGCTCTGCTGCGAAGCCTCGGCTAGGTGTTAAGTGTGTAATACCTTCACCAATCGTTTTTATTACTTTTTTACCTAAAATAGCAAGACCCGCTACGATACCTAGGCCACCTAAAGGCAAGATCCACCAAGCAAGCGCCGCTTTCTTGGTCATTACACCATCATTTTCAACAATGTTAACAACCGCAGCTAATGGACCAATCGCGTTCGCGACGTCATTTGAACCATGTGCGAATGCCATACAACATGCGGTTAGTACCATCAAAATAGCAAACACTTTTTCAACATTGTTGAACTGCATTTGTTTATCGGCTTTAGGGTCCATTTTCAGACGCGCAATCGCTAATTTACCAACCATACCAACTAACACAGCAATACCAATAGCTAGAGCATAACCTTCAAAGGTGCCCATATTGATACCAACGTGCTTCAAGCCTTTCTTAATGGTCACAAGCGCCATTACAAAACCAGCTAGAGCCATGTACATAGGTACGTAACGCTTTGCGTTTTGTAGTGGTGTCGATGTATCAAAGATCAACTTCTGCGCACTCATAAAGATAAGATACGCGATAAAGCCAGAAATCGCTGGCGTTACAATCCAACTTCCCACAATACCGGCAACTTTACCCCATTGGATTGCTTCACTACCCACAGCGACTAGTGCAAAACCAATGATGGCACCGATAATTGAGTGCGTTGTTGATACCGGCCAACCAAGCATTGAGGCGAGTAATAACCAAACACCTGCTGCAAACAATGCCGATATCATACCTAAGATCATTAATTCAGGAATATCAACAAATGGCGCAGCATCAATGATGCCTTTACGAATAGTTGATGTTACTTCACCACCTGCTAAGTAAGCACCAGCAAATTCGAAAATCATAGCAATTAAAATTGCTTGCTTAATGGTTAGCGCTTTTGAACCAACCGAAGTACCCATAGCATTTGCAACGTCATTCGCGCCAATACCATAAGCCATAAAAAAACCAACTGCCGCTGCAACAAGCACCAGCATGCTACCGTAGGATGCAATGATATCCATTGTAAAACCTTACTTTTAAACTACTTAATTCTTTTTAAAAATTAACGCGCAAGCATTAATTCAAGTCGAGAGCCTACTCGCTCAGCAATGTCAGCTAATTCACCAACCCATTCAATGATCTTATATAGGAACATTACATCAACTGGGTTTAAATCATTTTCAACTGCGCGCAACTCTTGACGGATTTTAATCTGCATTTCATCCGTATCTTGTTCAATTGCATCCAGTTCAACTAACATGTTTTCAACCAAAGTAACTTCACGGCCACGGAAACCCGTTTCGAGCAGCTCGTCTAGTTCATTAATGGCTTTCGACGCTTGTTTAGTCGCATCAACGCAACGTTGTAAATAAGCTAAAAAGTCAACTTGGATTGATTCTGGAATCACCATTTCGCGACCAACAACGCGACCTGCGATGTCTTTTGCTTTATTGGCAATTTTATCTTGGTGGGTAATTAACTCTAGAAGATCGGTTCTTTCTACAGGCATGAATAGACCGCGTGGCAACTGCAGGCGAACTTCTCGCTTCAGTTTATCTGCTTCGCGCTCATAATTGCGAATTTGAACTCGAAGCGCTTCAGCTTCAGTCCATTCACCTTTAAAAACATGGTTAAAAAATGGTACTAACGCTTTACTGGCTTTATGTACGATTTTTATGTGTTCTTCAATAGGCTTAATAGGAGATTTTGCAAATACCCCTAAAAATGCATTAGTCGGCATAACTGACCCTTAAATCATATTTATATGCTTTTGCAGCGTGCAATTTTACAGCATTAAGCGCTGTTGTGAATGATTTTTATCGGTTAGATAAAAACAAGAAGACCCCAGCTGCAGGTGCCAGGGTCTAAAATACAGTGAAAAGGTTACAGTGACTTTTCTATATCTTCTTGAGATGTATGACGAATATCCTTGCCATTAACAAAATAAATGACATATTCGGCAATATTCTGACAACGATCACCAATGCG
Source organism: Pseudoalteromonas sp. ATL1 (assembly GCF_058933015.1). NCBI lineage: Bacteria > Pseudomonadati > Pseudomonadota > Gammaproteobacteria > Alteromonadales > Pseudoalteromonadaceae > Pseudoalteromonas > Pseudoalteromonas sp. ATL1. Next base: position 1,125,212 of record NZ_JBZYXL010000001.1, on the reverse strand, counting down.
TTCTAATGAACGAACCGACCAAATTAAATCCATAATTTTTGGGATTGAACGTGGATCTTCCATCATGTAGGTCATGATTTGACGCGTTAGAGCTTCATACTCACGGTCTACTTTCGCATCTTCTTTGTGCACTTCAAAAGCGCGCTGTGCATCCATTCGAGCAAACGCATCCAGCACATCGTGTAACATTTTCGAAACCTGACGGCCCATATTCTCAATGTTAACTAACAAGTCTTGTTGATCTTTCGTGAAAGAATCAAGTGCCACTCGAGCAATGCGCTCGGCTTCATCACCGATCCGTTCTAAATCAGCAATGGTTTTGGCGATTGCCACAACCAAGCGCAGGTCACTTGCTGCAGGTTGACGCTTCGCAATGATGCGTGTGCACTCTTCATCAATATTGACTTCCATCGCATTGACTTTATAGTCGTTTTCACTCACTGCTCGTGCTTTTTCAGCATCGCAATCGTTCACCGCATCCAGTGCCAGGTTGAGCTGTTGCTCAACCAAACCACCCATGCTAAGCACATGGTTGCGAACACTCTCTAGCTCTTCATTAAAGCGACCCGAAATGTGTTTGTTTAAGTTGTGTTCCATAAAAGTCCCCCTATAGCAGACGCTTAACCGTAACGACCCGTAATATAGTCTTCGGTTTTCTTTTTCGATGGGGTTGTGAATAACGTATTGGTATCCGCATATTCAATTAATTCACCCATATACATAAACGCAGTCTGATCTGATACACGTGCAGCCTGTTGCATGTTATGCGTTACAATCACCACAGTGTATTTATTTTTCAAATCGTTGATGAGCTCTTCAATAACCAAAGTAGAAATAGGGTCAAGTGCTGAGGTTGGTTCATCAAGCAGCAATACTTCAGGCTCAATCGCAATAGATCGTGCGATCACCAAACGCTGCTGCTGACCACCAGATAGACCGAACGCACTATCATGCAATCTATCTTTCACTTCGTCCCAAAGCGCAGCACCGCGCAATGACTTTTCCACTACTTCATCAAGCTTACGCTTATCTTTGATACCTTGTAAGCGTAAACCATAAACCACGTTTTCGTATATTGATTTAGGGAAAGGATTTGGGCGTTGGAACACCATGCCCACATTTCGACGTAGTGCAGCTACGTCGACACGCTTGTCATAAATATTTTCTCCTTGAAGGATGATCTCACCTTCAATGCGACAGCTATCAACTAAATCGTTCATGCGGTTAATACAACGTAATAACGTTGATTTACCGCAGCCCGATGGACCGATGAATGCTGTCACTTGCCCTTTAGGGATCAACATGTTGACCTTGCTTAGGGCTTGCTTTTCGCCATAGTAAAGATCGAGGTCTTTGATCTGTAGAGACGTTTGCTCTGGTGTCAAATTGGCAAGATCTAGCTTTGTTTGGCCATTGGCCTGATTAACTTCTGGAGCTACTGTAATCATTACTTTTACCTACTTAAAATCTTTACTATTAATGTTCTAGTGATCTGAACTTTTCACGCAAATGGTTTCGAATACCAATCGCCGTGATGTTCAACGCGATGATCACTGTGACTAACAAGAATGCGGTTGCATAAACGAGCGGTCTTGCAGCTTCAACATTCGGACTTTGGAAGCCTACATCATAAATATGGAAGCCCAAGTGCATAAATTTACGGTCTAAATGGATATACGGAAAGTTACCATCAAGCGGTAATGTCGGTGCCATTTTCACGACACCTACCAACATTAGCGGAGCAACTTCACCTGCAGCACGAGCAACCGCCAGGATTAGGCCGGTCATAATGGCAGGACTTGCCATTGGCACAATAATACGCCACAACGTTTCTGCTTTTGTTGCACCCAGCGCCAATGAACCATGACGTACTGAGCTAGGAATACGCGATAAACCTTCTTCCGTTGATACTATCACCACGGGCAAGGTCAAAATTGCCAGTGTTAATGCCGACCAAATTACACCCGGCGTACCAAATACAGGACTTGGCGCGGCTTCTGGGTAGAACAACTGGTCGATGGAACCACCCAACATGTATACGAAGAAGCCTAAACCAAATACCCCATAAACAATCGAAGGAACACCAGCTAAGTTAATTACCGCGATACGGATCATCTTGGTTACCGCATTTTTCGCAGCATACTCGTGTAAGTAAATTGCCGCAACCACCCCAAATGGCGTCACTATCACTGCCATCAGCATAACCATAAACACAGTACCGAATATCGCAGGGAAGACGCCCCCTTCAGTATTTGCTTCACGCGGATCATCACTCACAAACTTACCGATCTGTGAAATATAGTGGCCAACCTTAGCAAAGTAACCCATATTGTTAGGGAACCAAACATCAAGCACTTGGTATAAAGGCAATGTTACAAGCTCACCACGCATGTCGCGAACGATAACTTGGTCACGCTTGGCTTTTTTACGCAGTTCAAATAAACGCTCTTCAAGTACCTTATAATCTTCACGAAGCTGTACTCTTTGCACTTGTAGTTCTGCCATACGCTCATCAGTAAGTGCATCATTCAGCGCATACCCTTTTTCTTTTAAACGTAAACGCTCAAGTTCATAGTTTATATGACCTATATCGCCATTTTGTAGATCAAGCGCTTCATCGTTTAGGTCTACAGCTCGTTCAACAAGTTCATATAAACGCTCTGTGACATTTTCTGTTACCACCTTGCCATCTTCAACAACCTGTTCCACATAGCCGTAGAAGTTTCCGTTTTTGCTACGTTCAAACACTGCCAAGTTGGCTGGCGTGAGTTGTTGTTTGATATCAGTAGACAGCACCCAGCGAAAATCAAGCTCTACATATTCACGGTTACCAGTCTTTACCAAAAAACGCTCGATGAATTCATCATCGTATCCAGATAAATCGAAACCTGCCGCCTCGAGACGAGACTTAGGCACCTGCTCTCTATCGTAAATTTCACCGATAACAACTTGTTTTGGCACAGAACCATCGAGGTGTAATTCAACAACTTGTGATGGCCAGAAAAAGCTTAACCCTTTCCAAGCAATCATCGCCAACAAACCCAGTACCGAAATCAAACTGATACTAACGGCACCACCTGTCATCCAGATCCAAGGAGACCCTGACTTAAACCACTGTTTTACCATGTCATGAACTCCAATAATTACATTGAACTGTATTTTTCACGTAGCTGCTGACGAACAAACTCGGCAACCGTGTTAAATACAAAAGTGAAAATAAATAAGACAAATGCAGCCAAGAAGAGGATCCGATAGTGTGAACTCCCCACTTCCGACTCAGGCATTTCAACCGCAATATTTGCAGCAAGCGTACGCATACCTTGGAAAATGCTCCAATCAATGATCGGTGTATTACCGGTAGCCATTAATACAATCATGGTCTCGCCTACCGCACGGCCTAAGCCCATCATCACGGCAGAGAAAATACCAGGGCTTGCAGTCAGTAATACGACTCGAACAAGCGTTTGCCACTGCGTCGCACCTAATGCGAGTGAGCCGTTTGAAAGATGCTTTGGCACACTGAATACCGCGTCTTCAGCAATTGAGAAAATAGTCGGGATAACCGCAAATCCCATAGCAATACCCACCACCAAAGAGTTACGTTGGTCGAAGGTTAAACCCAGTTCATTGGTTAGGTATTGGCGAACATTACCGCCAAATATCCACTCTTCAATACCACCACTGATAGCGAATGATGCCCAACCAACTAACAAAACAACAGGGATCAGTATGATAGCGTGCCAACCTTCAGGCAGCATATGACGGATTTTTTCAGGTAACTTGGTCCAGAAGAACGCGGTCGCAATCATGGCTATAGGCAATAACAGTAGTAACGCAACAATGGCGGGTAAGTTTTCTTCAATTAATGGCGCTAACCAAAGACCAGCCAAGAAACCGAGGATAACCGTCGGTAAAGCTTCCATAATCTCAACTGTCGGCTTCACCACTCGACGTAATTCACTCGACATAAAGTAGGCTGTATAAATCGCAGCAGAGAGCGCGATTGGTACCGCAAACAACATCGCATACATCGCTGCTTTGATGGTGCCAAATGAGATTGGCACTAACGAAAACTTTGATTCAAAGTCATCTGATGCTGAAGTTGACTGCCAAGTATAATCAGGCTCAGGATAACCTTCATACCACACTTCCTGCCATAGCGCCGACCATGTTACTTCTGGGTGTTCATTGTGAATATCAAATACAGACAGCTTGTCATCCGCTAAAACGAGCACCGCATTCGAACGGGGAGAAACGGCAAAAGACTTGATTGCACCTTCACTCACTTTCCCTTGCCAAAGATGTGCTTGGCTCGTGGTATAATAAATGCCTAAATCACCGCTGGTATTGGTGGTAAAGAATGTACGGCGGTAGTACTCACTATAAATATCAACATTACTATTTTTGCTCGTTTCAAAGGCCCTGATCTTTTGAAATTTTCGGCCATCATCCGTATTCACCTCAAACCACTGAGATACTTCACCATTGTCGTTTGCCAACATCAGTGAATTGGCACCCGCCAATAAAGTGGTACCCACTAAGTTGGCATTTTCTTCATTTGCTGCAAGTACTTGGGTTTGTTCTACTTCACTTGGATAGCGAGTATCAAAGATATAAATCTGATTTGCAGAGCGAACAAAGGTGCGCGTAGTATCCGGTGTGATCAATAACTCATCAATACGTCCATCAATATCCAGCTCAGTACGCTCAACAACCCACTCGACTTCCCCGCTAAACATATTTTCTTCGGCCACAAACGAGGCAAAAATCAAGCGTTTATCAGCAGTCAGTGCAACGACTGCGGTTTTGTCTTCAAAATGACTAAACGCGAAGCGCTTAATCGCTTTGCCTTGATCATCAACCAGTAGCTGTTTACCATCCAATGGATAACTTAACCGAGGCGAAATAACGCGCTCATTGCCTGGGAATGTTACTAAAAAGGAAGGTTTAACTAATTGTACTTGACCATTATCGAGGCCATACGCGTACTGACCCAGAAAAGGCGCACTTTTTGCGGCACTTGTCACTAAACCATCTAGATTTACTGTTAAACGTTCAACCAATCCACCGGCTTGAGTGCCTTTTACTTGATAAAAATCGACATGTCCTGAACGACTCATTAAGTAAGCTATTTCTGTTTGTTCTTCAATGCCCACGCCTACATATTGTTGAGCATCAATTAGCGGTACATCTACACGCTTATCAACTTTTGCAGATTCGAAGATAGGTTGAACAACGTAAAGTAGATAAAAGAAGATCAGCAATAAAGCGATCAATACCATCACGCCACCAGCTGAGATACCAAACTGTGCAAACCGGTCTTTGAATAGACGGCTTCTATCCGTTTTAAAAGACGGTTGCTGCGGATTTGAAGACATCAAAACACCCTTTCATTATAAAGTTGTCGCGCATTATATTTCACCAAGATGACAGTTGTGTTACAACGCAAACGGCACGATATTATAAAATAGGGTACATTTTATGACACTTTTTGTTCCGATTTGATTTAACTCAAGACGTTTTCATTTGTTTACAAACAATAAAGTTATTTGGTGGACATCGAATTAAGGTGAACTAATCTTAGAACGCGGACTCTATCTTAGGAGGCTATGTATAAGGATCGTACCCTCTTTGCTAAAGCCGCTTTTTTCCACAGCTAGGTTTATGGCCTGGCAGAATAATAAGAGACACGCATTATGAAGCAGTTAGTTTTAACAATTATAGGAAAAGACCGACCCGGTCTTGTCGAAGAAATATCTTCAGCCGTGCTGTCACACCACGGTAACTGGTTAACAAGTAACCTCAGCCACTTAGCAGGACAATTCGCAGGGATAGTTCAAGTGGAGGTTGCCGAGGAACATTTACAACAACTTCAAGATGGGCTGCAAGGCTTAGTTGGACTTGAAGTGAAAATGGAAACTGGTGACATTTTAACAGAGCAACAAACGCCCGAAACACTTAACCTTGTGATCACGGGCAATGATAGACCGGGCATAGTTCAAGAACTCGCGACGGTGATCCGACATAAAGGTGCGAATATTACCCATTTGAATTCACGCCAACAGAGTGCGCCGAATTGGGGTGTACCAATATTTAGCGCATTCGCCACGGTAACATTGCCGGCAGGCATGAATAAAGACAATGTCATAGATGCATTAGAGCAGATCACAAGCGATCTGATCGTTGATATTGAATCAGAATAACCTGTTCGTGCGACAAACAATGCACTGTACCTCTTGGTATGACAATTTGTACCTAAAATGACAGTTGTCATACCTACGTAATAATGTGGACCTATATTTGCGGCAGCCAATTTGCCGTGGATATAAAAATGCAAGCTCTACCTTCTGAACCTAAGACTGTTAGCTATTTTGCCAAAGAACTTAGCTGGCTTTCTTTTAACGAACGCGTTTTACAAGAAGCGAAAGATAACACCAATCCCATCATTGAACGTATTCGCTTTTTAGGCATTTTTTCAAATAACTTGGATGAATTCTTTCAAGTACGTGTTGCAGATGTAAAACGCCGCGTACTGTTAAACAATTTACCCGATACCAACTTCGACGAAGACGAAGCACTTCTAAGTCAGATAAACCAAAAAGTCATACAGTTAGGTAAAAAATTCAATCATATTCACCAACAAATTTTGGATGACTTAGCGAAATACAATATCTATCTCTCTCAGCCCAAAACATTGTCAGAATTCCATCAAAATTGGCTGAAACACTACTTTTTTGATCAAGTGCTGCCACATATGTCACCTATGTTACTGACAGAAAACAAAGACTATTCAGACAACATGAACGACACGATGACTTACCTATTCGTACATATGAACGGTGAGAAGCAACACCATGCGCTATTGGAAATTCCAACCGATAGACTCGAACGATTTGTAAAATTACCGCCAGAGCGTTCACGTAGACAAAAGCATATTGTGATGCTCGACGATATCGTTCAATTCTTCCTAGCTGATGTATTCAGAAGCTTTTTTAATTTTGACAGCATAGAAGGCTACGCAATCAAGCTTACACGAGATGCAGAATACAATCTGGATGATGAAATAGAGGAAGGCCTACTAGACAAAATGTCCAAGGGCCTGAAGCAAAGATTGTACGCCGAGCCCGTTAGACTTGTTTACGATGAGTCCATGCCCGAAGAAATGCTCAAAGTGATGAAAAAACGCCTTGGCGTGACCCATCAAGATGCACTTATTCCTGGCGGTCGTTATCGTAATTTTAGAGACTTTATTGGTTTCCCAAATGTTGGTAGAAGTCATTTAGAAAACAAACCACTCCCCCCCCTTCAAAGTCATGCCTTTAACCAGCATGCCAGTGTGTTTTCGGCCATTTCTGAGCGAGATATTTTACTCTACTATCCGTACCACACGTTTAATCACATGTTGGAATATATTCGTCAAGCGGCATTCGACCCAAATGTAACACAAATAAAGGTCAATATTTACCGTGTTGCCAGCCGCTCACGGCTGGTTTCTTCATTGATCAATGCTGCCAAAAATGGCAAAAGTGTCACGGTCATGGTTGAGCTGAAGGCACGCTTTGACGAACAAAATAATATCGAGTGGGCAAAACGCTTGAGTGAGGCGGGGATCAAAGTGATGGTCGGGATCCCAGCGCTGAAAGTGCACAGTAAATTGTGTGTAATTCACCGCAAAGAAAAAGGCAAAATTGTAAAATACGCACACATTGGTACCGGTAATTTCCATGAGAAAACGGCAAAGATCTATACCGACTTTAGTTTATTTACCAAACACACAGAAATTTGTGAGGAATGCGACAACGTTTTCCGCTTCATAGAAACCAGCTATCGACCCTTTAATTTCGATCACTTAATGATCTCACCGCTGAATGCACGCGATAGGATCTTGGATTTAATTGATCAAGAGGTCAAACATGCAGAGCAAGGTAAGACTGCAAGAATTAGCATTAAGATTAATAACTTAGTTGATAAGCAGCTGGTGGATAAACTCTATTTTGCGGCTCGACATGGGGTTAAAGTACGCTTGATTGTTCGCGGTATGTGCGCTTTAGTTCCTGGCTTGCCACGTTTCAGTGAAAACATTAAAGTGATCAGTATAGTGGACCGTTTTCTTGAGCACCCTCGTGTGATGGTGTTTGAAAATAATGGCCAGCCTCAAGTATTTATCTCGTCTGCAGACTGGATGACTCGTAACTTAGATCATCGCGTGGAAGTGGGAGTACCTATTTACTGTGAGGAACTTAAACAGCTGATCATTGATATTCTCGAGTTGCAGTTTAGAGACCGTACCAAAGCTCGGATCATTGATGCAGAGCAAAAAAACAGTTACGTAAGACGAGGCAATCGTAAAAAAATTCGAGCCCAGATTGCCATCTACGACCATTTGAAAAAATGGGAAAGTAAATAAGAGTAAACTATGACAGATCACCCTTCTATTGCAGCCGTTGATCTCGGTTCGAACAGTTTTCATTTAATGGTTGCAAGAGAGGTAGACGGCAGCTTTCAAGTTTTACATAAGGAAAAGCAACGTGTAAATCTTGCTGCTGGGCTAGGTAGCGATATGAAGCTCTCGGCAGACGCAATGAATAGAGCTTTAGCAGTACTCAAGCAGTTTGCCGCGACATTACAAGATTTCCCAAAAAGTAATGTACAGGTTGTTGCCACTTATACACTGCGCAACTGCAAAAATATTCAGCAATTTCTTGCCAAAGCAAAACAGTGCTTTCCTTTTAAGATTAATGTTATCTCTGGTCAAGAAGAAGCACGTCTCATTTACCAAGGCGTTGCGAACTATGAGCACAGTGAGGGTAATCGCCTTGTGGTTGATATTGGTGGTGGAAGCACCGAACTTATCATTGGGGAACACTTCACGCATAAGCTACTTACCAGCCGCAATATGGGCTGTGTAAACATGAGCCAGCAATTTTTTACGCACGGTAAACTCAACGCAAAACGCTTTCAAAAAGCATTGGTCAAAGCTGAGCAGCAATTGGAACCCATAACTGCCAACTATATCAAAATGGGTTGGCAAACGTGTTATGGGACGTCAGGTACCATAAAAGCGCTATTAGCTATCGCAACAGCGCAATTCAACGAAGACCATCTGACACTCGATATTTTATTAAAAATACAGGCGCTGCTATTACAGTTTGATAATACACAGTCACTCTTTTTTGACGGCTTACCTGAAGAGCGAAAAGAAACCATTGCAGGAGGACTGGTTGTTTTATTATCTGTATTCAAACAGTTGAAAATTGAAAAGCTCATATACAGTGACTATGCGCTGCGCGAAGGCTTGCTACACGAAACGTCGCAAAATAGTGAGTTTGATATTCGAGCCCGTACCATTCAAACACTCAGTGAGCATTACTGTGTCGATGTGCAGCATAGCGAGGCTATTTGTGTCACCCTAAAAAGCTTTTATCAGCAAGTAAGTAAAAACTGGGAGCTACAAACACTTGACCTACAGCTATTATGTTGGGCAGCTCAGTTACATGAAGTAGGTTTAGTGATAAATTCTTCTGGATTACATAGACATAGCGCCTATATCGTCAGCCATAGTCAACTACCAGGCTTTACTCAAGAACAACAACAAACTTTGAGTAGTTTGATCCGCTTCTATCGCAAAAAAATTCGCGTAAACGAACTAACATTGGCTAATAGCGTGGAGTTTAACCAATTTTCTAAGCTGTTATGCTTGTTTAGGTTAGCTATTTTACTCAATGCAAAACGTCAAACCGATTTATGTCCAAACGTTAAGCTCAGTAGCTATGCGGACAGTTTATTGGTCGAATTTGAGGAAGGCTGGTTAGCCGAACATACGTTGATGGATGCCGACTTAGCACAAGAGCAGCGTTATTTGAAAAAGCTTAAGTTAGCAATGTCTTACAGCTAATTCTTAACCACAGAGAAGACTTCATCGGCATAGTCACGGCTTTCCATCGCCAGTCCATACAAATATTTGGTTTTGGTCGCTGGGCGTATCGCTTTTAAGATCAAACGTGCTTCTTGCCAATCATTGCGCTCAATTTCAACGGTGAGTCGCAATGCTCCACCAAGTAAGCCTTGGTAGCTGAGCAGCGCACTACTGAGTTCATTATCAAGCGAAAATTCAGAAATAATGGTAGAGAGTTCGACATCGAGCACCGCGTCTAGCACTGACATCAAGCCGATCAAGTAACCCTGTTCAGCCATATCATCGCCACCTGGCTCTAGAAACAGCTGCATAAACTTGGCACGCATTAATCCCATTTTGGTCAGTTCGGTTGGTTTGTCGACACCCAATTCACTTAACGCAAGCACACGTACAAATTGACGAATGGCATCTTCACCAAGATAAATAACAGCTTGGGAAATGGATTTCATCTCGATTTTATTTTCGCCCGCTTTAGCGTTAGCCAACTTAAGCACTCGTGCTGTTAAACTTAAGTCTTTGGCAACCCGTTCTTGTACTTCTTTAAAGCACAAATCCGCTTTTGCTGTGCAGCGAAGTAAATCAAATACGATAAATTTAGAAGGTTCTATATTGCCATGATTAAGCATCTCAGGCTTGGCAAAGAAAAAACCTTGGAAATAGTCCGCCCCGGCACTTTTTACAAAATGAAAGTGTTCTTGAGTTTCAATCCGCTCAACAATGATCCTGATGTCTGGGTTAGCGCGTTTGAGTTTTTTGATCATCATCGTGGTTTTAATGATCGGCTGCTCAATTTCGAGCTTGATGTAATCCACATGCTCTATCAAAGGCTGCCACTTAACATGCCCATCATAGTCATCAAGTGCAAAGTGATAGCCTTTCTTTTTCAGTGCCACCACAGTTTTAACTAACTCTGGAATATTTTGCGAACGCTCAACTATCTCAACAACAAGATTTTCAGGCTTAAGTAATTTGGGGAGTTCTTGAAAGAGGGATTCATCAGATACGTTAATAAAGGCTCTATGCCCCGCAGCTAAACGCTCTAGGCCAACAAACATTAACGAGTTAAAAAACATCCTTCCAGTAGCCTGTCCATCGGACACGCCCATGGGAAAAGCATTGTTGTTAGAATCCCGATACAACAGTTCATATGCATAAAGTTCCTGATGTACATCAAGAATTGCTTGTCGCGCAATATATTGGACCGCAGAATTCTTTACTTTAGCAACAGTGCCACTCATTAACATCTATATCCTTCTCAAGCATATCGTCAGCCGCAGACGGTCTCAGAATACGTGATGCACGGTAACCGAGCAAATAAAAATTTGTCGATAGTACAATTTGGTTTGATCGCTCATTTTTGATGTTCATACACAACATTGCTCAATGTTAAATTGTTGAGCTAGTATAAGCATATGAGAACTTTACTAATCATAGCGTGTTTTTGCTTTTCTAGCTTGCTAAATGCAACGCCAAAAACACAGTTGACTTATAGCGTGAGCGGCTCGGGAAGCTATTTCCCCTATTATACTCACGATAAATCGCATCCAGGTATTTTGCCAGAGGCCGTTAGCGCGATCCTAGAAACCGCCAATATTGAAGGGGTCAATTTATTGCTCCCAGCCAAGCGAACCATCCTTTATTTGGAGGGGGGAAAAGTAGACTTTGACTTGATCAGCCCAAGTTGGTTAACCCAAAAACAAAAAGAAGACCCGCGATATGTTTTTTCCAACGCTATTATTTCGGTGGATGAATACATCGTATCCGGTAAAAAAACGGAGCGACCTATACAGCTAAAAGGGCAACATATCGGCACCGTTCGCGGTTATTACTATCACGATGACAATGAATTTGAACGCGTTGATTTTAATTCAGAGAAAGAACTTGTTCAGGCCCTAGCCCTGGGCCGTATTGAGTATGCAATCATTGGTGATCTTCCCACTTTATATTGGGCGCACAAGCTCGGTGTCAAAGTTTTCTTCAATCACGTACACTCCAAAGGCAAACTGCATATGCGCTTGCAAGCGAAACATCAAACTTTGCTGCCAAGGATCAACCAAGCCATCGACAAACTACATGCACAAAAACATTTCGAAGCGATCACCTTGCATTACGTACAAACACTCCCCAACACTGGTACTGTGCACAACTGAGCAGTATAATGGCGTTTTGGCCTCGGGAAATGAATTATGAGTATCGAAGCGACCTTGCAAGAGCGCAGCAATCACCAGTGTGAATTATGTACAAACACGAACGAACTATCTGTTTATGAAGTGCCACCAGTTATAGAAGCGCACTCAGATAAATGTGTTTACGTGTGCCACACGTGTAAGTCACAAATTGAAGGAAACAGTGATCTGCAAGCCAATCATTGGCATTGTTTAAATGACAGCATGTGGAGTCAAGTGCCCGCAGTACAAGTGGTCGCATTTCGTATGCTAAAGCGCCTAGCGGCCGACAATGGCTGGGCACAAGACGCTTTAGATATGTTGTATTTGGAAGACGATACAAGAAGTTGGGCCGAGCAAGCGCTTGCTGAAGAAGAAGATATCGTCCATTTAGATAGCAATGGCGTTCGTTTACAAGCAGGCGATACGGTTGTACTGATCAAAGATCTTGACGTCAAAGGCAGTAGCTTAGTTGCCAAACGTGGCACTGCAGTTCGCAATATTGGTTTAACCTCCAACCCTGAGCATATTGAAGGCCGTGTAGAAGGGCAACGAATTGTTATTTTGACTAAGTTTGTCAAAAAGTAATCAATTAAAGCCCCATACTATGGGGCTTTAAAACACTATTCTGCAACTAACTGCTCACTGCGGTAAAAGCCACTCTCTGTACTTAACAGCTTGACCAATTCTGGCAATGCAACGTCCATATTATTTTTCAAGGTCCAAGGTGGATTGATCACTATCATACCTGATGCAGTCATACCATGCTGCTCGGTATCTTGCTCCGTCGCTAATTCAAACAGCTGAATATTACGAACCCCTGAATCCTGTAAAGTTTGCTCAAGCAAGTCAATACGCTCTCGAGACACGACTGGGTACCAAATCATGTAAGTGCCTGAACTAAAGCGCTTATGTGCTTTGATGATCATGTTGGCAGCTTGCTGATAATCCGTTTTAATTTCGTAAGGCGGGTCCATTAAAACACATGCACGGCGAGAGACTGGCGGGACAAGGCCCAATAAACCTTTAAATCCATCTTCACCGCGCACTTTTAGTGACTTTTTGCCAGCCATGTTGTTTTGCAGTAACAGCAAATCTTTTGGATGTAACTCAAAGAACCACCCTTTGTCCTGACGGCGCAAGTAATGCTCAGCTATTTTTGGCGAACCGGGATAGAACGCTAACGCCTGCTCATTAAATGATTTGATAAGCGCAATGTAATCAGTAATTAATGCATTATCACCACGATAATCCCAGAGCTTAGCAATACCATCTAGATACTCCTGCGTTTTTTGTGCATCATCCCCGCTTAGTTCAAAAAAACCGGCGCCAGAGTGCGTATCAATGTAATCAAACCCCTTTTCTTTTTGGGTCATGTACTGTAGCACCTGAGCAAGCACAAGGTGTTTTAAAATATCAGCGGGATTACCCGCATGAAACGAATGTCGATAACTGAGCATAACGATCGCCTATAACAAACGGCCTCATTTTGCTGAACCGTTTCTGAATAAAATTAGGAGTTGGTACTATTATCACCCAAAGTGACATAAAAATCAGTATAAAGCCGCGTATTTACTAGCATCCTTAGCCACTTTGTTTTACATTTGCATGACAAAACACTGTGATAAGAGCGCATTTATGAATAACGATACACTTCCCCAACTCGAACAGCTAATTGACCAACTTATTGCTCAAAATCAGCGATTAAATAATGAACTTTCAGAGCTTAAAGAGCAAAACAGTAAACTTATCGACGAAAATGAAACTTTACAGTTAGAAGTGCTTGAAAGTGAAGAAAAGCAAAAAGACGCTAGCAACACTTTGTCTAACCTTTTAGAAAAACTACAAAGTGCCACTCAGGCTAGCTAATGGGTAGCAATAACACTCAAGTTGAGGTCACCTTATTAGGCAAGACCCACCAATTTGCTTGTACCGAGGGGCAAGAGCAAGTGCTCCTCGACGCTGTTGCGCTGCTCAATCAACGCGTTGAAGAAACGAAAAAGAAATCAACGGTCAAAAATGAGCAAAATGCGCTTTTGCTTGCAGCACTGCACTTATGCCATGATTTGCAAGCTTGCGAACGACAAGAAAAATCTCAAAAAGAACAACAGCAAAGCCTCATAGACAAGCTAACAAACCACTTAGCTGGTAATTAGCAACTTCCAATAAAGCGCAATATCGGTTAAATTATCACCTTTAGGGTTGTGATTGGTGGCCAGCTATGCGGTTTATTTTTGCAGTTTTATTCAGCATATTTTCAAGTGTCACTTGGGCAACTCAATGGCATCAGGTTGATCAATCAACCTGGCTAATTTCACCAGATAAAACAGCTTCTTACATCCAAGAAAATCAAGCTATCTTTGTTGGTAATGATTGCGCAGCCATCGTTAATGCGCATGGGGACTTTACAGCGCTTGAACAGCTGGTCCTAACCGCTAAAAATACACTGAAAGTGCCCGTTTGCTATTTGCTCAGTACCTCTGCTCAAAAAGAGCAAATACTGGGGATGGTACTGTTGCAAAGAGCATTTCCAAGTGCCAAATGGTATGCCGCAGATCATATTGCGCAAACCTTACCCGCGTATCAAAATGCGCTGATTGAAAAAATAGCCGCGCTCGAAAAAAGCCTCACTTTAAGCATGGAGCGTTTTAATCAAACGGACGCAAATTTTCAAAATCAATGGCATAGCAGGCTACAACTTGCTCAAGCTCGTTTAGCCGATTGGCGAACGCTACAGTTGACAGCACCAAATGGCCTAGCCCAAGGGGAGCAAATGTCACTCAACTTAGGTGGCCTCACACTCAAAGTCGACGCTAAGAATGCATTTGGTTCAGGAGATCTTACGGTATTCAATAGTCAAAATGGGGCGATGATCGCCGGTAACAGCGTTGACCCGTTACCAATAGTACAACACGCCAACCTAGCAAAGTGGATAACACAACTACATGCATTATCTAAAAATAATGCAATAAAATGGTTATTACCCGCACACGGTAAACCTTTCAAACCAGAGGCATTGGGCCTCCCTATCGCCTTTTTAACAGCTTTAGAGCAACACCTAGACTTTACTCTGGCGAAACCAAAACTGGCAGCTAATTACGCAAACGATGAGCAAACACAAACTCGCCTGTTTAATCACTACCAACTAGCACTCACCTATATGAGTAAACACGTAGAGGCTGCGCGCCATGTTCAGTGATCGTTTTGATTTTTTAAAAGTGATTAAACTTAACCACATTATTACCTTTGCGTTATTGTTATTTTTATCCGCTTGTCAAAGTACAAAACAGGTCGCTCCTGAGTCGAATAATGATGCTGTCGCGATTGCTCAATCGCTGACTGCGTTTGAACCCGCTCCTCACAAAGACAGTGTAGAGACAAAAGTTGTTGAAAAAGCAGCATCTATTTCGTTAATTGATGGCTCAACAAAGCCAAGACCCAAACCTGTTACCAACTTGTGGCAAAGGATCAGCGCGCAATTGCGTTTTAATATTGACCCTAACAAACGATTAAACGAAAAAATAGACTGGTATCTAAAACAACCTCATTATCTAACGACCGTCTCAAAAAGAGCAGAGCCTTACCTCTACCACATTGTTGAATCTGTCGAACGCCGCAAGATGCCCATGGAACTGGTTTTACTACCCTTTGTTGAGAGTGATTTTAGGCCGAGTGTTTCTTCTTCACAACATGCTGTAGGCGCTTGGCAACTGGTGAACGCGACCGCTTATCATTTCGGTATCACCACCGATCACTGGTATGATGGACGCAAAGATGTGCTTGCCTCAACCGAAGCTGCATTGGATTATTTAAGTGACTTACACAAACGTTTTAAGGGGAACTGGCTGCACGCTATTGCCGCTTACAACAGCGGTGAAGGGAGAGTTAAAAAAGCGATCGCTAAAAATCGACGAAGAGGAAAAAGCACCGACTTTTGGCATTTAACTTTACCCAAAGAAACAGCAGATTACGTGCCCAAATTAGTTGCGTTAAGCTACCTACTGCAAACTGGCAATGTACATTTTAAACGCCCAAAATTGCCAAACTACGCGCTAACGACTCAGTTAGACATCGGTCAGCAGTTTGACTTTTCTGTTTTAGCTTCGCTTACAGGCATTGATAAGTCACGCTTGCACAAGCTCAACACTGGCTATCTTAAGCACCAAAGCTCACCAAATGGACCGCATAAGGTACTGTTGCCTATGACTCCTGCAACGCTGCATCAAAGTACGTTTTTTAAACGCCACTTTAGTTATACCTACACGGTTAAACAAAACGACACGTTGTACCGAATAGCACGGCGCTTCAATACCGATGTTAAAACGATTAAGCACCTTAATAACAAAACCAATGACATGATACGTGTTGGTGAGCAGCTGAGGGTAACGCAAGCTCAAAAGTTTGATCGTCTCGTGGTTGAGAATCATCTGAGCCCTTACTTAGCACAACAACTCAAACCGGTACCAAGTACCATGGAGTTTCATCACAAAGTGGGTGAAGGCGACTCATTGTGGAAAATAAGCAAACGCTATAATGTTTCCGTAAGAGACTTAATCGTATGGAATAAGCTCAAAACTAACCACGTGCTTAAAACCGGCAAAGTGCTCGTGCTACACCTACCCAAAGCACAAACCACACAGAGAGAACCGCCACCTGAAGTGTATCTATCCGATTTAGAACAGTTGGTAAAGCCAGAAACACGTTCTAACCGCTAGCGATTATGCGCTTGCTCACGTAAAATGCGAGCAAACAGTCAATTAATGAGATAGCGCTATGCAAATCGCAAAAGATACCGCAGTTGAGTTTCACTACACATTAAGTGAAGCAGGTGAACAAATTGAGACCAGCACAACTGGTGAAGCCCTAACATACCTACACGGCAACGACAGTATGCTTCCGGGCCTTGAACAAGCACTTGAAGGAAAAAGTGTTGGAGATAAATTCAGCATAACACTTAACCCTGAAGATGCATACGGCGAATATCAAGAAGGTTTAGTTCAGCGTATTCCTATCAAACACTTACAAGGACTTGGCAACAATAAAGTTTGGAAACCAGGCATGTCTGCCATCGTGGAATCTAATCAAGGTCGTCATCAGGTTACTGTCGTTAAAGTTGGACGTTTCAATGCTGACTGTGACTTAAATCACCCATTTGCAGGTAAGACACTGACTTTTGATGTTGAAGTTGTGTCTGTACGTGAAGCAACCGCTGACGAATTGGCACATGGTCATGTGCACGGTGCAGGCGGCTGCGGACACTAAGGAACGCAAATAATGGAAAAAGTTGCCATTGTAACAGGTGGCAGCTTTGGCATTGGCCTCGCCATTGTCGAAAAGCTGCTAAGTCAACAATACCAAGTGTTTAACTTAGACATTCAAGCTTCTGATGTCGGTCATTATATTCCCTGTGATGTCAGCAAGGTCGATGAGGTTAAGCAAGCAATACAGTCTATCGTTGATAAAACAGGCCGTGTTGATGCACTGATATCCAATGCGGGTAAGCACCTCAGCGCCACCATTGAACAAACGGATGAAGCCACCTTAGACGCGCTTTTTGCGCTCAATGTGAAAGGGGCCTACGCGGCGACGCAAGCTGTGCTGCCAGCTATGAAACAGCAAGGTCATGGCGCGGTTGTGTATATTTCTTCTGATCAAGCACTGGTTGGTAAACCAAACTCTTTCGCTTATAACCTAACAAAACATGCGCTTGCTTCCATGGCTCGCACAACCGCGCTTGATTACGCAACATTTAATATTCGCGCTAATGCAGTGTGTCCAGGCACCATTGAAACACCTTTGTTTCATACTGCTATCGATAATTACTGTGAAAAATCAGGTGCTGACAAAGCGCAAATTGTCGCTGAAGAAGCAAAATTGCAGCCACTAGGTCGACTCGGCCAAGCCCATGAAGTAGCTGCACTGGTTGCGTTTTTAATCAGTGATGAAGCGAGCTTTATCACAGGCAGTTTGCAAAGCATTGATGGCGGATATACGACGCAATGATGAAAATTATTGACCCTCATTTGCACCTATTTGATTTAGCACAGGGTCAATATCATTGGCTAGTTGGTGATCACCCTCCGCCTTGGCCTAATCTCGATAAAATCAGACAAAATCACGGCATTGATGACCTGAAGCTGGAACGCTTTGAGCTGGGCGGATTTGTCCACATTGAAGCGGGGTTCGATAATCAAGAACCAAGTAAAGAGCTATATTGGCTGTCGTCTGTTGTCAGACAACCTCCCTACAAGGCAATTGCCTATTTAGACATCACCCAACCCCAAGCGCAATTCGCAGATCAGCTCAAGCAACTACGACAAGCCCCAAACTTTATTGGTATCAGAGATATAACTGAAGGAGAGGATGCCAAACGTTTACTCCACCCTAACGTTAAACCCAATCTCACTCAGCTTGCACATAATGGGTTACTATTTGAAACGCAATTTGAATTGCATCAACAAGACATTGCCACCCAGTTTGCGCAAGTGTGTAACTCACTCTCAGAACTCAGCGTTGTGATAAATCATAGTGGTTTTATTCAGTCACAGACAAACTGGCAGTCAGGCCTCGCGTGCATGGCACAATGTAGCAATGTGGTTATCAAATATTCTGGGCAAGAGCATGTTGATAGCCCTTTAGACGCGAAGAGGTTATTACACATACTATTAAACGAATTTGGTGAACGACGTGTGATGTTTGCATCAAACTATCCAGTTTGTTTGATGCGTAGTGATTATCAACACGTTTGGCAAGCATACTATTTTCTTTGCGATGACAATGCCTTGTGGCAAAAGCTGAGCTATGAGAACGCGAAGCGAGTATATCGCTTCTAAGAGCGGATCTGGACTAGGTCGTAAGCCACCATACTTGGTACGATTGCCTGTAAACGCTCTTCAGTTTTATCCAATGTATTCAAACACTCACAGTATTCTGCGGCTTTACTTTCTAGCTGCTGAGCTTTCTTTTGTAGTGACTTGTCAATTTCCCTAGAAATGATTTCCATACGCTGCCCCATATCCGTGATCCTTTCTTCAATGTTTCCCTCTCGTGACTTAAACGCATCACCGAGTGACATCAAAATAGCACCCAATGATCCATGCACGGCAGAATGGATCTTTTTGCTGATCTCTTTGGTAAAAAAGTCGTCGATTTTTGACAGTGATTGCGGCGCTATAAAAAAGAAATCATCGCCACGTTTAAACTTATCCATCAAAGCGCGCTCTACGTATTGAAGCTGAGTTTTAAGTACCTCAGGTTCTTTATCAGACATCCCTTCAACCATTTGTTCAATGGCACTTAGCCCCAGATTCACGCCATCAGTCGCCAAATTCACAAGCTCAGGAACGGTATCTCGAATACCTCTAGCGTACTCTTGCAATACATGCGTTTCTTGTTCAGACATTTGGATCCAATACCCTCTAACAAGCAACTGATTGTCGTTATTGATCTGCACACGAGTTTGTCCATTATCGACAATGCGGATCTCAGTATCGGTAATGATCAAGCCATGCCCTAGTTCCACATCACATTTATTCTTTGCAACCGCAGCACTAGAAAAGGCCAAAAACAGGAGAGATAAACTAACTGAACGAAACAAAAGCGTGCAACTCCTCATCAAAAATCGACATGAAGAGTAGCAAATTTTTATACAATGCCAAAGCTATTTGGCGTAACGCACTAAACGTAAGAAAATATCCGACGTTTTCGCCTTTAGGTTATTTTTACCATCAGCAAACTGATAAGCCCAAGCATGGTCAACTTGGTTGATTGCAGTCGTACTGGTCCAGTAATTATCATTCTGCGTCGATAAAAAAACATTCTGGTTAATTGAGGGCTCAACACAAGCATGTTCCACTATGCTTGCAAGCTCTTTGACATTAGGCACTAGCCAATCTTTGTAACCAGCGAAATCACTATTCTTTGCAGCCATTAACGCTTGTTGCCAATCCACTTGCAAAGCGGCGCTAGCACACGTGCTTGACTGCACATCATAACTTTGGCCAAACTCGCATGTTTGCCACATTAACCCCGTCACTGTATCAAGCACGGTGCCATCACTATTTACAACAAAACGTTCTGATGGCGTTGTTTTTGGTGCAGAGCCTGCATCAACACATGTTTGTATGGCCTCAGATGGCGACGCGCCCACGAATGCCATTATAAGTAGTAAAACTCTCATAAATCCCCTACGGTGTTCTTACTAAGCGTACATATGCAGTATTTGATTTAGGATAAGCCAAATCATTACCTGTTTTAATATCTAGAATGAACGCTTGACTTAGACTGCGTCCGTCAACACTGGTTTGTGTAGTCCAATAATACAAATGTCCAAGCGCTGAAACGGGAGGCACATTAGGGAAAAAGTGAGAGTCAATTAAATGCTCCTCACCCTCTTGACCAAAATCAATGAGTGTCATGAGCTCAATGTAAGTCGGTAAGCGCCAATTACTGCCGCCGCAAAAGTTACTGCTATTCACCGCATCAATATAAGCTTGGACACCACAGTTCACATCACTAGGACAACTCGAATCAGGTAGACCAGCAATACTGCCTGGGTAAGGTGAATCATTCGAACCAAGATACCATGTATAATGATTGGCCCCATCTCGTAAGTTCGTGTTTGGAATAATTCCCGTATCTGTCTCTTTAACTTCCCATATCAGCCCATTCACGTTATCTCTCACACAGGTGAACTGGCTCGCGTTATCTGGAAGCTCGTCAGCAAACTGATTCAATTTGGTATAATCAAAAGCAACACGTCCCGTGCCTACTTTGTCTAAAAATGATGCTACGCTATCTCGGCCCATGTCACCATCTTGGCGCGGGTAATTGTCATTACCACACGTAATTTCGACGGTATTGCTGTAGCATTTGGTTAGTCCAGTATCTTGCAAATATCCAAGCGCCTTAGGCTCCAAATTAATCGTCATTGTGTCCGTGGCGCTCAAGCCATTAGGGTCGGTCACAGTGACTTGAAACGAGAGTGCCGTTACCACATCCACATCTGGTGCTACGAACTCAGTTATACATTGTTGAGGCTGCTTAATGGCAACCGAATTGCTCTGTCCTACTTGTTGCCAAATACAATTGAATTGACCCGATGCTGTTTTACTTTTTGACGCATCTAATACAACGGTATCAAACTCAGTTGCTGTTATTGCTTCCCCTGCTTCTGCAATGACCGGATTAGCGGCCTTAGATAGAGCAACACTGTATTCTGTACTTGCACTCCCTCCCTCATCATCGGTCACCGTTAAGCGAAACTTAGCGGCACTATTATTGACTAATAATGGGTGTACAAAACGCAACGTTTGCTCCGACGTTGTAGCAAATGTCAACGTCGGGCCGGAGAGTAACTCCCACTTATAGCCAACAACTTGGCCATTTTCGTCCGGATCCGTAGAGTCAGCTGCGCTGAGTTCAATCGTATCTAAATACTTTGCTTGAGCCTCTTCAGGAAGTGTTTGGGTCACAACGGGTAAAGGTAATTGGTTTTGTGAAGTAACAGAAACCGAAACCTGATCGGAAACAGTTTGGCCGTTAGGTGCGATATAACCCGCTTTCAATACAAGAATACTGTCAGACTTCACATCCGGAGCCGCGACCGAAATTTCTTCGCCCTCTTGTGGAAATCCCTCCACACTTGGACCGCTGACGACTTGCCAACTCACTGTACCACCTGCGGGTGACACTAAAGCTTTGAGCGTGAACTCTGATTTTTCTACTACGGTTAAGTCTTCACCAGCATTGATACTGGCACTTTCGGTGCTAGCTTTTCCATCTGAGCCACCGCCGCAAGCGACTAATAAGCAACTAAAGAATAAAGGAAGTGCTTTGTAACTTTGCATTTATGCTCCTTAGCAAAGTATTAGAGGTAACTATCTTGATGAATTCGAACAAACAGCTTGGTGCCAACTTTAGAGTAATCGACTTTGTATTCGCGACCATCTAGCGCTTGAATAAACAACAAACGTTTTACTTCACCAAATACGTCAGGGCTAGAAATCTGAACCACTTCCAAATAGCGCTCTTTTGCTTCTCGGCGATTTCTGGGGAGCTCTTCTTTAAAAGGCACAAGCCCCATTGGGGTCACTTTTATTTTCGGGTGTGCTTCACCATTGACAATAACTAAGTCGAGCTTTTTCTCTTTATGAATAATGGTGTTACGTCCACTTTTAATAAAGGCTCTTTCTACGCTCATGGGTTGTTCCTGTTACATCTACTTTGAAGTGGTTTGCTACTTTAGCAAAGTTCCTACCACTTCATCTGGATTTAACTTCCAGCGGTTTAATAAGGTTGAGAAATGCCATATGTCCCTATCCAAAACGTTCCCAGGTAATAGCAAGTCATACCCTGTTAACGTCTTAAGATTATGCATTCTATTTGCAAACATCGCTATCAAGCCAGTATAAACATGGCCCGAAGCCGAGCGATACTTACTTGGTTCTATTAACCATTCTGATGGGCAGTTGCCATTTTTGCAATGCGTTTTAACAACTTGTAAAAAAATATAACGCTGCTCAATTAGTAACTTTCCTGCCAGTCTAGGACTTAATGCTTGTAAAAACTCATCTATATCCCTAAGTTTAATACCAACCGCATTTAACTCAAGAATTTCAAGCCCCTGAGTGACTGAAGGAATACCGCACGAATGAAAGTTTTCATGAGTCAAAGACCAACTTCCGTAGCGGTGCACATAACATATTCCTTTACTATCAATAAGTAAACTATAAAATGGCTCTTGGCTTTTTAAGAAACCCAACCAAATTGACATGATCGCAGCAGCGCATAAAAAAATCTCAACGATACTAATAGGCGTGCTTCGCAGAGACACAAACAACATGATCACTACTAAACCAATACCACCAACCAACATAAACTCTATACTATATCGATTAGCTGAAGGACGAATTTTAGCTTGCTTGTTATTCATAATAACCAAAGTAAAAAATAAACATAATGATCGCCCAAAGCACGATATAACGTAATGTTAAACAAGTGCTGCATGGTGTTCGTTTTGGTGTCTTTGTTTTCATTTACAAATAAGCCCTAGTGTTACCATACTATTTTCGGTCAAATCACAAAATTATGGGATACCACCTCTATGCATGAGAGCCTTATTTTGTAAACTAATAACTAACTCAACAGGCGGTATATTTATATGTATAGACAACAAGCTGGTAAAGCATTATTTCCGTTTATAATTTTTATATTAGTTATTATCATTGGTTACCTCTACTTGCCTGCTTCTCAAGGACAAGGAAACCGGTCATCTTCAGCAGCAACCCCAGTAAGTGCGCAAACAGCAAATCTAAAAAGTCAGCCTGTTATGTTATCTGCTGTAGGTAGCGCCAGGGCAAACAATGCTATCCATGTTTACAGCTCACAAAGTGACTATATTACAGACATTTACTTTAGCGATGGCGATACCATAAAACAAGGCGCAAAGCTGGTACAATTACAAAATAAACAAGAGCAGCTAGCGCTCAAGTCATTACAAATAAACTTGAAAGAGCAAAAGCGACAATTGACGCGCTTGGTAGAACTAACCAAGACCCAGTCTACCGCTCAATCACAACTCGAGACTCAGCGCTCTGTCGTCGATGCACTCGCTGCGCAATTAGAGTTAGAGAATACGAAACTCAATGAACGTCTTGTCACTGCGCCTTTTACTGGGATACTAGGCAAAAGGCTAGTGTCTGTTGGTAGCTTTCTAAATTCAAACACACCGATCACGACATTGGACGATATCAGTGTGATTAAAGTTGATTTTCAAGTGCCAGAAAAGCACCTTGCAGAATTAAAAATGGGTATGACCGTCATTGCACGCAGTGATGCTTATCCAAATAAAACGTTTTCAGGTTCGATAACCCATATCGACCCGCGCATAAACAGTGACACGCGCAGTGTAGAAATTACAGCGAGTTTTGCTAATAACGAGAGCTTGTTGCGCCCAGGCATGTTGCTTCATGTTGACATTGAACTACAGAATATTGAAGCCGTTATGCTACCGGAAAAGAGCATTATTCCCCGTCAAGACAGACACTTTGTTTTTATTGTCGATGAAAAATCTCAAGCTCAACAAGTTAAAGTCGATATTTTAGCTCGATTCAACGGCTGGGTGGCGATATCAAGCGGGGTAAAAGATGGGCAACAAGTGATCACGGAAGGTGTCATTAAAATCCGTCCTGGTAGCAAAGTGTTAGTGAAAGGCTAGGAGAAGCGCGTGAAAATCACAGATACGGCTGTAAAACGCCCGGTTTTTGCCATTGTAGTCAATCTACTTTTACTGACCTTTGGTATTGTTGCTTTTACGATGTTACCACTCAGAGAATATCCTGATATCGAAACGCCAATAGTCAGTGTAAGCACTAACTACACAGGTGCTTCTAGTGAGGTCGTAGAAGCCAAAATCACACAGGTTTTAGAAAATCGGATCTCCGGCATAGAGGGGATCAAAAGCATTAATTCCTCGAGTCGGAATGGCCGCTCAAATATTACCATTGAGTTTAATATCAACCGTAACATCGATGACGCCGCTAACGATGTGAGAGAACGCGTATCGCGTGCCTTAGACAGCTTACCAGAGCAAGTACGCCCACCTGAAGTGTCAAAGTCTAATTCGGATGAAAGCCCCATCGCATGGTTTGTATTAAATAGCGAGACCATGAACACCTTGCAACTGTCCGATTATGCGCAGCGCTTCATCGTCGATAGAATTGCAGTGGTAGATGGTGTTTCAAATGTCAGAATTGGTGGTGAACGCCAATATGCCATGAAAATTTGGCTCGACAGGCGAGCCATGGCGGCACGCGATGTCACCAGCAGCGATATTGAGCAAGTACTACGCAGAGAAAACGTTGAACTGCCCGCAGGTGAAATTGAGTCATTAGATAGGGATTTTGCTGTCAGAATAGCGCGCAGTTACAAAACTCAAGAAGACTTTGCCAATTTGATCATTAAACGTGGCGCACAAGGCTATTTGGTTAGGCTCAAAGAAGTGGCTGATGTACGCCTAGAAGCGGTCGATGACGAAAGCACTTTTAGAGGTAATGGTAAAAATATGATTGGTTTGGGCATTGTAAAGCAGGCCAAAGCCAATACCCTTGATGTCGTCGATAATGCCCGTGCCGAGTTTGAAAAAATAAAACGCAACTTACCTGAAGGCACCACCATTCAAGATAGCTACGACTCATCTATTTTTATTCGCGAGTCTATTACTGAAGTTTACCGAACTTTGGCCATTGCCATGGGCTTAGTTGTGCTGGTGATCTTTTTGTTCTTGGGTAATATCCGTGCCACTATGGTGCCCGCTGTTACCGTGCCAGTCGCGCTCGTTGCTACCTTCATGTTTTTGTTAGCCATGGGCTATTCGATCAACTTACTGACCTTACTCGCGTTAGTGTTAGCTATTGGTTTAGTCGTTGATGACACCATCGTTATGCTGGAAAACATTCACCGCCGTATTGAATTAGGTGAACCACCTTTACTAGCCGCATTTCGTGGTGCCAGACAGGTCGGTTTTGCCATTATTGCTACCACCTTAGTTTTGGTTGCGGTGTTTGTGCCATTGGTATTTATGGATGGCCGTATCGGCGCACTATTTACCGAGTTTGCGATGGCCGTGAGCGCCGCAGTGTTGTTTTCCAGTGTAACGGCACTGACTCTGTCGCCAGCTTTATGTTCAAAAGTTCTCAAGCCAAGCTCAAAAGAAAGTGGCTTAAGCCGATGGATGGAAAAACGGCTTAATGGGTTGGAGCGAGGCTACCGCAAGGTACTGCAAGACAACCTAAAACGCCGCTATAGCCTGATCACGACACTAGCACTGGCAGGCTTTGCCAGTTTTGCCCTACTGCAACAAATCCCTTCTGAATTAACGCCCAAAGAAGACAGAGGCACTTTCTTCATCATGATGAATGGCCCAGAGGGCGCAAGTTATGAAAATAACCTCGCTAATATGGAGCAAATCGAACAACGCTTGTTGCCTTATGTAGATAACGAAGAAATCAGCCGAGTACTGGTTCGTGTACCTGGCTGGGGTGGACGCGGTGGTGTTGCCATTATTGGTATGCCCAACTGGGATGAGCGAAAGCGTTCTACTTGGGAGGTCATGGACGAAATAAGTGCACAAATGATAGAAGTCACTGACGTCCGCGCTTTTGCCATCATGCGTCGCGGTATCGGTGGTGGCGGTCAATCTCGTCCTGTTGAATTTGTGCTGCAAGGGAATGACTATGATGAACTAGTCGAATGGCGCGATAAAATCATCAATCGAGCACGCCAAAACCCAGGGCTTGTACGTATTGATCACGATTATAAAGAGACCTTCCCACAGTTTTTGGTCAGCATAGACAAAACTAAAGCCGCCGATTTAGGCGTGTCCGTCAACGACATTGGACGCACGCTTGAAACCATGCTGGGTCAGCGACGTGTCACCACTTTTATTGATCGTGGTGAGGAATATGACGTTATTTTAAAAGGGACTAAATCGGACTTCAGTGCGCCCAGTAATATTCACGATATTTTTGTTAAATCTCGCACACAAGAACTGGTTCCACTGGATAGCCTGATCACCATTGCCGAAGAAGCCACGGCGGCTCAGCTTAACCGCTACAACCGTATGCGTGCCATAACCATCACAGCGAACCTAGCTGATGGTTATACCCTAGCCGAAGCACTCACTTTCTTAAACAAAGTTGCTAGTGAGGAAAACCATATTGATGGCGCGGTTGATTATAAAGGTGAATCACAGTTGTTTTACGAAGGCGCATCGGCAATGACCTATGTATTTATTCTTGCACTGACAGTCACCTTCCTTGTTTTGGCTGCACAGTTTGAAAGCTTTGTGCATCCTTTGATTATCATGCTTACCGTACCTCTTGGGCTTGTCGGGGCCATGTATGGTCTGTACTTAACCGACAGCACTTTGAATATTTACAGCCAAATAGGCATTGTCATGCTGATTGGGTTAAGCGCGAAAAATGGTATTTTAATTGTTGAGTTCGCAAACCAATTACGCGATCAGGGCGTTGCCTTTGAGCAAGCGATCTTAGATGCGTCGGTACAGCGTTTAAGACCTATCGTGATGACCTCTCTGACCACAGTGATGAGTGCCATTCCACTGGTACTTGCCACAGGCCCAGGCTCAGAAAGCCGCATGGTTATCGGGGTGGTTGTATTTGCGGGTGTCAGTGTCGCGACCATATTGACATTATTTGTTATTCCTTGTGCCTATAATTTGTTGGCCAAACACACTCAGTCGCCTGAATTCATTAGCCAAAAACTAAATGACCAGGCAAGCAAACATAAGGAATTAGATCATGAGTCATAGTCAAATAGCCACCTTCGGTGGTGGCTGTTTTTGGTGTATTGATGCCGCATTTCGCAAAGTCAAAGGTGTACTAGAGGTACGCTCTGGATATAGCGGAGGTCATACCGAGCAACCCAGTTACGAGCAGATCTGCCGCGGTCATACAGGGCATGCGGAAGTTGTTGAATTAACGTTTGACTCAAATATCGTCAGCTATCGTACTTTGCTTGATATGTTCTTTGCTCTGCATGATCCAACTCAACTGAATCGTCAGGGTAATGATATCGGCACTCAGTACCGTAGCGTGGTGTTTTATCATGACGAGCAACAACATGAAGAAGCTAAAAGCGCCGCAGAGCAAGCTCAAAAACATCATGCTGAGCCGATTGTAACGGAGCTAAGCCCTGCCACGATTTTTTACAGTGCCGAACACTATCACCAAAATTATTATGAAAATAACCCCAACCAAGGCTATTGCAGCATTTTGATAGCGCCAAAGATCGCGAAGTTTCAACACATCTACGCCGATTATATCAATGGCTAATCATTAAAAAAGGCGAGTTTTTAACTCGCCTTGCCTGTTATGTTTTCAATTAAAAGCTGCATTATTTAGAAGCTGAAACTTGCACCAACAAATGCCTGTCGACCAATAGGCACATAGCCCAAAATATCTCCGTTACTGGCCACGCCAGTCGCAGCGGTAAAGTAAGATTCATCCGTTAAATTTTCGATTCGCGCTGTCAGTTTGATGTTTTCAAACAGTAAATAATTCGCAGCTAAGTTGAAAAGTGTATACCCGCCCAACTTGGTTTCTAAACTACTGAATGTTGTACTGTTATATAGTGTAATGCTGGGTCGTGAAGAGCGATATAACATGCCCACACTCACATCCAAGTTATCCCATGATTTAGACAAGGTATAATTAAATGCCGTATCTGGGCGACGAACCAGTTTCTTGCCGGTCATCTTGTCTTTGGCGTCAAGTAGGGTCAAATTCACATCATGCTCAAAACCAAATGCTGACGTTGATGCCGATAGCTCAACCCCTTTCATGGTGGCTTGTTCGACATTTTGCGCTATGTACTTACCCGAAGTGTTTGGCAAGCTGATGATCATTTTATCAATCTTATTCTGGAACACGGCAACATCGAAACGACCACTTGCTGTTTTCACTGATAGCCCTAGCTCGTTATTACTCGCCTCTTCCGGTTTTACATTCGGATTTGGCAAATACCAAGGACTGTTTTTAACGAAGGCGTGGGTTAAAGTTGGCGCTCTAAAAGCCGTACCGTGATTGATTCTAAACGTAACATACTTATTGGCAACATAACCAAAGCCCGTGGTATAAGTTGTGTCGCGGCCATGAAAATCATAGTCATCAGTTCTTATCACCGCATTTGCTAACAACGTACCATCATCATAAAAACCACCGATAAACGCCGCCTTGTTGGTTCGCTCTGAATGCGTAAACTCAGCACTCGCATTTCCTAAATCTTCGGTTAGCTGATTGAGGCCACCACTGACTTTGAGCGCATTACTGACGTTGTATAATGCTCTATATTCGAACTCTACGCGTTCCGTGCTGTACACGTCATGCTTTGGTGTGCCAGTTTGTGTGTTCTCTTGCTGAGAGAAGCTTGCACTGGCGTGGTGAACTAATTTATCAACTTGCTTTTTCCAAGCTAATCGGCCCGTGTAGTTTTCAAACGCATAAGCATCATTGCCCCATGCGTTATCATACTCACCATCACCTTCACTGTACTGTGCGATTGCCGATAATGATCCCAAAGTTTCATGATCATAATTTAAGTTAAACCCTAAATTTCTATTGGTATAACCATCGCTATCATGATCTTTGCTCAGTGGTGCGGCAGGATCTTTACTCTTTACGTCATAGCCATCAGTATCTTCATAGCCAAGGTTAAAACTTAAAGATAAATCGTCTGAAGATAACTTACCCGATTGCTGGTAGTTCACATAATTATGGCCGCCGGTAGTCACAGCAACTTCATGCTGCTGTGCTTGACGCGTAATGATATTAATCACCCCAGCCATCGCATCAGAGCCATAAATGGCGGCTCTCGCGCCCTTTACAACTTCGATACGTTCAATGCTGTTTACTGGAATGTTGGTAAACGACACACTACCAGAGTTCGCATCACTGACACGTACGCCATCCACTAACACCAATACATGCTTGGTTGCAGCACCACGCAAAAATACACTGGCTGTTTGGCCAAAACCACCGGTTCTAACGACATCAACACCTGCCATGGTATTGAGCAAAGAAGGTAAATCGCGGGCATTACTTTTTTCAATTTGTATACGCTCAAGCACGTTTACTGTAGCTAAGGCATTATTGATAGGTTGTTCAAATTTGTTCGCTGTGACCGTGATACGCTCAATAGTTTGCGTGTCGGTTTGTGCAGATACAGACGATGACACAGCGGCGAGTACAGCCACTGCTAAAATAGATTTGTTGTGCATGATTTCCCCAAACTTGCGCCCACCGCACAAGTAAAACAAGTAAAGTACATCAAGGCCGGTCTCCGGACTTAGCCCATAGGGGCATCACCGTTGCGGGGGCAGTGCTGGATTTCGCTCACGCCTGTGATTGTCACCAACTTCCCGATTATCTTAGCTATTTTTGATAACGTCATGATCAAGTGTGATCGTTAAGATCATCTAGCCAAGCACCTTGAAAAGAGGCGCTATTGTGCGAACTTTAGAAATGATTGTCAATGGACGTCTAGAATTCTAAAGCAAGCTATATATCTAGCTTGCTTCAGTATGCGTGCGCTCTATTACAACACCGAGAGTGCGAGCAAAAAGAATTAATCGCGGAAGTTTTTGAATTGGAACGGCTGACCCAATTCAGAAGTACGAATTAATTGCATCACTTCTTGCAAATCATCACGCTTTTTACCCGTAACGCGCACTTCTTCACCTTGAATAGCGGCTTGTACTTTAATTTTTGAATCTTTGATCAATTTAACCAATTTCTTGGCCATGTCTTTGTCGATCCCTTGCTTCAAAGCAACCTTACGAGATACATTTTTACCTGAACGCTCAATGTCTTTTAATTCAAGACTCGACACATCAAGACCACGCTTTGATGCTTTGTTAGCTAAAATATCAAATAATTGCATTACTTGTGGGTCGGCTTCCGCTTTTAAAGTGATCACCTCATTTGTCAGTTCAATTGAGGCGTCAACACCACGAAAATCGTAGCGTGTTTCTAGTTCACGATTGGCATTATCAACCGCGTTTTTTGCTTCTGTCATTTCGATTTCAGACACAATGTCAAAAGAAGGCATGTTACTCTCCTAAAATATGAATAACGCAATTATATCAATCAAAATTAGAATGTGGGTAAAAATGTGATATTCACCCACCAGCCAGTTTTCAGTGATATACTGGCCCCAATTTAGTAGCTCATCATTTAGTAGGACTTTTTGTGACAAGACGGGTTTATCAAGTATTACTGTTAATCACTTTGGCTATTTGCACCTTTTTATTTGCTAAAGAATTTCAACATTCTGGTGTACGCATTGAGCATGCCGATAAAGTCGTTCATTTTATCATTTTTTTTGGCCTCGCATTTATCATGCACCACGCATTTAAATGGCCGATGATAGCGCAGTTGGTGTTGTTAGCCGCTTATGGCATTGGCATTGAAGTGATGCAAGACAGCCTCCCCTACAGAGAAGCGTCATTAGGTGACTTTGTCGCCGACTTTGCCGGCGCGCTCAGTTATTACTTAACCTATTCTGCAATATACAAGTGGCGCCTTAAAAAACATGGCTAATGTTCATATTGTGGGGGCCGGTGCGATTGGACTGTCCTTTGCACAAAAGCTAAGTCAAAGGCACACCGTCATGGTAATTGGCAGACATTCATCGATAAACGAGCTACTTTACACGCTAGATAACCACACCACCAAAATAAACGCCTCCTATACACTTGCTGATGCTAATCAACTGGCTTCAACTTCGATTTCTCACTGTTTTATTTGCGTCAAAGCCTATCAACTACAGCAAGCATTCTCAGACATTCAGCCTTATTTACAAAAAGATGCGAGCCTCTTTATTTCGCATAACGGTATGCAAGATCTCAACGCAATAAAAAACGAATTGAAGCCAAATCAGCGGCTCTATTTCATAAGTACCTCAATGGGTGCTTTGAAGTTGGCAACTAACCACGTGAAAGCAACGGGCAATGGTGATACTTATCTTGGTGCCTGCAACAAGCTGGCTGCGGCGAATATCGAGCAAATCTATCACGATTTTTTTACAGAGATCTTTGACCCCAGTGCGATTCATAACGATATCACTCTGCTACGCTGGCAAAAACTACTGGTCAATATTGCGATTAATCCCCTTACTGCCATTCATCGAGTCCCTAACGGGGCGCTCAGAAAACCGCAGTTTGCGGGCACAGTGATCAATTTGCTGAATGAAGCGTGCACTGTCGCTAAATTTGAAGGCGTTCACATACCCCTTTGGCAGGCGTTAGAAACTGCATATCAGGTGATGGATCGCACGCAACTTAATGCCTCTTCTATGCTACAGGATGTCACAAACCGTAGAACAACAGAAATAGAAGCCATCTGTGGTTACATTGTCATGCTCGGCAAGCAACACCACATCACCACACCATATAACCTGCAACTACTTAAACAGGTTAAGTCGTTACATTAAAAAAGCCGATATAAATCGGCTTTCAATGTGTAAGTGACAACCTTGAGTTAATTCATCACTCTGGCTTATAAACCTTAACATTCATAAAGCCATTTTCATGCAGGATCAACGCTTGCAGCTGACTCATCACCCCTTTAGTACAATATAAATAGTACTCTTTGTCTTGCGGTAAATCGGCAAACTTAGTCGCAAGGCGGAAGAAAGGTAAATGCACGACTTCAACACCCTCTATTTCCAAGGGGTTAGCGTCTTCCTCGTCCGGCGAACGAATGTCAAGTACAACACCATTTTCAGGCAATTCGCTAGCCGTTTCAGCCTCTTTCACTTCTTCTTTGGCTTCCGATTCAATGTCGCGAATATCTTTAATTACCGCATTGCTGACTACTGTATCAAGCACATCAAAATCAAACTTTTGTTCTTCAGCGATAATCGTGTCGAGTTTTGCTTTAACTGTTGGTTTTTTAGAGATCACACCACAGTATTCTGGCATGGCTTCAGCCATTTCTATGGTACCAATTTCACGGGCGATCTTAATAATATCGGCTTTGTCGTGTTGAATAAGCGGACGCACAATCAGCGTTTCCGTTACACGGTCAATCACATTAAGATTAGCCAGCGTTTGGCTCGATACTTGACCGATGCTTTCACCAGTGACCAGTGCAGGAATACCGTATTTTTCCGCAATTTTACTTCCCGCTCGCATCATCATGCGTTTGAGGACCACACCCATTTGCCCACTTTCAATATTCTCAAGTATTTCAGCTACAACCGGTTCAAAGTCCACGCTGATGAACTTAACACGGTGGGTTGAGCTAAAACGCTTCCACAAATAATGGCTTACCTGCTTCACACCAATTTCGTGCGCAGCACCACCCAAATTAAAGAATAGGAAGTGCGTACGTGCGCCCTTGCGGATCATCTGATAACTCGCAACACCCGAATCAAATCCACCCGAGATCAAAGACAGTACTTCTTCTTGAGTTGGTAATGGAAATCCGCCAATGCCGTAGTGCGTGTGTGTGACGATGTAGGCAAGCTCGCCTTTGATCTCAATTTTTACGGTTACGTCGGGTTTGCTTAGTTTAACCTTTGCACCCGGTACATTTTGATTTAAGCCACCACCCACATAACGCTCAACATCACTCGATGTAAAGTCATGCTGACCATTGCGCTTCACACGCACACAAAATGTTTTGTTTTCTATGGTATGTCCAGCCAGTTCAAGCGTGCGTTGATATATATCATCAAGGCTTTCAAACGGCGTTTCTTGTACTTCTATAAACTGAACTATCCCAGGAATACGTTTTAGATTATCAATAAAAACAGCACGTGTTTTCTCGCATGTACTGCTGCTTGTTACCGCAATATTGTCCCAGTTATTTTTCACCTTAACCTGATCATCAAAACGAGTTAAGATGATTTCAATGTTCTTCTCTAATAGTTTAGTGAAGCGTTTACGGACTGATTTGCTCTTGATAGCAATTTCAGGATGTAGTTTGACGATAAATTTAAGCATAGAAAAATAACTCTTTTGCGGGCGAATGCGCGCCGGAACATCGGGCGCGCGATTATAGCAAATTTCTATGCGTCTAGGAAATAAACAAACCAATAACTTGTTTATCTAGGCAATACTGGGGAGAGATTGATCAGCTAATTCTTGATAGTGTGTTTGTAATTGTTGAATTTTTGCGACACTTAACTCAGTACAATATGGCTTGAATAACATCAAGACTTTGACAATACCGTTATAGATATCCTGCTGCTCAAGGACACCTGTCATACGACGTGCTTTAACGTAAGGCGTCCAAAAGCTTACTGTCATCTTTAGCATATGCGCAAGCTCTGCCGCGTCATCGTCATTAATGTCGATAACATGACTATTTCTTAACCCAATCACCACTGAACGCACTTGAGCAAATAGGTCAGATTGGAACTCAATGTATTGTTTTTTCAACACACCATCTCTGGCCAATATATCGGTGAGGTTATCGTAGAAAAAATGATAACGCCACATCAGCTCAAACAATGAATCAAGGTATTTAGTTAGTTGCTCGAGCGGCTCAAACTCAGTATTCAAAGGTTTAAAGTGAGTACTCAAGTGGTCTCGATATAAGGTGAAGATATTGCGAATGATATCCTCTTTATTTTTAAAGTGATAATACAAGTTCCCTGGGCTTATCCCCAGATTGGATGCAATATGATTCGTGGTAATTGCACGTTCACCATGTAGGTTAAACAGCGCAATACTGGTACGAATAATTTTTTCCTTGGTATTCATATCCTGCTCTCTATGACACGCGTTAAATATTAGGATGTTCGTTTCGCTAACTGGGCCAGTATAGCCAATCCGCGAAAGTGAAAATAGCACTAAAGGGTATATGATATAAGCGCCTAATGTGCAAAGCAGACCAGTGAAATGTCTGTAAAATATTGCTACCATAGAGCAAATTTTTTAACGATGTAGTGTTATGAAAGTCACCGCTTTATATCCAGGTACGTTTGACCCATTAACCAATGGCCATGCCGATTTGATTAAACGTGCTGCCAAAATGTTTGATGTCGTTTTACTAGCGATTGCTCATAATCCCAACAAGCAGCCTTGCTTTTCATTGGAGCAAAGAGTCTCCTTAGCCGAACAAGTGTTGGCCGAACACAAGAACGTCAAAGTGATTGGTTTTTCTGGGCTTTTGGTCGATTTAGCAAAACAGCAAAAAGCCAATGTTTTGATCCGAGGCATACGCGCCGTGTCTGATTTTGATTACGAATTTCAGTTGGCAAACATGAATAGAAGGTTAAATCCCGACCTAGAAAGCGTATTTTTAACCCCTTCAGAACGTAACTCTTTCATCTCATCAACATTAGTTAAAGAGGTGGCCCTACATAAAGGTGACGTTAGTGAATTTGTTCATCCCATTGTAGCCAAAGCTTTACAGGAAAAATTACACGGATGAAAAT
The DNA here is from genome assembly GCF_058933015.1 of Pseudoalteromonas sp. ATL1. Lineage (NCBI taxonomy): Bacteria > Pseudomonadati > Pseudomonadota > Gammaproteobacteria > Alteromonadales > Pseudoalteromonadaceae > Pseudoalteromonas > Pseudoalteromonas sp. ATL1. The sequence goes on along the minus strand of NZ_JBZYXL010000001.1, from coordinate 1,090,166 downwards.
CAAAAATCTGACTTTGAGTTTAGCACTGGCATTGAGTACCCAAAGTATTGCGAGCCCTTGGATAAGTACGGAAGAAGTTGAACTCAAACACTCTATCGATTTACTCGTCAGCTACAGACTGATCAGTCGCCCTGTTACGCAATTTCCATTGTTATGGCAAGGGATAGTACAAGATTTAGCGGTGATTGAAACAAAAAACGTACCTGAACCAGCTCAATTTGCTTTAGCGCATGTGCGTCATGCTTTAGTGCAAGCGAAGCGTCATGAATATTCGAGTATTAAGGCGCTTTATGACAGTCAACCTGAAACGCTTGATGGTTTTGGACAGCGTGATGCTGCCAAAACAAGTATTGAGAGTTACAGCATTATTACAAAAAAGAGCATCAGCGCTAAGGTGCAGGTCAACTACACAGACAACGCCCTCGACGAGAAAGAGATAAACCACTACGGTAGCCATTTAGCCTTGTTGTTCGGCAATTGGTCACTCAGTGCGGAGCGAATCAATTACTGGTGGGGACCGGCCAATGAAAACGCATTGATGTTGTCAAACAATGCCGCGCCAATGCAAGCAATACGCTTAAGTCGTGCAAATAGTAATTATGCTGGTCCAAGTTTGTTCTCGTTTGTTGGCCCATGGCAATTGACCGCAATTAAAGCCAAACAGAGACCAAACTTTACCGATACCCGCAGCGGTGATTTATGGGGACTGCGCCTATCCAGCTCCCCAATCAAGGGATTGGAGTTGGCCTTTAGTACAGTTGCAAGCGATTTTGTACTCGAACAACCAACACTCGACAAAAAACCACGCGTAAAACAGCGCTTAAGTAGCCTTGATGCTAAATACTCTGGCAGTCTATTTTCCATACCCTTAGCGGTTTATGCTGAAGCTGCAGGTAACAATGACTCAGGTATTTTGCCTGATGAAGCGTCATACACCTTTGGTATTGAACATTTTATCGGTAATCAGGACTATCGCATCAAAAGCTATATTGAATACACTGATGGCGTCACCGACTGCAAAGCGCAACAACCTAGCTTTCAATGTCAATTTGCGACAGAACAAGGCGGTGGCGAATATACCCAACGTCAACAATGGCTTGGGGCCGCAATAGGTCCACAGGCAAAAAGCATCACGCTGGCTAGTAACTACCATCGAATGTCTGGCGTTGGCGGCTTTGTAAAGCTTAAATATATTGACTTTGAACAACTCAATACCGAGCGTAGTTTAATTGAAGTCGGCTATCAGCAAGGCCTATTAAAAGGTCTCCTCAAAGCAAGTGTCAGCGCTTGGCGAGATGAAGACACCGAAGGCGCGGTTAAATTAAGCTGGGAATACCAGTTTTAATGAACAAAATAGCAAAAGTAAAACAGTCATTTTATGTTTTACTTTTGCGCATCCACCCCTTTGGGGCGAGCAAACAATGCAAACAACTTTTGCTTGAGCACGCTTAGTTTTAAAAAGTCCTTATTTGTACACATGCCGACACCAATACATACTGCAAATATTTTTCCAAGCGCAGCAAAGACATACCAAAACCACCAAGCTTCCTTTTCTCCCAGTATCGCTTGATCCACATACATCAGTGCATAAAGTATGTTGTTCCCGATAGAAAACACCAATAAATAAAAGAATGCAGTACAATAACGAAGCCCTAAAACCTTATGCAATACCCACAGCAGAGCAAACAACTCTACGTCATAAATCATCCACAATATATATGGGTTCATAATGAATGGCGTAACGTGCCATTCCCAAGCAGTGAAAGACATACTGTAAGATATGGTTGTCAAACCTAATGTCAGCAGCAAAGAGCCTCTGTTTTCACATTTCCCACTCTTAAAAAATAAGTAGTAGAAAAATGCAACTGTCATCGTTGCCAAGTTAACCATGAGTAGAATGTCTGCTAGATCATAAAAAAAGAATTTTTTTAAAGTCATTGAAATAAAAGTCTATGTGTAGCATGCAAAAGGCTGAGAATGGTTAATTCTCAATGAAATTAAAAGATAACACAATGCTAACTAAGCAAGATGCTTTCAAAGTGAGTCTGCATTATGAAATACATTAAAGGTTACGCACATTAAAAACAGCAAAAAATGAGATTGCTTAGCGATTCATCTAACTTCAACTGTGCAGAGAAAGTCTACTTCGACCTTGAATTCACACATATTATCAAATATGAAAATAGCGTTTATCATTTTAACTGTATAAATTCACATTTTAATTAGTCGATTCTGAAAATCTCGGCTTTCCAGTTAACCGAGCCTTTCCGTTCCCAATTCATCCACTGCAAGTCTAGCTAGACAATTCGATATTTGTCCGATTTTTCCAACTCAGACACATTTTCAACCAACATAAAATCCAGACGTAAAAAAGCCTCAATAGGCTTAGAATTTTTCTGAAGTTTTGCCCGATACCCGCTAAAATGGCATTGAGTTTGTCGCCCAATATGCCTTTCAAGCGGTTTAACCCCAAATGGCCATCACTTTTCATGTGCCCGATGATGGGCTCTATCCCATTGCGCCGCTTGAGTTTTTTCTTTATCGCAGGTGTCACACCGCGTTTTTGTCCTGCGATAAAGACTTCATACCGCTCTGCCATATGACCGCGATAACCTCGGTCTACAAAACACGTAAACGGGCGAATGTTGGTGACGTCTTCGACTATTTTCAAGGTGCGATACAAGGTGTCACCATCATAAGGGTTGCCGTGCATGGCATGACAGCATAGGACAAATTGTTCCTTCACCGTCGTTGCTACGCTGACTTTTACCCCAAACTCGTACGGTTTTGCACTTTTACCTTTCGCGATGCATTCAACGTGCGGCTCATGCAGTGAGTACAGCTTCGATTTACTGAATTTATCTTGCTTGAGCAGTTTTTCAGCTTGGCGGAGTTGAACGACCATCGCCGCTGAGGGGTTGGTATCTAACTTACGAAGAATGTCGCGGAACACACGGCCAAGATACGACTTTTGTTTTTTCAATGCTTTACGCATCCGCTTGTATTGTTTGGCATGCGCATAACGACTGACTGAATTTGCGACCTTCACACCTGCTCTCGCATAGCTTTGCCGCAGTGTGATACCTGCGTGTTTGGCGAGGTCGACTAGTTTTTTACGGCATCGTTCAAGCAGTTTACTGTCGGTTGGAAAACTGATGTTCTTTTCCATCACGGTGCTATCCACCACTACTTCGCGCAAACTACTTTCTTTTACCGCGCCGACTTTTAGTCCGACATCGACGGTGAGCGACAACATCAATTCCGCACCCTGTTCGCCAATTCGCTTGCGAAAGCGAACCATCGAACTTGGGTCACACGGCATCTGATGAGTAAAAAACTGCATCCCACAAAAATACTGCCAATAGGGATTTTCACACCACATGGCGACCGTATTTTCATCCGAAAGTTTATGAATTTGTTTAAGATATTCCAATCCAGCCAATAACCGAATGGGTTTTCCCAATGCGCCAGTATCTGCACTATAAAGTTGACCAAATTCGGCTTCTAAACGCTGCCAATCAATGATGTTGGCCAATTTAACCAGTTCATGGTTGGGCGCCACGAGGTCAATCAATTCGATCGTGAACAGCTGCTTTTGTGGTGTATGGTTGGTCGCTTTTGGCTTCATTTTTAATCTCCATTTTGCAAGGTTTTGAGGGGTGAGAAAACAAACCTTGCAAAATGAGGATAGTAAGATCGTTTAGATCATCAAGAAGATCAATACATTAAGTGTTTTTCAGTGTCGACTAATTAAAATACTTTTTAACTCTCGGCCAAAATGGCACAACTTCAAAAAGTCCTTATTTAAAAAAAGAGAAACCACTATGATACAATCGAATATCTTTACCAAAGTACTATACAGCCCCCAAAACCACCAATAATCTGTATGCTTTAAAAGTGCCATATCAATATACATCATCAGGAATAAGAGCAGGGCAAGATCATGAACTTTACCTTGACATAAATTTATGATCTTATACTGCTTTTCAGATTAAGCAGCACAATTATGTCAGCCAATAAGTTGTTCGAACACTTTTCTTCCATTGATGACCCACGCCAGCAAGGTAAAGTGCAACATCCATTATTTGATATTCTGTTTCTAACAATCAGCGCCGTAATCGCAGGTTGCCAAGGTTGGGAGGAAATTGAAGAGTTTGCCCATGACAAACTAACTTGGTTACGTAAGTTTATAGCGTTAGCTAACGGCGTACCGCGGCACGACACGATTGCAAGAGTTATAAGTCGTATTGATATGACCCAGTTTCAAGCCTGTTTCTCTCAATGGATGCAAAGCTGTAGTGAACTCACAGACGGCAGTGTGGTTGCCATTGATGGAAAAAGGCTAAAAGGTTCATTTAAACAGCCAGATAGAAAAGATGCGATCCACATTGTCAGTGCGTTTGCCTGCGAAAATGGCGTAACGTTAGGTCAATGCAAGACCGACTCGAAGTCCAATGAAATCACCGCAATCCCAGAGTTGCTACAGTTACTAGAGCTAAAAGGTTGCTTAGTGACGATTGATGCGATGGGCTGCCAAAAGGAAATTGCAAAGCAAATTGTAGAAAAAGAAGCAGATTACTTGCTGGCTCTCAAAGCCAATCAGGGCAACTTATTTGAACAAGTGAAACAACTCTTGCAACCAGAAATATCACGCCAGATAGCGACTGATAGCTTATTAAGTGAAGTAGATTATCAACGAGGTCGAGAAGAATTCAGAGCGGCTGTTGTCTGCCATGATATGGCTCAAATTCCCGCAAGTGCTAGCTGGCCCAATTTACAAAGTGTAGGCGTGATAGTGTCTTACCGTAAATCGGATAACCAACAGCAAGGTGAATTAACCTATCGATATTACATAAGCTCAGCGAACTTGAGTGCGCAAAGACTAGCGGAAGCCACACGAGCGCATTGGCATATTGAGAACAGTCTTCATTGGTGTTTGGATGTGGCAATGAATGAAGATGGTTGCCGTATACGCCGCGACGGAGCAGCAGAAGTGTTTGCTGGTGTAAGACATATTGCATTGAATTTATTAAAGAAAGAGACATCCTTTAACAAAGGTGTACGCGCTAAACAGCTAAAAGCAGCTAGAAACGAGTGCTATCTAGAAAAGGTATTGAATAGCAAGTGATTTTTCATGCTCTTGCCCTGGGAATAAGAGCATATTCATAGTAAGGAAAAAAACGCTATAGCAACAGGAGTAACTCATACTTCTGTTCAATAAAAAGTGCACACCCAACAAAGACATGATCAGATGAAAATCATATGCAGCCCATATTAAGTACATGGACATATAATATGACTCAATTTCAGTTCCCCAAAAAAAACCAAAGGTATTCAAAGTACTAAAACTGTATGATGCTGCAATTAGCCCTGAGGTAAATAATAAAGAATAGCTTTTCTTTTCTTTAAACCTAAAAAATTGAAACGTTTGAAATAAAAAAGAGATTATCAGAAGCAGCGTTATAGAACGCTCAAAAAACGTATTAAAATCAAACCATAACATACAAATAAAACAACTCTACAGCATTAACAGCGCTTAACTTTAAGATACAACTTATCCATTAATTTTATAACTAGTAAAAAATCCCTGTTTAAAATAAGAGCGACAACCATCATTAGATCGAATATATTCACTAACAAGCTATAAGCGCTCCATAACCACCACTGTTCATTGTTTGAATAAATAACGCGATCCACATGCATGGAGACAAACAAAATACTATTTAACGTCAAACCGATTAAAATATAAAAATATGCAGGGCTATATTTGCATTTTAGCTGTATGTGAAGAGTATGTATAAGAACAATTGACACTAAGTCATAAGCAAGCCATACAAGGTATCGATGTTCGACCAAACCAGCTAGCTCGTAAAAGTGATTACTTAGAAAATAAGATGCCGCCATCAAACCAGACGTCAGCATCAAAGATAAATCTTGTTTTAGTTTGAGTAGATAAAGGCCTAAATTGAAAAAAAAGGCAAGCACCATTCCTATAACAACAATAGTATCAAAATGAAGGCTTAGTCCACCAAACTCTAAAAACATGTTACCCCAGTCTTATTATTTCACAAATGTGATCTACGCCGCCGCCGCCTCGAGATCCAGAGACTTTGCCCAACAACCCTTTGTTTGTTAATACCTTATCAGATAGCTGACAAGTTTGACCAGCATCTTGCGACATATTTGATTTTTTAGCATTTTGGAACACTCTACTTAGTAATTTCATTTCAACCTCATTAACTTTTTTGGAAAGAGAGAAAAATTAACCTTTTTGTTACATGCAAAATATAAAGCAAGGGTTAGGCCAATATTTTATTGACACTAAAAGTTAAAGAATGAAATTAGGAATGATATGAATATTAAAGGGTTAGAAATAAAAAATGCGCTTGGGATCCGCCAAGCGCCTTTTTGCGTCTTTCAGGGAGTTTAAGCAACAAATTTACACGGGATCACCGTACCTTTTGCCGCTTTTAATATGAATTCCATCGCCACTTCGTCACAGTGATCTTTGCGTAAACACAAATCACAATCTTTCATCACTTTTTCGGGCAACGTGTCTTTGGTGCAGTAACTAAACCCTTGTTTAGTAAAGAATCCTGGAACGCGTGTTAATACAATAATGCGATTAAGTGCAAGCTTTTTAGCCTTGGTCAGTAAGTGCTGTACCAACTGCATACCTTGCCCTTTTACCGGTGTTTGAGGATCCACACCTAAAGAACGTATTTCAGCAAGTCCTGTGTCATAAATATAGAGCGACGCACAACCTGTTATTTTTCCGTTAACCACGGTGACCGCAAACTCGTTGATTGAATGGATCATGTCGCTCTTGGCACGCGGCAAGTTTTCGCCGACTTTTGCCCAGTGCTGAATTAAAGCGGCAATCGCATCCACGTCATCTAACGTCGCGTCTCGAACGAGGATCTGCTGTTTTTTTTTCGCCGAACGCACTGCATGTTCGACTTGTGTTACCGACGTACCGCCGAGCGCCTGACGTGCAGCAATACCGGCATCTAGCTCCAATACGGGGTAGACATCTTCTTCAATAACAGCACAAACCTCTTGGAATATTTCTAAACTCAAGCCTTCTAAACTTTTGCCTTGTAAAATGGCAATTTGCACAAGCTGACCGACAATGTGATGACCTTCTCTAAATGGAATTCCCTTAGCAACCAAATAGTCGGCAAGCTCGGTGGCATTAGAATGCCCCCCTTTTGCCGCTTCACGCGTCACATCACCATTCACTTTTAGCCCTTTAATACATGCCTCAGCCATATGAATACACGCCAACCACGTTGGCATCGCATCAAATAGGCCTTCTTTGTCTTCTTGCATATCTTTGTTGTAGGCAAGTGGCAAGGCTTTCAGCGTCATCATCATAGCGCTAAATGCCCCAAAAACGCGGCCCGTTTTACCACGAATAAGCTCTAGCGCATCGGGGTTTTTCTTTTGTGGCATCAATGAAGAACCAGATGTGACACTGTCCGCAAGCTCAATAAATGCCGCCTCACCAGAATTGTAAAAAATTAAATCTTCAGCAAAACGGGATAAATGCATCATTGAAATACTAGCAACACTGAGCAATTCAACCACAAAGTCTCGATCCGATACCGAGTCCAAACTATTGCGACTAGCGTGACTGAACCCTAAATTGGTGGCTAGTACTTCTCTATCTATGGGATAAGCGGTTCCCGCCAAAGCACCACTGCCAAGCGGGCAAACATTTAGGCGCATGAGGGCGTCTTGCAAGCGTGATTCATCACGCTCAAGCATTTCAACATAAGCCATGCACCAATGACTGAACAAAATTGGCTGAGCGCGCTGCAAATGGGTGTAACCTGGCAAAATCGTACCCAACTCGCGTTCTGCCAAATCAACAAACGCTGATTTTAGCGATCCCAATGCCGCCAATAATTGCTCAGCACTTTGGCGGCTCCACAACCTAAAGTCTGTTGCAACCTGATCGTTGCGACTTCTACCCGTATGTAGCTTCTTAGCAAGATCACCCACTAGCTCAATCAGTTTTGCTTCAACATAAGAATGAATATCTTCATAGCCAGCGCCCGCCACTTCTAATGGATTGGCTTGAACTTGCTCAAGTAATTGATTCAATGCAGCAATCAAGTCTTGATGCTCTTGCTCACTCAGCACATTGACTTGCAACAATGCACCCGCCCATGCGATTGAGCCAACAATGTCCTGCTCAGCCAGCTGATAATCAAATGGCAGTGAGTCATTAAACTGTTTAAATGCCGCATCAGGCCCTGATGAAAAACGCCCGCCCCATAACGCCATAATGTTTCTCCTAACGCTCTGTATTACGACTTTTTATTCAACGCCGCGATGCGGCTAGAAAGTGAAAACAGACGAATAAACCCTTCAGCGTGTGACTGGTCATATACATCGTCTTCACCAAATGTGGCAAAGTCTTCGCTGTACAAACTATTGATAGATTGTTTTTGTACCGCACTCACTTGACCTTTATATAGCTTGAGTACTACTTCGCCCGAAGCCACTTGTGCCAGCGCTTCAGCACCCGCCAAAATTGAGTCTTTTAATGGTGTAAACCAACGACCGTCATACACTAAATGCGCAAACTCGCTGGCTAAAGTTTCTTTCCACTTGCGGCTTGATTTATCCAATACCAATTCATCAATCGCTTGTAGTGCCGCCATGATCACTGTGCCTCCTGGTGTTTCATAACAGCCACGTGACTTCATGCCAACCAAACGGTTTTCCACGATATCAACACGGCCCACACCATGTGCCGCGGCAATCTTGTTAAGTTGAACTAAGCACAGATAAGGGCTATAGCGCTCACCATTGACAGCAACAACTTGCCCTTGCTCCACGGCAACCGATACAAACTCGGCTTTGTCTGGCGCCTGCTCGGGAGACACCGTCATGGTCCAAACTTGTTCGCTCGGTTGATTCCAAGGGTTTTCCAGTTCACCTCCTTCATGAGAAATGTGCCACGCATTGGCATCACGGCTATAAATTTTTGTTGCCGATGCAGAGCATGGAATATTACGCTCGGCTAAGTAATCAAGCAGTGATTCACGGCTTGATAAGTCCCATTCGCGCCAAGGGGCAATCACCTTCAAATCTGGCGCTAACGCGGCAAAGCAAGACTCAAAACGTACCTGATCATTACCTTTGCCCGTACAACCATGAGACAACGCATCCGCGCCTACTTTACGTGCAATTTCAACCTGCGCTTTGGCAATAATAGGACGCGCCATTGAGGTGCCGAGTAAATAAGTGCCTTCGTAAATCGCGCCAGTTTTTAATGTTGGGTAAATGTAATCGCTGACTAACTGCTCTTTTAAATCGACGATATGGCATTCTGATGCCCCCGAGGCAATGGCTTTTTCTTCTACACCAATCAGCTCTTCTTCGCCTTGACCTACGTCAGCCACAAAAGCCACCACTTCACAGCCGTAGTTTTCTTTCAACCAAGGCACGATAGCCGAAGTATCTAATCCACCAGAATACGCCAATACTACTTTTTTGATTTCGCTCATTTTACTTTACTTCCTTACACGTAATTTGGATTTAACAGTGATACCAACAGCGCATTCTGGGCATGCATGCGGTTCTCAGCTTGTTGAATGATTTTTGAATTTTCGCCATCCATCACCTCTGAGGTGATCTCATATTCGCGGTGCGCCGGTTGACAGTGTAGTACCGTACTGGCTCCCGTTTGCAGTAATAGCGATTGATTAATTTGGTACGGCATAAAGGTTTGCTTAACTTGCTCCAAGCACGCATTGTTACCCATAGACACCCAAGTATCGGCATACAGGGCATTCGCACCCACGGCGGCTTCAACACGATCGCTGATCAACACAGATGCGCCGTTAGCCGCTGCAATTTGTTCGGCTTGTTTGACAATTTGCGCATCTGGAGAGTGGCCTTTAGGGCACACTGCCACAAAATCGGTACCAAGCGTTGCCGCCAATAACATCAGTGAGTGCGTTACGTTATTACCTTCCCCCAAGTAAGCGAGTTTTAGCTGGCTTACATCGCCATGCACTTCTTGTAGTGTTAAAAAGTCAGCCAAGGCTTGGCACGGGTGATAAAGGTTGCACAAACTATTCACCACAGGAATAGAAGCGTGCTCTGCCAAGGTGTTTAAGGTACTGTGATGATTAACACGCGCCACCAAACCATCTGCCCAAGCTGAAATATTCAACGCAAAGTCTTTTACCGATTCACGAGAGCCCATCGCGCCATTTTGCTGATCAAGATAAACCGCATGCCCGCCTAATTTGTTGATCCCAATGTCAAAAGATAAACGTGTACGTAAACTCGGTTTTTCATAGAGTGTGACTATCGACTTACCCGCTAGGGCATGGGCATACTCTTGCGGCTGATTTTTAATGTTTTGCGCAAGTTGTAGTAGTTTCAAAATCTTTGCTTGATCTAACTCTAGACCCGTTAAAAAGTGCTGTATCATGTGCTTTCCTATGGAGTGATCTGTGTACCAACGTGTGCGCCTTCGAGTAACGCACCAAGATTTTCTGGCTTTTGCCAACTTGAGATATACACTCCACGTCGTAAGTGTTGGGCTGCGCGAAGGCTGGTCTTAACTTTGACCTCCATTCCGCCCACAATCACTCCTGTTTCGATTAAATCCTCAATTTGCGCTTGATTAAGTTGGTGTAGCGGTTGCTGATTGGCATCAAGCACCGCTTCAACGTCCGTCATAAAAATCAGTTCAGCATTGAGATGACTGGCAATCGCTGCGGCAGCTTCATCGGCGTTGACGTTAAATAATTGACCGTCCTCACCGATACCGACCGAACTAACAAGTGGTGTTCGACCAAGCTCAAGCATGGCCGCTAATAAACTCGGTGCGCCTTCAATGCATTCGCCTACTTGGCCCAACGCTTTCAACTTTTGTTGTGCAAAAAGGCCCGCTTCGTATAAACAGCAACCCACTGGCTGTAAACCCGTCGTGATAGCCTGTGCCATAAGCTGTTTATTCGCACAGCCCGCCAAAGCACCTACAATGTAAGGCATTTGTTCTTTTGGACTAATGCGCAAGCCTTGGTGTTTTGCTGTGGCAAAGCCTGCATCCGTTAACCAACGGTCAACCAGCGCACCACCGCCATGTACAACCACAAATTGCTTGCTGTTATCTTGCTCACTCACTTTCGCAAGCTGTTTAAATAATTCTTTGGCTGCATCTTCTTTATCCAATACCGCGCCACCGACTTTGATCACCCAAGTTTGCATTACCAAGCTCCCTTTAAGCCTAACTCTGGTTTTAACTGACTCGCGAGGTTCATGCATTGCAAGGCCTGACCTGCTGCGCCTTTAAGTAAGTTATCAATCGCTGCAACAACAATGAGTTGCGCTCCTTGTTGTTGCCAACCGATGTCAACATAAGGCAAACCTGCAACGCTCTTGATTGAAGGTAGCTGTGCACCCTTAAGTCTGATCAGCGGCTCATCGGCTAATACCTGATATGCTTGCTCTACTTGATTAGCCGTTACCTCAGGTTTTAGTTGTACGTAAATGGTTTCTAAAATACCGCGTGAGAAGTTACCCAAATGAGGCGTGAATAACACTTCATGACCAAGATACTGAGTGATCTCAGGCGTATGGCGATGGTTAAATAAACCGTATGGCGATAGCGAAACTTCACAAAAGTGGGTATTAATACTGGCTTTTCTACCTGCACCAGTCACACCAGACACCGCATTGATGATAATTTTTTCATCAGCGATTAAACCGGCTTGTTTAAGTGGCTTAAGCGCATTTAAAGCGGCTGTTGGATAGCAGCCAGCAACAGCAACAAGCTGCGCCTTAGCTATCGCTTGTGCGTTCCATTCCGCCAAGCCATATTCGGCTTGTTCAAGCCACTGAGGATACGGGTGGCTAAAGCCATAGTAGGTATCGTAATCACTACTGCTGGCTAAACGGTAACCACCTGATAAATCGAATACTTTTTTACCCATTTCCAGAAAACGCGGTGCAAGCTCTACGCTCACTTTATGGTCTGTGCATAAACACACATAATCCGCATACAATTCAATGTCTTGGTATGCTTTGTCATCTAGAGGCAATAAGGGCGTGTCGAGCAAAACTCCATGCTCAGGATATAACTGGCTCAATAACTTGTTTTTATCCAAGCTTTGCTCCGACACGTAACAACCCGACAGGGAGAAGTTGGGATGCTTTGCTACTAAACTGGCTAACTCTGCGCCGCTGTATCCGCTGGCACCTACTAAGGCTACATTCAACATTTTTACTAAAGCTCTCTTTTTCTATTGCGTTTATGGGTCAAGATGAAATTAAATGGTGAATGAGTATCGTCGCATGTCAGCACCTGAAATATTTATGCTAAAAAAGTGAATTGATATTCATACTAAACACCTTTAAATTGTTATGCAAATACTTTAAATAAATATTTTTGGATTTTTTATGACCAACCCAAATTTTTTGGCTATGTACCAGCAATTAATTGCTCATCCATCCGTCAGTGCACTCGATCCCACACTCAACATGAGCAATCGTCCAGTCATAGAGCTATTAGCCAACTGGTGCGAAAACTTAGGTTTTAACGTAGAGATCAGTGAGCTAGATTCGGCCCCTGGAAAATTCAATCTGATAGCCAAACGAGGCGAAGGAAGTGGCGGGCTGATGCTGGCGGGTCACACCGATACCGTGCCATTTGATGACAGTCGCTGGAACCATGATCCGTTCCAACTAAAAGAATTAGACAATAAGCTTTATGGACTTGGTTCGATTGATATGAAAGGCTTTTTTGCTTTCGTGCTGAATGCGATACAAAGCTTAGATGCGCAATCAAACACGCAAAAAGCTCCCATCATCATCTTAGCGACGGCCGATGAAGAAACAACCATGGCTGGCGCACAACAAATTGCGAAACATACTGATTTAAAACCCGCACAATGTGTGATTGGCGAACCAACCGATATGACTCCGGTATACACGCACAAAGGGCACATGAGTAGTGCAATACGTATCCTTGGTCGCTCAGGACATAGTTCCGACCCTGATAGAGGGCTCAATGCCATCGAAGTGATGCATAAAGTGATTGCAAACTTATTACAACTGAAAGAAGAGTTAAAGAATAAATATTCACTACCTGATTTTGCAATTCCCTACCCAACTTTAAACTTAGGGCACATTCATGGCGGCGATAATGCGAATCGCATTTGCGGCTGTTGTGAGTTGCATATCGATTTGAGACCACTGCCGGGCTTGAGTATCAAACAACTACAGATGCTGTTGCTAGATGCGGTCGCGCCGATTAACGAACAATACCCCAACAGCGTAGAAGTGATTGACTTGCATGACCCTATTCCCGCTTTTAGTGGCCGCACCGACAGCGCCCTTGTGCGGATGGCAGAAAAGCTCTCTAATACCCAAGCAGTTGCCGTAAACTACTGTACGGAAGCACCTTTTATTCAACAGCTGGGTTGTGAAACCATTGTGATGGGTCCGGGGAGTATTGAACAAGCGCACCAACCCGATGAATTTTTGGCAATGGAGAAGATTAAGCCCGCGCAAGATATTATTCGCCAACTCATCTTCAATAGCTGCTATACAAACGCATAAGCCCCTATAAAAACGCCGAGCATTGCTCGGCGTGGTTTGTATCTTCTCGTTTAAATTGGCGAACCCGGAGGCATTTTAATCGCTTTAAAACCATCCGGCCATTTGCCACTATCTAAGAACGACTGAACTTGTCGAGCAAGTTCATGACGAAATGCCGTTTGCTCATTCACATCACTAAACAATGACTGTTGATCAAACTGTTTAGCCACGCGCATCAGTTGATAACGTAACTGTGCTTGCACCTCAGGCTCAACGTTATCCGAGCTAGCTAGCTGGGCGATACGCGCTGCTGTTAAGAACTGTACGCGTTGCGTGAGCTTCTGCTCCATACCACTCTTGCCACTTGCATCAAACACGGTTCGATACAGGCTGTTCATTACCTCATTTAGGCCTAAGTATTTGTCACTGCGAGCATGTTGCTGCGACAAACGATTTAAGCGCTGTGCATTAAGTAACAGCGACAAGCTATGATTGACCGCCACCTCAGGCAACGCCATGGCATCGAGTACCAGTCCCGTTCTGCCATAAATGCTTTCGCGGGTTTTGCTCTCACCATATGCTTTTGGCGGGATCAGCGCCAAAATGCTACCGGGAATACGGAGCTGTTGTGCATCAAGCGTCGCAAGCAATGCATTAAGTGCTTTTTGTTGCGCCTCTTTGGCCACTACTTGCGCACCTTTTGCTACCTGCTCGCCGCGCACTTCATAGTCATAGTCCACACCACCAATTAACTTCACGGCAGATTCAACTTGATAGCGATGGAATAGGTAGAGTGGCACTAGCTTTTCTTCAAGCTGCGATAACGCCACACCCGTTTTAATATTATTGATACCAAAGGTGTTCAACGCTTGCTGACGAATACTCAGTACACGCTTAAGTTCGTCTGCAGAGTCAGCACCATTGTCCCACAAATGGGCCGTTGGATGTGCGCCACCTTGTGCTCTCGCATCGCTATCGGAAATAAACTCCAGACCGAGTTCACGGTTTTCAGCCAAAATATCTGCTAACGCTTTTGCTTCATCGGCTTGACTAAAATCACTGTAACCATACTTGATCACTTGTGTGTCCCACTGACCCGTGCCCTTTGCATAGCCTTGAGTAACATCTAGTTGACCTTGCGCATTAAAACTTACCAAAGGATGTGGATAATCCATCACCGAGGCACGATCTTTCATCGACGCTGAGAAGTTATGAGCAATACCTAAAGTGTGACCAATCTCATGAGCGCTAAGCTGACGAATACGGTTTAGAGCCATATCGTGAAGTCGACTCACAACTTCGTCACCTTTAACAAACGGTGCAGCCAAAGCTTCTGCTATTAAAATGTCTTGGCGAACGCGCAGTGAACCTAACGTCACATGACCTTTTATGATCTCACCTGTACGCGGGTCAATCACCGACGCACCATAAGACCAACCGCGTGTAGCACGGTGCACCCATTGGATCACGTTATAGCGAATATCCATCGGGTCCGCTGTTTCTGGTAGGATTTTGATCTGAAATGCATTTTTATAACCCGCAGCGGCAAACGCATCATCCCACCATTTTCCACCTTCTAGCAATGCGGTCTTCACGGGCTCTGGCACGCCTGGATCAAGATAGTAAACAATCGGCTCAACCGGTTCACTCACCGCAGCACTGGGGTCTTTTTTCGCTAAACGGTGACGTGGAATATAACGCACCAACATCGACTCACCCAAAGGCGCCGAATAGTCTTTATGCTCTATGCTCCAATACCCTGATTGCGGATGGAATTTACGCGGCTGGTAGTTATCATCCGGTAACTTCACTAGCGAGTGATGCTGATGCACCGTGATAGCATAAGGATCAGCAACTGCTTGACGTACGTATTCACCCGGCTTTGAGCCAGCGAAAGTCAATACAGCTTCAAGTTCGGTGTTTTCGACAAATGCTTTGCTACGTTCCATAAACACAGCACTACGAGATTGATCTAGGCTAAAACTGCCCTGCTCTCGTTGTGCGAGCGTGCGACTCACCGCATGTACATCCGATAACAAATATGGGGTGTAATCGATAAGTACGCTATCTGAATCTTCCGCCACCACTTTAAAACCTTGCAAAATACTTGATGCAAAAGCTTCATTGACGCTTTGCTGCTCAGCTTTGTTGTCGGAACTTGCGCGATAGTAACTATTCAAGGCGCGCAACATCACTTTGTCGCCAAAACGCTCAAACTGCACTAAATACGTGCCCCCCAACTGACCTCGGTCTAAGCCGATGTCATTGGAACCCACCCCATAAGGTAGGCTATGCTGAAGTAGAAAAGGTTGTTTGAGTTTATCAACATCTAAATAGATTTTGCCGTTGCTGGTATCGGCATAAAAAGAGTAGTAACCCGGAAAACGATTTAACTTATCAGTAAACTCATCAATGGGCTTAATTGCTGCGGCTGCTTGAGTTATCATAGTGCCCAGCAAAGTACAGAGAATGAAAGATAGTGTGCCTATTTTTCGCATATTCTTACCTTGTTATTAGTGGTTTTTATGGCTGTTCTAACCCCAGTATATAAAATTGTATACAAAACACAGCCATTTTAAGACGAAATTCAGTGAAGCTGTCAGTCAACCTCTCACATTTATGACTGTCACCACAACGTTATCAGGATCAAAAACTATGCGTAGACTCCCTCCAGTGCTTATTGAAGACGGTTGCTCACGAGAGCTATTGTCTCTTATCCGTACAATTTTAGCGGCCTGTAAAGAAATCTCTTTCCGTGTGGGTCAAGGTGCCCTGTCTGGTGTGCTTGGCTCAACTTTAGACGAAAACATTCAGGGTGAAACCCAGAAAAAACTGGATGTACTATCAAACCAGTTATTAAAAGATATTTTGCTAGAGTCTGGCTACGTTAAAGCCATCGCTTCGGAAGAAGAAGATTACACCGTTGCGGGTAACCCTAATGCAGATTACATCGTGGCATTTGACCCACTAGATGGCTCGTCAAACACCGATATTAACTCACTGGTTGGCACTATCTTTTCCATTATGAAAGCACCAAAAGATGCCGACCCTGCTGACGAAACTATTTTTATGCAGCCGGGCCATCAGCAAGTTGCCGCAGGGTATGTACTCTACGGCCCATGCACAACGTTGGCTTTAACAATCGGTAAAGGTACGCGTATTTTCACTTTGGATAAAACCCACGGCAGCTTTATGCTGACTGAAGAGTTTGCAAAAATTCCTGAAGACACCAAAGAATTTGCTATCAATGCCTCTAACCAACGTCACTGGCAGCCGGCGATGCAAAATTACGTCAACGATTTGCTCGCGGGTGATACTGGCCCACGAGGTAAAAACTTCAACATGCGTTGGATTGCCGCCATGGTGGGTGATGTACACCGCGTATTGTGCCGTGGTGGTTTGTTTACCTATCCTGCCGATACTAAAGATCCTAACAAGCCATTCAAGCTACGTTTACTCTACGAAGCCAATCCAATGGCCATGCTTGTTGAGCAAGCTGGCGGTATCGCACACACCGGTGAGCAGCGTATTTTGGATATCGATCCACAAGAGATCCACCAACGCGTGCCTGTGATCTTAGGCTCGAAAAACGAGGTGGAAGCGTGCTTGGGGTATCATAAGTAGTTGATGTGATTGAGTAGCACGGAGGTGCTACTCTTCTTGCGATGAAGTTGATATTAATTGTACTTCTACACCTTTGTGTTTCAGTGCCTCTATCAAAGCTATAGGTAGTTTTTCCTCTTCTTTTTTTGGTGAGTGCTGCCAAATAACTTTTTCTAATTCTGATAAGTTTAAAAGCGATTGCCACTCATTCACTGACTCTACATGACAATGCGAGCATATCAACGTTTGAAGCTTTTCAAGGTTAGACAAAATATCCCAGCTTGTAATTGTACAATGTCCAAGTCCTATCCTTAGTAGAGAACTTCTATCTAGTGTTAATGAACTATCTATGGTTTTCCCTGCAATTACACACACCACTAAATTAGGAAATGATGATAAAGACTTAAGAACATCATCTTTTGGTCGATCTAAATAAACTTCCTCAATTGTATTTGGCATCAAATCTATATCCAAATTTCTTAGGTTTGGTGTAAACAACCGGAGTATACGCAAGCTAGAAAAACGTTTAATGCTAGGTAATATAAGGGGTACAGCGGAAGATAATGTAAGCTCAGTAATTTTTAAATCAGGTAATTGTGCTATTCCATCAGCGCCATCAACAAACAAAATCAGCTTTTTTAGGTTATTTAGCTTGCCTAGCCAAGAAAAGTCTTGAATCGCAAGACAAGAAAGCTCTTCACTATCCCTCATCAGTTCTATGACCTTCTCTGTATCCATTGCAACTTCCAGAGATAACTCATGAGCTTCTATATCTAAATCTAAGATAGAAACCCCGGCACTAAAATATGTGTACGCGATGTGGCATTTTACCAATTCAATCTGTTTGTCAGAAAGCTTAACAGCCACATTAGTGATGATTTTTGCTTCCAGGCCTATCCGCGTATCAGAGTAACTTTCTTGTTTTGGAAATAATGCCTGATAGATTTTATCCGCTTGCTTTCTATTTTTGCCTTGTGCAGCAAATTCTTCAAAGACCAATTGCCATATCTCTTCCCAACTGGCTTGGTTGGTCGACTCAATCAGGCTGTCAAATACCGTTTGTTCTTCCTTAATCTCGGCATAATGCACGCTGATATAATAAGCACAAAAATATTCCTGAAACGATAAGTGACTAAAACCAAATACCTCATCGCCCGCATCATTACCTTTGGGAATAAAAAAACCAGTACGGCGTTGTAGATACTCAATCAACTGCGCACTATATTTATCGACTTCGTCGACTTCTAAAATCTCGGTCAGTTGCAAATCAAAAAATAACTTAAGCTGAGCGAAAGAAATGTTATGAATTGACCCATGGCCGACCTCAGGTAGTGCTTCTCGGGCATACTCTAGTTCTTCATCACTCAGCGCTTTGAGGGGTTGCTTTGGTAAGGGAAGCTGTCCCGCATGCATGCAATACGCAAGCTTGCCCAGCCAGTTACGAATATCTTGATAGTCAAAATCAGTCTCTGGCTTAAACTTGAGTTTGCGCGCCTTGTCCATTGATTCTAAGTAGGTGCCAACAATGCGGCGATAAAGCTCCGCTCGACCGTGAGGCAAGCTACCTCTGCGCCATTGAATAAAGCTAATCAAGTTAAGCAGTACAGGAATACGCGACAGCGCATCCAATTGCGCTAAGTCTTGGTTAATTTCGGTGATGTTCTCAACAAATTCATCGCGCTGCTCTTTATTCGGTGGCAAGTACTGCTCCACCCAGTTTTTAGCAAAACGCCCGCGCTGCTCTGCTAAAAATGGCATTAAATAAAATACGCTGGGTAGGCTTAGCTTTTTGAATAAATCCATTTGTTCCGCACCAGAGTGAAAAAAACGATGCCAACTTGCTCTGGTTTCATCAATTTCAATATCTAAAGCCAAATCATCGCTTTGTTTATTAAGCCCCTTACCTGTTTGGATCACATTCCGTTCACGACCTTGTTCACCAAACCAAAACCGCTCATTATCAAAGCCAACCACCCGACTGGTCATAAGTAAACGTGTTGATGGGTAACCTGTTAACAACTGCATGATTTGTTTTGATAGCCACTGACTTTGCGCTTGACTGATTTCATCTAAACCATCCACCAGCAGTAACACTTGGCCCAATTTAAATAACTGTAATAGTGTTTCTTTCTCTTGTTCAGTATCTAAAATAAGCGCGGCGAGAGAGTCGCCTTGCGAGTTTAAAATAAGTTCAATAAATGCCTGATCAGATATAGGCGATAGTTCAGTGGGTAAATTACGCGTGATCAGCCTAAGCGGAAATAAGGCACCCAGGTGTTTTTTAGCGTAATTATCGCTCCAGTGACATAAAGAGCACAGTAACCACTGCACTAAGGTCGTTTTACCTACACCTGGGTCGCCTAAAATGATCGTTCTTGGATTATCTTTAAGTACATCTGCCACATTCAGTAATGTTAACGGCTCATGCTCATCGGGCTTTGCCTCAGCCTTAACAAACTCTTCGGTACTGACCCTTTTTTTACTCAGTTTTGGTAATACATAGAGTTGGTCGATATGTACTCGTTTTTTATCACCATCACTGTCGTCGAGTTCTAAGCCTTGGTTACCCAAGTAGCTTTCTTGTTTTATCACTTGCTCTAAATAGCGATACAAAGGTGTACGACCAACTCTGATAAACTCGGATTGATTCGGTTTTTGGTAGTCTGGAAATTGACTAAATCGCGACATTGTAGATTTAGAACCTTGTAAAGACATAATACGGCCTAGTGATAATTATAATGGCAGATAAGCTGGTGCATAATATCACTTACAGCCTCTGGTTGTGTATTGCAGTGTTCCGCGATCCCTGTTTCATCTTCAAATAATGGCTTTATTTTGAATACGCTCAAATCGCTAGGGTGCTCATACTTCGTCTGAGTTTTTGCATCAAAATGGTCTTTATTTAGCTCATAAAATGCAGAGCTCGCTTTGTCATATACTTTTTCGTCGTTTATTGCTTTGCAAAAGTCGTATATATCCATCGCTCCATCATCTCGAAGCTCAACGCTCTCATATATTCGTCTGTAACTCACCGCTAAACTTGCTACGATCAGCACACATGCCAATAACAGCTCTTCACGCTTTCCCGCTTCTATTGGGATAAACTGAGCATAAAACCTATCACTTTGTTCAGGACTAATGAGCTTGTTTGCTTGTACCTTACGTAAGTAGCTAGCCACACGATTACTGATCATTTTTAGTCGTCGAGGGTTTGCAGGTAAGCAATCGTATTGATCCAAAATCACTCTTAGATCCTCTAAAAACCTCTGATCCGGATGGCTATTATGCAACTCATCTAAATGCTCCATAAAAAAATCCGTTTTCTGCTGATGCAAAGGCATTGGTAATCGGTGTGCCTCTTGGCATAGTTTTTCTAAATACTCTACGCCCAAATAACTGTATTGACTCTTCGCCTGTACCTGTTGTTCAGGCACTAGATCGATAAACTGCTTTTGTAAAAAACGCTCGATTTGTTGCTGGTCAATGGCCATCACCACGGTACAATTAGGAATGTTTAGATAGAGTTTCAGCCCTTCTAGTAATTTATAGGCCATTTCAGGCTCACAGCGGTCCAAATCATCGATAAAAATAACCAGCTTTTTCTTTTTTTCGCCAATGAGCGCTTTAACAGCTTCGGTTAATGCATTATTAATTTGATCTGGCGCGAGTCGAGTTAATAAATGATCTTTTTCGTACTTTTCACCCATTGCCTGCACTTTATCGAAGCCTGTAGCCCCCGTGGCCTTTTTCATCACGCCATCAATCACCGAAAGTGCGCCTAATATAGAAATACTCGCTAATTTTCCTGCCGAGTTAATAAACTTGGTGCTTGTTGAAAAGTGCCTCTGAATACAATGTAATAGCGCAACAATCGGTGTTTTTTCATGTTGATAACGCCAGGCTTCAAACCAAATACCGACACATTCACCATCGAACGCCTCTTCATCGCCATTGTGTGTTGCAAATTCTACTGGAGCAGCACCTGTCACAGCTTTATAAGCACCCGCTAAGCAAGATGTTTTACCGCTCCCCCAATACCCTGTAATGGCTATGGTTTTGGGGCTATCGGAATGGATAATGTCGTGTGAAATGTTGGTGATAAATTTCTCTGTACCCAAAAATTCGCAAGGTTGTGCGGTAGGTTGGTCATTATGGCTCTGTTTTTTGCTCAATGCGTAGTTCCTTGTACATTACAATCAATGACTTAACTGTTGCCATTATCCTATGGCAGTTCGACACCTGTGACAAGTAAGTTTGTAGCGTGTAAAACCCTATGCTTTCATTGCCTGCCACTGCTCTAGTGGTATTGCTCTGGCAACCAGCGCAGGGTTTTCAAACCCCCACTGAGTTTTAAGCCATGTTAGCATTCGTTCTTCTAAAATAGGCTCAAGCTTAAGCAAGCTTTCATCTAGCCAGTAGTGCAGCTCGCAGTCATAGCCGTCAACCTCGCTGGCATCAATATACACAGTACCAATACATTCTTTATCATCGGCATCGAACACACAAAAGCCATACGCAATATTTTCATTAAACTCACGTAAATGATGTTTCATCGCTGAAGTATTATCGGCCAGCGTCATATCCGGCTTGGGCCAATCGGTTTGCCCCACAAAAAGCTCACGAAGCCTTGCCTGATTGCGCATAACCAACGCATAGTCCGGCTCGCTAAACTTTGGCTGCATCACATGCAAAGTAAAGTGTTCATCTTGATAATGGTGTTGGATTGCTTTGGGATTGAGTGGCATTAATTCATATTCCTTATTTATTTTTCTTTTAATAGGGTGAGCATCTGGCTCACTTTTTCGAGGGTAAGGTCCCCCATTTGATCGGGGTTTGCCAGTGCATATAACACCCCCTCAACTTGGCTGTGATCAATATCGCCACGCATTTCCAGTAAACCCGCCCACATGTCTAATTCATCAATATCAACCATACCTTGCATCACTTGTGTCAGTGCTGCACAGATGTCGTCATTGCTTAGGATATAGACCACATTCGCTTGAGAGTAAGCGCTTAATCGCCCGTAAACTTGCTGATAATCAGCCTCTAAACGCGCCAATGTTGCTAAATCTTGATAGTGAGCTGTGTTAAGATCTGTCGAGTTGTTATTCATGGTGAAAAATATGTCTTGTTCTAAATGTGGTCAAACACTTGAGTGTAGCGCCGATGCGCAGTGCTGGTGCATGGCATTGCCCAATATATTGCCAGTTAGCAAAGTATCTGGATGTTTATGCCGAAGTTGTTTGCTCCAAGCAATTAGAGCACATATTGAGGGCATAAGCACCCAACCTATTAAAGCTCAGCTTGATTTGGCTCGCCCATATAAGCATTCAGCCGCTGTCGAAGGGTTAGATTACGACATAGAAAATGGCCTGCTGGTAATGAGCCGTTGGGCACATCTAAAACGTGGTAGTTGCTGCGGCA
The DNA here is from genome assembly GCF_058933015.1 of Pseudoalteromonas sp. ATL1. Taxonomy (NCBI): domain Bacteria; kingdom Pseudomonadati; phylum Pseudomonadota; class Gammaproteobacteria; order Alteromonadales; family Pseudoalteromonadaceae; genus Pseudoalteromonas; species Pseudoalteromonas sp. ATL1. Next base: position 1,067,570 of record NZ_JBZYXL010000001.1, on the reverse strand, counting down.
ATGGCTGCCGCCATTGCCCATTTAATTAGCTGTTAATTCCCCGTTTCAACCGGCAAGTCACTTGGTAAGCCCCATTCGCTCCACGAACCATCATAGACACTCAGGTTGGTATATCCGCATTCGTCGGCGGCCAATGCCAGCATGCAGGCGGTGATGCCTGAACCACAGCTAAACTGCAGTGCTTGATCGCCGATATTTAAACCATCAAATAGTGCTTGTAACTCGTGCACAGGTTTAACCAAACTGTTTTCATCCAGTATCGACTTATAGGGTAAATTTTTACTGTTTGGAATATGGCCACTGCGCATATTTTCGCGCGGCTCTGGGTCTTCACTGCTAAAACGTTTTGCGCCTCTTGCGTCTAGCACGCAAACCGATTCATCTTCAATCGCGGACAATACTTTATCTTTATTAATAAAGTAGCCTACTCTTGGCTTAGCTATGAAATTTCCAACTTCCGTCGTTTGCGCATAATGTTGTGCAGTAGGCAGTGCCAACTTTTGCCATTGCACTAAGCCGCCATCCAACACATACACATTGTCAAACCCCATGCTCTTGAACATCCACCAAGCTCTCGCGGCACTAAATAAGCCCAAGTCGTCATAAACCACTATAGTATCACTGTCATCAATACCCAGTTGACGCACATTGGCTTGAAACTGCTGGGCACTGCACATGGTGTTTGAAAGCGGGCTCTCAGGATCAGCAAAAGCGCCACTAATATCAAAGCGCTTTGCACCTTGGATAATGGCGGGCGGATCATAAGGTTTGGATGTGCCCACTGGCGCAATGCCAGCATCCAAGATCTGCACCTGCGTTATATTTTCAACAAGCCAGTCACAGCTTTTCAAGTTTTTCATTTTAAATCCTTTATTCGCCAACAAGGGGTGAAATTCGCAATACGCTCAAGTTATACTAATCACTATTCATAAGCGCAATACAATGGCGACATTATTTTGAAACAACTCGATCCCAACCAAGTAACGGGTGCCATTTTGGTGGTGTTACCCAAATTTATTGGCGATGCCATTAATACGCTCCCCGCCATTGCCATGCTGCACCAGCTTTATCCCAACAATGAGATCCATGTACTAGCCAGACCTTACATGTGTGACATTTTTGCCCGTGACGAGCAATATCAAATCAAGGTGATCAGCGACAAGCGCTATGACAGAAGTGATAAACACTCAATGTGGTCAATGGCCAAGTCTCTCAAACGATATAATTTCGCGATGGCGGTCCTATTTCGCGGCTCATTAGGTGAAGCGGTATTATGTAAATTAGCGGGAGTTAAACGTGTGCTCGGCTATCGCCAAAATGGCCGCACACCACTTTTGAGCCATGGATTAAAACTCAACATCAATCATCACTACATTCAGCGCTATTGCCGCTTGGTCAATGACTGCCACGGTCATCCGTTTAGCGAACATATACTCCCACAATTGCATTATGACGAAACACAGTTAGTGACCAAGCAAGAAGGCGTTTTGTCCATTGGTGTGTATTTTGGCGGCCAGAATAAAGGTCCTCGGCATTACCCCAAAGCGCTGGCGCTGCAAACACTTTTAGCTTTATCACAACAGCATCAAGTACATTACTACTTACTTGGCGATCCGTCGGAACAAAGTGACAATCAGGTATTAACCGATGCGTTGTCAGCAGAAAAGGTTTCGGTTGAAAACCTCAGTGGCAAAACTACCCTCACCGAATTGGTGGATTGTATTGCCGCTTGCGATTTAATGATCAGTATCGATTCGGGGCCGATGCACATGGCTGCCGCGGTTGATACCCCTTGTGTGGCCGTCGTGGGTTTTGGTACTTCGCCTTGGTCGGTAGTCGCACCAAAAAATCATCACTTTATTGCCTTAACCAGCAATAGCTGTAGTTTAAACGACGAGAAAATCATAGAAGCTATCAAGCCAGAACAGATCACACAAGCAGCGAGTAGCATGCTCACACAGATTGTTAACGCTTGATAATGTCACTGCGCATGGGGGCTAGGCGCGCCAAAATTTGATTTTGCACGGGGTGGGCAATGCCCACTTCGTTCATTGCGTTTATCAGTAAGTCTACAGTGTGGTTAAAATCATGCTCAGGAATATGCATACCCGTGTGAATTTGCACCATGTTATCACCACCGTACTCACAAGGCCCATCTAGCACATCACACAGATGCGCGACAAAACCCGCCCTAAAATGGCTCACATTACTGTTTTTAAAATAATGAAATATCACCTCATCTTGACCAATTTGACTGATAAAGGCATCAACCAACTTGTTCAGTCCTGCTTGTGCGCCCACTTGTTGATAGAGGGTACTCGGCGTACTTTGGCAAGCACCAAGCAGTGCAACCATCAGCAATGCCAAACAACTGTTTTTAGCTCGCATAAACAGCTTCATCTAAAAGTACCCCGTGACAGATAAATACCAACCCGTTTGCTGATCAACACCAGCTATCGAACCTAAATCCAGCTTGGCAGCGGTAATATTAAAGTGTTTGTTAGGAAACCAAGCGATAAACACATCTCGCCAGTGGTTCTCTCCAAGTCCTAAATGATCGGGCTTTTCTCTAAACTCAGCGCCGATGGCCCAATGTCGTGATAAAAAAACCGCACTGCTGGCTTCAAATAGCCATGTTTTGTTGCCATGAGGTCCGCCAAACCCTAACAGCCCGATTTGATTAGCGTCACTGTGACGTGCCGTGATATTCCAAAACCAGTTGTAACCGGCCAGCGCACCTAAATGCAGCTTGCTCATTGCGATATAAACATCGTTACCTTGGCTTTTTTCGGCACCAAGTAAGGTAGCGATACTCGCATCCTTGAGTGATTTATGTTGCAGCCCAACGCTCAACTGTGGCCAATGACTGTAAACAATATCACCGTATAATCTCACCTTAATGGCGCTGACAGATTGCTCTATGCCGGTGTTAAGTGCGGGTACATCAAACTCTTGCTTCGCGTAACTCAATTCCATACGGTCAAATAAATTGGCTTGTACCCCACATACGTCAAGACGGTAGTTTTTAACGTCGCCTCGAGAACAAAAGCCACTTAGTGACCATTCATCTTCGCTGGCATATCCAGCTAATTGTGCCCACGGCACTAAGCCACCACCCGCACTGCCCTCAATTTGCGAGACCCCTGGTGTGGCTAACAATTTGCCAGCCGCTAAGGCCTGCCAGCTAAGTATGAATAAAAAACATGCACTAACCCACTTCATGGTAATTACCTAACCAGTTAATAAACTCTATTGCAGGCAAAGGCTTACTCAGTAGGTATCCCTGTGCATAATCGCAGCGCATCTGTTTCAATAAATGTAAAGACTCTTGGTTTTCAACCCCTTCAGACACCACCGAAAAGCCCAATTGATGACCAAGCGTAATCGTTGACTGCACAATACATTGGTCTTGGTATGATTCGTTGAGCTTTAATATAAACACTTTGTCGAGTTTCAGTTCATCAATCGGCAAACTCTTTAAACGCCCTAACGAAGTTTGCCCCACTCCGTAATCATCCAATGAGATCATCGCGCCAATCGCCTTAAGTGCCTTCAATGCAGCAATGCCTCGTGCTTCATTTTCTATCATGTCGCGTTCGGTCAGCTCGATGGTGATAAGGTTGGCTGGCACCTGATGGATCACCAACATATTTTCTAAGTGTGGTATAAAGTTTTCATCTATGATGTCTTGCGCCGACACATTAATGGCTGCTTTCATGGTTAAACCTTCATGCAGCCATATACCCACTTGTTTTACCACATTACTGACAACCCACTGCGTTAATTCCACTATCAAACCAGATTGTTCAGCCAAATCAATAAATAACTCAGGTGAGACCCACTGACCATTGGCACGTTGCCAGCGGATCAACGCTTCCACTTTGTCTATCTGTCCATTATTGATATTGAGTTTCGGCTGGTATGCCATAAATAACTGGCCATCATCGCTTTGCAATGCCTGCTTAAGTTCGTCAATGATCTGTAAGCGCTCTAAATGCGCCTCATCCTCTCCATCTTGATAGAAGTACACATCCTGCCCGCCTTGCGCCGCCATATCTACAGCTATCAACGCTCTTCGAACTAAATCTTCTGGCATTTGCGCCTGTTCAGGATAACTGATCGCGCCAATACTAAAGCGTAAATGAATATCTAAATTTTGGATCTCGTAGCACTCGCTGAGTGCACTTTGCAATTCGCAAACCGATTGGCTAATTGAAGTGTCGACAGGCGCTTCCAATACCAGTAAAAATTCATCTCCACCCAAACGGGTATTAAAGCCGTTAATTTGTGCTGTGAAGTCGGTAATACGCTGGGCTACCGCTTGTAAACACCCGTCGCCTATTCTAGGTCCTAACTTGTCATTGATGTGACGTAGGCCTTTAATGTCGATAGCAATCAAATGAAATAAACGAGCTTCATCAAGTTGCTCAGCTAGCATTTCCAACGCAGCCATACGATTGTAAAACCCAGTCAAAGTATCGTGACGGGCTTGAAAACTAATTTTTTCTTCACGGGTTTGAATGTCTTCCCCCATGTTTTGAAATGCATCAACGAGTTCACACACTTCTTTGCTTGGCCGAGACTCTGCTATTTTGGCCTGATAATTTCCTTGCGCAAATTGCTTGGCCATTACCGTTAGCTGTTGCAATGGTGTGGTTAAGTTATTAGCCAGTACACCACTGGTGACAAAACTAATAACAATGGTACCAAGTGACAAAGAAATAACCGTAAACACTAACTTATCAAACTCGCGATAATGCTCAGACAGATCTGCGCTGAGCACCACACTAATGGGATTGTTTTCCAACGCGGTTAACGGTACTTCTGCACTGCGATAAACGGGGTCTTGCCAAAACCAACGGCTTATTTTTTGGTTTTCAATAAACTCCAACAACGAAATATTTTGTGGATGATTTTCTATTGATGTGGTTTTTAAGCCCGTTGAGTGAGCAACAAAACTCATCTCCATGCCAGTTAATGCTTTCAGCTCTTTGGCAACATCGGTATCAATCACAAAACCCACCATGCTGTAAGCAATGGTACGTGGCGCCTTTACTGGCAGTAGAATGACTTGATACAGCTTATCGCCAATGACTAAAAAGGTAGAGTTATCACCTTGCTGTAACAGTTGCTTCATCAACAAAGTAGGGTCTTCAGCAAGCGCTACATTATTTTGATTCGCAGAAATAAGTTTGCCACGGGTATCAAACAACAACATGAGATCCGCATCGATGCGCTGACTGTGGTTGTATAGTACGCTACTGATGGTATCTGCATCACGTGTTGCCACAGCTTGTTTAAAACCAAAGTCGGCCGTCAACACCGTTGCGGCAGTCACCAACAGGCGCTCTTTTGCCTTCAAATATTGTTGGTAAACATTTTGAGCAACTTGAATATCTTGCTGTACTTGACGTTCGTTAAAGTGGCTCGTTGACCACCAAAAACTCGCCAAACTGGCTATCGCGCTTAACAAGACTAAGCCAACACATAAAAATATAATGCGCTGTTTTAAACTAGTGCCCATGATGCTCCTTAAATTTTTCACCAAAGGTATTGCGAGGCGCAGGTGTGACGAGATCCACACTCACCTTATTTTTCTTATGGCCGGCTTGCCAACTCACCGTGCGACGCTCATCAATATTGTCGCTTTGCTCTGGGTGCCAAAGTAGATATTCACTGGCATCTTCAGGTAACAAGACTTCACCTTGTGCGTTCGACACAAAGGTTGCTGGACTCTGACCGACGTAAATATAACCCACCATAGAATCATGAATGTTACAGCCCAGAACCACAACCCCTGAATTTTCAAAGACAATGGGGGCCTTAGGTGTACCCGCATAGAGCTTCAATTCGAATGGCTTGGCAGGAGAAAACGAATAAACATGGTGGCGAATATCATCGCTGTTCGGAAAAGAAACTTGTTGCCCTGCAACGATGGTTAACAACTTAGGGGAGAACTGTTTATCCACCTGATCCATCACGGCAATGTCTGATGGTGGCGTTTGTGATTGATAGTTAAGCAACTCGATAACGGCATTTTCAACAGGTTGGTCAAACTGATCAACGATGACGAGCGTCTTTGCTTGAACGCAAAAAGCAGCAAAACCCGTTAATAAGTAAGTAATGAGAGAAGCTGGATGGTTACACAGCTTACGAAATGGCATACCCTGCCTTTTGATTCATAGCAACATTATCCTTAAGTAAAAATGACCACACGGGTAATTGCAAGGCATTTGCTATATAACAACCAATAAACAGCATAAATTGCTGTTTATTGGTTAAAATGAAGCGAATTACGCGTTATCGATCAAGCCATATTGTTGATCTAAAATACGAATGACATCGCCACGCGGATCAGTTGGGATCTGCAGGTTTTCACCCACTATTTTACTCGCAATGCCCACGTAAGTGTCTGATACAGACATCATCACATCCACTGGCAATTTGTAACCTTTTGCCAATGCTTCGCGCTCGCTCATGCGGTCTTTATTCAATAAGACGTCACTATCTGGCACGTTATTGATCAATAATTGACGGAAACCTTCTTTAGAGTTTTCAATAATTTTGCCATCACGATATGCAGGACCATCCCAAATGCGAGACGAATCAGGCGTACCCACTTCATCAATGTAGATCAGCTTATCTTGGCCGTCGGTATCTTCGACGTAGCCAAATTCAAACTTGGTATCTACAAAGATTTGATCTAGACCCGCTAATTGCTCACTAATGAGCTGAAAACCTTCAGTTAATAACTGCTCATACTTGCTGACATCGTCAATTGACTTGAAGTTAAATGCCGCTAAGTTATCGGTGATGTTTTTACGCGTGATATTGACATCATCTACCGCAGGCACATCATCAAGACCGGTAATGATACCTTTGGTTGAAGGCGTGATCAGCAGCTCTGGCAATTTTTGATTTGCCACTAAGCCTTCTGGCAATTCAATACCGCAAAACTCACGCTCACCTTTGGCGTAATCTCGCCACATACTGCCGGTAATATACTGACGCGCAATGGCTTCCACTCTCACGGTGCTGGCTTTACGAACGATCCAAACGTATGGGTGTGGAATATCGACAATATGGTTACCAGCAAGGCCTGCTTGGTCGAACAACTTAAACCAATGTGCTGCCACACTGTTCAAGGCAATACCTTTACCAGGCACGCCATTTAAGCCATTCTCGCCTTGCCAAATACAGTCAAATGCCGAGATCCTATCTGAGATCACCATGATCGCAAGCTCAGTACCTTTTGGTACATCGTAGCCTTTTTCCGAGATCAATCGGGCACTATCTTCATCGGTGAGCCAGTAAACTGAACGTACTTTACCACTGTGAACCGCACCTTTTGTGCGAATTGGTAGATCGTCATTGACGTCTAAAACTTTGTAGCTACTCATTATTACTCCAAGGCCGGATGCACCTTGCTAAAGGGTGCAAAAATATGAGGGGGTTAGGAGGCGTTATAATAATCGTTCAGCGGCAAAATCACAATCAACAACGCATTTGTCGCACAAAGTTTCAATTTTAGCGTGCTATGGTTTTGCACACCCAAAAACTAATATAACATCAAGTGCATAATGGCACTGAAGGTATATTGATGATAACAGTTCGAGATTTGGTCTATGTATGGCCTGGGCAAAAAGCCCCCACCCTGCACATTCAACAGCTCAATATCAATCAAGGCGAAAAAGTCTTTTTACATGGTCCAAGTGGCAGTGGTAAGTCGACCTTGTTAGGACTGTTAGCGGGCATTCATACAATACAGCAAGGTGACATTGAGATATTAAATCAATCGCTTGGCAAGCTAAGTGCCAGCAAACGAGATCGCTTTCGCGCTGACCACATCGGTACCATTTTTCAAAGCTTTAATTTATTGCCCTACTTAAGCCCACTCGACAATGTCACTCTAGGATGTGAGTTTTCAATATCTCGAGCCAATAAAGCCGTGAAACAAAGACAAAGTGTCGAAGCTGAAGCCCTGCATTTACTGCGAGCCCTCGGTATTGACGACTCAACCCTTAAACTGTCTGTATCGCAATTAAGTATTGGTCAGCAACAACGTGTTGCCGCCGCCCGTGCGTTTATCGGTCAACCGGAAGTAATCATTGCCGATGAACCTACCTCTGCACTGGACGCCGATGCGCGTCAAGCATTCATTGATATGCTGTTTACACAAGCGAAGGCGTATCAAGCAACCATCCTTTTTGTAAGCCATGACAAAAGTTTAGCGAGCGCTTTTGACCGACAAATCAGCTTGGACAGTATCAACGAGGTTAGCCCATGACCTTACTAAAACTTGCCCTGAAAAGTAGCTGGAATCGACGTGCGAGCGTTGCGCTGACACTGTGCACCATCGCTATCAGCGTCATGTTGTTACTGAGCATTGAGCGAGTTCGTGTCGAAGCGAAAAGTAGCTTTAGTAATACCGTATCAGGCACCGATCTGATTGTGGGCGCACGCACCGGGGATATTCAGCTGCTCCTTGCCAGTGTGTTTCGTATTGGCCATAGCAATAACGGCGTAAGTTGGCATAGCTATCAAGACATCAAAAGCCGCAAAGGGGTCGCTTGGACGATCCCAATAAGCCTTGGCGATAGCCATAAAGGCCACGCCGTGCTCGGTACCGATGAACAGTATTTCGTCCATTACCGATATGGTAAAAAGCAAAACTTGCATTTTCAGGCTGGCCGCGCGTTTCATAATGGTCACGAAGTAGTGCTTGGCAGTGAAGTGGCAAATAAACTTGGTTACCACCTAGGTGATCACATCATTATTTCTCATGGAATGGGAAACACCAGCTTTCATCATCATGATGATAACCCAATGACCGTTGTTGGCATTTTAGCACCTACCGGTACCCCCGTTGATAAAACCTTGCATGTCCCTTTGATTGCCATCGACAATATACATAAAAACTCGGCATCACCACGCGCGCTTTCACAACCAATTAGACCCGCTCTTAAAAGTGCACATGAACATGAAAACACGCATGAACTTGAGCATGAACACGATCATAAAGCGCCAGACTCGCAACCTGCTGATCTCATTGGCTCACCAAAACAGATCACGGCCTTTTTGATGGGTTTTGACTCACCGTTGTACACGTTGCAGGTGCGTCGTAATATCAATCAATACAAAGACGAGCCACTACTGGCGATTATGCCGGGTGTGACATTGCGAGAGCTGTGGGAAATGTTGGACATCGTCGAGAAAATCTTGCTGCTGTTTTCTATTGTCGTGGTCCTTGTTAGTTTATTGGGCATGCTTACCACCTTACTGGCCACCCTCAATCAACGTCGTAGAGAGCTTGCTATTTTGCGTTCTGTTGGCGCAAGACCTGGACATATTTTCAGCCTACTGAGTGTTGAGGCTGTGTTACTTACCGTGTTTGGTTGTCTTGGGGGAATTGCGCTGTTTTACACTTTGCTAATGAGCATAGCCCCTGTGGTGCAAAGTCAATTTGGTGTGGCAGTCAGCGCAACTTGGTTCTCTCACTATGAACTTGGCTTATTAGCGGGTATTATGCTCGCTGGCACCTTAATGGGCATTATTCCTGCTGCGCGGGCTTACTTTTATTCCCTAGCCGATGGCATGAGCATTAAAATATAGAGAGTTTTTATATGCGATTTTTTACTTTGCTAACATGTATGTTTGTCAGCACGATTGTGCAAGCCGCCGCACCCAAAGAAATCTTTTGGGAAGATCTTATCCCAAAAGGTCATGTGCAACTCACTGAGCAAAATGCTGCCAATCACGATGGCAGTGAACAAAACTGGGTACAGCCCAACCTGAATGCCCCAGTGGTAAAGAGTTTACATGGTCAATCAGTCAGCTTACCTGGATTTGTTGTGCCACTTGAAGGCGATAATGAATTGATCAGCGAGTTTTTATTGGTGCCTTACTTCGGAGCCTGTATTCATGTGCCACCGCCACCCCCCAATCAAATCGTACATGTTAAGTTTGAAGGCGGAGTACCCATCGAAAGCCTATACGATGCCATCACAGTTACTGGAGTGATTAAGGTAGAGACTTGGAAAGGCGAGCTAGCACAAACCGGTTATACCATGCAGGCCGTGGGTGTTGCGCCATTTGAGCTATAGAATAACCAGCAGCGTATGAGCAAGTTTAATTTGCTCATACGCTGCTGTTTTACCGACTTCTTCTCAACACAGCTTCCATACGTTCGTTAACATTATTATTCCAAAGACTCGAACGCCGTGTAGACAACAAAAAGTACTCTCCGCTATAGTGTCCCCAATAATATTACTACCCATGCTTCTTTTGTGATGAAAAAAAATATTTCTAAGTTCTCAATACTTTGCGTTGCTATTGCGTATTTATGTGGATGTGGCTCCTCTAGCGGTGATGATGACAACGGTGCACCAACCATCACAGCAACGCTCGCACAGAGCATTAATGAACGAACCACTGCGACTGGTGAATTTAAAATCACGGGTCATGGTAACGAAATAACCAACACAATCGTGAGCCAAATATCAGGCCCTGAAGTGGGTGATTTACAAGTCAACGCTTCTAGTTTCAGTTTTGTTGCCCCGGAAGTCACCCAAGATACCGCCATTGCATTTGAAATATCCGCGACAGATGACGATGACCAAGTTAGTCGACATGTGCTTAACAGTCAGGTGATCCAGGTCAATCGAGCCCCTGAAGTGACCGACCAAAACATTGCCATTGAGTTCAATACCGCGATTGAATTTAGTTTATCGGCCATCGATCTTGATGGCGACAAATTGACTTATCAAATGAACTCGCCCTCGCAAGGCGAGCTGACCCTAATCAACGAAATTCACCAGAATTACCGTTATACCCCAGCCCATAATGCAATCACGGATCAAGTCATCACACTATCAGTAAGCGATGGTTCACTGACTACAACAGCCCAAATAACACTGGATATCGTAGATACGAGTACGCCTTTGTTACTCGACACTCAACCAAAAATGAACACCCTCAACACTGACTTAAACCAACCAATCAGCCTCATATTTTCTGACAATATGCAAGCTGGTTGGTTAACAGATGACAGCGACACACTATGCGCTGGTGCGGTTGAATTGAGCCTCGATAATTTTTCAACCTGTTTGCCATATCAGATCACAACCACCCAGTTAGACGATCGTTTTGTCGTTGAGATTCAACCAACTGTTACACTTAATCATGTTACAGATTATGCGCTAAAACTGAGTAAGCAAGTCACTAACTTTCATGGTACGCCTTTGGCTGAGGCACAAGTTCTTCGGTTTCGTACAGAGCATGCCGATTTACTCATTTCGGAAGTATCATCATCAACAGATAAGCGAGATAATCGTTGGCTTGAAATTTACAACGGCACAGCAAGTACCCTAGATCTCGCTAACTATGAGATTGTTTCTGACAGTATTAAGTTAGACGATTTGACTGGAGCCGGTGAGCGGGCCTTTCCCTTGTCTTCGCAGTTATTATCACCCGGCGAGTTTATTATCGTGCAAGGTCAACATGGTGGATTATCGTGGTCAAATAGCATTATCAACTCGTCTCAATTGATGCTTATCGGCGATGGCATGTATGCTCCCCTGTGGTCAGAGTCAGGCTATGTGGAACTGAGGCGTCATTCACAAAGCACCGTCGACTTTGTGCGCTTTGGTCAATCAAGTAAATTACCTAGGAACAATGCGCACTGGAGTGCCACAACACAGCTGATGATGCATGGACAAAGCATAGCGAGGCCACAGCTAATCTCGGATTCTAATTCAGCGCGTGATTGGCAGGCGGTCAGCTTTGCAACACCTGCGGGACCAAACGATGTACTGTGCACTCAAGATGATGACTTGGATGGCATTCCTGATTGCGCTGAATTACCCGGTTCAAGCTATGCGGGTATGCCACTGTATGACTGGGGTGCAAGGTTAAACCGCCAAGATATTTTCATTGAAGTCGACTATATGGAAAGTGAAGATGCCTTACTCACACCACAAAGAGCGGCACTTGATAAAGTCAAAATGGTTTTTGCCCAGCAAAATATCGCTGTACATTTTGACGCTGGTAACTTATTCCATACAGAACCCGGTATAGCGACAGAGCACTATGATATCGGTGGTGGTAATCAGCTTGATTATTACCCTGCAGTCTCGTTTGAGACTCGTAAGGGCGCACCGAGCATACTAGATCATAAGGCACTTAACTTTGACCTTCGTCGTCGCCTCATATTCCATTACCTGTTGATGGGCAATAGCCAAAATATCGATGGTAGCCCAGGTTCTTCTGGGGCTGCCGAATTTAACGGTAACGACCTACTAGTCACTTTAGGTGGCACACCGGTTCATAGCAATAGCGGTCTAATGCATAACATGACGGTGAATTTACAAGCTTCGACTATCCTACATGAATTAGGCCATAATCTTGGTTTATCACACGGCGGAGACGAGCAGGTTAATTACAAGCCAAACCACTACAGTTCAATGAATTACCTGTATCAATTGGATGGATTACCAACCACTGGCTATCGTGAGGGAGATCGCTACTATCAGGCTTTCTACCAAAACAACACAAATTGCTTCCCAGCAGGCAGAGCACTTATCAACGGCCCGCTCAGTGCGCCTCAACATTTTAAAATCGATTATTCTCATGGTGTTAATACAGTAATTAATGAGTCTTCTATAAACGAAGCATTGGGGCTTCACCACCGTGACTCAACCAGCGTTGATTTCAACTGCAATGGATCTTTTGGTGATATATTAATCAACTTTGATGTTAACCGAGATAATATTCATAACGGTGTATTAAGAGATTATGATGAATGGGGCAACCTCACACTCGACTTTGCCAATTATTCAAGTGGTGCCAACAATGGCCAATCCAAGCAATCATCCGTCACAGCGACGCCATCAATTATGCACTCGGATGCACAACATATCGTGACAGAGCAAAATGCGGCACAACGTCTCTTTGAGCTAGTACAAACGGCAAACAGTTATGATTAAGACATTGGCTATCGTGTTCTCAGGTGGAATGCTAATGGCCTGTCAATCAACACCCAACGCGCAAGCGATTTGGTCGATGAACCATGATGGGATTTATTACCAAGGTAATTTACTTGATATGGGCAGTGCACATGCACTGTCTTGTCAGCAATGTGAAGTAACCACTCAAACCTTGCTCACACCGTTTGGTCCTAGCCACTATGTTTTACTTAAACAAAATGGTCAGTTCAAAGCTATTTGGGGCAGTACTGCACAAGCAGAATTGTTTATCCCCAACAATCACACGCAAACGCGGTTGCCATTAACGCGAGTTGAAAGCCATTGGCAACTCACGATAGACGGAGCGGTTTATACAATGATCGACACTCAACTAGCCACGCTGACTATTGGCGATGCGCAATTCAATGTCTTAGTGAAATCAGAGCAAAAATCGCAGAGATTTATTTACAGCGCCCTACTTATTTCGAAAAAGTGAGTAAGCTCGCGACTCATTTTCATTTTTCTGGATAAATATATATTTGAGCCAAAATAATTAGCTTATTGTTAACTAAGTACTTTTTTCTTAGTGCCAAAAAAAACTTCCCCCTTATAGTAAAAAGTCGTACTTTACCTGTTGTAAAAACAGACAAAAAAATACATTCTAATAACACAGAGATACTTTTTTTAACATCTAAGTTTGGATCCTCGTAATGTTTTACCCATTCTCCAAACGCTATTAAGGCCGCATTTGCGGCCTTAATTTTGTCCTGACTAGTCTGACTTATTACTTCGACCTGGATAATAAATCACTGCAGGCTCTGAATAGTTGGGCACATGATCATAACTAAACACTGCATAATATTTAGCAATGTCTGCATTGCCAAAATTATCCAACGTGTATTGATCTTGCCCACCATACAGCTTAACGCCATCAAATGGTGAACGAGGCGGGTGAAAACGATTACGCACAACAAAGCTGCCAACCAAATCCGCACTCTCGGTATTTAACCAAGTAAGCTTGACCACGCCGTTTTCCACTTGTGTCTGTAAATGCGTTGGTGCAGGCAGCGCTTCTACACGTCGTTCAATATACTCAACCTCTAACTTAGCGGGTTGTGCATCATGGCAATCACGCCAATTAACCAACGCATTGCGCGCTTGCGATTCTGCAGTGGCTCGGATAATGAAGTACAGTGGACTTTGCGCCTTGTGCAATCGCGCCAATTCTTTCAAGCTGTAACTATCAAATATAAAGTTATGTGCCGTACGTTCTTTAAGCTGTTCATTACTGACTTCATAACCAATATACTCGATTTTTTGCCTTTCTTTTACGTGCTTAAAATCAACATCTTTAAGCTCCACCAGCTCGACAGTAAAACGCACATCCTTAGCAGACGACAAACTGTTAGTGCTAAACAGCGTCAAGCAGGCTCGAGTGAACACTGTGCGCTCTGGGTCTAAGTGTTCATTCAGCTCAAATGCCAGTTGTCCGTAAACAATTTCACCCTCTGCATCAAAACCCGACGCCAACTTGTCTGCAACCACTTTATCTTTATAGATGGTATTGCAACTACTGGCATGCACGCAGGAACGTAGTTCTGGCAGTTGGTAGATCAGCTCTAAATTGGGGCGGTAGTGTAGACCACTGCCAAAAGTACCGTAACCAATATCAAACTGCATAATTTGTGAGTCGTTGCCAATGGGTAAACTTTGTGGTCCTTGAATACGCAGTAATAAGGTACGTTGCGCCAGAAGCTGTTCCAGCAGCTCTCGCTCTACCCCATTAAACGCCCAGCGCAACCAGATCCCTTGAGTCATTTTGTCTGACTCAATGGTCTGCCCTAATGTATGCAGTGGTTTTGCATCCTGAATTGCAGAAAAATCGTAAATATCATCGATTAAACTGGCATCCAAGATAGAAATAGACCACTCACCATATTTTTCAATTTTGGCTGCCACTCGATTCATGGGATACAAAAATAGCTTAGCGGCTTCAATGTGAGAGCCTTCAGGGATCGCCGTTAAATCAAACGCCACCACGCCGAAGCATACTCCTCTGTTTTTATCGATACCGATAAACATTGAGTTATAGCCAAAATGCTCTTTATTTTTACTCAGGTAGTTTTGCGACAGATAACCAACGTGCTCGCGCGCAGGAAATAACGTACGACCACATTGATTATCCGCAAGCGTGGTTTTTAAACGCAGCTCAGGACTAAACGGAGACTTAATTTTCGTGACCTTGTCCACAGCACGAATATTGTAAAAATAGAAGTGACCACTTTTCAGTTGCGAATCAACAAAGGTCAACGACTTAGTGATCGCCACCAAATTTTCTTCTGTGCAAGGGCTTTTGTTGTGCTCGCTACGATACACCTCAAAGTAAATATCATCTCGCTCTTGATATTGCCACTCTAATTCAACGTGATCGTGACCCACATCCTTAATCGTAAACTCCTGCACCCGAGAAGGTGCTAGCGGCGAGTAGTTAATCGCTTCACTCAATGCATACGCCACTGCAGGGATATTTTCAGCGACACTCTCTGCCATATTTTTCATGTAATCTGGAATGTTACGCGTGCCCACTTCCACCACGGTGGCAATGATCCCTTTTCGATAGTAGTACTCACGACCACTCCCTTGGATCAACTGAGCAGGTGGCTTACCACGATGAATTCCGTATTGGCGACCGGTGACCTTACGGATCTCATTATTCATATTGGCGCACAGTACATTGAGATCGGTGCCTTCGATTTCAACTTCATGGTTAAACTTATGCGCAGGAAAAAACACATTTCCCTGTGAGTGATAATCCAGTGCAACGCGAATATTTTCGTGACTTTCCACAAAATCCCGAATGGCCGACGTTTCAGGTTCCGAAAACGCATGCGGACCGCCGTAAGTATTCGACTGCGTATTTTGGTTGCGCATAAATTTGGCATCAAAGTTACGATTGAGGTCGACACCAAAGGTGCCATCCCCATTGTTACGACGATTTTTACGCCAGAATGAAAAATGGTTACGAGAATATTCAAAACCATCGGGGTTCAAGCAAGGCACCATATACAAAGTATTGCGTGTTAGCGCCGTTTGTAATTTCGGGTTAAATCGATAATTATCGATGACATACTGGATAAATTTGATGGCTAGTTCATTGCCAATCCACTCTCGGGCATGGATTGACCCCGTATACAGTAAAGCGGGTTTATCATCTGCGTAGGTCACATCCAATGAAACAGTCACCAGCATGATGGGACGACCTTCCCAAGTCTCGCCGATGCTTTGTAGGCGGATTAAGTGTGGATGTTCACTCATGCTTTGCTGTAAAAAGTCGATGGTATCTTGATATGATGCATATTGGATTTTCATATTTCGTCCGAACAACTAGTAAAGAAGCGCTACCCGCTCATTCGTCGCGTTCATAGTGCGACAGTATAGAATGCAGGTAGCGATAGAGCATGGCTGTTATGGCTTACAAACAAGGTTTAGCCACTTCTTGCCAATGATTGACGATTCTTTCGAGCTTTTTATCTTTGAGGTTTTTCACAACACATAGTTGCGCTGGCTCAGTATTAAGCGCTTCGACTAAACCATGTGCGCCAAACGTGCTCATCAGCTCTTCAACCATTTTCTCGCCGACCCCTTTAACCTGTGACAAGATCTCTCGGATCTGCGCTTCATCGAAGAGCTCATAGGCATAACTATTCAGCTCATCACCAGCTTCATCACTACCTGGTCCACTCAAAACCGCTTTTGCGGGAACAACTTTGCCTTTTAGTACAACGTTGTCTTGAAAGTTCCAAACCTCACTTGGCCATTCTTCTTGACCGCTATAAGTCGTATCTAAGATCGGATAGTGTTGATCATCAAAGCGTGAAAACAGCTCCCCACAATCTTGGCTTGGCGTGTAACTTGAAAAGCCAATGTGACGCATAGTACGTAATAAGCGGGAGTCAATCTTGCCTAATTCTTCCCAGTTATACAGTGGAATATTCGGCTTTCTAAAGCGACCATCGCTGAGCAACCACATTAAATATTGACCAATCCAATCACGAATATACGGGAATGCAGCAAAGGCCGTCGCACATTCTAAAATACGCAACTTACCATCTTTACCAAGCGCAATATCACAGGCCCAATACTCTGCGTTGGCAGCTTTCGATGCGCGCGCCGCCAAATCTAATACACTCTTTGGCACATCTTGATAATCCATACTGCCACCTTGGCTAGTATTGGTTAGCCACTCACCTTCTGGTGGACGACGCCAAAAAGCACATACTGGCTTATGACCCACTAGCATCACGCGGATGTCTGCTTCCATAGGCACGAAATCTTGCACATAAACTGGGTAATAGCGCTTTTGGGTCAATAACTCCATTGCCTCTTCATAGCTATCGACTTTATGAACAAAGTACCCACCGTAGTTTGACGGCCCATACGAGCGTTTAATAATTTTCGGGTATTGGGTATGAGCTAAATATTGTTTCGCTTTTTCAGGAATGTAAAAGATCTCTGTATGAGGCGCTGGTAAATTATATTTGCGACAAAAATGCGTGACGTTTTCTTTTGACTTGTTTGAAAACTGACTGTCTAGTGAAGGCAAAAAGCGCACGTTTGGTAGTGCTCGAGCGACTTCTCTAAACGTTTCATAGGCTGTAGCTGGAATATTACCAATCAGTACATCAATTTTCTTACGTTTCACTTCATTGATAAAGCGCGCTTTATCATTTCCCCAATGGTAAGTGACGTGCTCGATTTTGTCAGGCCAGCCTTTGAAGTTAGATTTATCAAAAAAGCGCAGTACATAATCTAAGTAAAGTAATCCGATTTTAGGTAAAGATTTTTTTGCTGTCATTGCCTTAGGCCACCTTGACTGAATGAAGTTCGCGTTTTTGCTGTACCGTTCTCTCAATAAGCTCAACCATTGCTTGAAGCTTGTTGTTGTTAAAGTTAATACCTAGTTGCTCTTGCTCTGGCGTCGCAAAAGCAGGAATTGTATTGACCTCTAACACAACGTACTCTTCACGTTCACGGTCATAAATTAAGTCGACGCCTGCTATCTCTAAACCTAAAATTTGCGTCGCGCGGATAGCCAAATCAACAACGTCATCATTGGGTTCACGCACAAACACCGAACCACCACTGGTGATATTGGTTTTCCAGTCGTCTTTTGGCGCTTTCCTGCCGTAGCACCCCACACATTTTCCATCAACAATATCAATGCGATAATCCGTGTTGTCATAGTTAATAAAGCGCTCAACGTAGAAGTAACGCAAGTCGGTACGACTTAGAAATGGCAACAACATATCGAGGGCATGCTCACCATCGATTTTGACAATACCTACACCACCCCAACCGTCCGTCGGCTTGTACACTAACTTGCCACCAAAATCACGAATAGCCGCTTTTAAACCAGCAATATCGTTTTTATGGCATAAACGATAATCCGGCGTAACAATACCTTGACCACGCAACAAGTGAGATGTTCTAAACTTATCTTCCGCCAATGAGAACGAATGGAAGTTGTTTAAAGTAGGAATTGACTCGCTGAGCGCTTGATAAAGATAAAGCTGGTATTGTGTTTGCTGACCTGCGTTGTAACTTAAAAATGCATCCAACTCTTCCATGACTGTGCCATTACAAAAGATCTGCCCACCTTGGGCACGTGCATCTCTTAAATTTAATCCTGTCGTTGATTGTATTCCGCGTTCCGCAAGCGCGTTTACAAGCTTTTGTTCGATGGCTTTACCGCCACCATTTTCGTACATCCAAATGCCAACATGAGGTGCTGTCACGGTGTTCTCCTTGGTCCATTAATCGAGGCGAGAGTTGCTTAGGGACTATTGTAAAAGGATCTATGTGACACATTTTTGAACAATTCGGGCGGACAAAATTTGTTCATAAAAGCTTCACTGAAATGCAACTGAGCACGGCGACGATGAGCGCCAACACAACCAAGGAACGCAGTGATGATAGAGATAGATTTTGACGAATTAGCAACGTTAATTGCGTGTAATTCACACAGTAAAAATAAAGCTGGCGTCGATCAACATGGTGAACAAATGATCGAATTACTGGGTGCGCTAGGCTTTTCTCTTACCCGATACCAAAGAGCACACATCGGCGACCATTTACTCTTTCACACCCCCAAGCAAGCAGGAAGAAAAGTGCTGTTACTTGGCCATTTAGATACGGTTTTTCCGCCCAACACCTTCACTGAATTTAAACAAGATGATGAGTGGGTGTATGGTCCAGGTGTCTGCGATATGAAAGGAGGTAACTTTGTTGCCTTGAATGCGCTGCGTCGCTTACGCGCCGAGTTTGGGCCGTTGCACAACATTGACTTTTTACTCGTGAGTGACGAGGAAATTGGTAGCGATGACAGTAAGCCATTAACCTCAGACTTGGCAAAAAACTACGATGCCTGTTTGGTATTTGAAGCGGCTGGTAAAAACCATGAGGTCGTAGTCGGTCGTAAAGGAATAGCCACCTTTGAAATCGAGATCACGGGTAAAGCTGCGCATGCGGGTAACCATTACAGCGATGGCATAGATGCCAATTTCGCTTTAGCAAACATGCTACTTGAAATGACTAGCCTGACGAACCTTAAACGTGGCAGCACCGTGAATGTGGGTAAAATTCAAGGTGGCATTGGTGCCAATACCATTTCTCCCCATGCCTCAATGCTGGTTGAAGCGCGGTTTACCTCAATAGAAGAACAAAATAGATTGCTGCAAGGCATTGAAAATATTTGCTTTGCCATTGAGATCACCGGCGTTGAAGTTAAGATCAGTGGCGGCTTACAGCGTGGCGTGATGGCACCGAATAAGTCACAGCAAACCTTGCTCAATGAGATTGCCCAAATACTCGGTGAAGAGTTGCCCACAGAGCAGCGTGGTGGCGTCTCAGATGCCAATGTTGTATCGTCAGCGGGCACGCCCACACTGGATGGCTTTGGCCCATACGGCGATGGTGACCATACACGTCACGAACGCGCTTTGAAATCAAGCTTTATACTGCGCACCGAGCAAGTAACCACGATTTTACGTCACTGGTGTTTTAGTAACAAAACGGCACCACAGTTGAGCGATGCCGATAGCGCCCTCGCTCAGTAAATTACTTCTGGCACACCGCGCAGTACACCGTGCTGCGCTGCCCTAAACGCACTTCTTTAAGCTCACTCTCGCAGTTTGGGCAGGGTTTACCTTTGCGGCCATACACCAACAGTTGCTGTGCGAAATAACCCGGTTTACCATCACTTTGTGCAAAATCTTTGAGCGTTGTACCACCTTGTTTAATCGCTGCCGCGAGCGTGTCTTTAATTATTGGCGTTAACGCTTGATAGCGTTTGAGTGACACCTTACCGGCTTCTCGTTTTGGATGAATACCCGCTTTAAACAATGATTCGTTGGCATAGATATTACCAACCCCCACAACCACATTGTTATCCATAATGAATTGTTTTACGGGCACTTTTTTGCCACGAGAGCGCTCATACAACCATTGTGCTGTAAATGCATCCGTTAACGGCTCAGGACCCAATTTAGCAAACAGCATATGGCTTTGTTGTGGTTCTTGCCATAAACATGCGCCAAAGCGTCGAGCATCATTGAGGCGAAGCGCTTTGCCATTGGTAAAATGAAACTCTACGTGGTCGTGTTTTTTCAGTGTTTCACTTTTTGGCACGATGCGTAAGTGACCCGACATGCCAAGATGTAAGATCACACTGCCTATATCAGTATCAAGCAACAGATATTTAGCACGGCGTCGTACTGAATTAATCACCAACCCTTCGATGCTGCGCACTTCATCGGGCACAGGCCAACGTAAACTGGCATTGTGGATCAATACCTTGCTAACAGTTTGCTGTTCAATATGGGGTTGAATGCCTAAACGGCTGACTTCGACTTCGGGTAATTCGGGCATACACTTCTCAAAAATTTTATTTCAATTCACTCAGTGAGAGCGGAGCAAAAAGCTGTTGAGCTTGCGCTTGTGACAATGAAAGCCAATGCTGCTGTTGCTTATCAAACAAGTAATATTGACCATTACTGCCAAACAACTGATAGCTCAATGGCAGCTCGCTGGATGCTATCCAAAATCGCGCCACACTAATGGCTTTATCGCTACTGAGCGACACCGATACGACATTCAACTGTGTACTTTGCCACAATGAAACCAGTGATTGTAGTTGTTCGGGCGCTGCTTGCCATGGTCCATCACTACGCCATGACGTGCCAATACGTTCAATTTTATATCCAGGAAATGCCAAAGTCAGCACAAAGCTCTGTTCAGGCAACAAAGGTTGAGGACCGACAATGTCTTCATCAGGGTTCAGCTTGTGATGAATACCATTGAGAAAAAAGATCATCAATAACATAGAAAAAATCACCACGTTATTCCAGGCCTTACGACTTAACCCCATTATGCGCTCCCAGTAGTTGCTTGCATGCAGTGTAACGGAAAAAGAGTGCTGCTGTGTAGCTGAGATTTTTTCATCTCCAATTTTATACCACTTATGTCTAAATAATGGACATTCGCTATTTTCTTAGTGATTATCTTTGCTAAAATGGCGGCCAAATTTTAAGGAGTTCCGTCTAATGGCAATGTACGTAGTGGGTCACAAGATCCCAGATTCAGATTCAATTTGTGGTGCAATTGCACTGGCTTATTTAAAAAACCAAATCGGTGAAGCAGCGATCCCTACACGCTTAGGTGAAGTTTCTCCAGAAACTCAGTTCATTCTTGACCGTTTTGGTTTTGACGCACCTGAACTAAAAATGAGTTACGCGGGTGAAGAGGTTTACATCGTAGACCACACAGAAAAAACGCAAGCACCTGATGACATTGACCAAGCTACAGTTGTGGGTGTTGTAGATCACCACAAACTCGGTGACTTAACCACGTCTACGCCGCTTGAGTGTTGGATCCGCCCTGTGGGTTGTAGTAACACCATTATCAAAATGATGTATGACTTCTACAATGTTGAAATTCCAGCAAACATTGCAGGTTTGATGATGTGCGCAATCCTAAGTGACACGGTTATCTTCAAGTCACCAACCTGTACCACAGCTGACATCAAGTGTGTTGAAGCGCTTGCCCAAATCGCGGGCGTTGAAGACTTCAAAGAGCTGGGCATGGACATGTTCAAAGTAAAATCAGCGGTACAAGGCACACCAGCTCGTGACCTCGTCATGCGTGATTTTAAAGACTTCAACATGAACGGTAAGCTGGTTGGTATTGGCCAATTAGAAGTGATTGACCTATCTGTATTTGACGAGATCAAAGCAGATCTTGAAGCGGATATCGCGAAGCTTAAAGAAGAAGGCGGTCGCCATTCAGTATTGTTACTGTTAACCGACATCATGAAAGAAGGCTCACAAATGCTGATCGCGTCTGATGACGAAGGCATCATTGAAACAGCCTATGGTGTAAAACCAGAACAAAGCCGTGTATGGCTTGACGGTGTACTAAGCCGTAAGAAGCAGGTTGTACCACCGCTACAAGACGCATTTGCTTAATCAGTAAATAACGTCAATATTTGAAAAACCGAAGCACTCGCTTCGGTTTTTTGTTATCGTCAGTTTGATGAAAACGCTATTTATCGAACCCGGACTCTTCGCCATTCGTACTCAAGTGATTGACACGGAGGCACATCAGCACGCCTTAATACAACTCACCATTCCAGAGCGCGCCTGTACACTGTCGATTATCAACGAACAGAATACTGTCGTTGAAAGTAGCAACATCAGTCTCATACAAGCCAATATCGTGCATCAATTGCAGATGGAACAGGGTTGGATAATATTGATAGAGCCAAGCAGTCAACTCGGTCTGCAAGCTCAGAGGAAACTGGCCAATAATGCGTTTGTAACGTGGCCACTGACTATGCCTCATGAACCACTTAATACGCTTGAAAACCTACTCGCTCAAGCGCAATTAACTTACTCGCCTAGCATGCATCATAGCCACCTTGATGCACGCATTGCTCGTTTACTCAGTCAATTGGATCAGTGTTTTACACAAGATTGCTTGAAGCCGGAACATTGGCAAGCACAAGAAATCGCCAAAACATTCAATCTATCACAAAGCCGATTTTTGCATTTGTTTAAAGAAAATATGAACTTGCCTTGGCGACCTTATTTATTATGGCGCAGATTAATCTGTGCGATACAAGCGTTAAGCCAAGGGCAATCTGCAACACAAGCCGCTTATATTGCTGGGTTCGCTGATAGCGCACACCTCAGTCGTACCTTTAAAAAGCAGTTTGGTATTACCCTGCGCCACGCGCTTAAAGGCATTCAAAAGTAAATAACCAGTTTATTCAATTTCATTTGCACGCTTCTTGGCATACTCCTGCACACAACGATAGGAGTAAACTCATGCACAATTACCTCAAACAAACACCACTATTAAACTTTGCACATCCTAGTATCCAAGCACTTATTAGTGCTAAAGGTTGGCTGCAAATGAGTAAATCAAAAGCCCTGAAAGCGATTTATAACTTTGTCAAAGATGAGATAAAGTTTGCTTACAGTGAGCGAGACGATTTGTGCGCTAGTGCTGTACTAAAAGATGGCTATGGGCAATGCAACACCAAAGGCACCTTATTGATGGCGCTGTTAAGAGCCGTTCAGATCCCATGTCGTCTGCAAGGTTTTACGATAGATAATGCGCTTAAAAAAGGCGTAATGCCAAATTGGATCCTCAAACTCGCCCCCCAAGCAATCATCCATAGCTGGGTTGAAGTTTACAGCGATAATACATGGTTAGAGCTTGAGGGCTACATCATTGATGCAGCCTATTTATCAGTGATTCAACAGCGTTTTAGTGACCACCATGGCCAGTTTATTGGCTATGGTATCGCCACACCGTGTCTGCAAGCACCCACAAATGCGTTTGATGGCGGTAACACATACATTCAAAAAGAAAGCATTATCAAGTCACTCGGATTATTTGACTGCCCGGATGCTTTTTATCCTCAATTTAGTAACCTTACAGGGCTCAAAAAATGGCTATATCAATGGCTATTACGCCATATTATAAACGCAAATATCGACCGTATTAGGCTGACTACTTCCAGCCACAGATAAGGGAAGGTGTAAAATCACTACCATGATGACTTTGCAGGCTTTATAGCTAGACTGAATAGTAATGACCATCACACAGTGTTTTTTATGGCATTCACTTTTCTAGCTCCTTTAATTTGTAGATGCGCATGTATTGGTTTGCTATTTTTCATAACCTCTGTAAGTGCGCAACAACTGATGCTTGTTAGCAGCGAGGGGCCGCCGCACACCATCAATAATGAAAAACACAGTGGCATCGATCTCGATGTTACAAAAGCGGTATTAAAACGCTTGGGGTATGACGTTAAATTACTGTTTGTGCCGCTTGGGCGTGCAAAAGTGATGGTCAAGGTTGGTGACGCAGACTTAATGGCGCCCATTTTTCACACCCAAGATAGTAAAAACTTTTTTATCAGCGAGCCTATTGTTACGTATAAACCGATGGTGTTTTCGTTACGAAGCGCCAAGCTAACACCCACTCGTATCGCCGATCTCAATAAATATGCGGTGATCACCTTTCAAGGCGCACCCAGCTACTTTGGTGAAGAATTTAAAGAAATGTCCAAAGAAGCGGATTATGTGGAGTCACCTAGAATGTCCGTGATCCCCAATTTACTAAACAAAGGTCGATTTGATTTTGCAGTGCTGGACAAATACATTTTTTATTATTTTTTCCGCCAAAACAATAAAACACGCTCGATAGCACACTTTCAAGAACACCCACTTATTCCGCCCGTTAAGGCAAGTGTCGCTTTTCGAGATGCTACGTTGCGCGATGCCTTTAACCATGAACTCAAGCATTTTATGCAAGAGCAAGGCTACCAAAAAATTGTTAATCACTATCTAGGAAACATACCTTATTAAGCATCACGATTAGAGCTTGTGCGCTGAAGTCAGCCACTTAAATTATCGCCCTGGCGAAGAAACAACCTGTAAGTGTTCAAGTTGCGAGATGCTGATTGCTATACTTTCAAGGCATAACATAAAACTGGCAACATCCGACAACCATTTATTCACCCCCTCTCCTTCAAGGGCCTTTGCCGTGAATAAATCGCCAGAGTATTCCAGTGAGATCAGCAATATCTGATCCTGTGCGTGTTTTCGAACGCTCACATGCTGCGCCTTAATGTTAGAATCAGGAAGGCCATTACTGAACAATAGTTCTAGTTTCTTTAAAGCATCTTTGAACTGTGATGCCTGCAAAACATTGTTGGCGGATACGCCTTCACGCACAATGAATTTAAGCACACCACCAGAGAATATGAGTTCAGGCAGGCTGCTCGCTGACGACTCGACCCTTGCCTGTGTAAAGTAAAAACGCACTCCATCGCGTTTCCCACTCAGCGAATCATTTACTCTCGTATGGTGGCCTTTTGGTGTGATCCCAGCTTGTATTGCCTCTGCATAGATCTCGCTTTCACCTTTCGCTAGATAAACCATGTGCAACGCTTGTGCGATTGGTGGCACCAAATGCACCTTAGTCATAACCTTATTCACAAAAGGCTGTACTCCAATATGTAACCACGCGTAAATGGCAAAAATAAGGGAAAATGTCATAGGTAAAATAACGAAAGCCAGCATGGGAAAAACAACCGACAGGACGACTGCAAGTAGTAAGCAAACCCTCATGTGATAGCGGTATTTCTTTTTTAGCGCGTCTAGATCTGTAGTTGAACTGTGAAGCTTGTCAAGAGAAGGCTTTAACTGCGCTTTTATTATACGTAAACGCGGATCGATTTGTTGTAACGACATAATAGCTTTCCTTAATGATTACATAGTCAGAAAAAGCCGCACACTGCGGCTTTGCATCCCATTTAGGACCCTTAAGGGCATGCTTTTCCTTTACATACCACACCACTTTCCAATACTAATTCTTTTAGTTTGTCATTTGCGGACAAATCTATTTCCGACAATTTATTATTGTCCAAATGCAGTAACTCTAATTGTACATTTTGGCTTAAATCAAGCTCACTCAGTGCGTTAGATGACAATTTGATAGATTCAAGCATGGTATTTTTGCTTACATCTGTCTGGGTTAATTGATTAAATGCCAGATCGAGATTTATCAAATCGATAGCTTCACTTAATTTGATTTCTGCCAAGGTATTCGTGCTCAAATCTAACTCAACCAAACGCTTATTGCCGCTGATATTCAATTGACTCATTTGATTTTTCGCTGCATCTAACGCCAAAAGACCCTCATTGCTCGTTAAGTCTAGTGAGGTGAGTTGGTTATTGGATACATTCAAGTTTATTAGTTCAGCGCAACTGTTTATATTCAAGTCCGTTAACTGATTGTTTTGCAGTCTAATATAGCGCAAATACTTGTTATTACTTAGATCGATTTGCGTCAACTTATTGTCCGCGACACCTATCCACTCGAGAGCGAGATTATGGCTTGTGTCTAACGCCAGGAGTTGGTTATCAGTCAACGCTAACTGCTTTAATTGAGGTAAGTTGCTGACATCCAATTCATCCAATAAGTTCGAAGACAAAGAAATATCTTCTAATGTTGAGTTGTTTGTAACACTTATCGCCATCAACGTGTTGTCACTGGCATTGAGGTCGATTAATGCGGTATTTTGACTGACATCGAGTTCGGTTAATTGATTGCCCATCAAATAGAGACCCGCAATACGAACGTTATTCGTTAGATCTATTGAAGTTATTTGATTTTCGTCAGCCCTCAACTCAGTTAAAGCCTTGTTATGAGTCACATCTAATTGCGTCAGCTGGTTAGCGTTGACATTCAATTGCACAAGTTCAAGGTTGTTACTCAAATCCAAGCTCGAAAGCTGATTGCTGTCTACATTTAACACATCCAGTTCGATGTTTTGGCTAACATCAATTTCGCTCAATAGATTGTCTGACAAGTAAAGTCGTTTTAATCGCTTAAGTTGTTCTAGACCAGTTGCAACACGAATGAGGCGTGCTTGGCAATCTAACTCTTCTACATCCGATGCGCGCACATACCCAGCATCTTGCGCACACTTTAATAAAGCGTCATCTTGAAGAATATCGACGAGAAGTAGATCGGGTATCACAGTAATAGATCGACTGACGGAAGATTGATTACCAGATTTGTCTACCGCAGTGTAAGTCAGGGTATAGTCACCTTCTTTGTTAAAGTCGACAGTGCCAGAATGAATTAGGATCAACTCACCATCCACTTCATCATAAGCGTATGCCCCACTATCAACAAAATCGGTGCCCACCAATACTTGTACTTTTTCGTGGCCATTAAGATGTATAGTAGGTGCAGTAGTATCAACAACATTCACTACGCGTTTGTCTAACGCTTGATTACCTGCTTTATCACTGACCGTATAAGTTACTTCATACCGGCCTAACTGATGCGTATTAATATTAGAGGTTGTTATTACAGTCAGTTCGCCATCTACCGTGTCGAGCGCCTGAGCCCCCAGCTCTTGATATGTACTGCCATATTCAATATCCAGTGGATTGTCACCAACAATCGTAATCACTGGTGCTGAAGTATCTTTCGTCGAGGGCGTTTTTGCGTTTTCCGATGCACTTTCTTGAGCAGACGGTGTTTTTGATGTTGAGTCAGAACCACCACACCCAGACAGTGAACATAGTGCGGCCAGTAATAACGTATATTTTGAAATGGTCATTTGTAATCCCTTACTCTCCAACCTATGTGAGCAAATTGAAAAGTTTCTACCAATTAATTAACAAACGCGCATTTTACATCCATTTTTCAGGGAACAATATAAATAATTGAGTAAAAGCTCTCCAATTAATAATAAAGTATTTAATTGAACTTTCGTTCAGCAATGGCAAAAAACAAAAAACCCAGCCGAGGCTGGGTTTTTAGTATTCTGTAAAAGCAAAATTACTTGATTTTTGCTTCTTTGAAAATCACGTGTTTACGAACTTTAGGATCGTATTTTTTGATTTCCATTTTTTCAGGCATGTTACGCTTGTTCTTGTCGGTAGTGTAGAAATAACCAGTACCAGCAGTTGAAACTAAACGGATCTTATCACGCATGATTCAGCTCCTTAAACTTTTTCGCCGCGAGCACGGATATCTACTAATACCGCGTCGATGCCTTTTTTATCGATAATACGCATACCTTTAGTAGTAGTACGTAATGTAACGAAACGTTTTTCGCTTTCAACCCAGAAACGGTGTGTTTGTAGGTTAGGTAGGAAGCGACGCTTAGTAGCGTTGCGCGCGTGTGAACGGTGGTTACCTACCACTGGGCGCTTACCTGTAACTTGACAGACTTTAGACATGTCTATGTATCTCCAATAACTTCGCTCGAGCTTAAATTTTCCCTTGGACCTTACTGCGTTGCCCCGGGGTAAATCAGAGGGCGCTCTTTATACAGCATCTACAGGCAGAGATCAAGGATCTGATCCTATCTAATCAGCTCATGTGTAAATTTGATAGCGGCCAATTATAATGATCGAATGCCCCTTAGGAAAGCAAAAACTGCATTTAAATTAAACTAATTTGTAAAAAAGCCCGCAAAGTGATGTTTTTTACAACTTTGGCGCCCTGAACTCACTAAATCAGCCCTCGCTCAGCGAATGAAATACACTGATTCCCCGCCACAATCAGGTGATCCAAAACATGAATGTCGACCAAGGCCAGCGCATTTTGTAGTTTTTTAGTGATTAATTTGTCTGCTTGGCTCGGTTCAGCAACACCCGATGGATGATTGTGCGCAAAAATAAGCGATGCGGCGTTATATTTTAAAGCCGCTTTGACAACCTCTCGAGGATACACATTGGCCGCATTAATCGTACCAGTGAATAACACCTCATCTTTGATCAAACGATTTTGGTTATCCACAAACAGTGCCATAAATACTTCGTGACCCAACCCACGCAACTGCATTGTTAAATAATCATTCACAGCTTGTGGGCAGTGAAAGATAGTTTCTCGCTGACATTGCTCTTTTAAATAACGCTTACTGAGCTCTAATACTGCTTGTAATTGCACATACTTGGCTTCACCTAACCCCTTAAATGTTGAAAATTCATTCAAGCTTGCATTGAACAAATTTTCGAGTGAATGGCTTTGTACGAGTAAGGACTGGGCAAGCTCAATGGCATTCATACCTTTAATGCCTGTGCGTAAAAAGATTGCGAGTAACTCTGCATCCGAGAGCGCCGATGGCCCTTGAGTCAGTAGTTTTTCACGAGGTCGCGCATGCGCGGGAAGTGTGTATATTTGCATCTCTGTTCCTTAGAGTAATCAGGGCGTGTAGCTCTTTGAAGCATGATTTTTGTTCAAATCAAAGGCTTCAACACGCCCTATCCATTTTGTTTAAGTGTAGTGAGCAAATTTGATTATTCAAAACCCGCGGTTACTCCCCTCTCAAAGCTTGCTGTGTTATCTTTATAACCTCGAACATAAAACTTGGGTTTCAAGGCATGAGCCAACAAAATAAAAACATTGTGCTAGGGATCAGTGGTGGTATCGCCGCTTACAAATGTGCCGAGCTAGTTAGACGCTTAAAAGAGCAAGGCTGCACAGTCAAGGTCGTGATGACTGACTCTGCGAAGCACTTTATCACCCCATTAACCATGCAAGCCGTCTCTGGCGAACCTGTATCAGATTCATTGCTAGACCCAAGTGCTGAAGCTGCCATGGGGCATATCGAGTTTGCCAAATGGGCCGACCTGATCTTAGTCGCACCGGCCAGTTGCAATATCATCGCTAAAATGGCCCATGGCATTGCCGACGATTTACTCACTACATTATTGCTCGCCACACCCGCTGAAGTAGCGATTGCGCCAGCCATGAACCAGCAGATGTATGCACATGCAGCCACACAAGCTAATTTAAAAACGCTGGCTGCTCGTGGTATAAAAATTTGGGGACCCGGTCAAGGAGAGCAAGCATGCGGCGATGTCGGTGCAGGCCGTATGTTAGAGCCTCATGAATTAGTCGAGTTATGTATCGCACCAGAACCCGCAACCGTGTTGGCCGATACCACAGTCACCATTACGGCAGGTCCAACCCGCGAAGCGCTCGATCCGGTCCGTTTTATCAGCAATCACAGCTCTGGCAAAATGGGCTACGCACTCGCCCAGGCCGCACTCATGCTTGGTGCAAAAGTGAATCTTATTTCAGGTCCGGTAAATATTACGCCTCCACAGGGCGCCAATGTCATTAATGTTGAAAGTGCAGTACAAATGCGTGACGCTGCACTCAAACTTGCACCAGAATCTAACATTTTTATCGGTTGTGCTGCGGTTGCGGACTATCGAGCCGCACAAGTCAGCGAGCAAAAAATTAAAAAACAAGGTGATGACATCACCGTCACTATGGTCAAAAACCCGGACATTATTGCCGAAGTAGCCGCGCTCACCAATCACCGCCCTTACACCGTCGGCTTTGCCGCTGAAACACAGAATGTAGAGCAATATGCACAGGGTAAACTGAAAAACAAAAATCTGGACATGATCTGCGCAAATGACGTATCGAGAGAAGGGCTTGGATTTAACGCCGACGACAATGCGCTCACTTTATTTTGGCGCGACGAAAGCGTTGAACTACCCGTAGCAAATAAGCAAGAACTCGCGCTCAACGTCATGTTGGAAATAACAAAACGCTTTGATTATTAGAGGGTTACTATGAGCCTTTCTAAAGTACTAGCACCAAGCTGAATAAAACATTAACATAAGGCCCCGAGCATATTAGGTGTGAGCTGCTTGGGGTTTGCACTGACCATAATAACGATAACGAAAGGAAAGTTCATGCCAGCGACTAAGCGCAGTAATCGCAAAGAGCAAATACTACAATCTCTCGCACAAATGCTTGAAACTAGCCCCGGTCAACGCATCACCACCGCAAAATTGGCCGCTGAAGTGGGTGTGTCTGAAGCGGCACTTTACCGTCACTTCCCCAGTAAAGCACGCATGTTCGAGGGCTTGATAGAATTTATTGAAGATACTTTACTATCGCGTATCAACCTCATTTTGGAAAATGAAAAAGAAACCCAAGGACGTATTTATAATATTTTGATGCTCCTTCTCGCCTTTGCTGAAAAGAACCCAGGGATCACCCGAATTTTAACTGGCGATGCGCTACAAGGTGAACAAGAACGTTTGCGAGAGCGCGTACAAAGTCTATTTGAAAAGCTTGAAACACAATTTAAGCAGGTTCTACGAGAGCGAAAGCTTCGTGAAGGTAAAGCCTTTGCGACGGAAGAAAGTGCATTGGCTAACTTATTTTTAGCGTATGTTGAAGGCAAAATGAATCAATTCGTTCGTAGCGATTTTAAAGCACTGCCCAGCAGCCAGTTCGAAAAGCAATGGGTCGAGTTACAAAAAATCTGGCTCGCATAAATCGCCTATCATGAAAAGGTGCTGACCTCTGTTCTCACCTTTTTATCCCTCTATCTTAGACATTTGCCGCAAGCAACTTTAGACAAACTTGCTTCCATGTTAAAACCCTTACATGGCTCATAACTAAAGTTAAAAAATGAAATCCACTTATTCTTTGCTTGCTGCTAGCATGCTCTTTACGGGTTCTGCCGTTGCAGACAAAGCTCCACTACAATTCACTGATGTCTTTGATTTTAAATACGCACAAGGCACCGTGCTATCTGATAATGGTCAATTCCTCGGCTTATCGGCTCACCCCTATCGTGGTGATACTATTGGTCAAGTATATAATTTACAAACCAATCAGCTACTTGCGCAAGTTCCTAGAGGTACCAAGCCATTTATTAATAAGTCAGCAAACTGGGTGGCATTTAAGCAACCCGCTTCATTATTAGAAAAAGAAACCGCTGATAAAAAGGCCAAAAAAAAGCTGCCAACCCATCTCATTCTCGTTAACACGCTCACAGGTGAACAACTCACATTTGAGAATATCAGTGACTATCAGCTTTCTGATGATGGCCAATGGTTAACTTATCGCGAAAAAAACGCTGAAAAAAAAGACAAACCAGAAAGTAAGGAAGACACCACCAAAGCACAATCGAGCATTAAACCAGATAAAGGAGATAAAGCTTATACCCTGGTCGTGGTTAACCTCGAAAATCAAGCAATTCAACGCATTCACAATGTCGCAAAATATGGCCTAAGCCCGACAGGTAATGGCATTTTGTTTAACACAGTGAGTGATGACGGCGCGCAAAACCACATTACTTATCTTGAGCTAGACACGGCTAAGCAGCATATTTTGTTTGATGAACCCGGCACAACGGTGAACCAAATTGCTTGGCATCCTAAAGGGCAAAGCGTGGCTTTTTATCAAGGTAACTACGTTAACGATGATAAGCGTCGCAGAAACTATCAATTGATGCTCTGGTACGTCAAAGAGAATAAGACCAAACATATTGGCCACCAAAATGGCTGGCAAAGTGGTAAAACCGCTTCTTTAAAATGGTCAAAAGAAGGTGAACAACTGTATTTTGAAAACCGCCCTGATTTAGAGCCAAAGCAAAAAGAACTTAAATACAAAGAGCAAAGTTCATTAACTGATGTTGATGTTATCCGAGCACAAAAGGGTCTACAAGTTTGGCACAACAACGACCCAGAAATAAAAACTCGTGAAGCAAAATCATGGGAAGATGTGAATAAACATCGCCATTATCAAGCCGTTTATCACATCAATGGCGAACAAGTAGTTCAATTGAGCGATGACTCGCTGCCCAATATGACGCTTAATACCGAAGCCAACTATCTACTGGCAAGTAATGACCAGCCTTACCTAAAGCAGATCATGTATAAAGGCTTTTATGAAGACTACTATGCGGTACAAGCAGCAACGGGACAAAAACAGCTTATTGTCAAAGAATCCCCATTTAAGCCAAGCTTATCACCAACGGGTAAACACGCGGTTTATTTTAAAAACCAGCAAGTATGGTTAAAAGATTTAGCACAGCAAAGCGAGTCGGCTATCAGTCAAGCTGTCAAAAACGCACTATTTGCCGATGATAAACACGACTATCCAGAGCCTCAACCTGGTTATGGCTTTGCTGGGTGGCAGCTAGATGGCAACGTTGTATATGTTTACTCTAAATACGATATTTGGGCCTTTAATGTTACAACGCAAAGGGCAACGCGCTTAACGCAAGGTAAGGAAACGCAAACCCAATACCGTGTAAAACAGCTTGATGACGATAAACTCGGCTTTACGCAAAATGACACTCTGCTACTTGAAGCGCACAACCTTGCCAATAAACAAACCCATGTGGCCACTTTGTCACTTCGCGATGGTACGCTTAAAACAGTGTTAAGCGGCGAAGCGCGTTTTGATCTGGTTAAGCAAGCAAAAGAGTCTGACAAACTCATCTTTACCAAACAAACCTATCATCAATTCCCTGATTTTTGGCAGACCAACAGCGACTTCCAAAAACCACAAAAAATTACCCATTTAAACCCGCAAACTCAACAATTTGCGTGGGGCCAAAAACCTGAACTTGTGCAATACAAAGGCTATGACGGTGAAGACTTGCAAGGCGTTTTAATCAAACCTGCCGGTTACAAAAAGGGCGATAAAGTGCCAGTAGTTATTTACTTCTATCGTTACATGAGTCAGCGCATGTATGACTTTCCAAAAATGGAGCTAAATCATAGACCCAACTTCCCGATGTTCACGTCAAACGGCTACGCGATATTCTTGCCTGATATTCGCTTTGAAATTGGTCACCCTGGTCTCTCGTCTACACAAACCATGATCAATGCAGCACAAAAACTCATTGATATGGGTGTGGCACATCCAGACAAAATTGGTTTACAAGGTCACTCATGGGCAGGATACCAAAGCGCCTTTATGGTCACACAAACCGATATGTTTAAAGCGGTGATATCTGGTGCGCCAGTTTCTAACATGACCTCTGCTTACAGCGGTATTCGTTTGAAATCAGGCTTAGCGCGTCAGTTCCAATACGAAACTGGGCAAAGCCGTATTGGCAAAACACTGGTAGAAGCACCTGAGTTGTACATTGAAAATTCACCGGTGTTCTATGCGAACAAGGTCAATACCCCTATCTTGATTATGTTTGGTGATAACGATGGTGCGGTGCCGTGGCAAGAAGGTATTCAATACTACCTTGCGCTTCGCCGCCACAACAAAGATGCCATCTTTTTGCAATACGAAGGCGAGCCACATCATCTGAAAAAATTCCCTAATCAAGTAGATTTTTCAATTCGTATGATGGAGTACTTTGACCACTACCTCAAAGGCAAACCAGCCGCGCAGTGGATAAAACAGGGTGAAGCTTATTCTGACGAGTGAGTGCGCCGTTAACTGTTTTAACAAGCAAAAAAAAGAGTGGCAAAAGCCACTCTTTTTTCGTCTTACATTTCGTTTTATTAGAAGTTAAACTTCAAGTTAACGAATAAACGACGACCAATCACATCATAAACACCTGGCTCAGTGTTCGCATTAAACGCGCTGTGGAAGTACGGCGGTTCTTTGTCTAGTAAGTTGTTAATACCGAAGCTTACTGCAGCAAATTCAAAGTTGTAGTTTGCTGATAGGTCATGATACAACACAGCATCTGCAATGTTGTCCGCAGTGATATTTGCAGGGCGGTTCTTATCCGTTGTTTCACCGATATAAGTTGTATCCCATGCTACACTCCAGTCATCACGGCTATAACGTAATGTGGTGTTCGTACGCCACTCTGGGAATACCGCAAAACCATCCGCAGTGCCCACAACATCACGCTGGAAGCCTAAGCTTGGCCAATTTTCTTCACGGCTCATGACGTAAGTACCAGAGAACAAGAAGTCAAACTTTCCTTCAAGCGCTTCCAAACCGTATTGAACTTCAAAGTCAACACCATCCGTTTCAACTTTACCTAGGTTACCAAACGCCGACTCTGCATCCGCCGGGAAGTCTCCATCATATGGCTTACCATCAGGGAACGCGTTACAAGCAGGGCTAGATAAGCCTACCGAGTTCATACATTGTGAGAACAAGTCATTATATGGAATGTCATCAATCCACTGATCAATGCTGATATTCCAATAATCCACACTCACAATTAAGCCTTCAAGCGCTTGTGATTGATACACCACACCAAAGGTGATTGACTCTGACTCTTCTGGTTTTAAATCAACCGTTGGCGCTTTCGTCGTATAAGCTGACTGCCATGCGAAACCTAGCTCAGCAGGAGATACACCTAACGCTGCACAATTGTCACGAACGGTTTGAGAAATATCATTACGCACTTGTGATTGGCCAGGCATTGCTGATGCAAATTCACACAGAGATTCCGCTACAGGGAAGTCTGTTGAGTCTTGCTGGTTTAATTCACTGATATTCGGCGCTCTAAAGCCTGTTGCGAAGCCACCGCGCACTTTAACACCGTCTAACACATTCCAGTCAAAACCAATTTTATAGTTGAAATCTGAGCCCGCACTAGTGTCATAGTCAGAGTAACGTGCCGACGTGCTGATAGATAGGTTATCTAATACTGGCAAGTACAATTCACCGTAAATCTCATCAACCGAGAAGCTACCTGATTGCGGGTCCGATGCACCACTGGTTGTTAAGCCTTCTGAAGCAAATTCGTCTGGGGTAAATGAGCCTTTTTCCTTACGCGTTTCATAACCCAGCGCCCAACCGATCGGACCGCCAGCTAAAATATCAGCGTTGATGTCGCCATATAGGTTAAATTGCCATAATTGCATTTGACCAAAGTATAGATTTTTTAAAGAACCCACACTTAAGAAATCCATTTGCTCTTGCGAAATTGTACCGTACGGTGCAAACGGGTTTAATACCCCTGCTGCCGCACAAGCTGCATCAGCATTACATAGCTCAGGCGTTACCGCGATTTCCCATTTATCTAAGCGGTGATAGTTTCGCGTGTTTTGGATATTCTCGTTTTGCGCAAATGTGTAAGACACATCCCAGAATAAGCTATCAGAGAACTCTCCTTTAAAGCCAGATACGATTCTGAAGGTATCGGTAGATTGTTGGAATAAACGACCACCCGATTCCACAAATCGACGGTTAACACGCACCGCTTGGTTTGATACACCGAAAGGATTGTTAGCATTAACGCCAAATGGGTTATACGGGTTAGAAGCTGGAACTAAGTCATTCCACTGCTCTTCACCAGTCAATTTACTGATGTAGCTGTTTGTTGTACCAAACGAGGCGTCCGGTGCTAAACGTTCTTGTGATGTACGTTTGGTATATAACGCTTCACCAAATGCTTGAACTGTGTCTGATACGTCTATTTTAGCATTTAAACCAAACTGCCATTTTTCATTAGGCTGCATTAAAGCATTTACTGGTGAGTAATCATATAAGTCTTTACTGCCATCAAAAGCCCTTACTTCACCCGTGCCTTCATCTACAATGTAGTTACCTGCCAGTCCATCAATACCACGGATGCGGCGACTGTTTGAAGAGCCTGATGGGCCTAAAATAAAGGCACTTTTATCTTCGTTCAATACCGGGAAAATACCTCTCGACGCAAAGTCACGGTCTAGCTGCTTGATTTCACCTTGCTTTGAATACTCTAGTGACGCAACAATATTACCTTTATCACCGGCAACACCAAATGTGAATGCAATACCTTTATTTTCAGCATCCCACTCTTTTGTGCCCGCGCCATATGAAAGTGACACTTCCATACCTTCAAAATCATCTTTAAGAATGATGTTAACTACCCCGGCAATCGCATCGGTACCATAGATGGTTGATGCGCCATCTTTGAGTACTTCAATACGCTTAACCAACGCCATAGGCACCGCGTTTAAGTCAACCGCACCATCACCATTTACGTCGCCAATTTGACGACGACCATTGATAAGTACCAGCGTTCTTTCAAAACCAAGACCACGTAAGTCAATTTTTTTCTGACCTTGGTCACTACCATTGTTGGTACTACCACCCATCTGGAAACCAGTGAATGAAGGAATGTTTTTCAAAAACTCATCAACACTTCCCACACCTGATGCGATAAGGTCACTTTCATCGAACGATGCGATAGGGCTTGCTGATTCAAATTCTTGACGAAGTATTCTTGATCCTGTTACTTCGATTTTTTCTACCTGTTGAGTATCTTCTGCAGAGAATGCTGCATTTGGAAGCAATACAGCTAACATTGAGCTATACAGCGCAGTTTTTTTGAATTGCATTGTTTTGTTCCTTTTTACAAATTTTATTTTTTTATCCGGCATTTAAGCCACATAAAAAACTATCACAGCCTTACAAAAAAACAACAAATTAATATTAAAAACAGTCCGTCGCTAGTCACAATTTATATACACAAAAAGGAAGATGCCTGAATATTAGTTATAAAAGGGAGAGTTACACTTTGTACCCAAAACAGATATACCAAACTGTTATTAAATGAAATTTAATATAACAAGGAAAAGAAATACATACCCAAAACATCCCAAAGCTAATACATTGTTAAAAAAAAGATATATTCCACAACACTTATAAAACTCAAATTAAACCGTAAAATTCACAAAATAGAGTTTAAACTCTAAATATTATATCCAACTTCTTTTATGGCTGGCATCGCCACTCACTAACGTTTAGAATAGCCGTTTGGTGTAATTTATTGGTGTCAACCACCAGTTAGTTGATGAGCAACAACCTATGACAGTGAATACTCGTGGCAATCTTTTTATTCTTTCTTCTGCATCAGGTGCAGGTAAATCCAGCTTGATAAAAGCACTGTTAGGAAAATATTCAGATATCAAAATGTCTGTGTCGCACACCACTCGTGCGCCGAGACCCGGTGAAAATGATGGAGAACACTATCACTTTGTAACCGTTGAGCAATTTGAAAAGCTCGTTGAACAAGGCGACTTTTTTGAGTGGGCTAAAGTATTTGATAATTACTATGGCACCTCAAAAGCAGCGGTTGAAGAGCAACTAAATAGTGGCATTGACGTATTTTTAGATATCGACTGGCAAGGCGCGCAACAAGTTCGCAAATTGGTTCCTGACGTAAAAACCGTGTTTATCTTACCGCCATCACTACAAGAGCTAGAAAATCGCCTCAATGGCCGTGGTCAAGATTCAAAAGAAGTGATCGCCTCTCGTATGGCGCAATCAAAATCGGAAAGCTCTCATTATAATGAGTTTGACTATGTACTCATCAATGACGATTTTGATATCACACTTGGCCAGCTCGAACATATTGTGATGGCCGCGCGTATGGAATTGGGTGTGCAGAAAATTCGCTATGCGTCATTAATTGAAGACCTTTTACGCTAAATTAGTGATAAATTTTAACCACCCACTTGGCGAATAGGCTCCTGTGCAGTAAACTAGCCTTTTGCAAATGAATTTAACTTTGGAGTGCTTCGATGGCTCGCGTAACTGTAGAAGATGCAGTAGATGCAATTGGTAACCGTTTTGATTTAATCTTGGTAGCAGCGCGTCGCGCTCGTCAAATCGCTGTAGGCGGCAAAGATCCTATGGTTGACGCTGAAAACGATAAGCCAACGGTTATCGCTTTGCGTGAAATTGAAAAAGGTCTTGTAAATACTTCTTCACTAGATGTAATCGATCGTGAAGAACAGCAAAACCAAGAAGCTGCAGAACTAGCAGCTGTTGCAGCTATCGTAGGCGGCAACAACTAAAACTGTCTAGGTTTAAACAACAATGCCAGCATTTATGCTGGCATTGTTGTTTTAATAGCCCAATAAAAGCTGTACCTAAAAATAAAGTCCCGACTAGCCGTTGGTTTCTCTGTCAATTCATCGTATATTCGTTACATATCGATAACTTCACCGAATTACTGGAGCGTGAATGTATCTTTTTGAAGGCCTTAAGAAGAAGATCTCTGAATATTTGTCACCCGAAGATGTAGAGTTGGTGCAAAAAGCCTATGTGGTGGCGCGTGAAGCCCATGAAGGGCAAACTCGTTCTAGTGGCGAGCCCTATATCACCCACCCCGTTGAGGTAACACAGATCTTAGCAGGCATGCGCCTTGACCATGAAACGCTCATGGCCGCATTGATGCATGATGTTATTGAAGACACCGATTTTAGTCAGCAAGACCTTGCCGAAATATTTGGTGAAACCGTTGCTGAATTGGTCGAAGGGGTGAGTAAGCTTGATAAACTCAGCTTTAAAGATAAAAAGCAATTCCAAGCCGAAAACTATCGCAAAATGATCATGGCCATGACACAAGATATTCGTGTTATTTTGATCAAGCTTGCAGACCGAACGCATAACATGCGAACCCTCGGCGCGCTGCGCCCAGACAAACGCCGTCGTATCGCCCGCGAAACACTAGAAATTTTTGCGCCTATTGCGAATCGTTTGGGTATTCACGATATTAAAAATGAGCTGGAAGACTTAGGTTTCCAAGCCCTCTACCCGATGCGCCATCGAGCGCTAAAATCGGAAGTTGCCAAAGCACGAGGCAACCGCAAAGAAGTCATCAGTAATATTCAAACTGAAATCGAATCACGACTCGAAGAATCGGGGATCAAAGCCTCAGTCAGTGGCCGCGAAAAACACTTGTACAGTATCTATAAAAAGATGTTGAATAAAGAATTGATGTTCAACGAAGTAATGGATATTTACGCCTTTCGGATCAATGTCGATAACCTAGACACTTGTTATCGCGTGCTCGGGGTTGCCCACAACCTCTATAAGCCAATTGAAACGCGTTTTAAAGATTATATTGCGGTACCAAAAACCAATGGCTACCAATCGTTGCATACCTCTTTGGTCGGCCCTCACGGTATTCCTGTTGAGATCCAAATTCGTACGCACGATATGGACCACATGGCAGATAAAGGGGTGGCAGCTCACTGGATGTATAAAAAAGCCGGTGACAGTGCTGGGCATACCGCACAACAGCGTGCGCGTCAGTGGATGCAAAGCTTACTTGAGCTGCAACAAAGCGCGGGTTCCTCATTTGAATTTGTGGAAAACGTTAAAACCGAGTTATTCCCTGAAGAAATCTACGTATTTACACCAGACGGCCGAATCGTCGAACTTCCCATGGGTGCAACCGCGGTCGACTTTGCATATGCAGTCCACACTGATGTTGGGAATACCTGTGTGGGGGCACGCGTTAACCGCAAGCCCTATCCGCTTAGCAAAGCTTTAGATACCGGCCAAACCGTTGAGGTTATTACCAGTTCCGGCGCACACCCCAATGCAACATGGTTAAACTTTATCGTGACAGGTAAAGCACGCTTAGGCGTTCGTAATTACCTGAAAAGCCAGCACCAAGAAGAGGCCATTCAGCTTGGCCGTCGCTTACTTGACTCTGCGCTGGGTGAAAAGAAACTGGATGATATTCCTCAAGAAAATATCGACCGTGTACTTGAAGAACACAAACTCGGCACGTTGCTAGAATTACTCGTCGAGATTGGTACGGGTAACATCATGAGCGTGCTGACCGCGAAACGCTTACTGCAAACCGATGATGGCATAGAAAACGTTGCCAAACGCGCAAAAGCAGCCATTATAGGTACAGAAGGCATGCTGGTTAACTACTCAAAATGTTGTCGTCCAGTACCAGGAGACGCCATTACCGCTTATGTCAGTCAAGGCAAAGGCCTGAATGTACACCGTCAA
Organism: Pseudoalteromonas sp. ATL1; assembly: GCF_058933015.1. Lineage (NCBI taxonomy): Bacteria > Pseudomonadati > Pseudomonadota > Gammaproteobacteria > Alteromonadales > Pseudoalteromonadaceae > Pseudoalteromonas > Pseudoalteromonas sp. ATL1. Next base: position 1,027,029 of record NZ_JBZYXL010000001.1, on the reverse strand, counting down.
GAGTGTAAAAATATCAAAGGCTGGGAAAATGAGCGTTCCAAATACTTTGTTGTAAAATGGGAAGATAACCCAGAAAAAGAATACATTGCCGCATTGCGCGTTGAAATAATCAACCACCAAGGTGCATTGGCAAAACTCACGAACGTAGTGGCAAGCACTCAAGCAAATATTGTTGAAATCGCCACTGATGAAAAAGAAAGTAACTTATACGTGATAGATTTAGGCATCACAGTAAAAGACAGAATTCATGTCGCCAACATTATGCGCCGAATTCGTGTCATGCCAGATGTACAGCGCGTATATCGTAAGAAATAGGATTTAATAACATGAACAAAGCAATTATCTCTACTGATCAAGCGCCTGCAGCTATCGGTACTTACAATCAGGCCGTAAAAGTAGGCACTGCCGTTTATCTTTCTGGTCAAATTCCTTTAGTGCCAGAAACCATGGAAATGGTTTCTGATGACTTTGCAGAGCAAGCACAGCAAGTGTTTAAAAACCTAACGGCGGTATGTGAAGCTGCGGGTGGTAAGCTGCAAGACATGGTGAAAGTGAATATTTTCCTGACAGATTTAAGCAATTTTGCAACGGTGAACGAAATCATGAGCCAACATTTTAAAACACCTTACCCAGCTCGCGCGGCTATTGGTGTTAAAGAATTACCAAAAGGATCACAGATTGAAATTGACGGCATTATGGAATTACCTTCAACAAACTAATCCATAAGCATGAAAAAGCCACGCTCTAGTGGCTTTTTTTATGTCTATTCTTTGATCTTAAGCACTTGACTCTATACTGTTTATTGAGCACTCTGTAACTAACGCAGTTGATTTTTGTCTCGATTCAGCTTTTTTGGCCTTAAGAGTAAAGGGTGACTAACGTGTTCAAATTGGCACATAACGGAAACATCCTATTAGATGTTGCTCAGCTTAATCCACCAAATGCCGCTTTTATTATAGAAGCGCTAGAGCAGTCTCCTTTTGCCGATTGTGAAGTAGACCAGGATTCTATTGACGCTTTTTTTAAAAGCGACTTTCCAGAAAAACATCTGGTTGTAGCAAAGAAAGTAAACGCCCAAATTTCAGTCGAAATTTCTGACGACAAAATGCAAGCCACCGCCAAACTTATCACCGCAAAAGGTGGTGACATGATCAATGTGGAGCAAGCAAAAAAGGCAATTATCAAAGCCGGCGTGAGCCGAGGTTATAAACAGGCTTATCTTGAAAAGGTGCTACAAAAGCAATTGGAGCTACCACCAGGATCAGAAGCAAAAGGTATCATAGCACAAGGCCGCCCTCCTATTGACGGCCAAGGCGCAAAACTCGTCGCCCATGTCACGACGTTACGTGAACGACTGAAACAACCCAAGTTACGCGAAGATGGTTCGGTGGATATGCGCGATTTCGGCAAGCTTGCCAGTGTGGCGCCGGGTACCGTTTTAGCATCTAAACAACCCGCTACTCCCGGTAGAGAGGGGTTTACGGTAACGGGAGACAGCATTCCTGCAAAAGATGGCAGCACCTTTGAGTTAACCGCCGGTGAAGGTACTGAGATTTCTGCAAATAACCCACTAGAACTGATCGCCAGTATTGCTGGCTGCCCATCAGATATTCAAGATGGTATGCGCGTTGACGACGTATTTACCATAGGCGATGTCGACGTACGTAGCGGCCATGTTGATTTCAATGGCAGTGTTATTGTGACACACAATGTTTCTGCGGGCATGAAAGTCAAAGCCAAGGGAGACATTACTGTGATGGGCTCTGTCGAATCTGGGGAGCTTATTAGCGGTGGCCACATTGACGTAAAACAAGCGGCCATTGGCCACTTAGACCATCAAAATGACGACCAAGGCTTAACCTGTCGCCTAGTCGCTGGCGGTGATATTCATTTATCTCATGGCCAATATGCCTATATCGAAGGCAATAATATATTCATTAGCAAACAAAGTAATCACTGCGTTATCAAGGCAAAACAACTACTACAAGTGGGCGCAGACGATAACCCAAGAGGTAAGTTGCTTGGCGGTGAGGTATTAGATGCGCAAATGATCATTGCCGGTGAAATAGGCGCAGAGTCAGGTGCTAAAATGACCATTCGTCTTGCCCACCGAGGTGTTGAAATCACTCAAGAAACAGACGAGTGTTTAAAAGCCCTCACCAAAACCAGTGAACAACTGAGCACCTTACAACAAGCGATTGAAAAAGCAGATCAAGTCAAAGACGCAGAAAAGAAAAAACAGCTCATGGCAAAAATCGGCGCCACGCAAATGCACTATTGCCAAGAAGCCGATACCCTCGAACACAAAATGTCGGACTTAGAAAAAAACCTCAATGCGCTGCTCGACAACACCAAGCTAGTTGCAAACCAAGCCCTGAATCCGGGTGTTGAAATCCATATTTTTGACCGCGTGTATAAAACCACGCGTTCATACCCCCCTTGTAGCGCAAGCTTAGTTGAGAACAAAATCGAAATAGAGTTTAAAACCAGCTAATCATAGCGAGAGTACATGTAAATAATAAAAATGACCGAATAGCTGTACAGGCCAAAAAAAGCGACACCACCCAGGGAGTGATGCCGCTTTGCTACTCATTTTAAAACAACTTGATCTTTACTTAACGCAGCACATCGCTCACTTGTGCTTTTAACTCATCACTCCACACACCTACTTGAACTTGCGCGATATGTGCTTTTTGCAATAACAGCATCACCAAGCGAGACTGACCAATGCCGCCGCCGATGGTTTGTGGCATTTCACCTGCCAATAATTGTTGGTGCCAGTCGTGAGCCAAACGGTCTTCATCTTCGGTGATTTTGAGCTGTCTTTGCAGTGATTCTGGACAAACACGAATGCCCATAGATGAAATTTCAAAGGCATCTTCTAATACCGGGTTCCATACCAAAATATCGCCGTTTAAACCTTGGTATTTATCGCAGGTGGCGGTTGACCAATCGTCATAGTCCGGGGCGCGTACATCGTGGATTTTGCCATCACCCAATTCGCCACCAATGCCGATTAAGAACACCGCGCCATATTCTTGCGCAATGGCTTTTTCACGTTGCTTAGCGCTAAAATCAGGATACATTTGGCGTAGTTCTTCACTGTGCACAAAAGTGATTTTTTCTGGCAAGAATGCGGTTAAGCCAAACTCATCTGCCACCACCTGTTGCGTTGCTTTTATCGCTTCATACAACTTTTCAACGGTTTGTTTTAAAGAACTTAGGGAGCGCTCTGATTCGCTACAGATAATTTTTTCCCAATCCCATTGGTCAACATACACTGAATGCACAGGAGAGAGTTTCTCTTCATCAGGACGTAACGCTTTCATGTGTGTATACAAGCCTTCCCCCACTGAAAAACCATAATCACCGAGCGTTTTACGCTTCCATTTTGCCAAAGAGTGCACCACTTCAAACTGTGCGTCAGGTAGTGTTTTAACCTGTACTGACACCGCTTTTTCCGTGCCGCTCAAGTTATCTTGAATACCATCACCAACTTTGGCCAAAATCGGCGCTTGGACTTCAATCAAGCCTAATTGGCTTTCTAGTTGCTGTGAAAATACTTGTTTTACACGACTGATCTGCTGCTGTGTTTGACGATATGTGCTCTTCATAATTAGGACCTCATTCCCAGTAAATTTATAACTTGTTTGCCACTTTGCTTGTTGGCTTAAATCTATCGTCAACAAAAAATGCACTAATTACAATAACCATCAATAAAAACAGCTTTAAGCTCTATTTTTCCACAAAATTTACCTATATATTTTATTGAATCATTAAAATCAATTGGAAATAGTCATGGAAAATTATCAAATCGACAATCTGGATAAATCCATTTTGCACGCCTTGATGGACAATGCCCGTACGCCGTATGCCGAATTAGCAAAAAGATTTGCCGTCAGTGCGGGGACCATTCACGTGCGTGTTGAAAAAATGAAACAAGCCGGGATCATTCAAGGTACTAAGGTCACCATTAGCGCCAAAAAATTAGGCTACGATGTTTGTTGTTTTATCGGGGTTAACTTAAAACACGCACGCGATTACCCAAGCACCATCGCACAATTACAAGAATTTGAGGAAGTAGTGGAAGCGTATTACACCACGGGGAATTACAGCATATTTATCAAAGTGATGGCTCGTACAATTGACCACCTGCAGGACGTGTTGATCAACAAAATTCAAACCATTGAAGCCATTCAATCTACGGAGACGCTTATTTCATTGCAAAACCCCATCGCAAGGGAGGTACTTCCCTAACTTGGGCATCGTGCAATAAGTGGGTATAATCGCCGCAATTTTGATTAAATGAGCAGTAACCAGATGACAGATTCGCGTTTTCATCGTGTAAAACGAGTGTTAGACAGACGCCAAACCGACCTGACCGTATGTTTAGACGAAGTACACAAACACCATAACTTATCGGCCATTGTACGTACCGCCGATGCGGTGGGCTGTCATCATGTTCATGCCGTATGGCCGCAAGAGCAACGCCGCTTAACCAATAACACCTCGGGTGGCAGTAAAAACTGGGTGGAAACCCATATGCATGGTGATATCGATACCGCCGTTGCCACCATCCGCGAGAAAAATCCGGGCATTCAATTACTGGCCACCAATCTGAGTGATGACGCCGTAGACTATCGTGACATTGATTACACCAAACCAACCGCCATCATCGTTGGCCAAGAACGTTTAGGGATCTCGGATAAAGCGCTTGCACACGCCGATAAGCACATTGTTATTCCGATGGAAGGTATGGTGCAGTCGTTAAATGTATCGGTTGCCGCCGCTTTGATCTTGTATGAAGCGCAGCGCCAAAGACAAGCCGCAGGCTTGTACGATCGCAACGATATGCTAGACGCCAAGACCAAACATACATTATTGTTTGAAGGCTGCCACCCTATTATCGCCAACCGTTGTGTTGAAAAAGGGCTGCCCTACCCTGATTTAGATGAAAATGGCGAAATTGTGGCAGACGACACCTTTTGGAATACGTTAAAGTTTAAGAAAGCGACTTAATCAGTTAAACAAGGAAGCAGTATGTCAACGCCCAGCTTGTCTCATTACCCTATTACCGAACTCAAAGGCGTAGGGCCAAAAGTCGCTGAGCGTTTGGCCAAACTCGGTATTAGCACCGTACAAGACATGCTGTTTCACCTCCCTCTTCGTTATGAAGATAGGGCCCGCACCTATGCCATTGCCGAATTAATGCCGCACAGCCATGTGAGCATTGAAGCACAAATTGAACATAGTCAGATCACCTTTGGTAAACGACGTATGCTGATCTGCCATGTAAACGATGGCACCGGTAGACTAACCTTACGCTTTTTTAATTTCAACGCGGCGCAAAAAAATGCCATGGCCACAGGCAAGATCATTCGTTGTTTTGGTGAAGTACGCCGAGGTCAAGCGGGTCTTGAAATGGCACACCCAGAATACAGCATTCGTGACTGTCACAGTGAGCCACTCGATCCCGCATTAGCCACACTCACCGCCGTTTACCCCACCACCGAAGGGTTAAAGCAGCTGAGCATTCGCGCCATCGCCAACAAGGCTCTTGCACTACTTGAAAAATATCAGTTACAAGAATACCTGCCCGAGCGCTTTCGTCCGGCAGGTTTGAGTTTAAAAGACGCAGTATTACAACTGCATAAGCCACCGCAAGATGTGGATTTATCTCAGTTAGAATTAGGCCAGCATCCCGCTCAACAACGTTTGGCATTCGAAGAATTACTGGCGCAAAATTTAAGCCTGTTGCAGCTAAGGCAAAAAGGCCAGTCAGTCAAAGCCGTGCCTTTACCACCGAGCAATACCCTTGAGCCTGAGTTTTTGGCTAACTTGCCCTTTGCGCCGACCAACGCACAAAGCCGCGTTGTGGCTGAAATTAAACAAGACTTACAACAACCCTACCCAATGATGCGCTTGGTACAGGGAGATGTTGGTTCCGGTAAAACGCTGGTGGCGGCATTGGCCTCACTCACGGCTATCGCCAAAGGATATCAAGTGGCACTGATGGCGCCTACGGAAATTCTCTCCGAGCAACATGGCATCAACTTTAGCAACTGGTTTCAAGCGCTTGGTATTGAAGTCGCTTGGCTTGGCGGCAAAACCAAAGGCAAAGAACGTACGCGTATTTTAGAAGACATTGCCAGTGGTAAAGCACAAATGGTGGTCGGTACCCATGCTCTGTTTCAACAGCAAGTAGAGTTTTTCAACCTTGCCTTGATCATCATTGACGAGCAACATCGATTTGGCGTCCACCAGCGTTTAGCATTAAGAGAAAAGGGGCAATTTAATGGCTGCTATCCACATCAACTGGTGATGACCGCCACTCCTATTCCACGCACGCTCGCGATGACTGCTTATGCGGACTTAGAAACCTCGGTTATTGACGAGTTACCACCTGGCCGTACCCCCATTACCACAGTCGCAGTGCCGGATACCCGCCGCGAACAAGTTATAAGCAGAGTGAAAAGCGCCTGCTTGGAAGACAAACGGCAAGTATATTGGGTATGTACCCTGATTGATGAATCTGAAGTACTGCAATGCCAAGCGGCGGAAGATGCCGCTGCACAGCTCAAAGAGCAGTTACCAGAACTCACCATAGGCTTAGTGCATGGACGAATGAAGGCACAGGAAAAACAAGCCATCATGAGTGCATTTAAAAATGGCGATATTCATGTGTTGGTTGCGACAACGGTCATTGAAGTCGGTGTAGATGTACCCAATGCCAGCTTAATCATCATCGAAAACCCCGAGCGTTTAGGTCTGGCGCAACTCCACCAGCTGCGTGGTCGAGTAGGTCGAGGCGCCATCGCTTCCCATTGTTTGTTACTTTATCATGCACCGCTGTCCATAACTGCACAAAAACGCCTCGGTGTGCTGCGCGATAGCAACGACGGCTTTGTCATAGCAGAACGCGATTTGGAAATAAGAGGGCCCGGTGAAGTGCTTGGTACCAAACAAACGGGGCTTGCTGAGTTTAAAGTGGCGGATTTGAACCGAGATAAAGCGCTATTGAATCAAGTGCGACCTTTAGCCATTACGCTCATGCGTGAACACAGCGAAATCGTCGAACCGCTGGTCACGCGTTGGTTAGGCACGCGCAGCGAGCTGGCCATGGCATAAACAAAAAGAGTGGATAACAATCCACTCTTCACACTTCAGCGATTACGCTTTGTAACCATTTGGGTTGTTACTTTGCCAACGCCACGTATCCGTCATCATCGCATCAATACCACGCGTTGCTTGCCAACCCAGCTCTTGCTCAGCTTTTTCTGGCGCCGCATAACATGCGGCGATATCGCCGTCACGGCGTGGTAGCACTTTGTAAGGCACAGGTTTGCCAGAAGCTTTTTCAAAAGCTTTAACCATTTCGAGCACTGAGTAGCCGTTACCCGTACCTAAGTTAAAGATGTGTGTGCCATTATTCGTCGCTAGTTTGTCGAGTGCTTTTAAGTGACCCACCGCCAAATCAACCACATGGATGTAGTCACGCACACCAGTACCATCTACCGTATCGTAATCATCACCAAATACCCCCAACTGTTCTAATTTACCGACAGCAACCTGAGAAATATAAGGCAATAAGTTATTCGGGATACCATTAGGGTCTTCACCAATACGGCCCGATTCATGAGCACCTACCGGGTTAAAGTAGCGCAAAATGGCAAATGCAAAGCGTTCATCCGACTTAGCCACATCTTGAAGCACCATTTCTACCATCAACTTTGAGCTGCCGTATGGATTGGTCGTGCCACCCACTGGGAAGTCTTCTCTGATAGGTAAGCTGGCAGGGTCGCCATACACGGTTGCTGATGAGCTAAATACCAATTTAAACACATTGGCATCGCGCATGGCATCAAGCAGCGTTAATGTGCCTTGCACATTCACTTGATAATACTCGATAGGTTTACGGACAGACTCACCCACGGCTTTGAGTCCAGCAAAGTGGATCACTTGGCTAATGTCGTAGCGCGAAAAAATATCATCCAAAAATGCTTTATCAAGAATATCACCTTGATGGAAAGCTATTTCTTTACCTGTTATATCACTTACGCGCGCGAGCGACTCCTTTGAGGCATTGCTCAAGTTATCGATCACCACGAGATCATCGCCACGCTCTAAGAGCTCCAACACGGTGTGTGAGCCAATGTAGCCTGCACCACCTGTTACAAGTATTGTCATATCGCTTCCCTATTCATTTGTCTGCGCGCTATTTTAAGAAACTTTCGCCCTTTTTTGCAGTGCAATTTACGATTTATCACAGACAAAAGCGAGTTTACCGCCGTGATAACTCAAACGAGAAATACGGGTATCACAATATGGGCTTAAATTATGCCATTGCGACACAGCTTTAGGCGCATTAATATCGCGCATATAAATACGATTTCCTATCGCATACGCGACATGCTTGTCGTCTAACCACGTGTAGTCTTGTACCCCTTTAGGCATAACAAAGTGATCGGTTACTTGCTGTGTCTTATTCGAGAAACTCGCAAACCAATGCTCTTCCCCTTTGCTATGCGTAAACGAATACACCTTTCTCTGTGGGTTATAGGCTAGTGTGCGACCTATCTCTTTTGATACTTTTTTAGGGAGGTGACCATTGAGATCTGTGTATTGCAGTGTATGCGGCTCACCTAAAATAAACATGATCAGATCTTGTTGCGCCCCCCATGCGTGATAACCAACGGGCTCAATATGATCAAAAATACGTTTTGGTTGCTTTGCTTTGTCAAACGGGTAAAACCACAATTTTTGCTTACCGTCCGGCTCAACCACAATACTCGATAACCCTTGCTCGTAGGGATATAACGTTGGCGAAAACTCAGACACCGGTGTGTTGGTCAAGTTACTGCTTTTGCCACTATCAAACTCGTAAAAGAACAAGTCAGTTTGGCTTTGCTCTCCGTCGGACACTTCTTGTGTGAAGTAAACGCCTCGCTCATCCACCAAGGGTTGATTGTGGTAACTACTATCATCTGTTAGCGGGATCACCTTGATCGAATCGGCAGCCTCAGTGGCAAGAAAAATCTGACTTTTTGGCATAGCTGCCTGAACGGGTAAGGTTGAAGCTGACAATACAGCGAGTAAAGTTGGAATAAGTGCTTTCATCGTGATCCTTGTTTTTTCTTTCATCATACCCAGTTGTATATAAAACCACAAAGCTTGCTATTCAATTCCCTTCAGGTAACATCGGATTTACACATTTTGATAGTTTACTTGCATCATAGAGGCCTGAATATGTCCCAAAAGCACCCAATTATCGCGATTACTGGTAGTTCCGGGGCTGGCACAACAACCACGACGAATGCCATTAAGCATATCTTTCGTAGTCTCAGTGCCCACGCAGCCTTTATCGAAGGCGATAGCTTTCACCGTTATACTCGTCCAGAAATGGATAAGTTGAAGCGAGAAGCTCTGCAAGAAGGTAAACACATCAGCTATTTTGGCCAAGAGGCCAATGATTTCAAAGCATTAGAAGAATTATTTAGCCGCTATGGCGAACATGGCGATGGTAAAATCCGACGTTATCTGCACACTTTTGATGACGCAGTGCCTTACAATCAGCTACCCGGTACATTCACCCCCTATCAAGATCTTGAGCCCAATACCGACGTGCTATTTTATGAAGGCCTGCATGGCGGTGTGGTCACTGAAGAACACGATGTTGCCAAGCATGTCGATTTACTCATTGGCATGGTGCCCATTATCAACCTTGAATGGATCCAAAAGCTCATTCGCGACACCAATGAGCGCGGACACTCCAGAGAAGCCGTCATGAGTTCAATTGTGCGCAGTATGGACGATTACATTAATCACATTACGCCGCAGTTTTCTCGCACTCATATCAACTTCCAGCGCGTCCCTACCGTCGATACTTCTAACCCATTTAGCGCCAAAGATATTCCATCGTTAGATGAAAGCTTTGTGGTGATCCGCTTTAGGGGCATTGAAGATGTCGATTTTCCTTATTACCTACAAATGATTGATGGCAGCTTTATGTCGCGCATGAACACGCTTGTTGTACCCGGTGGAAAAATGGGCTTGGCAATGGAGTTAGTGCTGACACCGCTCATTAAAGATTTGCTCGTGAAAAAGCGTGCACTTGAAAATATGGCCCCTGTTGACTTGCCCATATAATCAATGGTTATTTAACTTGCTTGCCATACACTGGCAAATTAAACTGACTCCCTTATTTTTGCCGAAGTAGGGAGTTTTGCTATGGCAACCGCAGCGAATTTAAAAGTACTGGTTGGGTCACAAAACCCAGTTAAAATCAGTGCAGCAAAAAGCGTCATGGAACGCTACTTTCCTGAACATCACATTGATTGCCAAGGGCTCCACGCCCCAAGTGGCGTGCCAGATCAACCACTGGGTGAAGATGAGACCCGCATTGGCGCGCAAAACCGCGTTGAATATCTGCAAGCCCATCATCAAGCTGATTTTTATTGCGCAATGGAAGGTGGAGCCCACCAATTTAGCTATGGCCCAGCCACCTTTGCGTATGTGGTGATAGCCGATGCCAAGTACACCAGTGTTAATCGCAGTAGTAATTTACCGCTCCCGCAGCACCTGTATGATGCACTCATCGCGGGGGAAGAACTTGGCCCCGTCATGGACCGCGCTTTTAATACCAAGAACATTAAACAAAAAGGTGGCGCGATTGGCTTACTGACTAATCATGTTGCGACTCGTGAGAGCACCTACACACAAGCGCTCACTTTAGCAATGGCGCCTTTTTTACACCCGCATTTATTTACCAAACAAAAAGTTAGCGATGAAGTATAGCCACATATTATTTGATGCCGATGAAACCTTATTCAGCTTTAATGCCTATTTGGGATTGAAAACTCTATTAGCCCAGTATGGCGTTGAATTTACTGAGCAAGATCATCAAGAGTATCAACAAGTCAACGCGCCATTGTGGCTTGATTACCAAGCGGGTCGTATTGATGCTCAAACACTGCAAGTCACCCGTTTTGCCAAATGGGCTGAGCGCCTGCAAGTCCCTGCGAGCACTTTAAATGCAGGCTTTTTAGAATCGATGGCCAGCATTTGTGAACCGCTCCCCGGCACACGTGCGCTGTTGGCGCATTTAAAAGGTAAAGCAACCCTTGGCATTATCACCAATGGTTTTGCGGCACTGCAAGAAAAACGCCTCGCGCACACCGGCTTACAAGATTGCTTTGACTGTTTAGTGATCTCTGAATTAGTCGGTACCGCAAAGCCGGACCCATACATATTCGCCCATACTTTGTCCTTGTTGGGTAATCCAAATAAAAGCAAAGTATTGATGGTTGGCGACACGCCAAGCAGTGATATTTTAGGTGCCAATAATTTTGGCATTGATAGCTGTTGGTTACAACACCCCGGAAAAACGTGCCCTGACGATATTCACCCCACCTATACCGTGCAAAATCTGGCTGAGTTAGAGGCTATTCTAGGTACCAATCACTAAGATGCCTAAGCTCGAATAACAAACAAAAAAGCGCAGACTCGCTGCGCTTTTTACATCGAAACCGATTGACTAACTGGTTTATAACGCACTACGCTGACGCAGTACCTCAAACAGGCAGATGCCCGTTGCCACCGACACGTTCAAACTCGACACCGTACCAACCATCGGGATTTTCACCAGTACGTCACAATGCTCGCGTGTTAAGCGGCGCATGCCATCGCCTTCCGCACCCATTACAATCGCAATTGGACCTGTCAGGCTTGCATCGAATATACCCGTGTCAGTCTCACCCGCAGTACCCGCAACCCAAACACCCGCTTCTTTAATATCACGTAATGTACGAGCAAGGTTGGTCACCTGAATCAGCGGTACTGTTTCAGCAGCGCCACAGGCTACTTTACGCGCCGTGCCATTGAGTTTGGCCGACTTGTCTTTTGGCACAATCACCGCATGCACCCCCGCAGCATCAGCACTGCGTAAACACGCGCCCAAGTTATGTGGGTCTGTTACACCATCCAATACTAAGAAGAATGGGCTGGTTTCACGCGCTAAGATCTCGTCCAGATCACGTTCATTGTAAGTTCTGGCCGCTTTAACGTTGGCAATAATACCTTGGTGCTGTTCGCCATTGGCTTTGTTGTCCAGCGCCTTACGCTGCATAAACTGCACCGAAATACCAAATTTGCGAGCTTCATTGATCACCGGATTCAAGCGTTTATCTTCGCGGCCTTTTAGCGCATAAATCTCTAAAAAGCGCTCAGGCTCTTTCGCCAAAATGGCTTCGATACTATGAAATCCAAAAATTAATTCATTACTCACTGTTATTGCGCTCCAGAGCTACTTTTGTTGCGTTTTCGGGCATTTTTGCCAGGTCGTTTGGCTTTTACTGTCTTACCCTTTGTCTTTGCTGGACCTTTGCCAGCCCCCGCTTTTTTCAATTTACCTTTCGGGGTCGTGGTTTTGCCTTTCTTCTTAGGCTTGTGTTCTTCTCTTTTTTCCCCGCGCTCAGCCTCTTTTTTACCCGGTATTTTACCCGCTTGTAATTGTGCACGTACACTTTGTGGTGCAGGCCTTGATTCTGCTTTAAATGACTTATTACGACGCCTTGCGTATCTGTCTGGCAATTGTTCACCTGCCATTGCCAAATTAATACGGCGCTCATCCAAGCTCACAGAAGCGACCACGACTTTGAGTTTGTCGCCTAAACGATAAATTTGACGACTATGTTCACCAATCAAGCAGTGTTTAGCGCCATCAAAATGGAAATACTCTTGGCCAAGGCTAGAAATATGGATCATGCCGTCAATTTGCAAGTCATCTAAACGTACAAATAAACCAAAGTTCGTGACCGATGAGACCACACCACTGAACTCGTCACCCACATGATCTTGCATAAACTCACACTTGAGCCAATCGGCAACTTCTCGAGTGGCATCATCAGCACGACGTTCTGTTGTCGAACACTGCTCACCAAGTTGGTCAACTTCGTCAGTATCATACACATACGCACCCGATGTTTTTTGACCCTGGGTATTTAAAATGCCTTTGATAGCTCTATGTACCACCAAATCAGGGTAACGACGTATCGGCGACGTAAAGTGCGCGTAGGCATCAAGCGCAAGACCATAGTGACCAATGTTATCTGGCTGATAGACCGCTTGTTTCATCGAACGCAGTAACATAGTTTGAATAAGCTCTTGTTCTGGTCGCTCACCCAATGAATTGAGTGCCGCAGTTAGCTCAAGTGGTGACGGATCGTTTGGCAATAAGCTCTCAATCCCTAAGTCATTCAAAAACTGTCTAAAGTGGCTGAGCTTTTCTTGGTCCGGCTCATCATGCACACGATACAAGGCACTGGCTTCATGCTTTTCAAGTAGTTTTGCGGCAGACACGTTGGCTAAGATCATACACTCTTCAATGAGCTTATGCGCGTCGTTGCGCACCAGTGGCACAATCGATTCAATCTTGCGGTGAGCATTAAACACAAAGCGCGTTTCAACCGTTTCAAACTCAATCGCACCACGGGTTTGTCTTGCAGACTTCAGCGCCATATACATTTGCTGTAAATCGGTTAAATGCGGCACTAGCTCACTATACTGCTCGCGTAGCTGCTCATCCCCTTGCAAAATGGCGTGTACTTTGGTGTAAGTCAAACGCGCATGGGAGTTCATCACGGCTTCATAAAAACGATAACCCGACAAGCGTCCCGCGTCAGATACGGTCATTTCCGCCACCATACACAAGCGATCAACCTGCGGATTTAACGAACATAAGCCGTTTGACAGCACCTTAGGTAGCATAGGGATCACTTGCTCGGGGAAATACACCGAGTTACCGCGTTCAATCGCTTCTCTATCTAGCGGACTTCCCTTTGGCACGTAATGAGAAACATCGGCGATGGCAACCCATAAACGCCAGCCACCCGATTTTTTGCGCTCACAAAATACTGCGTCATCAAAATCGCGCGCGTCTTCCCCATCAATAGTCACTAGAGGTAAGTCACGTAAATCAACACGCCCTTGCTTATCGGCTTCTTCCACTTCTTCGCCATGGCTAGAGACTTGTGCAAGTACAGCTTCGGGCCAAATATGCGGAATATCATGATTACGCAGCGCAACTTCAATTTCCATGCCTGGGGCCATATGCTCACCCAGCACTTCGGTCACACGGCCGACTGCATTCATTTGTCGACTTGGGCTTTGCGTGATCTGCACTTGCACCATTTGATTATGACGCGCGCCGTTTTCACTGCCAGGCAGAATAATAATATCTTGGGTGATACGCGGGTCTTCTGGCACCACTACGGCCGTACCGTACTCGACAAAGTAGCGTCCAACCAATGGTGCACGCTCATTTTCTAACACCCGTACGATGCGGGCTTCAACTTTACCACCCGAGCCTCGACTGGCTGCCTTTGCCAGTACAACATCACCGTGCAACACACCGCTCATTTGGTGTTTAGCGATAAACCAATCTTTTGCTTCACCTTCAACCGCTAAAAAGCCAAAACCATCTCGATGACCAATTACCCGACCTTTCACCAAACCATCATCTGTTGGGATCACGTAACGTTTAAATTTATTAAAGTGCAGTTGTCCGTCACGCTCCATGGCGCGCAAACGACGCTTAAACGCCACTTGACGTTCATCGTCTAACACATTGAGGCTATTACAGAGTTGACTAAAAGTAGTCGCTTTGTCGGCAGATTTAATATGCTCTAAAATAAATTCGCGACTGGGTACTGGGTTTTCGTATTTGTCTTGTTCTCGACTGAGATAAGGATCCTGTTTTGACATTCACTAGCTTGTTAATTGAGTTATGTTGTTATTTTAACCCAAAACCCGATAATGAGACAGCTACCACAGGTGAAAGTTTTATTTAGCATTTTGGACAGCCGATTTTAGACCACCAAATAACCAAAGGTTCCAACGCACAAGTTTCGGTGGCCAATAACAACATGCTACACTGGCATTCTTAAAAACGATAATAAAGTAACCCATGCGAGCAGAACAAACCTCCCTTTTGTACCTTCACATTGCTGTATTGCTTTTTGGTGGTACCGCTCTATTTTCAAAACTGATTAATTTAAGCGCATTGGATATTACGGTATACCGTACTGCCGTCGCTTTTGTGGTACTCGCCGGGTTGCTCAAATTGACAGGTAAGCAACTGCGTTTACAACGAAGCAAAGATTACTTTATTGCGGTGATGCTTGGCGTGGTGGTTGGCTTGCATTGGGTAACCTATTTCGCTGGCATGCAAATGGCGGGTATTGCCACCGGGATCATTGCTTTTTTCACTTACCCCGTCATCACCGTTTTTCTAGAACCTCTATTCACCAAACACAAGATTAAAAGCAAAGATATTGTCAGCGCTGTGGTTGTTTTGTTTGGCATCTACCTGCTCATTCCTGAGGCGAATTTGGGCAATCAAGTGACTTTAGGCGTGGTTACCGGGATCTTTTCTGGGGCGCTATTTTCACTGCGTAACTTACTACAAAAACAGTACTTTTCCAGTTATAGCGGGCCACATACGATGTTTTATCAAACGCTCACTGCTTGCGTTATGCTGGCTTTGTTTGTTGAGGTGCCCCCAGCACAATTACCCGAGCAAGATATTTACTATATCTTGTTAGCAGGTGCTGTATTTACCGCCATTCCTCATGCATTATTTGCCAGCAGTTTAAAACATTTGTCGGCAACCACCGCGGGATTAATTTCTTGTTTGCAACCCTTGTATGGGACGCTGTTGGCCATTATGCTGTTGGCAGAAAAACCAAACTTTATGACCTTAGTTGGTGGCACACTGGTGATCAGTGCAGCTTGTTTTGAAACTTGGTCTATCACAAGGAAAAAGCCCAATGCTAGTATTCGCGCATCGAGGTGCCAGCGGTAATTACCCTGAAAATACTCTGAGTGCTATTCGTGCTGCTTTACAAGCAGATGTTGATGGAATTGAACTAGATGTACAAAGTTGTGCCGATGACTACGTCATTGTGCACGATACTTGGCTCGATAGAACAACCAATGGCTCCGGCAAGGTCAACCAAACCAGCTTACAAAAAATCCAATCTTTAGATGCTGGGAATGGAGAAATTGTTCCTAATTTACAGCAAGTATTTGATGAAATTGGTACACAAACCTTAATTAATCTAGAGCTAAAGCATACCTTTGGACTCGATCAGTTTGTCGCCACCATTGAGCAAAACGTGCAACAAGGTAAAATTCAGCGCGAACAACTGCTCGTATCCTCATTCGACCATCACCAACTCGTCTGGCTAAAGCAAAACATGCCATGGGTTAAGATCGGCGCCCTGACTGGGTCTATTCCTTTGCACTATGCTGAGTTTGCGCAACGTTTGCACGCCTACAGCATCCACATAGATAAAAACTTTATAAATCATCAATTTGTAAATGACGCCAAACAGCGCGGATTAAAGGTTTTTGTTTATACGGTCGATAAACAACAAGATATAGAAGATATGCAAGCATTGGGTGTGGATGGCATTTTTAGTAATTTTCCATGTTACGCAAGAATGATTTTATCCCGTTCTTAGCATATATTATTGATTAAAGAAGTATTTATGTTTTTACCTGTTGCTACTCGATATGCGGTCTAGTCAAGGATGCAGCGTCTTTCAAGAGGACAAACATGGATAACCAAAAACCAACAACGAGTCTTTACATGGGTTTATATAATCAAATAGAACAAAGCTTTTTTTATACGCTATCTCGAAAAATTTTCGGTAATTTAAGTTTCGTTTTTTCATTTCAAGTCGTCACGCTTATTTGGTTGTATTACGAATTAGATGCTAACAACGCCAGCATGGGGCTGTTTTGGTTAATGGCGCTAGGTGCAGTGGCAGGTTTTGTATTTACTTTATTTTATATGCGCTTTCTAATTGTTAGACCGGTTAGAGCGATGCGCGATAGTTTGCAGCAAGCAAACCGCCAAGACGGCAATCTCAATGCCACCTTGCCTAAGTTTACCTACGACGAATTCAGAGAACTGAGCGAACAGTACAATACCTTTACCCAGCATTTGCGCCAATTATTAGCAAACACCTATGAAGGTGCACAAACTGCCGCCACCAGCAACTACCAAGTCACGCACTCAATGCAACAAACAGCCGACTTTGGTGCGCAGCAAATCAACATGAGCGATTCCATCATAGCGGCCAGTGACCAAGTGACGCATAGTTTGCAAAGCATTGTGGCCAATACCGATCAGGTGTACCAAGCGAATACGGAAAGTTTGCATTTTGTTCGCGGCTCATCGCAATCATTAAGCACTCTGGTTGATGAGGTTAAGCAAATCACCGTGCTATTGGGTAACTTCTCAACAACCGTATCTGGGTTAAAAGAAAACAGCGAAAACATCCGCAGCATCCTTAAAATGGTGGAAGAGTTTTCCGATCAAACTAATTTGCTGGCGCTCAATGCTGCCATTGAAGCAGCCCGAGCGGGTGAAGCGGGTCGAGGCTTTGCGGTGGTGGCTGACGAAGTACGCAGCCTATCGGTCAAGGTCAATGATGCCACTCGACAGATCAGCGACTTTATCAATCAAATGAATAGCTTAGTGGGAGAAACCCATCGCGAGTCTGAGCAACTCATTAGCCACTCGGAATCCGCAGAGCAAGCGATCAGTAAAACATCGCAAGGTTTTTCGGATATTAGCCATGATTTTGAGCGCAATCAGGCTCAATTAGAACAAATCGCCAGTGCGGTGCACCAACTTGAATCAACACAAGCCCATACCCATGAAGCGGTTCAACAAATTGTTACGCTGGCACAACAGGCTAAAACGCAAATTGATGCCGCACTGCATGACTGCCAAAAAGCACAGCAACTGACCGAAACCACACAAAAAGAGCTACAGCGCTTCGTTTGAGCCAATGGACGCGAGTACTAAGCTCGCGTCACATCAAAAGCAATAACCTCGGATAGGCGTGTTTTATCGAGTGCCAGCATGATCAGCCTGTCCACTCCCAAAGCAACACCGGCGCACGATGGCAATCCATGCGCTAATGCATCTAAAAATCGCGTATCAACCGCAACAGGATTTAATCCCATTTCAGCGCGCAGGGCATTATCGTCAGCAAAACGCTGCGCTTGCTCTTTGGCATCTGTTAGCTCGTTAAAACCATTGGCCAGCTCCATGCCTTTAAAGTACAACTCAAATCGTCCTGCTACACGGGGATCGTCTTGGTTAAGTTGCGCCAAGGCCGCTTGTGACGCAGGAAAATGGTAAACGAAGCAAGGTGATGCAAGACCGATTTTAGGCTCTATTTGCATACAAAACAGCAGTTGCAATAAAGTGTCTTTGTTCGTTTCTTCACGCGCAATATCTTCATAGCCATAGTTACTCGCAACAACCTTAAGTTCTTCAAGATTGACTGTAAGCGGATCAACATTCAGTACGTCCAAAAAGACTTGTTGATATGAAATACGTGTACATGGAGGGCAAGCGAGCAATGTTTGCAGCAATTGCTCAATTTCATCCATCAAGGCAAATTCATCAAACCCAGGGCGATACCACTCCAGCATGGTAAATTCAGGATTGTGATGACGACCAGACTCTTCATTACGAAATGCCTTTGCAAGCTGATATATCGGCCCACTGCCTGCCGCAAGTAAGCGTTTCATGGCAAACTCGGGGGAGGTTTGTAGATAAAGGTCTAGCCCCTCTTGATTGCCCGGCCCCACAAAACGCGTTTTAAAACTCGCTAAATGCACGTCGGTGACACTGGCTGCACATAAACTCGGGGTTTCCACCTCAACCACCTCGCGCTGTGCAAAAAAGGCGCGGATCTTTGCCAAGATTTTTGCCCGTTGTTTTAATGTTTCGATATCGGCGCTCGGTGCCCAAAGTTGCTCTGACATGATAGTTCTCTTGAAAAATAAAGTACTGCTCAAACAAAAATCCCAGCAATAAGCTGGGATTTTCAATGATGCTGCCCAACCAGTGAGCACATACATGTGTATTATTTTACACGGCTCACGTATTCGCCTGAACGCGTATCAACACGGATCACTTCGCCAATTTGTACGAATAGTGGTACACGTACCACAGCACCAGTGCTTAATGTTGCAGGTTTACCGCCTGTACCCGCCGTATCACCCTTAAGGCCAGGATCTGTTTCTGTGATCTCAAGCTCTACAAAGTTAGGTGGTGTTACCGCAATTGGGTTGCCATTCCACAACGTAATGGTACATACGTCGTTTTCAACTAACCATTTTACGTTATCGCCTACCGCTTTTTCATCTGCCGCGATTTGTTCAAACGTCTCATTGTTCATGAAGTGCCAGAACTCACCGTCTGTGTATAAGTATGCTAAATCCGTATCGATTACATCAGCGCCTTCAACTGAGTCGCCTGACTTAAATGTTTTCTCTAACACTTTACCAGAGATCAATTTGCGGATCTTAACGCGGTTAAAAGCTTGGCCTTTACCCGGTTTAACCATTTCATTTTCTAAGATGGCACAAGGTTCGCCATCTAACATAATTTTTAAGCCGCCCTTGAACTCGTTGGTGCTATAATTCGCCATCGTATCCTCTAATCATCTTTTATCGAGTAATAAACCTGCTAATGATACAAACAAATGAAGTAAATTTGCATAGTAACTGGCAAAAAGAATTGGCAAATGTTGTAACTTGTCCAAAAACTTTACTCAATATGTTGGGTTTAGACGGCCATTTTGACACAAAAGACCTTGAAGCAAGACGTTTATTTCCCGTTCGCGTGCCTCAAGCCTTTATCAAAAAAATGCGTTATGGCGATCCCAACGACCCACTGTTGCGTCAAGTGATGCCAGTCCATCAAGAGTTTTTAGCCAAAGCAGGTTTTAACAAAGACCCATTACAAGAGCAACAAAGTGCGCAACCGGGTTTGTTACATAAGTACCGTTCTCGCATCCTGGTGATGCTCAAAACAGGCTGTGCGGTCAATTGCAGATATTGTTTTCGCCGTCACTTCCCGTATCAAGAAAATCAACTAAATAAGCGTGCTTTGCTCGATGTGGTTGATTACATCAAGCAACATCCGCAGATCAATGAAGTGATTTTGAGCGGTGGCGACCCACTAATGGCCAAAGATGATGCCATCGCCTGGCTGCTGGACCAACTTGAGCCACTGGTGCAGTTAAAACGTTTAAGAATTCATAGCCGCTTACCTGTGGTTATGCCATCCAGAATCACTGATGCACTGTGTGCTCGTTTAGCTGCAAGCCGTTTAAAAATCATTTTGGTCAATCACATCAACCACGCCAATGAAATTGATGACGTATTCAGCGAAGCTATGGGCATGTTAAAACAAGCTAACGTGACCTTGCTTAACCAAGCGGTATTATTGAAAGATATTAACGATACCGTTGAAGCCCAAGTTGCTTTGAGCGAAGCACTCTTTGACGCGGACATCTTGCCGTATTACTTGCATTTACTTGATAAGGTAGAAGGGGCGAGTCATTTTGATATTTCAACGGCACAAGCACAGTCGCTGATGGCCGACATGCTCACTGAGTTGCCAGGTTTTTTAGTACCCAAATTGGTGAGAGAAATCGGTGGCAAAACAAGTAAGACACCGATTGATTTACAGCTAGAGTAAACAATACATCAATACAACCGAGGTTATACGTAAACGTTGATATTGTTACCCAAACTTGCTGTGGTTGATTTTGCGGGACTTTGTGCTGCTGCACTACTCCCAGCGGCTTCAATCAAAGCAAGGGCAGCTTTCCCATCTGCTTGCTGTTGCTTTTTGGCTAAAGAAGCGCTGTAAACCTCGCCACTTGAGCCTGCACCAGACATCACAGGTAGGTTATTTCCGGAAATATTCATAAGCGTTACCTGACTTTTTAAATGAATCCAAGTAGACTATCGGCCGTTTTAGCAATAACTTTAGGAAAAATATGCACACCATCATTGAAAAATTGAATGAAAACCTAAAAGTTGTTTATCGTCAGTCACTTGATGCTGATAAAAAATTAGACGAACTACAGCAGCAAGGTCATGGCAAATTTAAGGCACTATTTACCGAAGAAGCAGGCTTTGATTTTGAAGCAAAGCGCTTCAAACCTTATGTGCTGGATGTGGCTGCAAACGTTAAAACACTTAGTGACAGTGAGCAGCTAGATGAGCTGTTACTAAAAACAACCGTTCAAAAACTACAGCATTTGTTGCAGTTACTCGCTACGTTTAAGTAATAATTCGAACAGCGCATGGGCTAATAAATACCAAAAAGCTCTATGCGCTAAATACCACATAAGCTTAATAAAACTCATCACCAAGTTTTATCCTTTCTTTTAATTCACAAGCCTTCTTGCACTTTCTTATTTCAAATTGTCACTGGTGCGCATTCAATTAACGTCATAGTGAAGCAGTTCTTTAAAGTGCGATCATTACGTCAAACCTGTTTATAAAAAGTGCACGAGCTATTAAATAAGAGGGTCACGTCCATAATTACAGTCTTTGAACCGTATTCTGGTACAAGATTTGCTAGCAAAAATTATGACTTTTAAGGAGAAAACAACGTGAACGTAAGCCGGAACTTGATGGATATTTATTTTGGATACAATATGAGTGTAGGCGATCTGAAAGGCACAAAAGAGAGCATTACAGATTTCGAGCAGATTGCTCAAAATGCATCGTCCCCCGAAGAAAGAGAACGCTATGCTCAGGCGGCCGCACAATTAAAAAACGAAGTATTACCCCAAGTTCATAAAGACATGGAGCAATTTGGAAAACGGCTGGGGTTAAATTCAAGCCAGATAGGCGAAACTGTACAATTGGAATCAGACTCTCTAGCAAAACTAGCTTTAAAACAAAATAACAAGGGCATTTTATCCTTCCTCACCCCTTATGAATCAGGAAGTTTTTATCACAACAAGGCGTAAGTAGCCTACCAAACAGCGCACAGTAACATGCGCTGTCAACGTTTACTGGCTGATGAAGGTTAACACCTCTTTTTCAAACCACTCTGTCAGCAAGCGCTTTTCATAGTTAAGTGGTTCATCTTTGCCTCGTTTTAGCTTATCCATGAACGACATATCTTTGAGCTGTTTATCTTTTTCATCAAGGATCAACTCGCCTTTAGCATCTTTCAGCGTGTAAGCTAAATCCAAACGTGGAAAATAAATCGGCTTTACAACTCGAATATCTTCCATGTTAAAGCGTACATCCCCAGCCAAGTCAATATCGTTAAAAGTCAGGTCGAGATGATAGCCTTGCGGTAAACGCTGGGCCAATTTAGCAACGTGCTTTTCCAGCTGTTCGGCAATACGTTTATGGTAAGAACCTCGGGTTTCTTTTCCTGGTCGTACATCACGGTATTCCTTAAAGTCTTTAAAATTAACTTTGGCTTCACCGGCTTGCACCACACCACCTACGAGCAAACTTGCTAGCAAAATTGTGAACTTGTTCATACTTACATTCTCCAAACAGCGAATTCCTGTGTAAGTTACTCTAACTAACTTACACAGGCCTGTCTTTTAGGTTTACGCTCTTTTACACTTATTATCAATAATGCATATTCTTCGCAGTATACCCACTCTCAAGTCACTTGTAGTCGAATAAATCGAAACCATTATAGCGCATCGACACTTTGTAATAAGTACTCATAGGCCGCTTCAAGCTGGTTATCACTGCCGTCCACGATGGATTGACGTGAAATTGGTACTTCCATGTCAGGTTGAATTCCTTCCCCGATCAATCGCGCACCATTGTTTTGGGTTACTCGCATCCCGGTATACCAGAAAACAACTTCAGGCCCCTCATCATGAACAAAAATAGGACTACTGACCACATTACCATTAATACCACGCGTTTTTTCACCCATAATTGGAATGCCTGCGTTTTGCACATAAGCCAAGGCATGTTCGTTTTGACTCACGCTGTCTCTCGACGACAGCGCAACCACTGGCACTGACAAATTAAACTCGCTCACTTGTGTATATTGCACGAGCGCTTCTACGTAGACGTCATGCTGGTTTGGGCTTCTTTGCCAGTTATAGTACATCGGCGCCGCACTAATAGCTTGCTCACTGAACCAACTTAACACCTCTCGCCATGCATGAAAACTGGCTGGGTAATACCTTAAGTCAATAATAATCCCTTTGGCTAAAGCCAGTTGAGTTTTAAGTGCTGCTATATCTTCAGGGATGACGTTGTATATCACTAAATGATGAATATCATTTTCCAGTACACTATGGGTATAGCCATATCGACGCACGAGCCTCTCACCTACCACTTCAATTTCCGCCATCGGTTGTGGCTCTAACATCACGGAGTATTCTGTCCCATCAGGGCGTTGAAAGCGTATCTCTGCCGGAACTTGCTCCGTACGGCTTTGCGTGAGTTTAAGACCCCACCTTTGCGCCAAGGATTGAGATGCAGCCAGCCATTTTGATTCTTCATCTGCAAGAACGCGAATAGAGGTGTTATCCATGACGATGATTTCATCTCCCAAAGCTACCTTGTCCAACACGCTTTCCGAGGCTTGCACGATTAGCGGCTTATTCTCCACATAATCGAGCCTTAAAGGAAATTGCCACACCAAATCGCCAAACGGATTAGCCTCATTTGGTAATTGCACATAGACATGATTGTCCTGTAATAGCTTCAATGAAGCCGAAATGCTATCCCAAGTTGCTCTTGCATCATCGGCCGTGCAACTGGCGATCATTTTACGTAATTCAGGCTGCCAATTAACCTCAACGTCATTAAAATAAGGCCAAAAATGTTGGATCTCGGCCCATATATGGCTGGCACTCGACATACAAATTTCGGTATCCAATATTGAGCTACTTAGCGCATATTGTTTGTAACCTTCATAAAGTTCGCCTTGCTCCGCATCACCCGCTTTGAGATATAAGGGAATATACAAAGATTGGCCGAACAAGGTGGTTGAGTAAAACCATTCATTAGCAAGGCGCTGGTCCTCCTGTAACGCTTTGTATTCACCCGAAACGAGTTCTCTCGTGTATACATCCTCTGCGATCGAGCTATTTGCAAGCCATGTTTTTACTTGCTCTGATGCATTTGGCTCAACGGGTATAGATCCATTCGTTACTAAGGGAGCGATCCCTTGTAGCAACTTCAGCGCAAGCTCTGCCCGCTCATCGTGAGGCACTTGGCTTAATTGAATAATTGACTCTGCCACAAACGCATCCCATTTCGAATCAGCAACACTGTGGCTGGGATAGAAAAACTTGATTTGATAAGCAACTTCAGAAAACAACGCAACATCCGTGATGAGCTGCTCTGAGTATGAGATTTGTGGGCGATTTTTTAGCTGAGTACTCGTTTCTGGCTGCACTTTTATGGTACTTGGTGCTTCATTATCCGAACCACAAGCGGCCAGTAATACGAGTTGTGTAAAGACGAACAGTTTTATAATTATTTTCATTTTATCATTCCTTTATTATTTGCTTTTATTCCAACTGCATTTAATAACGTAAATGATTTTTTAAATAACCTCAAACAAATAAAAAAGGGCTTTAAAGCCCCTTTTATAATTAAAATAAAATTTACTCTTTATAAGGAAGAGAAAATAACAACGCATACAACACGGGTATTATTCCCAGTGTTAAGATGGTTGAAAACAATAACCCACCCATTATGCTAAGCGCCATTGGTTCCCACATTTCACCGCCGCCAAGGTACAAAGGTAATAAACCCAACACTGTTGTAGCCGTAGTCAATAAAATAGGCCGCATACGGGCTTGGGCAGCCATAATAATGGCGGTTATTGGATCATCTGGCAGATTATCCAACTCGGTTTTAATGCGTTCTAATAAAACAATGGCATTGTTAATCACAATCCCAGCAAGAGAAATAACACCCAGTAAAGTCATAAAGCCAAAAAACGATTGCCCGATAAACAACCCTGCAACCACACCGATAAATCCCAGTGGAATGGTGACTAAAACCATCAATGATTTACGAATAGAATTAAATTGAGCAACCAGAAGTAACACAATGATCAGCACTGCAATCGGTAGCTTTTCAGCGATTGAGTCATTCGCTTTACCGGATGACTCGGCTTCCCCGCCCAATTCATAACTATACCCAAATGGCCAGCTCTGTTGTTGTTCATCTAGCCAAGGTGCTAATGCTGCAAATCCTTCACTGGCCGTGATCCCATCTATTTGGGCGCCAATGACCATTGACTTTACCCTGTCTCGACGAAACACTTGTGCACTTTCCCACACCACTTGTACATCGGCCACTTGTTGCAGGGGCACCGAGTTACCCGAAGCTTGCGCGTAAACCACCATCGCCTTGAGCTTGGCAATATCTTGTCTGTCTGAAGCCACAGTTCTCAAAATGACCGGGATGGTGTCTTCTTTTTCTCGATATTGCGTCAACTCCACGCCACTGAGCCCAGTTTGCAGTGACATGGCGATATCTTCACTCGACACACCCGCTCTGCGTGCTCTTGCTTGGTCGATGTTGATTTCAAGCTTTTTAATGGGTAGTCCCCAGTCATCACTTATCGCTTTTAATCCTGGCGTTTGCCGCATTTTATCTTTAACTTGCTGGGCAATCGCCATCAATTGCGCTTTATCTTCCCCAAGCAAGCGTATTTCAACCGGGTTACTGATGGGTGAGCCATTTTCAATTTTTCGTTGCTTGAGCAGAAGATCTGGGTGATGACCCAAGGCGTACTCTTCGATATCAGCCATGACCGAATCAATCAATTTATAGTCTGTAACTGAAACAATCATCAGCGCATAGTTAGAGCTGGTGGGTTCTGGTGTGTGTGTGAGCAAAAAACGCGGACCGCCATTGCCGATATAACTCACCCACTTGGTGATGCCTTGTGATCGTTCGTCATTCACCAGTAACGCTTTGTTTAGGTGTTGCTCAATATCTTCAACCATGGCTTGCGTGGTTTCTAAGCGAGTGCCCACTGGTAGCTCTAGTTCTACCTTAAAATAAGTACGATCAGAAGGGGGGAAAAATAATTTTGGAATAAATTGCAGCCCTTCAATCGCCAGTACCAACATCAGCACGCTCACCCCTACCGTTAACCAGCGAAAGCGTAATAACTTGGCCAGCACGGTGCGATATAGCACATACACCCAGCTGCTAAACTCTTCTTTTGCCGCACTATTCACTCGCACAAAGTACACACATAACATCGGGATCATGGTCATGGCGAGCAACCAAGAGCAAAGCAGTGTAATCGTCACAACTTTAAACAGCGACGCTGTGTATTCCCCTGTGGCAGACTCGGCTAAAAAAATAGGTAAAAAGGCCGCCCCTGTCGTCAGTGAAGACACTAACAATGGAATTTTTAGCTCTTGTGCCGAGTCAATTGCGGCTTCGACAGCCGCTTTGCCTTTTTCCATCTGCACCATGATGTTTTCCGACATCACAATACCGTTATCCACCAGCATACCGAGAGCGATGATAAGCGCAGCCAAAGAGATCTGATCGATGCTAATATCAAAAAATGACATCACCAGAATACCCAGCACCATACTCATTGGAATTAAACTGGCAACGATAAGCCCTGTACGCAGCCCTAAACTAAATAACATCACCACCGTCACGACCAAAATCGCTTGCACAAGGTTAGAGATAAAATCATTCACCTTCTGCTCAACTTCTTGCGGTAAAAATGACAACAACTTAAATTCAACGCCAATAGGGTATACGCTTTCCAAACGATTTATTGCTTGTTTGACTTGTTTACCTAACTCTAAATTGTTGCCGCCTTTACGCATTGAAATGGCGATAGTGAGACCTCGCTCATCTCCTACTCTGACCTTAGATTTAGGTGGTTCAATATGATCGCGATATACCTTAGCAATATCCGATAACAAAATTACTTGCTCACTACCGGGCACGTTGATAATGGTATTGGCAATTTCAGCAACGGATTCAAAGTTACCACTGGGTTCAACCACTAAGGTTTCATCACCCACATACAAAGAACCGCCAGGGTTCACGATATTACGAGCGGCTAATTGCTGACCTAATAAACTCGCAGAGAGTTCAAGCGCCGCCAATCGGCTGTTTTCAAATTCAATGAATACCCGCTGTTCTTGCAAGCCATGAATGTCTACTTTGGCCGCTTCAGGTAAGCGCAATAAGGTGTCTCTCACTTGTTCCGCCACATCTTCCATTTCTCTGTAGCTGTAACCTTCGGCAGTTAAACCGATAACAATGCCAAATACGTCGCCAAATTCGTCATTGACGATGGGGGCAAGCGTGCCATTGGGTAAATCTGATTCAATGCTTTGGATTTTTCGGCGCAAATTATCCCAAATAGGCCGCATTTCTTTGTAACTTTCTTTGATATTAACGCTCACAATCGATACCCCAGTTTTGGAAGTACTTTTCACAAAATCGAGTTCGGGGATCTGTTGCACCACTTTTTCAATTTGATCTGTCACCAACTCTTCAACACGCTGAGGGCTTGCGCCGGGAAAGTAAGTAACCACTTGCGCAGTGCGAATAATAAAACCGGGATCGTAGTCTTTCGGCATTTTGTTAAAGGCCAATATGCCAAACAACAGCATGGCCGCAAAGATCACCCATGCCGTGCGATCATTCTCAAGGGCTAAACGCGTAATATTCACAGTTCGCCTCCTGAGAATTTCACCATTTGACCATCAGTAACTTTACTCATACCTGCCGATACAACATGCTCGCCCACACTCACACCACTATTTATTTTGAATCCAAATTGGGTCATTTCACCAATTGTGACTGGTGTTTTCATCACTTGCCCTTTGCCATCTCCTAGCGATTTAACCGTCCACACATAGTTGCCGTTGTCATCTTTCAAAACGGTTTTAATGGGTAAATAAATCGCTTTTTGCCCTGACTCCGACAAACTCGAAAACACTTTGGCCGTCATGCCGGGTAAAATGTTATACCCTTGTGGCGGTGTCATGCTAAGCGTGACTTCATACGTTTTCGTGATTTCGTTCGCTTTAGTACTTACTTCAACAAATGTCAGTTCAAAGCGCTTATCTTCAATGGCTGAGAATTCCGCGTAAACCTGCTTCGGTGCCTCTTTTGACACGGTAATCATCACGCTCTCAGGCACATTCACTTTAATGTTGACCGTTTTAATATCTTGCAATGTGGCGATGGGTTGCTTGGCTTGTACCTCTTCAAATTGTTCAATTTGCGTTCGCGCAACGACACCACTAAACGATGCATGTAAGGTCGTGTATTCAAGGTTATTTTTAGCAGAAGCGAGTTTGTTTTTAGCGCTAGAAAATTGCAGTTTGAGCTGGTCAAAATCAGCTTTGGAGATGGTCCCTGTTTGCAAAAGCTTTTCCGCTCGCCCAAAATCGGCACTGGCTTTTTCAAATGACGCTCGCGCCTCGTCCAGAGCGAGTTTGTAATCCGTGTCATCTAATACCGCAATCACATCTCCCTTATTAACTTCCTGCCCTTGCTTTACTAATAGCTTTTTAACCTCACCCGGCACCTTGAAAGCCAACTCAGCCGTATTGGCCGCATCCACTACGCCCGGAAACTCTTGCACGGGCCCTTCATGGAACAAGCTCACAGTTAAAGTTCGAACCGGCCTCAATTGCTGTGCTTTGTCTTGAGATTGCTCGCTTGGACTACATGCGACAGTCAATAAGCAGCTGAAAATTAGAAAAAGAGAATTGCGAACCATAACCATGATGTGCTCCTGCAAAGGGGGCTTCATTGACAAAGCCTGTTTTGTTAATTGATAGACGTGTATCTGCGTTTAACCAAACGAAAAGCTAGGTGAAACTTAAGTGTGCTAAAAATATGGCACTGATAACTCTTTGATTCAAATAATTAACTATAAAACTTATGTGACGAATAGGAAGATAACTAGCCAGCAGGTGCTGGCTAGTGAATAGAAATGTGACTACACACCTTCAACCATCAAGCGTGTATCTGGTAAGTAAGATAAATGAAGCACCGCCAAGTCAGGGCGCTCCACTCTACTGATTGCATTCAAGGCTGATGCGATCGCCCCTTCTTGCCAACCCGGTAATGACGATAGCTGATCGCCAATTACAAAAAAGTTTGGCTGTGTTGGCGCACTTCCGGTAGCATTCACACGGCTTCCCTGAGCCAAGGTGTTAAAGTGCTGAACTGCATTGCCTGCATGTTGCTCAACCGCATGCCACTGCGCCCAACCACCTTTGATGTAAGGCATGTTTTGCCACGCAATTGCGACACCTTGCGCTAATCCTTCACCAAAAGCACGACCAAACTTCTTAGCACCTGCGCGTGCTTTATCTAGGCGCTCATCTACCGATAACTTGCCCCACTCATAGGCGACTTTGGAGAAGTTATAAGCGCCAGTAAGCACCCCTTTTTGATCATGATAAGCACATGATGGATACCAAATTTGCACTATTTCATCATCGGTCCAAGACATACCGCCAAAAATGGGGACCACCCCCACCTCAGAATCAGGTACAGTCAGTAATTGCTCCGAGCATTGCGCGGTATTACGCACTTTCACTTGACTGCCTTGCCATAGATAGCGATCCGCTTGCCAACCCACTTTGGTGGTGCAGGCTAAGAACTTGTCCTCGTGCTTCCCGCCATCATCAAAAAACTGCGCCCTGTATACCGCTTGCAATGACGCTTTAAACTTAGTATCCAGTCCTGAACTGCTGTTTGGATCTTGCAATGACTCATCCAAAATTTCTTTAAGGAATGGGATAGCCATATTGATAAAACAGTAATCGGCGTAGTGTACGTCAACCTCTGTCGTCCCCAACTTGCTTACCGAAATCGCAAATTGCCCACGAGCTTCATCCCAGCGTATATTTTTCACTGGACTATTCAAGTGCACTGTACCTCCAAGTGCTGCAACTTGGCGCGAAAATGCATGTTGCACTTGGTCCATGCCACCGACAGGTTGAAATAATGTTGCTTGCCAAAGGAAATCGACTGGCTGATAAAAGCGAGTTTTATCCCAAAATTGCGATTCCAACAGGCTATTGAAACTCAACGGTTCAGCGGTCACCCCCGCTTGAACGCCTGGCAATTCAGTATAACCCGCACGGGTTTTGCCATTTTCCATGCCGGCTTGTCCAGCACTGGTGACATATTTGCCGTCTTCACTCAGCTCACCAAAGCTGATCATCAGCTCTTTTAACTGCGCAGTGCGTGTTGCGACATCGCACTCTTGCACTTGGCATTCTGTGCTGCGCACCAGCTGCTCTGCGTTGTCAAACACTAACTGCGCCAGCCACCCTCGTGTATTATGATCTAAACGGCGATATACCAGTGGCATACCATTAAAGCTATCTTGCATTTGTACAAGGTTCGACTCGCTATTCATCACATAAACTTCTACGTCGACACCGAACTCTTTAAGGTAGGAAAGTAAGCGCTTATGGCTTGAGGGTATGCGGCCCAGACCTGCATTTAAGTATGGCTGACTGTCACCCAAAGGCTGTTGAAAACGCACCACTTGCGTTTGACCCGGCTTAGAGCTGAACAGTTGGCTATCTTGATCTTCCGTCAAGGTGTCACCCGTTCACAGGCTTAAACAACGCCCGCCAGTGCGGTTTTGCGCTTCAAGTAAGGTGACTTCCATACCCGTTTGTTGTTGCAGTAACTCATACGCTACAGTTAATCCAGATACACCCGCGCCAACAATGATGGCTTTTTTGCCCGTAAATTTACCGGCGGTTAGCTTCACAGGACCAGGGGTTACCTGAAGTTGTTGATTGGTAGCGTCGTCCAGCGCTGCATGCGCTTTGGCTTTTGGGTGTTGTTTTAAAAACTTCGCACGTGATTGATGATTGTCCATGGTTATCCTCCTAGAAACATGCACCAGAACGCTCCGATGCATAATCGCGCACTTTGCGATCGTTTCTAAACTTAGTCCAAAGGTTTAAAAATGCGAATTACGGGGTATTCCGTCATGGTGTCTGTTCTGGGAGGATTGTGAGGGTGTGTGGTATCGAACTTGATCGCTACAACCTCATCACACTACCTAAGTGTTTGTATTATTTTCCCTTGTTCTGAACAGGCATGCACATGAGCATAAGCGCCGTTAAATAAGGTCATATTTGGCGGTAAATGGCCTATATCGACATCATAAATAACTGGAATTGAAAGAGCGCGGATCACATCTAACAAAGCTTGCTCAGAGCGAATATCTTTAGTGCCATCATCAGTGACTGCATTACGCCCAACCAACAAGCCGTTTATCTGCTCAAACACGCCTCTAAAACGTAAGCTCAACAGAGCTCGTTTCAACGCGGTTGGCGAGAGCTCTGCATTTTCGATGCATAAAACAATGCCTTCGGGGGCAAAGCGCTGCTTTAATTTTGCCAAATCTAAATAGTCTGTTCCAATCAAGTACTGCAATGTATCTAAACACCCACCGATCAACCGCCCTTTGAGCGTGACAGCACTATCGTGAGGATACGTTTTCCACCTCGTTTGCTCTGTACTGCGCAATACGCTATCTGGATTGTTAGCAAACGACTCGCCCTGTAATTGGTACAATGTTGATGAGTGCTGCAAAAATCGATATCCCAGCTGCGCATTTTTTAAATGCACCAGTGTTTGCCTAGTTAACGCATCTTTTTCATTAGGGTGCAGCTGCATTAAATTTGCACTGTGCATACTTGACCAACCAAGCTTGCTCATTAACGCAAGCTGCACGGTGCTAATGTCAGAAAAACCGAATAGCCACTTGGGCTTGGCCGTCTTCAGGCGATCAAAATCTAGCAGGGGTAAAATTTCCATCGCAAATTCACCACCCCAAGGTGGCGCAATCGCAGCAATACTGTCGTCGCATAAAAATGCCATCAGCTCTGCTGAGCGTTGCTCAGGCGTAGCACTGACATGCTGATAGTTTTCTCGTAAACATTCGCCTTCAATTACATCAAAGCCTGAACTTCGCAAATGCGTTAAAACACGCTCTAAACGAGGATGAAATGCTTCATTCACCCCTGAAGAAAAAGCGGTTACCGCTATTTTGCTGCCAGGCTTTAACGTCGACGGATAGAGTATTTTTTCCATTAAAACCCACTTTCATAATTATCTATTTCCAATACTCAATAATTTTAGAGACTTTCTAACCTTTTAAACTCAAACACACTTACGTGATTTTCTGCCTTTCCCTCAAATATTTGCTGGCGTGCAACCGATACTGCATCATGACCCATGGTCATGGCAACAAAAGTGTAACGTGGTCCTGTATAGTTGTATTCACCCGCCTTTAAAAACTTATCGGTGTTGTTGTATAAATGTTGGCGTGAGTACATTCCCCATAAACCTCATGAACATACTGAAAATCATCCATAAACTGGGCAAGTTGCTTGGCCGTCATGCGTTACATTTCGGCCTCATTGGCATGCGATACCGTACAGAGTCAAGCCAATTCTGCCAAGCATAAGAACTTCCATAATAACTTCATAAGTACCTGCATTGTTGATTGTAATTAAAGGTACAGTCGCTTAATAGCAGAACCATAGCAACATACACTATGGCCCGATTTATTTGTCCATTTAAGTTTTCATAAAGTGCCTGATTACAGCGCTCTCACCTTCTAATTAGTAAAATATATACATCAAGCAATACTTGTGTGAGCTAAAAATATTACACAACTTTAAAAAGCATGATTTCAAATATAATTAAAATATAATTTGACCTCCCCACTTAACTCGCGTAGAGTTCTCTACAAGGTTTGAGAAAAGACCTATTTTGTTGCATCCCTCGTCGTCTTTATATGTACTACTCTAGTAAACATTTTTAATACTTCGCGTTATCCTCAGTAAATATTTATTTCCTCATGCTTAATCGCCAAAATTTTTTGGCAAATTTTATTAAATAATTTCTAGGATATCTATAATATGTCTACTATTACAACTGGTTCAGTAAAGTGGTTTAACGAAGCAAAAGGTTTTGGTTTCATTGAACAGCAGTCAGGTCCTGACGTTTTCGCTCATTTTAGCTCTATTGCTAGCGAAGGCTTTAAAACTTTAGCTGAAGGTCAGCGCGTTAAGTTCACTGTTACTCAAGGTCAAAAAGGACCTCAAGCAGAAAATATTGTTTGTATCTAATACGTTTTAATTAACGTATATAAACAATAGATTATTGCTTCACTCATCCTCTTACATGAGTGGAGCTATTCCCAAAAAAACTCACAATAAAAAAGCCATTAACTCCCTAAACTGCAAAAACACACCAACATAAATAATATTTATAAACACCCAAAAACACCACATAAATCATATTCACACTTTGACACCCCTCTAATTTTTATATCATAAAAACACTACTTATTAATTAACTTAAAATCTATAAGCTTAGCATTTATGCTCGACAGCTAAGGTTAAATCACTCCACAAAGCCATTCTGATAAAAACCAGTATATTTTATAAATGCTTTTTCCGCAGCAAAGCTCTAATCACCTTATCTAAATATTCAGCGTCCATCGCAGCCCGGCGTTGCTTTCGTCGCACGCAGGCTTTTAAAGTAGCCAATCTTTTCAATTAGTTCAGTTTTGCATGTCTGAACGTGCTGAAATTTTCAGCCCTATGGCCCCTATTTATTGGGCCGTTTTCCTCTTAGAATAAGGCATCAATAACCCAGTGTAATTGGACTAATCGAATTTTGTATTTTTTTGATTCTATAGTTGAATATGTTAAAGAGAATACTTAACGCGTCGATAACAAGTTGAGATTGAAACATACAAGGAAAAAAGTATGAAAATTGGAACACAAGGTGGTAGCTCGATACAACCCGCCACTTCTCTCGCTAACAAGGAACAAGCGTCAACACAAAGCCGTAAAGCAGAACTATCAAATAAACAAGGCATGCTTGCTAACGTCTATCATAAAAACTCAGTCAAAGATCCTACACCAACTTATGCTCGACCCGTATCTATATCATCTAACGATGAAGTTGTAACAAAAACGGTAGATGAAGCGCTGGATGATATTGCACTTGCAACTGTTCACCTGTACACACCGGGCGGAGAACTTTCTCAGTCAGTTGAGCGAATGACTAAGCAATACGAAGGTATTATGTCTGAGCTAAATGAACAGCACCCTCAACTAGCAAATAAAAACTGGGGCGTTTCGATAACTGAGTCTGGTGAATTACAAGCGACAGGCTCTTTAACTGAAGATGAGCGAACACTGGTAGAACAAACACTCAATAGCAACGATGAATTTGTTGCTGCTGCAAATGATTTTAAATCCAGCTATTTAAAGTATATTGATATGGAAGTACGTGGCTGGGCAAGGTATGACGTTAACGAAGAAAACTTTTCTCAGGTTTTTGATCTTAAAGATATGTTAGATAACTCAAAGGCTAATGACGAGTTTAAAAGTGCATGGGGTTATGAAAGTAACTGGATGAAGTTACACGATAATATTTCTGCACAATTGAGTAGTAAAGCAAGTCAATATTAAGTGAGTCAAGGCTTCTAAATTAGGCCTGCGTATCAACTAGTTTAGTTTCTTGGTTTTGTAAAAATGCTACCGCTTTTTCCTGATATTCTTTAATAAACGATTCTGAGGTGATTTTATTTGCTATTTGTTGAGTTTGTTTAGCATTCGCTAAGACACCATGAAATGAGCGGTAGTTCTCTTTTTCCATCTGCGCAGCGCCTTCTACATGCTCAACAAAGAAGTCGGTAATATTTATTTTCTCGTCAGCTGTAAAATCACGTAATGTGTAATCGATGATTTCTAATGAACCTTTAACATCCATCACTTCAGACCAAAATGTGCCACGTAAGCTCCCTGTATACCCACTCGAGCGTGCCATATCAGACTCCAACGTTCGAATTGCGTCAACAATACCTTTAAATTCATTGATAGACATATTCTCAAAATCAAAGCCCTCAGGATTAAGTAGAGTGCTGTATGGTGAACTGCTCGGTGCATCACCTGTAAATGCAGCAATAGACACAGACTCGTCAGATACTTGTTTCTCTTTGGTATCTTTAATCTGATTAGGTTCTGGCTCCTTTTTTACGGGCGCAGCAAGCGGTTGTGTAGGTGTTGATTTTGGCGCATTCGTTGTTGACGCCGAATGGATATTAAAATGAATAGTCATAAAAGCTCCTTTTTGTACTGCCTTAGTATCGGCAGTATTCCTATTTTACTTGAGCGTAGAGAGTTGAATTTTATTGCTGTTATACATCGGTTAGTTAGCCCACCTAAGCATGTTCCTGCTACTAGTCCATTTGTATGAAACAGCACAAAGCACATTTTTTACAACACATGGGACTGAAATCGATACCCCACTTTATACCCCTAGGGTGAAATAAAGACATTCAACTTTCCAAATTTGAGTGATGACCTTTAGCATTTCGGTAAAATCACTTTAAAAGTAACTAGCGGAAGATCTTCATCAAGGCAACATCGATATTAGCTAAGCAGCAGTCATTGTGTTTGACCCACACTTCTCAAGCTACCAATTCATTTTTTGGATATGGCCCTGCTTCGGTTGCTCTTTTAAACCTGCTTCGGTTGCTCTTTTAAATAAGAAAGAGCATTACTTATCGTGTTTTATTCTGATTATGAAAAAAGTGCTAAATAATTTATCTTTTCCCTTGAAGTAATTACCAGCAGAGTATATTGTTTAATCGCCTAATGGCTAGTGGGTGATATACGCCCATTTGCTTTTTTATTGGGGTGCACATTTTTATAGAAAATCGACGCTCTTAAATGAGCGACCACTTTATTGTGGTCTAGACCCAGCTCCTGCAACTCTCTAATGAGTCCTGCAGCCATGTAAAACCATGGGGGCGCACACGGCGACCGTTGTCTGGCGAAAAGTTAGAAGTCTGCTCAAATGGTTAATTAATTTATTTCTATATTTCTTCCTTGGTCTGGCAATTTTAACCAAAACAGGAGAAGAAAATGCTGTTAAAGCTATCTTGCACCATTAAAACCAATGAAACAGAGCTATCCTTTTTTGCAGAGTTTAGCTCGGATAAGCAAGTTGACCTGAGTTCACCCGATAAAAAGTCACTGGTTTCAGGGCTTTTTGAGGTGATTACATGGGTATCACATGCCTTTGCAATTTATGAAATGCTTTGCGGAGGTTTGCCTATGTAAAGACTTCTTTCCTTTTTTAAAAGGAAGTTTTTATGGATAAACCCTATTACCCCCATAAACCGATAGGTTCTGTTGCTATTCTGGCAAATACCTTAGGGATTACTGAGCTTAAACTTAGAGCAATAGCATCAGATTCAGATAACTCATACACTGAGTTTCTAATATCTGATGGAAAGAGAACTGTTTGCGAACCTAAGTTTGAACTCAAGAAACTACAAAAAAGAATAAACCGCAGAATTTTTGAGAAAGTACAGTACCCTGAATACCTCCAAGGTGGAATTAAAAGCACCTCAAAACGCGACTATGTCCAAAATGCTCTTATTCATTCCAAAGCCACAACTTTAATCAGTCTCGATATCAGGCGTTTTTTTGATAATGTAAAAGAATCGTATATATATGACGTTTATAAATACTTGTTCAAATTCCCCAATGAGGTAGCTGAGTTGTTGGCTCGTGTAACGACATACAAGGGAGCATTACCTCAGGGTGCTTGTACTTCTACATATCTAGCTAATCTTATCTTTTTTAACAGTGAATATAGAGTGGTTTCGATATTGAGGGGACGGGGAATATCATATTCACGTTTACTAGATGATGTAACGTTATCATCCGGCGAAAATCTCAAAAAAGAAGAGGTGACTAACTCAATCAAGGTGGTTATTGACCTTTTTAAGAAATATGATTTACGACAGAACAATAAAAAGTTAAAGGTTGAATACCGTGACACACCTAATGGAGATTTTTGTGTCACAGGTCTTTGGGTGGAACATAGTACGCCCAAGTTGAAGAAAAAGGAGAGAAAGTACATTAGGCAACTTGTTTATGAAACAGAAAAGCTATATCGAACTGAGCGAACCAGTGAGAAGTATCATGAACTGTGGGGCAAGGCTTCTGGAAAGGTTGCAAAATTGAATAGACTTGGTCACAAGCAAAGTGACGGCTTAAGACAAAGACTATCGAATATACTTCCTGAATTTGATAAATATACTACAAAAAAGATAGTAACTATTCATTACAAGCTTCTTAGTATCCCTAAAATAAAGCATAAACGGATAGATGTTGCGAAGCAATATAATAAACAGCTATATAAATTAGGCATTCTTTCTCGCACAAATAAAGCTTTAGCGAAGAAACTCAGAATGGCATTAAAACAACACTTTAATCAGGTCACAACAATAGAAAGGTATTGGCATGACTAACGAAATAGAGCTAGGTATTGTAACCACATATGACACATTTAAAGGCTTTGGGTTTATCAGAAGACGCAAGGGAAAGGATGTATTTTTTCACTACCAAGACTTAGCCGAAAAAACAAAGGAGCCTGCTCCTGGAGACAAACTAAGATTCAAGGTAGGGAAGAAACCAAAAGGACCAT
Source organism: Pseudoalteromonas sp. ATL1 (assembly GCF_058933015.1). NCBI lineage: Bacteria > Pseudomonadati > Pseudomonadota > Gammaproteobacteria > Alteromonadales > Pseudoalteromonadaceae > Pseudoalteromonas > Pseudoalteromonas sp. ATL1. Next base: position 989,637 of record NZ_JBZYXL010000001.1, on the reverse strand, counting down.
ATGCATACGAAATTTCAATTATTGAAGTGGAGGAATAAACCTTCAACTCTCTATCTGTGGGTAATCTGATATTCTCTAAAAACAGCACATGGGCGTTAAATCGATACCCCACTTTATACCCCTAAAATGATGGCGCTTGAGCAAATTTCAGACACAGCCCCCTAACATCAATGTGTTAGGGTTTTCTAAAAAGCGATTTGGACCTATTTTTACTGCGTTCGGGCTAGTTTTGACGATGAATTTAGAGCAGAGCTTATCTTCGGTTAATGGTTGTTAACGAAGTATGCTCTCACCCTGCTGTGGAGGGCTTTGTTAACTCCTTGCTTAATATCATGAATACGACCTTAGGGTCTCCTGGCTATAGCTGTTTATGTAAGCGAAGTAAAACCTTGTCAGTCCTGTATCGGCCCTCTACGAGTAAAGGTTTCACGGACATTGTTGTCGATAGTACCGGCTTGAAAGTGTACGGTAACGGTGAATGGCACACACGCAAACACCATGTAAGTAAACGTCGGACATGGCGAAAGCTGCATTTAGCAGTTGATGCAGCAAACCATGATATTGTGAGTGCTGAGCTGTCAATGGTACGAGTATCGGATGGCGAAGCGCTCTGTGATTTACTGCGACTGTTACGTAGAAATATAGATAGAGTCACAGGGGATGGAGCTTATGATACTCGCAGTTGCTATAACGAAGTGGCTGCAAAGAAAGCGATTTTACGTGCACCTCCAAGAGAAAATGCACAGTATTGGGGCAAATGTCATCCGAGGGATCATACGGTGTTTATGACGCGTCAAATAGGCTTAAAGCAATGGAAAGTTGATTCTGGCTATCACCTTCGTTCACTCGCCGAGACGGCGATGTATCGCTTTAAGCAGCTAATGGGCGACAAGCTGAAGAGTCGAAGTTTTAACAATCAGCACACAGAAACCATGGTTAAAGTGAAGGCGATAAACACCATGAACAGGCTAGGTCTGCCTGCATATCAGCCTCAAGGGTGAAAACCCGAGTTTGAGGTTCATCTCCTGATTTGATCAACAAGGCCCCTTTTAATTGCTTTGCTCCACAATAATCAAAAGATTTATATACAACAAACAGCAATTTGTAAGCACTAGTAAATTCACAAACACAGCAAACTCCTGAACAAAAAATCAGCAAAGGCTACAAACTCTGCACCTAAATGGTTGATATCCTTATACCTTAAAAGTAAACCGAGTTAACTTTGCAATAAAAAGTGAATTGAAAACCTTTACATAGTATGTTTTTTGATCAAACTTGTATACTTTATACCTTTGACAGCGATGTCAAAGTAATATATTTCGATACAACATGAGAAACTAACATATGCAAAAAATACATCTTCACTCTATTTGTAGTGCGCTGTTGCTCAGCATAAGCACTCAAGTATCAGCAATAAAAACAATTGACTTGGCTCAATATCGCCAGCTATTGCCGACTCATAACGGCAATGTGGATTACCGTATTTTGCTTGCCGACAAAATAACCGTGAATTACCACTGTGAGATCATAGAAACTCCCGATGGAGGATATGATATTGATAGAGAAGGTTGTAACAAACCTGGTCAGTTTTACCACATTGATTGGTATGCTGAGTTTCCAAACGAGATAAACCTAAGCGTACGAGGTATTCCATCCTCAAATACTATTACCGAACACAAGCTGTGGGCACTCGCTTTTGCCCATGCCAGTGCGTCGAGCCGTGTACAAATGCAATACGGCTTAAAAAAGGGCACCAGTGGTACGTTTGATTTATCCCAACCGTTCGCGACAGGTGAACTATTCGGTGACTATTTCGAACGACAAATGAATCCAAACTACTTTGTATCAAAAGGCCTACAAGAAAGCTCTCTTGGTAAGGACCTGCCTAGTGGTGTTGAAGAAGATGATGGTGTACTACAAATCGAATACCCCGGCAGCGCTTGGTCAGAATTGCAGGGCGTTGTTGGAGGCGGGTTCCCTATTCCGTTTAAAAACCTTGATCCAAAAACGGTATTAAGCTCACATACGGGACCAGCTCGCAATATACTCGGTTCATCTTTGAGCAGCGGTTTTTACAACGGCTCTGCACTAGCAATAGTAAGTGGCTCATTACCTTGGAACCAAGGTTCTGATTCATCTCAAGATTCAATGCATCTCTTTTTACAGCAATCTAAAGATCCTGACGCACTATCTATGCTTATGTCTTTTATGTACAACCGAGGGCCTTATGCAGCAAAAGATCAAGTACTACGCTCACAGGAAGTTTTTGATCACTGCGTGGAAATCGAACAAGATTTAGAAGACGATTGGACTTGCTTCCACAAGCAAAATGACTTCGGTGCCCGCTATATTAGACAGATCCCTGATGTGACCAATACGCTTTCTCAAGCCGCGCGCCAAGGAAACCACTATGACACACAACTCAGTTGGAATGATATCAACAACTACTTAGAACTATTGCAAAATTATGGCTTTTACTCACAAAAGAACATAGATAACGCTAAGTCTGCTGCTAAGGCCGTTTTTGATAACATAAGTACCAATAGTTTAATCTCATATCAAAGCCAATTCGGTAAAGTCTTAGAACGCATTATTATTAGCCTACCAATTTACGAATTAGGCGAAGGCGGCCCGTACGATGAACAGGGTAAAAAACAGTTCTACCTTTACAATGAGACACAAAAAACTGTACTTGTTGTCGCCAACAATGAAACTGGCCAATCCGATGTGAATGAATTTGTCTTGTCAAAAAATAAAATTGCTGTTGATGTTAAAGGTCAATTCACTCAATTTAATACCAGTGATGGAACATTAAACTGTATAAATGAAGCAAATGATGCGCTTGCAACACTCAAAGCGAGTATTGATGAAAGCTATGTGTCATTAAGTGCTCAACTAAAGTTTAGTATGACTGACAGTCAACAATGTCTGTTTGAGCAAGGACCACATACCCCACCACCTCCAGTAAAAGATGGCTATTGGGACCCTAGTCAACTATATGACCAACCCGGTAACACCGTTATAGACGCACTCGACTGCCATGAATATCGCAATGAGTGGTACATTGTTGGGGGGCAGGCACCAAGTAAAGCCTTCGCCGAGGACGCTTGGGGAGTATGGAGACGAATTTCACAACGCCCGAACGCAACCTGTTTGAGCGATAAATCTTAATTTACGAATAAAAGAAGCGCTTGCGATATTATTGTAAGCGCTTTTCACCCGTCAGTGATTGTGACATGGAGCAATTAGATTGGGTCGTATTTAATGCCGTTCAGATCGAAAATACGGCTACATATTCTATCGAGGACGTGTCTACTTCCCCTAACATTAGGCACTAAAAGAAAGTAATACAAAGCTTTGCAGCGCACTTTTCTGTTCTAGAAACAACACATGGGCGTTAAGTTGATACCCCACTTTATACCCTAAAATGATGACGCTTTAGCAAATTACAGATACAAAAAAAACCCTAACATCAACATGCTAGGGTTTTTCTAAAGCGTTAAGTGCTTAGGAGGAGATGTTTATTTACATCATGCCGCCCATACCACCCATGCCGCCCATGCCGCCCATATCAGGTGCGCCTGCGTCGTCTTTAGGTAGTTCAGCAACCATTGCTTCCGTTGTGATCATAAGACCCGCTACTGATGCTGCAAACTGTAGTGCAGAGCGCGTTACTTTAGTTGGGTCAAGGATACCCATTTCGATCATGTCGTTGTATTCACCGTTTGCCGCGTTGTAACCGTAGTTACCTTCACCGTTTTTGATGTTGTTAACAACAACTGATGCTTCATCACCCGCGTTAGACACGATTTGACGAAGTGGTGCTTCCATCGCACGAAGTGCTACTTTAATACCGTGGTTTTGGTCTTCGTTGTCACCTTGTAGTTCAGCAAGCTTGCTAGCAACACGTACTAGTGCAACACCACCACCCGGTACAACGCCTTCTTCAACCGCTGCACGCGTCGCGTGCAGTGCATCTTCTACGCGGTCTTTTTTCTCTTTCATTTCTACTTCAGTGGCTGCGCCCACTTTAATTACTGCAACACCGCCAGCTAGTTTTGCCATGCGCTCTTGTAGTTTTTCTTTATCGTAGTCTGACGTTGCTTCTTCGATTTGTGCTTTGATCTGCATAACACGGCCGTCGATAGCCGCTTGCTCGCCAGCACCATCAATGATAGTTGTGTCGTCTTTAGTGATCACAACGCGCTTAGCCGTACCTAGGTCTTCAGCCGTTGCTTTTTCAAGCTCTAGACCAATCTCTTCAGAGATAACTGTACCACCCGTTAGGATTGCAATGTCTTGTAGCATGGCTTTGCGACGGTCGCCAAAACCAGGGGCTTTAACCGCAGCTACTTTCACGATACCACGCATGTTGTTAACTACTAATGTAGCTAGCGCTTCACCTTCAAGGTCTTCAGCGATGATAAGTAGTGGTTTGCTGGTTTTTGCGACCGCTTCTAACGTAGGCAGCAACTCACGGATATTAGAGATTTTCTTATCTACTAATAGAATGTGTGGGTTGTCTAATTCAACCGCACCTTTTTCAGCGTTGTTGATGAAATAAGGTGATAGGTAACCACGGTCGAACTGCATACCTTCAACAACGTCAAGTTCGTTTTCTAGTGATTGACCTTCTTCAACAGTGATAACACCTGACTCACGGCCTACTTTTTCCATTGCGTTTGCAATGATGTCGCCGATTTCGCTGTCAGAGTTAGCTGAAATAGTACCAACCTGTGCAATTGCTTTAGTGTCAGCACAAGGCACTGACAATGCTTTAAGCTCAGTTACCGCTGCAACCACTGCTTTGTCGATACCACGCTTAAGGTCCATTGGGTTCATACCCGCAGCAACCGCTTTTAAGCCTTCATTAACGATAGCTTGTGCAAGTACTGTTGCTGTAGTTGTACCGTCACCCGCTGCATCATTTGCTTTAGACGCTACTTCTTTAACCATTTGTGCGCCCATGTTTTCAAACTTGTCTTCAAGTTCGATTTCTTTCGCTACAGATACACCATCTTTGGTGATCACTGGTGCGCCAAATGATTTGTCTAAAACAACGTTACGGCCTTTAGGACCAAGCGTTACACGTACTGCATTTGCTAAAATGTTTACGCCCGCAAGCATTTTTGTACGAGCATCGTTTGCAAATAAAACTTCTTTTGCTGCCATGATTAAAATTCCTATTAAATTTGGTTAGTTTGAAAAGTGAAAAGTAGGATTAGCCTACAATGCCCAAAATGTTATCTTCGCGCATGATCAGGTACTCTTGACCTTCGATCTTTTCAGTTTTTTCAACGTAAGAGCCAAATAGCACTGTGTCGCCGGCTTTTACTTCAAGCGCTCTTACTTCACCGTTGTCTAGCACGCGGCCATTACCTACAGCGATAACTTCACCACGAGTTGACTTTTCTGCCGCAGAGCCAGTTAATACAATACCGCCAGCAGATTTTGTTTCTTCTTCAAGACGCTTGATGATTACGCGATCATGTAAAGGACGAATGTTCATTTGTTATGTTCTCCTAACAGTTTCTGAACGACTACAGAAAAATACTTATAAATTCAGTTGCCATCATTTATGGGGATGGCACTTTTAAAACCCAAGTAAAAAAGTGAAAATTTTTTAATCTTTTCGCTCAAATTCACCTTCAATGGTGCTTGAGGATGACGGTCGGCTATTTTCACGATGCACATCGCGCGATTCAAATTGTTCAAACGTATGATGCGAGCTTTTAAATGTACTGTGCTGCTGGTGCATATTTGACTGCATTTTTACCGTCACTTGGCTGATAAGCAGCTTGGCTAAACGAGCACGAATAGCGGGCGTTAGTAACATAAAACCTAAGGCGTCAGTCATGATCCCAGGTGTCATTAACATCACACCAGCAATCACCACACATAAACCCGAAAATAATTCACTGGCTGGCATTTGCCCCTGCGCCATTTGCCCTTGTACATTGGTGTAAGCACTTAAGCCTTGTTGTTTCACCAGTTTTGCACCTAGCACTGCGGTTAAGACTACCAACGCAATGGTTGCGAACCCACCAATTATATCGCTGACTTGAATAAGCAGTGCGATCTCAATAATGGGCACCACAATGAACAGTACAAATAAGATTCGAAACATAATTTCTCCTAATTTAATGAAACTTAAATATGGGTCATTCGGTCTCATTTCAAGCTTGGCCAAGCTCATCTCCTATTTACTTTAAGTTTCTCTTTAATCTATAGACACTTGGGCTAAAAGAAGGTTTGGGCTACTATGGCAAAAGATTATTCACGAATGAATGGGATGAAGCATGACTCCTCAATACAAGTTAGTTTTGAGCACTTGTGAAAGCAAAGACGAAGCACAAAAGCTAGCAAAGCATTTAGTTAAGCAGAAGCTTGCTGCATGTATCAATATTTTGCCTGGCGTTGAGTCAATTTACCTTTGGCAAGATGAAGTTGTGCAACAAACCGAATTTAAGTTACTGATAAAAACAAAGTCAGACAAAATTAATAAAGTGATCCAAGAGATCAAGGAGCTGCACAGCTATGATGTGCCTGAAATACAGGTCATTGACATCTCGGGTGGCAATTTGGCTTACTTTAACTGGATGGATGAGGTACTCAATTAATGCGCGCGCTGCTGTTTATTTTTTCATTATTCTGGTTGTTGCCAGTTCACGCTAATAACGACATTCTCGATAGCCTGATAGCCCCAAAACAGACCCAGTTTTTACCTGTTAACGAGGCGTTTAAGTTCGACTTTGATCAGCAGGGCAATATTTTATTTACAGGCTGGGATATTGCGCCGGGTTATTACTTATATAAGAAAAAGCTCGAAATCATCGCCAAAAATGCCGACATAAAAGTACCAGAATACGCCAAAGGCAAAATGATAGAGGATGAGTTTTTTGGCCAGACTGAAGTGTATTTCAATTCATTTTCAGTCGTCTCTAAGCTGAGTAACATTGGTAACGATGCCGTGGTAAAGATACGCTATCAAGGCTGTGCTGAAGCGGGCTTATGTTATCCACCTGAGGTTGTCACTATCCCCCTAAGCCCCTTAGCCATGGTCGATGATACACAGAGCGCGTCGATGAAAGCAAAGCCTGTATCATCAAATAAAATAGATGAACCCAGTTCCTCGCTTTCATTTACTGAGCAACTCGCTCAACAAAGTTTGCTAACCAACTTAGCAATCTTCTTTGTGGTGGGTATTGGGCTAGCATTTACCCCTTGTGTATTCCCTATGTTTCCTATCTTGTCGAGTTTGATAGCGGGCCAACAAGGACTATCTACAAAAAAAGCGTTTAGTTTATCTTTCGTTTACGTACAAGGGATGGCGGTTACCTATGCATTGCTGGGTTTAGTCGTTGCAGCATTAGGAGGGCAAGTTCAAGGTTATATCCAACACCCCGCTGTGCTTATCAGCTTTAGTTTACTGTTTGTACTACTCGCTATGTCGATGTTTGGTTGGTATGAGATCAAACTCCCCAGCGGCATGATGAATCGCCTAACCGCTATGAGCAATCAGCAAAAAGGCGGCAATTATGTGGGTGTATTCGCAATGGGAGTCCTGTCTGGCTTAATCGCATCACCCTGTACCACCGCGCCACTGTCTGCCGCATTACTCTACGTCGCACAAACCGGCGATTATTTCATCGGTGGTATTACTTTATATGCGTTAAGTTTGGGCATGGGCTTACCATTACTATTACTTGGCACTTCTGGTGGTAAGTTATTACCCAAGGCCGGCCCTTGGATGGAGCAAGTTAAAACCTTATTTGGTTTTATCATGTTGGTAGTGCCGCTTATTTTACTAGAGCGTATTGTCGATTTTGATACTATTTTATGGTTAAGCTGTGCGTTGATGCTGGCAACTGCCCTGTACATTCACCACTGGCAAAGCCAGCAAGCCGCCAGCAAATTTAGAACCCTTCTGTGGGCTATCGCAAGTGCATTATTAGTGAGTTCGCTGATGTTGAGTAAACATCTCATTTGGCCTAATAAAACAATCAATATCAGCCAACAAGTGCAAGGTGAGAAAAAGTTTCAACTTGTTAATGGCCTCGATGAATTAGAAGCCGCCATTGAGCAAGCGAACGACAATGGCCAAATGGCCATTGTCGACCTTTATGCTGATTGGTGTGTTGCATGTAAAGAGTTTGAAAAATACACATTTTTTGAGCCAACGGTACAAAAGCAATTCCAGCACTTCTCGCTTTTAAAGTTAGATTTGACGCAAAATGATGAGAAAAGCATAGAAATCATGAAAAAGTTCAATGTTTTTGGTCTTCCCACCATGTTGTTCTTTGATAAACAAGGTAACGAGCTCACTGAACTCCGAATTACTGGTTTTATGGGCCCTACAGCCTTCACCGAACACTTAGAGAAAGTGCAAAAAGCAGTACAATAACACAAATTTTAACCATACCGGCCCAATGTGGCCGGTACCTCCCTTCTGATTAGACCAGTATTTTGCTGCTATTTACCCCGAAATATCTATAATACACAGCTAAAGTGAGAAAAAGTTGCTATTTTAACTTTAACAGCTTAAGTTAAGAGTCATCTTTTACAAAACAGACTGTTTGTTTTCTTATTTAAGGGATTTCGCGGATTATGAGTGCAAAGTTAAAGATTTTAGTCTTAAATGGTCCAAACCTTAATATGCTTGGACGCCGTGAGCCAGAAACGTACGGTACACAAACTTTGCCTGATTTGATCAGCGCTCTACATGAACAAGCAGCACAATTAGATGTCACTCTCTCTCATCTGCAAAGCAATAGCGAAGCAGAACTTATTGAAGCAATTCATGATGCTTGGCAACAAATCGATGCCATTATCATCAACCCTGCAGCCTTTACACATACCAGTGTTGCGCTGAGGGATGCTTTGCTAAGTGTAGATATACCTTTTTACGAAGTGCATCTCAGTAATGTGTATGCACGCGAGCCGTTTCGCCATAAGTCCTATTTTTCAGACGTGGCGCAAGGCGTGATATGCGGATTAGGGGCAATGGGCTATCAAGCAGCACTTAACGCTGCGCTCAGTCGGTTGCACAACAGAAAATAAAACAAATTTAGACTAACAGGCGGGTCATTATGGATATTCGCAAGATTAAAAAACTTATCGAATTAGTAGAAGAATCAGGTATTGCTGAACTAGAGATCACCGAAGGTGAAGAATCAGTACGTATCAATCGTTATAGCAATGCACCAATCGTTGCTCAACCACAGCAGTTTGCAGCAGCTCCGGCTCCAGTTGCAGCAGCTCCGGCTCCAGCGGCCGCCGCTGAAGCGCCTGCGGCTCCTACTGCACCAGCAGGTCACCAAGTACTTTCTCCAATGGTAGGTACATTCTACTCCGCTGCTTCACCAGAAGCGCCAGCTTACGTAGAAGTGGGTAAGTCTGTGAAAGTTGGCGACACATTATGTATCGTTGAAGCTATGAAAATGATGAACCAGATCGAAGCGGATAAAGCAGGTGTTATCAAAGCTATCTTAGTTGAAAATGGTGAGCCAGTAGAGTTCGACCAACCGCTATTCATCATTGAATAATCACGCAATAGAAGGCAAATGCTATGTTAGACAAAGTAGTCATTGCGAACCGAGGTGAAATTGCACTTCGCGTATTGCGTGCCTGTAAGGAGCTTGGCATCAAGACAGTCGCAGTCCATTCGACTGCTGACCGTGATCTCAAGCACGTATTACTTGCAGACGAAACAATTTGTATCGGTAAACCAGCAGCTTCAGAAAGTTACTTGGATATTCCGCGTATTATCGCAGCAGCAGAAGTGACTGACGCCGTTGCAATTCACCCTGGATACGGTTTCTTATCTGAAAACGCAGACTTTGCTGATCAAGTAGAGCAAAGCGGTTTCATATTCATTGGCCCTAGAGGCGACACTATTCGCTTAATGGGTGACAAAGTTTCTGCTATCGAAGCAATGCGTAAAGCTGGCGTACCATGTGTACCGGGTTCAGACGGCCCACTCACAGATGATAAAGAGCGTAATGTTCAAATCGCCAAACGCATCGGCTACCCTGTGATCATTAAAGCTGCCGGTGGCGGTGGTGGTCGTGGTATGCGTGTAGTTCGCAGCGAAGCTGAACTGGTAGATTCAATCGCATTAACGCAACAAGAAGCAAAGCAGTTCTTTGGTAATGGCATGGTTTACATGGAAAAATTCCTAGAAAACCCACGTCACATTGAAGTACAAGTACTTGCTGACGGCCAAGGTAACGCCATTCATCTAGGTGAGCGTGACTGTTCAATGCAACGTCGCCATCAAAAAGTAGTTGAAGAAGCGCCAGCACCTGGTATCACAGCAGAAATGCGTAAGTTCATCGGTGATCGCTGTACGCGTGCATGTATCGAGATCGGATATCGCGGTGCAGGTACATTTGAGTTCTTATATGAAAATGGTGAATTCTACTTCATTGAGATGAACACCCGTATTCAGGTTGAACACCCTGTAACAGAAATGGTTACTGGTGTAGACCTAATCAAAGAACAGTTAAAAATTGCTGCCGGCCAGCCTCTGTCTATTACACAAGATGACGTTGTGATCCGTGGCCATGCAATTGAGTGTCGTATCAATGCCGAAGATCCTGATACCTTCATTCCATCACCGGGTAAAATCACGCGATTCCACCCTGCTGGCGGTTTAGGTATTCGTTGGGATAGTCACATTTATGCAGACTACTCTGTACCACCGCATTATGACTCAATGATCGGTAAATTGATCACCTACGGTGAAAACCGTGATGTGGCGATTGCCCGCGCTCGCAATGCGTTAAATGAGCTTGTTATTGACGGTATCAAAACAAACACTCCGCTACATAAAAAGATCCTTGCGGATGAGAATTTCAAAAATGGTGGTACAAACATCCACTATTTAGAGAAAAAACTAGGTTTGTAACCATTCTCTCAAGAAAGCCGACAGTTGTCGGCTTTCTTTATTCCCATAATAAAAACAACTAAAATTGTTATATCTAGGGATATGTAATTGACGCAAATTTAACCATTTGATTTACAGATAGTTAAATTTATAGAATTTGCTAGTGACAAGGCTTTTAAAAGTTTTTATACTGCTTCCCGCTTACTGACACAAAGTAAGTAAACACTTAACATTCACAACCGTGATGTTTAAAATGGCCCCTTAGCTCAGTTGGTTAGAGCACACGACTCATAATCGTTAGGTCCCCAGTTCAAGTCTGGGAGGGGCCACCATTTTAAGTCCCCCCTACCCTGTACAATCAATCTTCCTTGTATAATTCGTGTCATAAATACTTTTTGAACCAATTAACCAATTCTTTATTGGCTTCTTCTTTGTGTTTTGTCAGCCTGTAGTTGTCATTGGGATATAGCACCAGTTTATATGGGATATTATGTTTGGCTCGTACTTCAACAAAATGTTTAACCGACACACACTTATCGTTTAGGCCATCCGCTGACGCCATGAATCGTAGTCAGCAAACACAAATCCAAAGCAATAGGTTTGGTTTTTTACTTGCTCATGCTCAATTAAATTAGCGGCTTGAGTTAAGGGGGAGAGTGATATGAGAGATAAAAGTAGTACATACTTGTTCACAGTAATGCCTTCTAAATCATTCCTTGTATAGGACCAACTTTAAATCCTTGTATGCACCAATACAATCAATAAGTGGCCTTGTATACAACAAGGCCACTTTCACTTTTACGCAACACAAATACCGTAGCGCGGTAAAATGACATCAATGATAGTTAGGCGGTGTTGTTTCGCCGCATCATGAAAAAGCTTCCAATCGGATGATAAAAACGACTGAGTAAATACATACTCATCTTCGTCACCGAGATGAAGTTCAGTGCCCAGCGCTGCGTGTTTCCATGAACCTTTGCCTTTTGCAATATATGATAACTGATAATCGCCTACACCAAATTCATCTCTTGCGATGGCTTCTAACCAGAGTGCTAGGCGCTCCTCTTCGCAGTCCATACCAAAATCACTAAAACAAACACTGATTTTTTCTTTGAGACTATCACTCAACCCCTGCTGGGGCTTACCAAGATATAATTGATAAACCTTACACAATTCGTCCGCGGCTTCTAAGAAATCAATCGGGTTATTTCGCTCAACTTGTTCACCTAATCCATTGATATAACTCCAATGTTGATGTGGTAAATCAGGATTAGACAAAGCTTGTCCATGCCCCAAGCTAGGTAAATCATCTTGGAGGATGTTCTTAAAGTAGTTAGCTACTTTTTCAGTCCAATGTGCATCGATATGACCATTGTGATCTTTGATATCTCGGACATTGTTGATTTCGTGGTTTACGCCTGCAAATCCTTGATGACCCCAAGTATCAATGAACACGTGTGATGTGATACCCAGAAGGTGTAGTGCATAAGGCCTATGTTTTTCAGCAATGCACTCATTCACCATATCTTTGGCTACGAATGAGTTAGGCTTGCAAACTAGCTTATGAATAAAGCGCCCGGATGGGTTACTGCCCGCTGGCAAACCAGCATTACCAGGTAAAAAGTGAAATGGCACCCAAACTTGTCTATTTTTGAGGCTCTGCAAATTTCTGTAGTCCAGCATTTTGTGGGCGGTTGTAATGCGTTCATAGGCAGCGCCATTATCGAATCGAATCAACCCTTCATTGGTTGCGTCATCAACATACTGAGCAGCATGTGCAATGGTTTGAGCTTGCTCGTTCGTAAACCCAGCTGCTTTGGCAACAACCCAAGTCATACCAAAGTGGAGATCTATTTGCATGAATAGTCCTTATCTAAACTTATGCGAATGCTATCTATTAAAATCAATAGATGGTGTTGAATTGCAATATTATCTCTATGAACCGTTGAGTTTAAAAGGACATTACCAAGAGTTTGCAGCGCCTTTTAAACACTATAAGTACATTTCTCCATTCTAGACTAGACTTAGCAGAGCATAACTCTCTCTTTACAGCGTTTGGTTATGTCGGTGTCTGTTGTATATTTACTCAGAGCAATGAGCCTAGCACTATGAAAGTTTTATACTCAATTAACATCAAGCTTTGGCTTAGCGTACTCGCTGCGCTGGTGCTCGTGCTTTTTTCAGTCATTATCACTTTACATACTTATTATGCTCAGTTAGGGACATTACTTGACAGTAGCAGAGCCGCATTAAAGCGTGAGCTGCCCTCATTAACAGTCGAAATAGAGCAAGAAATAGAAGCCAACCGACTCGACAACGTTCAACTGGCCATTAATACTAAAATGAACAGTGGCAACTACCAAAACTTGTCTGTCATCGCACCAAACGGTCATATCATTGCGGGCGCTTTTCCTGAACAAATTTCACTTCACTATACACAAATAGATAGGCATATCACCGAAAGTACAATTCAACGCATTGTGGCATCAAAGCAAACTTTCATTGATTACGACGAGATAGTGCATAGTTACTATGCTTATGCACCATTGCAGAGCGAGCAAAATAATTTAGGTGTATTATTCACCAAATATAACGTTCACCCAGAAATACAAAACCTGATAGATGCCACATTAACCAGAAGCGCGATCGTTGCGCTGCTGATCATGTTGCTACTCACTTTTATTGCATTATTCGCATATGTTTTTCTTCATAAGCCAATACAGCAACTGATTTTTGTTGGGCAAAAGCTACAGAATCTTGAATTCGATCATAGGGTAAACATCAAAGGCAATGGAGAGTTGAAAATGCTTGCTGACAGTTTCAACAGCATGGCCGACAACCTCCAAGAAAAGGTCGCTGCGCAAAAAGCGGCGGAACAATATGCACTGGCTAAACACAATTTACTAGAAAGCATATTTGAAGCGTTACCCGACCTATTTTTTGTTGTGGATGCTCAAGACAACATCATCGAGTTCCACAGTGGTAATCATGCAGATTTATATGTTCGTGAAAATCAGCTCGTTGGTAATAATTTGCCAGGGCTATTGCCTAGAGACATCGCAAAGCGCTTTAAATATGCCATCGCTGAAGCGCGCAAAAATAAATCTCTCTCACATATAGAGTATCCATTGCCAATCAATGGTCAGACTAAATTTTTTGAAGCGAGACTCTCAATGATGCCCTTGTCTGAAAACATTGTCATTGTGGTCAGAGATATCACCCATAGAAAGCAACAAGAAGACATGATTTTTCACCATGCCTTTTTTGACGCACTGACCAACTTACCCAATCGATTCTTAGTCATGGAGCGCCTGACTCAGCATATAAAAGAAGCCACTCGCAACAATTCAAACATCGCGGTGATGTTTATTGATCTCGATGATTTTAAAAAGGTGAATGATTCTCTTGGGCATGATGCAGGTGACAAATTACTGATCGCGTGTGCCAAAAGATTACAAACACTGCTACGGTTAGAAGACACTGTTGGCCGTCTCGGTGGTGATGAATTTGTTGTGCTTTTGGGCAACATCCATAATTTAGAAGACGTCGAGCCCATTGCGGCCAACTTGGTACGAAAATTTCGTACACCGCTGAAAATAGATAATCGCGAATTTCGCATTTCTTTGAGCCTAGGTGTTGCGCTATACCCACTTGATGGCACCACGCCAGGTGAACTATTACGCAAAGCTGACTCGGCCATGTACCACTCTAAACAACAGGGTCGTAACACCCATTCATTCTTTACAGAACAGATGGGCCAAGACTTATCTCGACGACTTGAATTAGAAGAGCAACTTAGAAAAGCATTATGTCAAAATGAATTTGAAGTTTACTATCAACCCCAGTTTTGCTTAGAAACGAATGAGCTTATTGGCGCTGAAGCACTGCTCAGGTGGCATAATAGTGAATTGGGATTTGTGCCGCCAGACGAATTTATTCCCCTTGCCGAAAGCACTGGAGAGATCATTGAGATAGGTAAATTTGTGCTTCAAACTGCCACACAACAAGCGAGAAAGTGGCACACTTTATTAGACAAACCTTTCAAAATAGCGGTGAACCTATCGCCTAGGCAATTTAAGGATCACAATCTCATTAATGATATTGAAAAGTATCTAGAACAATCAAATATTCCGGCTTCATTACTGGAACTAGAAATTACAGAAGGTGTTTTGCTCTCGGGTGACGAAGATGTCAAGGATGCCCTAAATAATCTACATCAGCTCGGACTCGTGATATCGATGGATGATTTTGGTACGGGCTACTCCTCACTCAACTACTTACGACAATATCCTTTTGATATTTTAAAAATAGATCAGAGCTTTGTTAATGACCTCCTTACCAGTGGCGAAGCCAGCGAATTGGTTAATTCAATCATCACAATGTCGCACACGCTCGGCATCAAAGTGGTTGCAGAAGGCATAGAAACATTATCGCAGCTAAAGGTATTAGAAGGTTTCCGGTGCGACATTGGACAAGGCTATTTGCTTGGTAAGCCGATGCCATACCATGAATTTGAAAGCTGGGTAGGCATGGCCGACACGGGGTAAGTTAGGTATAAAAAAGCAGCCCAGATAATGCATTTTTATAATAACTTTCTTCGAATATAAGACTATTAAAAAGAATGTGTTAGTATTGCCTTGCAAGTGGAAGGGCAAGAACGATGAATGTAGAGCGATTGATTAACAAAGCAAAGTTAGTGTGTGAAAACCGAGGCGCACGATTTACGCCTATCCGAGAGAAAGTATTTCGCTTGATGGCCACGAAAAAAGGCGGTGTCGGTGCCTATGATTTACTTGAAGAGTTAAAAGTCACTGAGTCGGCAGCTAAACCTGCCACCATCTATAGAGCGTTAGATTTTTTATCCGAACTCGGTTTTATTCATAAAATTGAAAGCACTAACTCTTTCATGCTGTGCCACCACTTTGATCATATACACCCAGTTCAGCTACTGATCTGTGATAAGTGCGGCAATGTCGACGAGCTACATTCTGATGCTATTTCTCATGAATTAAATAACTTAGCTGCAGAGAAAGGCTTTACCGTGAGTGCACAAACGGTAGAAGCCCACGGTCAATGTGAAAAATGCAAAGAGTAAGTGCATCTCATGCGAAACCACACTACACTAAAATTCTGTCTCTAAAATAATATGGAGTTAAGGGAAGTCATATGAAAGTAGAGTTTATTAACCCCTTTTTGTCATCATTGATCAATGTATTGGCAACTATGGCGCAGACGGAATTAACGCCAGGAAAGCCTAAAATCAAAAAAGATGAAGTTGCTCAAGGGGATGTATCTGGCTTAATTGGTATGGTTGGGCCGCAAACAAAGGGCTCATTCTCTATCACTTTTGATGAAAGTCTTGCGCTGACTATCATGGAGCGAATGCTGGGTGAAAGACCTGATTCAATTAATGAAGAAGTAACTGATATGGTTGGTGAAATTACCAACATGGTTACGGGTGGTGCAAAAAATTTATTGGGTGAGAAAGGCTATGAGTTTGAAATGGCTACACCCATTGTCGTGTCTGGAAAAAACCACACCATTACACACAAATGCGATGGTGCAAAGATCATTATGCCATTTACGTCAGATGATGGTAACGCCAATATTGAAGTCAGCTTCGACAAGCTTTAAGGTTTTTTTCAATCGGAATAGCCATGAATTACATGGCTTCTCCCTGCATCGTAACAATGAGAGTTCGACTGCCAGCATGGTCACGATGTTCACACAAGTACAGTCCTTGCCATATCCCCCAATTCAATTGACCATTGGTAATTGGAATACTTTGGCTATTTCCGATCAACGTGGATTTAATATGTGCAGGCATATCATCCGGCCCTTCATAAGTATGAACATAGTAAGGCGCATTCTCAGGCGCTAACACGTTAAAATGACTTTCCATGTCCTGCCTGACTGAGGGATCGGCATTTTCGTTAATTGCTAATGAAGCTGACGTATGTTGAATGAAGATATGTAGCAAACCGACCCTAATCTCTCTGAGTTCCGGTAACTGCGTCAATAGCTCTTCCGTGATAAGGTGAAACCCTCTTTGCCGCTTTTTAAGTACAATCTTTTTCTGTAGCCACATATTTTCACTCAACTTGGATTAATGATTAACGCTTACTGCTCGCATTGAGATACTCATAACTCACCCGAGGCGTTACATTACACAATAACTCATAAGGTATGGTATCTGCATAGAGCGCAATTTCTTCCACAGGCAAATTTGGTCCCCACATTTCCACTTCATCACCCACTTGAACACCGGTATCATTGTCACCGATATCGACCGTGATCATATCCATGGACACACTGCCGACAATACCGAAACGTTGTCCTCGGATCATCACTGGTGTTCCCTGCTTTGCATGGCGGGGGTAACCATCACCATAACCCATAGCAACTACAGCAAGTTTGGTTGGTCTATCGCTTTGCCAACGCCCACCATACCCAACGGGTTCATTTGCCGGCAAATTCCGAATTGCGATTACGCGCGTTGTTAAACGCATTACAGCCTGTAAGCCATGTTCTTGACCTGTGGCATGTTGCATCGGTGAAACACCATAGAGCATTAAACCTGGGCGTATCCAGTCATTGTGGCTTTGTGGCCAACCGATAATGCCCGCAGAATTAGCTAAGCATAGAGATTCTGATTTGCCTTGAACCAAAGCCTTAAACTTATCAAGTTGATTCTGTGTTTTGTCATTCTGCGTATCATCGGCACAGGAAAAGTGCGTCATTAAATTCACATTATCTTTGACATTATGTGATGCTTTTAAGCGAGTATAAAAATGCTCAAATTGCTCCGGTTCAATGCCTAAACGATGCATTCCCGTATCAACCTTAAGCCAAGCAGCTATTGGTGCATCTAAGCTGGCACTTTCCAGCGCTTTCAATTGGTATTCGTTATGGATAACCGTTTGGAAATTATTCGCAAGCAAGATCGGAATGTCATCAGCGTTAAAAAAACCTTCCAATAACACGATAGGCTTGGTCAAGCCGCCCGCTCTAAGTGCCAGTGCTTCATCGATGCGCGCCACAGCAAATGCATCCACATTCTTCAGGTGCTGTGCAATAGTAACTAGACCATGACCATAGGCATTGGCCTTTAATACAGCCATGATCTGTGCGTTTGGAGCCAGCGTTTTTATGTGTTCCACATTATGTGTTAGTGCGCAAAGGTTAATTTCTGCCGCCGCCAACTTCATGTGCGACTCTCCTAGTATTCGTCGTCTACCGCAGGACCTGCGTAATTATCAAAACGAGAGTATTGCCCTTGGAATGTTAACCTAACCTTACCAATTGGGCCATTACGCTGCTTACCTATGATAATTTCTGCGACGCCTTTTTCTGGGCTATCTTCGTTGTATACCTCATCACGGTAAATAAACATGATTAAGTCGGCATCCTGCTCAATTGAGCCCGATTCACGTAAATCCGAGTTAACAGGGCGTTTATCGGCACGTTGCTCTAGCGTACGGTTGAGCTGTGACAGAGCGATAACTGGACACTGTAATTCTTTGGCAAGCGCTTTTAATGATCGCGAGATCTCCGCGATTTCTAACGTACGGTTGTCCGACAAACTGGGAACTCGCATCAACTGCAAATAATCCACCATGATCATACTGATCCCACCATGATCTCGGGCAATACGACGCGCTCTTGAGCGCACATCCGTTGGCGTCAAACCAGAGGCATCATCAATATACATTTTACCTTTGTCCATGAGCAGTCCCATGGTTGATGACAACCTTGCCCAATCATCATCGTCCAACTGACCAGTACGCACTTTGGTTTGGTTTATTCGCCCAAGTGATGCCAGCATCCTCATCATGATCTGCTCTGCGGGCATCTCCAGCGAGTATATTAAAACAGGCTTATCTTGTGTCATGGCCGCATGTTCTGCCAAGTTCATCGCAAACGTGGTTTTACCCATCGAAGGACGTGCAGCAACAATGATCAGATCTGATGGCTGCAGACCCGCTGTCATTTTATCTAGATCCGCATACCCAGAGCTAACACCCGTTACACCATCTTGTGGAGACTGATATAGTTCTTCAATTTTATCGACCGTTTTTTCTAAAATGCTATGAATGCTTTGCGGGCCTTCCGTGCTCTTAGTACGTTGCTCTGCAATTTTAAATACTTTACTTTCGGCTAAATCAAGGAGCTCATGACTATCTCTCCCTTCAGGGTTAAAACCAGCCTCAGCGATTTCATTGGCCACGCCAATCATTTCACGTATAACGGCACGCTCACGTACAATGTTTGCATATGCGTCAATATTCGCAGCACTTGGGGTATTTTTGGCGATCTCAGCTAAGTAAGCAAAACCGCCCACATTCGCCAATTGATTATTCTTTTCTAAGTTTTCAGAGATGGTGATCAAATCAATGGGATTACCCATTTCCACCAATTTCTCCATCGCTTCAAAAATAAGCTTATGCGTGCGAGTATAAAAATCGTGAGAAACAACCAGCTCTGCGACTCTGTCAAAAGCCTGATTGTCGAGCATCAAGCCGCCAAGTACGGATTGCTCGGCTTCTATCGAATGAGGAGGAACTTTTAGAGTATCAACTTGAAGATCTGATTTGGCCATAACACTGCATAATTTGAAAGTCAGAGGACTATTTTATCTGCTTAACCAATAAGTGCAACGCAATATGGGAATTGATGAGGTAAATGCGTTTGCATGCGGCTTTTAGATGAAAAGCCGCATGCAATCTTGATTAGTGTTTTTTAAGTTCAATATGGCCACTGACCGTGTCAATTTCGATATCAGCATTGCCATCTTTTAATACGAACTCTAATTCTCGTGATGGACCATACTTGGCTTTTTTCATCTTATCATCGCTTAGTTCATTGATAACATTACCACCAGCGTGCATATCAATATCGAACCTCGCTGAAATATTTTCAGGGAAATACAGCATGACATCACCGCTAACCGTATTCATATTGATATTGGCTTTATCGTTTAAGCTTTTAACATGTATTTCAATTTCACCATTGACGGTATTTAAGCGAAGATCTGAAAGCTGATTCATGCGCAAATCGACTTCACCATTGACGTTTTCTAAACGTATGTCTTGTGCGTTTGTGTCACTCTTGATGTCACCATTAACAGCATTAAATCTGATTTTACCATTTGAGTTTCTATCACTGATCCCACCATTCACGGTTTCATAGTGAATGGTGCCATTTAATCGCGCCCCTTCAATGTCACCATTTATCGTTTGTAAAGAGATCTTGCCCTCTAAATCAGATGCTTGAATATCACCTTTGACGGTCTTAATGCGGGTACCCGCAAGCAGTTTACTGGCGGTCACATCAACACTCACCCCTTCCAAATCCAATTCACTGGTTTTGGGCATGAAAATGGTCAGCTTTGAACCATCGCTAGAGTTTTTCCACCCTCGATATTGGTTGGGCATCTTCACAATAAATTCAGTCACTGAGCCTTCCGTTTTAAGCGTGTAACCTTTTGCTTTTTCATCCAGCGTACCCGTTACTTTGAAGCTGTCCTCATCCCAAGTTTTGATATCGATATAACCACGCTGGTTCTCTATTAAGATTTTTCCCTGCTTTGGCACAGAAATCTTCTCATCAATCTTTTCTGACGCAAACGTTACCAGTGGCAGTAACGCGAGTCCTACAAATAATGCTCTCATAATACTCTCCTAAATTTGTTGCCAACGAGGCTCATGCACCTTGTTAATTAAATCTAATTGTTGTTGATATACCTGAGCGAGCATTTTTAGTAACGCCGCATTATCAGGGTCATTCTTTAGCGCGGCTTTCACCGCTTGCTCTGCATCTTCAAGCTCTTGCAACTGCACTTGCCAATCGGCAATTAATGCTGGCTGCGCTTCATATTGAACGAGTAAACTTTGTTTTTGCTGCTCAAAAAAAGCACTCATGTTAGCCATGTTATTCACCTGTGGTTGCTTTATCACCACCTGCCAGGCGAGTAGGCCAGCCAATACGCAAGCTGCAATCCCCGTTACTTTTGGCCAGTAGGTTGGCTGTTGCACATTTTTATTTTGGGCAATCGCGCGTTCAATTCCCGGCCATAGCTCCCGACTCGGCGCAAGCTCTTTGGGCTGCTCTAATGATTCTTTCAAAAAGTGTTCAAAATCTGGCTTACTCATTTTCATACCACTCCTGCAAAAGCTGCCGCGCACGATGATATTGTGACTTACTCGACCCCACAGCCATATTTAACATTGTGCCAATTTCTTCATGCCGGTACCCTTCTACCGCATGTAAAACGAAAACTAAACGAGCTCTTTCCGGTAGCCTCACGATTAATTTATCTAGCCCATTAAGCCCTGCACACATGGCCGCAGACTGCTCATCCATGCCACTTTGCTCAAAACTCACCACTTTTTGTAACCAGTTTTTATGTTTACGCAGATAACTTATCGCGATGTTACTGGTCACACTATGTAGCCAAGTTGAAAACTGTGACTGGCCTTGAAATTGACCAATCTTATGCCATAGCTGTACAAACACTTCTTGGGTAACATCTTCGGCATACTCGTGAGATGCCAGCAATCGTAAGCACAGTCCGTACACTCTTTTTTCGTGTGTCACATACAATTGTTTAAATGCATCTTGGTCACCCGCTTGAATCCGACTGATCAATGCATCAATTGGCTGTGATTCTGTTTTTGGCAATGCCGGTTTGGCATCTACTAACATTGTTATGTTCCCTTTCTCTTGGTCGAGCTAGCTTGATATAAATGTCGCTTGCTTTCAAGTTACTAGGTTAGACGTAGTGAAAAGTTGAAAAGGTTTAAAGAGGTTTGAAAAATTATTGGCAATAAAAAAGGCCCTTCAATTTAAGGGCCTTTCATGTTATTCAGATGCTTTGAGCTTTTCCGGCAATCTGTAGTACCAACGCTCAAAGGTTAAAGTGGCTTTATTGGTAGTTGAGCCACCACCACCAGATGAAGTACCACCTGTAATGGTTTTAACTGCTTCATCAAAGTGAAAATCAGGATTGCCTTGTCCTGTAATGTATGAGCCTAAAATGCTACCATAAATGGCCCCACTTCCTTGTACATCAATCGTTGCCAGCGGTGCGTAAACCACAGAATACATCTCACTGCTACCACTGATTGAAATGGCTTCACCTGACTTGTTGGAATAGATGCTAAATGTTGCGTGTCCGTTACTGGTTAAACCATGACGTTCAACGAACACATTACCGCCACCGCCCAGCTCAAAGTTACCAGTGACGAATAAGGTTAAGGAACTGTCATCTTTAATGGTCATCGATGAACCGCCCTTAATGCTAAAGTTACCATCGACCAAGAAAATCACATCACCACCTTGAATCGTAACATTGCCATTACTCGACAGTGAAAAGCTCTTCATGCCAAAGACATATTCATCACCACTACTATTTTCGACTATATCCTCATAGCGCTGTGCATTTGCGTCGAAGGTATACACATTTTGTTGGGTCGCAAGAATTGCTCCCGATTCTCTCACATTACCGCTATTACCGTTGCGTCTTTCATGGTCAAGACGCGTTGGAGTAAAGGTATAATAGTCGTTAGCATCGATGGTGTAGTTTAAAAATGCACTGCTATCACCTATCACGCTGTCCATATTGCTGATAATACCAGCCGGATCACACTGCTCCGAATCCGGAGCGTATACTTCTAATGGCATCAAACCCGGATCAACGTTAAATTTACTCGCAGAATAATGAGCGCCATCTTGATAAAAGTCACTGCCATCAGGAAAAGTCCCCGTGCCACCGTACTGAATATCAAGAGCAACATTCTCCTTATTACTGATCAATGCCCCCCACTTCATCGTCGCATCGCCTGTAGCACGAACATAACCCGTGATTTCGCCCCCTTGGTGAATAAAGTCACTCAGCGTTTCAACGTTACCATCGACACGAATACCACCTCCAGGGGAGATCTCCACATTACCATTGGCTTTTACATCCCCGTAAATTGGCGACGAGCCAGTCAAGTACACACCACCGGCTGAATTTACATCACCTTTAATGATGGAGTGCCCTTGTAAGTAAACATGGGCATTACTACCACCCGTTGTAATTTGTGCATTACCGCCTTTTGTTTCTTCGTAGCTGCCAAGTGATGAGTCATAGCTGTCCATCAAACCACTACCCTTGAGCGTAACGCCCATACAACCGGAAATTAAACTGTCGTTAATTGGGGTTTTGGTTGCGGGTGTAAATTTGTAGTAGGCAATGATCTTATCATTCGAGTCGCCACTATAACGCTCGCCTGAACTCACAATAACGATGATATTTTCATCATCAGGATGCGCATAAGCACTTACATCGTACTTTAGGTCATCTCCTATCTCACCCCCGCCAGAAAATGGCTCTTGCAGTGCAACAAGCTCGTCTCGCGTAACATAAGGGTTATTAATTAGCTTACCTCTGAGTTGGTCCGCCATATCATAGATGCCTTTTTCCGAAAGGAATCGCGCATTCATGCTTTTTTGGAAATTACCAGACAAACGCTCTTGAACCAGCGTTTCTTTCATCGCGCCAAATACAATCACACCCGCCATCGTACTGAGTAACAGCACCTTGACGAGTGTAAAACCTCTTTGCTTGTACTTCATCTACTTCACCTCATCAATACTCTCGTGGCAGCAAGGCTAATCACGATACCGCCTGCAAATTGTGTTGGTACATTTTCTGGAGTCACGGTTACATCAACCAACAAACCGCTTGCACTGCTACTAAATGTCAATGCTTGTACTCCCCGCAACAAATTAGCAACCCCTAAACTAAGCGCAGTACCTCTATCTATAATGTCACAAGTTAGGTACCCATTACTTAAAGTATAGACCTCATTAAACGCAATGGTAGGTACAGAGCCTTGGCAAGAAGGCGTAAACGACTGTTGTTGCACAGTCATAGTTAAACCATCAGCAGAAATAGTTGGTGCACTAGGCGTTTGTTTGATACTACGAGACATGATCTGCTGCGTATAACGGATCACTTCTTGTGCATTGGCAAGCTCCTGTGCTGATGCTACGGTGCCCTTAATCGCAGAGTAAGACATTGCGATACCAATAATTAAAAAAGAGCCGACAGCTAGCGCGACCATTAACTCAACAAGTGAATAACCTCTACTCATGGCAACACCGCTGTTGGGGTACAAGTGTTTGGCAACGCAACAAACGTGGCGTTAATCTCAACTTTATCTAAATTCTTGCTTGCATCTGTATTAACCCGTGTATCGACCCAAGTCACTGAAATAGGCATGCTATTACTAGTCGTTGGATAAGCAGTTGGCACATTCACAGTAAACGAATCTCGTAAGTTCTCTGGTGCTAGCAGTGCATTTCGAAAATTAGCATCGTTGTAGTAGCTCGGGTTTGCATGCTGTATGGTACATAGCTGCGACCATATACGTTCCATTGCATTTTGACTCAATATCAAAGAGACGGTGTAATCAAAGCTATTGGTTGCAAATTGTAGTGATCTTAACTGCGTTGCAGCTAAGCCCAACAGCGCAATGCTCGCGATTAGCATAGACATTAATACTTCTACCAAAGAAAAACCTTTACCTTTTAACAACTGTTTTCCGCCTTATCTATCCAGCTTTGCCCACTTTGTAATACACAAAAACGATAATCTCCTGTCGTACTGTCATTATCAGTAATTAGAATATTTATTGCTTGATCTAGTTCCCCTGTTGAGCTGATCGTTCTATCAACATAGGTAATTTCAACTGAACTATGAGTTACAGAAAACTTATCTAAAGTTTTCAATGTACCAGTGCCATCGTTCGCTTGTAATAACCATTCACTGGCGCTTTTCACTAGTTGTACACTTTTAGCCTGCTTTACCGCCTCACTACGCGAGTATTTATAAAATGCACTCATCAAGTTGGCATTGTTTGTTAATCGGTCCTGCTTAATCTGTTGCACAAATGACGGCATAGCCATAACAGATAAAATACCCAGAATAGATAAGGTGATAAGCAGCTCCATAAGAGTGAAGCCCTTATTGATGCGACTACCAACACCCATCTATTGCAGCTCCTTGAGTGCCTATTTGGTCAAGCGTTACCGCTCCACAGGGATCACCACTTTGCGCACTCCCTGTTGGTGTGGCAGTTAATACATATAGTCGAAGCTGTGTTTGGCCTGTCAATGCACTTGGATCATAGCTAAACGTATAGTGTTCCAATGTTGGCAAGCCACTAAAGCCACTTTTATCAGGATATACCCCATTTCGCGAGTAATAGCGTTCAAGCACAACCGCTGTTTGTAATAGCTCTTGCTGTGCTTCTGAGCGCCTACCATCAACAACCGCTTCTAAATAAGTTGGATACGCAACCAATCCTAAAATAGATACAATTGCCGCGGCGATCAGTAATTCAATAAAAGAAAAACCCTGAAAATTCTTCATCAAACCCTCAATATTCCCCAAACCAAGGACAACGCTGTCAATTGGCAATACGAAAATTATAACAATAATTATAGCAGTACTTAATTACTATTAATTGTGTCTATAAGTTAACACTCATTATCAAAAATTGATATTTGCACGTGTCATTAGATGACAAAGCCAACATGCCTATTCCGCTATTACTAATAATTGGCACTTTATAACATGGACATTGTGCACGAAATAACAAGACAGGTACTGAAATTAGAATTGTTTTTATATATCAGATAAGAAAATAAAAAACCGTGCACTGGCGTGCACGGTTTTGCTTAATTCAAAAGATTAAGCTTCAGCAATAACGATTACTTTGATAGTAGCTGTTACGTCTGAGTGTACTGCGATAGCTACGTCAAATTCACCAGTCTCACGGATAGTACCTAGAGGTAGACGAACTTCTGATTTAGCAACTTCAACACCAACAGCTGAAATAGCGTCAGCGATGTCACGAGTACCGATAGAACCAAATAGCTTACCTTCGTCACCAGCTTTAGAAACTAATGTAACTTCTGCTAATGCTTCAAGTTTCTCAGCACGTGCTTGTGCAGCAACTAATTCTTCAGCGATTTTCGCTTCTAAATCAGCACGACGTGCTTCGAAAGTTTCGATGTTTGCTTTAGTCGCAGGAACTGCTTTACCTTTAGGGAATAAGAAGTTACGTGCGAAGCCAGATTTAACAACAACCTGGTCACCTAGGCTACCTAGGTTAGCGATCTTGTCTAGTAGAATAACTTGCATGTCTCTACACCTTTTAAAAACTGTTAGTCAGCTGCTTACTTGTGTAAGTCAGTGTATGGAAGAAGGGCTAAGTAGCGAGCACGCTTGATAGCAGTTGCTAGCTGGCGCTGGTATTTAGCGCTAGTACCTGTGATACGGCTAGGTACGATTTTGCCACTTTCTGTTACATAGTTTCTAAGAGTAGCTAGATCTTTGTAATCGATTTGTTGTACGCCTTCCGCTTTAAAACGGCAGAACTTACGACGTCTGAAATAACGTGCCATGAGTAATTTCCTCAATTAATTCTTTCAATATGTTGTGCGTGTAGTACGAGTTGACTCAAACCATTTCGGCTTTCGTGACGGTTTAAAAAACCTCGAACTTGTACTGCTTGCCCAACGTATAAATGCTGTGTTTGAGACTGGAACTGCTGCCCGCTGGCGACCACCTGAAGTCGAACATAACTATTACGGTTAAGGTCTGCTTCTACTTGCATTGATTTGTGCTCAAGCACAAAGATGCAATGGGGTATACCAGCTGGGCTTTGATTAAATTTGGGTGTTTTACAAATCACGCCCGAAAGCACATATTGATTTGTATACAGGTCAGCCTGTTGTTGCACCGCAAACCCTCAAATGTCCAGAGTCAATAACGATTAAGCAGTAGCTGCTTCTTTTTTCTCTTCTCTTACAAGAGGAGATGCTTCAGTTACAGCAGTTTTAGTACGCATAACTAGGTTACGTAGTACTGCATCGTTGTAGCGGAAAGAAGTTTCAAGCTCGTTGATTACTTCAGTTGGTGCTTCAACGTTCATAAGAACATAGTGTGCTTTGTGAAGCTTTTCGATTGGGTATGCCAATTGACGACGGCCCCAGTCTTCTAAACGGTGAATAGTACCGCCAGCTTCAGTGATAGAACCAGTATAACGCTCGATCATACCAGGTACTTGCTCACTTTGATCTGGGTGAACCATGAATACGATTTCGTAATGACGCATGGATATTCCTTACGGTTAATATAGCCTTATCCCGTTTCGGCCAGTCGGGTGAAGGCAAGGAACTAAATGTGATAGCCGAAAGAGCGCGTATTTTACGTAGAGTTGGATTATTAAGCAATTAAAATTTTTGTTCGAAAGAAATATTTTTGAAAATATGGGATAAGTAAGAAAGATTGGAGCGGCACACGAGGTTCGAACTCGTGACCTCGACCTTGGCAAGGTCGCGCTCTACCAGCTGAGCTAGTGCCGCTTCATAGAAGCTCATAATTTTTGACTGCTGGTGCGCGACAAATCGCGTCTAACAATCTTGCAGCTGAGCTAGTGCTGCATTCCTGAATTGCTCAAACTTGACCGTCAGACCAACGTTTTGTCTTTTTGAGCTGAGTATCTCATGATAAGAATGGAAGATTGGAGCGGCACACGAGGTTCGAACTCGTGACCTCGACCTTGGCAAGGTCGCGCTCTACCAGCTGAGCTAGTGCCGCTTCATAAATACTCATAGTTTTTGACCGCTGAAGCGCGACAAGTCGCGTCTAACAATCTTGCAGCTGAGCTTGTGCCGCATTCCATATTCACTCAAGTCAATAATATGTTTAACACATTAATAGCTGAGTTAGGTATCACTTGATACAAAGAAAATTTGGAGCGGCACACGAGGTTCGAACTCGTGACCTCAACCTTGGCAAGGTTGCGCTCTACCAGCTGAGCTAGTGCCGCATAAAATTTTCATTACTTTAGATTAAAAACCCCGCAAGGCTTCTCGTCTTAAGCGGGGCAGGATTCTACAACATAAAAAAAGCTTTGCAAGTATTTTTTTAAATATTGAAAAACTTTTCTTGGTAGATTTTTAATTCCATAATGGAGTCTTTGATGTCATCAAGCGCCAAGTGTGAACTTTTCTTTTTAACTTCATCGAGTAATTCAGGCTTCCAACGACGTGCTAGTTCCTTAACTGTGCTCACATCTAGATTTCGGTAATGAAAATATGCTTCCAGCTCAGGCATATATTTATTTAAAAAGCGGCGGTCTTGACCGATTGAATTACCACACATCGGAGATTTAGCGGGCGGTACCCAACCTTTAAGGAAATCGAGCGTTTGTTTAATGGCATCTTCTTCTGTTAACTTACTGGCTTTACAGCGTGCAGTTAAGCCAGAGCGGCCGTGTTGATTAGTGCACCACTCGTCCATGCCATCAAGCAGTTCATCACTTTGGTGGATAGCAATTACAGGGCCTTCCGCCAAAATATTAAGGTCGCAATCGGTGATCACGGTGGCAATTTCGAGGATTTTATCTGTTTTAGGTTCTAGACCCGTCATTTCAAGGTCAAGCCAGATCAAGTTAGATTCATTAAACGACATAGACTACCTTAGCGGTACTTTCCTTTAGATCCAATGCAATTAGATATATCATATTAGCTTCACCAGTTGACCTAAAGCTTTTTTTTAAAAAGCGGGGCATTTAATTGAGTTATAGACCAATTACATGCAGCTCACAAAACAAACAGTACAGGAATAGGCAAATTTAAACAAATTATCTTATTTCTGGCGGTAGACCAAAGTAACATGGCAAAACAGAAAAAACTTAGTAAAGGCCAATCCAGACGGATCAGCGCCAACCATCAAAAGCGTTTGCACAAAGCGAAACAGCAAGGTGCAAACCAACAAGAGACGACGTGGCAAACTGATAACCTAGGTCCGATTGAACCTGCCGTGGTGATCAGCCGCTTTGGCCAACACGCGGACATTGAAACAGCGCAGGGTGACATACTTCGCTGCAATATCAGGCGTACGATTAAAAGCCTTGTTTGTGGTGATGAAGTGTTCTTTCGCCGCGCAAAGGTGAGCGATGGTGACTTAGCAGGGGTAATAGAAACCACCGAAGAGCGTCGCTCGCAACTAACTCGCCCTGATTTTTATGATGGTGTTAAAGTTGTGGCAGCGAACATCGACCAAATTCTCATGGTGTCGGCGGTGCTGCCAGAGTTTACACCGCATATTATCGACCGTTACCTTGTTGCTTGTGAAGATATGGGCATCGAACCTATTCTCCTGCTCAATAAAGTGGATTTATTGGATGGTGAAAGCCGCGAGTATATCGAAGAGGTGTTAGATATTTATCGAGCACTTGGCTATCAGGTTTTGCTGGTTAGCAATAAAACCGGTGAAGGGATAGACGAGCTAAAACAAAAGCTCGCAGGAAAAAATAATATTTTTGTTGGCCAGTCGGGAGTGGGTAAATCAACTTTGGTCAATACCGTATTGCCCAATGCGGATATTCTCACTCAAGAAGTATCTGAAAACAGTGGCTTAGGACAACATACCACCACAGTATCACGCCTACATCACCTTCCTAGTGGCGGTAATTTGATTGACTCACCGGGAATTCGCGAGTTTGGTCTATGGCATCTGGAAGTTGAGCGCGTGACTTGGTGCTTCAAGGAATTTAGAGAATTTATCGGTGGCTGTCGTTTTCGTGACTGTAAGCATTTAAATGATCCAGGTTGCTTACTCGTTGAAGCCGTCAATGAAGGGAAAATCAGTGAATTGCGCTTTGACAGTTATCATCGTATTTTAGAGTCTATGGCCGATGGCCGTGCTGGTGCTCGTGCACCGCGTGTTTAAATCTGTGCTACTATCAGCAAAATTTTTGTAGGAAATAACAACGTGAACTTGGATAAATTAAAAATTGCTATGCAGTATGCACTGCCTAAGCACGCGTTATCACGCTTGGTCGGTAAACTTGCTGCGGCAGAGGCCGGTGCACTCACCACGAAATTGATTAAATTATTTATCAAGCAATACAAAATTGATATGAGCGAGGCGCTTCACGAAGACCCTGCACATTACAAAACCTTCAATGAATTCTTTACTCGTCCTTTAAAGCCGGGTATTCGCCCTCTCGCTGAAGATAAAAATATTATTGCCCACCCTGTAGATGGCGCTATTAGCCAGTTAGGCGATGTTGTTGATGGGCAAATCATTCAAGCCAAAGGGCATGATTACAGCCTACAAACCCTTTTAGGTGGGAAAGAAGATGACTTCTTACCTTTTAATGGCGGTAAGTTCGCGACCATTTATTTAGCACCAAAAGATTATCACCGTATTCATATGCCTATCGATGGCACGCTGAAGCGCATGATTTACGTGCCAGGCGACTTATTCTCTGTCAATCCGTTAACCGCGCAGAATGTACCTAACCTGTTTGCGCGTAACGAACGTGTGGTTGCCATCTTTGACACCGAGATTGGCCCGCTTGCTATGGTGTTAGTGGGTGCAACCATCGTTGCCAGCATCGAAACCATTTGGGCAGGCACGGTAACGCCACCAGCGGGCAAAGATGTATTCAGTTGGGATTACCCAGCAACTGGCAGTAATGCTGTGTCGTTGAAAAAAGGCGAGGAAATGGGCCGCTTCAAACTGGGCTCAACCGTTATTCTAGCGTGGGGTGCAAATCAAGCCGACTTCTTAGACAGTGAACTGCCGGAAACAGTCACACGCATGGGCACACCATTCGCAACCATCAAAAAATAGCCACTTACCTGCTAAGGCCAATCCACATTGGCCTTAGCAATTTCTAACACTACGCACTACAAACCATACATTGACTATCTTTGGCTATTTGCCAAGCGTTCTGCTTAAGCGTCATACCATCAACACTCGCAAAATAGCTCCCAATGTGATGACCTAAAATAGTATTTATCGCTAATAACGCTTGTTGAGCGCCGATCACGCCAAGCAGTGGGCTCAATACGCCAAAATTATCACAGTTAGTACTTTCTACTTCATCACTTTGAGGAAATACACAAGCATAACAAGGTCCATTCTCTCGAAAGTCAAAGCACATGACTTGACCTGTTGTGGCGATAGCCGCTCCTGAGATCAAGACTTTTTTATGTTCTAAGCAATAACGGTTAAGCAAATAACGCGTTTCGAAGTTATCGCTACAATCGAGTACAATATCCGCTTGCGCTAGCAGAGCATGAATATTATCGCCCGAGACTTTGCCATGAATGGGGTTGAGCATAATACTATTGTTCAAACTCGCCAGTACCTTGCTCGCTGCCTGACTTTTTGGCTGCCCTAAATGACTGACCTTATACAAAATCTGACGCTGTAAATTAGACAACTCGACCTCATCGTCATCGATAAAAGTGAGCGAACCGACTCCACTTGCCGCCAAATAGAACAGCGCAGGACTCCCCAAGCCGCCACACCCAACCACCGCAACATGAGCACTTTTCAGTGCAAGTTGCCCCTGCTCTCCCACCTCTTTCAACAGCAAGTGGCGGCTGTATCTCAGTCGCTCTTTATCGTCTAACGTCATGGTTTAATACGGCTCCAAACACGCTTTAAGTTGCGCTATTGCCCTAGTGTGGTTGTCAGACTCAGTGATCGCCCTCACCACGGCAATACTGCCCACGCCAGTTTTGACGACATCAGGTGCTACCGATAGATCAATGCCGCCGATCGCCACCGTTGGGTAATGTTCAGCCATCAAGGGCACAAAGTGAGATAGCTTTTCCAACCCTTGAATTTGCCCCGTCATGTCTTTGGTTGTCGTTGGGTAAATTGCCCCAAATGCGAGGTAACTGGGGCGATAATTATGTGCTCTGAGCATTTCATAAAAACCATGGGTGGACACACCCAACCGTAACCCTGCTTGTTGAATGGCTTGCAAATTGGCTTCGCTGAGATCTTCTTGCCCCAAGTGCACACCGTAAGCCCCATGCTTAATAGCCAATTGCCAGTGGTCGTTTATAAACACCCGAGCTTGATATTTCTGACCTAAGGTAACTGCGGTCTGGATATCGTTTTCGAGGCTATCGAGGTCAGCATTTTTCACCCGCAGTTGCACAGTAGGTACACCAGCCGATAAACACTTTTCAACCCAATCAATGCT
The DNA here is from genome assembly GCF_058933015.1 of Pseudoalteromonas sp. ATL1. Taxonomy (NCBI): domain Bacteria; kingdom Pseudomonadati; phylum Pseudomonadota; class Gammaproteobacteria; order Alteromonadales; family Pseudoalteromonadaceae; genus Pseudoalteromonas; species Pseudoalteromonas sp. ATL1. The sequence goes on along the minus strand of NZ_JBZYXL010000001.1, from coordinate 957,678 downwards.
ATCAACAACCGCATACAACCCCAAATCACCATCCGTATCGGCAAAACCTGCCGCAAAATTAAATGGATCCGGTTGCTCAAACTCCAGTTCATCAGCAAGCCAACTGCCCGCTTCGATCACTTGAGGGTAATACTCTAGTTCCTCAGGAAAACCGGTATGCGCAACGGGGCCGATCCCTTCTCCATATCTCTGGGCTTGGGCTAAACCCTTATTGATATAGGCCTTGGCCAGAATAAAAGCATCTTTTAGTGGGTAACCTTTGGCCAAACAGGCTGCTATCGCTGAAGATAAACTGCATCCAGTACCATGGGTATGCGGTGTATTCACCGCTTCATTGCCCAGCCAATATTCTTGCTCTTCCGCTACACAATAATCAACGCAATACCCTTGCGGATAATCCCAGTGCCCACCCTTTATCACCACTGCGCGTACACCGAGCTGTTGTAACTTTTGTGCCGCTTCGCGTACCGCACTTGGACCAATAAGATAAACACCCGTAAGTAGCTGCGTTTCTTGTGTATTAGGCGTGATCACATCCACCAGCGGTAACAAATGGGTCTTTAGCGCATCAATCGTGTCTTCTTCGGTCAACTGATCACCACTACTGGCAATGGCGACGGGGTCGTATACCACCAAAGGCGGTTCGGCCCATTTCGTTTTGTAATGATTTAAATGCTCTGCAACAAGTTGTATTTGCTGCACATTAGCAAGCATGCCTATTTTAATAACCCGCGCAGGCAGGTCGGTTTCTAAAGCTTGCAGTTGAGATTCTATCACCTCGGTTGAGGTTGAGTTAAGGGCCTCAACCGCCATGCTATTTTGTGCCGTGAGCGCAGTGACAACGGTGCAGCCATGCACCCCAAAACTGTGCATGGCCTTGATGTCTGCTTGAATACCTGCGCCACCGCCAGAGTCCGAACCTGCAATACTCCAAACTACTTGTGCCATTTCAGACTCCTATTTACTGATTAATTTTGATGCCAAAACGGCATGCCCATGGTCGGGGTTGACGGCGCTGCCACGTTTTTTTCGGGCATGGCTTGCGCTACATAAGCCGCTCTGCCTGCTTGCACCGCCAAGTTGAATGCACTGGCCATCTTAACTGGGCACCCTGCTCCTGCAATAGCCGAATTGAGTAATACCGCATCATACCCCATTTCCAACGCTTGGCAGGCATGGGATGGTAACCCTAACCCGGCATCAACAATCAAGGTCATATCGGGTAAACGTTGCCTGATCATTGCAAGATTGTAAGGGTTTAATAGACCCTTTCCTGTGCCAATGGGGGCACCCCAAGGCATTAATACTTCACAGCCCAGTGCGGCCAAACGCTGGCATAGTACTAAATCATCCGTACAGTAGGGCAATACTTTGAAGCCATCTTGCAGCAAGATTTCTGTCGCCTCCATCAAGGCAATGGGATCAGGTTGTAAGTTGTACTCATCACCGATCAGTTCTAGCTTGATCCAATCAGTAGCAAACACTTCTCTGCACATGTGTGCCAAAGTCACCGCTTCTTTGACGCTGTGACAACCGGCAGTGTTTGGCAGCACGGTCAAACCAGTGTCTTTGATCAGTTGCCAAAAGTCTTCTCCAGCCGAGACTGAGTTTTGCCGACGCAATGACACGGTGACAATTTGCGACTGCGACGCAGTAATTGACTGTTGCATGATCTGTGGGGAGGGATACAAGGCTGATCCTATCAACAAACGGCTTTCGAACGTTTGCCCGTAAATGCTGAGTGGTTTATCTTCTCTCATCACTTATCCCCCCTGAATAGGCGATAACAACTCTATGCTATCCCCGTCACTGAGCAACGTTGATTGACATTGACTACGAGGTATAAACTGACCATTTAACGCCACCGCATAAGGCTCTTTAGCCTCTGTACTGTTAATAAATGCTTGTAGGCTTTGTTCGTTCGACTCCATCGCCTGACCATTAAATGTGATTATCACAATAACTCCTTACTCAGTGCTTGCTGTACGACGGCAGGGGCAAGCAAATAACCATGACGATATAAACCATTGATACTAATCACATTACCTTCAGTAGTAACGCGAGGTCGATTATCACTAAAAGCCGGTCTGAGCCCCGCACTTATCGCCATAACACGCGCTTCGGCAAAACCACTATGCACTGTATACGCCGCGGACAGTAGCTCAAGGGTGGAACGCACGGTGATAGGTCCATCATCCTGCGATTCAATTTCCGTCGCGCCAATAACAAATTCATGATTGGGCTTGGGGGCAATATAAATTGGGTAACGTGGATGCATTAACCGCACGGGCCTAGTAAGGGTCACCTCAGGTGCATAAATTCGGGCGACTTCACCTCGCACGCCGCGCAAACCATCAAGCTGTGATTTAGCACCAATACCGCGGCAATCAACGACCCAATCAAATTTTTCCCCATTGACCTGCGCAATACCTTGCTCATCGCGCTCCAGCATTGCTGGCTTGCCAAAATAAAACTGACAATCGGTATTTTGCAACTGCGCAAAGCTCGCCTTGTAAAAAGCCAAGTTATCTAGCTGCCCTTCACTGGGTAAATAAATACCTTGATGAAAACGCCCTGCCAACTCAGGCTCTAGTTCTGAGATATCATGACTGGTTACATGCAAAGCGTGATGCCCGGCTAACGGTTTTAAGCGTTGCTCAAAACTTCTTAAATCGCCCATATCTTGTTGGTGTGCAACGATGAGGGTGCCAGCTTGTTGATACATCACAGGCATTGACAACGAGGCCAATAGTTTTGGCCATAATGCCATGGCCTCAACGCCCATTTGTGCAAGGTCCGCCTCACAGATCACCGATTCAGCCATAGGGGCGAGCATGGCCGCTGCAAGTGCACCTGCGCCATTATTGTCCGGCGTTTCAGCCGCCTCAAAAATACTCAGCTGATACTGCTCTTGCAGCATTAAAGCTGCAACTCGACCAACCAAACCAAACCCTAATATCGCTACCTTTGGTTTTTTCATGTTTCACATCTGCCATCTGCAATTTTGTTTTCAAAGGTGATGCTGCTCTGTGCATGCATCACCGATTTCACGCGCGCATAAAGCGCCATACAGTGAAATTAAATTGCTTTGTGGTACAGCTCAGAACCTGTTTGTTTAAACTCTTCTGACTTGGCTTGCATTTGTGCTTCGATATCCACCATCTTGATTTCAATTGCATCACCAACGTTATTTGGGTCGATGCCTTTTGATTCCAGATCTTTGGCATAATCGCGTACTTCTTGAGTGATCTTCATCGAACAAAACTTCGGACCACACATAGAGCAAAAGTGAGCCACCTTGCCCGACTCTTGCGGTAGTGTTTCATCATGGTATTCACGTGCACGTTCTGGATCTAGGCCTAAGTTGAATTGGTCGTGCCAACGGAATTCAAAGCGTGCTTTTGATAAGGCGTTATCACGCACTTGTGCACCGGGGTGACCTTTCGCTAAATCTGCCGCGTGTGCCGCAATTTTGTAGGTGATCAAACCTTCTTTTACATCTTCTTTGTTAGGTAAGCCTAAGTGCTCTTTTGGCGTCACATAACACAACATAGCGCAGCCATACCAAGCGATTTGCGCAGCGCCAATACCTGAAGTGAAGTGATCATAGCCCGGTGCAATATCCGTTGTCAGTGGGCCAAGCGTATAAAATGGCGCTTCATGACAATGCTCCAGTTGCTCTTTCATATTTTGCTCAATCATGTGCATGGGCACGTGACCAGGGCCTTCAATGAACACTTGTACGTCATGCTTCCAAGCAAGCTTGGTTAACTCGCCCAGTGTGCGAAGTTCTGAAAATTGTGCTTCATCGTTGGCATCGGCGATAGAGCCTGGACGTAAACCATCCCCGAGCGAGAAACAAACGTCATATTGTTTCATGATCTCGCAGATATCTTCAAAATGCGTGTATAGGAAGTTTTCTTTATGGTGCGCTAAACACCATTTCGCCATGATAGAGCCACCACGAGACACAATACCGGTCACACGTTTAGCCGTCATCGGTACATAGCGTAACAATACACCGGCATGGATAGTGAAATAATCCACGCCCTGCTCAGCTTGCTCGATTAACGTATCGCGGAAAATCTCCCATGTAAGATCTTCAGCGACGCCATTGACTTTTTCTAGTGCTTGATAAATTGGCACGGTACCAATCGGTACTGGTGAATTACGCACTACCCACTCTCGGGTTTCGTGAATATAACGACCCGTTGATAAGTCCATCACCGTGTCCGCGCCCCAACGAGTCGACCAAACCAGTTTTTCTACTTCTTCTTCAATCGACGAGGTCACCGATGAATTACCAATGTTGGCGTTTACCTTAACTAAGAAGTTGCGACCAACAATCATCGGCTCTGATTCTGGGTGATTGATGTTATTTGGCAAAATAGCGCGACCACGTGCTATTTCATCACGCACAAACTCTGGAGTAATAAATTCTGGAATGGATGCGCCAAAAGATTGCCCTTTGTGCTGTTGCGCTAATAACTCTTCACGCAGTTTTGCACGACCCATATTCTCACGGATCGCCACATATTCCATTTCAGGTGTGACAATGCCCTGACGTGCATAGTGCATTTGCGTGACGTTTTTGCCCAACTTGGCACGACGGATTTTTGGTAAGTGCTCAAAGCGAATATGATCTAGTCCCTCATCGGCCATACGCTGTTGAGAAAACTTTGAGGTCACAGAATCAAGCCACTCGGTATCACCGCGCGCATCAATCCACTCTTTGCGTAGTTTAGGTAAACCTTCACGCACGTTCAGTTTAAAATCAGGATCGGTATAAGGGCCAGAGGTATCGTAAACACGTACAGGCTCATTCTTCTCGTAAACGGGGTTGTCTTCGGTGCCACCAACAAAACTATCAGACAGCGTGATTTCGCGCATACCGACGCGCACGCCTGCTTGATTACCCTCGACGTACACTTTATGTGAACTAGGAAAAGGTTGACCCGTAAGGTTGTAAATAAATTCAGATGCCGCCGCACGACTTTCACGACGAGAAGGTTTGCTACTATTGTTTGACATGACTTGCCTCATTGTTATTTAAGGTGTCTTGTCAGATCTCCAAAATGGAGCGAGATGAGGTTGCCCTCAGATGATCAGATTTTATGCGTGCATAAAATCTTGCAGCCAACAAACAGATGTTTGCACTACAGGCAGCTTGTTCCCTACGCAGGTTTTAACCTGATCAGGTTCACGGATCCCGCAATGAATGCGATCTCAGCCCTATGGGCACTCCGACAAGTAACGAATTGACAACGAGTGTACTGAAGAAGTGATCAGCCTGCAACTTGAAAACGCAATTCAGGCTGACCTTTAAAAATAAGTACGCCATCGACCATCATGACTGGTACGCCTTTTTCCAACATTTTTAGCAATGTTTGTTCCGTCGTATTGGTGTTGCTATCGCATAGTTTGCGTGTCATGCCTAACTGGCTGACCTGCAACCGACTTTGTGACAAAAGGCCTTGGCCAAAAAAGCGATTACATCCCGCATTGCCTGCTACCTGCATTGCTTCAATAAATTCGATGGATATCGGGCTATTCTTAATGGCTTTACCCGCCATATGCGTTAATTGCCATTGGGTGAATTTAAGGTGTGTTTCGTCTACTTTCCCTGTGGATGCACAACCAAATAACAGCGCACTCAACGCGCATGATTGTATAAATGCTTTCATGGTAAATCGATAACTTCTAAGTTAGTGTAATTATACACACTTAATCTATTTTTACGGAAAAAAGTGCCTTTTTAACGACAAAAAACGCAATTTTTAGCGCTTTGCTCACACAAAAAGCCTTTCAATTTCCTTACATAGGAACGGACGACCTCGCTCGTTGACCGACGTCCCTGTTACGATGGCATCTAACATCAACTTATCATCTGATTTTCGGATCACTCTTTGCACAAAAGCGAACTTAATTTTAGAGGCTCTTTGTACCTCTACTTCCACATAAAACTCGTCACTCGGTTTTAGCGAGTCTTTAAAGTTCATCTCACTGCGGATCACCACTAGATTAATTTTTTGCTCTGCCAGTGCTGCAAAATCAATCCGTTCAGATAATAGGAACTCATGACGCGCATGTTCAAGATAATTAAAGTAAACGCCATTATTGACGATCCCTTGCAAATCACACTCATAATCACGCACTTTAAAGTCCACACGAAATACCACACTGACTCCTTAAAATTTTACTTAGAAAAAATGTGGCGACGTTATAACACATTTATACGTAATTTAGGTTTTAACCCACTGCCCATTTGTTAAAATATCCGCAACTCAATGAACAGCAAAGAACTATGACCGCAAAATACTCTCTAATTAGCGCTACAATTATCGCACTTTTATCATCTGCTGCCGTCGCAGAAGAAACGCCGATGGAAACCATCGAAGTCACAGGTGATTTTAAGCGCGAAAGCCTACAGACGCTAAGTGCTAGCGCCACTATTATGGGTGATGACTTGATCACCACTCGAGGTGCAAACTATTTAGACCAAATATTAAATAGTGCAGCCAATGTTAACTTTACAGCGGGCGCATCTCGTGGTCGTTTTGTGCAAATTCGCGGTGTTGGCCTGCGCTCTCAGTTTGTTGATCCCATTCATCCAAGTGTTGGCATGTTGGTTGATAACATCGATTATTCTGGCCTTGGTGGCAGTGCGCTGTTATTTGATACAGAGCAGGTTGCCGTTTACCGAGGTCCACAAGGTACACGGTTTGGTGCCGATGCAATGGCAGGCATGGTCGATATACAAACTCGTTCAGCAACAGCGGAGCCTTCATTCAACCTGAAACTAGGCATTGGCAATTATGGCAGCCATGAAGCGGGCTTAGCGGGTGGCACGGGGGTCACTGACAGTAGTGCGATCCGTGCAAGTTACTATCAACAAAAATCGGATGGCTATACCGAAAACCAATACCTAGGTGATAAAACACAGAGCCAGGATGAGCAAGTTGCACGTATCAAATTTCACACCCGTTGGAATGATGCGCTAAGCACTCAAATAGTAGCGCACCACATAGATATCGATAACGGCTACGACGGTTTCTCACTCAATAACGACAGAAAAAGCAGCGCTGACGAACCGGGGCAAGATAACCAAAAAACCAACGCGATTGCGCTTAGTACGAACTACACCGGGGCCGATTTATTCGACTTAACTATTTTAGTTAGCCAACTCAACGGCAATACCCTATATAGCTATGATGAAGATTGGACTTGTAACGATTCGACCAAACCAAGCGTGTGTGCAGCGGGCCTTCATCCATATGGATATAGTTCAACCGATAGCTACCTACGGGAGCATGACAGAGGCACCTTAGAGCTTACGTTTTCGGACAAAGCACAAAATTGGGTAACAGGTATATCGGCCAAACGTAAACAAGTACAGCTCGCTCGAAAGCAAGAGTTCACCTCAAACTATGATGTAAGCCACATTGCTTTATTTGGTCAGAAGATCACGCCTCTGTCGGAAAAAACCGAGCTTATTACAGGATTGCGCGCAGAACATTACAACACCGACTATTTTGACTCCAATGCCATCACAGGTGACACCGATGACTGGATGTGGGGTGCCAAGGTGGCGCTTGAGTACCAAGTTGTGCCGAGAACTATGATTTACACCAGCCTTACCCGTGGCTATAAAATAGGAGGCATTAATGGTCAGGCCCTAGCTCAAGCCAAAGATGAAGGTATAAACATCACGGCAAATAATGAAAGTTTTGCGCCTGAATATATGTGGAATGCGGAGTTTGGCGTTAAAGGTAGTTCTGAAGATAACCGCCACACGGTTCGCATCAGCGCTTTTTACATGCACAGAGATGATATGCAACTGAAGCGTTCCTTTGAGATCCAAAAGAAATTTATTGAATACATTGATAACGCGACAGAAGGACGTAATTACGGATTAGAGATTGAAGGTAATTTACAATATACCGACAGTCTTAGTTTTAGTTACAGTCTCGGTTACCTTGACAGCAAAGTAGAGGGTGATTTTGCTGATATTAATCTTGATGGCAGAGAGCAAGCACAGGCACCAAAATATCAGTATGCTTTGTCACTCGCATATGCTCTAACCGATAACCTGATCGCACAAATGTCGGTAGAAGGTAAAGATGATTATTATCACTCGATCAATCACGAAGCAAAAGCCAACAGCAGCAATTTACTCAATGCCAGTGTGAGCTATCAAAGGAGTAATTGGTCACTTACCGCATGGGGACGTAACTTAGCCGATACAGATACACAAGTACGAGGCTTTAGCTTCCCGAATAATCCGCTCAATAACTACGAGACCGAGACCTATGTACAATATGGAGAGCCTCATTTAGTAGGCTTAACATTTAAATATGAAATTTAGGTTTTAATAGATATAAAAAAAGCGCTCAATGAGCGCTTTTTTTATATAATTATATATCAATCTACTTCAGGAAGATTACGTCCGTAGAACACTTCTTGGATCTCACGATCTAAGCGCGCACGGATCTCCGTCTCTTCTTCTTCACTCAAGTCATCCGTTGTGATACCAAACAGGTAAGTGTTTAAATCTGTTTCTTTGAGCATCATCTTAGTGTGGAACAAGTTTTCTTGATACACGTTTACATCCAACATCTGATACGCTTCTTTAGTATCTTCTGTCATGTAGTTTTGGATAGAGTGAATAGCGTGATCGATATAGTGTTTAACACCCGTCACATCACGAGTAAAACCACGAACACGGTAATCAATGGTTACCACATCTGATTCCAATGAATGGATCAAGAAGTTTAGCGCCTTAAGTGGTGAAATAACGCCACATGTAGAAACCTCAATATCCGCACGGAAGGTACAAATACCATCATTCGGGTGTGCTTCAGGATAAGTATGTACACAAATGTGACTCTTATCCAAATGCGCGACAACAGACTCAGGCAAAGGTCCCGGTGTTTCATTGCTATCAAATGTCTGTTGTTCAACAGGCTCTTCTGATACCAAAATAGTTACACTTGCCCCTTGCGGCTCGTAATCTTGACGCGCAATGTTTAATACGTTTGCACCAATAATATCAACGACGTCTTTAAGAATATCGGTTAAACGGTCAGCACTGTACTGTTCGTCAATATACTCTAAATATTCTTTACGTTGTTGCTCTGTTTTGGCGTAACAAATATCGTATATGCTAAAGCTTAAACTCTTAGTTAAGTTGTTAAAGCCATGGAGTTTAATTTTATCAAAGGGCTTGTTCACAATAGACCAACCTTCAAACTGTAAATCTGCTTAGCAGAACCAAAAGTTCGCGGATTTTATACGAAAATCACGCTATGAAAAAGCGTTATTTTTACTCGCTTTCAACAACCTCGTGGCTATGAGTAATTTCCACTGTTTTATCAAGCATTAACGCAACCGAACAATACTTCTCTGCGGATAACTGAACCGCTCTTGCTAAATGTTTTTCAGATACACTGCGACCAGTCACAACAAAGTGCAAATTAATCTTTTTAAATACTTTCGGCGCCGACTCTGCTCGCTCGCTCGTTAGTTTCACTTCAACATTGTCAAAATCTTGTTTCGCTTTTTTTAATATGCTTACAACATCAACAGATGAACAACATCCTGCTGACATTAAGACCATTTCCATAGGAGATGGCGCAGCACCTTCTGCACCCGCGTCAAATACAACATTGTGACCCGATTCAGAACGTCCTAAAAAGGTATCACCTTCAACCCACTTCACACTCGCTTGCATAATATCCCCAATATAAAAGCAATAACACCGCCAAAAAGGCGGTGCTTATTCTTATTTATTCTACTTACAGTAAATATTTTAAACGGCTGAGTCGAACATGTTTTTGACTAGCCCTGCAAATTCTTCGAGAAACTCTCTTTGCTCCACCGTTACACGCTGTTCAGTCACGCTAGAGAGCACTTCTTGGAGGTCGTAAACAATGCCATCAACTTCACGTACAATCAAGCTACGTTGCTCTGTGGTTAATTCTGTATGCTGTTCACAGATGCGTATGACATTCTCTGCAATCACATCCTCAATGAGCTCCATGACCTTAGGAGCGCCGGGTTTGATTTCACCGGGTTTCTCAAACAAGGCTAAATTTTGCGTCAGATACATGACTAATTCGTCATAACCTTGTTTATCTAAAACCATCTCTACATCACCTAAGATTTTACTGTCATCTGTTATAGATTTAAGCAGAAACTGACGCCTAATGCTACTTTTGTAGATCAGTGAAAATTAAAAAAAGCAGCCTAAGCTGCTTTTTTTAATAGCAAAGTATTAGCATTCTATCGAAACTCATTAATGCCAATAATATTATGCTATTCACTTAATCGATGTTTAAGCCTGGGCTTAAAGTCCCCGGTAGAGTGACTTTATCAAGCTCAACAGACGCCACTGGATAAGCACAGTAATCAGCAGCGTAGTATGCACTCGCTCTGTGGTTACCTGATGCGCCAATACCACCAAATGGCGCAGCACTTGATGCACCGGTGATTGGTCTATTCCAGTTAACGATACCGGCACGAATACGACGAAGGAAGTGATCGTAATCCGCTTCGCTATCACCTAGCAGTCCAGCCGACAGGCCAAAACTCGTGTCATTGGCTTTTTCAATCGCCGCATCAAAGTCGCTATAACGGAACACCTTGAGTAGCGGACCAAAATGTTCTTCATCTGGGAAGTCAGTCACATTGGTACATTCAATGATACCAGGTGTTACAAAACCCGTATTAGGTGTATGTGTCAGCTCAAGCAGTGACTCTGCACCAAGAGCTTGCAATTGCGCTTGTGCTTTAACCATGCCCGCCGCCGCCGCTTCTGAGATCATAGAACCCATAAATGGCTGTTCTGCGTCGTCAAAGTTGCCTATTTTGATAGCTTTAGTTGCACGAAGTAAGTGCTCAAGAATCGCATCACCTTGTGCGCCCGTAGGTAAAAATAGTTTACGTGCGCAAGTACAACGTTGGCCACTTGAGATAAATGCTGATTGAATGATGTCGTGCACAACCGCTTTCGTGTCTGATGCATCTTTAACAATCAGCGGGTTATTACCGCCCATTTCAAGCGCTAAAATTTTACCTGGTTGGCCAGCATACTGCTCATGTAATAAGTGACCAGTACGTGAAGAACCAGTGAAGAACAAGCCATCAATACCTTTGTGTGACGCTAACGCTTTACCTGTTTCAACTTCACCTTGCACTAGGTTAATAACACCAGCAGGTAAACCTGCTTGCTGCCAATACTTCAAAGTCAGCTCAGCAACATAAGGCGTTAGCTCTGAAGGCTTGAAGATAACCGTATTACCCGCCAGTAAAGCAGGTACAATGTGACCATTTGGTAAGTGACCAGGGAAGTTGTAAGGGCCAAACACAGCCACTACACCGTGTGCTTTATGACGAATAACCGCACGACCAACAGGCATTGGGTTTTCCACAGTACCTGTTCTTTCTTGATACGCTTTTTCAGAAATGGCGATTTTACCAACCATAGCACCCGCTTCTGTGCGTGTTTCCCATAGTGGCTTACCTGTTTCTTTCGCAATCGCAATCGCCAGCTCTTCGCTGTTTTCTTGTAAAACCTCCGCAAAACGCTTAACGATGTCTAAACGCGCAGAGAAATCTAAATCACTCCAAGTGTAGAATGCCTGACGCGCAGCTTTTACAGCGTCATCAACTTGCTCAGCCGTTGCTGAGTTTGCTTGCCAAATCACTTCATTATTTGCTGGATTCACAGAGCTAAATGCACTGCCTAGACCTGCTTTCCATTCACCATTAATTAGTTGGGCAGGATGTGTTGTCATAATAATTACCTACAAATTTAAAGAGTTGCGATGCTGACCGTATCACCGTCAACAATATTTAATGCCTTCGCTACTTCCGCTGGAATAAGCACTTCTTCACTCTCTGGAGCAATATGAAGTTCTGCTACAGTAGCGCGATATCCAGCTAGTTTATCATTGGCTACCATAACAGGGGAACCACCCTTATTTGGGCCAATGCGTACTTGCTTGTTTTGCACTGAGCGTACGGTGCGAATATTGTCTACTTTTGCTTCAACGGTAGGACCTGCGTCAAAGATGTCAACATAGCCATTAAAAGTAAACCCTTCGCTTTTTAGCAACTCAATTGCAGGGCGCGTATTGTTATGCACCTCACCAATGACAGCTTGCGCATCTTTACTTAGTAAATTCACATAGATTGGGTACTTAGGCATTAATTCTGCAATGAATACCTTTTGGCCAATGCCAGTCAAATAATCAGCTGTTGGGAAATCCATTGAGAAAAAGTGTTCTTCCAACCACTGCCAAAATGGGCTTTTACCATTTTCATCGGATACGCCTCGCATTTCTGCGATGACCGTATCGGCAAAGCGATGCTGATGTTGCTTGATAAACATGAAGCGAGACTTAGACAAGAGCTTGCCATTGAGGCCTTTGCGATAGCCATCTTTCAAAAACAGCGTACATAGCTCAGTTGCTCCGGTGTAGTCGTTACACAGCGTTAATATATCAACGGCTTTATAGACATTTAAAGTACGAGATGAATGAATGACCTTACTCAAATGGTAATGATAAAACGCATCATCTAAACCCACGGCAGCTTCAATCGCACTGGTACCGACGACTTCTCCGGTATCCGTGTCTTCAAGTACAAACAAATATCCCTCATCAAATGGAATATCAGTTTCTTTTTGAAAAGACTCTTCAGAGCGCGCAATTTTACTATGTAAAAGCTCTTCATTTACAGGCAATGAAGTAAAGCCATGACCTGACTCATGGGCTATGTTTAAAAGCGCTGGATAATCGCTTTTTTGGATTGGGCGAAGGATCATCATGAGCCCGCTTACTCCTCAAGTTATAACACTAAACGGTAGATTAGGGCTACGAAACAAACGCAGCCCACCAAGACTAGGCGTTACTTGCGACGACACTCGCAACCGCTTTTTCGAAACGCGCCATACCTTCACGAATATCCGCTTCAGGGATCACCAATGAAGGAGTGAAACGTACTACGTCAGCGCCTGCCACTAAAGACATAACACCCTCTTTAATGCCAGCAACTAAGAAATCTTTTGCACGGCCTTTGTATTGCTCAGCAACAACACCACCTAATAATAGGCCTTTGCCTCGTACTTCGCTAAATACTTGGTATTTATCGTTGATAGCCGTCAATAACTCGCGGAACAACGCTTCTTTCGCTTTGACGCCATCAAGTACTTCAGGCGTATTCACTGTATCAAACGCCGCTTCTGCGACAGCACATGCTAGCGGGTTACCGCCATAGGTAGAACCATGTGTACCTACTTTAAGGTGCTTAGCGATCTCATTTGTCGTGATCATGGCACCAATCGGAAAACCACCACCTAATGCTTTTGCGGTGGTTAAGATATCAGGTGTGACACCTAAACCTTGGTAAGCATACAGTTCACCTGTACGACCTACACCCGTTTGTACTTCGTCAAAAATAAGCAGCGCATTGTGTTTAGTACATAACTCGCGAACACCTTTGACAAAGTCAGCATCCGGAGAAACAATACCACCTTCCCCTTGAAGAGGTTCCATCATTACCGCACAGGTAGTGTCTGAAATTAATGCTTCGAATGCAGCTAAATCGTTGTAATCACAGTGAACGATATCACCCGGCTTAGGACCAAAGCCATCTGAATATGCAGCTTGGCCACCGACCGTAACGGTAAAGAAAGTGCGACCATGGAAGCCTTTATTGAAAGAGATAATCTGTGATTTTTGCTCACCGAAATTATCCAGAGCAAAACGACGTGCTAACTTTAGTGCCGCTTCGTTTGCTTCAGCGCCTGAGTTGGCAAAATACACTTTGTCAGCAAAAGTGGCATCAACCAACTTTTTAGCTAAACGTAATGCTGGTTCATTTGTCATTACATTAGACAGGTGCCAAATTTTCTCACCTTGCTCTTTTAATGCAGATACTAACGCAGGGTGACAATGACCTAAGCAGTTTACGGCAATACCACCGGCGAAATCGATATACTCTCGACCTTCTTGATCCCAAACGCGTGACCCTTCACCTTTTACAGGGATAACTGCTGATGGCGCATAGTTAGGCACCATAACATCATCGAATAATTCACGATTAATAGTCATTTTAACTCCTCATTTTGTTGAGTACTGCACCGCTAGTAGTGGTTATTTCACATTCAATTATTACGCATTTTGCAGTAAAAATTGCTATTTGGCGCAAATTTCATTCACCCATTATTTCAGAAAAAATGCTTAAAGTCTCATAGAAAACTTTCATAGAGCCCTTGATATTCAAGGGATTGAGATAATTTTTCAGCACCAGTGAATAACTATTTGCACAAATTTAGATGAGATAGCAAGCGCGTAAGCTTTTTAGACTCGTTTGCTAAAAAGCGTACTGAATGAATAGTCGTAAAAAAAATTGTATAAATATTATGAAATCGTCAATTGCATGCCATGGAATGTACAAGTTGAGAGCACTTTTTGTTCAGCTGGTGTCAACCCTAAGTATGTAAACCAGGTGTCCACTTCATCTTCCTCAATAAAGTGATTGTCCTTCAACATCAGGTACAATGCATAGCCGTGCGCCTTTTTCAGTATCGAAGTTAAAGGCAAAGGATCCGATAACTTTTTATCTGTGTTTGGTAAATAAATAGCCGCAAATTCTTCCATTGGTGCAGCAAAAGGTAAATAACGAAATGCCATTTTCTCTATCAATTGGTGTGTGACACTCGCCGAATGTTCAAGCAATAGGTTGCGTAAAAATAGCGGATCGGGTCCCAACTCAAGTAGCGCTGTATGCAAATCTTTATGGCCTTTATCCCGCGCTTTAATCACTCGGTCTTGCCATACACTTTCAAACGTACGCAAATATAACCGCGTTAACGCCGCTTTACCCACATCCAGCATCATACCCAGTGTATATGCGTGCTGCTCTTTGACACCATTTATCGTTGCTAATTCTTTTGCGGCAACAGCGGTAGACATGCTTAACTCGCGCAATTTGCGTTTCATTAATGGAAATGGGTCAGTTGAATGAGGTAACCAATGGCGCATTGCGTAAGTTGGTAATACCCACTGTAAATTTTCCAGACCCAAATAACGCAATGCTAAGGCTGGTGTATCGACCTTGACTGACATCCCAGTGGAACTTTTCTTGCGATACTGCGGCATGTTAACTAAAGAAACCAGCTCTCGCCCTAGCCACGATAGGTCATTAACTAAAGGCTCTAAACGACCAACTGATGCAGAGCGCACAGCCAACAAGTCAAAAATCGCAGGAACACCGTCTTCAATCCCCATCACTTCATAGTACAAACAATCAATATCATCTCGTTGTTTGCTTATAGATTCTTCAATGGCAGCATGAATATGGGCACTGGCTTTGGCTATGTATTTATGATGGCTTGTACTACTCTCTTTGCGCTTGGCCGCGGCTGCAATTTCCACTTCCAACATGGTACGCTGTGGTACTTTTGCACCTAAATCCATTTCGAGCGTATGTATGTAACCGAGTTGCTGCTGAGCGAAGCTATGGCTAATCAATAAGTCGTGTGCGCGTTCCGTCAATGCTTGCGCCATCCTTAAATGCTTGTTGTCTTCACTCATAGGATATTAGTCAGCCCGAAATTATTCATATAGTTACAAGATTAGAAGCGACGAATAAAGTTATCAAGTAGGCTCAAGCCATGTTCCGTCAAAATTGCTTCTGGATGAAATTGCACACCTTCAAGTGCTAAGTCATTATGGCACAGGCCCATTATCTCATCCACTTCGCCTGCTACATTTTGTGTCCACGCAGTCACTTGCAAGCCATTTGGTAACGTTGCTTTATCTACAACTAATGAGTGATATCGGCAGACCGTAAGAGGATCAGGTAAACCCGTAAATACTCCTTGATTGCTATGTCTAATCGAAGATGTTTTGCCATGCATGACAACATTGGCTCTGATAACCTTCGCACCTAACGCTTGGGCAATCGATTGGTGGCCTAAGCAAATACCCAAAATTGGGATCTTGCCTTTAAACTGCTCTATCGCAGCTAACGATATGCCTGCTTCATTAGGCGTGCACGGACCGGGAGACACTACAATGTATTTTGGATTCAAAGACCGAATGTCAGACAAACTCAACGCATCATTGCGCTTTACTAGCACTTCTTGATCTAAACGTTGGAAATACTGCACTAAGTTATAAGTAAATGAATCATAGTTATCGATCATTAATAACATAGAAATTTCCATAAAAAAGCCAGGCGAGCGCCTGGCCATTATCAAACTCTCATTTTATGGGCGCGGGATAAAACCCACTGCATCATAGACTGCTTTTAATGTTTTCTCGGCTCTCGCCCCCGCTTTTTCTGCACCACTTTTCATGATTTGATCAAGCAATGTTTGATCTTCACGGATCGCCTTAAAGCGTTCTTGAATCGGTTCAATCATAGCGACTACCGCATCAGCGGTGTCTTTTTTAAGGTGACCATACATTTTATCTTCGTATTCTGGCACTAAGTCTTCAATTGAACGTTTTGTTGCAACAGATAACAATGTCAATAAGTTAGATACACCAGGCTTTTCAGTACGATCAAAATAAATGCGCGCTTGTTCGTCTGAATCAGTCACCGCTTTTTTAAGCTTTTTCTCGATTTTCTTCGGTTCATCAAGCAGCATAATATACGCATTTGGATTATCGTCCGACTTAGACATTTTTTTCAGTGGATCTTGTAAGCTCATTACGCGCGCGCCCAATTCTGGGATACACGGTTCTGGTACCTTAAATACCTCACCATAAAGATTGTTAAAGCGCGTTGCGATATCACGCGTTAACTCAAGATGCTGCTTTTGATCTTCCCCAACTGGTACATGGTCAGCTTGGTACAATAAGATATCTGCCGCTTGCAACACAGGGTATGCAAACAAGCCTACATTCACGTTATTCGCATGCTTTGCTGATTTATCCTTGAACTGGGTCATACGGTTAAGTTCACCCATCTGCGCATAACAGTTTAATACCCAACCTAACTGAGCGTGCTCTGGCACTTGTGATTGTACGAATAAGGCTGCTTTTTCAGGGTTGATACCACATGCAGCATATAATGCGACACCATCTAAAACACGTTGGCGTAACATTTCTGGCTCTTGACGAACCGTGATCGCATGCAAGTCAACAAGCATAAAGAAACTTTCATGATCTTCTTGTAAGTTAAGCCACTGGTTAATGGCACCTACGTAATTGCCTATTGTCATACCACCGGTTGGCTGAATGCCACTTAACACTACTGGTTTAGTCATGATGTTCCTTTATAAAATTCTATTATCGCTGAGTTAAAATGGGGATTATATCCAAGAACCCGTCACATAGGTACTGTGGATTAAGATCTTGTAGGTTGACCCCTTGATTGTAACCATAGGTCATGGCAACGACATCCATACCGGCATTCTGCGCAGCTTCAATATCGCTTTTAGAGTCTCCAACCATGATCACATCGCTAGGTGTCAATGCTAACTGTGAACAGGCTTTAAGCAAAGGTTCTGGCGATGGTTTTTTCTGGCCATCATCTCCGCATATGATCACATCAAAGTGTGAGCTCAAATGTAGTTTATCAAGCAAGTTCAAAGTAAAAACACGGTCTTTATTGGTGATCAGCGCTTTTTTAAAACCAGATAAAGCCGCTAAGCCAGTTTCGACATGTGGATAAAGCGCCACATAGTCACCTACAAGCTCTGCATAATGACCTTTGAAGGTACAAATAGCAAGGTCAATTAATGTCTCTGGTAGTTCAGGGTTGAGCGTCATTGAGCCACTTAACCCGCGCTTAACCAGCATGTCGATACCATTACCAACCCAACCAGACACTTGGGCATAACTCACAATAGGAAATGCCACTTCGGTCAAAGTCAAATTAAGCGCGATATACATGTCTTGTGCGCTGTCGGCCAATGTGCCGTCTAAATCAAATAAAACGCCTTGATAACGCATTAACCAACCTGCTCTAACTGCTTACGCATTTCTGAGATCACAGCCTGATAGTCAGGTTGATTAAAAATCGCAGACCCCGCAACAAACATGTCAGCACCGGCTTGAGCAACTTGTGCGATGTTATCGGCTTTAATACCACCATCCACTTCTAAGCGAATATCCCTACCGCTCGCATCAATCAGTGCACGTACTTGGCGCAATTTATCTAATGTTTGAGGAATAAAACTCTGCCCACCAAAACCTGGGTTCACAGACATTAATAATATGACATCCAACTTATTCATCACGTAATCTAGGTAATGTAATGGCGTTGCGGGATTAAACACCAATCCTGCCTGACAGCCATGCTCTTTTATCAAGCCAATGGTGCGATCTATATGTTCACTCGCTTCTGGGTGGAAGGTGATGATAGTCGCCCCCGCTTCTGCAAATTGTGGGATCAAAGAGTCAACCGGTTTAACCATCAAATGTACATCTATTGGCGCTGTAATGCCGTAATCGCGCAAGGCCTTACATACCATCGGACCAAATGTTAAGTTAGGTACATAATGGTTATCCATTACATCAAAGTGCACAACATCTGCCCCCGCTTTAAGAACTTTTTCTACGTCCTCCCCCAAACGAGCTAAATCTGCGGATAAGATAGATGGTGCGATAAGATATTTTGAAGATACTGACACGGTAAAACCTCTTTAATTCCTCGGTATTCTGCTCGTTACTTTACCCTATTTTGTAGTATCCACCCAGAATAATAACCACTTAGCAGACCGCCCCTCGTATTTCCCCAAAATACAGCTTGAAAAGCTGCTATTTTTTAGTTTGTTTAATGAACAACTATTGTGTATTATTTGAGAATTGCAGGAAGTTGGAGAACTTACTTATGTTGGGTCAACTAAAAACACGGATGCTAGTGCTGGGCACCATAGTGGTGCTATCAGGTGGAGTCTCTTCGCAAGACAAAAGCGTTATCGCACTTGCGGGATATAACATGTGTACATGTCAAACAGCACAACAAAGCAACACTCAAGTTTGTAAACAACAGGCTCACGTCAACTGGTATTCTTGGTTAATGGGTGAAAGCAGTAGC
Organism: Pseudoalteromonas sp. ATL1; assembly: GCF_058933015.1. Classification (NCBI taxonomy): domain Bacteria; kingdom Pseudomonadati; phylum Pseudomonadota; class Gammaproteobacteria; order Alteromonadales; family Pseudoalteromonadaceae; genus Pseudoalteromonas; species Pseudoalteromonas sp. ATL1. The sequence continues at coordinate 938,622 of NZ_JBZYXL010000001.1, read as the reverse complement.
GCACAGTTCCACTACCTCGACTTACTAGAGCTGCTATTAGGCTCAGATGATGACGAGCAAGTCAGCTTTACTCCTAGGTTTTAATTCCTAATGCGCTTTATTGCGGTGGTTCAGAGTGTACTTGCTGCACTCTTCGGCGTACAAAGTGAACAAAAATACCAAGATGATTTTAACAAACCGTCTGCGCTCCCTTATGTTGTTGTCGGGGTAGTCTTGGTGACTTTGTTTGTGATCCTACTCAGCGTTTTTGTTAATCAAATCGCTTCTTAAACTTTTCACCCGTATACAGCGCCATCAACTCGTTTACCTTGTTACGACCATTACCTTTAGGGCTTATTGTGCGCTTCACTTGGATCACATCCAATTTGGCTTGACTATATATTTTGCGCGTCCAGACCGTGTCATGATTTGAAATCAGTACGGGGGTTTGTCGTGAAAATGCCGCCGTCTCAGCCAAATTCGCCAAGTTGGCCTGATCATCTAAATCAAAACCACCTTTAGCATAAGAGGTGAATGACGCTGTTTTGCTCAACGGCACATAGGGAGGATCGCAATATACGACCGCATTTTGTGGTAAACGCTTAAAAACATCCGCATAACTTTGACAAGTAAACGTCGCGCGCTGCGCCTTACAGGCGAAAGCATAGAGCTCTTTTTCTGGAAAGTACGGGCGCTTGTACTTACCAAATGGCACGTTAAATATGCCTTTTAGGTTATATCTACATAAGCCGTTATAACCATGACGATTCATATATAGAAATAGGATCGCCCGCTCGTAAATATCGACACTTTCATTAAACTGCAAACGATAGGCGTAGTAGGCGTCGGGATGATTGTTAAGTTCAACAAATAGCTTTTTAGCATCGCTGACAAACTCGTCAGGCTGACGCTTCAATTCATTGTATAAATTAATCAAATCCGCATTAATATCATTTAAATGATAATGTTTAAAATCTGTATTCAAAAACACAGATCCCGCACCAACAAACGGCTCAACCAATGTATCAGCTTCTTGGCTTGCTAACTGTAAACGCCGAGCGATATCTTCAACCAAACTGTATTTTCCACCAGCCCATTTGAGGAAGGCCCGAGTCTTTTGTTGCATGCTGATTCTAGTTATGAAAAATGTGGAGCGATCTTACACTAAAAGTCGATAATTACCGAGTAGGTAAGCTTATTTCCTGTTTAATTTTGTCAACTTTCTTAAAAAACGGTTGACCATTCAACACTGCTTGCGGCAATTTTGATCGCGCAGCTTGCGCTGCTTCCAAAGTCGCGTAGGGTCCTTGAACAACTATCCACCAATCACTACCAAAACGCACCGCTCGATAAACTTTTACGTCTTTTAAATTGTATTCGTTAACAAACTCTCGGGCCACAGTAAGCTCCTTCACCGCAGAGAGTTGTACAGCCCACTCATCGTCTCCATAGGTCATCAGCAAAGGACCATCATCGACCTCTGAATTTGCTTCATTTGGAGTCTTTCCAGGGCTGTGTGTCTGTGATTGTGCTGCAACAGAACTTTGCTGTTTAGGCGTCTGAGTTTGTTCAACAGCAGGCGGCTGTTGTTCATTTTTTACTACTGTGATTGAGGGTTTGACTGACATCGGCTGCTCGTTTATTGATGAGTCAGCCTCACTGTTTACTATCTCTGATTGACTCGTCTCATCAGGTGCCGTTACGACCAGCTCATATGATTCATTCGGTTTATTCACAGCTAAAGCAGAGACTATTGCAGCAACATCCTGAGATGCTTGCTCTGGCTCAGTCGCTGTGTGTGATTTAGGCTTTTGTATTTTTTCAACCGCCTGTGATGGTCGCTCACTTATATCTTGCTCACTAGGAGTTTGCGGCTGCTCATCGATTGAGTTTTCAGTCACTACTAGCTCGCTTGGCAATACCGTGTTTGTTTGTTGTTCACTTTGCAATTGAGGCAGAAGCGATACGAGCTCTTTTTGATAAATAAAAGCCACCATCAACATCGCTAATAGCACTGTAAATAAAACAAGATGCCATGATGTTTTTTTCTCGTTGGGCTTCGAAGTCCTTAAATCGACTTGCTGCTCAGGCTGCCATTGCAATAAGAGTGCAGGATTGCCGGCACAAGAATGCAAGAACGTTTGAAAAATAGGATCTTCATCCATCGGGAGCTGTTTGAAGAACATCGCCATCAAACGCTTAGACTCAACTAACGATAAGGGTTCAATGTGAATATCTAAAGCGTCAGGTAAAATGTTTGGCGCTTGCGCTGTCAGCAAAATATATAACGTATCAGGGCTTTTTCTAGCTAACAACTGAAGTTCCGCTATCATTTCATCTGATAAGTGTCGTGCCCCATCTAAAACCCACAAACAAGGCCCACAGGCTTGCTCTCGATATAATTGGAAAAAGTTTTGACTTAATGACTGCGTCGCGTCGATTAAAGGACCTGTAAAACTGTTTTGCAGTAGCTGTGTCATTAAATCAACATCTTTGGTGGATGCAGATAAATGAATAAAAGCCTTATTGAACTCAGGATATTTGTCGGTAATAAACGACTCTGCGAGATAACTTTTGCCAAGCCCAGATGAGCCAACTAAACAAATTAAATTTTGCCCATACTCGAACTGCAAGGCAACACGATCAACTAACGCTGAACGACTCGGCAATATTCGCGACTGCATTAGCGCCCTATCAGTGATCTCACCGTGTCATCAGACACATCATCGACTAAAGCACATTCACCAAGAGATGTTGGAACAATGAAACGAATGCGGCCTTGTTTGTTCTTCTTGTCTTTGCGCATATGATGTAAAAACTGCTCTGAAGTCATATCTACTGGTACCTCGGTTGGCAAACTGTAGTTTGCTATCAATGCAGTAATTCTAGCAACTTCTGCGCCAGATAACGCATTTCTTAGCTGAGCAAGCTTAACAGCCAACACCATACCTGCAGCAACGGCTTCACCGTGAAGCCAGTTTCCATAACCCATTTGCGCTTCAATTGCATGACCAAATGTATGCCCTAAATTAAGCAATGCTCTTAATCCTGCTTCTGTTTCATCTTGGGCGACTATCAGCGCCTTAATTTCACAGCAGCGATGAATAACACGAGTTAAAATAGCTTGATCTAGTTGCTGTAAAGCCGCTTGATGTGTTTCGAGGTAGCTTAAAAATTCCGCATCGTAAATAAGACCATACTTGATCACTTCAGCCATGCCCGCAGCGAATTCTCTCTCAGGCAAAGTCGACAGACTATCCGTATCAATAAATACCGCTTTAGGCTGATAGAAGGCACCTATCATATTTTTGCCCAAAGGATGATTTACTGCGGTTTTACCGCCCACGGATGAGTCAACTTGTGATAACAGTGTTGTGGGAATTTGAATAAACGGTACGCCGCGTTGATAACAAGCAGCAACAAAACCGGTCAGATCACCAATCACGCCACCACCTAAAGCGATTAAACAAGTGTCTCTGCCACAGTTATTTTCTAACAAAAAGGCATTTACTTTTTCAAACGACTCAAGATTCTTAAATTGCTCGCCATCTTGTAGTAAAAAGTGCAATGGTTCCAGCGCTTTTAACGCGTCAATTAAACGCTCTAAGAATAGCGGTGCAATAGTGTGATTGGAAATAATGACAGGACGGCAATTACCAATATGCTTAGCAAGCCGTCCAGCATCTGCTAGAAGATTTTGACCTATATAGATGGGGTAGCTGCGTTCGTTTAAATCCACATTCAACTCAAGCATCCATCCCTCCTAGGTGATCAAAATAATTAAAAATCTAGCTTTTCTATGATTTGATTTGCGACAACTTTCGCGCTTTGTTCATCTGTGCGCACAACAAAGTCTGCAACTTCTTTATACAGAGGTTCACGCTCCTCTGCCAAACGCTCTAGCACGTCACGTGGCGCTTCTTCTGTTTGTAACAGAGGACGACGCTTATCACGTTGTGTACGAGCAACTTGCTTTTCAATTGGCGTTTCTAAATAAACAACGATACCACGCGCAGATAACTTATTGCGTACTTCTTTGCTTAATACTGAACCACCACCGGTAGCTAAAACTATACCTTGCATTTCTGTGAGATCTGAAATTACGCCTTCTTCGCGCAAACGGAACCCTTCCTCACCCTCGAGATCGAACACCCACGCAATATCTGCGCCAGTACGGCGTTCAATTTCTTGATCCGAGTCGAAAAATTCAAGGTGTAATTGATCAGCTAGGTGACGACCAATTGTGCTCTTACCAGCCCCCATAGGGCCAACTAGAAATATATTACGTTTTTCAGCCATATCTTTTTAGTACTAACGAACTCTAAAATTTGAAATAAAACCCCGCCTAACGACCTGGCCCCAAAATTAAGGAGGGGATTATCTCAATATTCTGTGAACGATTTCAAGTCAAATAGTATAAAAAGCAACTAAGGCACGCAAATTCGTTCAACTATTTACCAATTACTGACTATCCAGCATGATCTTAGGGGTCACGAATATCAGTAATTCTTTCTTTTCATTTATTTCACGGGTATTTCTAAACATCGCACCCAAGTATGGGATATCTCCCAACAGAGGGATTTTACTCACAGCACTGGTTATTTCTTGCTGATAAATCCCCCCGAGTACCACTGTTTGACCATTATCAACCAACACTTGCGTTTGAATTTGTTGCGTATTGATTGCAACTGCAGGACCATTCGGTGTTTGTACATTATCACCACGGGTATCTTGTGTGATAACTAAATCCAAAATAATCTTGTTATCCGGCGTAATTTGCGGTGTCACTTCCAAGCTCAATACCGCTTTTTTGAAACTGACTGACGTTGCACCACTAGAAGCCGCTTCAACATACGGAATTTCCGTACCTTGCTCTATTCTTGCTTTCTTTTGGTTTGCAGTGGTAATACTGGGTGTTGCAATAATCTCACCCTTGTTCTCTTGCTCTAATGCCGACAATTCCAGATCAATTAGGGTGCCATCAGCAAGTTTTGCGATATGCATACCAATTGTGCCCGCCGAAGTGCCTGATACAGGTAGATTGACATTGAGTCGGTTCGCTAAATCAGGGATCGCACCATTAGATAATTGTTCTGCACCCGCTAAATTACCAGAGATAGCATCCGAACCTTGTTGATCACTGAAACCCCAACGAACACCTAGGTCTTCTTGCACATTATCTTTCACTGTTACCATGCGTGACTCAATACGCACTTGCTTTACTGGCACATCCAACGTTTCAACCATACGGCGAATACTTTCGATACTACGTGCACTATCTTTAATGAGCAAAGTGTTGGTACGTTTATCTACCGACACACTACCTCGCTCGCTCACAATACTGTTAATGTCCGTTTTAAGTAAATCGGCAAATTCCTCTGCTTTAGCATAATTCAATTGGATATACTCGCTGTATAACGGCTCCAATTCTTCTACTTGTTTACGTGCTTGCAACTCTTTTGCTTCACGAGCAGCCAACTCTTCTGATGGTGCAACCATTAAGATTGAGCCATCCATACGTTTGTCGAGACCTTTTATCCTAAGTACCACGTCAAGCGCTTGATCCCAAGGAACACCATCCAAACGCAAGGTAATATTACCCGATACCGAATCGCTGGTCACAAGGTTAAAATTGTTTGTATCCGCAATGATCTGTAACACTGAACGTACCGGGATATCTTGGAAGTTCAGGGTAATTGGTTGACCTTGATAATTTTTACTGAGTCCAAAACTACGTTCTTCGTCATCTTTTTCAACTGTTAACGTAAAAATATTCCCTAGCTGCTGATAGGTATATTTAAATGCCGTATTTGGCTCAATAACAATACGACTTTTACCATTTTCACGAAAAGTTTCCACACTGCTGACCACTGTACCAAAATCAAGTACATCTAATTCATAAAGTAGATCATCTGGAATACTGATATGGTGAAAGTCTGCATAAATTTTTCCACCACGCTCTTGTACATCAATTGCCGCTTGCGCATTATCGAGAAAAGCCAACACCTTAGCTTCCCCCTTCTCTCCGCGACGAAAATCAATAGACTGAATTTGATTCATTTTCCCTTTGAGCGCTTCAGTCACATCACTGGGCTCACTACCAAGGGGGTTATTAGAGACTTCCAGATAAGCAATGTTGTTTTTCACATAGGTCTTGTACAGTTTCAACTGTTCCATGTTCACCGTAACGATCAACCCCTCATCGTTTAATTGGCTTTCAATGCTGGTGATCCCAGCCTTATTGACCACTAACGAACGCAGACTTTCTTCGAACTCAACGCCAGGGAAAAATAGCTCAAAACGTGCCGGTTCATTCAGCGCCTTCACTTCAGGAGAAATACTCAACTGCTCATCAAACACGAGTTCCAATTGAGTTTCCCCCTCTGGTACTGGGTTATAACGAACGTCATAGAGCATTGGCACAGCGCATGCCCAGTTTGAAGCCAAAGCCAAAATACCGCCTACTATAAATTTAACGCTGAATTTGCTCCTTAAGAGAGCCATATCTACACTACCTTTTTTGTTATTCACTCACCACGCTCCCATCTTCTTCACGGATCTCCACTCGGGACAAACGCTCTTTCCAGCAACCGCTGCCATCCGGGATGAGCTCTAAAAGTTCAACATATCCTGGCTGCACACTGATCACTTCACCGTGATACAAGCCCATATATTGACCTCGTTTAATTTTATACAAACCTTGATCTGATGCTTTAATTAGCGCCCAAGTGACATCCTTGGTTGCGATGGTCCCTTTCATCGATAATGTGTCTATTGGATATTTTTCCAAAGGGTCGCGATCTCTATCAGGATCTGGGTGCAAGCAATTTTGCACTTGGATCATTTTACTTTCGATAACCTCTGGCTCTGGTGCAACAAATGGACTGCGCAAATTTTGTGCTGTGTACTCAAAATGGCTGAACTCTCGCATGTGTGGTATTGGCTCAACTTGTGGTGTCGCACTCGCCTGAATTTGATCGATAAACTCTTTTTGTTCAGCCGTATTGTCATTGCAACCGCTCAGCGCAAAAAGTAAAACGAGCGAACTTATTAGGCGCCTGCTCATGGTGCATCACCTTGCTCGTAACGATAAGTTTTTGCAACCACGCTAAAAATAAGTTTACTACTACCGGAGTTTTCAATTCTAAAATCGTGCAAACTAACTATACGCGGTAGTTGCGCTACTTTACTGACAAATTCTCCAAACTCATGATAGGTACCGATCACCTCCAGCTTGATGGGTAGTTCGGTGTAAAACTCTTTTTTATTTTCCGATAGCCAACCAATTTTTAAAAAGGTTAACCCGCTGGATGTCCCAACATAAGTTAAATCATCCAACAGCCCTGGCGTTTCATTTGAGGTGGGCAATCGACGTAGCAATTGAGCAAACTGATCTTCCATGTCTTTCATTTGCTGACGATACAGATCTAAGTTATTGGCTCGTGCATACTTGATGCGATAGCTGTTTCGCAGCGATGCTTCTTGTTGCACTTCTTGTTCATATCGTTCTATGGAGGTGGAAACTAGCAAACTGTAGCCAACAGCAAAGGTCACGATCACCACCAGCGTACAACACATTACTTTGACAACAAATGGCCACTCGCCGATATTGTCTAGCTCAATTTCGTTCCAATCGATGTTTTGTAAAGATTTTAAATCAAAATCCACGCGCTATCTCATCAATACAAAAATTAGTTACCACGCTCAGCCACCTCTATCTCTCTAAATGGCTTCACATAAAAGTGCATTGTAAAATCACTCAACAATCTTGAATTTTGTTCTCCAGTCACAATGCCTTGAATCGATGGCTTTTCGAGTAGGTAAGAGCCCTCAACCGCTCTAAGCATCTGTGATAATCGATTGTTTGATTCACTGCGACCCACCACTTTAATTAAGTTTTCTTTTCTTTCTAAACTAGTGAGGTAAACACCTGCGGGCACCACACGAACGACTTCATCGATAATTTGTGTTCCCAAGTTTCGATTACTTTGTAATTCTTCAATTAAGTTGATACGACGTTGCAAGCTGTCTTTTTGCTGACTTAAATCGTTGATCTCTACAATTCTTGAATCGAGTTTAACCACTTCAGCGCGAAGGTAATCATTCTTAATGCGCTGGCCCTCGGTTAAGCTGTCGTAAAAAGATCCAATCAGGTACAAAAGTATCAACACAGCACCAATGTTAACTGCAATGATGGTAAGAAACTTCTTTTGCGATTCCTGCCGTTTTTGCTCACGCCAAGGGAGCAAATTTATATGTGGCATGATGAGAAGCTCCTTAATGCCAACCCTGTTGCAACCACAAATTGGGGCTTGTGACGCTCTAATACATTACGATCTACTTTTGGTGCAATTTCCATATCGGCAAAAGGATCAGCAACTATAGTATGAATACCCAACTCTTCTATCAACAGCCTATCAAGCCCTTCAACCAGCGCTGTTCCCCCTGTTAATACAATATAGTCCACTTGTTCCTTGCCGCTACTAGTCATAAACATTTGTACCGCGCGTCTTACTTGCTGTAGGAGCGTCGTTTGAAATGGTGCTAACACTTCAAAAATATAATTGGGTGGTAAATCTCCGGTAGTCTTGGCGATTTCAGCTTCGTCAAATGATTTGTTGTAATAGGCAACAATGCTGTTGGTATATTGTTCACCACCAAACACTTGGTCACGCGTATAAATCGTTTTCCCTGACAACACGACACTGACTAGGCTTACCACTGCTCCCACATCAATAACAGCAACTATTTTATCAAACGCATCCGCTGGTAATTGCCCGTATAAAACCGTTAAGGCTCGGCTCAATGCATAGTTTTCCACATCAACGACTTTGGCTTGTAAACCGCCTTCTTCCAATGCACCTACTCGCGCTTCCACACTTTCAGTACGCGCGGCCGATAGCAGCACATTCATTTTTGATGGGTCCGCTTCATTAACAGAAATTTTTTCAAAGTCGATACTCACTTCATCGAGTGAATAAGGGATCAAGCTATCCGCTTCTATAGCAATTTGAGATTCCAATTCAGCATCGGTTAATGCGACGTCCATAAAGATGACTTTGGTGATAACCGTTTGCCCAGATACTGCGACTGCCGCATACTGAGTGAGCCTTGGTAAGCGCTTTTTTATTTTTCCAATAACGCGACCTATTGCTTCAATATCTTGGATTGCACGCTCAGTAATTGCGCCTTTAGGAATAGGTTCAATAGCAACAGCTTCAACGCGATATCCGGCTGATGATTGTGACAACAAAACGGCCTTGGCACAGTGAGATCCAATATCTATACCAATCATCATCGGAGCTTGCTTCTGGAAAAAGTGACTGAGCATGCGTTTGGTCTTTATCCTTTGTTTTAACTTTTAATAAGTTATAATTATAACGCGAAAATTATTAATCGTTTTTTATTCAAGATATACTAGCAGTGTCTACCTATAATTGGGAGTCTAACTAGGGAACATTCCGTGACTTTATTGAGAAGAGCAATACAATTTTTTACCGTTATAAGCATTTTAGCGCTACTTACGTTAATCAGTCTTTATTATTATGTCAAATCGGATATACCCAGTGTGGAAGTTTTGCGCGATGTACAGTTGCAAACCCCCATGCAAGTGTTCACCCAAGATGGCAAGCTGATTAACCAGTTTGGTGAAAAGCGCCGTATTCCGGTTAAAATTGACGATATTCCAAAACCTTTGGTACTGGCTTTTCTTGCCACTGAAGACAACCGTTTTTATGAGCACTTTGGTGTTGACCCAATCGGGATAATTCGTTCTGCACTTGTTCTGATCAGTACTGGACAGAAAAAGCAAGGTGCGAGTACTATCACGATGCAGCTTGCTCGTAACTTCTTTTTGACGCGTGAAAAAGCCTATATTCGTAAGGTAAAAGAGATTTTTATCGCTTTGCATATAGAAAATCTGTTGAGTAAAGATGAAATCCTTGAGCTGTACCTCAATAAAATAGAGCTGGGCAATCGTGCTTTTGGTATCGGTGCTGCAGCGCAAGTCTACTATGGCAAATCACTGAATGAATTGACGCTGGCACAAATGGCGATGATCGCAGGCTTACCTAAAGCGCCTTCAGCGTTAAATCCCATTCGCAATCCTAAAAGAGCAAAATTACGCCGTAATGTCGTTTTAGGCCGCATGATGAAAGAACGCTATATCAGCAAAGCACAATATGATGAAGCCCGTTCGCAGCCCATCACAGCCAAGTTACACGGCGCTGAAATTGAACTCTATGCGCCCTATATCTCAGAAATGGTACGTAGCTATATGGTTGAAACCTACGGCGAAGATAAGGCCTATAACAGCGGTTTTAAAGTTTTCACCAGTGTAGAGTCTCACATTCAAGAAGCCGCACAGCAAGCGTTAGTCAATAACTTGCACAGCTATGATATGCGCCACGGTTATCGCGGCCCAGAAAAAATCTTGTGGAATCCGAGCGAACAGTTCCCAATGACTCGCGAACAAATTATGCAAGCGCTGGGCGAAACAAAAGAAATCGCGCCATTGAAAGCGGCTGTAGTCATGACGGTTGATGAGCAAAGTGCTTCGGTACTTTTAAAAAATGGCGAAGAAGTCACTCTGCAATGGTCAGGGTTAAACTGGGCTCGTGCATACATCACCGACACCCGCCAAGCTACTCCGCCAAAAACAGCAACAGAGATCCTAACACCTGGTATGCAGATCTGGGTGAGACAAGTTGAGCAACAATGGCAGCTCAGTCAGTACCCTCGCCCCTCAAGCGCGTTAGTATCACTCGATCCACAAGACGGACGAATCAAAGCCCTAGTTGGTGGTTACAGCTTTGCACAAAGCCAATACAATCGAGCAACACAAGCGAAACGCCAAGTGGGCTCAAATATAAAGCCCTTCATTTACTCTGCCGCATTTGAAAATGGTTACACTCTCGCCACCATTATTAATGATGCGCCAATTAATCAATGGGATAAAAGCGTCGGGGTTGCTTGGCGTCCGAAAAACAGCCCGGAAGTATATAATGGTCCGATCCGTATCCGACGTGCGCTTGCGCAATCTAAAAACGTCGTATCGGTTAGGCTGCTCAAAGGAGTGGGCTTAAATAAAACGGCCGACCATCTGCTGAAGTTTGGCTTCAATGATGAAGACATTAACCGCAGTGAATCTCTGGCTTTGGGCAGTGCTGCGATCACCCCTCTGGAGATGGCTCGTGGTATGAGCGCTTTTGCCAATGGCGGACACTTAATAGAGCCTTATTTTATTAGCGAGTTACAGGATGCTTTTGGCAACACTTTGGGCAAAGCTGAACCTCTCATCGCCTGTGATGAAGAGCAACTAGACAATGCCCCTCAGCATTGTGCACCTCATGTCGTGTCTGAGCAAAACGCATTTTTGGTCGCCAGCGCAATGCACAGTGCTATTTGGGGTGGTGGTAGCTGGCGTCATAAAACGGGCTGGACAGGCACTGGCTGGCGAGCTCAGGCATTAAAGCGTAAAGATTTATATGGCAAAACAGGTACTACCAACGATTCTGTTGATACATGGTTCAGTGGCTTTAACCGCAATGTGCTCACGACCATTTGGGTTGGCTTTGACGATGCAGGTAAACCGCTAGGTCGTGCCGCTTACAATACGAACCTTGGTAAAAATCAAATTGTAGGAGCTGAAGCCGGTGCAACTACAGCTCAGCCCGCTTGGGTTGAATATATGCGCGCCGCATTAGAAGAGCAGCCGCTTGCGCCAGTTGAGCCACCTCCAGGTCTTATTTCAGTACGTATTGATTTAAAAACGGGATTGCTCAGCACTAAAAATGATCATACGAGTCGGTTTGAGTATTTTGAGTCGGGCACCGCGCCAACCAAATACGCGCTCGATGAAGACAACAGCACCCCATTTGATGACCAACAACCTGTCACGCAAGAAGAGCTATTCTAGCACATACAATTAAGGCACCATTTGGTGCCTTAATTGTATGCGTATATTATTTTAGCCTTTGCACTAACCAGTACAGATCAGAGTGTATCCCAGCTGCCGTCACTTCTTTCCCGGCACCAGGACCTTGTAGCACTAATGGATTATGCTCGTACCAGACACTTTTAATCACAAAGATATTGTCGCCTGGCGTTAAATTAGCGATGGCCGATGTTTTATCAACCAAGGCAATGCCAACTTTAGCCGTCACCTGACCATTTTCGCTCAAGCTCAAAACGCCTGTATAACGTAGTACTTTATCCTGCTGCTTGGCACGTTCATATTGCTCGCGGTAAAAAGCATCGAGGACCTCACGACGCGCTAGAAACTCATCCCAGCTTCCCTGCGCTAACTCCACCGGCATAAGTGGTTCTAACTCAATATCTTTCAAATCTAAGTTAAGGCCAATATCGCGAGCTAGTATCAGCAATTTACGCTGCATATCTCGACCAGATAAGTCCTCTCTTGGATCGGGTTCAGTGTAGCCCATGTCTTGCGCCGCCAATACTAGCTCCGAAAATGGCTTACTGCCATCAAAGCTGCTGCACAGCCAAGATAAAGTGCCAGAGAACACCCCTTCAATTTGCGTTATCTTGTCGCCACTATGTTGCAAATCAGCCAACGCAAAGTTAATCGGTAGACCCGCCCCCACGCTGGTATTGTAGCGCCAGTAAAGGTTACGCTCATCAAGTTGCTCACGCAGTCCTTGATACCATTGGCTATCCGCTGTACCAGCATATTTGTTCGCACTGATCAAATGACAATCTTGCTTTACAAATTCAGGATACAGCTCGCTAAAAGGCTCACTGGCAGTGATATCCACGATCACTTTATGTTCGTAGTCCAATTCGCCAATGCGCTCTATCAATTCCTCTTTGCCATATTGGACTGCTTCGTTTTGCCATTGCTGCTGCCAATTGTCTAAGGCAATGCCACTGGCACAAAAAAGCATTTGATTAGAACGCACTAACGCAACAATTTTGACATCCAGCTGATCTTGCAAGCGAGACACTTGTTGACGACATTGCTCAACAAACACTTCACCTACATTGCCCAGTCCGGTAATGATCACGGCAAGTTCACGACCTTTGTTAATCAATTTGTCGTGCAATAAGGCCAAAGTGTCGCTATCAATCGCTTGGTCCGTTAAAAACAGAGCATATTCGGATGCGGTGTGATTAAAACGCACGACGACATCTTGTTCGTTAAGAAGCTGTTGCGCTTGCAGTTGTAAATGCGCAATATCGGCGCTCGGAGCGACAATCGCACAACCTTGCAAGGCACTTTCGGCAATATTAGCTCGACCTGTTAAGACCTGTAATACTGCATGCGTATGTGCTGCTGGTACTAATAGAAACGCATCACCACCCGTTTCAAAGTGATGAATACTATGTTGAATAAGCTGACTTAATTCTCCAACTTCACCTTGCGCAAGTCCATCAACGCGAATTAGATCAAGATCATTAAAAGTAGTAATAAAGCGCTTTGCTTTACTGTATCCCTCTTTGACGATTTCAGTCGGCGCAGCCTCTACGTCAAAACTGCTGCGTACTTGTAACTTAATTGCCGTATTTTTGAGTGGTGATAAGGTCTTAGCATGCAGCACCGGATTGCCCAATCGAGCCAATAAATTGGCTTGTGAGCGACATACTTTATTGTACTTAATTGCACTAGCGACTTTACGGGGATCGGTACTGAACACCCCTTGTGTATCGGTCCAAATCGACACGGCATCCGCATCAATATAGTTAGCCAATAAAGTGGCACTATAATCACTACCATTGCGCCCCAGTGTGACGGTTTTACCATCAACATCGGATGCGATAAATCCAGTGACCACATGAATCACCACATCATTCAAACATTCATTACAGGCTTGCTTATTTTGTTGATGCAAAAGTTGCCCATGATGTAATCGAAACAAATTACGCGCGTCCACATCTTTGGCTGCACTGCCCAGTTGCGATAAATAACTGGCTAAGATCCGCGCCGACCATAGTTCGCCATGTGCCAGTAAACTTGCTTCGTGCAGTGTACTTTGTTTACCCGCTTCGGTGATAACTTGCAGCTCTTCGAGTAAACGCGCGAGTAAGGCACGTTGCGCATCGCCTTTTAATAAAGCTCGGATCAACTCTGTTTGATGATTTTCAATTTGTAGCAATATATCACTAAAGCCTTGGCTATCTTTTTGTTGATAGCATTCCCACAATTTAACCAACGTATTCGTGGTTTTACCCGCGGCGGATACAACGACACAGTCACCCACTTTACATTGACTCAACACGATTTGCGCAACCGCTTGATAGCGTGCCGCAGAGCTTAGGCTAGAGCCGCCAAATTTATGTACTACTTTTGCCATTTGATTACCATAAAGCCGTGTGAGCCGGCGTTAACTTGAATGATTTACCTTCATCCGAGGCATTCACGGTGCCTGGTTGCGTTTTATTAAATGCTTGCTCGAGATCGTCAATTAGATCTTCGACTTGTTCAATCCCAACCGAAATGCGAATTAACGTATCACCCACCCCAGCTTCCAAACGCGCTTGAGGTTCCATACCAGCATGTGTCATCGTCGCCGGGTGACAAATTAAACTTTCCACACCACCGAGAGACTCGGCCAGTGAAAACTGTTTAAGGCTAGTTAAAAATGCCGCGGAGTCTTGCAACCCCCCCTTAATATCAAAACTCACCATACCACCAAAGCCGCTCTGTTGCTGTTTTGCCAGAGCATGTTGAGGGTGCGACTCAAGTCCAGGGTAGTATACTTGACTAACATAGGGCGATTGTTCTAAGTATTGAGCAATCTTTAGTGCATTCTCTTGATGCTGCTTTAATCGTACATTTAGTGTGCGTAACCCTCGCAGAGTTAAATAGCTGTCAAATGGCGCGCCCGTAATACCAATGTTGTTCGCCCACCAAGCGAGCTCTTCACCAAGTTCTGCCGTTTTTGCGATCACAGCACCACCCACCACATCAGAATGTCCATTAATATATTTTGTTGTCGAGTGAACGACGATATCTACACCCAGCTTAATTGGATTCTGCAACGCAGGTGATAAGAAGGTGTTATCTGCCGCCACCAAAGCACCCGCTTCTTTAGCTACTTTACTCACTGCAGCAATATCCGTCAGTCTTAAAATAGGGTTACTCGGTGTTTCAATCCATACTAGTTTAGGTTTGATCGCAAGGATCTGCTCATAGCTGCTAGGCTGAGTCAGATCTAACACTTTTACTTTTAATAAGCCTCTTTTTTCTAACGAAGTAAATAAGCGATAACTACCACCATAGCAGTCATGTGGAATAACGATAGTCTCATCATGATTAAGAAGTTGTGTCACTAAATGCACTGCCGACATACCCGTCGCAGTAATAATGCCTCGCTCACCGCCTTCTAACTGCGCCAATGTTTGCGCTAAGATATCACGATTTGGATTACCACTACGGCCATAGTCGTAATCTCGCTTTGTATCAAAGTCAGCAAACGAATACGTTGTTGATAAATACAAAGGGGGCACGACAGCACCATGATGTTTGTCAGCTTCAATGCCATGACGCACAGCGATGGTCGCTTTATTACTTTGACTCATATCATCACCTAGATAGTTGGATGTTTAGACGTCTAAAAGGTTAGATGATCAAAATGTAGAAGTCAAAACATTTATACTGCTAAATGGCTATTTAACTAGTATTTGACTATCTTTTTTAAACCGATAAAATTTCGCCACTTAACTAAATCGTATTGCTAATAAGACTACATTTTTGAATAATCTACCATGAATATTCTGTGTCAATTTTGAGCATAGACAAACACTTGGTCGATGCCTTACGAATTTAGTCTTATTGGCATTTAAAACTCTGAGGCAACAATAACATTATGGCTAAATGGAACGGTGAGTATATTCACCCTTATGCGGAGCACGGTAAAAAGTCTGAACAAGTAAAAAAGATTACTGTCTCTATCCCGTTAAATGTACTGAAAGTGTTAACTGATGAGCGCACCCGTCGCCAAGTAAACAACCTTCGTCATGCAACGAACAGTGAGTTATTGTGTGAAGCCTTTTTACATGCCTTTACAGGCCAACCACTACCCAGTGACGAAGACTTAAGAAAGGATAACCCAGAGAAGGTGCCTGAAGAGGTACGTAAAATTATGGAACAAATGGGGTTAGAAGTACCTGATATCAATGAAGAATAATAAAAAGCTCTGGTAATCATAACCAGAGCTTTTTTAATTTCATCCAAACTCTAGTGGAATCGGGTAACTTTAAAGCACCAAGCTTGGAACTAGCCCTTACCTTATGTAGAGGTAACGCTAAACCGTTCTTTATTCTCAGTGTCTGCTCACATCAAACGAATATCTCATTTCATGACCTGGGGGAATGGGTGCCCACATCCAAAAATTCCCCCCATTAGCAACATCACCAGAAACAAGATATCGACCAGAATAACGATGGCGGAAATAATATCCCCCCTGGCTATTTCTAAGGGGCTCAAACTGGTATCGAATCGCATGACCTGAAGGAATTGGTCCCCACAACCAGAATCGATCACCATTATTAACATCGCCTGATACTAAATATTTTCCTGAATAGCGGTGCTGCAAATAAACGTATCCATCGCCAGTATCAGTAATTGAAAAAGTGTAACGGTCTTCATGTCCATAGGGGGTAGGGCCCCACATCCAAACACCTCCACCATCATGCCTATCGCCAGACACTAAATACTTACCTGAGTACGCATGACGCAAATAATAATCCTTATAAACCAATGAAAAGGTACAATTTGTAAACTTATTGTTACCAATAAGGTGTGGTTAGACTAGATCACTATTTTCGCAATTACCTAAAACTAATAATGTGTGAATTTTTAGCACCGATGATAAGCGAGCACATGAATGTGCAATAACATTTTGAAATATATTGAGATATAAAGACTGAATAGCAAAAAGCCCCGACCAAGGCCGGGGCTTTTTAAAACAAAGTTTAATTTAGTTTAAAACTAAAATTAAGCTTGCTTAGGACGTGAAACTACTTCCACTAAAGTCCATGATTTCTTTTTAGAAATCGGCGCACATTCACGGATAGTAACTGTATCGCCTGCTTTAGCAGTGTTGCTTTCGTCGTGTGCGTGCAACTTAGTTGTACGCTTGATGAATTTACCGTAGATCGGGTGCTTCACCTGACGCTCGATTGCAACAACGATAGATTTGTCCATCTTGTCGCTTAGTACACGACCTTGAAGAGTACGGATCTTATCGCTCATTATGCACCTGCCTTCTGGTTGATAACCGTTTTAACACGCGCAATATTGCGACGTACTTTTTTCAGCTCGTGAGTTTGAGCTAGCTGACCAGTGCTTGACTGCATGCGCAGGTTGAACTGCTCACGTAGTAGCTCTAGAAGTTCAGCATTTAGCTCTTCTACGCTTTTGTCTTTAAGTTCGCTAGCTTTCATCACATTACCGTCCGAGTTACAAATGTTGTTTTGAAAGGTAATTTACGAGCAGCTAGGTCGAATGCTTCACGAGCAAGCTCTTCAGAAACACCTTCCATCTCGTAAAGTACTTTGCCTGGCTGGATTTCAGCAACCCAGTACTCAACAGAACCTTTACCTTTACCCATACGAACTTCAAGCGGCTTTTCAGTGATTGGCTTGTCTGGGAACACACGGATCCAGATTTTACCTTGACGCTTGATGTGACGTGTCATAGCACGACGAGCTGCTTCGATTTGACGAGCAGTCATACGACCACGAGCAGTTGCTTTCAAGCCGAAAGAACCGAAGCTTACTTTGTTACCGCTAGTAGCAACACCGCGGTTGCGGCCTTTGTGTACTTTACGGAATTTTGTACGTTTTGGCTGTAACATTAATCGCTACCTCTTACTTAGCACTTTTTTTGGCTTTCTTCGGAGCACGTTTAGCTGGCTTCTCTTGCTCTTGAACTAGTGGTAAACCACCAATTACTTCGCCTTTGAAGATCCAAACTTTAACACCGATGATACCGTAAGTGGTTAACGCTTCAGAAGTTGCATAGTCGATATCAGCACGTAGAGTGTGTAGAGGTACACGACCTTCACGGTACCACTCAGAACGTGCGATTTCAGCACCGCCTAGACGGCCGCTTACTTCAACTTTGATACCTTTAGCACCAATGCGCATTGCATTTTGTACCGAACGCTTCATAGCGCGACGGAACATAACACGACGCTCAAGCTGAGATGCGATGCCATCTGCAACTAATTGTGCATCTAGCTCTGGTTTACGTACTTCAGAAATGTTGATCTGAGCAGGTACACCCGCAATCTTAGTTACAGCTTGACGAAGCTTTTCTACGTCTTCGCCTTTTTTACCGATAACAACACCAGGACGAGCTGTGTGAATTGTTACACGGATTGATTTAGCTGGACGCTCGATAACGATTTTAGACACAGAAGCTGCTTTCAATTCCTTAGTAAGGTATTGACGCACTTTGTGATCGCCAAAAAGCTGTTCAGAGAAATCTTTTGTATTCGCGTACCAGGTAGAAACCCAAGGTTTAGAGATACCTAGGCGAATACCAGTAGGATGAACTTTTTGTCCCATTACTTATATCTCCTAGCTATCCGAAACCACAACAGTGATGTGGCTTGTACGCTTAAGGATGCGGTCAGCGCGTCCTTTAGCACGTGGCATGATACGTTTCATTGTAGGACCATCGTCCACAAAGATCGTAGCTACACGTAGCTCATCAATGTCAGCACCTTCGTTGTGCTCTGCGTTCGCAATAGCAGACTCAAGTACTTTTTTAACTAATACAGCCGCTTTTTTAGGGCTGTACGCCAGGATTTCTAGAGCGCGATCTACCGGTAGTCCGCGGATCTGATCAGCTACTAGACGTGCTTTTTGCGCCGAACCAGAGGCGAATTTGTGTTTAGCTAATGCTTCCATCATACCCTCCGATTAACGTTTCTTAGCTTTCTTATCCGCAGCGTGACCGCGGTAAGTACGTGTAGGTGCAAATTCACCTAGTTTGTGACCGATCATTTCGTCTGTAACGAATACAGGTACGTGCTGACGACCATTATGGACAGCGATGGTCAATCCGATCATGTTAGGGATGATCATTGAACGACGGCTCCAAGTCTTGATAGGCTTCTTGTCACCGCTTTCCAACGCCTTCTCTACCTTCTTCAGCAAGTGTAGGTCAATGAATGGACCCTTCTTGAGAGAACGTGGCATGGCAATTCCTCAACTATTACTTAGTACGACGACGTACGATTAATTTATCAGTACGCTTGTTCTTACGTGTTTTAGCACCTTTGGTAGGCTTGCCCCATGGAGACACAGGGTGACGACCACCAGAAGTACGACCTTCACCACCACCGTGTGGGTGATCAACCGGGTTCATGGCAACACCACGAACTGTCGGACGAATACCACGCCAGCGGTTAGCACCAGCTTTACCTAGTGAACGAAGCATATGCTCAGCATTGCCAACTTCACCTAAGGTAGCGCGACAGTCAGATTCAACTTTACGAACTTCGCCTGAACGAAGACGTAGAGTAACATATTGACCTTCACGTGCTAGGATTTGAACGTATGCACCAGCAGAACGTGCGATTTGAGCACCTTTACCTGGCTTTAATTCTACGTTGTGTACAGTCGAACCTACAGGCATGTTACGCATTGGCAATGTGTTACCAGCTTTGATTGGTGCATCAACACCAGACTGGATTTGATCGCCAGCTTTAAGGCCTTTAGGTGCAATAATGTAACGACGCTCACCGTCTGCATATAATACAAGAGCGATGTTTGCGCTACGGTTTGGATCGTACTCTAAACGCTCAACAGTAGCAGGAATGCCATCTTTAGTACGTTTAAAGTCAATTACACGGTAGTGTTGCTTATGACCACCACCGATGTGACGAACCGTGATACGACCGTTGTTGTTACGACCACCTGATTTAGAGTTTTTCTCTAGTAGCGGAGCGTAAGGCTTACCCTTGTGTAGATCAGGGTTAACCACTTTAACGACGTGACGACGACCCGCAGAAGTTGGTTTACACTTTTGAAGTGCCATAATTCTAACTCCCCTTATTACTCGGCGCCGCCGACAAAGTCTAGCTCGCTACCTTCTTTAAGAGTAACGTAGGCTTTTTTCCAGTCGCTACGACGACCGAAACGCATGCCAGTACGCTTTGTTTTACCCTTAACATTCAAAGTACGAACACCAGTTACTTCTACTTCAAAAAGCTTCTCAACAGCTGCTTTAACTTCAGCTTTAGTTGAATCTTTTGCTACTTTGAAAACAATCGTGTTGTTCTCTTCAGCAGAAATAGTGCTTTTTTCAGAGATGTGTGGAGCAAGAATTACTTTTAAAAGACGTTCTTCACGGATCATGCTAGCGCCTCCTCAAGTTGCTTAACAGCACCTGCAGTAATAAGTACCTTATCGAAAGCGATTAGGCTTACTGGGTCAATGCCAGCTACATCACGAGTGTCAACCTTATAAAGGTTACGTGCAGAAAGGAATAGATTCTCATCTACTTCTTCAGTCACGATAAGCACGTCTTTAAGCTCAAGCTCTTTAAGCTTAGCTACTAGCTCTTTAGTTTTAGGTGCTTCTAAACCGAAGTTTTCAACAACTACTAAACGCTCTTGACGAACAAGCTCAGACAAGATGCTCTTAATCGCACCGCGATACATCTTACGGTTAACTTTTTGGCTGTGATCTTGCGGCTTAGCTGCAAAGCTCACACCACCGCTGCGCCAGATTGGGCTGCGGATTGTACCAGCACGTGCACGGCCAGTACCTTTTTGGCTGAATGGTTTCTTACCACCACCACGCACTTCAGAACGTGTCTTTTGAGCACGAGTACCTTGACGAGCACCTGCTGCGTATGCAACAACTACTTGGTGTACTAATGCTTCGTTAAACTCACGTCCAAAAGTAGCTTCGGAAACTTCAAGCGCACCAGCGCCTTTAATTGCTAATTCCATCACTAAATCTCCAGGACTTATGCTTTAACAGCTGGTTTAACGATAACGTCACCGCCGATAGCGCCAGGTACTGCACCTTTAACTAAAAGCAGGTTACGCTCAGCGTCAACACGTACTAGTTCAAGGTTCTGAGTAGTTGTTTGCACATTACCCATTTGACCAGCCATTTTCTTACCTTTAAACACCTTACCAGGTGATTGGTTTTGACCGATTGAACCAGGAGCACGGTGAGACAAAGAGTTACCGTGTGTAGCGTCTTGCATGCTGAAGTTCCAGCGCTTAACACCACCTTGGAAACCTTTACCTTTTGAAGTACCAGTTACGTCTACTTTGCTTACGTCGTTGAATAGTTCAACAGTAAGTTCAGCACCTACTTCAAAATCGCCTTCACCACCATTTAGGCGGAATTCCCACAGGCCACGACCCGCTTCAACACCAGCTTTAGCGAAGTGACCCGCTGCTGCTTTGTTTACACGGCTTGCTTTTTTCTCGCCTGCAGTAACTTGAAGCGCTTCATAACCGTCTGTTGCGTCAGATTTGATCTGAGTAACACGGTTAGGCGTCGCTTCGATAACTGTCACAGGGATAGATACACCATCTTCAGTGAAGATACGTGTCATACCCACTTTACGACCGACTAGACCTAATGCCATTTTCCTAAAACCTCTCTAATCTTCCGATTAACCCAGGCTGATTTGAACATCAACACCAGCAGCAAGGTCTAGGCGCATTAGAGCGTCTACAGTCTTGTCTGTTGGTTCTACGATGTCGATCAGACGTTTGTGGGTGCGGATTTCATACTGATCACGCGCATCTTTGTTTACGTGCGGAGAGATCAATACAGTAAAACGTTCAAAGCGCGTTGGAAGTGGGATTGGACCACGTACCTGAGCACCAGTGCGTTTCGCAGTTTCCACGATTTCCGCCGTTGATTGGTCAATCAAACGGTGGTCAAAAGCTTTTAGGCGAATACGAATGCGTTGATTTGACATTCTTAAACCTCAATTAAAAGAGCATTTAAAAAGAGCATAAAAAAACCACCAGTACGAATCTAAAATAAACTCGCTGGTTGCTTCCTTATTTCTACCATTGAACTCCAAATCGGAGTTCCTGTTTCATTGGCTTGAAATCCAAGCCCTATATATACTGCTTTCAAACTGACTAGCAGCAAGAAAGTCCGCACATTATAATGATATTGGTGATAAATGCAACAACAAATGCTAAGTTATTTTAAGCGAGCTTTTTCACCGCTCAATTGCTTGCTACTTCATACTCGCTTACGAGCCAACGCTTATCAATGGTCAGTCCAGTTAAAGCTTGGTATCCTATTATAAATTTTTTAAGTGGTGGTGCCGACGGCATGTTATCTAAGACCTTGAATCTCTTTTCACAGTGGGCAAACTTTTTACTAGTTAAAACCAAGCTATTACCTGAAAATCCCATAGAACAGTTTGGCCTTAACCCTAACTTGCCTACCTTTTACGTGACACCACTACAGTCACGCTCCGATTTGGCAGCACTCGATGCGATTTGCAAAAAGCTAGGCTTGCCACGTCCTACTCAGTCACAATTGATTGCGGGTAAACAGATTGACCGATTTATCGCTTTGCAAAAACCAACACCGTTATTTGGCAAAGTTGCCAAACCGAGTAACGCACTCGAGATAGGTAAAGATATTTTCAGTTCACTGCGAGCTGAACCACACACTGAAGCGCAAATTGTCCCCGTCACCATTCTTTGGGGACGAGCGCCTGGCAAAGAGAAACCGGGCATTGGCACATTATTTTCGCATTCACTCACACCTAGCTGGCTGAGAAAGTCGTTTGTTTTACTTTTCTCAGGCCGAGACAACCTTGTTCGCTTCAGCCAGCCCATTGACCTAAAGCAACTTATGAGTGACAAGTCGGATGTCGATGAACTGCCGCAAAAACTTGTTCGTGTTGCTCGCGTACACTTCCGCCGCCAAAAGTTGGCCGCAACAGGACCCAAATTACCCTCTCGTGAGCAATTGTTTAATTCGCTTTTAGCTGCGCCCGCAATAAAGAAGGCCATTGCAGACGAAGCAAAGAGCAAAGGCTTAAGTTATGAAGAAGCCCGCGTGAATGCGCAAGAATTGTTGGATGAAATTGCGGCAAACTACTCCGATGCCATGGTGCGAGTCGCCGATCGTGTACTCACTTGGCTATGGAACAAACTGTATAACGGTATCGAAGTCAATTACGCAGACCGAGTTCATCAACTGGCTGACAAAGGCCATGAAATTATTTATGTGCCATGTCATCGCAGCCACATGGATTATCTATTACTCACCTATGTGATCTATCACCAAGGCTTGGTACCACCGCATATTGCTGCGGGCGTAAACCTTAACTTTTTCCCCGCTGGCGGTATTTTCCGCCGTTCAGGGGCCTTCTTTATTCGTCGCTCTTTTGCAGGCAACAAACTCTATTCTGCGGTGTTCAAAGAATACTTAAGCCAACTGTTTATCAAAGGTTACTCGGTGAAATTCTACACGGAGGGTGGCCGTAGTCGCACGGGTCGTTTACTGCCGCCAAAAACCGGTATGCTGGCGATGACCATACAATCGATGCTACGCGGCATTGATCGCCCGATCTCTATCGTGCCTGTTTACATTGGCTATGAGCATGTTATGGAGATCAATACTTATCTTAAAGAGTTGGCGGGTAATAATAAGAAGAATGAGTCTATTTTTGCGGTGTTTAAAGCCATCAAAAATCTCAAAAACTACGGTCGAGGATACTTGAACTTCGGCGAACCAATTAACGTCAATCAGTATCTTAATGAACACCAAAGCAATTGGCGTGACGCCATTCACCCTACAGACATTCAAAAACCACAATGGTTGAATACTCAGGTGGCTGAATTAGCGGATGACATAATGGTTAACATTAATAGTGCCGCCGCACTCAATGCCATTAACTTGCTAGCCACCATCTTACTCAGCAACAGCCAATTTGCGCTCAGTCGTCGTAAATTATTAGCACAACTAGATTTTTATCTGGCATTACAGCGTAGCGCAAAATATAACGCACAAGTCACTGTGCCGGATGACAATGCAGCACAATTACTAGACCACGCTTTAAAGTTGAACAAGTTAGACGTGCTTGAGGATGAGCTGGGCGAAATCATCGCAATCAAAGAAAAAGAGCGTACACTATTTAACTACTACCGTAACAACATCGTGCACCTGTTTGCCGTACCAAGCATCATTGCGCAACAACTCTTCAATCGCTTTAGTGTTACTTTAGACGAATGCCAGCAAATGTTTGATACCCTCTATCCTTTGTTTGCCAAAGAATGGTTTTTAACACCTCTGCGTGAGGATTATATAAAAGAGGTCTTGGCCTGTTTTGCAGAACAAGGGCTCATAGAGTTTGATGGGCAAAATGCAAAAACAATCAAAGACAATAACGCCTTAGCGCAACTTGAGATGCTAGGTAAAGTGTCGCATCTTACGCTGGAGCGTTATGCTATCACTGTCAGCTTAATCCAAAACAATGGTGGTATCTCACGCCAAAATTTAGAAACCGAGAGTGATGTAATTGCAAAACGTCTCGGCACCTTACATGGCATAAAAAGCCCCGAGTTTTTTGATAAAAAAGTGCTTGTCGCTTTTATTACAAGTTTAAAAGAACAAGGCTTCATTAAAGTATCAGAACAACAGTGCATTCGCTCAGAAGCTCAATTAGAAACGCTACAGCACTATTTAAATGAGCTGCTCCCTGCCAGCATTTGGCAGTCCATTCACGATACAATTTAATTTTGATAAAAACAAAACGGCCGCCAATTGACGGCCGTTATTTATTCGCCTCGCTGACGCATAACACCTTCTTGAATGGTTGAAGCAACTAGCTCACCTTGGCGATTGAAAAATTGCCCTCGAACTAAGCCTCGCCCATTTGATGCACTTGGGCTATCCACACTGTATAAAATCCATTCATCCATTCTAAATGGACGGTGGAACCACATTGCATGATCAATAGTGGCTACTTGCATGCTTGGGTGCAAAAATGACAGACCATGTGGCTGTAATGCGGTTGGTAAAAACTCAAAGTCTGACGCATAAGCCAATAAGTAGTTGTGAATACGTCTGTCATCCGGCAAAGGCCCATTGGCCTTAAACCAAACGTGACGTTGGGGCTCGGTCACTTCTGGCTGAAACGGGTTCTGAAATTCTACGGGACGTGTTTCCAATGGCATATCGCAGGTAAACTTATTACGCAGCTTTTCTGGGATCAAGGCTTTGTTTTCACGGTAAAATTCAATGGAAGATTTTAGCTCTTCAGGGCCCGGTACATTCGGCATAGGGCTTTGATGTGAGACACCAGGTTCATCACCTTGGAATGAAGCAGTCATATAAAAAATGGGCTTACCGTACTGTATAGCGCGTACTCGACGGGTACTAAAACTGCGCCCATCACGGATCACTTCAACATCGTACACTATGGGTTTTTTGGCATCCCCAGGACGTAAAAAGTAAGAGTGCAAGGAATTGACGTAACGCCCTTCAGGTAAAGTGTATTTAGCTGCAGATAACGCCTGCCCCATAACCTGTCCACCAAAAACTTGCGGGAAACCTAGGTCCTGACTTTGTCCTCGATATATCCCCTGTTCTATTTCTTCCAACTTCAATAATGATAATAGATCGGTTAGTACTTGACTCATCGAGACCTCTTCATTCATCAGTTAATATCAATAATCATAGTATAATAGGGCTATCAATGATTCACCATCACTAACGCATTGAGTATCAAGTTAATATCGTCGACAATAAGCTTATACTCCAATACAAACATGAGGCAAAACATGGCTTACTGGCTGTTTAAAACAGAACCCGATACTTTTTCAATAGATGATTTGAAAGCACTCGGTGAGCAAGGCACCTTTTGGGAAGGGGTTAGAAATTACCAAGCGCGTAACTTCTTATGTGAAGCGCAAGTGGGCGATCAGGTGTTTATTTACCACTCTAGCTGCAAAGTGCCAGCGATCGTTGGTATTGGCGAAGTAATCGCTGCAGCCCAGCCCGACCCGAATCAATTTGACGCAAAAAGCGATTATTTTGACGCCAAAGCCAGTTTAGATAAACCTAGATGGTTTGGTGTAACAGTGAAATATGTAAAGCATTTACGGCCTGTCAGCCTAGCCACAATAAAAGCAGATCCAGCCATTACTGAACTGGCATTGAAAAAAGCGAACCGCTTGTCGGTGATGCCTGTCATAAAGCAAGAATGGACGCACTTGGCTAATCATTAGTCATAATCTCGATACTTACTTTTCTTTCCAGGCTCAGAATACATGCCTTCTTTTGGCACTATGGAGTAATACAAAAGTAGAGCAATCCAAGAAAAAATCAGGGTGCCAATTAACCAGCCATTTTTTTCGTGGCCCCAAGTGCGCTTGCTACTCAAAATAATCCCAATGGGTAGCAAATACGCACCTAAAGCCAAAATTAAAACTATCAGTTCTGTCATGATAAAACTTGCCAAGCCACTTCGTCAGGAAGCACACGAACAGGCGCAATGTAATGCAAAATATCCCCTGCATTCACTGGATAATCCAAAGGAGGATTCAAATCCATATTCTGTGCACTTAAATCATGGGCCACACCCAGCAAAATTGCATCATGCTTTTCTTTAAAATAATGAAATAATGCGCCAAATTGGCAAGTTTTCGTGCCAGAGGGTAGCTGTAAGCTAAATTGTGTATCACCATGTAAGGTTGAAAGCAGCTCTTCTTGCACGCGACTCGAACCCGGATCTTGCATGGCACGCACCAATATTTCTGCCGATTTACTAGATGAGCATTCTACATTTTGGCAATGCGCGCGCAACAAGCTCACTTTGCTTTCATCGACAAAATGCGCACTAATATGGGCGTTTCGTTTAACCAAAGGGCTCAATTTCAGCGCAGTGGTAAAGGTTTGATTGTCATCTTGACCATCAATGATTATTTTGTCCGCATGATTTGTAGCAATGCGTGCAAGCTCATCATCGTCGGTGAAGCTGCTCAACCTTGCAAAGTCCACTTCTGAGTAGCTCAGTAATGGATGTTCAATGGCATCAACCACCGCTAAAACAATACGCCTATCCTGGCGTTTAGCATCAGCCAAAATGTAGTCGATCATTTTTTTAGTGCGTGTCGCATGCCAGCCAAAAATAATAATATGGTTTCGTAAATGGTAGAAATCTTTGTCGCCCGTCATTGCTCTTTTTATCCAAAATGTCATTTGTTGCCCTGCCTTACCTAGCAAAACGCCAAATAAAGCCAATCCAAAGGGGATTTGCAGTAGCGCAACCACCCAACGGCCAAGTTGTGAAGTTGCACTAAAATCACCATATCCAACTGTCGATGTGGTCACTATGTAGTAATAAATATAAGTGCTTGGCTCAATCAAAGCTTGCTCTTGCGCCATGTAGAGCCCAATCCACACCATTATCATGTGGAGTGACGTTACGCTCACCAGCAATTGCCAACTGGCTTTATCAACATGTGCTCTGAGCAGCACAAAAAAACGTTTAAAAATTATCGGCATAACCCTATGCTCAAAGTTGTATATTCGCTTCACCTTGCGTGATCTAAGCACACTTGTATCTGATAAGGAATACTGCGTTTACCCTACCGCGCCACAGCAAACAGCAAGCAAACCTTCTAAGCTGTTATCTGCTTAGCGCAAAGCTCGTATTTTATTTCAACTTCAGTATACTGGAATACGGACATGAGGAGATAGAGGTAGCAGTATGGCAGGCGTATTGGCTTCGGTAGATCAAAGAACACAACTAGTTGGTGAAAACCGATTAGAGCTTTTACTGTTTCACCTTCATAGCCGCCATTTTTTTGCGCTCAATGTATTTAAAGTCAAAGAAGTGGTTAAGCTACCACATCTTAACAACATGCCAAATGCCCATCCAAAAGTCTGTGGCGTAACTACTATTCGTGGTGAATCTATCCCTGTGATTGATTTACGCCGCGCAATTTGTATGCCTGAGTGCGAGCGTGACGCCGATTGCAATCTCGTGATCACGGAGTATAACCGTTCTGTACAAGCATTTTTGGTGGGTAAAGTTGACCAAATCGTCAATACAACATGGCAAGATATTATGCCAACCCCAAGCTCAGTGGGTAAAAATCACTATTTAACCGCACTCACCAAAATCCAGCGAGATGGCGTAGAGCACATCGTTGAGATCATTGATGTGGAAAAAGTGTTGGCAGAAATTGTCTCTTATGACATTGAGATATCAGAAGATGTGCTGGATAAAAGTATCATGGATGAGTTTAACGGCCGGAAAATTCTTCATGCCGATGATTCTCCCACCGCTCGCCGCCAAGTTGCAGATACGCTCGCCCAGTTAGGCATTGAAATTATTCCTGCAACCGATGGCCAAGAAGCACTGAATGTGCTCAAGCATTGGGCTGATGAGGGCATCGATGTGAACAAAGAGCTACTGGCCGTGATCACCGATGCAGAAATGCCCTCAATGGATGGTTACCGACTCACTTATGAAATTCGCAATGATAGTCGCTTAAAAGATTTGTATGTGATCTTAAACACTTCTTTAAGTGGCAGCTTCAACCATGCAATGGTAGAAAAAGTAGGTTGTAACGCGTTTTTGTCCAAGTTCCAACCAGATCTATTGGTAGAAGAAGTACAAAATCGTCTTAAACAAGTGTTAGAAAAAGAATGACTGTGTATTTATACAGTTTTTAGTTTTTCTTTTCTTCATTTAAATCAAGATGATAACTTTCTCATCAGGGCTTTTTAGCAAGCATAACTGGGCAACGCCCCCCTAACGCGGGTATACTTTGCGTTCATTTTACTGAAATAGGCGTGGTAATGGACGTTTCTGAATTAATCGATGGCTTAAACGACAAACAGCGTGAGGCGGTAGCAGCCCCATTGCAAAATATGTTGGTGCTAGCGGGCGCAGGGTCGGGTAAAACCCGCGTATTAGTACATCGCATCGCTTGGTTAATGCAGGTAGAACATGCCTCTCCTTACAGTATCTTTGCGGTAACCTTTACCAATAAAGCCGCTAAAGAAATGCGAACACGTGTTGAAGAGACTCTTCGCTCTCCTGTTGGTGGCATGTGGATCGGTACTTTCCACGGCTTATCTCACCGTATTTTGCGTGCCCATCATCGTGAAGCGAATTTACCAGAAGCATTTCAAATTCTCGACAGTGATGATCAGGTTCGCATGATCCGCCGTTTACTCAAAGCGATGAATATCGACGAAAAGAAATGGCCGCCGAAACATATTGCTTGGTATATCAGCGCCCGTAAAGACGAAGGCCAGCGACCTAAAGATATTCAAGCGTATGATGTCAATGAACAACTCTTGCTACGAGTTTACACTGCCTACCAAGATGCCTGTGACCGCGCTGGATTGGTTGACTTTGCTGAAATACTGTTGCGCTGCTTTGAGTTACTGCAACAGCAACCGACATTATTACGCCACTACCAACAGCGTTTTAGACACATGTTGGTGGACGAATTTCAAGATACCAACAGTATTCAGTATCAATGGCTGAAGCTGTTGGCGGGTCAAGAAAATACCATGATGATCGTGGGTGATGATGACCAAAGTATCTATGGCTGGCGTGGCGCAAAAGTCGAAAATATCAAACGCTTCTTGGACGACTTTTCAGCCGAGACGATTCGCCTAGAACAAAATTACCGCTCCACCGCGACCATTCTCAAAGCGTCAAACGCGTTGATCCAAAACAACGCCGAACGCATGGGTAAAAGCTTGTGGACCGATGGTAACCAAGGTGAACCCATTTCTATCTACGCGGCTTTTAACGAGTTAGATGAAGCCCGATTTGTGGTGAGTAAAATTCGCACTTGGCTCAATGGCGGCAATGCATTGCAAGATTGCGCTATTTTGTACCGTAACAACGCGCAATCTCGTGTGCTCGAGGAAGCTATGTTACAAGAAGGTCTCAAATATCGCATTTATGGCGGTATGCGCTTCTTCGAGCGCCAAGAGATCAAAGATGCTTTGGCTTATTTACGCTTGATCAGCAACCGCCAAGATGACGCGGCATTTGAACGCGTGATCAACACACCTGCTCGTGGCATTGGCGATAAAACTTTGAGTCACATTCGCGACTGTGCTCGTAATGAATCGATGCCTTTATGGCACGCAGCAAAAGCCGTTATCGAGCAAAAACATTTAGCCGGCAGAGCGGCAACCGCAGTATCGCGCTTTATTGAGTTAGTTGAACAGTTAGATGACAAAATCACCGAACTAGAGTTATCCGAGCAAGCCAAAACCACCATAGAGCAATCTGGACTGATGGCCATGTATCAAGCGGAAAAAGGCGAAAAAGGCCGTGCTCGGGTTGAAAACTTAGAAGAATTGATCAGTGCTTGCGGCCAATATGAGCCACCCATTGATGAAGATTTCAGTTCACCATTGCAGGGCTTCTTAGCCTACACGTCATTAGAATCGGGTGAAGGTCAAGCTGATGAACACGAAGACGCCGTCCAAATGATGACTTTGCACTCGGCAAAAGGTTTGGAGTTCCCACTCGTCTTTATGGTGGGTGTCGAAGAAGGCATGTTCCCATCACAACAAAGCCACGAAGAATCTGGTCGTCTCGAAGAGGAACGTCGTCTGTGCTATGTGGGCATGACCCGCGCCATGGATAAACTCTATATTAGCCATGCTGAAAGTCGCCGATTATACGGCCAAGAAAAACATCATAGCCCCTCTCGTTTCTTACGTGAATTACCAGAAGAGTGTGTAGAAGAAATACGTATCAAGACCCAAGTATCACGTCCTGTGAACAGTGGCCGCTTTGGCGCTGCGGTGACTCATGCGGCATTTGATGACAGTGGCTACACCCTCGGCCAAAGAGTACTGCACGCTAAATTCGGTGCGGGCACCGTGCTCAACTATGAAGGCAGTGGTGCACAATCACGCATTCAAGTTAGTTTTGACGATGTTGGCAGCAAATGGTTAGTCACAGCCTATGCCCGTTTACAAAGCCTCTAAATTAAAACCCCTATTTTCAAAACTGGCGCGTGAGCAACACCGCCAGTTATTCTTATTATGTGGGGAACACCATTGGGCCATCGAGCAACTCTCAAGACTCTTTAACCTTGATAGCAATGCGCTGATATTGTCTAAACATCCAGATGCCAACCAGGCTATTTGGCCTGAGCATTTGCACCAGATCCTAGGGCAAGAATTTGATATTGCCGCCTACGATGGTTATGCAGGCATTGAGCCTAACAAACTGGCCGCATTAAGTGGTACCATCAAAGCCGGTGGTGTTCTGGTGCTTATCTTACCCGAACTTGAAGACTTAGATACTTGGTTAGATCCCAGTATTCAGAACTGCTGTTCTTTTGGTTTTGAAGTAACACAAAGCCCTTTTCTCAAACGCTGGCAGACACTACTTACACAGAGCCGTTTATCTACCTTGTCGCAGCGACATGGCTTGTATCTGCAACTAGACACAACACCACCTTTACCACGTGGGCATTTCGATGAGCAAACACACGTCGTATCACAATTATCGACACACTTGCAGCAAAAAAAAGCCGCACCAGCTTTGCTCACTGCCGACCGTGGACGGGGTAAATCATCGGCCTTAGGTTTGCTTGCTGCCACGATGAAAGACCGCTCGTTCGTGATCTGTGCAATACAATATCAAGCGGTCAAAAACACTTTCAAGCATTTGGCGGAGGCTATGGGGATACCTTATCAAGGCCATGAGAAACAGTTAGCGAATATACGCTACTTACCGCCAGATGAACTGCTCAAAGAACACTTAGAAAATGAGGTTATCTTGGTTGATGAGGCGGCAGCAATGCCTGTTCCTATATTAATCAAAATCACCCAACGAGGACTGCCTTGCATCTTTTCCAGCACCATGATTGGTTATGAAGGCAATGGACGAGGTTACACGTTACGGTTTAAACGCTTTCTAGAAGAGCATTACCCTAAATTCATTTCATTACAGCTAAGCCAACCAATTCGCTACCAAGCTAATGATCCACTAGAAAAGCTGGTCAACTCCTTATTTGCGCTTGATTGTCGCTACCAAGAAATCAGTAATATCAGCGCGCCGTCTTTTGCCGAGCTGAAGACGAGTACACTCGCACAGGACGAACACTTGCTACAGCAAGTTTTCGCACTCCTTGTGCTTGCGCACTATCAAACCACGGTAAGCGATTTACGCCAGTTGCTCGATAGTCCATCCCAACGCCTGTTTGCTGTCAGCGACCAAGACACCTTGTTAGGCTTATGTTTGATTAATATCGAAGGCCAACTTCCGTACGAGTTACATGACGATATCGCCGCAGGAACACGCCGACCACAAGGACACTTGTTGCCACAGCAACTCTTTGCCATCCAAGGACAAACTGACTTTTTAAATAGTCGATTTGCCCGCGTCGTACGAATTGTTATCGCCCCATCTTTACATGAGCAAACACTGGGTAGCCAACTACTCACTTTCTCAGAGCAGCAACTACACCATGAAGTCGACTTCATCGGCAGCAGCTTTGGCGCGAATGCGAAACTCGTCAATTTCTGGCAGAAAAACCATTTTCATGTCGTTAAGTTAGGCTTCAAGCAAGACAAAGCCAGTGGCGAATATGCTGCGATGGTGCTCAAAAGTACCCGTAAGCAAAGTGCACCGGTGCTACATCGCCTACAACATCATTTCCAAAAAAACTTTTATTATCAGCTACTCAGCCACTACCAGCTTTTACCTAGTTCTTTGGTATTAAAGCTACTGAGCACTTTCCCTAGTCAAGAAATTTCATCGCACTGGATTAATCATTTGAATTATATGGTTAAAAAGTTATCTCACCTTGAACAAGATAGCAGTACTCTGTGGCATATTTTGACATTTAATCCGAAATTATTATTAAGTTTATCAGATGTTTCACAACACTTAGCGATTGGACTATTATTACAAAATAATAGTAAAGCATGGTGTTTGAATGGACTCACATTGGAGTCAAAAAAACAACGAGTGCATGCTTTTAAGACGTTAGTACTGGAGTTACATGCCGCTACCCAATCCCTTCCATAAGTTTTTATGTTTTGCACTCGCGTTGCTATTGAGTGGCTCGGGTTTGTGCGCGACGAACAATATCAAACTCGGCATGTCTATCGCGCTGAGTGGCCCAGCTCAAGGGATTGGCAAACAACTGCGTGATGGCGCGCAGCTTTATTTTGACACGCTAAATAAGCAAGGTGGGATAGCTGGACAACAAATTGAGTTACTAGTTTTAGACGATGGTTATGAGCCTAACCGCACGGTTATCAATACCAAACAGCTGGTTGACGTACACCAAGTAGACGCACTTTTTAGCTACATGGGCACGCCAACAACATCAGCCATCAAACCTTTACTTGAGTACAGTCAAATACCATTGCTAATGCCTTTCACCGGTGCTGACTTTTTGCATGGTGCCCCCACTTTTCAAGTATTTAACCTCAGAGCAAGCTATAAAGATGAAGCGATGGAACAGGTGCGTTTTTTAGTGAATGAAAAACAACATCAGCATATTGCACTATTAATCCAAGCCGATGAGTTTGGTATCACGTTAGAAAAAAGCATCACCCAAAGTTTACTGCAATCAAAGCTAAAACCCACCACCATCGCGCGATTTAGACGCAATACCACAGATGTCGATAAAGCATTGGAGCAAATACAAGCCACTAATGCGAGCGCAGTGATCATGGTTGGCACCTACGAACCTTTGGCTAAATTTATCCAACTGGCCGAGCAGGCCAAATCCCCCCTAGATTTTACAACCGTTTCTTTTGTTTCCAGCCAAGCCCTATTTCAACGAATTACAGCTGGTAAAAATGTGATGGTGACTGAAGTGATGCCAGATCCAAATATTTGCAACACGGCATTGTGTAATGAATTTCGAACACAAGTAAAACAAAATCCCAAGCTCGTCATTGATCATGTGTTATTCGAAGGCTATCTGAATGCCTTAGTGTTTAGCCGCGCAGCAATGCTCTGTAAAACAGGCTACAGCAATCAATGTATCATGCGCTCACTACCCGCAGTACTCATGCAAGACAGCGAACTAAAAGCGCTCTTTGAATTATCACAACAGCAAAAGAAATTGCCCGTATACCGTTCATATTCCTCATAATGATCTATCCTTAAACAATCGAAATACGCTTGTTGAGGGAAAACATGGATCTCATTAACTTTCGGGTTGGACATAAAACAATTTCATTGAAAATATTGGATATTTTGCTCACTGAACGCTATGAAGGTAACTTAACCTCTTTACCAAACGATAACCCCAGCTTCTTAGGCGTAAAAGATTATATGGGCACACCCACGCCTATTTTCGATTTGGGGATCATTTTAAACAAGCAATCGTCCTACGAAATCAATAATGCATTAGTCGAGTTACTCAAAGCCAGAGAAGATGATCACAAGCATTGGCTTCAGGCACTTGAAAAAAGTGTATTAAAAGGCCATGACTTCGATAAAGCCAGAGATCCCAGACAGTGTGCCTTCGGGCAATGGTTTTACAGTTTTAAAACAGAAAATGAAGATCTTAAAGCCATTCTCAGTCGCTTTGAGGAACCTCATAACAAGTTGCATGCCTTAGCCGATCAGCTGCTGTCGCTATGCGATCAAGATAAGCAGCAACAAGCGATTTCTTTGTTAGAAAAAGAGCGCGCAACCACTTACGCAAAACTTATTCGCCTATTTGAATCTGCGCGTGAACAAATTAGCCTCGATCACAAACCCATTATTGTGTTTACCACTCAGGATGGTCAGAAGCCACACATTGGTTTATTGGTCGATCAAGTTGAGGATAATATCCACTGTGACGAAAGTGAGATTAAATCACTCAGCGAAATTACCAATATCGGCTTTGAAGTTGATCCTCAAACCAAAAAAATGATGCAAGGGCTCATTAAGCAGGGTGATACCCACAGTGTACTCATTGACCCGAGTGCGATTTTTAGACCTGAGCACTTACAAGGTTACGAACCTGAAGAAACCGAAAGCTACGGTTTGTTTTGATTTTTCTTTGCGAGCAAACAAAAACGCCGCTATGACAGCGGCGTTTTTTATATGCAAATTAGAGCTTAGTCTTTTGCTTGACGGCTAGCGCGTTTACGCTCGCTTTCAGTTAGTAACTTCTTACGAATACGGATATTCTCAGGTGTTACTTCTACTAGTTCGTCATCATCGATAAACTCAAGCGCTTGCTCAAGCGACATCTTAATTGGTGGTACAAGTGTTTGCGCTTCATCAGTACCAGAAGCACGTACGTTTGTTAACTGCTTACCTTTCAATGCGTTAACAGTTAGGTCGTTGTCACGGCTATGAATACCGATGATCATACCTTCGTACACTTCAACACCGTGACCGATGAATAACTTACCACGCTCTTGTAAGTTAAATAGTGCGTTCGTTAGTGCCTTACCAGTTGCGTTCGCGATCAATACACCATTCTTACGTTTACCGATGTTACCGCCTTTATGTGGACCGTAGTGATCGAACGTGTGGTACATCAAACCAGAACCTGAAGTTAACGTCATGAAGTCTGTTTGGAAACCGATTAAACCACGGCTTGGCATAATAAAGTCTAAACGCACACGACCTTTACCATCTGGTGCCATGTCTGTCATTTCAGCTTTACGAAGACCCAATTGCTCCATGATAGAACCTTGGTGTTCTTCTTGTACGTCAACCGTTACGGTCTCAAACGGTTCTTCTAGTTGGCCGTCTACGTGACGTAGAATTACCTCTGGACGTGATACCGCAAGCTCATAGCCTTCACGACGCATGTTTTCAATCAAGATACCTAAATGTAATTCACCACGACCTGATACACGGAAGCTATCAGGGTTATCCGTTTCTTCAACGCGCAATGCTACGTTATGCACTAGTTCGTTTTGTAAACGCTCAAGAATGTTACGTGAAGTAACAAATTTACCTTCTTGACCTGCAAACGGAGAAGTATTTACTGAGAAAGTCATGGTTACTGTAGGCTCATCTACAGACAATGCAGGTAATGCTTCAATTGTGTTCACATCACAGATTGTGTCTGAAATTTTCAGCTCACCTAAACCTGTAATTGCGATGATATCACCCGCTTGCGCTTCTTGTGCTTCATGGCGATCAAGGCCTAAATAAGTCAGTACCTGACCTACTTTACCATTACGCTTGCTGCCATCAGCACCCACAACAGTAACCTGTTGGTTAACTTTTACAGTACCACGCTTGATACGACCAACACCGATAACACCGATGTAAGAGTTATAATCAAGCTGAGAAATTTGCATTTGGAATGCACCTTCTGGATCCGCATCTGGCTGAGCTACTTGCTCAACAATCGCTTCAAACATAGGTTGCATGTTGTCAGAAGGCTCGTCTAAATCTAATGTCGCCCAACCGTTGATAGCAGATGCGTAGATAACTTGGAAATCTAGCTGGTCATCTGTTGCGCCTAGGTTGTCGAAAAGGTCAAATACTTGGTCCATAACCCAATCAGGGCGTGCACCTGGTTTATCAATTTTGTTGATAACAACGATAGGCTTAAGGCCTAACGCGAATGCCTTTTGCGTTACGAAACGCGTTTGTGGCATCGGACCTTCTTGTGCATCAACCAATAGTAATACAGAGTCAACCATTGAAAGAACACGTTCTACTTCACCACCGAAGTCGGCGTGTCCCGGAGTGTCTACGATGTTAATGTGGTAGTCGTTCCACTCAATCGCGGTGTTTTTAGCTAGGATGGTGATACCGCGCTCTTTTTCGATATCGTTTGAATCCATTACACGCTCTTCATTACCGCCGCGCGTCTCTAGTGTACCTGATTGCTCAAGCAACTTATCAACTAGGGTTGTTTTACCGTGGTCTACGTGGGCGATAATCGCGATATTACGTAATTTTTCAATGCTCATGTTTATAACTCAGATAATTACTCGAAAGAGTGGGTTAATCCTATACACCTAATTGTGCAAAACAGCCTATAAATTGACCGCTAGGATTTATAAAGTGGCGTATTATCCCCTAATAACGCGATAGATGAAAGTTTATGCAGCATTATTTTTTAGCTTCATTAAACAATTTCGCTCTTTTTCGCCGTCATTTTACCCACTGAAAACCTGTTCAGTCAGCTTACGGGACTCTTTATAGTGCAATGTTAAATAACAAGAATAATTCAGAAATATGTAAAGGCAATGACAACCTAATTATGAGCAACATGGGTCAGTGAGGAAAACAAAGAAAGTTGCTCACTTTTCACTCAGTGCTTTCGAAAATGAACTACAATTTTCGCACCAACAACGTGCAATCGTGGATCATTTTGGTGCATAGCAGTAAGTTGCAAATGCCACTAACTAGATAAAACTCATATTTATCATTAAGTTAAAATTTTGGCACGTATTACGCTTACAAGAATCGCAATCGCATTAAGTTAATGCAGCAAGCATAAAAAACCCAACGAGTCGGAGGACACATGTCACAATCGGTTTTAGATTTTATCAAAGAAAACGACGTTAAATTTGTAGATTTACGTTTTACAGATACTAAAGGTAAAGAGCAGCACGTATCTATTCCTCATCATCAAGCCGATGAAGACTTCTTCGAAGACGGTAAAATGTTTGATGGCTCTTCAATCGCTGGTTGGAAAGGCATTAACGAGTCTGACATGGTATTAATGCCAGACGCAGCGTCAGCTAAGCTTGACCCATTTGCAGAAGAAACCACGCTTATCGTTCGTTGTGACGTTGTAGAACCAAATACACACCAAGGCTACGAGCGTGACCCTCGTTCTGTTGCAAAACGCGCTGAAGAGTACATGCGTTCAACGGGTATTGCTGATACCGTTCTGTTTGGTCCAGAGCCTGAGTTCTTCCTATTTGACGATGTTAAGTACAAAACTGACATGTCAGGCTCTATGTACAAAATTGACGCACAAGAAGCATCTTGGAACTCAGATCGTGATTACGAAGGCGGCAACACAGGCCACCGTCCTGGTGTAAAAGGGGGTTACTTCCCAGTAGCACCTGTAGACTCATCACAAGACTGGCGCTCAGCAACTTGCTTAGTACTTGAAGAGCTAGGTCAGGTAGTTGAAGCACATCACCATGAAGTAGCAACGGCTGGCCAAAACGAAATTGCAACTCGCTTTAATACGATGGTATTGAAAGCGGACGAAATTCAAGAAATGAAATACGTTATCCACAACATGGCACACCTTTACGGTAAAACGGCAACATTCATGCCTAAGCCAATCGTTGGTGATAACGGTTCTGGTATGCACTGTCACCAGTCACTTGCTAAAGATGGCAAAAATATCTTTGCTGGCGACAAGTACGGCGGTCTTTCTGAAGAAGCGCTTTACTACATC
This sequence comes from Pseudoalteromonas sp. ATL1, assembly GCF_058933015.1. NCBI lineage: Bacteria > Pseudomonadati > Pseudomonadota > Gammaproteobacteria > Alteromonadales > Pseudoalteromonadaceae > Pseudoalteromonas > Pseudoalteromonas sp. ATL1. Next base: position 900,325 of record NZ_JBZYXL010000001.1, on the reverse strand, counting down.
GGTGGTATCATCAAGCACGCTAAAGCAATCAATGCATTCGCTAACGCATCGACTAACTCATACAAGCGTCTAGTACCTGGCTTCGAAGCACCTGTTATGCTTGCATACTCTGCACGTAACCGTTCAGCTTCAATCCGTATTCCTGTTGTACCTTCAGAGAAAGCACGTCGTATCGAAGTACGTTTCCCTGATCCAACAGCAAACCCATACCTTGCATTCTCAGCAATGCTAATGGCAGGCCTTGACGGTATCAAAAACAAGATCCACCCTGGCGATGCAATGGACAAAGACTTATACGATCTACCTGCTGAAGAAGCAGCTGAGATCCCAACGGTTGCGTCATCACTAGACGAAGCATTGGCATGTCTTGACGCTGACCGTGAGTTCTTAACTCAAGGTGGCGTATTCACTGATGACTTAATCGATGCTTACATCAAACTTAAGTCAAAAGAAGTGGAAAAACTGAACATGACAACTCACCCTGTTGAGTTTGAAATGTACTATAGCGTTTAATCGCGCAACTTAAATCATATGTGTTCTCAAGCCCGCTTTAGCGGGCTTTTTTAGTGGTAAATCGTGCCGCTTCGTACTAAATTAGTATTTACTGAACAATAAGAAATAGGAAGATTTGCTGATGGTGCAGCGATTAATGATAGGTTGTTTGCTGCTAACTTGTTGCGCTCTACTGGCCGAGCCTCAAGTATACCGCTGGAAAGATGAACAAGGTAATTGGGTTTACTCAGATATGCCGCGTAAAGGCTCTGAAAAGGTAGACTTAAACCAACCGGTTACCATGCCTGCGGTAGACACTACGGTGCTTAAGCCAAAACAACAGACCAAACAAATCAGCTATGAACTAAAAATCGCCTCACCAGGTCATCAACAAACCATTCGAGAAAACACCGGCTCAGTCTATGTCACTGGACATGTCAGCCCTGTATTTTCTCGCGGCCTAAAGGTACAACTCTTCCTCGATGGCAAAGCAGCCAGCGAAAAGCAAACCAGTGCACAATTTGCCCTACGTAATGTTGAACGTGGAGAGCATAAACTGATCATACATCTATTTAACGAACACGGCACAAGAATTGCCAGTAGTGAACCCAGTACTTTTTATTTGCACCGCACCAGTCAAGTAAACCCGTAGCATGCAAAATACACGCATGATATTATGCACCATATTGGTGCAAAGATTCCCTAAGGTGATCCAAGATGGAACAAAATACGCAACCTATGTTAGGTACTCTGTGGCATAACCTCTCTACCTGCGTACTGGCATTAGATGCGCAATGCATCATTCATTATGCCAATAATAGCTGTAGCGAGTTGTTCGGCCTAGGGTTGAAACGCCTCGTTGGACAGCCTCTCAATGATATTTTCAGTCATCATCAAATCGACTTTGAACGTCTGCATCAATACGTACTGAATGACGGAGTAGACTGCCAGCAGCATAGAGTTGACGTGGTTTTTATCGATAATCGGGCCGCAACCTTAAGCCTGCACGCACGACGAATTAACCACCAACACAAACCTTATATTTTGCTTGAATGCAGACGAATTGATGATGAAGTACGCTTTGATCAAGCGTCCAATCAAATGCACCAATATCAAGCAGCCAGAACCTTGATCCGAGGGCTAGCACATGAAATTAAAAATCCACTAGGCGGTATACGCGGAGCGGCGCAATTATTGCAGTACGAGAGTTGTCAGCAAGAACGCGATCAATGCGCGCAGTTGATCATTGAACAAGCAGACCGATTAACAGAGCTGGTGGATAGGTTATTAGGCCCAAACCAATTACCCAAAAAGGCCCCGTGCAATATCCATCAAACGCTCGAATCGGTCATCAAGCTCAGTACGCTAGGTAACAGCAGTGACATCGTACTTTTGAAAGACTACGACCCTAGCATACCGGATATTGTCATTGATCAAGCAAAGATACAGCAAGTGGTGTTGAACATAGTGAGAAATGCCCAACAAGCACTGGGCAATGGCGGTTCTATCACCCTTAAAACGCGCATTAAACATCGAATGCGCAGTGGTGAGCGGCTCATGAAAAAGGCGCTACTGATCCAAATTGCGGATAATGGCCCAGGCATTGCCGAAGAACTCAAAGACACTTTGTTTTACCCGATGATCACCAACAAAGAAGGCGGCTCAGGTTTGGGCCTTTCCATCGCGCAAACCATTGTAGAGCAACACGGTGGTTTGATTGATTGCGACAGCTGGCCCGGACATACAGAATTTAATATTTACTTGCCGTTTGACAACAGCGGCACGGGGAGCAAGTAATGAAGACAGTTTGGCTCGTTGATGATGATGCCTCTATTCGCTTTGTATTAGACAAGGCGCTTTCTAGAGCAGGCTTTAGCACCGAAAGCTTTGCTAATGGTCAAGATGTATTAACTGCGCTTTCTTATAGCCAGCCTGCGGTACTTATTTCTGACGTACGCATGCCAGGGATCGATGGTATGGCACTGCTTGAAGAAATTGCCGAGCTGTTTCCAAACCTACCCGTGATCATCATGACTGCACACTCCGATCTCGATTCGGCAGTGAATGCTTTTCAAAAAGGGGCATTTGAATATTTGGCCAAACCGTTTGACTTGAATGAAGCAACGGCGCTGGTTGAGCGCGCTTATCAAGCCAGCCAACAAGCCCGAAAAACCAAACGCCAAGTTCAAGAGCAAAAACACCCAGATATTATTGGTGAAGCCCCCGCCATGCAGGAAGTATTTCGTGCCATAGGAAAGCTTTCAGCTTCAAGCATGAGTGTGTTGATCAATGGCGAGTCTGGTACCGGCAAAGAGTTGGTTGCAGGTGCACTGCATAACCACAGCCCACGAAAAGACAAAGAATTTATCGCCCTCAATATGGCCGCCATTCCTAAAGACTTGGTTGAGTCAGAATTGTTTGGCCATGAAAAAGGCGCTTTTACTGGTGCTGATAGCACTCGTCGAGGGCGATTTGAACAAGCCAATGGCGGTACCCTGTTTTTAGATGAAATCGGCGATATGCCGCTTGACGTACAAACCCGCCTATTACGCGTACTCGCTGATGGCGAATTCTACCGAGTCGGTGGCCATCAAAGCGTGAAAGTTGATGTGCGTATTATCGCAGCTACGCACCAAGATCTCGAGCAACTGGTCAAAAAGGGGCAATTTCGTGAAGATTTGTTTCACCGCTTAAATGTGGTGCGCTTGAAACTCCCCGCATTGCGCGAACGAACTGAAGATATACCTAAACTGGCACAGCACTTTTTAGCCCGCAGTGCAAAAGAACTGCAAACCGATAGCAAAATTTTGGGTGATGACGCCATTCAAATGATGCGCTTCTATCATTGGCCGGGTAATGTGCGCCAGCTAGAGAATAGCTGCCGTTGGTTGACGGTGATGGCACCCGGTGATTTGATCAGCGCTCATGACTTACCTGAGGAGCTTACCACACGCAGCTCTAACGAGGAGTCTCAAGGAGATTGGCTGGATGCTTTCCAACAATGGCTTAATCAAGAGCTCAAACAAGGTAAAGAAAACATATGGCCTGCCGTGCAAGCGCAGCTTGAAGTGCGTTTGATCAAAACCGCACTCAATGCTTGTCATGGGCATAAGCAAGATGCCGCACTCAAAATTGGCTGGGGCCGTAATACCCTCACAAGAAAGTTAAAAGAGAGAAATATTCAAGATTAACAGCTCAGGGCCGCAAAATAATGTGGCCCACTATCACTTGTTCCCCAAATGAAATAAATTTGATTGAAAATCACCCAAACATTTCGTAACTTCAAAAAGCCGAATACATCGGTACAACTAAAATATATGGAGATATGATGAACATTAAGTTAAATAAAAAATCACTAAAAGCACTCAGCAACGATAAAGCACTAGCACAGGAACTTACGCCTCAAGCTGCAGGTGGAACATACTCAACATCGCCTCTAGTTAAAGGTTGCATAAGCTATGACGGCATGGGCTGCCCCACTTCACCTTATGATGCCAACTGTAGATAAACCGTTTAAGTCGCTTGCAGTTTAAGCGGCTATAAAAAACATTTGATACTTCTTTCAAAAGTCGACACTATTTAAGCAAATAATCCAACTATGCTGCGCCATGAAACTCCTTGAAAACGTGCCCTTGATAAAGCAATTAGAGATCATTAATCGCCTTGATTTTTTTGCCGATTTTAGCATTCCAGAAAGACAAGTCTTACTTGAGTCTTTTAGTCATTTATATGTGATTGGTTCAGGTCGTCATGCCTTTAAACGTTTTGAACTAGATAATCGACTTTTTATCGTACTCAGTGGTGAGTTAGTGATTTTTAAAAGTAACGAATTACAGGAGCTAGGCCGTATTCAGCCGGGTGAATTTATTGGTGAAGGTGCTTTCATTTGCCACCGCGAGCATTCCACCAGTGCCAAAGCCATAAAAGATAGCATCTTGTTAGCCATTACCCCAGACGCCATGACGCGTTTACCGAATGTGATCCGTGAAAAGGTCAAAGATAAAATCATCGAAGGAATGAGCTTACGTATCAATAAACTCAGTAGTTTTATTGAAGATAACATGTAATTTATTGAATATAAAAATCTTTCATTTTACTCTCATCTAAATTTACATGATTATATTTTGTGCAATTTGCACAAAATATAACAAGTTAAGGAGAGATAGAATGAAATTAAAACTGAATAAAAAAAATATGAAAGGTTTGTCAAAAGACAGCGCTGTACTTCCTAGCGATTTAACTCCAAAAGTAGGTGGTGCATGGGACCCAAACTGGACACAACCAGCTTGGCGCTGCATGAGCTACCTGGGATGTGTTAGTAATCGAGATTATTGCTAAAACTCGGCATAAAATGAGAGTAATAGTCAAAAGAAAAGGCTGTTAAATACAGCCTTTTCTATAAAAATCGAGCAATTAAACTGCTAGTAGCTGCTCAAAAGCGTTAAATAGTTTATCCAGTTCCTCAACGGTGTTGTAATGCATACAACCGATACGTACTACACCGCCCTTATCCATTACTCCTAGCTGTTCACACAAACCTTGTGCATAGAAATTACCATCCCATACACACATGTGCTTTTTACCCAAGAACTCAGATACTTCACGCGGTGCAAAGCCCTCAAAAGTTAAGGCAAATGTGGGTGTACGCTCAGCCAAGCGCGCTTTATCAGCAATACCAAATAATGAGATCTGCGGGAACTGCTCTAGACGCGTTAAGAAATACTCACTTAGCGACATTTCATGTTGCTTGGTTTTGACAAATGCCATGGCTAAACGTTCACGACGCGATGTACCTTCGCTCATGTCACTGAGTGAAGCAATATAATCAATTGCAGCGATAACTCCCGCTAACCCTTCAAAGCTTTGTGTGCCCGTTTCCCAACGACCAGGGATAACATCTTTAGCAGGCTCGACTTTATAAGGCGTGAAGCCTTCAAGATGCTCACGTTTACCAAAGACAATGCCAACGTGAGGGCCAAAGAACTTATAGGCTGAACATGCCAAGAAATCGCAATCAAGCGCTTGCACGTCTACCAGCTCGTGAGGGGCATAATGTACCGCATCTACATAAACCAATGCACCAACTTGGTGCGCAAGCTCTACTATCTGTTTGATGTCATTGATAGAGCCTGTCGTATTGGACGCATAAGTCACGGCCACTAATTTAGTGTTTTGATTTAGAAGACTTTGATAGTGCGCTAAATCAAGTGTGCAATCATCTTCATTAATTCGCACAGCATGTACGCAGGCCCCTTTATCTTCTGCTGCTTGTCGCCAAGAAGACACATTTGAATAGTGATCCGCATTGGTCACTATCACCTCATCACCCGCTTGCCAATCGCGAGAAATGGCACGGCTAAAGCTAAAAGTTAAACTTGTCATATTCGCGCCAAATACAATTTGCTCTTTGCTCGGCGCATTCAACAGATCAGCGACAGCTTGACGAGCATCATCCATCAAGTTGACCGTTTTTTCACTAGAGAAAAACGCACCGCCTAAGTTTGAATTGTAATAACCCAAATACGCAGACATTGCACTCAATACTGATTGTGGTACTTGTGACCCACCCGGTCCATCAAGAAAAATTGGAGATTGACCATTCACTTGCTGCATCAATGCCGGAAATTGGCGTCTTAATTGTGTCAGTTCCATACGTTGCTCTTACGCTGTAAATACAAAACAGTCTAGGTAACCTACTTTATCGGCATCTAGTTTGTTCATCGGTGTGGCGTTATGCCAAACCTGACGGTCGTTGATCAAAGCAAATAAGCCATCTTTGATCTCCATTTTAAAGCACGGCTCCGACTCTTTGTTTTCATAAACAAGAAGCTCGCCGCCGGCAATATTTTCGTGCGAGACACCACATACACATACATGGTCGAAACCATCTTGGTGAATACCTTCTGGTGCTGGCGGCGTATCAGATTCAATGGCTAACATACGGAACTGATGCACTTCAATATCACGGTCATCGCTAATGCCCGTCATTTCTTTGAATTCGCTCAGTAAATGCTTAAAGCCATCACTGTTAAGTAGGTCCACTTCAAGGTTTTCGTAGACACGCTCAACGTTACCTTGGAAGGTATTTATTGAGTCATCCTGAACAAATGCTTTGGTTGGCTGCACTGAAACTGTGTTATCAGCAAATTTTAAAACCGAATAACGACGCTTACGAAATGCACCATCTGCGTATGGGTTGTCGGGAAGTTGATTAAATGAGGGCTTAACTGCTTCGATATGCGCTTGTTGGATAAAACGCAGTTGAAGCAGATTCTGGTTGTTTACTGCTGTCATTTCTCTGCCGCCTATTAATGTAAAATTAGCGACAATTCTAATTAAATAAAAAATAAAAGCTGTTTAATTTACCTATTATTTAGCCTTTTTTTTGAATTAAAAATCCAGAAAAAATGAGTTAAAAGGAACTTTAAGCCAAAAATGGCAGTGTGAATTTTAGCCATATCTCAGGTACAAAAAAGCCGGTCAATGCACCGGCTTTTTTAGCAAATTAAGTGATTACACCGCTTGTTGGATGATCACACCATCAGCCTTTTTAGTGTACTGAGGCATTTTGTGGAAGTTCAAGTAACGGTATGTATCTGCAGCCGTTGCATTGATCTTCGCAGCGTACTCTTGGTATTCAGCAGGTGTAGGTAGTTTACCTAAAATTGCAGCTACTGCCGCAAGCTCTGCAGATGCTAGGAATACGTTTGCACCTGTACCTAAACGGTTCGGGAAGTTACGTGTAGAAGTAGACACTACGGTTGCTTTGTCAGCAACACGTGCTTGGTTACCCATACACAGTGAACATCCTGGAGTTTCGATACGTGCACCAACACGACCGAAAATACCGTAGTAACCTTCGTCAGTTAGCTGATCTTTATCCATCTTAGTCGGTGGTGCAACCCACAGCTGAGTTGGGATACGACCTGTGTAACCATCAAGTAGTTTACCCGCGGCACGGAAGTGACCAATGTTAGTCATACAAGAACCGATGAATACTTCGTCGATTTTCTCGCCTGTAACGTCTGAAAGCAGACGTGCATCATCTGGGTCGTTTGGCGCACAAAGGATTGGCTCTTTGATTTCAGCAAGGTCAATTTCTAGTACGTGCTTGTACTCAGCATCTTTGTCCGCTTCCATCAATTCTGGGTTAGCTAACCATTCTTGCATTGCTGTGATACGACGTTCAATGGTACGTACATCACCGTAACCTTCAGAGATCATCCACTTAAGCATAACAATGTTTGACTCAAGGTACTCAGCGATAGACTCTTTAGAAAGCTTAACCGTACAACCTGCAGCTGAACGCTCTGCTGACGCATCAGAAAGTTCGAATGCTTGCTCAACAGTAAGGTGCTCAACACCTTCGATTTCCAGTACACGACCAGAGAATTCGTTGATCTTACCTTTTTTCTCAACCGTCAATAGGCCTTCTTTGATACCGTAGTAAGGGATAGCGTGTACAAGATCACGTAATGTGATACCTGGCTGCATTTCACCTTTAAAACGAACCAAAATTGATTCAGGCATATCCAATGGCATTACGCCCGTTGCTGCAGCAAACGCCACTGCACCAGAACCCGCTGGGAATGAAATACCTAATGGGAAACGTGTATGGGAGTCACCACCAGTACCTACGGTATCAGGTAATAACATACGGTTTAACCAAGAGTGGATAACACCGTCACCAGGGCGAAGTGATACACCGCCACGGTTCATGATGAAATCAGGTAACGTGTGGTGCGTGTTCACGTCGATAGGCTTAGGATAAGCTGACGTGTGACAGAATGACTGCATGGTTAAATCTGCAGAGAAACCTAGACACGCTAAGTCTTTTAGCTCGTCACGTGTCATAGGACCTGTGGTGTCTTGCGAACCCACGGTTGTCATCTTAGGCTCACAGTATTGACCTGGGCGAACACCCGGCATGTTACAGGCTTTACCAACCATCTTCTGTGCAAGCGTGAAGCCTTTACCAGAATCAGTCACTAGCGCTGGTTTGCGGAAAATTTCTTCAGCTTCCAAACCTAATGATTTACGCGCTTTGTCTGTTAAACCACGACCAATGATAAGTGGAATACGGCCACCTGCACGTACTTCATCTAAGATAACGTCTGATTTAAATTCAAACGTTGAGATCACTTCATCTGTACCATGGCGCTTAACCACACCTTCATACGGATAAATGTCAATTTGGTCGCCCATGTTGAACTCATCAACATTTAGCTCGATTGGCAATGCGCCAGAATCTTCCATTGTGTTGAAGAAAATAGGTGCGATTTTACCACCTAGACATACACCACCAACGCGCTTGTTTGGTACGAATGGAATGTCATCACCCATGAACCAAAGCACAGAGTTCGTTGCTGACTTACGAGATGAACCCGTACCCACAACATCACCCACGTAAGCCAGAGGTAAGCCTTTCTTTTTCAGCTCTTCTAGCTGTGAAATTGGGCCAATTTCACCGTCTTTTTCAGGGTTGATACCATCACGCGCGTTTTTAAGCATGGCTAATGCGTGAAGTGGAATATCAGGACGAGACCAAGCATCTGGTGCTGGAGATAGGTCATCGGTGTTTGTCTCACCCGTTACTTTGAATACAGTAACCGAGATTTTCTCAGCAACGGCTGGCTTGTTTAAGAACCACTGCGCATTTGCCCATGATTCGATTACTTGCTGTGCGTATTTGTTACCCGCTTTGGCTTTTTCTTCTACATCGTAGAACGCATCAAACATCAGTAATGTATTTGAAAGACCCTTCACAACGATTGGCGCAAGCGCTTCGTCGTCAAGTAGTTCAATCATAGGTGCGATGTTATAACCACCTAACATAGTACCTAGCAATTCAGCCGCGTACTCTTTGCTTACTAGTGGCGATGTCGCTTCACCCTTAGCAACTGCCGCTAAGAAACCTGCTTTGATGTAAGCAGCATCATCCACACCCGGAGGTACGCGGTTAACTAAAAGGTCTAAGATAAATTCTTCTTCACCTGCTACAGGTGATTTTACTAATTCGATAAGATCTGCAGTTTGTTGTGCGTCTAACGGCTTAGGTACGATCCCTTGCTGTGCGCGCTCTTCTACATGTTTACGATAATCTTGAAGCACAATTTTGCCCTCTTGGTGACGTGAATCGGCCTGCCTATGTAATTGCCCACACAGCAGTTACCGATAAATTCCGGTGACTCATTATAAGGTCTTTGAGTATAGATGAAAATCTTGCACCTGAAACTGACCTTAAATAGTCACTATAAATACTATGAATAGTCTCATCATGACAAGTACATTTCCGTGAATGTTAGTTAATTAAGACGCATTCTCAATATGAAAATGATGCCTCAGAAAAGGGGGGATCTCTGTGCTGATTTTAGATGCTTAAAGAGAATTCGATTTTTTACGCTCACATGTTCAAACGGTAAAGAGCCTTGAGTAATTCGTCATACACTCTCTGCAAAACACCACCTTTAATTATCCCTAATATCAATACAATTAGTTACATTTTTTAGCTGTATACACGTATATAATGCAATAAAATAATTGCTAATAACAAAACTATTAAAACACTCTAATATGGACAATGTACGTAATATGAAGCTCAAAAAGAAAAAACTAAAGTTACTCTCCGAGTCACTTACAAAAAGAGTGAACGGGGGGGCTATTATGTCTGGAATAGAAGAAACAGCCCCCAATTTCGTTGGCACTATTCCGACCAGAAGTACAACAAGAATAACGACTGAGTCACAAATGTAGTGACTAAATCAAAACACTGGTAGTGAGAGTATCTAGGCGGTTTATCGATAACCGCCTCGTCTCGAAATTAAGGTCGGGCACTCGCTATCAATAAGTCTGCGACTTGCTGTTTTACTGCACGCCTGTCATCTTCAGGCACACCAAAGCGCTGCGCTAACTGAACAATTTCTTCATCACTCAAATTAAATGATAAACGCTGTCTGGTTTTTTTTGACTTCACTTCTAAACCCAAAATTTTTCGGATCATATCTGATGGCGTTAGCTCTTGATCAATCGCTTGTTTTTTTATGGATTTTTGAACTTCACTACTGAGATCAAACGCCATCTGCGTTGCTCGTACAGCTTGCTGTTGCCGCGCCCACTTGGCTTTTGTATCAGTCACTTAATCACTCCCAGGAAATAGCTCAACGATATCTGAAACAGGTCGCGTGAGCGTTAACGATACATCAGTTTCACCACCATCCCATATTTCAATACTTAAGCTGTGATCTCCGCTATCAGAACTCAAGCAAATCATTTCACAAGGCTCAGATCCCGCCTGTTCATACTGAGGCAAAGGCTGTTCCCGATAGTCTCGGTTATGAAAGTAAGCGATAAAAGGCGCTTCACTCTGCACATAGTGTTTTGCTAAAAAGTGACTAAAGCGTTCAGGGGCATTCGCCACGCTAATATCAGTAAGCGCTTCTTCATCAAAAATGCGAGCGAACTCATCCAACGTAAAGATTTCGTCGACATCATCTCGTTGAATCTTGATTGAAAAATTGGCCCATTGCTCTCCATCTTCTTGCTCAATTTGCAAAAAGACCACTTGCCCAGAATTACTCTCCAATACCATTTCATAATCAGCACTATGTTGATACTGGTATGTGTTGACCGCTGTCACGCGTAAGGTCTGCCCTTTCAGCCATTGTGGATAAGCAAACGAATCAATAATGCTGATCATATCACCCACTTTTAGCTGTGATGGCTCCGATAATTGCCGTGCAGGCGCTTCTTTTTTAGATTTGAAAAAGTTGAACATATCTCACCTCAAAGCAAAAAGGGATAATCAAGTTATCCCTTTTTGATACGGTTAAAAGGTTTAGTTACCTTGTTTGGCCTTGATCCTCGCCAGAATATCCGCGCTTTTAGGATCTGTGCCGCCTATACCTGCTTGTGCCATCCGCTCTTTCAAACCATCACCATTGGTTTCTGCTTCTAGCGCTTTTGCCGCACCGAGTTGATCCTGACGATCTTGTTGACGCTGTTTAATACGCTCCAGCGACTCACGCGCTGAGGTCATAGAAGAGCTATTGGTATTCAGCGTGCTGTTTACCGCCATAGTCGCCTGCTGCACACTTTCAGTCGTTTTTACCATCGTTAGCTGACGTTGATTTTCTTTAATCGACTTTTCAGCTTCTTTCACTTGCTGCTTTAACACCACAACATGCTGGCTAAAGCCATTTAATACTTGCTCATGTTCTGCTTTTTCAGTTTCAAAATCTTTGATCTTATCAACGATTTCTAGCGCTAAGGCTTCATTGCCTTGATCCAAGGCCTGAGCTGCAAACCCTTCATGCTCTGCAATTGAGGCGTCCAGTGCGCTTAGCTTGCGCTTGGTTTGCATTTCTTTCGCCATCACCTCTGTCAGGCTCTGCTTGGCTTTTTGTAGTGCATTTTTTGCATCTGCAATTTCTTGTTCAAAAATACGAATTGCGTTTGCATCAACCAATGCCTCGCCGGCTTCGCGCGCACCACCACGGACTGCTGTGAATAATTTCTTTAAAATACTCATAATCTTAACTCCTAAAATACCTATTTAATCGTTTAAATAAGGTGTGATGGCCTCTAATGCATCAATAGCATTATCAGCAAGCGTCACTAGCTCATGGGTAATATCGTCAAATGATGAATTCACTGACAAGGCACCAAAAATAGCGTACTTGTCATCTACTTTCGCAAAAGCGCTTAAAGGGATCGGTACGTTTAAACGCAATAAGTTTTCGTTAAGCTCGTTTTTCAATTCGGCTTTCACTTCGTCCTCAGCAAACAGATAACTGATACACAACAATTGCTCTTGCGTTTGTGTGACGAAAATAGGCAATTCATCGTTCCCATCAACAATCACTTGCAAAACATCTTGCTCACCTGCATTGGTGATCATGAATGACTCAAAGCCAACGCCTTCTGTTTCAAAAGCGGCTAGTTTTATCGAAAGTTCATTTAATTCCATTTTTCTGCCTTATTAAGTTGACATATTATGTCTGAGTTAAGATTTACATGGCCGACATAATATGTCAACCATTAAAACTAGTTTTTGTACAACTCATTTTCTTGCTGCCATGCCTGACGATAATAATCATATAACACGCCAGAACCTAGCTGATTGATTTTAATGCTATCTTCAAATTCAAAAAAGCGATTAGGAAACACAAACGCGGCAAGCAAATATTGCTGATTAGCCCACCGAGAAGGCACTGGAAGTGCATTAACTCGACGGATCCGCTCACTTGCTGAGCTACCTGTAGTCGTCGCAATCGTCCAACCCCACTGCCCAAATGACGGCACATTTTGCTGATACTGCTCAACATAGCCAAATCCCGAGGCTTTCACTGTTTTAGCGATACTCATAAACGCATTTTTTGCATGGTAAGGTGATGTGGATTGGATCACCATCGCCCCATCAGCAGACAATAACTGCCGTAGGTGGTTGTAAAAGTAATCACTGTACAGTTTATTTAAATCAGGGTGATTTGGATCGGGTAAATCCACAATGATGGTATCAAAACGCAAACCTTGAGCGAGCAACTGCTCTACTTGGATAAACGCATCAGCCACCAAAACATTGACTCTTGGATCGCGCATTGCCTGCTGATTAAGCTGAGTCAGTCGCTCTTTGATATGCTCTGGAACGTCGAACCTATCGTCATCATGACCAAATAAATCGAGCAATTGCGCATCGAGATCAACCAAAGTCACCTGCTTAACGGGCCACTTCAGTACATCTCTCAATGCCAACCCATCTCCACCACCGATGATCAACACATTATCATGACGATTTGACGCCAACATGGCAGGGTAAACCAACATCGTGTGGTAGATCTGTTCATCAATACTCGAAAACTGTAGTCGACCATTAAGGTAAAGATCCGTTATTGGTTCGGGTCGGTTACGACTTAAGCGTTCTGTTAAAACCACATGTTGATACTTGGTCGACTGCGCATAAATGACCTTATCTTTGTAAAGCACATTACTGAGTTCTTTCATCCAACCGCTACCAAATTGCAATATCAACGCAAATAAGGCCAACAATAAAAAATGGCAAACAACCAACACTTTGGCGTAGCGGACATGACTTTTATATCGCCACAAAAACACCAAACCAGCCACTATGTTAAATAGTGCTGTCCAAGCCGCCGCCTGCATAATAGGCATCGATAGCATGATACTGACCCAAATCGCCGCGCCGACCCCAGCTCCGATGTAGTCAGCACCATATATGGTGCCTGCATTGTTTTCTAAAAATCGACCATAGACCTGCTGGCGAATTCGCGCGATAAGTGGGATCTCCATCCCAATCAATATGCCGAGCAACAAGCCAAACACATAAGGTAAAAACCGTGCCCACTGTTGAAGTTGCTCGAATACGTAACCGTTTAACACCACATCTGGTGGTAAATTAAAAATGCTGGAAAATAAATGCGGTAATGAATAACTCACAGCAATGACACTGGCAATGGCTAAAATACAACCCATGCCAACGAGTGCGATGATGCTTTCTAGCCAAGCAAATGCGGTAAATGCATCTTTAAACCAACGGGCTAAAAATGCGCCTACCCCCATTGCCACAATCATAGTGCCAATCATGGCATAAATGGCGCTTTCAACTGATCCAAGTACTCGACCAGCATAGTGGGAGAGCAAGTACTCATATATCAGGCCGCATCCTGCAAGTACGGCCATCACAGTGATCAGCAAAACATCATGCCCAAGCAAGCTGGTGCGGCTTGGACTACTCATCGATTGAGACACGATTTATGCCCCTAACAACGTCGCCATCGTGATACCAATTGCAAAGGAAATCGCAGCAGAAATAGCTGCAACGCCGATGTTCTTTTGGCGGTTCACTTCATCTGAGATATCACAACCAGATAAAATGATTTTGATGGTCAGCAAATGCAATAGTGCGAACACCACGATGCTTAATACCGCACATAATCCCCAATAACTTAAACTTGCTAATAAGTTTTCCGGTGCATAGGGCGCTAACCCAGACGCAGCGGTCAGTGCTAAAGCACTCCCTACTAAGAAGCCTGCATAGCGAATGCCTACAGCGACATTGCCATCAACAATCGCTTGTTGCAAGCAGTCCCCTGCACGGTTAGTGCGTTTGAACAGTTGTACACGATATTGACTCACCAGTAATAACACCAGGTTGGCTATAACAAAAGCGGCTATCACAATAGGTAAACCATGCCACCCTTGTGTAGCCACCCAAAATAATGAAGAGCGGATCACGATTGCAACGCTAACTACATGACCAAAATCTATTAAAGCCGCTGTCGCATTACCGCGTACAATTTCATCGTGTAGGCTTACTTTTCGAAGTGCCACTTTATCTTGGAAAAAGTGCCCCAGTTTGATTAGTACTATGGCCAGTACACCATAACCCGCCATTTGTAGCGCTTCTTGCAGTAAAGATGCGGCAAAATCCCCACTACTAATACCTGTGAGCACAATGGCTAATGCAGCTAAACCTCCGGCAAAGCTGATACCAAAAGCAAAGTTATCTCGTTCAGTAATTTCATCATTGGCATGTAAATTTGACACCCAACCTTTGATGCATTTCAGACTAACAAACAACGCAATAATAATTGCAAAATCAATGGCCAAAGCTTGTAAAGACCACATCGTTATTCCGTTAAATTCGTACATTGTTATAGACTCCAACTGTTGTTCTTTACACTACTTACCACGACTGACTCCGCGTGATGTTCGACTACTGCTATTGCGCACTGAACCTGCGCTACGTTTGCTATATGAGCTGGTTGAGGCATAGCTACTGCGTGTACTGGTGGGTGTATAGCTACTACGGCTTAATCCCGATGCGCCACTGCGTTTTTTTGCATACGGACTGGTAAATTGTTTACCTTGTCGCTGGTATGACTGTCGAGTGCGTGTTTCAATATCGGATTGCGTTTTGATTTGTTTGGGACTCGAATAGCGATAACGACCATAGTCGCTGTAGTAGCTATATTTGCGCCGATTACTCCAACTACCATATTCAACTGCACCAATGACATCACCTAACATTCGGTACATACCATACCACTGCCAAAAGCTTATACCATTGCTATTAGTTTGCCATTGACCGTAGTTCGGATTACCAACCAATTGGTTACCCACACCTTCACCTTCTGCTTGTTGGCTGATAGCACCCACCCTTGCTAAGGTGCCATTTGACATATCTGCGAGCATATTGATTGGATCTGTGAGCGCATCGCCAAATAAGCTTGGTTTCATCGCGTCGCGCAATACCTCAAGACGTTGCAATGTTTCTTCACTAGCTGGTGATTTTGGTAAGTTTTTAATATCACTGAGTCGGGTTGCCAACCCCTGAAATAAAGGTCCTTGGCTCGTCGCATCTTGTGCAACAATGGCACTTATTTTAGACACATCAGGGCGTTGTTGCTGCAGTACTTTATCGTACTCCTTCAACAAGACCGCATTTCTAATTTGGCCACTTTCGAGCGCTTTACCAAGTTGATTGAGTTCACTGTCTGCACTTTGGATAGCTTGTTCGATTGATTGCTGCAGCTGCTCTTCTTTCGATGAGCAAGCAGTCAATAAACAAAATAGACTAAACAAACAAATCAGTTCCCATGTTCTTAATTTCGACATACATGTCACCGTTTGATTAACCAATCATATTATTAAAATTTCCCAGCCTAGTGTCACATAGCACCTGACTTCTGCCAAGAGTGAAATTGCAACAAAATAAAACAGCCTAGTAGGCTTGAGACGATAAACTGATCACCCCCAAGCAATGCAATGTGAATAGACCAGAAACAAATAAAGCGGCCAAGGCCGCTTTATTTTAAAATGGAGCAATTAGGTCAGTGCGTTTATTGGAATACCACGTTTTGACTACCAGGTAGTGCTTGGAATTCTTGCGCTAATTTTTCACAATCTTGCAAAATGGCTTGCTCTAACCGTTCTTCAGCACGCCATCGTTCAGTATCCATTTTGAAGACTTCTTTTTTCGAGTATTTCTTACGCGCATCGTGCGTTGGCATGTCTTTTACCACTTCATACATTTGATGTACGCCAGGGTAAACATCGCGCAATTCTACTTCCTTCGCAAAGCTGTACTGTGAAATAAGCACCCATACTCGTAAACACCCTTCAGAGTATTCACACTGCTTTTCTTTCATCGCTCTGGCGATTAAATTAATGCTATCGGCGAGCTTCGCATTACGTTGCTGACGCGCCTCGAGCAACTTTTTCTGCTGCTCGGCCTGATGTTTTGCAATGAGTTCTTTTTGCGCTTTTAATTGCCAAAGCAGTCTACCTGCATAAAATGATAATCCTGCAATGATCAAAGCACCGACAACAATTGCTACCATTAACCACATAGACGCTATTTCTCCTCGTCCTCATCATCAGTCAACCATTCGTCTGCCAAGTCATTACTCATAAAAGCAGCGAGCGGATCATCTTCAATGATGTCCTGTTCCTCGAATTCATCATCTTCAAGGCCAAGTAACTCACATAATTCCTGATGTCGAGCAACACTGCGGTTAAAGTACTTTGCATCTTTACCTGTGAGTAACTCACCACGCTCATGACGTTCAAGTAACGCCATTAAGCGCTCATCATTCTCTAGCTGCTCTAGCTCTTGCTCTAGTGATAACTGTGGCTTCACCTTTTTCAGCTCAACCTGTGGCTGTAAATGGCGCTGTAAAACTGGCTGAGTCGGCGCTTGCATGGGAGCATCTGCAACCAGTGGAATTGGTTTTTTACTACCTACTCGGCTATCTTTCGCTGCTTTTGCATTACTCTGCTGCTGAGTGTCTTTCGCTTCTTGTGCATTACGTGAGCCAGGCTTCGCCCCTTTATGTTTTTTAGGACGCTGCTCTTTCATGGCGCGTAATTCTTGCAATTTGTCTTTACTCAGTCTGGGTGTGCCATTGCTGGCAACCTTTCTACTCTTTTTCTTTCTGGTCATAATACTACTTCGCTCGGTGCCGCTGGCACCTCTGATTTAGTTAAGATAATGACATCGTTACCGAGAAATTCGATATCGTTGCCAAAAATTCGTGCTACATAATTAAATGTATCGCGACTAAAAAATGAAATATGCGTCAAATCATTTTTATAATGCCACGTTGCAAAACGTGCTTTGTCGATAACCAGTTTTGTCATCAGCACCAAAGGCGCGCCTGATTTTAACAACGCAAATAGTTGCGATAATACCTGTTTGGGCTGTGCTATGTGCTCTATCACTTCCGTACACGTAATAAAGTCATACTGACCTTTTAGCACTTGTGGATCATTTGCATAGTATAGGTCATACAAAGCCATTGTATGTCCTTGCTCCCGCAGCATCTGTGCCAACAAGGGACCGGGACCACATCCAAAGTCTAGCCCAACACTTGGCTGCGCTAAGCGCTGTAGCAAAGGTTCGCTAACACGTGATAAAAAACGTCGGTAACCTTCATCTGTTAAATCGTTCTCGTGACTATCGTAAATTAACTTTTCTTGCTCTGGCGTCAGTCGCTCATCTTCTGCAACAAACACCAACTTACATTGTTGGCATTGCCAATAATGTCGAAATTTATCTTGGTGATAATGCGAAAGCTCAGTGCCAGCGCATAAACCACATGAGGAGTTCAAGTGCACAGCATCACTTATAGGGTATTAATCAAGCAGGTATTGTAGCAGGTCTATCAGGTCGCATAAATAAAAAGACGGTAGAGATTGCTCCCTACCGTCTACTAATCTGAGCGTCTCAAAAACTGGACACTTCTCCCTTCGACTTTTAAAGTCTTTATTATTTTTATTATGCTGTCATCCGTATTGTTTTTATTGTTACTTCCGTGAGTCTTTCCGTATTGTTTTTATTTTTAAACTTCCATGAGGCTTTTATTATTCTCGGTCAACCCTGACACTTTATTGTTATTTCCATAATGATGAGTACCAAACTTAGTACTAAAACTGCCACCTACGCTTCCATCGCGAGTTATCCATGTTGTTTTGTTATCTTGGCGACACGGAATAATCTACGCCTTAATGAAATAGTTACAACTGGTTAATAGTAAATTTCCTCAACTTGCTTTATTGCAAAATACACAAACCAATACATAACAATAAGTTACAAGTTGAGAAAAATGCAAAATGAGAAAAGTCTCACAAACATCTATGGCAAATATCTCACAAAAAAACTGGGGGATTTCGTAATACTTACCCACGATCAAAAAAGGCAGCTTACGCCGCCTTTTTAATCATTTTGGTTATTGTCTGAACGAAAGCAACAACCTAAAACTTGGCTCTAGTGCAAGCCACCTAGGTACTTAGATAGCACTTCGATATCTTTATCTGTCAGCTTTTTCGCAATATCACGCATCATGCCGTTGAGATCATTAGCACGCTTACCATCGCGGAATTTTTCTAACTGAGATTTGATGTACTCAGGATGTTGGAAAGAGATTTTTGGAAACTTAGACAAAGATGTACCGTTACCACGAGGTCCGTGACACGCCGCACATGCAGGAATACCACGCTCTGCATCACCTGACTTATAAAGCTTTTTACCAACCGCAACGACATCTTCTGGTGTCGTGCCCGCTTTCATATTCAATGAAGAGAAGTAGGCTGCTAAGTCTTTCATGTCTTGATCTGATAATGGCATTGCCATACCGCTCATTACAGGATCCATACGGCCTTCACTACCACCAGAGGTCATGCCCAATTTAAACTCTTGTAGTTGTTTATAGATATAATCCGCATGTTGGCCAGCAATTTTAGGATACATATTAACAGGTGCGTTGCCATCTGGGCCGTGACACGCTGCACATGTTGCAGATTTCGCTTTACCCGCTTCTGCGTCGCCATCAAATGCTGTTGCGTTGCTTGCTGACAACGTACCAAGCAACATCGTTAAAGTTAATGCTATTTTCTTCATGGTAAATTCTCTGTTTCGACCCTGTAATGTTTAGTCCCAAGCCGCTTTTAAAAGAAGTAAATTAAGCGAAACTCGAGTAGACAATCTTTATCTCTACGTTGCAATTTTTACATTCTACACGATATTAAATTCTCTGGCACGTTTTCTGCCCACATTAAGCTTATAAATTATAGGGTTTTGACTTAGATTAAACTTACCTCACCTAAAAAGCGTGCTTAAAACAGGCTACAAAAATAATGTTTCCTTTTGCAACTTAGCTAAGTGTTATAAACTACGCTTGTTTTAGCTATTCGTATAATTTGTTAGGAAAGCCTGTGCTCAAGTCTCGTATTAAATATCACACCGCTAGTTTTATCACCAGCGCCCCAGATATCACTAAACTTCCTGCCGATGAAGGCATCGAAGTGGCATTTGCTGGTCGTTCAAACGCTGGTAAATCTAGTGCGCTAAACACGCTCACCGATCAGAAGCTAGCACGTACGAGTAAAACACCTGGTCGTACACAGCTGATCAATACGTTTGAATTAGATGCTGATAAGCGTTTAATCGACTTGCCTGGTTATGGCTTTGCCAAAGTGCCCATTGAAATGAAAAAGAAATGGCAGCGTTCATTGGGTGAGTACTTACAAAAGCGTAAAAGTTTAAAAGGTTTAGTGGTATTGATGGATATTCGTCATCCACTTAAAGACCTTGATATGGATTTGATCAACTGGGCCGTTGACAGTGAGATCCCTATTCTCGCATTGCTAACCAAAGCCGATAAGCTTAAACAAGGCAAACGCAAAGCGGAAGTGCTACAAGTGCGACGCGCTTTAGCTGAGTTAGACGCTGACATCACGGTGCACGCATTTTCATCTTTAAAAGGGATTGGACTCAACGAATTAGCTTGGAAGTTGGACGACTGGTACTTAGGACCTTTTGTTAAAGCTGAACAAAACGAAGATGAGCCGGACTCTCCAACAGATTAATCCATCAAATAGAACTTCATACCTGCTGAGCAAATATAGACGCCTTTTGCGTCTTGCTCGGCGATATCTGCCCACTGATAATACACATTTCTCGCCACTCGCGCGTTAAGCCCGTTGGTGAGTTCTACATAAGGTAACTTTTGGCCGTGATACTCGTGCAATGTGATCGGGAATTGATCACAAATCGGCCACTGTCGCTCAAGATTATCAACCGCAACCACCACGATAACTCCGTCGCATTCCACATTGTGCCAATGCGTGATCATAAATGGCGCATCTGCAACTTCGATTGCACATCGCTCTACTGGTGTGGTGAGCCAATATTGACCATTTTCTTTGCTCAAAACACTGGCAAAAAGGCGCAATAAACCAAGTCGCTTGATTTCACCCCCCTGATGAAACCAACGTCCGTGAGAGTCGACTTTGATATCGAGCAAGCCACACGTTTGCCCCGTCCATTTCTCTGTCGGGGCGTGGGGTGTTACAAGCTGATTAACGAGATCAGTGAGCTTGCTCATCAAAAACCAAATTGAACGTCACAGGCACTGTGGTCGCAATGCTATCTAAACCTGCAATTTTTCTCAGCGCTTCAATACCTTCAGCAAGTTTGAAATCCGCGGCTTTAAGCAAAATCGTTCTTTGTGGTGTTACTTGTAATGTCTTGCCTTGTTTGTTGACAACTAAATCAACATTCATCATTTGCTTTTCACCGTGTAACGACAACTCAACGGGCACATTAGTCAGCGTCTGCACGCCTGGTTTAAGGCCTTTCAACTGTGCTGCAAGTTCTGCTCGGACTGTTGCTTTTGGAAAGTTAGCTACATCAAATAGCATTTTTTGCATACGCTCATTGCGGATCGGGATCATGGTTTCAATACTGGCTAAATCAATCGTCAGCATGAGCATCCCTTTTTTCGACAATGTTCCATCTAACTGCTTGAAATAATGGTTTTCAGCAATGCTATTTTTCTTAATAGAAGTAATACTTAAATCACTTTGAGTATGACTGAGTTGCCAATCTGCAAACGCATAAGGTGAAAGTAACGTAGCGCATAGTAACAATGGCTTAAGCATGACATAGTCCTTTTATAATAAGAAGAGCCAATATACTAGCATGCATTTGATTGAGATAGGCAATAGAGAAGAAAAACACGGCTCACCAAAAATGTGAGCCGTTATAGCAATCTGGGGAGAAGCTATCAATACGCTGTATCCTCTTGCGAGAGATACATCATCAACAGGATGTCCTACAGGATGAGGACGCGCGCACTGTATCAAAACAGAAAACATAAATAAACGTCATAAGGCAAAAATTGGGCCAATTTGATATTTTATAAACATTCCATTGTTCCTGTTTACGCTTTCTTTACGAGCCGAGCAATAAAAAAGGGCGCTGCGCGCCCTTTTATTAAAATATTAATTTGTCCGACTTAATGTGCTTGTTCCCAATTTTCTCCGTGATCGGCTTCCACGAGTAATGACACATCGAGTTTGGCTGCCTCACTCATCAATTGGCAGATAGTCTCGCTAAATTGCGTTACTTTTTCGCTAGACACTTCGAAGACCAATTCATCGTGTACTTGCATCAGTAACTTCACGTCATCACGAGATTGCGTATTTAGCCAATCGCTTACTTTAAGCATCGCCTTTTTAATGATATCAGCAGCGGTGCCCTGCATTGGCGCATTGATTGCGGCACGTTCAGCCGCTTTTCTGCGGGCGCCATTTCTTGCTTTGATGTCAGGCAAGTGAAGTCGGCGACCAAACAGGGTTTCCACATACCCCTTCTCAGCCGCTTCCTCTCGTGTACGCTCCATATACTCAAGCACTCCTGGGAAACGTTCAAAGTACTTATCCATGTAGTGCTGTGCTTCGTTTCTAGGAATATCCAACTGCCTTGATAACCCAAACGCGCTCATACCATAGATCAAACCAAAATTAACCGCTTTAGCTTTGCGTCGCATATCTGACGTGACGTCTTCAAGTGGCACTGAGAACACTTCCGATGCGGTGGCACTGTGTACATCTTTACCTTGTGCAAATGCATTGAGCAGTCCTTCATCTTGTGACAAATGCGCCATAATACGAAGCTCAATTTGACTGTAGTCTGCCGCTAATATTTGTTTACCTTGGTCGGCAATAAACGCCTGGCGAATTCTACGTCCTGCTTCATTACGAATTGGAATATTCTGCAAGTTTGGATCACTTGAGCTTAAACGACCTGTCGCCGTCACTGCTTGGTGATAAGATGTATGCACACGTCCCGTCTCAGGGTTCACCAACTTCGGTAGTTTATCCGTGTAAGTTGACTTTAGTTTGGCCAATCCACGGTGCTCAATGATGAGCTTTGGCAGTGGATAGTCATGTGCCAACTCTTGCAGCACTTCTTCGGCTGTAGAAGGGGCACCTTTTGGCGTTTTTTTAATAACAGGTAAACCCTGTTTTTCAAATAAGATAGCCTGTAGCTGCTTAGGTGAGCTTAAGTTAAACTCCTCGCCAGCAAGCTCAAACGCTTCTTTTTCAATTTCGTCTAAACGCTTTGCTAATTCAACACTCTGTTGGGCCAACATATCAGCATCAATTTTAACACCCGTACGCTCGATATCTGAGAGCACCGATAACAGAGGTAATTCAATCTCATTAAATACCGGTAGCAGTGCTTTGTGCTGCTCTAGCAACGGCCATAAATGCTGATGTAAGCGTAGTGTAATATCCGCGTCTTCTGCCGCATATGGCGCAGCCTTTTCTAGCTCGATTTGGTTAAATGTCAGCTGGCTTTTACCTTTGCCGGCAATATCTTCAAAGCTGATATTCTTGTGCCCTAAATACTTCAGTGCCAAAGAATCCATATCATGGCGCGTGCCAACACTGTTAAACACATACGACTCCAACATGGTGTCAAAGGCAATGCCATTTAATTCAAGCCCAGCTCGAGCCAGCACACTTTTATCGTACTTTAGATTTTGCCCGACTTTTTTCACCGCCGGATCGGCGAGTAATGGCCCGAGCTTTTCAAACACAAACGCTTTTGACAACTGCTCTGGCGCGCCTAAATAATCGTGCGCAATTGGTAGATACGCCGCTTCCCCTGGCGCAACCGCAAAGCTCATGCCCACCAGATCAGCCTGCATATAATCCAAGCTCGTCGTTTCCGTATCAAACGCAATCAAATCTGCTGTTTGTAGTTTATCTAGCCACGTATTTAATTGGGATTCGGTCAGTATTGTTTCATAGTGCGCATCAATTTGATTAACGGCAGGCGCACTGCTTTGTGCTTCCACTTCTGCGATATCCGCTTTGCCATTGCTTGGGGCACCATCCAACAGTTCACTAAGCCAGCGCTTAAATTCACATTCAGCATAAAGCTCAATCAGCTTATCTTTATCGACGTCACCAATAGCAAACCGTTCTAAATCTTGTTCAACATCCACGTCGAGTTTGATCGTAGCCAACTCGTAAGATAAAACTAATTGCTCTTTATGATCTTCGAGCTTTTTAGCCATCGTTTTTGAGCCTCTAAAACCCAAACCCGCAATATCGTCAAGACGCTCATACAAGGCTTCTATCGAACCGATCCCTTGCAGCATCGCCAGTGCTGTTTTTTCACCTACACCTGGCACGCCCGGGATATTATCGACTTTGTCACCCATCAGCGCTAAATAATCAATAATGAGTTCTGGACCAATGCCAAACTTGTCCACAACGCCTTGGGGATCAAGTACGGTATTGGTCATCGTGTTGATCAAGGTAACATGCTCATTAACCAACTGAGCCATGTCTTTATCACCCGTGCTGATCAATACATGACGCTTCTGCTCAGACGCAATTCGAGCAAACGTACCAATCACATCATCGGCTTCCACACCCGTAATACTCACCAGCGGCAAACCCATCGCTTCAATAATGTCGTGGATCGGCTTGATCTGCGTTCGCAGATCATCTGGCATGGGCGGACGATGTGCTTTGTATTCGCTGTACATTTCATTTCTAAAAGTAGGCCCTTTGGCGTCAAACACCACCACCATATGACTTGGTTGGTATTGTTTTAACAAGCTTTTAAGCATGTTAATCACACCATATATAGCACCTGTCGCTTCACCTTTAGAGTTCGTCAAATGAGGTGGCGCATGATATGCGCGGAAAAGGTATGAAGAACCGTCAACCAAAATCAATGGATTTTCTGGGATCAAAGACATAAATAAGGGGATCCTAAATGAGCTTTAAAAAAACAGCATAAGCATGCCATAAGGACACTGATAAAACGAGGGATAAAAATAACTAACAGCCAACTTGATATCAGTAATAAACTGTGGATAACTTTGTAGATAAACAGGACTCATCGCAGCAGAAATTATAAAAAAATCTACCGGAACAATTTAAACTCATGAAAACTAAAGGGAAAAATAATTCTTTTATTCTTCTTATTTCAGCAAAAAATGTGGAAAAACATTCTGCGTGCTCACAAAGCCTAGTTCACTCTGTATAAAAATCAAGCTCCTTTTTGTGAGCGGACGGGTATACTAACACAATTGATCAAAGATCAAATAAGATCCTTTATAATATTTTTTCAAACGCCTAATGCCGTTATGGCATAAAGCAAGAAACTTCAATAATAGAGAGGACCTCGTATGAAAAAAGTGGCGATCATTTTAAGTGGTTGTGGTGTCTTTGATGGTGCAGAAATACATGAATCTGTTTTAACTATGCTGCACCTTGAACAGCTTAGTGCTTCCTACCAATGTTTTGCGCCAGACATAGAGCAACATCATGTTATTAATCACCTTAATGGTGAGGAGCAAGCACAAAGCCGCAATGTGCTTGAAGAAGCAGCGCGCATCGCACGTGGCGATATAAAAGATTTATCACAGCTTAACGCAAGCGAATTTGATGCGCTTGTACTCCCTGGTGGATTTGGCGTAGCGAAAAACCTTAGCGACTTCGCATTTAAAGGAGCACAGTCACAGATCCTCGAAACGCTAAAAACATGTTGCCAAGCATTTGCTTCGCAAAGCAAACCTATTGCCTATTTGTGCATTGCACCAGCTTTGATCGGACACATTCACCCATCAGGCACTTTGGCAACCATTGGCAACGACATGGACACAGCAAACGCATTGGAACAATTAGGTGCCAAACATGTCGCGTGCAGTGCAGATAATATCGTCGTCGACAGTGACCATAAGGTGGTCAGCACACCAGCATACATGTTAGCGCAATCTATCAGTGAAGCTTCTGTTGGTATCCATAAAGCAATACAAGCGCTGTTGGAATTGACATAAGCAAAATAGCAGCTGGTAAATTTGCGATAGCGCAATAAATTGGCATTTTTACCTGAATATGCACAAGTTTAGTTTTATAAATTAATTGGTGGCGTTATAATCGCTAGAAATTCCGTCATCTTATCGTGATTGATCACGTCCAAATGAAGTGAGCAAGACAAATGAAAAAACTTTCGGCAGCACTTTTATTGCTATCAACAGCCGCTATGGCACAGCCTTATGACAACGCTTTAACAGAAGAAGCTATCAAAAACCGTATCGCTCCTGTAGGCGAAGTGTATTTAGCGGGTGCAGCCGATGCAGCTCCTGCGGCTCCTACTGGACCACGTTCAGGTGAGCAAGTGTATCAAGGTTCTTGTTTTGCTTGTCACGGTACCGGTGCGTTAGGTGCGCCAAAATCAGCTGATGATTGGGCACCGCGCCTTGCAAAAGGCAAAGATGTATTACTTGAGCATGCGCTTAACGGTTTTAACGCTATGCCACCACGCGGAACTTGTGGTGATTGTTCTGATGATGAAATTGCAGCGGCAATTGATTTTATGTCATCAAAATAATCCAGCCCAGCATGAGGAGATCGCGGATCTCCTCTTCACTCGCAATCAAGAAATCCTCATATTACACCTCCTACATAGCACTTGACCCCTACGAATAAAAGTGGAAATATAAGAGTAATATTTAAGCGAATAATAATAACTTTGGGTTAAATCATTGGAAGATCCCTCTACTCTGCTTCGTAAACTTGAGCGCAACAATAAGCGCCTTAAGTTTCTGCTAAAAAAATACAAGCAGAACAGCCACTTGCAACATGCTCTCATTCTTTTATCAGAGCAGGCGAGTACGGTTGCAGAGTTAACCTTGCTCTATCCTGCGATCCACAACATCTTAACTCAATACTTACCAAGTCGTAGTTTCTACGTTGTTTTGCAAAACCAGTTCACCCAAGCGCTTGAGCTTTCATACTTCGTTGATGAGAAAGATGGAATTTCTGTCCCATTGAACGAAAATAGTCACTTTTCTGAAGGCGTAACAGGTTACGTTTTCCGCTCTGGCAAGTGTGTTTATTTGACTAAAGACACCATGCAAGAGCAAACCCAGCAAGGTTTATATAAAGCGCTTGGTAGTCAAGCGGAACACTGGGTAGGCGTACCAATTTACCGAGATAAAACCATTATTGGCGTGATGGTTTCGCAAAGTTACAAGGTTGAACAAAGTTATAGCGAGCAGCAAATAGAGCTACTTGAGGTCATGTCACTGTACTTATCAACCGCGATTGAACGTGTGAAAAAACGTGAGTTGTTAGAGTCAGAAGTGAAAATTCGCACCCGTGCTTTAATGCAAAGTAATGAAGCACTTAACAAAGAAATAGAGCATCGCAAACGCGCGCTCGAACGGCAACAGATCTTATTTAAAATCTCAGAACTTGCCACACAATTCAATGATATTGACGACGTGTATAAACAAGTTCACGACATTATACGTTCAATTACATTCGCGGATAATCTATATATTGCACTGTACGATAAGCACAAGGGGTGGTTGAATTTCCCTTACAGTGTTGACGAAGTCTGTGAATATCACCCAAGACCTTTTGCTAAGGGGTATAGTGAGCTTGTTATTCGCACTGAACGTAGTCAACTGATCGATACTGAGCGCGCCAAAAAGCTGATCACCGATGGCACGGTTGAACGCGCAAAAGACTACTATCAAATAAAATTAGCAACGAGCTGGATGGGCGCACCGCTAAAAACAGCCAATGGCGTGATAGGATTGATTGCGTGCCAAGCTTATGATCATAAATATGAATTTGATTATGATGATGTCGAGTTAATTTCATTTGTATCAAATCAGATAGCTTCAGTATTACAAACACACTTGGCAAATCAAGCGCTCAAGATCAGCCACCAAGAGTTAGAGCACCGTGTTGCAGAAAAAACAAAAGCATTACAGCAAACTAACTTACACCTGCAAATGCAAATTGAAGAACGTAAAAAAATAGAGCAACAGCTATATCATGATGCGCACCATGATCCGCTTACCAGTTTACCTAATCGCAGTTTATTCTTAACTCAATTAGAAAAAACGCTGCACAAATTTCAGCGTCACCCAGAGCACCACTTTGCTGTGCTATTTATTGATTTGGATAAGTTCAAATCAATAAACGACGAATTAGGTCATCAAGCAGGTGACCAATTTTTGATTTGGGTGAGCAAGTCATTTTCAGAATGTATCAGAGAGCACGACCTTTTAGCCCGCCTTGCCGGTGATGAATTTGTGATCTTACTGGATCATTTGAGCGATAGACAACAGGCCGAAGATGTCGCCAAGCGTATAATTCGAGTTATGCAACAGCCTTTCTGTATGAAGGGGATATGCGTACAAAGTGGAGCAAGTATTGGCATCACTTATAGCAATAAAGATTATCAAAACACCGATGAGATCATCCGCGATGCGGATGCGGCCATGTATTACGCCAAAAATGCGGGTCGGGGCCGATATGAGTTCTATCACCCACTATTAACAGCCAGTTCCGGCAGTGCAAAACATCTTGAGCATCACCATCTGAGTGCGTTACCCACGCATTTTCGCAGTACAGAAGTCATTTCAATGACCGAGTGTAGCTGTGCGATTAGCCTGCTTGATGCGTTTGGCGAACACCCGGTGCTCGGCAGTACAAACTTTGATGTGCTAAAGAAATTTGCTGCGGAAAAAGCAGAACAGTTGGAAATAGAACTGCAACTGTTAGAGCAGGCCGTTGAAATAGGCAATGTGCAGCATCAAGATCTCCTCTTTGCTTGCTCTATCACAATTTTAGACAGCCAAGCGTTTGGCACCTTGTGTAAAATTTTAAAAACGGCGCAACACAAGTTATGTTTGCTGTTTGATGAAACACAATTACGCCATGCATCGAGCCAACAATTAGATAATCTCAAATCGCTACTCACAATTGGACAAGCGATTGGCTTAAATGACTTCGCTAAAGATCGCTGTGACTTGGCTTTACTGACCCAATTTGATTTCGAGTACCTATTACTCAGTTCCACCTTCAGCAAACGCGTTTTGCAGCAAAAGTCCTATGATCTGCAGCTACAAGGCATACTCGCCGTCACAAAATTAAAGCATACCCGCGTCATTGCCAAAGGGCCTGCGATTTTAAACTTCCAAGGACTACTGGAAAGTCATGGTGTTGAGTTGTTTTTTGGTAAACAACAAAGCATCGGCAAAGAACCCAATCTCTCAAGCTCTTCGCCAAATAAGCAAACGCAAGAAACGCTATCGTTTTAACATGGCTCTGAGGTTAGCCACTCGCGCTTGGCCTTTCTCCATTCTCTCCGCTTGCGAAGCCACAGTTTTCTTTTGTCCTTCAAAACTTAAATCGTCCTGAGGTAACTCATGAACAAAACGGCTCAACTCCGGTGTGGCAACTTCACCAAACTGGCGACGGTTTTTTGCATACGTGAGTGTGAGCGTTTGCTGTGCTCGTGTGATCCCTACATAAGCCAAACGACGCTCTTCTTCTACATTATCTTCATCAATGCTGGTTTGATGAGGTAAGAAGCCTTCTTCCATACCCACCATAAATACGTGTGGATATTCCAAACCTTTTGATGCATGCAGAGTCAGCAGTTGCACCGCATCGCTATCATCTTCTTCTTCATTACGCTCTAGCATGTCACGCAAGGTGAGTTTGCTGACCACTTCAGGTAGCGTCATTGCCGGGTTATCCGCATCACCTGTCAACATATCGGTGATCCAACGATAAAGTTCAGACACGTTCTTCATACGCATTTCCGCCGCTTTGGCGCTGGGCGATGTTTCGTATAAATAAGCTTCGTAATTAGTTTCCCTGACCATATCTTTGACCGCTTCAAGGGTATCACCGCGTGTTGCACGATCAGATAACTCAACCACCCAGCGCGCAAAGCCCATCAAGGCATTTAAACCACGACCCGCTAACCGCTCGGCTAATTGAGGGTCAAAACAGGCTTCAAACAAGCTAATGTGTTTTTCATTGGCTAAACTGCCTAACTTCTCTAACGTAACGGGTCCGATCTCACGTCGGGGGGTGTTCACAATACGCAAGAAAGCATTGTCGTCATCTTGATTTACTAACAACCGTAAGTAGGCCATGATGTCTTTGATCTCACTGCGTGAGAAAAATGACATACCACCACTGATCTTGTAAGGAATGCGGTTACTCATCAGCGACTTTTCAAACACTCTGGCTTGGTGATTACCTCGGTACAAAATCGCATAATCTCGATAACTGGTGCGCTTCATAAACTTATGCGAAATGATTTCCGCAACAACTCGCTCCGCTTCATGTTCTTCATCACGCGTTGCGATCACACGAATAGGGTCGCCATTTTCCAATTCACTGAATAGCTGCTTATCAAACTCATGGGGGTTATTCGCGATCAAGATATTGGCCGCTTTGAGAATGCGGCGGCAACTACGATAATTTTGTTCTAGTTTAATTAAGCGCAGTCCGGGAAAATCTTTTGAAAGCAGCACCAAGTTTTGCGGTTTAGCACCACGCCAAGAATAAATGGACTGATCATCATCCCCTACCACTGTAAATCGGGCTCGCTCACCTACTAACAATTTAACCAGCTGATACTGGCTGGTGTTGGTATCTTGATATTCATCCACCAACAGATAGCGAAAACGTGCTTGCCAACGTTCTCTGACGTCCGCGCTTTGTAACAACAACAGCGTCGGTACCATGATCAAGTCATCAAAATCAAAAGCGTTATAGGCTCTAAGCTGTGTTTGATAACGGGCATACAACTGCGCAAACAAGGCCTTTTGCGGCTCTCTGGCTTGCGCGATAGCCTGCTGCGGTAAGATCAGTTCATTTTTCCAGTTACCGATTTGCATCTTCAACAAATTGAGTAAATCTTTGTCTTTTTCCAACTCTTTTTCGGTTAACTCGCTGAGTAGCTGGTTGGTATCCTGATCGTCAAGTAAGGAGAAATTCGATTTATACCCCAGCGTCTTTAACTCTTTTTTGATGATTTCCAATCCCAAAGTATGAAAAGTAGAAACCCATAAGCCTTTTGACTCTTGTTTACCGAGCGTTTGAGAGACACGCTCACGCATTTCTTTAGCAGCCTTATTAGTAAACGTGACGGCAGCAATATTTTTGGCTTGATATTCACACTTTTGTACGAGGTAAGCAATTTTATTGGTGATCACACGGGTTTTACCCGAGCCTGCGCCAGCCAGCACCAGACATGGACCACTGATGTATTTTACCGCTTCATCTTGTTTTGGATTGAGTTTCATTACTAAGGATACTTTGAGCTACCGAAGAGCGCATTTTAACTTAAAGCGCTCGATGCGCCTAGGCGCTCAGCAAAGCATTTGCTAATATGAACACACACTTTTAAATAAGGACTTGTCATGATTAACCCTGCAAAGATAGAAGAAATTGCTAAGCAAATTTCTAATAATATGCCACAAGGTGTAAAGAATTTAGCGGACACATTTGAATCTAAAACCAAACAAGTGATCCAAAACAAACTAGCAGAAATGGATTTTGTTAGCCGAGAAGAGTTTGATATTCAAAGCAAAGTCTTGATCCGCACACGAGAAAAGTTAGCCGAGTTAGAAGAAAAAGTGGCTACACTTGAAGCGAAGTTAGCGCAACAAGACGACAACGCTGAGTAAATCGTTATAAATAACGTTTTGCCACTTGCTCCACCGCTTGAGCATAAGCCGCATTAACGTGCTCAAGCGCTGTGGTTTGTGCTTGCACTTCATGCAGCAAACCATCTGCTAGGCCATAAACCCAACCATGGATCGTCAGTTCTTGCCCTCTTTGCCATGCATCTTGTACCACATTGGTAAGACAAACATTTCTCACCTGATCAATCACATTGAGTTCACACAGAGCGGCACAACGCCTTTCAAGGGCTACAGAGGCAAGTAATGCTTGATGTTTTTCTTTAACATCGGCCACATGACGCAACCAGTTATCAATTAAACCGAAACGGGCTTCGTCCAACACCGCTTGTACACCACCACAACCGTAGTGCCCTACTACCATAATGTGCTCTACTTTCAGTACTTCGACTGCGTACTGCATAACGGATAAGCAATTATGATCGGTATGAACCACCACGTTAGCCACATTGCGATGAACAAACAGTTCACCCGGCATGAGATCGACAATTTCGTTCGCTGGCACACGTGAGTCAGAACAGCCAATCCACAAGTAGTCTGGGTTTTGTTGGCCCGCCAATTTTTTGAAAAACTCAGGATCACGCTGCTGAGTGCGTTTTGCCCATTGCTGGTTATTATTAAGTAAATGATCAAGCGAGCACATGTGCTTTCCTCTAGTTTGCCGTAGCGAGGATTAGAATATTCCTGGGCGTTAGCTGTTTATGACAAAATTCTTGAATATCGACATCATACCCAGATGCTTGCAAATATAAAGCCCTATCGAGGACCAACCAGATCTCAATCGCGCGTCTAAATGCATGTCTTACCAGCTCAATTCTATCTGTAACCTGCTTTCTTTGTCGTCCTAACCGTAAGTAATGTGCATAGTCACACTCAGCAGGTAACGCCACGCCTTTTTGCTCAGCCGCCCATTGGCAAAAATCGGCAAATTCACCAGAAAAAATGGCTTTATTCACTGACGGTACGCTCACATACTCGGCCTCACCCGTTACATCACGTCTGAGCGCATCAAACCCCAAGCGCCAAGTCACTTCTGTTTTTCTTACTCGACCAACACGCTCGGGCGCTGTGACGGTTTCCTGCAACGCTAATTTCATATCGCTGTGCGTTAAGCGCAACGCACTGTGTTTAGCAGGTTCACTCATGGCCTGGTAGGTCGGCTCTGTAAACAAATGATAGCAACAAGGCGATAGGCTTATCTTTTTCACCCCGGCAGAAACCGCTTGTTTCATAAAAACTTGATGGAGTCGACCACAGGCGTGTAAAGCAACCGCATGTTGTTGCTCAAAAAAATGTGGCTGTGTGTTGTCTTTAAGCACATCTGCACAACTAAACGTCATCGCTAAATTTTGCTTATTGGCACTTTGTTGCCCTTGCTCACAAAGTGAGGCTTGTAGCTCGATGCTATGCACATGTGGCGCGCCACTAAACGCTAAAATGCGCCCTAGGTGACCTTTTCCTGCACACCACTCCAAAACCGGATAGCGGGCATCTTCAATATGACTCACAAAGTCTTGTAATTGCTCTAATTTGCGCCCTTTAATGCCGTTACTCAACCAAAATGGCAGTTGTGTTCTGGGATGCGCGTGAAGCGCTAAATGAAGAAGCGTATCGAGTTCTTTTAACTGAGGAATAAACTGACTGAGTGATAATTGCAGTTGCTGCTGATCAGCATCGAGCTGAGTGACCTGTTCATCACTTAGCGACATTAACCAAGTATTAAGCGCTTCATTCCACGGCAAAGTGTCAAACTCAAAGGCAACTAACTGCCAATACGCTTGAGATTGCGTAAGTAATTCGTCTAACTTTTTAAACCGCGATAAGAGATGCATAATAGGCACAGCACTACATATAAAAGCGTTATTCTACCTGTTTTTTACTCGACTGTGTTGCACTGGTGATGCGGTATTGCTGCTTTTTAGAAAAAATAAGGTGCAAGTATAAAGGAATGCACAACAAAGTAAGTATTGAAGCAATGATCAACATCCAAGACCAAGGGTAAGAGTTCGGCTTACTTGTAGGATGGTAAATAAACTTACTTATTACAGCATGTGCCTTATCAATATCATATTCATATAGTTGCGCTATCCATTGCCAGCGGATCTCTGACATGCTGCCAATGGGGATCCCCGCCTGTAAGATAAAATCTCTGAGCGTGTCCGCTTCATACGCTAACTGCGCTTTCGTCTTTTGCGGATTGTACTGACGCAAAATCACTTCAATACTTTCATCCATATGCAGCATGGCATATCGCCACCCTTTCAGGCTCGCTTGGCGAAATTTTTCGACCATTTTCGGCTTTTGTGCAATCACATTTTCACTGGTAAACAAAATATCACCATACACATTCAAACCATACTGCTTTGGGCAGATCTGACGGGTCATAATCCCTTGTTGGCGCATTTGAAAAGGTTCATTGGTGATATACACCTGCAACGCATCAAATATCCCTTTTTCAAAATCTTCCAATGGGCGAAGTCCTGCATACAAAGGTAGCTTAAATACATCAATACCAGCTTGCCTCAACATCATGAGTAACTCGGCATTTTCTGAGCGCCCCAAGTAGCTGATCCGCTTATCTGAAAAATCTGTGGGGGAATAAATATCCGAGTTGGCCTTAACCATCCAGCAGTAAGGTGAAGATTGGAGTATTGCGGCCAGCGCTACCAGTGGTTTACCGTCCATTCGTGATTTAAGAATGCCCGAATGTGTCACACCAAATTGCACCTGTCCTGCGAGCACTTTAAATTGCGTATCAGGGTTATTTAGGTCAGCTTCTACAATGCTGACGTCTAAGCCAGCTTGTTCATAGAAGCCTTTTTCTTTTGCCATGTAATAGCCGGCAAATTGGAACTGATGTTGCCACTTTAATTGTAAGACCACGTGCTCATTAGCGTGACTCAAATTGCCAAAACACCATGCCAATAGCCACGCTAAACACATTATGGTTTTCATTATCTTCCCTGCATTATCTTGCTAGATGCGAATAACCATAACTATAGAAAAGTAGAGGGTATTTGCAAACTAGCCTGCTTGGCGCTGCAACGCTGTAGGCATTTGTAAGTATTGCGAGAAACAGGGATTATTAGTTTCTTCTATATACTGATAACCCAGTTGTGCCAAGTGACTATCAAACTTAGCATAGTCGCCACTGGCAATTTCAAAAGCCGCGAGTACATTCCCTTCTGCAGCGCCATGGTTACGATAATGAAATAGCGTAATATTCCATTCACTGCCTAGAGTATCTAAAAAGCGTGCTAATGCGCCCGGGTACTCGGGAAACTCAAAACGTAACAAACGCTCTTGCAAAGCAATCGGTGGCTTGCCACCTACCATATAGCGCAAATGTAACTTCGCCAGTTCATTGTCTGAGAAGTCCTCAAATGCATACCCATTTTTATAGAGTTGGCTTTTAAGCTCATCAAGCTCAATTTGCCCACCACGCAAACCTACACCAACAAAGATTTGTGCTTCACCCTCTCCTGCATAACGATAGTTAAACTCGGTGATTGCTCTACCGCCTAATGATTGGCAAAAACGCTTAAAACTGCCTTTTTCTTCAGGAATGGTCACCCCAAACAGCGCTTCGTTTTTGGCGCCGAGTGCGGTACGCTCAGCAATGTAACGCAAACGATCAAAGTTCAGGTTTGCGCCCGACAAAACTGCAGCAAGATTCAATCCTGCTCGCTTATTTTGTTGGCTCCATTTTTTAAGGCCCGCTAAAGATAAAGCACCTGAAGGTTCTGCAATCGCCCGTGTTTCAATAAAGATATCTTGAACTGCGGCACAGATTTCGTCAGCGCTGACCGTAACAACTTCATCGCAAAACTTTTGTGCTAAACGAAATGTTTCACTGCCAATGATCTTGACTGCCACACCATCAGCAAAGCCGCCTACTTGCTCTAACTCAACAGGCTCACCCGCTTCTAAAGCGGCCTTTAAACAAGCGCTTTCTTCTGCTTCAACGCCCACTATTTGGATATCTGGACGTAGAGATTTGATATAAACAGCCATCCCGGCTAACAAGCCACCACCACCAACAGGCACAAACACAGCATCCAGCTCATGTAATTGCTGCATCAGCTCACGTGCAACCGTTCCTTGACCAACAATCACATCTTTATCATCAAAAGGCGGCACGAACACTGCGCCATGCTGCTCCGTTAACTCAAACGCATGGGCTTTTGCTGCATCAAAATTATGACCATGTAGTACCACTTCGCCGCCCAAATTACGCACCGAGTTAACCTTGATCTCTGGAGTCGTCACTGGCATCACGATAATCGCTCTGTGCCCTAAATGTGCAGCACTTAAAGCAACACCTTGAGCATGATTACCTGCCGACGCCGTGATCACTAAACTGTTCTGAGGTAGCTGCCGTAATTTGTTATACGCACCACGCAGTTTAAATGAATACACTGGCTGCTGATCTTCACGTTTAAGCCACACATTTTGACCTAGACGTTCCGACAAGCCTTTCATTTCACTGACTTCAGTCACCTTAGCCAGCGGCGACATATCCGCTTGGATTATCGCCCGAAAATAGTCTAATTCTTGCGATACCATGGCTAGCTCAGCTCCTCTAATTTAGCCAAGTCACGAACAGCGCCTTTATCAGCACTGGTCGCGAGTAATGCGTATGCTTTTAGCGCAGGGCTCACAACACGTTGGCGGTCGAGCGGCTTATAAGCCTCTTTGCCACGGGCATCTTGTTTCGCGCGGCGTTCAGCCATTTGGCTGTCGTCCAGTAGCAAGTGAATACCACGATTTGGAATATCGATTTGAATTAAATCGCCATCTTCCACCAGCGCTAATGCACCACCGCTGGCCGCTTCTGGTGAAGCATGACCAATCGATAGCCCTGATGTACCGCCAGAAAAGCGACCATCTGTTAATAACGCACAGTCTTTATCC
This sequence comes from Pseudoalteromonas sp. ATL1, assembly GCF_058933015.1. Classification (NCBI taxonomy): domain Bacteria; kingdom Pseudomonadati; phylum Pseudomonadota; class Gammaproteobacteria; order Alteromonadales; family Pseudoalteromonadaceae; genus Pseudoalteromonas; species Pseudoalteromonas sp. ATL1. Next base: position 864,071 of record NZ_JBZYXL010000001.1, on the reverse strand, counting down.
AGTCCCATCGATTTAAGGTAGCTGGTTGGATAAAGCATTTCTTGCATACCCGGTCCACCTTTTGGACCTTCGTAGCGGATCACTACTACATCGCCTTTGCTAACTTTGCCATTTAAAATGCCATCTACCGCGTCGTCTTGTGATTCAAATACCACAGCTGGGCCCGTGAAGTTGAGCATTTCATCAACCACACCGGCGCTTTTCACAATACAGCCATCTGGGGTTAAATTGCCGGAAAGGACGGCAAGGCCACCGTCTTGTCTAAAGGCGTGCTCAATACTGCGAATACAGCCGTTTTCACGATCTAAATCCAACTCATCCCAGCGATACTCTTGGCTCATTGCTTTGGTGGTACGAATGCCAGCAGGTCCTGCTCGATAGAAGGTTTGCGCTTTGCTGTTACTACTATCCGTTGCATCCCAGCGTGTGATTACTTCACCCAATGTGCCACCAGCAACGTGGCCCACACTTAAATCGAGTCTTTCGCCTTTCGCTAATTCATTCAAAAGGCCCATGATGCCACCGGCACGGTGCACATCTTCAATATGATATTGCTGCGTGGCTGGCGCCACTTTACACAAAAACGGTGTATTACGTGACAGTCTATCGATGTCACTCATATCAAAATCAACACCGCCCTCTTGCGCTGCCGCTAGCAAGTGTAAAACCGTATTTGAAGAGCCACCCATTGCAATATCCAACGTCATTGCATTAGTGAAAGCAGCTTGGTTGGCAATATTTCTTGGTAATACCGCTTCATTGTCCTTACGGTAATATTCATCACACAATGCCAAAATACGTTTACCTGCGGCTTCGTATAGTTGCTGTCTGTCTTTGTGCGTGGCTAAGGTAGTGCCATTGCCCGGTAAGGCTAAACCGAGCGCTTCTAATAAACAGTTCATTGAATTCGCGGTGAACATACCTGAACAAGAGCCACAAGTCGGACACGCTGAGCGCTCAACCTGTTCGGAATCTTCATCGCTCACACTAGGATCGGCACCTTTGACCATCGCATCGACTAAATCGAGTTTAATATCGATATCGGCCAAACGGGTTTTACCCGCTTCCATGGGTCCGCCAGACACAAAAATAACCGGAATATTTAAACGCAGTGCGGCCAATAACATCCCAGGGGTGATCTTATCGCAGTTAGAAATACACACCATCGCATCGGCACAGTGAGCATTGACCATGTACTCCACAGAATCAGCTATCAAATCTCGAGAAGGCAAGGAATAGAGCATACCGCCATGGCCCATGGCAATACCGTCGTCAATCGCAATGGTATTAAACTCACGCGGCACACCGCCTGCATCACGAATGGTCTGCGCCATTAAATCACTGAGCTGATTCAAATGCACATGACCCGGCACAAACTGGGTATACGAATTCACCACGGCGATAATTGGTTTTTCAAAGTCACTGTCTGTCATGCCCGTTGCACGCCACAGTGCGCGAGCACCTGCACGTTGTCTGCCTTCAGTGGTTGTTTTGCTTCTTAATTTAGCCATGGTGTTTACCCCTTGTTGATGCGATGCCGGTTGTGGCAGCGGCTTTCCTCATTCCCAAAAAATGGGCCACCGGATGATGGCCCAAACAATTTTTACTCGTTGATATAGTCTAACCAGCCATTGCTGTCTTCGCTTTGGCCTTTAACTAACTCGAAATACGCTTGCTGTAGCTCAGCCGTGATAGGTCCTCGCTTACCTTCACCGATTTGGATCTGGTCAACGCTACGCACCGGTGTAACTTCTGCCGCGGTGCCTGTCATAAAGAACTCATCTGCAAGATACAATGCTTCACGAGCAATCGCTTCTTCACGCACTTCATAACCACGCTCGCGCGCAAGCTTCATGATGGTGTCACGTGTTAAACCAGGTAAAATACAAGCAGTCGTAGGTGGCGTGAATAACACCCCATTTTTGATCACAAATAGGTTTTCGCCTGCACCTTCACTCAAGTAGCCATTGACATCAAGGGCGATACCTTCAACATAACCGTGGCGCTTCGCTTCTGCGGTGATCAGCTGTGATGATAAGTAGTTACCACCCGCTTTCGCGCCTGTAGGCATGGTATTGGGTGCAAGACGCGTCCATGATGAAATACACGCGTCAACACCTGCTTCTAAACTACCATCGCCCAAGTAAGTGCCCCATTCCATCGCTGCAACACTCACATCGGCTTTATGAGACTTAGGGTGTACACCTAAGCCCACATTCCCTAAAAATGCGAAAGGACGTAAGTATGCATTGGTAAAGCCATTGGCTTTTACCGCGTCTTTACATGCTTGCATCAGTTCATCTTCAGTGAATGGGATCTCTATGCGGTAGATTTTCGCTGAGTCATAAAGACGCTTGATGTGATCTTTAAGACGGAAAATAGCCGGACCTTTTGGCGTATCGTATGCGCGGATCCCTTCAAACACAGAGCTACCATAATGTATTGCGTGGCTCAAAATATGGGTTGTTGCTTGCTCATAAGGGATCATCTCGCCGTTATGCCAAATTAATTCCGATGTTTTTGTCATTATGTAATACCTTGATTATTCTTTTCTAAAATAAAATATTTATATTGCCTGTTGCTGTAGTGTGTGCAAATTCACTTGCTGCACCTCTACAAGCTTACTCAGTTGTGACGTTAATAGATAGATGGGTTTATCACTGTCGACCGTCATTTTGACTTGGAACAGCTCATCTTTTCCCTCTAATTCTAAGTGTGTAAGACGAAATCCACGGTGACGAGCCACTCGTAAAAAGCGCTCTACTGCGATGGCTTGGTTTTTTACTGCAACAGTTAATTGGTGTTTCATTAAACTTTCTCCGTCATCATTTCATCATTTGCAGCACCTGGCGGAACCAGAGGCCATACATTTTCTTTATCATCAATACACGCGTGTAGTATGTAAGGCCCTTCACTTGAAACAAGTGCATCGATAGCATCATCCACTTCATTCGCATGCGTGATGGTTTGTCCCGGGATCCCAAAAACGGCTGCTAACGCCACAAAATCTGGGTTGTCGGATAAATTGGTTTCACTGTAGCGGCCCTCAAAAAACAATTGCTGCCACTGACGAACCATGCCCAGACGCTGGTTATCGAGGATCACTATTTTTACGGGTAAGTTATTACGACGAATGGTCGCTAACTCTTGGATATTCATCATAATTGAGCCATCACCAGAGACAGTGATCACCATATCGTCCGGACGCGCAATCTGTGCCCCAATCGCAGCAGGCAAGCCAAAGCCCATGGTGCCTGCACCGCCACTGCTTAGGTGGTTAGACGGATGGGTAAACTTCATGTGTTGCGCCACCCACATTTGGTGCTGACCAACATCGCAGCACACCACCCCCGTATTTGGCATTTTTTGACTTAATTGGTTTAGCAAACGCGGCGCAAATACACGCTCTCCTGGGTAATCATATCGCCACGCATGCTGCTGTTTTAAGTCAGAGATGGTCGCTAGCCACTCACTATCAGTCACAAAACAAGCGAGCTGAGGAATAGACTCTTTTAAATCTGCGATAAGGGACGCTTGAGCGGGTTTGCGTTTACCGACTTCCGCTGGGTCAATGTCTAAGTGGATCACGTCCGCTTTCGAGGCAAACTTCGCTAAATTGCCCGTTACTCGATCATCAAAACGTGCACCGATACACACCAACAAGTCGCACTCTTGCACCGCGATATTGGCAGCTTGACCACCATGCATACCTAGCATGCCTAAGTCATATTGGTACTCGGGTAACACACTGCCAAGTGCTTTGAGTGTCGACACGGCTGGCATTTGAGTTTTTTCTAAAAACTGCATCAGTTGAGCTTGTGCATCGGCGTTTTGCACTCCACCGCCTACATACGCAACAGGTTTTTTCGCTTGCGCCAATAAGGCTTCTGCTTTTTGCACCTCTGTAGGTGACGCTTTAGGTTGCTCTTCTTCAAGCGCCAGCCATGGATGAAATGGTACTTGCGCAAGTTGGATGTCTTTAGGAATATCAACAAGAACAGGGCCTGGGCGACCTGACTGCGCTAAATGCATCGCTTCTTGCAGCACCTCCGCCAAGTCTTCAGCGCGCTCAACCATGTAACTGTGTTTGGTGCATGACAGCGACATGCCCAATACGTCTACTTCTTGAAACGCATCGGAGCCGATAGCCGCGGTGGGTACCTGTCCTGTAATAGCAAGCAATGGCACTGAATCCATCATCGCATCGGCAAGGGCCGTGATCAGGTTGGTTGCACCTGGTCCGGATGTGGCAAAACAAACGCCGAGTTTGCCCGTGCTGCGTGCATACCCGACTGCCGCAAAGCCCGCCCCTTGCTCGTGCCGAGTTAAGTAATGCTTCACTGGCGCTCCATACAAGGCATCGTAAATTGGCATGATCGCGCCACCGGGATAGCCGAATACCTCTTTAACGCCATGTTTGGCTAATAAATCTATTAGTAATTGTGCGCCTGTCATTGTCATCCTCATTGCCACTAGCTTGCTGTAATTAATTAAATTTGATCCTAAAACGAAAAAGCCCCCCGAACTTTTCAGTGCGGGGGGCTTTCTTTGCTAATACTTTTCTTTTAGCACTAACCAGCCCCCGCGGTAATAATAATCACCACGTTGATAATCACGACTAGGATAAGTGCTGTTGTTAGCATGTTTTGTATCACCAAAATAAATTTTTTGTTGCTGGTTAGCGACGACAATGCGCTAACCTGTTCCTTTTTCTATTAGTAACCCGTGGACACTTTTAAGTCAACCATAAAATCTATGCTAAATAAAAGTTTAATAAACCACAAAAGGAATAAAAAAACCCACAAAACAACCATATCAAAATAGAAAATTCAAATCAAAAACTATATGTATAAAAGTTAATGAGTTGAGTCGTATTTACAACAGAGCTAATTTCGTAAAAATGTCTATGAAATTTTTGAGCGTTGCCAAAAACCATGCCTACAATGCGCTAACACAAATAAACTAGGTACACATATGCGCACATTACTCGCTAGATTCAGTGTTTTTTCACTCCTGTGCTTTGCTCTTTTTGCTTGCCAATTAAGCCAAGCGTCACCCGCACTTTTTAAAGTAGAAAAAGATGGACGAACGTCTTATCTGTTCGGCACCGTACATGTTGGCACACCCGACATGCAAGGATTACCAAATCAGGTTTTGAAAGCGATTGAAAGCAGCGATAAGGTCCTTGTAGAAGTGAACATCGCCGCCTTATCTCCTGCAGAGATCCAACAACAATCAGCCCAATATATGTTACTACCAGCAGAGCAAACATTGGCTGGCGCCTTAACTGCAGACAACTACAAAAAGCTCACCAGTTACTTTCAGAAAAAAGGTGTAGACATAAAACTGTTTGCGCGTCATAGCCCGTGGGCTGTGATGATCACCATGCTACAAATTGAATATCAACAGCTCGGGTTTAGTGAACACCAAGGCATAGACAAACAAATACTGGAATATGCTACGCAGCAAAACAAACCAATTCTAGAGCTTGAAACTCTGGCCCAGCAGTTAAGCATATTCAAATCCCTAGAGGCACATAGCAACGCGATGCTTGAGGAAACATTCAAGCATATGAATGACTTAGACACATACTTTGTTGATTTGGTGCAGGCATGGAAACACGGTGACATGAACAAGCTTGCTCAGTACTACAAAATGAGCTTTGACGATTCAAAATACGGACAATTTAGCGAGCAAATCATGTTGATAGCGCGTAATAAGGCGTGGATGAAACAGCTCCCCTCGCTGTTGTCGAAACAATCACTGTTCATTGCTGTAGGCGCATTACACTTGCCTGAAAAACACGGCCTGATCAAACAACTACAACAGGCAGGATTCTCAGTATCTCGAGTAACAAACTCGTACAATCAGACGCCACAATAATTTCAACTCGTATGGGTTTTATCTCTGTGCACAGTCACCCCTAACTTAAGCAGCGCTTGCTTAATAGCAGGCGCAGTGAGGGGTTTTATGATGTAGCCGTCACCACCTAATGCCATTGCTTTGTCTAAGTCTTGCTCTTCGTTATTTGCGGTGACAATGATCACCGTTGTTTGCAACATTAACTGCGTGCGAATTTTTTCTATTGCCTCATAACCATCCATGTACGGCATATTTAAATCCATAAAAATCACATCAAAATTATGCTGTTGCAATATGTCTAACGCGGCTTGGCCGTGTTCAGCATGCTCAACCGTAAACCCGATATCATGCAGTAATTTTTTGATAACAATGGCATTGACCGCATTATCTTCAACCAATAATGCCATTTTGCCTGCCACAGTTATGCTGGCTTCAGGCTTTGCGTTTGCTGCAAACTCAATGGGAATGCTAATGACGACCTGAGCACCACCAGTAGAGTCATTACTCACCTCCATTTGCCCAGACAATGCATTTATAACCAACTGACAACGCGTAAGACCGAGTTGCATCCCTTGGAAGTGGTTATCCTCTTCACTGCCTGAACTGAGCGTTTGCAATATCTCATCTGAAAATCCTTGTCCTTGATCTTTGACAGATACCACCAAGATTGCTTGTTGCGATTCATTATGGATCTGAGCACTCACTTGGATTTCTCCTTGCTCACTAAACTTGATTGCATTATCAACAAGCTGAGACAAAACCCATGCAAAGTGTTGATGATCACATAACACAGCCTGTTCACACCCTTGTGCAATGTGCACGGTCAAGCTTAAGCCCTTTCTATCTGCGACAAGCTGATAGGGGGTGATCACCGTATCAATCGTTGCTGGCAAGTAGGCGACTGTTTGTTCTATTTTGATGTTATCGTTCGACCATTTACTAAAATCATGCATCTCATTGATCAACACATGAAGCTGTTTGGCTGACGCCGCTACTTGCCTAAGCTGTTGCGCTTGTTTCTCTTGTTGATATAGTTCGAGATAACCCAAAATCGCCTGTAAAGGCGTTCTCAATTCATGACTCGCTCGCGCTAAAAAGCGTGATTTAACATTCAGTGCTAGCTGAGTTTGTTGCTTTTGCTCTTTGAGTTCATCAATTCCTTGACGCACCATCGCTTCCATCGGTTTAAAAATAAATTTAACCTCAAAAATCAACAGCAAAATAGCCACGATCCAAATCGATAACTCAACATAACGTAATACAGCGATTCGCTCATTCGCCTGTTGTTCAAACAATTTGACGGCACCATCCAGATCTGGCAAAAGCTGCTGAGATTGCGTATATAACACACCCAATTGTGCCGTGTTATCAAGTTGCCATGCTCGAATATGACGAACAAATTGTCTACTGCGTTCATCCAAACTAATAGGGGAAGAAAAATACAAATCAGAGAGAGGTTTCGATGCGTGAGTAGTAATGTTTGATACTAGAAATTGATGGTTTTTCTCAAATCTATCTATCACTTTATTTAGCTGCTTGCCGGCATCTTCTCGCGTTTGATTATCGGTATCTGTATGAGCTAAGAATTGTGCGTGCAACAACGCTTTTTGCGACAGCATCCGTTGCATGCCCGCAATGTTAATAACCTCGGCATCATCTTGTTTATTAAACAATAAATACTGCATAAACCCAGTTGCCAAGGTCACTAGTAACGCTAACGCTGTTACCGCCAAAATATAACGAAAGCGGATCCCTCTGATCAGTTTAGACATAGCATCTCAAGAAATTTTTTTGCTCCCACCAGTGTAGTTCAAAATACGACAATTGCACTTGACACCTAGACGGCTAAAGTGTTTCAATGCGCGCTCACCCTATTTTTGAAACTAAGCCCTAAAGGCTTAGTTGAGGGCTGGAAGAGGTGCGTTATTCAGGTAATTGTGTTGAGGAGAGCAAACTCCAATGACACACAATGAGGGGAATTAACGCCGAGAAGTTGGCTGCATTTGCGTTGCGTTAACTTCGGGCGACTGGGCTGAATCCCAGCGACTGTCACCAATTGTTTTGTGCTAAACACAAAACAACTCAGTTTGGTGGAGAGCTTCTGGTCTTAGAATAATAAGGCCTGTTGCCTTATCATTTTTAAGTCCATTGCTCTTCGAATTTTAACTGTTCGAAGTTTGGACACCCGCCTAAACTCCGAACAAGATATAAGTTCGGTAGAGATGAATTCACAATTCGATTTATCCAATTATCCGTTATGGACGGCTTTGGTTACGCCTTTCGATGTACATAACCAAGTTGACTACAATACGCTTAAAGCACTCGTTGCTGAGCAGCAAAGCGCCAACAATGGCCTATTAATTTTAGGTAGCACTGGTGAAGGATTGGCCCTAGGTCAAGCCGAACAGCGCGCCATTGTTGAGTTCGTTTGTGACCTTGCGCCATCAGTGCCTATCATGGTCGCCGTCGGTGGTTTTAACCTCGCTGAGCAACTCGAGTGGTTGGCATTTTGTGACAGCTTACCTGTTGATGCCTACTTACTTGGCTCTCCGCTGTATGCCAAACCCGGTGTGGTCGGACAAACGCAGTGGTTTGATGCATTGCTTGGCGCAACAGACCGCCCTTGCATGATTTACAACGTGCCCGGACGCAGTGCTGTTGCGATCAGCCCTCAAGTACTCGACAACCTAAAACATCACAGCAACCTTTGGGCGGTCAAAGAGGCCAGTGGCGATATTGCCACCTTTGAAGCATTTCGCAGAGCCGCACCGAATGTGGCCATTTTCAGCGGCGACGACGCACTAATGCCCTACTTTGCCCAAGCAGGTGCCGCTGGGTTAGTGTCGGTGGCTGCCAATGCTTGGCCTGAGCAAACCGCTGAATTTGTGCGCCGCTCTTTGGCAGGTACATTCCCCAACTTATTTACTACCTGGACGGACGCAGTGAACACCTTGTTTGCCGTCGCCAATCCTATTCCCGTCAAAGTACTCATGCATGAACAAGGTAAGTTGGCCACGCCAAACCTGCGCCCACCTTTGACGCACCTTGAGCTGCCTTGCAGCCAAGCACTTAACAACGCAAACGAATCAATTTTATCTTGGAATTAAGGCAATCATTATGAGCTGGTTAGAACTACTAAATAATTTAGAAAACGGCACTGTTCGTGCTGCAACGCAAGACGAAAACGGCAATTGGCATGCCAACGTAGAAGTAAAGCAAGGTATTTTAGAAGCCTTCAAAAATGGCACCAATACCGAGTTTCCGGGCGGCTTTGTTGATAAGCACAACTTAGCACCACAAGGCTTTGCCGCTGATGCCGGTGTACGTATGGTACCGGGTGGCTCTAGTGTTCGCCGTGGCGCGCATGTTGCTTCTGGCACCATCATCATGCCACCAGCTTACGTCAACATTGGCGCATTTATCGATGAAGGCACCATGGTAGATAGCCATGCGTTAGTCGGTTCGTGCGCACAGGTAGGCAAAAATGTACATTTAAGTGCGGCTGTTCAACTCGGTGGTGTATTAGAGCCCATTGGTGCAAGCCCTGTTGTGATTGAAGACGATGCGTTTATTGGCGCTGGCTGTGTGATTGTTGAAGGGGTAGTCGTTAAAAAAGGCGCTGTATTGGCACCGGGCGTACGCTTGTCTGCCACCATTCCGGTTTATGACTGTGTAAACGAACGTGTATTAGACAAAGGTGAACCCATTCCGCAAAACGCCATTGTGATCCCGGGTTCTCGTCCATCATCTAGCGCATGGGGTCGCGAGCAAGGCTTGAGCATGTCGTGTGCGCTGATCGTTAAATACCGCGATGAAAAAAGCGATGCGTCATTAGAGTTGGAAGAGGTATTACGCTAATGCCCTTTTTGAGCACCGCACATCGTCAGGTGATTGAAACCATCACCCAAACCGAGCAAACACCGTTTTTTGTTTACGACTTAGACGCGCTACTAGCGCACCTTAAGCCACTCACCGAGCAATCGGTGGTCAAGTTATGGTACGCAGTAAAAGCCAATCCACTGTCGAAAATTATACAAACGCTGGATAAAGCTGGGTTTGATTTTGACGTAGCAAGTTCTGGAGAGCTCAACCAAGTGTTGGCTCAAGGTGTTTGCCCCTCGCGCGTGCTCAACACGGGGCCTGCCAAATCAAAAAGGCAGATCCAGCACTTTTTGTCACAAGGTGTTCGCACCTTTGTGGCAGAAAGTCACAATCAAGTGGCTTGGCTTAATCAAGCCGCCACAGAACACAATGTACAACTGCGCGTATTACTGCGCGTGCAGCTACGCTGGCCCGAGGGAGAGAAAAACCCACTGGGCGGCGATAGCTTAACGCCGTTTGGGCTCGGCACTGAACAATGGCAAGCTTTGGATATTACCTCGTTCGAAGCGCTTGATTTTGCCGGCCTGCATATTTTCCAGTGGGGCAATATGCTCAGCACAGAGAAGCTGGCTTCATTGTGGTCGCAAATGGTGCCACCACTTAAACAACTGGCACACGACCTTGGTTTTGCGTTACGCATTTTAGATTTAGGCGGCGGCTTAGGCATTCCATACAGCAACGCCGACAACTCACTTTCATGGTCACATTTAGTCGATGCGCTGGCGACCATTAAAGCGTCATCGGGCGTTGAAGAATTATGGATGGAGCTGGGCCGCTATGCGGTAGGCGAATGCGGTCACTATGTGAATCCTGTCATAGAACAAAAACAAAACTACGGCGAACATCAACTGATTGTGGCTGGCGGTATTAACCACGTTCTGCGCCCCGCTGTGACCAGTCAGGCTTTTCCATGCACCTTATTACGCGAGTCAAACGCCAGTGCGAGAAGCTATCTGATCCATGGGCCTTTGTGTACCGCGCTCGATCACTTAGGCCGTCACACTTTGCCAAGTGACATCAATGAACATGACTGGCTGGTGTTCAGTCAATGTGGCGCTTACGGCTTTACCGAAAGCATGCCGTACTTTTTATGCCATGAGCTGCCAGCGGAATATGTGCTTGAACAAGGCCAAGTGCAGTGTGTAAGGCACGCGCAAACTGCCGATACGTATTTGAGGTAATAAAGCGATGAACCCAATTAGCCAAGAAAATATTCAAGTGGGTGAAATTGCCAATGGCTTACCACTAACCATTCCGGTTTACCGAATGACGGGCAATGGCAGCGGCCCAAAGGTGTATATTCAAGCCAATATGCATGGCGCTGAAGTACAAGGCAATGCCGTTATTTACCAATTGCTTGAGCAACTAAAACAGCAAACCTTAGCCAGTGACATTACCCTAGTGCCGTATGCCAACCCCATCGGCTGCAATCAAAAATCAGGGGAATTCACCCTAGGCCGCTTCGACCCAATCACGGGCACCAACTGGAATCGCATGTACCATAACCACACCAAGTTGGTTGATGAATTTGTTGCCACACACTTGGATAGCTCACTGGATGAGATCAAACAGGCATTCAAAACCCTGTTGGTAGAGCAAACCCAAGCAATTTTAGATGGCCCTGCATACAGCATCAACACAGGCAAGCGTATTGCTCTTAACTTACAGCGCTTGGCCCATGAAGCGGATATTGTGCTAGACCTGCACACCGGGCCTATTTCTGCCAAGCATCTGTATTGTCCAGAGTATGCCAAACCAAGCGCCCGCTATTTTGATATCGAACATGTGCTGTTGATCCCCAATGAGTTTGGCGGCGCATTAGATGAAGCCAGCTTTTGCCCTTGGTGGTCACTCAGTGAAGCATTTAAACAACATGGTCGTGAAGTGCCCGTATTAGTCGAAGCCTTTACTGTAGAGCTTGGCTCTCAAGAAAAAATCGACTTGGCGGAAGCAAACAATGATGCCAGCAGCATTCTAAGTTACCTGACCTACAAAGAGGCTTTGCTGCACTCACCTTTCCAACCCAAAGACATGGCGCGCTATGGCTGCATGCTTGATGACTATGTTGCATTTTATGCCCCCATGGGGGGGATGGTGGAGTACAAGGCTGAACTAGGTGGGCATATTAAAGCGGGTGATACCATCGCCCATATTTTACGCATGGAACGTTATTTGTCCGAGCAGCCTCTACAGGCTATTCAGTTTGACAAAGACGCCATTGCCATCTTGCACTTTGCCTCGGCGTCGGTGAATCAAGGCACAGAACTCTATAAGTTTTTTACCAACTACTTTGAACTCTAGTTGGCTCCCAGTTATTGCGTGAGAGTAAGCGGGCTTTGGCAAGCTTACTAAGGTATGGCGGCATCCGCCGCCAGCCTTTTTCGCATCCTGTTTTGTTAACCTCATTTCTTCACGAATTGTGCGTGCAACTGAGCTAAAGCACGCGCCGCGTGCCGCACAGGATACTGCGACATCGCAATCACTGAGATAATATTCGACACCCACACGCCTGTAGAGTGCACAAAATTCAAGTGATGATAGTCAAAATACCCTCGGGCGATGAGCTGCATGAACAGCAGCGCCATATACAGCATGGTCATATACATCACGATGCGTGTTGTTTTTGAAAATAGGCAACCACGCAGTCGATGCAGACAAAATAACGCCACTAAAAAGACAAACTGTGCCACCATCAAGCCGGTGTAAAACAGCTGGATTCTGCTCACTTGTTCAAAGCTAGCACTGAGTAAATAATCTTCTACTTCAATGCCAAACACATAAAACCCAGTAAATGTGATTAAGGTCATAAAACACGAATGCATTTCATGCTGCGCCATCGAGCCCAATGTCCCAAAACGCGAATAAAACAATGACCATTTATAACGAGGAAACTGAGCGACCAAAAACCAAACTACCAGCAGGCCTAAGTAAACCATTAAAAAGTCACTGATTTGTAATAAAAGTTCATTCATTTATAGGCCTTTTGGATGAATTACATCAACGCGCGCTCACGACGCTCAGCAAAGTATTTTAGGGTTTGACGTATGGGGTAGCTGGATAGCGCTGAGACCATCATCAGATTACACATCCAACCACCTATGGTGTAGACCATATTCAGTTGATGATAGTCAAGATACCCTCTTGCTATTAACTGCATCAACAATAGAGCCATAAAAACAACTGTTGTATAAAAGTACATTCTTGACGCTCTTGAAAACAAGCAGCACCGCATTCGGTGCAGAATGAATAAAGCAACTAACCATAGAAACTGAAAAATTATTAAGCCAGTGTAAAAAACTTGAATGCGGGTAATATGCTTAAATTCAACGACAAGTAGATACCTTTCAATTTCACTAGAAACCAAGTGAGATGCAGTAAACAAGATGGTAGCCATAAAATTTGAGTGCATTTCATGTAGCTCTAGCGTATTAATCGAACGACCTGAGGCAAAAAACAAATACCACTTATTGTTGTGGAAAAAGAGCAATTACAAACCAAAGCACGAGTATCAATTCATATCCTTTTAAAATCCATCCCAACTGATATAAAAAATCATTCATTCTTATATGCCTTTTAAGTGACTCACCTCGACGCGCGCACGGCGCTCAGCAATGTACTTGAGGGTTTGGCGGATGGGGTAGATGGATAGCGCTGCAATCGCGATAGTATTAGCGGTAACACCACCCACTCTATAAATATTTATCAGCTTGTGATAATCAAAATATCCACTGCTAATCAATAGCATAAACATAAAGGACATATTGACTAACGCCATATAGAGACATATCCGCGCTGTTTTTGAGATAAGGCAACCACGTAGCCGATGTACAGTATATAGTGCTAACATATACACAAACATATGCAGCATCACACCCACATAAAAAACCTTTATGTGCATCGAATACTCTATTTTGTAGGCAATAAGGTACGCCTCCACTTCTCCACCTAGTATATGAAAAACAACAACTAATGATGTCATAAAACAAGAATGCATCTCATGGTGTTGCATTGATTTAAGCTGTCTGTGGTGAGCATAAAATAGCGACCATTTGTGTTTAGGGAATTGAGTGACCAAAAACCACAATACGATGACGAGTTCAAAGTAGTTGTGTATCCACCCCAAATGATGCATCAGTTCATTAATGGCACTCATCGTTTTTTATACCTATTAAGCGACAACTTATTCACAAGCTCGCTCACGACGCTCAGCAAAGTATTTTAGGGTTTGACGAATGGGGTAGATGGATAGCGCTAAAACAGCAAGCGTGTTAACAGTGAAACCACCCACTTTATAAAAAATTTTAAGCTCGTGATAATCAAAATAGCCTCTAGCGATTAACTGCATAAAGAGAAGGCCCATAAAAATAAGGAGCATATACATCACTATACGTGTAGCTTTTGAGAACAAACATCCTTTTAAGCGATGAACAATATAAAGTGTCAGTATATAGATAAAATCATATATCATGAGACCAACGTAAAAAATTTTTATATGCATAACGTGCTCTATGTCATATGCAAGTAAAAACAACTCGACTTCCCTACTCAGCATATGGAAAAAGCAACCAATGACAATGGTAATAAAACAAGAATGCATTTCATGTTGTTGCATTGAGTTTAGCTGCTGATGGTGGGCGGTAAATAGCGACCATTGATGCTTAGGAAACTGGGTAATAAGGAACCAAGCAATGATAGCTAACTCAAAGTAATGATGTATCCAAGCTAAACGATGCATAAATTCATTAATTGCACTCATTGGTATGAGCACCTATACCAAGGTAAATTACTCATATGACCGTTCTTTACGCTCAGCAAAGTACTTCAAGGTTTGGCGAGCTGGATAGATAGAGACGCCTATTACGGCAATTAAAACACATGTCCATATACTCATAGAATAAAGTACCCTGAGTTCGTGATAATCAAAATAAACTCTTGATATGTATCGAAGCATAAAAATGGACATCATCAAAAGCGTTATATACATAAGTAAGCGAGCAGACCTTGAAAAGTAGCATTGAGAAAGCCGATGAAGTACAAATAAAGTAACAATTGCAACGAAATTGTAAGCGATCAACCCTATATAAAATATCTTAATCTGGTTAATTTTAGCAAAGCTCAAATTGAGTAAGTACTGTTCTGCCTCTAAAGCAGAAACTCGAAACAAAATAAAGCAAAGAACTGTAATAAAGCAAGAGTAAGCTTCATGTGACTGCATTGAGTTTAAATGTTTTTTTGGATAAATAAGAAAACCCCAGCCATAACTTTTGGGTAAAAAGATAATAAACCACAATAGAATAATGGCCAAAAAACCATTAATCATCATTGAAAATTGATAAGCAAATTCATTCAACTTAACATATTCCCTTAAGATATTTTTCTATTCATCCAAACAAAAAATGACCAAACTAATAAGGTCATTTTATTCGACATTATATGTTCTGTTTTTTAAGAAGCCATTGCTCGCTTTTCTTTGAAATAAGCTTTGATAGAACGAACTGGATATGTGGCTAAGGCGGCGATGGCAATTAAGTTACAAATCCATCCTCCAACTCTATACACCGGGGTTAAGTCATGATAATCGTAATAGCCTCTGGCTGTAAGCTCCATGAACAAGAAAAACATATACCCTATTGAAGTATAAGCACAAATGCGCGCTGTAGGAGAAAAAGAACATCCCCTAACCAAGTGCAAGCAGAACAGGGTCAAAATGAAGGCGAACTTGACAATAATTATGCTCGTATAAAATAGCTGAATTTTTTCTATTTTATCCATTTCAAGAATTAATAAATATTGCTCAGTTTCGGAGCCTATTAGGTGAAAAACTAAAAAGCAAAAAGCAGCTAAAAAGCATGAATGAAGTTCATGGTGTTGGACTGATGCTAAATCTTTTCGTCCCCCAAAGAAAAGTTTCCACCTCATCTGAGAAAACTTTTTTAACCAGAATAATACTATTAAGAGCTCTATACTTCTAAACACCCATCCCAAGTTATATAAAATTTCATTCATGCTCAGTCCTTTTTACCCTTTACAGATATTCAAAGTTGGCCAATACAGATACCCTTGCCTCATTTGCTGAGGAGACACTGTATCACCACTCCCACCACCCACTTGCTGCACGTGTTCTTTTGATAATGTTTTTAGTTTCTTTGCTTTTAAATTTAGTTTGATTGAGGTTTTCATAGTCCAGTCCTGAATATGTGCATACATCCCTCATCGAAGCGCGTCAATGTTAACCTTTAGTATACAAATTAACAACAACACTAATGGGTTATTTTCGCACAACCGATTGGTTTGTATGAATTAATTTATAATTTCAACCCTGTGGCTAGATAAAACAGCGCACAGTCAAGGTTATGTTACTGTCTTGAAATGCGTTCAACAAATAAAATCTTTAAGACTATGGTTGCAGTCATAGGGGTATTTTTGCTACCTAGGTATGACAGCGCTGACAGTTTACTGTTACTTTACCTACATTCACTAATGATTTGGGGGTAAACAAGCTATCACCCACTCGGTTCACCGCGCTTTCATTTAAAACATGTATAATGGGTATACAAATCGCTATAAAACAAACCATTATGACACGTTACTCTGCCCTTTATTATTTTTTACTGGCCGCAATCAGCCTACCTACTTTAGCCAATGAACCCACCGAGGTGGATGAAATTGATTTGATAAAGCAATGCATATTAAATGAAGTGCTATCGGGTGATAAAAATCAAACCGTAGAGCAACTGAGACAACACTGTACCAAGCTACATGAAGACAAGCTCAGCTCGCTAGACAAGCGTATGGCGCGAGAGCGCTTTACCCAGCAAAACCGCAATGTGATCACCCCGCATCACCGCAACTATATTTTGCCCGTCTCTTACATTACCAACCCGAACAATCGCCCTTTTAGCGGCTTGCGCGCCATTGACGAGTCGCAAGGTGAGCCGTTAGACAACTTTGAGGTGAAATATCAGCTGTCATTAAAAGTGCCTGTTTATACTGGTTTTTCCGACCCTGATCAGGCCATTTATATGGGTTTTACGCTGCAATCGTTTTGGCAGTTTTATAACAAAGATATTTCTTCGCCGTTTCGTGAAACCAACTATGAACCAGAGCTTTTTTGGATCAACTTTTTAGATGACGACAACGTGTTATGGGGCGATGAAATGGCCTTCGCGCTCGGTTTTAGCCATCAATCGAATGGCCGCAGCCAGCCTAACTCGCGCTCTTGGAACCGCATTTACGCCAACTTTATTTGGGAAAATCGCGGCTTTGTATTCAGCTTTAAGCCTTGGTATCGCCTCCCTGAAGATAAAAAAGAAGACTTACTCGCCGCCAAAGGTGATGACAACCCAGATATCTATAAATATATGGGTTATTTTGAGTTCAGTGGTGTATATCGCCACGAAGAACATGAGTTTGGTTTTATGACTCGCAACAACCTCAACAGCGATAACAAAGGCGCGATTCAACTTGATTGGTCATTCCCCATTTGGGGCAGATTGCGCGGTTACGCCCAGTACTTTAACGGTTATGGCGAAAGCATGATTGACTACAATGCGCATATTCAGCGCTTTGGGGTGGGTATTTTGTTAACCGATATTCTGTAGTCACACCAAGCGGTGAAGCGCCAGTGCCTTCACCGCTTTGCTTTATGTGTCTAGCCTTTTACTTCTAGCCCTTGCATCCAAAAATCATTCAGTTGGCTGAGCGAGGCATTCGATACAGCAACGGGGTGATTTTGTTCGCTATGAAAAATATGCTCAGCCAGTTGCCTGCCTATACGCTGCGTAGCCGTTGTTTTGTTGATTCTTAACTGATAAAACGCCTGCAATTGCTGTTCAAGTGTACCCGGCATACTTAACAACCGCGCTAAATGCCACGCATCTTCCAATGCCTGACACGCCCCTTGACCCGAGGTGGGTAAAGGCCCATGGGCTGCATCGCCTATCATTACTAAATTACCTTGGTGCCAATAGGGTAATGGCTCTACATCGTGAACAAAAATAGGCTTAAGCGATTGCGGATGGTAATTACGCAACACATGCCGTACAGGCTCAGCCCAATGTGCAAAACGCTGCTGCATTTCATCAAACCAACTGGACTCATCACGCGTTTTATCCATTGCGGTTTGCCATCCTGCGGCAAAATAACACACGCCAGATTGCACTGGCACAATACCAAAGCGCATGTGTTTGGCTCGGTGATCAGCAATGGTATGAGTCATGTCATTACCCATGTAATCACTGATCCCAATAATATTAATAAAGCGCTGATAACGCATCGCCTGCACATTTGGGTGTAACAGCGCTCTGGCGGATGACGCCATTCTGCCATCCGCCCCCACGACTAAATCGTACTCATGCCGCAACGATTTAATCGCTTGTGTAGATATCGCGTGGTTAAATTGCGGCTGAATACCTAATTGCCCAAGCCTTTGCGCCAATATGTGCGCCAGCTCACGGCGTAAAATACTCACACAAGGATAGCCACTGATATGCGCCAATTGAGATAAATCCAGCGTCCCTAGCACCTGACCTTGACTGTCGCACTGCTTGAGCTGCAAAGGTTGCCCACCCAAACGGGTCACGCCATTAGCAAGATCCATTTTATCCAGTACCCACATGGCATTGGGCCATAGCGTCACCCCAGCGCCCAGCACTGAAACTTGCCTGTGCCGTTCAAATAACGTCACTGCCATGCCACGCTGTTTGGCGAAAATGGCCAATGCCATCCCGGCAATACCCGCGCCAACAATCGCAATACGAGCTCCCTTTTTCATAACCACTCCTACAACAAATTAATAGGTGGCCATTGTGACAAAGCCAATTTATGAGATAAATTAGGGGATATTGCGTTATTAATCCCATATTTTGGCTAAATAGATGATTGAGAAAGTGGAACTGCCTTGGCTGCTGAGCTTTTTAGCGGTGTATGACAAACTGAGTTTTAAGCAGGCCGCCAACCATTTACAGCTACCCAGCTCGAATGTGAGCCGCCATGTTGCCCTACTAGAACAACAGTTAGCAGTCAGGTTGTTCGAACGGACCACACGCAAGATGGTTGCCACCGAGGCTGGCACACGCTTGCATGAAACACTCGCTCCATTGCTACAAACACTCAACGACAACCTCAATTTGGTCTCACACCAAGGGCAAACGCTATCTGGACTTTTAAAAGTCATCATACCCGACTTACCATTTTTGGCGCAATGTGTTGCAGATTTTTGCGCTCAGCACCCGTTGTTAGAGCTGCGTTGTGATACACAACTTGTGCCTGCACAAGGGTTAATGGATGGGTTTGATCTGGTACTCAGTTTTGCGCGCGGTGCTTTGCCCGACTCTAACTGGGTTGCTAAAGAACTCGTCCGATGGCCAAGTGTGGTGGTGGCATCTCCTGCGCTTTTAGCTAAGCACTCTGCGCCTCAGGATCTGACAACGCTTAGCCAAAGCCCATGCATTACCACGCTCACTGCGCTACAAGGTATGCCTTGGAAATTTAAACAAAATAATACGGTGAATGTACGTTCAAGCTTTAAAGTGAACAGTGGTCATATGGCAAAGGCCGCCGCACTGCGCGGTTTAGGGTTTGCCATTTTACCCTTACATGCCTGTCAAACTGAGCTAAAAAATGGCCAATTACGGCGTATCTACTTAGAACAAGAACCAGAAGATTTAGTACTTTACGCCTACTACTCGGGTAGACACTACCCACAATTTAAAGTGCAAGCCTTCATTACTCACCTCTGTGAGCAGTTTGCAAAAAATGCTCTATAAACAAAAGGCCATCAATCACTTGATGGCCTTTTTAAATTGAATACTTGTGAGTGTTATTGCATCTTGTGATGTGCCATGTAGTTTTCTGGCAACTCAATTTGTGCCACACCCGACTCAATTGCCGCGTTGGCAACTGCTTTTGCGATACGAGGTAGCAAGCGTGGGTCCATTGGTTTTGGAATAATATACTCAGGGCCAAACTCTAGGCTCTCTACATCTGCCGCTTTGAGTACTTCCGCAGGCACTGGCTCTTTCGCAATGCTACGAATCGCTTCTACCGCTGCAATTTTCATTTCATCATTAATCGCCGTTGCACGCACGTCTAATGCACCACGGAAAATAAACGGAAAGCACAGCACGTTATTTACTTGGTTAGGGTAGTCTGAA
This sequence comes from Pseudoalteromonas sp. ATL1, assembly GCF_058933015.1. Lineage (NCBI taxonomy): Bacteria > Pseudomonadati > Pseudomonadota > Gammaproteobacteria > Alteromonadales > Pseudoalteromonadaceae > Pseudoalteromonas > Pseudoalteromonas sp. ATL1. The sequence goes on along the minus strand of NZ_JBZYXL010000001.1, from coordinate 844,173 downwards.
CGACCCGTTGCCATGATCAAATCTTGGCGTGCACCATGTGCAAGTTCAGGATTAATTTCAGGATCTGGGTTTGAACAAGCAAACACCACTGGCTTATCCGCCATCAATTTAAGTTCTTCAGGTTTGAGTAGATCTGGGCCTGATACCCCAACAAACACATCCGCATCGGCAATCACATCCTGCAATGTACGCTTGTCGGTATTGTTCGCGAATAGCTTTTTATATTCATTCAAGTCATCGCGGCGTGTGTGAATAACCCCTTTTCGGTCAAGCATATAAATATGCTCGCGTTGCGCACCACATTTGATCAGCAGCTCCATACAAGCAACCGCCGCGGCACCGGCACCTAAACACACAATAATCGCATCGTGAATGTCTTTACCTTGGATCTCCAACGCATTCAGCATACCTGCGGCAGTGACAATGGCGGTACCATGTTGGTCATCATGAAAGACTGGAATGTCGCAACGTTCAATCAAGGCTTTTTCAATTTCAAAACATTCTGGCGCCTTGATGTCTTCAAGGTTGATACCGCCAAACGTATCCGCAATATTTGCAACCGTATTAATAAAGTCTTCAGTGGTGCGATGCTTTACTTCGATATCAATAGAATCAAGGCCCGCAAAACGCTTGAATAGTAACGCTTTACCTTCCATCACTGGCTTCGAAGCCAACGGGCCTAAGTTACCTAAACCTAAAATAGCCGTACCGTTACTGATCACCGCAACCATGTTGCCTTTACCAGTATACTGGTAGGCGGCAGCTGGATCGGCAGCAATTTCTCTAACTGGCTCAGCAACACCTGGGCTATAAGCCAGCGCTAAATCTTTTACGGTTTCCGCAGGTTTGGTCAACTCAACGCTGATTTTACCTGGAACGGGATGAGCATGGTAATGTAGTGCTTGTTCACGAAAGTCTGACATGACGCGATTTTTTCCTGCAAGAAGTTAAAAGTGAGAGTGAGATAAAATTAGCAATTAGTTAAACCATACCTTTTTTATAAATATATTCAAGCAATTTGAGGTCTATCCACTTAAACACATTTTAACTGCAGATCACTGCCATTTTACCGACATTTAACTTAATTTAATTCAATTTTGCTTACAGTAAACAGACAAAAACAGATAACTTATTACCGAAATATGGTGAAAATCTATCTAAAATAGAACAACCTCATCAACAAAGACCAAAACTGCAAGAATAATGAATTTTAAAAGCATTTAACTGCAATAAAGGCGAATTTAAGTAACAATTCCTGCATTACACAAACTATACTCACGGTATCTTTATGCACATAATTGCGCTTTATAAGCAAAAGAAACCTTTACCTCTGTGCAAAATGTAGCCGAGTAATTTCTCAAAACAAATGCATAACGGTGAATAATGGAGATAAAGAAGAATAATTAGAGTTAAAACTCCAATTTCGATAACTTGGCTTTTTTAGTTTTAAATTCGACATGCGGCATTGCAATAGCAGCAACATGCAATACAGAGGAAAGAATGAGAAAGCCTAATTTCAGGCACAAAAAAAGCACCCTAAGGTGCTTTTTTCAAACAAACGTCTATTACTTCTTGCTGCTAAGCGCGCCGAAACGTTTGTTAAAGCGATCAACACGACCACCTGTATCAAGAATTTTTTGCTTACCAGTATAGAACGGGTGACACTCAGAACATACGTCTAAGTGAATGTCTTTACATAGTGTTGAACGAGTTTGGAACTTGTTACCACATGAACAAGTAGCGTTGATCGTTTCGTAATTAGGGTGAATACCTTCTTTCATAGCAACCTCTGGTTAGGCCGTATCGCTCTCCAAACCCGAAGTCTGGCACCATACGTAGTTTATACAAATTAGTGGACGCGTATTTTAAGTAACTCGTCGGCGTTCCACAAGTAATAAATGATCAAAAATAGCATTTTTTGTACAATTCAGGGTGACAAAGACGGCTCAACTGGGCTTTTCCTTCTACCTTTAGTACATTAGCGCCATGATTGCTTGCCAAGACCCATTGATGATGTTTGCTGAAGTCGCAATAAAAGTACCTCTATTTCGTACCTTTGATTATCTGATCCCTCCTGAGTACAACTTGCAAGAGGGATGCAGAGTGAAGGTACCGTTTGGCAATCGCAAGTTGGTTGCCGTGGTGCTCGCTATCAAATCACACTCTGATGTCCCTAGTGAAAAACTAAAAGCAATCGCGGAACAACTAGACGATACGCCGATTTTATCCACTGAACACATCAAGTTTTTGCGTTTTACCGCGCAATATTATGCCCACCCGCTGGGAGAGACGATTTTCACCGCCCTCCCTGGCGCGTTGCGTGATGGCGAGCATCCTGATAAAACCACGGTCGCGACCTTTTCGCTTACTGAGAAAGGAAAACAATTACCCACCCTTCGCGCGAAGAAGCAAATGGCCTTGCTAAAACAACTAAATGAATCCGGTGAGTCGAGCTTAACGGAATTAAAAGCGCTGGGCTTTAGCAAACAACAACTTACTGCTCTTCTAGACAAACAGCTCATTAAAGAGCAAATAAAGCATGACGAAAATTGGCAAACACAATCACTCTGCATCGCACAAAAACCACGCTTAAACGAAGAACAAGCCGAAGCTTGCAGTGTGATAAACCAACAACAAGGCTATCGCTGCTTTTTATTGGAAGGCATAACGGGAAGCGGTAAAACCGAAGTTTATTTGCAAAGCCTTGAACGTATTCTGCAAGCTGGCAAACAAGCGCTGATACTGGTGCCTGAAATTGGTTTAACCCCACAAACAGTTAACCGCTTTCGTCGCCGTTTTGCGCACACGCCTATTGATTTGTGGCACTCAAACTTAACCGATAATGAGCGCTTACATACTTGGCGAAGAGCTGAACAAGGGAGCTGTGCTTTGGTGATAGGCACGCGTTCCAGTATCTTTTTACCGTTTAAAAACCTCGGCATGATCATTGTTGACGAAGAACACGATGGCTCTTTTAAACAACAGGAAGGGCTTCGTTATCACGCCCGAGATTTAGCGGTTTATCGCAGTGCAACCGCCTCAATTCCGCTTATTTTAGGCACGGCAACACCCGCTTTAGAAACACTGAACAAAGCCATCACCTCAAAATACCAATTGCTCACCTTGTCACAACGTGCGCAAACCACCACCAATAATCAGTTTTTATTAATCGACATGAAAGGCCAGCCAGAGCAATCCGGTTTTGCCATGAGTACGTTGCAGCATATTGAAGCAACATTAAAACGTGGCAAACAAGTGATGGTATTTTTGAATCGTCGCGGCTTTGCACCGACACTGTTGTGCCACGAATGCGGTTGGTTAAGCCAATGCCATCGCTGTAGCGCCAGCGCAACCTATCATAAAGCAATGAACCGCTTAGTGTGCCACCATTGTGGCGAACAAACTTTTGTCCCGCCACAATGTCCTGATTGCGGCAGCACGCAAATCATGCCGACAGGGCTGGGTACCGAGCAGCTCGAAAACTTTTTTGCAGAGCGATTCCCCGATACCCCGCTAAGTCGCATTGACCGAGACACCACACGTCGCAAAGGCGCACTCGAAGATGCCCTTGCCGACATCAATCAAGGCGGCGCTCGTATTTTGGTAGGTACACAGATGCTCGCCAAAGGCCACCATTTTGCCGACGTGAGTTTAGTGGTGATCTTGGATGTCGACAGTGGCCTATATTCCAGCGATTTTCGCGCAACAGAACATATGGCACAGCTCATAACCCAAGTCGCTGGACGCGCTGGCCGCAGCGGTGAAGCGGGAAAAGTACTATTACAAACCCACTTTCCCGATCATCCATTGCTGCAAGATCTGGTTAATAATGGCTATCAAGACTTTGCCCGCTATGCGCTCACAGAGCGTGAAGAAGTGCAATTACCGCCCTTTAGCCATCTTGCTTTGGTCAGAGCGCAAGCGACTAATGCCAAATTGGTATTCGACTTTTTGTCCGATCTGGTTCCAGCAACCCCCTTCAGTGGTATACAATTGCTCGGGCCGATCCCCGCGCCGATGGAGCGAATGGCGGGTAAGTATCGATATCAATTACATATTCAAGCTGCAGAGCGCACGGTATTACACACATATATCGCACAATTAGTGACTTATATGAGCGAACATAAACTCGCTAATCGCGTGCGCTGGAGCATAGACATAGATCCGATGGATACCTACTAAGTACATTTATGGCACAACACGATTATATAAATAGAAAGCCAAAAAATAGCAAAGGCGCTAAACAAGCTGCCCCCAAAAAGCCCTTTCCAACCATTCTTGCGCTGGCCGCGTTAGTATTAGTGGGTGGTTTTGCCTATGGCCTTTGGTACATCAAAAACTATGCTGAACCGGCAAAATTAGAAACCGCTGCTAAGCCCGTCCAAAAAGAGCCAGCAAAGCTTCAAAAGCCTGAAATAAAGCCGTTTCTTGAAGAAATAAAAGATCATGAAGTTAAGGTTGAAGTAAAAGAAATCGAAAGCAAAGGGCCTTATCAGATGCAATGCGCCTCGACCAGAACCCGAGAGCAAGCAGAAGAGATCAAAGCCAAAATTGCCTTTGCTGGTTTAATTGCACAAATACGCCGCACTGAGGGCAGCAATGGTGTGTGGTATCGCGTGCGCCTTGGCCCGTACGAAAAAAAGCGTGAGGCCGAGCGCGATAAAAACAAACTCAAACGCATCAAAATCACAGGCTGTGGCATTTGGGGTTGGACACCTTGATTTTCGCCTAAACGCCCATATCTTGTATAAATCAGACAGTATAAAGGCGCCAAGAGCGCCTTCGTTTTAAGGAATACTATGACTACCATCGTTAGCGTCCGTCGCGACAACAAAGTTGTCATTGGTGGAGATGGCCAAGTGTCGCTTGGTAACACAGTAATGAAGGGCAATGCCCGTAAAGTTCGCCGTTTATACAACGGAAAAGTACTTGCTGGCTTTGCTGGCGGTACTGCCGACGCGTTCACTCTTTTTGAGCGCTTTGAAAGCAAACTTGAAATGCACCAAGGCCATTTAACCAAAGCCGCTGTTGAAATGGCCAAAGATTGGCGTAGCGACAGAGCACTACGTAAACTTGAAGCGCTATTAGCCGTGGCCGATGAAACAGCCTCGTTAATTATTACAGGTAACGGCGACGTAGTGCAGCCAGAGCATGACCTTATTGCAATTGGTAGTGGCGGTAACTTCGCACAGTCAGCAGCCATTGCTCTGCTTGAAAACACCGACTTAAGCGCACGCGAAATTGTGGAAAAAAGCCTGAAAATTGCAGGCGATATCTGCGTATTTACCAACAATTTCCAAACTATTGAAGAATTGTAAGAGGAATTGCCATGACAGCAATGACCCCAAGAGAAATCGTCCACGAATTAGATCAACACATTATTGGACAAGATAAGGCCAAGAAAGCCGTTGCCATTGCACTACGTAACCGCTGGCGTCGTATGCAACTAGAAGAAGATTTACGCGCTGAAGTAACGCCTAAAAACATTTTAATGATTGGTCCAACAGGCGTGGGTAAAACCGAAATTGCCCGTCGCTTGGCTAAACTTGCCAATGCGCCGTTCATCAAAGTTGAAGCCACTAAGTTCACTGAAGTGGGCTATGTGGGTAAAGAAGTTGAGTCGATCATCAAAGACTTGGTCGATATCTCTTTTAAAATGACCCGTGAACAGCAAGCTAAGAAGCATCAACACCGTGCTGAAGAAGCTGCTGAAGAACGCATTCTGGATGCGCTGTTACCGCCAGCGAAAGACGCTTGGGGTGAATCTCAGCCTAGCGAGAACAGTTCAACACGCCAAGTTTTCCGTAAAAAGCTACGTGAAGGCCAATTGGATGACAAAGAAATTGACATTGATGTAGCAGAAGCGGCACCGAATGTTGAGATCATGGCGCCTCCTGGTATGGAAGAGATGACCAACCAATTGCAAGGCATGTTCCAAAGCATGACTGGCGAGAAAAAGAAAAAGCGCAAACTGAAAATCAAAGATGCGTTTAAACTATTGGTTGAAGAAGAAGCTGCTCGCATGGTCAACCCAGAAGAGCTTAAAGAACAAGCCATCTTCTCGGTTGAACAAAACGGTATCGTCTTCATCGATGAAATTGACAAGATCTGTAAGCGCGGTGAAGCGCAAGGTCCTGATGTGAGCCGTGAAGGCGTACAACGTGACCTACTGCCATTGATTGAAGGGTCTACCGTTAATACTAAGCATGGTATGGTGAAAACAGACCACATCTTGTTTATCGCTTCTGGTGCATTCCAGATGGCAAAGCCATCGGATCTTATTCCTGAACTACAGGGCCGCTTACCTATCCGTGTTGAGTTAGAAGCACTCACAGCTCGTGATTTCAAACGCATTCTTACCGAGCCACACGCATCGCTTACCGAGCAGCAGCAAGCACTAATGCAAACGGAACAAGTTGAGATCAGCTTCACCGACGATGCACTGACACGCATCGCAGAAGCCGCTTGGCAAGTGAACGAAAAAACTGAAAATATCGGTGCTCGTCGTCTTCACACCATCATGGAAAAACTGATGGAAGAGCTGTCATACGATGCGTCTGAAAAAACCGGTGAATCATTTGTGATTGACGCAACCTATGTTGAGCAACACTTAGATGCGCTCGTACAAGACGAAGATTTATCTCGCTTCATCCTGTAATTTATATTCTAAACGGGGCTTGTGCCCCGTTTTACTGAGCTTATTATGTACATTGTCACTAAACTGCATTATCACCAACAAAGTCGTTTGCTCGACGTTTATTTCGACGATAACACGCACTACACATTAAGCTGTGAATTTTTACGCACCCATTCTCCTTCTGCCGAAGTACAAGGTCATGGCGAAGGCATGAAGTTAGTACTGAACAAGCAAAACGTAGCAATCAAAGACATTGAACCCGTGGGCCACTACGCCGTGCGATTGTGCTTTGATGATGGCCACAATACAGGTTTGTACAGCTGGCAATATTTGCGCACATTATGTGCTGAACAAGACACACTTTGGGGTGAATACCAAATGCGTGTTAAAGCACATCAAGAAAACGAGCATAGCGTGCCAATCAAGTTTGTGCCTTAACCGAGCATACAAAATAACTAGGGCGTGATCTCGTCCATTTTAGATTCAATAATTGAAAAGAAGGCCTCTTGTGGATCGCAAATGACCGCATAACGGCCCACTTCAGGAATATCTTGGGGCGGCACACACACCTTTGCACCGAGACCCGCTGCTTTTTTCGCAATGGCATCGCAATCTAGCACCGCAAAATACATCATCCAATGCGAAGGAGTTGTTGGATTCCAAGCCTCTGTCATCTCAACCATACCCGCTAAAGCATGCCCATCATTGCTGAAAATAACATATTCCAGCCCCTCAACCGTTTGATGGATGGAGTGCCAGCCAAATAACTGAGCATAAAAGGCTTCATTCTGCTTGCTGTTACGGCACGCTAACTCGTGCCAATAAGGCGTATTGGCTTCAAACGCCCTTCGACTGCCGAAGTGTTGTTTTGCTTGCCATAAAGTCAGCTCAGCGCCGCTCGGGTCACTAATGATGGCCATACGACCCGCCTCTCCAATATCATACGGGCCACGAACCAGTTTCCCGCCTAGCTTTTCTGCATGAGCAACTGAGCCATCGACGTTCATCACAGCCACATAGGCTTGCCATACGCTTTGCACTCTCGCCGTCTTTTTTGCATCACTCATTTCATACATGCCGCAGATGATGTCATCTTGTTTTTTGAAATTGGTGTAAAAATCACCATTTGCACCACGTTCATCATCAAACTCCCAACCGAATAGCGCGCAGTAAAAAGGTTTCGCAATGCGCCAATCGGCAGCACACAACTCTGCCCAACAAAACTCATGGATATGCGCATAAGTGAGTCTACTCATATTAATTTACCTTTTTAGAATGCCTTTATGGTTGATAGTTGAGATTGCCAGAATATGCAATCTAAGAGAACAAACTGATGGGCATTTTTAATCACCGCTGTGAAGAAAACTCTGAGGGGTAATATTCAAGTGTGGTTATAAAGAAGAAATAAAAAGGGCTACCAAGTAGCCCGACACAACGATTAATTAAAGCTTTACTGGTTGTCCATACTTAGGTGACCTTGGCCCATGTAGCAAGCCATTATACACCTCTGATGACAATAACCTTTGAGTAGCCAAAGTTGACACTTCAAATCCAGCATCTGTCGCAGTCTCAATGATTTGAGTGAGTGCAGCCGATACTAAAGCCCCTACCAAGCCACCACCAGAATTAGAACGTTGCTCGCTGCTCGCGGCTCGCGCACTGCCTTCCCACAGCAAGGTACCAGTCTTCAAGTCGACCAACTTAGCATCTACTTGCACTACAGTATCACTAGAGATAACAACGTAAGATGTACCGTATTCTTTAATATCTATGTATAAACCTGCATCAGCGCCGAAAATTTCGTGCAACTTCTGCGTAGGTACCGCATGAATATCCTGAGCAACTGTTAAACCATTACTTTTAAATGTTTCATCGACTAAAGAAACAGGAAATACGTAATATCCTGATTCAGACAACGGCTTAGCCACATTTGATAAAACGCTATAAGGTGCAATCACTTCCGATGAATTATTGATAGGTGGAACCACTAGTACAGAACGTGGGTCACTATTCTTATATTCAGTGTAATCATATGGCTCAGACTTCGATGCACAACCACTGAGTGTTATCGCGACAATAAACGCAAATAGAGCCTTTATATTATTCACCTTGCGCTCCTTTTGCATTTTTGATCAAAAAATCAATGTACTTTGCTGATTCAGGAAATAAGGCCTTCTCTTGTTCAAGGTAGCCAAATCCAGACTCCAAATTGCCTTGTTTTAGGTGTAGGTACCCGAGATGTGCAAGTATTCCCGGAGCAATTGGCATGCTGTTGTTCTCAGCCATCTGAACAGTCTCTTCAAGCTGATTAATTTGCTCGCCTACATCCGTTTCATCTGCTTTAAAATGTTGATATAGGTTCTGGCTGTAGGAACCATGATAATAAAGTGGCTTAACTGTTTTACAACCCGCCAGAGTCGCAGCTGCAATTACTGCTAATATTGTAACTGTATTTTTCATCTTCATTCTCAATTATGGCTGCCAGTGACCAGAGTTAATACCATTGACCAAATTGTTAACTGCTTCTCTGATTGCTAAATCTAACACTTTACCATTGAGTGTTGAGTCATAGCCTGACGTACCACCAAAACCTATTACTTCACGGCTTGATAAGCTGTATTCACCAGCACCTTGTACTGAATACACGACTTCTGACGTAGTGACATCAACAATATTCAAATTGACTTTTGCATACGCAATTTGCGATTTTCCTTTGCCTAAAATGCCAAACAGCTGCTTGTCACCTTGTTCTTTGCGACCGAATTCACTTACATCGCCAGTGACAACAAAGTTAGCACCCGTAATTTTTTGTTGGGCACCAGAAAAACCTGCCTCTTGTGCTATTTCAGACATATTTGCTCTGTCTAATACAGTAAAGCGGTTAGTTTGCTGAAGGTGAGTCATCAGGATTGTTTTCGCCTGAGAACCTAGCTTATCCACTCCTGAGCTGAATATGCCGTTTTGAAAGTTAGAACGGTTTTGTAACTTTCCAACAGATAGTTTGCTTTTGGGTCCTGAGTAAGCCACTTGGTATGACTGTACTTTAGGCGCTTCTATGGTTCTAGATGATTCAGTCGCTGCACACCCTGATAATAATAGCGCTGTAGCTGCCGAGCTAAGTATTACAAGCTTGTTTTTAAGCATTACTTCTTCCTTTTTATTAATTCCACGGTTTATGTACTAAAAACCGGACCGCATGATAATGCATAATTAACAACAATTAAATTTTTTTATTGATTAATTTGCAAACAACTGAATTATCTTGACGTTTTCTGAAGTAAACTCTCACCTTTTAACACACTGTGTCGTAGTTGCAACGCAGCACACCTAAAGTACAACCCTTTTGGAAAAAACCTTTATTTCTATAAACAACACATGGCTAGTTTGGCTGCCACTGACCACTATCGACACTGGCAACTAAATTATTAACGGCCTCTCTGATAGCAAGATCTAATATTTTGCCATTCAATGTAGAGTCATAACTTGCCGTACTACCAAAACCAACCACTTCCCGTGTAGACAAACTATATTCCCCAGCACCTTGCACAGAGTAAACAACTTCAGATGTCGAGACGTCGACAATATTTAAATTTACTTTTGCATAGGCGATTTGCGATTTACCTTTGCCTAAAATACCAAAGAGCTGTCTGTCACCTTCTTGCTTACGACCAAACTCGGAAACAGCTCCCGTTACCACATATTTGGCACCTATAATGTTTTGCTCAGCGCCAGAAAAACCAGCCTCTTGGCTAAGTTCACTGAGATTTGTGCGCTCTAAAACAGAAAAGTGATTGCTCTGCTGCAAATGTGTCAACAAAATCGTCTTTGCCTGTGAGCCGAGCCTATCTTCACCCGTATTGAAAATACCGTTTTGAAAATTTGATTGGTTTTGGAATTTACCCAAAGATAGCTTGCGCTTTTCCCCCATATAAGCAGAGTTAAACGAATTCACCTTTGCAGCCTCAATTGTTCTTGAAGACTCAGTCGCCGAACAGCCACTCAGTAATATCGCTGCTGTAGCAGCGAGTAAAAGATATTTATTCTGGTTCATGATTTCATCCTTTTGCAAACTCACTCTATGTTGGGTGAGTGATAAACGGTCAAAGTTAATAGAAATCAGTATACCTAGCATTAATAAATTCTCTGTTAGCATCTGTAATTATATGTGCGCTTTTGAGTACAGAAATTTACGGGCATGCACAGTGACTAGGTTTCCTTTACGCAAGGTGAATGTCGTGCAAAAGTTTAATGACAAAGCGCGTAGCGCTTACATTCCTTTTGCGCAAGGTGATTAAGGTGTAAAGGGTTAACGACTGCGAACGAAGTGAGAACGTTTCCTTTACGCAAGGTGAAATGAGCTAGTTTAACTACTGCCGAGGAAAATAACCTCTAAGAGAAACTCACACCGTCGGATGGCGCTTCGCTTATGCCGACCTACAAGAGCCAAATCTCAGGCATTAAAAAAGGCCGCATCCTTTATCAGGAAGCGACCTTTTTTACTGTGTTACTAGCAATCTAGAAATTATTCTACGATTGTGGCTACAAGCACCTACTTACCCTGTAGAGAGCGCCACCTTCACCGTACACTAGATACAAAAAACCCGAGACCTAAGCTCGGGTTTTTCTAATGCTTTGTGGCATATACGTGCAAAAGTTTAATGACAAAGCGCGTAGCGCTTACATTCCTTTTGCGCAAGGTGATTAAGGTGTAAAGGGTTAACGACTGCGAACGAAGTGAGAACGTTTCCTTTACGCAAGGTGAAATGAGCTAGTTTAACTACTGCCGAGGAAAATGACCTCTAAGAGAAACTCACACCGTCGGATGGCGCTTCGCTTATGCCGACCTACAAGAGCCAAATTTCAGACATTAAAAAAGGCCGCATCCTTTATCAGGAAACGACCTTTTTTACAGTATTACTGCAATCTAGAAATTATTCTACGATTGTAGCTACAACACCAGCACCAACTGTACGGCCACCTTCACGGATAGCGAAACGTAGACCTTCGTCCATCGCGATTGGTACGATTAGGTCAACAGTCATCTTGATGTTGTCACCAGGCATTACCATTTCTACGCCTTCTGGTAACTCAACGTTACCTGTTACGTCAGTTGTACGGAAGTAGAACTGTGGACGGTAGCCTTTGAAGAATGGCGTGTGACGACCACCTTCATCTTTAGAAAGTACGTATACTTCTGAAGTGAACTTCGTGTGTGGAGTGATTGAACCAGGCTTCGCTAGTACTTGACCACGCTCAACTTCGTCACGCTTAGTACCACGTAGAAGTGCACCGATGTTCTCACCCGCACGACCTTCGTCTAGAAGCTTACGGAACATCTCAACACCTGTACAAGTTGTCTTCGTAGTGTCTTTGATACCTACGATTTCAACTTCGTCGTTCACGTTGATGATACCAGCTTCAACACGGCCAGTTACAACAGTACCACGACCCTGGATTGAGAATACGTCTTCGATAGGCATGATGAATGGCTTATCGATGTCACGCTCTGGCTCTGGAATGTAAGTATCTAGTGCTTCTGCAAGCTCAACAATCTTGTCTTCCCACTCTTTCTCGCCTTCTAACGCTTTAAGCGCTGAACCTTGGATTAGAGGTAGGTCATCACCTGGGAAGTCATACTCAGAAAGTAGTTCACGTACTTCCATCTCTACTAGCTCTAGAAGCTCTTCGTCGTCAACCATGTCACATTTGTTCATGAATACGATGATGTAAGGTACACCAACCTGACGTGAAAGTAGGATGTGCTCACGTGTTTGAGGCATAGGACCGTCAGTAGCCGCAACTACTAGGATCGCGCCATCCATCTGTGCAGCACCAGTGATCATGTTTTTAACATAGTCAGCGTGTCCTGGACAGTCTACGTGTGCGTAGTGACGAGTTGGCGTGTCATACTCAACGTGTGAAGTTGAGATTGTGATACCACGCTCACGCTCTTCTGGAGCGTTATCGATTGATGCGAAATCTTTTGCTTCACCACCGTATACTTTTGCAAGTACGTTAGTGATTGCTGCTGTTAGAGTTGTTTTACCGTGGTCAACGTGGCCGATTGTACCTACGTTTACGTGCGGTTTTACGCGTTCAAACTTTTCTTTTGCCATCTTAAAAAATTCCTATAAAGAAATTAAAGTCCAGCCCTTTGAGACCGGACCGAACTAAAATTACTTAACAGCGCGAGCTGCAATAATTGTATCGGATACACTCTTTGCCGCTTCAGCGTACTTGGAAAATTCCATAGAGTACGAGGCGCGACCTTGTGTAGCAGAACGAAGATCGGTTGCATAACCAAACATTTCAGAAAGCGGTACTTGTGCATTAATTTGCTTCAAGCCACCAAATGCTTCTTCCATGCCTTCAATTATGCCACGACGACGATTTAAATCACCTACTACATCACCCATATTACCTTCAGGGGTGATAACTTCAACTTTCATCACTGGTTCTAAAATAATTGGATCTGCCTGTAGCGCACCATTTTTAAAACCAATTGAACCTGCGATTTTAAACGCCATTTCGTTTGAGTCTACGTCATGGAACGAGCCATCAAACAATGTCGCTTTAACACCCAATAGCGGATAACCGGCAAGGACACCTTGTCGCATCTGCTCTTGAATACCTTTATCAACCGCTGGAATATACTCTTTAGGGACTACACCACCCACGATGTCGTTCACGAACTCGTAAGTTGGTGCATCATCTTCAGAGATGTCCATCGGTTCAAGCTTGAGCCAAACGTGACCATATTGACCTCGACCACCAGATTGACGTACGAATTTACCTTCAGCTTCTACCGAGTTACGAATTGTCTCACGATAAGCCACTTGCGGTTTACCAACGTTACATTCAACGCTGAATTCACGTTTCATACGATCAACAATGATATCAAGGTGAAGTTCACCCATACCAGAGATAATCGTTTGACCTGATTCTTCATCCGTTTCAACACGGAATGACGGGTCTTCAGCCGCTAATTTACTTAACGCGATACCCATTTTGTCTTGGTCAGCTACGGTTCTTGGCTCAACTGCAACTGAAATCACCGGCTCTGGAAATTCCATACGCTCTAAAGTGATAACAGCTTCTTGTGAACATAATGTGTCACCGGTAGTGACATCTTTCAGACCAATTGCCGCCGCGATGTCACCAGCGCGTACTTCTTTGATCTCTTCACGAGAGTTTGCATGCATTTGAACGATACGGCCCAAACGCTCTTTTTTGCTTTTAACCGGGTTATAAACCGAGTCACCCTGCTTGACAGTACCAGAGTAAACACGGAAGAAAGTTAAAGTACCTACAAACGGGTCTGTGGCAATTTTAAATGCCAACGCCGAAAACGGCGCATTGTCATCTGCAGGACGAGTACCTTCAGAGTCGTCTTCAAGAATACCCTGGATCTCTTTAACTTCAGTAGGTGACGGCATGTATTCAATCACAGCGTCAAGCACAGCTTGAACGCCTTTGTTTTTGAATGCACTACCACAGGTCATTGGCACAATTTCATTGGCCAATGTCTGTTGACGAAGCGCAGATTTAATTTCTGCTTCGCTTAATTCGCCGTCTTCTAAATATTTATCCATTAGCTCTTCAGACGCTTCAGCTGCGCTTTCAACTAAGTGAGCACGCCATTCTTCAGCTAAGTCTTGAAGATCTGCTGGGATCTCTTCATAAGTGAACGTCATCCCCTGGTCTTCATTATTCCAGTTGATAGCTTTCATTTTGATGAGATCAATAACACCTTTAAATTCGTCTTCAGCACCAATTGGTAACTGAATAGGCACAGGTGTGGCGCCAAGGCGAGATTTCACCTGTTCCACGACAGCTAGGAAATCAGCGCCAGTACGATCCATTTTGTTTACGAATACCATGCGAGGTACTTCGTATTTGTTCGCCTGACGCCAAACCGTTTCTGTCTGTGGCTGTACACCTGATGAAGCACATAACACAACAACCGCACCATCAAGTACACGCAATGAGCGTTCTACTTCAATAGTGAAGTCTACGTGTCCTGGAGTATCAATGATATTGATACGATGGTCGTCAAATTGTGCGTCCATTCCTTTCCAGAAACACGTCGTTGCAGCAGACGTGATAGTGATACCACGTTCTTGCTCTTGCTCCATCCAGTCCATAGTTGCAGCACCATCGTGAACTTCACCAATCTTATGAGAAAGACCAGTGTAGAACAGAACACGTTCTGTCGTGGTGGTTTTACCTGCATCTACGTGAGCACAAATACCGATGTTACGATAGCGCTCAATAGGAGTTGTACGTGCCATATTATCCTCTTAAAGGGTGTTAGCAGATTACCAACGGTAGTGAGCGAATGCTTTGTTCGCTTCAGCCATACGGTGAACGTCTTCACGTTTCTTAACCGCAGTGCCTTTGTTTTCAGCAGCGTCGATCATCTCTTGAGCAAGACGAAGGCCCATTGATTTCTCGCCACGCTTACGTGCAGCTTCAACTAACCAACGCATACCTAATGCGTTACGACGAACTGGACGTACTTCAACTGGTACTTGGTATGTAGAACCACCAACACGGCGAGATTTAACCTCTACCTGTGGACGTACATTTTCAAGCGCAGATTCAAAGATTTCTAGGTGCGACTTGCCTGATTTCTCAGCAGCCACGTCTAACGCACCGTATACGATTTTTTCAGCAGTAGATTTCTTGCCGTCTAACATTACTACGTTAACGAATTTAGCAAGAAGTTCTGATCCGAACTTAGGATCTGGAAGAATTTTACGTTGACCTATTACGCGTCTTCTAGGCATTTTATATCTCCGGTATCTTCAGGTTCGCCTTATTGGCGACTCCCAAAACAAATTATTTAAAAATTAAAACTTAAGTGCTTGGCCTTACTAACGGAGAACCATTAGCCCTTAGGGCGTTTTGCACCGTACTTAGAACGAGCCTGTCTACGGTCGTTTACGCCGGCACAGTCAAGTGCACCACGAACAGTGTGGAAACGCACACCTGGTAAGTCTTTAACACGACCACCACGGATTAGGATTACACTGTGCTCTTGTAAGTTGTGACCTTCACCACCGATGTATGAAGTTACTTCGAAACCGTTAGTTAAACGTACACGCGCTACTTTACGTAATGCTGAGTTTGGTTTCTTAGGTGTAGTTGTATATACGCGAGTACATACACCACGCTTTTGCGGACAAGCTTTAAGCGCAGCTGAGTTACTTTTTGTAACCTTGCTACGACGTGGCTTACGCACTAGCTGGTTAATAGTTGCCATTAAATAGCTCCTGATTAGTTAAAAATTACTACTGAAAAAATATAAAAATCGTCCCCATTTCTTCATCACTTTCGTGGAACGAATAAATGGGTGGCCGAATTTTAATGAGCAAAGATTAACCTGTCAATAAAAACCGCTCTTAGAGTAGGAAATTTGCGGTATTTAATCGCTATTTCACTCTACAAATGAAAAATCACGTCAGTTTCATGATGTGAGTTCAGAAGGAATGTTTTTTGAGTGAGCCGCTCTGCTCAATGACCAAAATAGTAACACTTATTGCACTTGAGTGCTATTCAAACGCTTAATGCAAAGGGCGAGATAAATTATTAAAAATAAAAAAAGCAGCTCATTGAGCTGCTTTTTCATTTTTACATCCACCAGTAATAACGAATTACTCGTTACCACCTAGTAAATCAGCGTTAAGTGCATCAGTAAGTGCTTGAGTTGCTTCTTCCGCACTGACCGTTTGCTCTTCAACTGGCATTTCTGCTTGTTTACGACGGTTAATACGATCTTGGTGATACGCAAAACCTGTACCCGCAGGAATTAGACGACCAACGATTACGTTCTCTTTCAGACCACGTAACTCGTCGCTCTTACCATTTACCGCAGCTTCTGTAAGAACACGTGTTGTTTCCTGGAACGATGCCGCTGAGATGAATGACTCAGTAGCAAGTGACGCTTTAGTAATACCCATTAGCTGAATTTCAAACTTCGCTGGGATCTTACCTTGCTTCTCAAGTTCACGGTTCGCGATATTAACGCGTGCCACTTCAACTTGCTCGCCCGCTAGGAACTCAGTGTCACCACCGTCTAGGATGATACACTTACGTAGCATCTGACGAATGATAGTCTCAATGTGCTTATCGTTAATCTTTACACCCTGTAAACGGTATACTTCTTGTACTTCGTTTACGATGTAGTTAGATACGTCAGTCACACCACGTAGACGTAAGATGTCATGTGGAGACTCAGGACCATCGGCGATAACTTCACCTTTAGATACCTGCTCACCTTCGAACACGTTAAGCTGACGCCATTTCGGGATCATCTCTTCGTATGCATCACCCTGTTCTGGTGTGATAACAAGACGTTTCTTACCTTTGGTCTCTTTACCGAAGCTGATAGTACCTGTGATCTCAGCAAGGATTGCTGGATCTTTTGGCTTACGAGCTTCGAATAAGTCCGCAACGCGCGGTAGACCACCGGTGATGTCGCGTGTTTTCGAACCTTCTTGAGGAATACGCGCAAGTACCGCACCAGGTAGTGCCTTAGCACCATCAGTGATTTCAATCGTTGTAAACGATGGAAGACGGATTTCTTGCAAACCACGCTCGTCGTTTTCAACGATTAGCTTAGGCTCTTTTGCATTTACCTTAGCAAGGTCTTTAACAACCACACGAGTCAAACCAGTTAATTCATCAGTTTGCGCTTCGGTGTTGCTATCATCGATGTCTGAGAATGAAACCTTAGACTCATGTTCGATAATGATTGGGTGACTATGCGGATCCCATGTTGCAACAATGTCGTTACCCTTAACGTCTGCACCGTCTTGAACTGTCAATACCGCACCGTAAGGTACTTTATAGCGTTCTTTCTCTCGACCGTGCTCATCAATGATAGTGATTTCTGTTGAACGTGACGTAATAACAATCTTGCCGTCTGTATTTAATACATACTTAGCGTTGTGTAACTTCAGGTTACCATTGTTCTTAACTTGTACGCTGTTCTCTGCTGATGCTCTTGATGCCGCACCACCGATGTGGAACGTACGCATCGTAAGCTGTGTACCCGGCTCACCGATTGATTGAGCAGCGATAACACCAACAGATTCACCCGCGTTGATCAAGTGACCACGTGCAAGGTCACGACCGTAACACTTAGCACATACACCAAAGTCGTTGTCACAAGTGATAACTGAACGTACGCGTACTTCATCTACTGAGTGCTCTTCTAAAAGGTCACACAGTTTTTCGTCAAGCATGATGTTACGCTCTACAAGTACTTCGTTAGTACCAGGTATAACCACGTCCTCAGCAACAACACGACCTAATACACGCTCGCGAAGCGGCTCAACAACATCACCACCTTCGATTAGCGGCTTCATTGTTAGACCGTCTAATGTGCCACAATCGTCATCATTGATAACCAAATCCTGCGCCACGTCTACTAGACGACGAGTTAGGTAACCCGAGTTCGCTGTCTTAAGTGCCGTATCGGCAAGACCCTTACGCGCACCGTGGGTTGAGATGAAGTACTGTAGTACGTTTAGACCTTCACGGAAGTTCGCCGTGATAGGTGTTTCGATGATTGAACCATCTGGACGTGCCATTAGACCACGCATACCAGCTAGCTGACGGATCTGAGCGGCACTACCACGAGCACCTGAGTCGGCCATCATAAACACTGAGTTAAATGACGGTTGCTCTTCTTCTTCACCTTGCGCGTTGATAACCGTGTCTTTTGACAAGTTCGCCATCATCTCACGTGATAAGTTTTCGTTAACACGTGACCAGATATCGATAACTTTGTTGTATTTCTCACCCGCAGTTACAAGACCTGACTGGAACTGTTGGTTGATTTCATTTACTTCTGCTTCTGCATTTTCAATGATCTCAGCCTTAACTGGTGGGATAACCATGTCGTTAATACCGATAGAAACACCTGACTTCATCGCGTAGTGGAAACCGGTGTACATTACTTGGTCAGCGAACACTACAGTGTCTTTAAGACCTAGACGACGGTAACACTCGTTTAAAAGTGCTGAAATTTGCTTTTTACCTAGTGCTTTGTTGATAAGCTCAAATGGTAAACCTTCAGGCAATACAAGTGACAAAATAGCACGACCAACCGTTGTATCAACGATTTCAGTTACACTGCTTAATTCACCTGTTTCTTCATCTTTGCGTGATTCAGTAATACGTACTTTTACGCGCGCATGAAGTTCAGCCATACCGGTACGGTACGCTTTTTCTGCTTCTTTTTGATCTTTAAATACAATGCCTTCGCCTTTCGCATTGATGCGATCACGTGTCATGTAGTAAAGACCCAATACAACGTCCTGTGAAGGTACGATGATAGGCTCACCGTTCGCAGGAGACAGAATGTTGTTGGTAGACATCATCAATGCACGCGCTTCAAGCTGTGCTTCGATTGTCAACGGTACGTGTACCGCCATTTGGTCACCATCGAAGTCAGCGTTATACGCCGCACACACTAGTGGGTGCAGGTGGATCGCTTTACCTTCGATAAGTACCGGTTCAAACGCTTGGATACCAAGACGGTGAAGTGTTGGTGCACGGTTCAGAAGAACTGGGTGCTCACGAATTACTTCATCTAATACGTCCCAAACCTCTGGTACTTCACGCTCAACCATCTTCTTCGCAGCTTTGATGGTTGTGGCCATACCACGGCGCTCTAGCTTACCGTAGATAAATGGCTTGAATAGCTCAAGTGCCATCTTCTTAGGAAGACCACACTGATGTAGCTTAAGCGTAGGACCTACTGTGATTACAGAACGGCCTGAGTAGTCAACACGCTTACCTAGAAGGTTTTGACGGAAACGACCTTGCTTACCTTTGATCATGTCTGCAAGCGACTTAAGTGGACGCTTGTTAGAACCTGTGATCGCACGGCCACGACGACCGTTATCAAGTAGCGCATCAACCGCTTCTTGTAACATACGTTTTTCGTTACGTACGATAATATCTGGTGCAGCTAAGTCTAGAAGACGCTTCAAACGATTGTTACGGTTAATAACACGACGATATAAGTCATTCAGATCAGACGTCGCAAAACGACCACCGTCTAGTGGTACTAGCGGACGTAAATCTGGTGGTAGAACCGGAAGCACGCTCATGATCATCCACTCAGGGTTATTACCTGATTGGTGGAAAGATTCCATTAGCTTCAGACGCTTAGTGATCTTCTTACGCTTAGTCTCAGAGTTAATCGTTGGTAACTCTTCACGCATTTCTGCAATCAATTGACCAAGGTCTAATTCACGTAGCAAATCAAGTACAGCTTCTGCACCCATCTTCGCTTCGAATTCATCACCGTGCTCTTCTAATGCGTCTAGGTACTCTTCTTCGCCTAACAGTTGACCACGCTCAAGCGTTGTCATGCCAGGTTCAGTTACTACGAATGATTCGAAGTAAAGTACACGTTCAATATCACGCAACGTCATATCAAGCATCAAGCCGATACGCGATGGTAATGATTTTAAGAACCAAATGTGAGCAACTGGGCTCGCAAGTTCAATGTGACCCATACGGTCACGACGCACTTTAGTTAACGTAACTTCAACGCCACATTTTTCACAGATCACACCACGGTGTTTTAAGCGCTTATATTTACCACATAAACACTCATAATCTTTCACTGGGCCGAAAATACGGGCACAGAATAAGCCGTCACGCTCAGGCTTGAAAGTACGGTAGTTGATTGTCTCAGGTTTCTTTACCTCACCGTAAGACCATGAACGCACCATGTCTGGTGAAGCAAGACCAATGCGAATCGCATCAAATTCTTCGGTCTTATTTTGTTGCTTCAGAAACTTAAGTAAGTCTTTCACCTTAGCTCTCCTGTCGGAGGTTAATCTTGAGGGCAAGCGTTGCTCACCCCTTCATTCTTTCAGTCCGGCTACCCACTGGGAGGGTAACTGCCGCAACTTATGCAGCTGCGGCGGTCGGATTAATTTTCTTCCAACTCGATGTTGATACCCAGTGAGCGGATCTCTTTGAGCAATACGTTGAATGACTCAGGCATACCCGGTTCCATCTTGTGGTTACCGTCAACGATGTTCTTATACATCTTGGTACGACCGTTTACGTCATCCGACTTAACTGTCAACATTTCCTGTAGTGTATAGGCAGCACCGTATGCTTCTAATGCCCATACCTCCATCTCACCGAAACGCTGTCCACCGAACTGCGCTTTACCACCCAGCGGCTGCTGAGTAACTAAGCTGTAAGAACCTGTTGAACGTGCGTGCATCTTGTCATCAACCAAGTGGTTAAGTTTCAACATGTACATGTAACCAACAGTTACTTGACGTTCAAATGCATCACCAGTACGGCCATCGTAAAGGGTTACCTGACCGCTTGATGGATAACCACCTAGCTCAAGTAGCTCTTTAATTTCGCTTTCTTTAGCACCATCAAATGCAGGTGTTGCAATTGGTAAACCGCCTTTAAGGTTTTCTGCTAAGCGACGAACTTCGTCATCTGAGAAGCTATCGATGTCTACTTTCTGACGGCAGTCACCCACTTCATACGCCTTCTTAATGAAGTCACGTAATTCAGCTAGTTCACGCTGTTCTTTGATCATTTCTTCGATGCGCTCACCGATACCGCGTGCAGCAAGACCCATATGAGTTTCTAGGATCTGACCGATGTTCATACGCGATGGTACACCTAGTGGGTTCAATACGATGTCTACGGTACGACCTTTGTCATCGTAAGGCATGTCTTCAACAGGCACGATAGTAGAGATTACACCCTTGTTACCGTGACGACCCGCCATCTTATCACCAGGTTGAATACGACGTTTAACCGCTAGGTAAACTTTAACAATCTTCAATACGCCCGGCTGCAAATCATCGCCTTGCGTGATCTTGCGACGTTTGTTTTCGAACTTCTTGTCGTATTCAGCTTTTAATTCATCGTACTGTGCAGCAAGTTGCTCAAGCTCTGATTGCTGTTCTTCGTCTGCAAGACTTTGCGTAAGCAATTTGTCAGCAGATAGGCCAGCAATACGGCTTTCTTCAAAGCCAGCTTTAGCAAGTAAAGTACGTGCACGTGACAACACACCTTCTTCAAGGATCTTGAATTCTTCGTTGAAGTCTTTTTTCGCTTCACGAAGCTGCATGTCTTCAACTTCTAGGGCACGTTTATCTTTCTCTACACCGTCACGCGTGAATACTTGCACGTCGATAACAGTACCAGATACTGAGTTTGGTACACGTAGTGAGCTGTCTTTAACGTCAGATGCTTTTTCACCGAAGATAGCACGTAGTAGCTTTTCTTCAGGTGTCAGCTGCGTTTCACCTTTAGGTGTTACTTTACCTACAAGGATATCGCCGCCTTTCACTTCAGCACCGATGTATACAACGCCTGATTCATCAAGCTTACCAAGCGCAGATTCACCGACGTTTGGAATATCAGCTGTGATCTCTTCAGGACCTAACTTAGTGTCACGTGCGATACACTGTAGCTCTTGAATGTGGATAGTCGTTAGACGATCTTCTTCAACAACGCGCTCAGATAGCAAGATCGAGTCTTCGAAGTTGTAACCATTCCAAGGCATGAACGCGACGCGTAAGTTTTGACCAAGTGCAAGATCACCTAAGTCTGTAGATGGACCATCTGCAAGTACGTCACCACGTACAACCGGCTCACCAACCATACAAGTTGGTTTTTGGTTAATACAGGTGTTTTGGTTTGAACGTGTGTACTTAGTTAAGTTGTAAATGTCGATGCCCGCTTCACCTGGAATACGCTCTTCTTCATTTACGTTAACTACGATACGGCTTGCATCAGCATACTTAACCACACCGCCACGCTTAGCAACGATAGTTACGCCAGAGTCTTTTGCAAGTGTCAACTCAATACCAGTACCTACTAACGGCTTGTCTGCTTTTAACGTCGGAACTGCTTGACGTTGCATGTTTGATCCCATTAATGCACGGTTAGCATCGTCGTGCTCTAGGAATGGGATAAGTGCCGCTGCCACAGAGATAACCTGCTGTGGAGATACGTCCATATATTGAATGTCAGAACGACCCATAAATGTCGATTCACCTTTGTGACGACATGGGATCTGCTCATCAATAAATTCGTTGTTGTCGTCTAAGTTTGTGTTTGCCTGTGCAATTACAAACTGACCTTCTTCGATAGCCGATAGGTAATCAACTTCGTCAGTTACAACACCGTCAACCACTTTACGATATGGTGTTTCTAAGAAACCATAATCATTGGTACGTGCATACGTTGACAATGAGTTGATCAGACCGATGTTTGGACCTTCAGGCGTTTCGATTGGACATACGCGACCATAGTGCGTTACGTGTACGTCACGTACTTCGAAGCCTGCACGCTCACGAGTAAGACCACCCGGACCTAACGCAGAAATACGACGCTTGTGCGTTACTTCTGATAACGGGTTGTTTTGGTCCATGAACTGAGAAAGCTGTGAAGAACCGAAGAACTCTTTAACCGCAGCAGAAATTGGCTTAGCGTTGATTAAATCTTGTGGCATCACGGCATCAAGATCACCTAAGCTCAAACGCTCACGTACTGCACGTTCAACACGTACAAGACCTACGCGGAACTGGTTCTCAGCCATCTCACCTACTGAACGAATACGACGGTTGCCTAAGTGGTCGATATCGTCCACTTCACCTTTACCGTTACGGATGTCGATCAATACGCGCATTACAGACACGATGTCTTCTTTACTTAATGTACCTGGACCTGTATCAGTGTCATAGCCAACACGGCTATTGAACTTCATACGACCAACAGTTGATAAGTCATAACGCTCATCAGAGAAGAATAGGTTGTCGAACAACGCTTCTGCAGCTTCTTTTGTTGGCGGCTCACCAGGGCGCATCATGCGGTAGATTTCTACCAATGCTTCAAGGCGGTTGCTGGTCGAGTCGATACGCAATGTATCTGACATATATGCACCACTGTCTACATCGTTGATGTAAAGTGTTGCAATTTTAGTGTGACCTGCTTTTACAAGTTCAGCCATTAGCTCAAGTGATAACTCATCGTTCGCGTTAGCGATAACTTCGCCTGTTGACTCATCGATGTAATCTTGTGCTACTACACGACCAATAATGTACTCGTGCGGAACTTCTAATTGATTAACTTCTTTCTTTTCTAGTGTTTTGATGTGACGCGCTGTAATACGGCGGCCAGACTCAATCACTACTTCGCCATCGTTATCTTTAATTTCAAACGCAGCTGTTTCACCACGTAAACGTGATGGTACAAGCTCCATCAATACTTTGCCGTTGGTTACTTCGAAAGTCGTTGTTTCGAAGAACAAGCCTAAGATCTCTTGTGAAGAGAACTCTAGCGCGCGCAAAATAATTGATGCAGGTAATTTACGACGGCGGTCGATACGAACGTAAAGGTTATCTTTTACGTCGAATTCAAAATCTAACCATGAACCACGGTAAGGAATAACGCGTGCGTTATAAAGCACTTTACCAGAAGAGTGCGACTTACCACGGTCGTTATCAAAGAATACACCAGGTGAACGGTGTAGCTGAGAAACGATAACACGCTCTGTGCCGTTGATAACAAAAGTACCGGTGTCAGTCATGAGCGGGATCTCGCCCATGTAAACTTCTTGCTCTTTAATGTCTTTAACTGTGCCTGGTGCGTCTTTATCCATTAGCACAAGACGTAATTTAACGCGAAGTGGAGCAGAATAAGTCACACCGCGAATTTGACATTCTTTTACATCGAATACTGGCTCACCAATACGATAACTCACGTATTGTAGCTCAGAATTGCCCGAGTAGCTTTTGATAGGAAACACAGAACGGAAAGCAGCTTCCAAACCGTGGTCGCCATCAGCGTCCGGATTCAAGAATTTTTTGAACGATTCTAACTGCGTCGACAGTAAGAAAGGTATGTCCAAAACTTGTGGACGTTTACCAAAATCCTTACGGATACGTTTCTTTTCAGAATAAGAGTAAGCCATGGGGTTCCTCAGCTTGCTGATCTTTGACCCAACCTGTTCTTATGAGAACAGACTTAACTGGCATTCAAGCCATGATAACAACATCTAATTGTTGTACTAAATGTCATTGATATTATCAAAGACGCTTAAGTCATTGAAAATAGCAGTGAAATTTAGAATTTTATTGCGCAATAGAAAGACTTCTCGCTATAGCGCAAAAGGGCCGGTGATTAAATAATCACCAGCCCTTGCCTGATTGCTCAGGCAGCGAACCTAGCGTTAGCTAGATTACTTGATCTCAACTTCAGCACCAGCTTCTTCAAGATCTTTCTTAAGTGCTTCAGCTTCTTCCTTAGATACACCTTCTTTGATAGGTGCAGGAGCAGACTCAACTAGAGCCTTAGCTTCTTTAAGGCCTAGACCTGTAGCGCCACGTACTGCTTTGATAGCAGCAACTTTGTTAGCGCCAGCAGCAGCTAGGATTACGTCGAACTCAGTCTTCTCTTCAGCAGCTTCAGCAGGACCCGCAGCAACAACAGCAGCAGCTGCAGTTACACCGAATTTCTCTTCCATTGCTTCTACTAGTTCAACAACTTCCATTACTGACATTTCAGCAATAGCGTCAAGGATTTGGTCTTTAGTTACAGACATTTCAAATTTCCTAATGATTTACGAACCCATGTGGTTCAAAAAATTTATTAAAGAAAGGAGCGGGGCTTAAATTAAGCAGCTTGCTCAGCTTTCTGTACACGTACCGCTTCAATTGTTTTACACAATTTGCCAGCAGACGCTTCTTTCATAGCGCTCATTAAGCGTGCAACAGCTTCGTCGTAAGTAGGTAGCTTAGCAAGCATATCTACGTCAACGATTTTGCCTTCGAATGCAGCAGTTTTAAGCTCGAATGCTTCGTTCTTTTTCGCGAAATCTGCAAAGATACGCGCAGCAGCACCAGGGTGCTCTGAAGAGAAAGCGATAAGGCTTGGACCAACTAGTGATTCATTAAGGCATTCGTAATCAGTGCCTTCAACAGCACGTTTAGCTAGGGTGTTACGAACAACTTTCATCCATACACCAGCTTCACGAGCTTCTTTACGAAGAGCAGTGATTGCACCTACTGTTACACCACGAGAATCAGCAACAACTGCTGAAAGAGCACCTTTGGCAGCTTCGTTGACTTCAGCAACAATTGCTTTTTTGTCTTGAAGATTTAAAGCCATGGGTGTTACTCCTGGTTTATAGAAAAACAAAGATTTGTTTTTCAGTTCTACTCTACCCTGCTAAAAATTTTAGCAGAGATGCTTTTTACGGCGAGAGCCAGAAGATTAGGAAAAATCTAGCTGGGATTCACACCGTCTACGTAGGACGATTAAGGCCGAAGCCACCTACGGTCTTGGACGGAAGCGCAATTTATCGCGTTACTTAAAAAGTGTTGCGAAATTATACGCTTCAACCCGAATTCTTTCTTTGTTGAATTTTTTCGTATGAAATAATCAACAAAATGGCGCAAGATTATAGTTCAAAAATTACGCCATGTAAATGCTATTCTCTAAAATTATACTTGCGTATTTAGAGTAGCTTGGTCAACAGCAACACCTGCGCCCATAGTTGTTGAGATGCTTACTTTCTTCAAGTAAGTACCTTTTGCTTGAGAAGGCTTAGCTTTCTTAAGCGCAACAAGTAGAGACTCAAGGTTTTGTTGTAGCTGTTCAGCAGTGAAGTCCACTTTACCGATAGTAGTGTGGATGATGCCGTTTTTATCGTTGCGGTAACGAACCTGACCAGCTTTAGCATTTTTAACTGCTTCTGCAACGTTAGGTGTTACAGTACCAGTTTTAGGGTTAGGCATAAGACCACGTGGACCTAGGATTTGACCTAGTTGACCAACAACGCGCATTGCATCTGGAGAAGCAACAACAACGTCAAAGTTCATTTCGCCTTTCTTAACTTGCTCAGCAAGGTCTTCCATACCAACTAAATCAGCACCAGCTTCTTTAGCAGCATCAGCGTTAGCACCTTGAGTGAACACAGCTACGCGAACGTCACGACCAGTGCCGTGTGGTAGTACAGTTGCACCACGTACGTTTTGGTCTGATTTACGTGCATCGATACCAAGGTTAACGGCAACGTCAACACTTTCAACGAACTTCGCTGTTGCTAATTCTTTAAGCAATGCAACTGCTTCATTGATTTCGTAATCTTTAGTAACATCCACTTTTTCGCGGATAGTACGCATACGTTTAGTAAGTTTAGCCATTTCTATTAACCCTCTACGTTCAAGCCCATTGCACGTGCAGAACCTGCAATCGTGCGAACTGCAGCTTCCATGTCAGCCGCTGTTAAATCTGGACGTTTAGTCTCAACGATCTCTTCAAGTTGAGCACGTGTAACAGTACCCACTTTCTCAGTGTTAGGACGGCCAGAACCAGACTTGATGCCTGCAGCTTTCTTAAGAAGGTAAGAAGCAGGTGGAGTCTTCATTTCGAACGTGAAAGAACGATCGTTGTATACAGAAATAACTACAGGAACAGGTGCGCCTTTTTCGATAGACTCTGTACGTGCGTTGAACGCTTTACAGAATTCCATGATGTTTACACCGTGTTGACCTAGTGCAGGACCTACTGGAGGGCTAGGGTTAGCCATACCAGCAGCAACTTGTAGCTTGATTAGAGCTTCAACTTTTTTAGCCATGATAATACCTCATTAGGTGGGTCTTAGCCTTGTGCGCGCGAGGACGCGTACTCAAACGGCTTCCCAATTAATAAAAAAACTTTTTGATTTGGTAAAGATTTAATCTTCAGCCTACAAAAAGGCCGCTGATTATAAGTTAACCAGCGGCCTTTTTCAATAGCTCTTACGAGAAAGAATTACTTATCTTTCTCTACTTGACCAAATTCTAAGTCTACTGGAGTCGAACGACCAAAGATCAGAACCGACACTTTTAAGCGGCTCTTTTCGTAATCCACTTCTTCAACCACACCACTGAAGTCTGCAAATGGACCGTCAGTCACACGCACCACTTCACCCACTTCGAACAAGGTTGCTGGCTTAGGCGCTTCAGCATTTTCTTGTAAACGGTTAAGAATACGGTCAGCTTCTTTTTTGCTGATAGGTGCTGGGCGGTCTGAGGTACCACCAATAAAGCCCATCACACGTGGCGTACTGTTTACTAAGTGCCAGCTCGCATCGTTCATGTCCATTTCAACCAGTACATAGCCTGGGAAAAATTTACGCTCAGATTTGCGCTTTTGACCGGCTCTCATTTCAACTACTTCTTCAGTAGGAACAAGCACTTCACCGAAGCTATCTTCAAGGCCTTCAATTTTGATATGCTCAATGATAGTTTGAGCAACGCGCTTTTCAAAACCTGAAAACGCTTGAATTACGTACCAACGTAATTTCTTTTCTTTGTTCTCATCCGACATGGGATCAGATCTCCAATCCAGTTAAAAAGCCAACAACTCTAAATAAAATGCCGTCCAGACCCCACAGGATCAACGCCATTACTACTGTCGCTGCCATTACGATAAATGTAGTGTGAGTTGTTTCTTGACGCGTTGGCCAAACAACTTTACGTACTTCGATGCGAGACTCTTTTGCAAAGGCAATAAAAGTACGCCCCTTCTCAGTAGTTACTGCAACACCTAAAGCAGCAGCCACTGCTGCAACCACACCCACGGCACGTACCAGAACAGACATATCTGCATAAAGATAGTTGCCAACTACCGCACCCATAAGTAGCGTGATTGCAATTAGCCATTTTAACATGTCCATCGAGCTAGACGGGTTTTCAACATTAGTGCTCATAATTTATTTTACCTTAAATACAGACACAACAACCCTGCATATAACAGGGTTAATCCATTAAATCCAAATTTATAAATAAGCGCTTAGGATTTAAAACACACATTTTTAGATTTGGACTCACGTTATGAATTGGCAGGGGCGGCAGGACTCGAACCCGCAACCATCGGTTTTGGAGACCGCTGTTCTACCAATTGGAACTACGCCCCTGCAAAGTGGATGCCCATTATACTGACGAACAATTTGAAAACAAGAGTAAAAGATGTGCAAACATAAAAATCCTGCTGCAAAACTCACATCCTTTTTAATAAATGGGGTATTTCTTGGGCAATTCAAGTATCTAGGCGGATAAGATCGGGATTGTAAAAGTCTGTTAATAGCCAAATTTGCTCGAAGGCATGATTGCTTGGATAATCAACATGGCCGACAATCGCCGTGAAGTCAGAGTGATGCCATAACGTACTGGCATTGCGTATTAACAGCCAAGTTCGATTCGAGTGATAACGCTTGAACGCTTTTTGATTGAGTAATCTTCCTAACGCAAATTTTAAACGCTGTTCGCTAGGGGCTTGCGCCATAGCGGCGAGCTCTCTTTGCGTTTCCAGTGATAAAGGCCTACCGAGCACTGCCATCGCCTCTTTTTCACTCGCATATAAGTGCGCGACTTCGATATCAAGGCGCTCATCACCTTGATAACAGCTCACATCCGGTTTGCTCGGTTCATTATGCCAGATATGCCGCATTGGAATACCATATTGCTGCTCGTAGCAACGCAAAAATAACTTAGCGGCACCGTGTTCAAGTTGTAATTTCTCTAAATCACTTTCTCTGGGCATTGATTGTTTCATAGACATCCGCTAGTAGACTCGATGCACCAAAGCGAAAATGTGCTACATTGAGCCAACTGCTCCCCATAATTTGTTCGGTTAAGCGCAAATATTCCGCGGCTTGAGCAACCGTTTTAACACCGCCAGCGGCTTTGAATCCCACGCTTTTTCCAGACTCTTTTATACACTCGAGCATCACTTCGGTTGCCTCGAGTGTTGCATTAATATCGACTTTACCGGTACTGGTTTTTAGAAAATCAGCGCCAGCCAGCAACGCCACTTCACTGGCTTGTCGAATTAACGACTCAGTTTGTAGTACGCCACTTTCAATGATCACCTTTAACTGTGCCTTACCTTTGCATAGTGCTTTACTCGAATGCACATATTGCCATGGCGTGTCAGGGTCGCCAGCGATTAATTGTTGATAAGGTAATACTAAATCAATTTCATCCGCCCCCTCTGCAAGCGCTTGCTCTGTTTGAGCCAGTACGGTTGCTAGAGGTTGTTTGCCATCCGCAAAGTTGGTCACCGTCGCGACTTTGACTTGTTCAAGACCACGCACTCGCAATAATCTCTTTGCCAACGCAACAAACTGGGGATAAACACACACCGCCGCTGGCAAACCCAGCTCGGGGTCAATACTGTTAATCAAGTTTTCAATTGCGTGGTTATCATCATTGTCGTTCAATGATGTCAGGTCCATCAGGCTCAATGCTAATTTAGCATCTTCATACAATGCCATTACTATGATTCCATCTTTATCAATTTCTTGGCTTAGTTAAAATCATCTCGCCGCATTGCCACAGGACATATGTCCGCACCGCAATGCAACTGACGCACTATGAACTCGCATATATCATAACCAAACACTATAACGAGTGTGACACACAACTCAACATCTCGCAAAGTACTGTAAATAAAGCCTTAAGCCATTTCGCAAGTTGATATATAACTTTTGGTTATATAAACGAGGTTTTAATTATTTTTTCCTCGACAAGGCTCACTATATTCTGCTCTCCTGTTCGCTATGGCTATCAGCAGCTAGTGCGTTGTTTAAGTATTTTTGGAGCATGTTGTGCAGTACTTACCTATTTTCACCAAACTTGATAATAAGCCGGTTCTCATCGTCGGTGGCGGTGATGTAGCGCTTAGAAAATGCCGCGCTTTTATTAAAGCACGCGCTGATGTGACGGTTGTTGCACCTCACTTCTGCCATGAATTTCATGAGCACGCACAAAATAACGAAGTCATTTTAGTAGAAGGTTACTTCAACGAGTCACATTTAAATGGACAAATGTTGGTGATCGCTGCCACCGATAATGACAATGTGAATAACACGGTCTTTGAGTTAGCCAACGCTCGCAATATCTTTGTCAATGTGGTGGACGACCAGCCGAAATGCACCTTTATTTTTCCATCTATTGTGGATAGAGATCCGATCACCATTGCTATCTCTAGTGCGGGTACTGCCCCCGTATTAGCAAGACGTTTACGCGAAAAACTTGAGGCACTTATTCCACAGCATATCGGTCCGCTCGCCAAATTGGTGGGTAGCTTTAGAGAACACGTTAAAGCGCGCTTTAAGCATTTTGCAGATCGCAGACAATTTTGGGAAAGCGTGTTTGACTCAAGTGTAGTGAGCAAGGTGCAAGCGGGTGACACGCAAGGCGCAACCGAGCAATTGCATGAGATGTTAGATGCCAAACCAGAACCTGAGGGCGAGGTCTATATCGTAGGTGCGGGTCCTGGCGACCCAGAGTTGCTCACATTAAAGGCTTTACAGCTCATGCAACAAGCGGATGTCGTGGTTTACGACTACCTCGTTTCAGATGAAATCATGGAGTTAGTGCGTCGCGATGCTGATCTTATCTGTGTAGGTAAGCGTTTAGGCAATCACAGCGTAAAACAAGAAGATACCAATAAAATGCTGGTTGAGTTAGCTAAGCAAGGTAAAAAAGTATGCCGTATTAAAGGTGGGGACCCGTTTATTTACGGCCGTGGTGGCGAAGAAGTACAAGTGCTTGCAGCCAACCAAGTTCGCTATCAAATCGTGCCAGGTATAACAGCGGCTGCGGGCTGTAGTGCTTACGCGGGTATACCGTTAACACACCGCGATCATGCGCAAGCCATTCAATTTGTAACTGGGCACTGTAAAAAAGACGGTCAAGAGCTTGATTGGCCTTCTTTGGCTAAGCCAAATCAAACTGTGGCCATTTATATGGGCGTGATAAAATCACCGCATATTCAAGCACAATTGCTGAAGTATGGCCGCGCAGGTACCACACCTGTGGCGATCATCGAAAATGGCACCCGTAAAGAACAGCGGGTTGTTAGAACGCAGCTTGATCAATTGGCCGCACAAATAGAAGCGCAGCAAGTTGTATCTCCAGCGTTACTCATTATTGGTGAAGTTGCCGCACTCCATGAACAACTTGCTTGGTTTGGACAAACCACACAAGTGAGCAGCTTCGCTCAGCCACTCACTGATGTGGCATAAACCGATTGTATGTAATTTTAATATTTGATGTAGGACGACTATCATGGCTTTAACACACCTTCAGCAGCTTGAAGCTGAGAGTATAAAGATTATTCGCGAAGTCGCCGCCGAGTTCGAAAATCCAGTAATGCTTTACTCTATTGGTAAAGACTCTTCGGTACTTCTGCACTTAGCACGTAAAGCGTTTTACCCAGCGAAGATCCCGTTTCCACTATTGCATGTGGACACCGACTGGAAATTCCGTGAAATGATTGAGTTCCGTGACCGCTTAGCTAAAGAGTATGGGTTTGAGTTACTCGTTCATAAAAACCCAGAGGGCATCGCTATGGGGATCGGGCCATTCACACATGGCTCTGCGAAGCATACTGATGTAATGAAAACCCAAGGTTTAAAGCAGGCACTTGATAAGTATGGCTTTGATGCTGCATTTGGTGGTGCACGTCGTGACGAAGAGAAATCTCGTGCCAAAGAGCGTGTTTATTCATTCCGTGACAAATACCACCGTTGGGACCCCAAAAACCAACGTCCTGAGCTGTGGAATACCTATAACAGCCAAGTGAACCCAGGCGAAAGCATTCGCGTATTCCCGCTTTCAAACTGGACTGAGCTGGATATTTGGCAGTATATCTATCAAGAAAACATTGAGATGGTGCCGTTATACCTCGCTAAAGAGCGTCCTGTGGTAGAGCGCAATGGCACGTTGATCATGGTTGATGACGAACGCATGCCATTAGAAGAAGGTGAAGTGCCGCAAATGAAATCAGTGCGTTTCCGTACGCTTGGTTGCTACCCACTAACAGGTGCGGTTGAATCCACAGCGAGCACGCTAACTGAAATTATCGAAGAAATGCTGCTATCAACGTCATCTGAGCGTGAAGGACGAGTGATTGACCACGACTCAGCTGGGTCGATGGAGAAGAAAAAACGTGAGGGGTACTTCTAATGTCTACAGCCAACGAAGTTAGAGAATTAGGTATTGATGCCTATCTTGCTCGCCAGCAAGATAAAAGTTTATTGCGCATGATGACCTGCGGCAGTGTAGATGACGGTAAATCAACACTGATTGGTCGTTTACTTCACGACAGTCATCAGATTTACGAAGATCAGTTAGCTGCATTACACAAAGATAATGAGAAAGTCGGTAATGCGGGCGAAGAACTGGATCTTGCGTTACTCGTTGATGGTTTACAAGCCGAGCGCGAACAAGGGATCACCATTGACGTTGCTTATCGTTATTTTTCAACGGCAAAACGTAAATTCATCATCGCTGACACGCCGGGGCACGAACAATACACGCGCAACATGGTCACCGGTGCATCAACCAGTGATTTGGCCATTATTTTGGTTGACGCACGCTATGGCGTGCAAATTCAGACTAAGCGCCATAGCTTTATTTGTGACTCTTTAGGTATCAAGCAATTTGTTGTTGCGATTAACAAAATGGATATTTGCGACTTTGATGAAGCGGTATTTAATCGTATCAAGGAACAGTACCTAGAATTTGCCAAGCAACTGAATGTCACCGACATCAAGTTTGTGCCTATGTCAGCACTAAAGGGTGATAACGTGGTAACACGCTCTGAGCACACCCCTTACTACACGGATAAACCATTGCTTGAGCTACTTGAGGACTCACCGGCTGCAGCAGCAAACACTGAGTTTGAAGCGCGTTTCCCTGTGCAATATGTGGTGCGTCCAAACCTTGATTTTCGCGGCTTTCAAGGCA
The DNA here is from genome assembly GCF_058933015.1 of Pseudoalteromonas sp. ATL1. Classification (NCBI taxonomy): domain Bacteria; kingdom Pseudomonadati; phylum Pseudomonadota; class Gammaproteobacteria; order Alteromonadales; family Pseudoalteromonadaceae; genus Pseudoalteromonas; species Pseudoalteromonas sp. ATL1. The sequence goes on along the minus strand of NZ_JBZYXL010000001.1, from coordinate 810,723 downwards.
CGCTTACTTCAGGGTCATTGGAAGTGGGTCAAGCGGTTAAAGTGCTACCATCGGGTAAGCAATCTAGCATCAAAGAGCTAGTCACGTTTGATGGCAATCTTGAGCAAGCTGAAACAGGGCAGGCATTCACTATCACTCTGAATGACGAAGTGGATGTTAGTCGTGGGGACGTGATTGTGCCAGCCGATTCTAGCGCGCAAGTCACCAACTTGATCCAAGCTAAGCTGGTATGGATGCACGAAGCACCATTAGTTGTTGGTAAGAGCTATAACTTTAAATTAGGTAGCAAAAATACCTCTGCTATTGTTAAGCACATTGACCACACGATTGACGTTAATACGCTTGAACATGGCCAAGCAGATGCTCTACAGCTGAATGAAATTGCGATTGTCACGCTTGAACTCACTGAAAGTATCTTAGCTGACGTTTACCGTAACAACCGTGAAACCGGTGCGTTTATCTTAATTGATCGTCTAAGCAACTTAACCGTGGGCGCAGGCATGGTCGAAGCATTAATGTCGGCACAAGAAACAACACAAACTCAATTTAGCGAGTTTGAAGTTGAACTGAATGCACTGGTTCGTAAGCACTTCCCTCACTGGCAAGCGCTTGACATCAGTAAGCTAAAGTAACAATGTTTTGCCTGTTATTAGGAGCGTTTTTGCATGTATGAGCAGTTAATTTTAACAGGCATTATGTTAGCTCTTGTTGGGTGCCTTTTCGGCACCCGCTTTAAGCCCGCTTGGCTGTTTGTTGGTGCGATAAGTGCCAGCTACCTTGCTGGACTTATTGAACTTGAAGGCATGCTGGTAAACTATGCTAACCCGTCACTGATCACCTTAGTGTTGTTGGTGCTGGTGTCGATTGCCATCGAAAAAACCACCTTGGTACAGACCTTAGCGCAATCGTTAGCGAAAGGCAGCTTATCCAAGTCAGTGATGAAATTAGGGCTATCCACCGCGTTTTTATCATCGTTTACTAACAATACCGCTGTTGTGGCGTCGTTGATTTCTGCTATCAAGGAAAGTCCGACCCATTCACCATCAAAATTGCTATTACCACTTTCTTATACTGCCATTTTGGGTGGCACTTTGACGCTTATCGGCACTTCGACAAATTTGATTGTCAATGGCTTTGCCGTTGAGGCAGGCATGCAACCACTGGGCTTTTTTGACTTCACCCTAGTCGGCTTAGGCGCACTGTTGGTGGGCCTGCTCACTATCATGGCGTTTCTTAAATATTTACCCGATAACGGCAAAAACGACCAAGAAGTGGTGCCCTTTTATCTTGAAGGTAAAGTGCAACCCGGTTCAAAGTTGATTGGCCGCACGGTAGAAGAAAATGGTTTACGCGATTTAAAAGATTTGTTCCTAGCTGAGATCATTCACGGCGAGCGACGCATTTGCGCGGTGACACCACAACAGGTTATTCAACAAGGTGATGTTCTGCTATTTGTGGGTGATATTAAATCCGTGCCCCTCTTGTCACGTTTCGACGGTCTTAAAATTGTCCACGATAAACATGAAAAAGATGTGGAGCACCTCGTTGAAGTCGTCATGAGCCAATCATCTAAGTACATAGGTAAAACGGTAAAAGAAGTGCGCTTTCGCGAGCAGTTTCATGCGGCGGTTATCGCCATTCGTCGTGGCCATGACCGATTGCAAGGCGGCCTTGGACAAGTAAGACTGCAAGCAGGTGATTCATTGATTTTGGCACCTGGCAGTCAATTTTATGAACTGCCCGATCTCAAACGCGAATTTGTGTATATTTCAGGGCTTGATTTGCAAGCGCACCTCAAACCAATGCAGTCTAATCTTGTGTTAGCAGCTTTTAGTGGTGTGTTGGCGCTGAGCATATTTGATCTATTCCCTCTCGTAAAAGGCCTCATGGTTTTACTGCTAGGGCTATTTTTGACTGGCACCATAAAACTTAACGAGTTAAAAAGACGCTTCCCGCTTGAGCTCCTGGCGATTGTTGGTAGCGCGATTGGATTAGCCAAACTGATGATCGAAACGGGTCTGGCCGGGCAAATATCCAACGCACTGTTTTATGTGCTAGGTGATTTCGGGCCATATGGCGCGTTTATCGCTATTTTTGTGATGACGGTGATATTCACCGAACTCATTACCAATAATGCGGCAGCTGCACTTTCGTTTCCTGTAGCCTATGCATTGGCTATTGGTTTCAATGTCAATCCATTACCATTTGTCATGGCGGTTGCGTTTGGCGCGTCAGCGAGCTTCATTTCACCCTTTGGTTATCAAACTAATTTAATGGTGTATAGCGCGGGCAATTACCGTATTAAAGATTACGTGACCATGGGATTACCCTTGTCAATAATCTATTCAATTACTGTTTTAACCTTAATCCCTTTGGTTTTTCCATTTTAGTAGGCACCCAGTATGGACGAAAATATCGTATGGCATAACTATGCCGTTGACAAAAACCAGCGCAGCGAACAAAAACGTCATAAGCCCTGTGTGCTTTGGTTCACTGGCTACTCAGGATCGGGAAAAAGCACCGTGGCTGGTGCACTAGAAAGCGCGTTACATCAACAAGGTGTACACACCTACTTACTTGATGGGGATAACGTGCGTCATGGCCTGTGCAAGGATTTAGGCTTCAGTGATGAAGACCGAGTGGAAAACATTCGTCGTGTCGGCGAATTAAGCAAGCTCATGGCGGATGCGGGTTTAGTGGTTCTAACTGCCTTTATTTCACCCTTTCAGGCAGAACGTGATATGGTACGTTCGCTACTGGATGAAGGCGAATTTATAGAAGTCTTTTTAGATACCCCGCTAGATGTGTGTGAGCAACGAGACCCTAAAGGCCTGTATAAAAAAGCCCGAGCGGGTGAAATCAAACACTTCACGGGTATTGACTCTGAATATCAGGTCCCTAATAACCCGGAAGTTATTTTGGACACGAGTACAAACTCGCTCGACCAATCTGTTGCACAGTTAGTAGCATACCTAAAAGACAATAACATCATAGGATAAGCCATGAACCAAACAGATCTGCTTGAAGAGATCCTTCTGTTGGCACGAAAAGCCGGCGATGCCATTATGCCGATTTATGCCAAAGACTTTAATGTCGAATACAAGGCCGACGAAAGCCCTGTAACGGACGCCGATTACGCGGCACATAAAGTGATCGTCGCAGGTCTTAAGGCTTTAACGCCCGAGTTACCAATCCTCAGTGAAGAAAGCGCCAACATTGACTGGGCCACACGACAAACTTGGCAGCAATACTGGCTAGTTGATCCAATTGATGGCACCAAAGAGTTCATTAAGAAAAATGGTGAATTCACTGTCAACATTGCGCTTATCAAAGATGGTAAGCCTATTCTCGGTGTAGTCCATGCGCCAGCATTAAATGTGAGTTATCTTGCCGCCGAAGCAATTGGTGCGTTTAGAGAATGTGGCGAAGCTCGTATTGAACTGAAAGTGACCGAAAAGGCCAACAAAGGTAAAATTAACGTGGTGGGCTCTCGTTCACACCCATCTCCCGACTTAGCCGCTTACCTTGAGCAATTTGATGAGGTTGAAATGGTGCCAAAAGGCAGCTCGTTAAAACTTTGTTTAGTGGCTGAGGGCCAAGCTGATATTTACCCTCGTTTAGGTCCAACAAGTGAGTGGGACACAGGAGCCGGTCATGCCGTTGCGCACATTGCAGGTGCCAAGGTTACACAAGTTGATGGCTCTCCTTTACTTTATAATCAAAAAGAGAGTTATCTTAACCCTTACTTTGTTGTTTCAAGACTCGTTAGCGAATAACAGCAAAAAGGTCGGCATTGCCGACCTTTTTACTGCACAAATCACTTTAACCTTACACACCATATAACGTACGCATAGCTTTGTAATCAATGCCAAATTGGCGTTCAAACCAACTGTTCACATAGCTATCTGAAGGGGCGACTTTGGCACAACGGAGTACATTTTCTGCATCCGCTTCGGCATATTGATTATGACAATACTGATTAAGCCATAGCTGCTCAAGCTGCTCATCGAAGTTAAATGTGAGCTGTGACAAGTAGCTCGACATTGTTTTACTTTGATCCAAAAATTGTGCGATCTGTGGTTTTAATTCCGCCTCGTCGAAATTGGCACTATGACTGGTTGTTTGATTACTTTGGCTATCCATGTATTGGTTTGACAACAGCATGCCAGCCAACTGGCCTTGATAACTTAAACGCACCGAGTAGTTCTCTCGGTAATCCACGACAGGATAGATATAAACACGCTCCACTTCGACTTCGACTTGCTCACTGCTGTTATTCGGATCAGGACGATATTCATTGACCAAATAACGCTTTTCTTGCTGCTTATGAATACTGTCCCGTTTGTAGTCAACATCCGCAAGCATATTCAGCGTCAGGGTATTCGCACCTTTGGGCGAGTACCAAAGGCTGCGCTGAAACCTATCCTTCAGTTCACTGACAGTCCCCTCTACAAGCTGCTGGTGCGCGCGTCTGTTTGGTGTATTGAGCTGTAATTGCTTATTAAAAACCACACTACGAAAGCGGCTTTCATCAACGCTATCCACTTTCAATTGCTTTTTAGTTTGCCATACCGAACAGTATTTTTGGGTCAACTGTTTAAGATAAAAGCGTTGACCATACACCTGATTGGCCAATTCATCGCACTTGTGTTGTGCCAGCTGCGCTAATGTTTGCTGATAGCCGTGTAACTGAGGCGATAGCTGCGTATTTGAAATTAAGAACGCGTATTTGTGCTCAAACCAACGGAATTTATCGGGAAATTGGCTCGCAGCTAGGTCTTGTGCGTGCTGACGCAAAAACTGGCCCGCATAGCCCACTTCTTCATGCTGTGTAGCCGCTTGCGCCCCCATCGTTTCCAAATGCCACTCACTTTGATTGCGCAATATGGTTTCTAATTTATCTGCCGCTGCAACATGATTGGACGCCAGACGCAACATCCGCACTTCAATTAAGCCTCGGTCAATGATCTTATGCCTTGCTTGTGTTAAACGCTGCTGCGCTTCCACGTCGTTTGCATCTTCATTTAATGCTTGTTGATAGAAGTCAGCAGCCTGCTGGTACATCCCCTGCTCATAGAGCTTATCGCCCTTTTCAACTAGGCTTGTGCAGGCGCTCATGAACACTACCGCAGCCATCAATACACTAATTCGAGTCATACCGCTTTAATCCTTTTTAATCTCAGTCTCAAGCATAGAAATCATTGAAATATGGTTTCATTGTATCCAATTAAGGCGCAATTCGCGATGCATAAAATACCGTCATTTTGTATCAGTTTGACTACGCTTAGTAAACCACCATCACATTTTGGAATGCTTATGCCGCATCGGGGTTATTTTTTCATTACTTTATCCTTATTGGTTGTAAATTTCATAGCTTCAGCCAATGAAAAAAATGCACCCATTCATGTCTACACTGAAGACTTTCCGCCCTATCAGGAGTTTTTAGGGCCTGGCAAAATTGGCGGCGTCGCAACTGAATTTGTTGATGCTTTATTTAAACATGTGGATATGAATTACAAGATTCATGTACTTCCTTGGTTTCGTACCAACCATGTAGTCAACCATACCCCTAACGCACTGATTTATTCTTTGGCTAGAACACATGAACGCGAAAAGCTGTATCGCTGGATTGCGCCATTATGTGAGATCAAGGTCTCATTTTATAAGCTCAAAGCGCGTAAAGATATTCAAATCAATAGCCTTGAAGATGCGAGAAAATACGTGGTCGCCGTGGCGTCTGGGCAACCAACAGAGCAACACCTTGTCGAGGAAGGGTTCAGCCAAGAAGATAATTTGGTGATTTTGGCCAGCCATGAGCAAGGCGCACAAATGCTCAATAAAGATAGGGTCGACCTGCTTTATGGCGCGGATTTATTTATAAAAAATATACAAGATGCCTTAGGTAGAAGTGGTGAATGGGAGCGGGCTTATGTTTCCCCCCATCTAAGTAAGCGCATGTATTTGGCTGCAAATATTAATAGCGATGACGCGTTGGTCAGAAAGCTGCAACAAGGCTTCAAAGAAATCAATCAGAAGCTCAATACCGCAGCGCGATGTGCACAAGCCATGCAGCAGCACGCCAATTAGCTGGCCTGCTGCGCAAAACGCTTGATGACTTTATCAAATACAAACTGGAGTGATGCAAATTGCGCATCAATGTTGAAATAGTCTTTTAATAGCTGTTGTAGCTGCTCTGGCTGCACAATTTCCGTCTCCACTTGTTCACCGGTGTGTTCGTTCAAGTGATTAAAGTGCAAGTTTCGGATCAAATAGCGGTGGCCATTTTCAATACGCGATACCACTAAATTATTCACAAACGCGGCCTCTGGGTGTTGATGACTATAGAAATGCCCAACTTCGCAATCCCCTTCAAATACCTGCGCCAAATCGATTTGATACAAGCCTAAAAGCTCCGGCTTGGTCATGGCGATGGTCGCGTGAGATGACGTACGAGTGACTTGGTAGCAATTTGGCCCTTGGCTCAATGTTTGATTTTGATCAATTGCGATTGGCATAACGGGCGCTTTAACACCAAACCCCACATCAATTGCGTAGGATTTTCCAGCATAAGTTAATAAAGTCACTCGGTGTGTACGAGGATTATCGCTTTTGCCGTTGAGCATAACGCGTGCTAAAGCAGGCCTCACTTCATAGCCCAGTGCCGCCAGTGTTAAAAACATGATTCGATTGTGCTCAAAGCAGTAGCCTCCCTGACGCTTGTCAATCAAACGCCCGAACAAAGACTCCGCATCTAGCGTAAGATATTGTCCTTGCATGGCATTAATACTGCTAAAGCTATAGGTAGCAAGATGTTGCTTTTGCAGTTGCTCAACAAATTCAAAGCTGCCAACGGGTGCGAGAATTTGCAAGCTATTTAAATAACGAGTCATATATTCGGGTATTATGTGATGATGCATATCTAACATTCTGAGTTCCTTGTTGCTTTTTTTAGCTTCGAAACAAGATAAAAGCTCAAGTTAAGTTAAGGTCAAACATTTTTTGTACCTTATTTAAAAATAAGGCACACTGCTCTACAACTCAATAATTAATTCTTTAATTCAACCAATTATGAAATTAGACACTCAACGACTTATAATAAGAAGTGCCGATGTCAACTTTGCTGACGCAGTCGCGTCGTTTTACACCACCAATAAAACCTTTTTTGCCCACTCCCAACCCGCTCGTGATGCATACTTTTTCACTGCTGAGTATTGGCATGAGAATCTCACCCATTTGAAAACGAGCTTTGAAAATGACACCCAATATCAGTTTTACCTGTTTGCTAAGCATGATCCCAATACCATCATTGGTCAGATTTGCATTTCAGGTATTCAAAGAGGCCCATTTCAAGCCTGCTTTGTTGGCTATCAACTTGATAAACAGCACAATGGTTTCGGTTTGATGCATGAAGCTCTGAGCCGCGTTATTGACTGGTTATTTAGCGAAAAGCATCTCCATAGGATCATGGCGAACTACGTTCCGACTAATGAAAAAAGCGCGTCGCTTTTGAAAAAGCTCGGGATTACTTGTATTTAAACGGTCAATGGCAAGATCATATCTTAACCGCACTTGTGAATGATGAATTAAGTGTAAAGGGCTAACGACAGCGAACGAAGTGAGAACGTTTCCTTTACGCAAGGTGAAATGAGCTAGTTTAACTACTGCCGAGGAAAATGACCTCTAAGAGAAACTCTCACCGTCGGAAGGCGCTTCGCTTATACCGACCTACAAACATAAAAAAACCCGAGATCTAAACTCGGGTTTTTCTAATGCTTTATGGCATATACGTTCAAAAGTTTAATGACAAAGCGCGAAGCATTTACATTCCTTTTGCGCAAGGTGATTAAGGTGTAAAGGGTTAACGACTGCGAACGAAGTGAGAACGTTTCCTTTACGCAAGGTGAATGTCGTGCAAAAGTTTAATGACAAAGCGCGTAGCGCTTACATTCCTTTTGCGCAAGGTGAAGCAAGCCAGTCTAACAACCGCTGAGGGACTCACACCGTCGGATGGCGCTTCGCTTATGCCGACTACAAGAGCCAAATTTCAGGCATTAAAAAAGGCCGCATCCTTTATCAGGAAACGACCTTTTTTACAGTGTTACTGCAATCTAAAAATTATTCTACGATTGTAGCTACAAGCACCTACTTACCCTGTAGAGAGCGCCACCTTCACCGTACACTAGATACAAAAAACCCGAGCCTAAGCTCGGGTTTTTCTAATGCTTTGTGGCATTAACTAAAGTTAATATTACTCAACGATAGTTGCTACAACACCAGCACCAACTGTACGGCCACCTTCACGGATAGCGAAACGTAGACCTTCGTCCATCGCGATTGGTACGATTAGGTCAACAGTCATCTTGATGTTGTCACCAGGCATTACCATTTCTACGCCTTCTGGTAACTCAACGTTACCTGTTACGTCAGTTGTACGGAAGTAGAACTGTGGACGGTAGCCTTTGAAGAATGGCGTGTGACGACCACCTTCATCTTTAGAAAGTACGTATACTTCTGAAGTGAACTTCGTGTGTGGAGTGATTGAACCAGGCTTCGCTAGTACTTGACCACGCTCAACTTCGTCACGCTTAGTACCACGTAGAAGTGCACCGATGTTCTCACCCGCACGACCTTCGTCTAGAAGCTTACGGAACATCTCAACACCTGTACAAGTTGTCTTCGTAGTGTCTTTGATACCTACGATTTCAACTTCGTCGTTCACGTTGATGATACCAGCTTCAACACGGCCAGTTACAACAGTACCACGACCCTGGATTGAGAATACGTCTTCGATAGGCATGATGAATGGCTTATCGATGTCACGCTCTGGCTCTGGAATGTAAGTATCTAGTGCTTCTGCAAGCTCAACAATCTTGTCTTCCCACTCTTTCTCGCCTTCTAACGCTTTAAGCGCTGAACCTTGGATTAGAGGTAGGTCATCACCTGGGAAGTCATACTCAGAAAGTAGTTCACGTACTTCCATCTCTACTAGCTCTAGAAGCTCTTCGTCGTCAACCATGTCACATTTGTTCATGAATACGATGATGTAAGGTACACCAACCTGACGTGAAAGTAGGATGTGCTCACGTGTTTGAGGCATAGGACCGTCAGTAGCCGCAACTACTAGGATCGCGCCATCCATCTGTGCAGCACCAGTGATCATGTTTTTAACATAGTCAGCGTGTCCTGGACAGTCTACGTGTGCGTAGTGACGAGTTGGCGTGTCATACTCAACGTGTGAAGTTGAGATTGTGATACCACGCTCACGCTCTTCTGGAGCGTTATCGATTGATGCGAAATCTTTTGCTTCACCACCGTATACTTTTGCAAGTACGTTAGTGATTGCTGCTGTTAGAGTTGTTTTACCGTGGTCAACGTGGCCGATTGTACCTACGTTTACGTGCGGTTTTACGCGTTCAAACTTTTCTTTTGCCATGACGGAACCTATCAGTTTTTGTGTATCTAGATTACATATAAAAATAACCCGCAATACGCGAGCTAAGATTATTCTTTCAATAATTTAATGACAAATCAAAGGAAGTATATGAGAAGATTCAAAAGACTGGTGCTGATAGGCAGATTTGAACTGCCGACCTCACCCTTACCAAGGGTGCGCTCTACCAACTGAGCTATATCAGCACACCAGAATACTGGAGCGGGCAGCGGGAATCGAACCCGCATCATCAGCTTGGAAGGCTGAGGTAATAGCCATTATACGATGCCCGCTTTAGGAACCTGTTCTTAACTACCTCAGAACCGTCAAGAATAAAGTGGTGGAGGGGGCTGGATTCGAACCAGCGAAGGCAGTGCCGTCAGATTTACAGTCTGATCCCTTTGGCCGCTCGGGAACCCCTCCACGAAAAATTCTTTCCTAAAGCAACTGCAATTTGCAGTGTAAAAAATGGTGCCGACTATCCGAGTCGAACGGATGACCTACTGATTACAAGTCAGTTGCTCTACCAACTGAGCTAAGTCGGCACTGCTTTAGTACGGGGCGAGATTCTAAGGCAAGGTTCCTAGCGATGCAACAACAATCTGCAAAAAATTGATAAAATCTTGTTTAAGTGCTCATATTTACGTCAAAAAGACATAAAAGCACCTAAATTTGTGCGTTTTTACGCCAAAAAAGCAGTCCGTGTAATACGAGATGTTCATGAAATTCGCTTTCACAATTAAGTTGTTGGGAGATAAACGCCCCATATCCACCAGCACAAACCACACGATACCGCTTAGTCTCCGCTTTTAATAGCTCAATACCGGCGTAAACAGCTCCCAAAGTGGCAACCAATGCGCCGTTTTTAACTGCATTTGGTGTATTTTTGCCTAGCTCTTTAGAAAATTGCGTTTGTTCATCACTGAATACTTTTTGGGTATTATTCACCAAACTGTCAATCATCATATCAAGACCCGGTAAGATCCATCCTCCTAGGTGCTGACCATTCGCATGTAACACATCGACTTTGCTGGCAGTGCCTGAGTCCACGATCACGCAATGCTGATTGGGATATAAATAGTGACAAGCCACGACAGTCAACCAGCGATCAATTCCGAGGTTTTGAAATTGCTCATAGGCGCATTTTACGTTACCCAATTGGGGGGTTACTTTTGCATGTATTACTTTGATACCTAACTGGCTGGCTTGCTGCTCAAATGGCGCCAGTAACTCTGATTTACCCACCTGCGCCACCAGCACTTCTGAGATATGCGCCCATTGCAGTGCATGCTCATCAACAAAGTTGATCTCACCTTGATGCTCCAACGCCAATTTGATGGCGGTATTGCCCACATCAATCAATAACCTCATTCAGCTTCTTTCCTCAATGAAATTTCACCACCATAGTAGCTTTTTAGCTCACCATCTTGACGAAGCACCACACCCCCTTGCGCATCAATCCCTTCACATATACCTCGCCATTGTCGCTGCCCGGTGCTCAATGTCACCACCTCACCCGCAAACGCATTCAGTACATTCCACTGCGCGGTCATATGTTGCAAACCCGATGTTTGATATTGCTGTAATCTCGCAGCTAAACATTGTGTCAAAGTCGCAACTAACTGGTTTTTGTCTAATGCCCGGGTATGCGTAAAAAGGTCCGTCCATGGTTGATCGATATGACTGGACGCCCCCTCTGGCATCAGTAAATTAATACCAATGCCCATGACTAAGTGACACGGCCCTTCTACTTGACCATCTAGCTCTACAAGTACACCCGCTAGCTTCTTGCCATTTAAATAAATATCATTAGGCCATTTAAGTGATACCGTTAAATCATACAGCGCGTTTATCGCATCATGTACCGCCAATCCAACCGCAATCGACACACCCATCGCAGCTTGCAAACCATCATCTAATCGCCAGTAATAACTGTAATACAAATTTGCACCAAAAGGAGACTGCCAAGTACGGCCACGGCGACCCCGTCCAGCTTGCTGCATTTCAGCGACCAGCACTTGCCCAGAGACGAGATCTTGCTTGCTCTGCACTCGTCGCATCAGCTCACTATTCGTTGAATCAATAATGGCTTCCACTTCAACAGGGTTTGTACAATTCACTTGAGCGAGACATTGCTCAATTTTACTTTTGTCGAGCAGGAGTAAGCTTCGATTTAAACAATACCCTTTGCCACTCACAGTAAAAATATCAATGCCCATGTCTTGCAAGGAGTTGATATGTTTAGATACCGCCGCACGGCTGATCCCCAGCTGTTTCCCTAGCATTTGACCGGAAACAAACACACCTTGGTTCAGCGCCTTAAGTATGGCTAGCTTATTCCCTTGTGGCGCTTTAGTCATCGCTGACTCCCTGTAAGTGAATTTCTCGGTCGTGTGCTAACAATCGCACCTCGTGCTCTAGCTTAACAGCAAATTTTGACCATACCTGTTGTTGAATATGCTCAACCATTGCTATGAGCTGCTTGGCATTACCTGCGCCTTTATTGACTAACACCAAGGCTTGTTTGTCATACACCGCTATATCACCAATTTGATAACCTTTTAACCCAGCTTGCTCTATCAGCCAGCCTGCCGCTAATTTACTATGTTGTTCGTCGACGGGGTAAACTGGAATATGTGGATAGATATGTTGTAGCTTTTCCACCTGCGCCACTGCAACTATCGGGTTTTTGAAAAAGCTACCCGCATTGGCAAGTGCATTGGGGTCTGGCAGCTTACTTTGGCGAATTTTAATGATTTCATGGCACACTTGCTGCGCTGTTGGTGACGAGTCCTTAAGCTGTTGCAATGGCCCATAATCAAGTACAGGTTGCCATTGTTTATTGATTGTCAAACCCACTTTGGTGATCACAAACGCGCCCTTTAGCGCATGCTTAAAGATGGAATCTCGATAAGCAAACGCACATTGCTGTGGTGTTAAACGCTCAATTTGGCCGGTTCGATTGTTAAAACCCTCAACATAAGCCACAAATTGCGCCAATTCGACACCGTATGCACCAATATTCTGCACTGGGGCAGCACCCACATTGCCCGGGATCAATGCTAAATTTTCAAGCCCTGCAACGCCTTCATCAAGTAAGTGTAAAACTAACGCATGCCAATTTTCTCCCGCTCCCACTTCAACTAGCCAATGATGCTCATGCTCAACAATTGCGCGTCCCGCAATTGCCATCTTAATGACGGTCCCAGCAAAGTCATCTAAAAATAAAGTGTTGCTCCCCTCGCCCAATAGACAAAAAGGCACAGAGAAATCGATATCTAGCAATTGTTGCCAGTGTTCAATCGTGACGAGTTGGTGACATTGACTTGGAAGTGCAAAAGTATGGAGTGACTGCAAAGCTTGCACATTTAGGGCCTTAACGAAAATTATATTATGGATAGTTTACCCTATCGTAAAACTCAGCGCATCCATGTGTGATCTTGTGCTCAAGCATGCTATAACATGCGCTCTTACATTCCATAATGAGCAAGGATATTATGAAATTAACCGCCTTCGCGACCAGCTTAGCACTGGCCGGACTCTCACATACAGTCATGGCAACACAAGCTGTCGACCAGCATACTTATGCCAACTTAACTGATGTTATCTCAACCCATTTGTATTTAGACTTAGACGTCGACTTTGCTGATAAGCAGCTCGAAGGCTTCGTTGAACATACATTAGCGTGGCAAAATGCCAACGCAAGAAAGCTCGTACTTGATACTCGCGACTTAGATATCAATAAAGTCATCTATCAAGGAAGCAATGGTCAGTGGCATAAGGCTAAATTTACCCTTGCAAAACGTGATGATGTAAAAGGCGCAAAGCTCACCATCACCTTTAATGAACAAACAAAAAAAGTACGTATTTACTATAACAGCCTGCCTCAAGCCTCAGGTTTGCAGTGGTTAACACCAGAGCAAACGGCAAGTAAAACGCACCCGTTTATGTACAGTCAATCTCAGGCCATTCATGCCCGTAGTTGGATCCCTGTACAAGATACCCCTGCAATGCGCGTCACCTACTCAGCGCGTATTCACACACCAGAAGATGTACGTGCAGTGATGAGTGCAGACAACACCGGTGCGCTTATTAAAGATGGTGATTACTTATTTGATATGCCACAAGCTATTCCACCTTATCTTATCGCCATTGGTGCAGGTAACTTAGAATATAAAGAGATGTCGCACCAAACCGCCATTTTTGCAGAGCCACAGATCCTGGATGCGTCAGTTGCCGAATTCAATGACACGCAAACCATGATAAACAAAACCAATGCAATGTATGGTGAATACGCATGGGGCCGTTATGACTTGCTCATGCTGCCGCCTAGCTTCCCATTTGGTGGCATGGAAAACCCACGCTTGTCGTTTATCACACCAACGGTTGTAGCGGGTGACAAAAGCCTAGTAAACCTAATTGCCCATGAACTCGCTCACTCTTGGTCTGGTAACCTGGTGACTAACGCAACATGGGAAGACTTATGGCTCAACGAAGGTTTTACTTCATACGTTGAAAACCGCATTATGGAAGAAGTTTTTGGTCGTGAACGCGCAGTCATGGAGCAAGCACTCGATGCAGCTGGCCTACGTGAATTGTTAAAGACCATTGCTGAGCCAGATACACGTTTGAATCTAAAACTAAATGGCCGCGACCCTGATGATGCATTTAGTTCAGTACCTTATACAAAAGGTCAACTGTTCTTAATGTACCTAGAAGAAAAGTTTGGACGTGAGAAGTTTGATGTATTTGTCAAAGAATACTTTAAGACTTACTCATTCAAATCCCTCACTACCGCGGAATTTGTGCAGTACTTAAATACCAACCTGCTGCAAAAATACCCTGGTATCGTGAGCTTAGAAAAAGTCCAAGAGTGGATATTTGAGCCTGGACTACCTAGCGATGCACCAAACCCAACGTCTGACGCGTTTGACAAGGTCGACGCGCAAACACAGGCGTGGCTGAAAAATGAAAAAGCCCTCAGTGAACTGCCTACAGCTCAGTGGTCGGTACACGAATGGCTGCATTTTATTAACAACCTACCTCGCGATCTAGACTTAACACGTATGGCTGAATTAGACGCAGAGTTTAACTTAACCAACTCAACCAATGCAGAGCGTGCCTTTGCGTGGTATATGCTGGCGGTAGGCAGTGGTTATGAAGCAGTCTACCCGGCACTAGAAAAACACCTAACAACCATCGGTCGTCGCAAACTGATTGTTCGTTTGTACAAAGCGCTTGTGGCAAATGGTAAACGTGACTGGGCCCATGATGTGTATGAAAAAGCACGCCCTGGCTATCACTCGCTGGCGCAAGGAACGATAGACGCGATTTTTGCGAAGTAAGCTGATAACATCGTTAATTTAAAAGGGCCATTATTGGCCCTTTATTTTTGCTAAAAAGGCTGCGCGTTGGGCGTCATTGGCTTGTTGCCACCAAAACTCGAGCATGGAATAAGCATCGGGATGTGCAATACCTTGCTGTATCGGCCTGCTCTTAGGTGCAGGTTTGCTGATTGGCGTTGTTGCGACTGGCCGTGTATTAGACTGCTCACTGGCAAGTGAATAAGCCGTCAGTGGTGCTAGTTTGTATACATTATTTTGTGGCGTTGTAACACTTGCTGCAGGCTTACTAATGAACTGCTTAGCCGCACTCACTGAGTCAGGACGTTTGAAAGTTACCTGGTAATCACCTTCATTTTCAATCTTTAACGATACCCAGAAAGGTTCAGACTCAACCACTTCATGTTCATCATAATCGAGTTCAAACAAATCACTGTATTTCAACTTCAGCGCATATTCACCAGGAGATAACTCCAGCTCCGTTGTTTTACTAAACAACGAGTGCTCAATCATTCGTTCATTCACCTGCAGCGGATAAAGCTCATTTGAAAATTGCACAGTGGCAGCACTGACCGCCGATATATTCAGCATGCTCAGTACACCAATGAACACCCCATATCTTTTATTATTCACACTTGTTCCTTACTTGCCCTAAATTCATCGTTCCAGTTTGACAGTCCGAATAAACTTTGTCATTAGTGTAACCATTAAACCTTAGTATACTCACTTTGAACCTCCATCTATTGATGGACAAAGATAAATTAGTAGGATCTAACATGACTGACAGTACCATTTTCGACAAAATAATCGCCAAAGAAATTCCCGCTGATGTGATTTATGAAGATGAACACACCCTCGCTTTTAAGGACATTAATCCGCAAGCCCCTTTTCACGCTTTGGTGATCCCCAAACAACGTATTGTCACCATCAATGATGTGAATGAAGATAATGCCCACCTAGTTGGCAACCTTTACGTTGTTGCGGCAAAACTGGCTAAAGAATATGGCTTTGCGGAAGATGGCTATCGCGTCGTCATGAACTGTAATGAAGATGGCGGACAGTCGGTATACCACATCCATTTGCATGTATTAGCTGGTAAAACAATGGGATGGCCGCCTTATCAAGATAACAAGAAAAAATTAATTTAAAGTATTCTTTGTTAACTATTGTAAACAGTTAAGTTATTATACTGAAAACCAAAATTGTTTTTAGATCAGTCGCTTAAGGTATGCCGTGTTGCTAACCGGCACTTTGTATAGGTCCATGCACTTGGATATATAGCAAATACTTCTATGACTTAACCAAAATACTAATACAAAAGGGCGGAACCTCATGTTAGCATTAAAACAATCAGTTTGAAGAAGAGTGTTAGCATCAATGAGCAGTTCTGCCTTTTTGTTATTAGACAAAAACCCAATCAATACCATAGGAATTAACGTCCTTCAGCCATTGCTGAAAACGCAAGGGTTGGAAGTCACAACAAGTACAGAGATTGAAGACGTACCTGAAGGTACCCGTATATTGTTTATTGAAACGGCAACAAATGACGCTTGGGGCACCTTAAAAGAGCAACTCACACGTTTAAAAGTTAACTGTGACATTGTACTATTTAACTTAGATGAAAACCCTGAGCTCGCGAATCGCGCATTACTTAGTGGTATCCGTGGCGTTTTTTATACGACTGATAATGCAGATGTGCTTATGAAGGGTATTCGCTTGCTGATGGAAAATCAGCTTTGGTACCGTCGTGAAATTATGTGTAATGCACTTAATCGCATGCTGCAGTTTAACAAAGATGCACTGCATAAGCTCACTGAAGGTGATATTGAACCTGTCAAATTGACTAAACGTGAAAAAGCCATTATTTCGTTAATGAGTAAAGGTGCGAAGAACAAAGAAATTGCTGAAGACTTGAATATCAGCCCACATACGGTTAAAACGCATCTTTATAGCGCATTCAGGAAAACGAAGTGCCGTAACCGTATCGAGCTTCTTTCATGGGCCCAGCAAAATATTCCCGATGAAATTCGATAACGTCAATTTTTAACAACAGCCGCTCATGCGGCTGTTTTGTTTCTTTACTCCCATCGCACAAGTCTCTATGCTAGCTAGTTAAGTACCTCATTCATAAAATAATAAACGTCATGTTTGATCCAAAAACTTTGTACATTACCAGTGCAGCCATGATGGCGATGATGGTGTTACTCAACTTTTTAACGTGGCGAACCAACAAAGATACTCCTGGTACTTTACTTTATATTTTCTATCCTTTAGTTTTGTTTGCGGCCATCATTGGCTTTTCAATTCACAGCCAACTTAACATGTGGCAAACCATTGGCTGTGCTAATGCTCTGTTGTTTACCGCTTCAATTATTCATTGCTTTGCGATTTCCCAATTTTTGAACTATCAAGGCGCTGAACTAAAGCTATTTTTAAGCGTGACGGCCGTGCTGTTTGTCGGCTTAGTGTACTTTAGTGTTATTGACGATCACCTGAGATATCGCATTCTTGTTTCTGATTTACAGCATATTGCAGAAACCATCTTCCTTCTGTATCTATTTTGGCGTTTTGCACGACCGCTTTACCCCAACGGAACGATTGTTTACACCATCATTTTGATGCTAGTCATGGTTGCCTTTACTGCCCGCACTTTCTTAATGGAAGAAGTCACACCGTTTACTTTGCTTGACGATAACTGGTTTGTGACAACCTTGTTTATCAATGGCGTACTGGCACCTATTTTTTATGCCACCGGTATGGCTTTGCTCTGCAACGAGCGAAGAGAACTCAACTTAAATCGACTCACAGCTAAAGCACAGAAAGATTTAGAGATCCGAGGGCTCTTCTTATCCACCATTAGTCATGAAATTCGCACGCCCCTAAATGGCATTTTAGGCAGTGCCCAACTGGTACTTAACCGCACCACCAATCACCGTAACAAAGCATACTGTGAAGCCATCATTAACTCGGCAGAATCACTGAACTTGCTCATAGACAAAGTGCTTGACTACGCCAGCTTAGATCAAAGTGATGAAGCGCTGTATGAGGAAGATGTCGAGCTCAAAAGCTGGCTCAATAATCTCTGCCTGCTACTAAGTCCGCTCGCCGAGCAAAAGAAACTATCATTCGAATTAGTCTATGATTTACCCGATCAGGCCTGCTATTACTGCGACCAACAAAAACTTCGTCAAATAGTGATTAACCTAGTCGGTAATGCCATTAAATTTACCGACAAAGGCTGTGTGCGGATCCGTGTTGAGCTGGTTGCTGAAACCAATATGAGTCATACTGTTCGGTTTAGTGTTATTGACTCTGGCCCTGGTATAGAAAAAGAAGATATCGACAAACTCACAGAACCCTATGTGCAAAGCAGTGCCGGTAAAACCAAAGGGGGCACCGGTCTGGGTTTAGCCATCACAAGTAAATTACTAGAGCGTTTAGGTAGCCAACTACAAATACAAAGTGAAATCGGCCAAGGTAGTGCTTTCAGCTTTGATGTGACATTGGCCTTAGGTGAACTGAGCTTAGTAGAACAAAGACATCATAACCCTGACTGTTTGCTAGGGTTAAACGTCCTACTAGTGGAGGATTTGGATTTAAACCAAAAGATTGCCATTGAGTTTATGGCAGCCGACGAACACAAAGTGAAACTAGCCACTGATGGTAAGAGTGCCATTCAATTACTTCAGCAGCATCAATTTGATGTGGTACTGCTGGATATGAACTTGCCAGATTTAACCGGGCAAGAAGTCATGCGCCAGCTGAAAAACATTGAACACAAAAACAAACGCACGCCATTTCTTGCTTTCACAGCCAGTTTAAGTCCAGATGAAATAAAAGAATATTTAACACTCGGCATTAAAGACATTGTGGGCAAACCAATTAAACAAGAAAAACTGCGACAAGCGCTCAGTGACTCACAAACCGCACAAAAACCAAATATAAGCGTGGAATTGTCTGACACGCTGTACGATGAAACCGCTGTCAATTCACTGAAAGGCGGCTTTAACGAAGATGAAATTTCATCGGTATATAACGAATTCGTACTCTCGGCACGCAATAAGCTCATTCATATCCAGCAATTGCAAGGCGTTAATAACGAACAATGTATAAAGCTATTGCATCGCCAAGCAAGTACCGCACTGCAGCTAGGTTTTAATCGCTATGGATTAGAGCTCAAAAAAATAGAACGACGCCTACTCGATGGTAAATGCAGTGACACAGAGCTGACTCAAGCTATGACATTATGGCAACAAAGCTTAGAGACATACCTCGGTTTTGTGCGAAAAAATACCTTAGGATAACGAACGATTCGGCCGCATAAAATTTTATTTGCGGCCAACTTTAAGCTATCTGTTTGTACCAGCAACTTATTATTATTTTTGCATCAATTAATCAACCTATTATCCGATAAAAGCGACGAATTTATCTAGACGAGAACGAGAACTGTTCTAAACTTCATAGGTGTTTGCCGTTTTGATTTACCCTTTTCAACATAGGTAACAAGGATTATGTGATGCGCCAGTTATTTCAGTACTTAACCACTTTGAACTTGAGTAAAAAGCTCACCATCGCATTTTTACTCGTCGCTTTAGTGCCAATTACATTCATTATTTCAATCGCTCTATATCAAGCATCAACAGCACTTCAGGCCCAGTCTTACGCGCAACTAGAAGCGGTAAGTGAAGTAAAAAAGAACGCGATTATCAGGCATTTTCAAGACCTAGATGACAAACTACAGATGCTCGCTTCAAGTCCCCATACTGCCAGCGCTGTAAAAGCATTTACGTATGCAATCGCCAACCTTGATCCGCCAACTTTTGTGCCCTCGGCACTCAGTCATTTTTATGCCGATGAGTTTTCAAATAAATTTATCGCGGAAAACCCAAGCACTATCCCGCCAACAGATCTCGTCGATAAATTAACCCCAGAAGGCATTGAGCTGCAAAATCGTTATATTGCCAACAACACCTTTGTGCTTGGAGAAAAAGACAGCTTGATTTCAACAGGTCATGAAGATAGCTACGATAAGGCCCATCAGCAATATCATGGGTATTTTCAAAAAATTGTACAGAGATACGATTTATACGATTTATTCCTCATCGACAATGACACTGGCATGGTGACCTATTCCGTTTTTAAAGAACTCGATTTCGCAACTTCTTTAATCAACGGCGCATTTGCACAAAGCAATCTAGCGAATGTTTTCAACAAGGCAAAGCAGCTACCTGAGGGTCAGAATTATGCTTTTGTTGACTATCAAATGTATCTACCCTCATACAATGCTCCGGCAAGTTTTATTGCCGCACCCATCGTTATTGATGGGGAAAAAACCGCGACATTGGTATTTCAAGTATCCGTTGCTGCACTGAACAAGATCATGACTGAACGCGAAGGCTTAGGTGAAAGCGGCGAAACTTACTTGGTCGGACAGGATGGTTTAATGCGCTCCGACTCGTATTTAGACCCAATTAATCATTCGGTCGTCAACTCGTTTAAAAACCCTTCGTCAGGGCGGATCGACACTGAATCATTCAACCTCGCTATATCCGGTGAACAAGGGCAAAAAGTCGTCATTGATTACAACGGTCAACCAGTCCTTTCAGCCTATACACCGATTAATGTTCTAGGCGTTCAATGGGCATTGCTCGCTGAAATAGATGAGAAAGAAGCCTTTTCAGCGGTAAACAAGCTAACGAAGTTACTCGCTATTGTTTTAGCCGTAAGTTTGGGGGTGATTGTTTTCGCCGCTTTCTTGTTCGCTCGTTCGTTAACAAAACCCGTTCATCAACTCGTTCACACCATGCGTCGCGTGGAAGATGAGGGGGATTTTTCGCTTCGAGCGCCTGTTTCTTCCAATGATGAAATTGGTGACTGTGCCAATGCTTTCAACTTCTTGCTCGATGCCTTGCAGTTGTCAATTACAGAGACTAACCGTGTGATGAATACCATGGCCAAAGGCTGTTTTTCAGAACGCATCGAAGCAGACTGTAAAGGGGAATTAGCGACCTTAAAACAAGCGACTAATCACTGTGCGCGCACGTTAGATATTGCAATCGGTGAGATAAACACCGTTGTAAAGGAAATGTCAGAAGGGCAGTTTGGCGGTCAATTGCAAGCCACGATGTCTGGGGATCTTGATAAGCTGAAAAGCAATGTGAATTACACTTTGCGCGCGCTCGACAATACCATGGATGCCATCGTCCACGTGATGGAAAATGTTGAACAAGGTAATTTTAAAGAACAAATTGATGTTGACGCAGGTGGCAAACTAAACCAATTGAAAAATAGTGTAAACAACTCGGTTATGAGCTTATCAGGTGCAATGGATGACATCAGTATGGTCATGAATGCACTTAGAAATGGTGACTTTTCACAGCGCATCTCACTACCACTGCAAGGACAGTTAGAGGCGCTGAAAGACGATATCAACTTTAGCGTGGCAAACCTCGCCGACATTATGCTAGACATCAGTAATGTGATGGCGTCGGTCAGCCAAGGCGACTTCAAACACACGGTGAATTGTGCTGCCAATGGCCAACTTGGTAAGTTAAAAGAAGACATTAATTTATCTATTGAGTCTCTCGATTGTGCCGTCAGTGAGATTTCATCGGTAATGACAGCGATTAGCTTCGGTCGTTTTGACAGAACAATTACTTCGCCGATGACAGGACAACTTGATAATTTAAAAACAGATATCAACCGCTCTGTAGGTAACCTAAATCAAGTTATAGCAGAGCTAGGAAGTGTGATGGCTGCGATGTGCCAAGGTAACTTCAGCCTGCAAATTAGATCTGAATTACAAGGCGAATTGTTACAGTTGAAAAATGACGTCAATGGCTCAACCGCGATTATCAACGACGCGATCTGCGAAGTAACGCAAGTGCTTAGTGCATTGGCTAAGGGCGATCTCACGCATTCTATTCAAGGAGAATACGAAGGCGTATTTGCAACCTTGAAGGGAGATGTAAATGCAACCATTAAAAAACTCACGGAAGTCATAGAAGGCATCCAGTTATCGGCAAACAATGTGTCGCAAAGCGCTTCTGAAATCGCTGACAGCAATACGGAGATCAGTGCCCGTACGGAAGAGCAAGCCGCCAATTTAGAGGAAGCCAGTGCTAGCACCAGCAATATGCTTGATGCACTCACGAATGTATCAAAACGCTCAGGTGTGGCAGTACAGCTCGCCCACAAGGCGGAAGACACGGCTAAAGAGGGGGGCGCATTGTCAAAAGATACTGTTGCCGCCATTGATGAAGTGGAAAAAGCCAGTAAAAATATCAATGAGATTGTCTCAGTGATTGATGGCCTTGCCTTCCAAACTAATTTATTGGCGCTCAATGCCGCAGTTGAGGCAGCAAGAGCGGGAGAAAACGGACGAGGCTTTGCAGTCGTAGCTAATGAAGTACGGGAACTCGCGGGGCGTAGCGCAGCATCGGCTAAACAAATCAAAGAAATTATCGCCAATAGTAACGATAAAGTGGGCCAAGGTATTGAAATGGCGAATAGTTCTGGTCAAAAACTTGACCATATTGTTGCAGCCGTCGCAGAGGTCAGTGATACCATAGTCAATATCAATAAGTCGACCGTCACTCAGCAACAAGCAATTAAAGAAGTTGATCAAGTCGTACAACGTTTAACTGACTTAATTCAGGAGAATTCGGCCATTACCGAAGAAACCATGGCCGCAGCCAAACAAATGGCAGAGCAATCACGTGAGATGAAGCGACTACTCGACTACTTCAATCTCGACAAACAAACGCCCAACGCGACTTTGCTGGTACACCAATTTAACGCGTAACAAACAAGGGCCCGCAGCGGGCCCTTGTTGTTTAAACTAATTTAAATTCGTCGGCATCAAGATAAGCTGGAAAATGAGCTCGATACTTGTTTAACTCATCCAAGCTAAGGGTGACGATATTCAAGCTCTCCACATCATCACTTGCTTGCATCAGAGGTTGGCCTAAAAAGTCATAAGCCGCCGTGCCACCTGAATGTGCAACCCCTTTACCATCTTCACCAACTCGCGTGCACCCTAGCACATAGCTTTGATTTTCTATCGCACGGGCAATAAGCAAATGATCCCAAGCATAACGTCTTGCCGCGGGCCAATTTGCAACATTCACCATCACATCATAGTCGTTACGATTTCTTTGAAATACGGGAAATCTCAAGTCATAACATACCTGCGGCAGAATTCTAAATCCGTTGATGGTGTAGATTTCACGAACTTGACCCGCACCAACGTGATCACCTTCATTGCCCAAACGGAACAAATGGCGTTTATCGTAAAACTTCACTTGCCCATCAGGCCACACCCAATAAAAGCGATTTCGCTTTTTCTCTTCAAACTGAACCAATACCGAGCCCGCGACAACCGCATTTAAGCGTTTTGCCGTTGTTTTCATCCAATTTAGCGTATCGCCATTTTCCGCCGTCTGCGCAACGTCTAAGTCAATGGCAAAGCCTGTTGCGAAGGTTTCAGGCAACAGCACCAAATCTACCTGTCCACATTGTGACAAAAGCTCATCTAAGTGAATTAGATTTTGTTCAACGTTACACCAATGAATATGGGTTTGTAACAAAGCAACTTTCAACGTGTTTTCTACAGTTGACATAATTTGTTTGCAGCCTCTAGCAAGGTTGAAGTTTCCTTTGCAAAGCAAAGGCGGATCACAGTGTCATTCACCGGGGTTTGATAAAACACACTCAGTGGAATAGCCGCTACGCCGACTTCTTTGACGAGGTATTCACAGAACTCAGTATCAGCCTGCTGCGATATGTCAGAATAATCAAGCAGCAAAAAGTATGTGCCTTCGCTCGGTAAAATCTTAAAACGACTGTTAGCAAGCGCTGCGATTAACGTATCTCGCTTTTGCTGATAAAACAGCGCCAACTCGCCAACATGCTCTGGCTGTGCCTTTAGCATATCTGCTAGAGCTAACTGCGCCGGCGTAAAACTAGAAAACGTCACATATTGATGGATTTTTTTAAATTCAGCCATCAAAGTCGGCGGCGCAACACAGTAACCCATTTTCCAACCAGTACAGTGAAATGTTTTACCAAAACTGGATACCACGAAACTGCGCGCAAAAAGTACGTCGTCCGACAAAGCACTTAAGTGCGCTTGGCCATCAAAAGTAATATGTTCATACACTTCATCGCTTATCAGTAGCAAATCGTGCTTTACCAACAAGCTTTTTAACGCGGCCAAGTCGGTTTGTTTGAGCACCTTGGCACTGGGGTTGTGTGGGGTGTTGATAATCAATGCACGCGTGTTTTGCGTAATAGCATTACTCACCAACTGCCAATCAATGCTGTAATCGGGTGCACGTAGCGCGATATGCACAGGTTTCCCCCCTGCCAATTCAATCGCTGGCGCGTAGCTATCATAGGCAGGATCAAAAATGATAATTTCATCCCCTTGGCGCGTGATTGCTTGTATTGCGACAAATAAGGCTTCGGTCGCGCCACTGGTCACGGTGATCATACTTTGTAGATCAACATCACGGTCATAACAGCGGTTTACCAGATTGGCTATTTCTTGTTGTAATGCTGGCACGCCGGATGAGGGAGAATATTGATTTAATCCCTGCTCGCTATAGTGAGCAAGCTGTTGCTTGAGAAAATTTGGTGCATCAAATTCAGGAAAACCCTGAGATAAATTAATGGCTTGATATTGATTAGCCAGTGCTGTCATCTGACTAAAAATACTGGTGCCTACGTGCGGTAATTTACTTTCCAATGTCCGTCTCTCTTTGATGATGGTGCAAAACTAAAAGCAATGGTATTATTACACAAATAGATGTATAGCCGTCTAAAATATTTTTTAGCTTTAACACAAGGTAACACAGGATGAACAGTGATGCTGCAAAATCAGCGCTCATCGAAACGGGTCAATGGGTAAGCCAGCGTGGTTGGGTACCCGCCACAGGGGGCAACTTTTCGGTTAAAACAGACACTGGTTTTGTGGTCACAGCCAGTGGTCACGATAAAGGATACTTGCATAACGAGCATTTTTTGGAATTGGATGAACTCGGCACGATTTTGCATGGTGCAGGCAAGCCATCGGCGGAAACTGCCCTCCACTTAAAGCTATACCAACTTGTACCCAGTACAGAATGCGTATTGCATACGCATTCCGTTGCCGCAACCGTCTTATCAAGGTATGAACAAAGCAATGTACTGTCTATCAATGGCTATGAAATGCAAAAGTCCCTATCCGGCATCGCAAGTCATCATACCCCTGTAAATATCCCTATTTTCGACAACGATCAAGACATTGACAGGCTTGCAAAGCTCGTCGCCGAATATCACAACCACAATGCTGTGACTCATGGTGTACTTATCCGAGGCCATGGCCTCTATGCTATCGGCAGCAGTGTCAGTGAAACTCGACGTCACATCGAGGGGTTAGAATTTTTATTTGCGTGCGAATTAGAGCGCATAAAATTGGAGAAGTAACCGTGATCAAAGCGATTTTAACGGACATTGAAGGCACAATTACCCGCATATCTTTTGTAAAAGACGTGCTTTTCCCTTATGCGGCGAAACATTTGCCCGATTTTGTTCGTGAACATCAAAATAACGCCCAAGTTAAAGCGCAAATTGAAGCGGTTAAGCAGGAGCTAAAAGATCCAAATGCAGATATTGATGCTGTCATTAGCACTTTGCTTACTTGGATTGCGGAAGATAAAAAAATAACACCACTAAAACAGCTGCAAGGGTTAGTCTGGCAATTTGGTTATGAAAATGGTGACTTTACGGGGCATTTATATGACGATGCCCACCAATTTTTGACGCAGCAGAAAGCGAGCGGTCGTCAGTTGTATGTATACTCTTCAGGCTCTGTCAAAGCGCAACAACTGTTATTTGCACATTCAGACTTCGGTGATATTCGTGAATTATTTAGTGATTTTTTCGACACTCAAGTGGGTGCAAAACAAGACCCTGACGCATATCAAAATATTCTCTCAAAACTACCTTACAAAGCCGAGCAGATCCTCTTTTTAAGTGATGTGGTTGCTGAGCTGGATGCCGCCAAAGAAGTCGGTATCAAAACATTACAGCTTTTCCGAGATGGACAAGTGACATCAAACGCACACCCTATCGTCAACAACTTTACCGAATATGATGAAGGAACACTACTGTGAGCCAGTTAAGTATTTACCACGAAAGTACGCCTAATACACTGTTTGAAAAAGAAAATGAGCCAAATGCAATTGCCGAAAAACTGGCACAACAAGGCGTCCGTTTTGAGCAGTGGCAAACAGCAACAGATACCCACTCTGACATGTCTCAAGATGACATCATCTGTGCCTATCAAGCAGATATAGACAGGCTCAAAGCACAAGATGGCTACCAAACCGTGGATGTGATCTCATTGGCAAAAGGCAATCCAAATGCTGCAGAGCTTAGAGAGAAGTTTTTATTTGAACACACTCACTCAGAAGATGAAGTGCGCTTTTTTGTCAAAGGACAAGGGCTTTTTTGCTTACATCTTCAAGGCAAGGTGTATCAAGTGCTATGTCAGCAAGGGGATCTAATTTCTGTGCCTGCAAATACCCCGCATTGGTTTGATATGGGAAGTGACCCTGAATTTACGGCAATTAGGCTGTTTAACAACCAAGAAGGTTGGGTTGCTCAAGGTACAGGCTCTGATATTGCAAAACAATTTCCTCTGCTCGATTAATCTAAAAAAAAGCAGCAATTTACGTTGCTGCTTTTTCGTTTCATATTGCATTGTAGAACGGTGTTTTAGAGCTTTAGGTGTTGTGACAAAAACGCGAGTACTTTCTCATAATATTGCGTTCTGCTTGTCGCGGTATAAAAGCCATGCCCTTCATTCTCAAGCACATAATAGCTATAATCTTTGCCCTTCTTTTTCAAAGCATTCACTAGTGACTCGGCTTGTTCAATAGGCGCTTTCTTATCTTCACCACCATGTACAATAAACACAGGAACTTTCAATTTATCTACGTTATAGCTGGGTGAAATAGCACTTAACTTGGCAGGTTCATCGCCGAGTACTTTCTTCAGATAACTCAAGCCAGCGTCACTTTCGGATAGCTCGCCTGCTTCAAACATTTTAGGCAAGTCGTACATCCCCATGACCCCAACGGCGCATTGAAACATATCAGGCTCCAAAATTGCGCTTTGCAGTGCCGAGTACCCACCAAAGCTAGCTCCCATAATGCACACGCGCTTTTTATCCGCAATGCCTTGATCAAATAAGAAGTTTACGCCATCAATGATATCGTGCTGAACGGCACCGCCCCAATGACGATAACCAGCCTCTTCAAACTCACTGCCATAACCACTCGAGCCCCTATAGTTAACCTGAAGCACCGCAATACCGCGACTGGCCAACAATTGCACCTGAGGATCAAACTCCCAAACATTTCGCTCATCATGTGGACCTTGGTGAGGCAATACAACCAAAGGCAGATTTTTCTTATCTTTGCCTTTAGGCACCGTTAAATAGCCATGGATTGTTAGTCCATCTCTCGATTTATACTCAATGGGTTCCATCGCTGACATTTGCGCAGGATCCACCCATTTTCTGCTAGATGCGAGATATTTAAGTTCATTCTTTTGTGTATCAAATAGATAATAATCTCCCGGATTGACGTCGCTGTGTGCCAACACAATAACTTTACTACCATCCGTCGTGGCGCTAATAATTTGTACTTGATTTCCGGGGATAGAGGCGAGCAATGATTTTAACTGCGCGCTTCTAGCTATGTTGTCTGCGGTAAACGCATAAGTTGGATAACCCTGTTCTAACTCAATCGCAAATAAACGTTTATCGACTGGATCAACCCATAACTGGGAAGGGTCAACTTTTTTATCTTGGAAAATCAGCTTAGTTGCACCACTTTTTAAATTTAGAGAATACACGCCCTGAGGCTGTCCATTGCTCGAACCCGAGATATAGGCATTGTCACCGGTTTCATCAAATGCATGGACTTGAATCTTGGATAATTTTTCTGATAACTGTAGCGCTTTCCAATCTGACTTATCTGCGGTGCGTACAAAGATACTGTCTTGCTCAAAGTCTTGTGCAGAAACGGCAATTTTAACTTGCCCTTGGTTATCCGTTAAAAAGCGGCCTTTTCTATTCGGAGCGGCCGCAACTTTTCGTCTTTTTCCCGTATTCACATTCAGTTCGTAAACGATGGCGACCGATTCTGTTAACATGTTATCGGGTAACATCTTATCTGAAGATGCCCAAGGGTAGCTGACGATCAGCGCCTTGTCTTCTTCATCTACGAGAGGGTCCAGTAAGTAAGAGGTTGCGCGCAGCGCTGTCGCTTCTCTCACATTAGACCCCGTTTTCATTTTGCCACGATAACCAATTAAATACTCGGAGCGACTGCCATCGGCATTAATCCCAAACAGTTCGCCATAATAGTTCGGCTTTGCTTCCCACCCGTCAACATATTGCTTTTGAAGCACAACCCGCTCTTCATTCACCCACTCATAATCACCGACTTGGCCATTATCTGGAAAATTGACAACATGCAGCACTGTAAACTTGTTTAACTCTAAAAAGATAAGCACATTCTTACCCGCGTGCTTAGAAATGAACGCCAAGTATTTGCCCGTTGGTGAAATTTTTACTTGATTGTATTCGCGCTCTTTACTGAACGTTTCGATAGGTAGAGGTTTACTCGCGTAACTTGGGGTATTGAACAAAACCGCCCCCAATATCACACTGACCATGATTAGTATTTTTTTCATTATTTTTCTCATCCGTTAGTAATAAATTGGTGGGTAACTACATTAAAAATAAGACTTAATTATTTAATGTAAAATATAAAAATATGATAAAGTTCATATTTTGTACACCAATAAATCACTTCTAGACAAAAGAATCTTACGTTATCCACAAGGAGCAGTGAATTTTGATAGAGGTTTGGAGATAGAGAATTTAGAGGGAAATAAGGCAGTACAAAGCTTTGTTTGCACTGCCCAAAGAAGGAACTTAGAGTTTAAGGTGCTGCGACAAAAACGCTAACACTTTCTCGTAGTAGGCCTTTCTGTGCTCAGGCTTGTAAAAACCATGGCCTTCGCTTTCCAGTACGTAATAATTGTATTCTTTATCGGCGTTTTTCAATGCCTTTACTAACACTTCTGCATGTTCGATTGGTGCTCGCTCATCTTCGCCACCGTGAATAATGAACACCGGTGCTTTTAGCTTATCAACATGATAAACAGGTGAAAATGCTTTAAGTTGTGCTTCGTCTTGCCCAAGTACCGATTTTAGATAGGCAATACCTGAATCGCGTTCTGCAACATCACCCTCTTCAAACATCATTGGTAAGTCGTAGATACCCATCACCCCGATAGCGCATTGGAACATCTCGGGCTCCAAAATTGCGCTTTGCAATGCTGAATAACCACCGAAGCTCGCTCCCATGATACAAGCGCGTTTCTTATCAGCGATCCCCTTATCGAATAGGTGTTTTACGCCATCGATAATGTCATATTGGATCTCTTGACCCCACTTACGAAAACCTGCACGCTCAAAGTTTGTACCGTAGCCCTCAGAGCCTCTAAAGTTAACTTGCAATACCGCCACACCGCGACTGGCAAGTAACTGAACTTCAGAGTCAAATAACCACATATCTCGAACATAATGCGGCCCACCATGCGGCATAACCACTAGGGGTAAATTTTTCTTTTCCATTCCATTCGGTACTGTCAGGTAACCGTGGATAGTCTTGCCATCTCGCGATTGATATTCAATAGGCTCCATCGGTGACATTTGTTTTGGGTCTATCCACTTTCGGCTTGAAGCAAGATAACCCAAGCTATTTTTCTTCGTATCATACAAGTAATAGTTGCCCGGGTTCACATCGCTGTGTGCAAACACAACAACCTGACTACCGTCTTTAGTCGCACTGACAATTTGTACCTGATTGCCTGGAATAGACGCTAATAAAGATTTCAACTGTTCCTTCCTGACTGAATTTTCTTTAGGGAACGCATAGGTTGGATAACCCGGGTCTAGTTCAACCGCGAACAAAGTTTTATCCACTGGATCGATCCATAGCTGTGTCGGGTCAACTTGTTTATCTTGGTAGATAGACTCTAGTTCATGAGTGGTTAAATTAAGTGAGAATACCCCTTTTGGCTCACCTCCATAAGAACCTGACACGTATACACGCTCACCGCTTTTATCAAAACCGTGGATGTCTATTTCAGCCAGCTTTTGTGGTACTTTTAACTCTTTCCAATCAGGCTCTTTACGACTGCGCACATAAATTTCTGAACTCACACCGTCGTCTGCCGATACCCAAACGATGCGAACTTCCCCCTGATGGTCGGTAAGAAAATGACCGCTATCTTTTGGTGATGCAGCAATACGATTTCGTTTGCCTGTGTGAATGTTCAGTTCATACACATGGGTGACTGGCTCAGCAGAACCAGACCAAGGATAAGTGACAATCAACGCCTTATCTTCATCATTCACCAATGGATCTAAAATGTATGAAGTACCATATAAAGAGGTGGCTTTACGTGCACGCGTACCTGTATTGGTCGTTCCTTTGTAACCCACCAAGTATTTGGCTCGGCTACCATCGGCATTTACACCAAATAGTTCACCATAATACTTAGGCTGGGCTTCCCAACCACTGATATATTGCTTTTGCAATACAACACGCTCTTCATTTACCCATTCGTAATTACCTACTTCACCATCATTTGGGAAGTTAACAATGTATCGAACCTTGAAATCATTCAGCCCAAGGAAAATCAAAACATTCTTGCCATCATGTTTTGAAACAAATGCCAAATATTTACCTGTCGGAGAAATTTTAACTTGATTATATTCTCTGCCTTTACTGAAAATATCTATTGGTAGTAACTGCTTAGCCGTGGCTACCGTGCTAAAAAGCATTGAGGCCATCAAAGCCACAACAACAAAAACTGTTCTGAACATCTAACTTATTTATCCATATTACGTTATTAAATGAGTCACCCTATTAAACAGGCAACTTCGCGAGCAAAGTGCCAATTATACATCCATGCAGTATAACGATGTTCATATATTGTAATATTAAGTAAATGCGCCCTGAATGATCTCATCCTCGGTAAAATGGCCTTTATCCAAAATCCACCCAGTCACTAACTTAGCGGGTGTTACATCAAAAGCGGGGTTGAACACAGCAGCATGCTCAGGCGCCCACTGACACGACCCAAAACTACCACTAACCCCTGTTACCTCACTCGGATTGCGCTGCTCGATTGGGATAGCTTCGCCATTTTTGCACGCTAAATCGACTGTGGTATAAGGCGCGACTACATAAAATGGAATGTTATGGTAGTGTGCCAATACCGCTAAATTGTAGGTTCCTACTTTGTTTGCAAAATCGCCATTGGCCGCTATCCTATCCGCTCCTACAAAGATTTTATCCACTTGTCCTGATGCCATAAGACTGGCCGCCATATTGTCACAGATGAGAGTGTAAGGAATTTGCCATGTGGCTAATTCATACGCGGTTAATCGACCGCCTTGCAGCAAAGGGCGAGTCTCATCCACCCAAACATGAATATTACCGTGACGTTGGTGCGCTTTGTAAATCACACCCAATGCTGTGCCAATACCAGCAGTCGCAAGCGCACCAGTATTACAATGCGTTAAAACCCGGTCACCACTTTGCACCAACTCAGCGCCAAAGCTCGCCATTGCGTCACACAAAGCCACATCTTCCAGAAACAATTGCTCAGCGGTGTGTACTAAGGCACTCACATAGTCGTCATTCAATAACGCTTCACGCATGCGCGCCATGCAATGCATTAAATTCACCGCAGTTGGGCGCGTAGCCTCCAGATCATTAATCGCTTGTGCTAGTTGCGCCTTGCTCTGACCGCGTTCAGCCAACGTTGCAACCAACAGAGTCGCCGCCAATCCAATTAACGGCGCACCTCGCACTTTCAGTGAAACAATGAGTTCTTCCATCTGCGCGACATTCTCACACTGATGCCAAACCTCTTCATGGGGCAAAAGGTATTGATCTAACACATATAACTTATTGTCGGTGTACTTAAGGCTGCGTGCTACTAAGGTTTGCATAATGATTCTCTCAATTGGCTGAACGGTGACATTTTACCGAATAAGAAAAAGAAGTATAGACATCTAAACATTTAAAAGTTTAGAATTCTATAAGATCTTTTACTAATGATGGTGAGCCATGAACGATTACATTGCATTCGATAACGAACGAGCACTCAACTATATCAAGCAGCTGGGACAGTTTTTTGCTCCGGATGCGCAGCTTACTTGCTACGAATTTGGCGATGGTAATCTCAATCTTGTATTCAGAGTGGCTGACCAACAAGGCCACAGCGTTATTTTAAAACAAGCGCTACCTTATGCTCGGTGTGTAGGCGAATCTTGGCCTCTCACCCTCGATAGAGCGCGTATTGAAGCGAGTGTGTTGTTAAAACATGGCGAAATATGTCCTGAAATCACCGCTAAAGTGCTGTATAAAGACGATAACTTGGCCATCACGATTTTAGAAGATCTCGGTCATATGCAGATACTTCGTGGTGAATTATGCAAAGGCATCCAGTTCGAGAATTTGGCTCAAGATGTTGCACAATACCTTGCCAAAACCAGCTTCTTTACCAGTGATTTCTACTTAAATCCTCAACATAAAAAGGCGCTGGTAAAAGAATTCACCAACCCAGAGCTATGCGCCATCACGGAAGATCTCTTCTTTGATGACCCGTATAGAGAAAGTGATAGAAATAACTTCCCAAGCGCACTCAGCGATGAAGTTAAGCGCCTGCAAAATAATGCGTCACTCAAATTGGCCGTGGCACAACTTAAAGTTAAGTTCTTAAGTAGTCCTCAAGCGCTGTTACACGGCGATGTGCATACTGGCAGCATTTTTGTTGACCAAAAACATACAAAGTTAATTGACCCCGAGTTTGGTTTTTTTGGACCTATCGGTTTTGATCTCGGTTCATTCATTGGTAATTTGCTATTGAATTACTGTGCACATAATGCACGTACACCTGAGTTACCACAAAGACGTGACTTACACGCCTACTTACTCAACTGCATTCAAACTTGTATCAGTGAGTTTGAACATACTTGGTTAGCATTAGCGCAGCAACACACCCAAGACTTGGCACTGCAAGCCAAAGGCTATGGTGAGTTATTTGTCATGCAAATACTGCGAGATACATATGGTTACTGTGGTACAGAGCTTATCCGTCGTACCATAGGCTTGGCACATGTCGCGGATATTGCCGATATAGAAGATGAACAAAGCCGGTTAGCCGTACAAACACAAACACTACAACTAGGTGAGCAACTCATTTTACAAGCGCCCAAATGTCACTCTCGCCAAGAGCTGTCCCAACTGCTACTTAGCCTATTGTTGTAAACACACCTAACGGTCTCTAACACTAAAGAAAACCCAGCGATTTGCTGGGTTTTCTTTTAGGGCGTGTTGATCTTTGAGGTATGACTTTTGTTCAAATCAAAGGCTTTCAATACCAGAAATGCGCTATGACGCATAGCAGACTATGCGAGTAGCGCATGACGCCGTAGTAGAAGCCTTTGGTTGAACCCTATGGGCAGCGCCATTCGGCCTTTTTTCTACGTTATCGCCAGACTTACATAGAATAACTATGCGACGCAGGCTCTGCCTTGCCAAAATGACCGAATGACTGCTGCAAAAACACACAGCAAAGTTCAACACGCCCTAATCAAATACTGAAAAGAGCGACCTATTTGTGACTAGAAAGTCAGCTTTTGTGTCTTTGTAATATAAGAGTCAATTTGCTGCTCAAGCACACTAAGCGGAATTGAACCATGACGTAACACTTGATAGTGAAACTCTCTTAAATCAAAACGTTCGCCTAATCGTTGCTCTGCGCTTTTACGCAGCTTTTTAATCGTCAGCTCACCAATTTTGTATGACAACGCCTGACCTGGCCACGAAATATAACGGTCAGTTTCAGTTTTTACATTATGAAGTGACAAAGCGGTATTATTCTTCATAAAGTCCATAGCTTGTTGGCGAGTCCAACCAAACATGTGCATACCAGTATCTACGACCAAACGCGCGGCACGCCACATCTCATAGGTTAGTCGGCCAAAGTTGCTGTAGGGGTCTTGATAAAATCCAACCTCTAGGCCCAAGTACTCAGAATAGAGCCCCCACCCTTCACCAAACGCCGAAATGTATTCCGTGCGACGATATTCTGGCAAATGAGTTAGCTCTTCATTCAGTGAAATTTGCAAGTGATGGCCAGGCACCGCTTCGTGTAGTGTTAATGCCTCAAGCACATAAAGCGGACGCTTATCCAATGCATAAGTATTGACCCAATAATAGCCCGCTTCTTTATCGTTATTAGCGGGGGCATAACGCCCAGTGGTATATTTAGGCGCAATATTCGCAGGTACGGCTTTAACCCCATATGGGCGTTGTGGCAATGTATGGAACAATTTAGGGAGTTGCGCGTCAATGCGCTTGGAGATATAAGCCGCCTCTTTAAGCAATTGCACGGGCGTCTCAGCATAAAACTGCGGATCGGTTCTTAAAAAATGAATGAACTCAGCAAATGTCCCCTCAAAACCCACCTGCGCAATCACTTGTTCCATTTCAGCGCGAATACGGGCGACTTCTTTTAAACCAAGCTCATGGATCTGCTTTGCGGTCATATCCGTCGTGGTGAAATAGTTGATCCGATTCGTATAAAACGCCTCCCCATCAGGAATATCTTTAATCGCAATGCTATTTCTAGCCGCCGGATAATATTGTTGCGTAAAAAACTCGAGATACTTCTTATAAGCAGGTATCACCGCGCGAGATAACACGTCTTTCGCTTTACTTTGCATATCGGCAAATTCATGCGCTGATAATTTCGCTGAATTAGTAACAAACGGACCATAAAACTGTGATTGGGTTACATCGTCATGAATAAAGGCCTGAATTGACTTTTCATATCCCTCCAAGACAATTTTAGGCTGGGTGTAACCGACCTCGATACCTCTTTGCATCCAAGCCATGTTTTGCTCAAAGTAGCGAGGTATTTGCGACAACCTTTGCAAATATAGATTGAGATCTTCAGCATTACGATAGTCGCTGAGCCAAATTATCTCGGTCAAATCGGAGTGAAACCCACCTTCGGAATTGAGCGGCATATAGCGTTTATTAAAATGATAACCATCCACGCGGTTTTGCACTTGCGCACGCAAAATAACGTAGTTGATTTTGTTTTGCTCATCTAATTGTGCAACATCAATTTCAGACAAACGCGCCAAAAAGCGCACTCTTTGCTGGTTTGTTTTAGCGAGGAAATCTGCATCTAAATTGTATAACAGATAATCCGCTTGAGAAGATAACTGCTGATATGGGTCTATCTGCGCATTAAACTGAGTTATTTCGTCAGCCAAATGACTAAACTGCGCATCAGTCGAGCTTGGCGTCAATTGGCAGCCAAATAATAATGAGCAAAAAACCAACATATTTAACGTTGAAATCACATTTTTCTTCACATTGTTGTCCTTGGTACAGCGTTTTATCAGACTCTACCTGAGCCAATCTGATCACTGCAAATAAAAGAGCCCAATTCCATAAATTGCAATGCGAAGAAAAAGCAGGCAAACTAAGAAAAATTGATGATATAAACAGCGAACAGTCGCAGAAATTTAACTTTTTTATTTCACACTTTCATGTTTTACTTTTAAATACAAGCCAGAATAAGTACTCTGGTACGAACACGTTAGCTTAGCACTATCGAACTTAAGCGATAGGGTTGAATAACTCAAAGAACGATCTCATTGTTGCGGTAATTAAAATGATGTTCCATGATTCCATGGCGAGCGCCCAAGAAAAAATGACACAGGTTTGCCTGTTTTTAGAGTTGCATCATTTGCCTCCAACACCCTTGAATTATCAAGTGGCTTATACCTATATCAGTAAAACTCACAACCAGCTAAATCAGTCGCTAGACTCTGCAATAAAAAACAAGCAGCGTATTGATAACATCTTCATTGAAAACCTCTATTTTGAACACCTTAATTTAGGTCATAAAAAGGAGACTGAATTACTCGATAGCGTTGATGGTTTACTGACTAACCTGACAAAAAACACACACGAATCACATAAACACATCGCTTCATTTGCCAACACGGTGCATAGCTGTGTAAACAACTTTGATGAACACAATTTGTCAAAAACTAGGTTATTGTTAAATAAGCTAAAAAATAGTGCTGAGCAATTGGCAAAACGCCACTCTATGTTCAAAGAACAGCTGAAAAAAGCACATTTATTACAGCAAAAATCGCAACAAGCATTACAACAACTGCGCAAACAACATGTTATCGACCCACAAACAGGGTTGTATAAACGACACTACCTTAATCAACAAACGCAAATATGGCTGGCACAAAACAAGTCCTTGTGTGCGATCGCCATACAAATTACCAACTTTGATGAATTCAACGAGCAATATAGTCCGCTCGTCGGTGATGTCGTGCTCAATCGCGTGGCGAGCAAAGTGCAAAAATATGTGCAAGAAAGTGGCTTACCGGGCCGAACCAGTAAAGAAGAGATCACCGTACTACTGGCTGACGTTGATTCAGACACGGCCAACGTGATCGCAGAGAAAATCAAAAGCAGTGTGGATAAATTAAAGTTTGTGAGCTCAAAAAGTGCCGTAGAACTACCGCGTATCGCCTTATCTATTGGTATATGCGCGCATACGCCAGAGCAAGACTTTAATGAACTGGCACGCAAGGCGCATTTAGCAGCCCACAAAGCGTACCTTTCTAATCAAAGTTGCTATGTCACACCGTAAACCAAGGTCCGGTTTATTTTAACGCTTAAACTCTGAATTTCTGTAGCGTATAAATTGCACCGAGCGCGCGCAATCAAGTACACTAGTAGCCAACTTTAGCGCAACCGCCACAGCAGAGAAGCACCATGAAAGAGTCGCAGCAAAATACCACCGATTTTGGATACAAAACCGTTGCCAGAGAAGAAAAAGCCTCAATGGTGGCTGACGTATTCCATTCTGTCGCAGCTAAGTACGATATTATGAATGACTTGATGTCATTCGGTATTCATCGATTATGGAAGCGCCAAGCTATCGCATGCTCAGGTGTGAGAAAAGGCCATACAGTACTCGATTTAGCGGGTGGTACTGGTGATCTTACCGCTAAATTCAGTCAACTTGTGGGTGATACAGGCAAGGTCATCTTAGGGGACATCAACGATTCAATGCTGAAAGTGGGGCGTGATAAGCTCCGTGATCTCGGCCTCGTCAGCAACATTGAGTATGTGCAAATGAATGCCGAAGCTCTCCCGTTCCCTGATAACAGTATTGATGTGATCACCATCGCATTCGGGCTACGAAATGTCACCGATAAAGATGCAGCCCTGCGCTCTATGTATCGCATTTTAAAACCCGGTGGTCGTCTATTAATTTTAGAATTTTCAAAAACAGACAATGAAGCCTTGTCTAAACTCTATGACTTCTATTCATTTAACCTGTTACCGAGCATGGGTAAACTGGTTGCCAACGACAGCGAATCCTACCGCTACTTGGCGGAATCTATTCGCATGCATCCAGATCAAGAAACACTCAAAGGCATGATGGAAGAAGCTGGCTTCGAGCAAACCAGCTATCAGAACATGACCGGTGGCATCGTTGCCCTTCACCGTGGTTTTAAATACTAGAGAATACAATGATAACGACCCTGCTCACCGCTGGTGTAGAAAAAGTACTGAATGCGCTATTGGCATTTGAACCCGAACTAAAGCCCGCTTTGGGAACAGTACAGCACAAGGTATTAGCCATTGAGATCCGTGATTGGCAGCATACTTATGCATTGACCTATACCGGCCAAAGTTTCATCGTATTTAGCCACTACCAAGAGCAGGCAGATTGCAAAATAAGCGCAAGCATCAACACCTTGAGTGAGCTAAAAGACCCAAGTCAGCTCACTAGACTGATCCGTCAAGAGGCGCTGGATTTAGATGGCGACCTTCATATTGCACAAAAATACGCGCAAATATTTTCCGAACTCAATATTGACTGGGCCGAGCATTTATCACATTACCTTGGCGATGCAGTGGCACAACAGCTCGTTCAACATGTCCGTACAGCCAAGTATAGAAGTAAGCATGTAAAACAAACGCTTACTAACACTACTCAAGGGCTTTTTCAGGATGAGCTTAAAGTCACTATCCATCCATTAGAGTTAGAACAATTTAAGGCGCACACTCGGCAACTAAAGCAGCAAACCGCACATTTAGAACAACGTATTAATCAATTACTTTCTCGCTAAGGAATCCAGTTTGGCTTTTGCTCGATTACATCACATCACTCGCACTTTGCTCAGTTATGGACTAGACGAGTTTATTCCATCGCATAAGCGTCCTTGGTACGCACGCGTTGCCAGAAGCAGCCTTTTTTGGATGGCCAATAAGCACGCAGATAAACCGCTAGGTGTACGTTTGCGCCTCGCGTTACAAAGTTTGGGTCCTGTATGGGTTAAATTTGGCCAAATGTTGTCTACGCGACGAGACTTATTACCCCAAGACATCGCGGAAGAACTCGCTTTGTTGCAAGATAAAGTTGCCCCATTTGATGGTGTACAAGCACAGAAGCTGATTGAAGAAGCGTTAGAGATCAGCCATATCAGTGAACTGTTTAGCGAGTTCGATCAAACACCGTTGGCCTCAGCTTCCATTGCGCAAGTGCATACGGCTATATTACACAACCGAGGAGTAGATCAAGAAGTCGTCATTAAGGTGATCCGCCCCGACATTGAAGCACAGATAAAAGCAGACTTGGCACTGATGGAACGATTTGCACGTATGCTGGTGAGAGTCTTTAAGCAAAGTCGTAGATTACGACCCGTTGAAGTCGTGCGCGAGTATAAAAAAACGTTGCTAGATGAACTGGATTTAATGCGTGAAGCCGCGAATGCCATTCAATTAAAGCGTAATTTCACGGATTCTGAATCTTTATATATTCCTAAAGTATACAGTGATCACTCTCGTAAAAATGTGCTGGTAATGGAACGCATCTATGGTATTCCTGTATCGGACACAGACGAACTGCTTAAACAAGGCACTAATATGAAGCTATTGGCTGAACGAGGCGTCGAAGTGTTCTTTACGCAGGTATTCAGAGACAGCTTCTTTCATGCCGATATGCATCCTGGCAATATTTTTGTCTCCCGTGAGAATCCTAAAAACCCACAATATATCGGGATTGATTGCGGCATAGTCGGCACCTTGAATAAAGAAGATAAACGCTATTTAGCGGAAAACTTCATTGCATTTTTTAATCGTGACTATCGCCAAGTGGCACAACTGCACGTAGATTCAGGCTGGGTGCCACCCGATACCTGTGTTGAAGAATTTGAGTTTGCAATACGAACGGTGTGCGAGCCTATTTTCAATAAACCTTTGGCAGAGATCTCTTTTGGTCATGTGTTGGTCAACCTATTCAATACGGCTAGACGCTTCAATATGGAAGTGCAACCTCAATTAGTGCTTTTGCAAAAAACACTGTTGTACGTTGAAGGGTTGGGTCGACAATTGTATCCGCAACTAGACCTGTGGCAAACAGCAAAACCATTTTTAGAGCAATGGGTTAAAGATCAAGTTGGACCTTGGTCGGTGCTAAAACAATTGTACGCCAATTTACCATTTTGGGCTGAAAAAATGCCTGAGTTACCCGATCTTGTGTATCAAAATTTAAAACGTAACAATCGCCAACTACAAGTCACACCACCGAAGGCCGATGGCAAGTCAGTCTTATTGGGGATGCTCTCCTGCTCAGCT
Source organism: Pseudoalteromonas sp. ATL1 (assembly GCF_058933015.1). Classification (NCBI taxonomy): domain Bacteria; kingdom Pseudomonadati; phylum Pseudomonadota; class Gammaproteobacteria; order Alteromonadales; family Pseudoalteromonadaceae; genus Pseudoalteromonas; species Pseudoalteromonas sp. ATL1. Next base: position 771,121 of record NZ_JBZYXL010000001.1, on the reverse strand, counting down.
CTGATCTGTGCCAGTCTCTCCTACATTGCTGAGCAGTGGTTGCTCAGTGGTATCGCGCTGGCATGTAGTGCGGTGGTATTTGTTGGCGCGTGGCGCAAAATAGGGTGATATTTTGCTCACTGGGCGTATAATCACAACAGTTTAATAAATTTCTCGTATTTAAGGAGTCACCATGGGCTTAGGTGGGATCAGTATCTGGCAGTTACTCATAATTCTTGCCATCATTGTTTTGTTGTTTGGAACGAAAAAGCTACGTGGTATCGGCAGCGATTTGGGTGGTGCCGTAAAAGGCTTTAAAAAGGCGATGTCAGACGAAGAAAAATCAAAAGAGCAAATTACTGAGCAGGTGTCTGAACAAAGTAAAGTTGAGCAAGAAAAAAAAGATAAGGTATAAGCCATGGGAATGTGGGAGCTAGTGGTTGTGCTGATCGTCGGTTTGATAGTGCTAGGCCCTGAGCGTCTTCCCGTTGCGATCCGCACCGTTAGTCGTTGGGTAAACACCATTAAATCAGTCGCTAACTCAGTGAAAGCTGAGGTGAGTGAAGAGCTGCGCGTACACGAGCTACATAGCAATCTCAAAAAAGCTGAAGAGCAGAATATGCAAGGTTTATCGGGTGACTTACAACAGTCGGTCGATGAGTTAAAAAAAGCAGCTGAATCAGTGAAACACAGCTATAAAAACACCTCCACACAGTCTAAAGACAGTGACTAAAGCAAAGAAGTAAGAGTTACCTATGTCACATGCCCAACAAAGCGGTTTTATCAGTCATTTAATTGAGCTACGCAACCGAATCATGAAAGCCTTGCTCAGCGTGTTGTTGATATTTCTCGCGCTGGTGTATTTCGCGAACGATATATACAGTTTTGTCGCGGCACCTTTGGTTGCTAACCTGCCTGAACATAGCACCATGATCGCCACGGATGTCACCGCACCTTTCTTTGCGCCGTTTAAGCTAACGCTGTTTGTAGCCCTATTTGCGGCGGTTCCCATGATTTTACATCAGGTTTGGAGTTTTATCGCACCGGGTCTGTATCAACATGAAAAGCGCATGTTAATCCCTATTTTATGCTCTAGCATTTTGCTTTTTTATGCTGGTATCGCCTTTTGCTATTTTGTTGTACTGCCTATCGTGTTAGGTTTTTTTACCAGTGTAGGGCCTCAGTTGATGACGCTCTCTCCTGATATCAGCAGCTATTTAGGGTTTACGCTCAAGATGTTTTTTGCGTTTGGCGTTGCATTTGAAATACCCGTCGCCATCATGTTGCTATGTTGGAGTGGCATCACTTCTACGCAAAGTTTGAAGGAAAAACGCCCTTACATGGTCGTGGGTGCATTTGTGGTTGCCATGTTCTTAACACCACCCGATGTGTTATCACAGACTTTACTGGCGATCCCGATGCTTGCATTGTTTGAACTCGGGCTCATTTTGGCCAAATTTTATAAAAAAGAATCAAAAAAACAGGAATTACAAGAATGAAAACTGTCGCATTGTTCAGCCTTTTACTTGCCTCTAGTTCGGCATTAGCACAATCTGTCAATCTTCAAGCCTTAGAAGCTTGTACCTTGATTGAAAAAGATTTCAATCGCCTACTCTGCTTTGACAAAGTCATGGCCAACCAACCAATTAGCGCCAGTGAACTGGTTGCACCTAAACAAACTGCAACGCAACCTACTTCGCAACCCGCTTTGTCTCAAGAAGAGAAGTTTGGCATGAGTGCTAGGTTGATTGAAAAGAAAACAGAACAAACTCAAATGGATGAGATCCAAGCGGTTGTGACACAAGTAGAAAAATCTCCGTTGGGTAGTCGTAAATTCACGCTTGATAACAACCAGAAATGGGATCAAATTGGCTCAGACACATTTTACGCGAAAGAAGGCGATCAAGTCGAAATTCGTCGTGGCACACTTGGCTCATTCTTAATGAAAAAAGTGGGCTCTAATCGCAGTATTAGAGTAAAGCGAGTAGATTAATGTCCAGCCAGTATATCGATGCGGGCGTCAATCTCACGAGTTCTCAATTCGACGATATTCGCGACGATATTGTAACAAGCGCCAAGTTAGCTGGAGTAACCGATATGCTGCTTATCGGCAGTAACATCGAGGACTCCAAGCAAAGCTTGTCGCTGGCACAAAAATATGGCTTTAACAGCACCGCTGGGATCCATCCTCACGATGCCAAAAGCGCAACGGATAACTTCCTAAGTGACATTGAGCAATTGCTAACACACGCTCATGTCGTCGCTGTCGGTGAATGTGGTCTTGACTTTAACCGTGACTTTTCTCCGCGTCCGCAGCAGCTAAACGTACTCAATTCACAACTGAAACTTGCCGAACGCCTGAATAAACCGGTGTATTTACATGAACGTGATGCCTTTAATGCGATGCAACAACAGCTCAACCGAGTGTCGGTTCGGGGGATATTGCACTGTTTTACTGGCGATCAAACAGCACTTGAGTTTTATCTAGACTACGGTCTAATGATTGGTATTACCGGTTGGGTATGTGATGAAAGGCGCGGCGAGCAATTACAACAGCTTGTGCCACAGATCCCCGACGACAGATTGTTAATTGAAACTGATGCGCCCTATCTGCTGCCCCGTACTTTAAAACCCAAACCGAAATCTCGCCGCAATGAGCCTGCATTTATTTCAGCGATTGTTAAGCAAATAGCGCTGTTACGTGGCCAAACTGAAGAACACATCGCCACAATCAGCGCTAATAATTTTAAACGTCTCTTTTTAAAGGATTAAAAGTGACCATGCCCCGTTTTTGCTTATTTGTCATGCTCTGCCTACTGTCAGTGTTTCCAGCTCGGGCAATAGAAATCGATGCACAGTTCAACAAACAGCTCACCTTGCCTTTCGATTTCAGTATTAATAACAGCGAAACACCCACCGAATTACTGAACAGCAACCCCAATTGGCAACCCGTTGTGAACGGTTTTTTGCAGCTAAAGCAGGTAAATAAAACTGTTTGGTTAAGAGTCAGTTTGACCAATAGCACTGAACAAACCTTGCCATTACTCATCAATATCAATAATAATCAACTCGATAGTGTTGCTGCATTTGTGCCTCAGAACAATCGCTCACTGTTAGCGAAGCATAGCTCAATGCCCATTTTGCATGAAGCTCAGCTCATTCCGCTAAAGCTGGCATCAAAAGCACATAGCGTCATCTACATTAGAATTCAAAATAGCAAGCCGACTTACCTGCCTTTGAGCTTATGGCATCCAATTGAATACTTAAAATACACCAGTAAATTCAACTTGCTATATGGCATATTAGCGGGCTTTATTTTGGCTATGGTCCTGACCAATGCAGCAATGTACTCTTTTACGCGTAAACAATACTTTCTCTTTGGCGGCCTAACAATTGCCTTTATCTGGTTACTTAACATACATTTGTATGGCTTCAGTCACCGCTATTTATACGGTGATTGGCAATGGATGCAGCAGTTCGGTCAAGCACTATTCTTACTGATCTCGACTTGGTTATTTGCGCCATTGCTGAAAATGTTGCTGGTTCCAAAAGTTGCGCAACGCAGTCAAAAGGCACTAACTTGGCTATTCCAAATCGGACTATTAGTGACCGTTTTGATTTGTTTTGCACCATACAATGTCGCCTTGTCTATCGCTTATAGTTACAGCCTCCTTCTCTCGCTGTGCTTTGTGTTTATATCGACACGTGCTTGGAAGTTAGAAACACCTGCCCACAAAGCTTTCTTACTCATGTTTGTCATGCAATTACTCGCTTTGAGCTATCAAAGTGCGTTTGAGCTAGGCCTTTTATCAGATGCATTGCTCGATAGGCCCTTAACTTATCTCTGCTATTTGTTGATCAGTATGACGCTCAGTTACGCACTCGCTCGGCAATACATCCAAGAACGCGACAACAAAATAGAAGCACAACAAGCACGTCTAGCACAGACCAGAGCAGAGGATGCGCTCTTAAAAGAACGGTTACTCTTGCAAGCCCAAGCCCAAGAAGAACTCGAAAGTAGTATCGATGAGCGCACCTTTGAGCTGGAAGTCACATTACGTGAATTAGAAGAGAAAAACCGTGAGTTAGAAAAGCTCAATATGGAAGATCCACTCACCAAAGTTAAGAATCGCCGTTACTTTGATAAACGGATCATGATGGAAGTGCGTCGTTCTCGCAGAGAACAAACCATGCTCAGTGTGGTAATGCTCGATATCGACCATTTCAAACAGATCAATGATAATTATGGGCACCTTGTGGGTGACCAAGCTATTTGTGCTGTCGCGAAAGTCATTGAACAACACTTAAAGCGTCCATTCGATGAAGTATTTCGCTATGGCGGGGAGGAATTCGTACTGTTGCTTCCTAACACAGATCAAATTGGCGCTATCGACTTGGCGGAGCAAATTCGTCAATCATTGGACGGCACACCGTTTGACTTTGGTGGCGTAGCAGTCAACATGACGCTCAGTGCCGGCGTCCATAGCGCGATTGCCAACGACAGTAAAAACCCAACCATCTATACCGACCTAGCCGATAAAGCCTTGTACCAAGCAAAACAGCAAGGCAGAAATCGCGTAATTGCCTATCAAGAATCTTAGGAGAATAATGTGGCTCAATCTGGATTAGATTTGTTTCCTTATACACGCATGCGTCGTATGCGCCGTGATGACTTTTCAAGACGCCTAATGAGCGAGAATCAGCTTTCGGTTAATGACTTGATTTTTCCAGTGTTCGTATTGGAAGGAAAGAACAGACGCGAAGCCATTGAATCCATGCCTGGTATTGAGCGTCTATCAATTGATTTACTCATTGAAGAGGCCGCACAACTTGTTGCATTAGGCGTGCCTGCTATCGCCATTTTTCCAGTGACACCGAGCGATAAAAAATCATTAGATGCAGAAGAAGCATATAACCCCGAAGGGCTAGCACAACGCACGGTACGCGCACTAAAAGCGGAATTCCCTGAACTGGGCGTGATCACCGATGTTGCACTCGACCCATTTACCGTTCATGGCCAAGACGGCATCATCGATGATAATGGCTACGTGATTAATGATGTCACGACTGAGGTGTTGGTCAAACAAGCGCTGTCACATGCTCAAGCGGGTGCCGACATCGTCGCTCCCTCAGATATGATGGATGGCCGCATCGGTGCAATTCGTGAAGCGTTAGAAGCCGAAGGACATATTCATACTCGTATCATGGCATACTCTGCTAAGTATGCTTCAAGCTATTATGGCCCATTTAGAGATGCCGTAGGATCAGCGGGTAACTTAAAGGGTGCAGACAAGAAAACCTACCAAATGGACCCCGCCAATTCGGATGAAGCATTGCGTGAAGTTGCGCTCGATTTGCAAGAAGGTGCTGATATGGTCATGGTAAAACCGGGTATGCCATACTTAGATGTGGTTCGCCGGGTTAAAGATGAATTTGGCGTGCCAACCTTTGCTTATCAAGTCAGCGGTGAATATGCGATGCACAAAGCGGCCATCAATAATGGCTGGCTGGCTGAAAGACCGGTCGTGATGGAGTCGTTACTTGCATTTAAGCGTGCCGGCGCGGATGGTATTCTAACTTACTTTGCCAAGCAAGTTGCAATTTGGCTTAACGAAAAGTAACCATATCAAAAATGCGCCATGAAGGCGCATTTTTATTCACTTGCTAATAACTGCTTTGCTCTATCAAAACTAATTTCACTGAGTGACCAGCTGTAAAAAGATTGCACCTCGCCACTTTTCATTTTCACCGTTAGCAGCGTCAACAAAAATAACGACTTACGCTCTATCTCTGCGATATCTTCGTTATGAATATAACGTGTGCCCAGACCAAGTGAGTAGCTTATTCCTGCTTTATCGATATGTACAAAGCGTTTATTGGCAATGGCCAAAACAACAGGGATCAAACAGCCACCGATCACAGCATAACTTAATATTGAAATAACGGAATGACTCGTGCCCACGGGGGCCACCTGTAAAAAGATGAGACAAACTACCAGAAAAGTGCCATAAAGTAGCCAATTTATCGATAAATCTACAGTCCTCATCACCCAACTCCAAATGCTATCATGCGGGGCATGCAATACGTTTATTTTGCACGCAGCAATAATATCATTACAAGTACCTAAAACAAGACCGGTGAGTGTGAATTATTTATTAACCTAAATTCAGGTCGGTTATTTAAAAGCATAAAAAAACCCGCTCAATCAAGCGGGTTTTTTAAGAACTTAAAGCGATTATTACTTAGCCGCTTTTTTCTCTTTTTCTGCAGCAATTACAGTGTCAGCAACGTTTTGCGGACATGGTGCGTAGTGTGAGAACTCCATAGAGAACTGACCACGACCTGAAGTAATTGTACGCAAGTGACCGATGTAACCGAACATTTCAGATAGCGGTACGTCGCCCTTGATGCGAACGCCTGTAAGGCCAGCTTCTTGGTCTTTGATCATACCACGACGACGGTTAAGGTCACCGATTACGTCACCTACGTTGTCTTCTGGCGTGAACACGTCAACTTTCATGATTGGCTCAAGAAGTTGTGCCCCCGCTTTAGGGATAGACTGACGGAATGCACCTTTCGCTGCGATTTCGAACGCGATTGCTGATGAGTCAACTGCGTGGAAACCACCGTCGAATAGCTCAACTTCAACGTCTAATACAGGGAAGCCAGCAAGTACACCCGTTTGCATCATAGACTTAAAGCCTTTCTCAACTGCAGGCCAGAATTCTTTAGGTACGTTACCACCAACAACCGTTGAAGTGAACGTGAATCCTGAATTAGCTTCGCCTGGCTTGATGCGGTAGTCGATCTTACCGAACTGACCAGAACCACCTGATTGCTTCTTGTGCGTGTAGCTATCTTCAACTTCTTGTGTGATAGTTTCACGGTAAGCAACCTGCGGCTGACCAACGATTAGGTCTACGCCGTAAGTACGCTTAAGAATGTCTACCTTGATGTCTAGGTGTAATTCACCCATACCTTTAAGGATGGTTTCACCTGTTTCTTCATCCGTTTCAACCTGGAATGACGGATCTTCTGCAACCATCTTACCAATAGCGATACCCATCTTCTCGTTACCGCCTTTATCTTTCGGCTGTACCGCGATTGAGATTACTGGATCAGGGAAGATCATCGCTTCAAGTGTACATTCATGCTTAGGATCACATAGAGTGTGACCAGTTTGCACGTTCTTCATACCCACAACCGCGATGATGTCACCCGCTTGCGCTTCTGAAATCTCATTACGGTCGTCTGCTTGCATCTCAACCATACGGCCGATACGCTCTGTTTTACCCGTTGCAGAGTTAAGGATCGTGTCACCTTTTTTCATGCGACCAGAGTAGATACGGATGAAAGTCAATGCACCGAAACGGTCATCCATGATCTTAAACGCAAGCGCTTTAAGTGGCTGATCAGCGTCAACAGTTGCTACTTCACCAGTAGGCTCACCTGTTTCAGGATCAGTTAGCGGCTGAGGATCAACTTCAGTTGGCGCAGGTAGGTAATCTACAACCGCGTCAAGTACTAGTTGAACACCTTTGTTTTTGAATGCTGAACCACAGTAAGTTGGGAAGAACGCTAGATCGCGAGTACCTTTACGAATACAACGCTTGATGTCTTCGATAGAAGGTACTTCACCTTCCATGTACGCTTCCATTAAGTCGTCATCTTGCTCAACCGCAGACTCGATAAGCATCTCATGGTATTCTTCAACTTTGTCTACCATGTCTGCTGGAACGTCTTGTACTTCGTAGTTTTCAGGAAGACCAGAGTCATCCCACACGTATGCTTTCTTTTCAAGTACGTCAACAACGCCACAGAACTCGTCTTCGATACCGATTGGTAACGTCATAACTAGTGGGTTAGCACCTAGTACTTTCTTAACCTGACCTATTACGCGGTAGAAATCAGCACCCATACGGTCTAGTTTGTTTACAAAGATAACACGAGCTACTTCTGACTCGTTCGCATAACGCCAGTTAGTTTCTGATTGTGGCTCTACACCACCTGAACCACAGAATACACCGATACCACCGTCAAGAACTTTTAATGAACGGTATACTTCAACAGTGAAGTCAACGTGTCCTGGAGTGTCGATAACGTTTAAACGGTGACCTTTCCACTCACACGTTACAGCAGCTGACTGGATTGTAATACCACGCTCAGCTTCTTGTTCCATGAAGTCAGTAGTAGACTCACCGTCGTGTACCTCACCAGTTTTATGAATCTTACCTGTAAGCTTTAGGATACGCTCAGTGGTGGTAGTTTTACCCGCATCAACGTGCGCGAAAATACCAATGTTTCTGTACTTCGATAAATCTGCCATTGTTTTGCTCTATTTAAAGTAGAAAAATTATTCGGCGGGAGTATATCACCTCTTATTGCGAACATCATCCTTGATATCGCTTAAAATGCGCACAATTTGCGAAAAAGTTTTTATTCGTGGCGATAAGTAATAATCGCGCTTCGAAAATCACAGGGGTATAAGCGTCTTTTTATTAAAAGAGAGTAGTTACTTACCATTTAGCTTAAAAAAGCGTGAATAGTCCCAAAATCACTGCCAATCCAAGCAAAGGCACCACCACCGTCAATACCGCCAATGGCCAGTAAGCAGCTTGATGGGTTTCTTTGCAAATGGCCCGCACGGTCGTAACCACATAACCATTGTGCGGTAAGGTATCCAACGCGCCAGAGCTAATTGCCACAACACGGTGTAATTGATTCGCATCCACACCTAAGTCCATATAGTGGGGCGCAACAAGTGGTAATGCGATGGCTTGCCCTCCTGATGCCGAGCCTGTTAAGCCTGCGATCATACTAATGGCTATCGCTGCGCCCAGTAATTCGTTACCTGGGATTTGCGTCATCACTTCAACCGCACTTTGAAACGCTGGGGTCACTTTTGCTACAGCCCCAAAGCCTACCACCGCGGCCGTATTACCTATCGCTACCAACGCCCCCGTAGTGCCTAGATTAATCGCCTGTTGTAGATTCACAAAGTGCTTGAAGTTCACTAGCAAAATCGCCAATACACCGCCTAATAAGGCAACAATTAATGCGCTTTGCTGTAGAGTTTCGTGTAAGGTAAATGACAACCCTAGCACCACCAACAAAGGTAACAGTCCGGTAACTGGATGTGGTAAGGTACGTTTTTGTTCTTGTGGGTCGTCCGCCCGTACTTCAAACACTTCACCATTGGCTTTGGCCTTGTTGATCATGCGCATAAGCAGGCCATAACCCAGAGCCGCCATCAAGATGGCAACCACTAAACTTTCTTGCCAAGCGGCATAAGGTGAGGTGCCTAGATACTTAATGGGGATCCAATTTTGAATTTCCGGTGAGCCGGCGGAAGTCATGGTGAAAGTAACAGACCCAAATGCCAAGGTGGCTGGAATAAAGCGCCTCGGTAAATTGGCGTCTTTAAATAAACTTAAAGCCATGGGATAAACCGAGAACGCGACAATAAACACACTCACGCCGCCATAGGTTAATAGAGCACACGCCAACACCACGGCAAGCACCGCATACTTCATACCCAGTTTACCGACAATGTAATGTGCTACCGCATCTGCAGCCCCCGTATCTTCCATAAATTTGCCAAACAATGAACCGAGCAAAAACATAAAAAACCAAGCTTGAATAAAGCCACTAAAGCCACTCATATAGCTCGTGATAAAATCTGTTTGGCCGTCCATAGGAAAAATGATCACGCCACTGGTTAACGCGACTAATAAGGCACATAAAGGAGCGCTAAGAAAAAGATTCACACCCCTGAGGGTTAAAACGATTAAAAGTATGAGCGCGCCAACGAGTCCAATCAAACTGAACATATTCATCCTTATTGTTATTTTTCTTTTTGCAGTTCCCCTCTAGGATTGAACAAAAATAAAACGGATTCAAGCGTTTGTCGCTGATACTTTATTACCTATAAACGCCATTTCTGTTTAAACAGTGCCGCTTGCTTACGAGATAGCGGAATAATCAGGCCACCACACAGAGTGACTTCAAGCGCCCCTCCAACTTCCAATTCAACGCTTTCAATATGATTAACATTGATAATGCAACTGCGACCAGCGCGAAAAAAATCGTCACTCGGTAAGCGACTTTCAATATGAGATAAAGTGCGGTACACACTCATTTTTTGGTTCACTAAATGTACCTGCGTATAATTACCCAAGGCCTCAAAGGCCGTCACTTGCTCTAATGAAATAAAAAAGCATTTGTTTGCATCTTTAATAAAAAATTTACTCTCCATAGCCATAGGTTTGGCTGCTTTTTGTTGATATTTATCTAATGCCGCTTTAATGCGCTCATTGGTGACAGGTTTAAGTAAGTAATCTAACGCATTCACCTCAAACGACTGAACTGCAAATTCATCGTAGGCGGTGACAAAGATGACATTCGGTACATATTCCAACTGAGCAAGCAGATCAAAGCCACTACCATCAGGCATATTGATATCGAGAAATATAAGCTGAGGCTGTAAACGTTCAATTTTTTCTCGGGCCTCCGCCACATTTCCAGCTTCCGCGATGATCTCTTGTTCACCAAACTCATGTAGCTGTGCTTTGAGCTCGAGCCTCGCTAAGCGACTGTCATCTATCAGCATAATTCTTGTCATACGTACTCCTTAGGCAGCTCAATCTTCACTAACATGTCTTTTTTTTGCTTTAGTAATTCCATCCGAGCTTGGCCTTGATAAAGTAGCTGCAGTCTATCTTGTAGATTCTTAGTGCCAATCCCCAAACTAGGCTGGCTCGTGCGTGCTGCAACTAACGGGTTAGTTATCTCTATTTGTAAGTTGTCATGGCTGCATCGAATACAGGTTTTTATTTCTCCGCCAGCCAAATTAGGGGCAATCCCATGTTTCACCGCATTTTCCAAACACAACTGTAAAATCAATTTAGGAACCAAACAGCGCCTCGCCTCAGCTTCGACATCAAATCTAAAGGCCAGCCGGTCTTCTAGACCGATTTTACAAAGCGCCAAATAATTTTGCGCGCAGGTTAACTCTTGCGCCAGTTCTACCTTGTCCCCTTTTAGCGGTTGCAAACTGTAGCGGAGCATGTCAGATAACTGCGCTAATCCTGTCCGAGCTTGCTGAGGGTGCTCCAAAATAAGTGCTCGTAAATCATTAATGGCATTAAATAAAAAGTGGGGATTTAACTGATTATTAAGTACTTGCAATTGGCTTGCTTGAAGTGATGTTTTAGCATCATGAAGCTGCCTTACTTTAATCAGCACTAAGTAACAGGCGCTCCAAAGTAAGCTAAGTCCAAGCATATTAAAGGCATTACTAAAAAAAACTTTATCAATAACGAACGCCCACTGCGATTGAGGAATGGGGTATGACCAACCGAGATATGCAAATACAAACACCGCCAGTAACAAAATCAAAGTGGATAGTGTGGCAACTAATAGCGCACTAAAACCAAAGTAGAACACATGTATCCACAACGCATAGCGATAAATAAACCGTTTGAAAACCACCCTGACTACATGGCTCAATAGCATCCCGCTCACAAATAAAACGCCTCCGTACCCATACTCAAGCGGTGAAGCAAACGGATTGCGTATGATCATATAGCTAAAAATAAGATAAGCGCAAAGCCAACCACCGAAATGACATAAAATATAGTGGTTTTGTGTATGTCTCATAGTTCATCCATTTGATTAAAAAGCAGTTGCCCGACTTGTGTGGTATTTACAACACCTGCGGCAAGCACAATCACTGCTTGTTTTCGTTTTGGGTCAAATATCACCATACTACTATATCCACCAGTTTGGCCACTGTGCCAATAAACCTGCTCACCCTGACGCATCCAACCAAATGCCATCTGGTCATTCAATGGGGTTAATGTCGCTTGCATTTGTGCATGTAAAGCCGGGTTGGTTTGAGCAAAACGCCAATAGGCCGATACCCATTGCGCCAGATCATGTAATGATGCAACAACAGCACCCGCTCCAGCCAAACTATCAAACTGCCAGCGCTCGATGGGGTTATCGAAATAATCGACCGCTTTGACTAACGAGGCACTTTGACTTTTCTTCGAACCACTCAGTGATAAATCTGCCGTTTTCATATTCAGTGGCGTAAAGACATGTTGATTCAGTATATCTTCCAATGGCTTATGCAACGTTTGCGTCAGTAAATACCCCAATAGCCCATAACCATAATTGGAATACTCAAACGTTCCACTTTGCGGTGTTGACACTTTTAAAGCAGCTCGCAGTTGTTCAACATCATAATGTGCATAGGGGTTTGCTTCATCAATAGGCGAAAGGTTACTGGGTAAACGGGGCAGCCCCGACGTATGGGTAAGCAGTTGCTGCAAAGTATAATGGTGATGTGAAACAACTTTATCTTTAAGAAGTCGGGAGAGTGGCGCATTAAGTTGCCAATCTCCCAACCATACTAAATCACTGATGACTTTTGCAACCATAGGTTTCGTGAGTGAACCTACCTCAAATAACGCATGTTCATTAACTTCATTGCCAAAAAAATAGTGTGTGATCTGCTCCCCCTTAATCAAGGCAACAGCCCCATTTACTTTTGCAAAATGAGCATCCAATTGCTGAGCAATATCACCACTGGTCGTTGCTTGTTGGTCGTTGTCATTTATTGTTTTTTTTTAAAGTTAAAGGCATGGCAAATCCTTGTGTAAATGTGCCCTCATATACACCTTCTTTCATTACCCCTTCAAAACTGGCGTGGATCAGTGCCGATTCAAAGCTCACTTTTTCATGATCAATAGCAAACTGGCTTAACGGTATACCAAAGCTTTGTTGTGCCGGACTATCTAGTGTCGCATGAAAACCATCTTGCAATACCGCCACTTGTAGATCTAATGGTAACTTGTTACCACTCACATCCAACGCACCTGAATACGTGCCTTCTAATACCAGCCTTTGCTTGCCTTCACCGTCTAATAATGCAAATGTCAGCGGCATCGATTTGCCTTGTGTAAACGTACCGACCAACTTGCCATTCGTAAACGCTCCTTCATAACTTGCATTGAGCTTTTTATCTGAAAACGTGATTGTTTGATCCGATACAGCAAACTCAGATGGGATGTAGCTAAACATTTGCTGATTGGGGCTATCGAGCGATAACGTCTTTTTATCTGTATCAATATTTAAACCGACGACCAGTGTCACTTGCGGTGAAATAACCAGCTTACCCCGCCATTGTTCAATAGCCGCCTGGCTAGATAAAGAACATAACAGCATGATAGTGTATAGAATTTTTGTTCTCATTATTTGTCTCCTTAAAAGTTATCAATACTGTATCAGGCTTAGTTGTGCATATTCTTTTTTTATGATGAACACCATCATTTGCAGTGTGAACAGGTGTAAAAACATGATGATTATTTCACCTTACGCAACACTAAATGCAAATGAAAATTAATATCAATTAAGTGTTGACACATCATTAGATCTAACTGATAATCAATCTCAACAAAGAGGGATTGACGGCTCTCTTTGTTCGATAACTCATATTGTTTCTCGACCCTGAAACAAACGTGTGGCGCACGTAAACAGCCATAGGTTGAGTGTACTTGTAACAACGCCCCTTGAAGCAAATACGTTCAACCGACTCACTATTTTACTTGCTACATTGCTCATATCGGTGACGGTAGATATGACATTAAAAAGCCCCTTGCGGGCTTTTTTTATTTGTAAAGCACCGCTGTAAAAATCAAATGAAAATTAATCGCATTTAGTGTTGACAGCCACAAGAATCTAAATGATAATCAATATCAACAAGGCGAGATTGACGGCTCTCTTTGTTCGATAACTCATATTGTTTCTCGACCCTGAAACAAACGTGTGGCGCACGTAAACAGCCATAGGTTGAGTGTACTTGTAACAACGCCCCTTGAAGCAAATACTTTCAACCGACTCACTATTTTACTTGCTACATTGCTCATATCGGTGACGGTAGATATGAAACCAAAAAAAGCTCCTTTCGGGGCTTTTTTTATACCCAACAACAACCTTTCAAGCGTGCTGTAATTTGTTGTAATCGACTATAAATTCAACACCATGTATCATGGCAATTCTCAGCGCCCGAATAAAAATAATCATTCATGATCCACGCACGACGTCGCATCAACATTACTTTGGCCTTATTACTGTTAACAGGCTTTACCTTCACCAGTTGGTTTAGCTTTTATATGGCTCATAACTCGCTCAGTGAAGGATTAATTGATGATGCGCTTCCCCTCACCAGTCATTTGATCAGTACCGACTTACAAAAGCAGTTGCAAGGACCAATTTATGTAGCACGGAGTATGGCGCAAAATCACTTCGTACACCTTTGGCTTAAAGACCGTCATGCAAATAACAACGAACTATTCGCTTTTTTAAAAAAAACCAAAGAGCTATTTCAAAGCCAGACCAGTTTTTTAGTTGATCATAAAAATAAGCTTTATTACCACTTTGACGGACGTACCCGAAAACTGGATACACGCTCCGAAGACGCTGCGTGGTATAACGACGCCATCGCGCAAACAGATCTCGACTATGTATTAAATGTCGATCTCATGCCAATCGATAATTTTAAAGCCATTGTCTACGTTAATCACAAAATAATCGTTGATGGCGAACTGCTTGGGATCACGGGCGTTGGGATTCAATTAGCCGATTTACAATCTCTGATCACCAACTACGAACAACTTTATAAACGCAAAGTTTATTTTGCCAACCACCAAGGGCAGTTAATCTTTTACAAGCATTCTTTGCTGCCAAGTAGCACATTGGCATCAGAATTTGCTGACAACAGCCAAGCCATTTTGCAAAACGATAACTATAAGTTTTCCATATCGCGAGAGGGTGAAAAGCGTTTGGTCAATAGCCGATATATTCCAGAGCTTGGTTGGTTTCTTTTGGTCGAACAAACCTTTACAACGGAAAACACATTAACCGATGCGCTTATCGCCAACTTGTTACTCGGTGCTGTGATCACGGCCTGCATACTCGGCATTGCCCATTTGACCTTTAATCAATACCAAACCCGTTTAGAAACGCTGGCCCATACCGATAAATTATGTAATGTACTCAATCGTCAAGCGTTTGAACCACAACTACAACAGCACATAGGTCGCGCTAAATTTGGTCGCGTACCATTGAGCCTCTTGCTGCTTGATATTGACCATTTCAAACTCGTGAATGACCAATATGGCCACTTGGTAGGTGATGAAGTACTCAAGCATTTTGCACAACTATGTAAAAACGTGGCCCACAATAGCCACTTCATCTGTCGCTGGGGTGGTGAAGAATTCGTGATTTTAATGCCCGATGCCCACGTGCAGCAAGCGGAGCAATTGAGTGAACGGTTACGTGAAAAGCTCGCCTCGAGTAATTGTGAAGTGCCCATCACTATCAGTGTTGGCGTCGCACAATACAGACAAAATGAAACGGAAGATGAGTTTTTAAAACGCGCCGACGACGCCCTGTATCGGGCCAAAAAGTTAGGCCGAGACAGGGTCGAACTCGCAGCTTAAAGCTGCACGGTTATCGTCTATTTTTGCGGGCGCGTGCGCGACGCTGGCGCTTTTCTTCCTCTTTCGCCGCTTTTTTCGCTTCGGCTTCTACGCGTAACTGCGCCACCATCACCTCTTCTTCCTCGCGCATTTGCGGGGTTTCCATGGTAATGCGACCGATCACGGCATCGCGAAGCTCGTTGATCAAGATCTCAGACATTTTATGTGTATCAACCTGATTGCCACCGCGGATACAGCCACGCTTGCGCCCCGCCATTTCCACAAATTCCCAATCTTGTTCTGGCAATTCATCCAGCTTGTAGCGCACTTTAAGTAAGTCAGGGTAAGCCGCTAGTAAGTATTCTGCGGTATAACTGGCTACTTCTTCGTAATCAATGGCTGTATCACGTATCGCCCCCGTTGCAGCAAGTCGATAACCCGAGTTTTCGTTCTCCACTTTTGGCCACAACATACCCGGCGTGTCGTATAGCATAATGCCGTCTTCTAACTTGATGCGTTGCTGCGCTTTAGTCACCGCTGGTTCGTTACCCGTCTTAGCGACAATGCGCCCCGCCAATGTATTGATCAACGTCGACTTGCCCACATTGGGAATGCCCATGATCATGGCTTTAAGTTGTTTGTCGGCACCGACTTTGTGAGGCGCTAGCTTTTTACATAACTCATTAATTTTGTGCACTTCGGCCGCTTTATCATGACCAAAAGCGATGGCTTTAACACCACTGTCTTGTTCAAAATAAGTCATCCACTGTTGGGTCAAGTTTGGGTCAGCTAAATCGGCTTTGTTTAAGATTTTGATCACGGGTTTATCACCACGCAGTGCCGATACCATGGGGTTTTCACTGCTATATGGGATACGCGCATCCAACACCTCGATAATGACATCCATCTGCGGCATAATTTCTTTAATCTCATTGCGCGCTTTGTTCATATGCCCAGGAAACCACTGGATACCTGCTCTACTCATTTGATTTATAAACCTTTACTGTACGAAGTACACTCTTAGGGCTACTTTGGAGGTATAAAAACCCCAAGCCCACTGCACTTCAATATGATGGCTTTGCCGTTAATCGTTCAAGTTTACTACAAAAGTAGAGATTGATGAATCGCTTAGCCTGTCAGCTATTGTGCTGGTGTTATCGCCTGCTCAACTCAAGGCTTGTGCTATGCTGAGCGCTCTACACATCGAGGCTTATTCGTTGGTATATATACTGGCGGATAATAAGCGGCTCGAAATTGCTGCGGCAATCCACCTTGGCCTGTACCACCATTTGCACCGGCTAATTTGCACACGGTAATTTAAGGCTTTACAATACAGTCACTTGATAAATAAAGAGAAAAATTAAACCCTGCATGCATTTGTTGTGGTTTACCGCTTTGATCTGTGACACCAGTTGTGCCCCCCGCGACTTCTTTAGCTTGTTTGTGAGTCAAAATTTTGAGACGCCTGACTGCTAGTTTCATATTTATTGCCTTATTGTTAATTGTGTATTCACTACAATGTGCTAATACGGTAGCCAAAATCAATGAGTTAACCGTTCTTTTGTTCTTTTAAGTACCCGCGAATTCAAGCCCGAAGTGCACCACCTGCCACTTTACTCACTTCCTTTGTTGATAATCGTTTTACTGATACTTTCATGAACTAACCTCACAATATTTGGGGTTTCACCTATTTTGTCATGGTAATTTCAGGTTTTATAATACACTCACCTGATAAATAAAGAGAAAAATTAAACCCAGCTTGCATTTGTTGTGGATTGCCGCCTTGATCTGAGTTGCCTGAGGTGCCCCCCGCGACTTCTTTAGCTTGTTTGCGAGTCAAAATTTTAAGACGCCTAACTGCCAGTTTCATAATTATTGCCTTATTGTTAATTGTGAGTTCACTACATTGTGCTGATACGGTAGCGAAAATCAATTATTTAACCGTTCTTTTGTTCTCTTATACGCAAGAACTAAACCATCAAGACTCATAGAAGTGAGGCCTAAAACTAGTAAAAAAACGAGGAACAACTTAAGGTATGGGTAAGCATAATATACATAGGTGATACTCATTAAGTCAGGATTAGCTGCGATAGGGAACCATTTAGAACTAAAGAACTCAGGGTGTCTGATTAAATGCTCGATACACAGCAGTGCATTAATAAAAATTGAACAAATTAAAACTTGCCTTAACCTATATTCTTGCTTTGTAACGCCCATATCCATCAATATTTTTGCAAAATAATTTTTTTCATTATGAATGCCAAACAAATTGGCAATTTTAGCGCAAATAAACAACCGGTAAGTCAACGATAGTATTAATAGTCCATCAAGAATGGAGTAGGCAATTTGTCTCGTTATTAACTCTCGCGGGAGGAACACTCTAAGTACAAAAGCATCTATAATCAACCAGATAAGAAACGACCCTGCTATCCACACTCTATTTGGATCTTTGTAGTTAAAAATAAAAAGTGTAAATAGCACCACAAAAAAGATAGGCGTTATGAGGTTTACAAGTTCAGTGTGGTTATTTACAAAATTAAACAGTGAAAAAAGAATATCCATTAATTTTCATCTCTGATTTTTTCTTGGAAAAGGGCAACCAGCCTTTTCTTTAGACCGGCAGGCAAGTTCATGAAAAGATTAATAAGTTGAGAAATAGTATGCTCATTCGTTAGAAACGATGCACCTTGCCTTTTATAAATACTCTGCATTATAAAGTATTCGGGCAGATCGGGGGAGTTGGTTAACTCGATGTTTTCCCACGCCCTGACTGTTTTGACATCCACGCCAACTAAAGCGGCCCAGTCTTGCTCAGAGTAGCCTAATTCTTCGCGCATAAGCCTCACTTCGTTTGCAGAGCGTCTAGTCATGTCATTCGGTGACTTAGGCAACTTACGCAAATTCTCTCCCTATTCGCACAATCGTAGTAATGTAATAAATTAATTATAAATGTGAAAAAGGTGAAAAAAACATCTTTTTGTTAACATTTCGGAATTTTTTTTCCTTTTCGCTCTGTTATATTTTTCCCGCGAAGCACCCTTAGAGCTAATTTTATATTTTTAACAATACCTTGCCTAACGAAAGATGTGAACGAGATAAGGAACAAAACTTCATTTCATTGTGGCTATAAATACAGGATGACGATTGGCGAGTCGTTATTTATCTATACCCGCACAGGAATATACAACATTTAGTTCACAAAAACATGGCAAGCATAACAAGACGAGAGGAAACACTATGGATGGTACTAATTTATTACACGGCGTCAATGCCACTATCAAACCGGTGAGAGGTTTTAAAAACACTTTTATTTATCAAAAATACAAGCAAGCGGTTTATATAAAGCATGTATTTGCCAATAAGGTAGGCAACCACCTTAAACCTAATATGAGCGCACAAGACATCGATTTAATACGCCAGCTTGATGTGTTACACCTACGTTGCTACGTCTTGGTTCATTTAAAAAGCCAAAATAGCCACAGCTATGATTTAGTGCTTTTTTTAGATGATTATGAGGCAATACAAGGGTTATCCGGTGAACAGGTAAGGCAAAGAGCCATGCCGCTCAATCAAGCTGTTCATTTGGTTAACACCATTTTGCTATAAGGAGATGAGCATGAAACATAATACGGCACGCAGAAAAGTCCTGATAGAGCAATTTAAAAGCGAACTGCAAATTATGATCCGCACACTTAGAAAAGAAAAGGGCCTTACACAAAAGCAACTTGCCACTCTATTGGGCGTTGATCAAGCAACTATCAGTAACTTTGAAAGCGGAAAAACGGTAATGAACTTAATTCAAGCCTATGAAATATATTTAATATTTGGCAAAGAATATACTAACCCCGCACTGTCAATGCCGTTAAGCTCCCGCAACGGCCATTTGTTAGTAAATCACCCTATCTCAGATCAAGCATACTAAAAAACACGATTAACAATATAGCCACCATGATCCGAATTCTCTTTCAAGCTTTCGTGTAGATCATGTTTGGCTATAACACGTCATTACCCGAGTCATACCAACTAGTCATACTTTTTCTGCGCCGATATTTATAAATTACCAAATTGGCAGGCAAAAATTGCGTATACTAGCGGCATTAATTATCAGGGTTTCTCATTCATATGGCGTTAAAGTCCACTATTATAAAAACACACCTATCACTGAGTGATATGGACAGACATGTTTATCAAGATATTTCAGCAACCGTTGCACAGCATCCGTCAGAAAATGACCACCGTTTAATGATCCGCTTGCTGGCCTACGCTTTGCAATATCAAGAACAGTTAGAGTTTACCAAGGGGCTGTGTGCAGATGATGAACCGGAGATCTGGGTAAAAAACTACAGTGATGAAATTGAATTATGGGTGGAATTAGGGCTACCCGATGAAAAGCGATTGAAAAAGGCCTGCAATAAAGCAAAACAAGTCGTGCTGTATGCTTATGGAGAAAATACCCAATCGATGTGGTGGCAAAAAAACCAGTCTAAGTTGATGAGTTATGACAATTTATCAGTAGTAAGCCTGCCTTACTCTGCCACAGAACAATTGGCAGCAATGGCAACTCGCTCTATTTCTTTGACCATTACTGTACAAGATTCTGAGATCTGGGTTAGCAATGAGCAGCACAGCGTACATTTAGTACCTGAAGTATTAAAATAAGGTTTAATATGGCGATAAAACGGGTTGTTGTGTTACATGGTTTATACATGTCAGGGTTTGTCATGCAGCCCTTATGTCACAAATTACGTAATGATGGCTTTGAGATCCTAAACTTAAGCTACAGCAGCCTAACGCCAGATAAAAACGCCATTTTCACCGCAATTGATGAGTTTATTGCCAATTCACCCGCCGCGCTTGTTTGCCACTCAATGGGAGGGCTAGTTGCCAGAGCCTACTTAGAACATCATTCCGCGCAAAGCCAGTGGGTTAAAAAAGTGATCACGCTTGGCACCCCGCATAAAGGTAGCGCCATAGCGCAACACATGCATGACAAAGGCTTTCACATGCTATTGAAAAATAGCATTGAGTTTTTACTCAGTGACAATCAAGACTGGCCTTTTAAAGCTAAGTTATACAGTATCGCTGGCGACTTACCCATAGGTCTGATGCCATTACTAAAAAAAGGCAGTAGTTCAGATGGAACCGTGCTTTTGGAAGAAACGAAACTCAAAGGTATGGCTGAACACAAGGTCTTTCATCTCAGCCATACCAGTATGATTTACTCTCGCCAAGTGATGAATTACATCCATCAATTGCTGTGCCAGCCCGATGATAGTAGCACTAATCAATGATCGCCTCGTGCCGCTATTTTATAAGCAACTAAAGCAATTAACCCGGTGATCAAAGGCACTGGTGCGGCGATGTAACCAAACGCGTCCGAGTTAGCAAAACTGGCCCCAGCCAAGTGCCCTACCAAGCCAACGACAAATGTCACGAGTGCTATAACGACAACGACTAGTTCCGTTTTATGTTGTGAAGCGCTTTTACCTTGCATCATCATTCTCCTAAACGATTTGATTTGTTCTGTAATGATTATGCGCCTTCATACTGAATGATTTTTGACCTAAATCAAAATCTGAACCTGCATTTTTAAACCGCAATCATCCACTTGCGCTGGATCAACAAGCAGTTAAAAGCGCGTTAATTTTCGAAATTTTGGCAAGCTTTATTCCAAGCGACATCTTGCTTGTACAAATTTAGGCCAGCTTCAGAACATAACTACAATTTCAATCGATTTTTTAGATTACTTGCATAGCTTTTACTAGATTGGATTTTTACTCGCCATGTTTCATACTGGTCACATCAAAACGAGGAGATATTTATGACTACCACAAACTCAATCGGATTAGACAACCAAAAAAGCCAAGCTCTCGTAACATCGCTAAACACTTTACTGAGTAGTTATCAGATCCAATATATGAATGCGCGCGGTTTTCATTGGAATATCAAGGGCCGAAACTTTTTTGAGTTACACCTTAAATTTGAAGAAATCTATAATTTACTGTTATTAAAGGTCGACGAAATTGCAGAACGTATTTTAACCATTGAAGGTCAGCCGCTACATGCCTTTTCTGATTATCTGCAAAATAGTAAAATTGCTGAGGCTAAAAATATCAGCGATGGCACCGAAGCACTTGATAACCTGCTGGGTGGTTATAAAACTTTGATCACCATGCAGCGTGACATTCTAGAACAAGCTGGCGATGCACAAGATGAGGGCACCGCCGCGTTAATGAGTGATTATATCAAGGAGCAAGAAAAGCTAGTGTGGATGCTCAAAGCTTACCTCAACTAAGCGTTGTACATTTGAGCTGTGATGTGGGTGCGCTTCAATTAACGCATCCATATCGTCAAAAAAACTGATTTCAGTTGTGGTGTTTTGCCACAGCTGAGACAATAATTGTCTTGCGAGCGCATTTGCACCAATATAGCTAACATGCTGCAAGCCGCGCTGGGTAACGCCTGCCAAATACTGCTTGATCTCATCCACGCTATCAGCCGTACTCATCTCAAACTCGCTTAAATCCACCACAGCATGAGAAAAGCTATTCGGGGCAAGTTGCGCCGCTTTTGCCATTAGTTCATTTTGAAAAGCGACCGTCCCTTCTTTGTTAAATGCGCCTTTGAGGCTCATATAAGCGTATGGAGGGCGAAACAATATTCGCCAAAGGCCATGTGCAATAAACATTCAAACCACCTTGCTCATAATTACTAACTCACTGATTTATCAAGGCAATGAAAAAAGCCATTTCAAGTGCCTTGTCTTGCAAGCTTTTAAAACGCCCTGATGCACCACCATGCCCGGCTTCCATGTCAGTTTTGAACAATAGTAAATTGTTATCTGTTTTTAGCTCGCGCAATTTTGCTACCCATTTCATAGGTTCCCAATATTGAACCTGTGAATCGTGTAACCCTGTGGTGACAAGAATATTCGGATAATCTTGCGCACTCAGATTATCATACGGAGAATAACTTAAAATAGTTTTATAAGCCTGCTCTTCATTGGGGTTGCCCCATTCATCATATTCATTGGTCGTCAACGGAATAGATTCATCTAACATGGTGGTCAGTACATCTAAAAATGGCACATGACACCCTATGCCTAAATACAATTCAGGTGCTTGATTAACAATGGCGCCCATAAGCAATCCACCGGCACTGCCGCCAGAGGCAAACACTTTGCTTTTGTCAGCATAGCCCTGCTCTACCAAGGCACGAGTAACGTCAATAAAGTCATTGAAGGTATTTTGCTTGTACGCTTTTTTACCCTGTTCATACCAATGACGGCCGAGCATTTCCGAACCACGAATATGTGCAATGGCATACACAACACCTCTGTCAAGGAGTGATAGTGTCGTGCTAGTAAAGCTTGGGTCGATGGTAATGCCATAAGCACCATAACCGTATTGGAATAACGGATTTGTACCATCTTTTCTAAATGTATCTTTACGGTATACCAATGAAACAGGTATCCGTGCTCCATCACGCGCCGTCACAAAAATTCGCTCGGAGGCATATCGGTTGGCGTCAAAATCACCCAACACCTGTTGCTGCTTACGCTGTATTTTACGGCCCGTTTTTAAACAACAATCGTATACTGTACTTGGGGTCGTCAAACTAGAGTAATGAATGCGTACCGTGCTTGCGCTTGATTCAGGGTTATAACCAACCCCCGCATAATAACAGGCGTCATTGAAACTCAAATGGTGGCTTTGCCCTTGATAGTTATGAACCACGAAACGGATCTGGCCCATTTCTCTCTCGGTGATCACAAAATGGCTATCAAAGAGTTCCATGCCTTCAATCAACACGTTATCTCGATGGGCAATCATTTCCTGCCAGAGGTTTATATCAGAAATGGTTTGCTCACATGCTTTAAGTAAACGGAAATTCTTTGCTTGATGATTCGACAGAATGTAGTAATGACCTGCTAATTTATCAATGCCAAATTCATGGCCTTCAGTTCTTGCAAACAAACGTCTGAATTCGCCCAATGGTACGTTGGCATCTAAAACTAATACATCACTGGTCTCTGTTGCCGCTAAGTGAATGAAGATCTCGCTATTATCGCGACTTTTGCCCAGCTCCATATAAAACTGGCGATCTTGTTCTTCGTAAACCAAAGTATCATCACTTTGCGGCGTGCCTAAAACGTGTCGATACACTTGAAAACCAAGCAAGGTTTGCGCATCTTTCTTAACGTAAAAGACGGTTTTATTGTCATTGGCCCAAACGAGTTGACCTTCGGTATTCTCAAGCACGTCACCCAGATAAGCACCATTAGTCAGATCTTTAAAACGAACGGTATAAATACGACGGCCGTCGATATCTTCACTATATGCCAGTAGCTGGTCGTTAGGGCTAATGGTCATTTCACCCACATCGTAATACTCATAGCCTTTAGCTAATTCGTTAATATTGAGCAATAAGGTTTTATCAGTCAGTGCCTCATCCGTCGCACGATAATGGCTGGCATATTCGTCATCACCCTGCACATCGCTCACGTACCAGTACGCGCCATCTTTGACGGGTACCGAACTGTCATCTTTAACAATGCGACCTTTCATCTCTTCAAACAACCCGTCTTGCAACGACTTATGCTCTGACATGTGTTGCTCTAAATAAGCGTTCTCTTGCTGTAAATGGGCCAGGATCTCAGGGTCTTGTCGTTGGTCATCACGCATCCAGTAATAATTATCAACTCGTGTATGTCCATGATGTGTCATTGAATGTGGGATTTTTTTGGCAATAGGTGCCGATGCTTTATCTACCACAATAGATGTTCCTATTTTTATTTTTTGTTCAGTCTAACATAGCCACCGCCTCATGGCAGCGTGTAGTAAAAGTAAAAAGGGCCAATCGTTAGATTGGCCCTTTTTTATCATTACTTAGGATTATTAAATTGAGGAATCCACAATGTTATTACGCTTGCTAAAACGTGCAGGGATAAAACGTCCCATGCCTCTAAATACACCGCGTACATCAGTCATAATAATGTACAAGCACGGTACCAATATTAAGGTGATCAAGGTCGCAAACACGACAGAGAAACCAAGAGATACGGCCATAGGTATAACAAACATGGCTTGCAGACTGGTTTCAAACATGATGGGTAGTACACCCACAAAAGTAGTGATGGATGTTAGCGTGATCGCCCTAAAGCGCGCACAACCGGCATTGATAACCGCTTCCTTCAGGCTAGCCCCCTCTTTTCTCGTTTGGTTAACAAAGTCGGTCATCACCAAAGAGTCGTTGATCACTACCCCTGCCGCCGCGATAACACCATAGCTCGACATCATACTCAAGTCTAAGCCAAAGAAGAGGTGACCCCAGATAGCACCCACTAAGCTAAATGGGATAACCGACATCACAATCAATGGCTGCGAATAACTCTTCAATGGGATTGCGAGCAATATGTAAACAATCATCATACCCGCGGCAAAGAAGGCCAGTTGTTCATTCGCCTGATCTTGCTGCTCCTCCACAGAACCGCCTAGTTTGGTTTTCACTGATGGGAAGGTTTTTAGTAACTCTGGCAAAATGACGTCATCAATGCGCTTCGTTACAGCATTTGGCTCTACCACTTCTTCGTCAATATTACCGTAAACGTATACGGTACGATAACCTTCTTCGCGACGAATGTAACTGATCCCTGGCTTTTCAACCAACTCAACTACATCACCCAACATGACTTCTTTGCCTTGTGGTGTTGTGATCACCGTATGTTTGAGAGAGGAGAAAGCTTCACGAGTCAATTTAGGGTAACGCACCATCACTTTGACTTCTTCACCATCACGGATCACACGCTGCGCTTCACCACCGTAAAAACTCGCACCAACTTGAGAGCCGATATTTTGTAGATTCAAACCTAGGTCATACGCCACTGGCTTTAATATGATTTGGATTTCTTTGCTAGCAGGGTCAATACTCGAGCTAATATCGAATAGACCCTTTTCGTCCTGCAGCATACGGATCAACTGACGCCCAGCGGCATTTAAAGTTTCAATATCTGATCCATATAATCGATAACCAAAGTCTCCATTATTACCAAGATTAATCACTTCTTCTTCGATTAGAATGGACTTTACACCCGCAATTTCAGGCATTTGTTCACGCCAGCGACGAGTCAATTCAAAGGTGTTAAATGGACGAAGCTCTTCATCTACTAACGGCGCTAGTACACGCCCTTCGGTACGACCTTGGTTCATTACCATCACGTCACGCACCATTTTTTGGCCATATTCCTGCTCAACTTGTTTGTCAACGTCGAGGATCACCTGCTCTAACTTTTGAATCGCGGCAATGGTCTGTTCATCAGACGCGTTGTCATTCATTGTCAGGTTAATAGCTGGGAAGTCATGAGGGATTTTTGGTACGAACACCGTACGCACAGCACCACTACTAATTAGCGCCATACTCATGACAAACATGCCGATAAACGCAAACAGCACAGTCCAACGCCACTGCACACACCAAGTAACAAAGCGTTTATAAGGCCCATTCACAAAGCCAAAGAAGCGTTTGTTAAATTTTACGCGCCAGCTATTTTCAGCCATTGGCTCAAATTTAGTATGGGCAATATGTGCAGGTAAAATGAGCTTAGATTCAATCAAACTGAATAACAAACACAGTAATACGACACCTGCAATAGCAATAAAGTTTGAGCTATCAGGCCCACTGGAGAACATGAGTGGTGCAAACACCGCCATGGTTGTCAGCACCCCAAAAGTCGCTGGCGTTGCCACACGTTTGGCACCGCGTATTACGTTCTCTACACCCGCTCCCTTGTTTTCAATTTCCGTATAGGCACTCTCACCTATGACAATAGCGTCATCAACGACAATCCCCAGTACCATGATAAAGGCAAACAAAGAGGCAATATTGATGGTGACACCAATCAACGGCATAGTCATTATCGCCCCGAGGAAACAAATTGGCAGACCGACCATAACCCAAAGTGCAAGCTTGAAACGTAAAAATATGGAAAGCATGATGGCAACTAAGATGGCACCTTGGATCAAGTTGCTTTTCATCATATCTAAACGGCCATTGAGGTAGTACGTCATATCCACAAGTGGATCAATATGCACGCCCGCTGGCAACTGTTTATTCTTTTGCTCTATAAATGCTAAAACGGTTTTAGCAATGGGGATCATGTCTTGATCTTTGGTTGCCTTCACCGTCATATACACGCCATTTTCACCGTTGAGCTTGAAATAACGCTCGCCTTCAGTAAATGCGTCTTTTACAACGGCCACATCTTTCAAATATAACTTCGCGCCATTGGCACCCACTTTAACGGGAATTTGACGGAATTCTTCGCCTGTATAAGATTGGTTTTCTACACGAACAGAAATTACCCCTGATCCAGTACGAAGCTGACCGGCTGACAGGTTAGTTGAGTAACTGCGCACTGCCTGCGCCACATCATTAATCGTTAAGTTGTACTGACGCAACATATCCGGGTCAATTTCAATGGCAATTTCATCTGATGGCACAAACACTTCAACTAAAGACACATTGCTTAATTGCAGTAATTCATCTTCTAGCGCTTTGGCGATTGGCTTTAAATCAGACAACGGCAGATTACCCGACACTGTCATACCAATTACTTCTTGTTGAAATTCGCGCTGGCTAACTGTGAGTGGCTCCATGGCAGCTGGGAAAGTAGCGATACCATCCACCCGTAGCTTCACCTTGTCCATGACATCGGCAAGCTCAACATCGGGGTCAATTTTAAGCGTCGCGCTACCACCATTGCGAAATGCACGAAACACCCCTTCTTCTATCTCGGTGATGCCTTTTAACGACTCTTCTATTTTGACTAGGATACTTTCTTCTATTTCTTGCGGAGAGGCGCCTGGGTAGCTCGCTTCAACATTGATATAATTCAACTCAATATTTGGGAACATTTGCCGTTGAACCGTCAAATACGAAGCCGTTCCCACTATGATGATGAACCACATTAATAAGTTGGCGGCCACAGGGTTATTAGCAAAATAGGCGATAAGCCCCGTTTGCTTAGTATGTTGTTGTGTACTCATAACTCAAGCCTGCCTTTAAAGTGTCTGCGCGGCGTCGCCAGCACTTGAAGAATCAGCACCTGCGACTTTCACTGACATACCTTCTTGTGGGTATTCCGGTACTGTGGTGACCAACTTTTCGTTGTCATTTAGGCCAATGCTCACAAAGAAGTATTCACTTTCTTCACGAATAACCTGCACTTTTCTGGGCTCAAGCGTGTTGTCATCTTTTAAGATCCAAACCGTTTGATTGTTAACAAGCTCCTGCGGTAGGCGATAAATTCGGTTCAACGTCTTACCCGTAAAATCCACTTGCACAAACGAACCAAACTTAACCGCAGGCTGTTTGTTTTTTAATCCATATGGGTCATCAATTCGTACCACTAAGTTCACCATACGTGTTTGGGTATCCACTACCCCCAAATCTCTATCAATCACCGCTGCACGTGTAAAGCCATTCAAACCACTTTGTTTGACTGTTGCGGCTGTGCCCGCCAAACGCTCTGGTAAAAAGGCACTATCAAATCCAGCAATTGGAATGATAACCTCTGCCACTTCGATATTGTTTAGTTTCGCAACGGGTGAACCCACACTAACAAACTGGCCTAAACCCACATCTCGAGAAACAACAAGCGCGTCATAAGGTGCAATCACATTACAATTGTCTAAATCACGCTGTGCACGTTTTAATCCAGCTTGAGCCGATTTAACTGCAGCTTTAGCACTCATTAACTGAGGCTTGCGTAAGAATAAGTCTGTGTGCTTTTTACTTGGAAAGCGTTTTGCTTCATCTGCAGCAACATCCGCCAAAGCTTGCTCTTCAATTAAGGCTGCTTGAGCACGAGACAGCTCGGCTTCCGCCTGCAGCACTGCAGCTTCGTAATTATCTTTTTCGATGCGCATCAACACATCGCCGCGCGCAATCACGCCACCAGCCACAAAGCTCGGATTCCAATACGTTACTTCTCCCGACACTTGCACTGATAATTGCGTCTGCTCAAACGGTTTTACTTCCCCATAACTATTGATAACCACTTGATGGTCGCGCGCAGAAATTGCTTCTACTTCAACCACAGGCCGGCTATCAACAGGCTCCTTTGCTTTTGGATCAGCAGCAACGGCATTTATTCCTGCTGCACCTACAGCACCCACAGTGAGTGCCGCGAAGGGTAAGATCCATTTTAAGAGTTTCGTTTGCATGACTTCACCTCGTATAATTTTCCTGCATCTATAGTAACAATTTTATGAGCAAGGAAAACGTGACATTTGTAAGTTTCTGTTATTTGATTACACGATTTTTTCTAACAGTGTACTCATTTTCTTTACAGGCTAAGTAGCCGTTCTAGAGCTGACGCGTAAACAACCCTGTTATTTTGGTCATTTGCCGACTGTACAACACAAGACGCTCTTTCTCATAGCCAAGCGTGCTGTTTTGCATAAAACTGATTGCAAATAATGAAGAAATTATCTAAATTCGAAAGCAAAAAGGAATAAAAATCATGAGTGAAAATGTCGCTATTGTATTGATTATCATGATGTTACTAGGGTGTTCACAAAGACCAAAGGAACCTGCCGCCCCCGCCATTCCCAAAGCAACCCTTTTGTTTAATCATGCACAATTTCAAAAAATGAACGTCCCTGCCGAAGAGACGGTTTTTGTATTACCAGTAAAAGAACAAGAAAAATTCCTAGCCTATGCTCAACGAGCCAAACAACAAAATAGACGAGCAGATAGAATTGTCGCTGATTACCTAGAATCAAAAATGAGCAATTTTACCTACGATGGTGCAACACTCAATGCCAGTCAAACCATAGAGCAAGGCCAAGGCAATTGTATTAGCCTAGCCATATTAACTCAGGCCTATGCCAACTTAATTGGCCTAGAAACCAGTTTTTCAGAAGTTGCGTCTATTCCGGTGTATTCAAAGGTCAAAAACACACTCCTTATTTCTTCTCATTTCAAAACTAAGCTATATGCACCACAAGAAGAAAAAAACGATAACTGGTTTGTCATTGTGCGACCCGGCACGGTTATCGACTATTTCCCTGCCAATGATATTATTTTTCTAGGTAAAGCAAGCTATCAAGATCTACTGGCAAAGTACTACGCTAATTTAGCTACTGAAGCGTTACTTACAAATCAGTTCAATCAGAGTTACTCATTATTACTTAAGGCATTCGACTATGCGCCTTATGACCCAGAACTTATTAACCTTGCTGCTATTTTACATCGTCGAAAGGGGGACCTTAACGGTGCGCAATCAATATTTGAGTATGCAATGCGTAACCAATTTGTGAGTAGTAACCTACTACACAGTTACATTTATCTTGCTCAGCAATTAAAGGATGATGCGCTGGTTGAACGCTTAGATAACGAGCTAGAGTTCAACGCCAAAAACCCGTTTGATTCGCTTCAATTAGCCGAACGATTCATTGAGAAACAGCACTACACCAATGCTGAAAACTTACTTCAAGGGATCATTACTTACACACCTTACATCCCTGAACCGTACTTTGTATTGGCAAAACTCTACTATCAAAGGGGCCATATTAGAAAGGCGCAAAGCTATTTAGAAAAAGCATTAGAAAGAGCGGAAGATCAGGAAAAGCAAGGAATTTATCAAGCTAAGCTCAATACGCTCAAACATTACTCGCAGAGTTATAACAAAATCGAAGAACAAAATTAAACCAAATGTTAATTTGTTATTAACAATTGTTTTACCTCGGCGTTTTTTCGTTCTACCTTATATGTGTCTAACTTTTAGACAAATACAAAATAAACATGTAAGGATAAACAATGAAAAAACGCTATTTTCTGCCAATATTAGGCTTAGCTTCAATGACAGCGCTTGCACAAGCGCCTTTAACCGAAGCGCAAATGATGAGTTTCACCAGTAAAACAAACGAAGCCATCATCGGTAAAACTGCGGCTTTAAATCTGGCGCTCAGTGGTAAAGAAAACACGGTGCTACAGACTATCTCTCATCCAGATGCCAGCTACATCAAACTGCACTTTAAAAACGTCAACCTAAAAGGTGGTGGCAAGCTTGTCGTAAGATCTTTGGATAATAGCGAACGTTACGAATACACAGCCGCGGATATGCGTAAAGCAACCACAGAAAAAGGCGACAATGGGATTAACCACTTCGCGGCAATGTCAGTATCGAGTGA
The DNA here is from genome assembly GCF_058933015.1 of Pseudoalteromonas sp. ATL1. Taxonomy (NCBI): domain Bacteria; kingdom Pseudomonadati; phylum Pseudomonadota; class Gammaproteobacteria; order Alteromonadales; family Pseudoalteromonadaceae; genus Pseudoalteromonas; species Pseudoalteromonas sp. ATL1. The sequence continues at coordinate 740,463 of NZ_JBZYXL010000001.1, read as the reverse complement.
TTCAGTCATTGTCGAATACACACCAGGTGCAGATTTAAATACAACCTTAGGCGCGCCAGTGGTTGATTATTATCACTTCGGCATTGAGAACCAGCTCAGTGATGACGACATTGGTACAGATTCTACTTGTGGTGCGATGGAGCGCCGCGATGTGCAATGTTGGGCAGACTCTCACCCTGAAGAGTTTGAACGTAGCCGCCCGGTAGCGCGTCTTGTGATAGGTGGACGCAGCTTGTGTACCGGTTGGCGTGTCGGTTCTGACAACCGCATGTTCACCAATAATCACTGTGTTGAAACCGCTTCAGAACTCACTTCAACTGAAGTGTGGTTTAACTACCAACACACAACATGTAATGGCACAACAAAGGAAACCGTTGTAAAAGTAACTGGTAAAGACTTTTTAAAAACTGACTACACGCTTGATTACACGTTATTCACGGTGAACAACTTCGAACAAACAGCACCATTCGGCTACTTTGGTCTTGATGTGAACGATGCAACACAAGGACAGCGTATTTATATTCCCCAGCATGGTGCGGGCAATCCTAAAGAGCTATCTATTGAATCAGATCAGGATGCGAACGGCCTATGTCAGGTCAATGAAGCGAATGCGAATGGTCGCGGCACCGGTACGGACTTAGGTTACTACTGCGACACCATTGGTGGTTCATCTGGCTCACCGGTATTAGCCGCTGATACTCGAGACGTAATTGCACTGCATCACTTAGGTGGCTGTACTAACAAAGGTGCAAAAATCAGCAAAATTTGGCCACAAGTTTCAACACACTTCAACAACGAAGTGCCTGTCGGTGACCAGCCTAATGGTGATCCCGTTCCAGTAGCTAGCTTTACCTACACCTGTGATCTACTCAGTTGCCAATTTGATGGCTCAGCGTCAAAAGTTACTGGCGGCACCATTGCGCAGCATGAGTGGCAATTTGGTGATAACAGTAACAATGACTTTGGCAGCATGGTCACTCACAACTACGCAAACTCGGGTGATTACTCTGTCACACTGACCGTCACTGATGATAAGGGTCAAACCGCTTCTGTTAGCAAAACCGTTTCAGTAAACAATGCTGATGATCCGGCTCAATTACAAAAAGGTGTGGCTAAGAAAGATTTAGCCGGTGAGAAATACTCAGAGCAATTCTTCTACTTTGACGTACCTGCTGGTGCATCAAACATCACCTTTAAAATGGCCGGTGGTACGGGTGATGCCGATTTATACATTCGTAAAGGGGAAAAACCCACGACATCAACTTACGATTGCCGCCCATATCGTTGGGGGAATGGCGAAACGTGTACACAAAATGACGGTTCTGGTCGTTATCATGTCATGATCAGAGCTTTTGAGGCATTTAATGGCGTTCAGCTAACTGCCGACTATACTAACTAAGGCATATCGGGGAGTTCGCACGCAGAGCAAGGCCCAACGAGCTTTGCTCAAATGATAACCTGACGTGCAGCATCATTCTCCATATTTGTTTCATGCGCAAGGCGACAACTCATTGTCGCCTTTTTCAAGCCCTTTAAAAGCAGCTGAATGTTAGCTTTTATAGGTCATACCAAAGCCCAAGCCACATTCGATTGTCATTGTCTATATTCTCACCTTCAACACGACCAAAGCCGATATCTATGCGGAGATCGCTTATCCCAGCAGGAGAAAACTTAGCCAGCCAACTGTGGCCATTAAAACGCTGAGACCATTTAATGCCATAGGTTTGTGCGAATACCCTCGCGTCCATTTGATGTTGCATATAATAAACCCATGGCGCATTTTCTTTCCAACTCAATCCTGCACCATATCCTTCATACGCTCGCCCTTGTGCTGAAAAGAAGGGCAGCTCAGGGGCATACATAATATGGCTCTCTCGCTCATTGGTTAAAAGTGATGAGCTAAAGCCACCTAAACTCAATAAATCGGCATCCCGTTTACTCTGTTGATAGTTAACATATAACGGCATATGAAATGCTTTCGCAAAAAGCTGTGTGGAGAAGTCATGGCCTTGCCAGTTGCGCCCCAGCGCTTCTCCTGAGAACCACCTTGCCGATATTTTTTGTCCAACCGCAAAAGACTGCCTATCATATTGCCAAGACTGCGTTAATCCAAAACGCCACCAACGGTGATCTGTTCGTCGGTTATTGTAAGTTTGGTGCGCATACAGACCACCCACGTTTGCTATCAGTTTCAGTTGCTGCCACTGCTTAGTGTGGCTTACTTGGCTAAAAATACCCGTTTCTTGCTGCTGAACATTGGCCGAAAATGAAGGTTGCTTGTGTGCTGCTAGCTCATAATCAAATAGCTGAGTATCCCATGTCAGTTGCTCATTTTGATAACGCAGATTTGCAAATCCCCCCTTTAAAGCTTCATTTTCAATATCGTAGGCAACACCCGCATGCCAGCTAAGCTGCTCTAAAAAGTCAGACCCCTTCACCGCAAAATCCAATAACGACGTACTCGCGGAATAGTGACTTAAACCCATTGCCAAAGAGGCACTCTGCTGCCAAGGATCATATGCCATCACGGAACTGTCGTGGTGATAAATTTGCGCGTCTGGCAGCTGCACCGATGCCGAGGATAAGCGCTTGGATTGCGCCGTCTCTTCAACGTCATTCACCAATGTGCCGCGCCATGTAGCGGGCAGTTGATACATATCCACTCCCTCTGCGCGACTGGATAAGAACAACAATTCACCGGATGGCAATGATAAAGGGTAACTGACCATAGCCTGGCCATCACTCAATCGATAAACGGCGTTTGTTGCCAGCTCATAGCGGTATAAATCAACATTACCTTGCACGCCAGCCACAAAGTACAGCTCATTCCCCTGACTCGACCAATGGGGCTGGCTAAGGTATTGATAGTCTTTTGGCATGGGCACATGTATTAACTCATCACTGTCAAAATCTTTGATAAACAACTGCCAATGCTGGTTTAACTCTTTTTTCAGGTAAGCGAGCCGTTTATCATCATCACTTAAGACTGGAAAATCATACATCAGCCCAAGCTTTTTATTCGCCAAGCTGTGTATTTGACCCGTTACTAGATCCAATTTTACCAACTGCGAAAAACCAAACTCGACTTGTTCAGCATAGACCGTGCGCCTATCACTTTTTACCGTAAAACGCCGTATACCAGCATTGTCTGTTAGCTGTTCGATATTGCCGGTATTCAATGACCAACTAAACAACTCCCCCCTGCGTACATGGTTGTCATGACTATTGGTCACCGACGCGACAAAATATAACGTTTCATCATCCACCCATTGTGGATAACGTATACCCGAAAAGTTAGTGGGCTCGAGTTCAAAACGCCTCTTTTTGGCAAACACTTTTGGCGGTATGTCAGCAATATCCTTCGGGTCCTTAGCCAATATAGCCTGTTGTTTTTCAATAAAATGCTGTTGTGCTTCAAGGTCGTCTTCGGTGTCATAAACTCTCAGCCAAACACGCTCTTTTTTATCACGCTCAACGACTGCTAACATGCTGCCATTGGATGACATAGCCGGGCTGCTTGCGAGAAATGCGTAGTCTTGCCACAACGTTGCTGGCAAATCGGGTTCCTCTACCTCCTTTGCCATTGCTTGATACGTCAATTCAGCAATAAAACGTCGATAAAGTGTACTCGGGTGCTCACCAAATGCGCCAATAAAGGCTTGCTCAAAATCCCGAGTTTGCACCGCATGCATACGCGTCCAAACTGCATCTAATGTGTCGGCAGAATACTTAGCCTCAAGCCACGCCAAAAATCGTCCCCCCAGAAGGTAGGCCATTGACTGTGACATATATTCGTCATTACCCGAGTTGAGCTGGCTGTACGATAACAATGCCCCTTGTTGCGCAAGCTCTTTTAATATTGCTTCACTGTGGTTATCGTATAGGCGACCTCGGCCGGTCATTTTCGACTCCATCAAAGTAGCATAACCTTCAGCAACCCAACGAGGCATCACGGCCTGTGCAATGTCGTACACGTCCCACACATCTCTTAATAATTGCTTCATGCTATGTCGGCTAGGCTGAGATAAATGGACCAAATGAATGTATTCATGCAAGATCAGTAGCTGTTGCCAACTGTCCATATTGGCGATCACCGTATCCGATTGCGGTGGCGTCGTGAAAAGCGCCATTAGTGGATTACCTGTACTCGGTAAAGCAAAGCCATTAGCTGCATGGTAGGGATCAAAGACCACCACATCTGCGATTTTATCTAAAGCGCGCCGCTGCTGTTGCCATACTTTTTCTCGCACTATTTCCAGCTCTGTCGCGGCAGAACGAGCCCATTGCTCATGCCCTTGTGAATAATGGATATTAAAGTGCGCGGTGTGGATTGTGTACCACGTTGGACTGGCACTGAGCGACATGACCCACATACTGCCGATGATCAAACACCCTTTGATGATTTTAGCGAAATCCATGATTTATCATTTATTGTTCATGTATAACACTAGTATGCCAAAGATATGGATGCTATGTGTGTGAAAGTGTTTGCATTTGTTACATAAAAGCGCGTAGAACAGCTGTGGAAGTGTGTGATAGATTTGCTCGTATCCTGAGGTTTAGTTCAGGATACGAAACGGGACATTTACAACCAACGAAGCGTGGTTGTCAAAGTATGGCTCTGACCAGGCTCAACCGTGACTTTGTCATCCATCACATTGGCCGCTTCTAAACACAACATGGTATGGTATTCATCTTCGCCAAAATTACTTAAACGCTTGGCTTTTTCAATCCATGGATTCCACAGGATGCAAGAGCTTGAGTTTTCTCTCGACACTGCAATGATCCCCTCCGGCGTATTGATTGTCTGCGTTGCCTTTGCTTGGGTATACACCATATCCGTTTCACGGCTAAAACTCACAACATCATGTTGCTCAAACGGTCCTTCGCCAAACTCGATGAATTGCGCACCTTGTAAACCGTCCACCGTTGTGTGTTCAATGGCAGAGGTCGGAAAGTAAGTGTGCAATGCTTGTGTAAGGCTAAATGCCTGAGTACCTAAATTGGTGTTTGTTAAGCGCACTTGCAACTCTTCAGCAAAGCGAAACTCCACTTCCAACTTAGAGTGATGCGGCCAATAATTGTCGTCTACCGAACGCATAGGAAGTGATAACTTAACGCAGATGTAATCCTCTTTTTCAATCACTTCCTCAGCACGCCAGAGTAATTTGCGCGCCACACCATGGATCGGCCATTCTGGGTTTTCATGTACACCAAACCAAGGCCAACAAATTGGAATACCACCTCGTATGGCTTTACCCTCTTGATAATCTTCCTCTGCCGATACCCAAATCAAACTCCCTTTCCCTTTAGGGGTAAACTCTGTGAGTTGCGCACCTTGTAAAAAGACTTTGCCCGAGCACTTTGGACCATCAACATTGATATATTCAAGACCGCTGTCAGTTCGTAAAATTGAGACTGATGCCGATAACTCCATATTTCACCTTATTATTGAAATGTGATTATGCATTACATTACCGAATAAGGTGGGCGAGAGTAAACAACAAACGACCAATAATGAAGTATCCTCACATTGGTCGCATATCATATACAATCATCAGACTTTAAACTGCCCAACTAACCCGCTGAGTTTAGTTGACAATTGGTTCATTTTTTCACCGCTTTGCGCCGTACTATTTGCCACCTCCGATACGCTATCCGCAGCATTTTTAATGTCCGTCACACTGCGATTAATGTCTTCTGCAACATGCTGTTGCTGTTCTGCTGCGGTGGCAATTTGCATGTTCACATCACTGATCGTTTGTACTGACTGAGTAATGTCGGCGAACTGAGTTTGCGCCGAGTGAGTTAATTCAACCGTTTGCTCTGTACGCGCCAAACTCTTGCTCATCTCTTGAGACACTTGCTCAGTCATTTTTCTAAGCTTATCCAACTGTGAAGCAATCTCTTCGGTTGATTCCGAAGTGCGCTGCGACAACGCCCTGACTTCATCAGCAACCACAGCAAAACCACGGCCATGCTCTCCAGCACGGGCAGCCTCAATGGCTGCATTCAGCGCGAGTAAATTAGTTTGCTCCGCAATCCCTCTAATGACGCTTAAAATAGACATAATATTTTCGCTTTCACTGTCCAGTTTAGTGATGTCTGATGTCGCGTTATTGATCACTGAAGCCAGCTGCGCAACACTCTCAACCGTTTCGCCAATCACACTTTGCCCTGCTTCTGAAGATTGCTGAGTCTGCGAAGCCAGCTCTGCTGCATTGGCACAACTGGCGGCCACTTCATTGGCAGTTGCCGCCATTTCATTGATTGCCGTCGCCGCCATTTCCATCGCTTGTTGCTGCTGTGCGGTTGATTTGGTTAATTCGGCCGCCTGCGAAGAAGTCGCCTGTGCCGTTTGCGTGACTTGCTGAGCACATTGATTGATCTGAGTAACCAATTGCGCAATCAGATTTAAAAATAAGTTAAAGCTATTGGCGAGTTTACCGGTTTCATCCTTGGTTTTGATGTCTAACCGCTGGGTTAAATCACCGCCCCCTTGAGCAATCGCAGTAAGCCCATCACTGACCTCAATGATAGGCCCTGATATCAAACGAGAGATATAAGTCCCCAAAGCAACAAATACCGCGATTAGGATCGCGCTTAATACCACAATTGTGATTGTCATGGCATTAGCCGATGCCATCACCTCTTTTTTCTGAACAAGTCCCACAAACTTCCAGCCTAGCGATTGCGAGGTATAAATATTGGCAAAATAGTCCTGCCCAGCCAGAGACACTTCATGTAAGCCAGAATCAAAACCAGCCAAATTTTTAAAAACGCCACCAGCGACCTCGTCAAAAGGCTTAAAAGTATGATCTGGGTATTTTGCATCGGCCAGCACAGTGCCCGTATTTTCAACCAGTACGAGATAACCTGTTTCGCCTAAACGAATTTTCTTAACGATGGTTGTTAAGTCATTGAGCGATACATCCATACCCTGCGCACCAATCATTCGCCCATTTTGCATAATTGCTTTGGCGGTTGACACAATCACCATATCATCAGGTGGCCAATAGTAAGCATTGGTACGCACAGCTTCACCATCACCACGCTCTGCTGTTTGATACCAAGGTCTCGCCCTTGGATCATAACCGCCATTCACTTCACCTTGCGGCCATTGAATATAACCACCTTCTGTATTGCCCATATAGATATAAGCAATGCCTGGGTGCGTATCGCCAAACAATTCAAAGACTTGATAAGCTTTTTTTTCAACTGCCGAGTTTTTCAAAGAGCTGAGATTGATGGCGCCACTTTTGTCAAAGTAGGTTTCAACACCTGAGCGAGCAGCAATAACATCCGGGTGGCTTGCTAGATAGTTGACGTTTTTTGCAATTTCCCCAAAAAACATGGAGATACCATTATCTATTTGCAATGCTTCTCGGTTGGCCATTTCGGTGAAATTTTCTAAAGATGCTTGGCGCGTTTGTGAAATCATCAGACCCGCGATAATAATTAGAGGGAGTGCAATGGCCGAAACAAAGGCCAAACGCAGCTTCTGCGAAATTCTCATACCCATACTACCGTCGACTATCAATCTTCAAAATATAGTTAGTGACTGTTAGTATGGTCAAGCATTCGGAACGTAATCATTTGAATTGATAAAAAAATATGTCTCCGGTTCCCAATTTGAGATAATGCTTTAAAATGGTCTACCCTAATACATACGAGTAACTATCACAGTAACTAAAAGTGGGTAACCATGCATAAATTAACATCTCTCGCGCTCGCAATGAGCTTCATACCAACCTTTGCGCAAGCAAATAATGATGCCGATATCGCAAAATTAAAAAAGCAATTGGCGGATCTGCAAAAGCAGATCCAACAGCTCGAAAAAAAGTCTGAAAAACAAACCAGTAAATCAACTTCAGGCATAAAAGTAGGCGGTGCAGTGCGCACCAACTATAGCCACACCTCGTATAACGATGGCAATAAAAATCGCGGCGGCGACTTCGACTTTGATATTTTTCGGTTTAACTTATCCGGTGAAATCGGTGATGTTTCCCTCAATGCCGAGATCCGATTTTTCGACTACATGAGTGCCATCAAGTATGCCTATGTTGGCTATGACTTCGCAACAGATTGGCAAGTTCAGGCTGGGATCACCAAAGTACCGTTTGGTAACTGGCCGTATAATTCTCATAACTACTTTTTTAATACCACCTACTACATTGGCTTAGAAGACGATCACGACTTAGGGGTACTGTTTAAGCGCAAGCTAAAAGACAACTGGCAGCTCGACATTGGCTTTTTCAAAAATGATGAACTCGGTGGTGTAGACGGCTATGTTGATGACCGCAGCGATCGCTATTCCTACGACATAGTGGGTTATCGCAAATCAGGCGATGGGGTATATGATAACCCAACGCAACCGCTTGGTGAGTACAATACCCTCGCCGGACGTTATGCCTACCATTTTAAACATAGAGGTGGCACGACGGAAGTTGGCTTTTCAGGACAAGCAGGCGGGCTACATAATGGTATTGAGCGCGAAGGTGATTACCAATCTTGGGCTGTTCACGTAAACTCAACTATTGGCGCTTGGAATTTTCAGTTGCAGCACGGCGAATATCACTATGACATCGATAACGTTGAGCGCATGGCTGTGGGCGCTTACGCCTTCTACGACAGCATTGCCGCACAAGCGACCAGCTCTAATATCAATGTTGCCTACAGCCTACCCATAAAGTGGGGCGCAGTGACGGGGCTGCAGTTTTACAATGACTTTGGCGTTATCTACGACAAATCTGATAACAGCGAAGATACCTGGATGAATGTCACCGGTGTGTCCGTCGCAGCGGGTGGTTTTTTCACTTACTTTGATTTTGTAAATGCTAAAAACCAGCCTTTTGTTGGTGGCTCTATCGCTGGCGACAGCGATGATACCGAGCAACGTTTCAATATCAATATTGGCTATTATTTTTAAATGATTACATCAGGCCAGCAATGTAAGCTGGCCTGATGTAAAAAGTCGCAAAGCTTTAAAGCTGTGATAAGCTTTAAATATCACGCTAACAAAGAGACATTTATGGCACACAAGCTTTTTAATCGCTGTTTTTGGTTGCACGTTGCAGGCATCGGTTTTGTTGGCCTAGGCTTTGTGGGTATTGTGTTGCCAGTTATGCCCACGACGGTGTTTTTTATTTTGGCGCTCGCTTGTTTTACTCGTTCCAATCCAAAACTCGCAAATTGGCTTTTGCAGCATCAAAAATTTGGTCCCTCATTACAGCAGTGGCAAGCGCATCAAGTGATCCCACTCAAGGGGAAATACTGTGCGGCCTTAGGTATGCTACTTGGTTTTATTATCCTCGCTTTTAATCAGCCGCCCATTTGGGTTTTGCTTTGCGTTGCTTGTTGTGAAGTCTTGGTACTCATTTATATTTTTTCCAAACCTTCGTTCCCTCCCAATCAGATCAAGACAGACTGATATTCTGTTACACATTAAGTTTGCCTATTGATATGGGGAGCATTTAATCTATTGGGCAGTTACCCATAATCAGCAATGCTCATATGAACTTAAATCAAATCACATTACCAGTGCACAACATGGATGACGCCAGCGCGTTTTATCGACAACTTGGATTTTTGCAAATTGTTGATACTCCACACTATGCACGTTTTGAGTGCCCAAATGGTGCCACTTTTTCTCTCTCATTAAGAGAAGAAACATTTACCAATGGCGCAACCATCTACTTCGAGCACGAACAACTCGATGAGTGGGTGCAACAGCTACAACAAACAGGCTTTATATTTAAAGAATTACCAGAAGATAAGCGTTATTTGTGGCGCGAAGCAAAGCTGGTCGATCCGAGCGGAAATCAAATCATACTTTATTGGGCGGGTGAAAATCGCCTCAACCCACCATGGCGTGTGGAGCGCAGAGATTAACCAACCTACTCATATGGGTTGCTAACCTCTCGATTCATCGCAACTTTATCCTGATAGTCTAAAATACAAACAACACTTTTCATTGCGCGTACGCATATCTCAGCAACAACTGTGGCCGTACTCGCTTTACTGTCAGTTAAGGTAATTAAGCATGGATAAGAGCAAGCAAAATGATGCAGCCAAATGCCCCGTTATGCACGGCAGCAATACACGTGTTGGTGATAAGCGAACTAAAAACACCGACTGGTGGCCCAATCAATTAAACGTCAAAATTCTTCATTTAAATGATAAAAAGTCCAACCCCTTGGGTGAAGGATTCAATTATAAAAAGGCATTTAATCAGTTAGATTTGGCAGCCGTTAAACACGATCTCAACGATTTAATGACCGACTCCAAAGATTGGTGGCCAGCAGACTTTGGTCACTATGGTCCACTGATGATCCGTATGGCATGGCATGCTGCGGGAACGTATCGAACTGCCGATGGCCGAGGTGGTGCGGCAACAGGAAACCAACGCTTTGCTCCTCTAAATAGCTGGCCAGACAACGCCAATCTAGATAAAGCCCGACGCTTGCTTTGGCCAATAAAACAAAAATACGGCAACAACATATCATGGGCCGACTTGTTCATTTTGGCTGGCAATGTTGCTTTAGAATCTATGGGATTCAAAACCTTTGGCTTTGCAGGTGGCCGTGAGGACATTTGGGAACCAGAAGAAGACATTTACTGGGGCGTTGAGAAAGAATGGCTGAACAACAGCCGTTACAGTAATGGCCGAGAACTTGAGCAACCACTTGCAGCCGTACAAATGGGTTTGATCTATGTTAACCCTGAAGGACCCGATGGCCATCCAGATCCTGTTGCGTCAGGTAAAGATATTCGCGAAACGTTTAAGCGGATGGCGATGGATGACGCCGAAACAGTCGCCCTCACCGCGGGAGGGCATACATTTGGTAAATGTCATGGTGCAGCGGCCGATTCCCATGTGGGTGCTGAACCTGAAGCTGCGCCCATCGAGGAAATGGGTTTTGGATGGCGCAACAGCTACGGTGAAGGTAAGGGAGCAAGTACCATCACCAGTGGCATTGAAGGTGCTTGGACACCCACGCCAACCCAGTGGGACAACAGCTATTTTGAAGTGCTGTTGGGCTATGATTGGACCCTATCAAAAAGCCCAGCGGGCGCCAACCAATGGGTGCCAGTGAACCTCGCCTCTCACCATCATGCGCCGGATGCACATGCTGCCAACCAGCAAGTTGGTATTATGATGACCACTGCCGATATGGCAATGCGTGAAGACCCCCAATATCGGGTGATTGCCCAACGTTACCACGATAACCCTGATGAGTTTGCGGATGCCTTTGCCCGCGCTTGGTTTAAACTCACACATCGCGATTTAGGACCCAAATCTCGCTATCTGGGTCCTGAGGTACCCGATGAGAATTTAATATGGCAAGACCCCATTCCAGACATCGAACATGAATTAGTCGACCAGCGTGATATTGACATGCTCTCGGCGCAAATCCTTGCCAGTGATTTAACTATCTGTGAGCTGGTTTACACCGCGTGGTCTTCTGCTTCGACTTTCAGAGGATCGGATTGCCGAGGCGGTGCCAATGGCGCCAGAATTCGTCTCGCGCCACAAAATCAATGGCAAGTGAATCAACCACAACAATTACAAAAAGTATTGTCTGTTTTGACTCAGATCCAACAGTCTTTCAATACATCTCAAACCACCAACAAAGCAATATCTCTCGCTGATTTAATCGTACTCGCCGGCGCAACTGCCATAGAAAAAGCAGCAAAAGATGCTGGTATTGAAACGCAGGTGCCTTTTACTCCCGGCCGAGCAGATGCGAATGAGCAGCAGACCGATATCGCGTCTTTTGAAGTACTTGAGCCTATCGCAGATGGTTTTAGAAATTACCTCAAAGGTCGCTACAACGTCAGTGCTGAAGAACTCTTGCTAGACAAAGCCCAGTTACTTACCCTCACCGCACCAGAGATGACTGTGCTTATCGGTGGCATGCGCGCTTTAAACGCCAATTATGAACAAACTCCACACGGTGTATTCACGCATCGTCCTGGCACCTTGACCAATGATTACTTTGTTAATTTGCTCGATATGGACATTCAGTGGTGTGCCGAAAGCGAAAATGCGGATACTTTTGTTGGTCGTCATCGACAAACGGGCGAGAAAAAATGGACTGCCACGCGCGTGGATCTGATCTTTGGCTCCAACTCACAACTACGTGCCATCGCCGAAGTATATGGCTGCCAAAACAATCAGCTCAAGTTTGTACAAGACTTTATTCAGGCATGGAACAAAGTCATGAACGCAGATAGATTCGACTTAAAATAGCCCATTATCATCAAGAGCACGGCGTGTCCGTGCTCTTGAATGTTACTAGCTAGGTATTTTACCCCACTCTACACACTGCCAATCGTCAGGCTTGCCCGTGTGGTTTTCAAAAATACAAACGCCTCCCGTGGGCACTTTCAAATTATTAAACGCAAATTGCTTATCCAACACGTGGCTGAAGCGCATCAAACCGTTACTACTGACCAGTAAGACCGTTTGCTCTGTATGTTTTTCAAGTACGTTAGTGGCAAAAGCATGCCAACCTTGTTCTAATGCCTGTGGATCAACCAGCCAACCATCTGGGACCTTCGCGTATTGATTCCAGTCATCAATCACGGCTTTACCTTTTGCCAAGTCTCCCTGACCTAAACGCAGCATCACGGCTTCTTCGACCTGATCTTCATCGGGCCCGTAATCGATTTCGTTTAAAAATGACTCAAATTGAATTGAATCTGTGTCTATGCCCAAAGGTTGGCAAATAAGCTGTGCCGTTTGCACATGACGTTTTAAGGGCCCACTGTAAATCACATTTGGCACCAATTTAATCGAGCGTAAATATTCCCCAATCGCCGTGCCTTTTTTCTGCTCAACCAAGTCTAAATCCGTGCGGGCACCAACACGTGTCGGCGTATCTGTGGGTAAAAAAGTATTACCATGTCTTACCACGATCAAGCGTGTTGTCATTATTTATTACCTATTATTTTTAACCAAGTGCCTGCTTATAAAGACAGGTCATATTCACCATCTTGGGCAATGATCTCTTCCGCTCGTGCAATGTCTTCTGGGCTATCAACCCCGCTCATGCCGATTCGCCCCTGATAAGACACCGCAACCATCTTCACCGCAATGCCATTTTCTAAAAAGCGCATTTGCTCCAGCCCTTCCGCCGCTTCATAGACACTTTCCGGTAGCGCGAAATAAGCTTCTAAAGCCTGGCTGGTATAGCCATACAAGCCGATATGACGTTTGACCGGAGACATATCACTGAGTTGACGAAACTTGTCTTCTTTGCGTATGGCGGGAACAATATTCTTACTAAACGTAAGTGCCAATTGATCGTTGTTCACTTGCACTGTTGTGCCGCTAAACGGGGTGACTTTTTTCACTTCTCTTAGCTTATCTAACTCTTGCCAGTTTAATTCAACGTAAGGTGTAAACACTTCCCCCACATCGCTATTTTGCCAAGAGTCTATCAAGGCACTGATAAACCAAGGTGGACAAAATGGGTTATCACCTTGCAAATTAACAACAAAGTCAGGCTTATTTGAAAGTTGTTTGACCACATCAAAGCAACGCTCTGTACCGCTCGAGCAGTGCTCAGAAGTCATCATAACGGGTATTTGATGTTGCTGGCACAAACTCACGATGCGTTCATCATCGGTTGCCACCACGTAGTCGCACTCAGTGCGAGAGGCACATACATAACGCGCCGTCTCAGCGACACGCAGTAACATCTCTTTGCCAGCTAGTTTAATAAGTGGCTTGCCTGGAAGTCGGGTGCTTCCGTACCGGGCGGGGATCACAATCAGCGTTTTAGACATTCAAAAGTCCTTAATTTTCAATTCGCATCGGCGCAGCTTAAGGGGTATATCACGCTGCCATAGCCGCCATTATAAAACGTAAAAGTCACTCCTTTAAAGCACAGTTTATTCTTTAAGCTCTTCTGTACTGAGAGTTTGTTGCCACACCGCGGCTAGCTCATCAAGTAAATGGCTCGCTTGTTCAAAGTCATAATCATCTATTGCGCGAGCAAGACGTTCTAGTGCCCCTTGACAACGTGCAGCTTGTAATAGCCCAAATAACTCTTCAACTATGTCTGTGGCATCGGTATCACTGTCTTCGATCAACTGCTTTAGAGACTGCAATTTATCCAAAATCAGGTTGTTGTTAGAGGATGGTGACACCTCATCCATACGCTCAAACGCTCGACTTAAGGTCTCTAATGTTTGGCCAATCGCCTCTATGAGTGGTATTAACACCAGATTGATTTCATGGGCATAAGACGCTAAGGACTGCACCTTGTCGATACATGCATGCTCAAGTTCGCCAGCGAGCCTTTGCACTTGATGCGCGCCAATATTACCCGCAGTGCCCTTTAAGGTATGCGCAATTCTTTGCGGGCCTTGTGGGTCCTGAAACTCGTTGTTCAGTGCCGCTTTAAATTCCGCTAAAAACCCGCCTTGTTTGCTCACAAAGCGCCGTAACAACTGGGTGTACAACGCAAAGTCGCCATCCGCTACTTGTAACCCTGCTCTGGCATCTAACCCACTGATATGCTCAAACGCACTGAGTTGTTCGCTAGACTCAAAAATTACACGCGCATGGCCACTATTAACTATCGGATGACTTGCCGTAACCCACAGCACAATCGTCGAGAGCATTTTAGCCACATTGATCGGCTTAAAAATGATGTCGTTCATGCCTTGCGCCCTGACCGCCGTTTGATTATCGATCGTGACACTCGCTGTCATCGCGATAATAGGTAAATCAGCAAATCTCGTTTGAGCACGGATCTGCTTAGTTGCTTCATACCCATCCATCTGGGGCATTTGGCAGTCCATTAACACACCATCAAATGCTTCCTTATCAAGTATCTCCAGTGCTCGCACACCATTGCTCGCCACTTGCACCTGCGCACCATGCTTCGTCAGTAGCGCAACGGCTAACTCTTGATTGAGTTCATTGTCCTCAACCAACAATAAATGCATGCCTGCAAGGGGCTCTGCCTGCAGCTCTGTGTCATGTGTTTGGCTTTCGTGTGAAGGAGCACTGCGGGCTAGGCGTCGATACAGCGCAGAGGGTAA
This sequence comes from Pseudoalteromonas sp. ATL1, assembly GCF_058933015.1. Lineage (NCBI taxonomy): Bacteria > Pseudomonadati > Pseudomonadota > Gammaproteobacteria > Alteromonadales > Pseudoalteromonadaceae > Pseudoalteromonas > Pseudoalteromonas sp. ATL1. The sequence continues at coordinate 725,406 of NZ_JBZYXL010000001.1, read as the reverse complement.
AATCGGCTTCCCTAACAAGCTAAAACCCTTTTCTTCAAGAGACTGATACACAAAAGAGTCTGCATCGTACAGCGACATGATAACAACTTGGCCCACACCAGTATCTGCTTTTTGCTCTAGCTCAATACACTCAATAACTGACTGGGCTTTTTCATCGACAAAAATAACGTCATAGCCAGATAAACGGCCTTCAACTTGCGCGAAAGAACTGTTTACAATGCAGTGAGTTTCGATGCCTACATGCTCCAAATAAGTGCATAAGGCGCGACTGGCGTATTGGTCATCATCGAGTATTAATGCAGTTTGAATGTCAGGGTGCAAGATTGTGGATGTCTCATCCTGCAATTGCTCTAATTGCACGGTAAAGCTAAAAGTACTGCCCATCTGCAGCATACTTTGGCATTGGATTTGCCCGCCCATCAATTCCACTAACTGTTTACTGATTGCAAGCCCAAGGCCTGTTCCACCATATTTTCGGGTGATCGAGGTGTCTGCCTGACTGAACGACTGAAACAAACGCTGCTGCTGTTGTTCACTCATGCCAATGCCTGAATCGATAACCGCGAACGCCAGCGTCACATTTTGTGATTCCACAGCTTGCAAGGTCACGTTGATAATAACTTGACCACCTCGCTCGGTGAACTTGATTGCATTACTGCCTAGATTGAGCAGTACCTGCCCAATACGCAGCGGATCCCCCTGCAAACGCGCTGGTATAGTCGGATCGATAGACACATTGAGCACTAACCCTTGCTCCTGCGCTCTGATCGCTAAAATATCTAAACTATGGGAAACCACATCTTCTATTGAGAAAGCCACCTTATCAATTTCCAGCTTGCCCGCCTCAATTTTAGAAAAGTCTAAAATATCATTAATGATCCCGAGCAAAGACTCGCCACTGCGATGAATTTTTTCCACGTAGTTACGTTGTTTTCGATTCAACTCAGTTTCCAATACTAAGTGGCTCATACCTATAATCGCATTCATCGGCGTGCGAATTTCATGTGACATATTGGATAAAAAGTCAGATTTGGCTTGTGTTGCACTCTCCGCGTTTTCTTTTGCCATCTTAAGGGCATTTTCAAGTTTTTTCGCATCCGATATGTCCATATTAATGCCAAAAATACCTTTTATTTGCTGGCGTCCTTCACGATAAACCCGTCGACCAATACTTAAGATCCACTTCCATTTATCATCGGCAGTGCGCATTCTAAATTCGCAACGAAACACGGGAGTTTGTTTTTTTAAATACGCCACTAACGTTTGCTCAACATGGGCAAAGTCGTCAGGGTGGATCAACATACGCCATCGCGTTGAGCTGGTGCCATATTTAGACTCCAATTCCCCATCCAAGTAACCGAGCATCGTGGACCAAATACTATTGGTTACCAATACATCTCGGTCACTATCCCATTCCCACATACCTGCATTAGCCCCTTGCATGGCAAGCTCAAGCCTTTGCTCTGCATCTTTAAGCTCACCGTAAGATAATGAATTAGCTAATGCCACAGCCAAATGGTTGCCGACCACGCGTAAAATATTGAGCTGTGATTCACTGTAAGCTTGTGCTTGCTCCGATTGCACCATCAAGATACCAACCACTTCTCTATCAACGATAAGCGGCATACAAAAAGCCGTTTTTGTTTGCTCGCCATTGACACATTCCGCTGCACTTAAAGCGTAATCTCGCCAGCGTTCGGGTGTATCGGCAAAAAATTCTCGCTCATAGCGAATGCTGTATGTATCAGGAGAGTTTTGTTCATAAGCGTATGCGTCTAACAAGCTGAATGAACACCCCTCTTTTTCTGCAAAAATGTACTCAATCTGCTGAGTTTCTGGATGATAAATGCCCACCGCGCATAAATTACAAGACACGGTGGTGGATATGTGATCGTAAATGGTTTGACAAATCTCCTTCATATCATGAGAGGCTGCTGCGTCTTTTCCCACCTCCCCTAGCACCAAAATATCCTGCGTCCGTTGTGCAATTTTCTGCTCTAAGCGCTGACTGGCTAGACTTAACCGCATGAACCGCCATGCAATCACGGCGCCTACGAACATGACAAACAATATGGGGGTGATAATTTGAAACCAACGGGTTTGATACCAAGCAGGGACGCGAATGACTTTTATCGCAATACCTTCCCGATTCCAAACACCGTGATTATTACTTCCTTGAACCCGAAGTTCATAATCTCCCGGCGGTAAGTCTCTGAATGTCACTGTATGATCGGCACTAATGTCACTCCATGTAGAGTGATAGCCATACAACCATGTACGGTAGCGGTTATCTTGTGTTGCTTGGTAATCTAGCGCAGCGAAGTGCACAGTTAAAGTATGCTCATTGGGTTCAAGAACAATAGCTTGTGATAAGTCCACAAGTCGCTGATTATCAACCCAAGCTTGAGTGAACATCAATTTTGGCACTTTACTATTTGCTATCACTTCCGTTGGCTTAAAGCGGGTAATGCCATCCACACTGCCAAATATAATCTCATCGTCATAACGGGCCTGGGAGCGCGCCAAAAAGTGATTATTCGCTAAGCCATCATTCACGGTAAAATGGTGAAATACTTGCTTATCGATGTCCAACTTGTATATACCATTGCTCGTTGCTAACCATAAAAAGCCCTGCTTATCGGCGATCATAGATTTCACATTGAGTGGCACATCCGATGCGCTGTGGGCATAGCGGACAAATTGTTTTTTATGCAAGTCATAACTTGTCAAGCCGCTACTGGTTGCGAACCAAACTCGACCAGCATGTTCCATTGCTGCGCTCACATAATTATCACTGAGGCTTGCATTGTCACTGTGAGACACAAATTGTACTGGCTCCGAACCATCCAAATTTGCCCGATATACGCCTTCACCATCCGTGCCAACCCATATATGCCGATCACTGCTAATAAATAAAAAATTGGCTTCGACGTGAGGCAAAATCGTTTCGGGCTGTTGTGTACCAATGTGCCAACGTATCACCCCTTTTTGCCCCGTTAACAAAAGCCATGCAACGCCTGCGTCATCAAAAGCAAGATCGTCTACGCCATGCCTCACCTCGTCTAACCAACTCAATTCAACCACACTCAACTTTTTGCCAACTTCATCCACTTGGTACAAACCGAAATTGGTCGCAGCATATAACTGCCCTTTTTGGTTCCGCGCAAACTTGTGCACACGCAGTCGGTAGTCTTCGGTTAAATCTTGTGTGCGCGCAAATGGTGTGAATACTTTTTCGCCATCAAAATGAACGAGGCCCCGCCCAGTTCCTAGCCAAACGCCGCCTTGGGATGCTTTTTCAATGCTTTGCACTTGACGAAATAGCCCTGACAATAAGTAATTCTGTAAATAATCTTGGTGAGATTTAAAAATCGGCGGATGCGGATACACCTTGATCACGCCAGAGTAACGTGTTGCCGCCCAAAGCAACCCAGAGTGATCAATCATCACCTCACGCACATCTCTGCTGGGTAATAACGCGAGTTCTTTAGCATGTGGCGTTTTTATAAATTCTCTGAGCATCACCGAAAAGCGATACACACCCGCAAACGTAGACAACAAGATATCACCTTGCTGATATTGAATACTAGAAACACTTGGGAGCCCACCAGAGGGCAAATCAAATGTTTGATAGCGTCGAGTTCTTGGTGAAAAAAGACCAAAACTTCGTCTCGTTGCCACCCACATACGCCCCTGTTCATCAAATGAGACTTGCCGTACTTCATTGTGATCAAGCTCGCTGGTGCTCGTATCAAAACTATGTAACTGACCACTATTTCTATCTAAATAATGTAGCCCATGTGACGTTCCCATCCAGATCAAACCTTGCTTATCTTCGCTGATACTCCAGACTCGGTTTTTTCCTTCATGGTGGGGATCTTGCTCGGTATAATTAAAACGCTTAAAACTGACCTGATCTGGCAATAGCCGATTGAGCCCTCCTCCATTGGTGCCAACCCACAAGGTACCATCTCGGCTTTCAAAGAGTGTTTGCACCTTATCTGAACCAAGTGTGTTGTCTTTTTGCTGGTCGAAGCGGAAGTGTTGGAAGGTTTGATCGTCTAAGAATAGATTAAGCCCCCCACCCCAAGTGCCAGCCCACAAGCGCCCTTGCCTATCGAATAAAATAGTGGCCACGCTGTTCGCTGACAAAGAATGAGGATCTTGCCGGTTATGTTTAAAAGTAACGAATTGATAGCCATCGTAACGCATGACACCATCAGCACTGGCAAACCACATAAAGCCCTGGGGATCTTTAGCTAATGCGTAAATCTGGGGGTTGGAGAGGCCATTGTAAGCAGAAATGTGTTCAATTTTTAAATCACCGCTGCCTAGTGCCAAAGTGTTTCCAGATATGCACATCAGTACAAAGAAAACACAACGAGCAAATAAATTGATGCGCAAATAGAAAGGATGCAGCAGTGTCACTCAATACTCCTAATGGGCCACATAATCATCACGATGTCTTAGCGGATATGGCAATAAAGTTAAATTATAACAGTGATAAAGGATATTTACCCTTCATCACTCGTCGAGTGAGCTTTAAGCGATTACAATAAAAAGACCAAGTTGCGAATAAAACGTTGATATGAACGATAGAACCAAGCCACTTTGCGTGTTAATTGTTGAGCCTTTCGACACCATCCGTGCCATGATCACGCAAGTGGTCAAAGGGTTAGGCAATGTTAAAATCATCCAAAGCCCGCATGGCAAAGACGCGCTTGAGAAATTACAATATCATGATGTCGGACTGATTATTTCTGAGTGGCAATTACCCAATATTGGTGGCTTAGAGTTTTTAAAGCACGTTCGCACCACAGCACGCACTGCCACTATCCCTTTTCTTATGACCTCTTCAACCATAGAGCAAAGCCATGTTGTTAAAGCCATTCAATGTGGCGTGTCTGAATTTGTGGTTAAACCCTTTTCCAGTAAGATACTTCAATCTCGTATTCAACGTGCGCTTACTCGCCCTGCAAGGGCTTATCAAGGTGATGATCAAAACATTACTGGAGATGCCGAAGATGGTCAAATACAGGTACTCATCGTCGATGATGTCGCCGATAATATCAAAGTGATCAGTGATATTTTGCGCAAAGACTATAAAGTGAAGGCCGCGCTCAATGGCTCAAAAGCATTACAGTTGTGCCAAAAAGAGCCTCAACCTGACATCATTTTACTCGACATTATGATGCCAGAAATGGATGGCCTTGAAGTGTGCCGACGCTTAAAGCAAGACCCAAATACACAGCATATCACCGTGATATTTTTATCTGCATTAGAGCAGACCGAACATATTGTCAGCGGCTTAGAGTTAGGTGCCGTTGACTATATCACCAAACCCGCCAACCCTGCGATCGTCAAATCTAGAGTACAGGCCCATTGCCGTAGTATTGAATCCAATCGCCTGATGCGCAGCCAAGTTGATACCATGTTAGAAAACGCCAGACTGCGAGATGAGTTTGATAGTATGAACCAAACGGAGTTGGCTAAACCCATATCACAAATACAACAAGCCACCGAGCAATTGGCCAACAATCTGCACCAGCCTGAATATGCTAAACACTACCTCCAAGCAATTCAGCAACATTGCACTCAGCTGCAATTAAACCTAGATGGTTTGTCTGCATTGACCAAAATTGAGCGTAATGATTATGTGCTGAATCCACAATCGCATAATCTAGCCTTTGTTATTGATGATGTATTGGCAAGCTTTGCAGACACTTTGAAACACCAACAACGTCAGGTTAAAACAGACGTCCCTGAATCTCTTGAGTATTATGGTGAGCTAACACTCACCCATACGTTACTCAGTCAATTGCTTAAAAATGCGATTGAAGCCTCGAGGCATAGCCCAACCATTCACATCGTGGCAGCCCAAAGTAATGAGCAAGTGGTTATTACTATCAAGAATTCAGACCCTATTCCATCAGCCGTCAGATCACAATTTTTTGATAAGTTTGTCAGCCATGGCAAGCCTAATCATATGGGTATGGGCACCTACACAGCTAAACTGCTTTGTCTGGTACAAGGCGGGGGGATAGACTTTCACACAGACGATGAACTTGGCACCGAAGTTTATGTACACTTACCTTTGGGTAAATAACAATTGTAGGACTACTTGATCACTTTTAAATAAGAAGGCGTGGAAGTAGGTCTAAGCGGGATTAGCGTAGAGTCAGCTAATGTTTCAGCACGAAGTGCGCTCACCTGATTAAAAATCGTTTTAACACCGTAATACTGCTCCATATCATCTTCACTTTCGAGCAGCTCACCTAGCTCCATGACAAGATAGTAAGCTGTATTTTGTAAATCTTCAGGTACATTTTCTTCTTGTTTGCGACTTGAAAATAGGCGTCGAATCGTTTGCTCTAACCAATTACAACCATGGCCTTGCACTATCATCCCAACCGCCAACGCAAGTGCGATAAAGATCACAACAAAAGCTATAATTAACGGCTGCATATGATACGCCTCCCAAGCGCGCCAAACTAAAAACACAAAATATTTACCAAATATTAACCCCGCTTTGAAACGGGTGTCAATCGTATTTCCCTATCAAAAATATGCTTTTTTTTCTTAAGGGTCTTATGAAGATATTTATATTAACCCAGAAGTTAATAAATAGAACCCTTTATCTTATATAAATGATAAAAAAACTTTATAAATCAGTATTAAGTTAGGGGCTTATCTCTTTAAAGTCATACCAAAGCTTAGGACGTAGTCGCTAAATCCTACTTGAAGGCAACAAATTTGCCATATAAATAGCGCACAGGATAACTCGCTATTACATACAAAGCTAACGTATTGACTATCACAATCGCAATTCCATATATGTTGTACTCATAAAGCATATGTATGTCTAAGTACCCTCTTAACACCAATTGAGTAAAGTTCAAACCACACCCAGTTAGCACAAGATACATAATCACTCTCGCTTCTCTTGAAAAGCTACAGCCCTTTATGCGATGGACCACATACAATGTCAAAAGGTACAAAAAACCATTACACATAAGTGCGAGATAAAACAGTTTTCTTCTATCGATAATATCTATTTGCAAGGCAACAAGTTCAGAACCGATCCGAAGACCTTGAGTCCCAAAAAATAGTGAGACGCCAGAAACAATTAAAAAGGAATACAAGAAATGATCATTTGCCGTTTTTAGACTGCCCGTTTTTAACAATGAGACAAATTGACCTTTTTTCCAATAGATAAACAAAGTAGTAATAAAAAAGATGTATTGAAGCGTTACGGTAACATCACTAATGGGAACATACAGCGCTTTCATCTTACCTCTTTAGCTCGAACTCTCATGTCGTAAAGCATGATTAGAACTATTTTTTGAAAGCCACGCAGGAATTATTTGACCACCTTCAAGTTCGCTTTCTTATTTGCTTGTTGAGCATTGTCATCATCGTGCTCTTCATATTCATCGGATTCGTACTCAGAGGTTTCCGCATGTAATTCTGTCACTTTAGACAAGGCTTTCTTGACGCCTTTTTGTTGAGCAAATTCGTCTTTTTCAAGTGCTTCACCCAGTTCCATCATAATATGGTAGGCTTGGCTCTGTAGTTCTTCTGGGGGGGAGTCATCCTCCTTTTTTCCGAGTAAGATTTTTCGAATGCCCTGTTCAAACTTCAATCTTCTCTGTCCATGTATGATTGCCATCAATACCAGTCCAAAAGAGATAACCATAAGCACTATACCAATGATCAGTGGTTGCATCCCGACACCTCCATGTGTTGCTGAGACAAAGTTAATGAGCACAAAAAGAAAAAAGATAGAGCCATTCCAAGAAATCGCATCATACCTATTGCTGGAATTTTTTTTAAAAGCATCAAGCCATACATTGTAATGCCTAATATCCTCGCAAATCTCGCTAATAAAAAGAGCCAATCAACCACATATCAAAGGCGATAATTCTAAAATACACAGTGGTTAAAAACATACCAGTTATTCATGTTGTTAACAGTGAGTAAGTGCACTAATTAGCAACAAAGCACGCAAAGATGTTAGAGCTTCTTTACATAACTGGCAATAAAAAGATGTATCTCAGATAAAGGGTATCATTTATCTGACCGCACTTAAATCGGGAACATTGTTAAGTAACGCAACGAGTTAAATGAGTTTTTCAAGATAAAATAAAACCGGATAAAAAATCAGATAGACCTAGCCCAAAAAGCGCAACGCGACATGAAACTTATCACTTTTGCATTTCGTGCATATCTTTCTCACGGCAGTGACTCAGGCTATTTGGGAAGCAGTAGTGATAATCCAAATAATAGTGTTCGTTTGATGGCCGCTGTCCATTAACAATAAAGTGATACAACAACTCAGCGCCCTTTCTTCCCATTTCGAAGGGTCTTTGCCCAACATTTTCACTGGATAAACCTGCTTCTAGCGCATCCAATTGCAACTGCTCGGTATCGGCAGAAATAATACTTACATGTTTATCTAGGATTTGTTTTTTAAAAGGCTTAATCGCTTCAAGGTAATCTGGGTTAAATTGTGCAAACCCTGCGACAGCTAAAAATATCGGCGGACTGGGTAACCTAATCATACTTTCTAGTTGTTTCAACGCATCGTCTCTGCGCCCCATTGTAAACAATGGGCAACGAGGATGCTCAACCCAACCACTCTTTCCCGTTAGTCTTTCGTGCTTGCCTGATAACGCATATCGCACACCTTTTATTCGTTCATTTAAATTGGGGGTGGTTTGGTGCCCAGACTGAATACAAATTGACTGAATGGCATCACGCTTGTACTTTTTAGCCACTTCCCCTAACGCCACACCAAAATCGAAGTTATTAGTACCGACATACGCTAAGCGGTATTGTCTATGCTGCGCCAGTAAATCTGAATCAAAGGTTACTACTGGAATACCTTTTTTAAATGCTGCTTTAAGTGCCCCTTCAACTAAATAGGAGGAGTCAGTCTGTTCTGGTCAACCATAACTGGACACTTTTAGTTGATAATTTTCAAACTCCACTGGAGATAGATCACCATTAGTTGAATGCAGCCGCTCTATGTTGTAATACTTCATGTAAGCGGCCACATCTTGCTTCATAAATTCCCTTGTTGGCTGGTTAACTTTGAATAGCCAATCGTGCTTTAAACTGCCAAAAAAGCGCTCTACAACGGCATTATCCCAACACGCCCCAACATCCCCCATACTAGCTCTCATTCCATAGCTCGCTAGCAACTTACGGAATTGCTTGCTGGTATATTGTGAACCGCGATCACTGTGAAAAACCAGCCCCTTCGGTGGCTGTCGCAGATTGTAAGCTTTCATTAATGCCTTACTTATCAAATCTGTCGTCATGCGGTTATCGACGTACCAACCTACGATACGACGCGAATATAAATCCATCACAATGGCTAAATACATCCAGCCTTCACCTGTTTTTAAGTAAGTCACATCGCCCGCCCAAACTTGGTTGGCAGCCGTGGGATTGAAATTCTGGTTCAGTAGATTGTTAGCCACTGAATCGGAGTACTTACGCTTTGTTGTCACTTTGTAAGCTAAGCGCTGTGTGACTTTAAGGCGTAAGCGACGCATAATTTTACGAACCAGATAACGACCAACTTGATAGCCTTCTTTGCGCAATCTTTTTACCATTTCACGGTTCCCTAAGCTGCCACGGCTTTTTTCAAAAAGGCGACGGGTGCGTCGATATAACTTCAACGTATCCAAGCTAATGACTGTTGCAGGGCGCTTAAGCCAGTCATAATAACCGGACTTACTCACTCCCATAACGGAACAGAGTAAGATAACAGGGAACTGACCAGACTGTTTTTTAATAAAACTGAATTTTACTTCATTTCCTTTGCAAAGAAGGCGCTGGCCTTTTTTAGAATTTCTTTCTCCATGCGTAATTGTTTGTTTTCTTTGCGCAATCGTTTAAGTTCATCCAGCTCAGATTCTTCTAAAGCCTTACCTTGTTGCTGTGCTTCGAACTTCTCTTTCCACTTGTAAAGCAGGCTGGTACCAACGCCAAGTGACTTGGCCGCCTCTGCAACACTATAACCTTGCTCTGTCACCATCAAAACGGCTTCATCCTTAAAATCTTGAGGGTAGCTTTTATGTGATTTTTTTAGGCTCATATCATTTCCTTAATCTATTGACGATATTGTCTCAAAATTAAGTGTCCGATTGAATTAGACCAGAACAGTCGTGGAGATCAGTAAACCATCAACCCCCTTTTGCAGCAGCTCATTGACAATGAGCACCTGAGTACGAACATCCTGATAATCATCGGTGCCATCGTACACACACTCTAGCTCTTTATGAGTCACCGCAAACGCCTGACACCCAAGGTGGGACTTTTGATAAAAACTATCATTCTTCGTTTTTCCCACCACCCCTATTTTAATATTTGCATTGACCGCGCAAGAAAACATCGCCCATATTAAGCATGTCAGCAAAGTGGGAACCTGCTTTGTGTGCTTCCAAAACGCGCGCTTAATCATTGCACTCACTTACTGGTCGCCAAGCGTGCCGCTAAACCAAAAAACACCAACGCAAGTAAACCATCTACGTGGCGGCCTAAACGCACCTTTTTGCTCAATACTGTTGATAACTGGCTAAAAGAAATAACAAATACAATATTTATAACGAGTGTAAGTGTACTTAATATCACCCCGAGAGTGAAAACTTGCCCTACCATGGGCAATTGTGCGACGGTGAATTGAGGCAAAAATAGACTAAAGAATAGCAATGCTTTGGGATTCATTAGGTTGTTTAGCAGCCCTTGCAGTACTAATTGACGATGGCTACCGGTTGTTTTCACAGCCTGTGCTTGACTGCTCTGTCCATAACGCCAAGCCCTTAACATGTTTACGCCTAACCATATAAGATAAAGCGCACCAACAAACTTAATCCCCATTACCAAGGGTGGTAAAGCCTGCATAACCTGACCCAGTCCAAAAGTGACTAATGTGGTTTGAATAATTCCTGCCAGAAAAATACCCAACGCAATCATTAAACCTGACATAACGCCACGTGCTGAAGAATAACTAGAGAGCAATAACAAATCAGGACCAGGAGACACAGCAAGGAAGAAAACTGCGATTAAAAAAACAGGCAAAATTGATGCATCTATCATGAATTTATTCTCTTTTCTTATCGTTATTAAGTATCACAAAGCGCACTTTTCAGCGACGAGTGCGCTAACTAAATAAGCCAACGAGCGACCTACGTCAGTCTAATCGCTAATCGGTCAACTCGTAAATAGCTTGATAGAAATAGCATTATTCTTATGGATTTAATATAGCGATCATAAATGCGTCAGCAACAGGATCAACTAGCAGCATCATGCTCTGTTGTACTCAGGCACTGCTTATGCGCGTATTTAAAGGCGAGCGATACCAAGAAGGGGCTTTACCGGTGCGATTCAGCTCAAACGCACCTCATTTAGTCCGCTAGCTCTTCGCAAAGCTGTCTTCGATGTTTTAACTCCAAATGGGTGCGTATTCGTGCTTGTAATATTGCCGTTGAACAAGGCTTATGAATAAAGTCAGCCACACCTGCATTAAACGCCGCTTCAACTAGCTCATTGTCAGGGTCCGCTGTCATTAAAAAAATGGGCGTATGCGCAAAACCTTGCTCCGATTGTATTTGTTTGACTAGCTGCACACCTTTAATATCCGGCAAGCCATTATCCACAATCACCAAATCAGGCCTTTGCCAAAGCTGCGCCATTGCATCATGGCCATTGATCGACATAATCAAATCATATTCATCTGATAGTATGCCGTTAATGTAGGTTAGAGTAGATACATCATCTTCAATCACTAAAATAGTCGGCTTTTTCATTGTCATCGTCATACTCGTTCCTCCTTAATTTTCCATGCAAGCTCAACCTTATCTAACAACAATTTGGCTTGTGAAAAGTTAAATGTTTCAACGGCTTGTTTAAATTGTTGAACACTTGCGCTGTCTATCCAAAGCGCATTTTCAACGAACTGTGATAATAACGCGGGCTCAACAAAACGACTTTTCATCACAAGTGCTTTCACCTGCGCTAAACAATCGATGAACTCACTTTTTCCTGATCCATTAACCGCTACCGATTCCTTGCTCACAATCGCATCTTGTTCATTCAACACTGCATTGATTTTGCGCAATAAAGTATGGAGTTGAGCTTTTAACTTTTTAAGTGGTCCTTGGTGGCCAAGATTCAAAGCTTGTTGCAACTTGCTCGATTGCGAGTAAATTGCGGTTGCATAAATATTCCCTGCTGCACCTTTTAGTTTGTGCGCTAATTGCACCGCATTGTCGTAGTTCTTTTGTTCCAATTCGCGCTCAATACGCTGAGCCCAATCTGCGAAATCATTAGAAAAGTGCCGTAAACAGTTTTGATATACCATTTGATTGTGGCCAAAGTTAAGCTTAACCGAAGCTATGTCTATCTCATCATGCAACACACTCAAGTCCATCCCGCTATTCATAGGGGAAACATTGGGCTCTACCTGAACCCCCTTCGGATATGCTTTTTCTGGTATAAATTCTTTTAATACGCTAGCCAGTTGGTAAATCTGGATCGGTTTGGCCAAATGGGCATTCATACCACAGTCTATCGCTGCTTGCTTGTCTTGCTCAAATACCGCCGCCGTCATAGCCACAATCGGTAAATACTCATATCCCTTCAGTTCGCGGATTTTTTTCGTTGCCTCCAAACCATTCAGTAAAGGCATATGAAAATCCATCAAAACCGCTTCGTAATGATTGCTACGCACAGCCTCAACCGCCTGTGAACCATTAGACACAACATCTACCTGTAGTCCTAAAGTTTCTAGTAAGTCAACAGCCACCACCTGATTTGTTTCAACATCTTCAGCTAGCAGCACCCTCGCCCCAACAATATTTTTGGTCAGCTCACGGGATTGTTGTACCAAATTCATATCACTGGCTTGTAACGATTTCAGTCCATTTGAGTTGATCGCATCAAATAAACGTGAAGGCGTAGGAGGCTGCACAATAATGGTCGCATGCAACGTCAACAGAGCAGGATCATCAATGTAATTTTGTGTGGTGATCACGATGAGTATGTTTTGAGCATTGGGATTGATCTGCCGCCATCGGCGACATACTTCAACCACTTCCTCATACTCACCATCATCCGCCAGGTGTATCACTAAGTTATCAAACCCTTGTGAGTCCTTATCAAAAGATTCTGCAGCAAGAGATAAACGACTATAACTAACTGACTTCATTCCCCACTGTTCAAAATACTCACCTACAGTGCCATTGACTGTTGTATCTTCAATAACGACAAGCGCGCGTTTTTTGTCTGCAACGAAATCAGCATATTTTTTTGCATTCGGTTGTAAGGCAAATTCAACTTCAAAGAAAAACTCGGCACCTTGACCTTTGCTACTTTTCACCTCAATTTGTGATCCCATCATACGTAGCAGACGCTGTGAAATACTTAATCCTAAACCACTGCCACCGTACTCTCGTGTGGTCGACATATCGGCCTGACGAAAAGGCTTAAACACATTTTCAATTTGCTCGTCACTAAGGCCAATGCCCGTGTCGGAGATAGAAAACCGCAGCGTGCATGCAGAGTGTGATGCGCCTACAAAAGCTACATCAATGCTGACGCTCCCAGCTTTCGTAAACTTGATCGCATTACTCACAATATTGCCTAACACTTGCCCTATTCGCAGTGCGTCCCCAACAAGGTCAATATACACATCTGGGTGCACGTTCAATTGTAAAGCGATGCTTTTGCTGTGTGTCACAACACTATATAAATCAACCAATTTATTCAGTACTTCATCAAGTTTGAACGGCTCATTGATCACTCTCACTTCTCCAGCTTCTAGCTTAGAAAAGTCCAAAATATCGTTCACTATGTTCACCAATGACTCGCCAGCATTGCAGGCGCTATGGATCATACGCGCTTGCTTTTCTGGTAAAGAGGTGTCCATCAATAAGGTCAAAATACCAATGATGGCATTCATTGGTGTGCGTATTTCATGGCTCATGTTTGCTAAAAACTGGCTTTTGGCGAGATTGGCTGACTCGGCTGTACGCATGGCCTTTTGCAAGCGCTCTTCGGCTTCACGCTGTTCTGTCACATCTTGCACCATACCGACAATGCGAATGGCAAACTCTTCACTAAATACGCTGTCTGCCACATCCGGTGTTTTTTGCGGCACCATAACAACGCGCATATCCCTTTGTTTATCTTTGTTATTTTGTGTTCTATATAATAAAACAACCGTTTCACCATCTCGTTCACAGCAGGTAAGGCCATCCACAAAGGTTTTGCGATCATCGGGGTGAATGTGCTCTAGCCATTGCTTCATGGTCTTTTCTTCTCGATAAGCATTGCCACCCCAAACGTCAGTTGGTCTATCGGTGACAATGACTTTACGATGCTTGTCCCAATACCAAAAAGCCATTGACCCTGCTTGGCACGCCAACTCAACCCGCTGCTTAAAATCTTGTAACTGTAATCGGTTGCTGTTTTCTTCCGTCACGTCTCGCAAGCTCACCACCGCGACATTTTCCCCGTCAAGCTCCGCATGCCCCAAACTTACCGACACATCTTTACGCTCGCCAAGCTTATTATGTGCCTGCACTATTCTGCCTTTAGCCATAAGCCTATTATCCGGTGAGCTAAAAAACATGCGCCTTAAGCAGCGATGTTCAGCCCGAAAACCTTCTGGCATTAAATCTTCCACGGACATGCCTTCTAATTCATCTCCATAACCAAAGAATGATTTCGCGCATACGTTTGCTTTTAAAATAGTTCCATCTTGAGAAACGGATAAAATGCAATCTGGAGTAATATCAAGCAGTGTCTGTAAATTTTGCGTGGAATTTTCAAGCGCTTGCGCTCTTTTTTGTAATGCTTTGATTAGTGAAATAGCCACTAACACCAGTAATAACATGGGCAAAAATGCGGCGTAGCCAAAGTTTAGTTGTGTGTGCACATCGCTTAACTGTGCTTCTGATAGTTCATTTACCTGACGATAGTCATCTAGAACACTGCTGATCAATGACTCTAACGCTTGCAAAGTAGATGTATTGTCAAATTGCATTAAATTTTGCATTGGAGAAGTATCATTTTCACTGCCTGCCAATGACTGAATTTTTTGTAAGTTTTCTTCATACTTTTCGAGGGTGGCAGCAATGAGCGATAAGGATGCCTCCTCATGTATTTGTGAATGCCTTGTGAGGGACATTAAATGTAACTTGGCTTTGGCAAGATCATCGCTCGCGGTATCTAAATAAACCGGCTCGCTAGTCAGCGCATAATTCTTCAGATTATGAACAAAGCCGCCATAGCCAATAGCAGACTGCAGATAGTATAAATCGGTAAAGTCGCGCGCTATTGCTTGAGACGTGCTGACAAAGCTTTGCGAGTATCCCTCAACTTTTCCTTTAATGCTTATCATCCAAGTTGCCAACGCAGTCACCGCGATTAAGCACAACAATATGGTAATAATAAATTGCTTATGATTTTTCATGAAAAGACCTTGACCCATCCCTTTACACAACCATGATGTGCACAGGAGCCTTTTACACATCTTTCGCTTTGCAAGCCATTGCTTAAAACCGAACCTGCGTACCAAACCATTTATAAATAGACGCAATCAGTGAGAAGATTGGCCTGTGCATCAAACACCTATTTCACCCAAAGACGGTTACCCAAGATTAAGTACATGAGCACGTTGAATGAAACGCAAGCTAGTTACTTTGAGCGTAGACCATTATTTGTATCACTCAAACTTTGTTATGAATATTTAAGCTTAGTTCCTAAAGACTTAACGCATTTAGTATGGTTTTCGTTAACGAACATCAGCCTTAGATTTGGTTGGCACAGTAAGAGAGAAGCATGCACCTTGACCTAACTCAGAAGTGGTATTTTTGAAGATCAAGTCCCCGTGGAGGCTTTCATTTGCTATCAACTTTGACATGTAAAGCCCCATCCCCGTCCCTTCACCATGTGGTTTGGTGGTAAAGTAGGGCTCAAAGATCCTCGGCGCAATGCTATCTGGTACCCCGCCAGCATTGTCTTGAACCCGCACGGTGCCTCTCTCAAGCGCTATTTTGATCAGCTTGTTGTCAACTTGAGACGCTTTAAATGCATCCTTTGCGTTGCTTATTAGATTGAGCAAAACCTGCTGTATTTCTGACTTATAACTTTCTATTTCGATTGGTCTCCCTTCCACCTTAACTTGAATACCATGACTGTCCATTTGAGCTTGCTGCATGGACAGCACCTGCTCAACGGCATCACGCAAACAAAACGTTTGCTTTTTTTTGTCAACCCGAAAGAAATTACGAAAGTCGTCAATGGTTTTACTCATAAAAGTAATGGTATTCATGCTGTCTTGTACAAACTGAGCCATAAGCGCATCTAAATCTTCTGCCTGCTTAACCTGATATTCTAAAGTTTGAATACGGATCGCCAATTCATTTAGCGGTTGTCGCCACTGATGCGCGATCGACCCTATCATCTCCCCCATCGATGCCAGTTTGGCATGCTGTGCCAGCACACTATCTCGGCGTTTATCTTCTAAAAACTGTTGATAATGGTGATCATCAATACCCAATTGTAGCTGCTCTTTGAACTGCTCAAATTGCTCTGTGTGTGTATCTATGTCGCTATCAAACGGTACAGATAACCAATATTGCTCTGACGCTTGCGCACAAAAAAGATATTGTCGGCCCAGTACATCCGCGCTCGATTTCACAAATTTAAGTGCGGCACAAAAATGCACTTTTAAATACGACTGCTTAACGTAAACCTGCAACGAAGTGGCTGAGTGATTGAGAATTTCAAACAAAAACGTTTGCAGTTTAACGTTAAAATTACCGGTGATCCCCAAATAGCTGCAAATCGCACTCAGCTTGGTTCTAGCCGCAGAACGCTCTACTTTGCATAACAAATTAGCAGCCTCTACCTGGTCATGATATGGAAGTACAAACGTGTCTTTCGTAACAACAAACTCTGCCATGGGTTCAGGGCTATCTGTAGGTAAAGTTGTATGCTGCGCCGCTATTTTTGGTTCAACCCAGTCATCAATTAATTGCGACTCTGTGGCAGGAACAGGCTGTTTTATTGGCACTTTCGGCGCGATAGATGTTTGAGCTACGTGCTTATTATTTACTTGTTTGAACAAAATACACATGCTTAAGGCGTCATCTGCACCATTCGTTGCTTGCGCCATAATATGCTCGTTGAGCTGTTGCAGAGGCACTGTTATTCCTTGTGAAGCAATGACTTTTAAGTAATCTCTACTTACCCCGTCAGTGGCAACAAAAAGCAGGTCTTTATCATGTAACTTGATTGCAAAACGCTCAATCTTATTAGGCGTATTCAGTCCTAACATACCATTTTGTTTATCGAGCTTTATCGTGTTATCAGCGCGATGCAGTGACAATTTGACATCCCCGACACAGTAATAGCTCAGCACTGGCAAGTGCTTATCGAAAAAACCTAAGAACAAAGTCATGCCAAACTCGTTCAATTCCTTAACGGCACATATTTCAGTAAACACATTTTCGAGTGTCATTTCAGCAGAGTTTTCAATGGTCTGCTTTAACACCCGAGCAAGCTCGCCTACGGCTTGTAAGCCATGCCCTCCCACATCACCCACCGCAACCAAGTGACCATCTTGACGCTCAATCACCACCGAAAAATCTCCACAAGTAGGTAAAGAATGAAAAGGCTTCACCCTGTCATGTACGTTGATCATGCTAAATATCCTTAGTACAGATAATTGACGTTCCCGTGTTAGAAGTAACGAGTTTAAACGTATCGCTCATGCGCACTAATGAAGGCATGCCTAAACCAAGGCTGCCCGATAAGCTCACACCTTCTTGGAACGCCTGTGCCAAAGGAAGCTCAAAGCCTTGACCTGTGTCACACGCTTCAACTTTTATCTGTGTTTTTTCGAGACGAATGATAAGTTGACCCGATTGGGCATATTTAATGATGTTATAAATAAGTTCGGAGCAAATGGTTAAAAGCTCCGTTCGCTTCACCTCATTGAGCGATGTATTCGATAGAAGTAGGTTAATACGATTGAGTAATTCGCCCACTTCAGTTTGACTGGTTATTTGATAATGTTTGCAAGGCACGATCGATGTCCAATTCAGTCGTAAAATTTAAGTCATCCACAAAAGCAAACAACATGGCGGCACTAACCGGGTTAAAGCCACACACGATCACTTGATTACCGACAATGGTGATGGCGCTAACAAGGTCCTCTAGGCGCTTTAATACATCACTGGTGATCACCTCGCATTTGCTCAAATTGATGATCACTTTGTCACTGGCAAAACAAAGCGTTTGCTCACAAAACATCTGACAGGTATTGTCATCCGCTAAATCTTCTAGCGCGAGATCAAACACCATCACACCATCGATTTTTGAGGAGTGCGACACGAGTGCATTCATTGCACTTGTTCCAGTTTAAAACCAATATATTCATACGCTTTTGTCATTGCATCCTTCAGGGTATTCGTCGTAACCAGTTCGCTTACGTCCATGCCTAAATTAACAATGTTTCTTGCAATCATCGGCGAAATGCCTGAAATAACCGACTTGCAACCCATCAATCGGGTGGCTTTGGCAATTTTAATCAAGTGTGATGCAACCGAGCTATCGACAATATTGATCCCCGCAATATCAATAATGACCACTCGAGATTCCTGCAACCGAATGTGATTCAAAATGTCTTCCATGACTTTTTGCGCTTTAACTGAATCCATTGCGCCAACAAGGGGGACCATCAAAATATCATCAGCAATTTTTAACAAGGGCAGGTCGAATTTTGCGGCTTCAATTTGCTCCAATAAACCTTGCATTTCGCCGCGTTGACTGGCGATTTGACGCTTCTGTTCACTAATCGTGTCACGTTGATCACTAATGGTTTGGCCGTCTTTTTCGGCCTGAGTAGGTGCTTGTTGAGGGCTCGATTTGTTTGGCATAGATACCCAATCTCCTTTTTTGAATTCTTGATTAAAAACTAGTCCATTTATCAGTTTTTGCTAAACTGAGTTTATCGGAGACGGAGCGGATAACGAGGAAGCACACGATGGGCTTGGAAGGAATAAAAGTTTTAATTGCAGACGACTTAGAATCGACTTTAGTGCTGCTTTCTTTCATGTTTGAGCAAGAAGGCGCACAAATATCGTTAGCGCGAAATGGTAATGTGGCCATTGATATGGCCGAGCACGAAGACTACGATATCATCTTGATGGATATACAAATGCCCGAATGTAACGGCATTGAAGCGACGAAAAAAATACGCGATTTGTCCATAGCGACCCCTATTATTGCTGTTACTGCGGCTTCCGAATACGAAGCGGAGTCATTCCCAAAAATGGGATTTTCCGATTTCTTTCAAAAACCCATTGATTTTCGAGCGCTAAAAGAAAAAATCCTTCAACATATTATTAAATAACTCCTTATTGCCGTACCTAAAGCGCCATCGTCACTTCTATTTAAAAATATTTTTGTAAAAGAACACGATAGATAGACATACCTTCAAGTATATGTGGCTGATTTGCAAGTTCCCCACTTGTTTTTATATTCGCTTAAAACGATAACGCCATGACATTTATTCGCTTTTCCTCACAAATAAACACAATCGTCATACTTTGAAAATATCTTAATGTTTACAGAATAACCTCTTTAAGGAACAAACAATGAAATCCCTCAGTCTGTCAACACTCGCTATCGCCACTATGCTCGCTTTAACTGGATGTAATGATGGAGATAACGGCAAAGACGGTATCAATGGTACAAACGGCCAAGACGGCAGCAATGGCATAAATGGTGTAAATGGCGCTAACGGCACAAATGGCTTGAGTAGCTTAGTATTGCAAACGCAATTAGCTGCAGGTGACGCACAGTGCTGGTTAGGTGGTGTGAAAATCGACTCTGGCTTAGATACAAACCGTGATAACACCTTAAACAGCGATGAAGTGACAGATACTTCCTATGTCTGTAACCCCGATAATTTCGCCAGCAGTGGCGTACGTTTACCTTATTCAGTACTTAGAAATGACCTTGAAAACGGCAGTATTGCTGGCTCAACCTTTGAAGTACGCAACGGCGGCTATGGTTCAGACATGGACGGCCATCCTACCAACCCAATGCAGTTCTATGCACTGACAGATCGCGGCCCAAATGCCAACTTCACGGGTGAGCAAGGCAAAGGGAAAATGTTCCCAACCCCTGATTACACCCCTCGTATTGGCTTGTTTGAAGTGCAGGCAACTGGCTCTATCAAACTAGTCAAAAATATTCTTTTAAAAGACAAGGCGGGCAATGCAATCAGCGGGTTACCTAATAGCTCAGCGATGGGTGGCACGGGCGAAACCCCTTACGATGCCAAAGGTGAGGTGATCAGACATGATATGAGTAAACCTTATGATGAAGCCACGAATCCGATTCGCATTGATGATTATGGCCTAGATGCAGAGGGCCTTGTCGCAATGAGTGATGGCACATTCTGGGTCAGTGATGAATATGGCCCGCATATGGTGCATTACAGTGCGCAAGGTGTAGAGTTAGCGCGTATTAACCCATTCAGTGACGACACGCGTAACGTGCACACCCTACCCGCAGAGTTTGGGAACCGCTGGGCAAACCGTGGTATGGAAGGCCTAACCATCACGCCAGATGAAAAAACACTGGTGGGTATTATGCAATCAAGTCTTGATAACCCAAGTAAAAATCGTACTAACCTAACCCGCATTGTGACTGTGAATATTGAAACGGGCGAAACCGCACAGTACTTGTATCAACAAGAAAAAGGCTCAAACTCAAACTCCGCTATCAAAGCACTGAGTAACACCCAATTTTTAGTGTTAGAACGCGATGGCAAGTTCTATAACCTAGACAACACGGCGATGAAGCGTGTGTATAAAATTGATATCAGCAATGCTACAAACTTAGAAACTGTGTCAGAAGGGGCAGAACTCAAGCAAGATGCTCAGCTCGGCTTAACCATATCAGGCGATACACTAGAACAAGTTATCAGTAAAAACGCGGTGGATAGTGATTACTCGGCTGGTTGGGCAAAGCTGGAAGCTAAAGGCATTAAACCTGCACAAAAGCTAGAGTTGGTTGTGGATATGGTGGCGGAAGTTGGCTACCCACACGACAAAATGGAAGGCTTGTGGCTAATCGATAACACTCGTCTTGGGATGATAAACGATGACGACTTTGCCACTTGGTCAACGGGCGGCGTACTCGAACAAAAGTACCTCGATGCCAACCAATCCGTGATTGATGGTAATACGCTCTATATCGTCAATGGATTAAATCTAAGTGCAACCAACTAACCAATAATCAGGCCACATTTGTGGCCTTTTTTATCGCTTTAAAAGGACATTCAAACATGAAGCACACCATCGTTTCATCCACTCTCATAAGCCTTGCTCTGTGCACTCAAGTGGCTCAGGCAAACCCAGATGTCACCTCAAGAGAGTACAAGCTATTACTTAACCCCAGTTTGTTTAGTTACCAAAATGAAGCTAACCAAGTTAATAGCTATTTTTCTGCGTTTGAGACCAGTGTTGAGCAAGCTATTGCGCGTAACGTGACAGGCACGATGTCACTCAACAAAGTGCGTACGGTGAAGTTTTTTGATACGGCAAGTAGCTGTCAGCTGCGCGAAATCGGTTATGTATTTCGTGAGCGCATTGAAAATGGCAATTCAGAAGTCACCTTAAAGTTTCGCAGCCCCGATCGCTACATCGCTGATTTTGAGGACCTTTCCAGCGCCACCAGCGGCGCAGAAACCAAGCTTGAGTCGGACGTTGGGGTAAAAGACAATGACACTTTCAAAGTAGTTTATGGCCATTCAACCAAAGCACCCAATACCCGCACGATAAACGACTTTAAAGACATTAATACCCACTTTCCTGGCTTTGAGTCTGAATATGGCTTTAGTGACACACTTCCATTAGCGCAAGTCGGTAACCTAACCATTCATGAGCAAGTCTATAAAGGTGCACAGATAGACTTAGGTTCCATTGATGCCACGCTCAGCATCACCTTATGGTATGCGGGTACACCATCATCCAGTTCAGTGCCTTTAATAGCCGAAGCATCATTCAAATATGAAGACAACAGCGCCGATTACACGCAAAAAGTGGTTAAGCGTGCAAAACTGGCCTTTGAAGCCATGCAAACTTTAACCGCATGGAATGCCACCAGTTCAACGACAAAAACGCAAACCGTCTATCAATACAACAGCAGTTTTTGTAATTAATGGGACTACTCAGCCTGATGTGCAAACATTAGCCCCTGTTTGCACATTGCTATTAGCTTCACAGCACAAATAGGTTTTGTTCTAATTCTAACAAACGTTTTTTAAGCGCTAAGCCACCGCCATAACCGACCAGCTCACCTTGAGAGCCAATGATGCGATGACAAGGCACAATGATGGACATCGCATTTGCGCCATTGGCCGTACCCACCGCTCGCACCGCGTTTTCGTTATTAATGGCTTGTGCCAACGATTTGTAGGTCGATACTTGCCCATACTCAACGTTCATCAAAGCATGCCAAACCGACTTTTGAAAATCACTGCCAACAAATAATAAGGGCACATCAAACTGCCTACGCTCCCCCATAAAGTATTCTTCAAGCTCGGTTTTAGTCTGTTCCAACACAGCGTCATTTTGCTCAACGTAATGGGCATTGAGGCCTTTTTGGATGCGATTATCAACCGTACTGCGCATTTTCCGATAACGAAAGTCACATAAGCACAGCTTATTGTCGGTACTACCAAGAATAAACTCGGCGTAAGGGTGCTTAAAATATTGAATGTTAATCTGTTGCATTGGCACCACTCAGTTAAGCTCAGTTTGGCAAAAAAACTCTATAAGATTCATGGTGCTGATTGAAGGTATGTCACTCAGCACAAAGATGCGTTTAAAGTGTGTTATCAAGGAATGAGAACCCGGCTGGATATTGATGAAAACCATCAAAGTCCCCTTTGCTAATCGCGACACCATGATGTCTTAAAATGGCATAAGCCATGGAAAAGTGGAATAAAAAGTTCGGTAATGCATACAGCGTTACGAACTCGTGCCCCTCTAATGACCGCTGTGAAAATCCAGCTTCAAATTGGACCACTCGCTGCTCATAACCCATAAAATCCAACTCCGTCATCGAGGTAAGGTAAGCAAGGGTTTGGTTGATTTCCTCAACAACCGCTTTAACACTCACTTCAGAGCCTTTAAAACTGACCACTTCGCGCCCCGCGAGCACACAACAACAGCGCAGCGAAAACGAAATAGCAGTGGTCAATTGCTGATGCAAAGCAAACATATCGGTTTGCAAACTTTTGTCGAGTAAAGCGTCTAGCGGTAAATTTTGTTGTAGTAGCGCCTTCATGCGCTGTAAATAGTAAATAAACGGGCCTGTTGGATTGGTCATTAAATGTATCCTTGATTAAATCACCAATTTAAGCAATTTATAAATCTTATCAAGATTTTAAAGGATATGGCAAAACACCCACCAAGCTAAGTTAGCAACATCATACACGCCAATTGCACCGCCAAAAATAAATAGCTATGCCTGCCAAGCGGTTTTCCAGTTGGTATTACGGGTCGCAATGCCTGCGCTGGAAAATATTGAAATAACAAAGCGATACAAACACCCACTAAAGTGAGCGCACCACACATAAACACCAACGCATTCACAACACCCAGTTCAACACTTGCTAAATACATACCGACACTCAGTAATGCTCCTCCGCCGGTTCGCCGCATTTGGCTTTGCCGCTCGCTGGGCTTAAATTCGCGGCCCAGCACCTTGGTATATTTGGACATCGCCAACAAAAATAAGCACAACGCCTGATAAACACACACAATAACCAACAACAACATCATGCCATCACCTCGCGGTCACGTTTTGCAAATTGTGCCTTATCTGGTTGTTTTGATGACCGATTAACACCTATAGCAATCCATAGGCAGACTAAACCCGCCACTGCACAACTTGCATCAAAGCCCACATACACCCAGTCAGCCTGCGCAATGCTGCTGATTAGCCCGCGCGATGTGGTTAAGGCGTTTACGATTGGCACTAAAGTAAACAGCAAAGCAGCTACTAACCACTGTTGATACCAAGCAGCGCGCCCTTTATTTTGCCAAGTAAAGTACATGCCATGAGCCAGACATAACAGCCAAGTGATAAACAAACTATGCATCTCCCATTGCGCTCGCCCCTCAAGCTCAAGGGGTAACAACCTGTTTGCGAGGAAGTACACCGCCACAGCCGCTGGCAAGCCGACAACCGTGCCAATATTCAGCCCTTCCGTCATTTTAAAACTAAACGGAATACCAGCAGGATCGCTTAACGCTTTTTTGCGACGTTTTGTGGTCCAAAGCACCATGCCACTGGCTATCATCACACAGCCCGTTAGGCCTGATAGGAAATAAAACCAACGGATTGGTAAGCTGGCAAACACCCCTTCGTGCAACTCTAAGAACACCGACTGGACGCGACGCACCCCCTCATAATGGGCTTGATAACTGATCACTTCCCCGGTGATGGCATTCATTACCAATTTTGTACCGTCATTATTCGCCTCGGATAACTCGGGAGAGAATACCGCAACGCTATTTTGGTCATTAGGGTGATAAACACGTATCGCGTAATTTGCCTGCGTGTTGCCTTGCGCTTCTAAATACACAGTGGCTTTTTGATACAATTCAGTCAGCGGCAACATGGTTGCGTGTATACCTGTCGCTTGTGTTGGTGCACCATTTTGATAGTACTCATCAAAAAACTGTTTTTTACTCTGCTCACCCATGCCATAGCTGGCATTAAAAATAAACGGCACATAGGTAAAGGTGAACATGATCAAACCCGAGTAGGTGATCATCAAATGAAAGGGTAAACTCATCACGCTCATTAGGTTATGGCCATCAAGCCAAGACGTCGCGCCCTTTTTGGGTCTAAAGGTAAAAAACTCTTTAAAGATTTTTTTATGCACCACGATACCGGTAACCAAACCCAGCAGCATAAATAGGGTAAACACCCCCACAAAGTAATAGGCGAGTTTGGTAGGGATATAATGCAGGCGATAATGCATACGATACAAAGCTTGACCACCACCTGTGTCTCGACCTTCAAGCACTTGCCCTGTTGTTGCATCTATTTGCTGGCGAACACGCACCAGCTTACCCGCTTCATTTTCTTGTTGATAACCCAACCACAAATGGGGTTCGGTACGAGAAAGCGGTAAATAAATACGCCAATCTTTGGCCGCTTGTCCATATTGCTCCAGATGACGTTGTGCTTGGCTGAGTACTGTTTCAACATTAGCGGTATTGCGCGGTAATTCCGGCTTCATCCAAGCATCAATTTCGCTATCAAAATAACCTAAGGTACCGGTGACAAAGATAAAATACAAAAGCCAGCTGACGACTATCCCCGTCCAAGTATGCAACCATGCCATCGACTGTCTAAAACCGCTCTTCATAATGTTACCAAGCTCCATGTTAAAAGCATATTCAGCAACCCAAACACAACGAGCAATAGGGTGCTAACGCGCAGTACCTGTTGCCACGATTTTTGTGCAAATGCCCACATAATGAACGCCGTATAAAGCGCAAAGCTCAGCATAGATGACGCGGCAACCGCCTGTGGTGTTTCGAGAGGTAGCAGATAAGAAATCACAATACCGACCAACATGATCAATGGATAACCAAAGCCAATGATGGTTAGCACACGGAAGACGACTTCTTGATTAAATTTAGTTTTAGAGGATCGAGATTGAGTCACTGTATGAGGTAAATAAAAACGATAATTGCAAATGGTAACAATTATTGATTGTATTTGTAATATCTTACCTCGAACTATTTTCCCCAGCACATTTTATGAGCCAAAATGTGCTTTTATTGTAAATAGTTTATGCCGACATTTTGTTGTTTAATTGAATAATAGTTAAACCTGCATCTGCCCCATTGAACATTGATAATGATAGTAGTTATCATTTGCATAATATTTTATTTAAGATGTAAACCACCCAATGAAATCATTTAAATTGTCTGCGCTGGCACTGGCTTGCGCTACTTCTTCGTCTTTTGTTCATGCTGCGCCTCAAACTGACTCCGATATAGAAAAAATCAGTGTCTATCATCGTCAAAACCAAGTCGTAATGAATTCGGGCCTTGCCACTAAATCAGATATGTCTTTGATGGAAACGCCTGCAGCGGTTGTGGTGGTTGATAGCGACACGCTAAACTCACAAGTGATCACCAACTTACAGGATGTGGTGCGTAACATCAGTGGTGTCACTCAAGCAGGCAACAACTATGGCATTGGGGATAACTTAGTGATCCGTGGCTTAGGCGCAAACTATACCTACGATGGCATGTATGGCGGCGCGGGCCTTGAAAACACGTTTAACCCAACACGCTCTATGACCAATGTTGAGTTTGTTGAGGTATTAAAAGGGCCTGCAACGGGTCTTTATGGCATGGGTAGTGCCGGTGGTGTGATCAACCTCATTGAGAAAAAACCGCAATTTAATGCAGCGCATTCAGTCACTGCCGAAGTGGGCCAATGGGATACCTACGCGCTTGAAGTGGACTCAACCGATGCCCTGACCGAACAGCTTGCTTATCGCGTATTAGTTAAATCGGCACGCAGTGATGGCTATCGTGATTTAAATAACGATCGTGATGAAGCCTACGTAAGCTTTAAATACGTACTCAACGAAGGCCATAACGTGATGCTTTCAACGGCGTATATTAACGATGGTATTGCGGTTGACTCAATCGGCCACCCTATTCGTATTTTTAATTCAGCCTCTGTCGACGGCAAAACCGCGGGTGAAGTGACTTGGCAAGATCTTGTTAACGATCCAAACGGCGCAGGCTTGCAGCTTAGTGATGCACAACGTCAACAACTGGCTGACTCGCTCGCCAGCAATGATGGCTTAACCCCTTATTCTTTTGGTCATAATGGCATTATTTCCCCCATGGCCAAAGACAATGAAGGTGAAGAATTGCGTGTTAAGCTAACTCACAATATTGATGTTACTGACAACTTATACTTCAACCAACAACTGCAATACCGTGACTATGACTCTGGTTTTGCCCGTCAAACCGGCGCATATAACTATGTTTATTGGGAACGTGAAAGCCGTGGCGTGAAAAAGATCAACGAGGAACCTCGCGCACCGCTTGTACTGGATGGTGAGCTTTATCCGTTTGCAGCTCGTCGTCAGGAATATCGTAAAGTAGAAGCCAACGAACGTTCATGGCAATACTTTGCTGACCTACGTTACGACTTTACCTTCAATGACATCGACAATGAGTTTTTGGTCAACGCCAACTACGAAGACCGTGAGATCCGTTTTAAGCAATTCTCTATCTATGACAAAGATAAAGTGATCAAAGATAAAAAGGGTGACGTTATTTACCGAGGCACACTGCCTTACCTGTTAGACATTCGTTCACCAGTCTGGGCTGAAGGGAGCTTCGAAGACCATGACCCGCTTAAAACTAGCAACTACAACAAAACTGTCAGTGCTTGGGGTATCGGTGCACAGCATGTGGCTTACTTTGACTTTGGCCTAACAACCCGTGTCGGCTTAGCGTACAACGAGATTAACCAAAGCTACGAGCACTTAGGTGTAGACGCGCGCTACAAAGCAAGCGCCGCAAAGCCAACGCCAGAGCAAGATACTTCTGACAATGGCTTAACCTATAATTTCGGCGTTACCTATATGCCAACCGATAACCTGTCGATCTTTGCTAACCACTCTAAAGGTCGCACAGCATACAGTGTGTTAGGTGAAGTACTCGGTGAAGAAAAAGACCGCGACGATACTCAATCAATCAGCAATGATATCGGTATACGCATAAAAGGGTTTGATGATCAGCTTGTTGCGTCATTGGTGGTATTTGAATCAAGCCGTACCAATATCGGCTATGCAAATAAAGACTTTGAAGCAGGCGTATCAGCTGCTGGCACACCACGTTTTTTCTACGATCGTAAAGAACAAACACAAGGGGTTGAGCTTGATTTAAATGCATTTTTAAACGAGCAATGGAAAGTCAACGTCAATGCTGTTTATCAAGATGCATTGTCCATTGATGACCGTAATGATGCTGAAGAGCGTCAAAAAGGCGTGCCTTATGTCACGGTTGGCAGCTGGGTAACTCACTCAAGTTATGCCTTTACACAAGATACACCTGTAGATATTAGCTTAGGTATGCAATACGTGGATGAGCGCAGCACGCAATCCGACTCATTTGGTATTCCTGATGGTTATGTACCTGGCTACACCGTATTTGACGCGGCAATTGCATACAATACCAAACACTGGGGCTTACAGTTAAAAATAAACAACTTGTTTAATAAGTCCTACTACAGCAAAGCCATGTTCTTAGGTGGTATGCCAGGTGAAGAGCGCAACGTGCTAGTGCGTGCACAATACCACTTTTAATCAAACGGTAGGGCAAGTTTATGAGTGTGCATCAGCCATAATTGGTACAAACTCTAATCGATTAACGTTACGCGCCGCACTCACAACTGACAACTCAATAAACTAGCAACACTGGAACTAAAAAGTGCAGGCTATAAAAGCCTGCACTTAGGTTACAACTGTACAAGAGTAGCGTTCAATTATGGCTCAAAGCCACAGCGCCAAACGCGCACCGTTTTCGTTTCAGTGCGACAGTTCGTTTTCACTTCACGCGTATGTTCTGTGGTGTTCAACTGATCACTCGTGAGACCGATACTTCCTGAGTAGGTATACCAGTCTACACTGCGGGTACCATCTGGACGTGTATACCAATACGTACCTGATTGTGTCTCATATTGAGAGTTAGGACAACTGCTAGACTCGTCCAAAACAAAGCTCTTAGAAACATAGGTCGCGTAAGGTAAGAAAAAATCTGGCTCATTCCATAAGTGACCAAGGTATATGTGACCACTATAACCACAATGTCTTTGTGTAATCGTGTAGTTCTCGGTGACCGTATCGCATACTTGCACGTTACGTGTTTCAGTCGCCCAATAACCACCGCCGCCTTCACAGTAAGGGCGCGCCTGTGCAGAGCCCGCGCATGCTATTAGTAGCGCAGATAATACAGCCATATTTTTAGCTTTCATGTTCATCCTTTGTGTTTTTATTTTTTATTTCAACATCATAAGTTCAACTTACGCTGCTGTTCTTCTGAGAAAAGCGCTTTGATTTGGGTCAGCTTTTCAAAGTCTGTATGCACGCTCGGGTTTGCGTAAGGGCTGCCTGACGTGCCCAAGCTCACTACGTCAGAGACGGTGTAAACTTGTGTTGATAATCGTTGGATTTCTTGTCGCTGGAAGGCACTTAAATCTAAATGGCTCAGCGACTGAGTTAGCAAGTCCCTTTTTTGGCTTGCCTGCAACTGTGCTTGCTGTTGTTCATAACGTTGATACTGCGCCAACTGCTCTGAACTCAAAGTACGTTCAAGTGTTTGCGCATAATCCATGCTGTGTTGACTTATTTCATCCAAGTACTGTTGACGAAAATAGTCCGCATTATCCGGCTGAGATTGTGCTTGCTTTGAAAACGCCAGCCACGCATCAAGATCTGCCTGTGCTTTTTGGCTAAGCACCTGTTCAAGTGCCTCACTTTGCTGATCTGCAAGTTGTAATTGATTAGTCAGAGAAAACAACACGGGCTTGATTGTAAAAACGTTTAAACTCGCTTGGATTTCATCCCTCGAACCTGCTAGTTGCACTTCATCTGGCGTGGTTCCTGATGATGAAGGGATGGACTCTAAAGGCTGCTTTAACAAGTCATCATTTGTAGCGATCGGTAGCTCAAGTAATGCAACTTGCGCTTGTAAACGCTGATTTTCTGCCACTAATTCCTGAATATCAGCCGATGTGGTTTCTTTTGAGTTATGCGCATCAATATAATTATTAGATGGTCCTTTACTAGACTGTTCAGTCTGTCCTTGCAGTATGTAAGCGGCAACAAAACCGCCAAAAAATGCCAAAAATAGTTTCAGTAAATTCATAACAATCCGACCTGCCTCACTGACCATGCAATTACCTAAAAATTGGGTGATGCATGTTGTAACTTGCGCGTAAATTTCAAGTTCATTTTATAATCAATATGGCAGCATGTTACGCGAAGTAACTGCTCAATAAACCTGCAAAATCTGACAGCTCTTTGCTCGAGACTGAGGGGGGCTGGAATAGATAGGAAAGGTGGCTTAGCGGTTCATTATGTCGCTTGTGAAAAGCGTCATTTCGCCCCGCTAGCGAATTGCTGTGCAGTGCAATACGCCATGCATCAGTCTAGTGCCAACACGGCACCTTGCAGGTAGTTAAGTTTTTGGCATTGCTGCTGCAACAGCTCAATCAATGCCATGGTGTAGGTAGGTGGCACGCGCTGCCCGAGCCAAAGAGCATAAACGTTTCGAATAAACTGGCCCGTGCCTACATAGCAAAACTTTTCACTATAGTCAGAGGACAACGCCGCAATTTCGGTCATAGGTAGTATCCCCGCTCCGTTGCCGGATCCCACCAACTTACGCACCAAGGTAATATCACCCACATAAGAGACGTTCTTAAATTGTGCCAATAAAGCTCGCCATTCATCGGTTGCTGGCAACTGAGACTGCCGAAAGGGTAAAAACAGGGTGTGTGTTTCTTTTGCAGACTGAGCAACCACCGTTTTAACCACGATTTGCCCTAGCCGTTTTTGATAAATACTCGAATCATCCAACTCACCAACACGAATCGTTAAATCAAAACGCTTCTGGCTCAAAAGCTCTAAGCTATTTGCGGGCTCAACATGAAGCTGAAGTGCTGGATAGCAACTTTGAAAAGACTGTAATGCGTCGAACAACGGCCCAATCATCAAGTTTTGTGGGCACAATAAATGAAATGATTTAGCTTCAAAGCCAGTCAAGGCATCACATTGTGCTTGTAAGGCAAGCAATTCGCTCGCCATATTATCGACGATGGCTTGTCCGTGGTTCGTCAGCGTAACGCCTCTGGCGCTGCGCTGTAATAGTGGATAACCAAGTTTGTCTTCCAACGCCAACATGCGTTTTGACAAGGTAGGGGCACCCACCCTCAAGTCATCTGCAGCTTTAGCAAAACTGCCTCGGCGGCTGATCTCCACAAACAATCGTAAGTCATCAAGCATATTTATTTTTGCAACCTTAGCTTTCCATTTCTGCCATTCTGCTTTGCAAGCAACACCTTACAATCATATCAACAGTCAAAGGAGGAAACATGCAAAAACTTATTTTTACCCTACTGCTGTCGTTGTGCTTGTCGTTTATGGTGTCGGGCTGGGTAACGTATATCAATTTAGGACTCGTCAGCGACTTTACGTCACGCTGGGCTCACGCATTTTGCAACGCATGGCCGGCCTCTTTTGCCGCAGCCTATTTACTATCAAACCCCGTTTCAATCATCACGGGACACATTATGGAGAAAATGCATGGCAAATTATAGTAACGTTAATTTGATTGCCCACATCACCCCAAAATCAGCGCATTATCAAGACTGTATCGACGCAATCAAGGCAATACTCCCAGCAACGTGTAGCGAGGAAGGCTGTTTACGCTTTGAACTTTATGAAAACGAAGCACGCAACCAACTCACACTCATTGAGCGCTTTGCCAATCAGGCCGCGTTTGAATATCATCACCAGCAAGATTACACCCAACGCGTTTTTCAATTGTATAAAGCGTGGTTAGCAAAATATGTGGAGGTATGCTCTTTATCCGCCACGAACTAACCAACACATTAACCAGTAAAGCTTACCCCTCACAGGGAAAATATGCCGCACACAGAGATTAGCTCACGCCCCCTAGACATCATCTTGCGACTTGATGTTTAGGGTGCTTAGAAAAAGCGATACGGCTATAACTTTTGCAAAAAAACAGCACAAAAAAAATTATAAAAACACGAAAAACCCCTAAATAAAACATCTTAAAGTACATCCCCATCTGTATACTTGACTAAATATCAACAATCCGAGAGTTGAGCCGTGGAAATACGTCGAGTAACGAAAGAGCTAATTAAAACCTATATGAATTTGGCTCAGGCCTATGAAGCCGAATTTTCATTACTCACAGGCAAACTGCCAAACCATCAAGGGATCTTTGCACTGGATACACCGCTTGATGAAACACACCTCGGATACTTGGCATTCGATGGAGAGCACCCAATCGCATTCGCCAATATATCCAGCGATAACAGTGCTTATGAAGTCTGTGAGTTTTACGTTATACCAAGCGCAAGGAACAGAAAAGTAGGCTCACAATTTATTGGTAAAATTTGGCAAGCACACCCCGGCAGTTGGCAAGTAAAACAAATTCAAGGCGCAGATGATGCTGTAAAATTTTGGCGTAACGCCTTATCACTCAATAATATCTCATACACTGAATCAGCTTATGAAGACGCGTATTGGGGCAAAGTCAATCGCCAAATATTTAAGATTGATTGCAAATTTCCTCGATAATACATCATCGTGTTTTATTACCCACAAACGTTGAAAGTACTCATGTTGACATCCAAAAAAATAGCATATCGAGCTCAAAGCTAACAAACTCAACACCCTATAAAAATCAATAGTATAATCCTAACCAACCGCTGCAACGACAATTACGATTAAGCCATTTATCATTCTTTTTAAGTCATCAATACTTTCAGCTGAAGCTTTTAAACCCTTGGATGCCACCATAAAAATATGAGCGAGATCATCTGATGAAATGTGCTTTTCATCTTTAACTTCTTTTTCAATTAATCTGGTAAGCATATTTTCAAAGACCTCATAGTGATGCGCTACAGCATCAGGCGCATAGGTAGCAACATTCATTAATATGTCTCGACCAGCTTCTAGTTCAATCACTGAAGCCGCAGGCTGAATAGTCCAAATATCAAAAAAACTGACAAGCTTTTCCTTTAAAGTGCCATGTTCCATCAACAGCTTTTCACTTTCCTTAATGTTAACTCCTAGCGCTTCATTGATGAGTCCAACAATAATTGACTCCTTATTAGGATATGACTTGTAAAGCGTAGTGCGCGAAATTTGGCACGCTTTGGCAATATCCGTCATCGTCACTTTTTGGTACCCATATCTAAGTATGAGTTTCTGGGCTTCACGTAGGATCATATAAACAATTACATAAGGGGCAATAGCTTTATTATGAGGTTGATACAAATTGACATCAAGTGTAAACCTGTTAGCATTTAACAGGTTTACACTTTTAGTTCATCTGTAAACTAATTTAAAAATAAAAAGAGACATAGCATGAAAATATTTATCTCCGGCGTCACGGGTTATGTTGGTCGAAACCTTGCGAAGCACTTTTCTCAAGACCATGATGTAAAAGGTCTTTCTCGAGGCATTAAATATTCGTTACAGTTAGAAAAACAGGGAGTGACCCTCTTTAACGGAGATTTACACAGCCAAAGCCTAACCAAAGCTTTAATAGATCATGACATTGTCATACATGCTGCGGCAGATACAGATCATAAAAACACCTCAAAGAACCAGTATGAAACAAATGTTATTGGAACTCAGCGCTTGTTAGATGCAGCTAAGACAGCTGGAGTTAAGAAATTCATTCATATCAGTACAGAATCAGTTCTAGCGACTGGCAAACCTCTTTGTCAGGCCAAAGAAGATAAGCCTTACCCTGACGTCGCTGTGGGTAATTATTCTGATAGTAAGCGACTTGCCGAAGAGATTGTACTACGTGCCTCAGACGATAATTTTCATGTAGTTGTATTAAGGCCGAGATTCATTTGGGGTCGTGATGATACAACAGCAATTCCACAAATATTAAATGCGATAGAAGAAGGAAAATTTGCATGGATAAGTGGTGGGAATTACAAAACATCCGCTACTCATATAGACAATGTATGTGCTGGAGTCGAGTGTGCAATTTCACGCGGCAAGTCCGGTGAAATTTATTTTCTCAGTGATGATGATGACAAAACATTTAGAGAGCTAGTCACTGCGCTTGTTCACGCACACAATATGAATATACCTAATAAAAGCATTCCTCGATTTGTCCCTTTTCTTCTTGCCAAGTTAGACAATTTAAGACGCAAATTATTGCCAAACACAAGACCCTTACCTATCACAATGCAAGAATTTTCAACTAGTGCTGTTGAAGTGACATTGAATATAGAAAAAGCCAAGGCGGAGCTTGGATATAAACCTGTAGTTTCCTTCCAACAAGGGCTATCTAAAATAGAAATTACTAAAGAATGATTTTTTAAGATATATCGTTTGAGCCTTGATATTGCTAGCTAACCCGATAACTAAGGCTTAGTCCCTCAGGCAAATGAATATTTAGTATGAAACTTTATTGTTTAGGATGATACTTTATTGTATGGGATGAGACTTTATTCCTAAATAACAAAAAAATGTCGCCCCGCAATATAGTTTCATACTGAGCGGGGCTGTATGGTCAGTGTTTTGGCTTGGAAATTTGAGGTTGAGAAAATAGAGTTTCATACTGGAACTGGTTAACCCTTCACAGCTATCCAAATACTAAATAATAAAGTTTCACCCTAGCACCACTTAATCCACTCACTAGTACTGGAGATTCCCCCTGCTAGACCACCAAATGTCAAAAAATAAAACACAAAGCATTGACCAAACCCAGTTTTATGGAGTTCCACAATAAATTGGGGTAATCTAACGTTAAGTTCATGTTAATAATATTAAAGCAAAAAGGAATTACTTGTGGAACAAGAAAGTTCAGGAAGCTTAATTAGCGTCATTATTACCCTTCTAATATTAGTTACCCCATTGTTCTTTGCTTGGCTATCAAAACGTAAAAGAATCAAAGTTGAAGCTGAACTCGAGGAAGCTCGACAAGCTCTAGCTGATAAAGCGGAGCTTGTTTCAAGTTTGCAAAGACAACATTCCTCTTTGCAAGAGAAGTATGCCCCCATTACTGATATGGAAGCACACGTACAACACCTGCTCAGAGAGTCAGAAAAAACTGCTGTATCTCGAATATCAGAAGCTGAAGCGGCCCTCGCAAAAGCTCAAAGGGAGGCTAATGAGCTAGCTAATTCAAGTCGCATACAAGCAGACAGACTGATAAATGAAGCGAGAATGCGCGTACAAGATATAAACACAGAATCAAATGAGCTAAACACCAAAGCAAACCAAAAATTGAAAGACGCCAAGGAGAAAGCTCATGCGCTAACAGAGGAAGCCCACATAGAAGCAAATCGAATTATCGAGTTAGCTCAAACACAGGCCCAAGAAGTTGCGGGTGATGCTTATGATGCTAAACAAAAAGCCGACTCTTATGCATCAGCCATAAAAGCAATGAAGAATACAATTGAAGGCTACAAAGATGATTACATCATTCCAAATCATTCTGTCTTAGATGATTTAGCTGAAGAATTTAGCTTTAAAGAAGCTGGAGAACAGCTCAAACAGGTAAGAAAGCGAATGCGAGAAATGGTCAAACACGGCCACGCTGGAGACTGTGACTATGTTGAGCCCCACAGAAGAACATACGCCATTCATTTTGCTGTTGATGCATTCAACGGAAAAGTCGACTCCGCTTTAGCAAAAGTTAAACATGATAATTACGGGAAGATCAAACAAGAAATAATCGATGCTTTTGCTCTAGTTAACCATAATGGCGCACCATTCAAGAATGCTCGTATAAACCAATCATTCTTAGATACTCGTCAAGAGGAACTCAAATGGGCCGTATCTACTCATGAGCTCAGACAAATAGAACTCGCGGAGCAACGAGAAATCAAACAGCAAATTCGAGAAGAAGAAAAAGCTAGGAAAGAGATAGAAAAGGCGATTAAAGAAGCTGAAAAAGAAGAGCGTATACTTCAGAAAGCTCTCGAAAAGGCTAGAGCTGAGCTAGCTAGTGCAAACGAAGAACAAAGAATGGAGTTTGAGGCTCAGCTGGCAGATTTAGAAAGCAAGCTTGTTGAGGCTGAGGAAAGGGGTCAACGAGCACTATCAATGGCGCAACAAACTCGCCGAGGACATGTATATGTTATAAGTAACATAGGTAGTTTTGGCGACAATGTTTTCAAAATAGGCATGACAAGACGCTTGGAACCACTTGATAGAGTAAAAGAGCTTGGCGATGCCTCTGTTCCTTTTTCATTTGATATTCATGCCATGATCTACAGTGAGGATGCGCCCACACTAGAGAAAGAACTGCACAGAAGATTTGAGAGAGAATCGGTAAACAAAATAAACCCCAGAAAAGAGTTTTTCAAAACCTCGTTGGCAGAGATTAGGCAGGTAGTTGAGCAGCAGAATTTATCTGATGTTCATTGGACAATGAAAGCAGAAGCCGCTGAATATAGAGAGTCTTTAGCAATAGAAAAGGCTCAACAAGAACATAATGTTGCCTAACAGTGAAGACTCTTTTTATGAAGCACCAACACAGTTGAAAAAACGGCAAACAAAATCTCTGGAAATAAATGCTATAGCTATACTGTTAGCTGAAGGATGACGGCAATAACAAAGAGAATGATATGGCTGAATTGAACTACCAAAAACAAGCGCAGGATTTCTATGGACAGGCGCCTGTCATAATTATGGGCAGCGGAGCTTCTGCTGCACATGGCATGTCGGGGATGGAAGCGCTTGCGAAATTTTTGATAGAGCATACTGAGACTTCTGGCCTATCACACCCAGAGTTAGAAAGTTGGCAAAACTTTTGCCTACTTTTAGACAATGGTACAGACCTCGAAACGGCTTTACATCAAGTAGCGGCTTCAGAGGAACTAACGTCCAAGATCGTTAAAGCAACCTGGAAACTCATCAACTCTGAAGACATGGACATCTTTCAGAGTAGCCTTAAAGACAGTGAGATGTTTCCATTAAGTAGCCTTCTTGAACATATGTTTAGAGGTAGTGTTTAGAAATCTGTGTCATTTCAGTATCATTAAGAAAACAGGAATGACACATGACCAAAGACTTCGATTTAGAACAAGCCATTAAAGCCCTTCAGTCAGGGCAAGATCTGACAGGCAAAGATGGCTTCTTAACCCCTCTTATCAAACAGATCACCGAAGCTGCCTTAAAAGCAGAGCTGGAACAGCACCTTGTAGATGACGAGCAGCCTAACCGTAAAAATGGTTCTAGTAAGAAAACCGTTAAGTCTTCAGTGGGCACTTTCGAACTGGATACCCCGCGTGACCGTGCAGGCTCATTTGAGCCAAAGCTAGTTAAGAAAAACCAGACTAAGTTAACTGATGAGATCGACCGCAAGATCTTATCCATGTTTTCGCTTGGCATGAGCTATCGTGATATCCGCGGCCATGTTGAAGATATGTATGGTATTGACGTTTCTGAGGCTACCATCACAGGCGTTACCGACTGTTTGATACCCGAATTGAAAGAATGGCAGCAACGACCATTAGATGCGCTCTATCCGTTCGTCTGGCTTGATGCTATCCACTACAAAATTAAGGAAGATGGCCGCTATGTCAGCAAAGCGGTGTACACTATCTTAGGCTTAAACGTCGAAGGCAAGAAGGAGCTGCTTGGTCTGTATCTATCCGAGTCAGAAGGCGCGAACTACTGGCTATCTGTACTAACGGATCTGCATAACCGTGGCGTTGAAGATATCCTGATAGCCTGCGTGGATGGCCTGACAGGCTTCCCTGAAGCTATTGCAACTATTTACCCAAATACAGAAGTTCAGCAATGCGTTATTCATCAGATCCGCAACTCTATGAAGTACGTCGCTTCCAAACATCAAAAGGAGTTCATGGCTGATCTAAAACCAGTTTACCGCGCTGTGAGCAAAGAAGCAGCAGAGATGGAACTTGAGCGTTTAGAGTCCAAATGGGGTCAACATTACCCGATAGTGCTCCGTTCTTGGCGAAACAAGTGGGCAAACCTGTCCGTTTATTTTAAGTATCCAGAGTACGTTCGCAAGGCCATCTATACCACGAACGCTATTGAGGCTGTACATCGCCAGTTCCGTAAACTGACCAAGACGAAAGGTGGCTTCCCAAACGAAAACAGCTTGCTTAAGCTACTGTATGCTGGGATATTGAATGCTTCTAAGAAATGGACAATGCCAATTCAAAACTGGAATATGACATTGTCTCAACTGGCGATTCATTTTGATGGGCGCTTGGATGATGTCTTAGATATCTAGCCAAAATTAGCTGACACAGAATTCTGAACGCCCTCTGTTTAGAAGCAGTCTAAAAACAATAAACATTATCACAACAAATTATGACCGCTTAGCTGAATATGCCTGCGATCAGAAAGGTATTTATCACTATACAGGATTTACGCATGGTTTTTTCCGCCAGCTTTCTACACCTACAGCAATTACCTCCGCTCGCAGAGTAAATATATGGAAGGTACATGGATCCCTAGATTGGTTTCAGAGCCCTTTAGAAGATACTGTGGCCCTATCCAATATCCAAAAGATACCAGAGAGCTATCAACCGCAGATTGTGACTCCTGGCGCCCAAAAATACCACAAAACTCATTTAGAACCATTCAGATCGATCATTAATAATGCAGATCAAGCCATTAACGAAGCTGGGTCTTATCTTTGCATTGGCTATGGCTTTAATGATGAGCATATTCAACCAAAACTGATGGCTAAGTGTCTTCGACAGAAAACCCCCATAACTATTATTACTTATGCGCTTTCTGACTCAGCTAGAAGGCTTATTCTTGATGGTAAAGCACAGAACTATATAGCAATCGAACGAGGTGCAACAGACGATCAATCAATCGTTTACTCCTCTTTGAGTGAGAACCCTTTGACTGTAGAAATGAATATCTGGAGTCTTAAAGGCTACCTATCACTAATAATATAGGAAGAAAATATGTCCATTTTTACATTTAAGGATGAAGAAGCTCTTGGAAAGGTTACCTCCGTCGATACTACAAATGTGATCGTAGAGGTGGAGAACATAGAAAAGCTTAAAAGGTTGCAAGTTAACCACCTTGCTGTTTTGCAAAGTAGCAGACTTGGACAACACCTCATCGGCTTGATTACACAAGTGACTCGCAAACGAAGTATCGAAGACATTATCAATGATGGCATCAATGACCGTTCGCCTGAGTTAAATCTATGTAGAATCTCCCTAATTGGTACCATGTTAGATCGTGACGGAGAAAAAGAAAACGTGTTTCGGCGAACCCTAGAAAGCGTTCCTGAAATAGATGCTAATTGCTTCTCACTCGAAGGAGATAACCTTACAAGCTT
Organism: Pseudoalteromonas sp. ATL1; assembly: GCF_058933015.1. Classification (NCBI taxonomy): domain Bacteria; kingdom Pseudomonadati; phylum Pseudomonadota; class Gammaproteobacteria; order Alteromonadales; family Pseudoalteromonadaceae; genus Pseudoalteromonas; species Pseudoalteromonas sp. ATL1. The sequence goes on along the minus strand of NZ_JBZYXL010000001.1, from coordinate 686,197 downwards.
CATGCGTATCCTGTCTAACGTATCTGCCGAAGGGAATGCCCTGATTCTAGGCAAATACACGCTGGACGAGCAGGCTACGGCTTACTTAAACGGCAACAAGTTTTTCCAGCGCCATGCCTTTATTGGTGGCAGTACTGGATCAGGTAAATCTTGGACAACCGCTAAAATTATCGAGCAGATGTCTGAACTCATTGCCTCTAACGCAATTGTCTTTGATCTGCATGGCGAATATTCTCCTTTAGTAGGTAAAGGTATTCAGCATTTCAAAGTAGCAGGTCCAGCTGATGTTGAATCAGAGCATACTATTGATGATGATGTGCTCTACCTTCCTTATTGGTTACTTTCTTATGAAGCTCTAGTGTCTTTGTTCGTCGATCGCAGCGATCAGAATGCTCCTAACCAGGCCATGATTATGGCACGCGAAATCAATCAAGCTAAGCAAAAGTATTTGCAAGAAAATGCTCAACAAGACATCTTGAAACACTTTACTGTCGATAGCCCTGTTCCCTTTGACCTTAATGTTCTTCTGGAAAGGTTAAATGAAATTAATGTCGAAATGGTTCCAGGAGCGAGCGGCAAACCGAAACAAGGTGATTTCTTCGGGAAACTCGCTCGTATGATTTCTCGTCTTGAAAACAAAATTTCAGATAGGCGCCTTGGCTTTATGTTCAACGGTGGCGCAGCCCCTTTAAACTTCACTTGGCTTGATGAGTTCACAACAGCAGTTCTCGGAAGCACAGGTGAGAATGGCAAAGCAGGGATTAAGATCATTAATTTTTCTGAAGTTCCGTCGGACGTCCTACCATTGATTGTATCTCTAGTTGCAAGAGTAACATTCTCTGTTCAACAATGGACTCCCTCAAAACTTCGCCATCCGATTGCGTTACTTTGCGATGAGGCTCACCTTTACATGCCACAACGCAACATGGCTGGCTCTGCTGATAATATATCAATTGATATTTTTGAGCGTATAGCAAAAGAAGGCCGAAAGTACGGCGTCAGCCTAGTAGTAATAAGCCAACGTCCAGCTGAAGTTAATAAGACTATGCTCAGTCAATGTAGTAATTTCGTGTCTATGAGACTGACTAACGCTGAGGATCAAGGCGTAATCAAACGCTTACTCCCTGATAGTCTTGGTGGGTTTAGCGATATTTTGCCGACACTGGATACCGGCGAGGCACTTGTTGTTGGCGATGCGAGCCTGCTACCAAGCCGCATAAGAATTGATGAACCACAGAATAAACCAAATAGCGGTACTGTCGACTTCTGGGACGAATGGCAAAAACCAGTCAATGATCAGCGCCTATCAGTAGCTGTAGATAACTGGCGTAAACAAAATATCCAATAAGTTTTTGAAGCCAGGTTCAACTTTGGCTTCATCTTAAACCATCAACTTCAATGCACGATATTCACTTAGGTACTTGAAAGGAAAAGGGTAGACCGTGCTGATTTTATTCCTAACGTAATATGTTCTTGTCATGTCTAGAACTCGACCTATCAACTCTTCGTCACCCCATATCTTGCGTATGTGATTAAACTGCCCTCGGCTAAACTTAAACCCACCCTTAGGTATCCCCACATAATAGGCGCCTATACTGTCATCATAAAAGTGGCCCGTCATGCTCTCCAGGTACTCATTATGCTGACCTTTCATTGAATACTTCATTCGAATACCTGTTTCGTCAAAATAATCATCGAAAAAACTTTTTTCTAACTTAGAGCGATAATTTATCTTATATTTTTTGAAGTGGTCTAAATCAAACATTGCTTGATGTGGCAGAGTACACAGCATCTTACGGATTTTAAAATGTAGATCTGAATCAGTTTTTGTTGATATCCAAGCTTCTATATAAGTCCTTGACATGCCCTCTTCAGCACCATCTTCCAACTGCTCCAGAATATCAAACAAAAGTTCAGCGTCAGGTACAGCTATAATTCCCTCACCTGAAATAGAAACTATCTTTTCACACTTATTTTCTAATAACTCTATTATGTATTTCAAATTTTTGTCTAGGTAACTTATAGGCTCAGGTAGCTCAATACCTATTGAATCAAAATACATTGCATCATGACGCTTGAAGTGTATTTTTCCATCGTGACAATATAACGCATCAAAAAAGACTTCCTTTGTTTTTGGATCTTGTACTCGCTCAACGAATATGTAATTGCCAGGTAGCTCTTGAATCAGCAGTTGTCCATTCAAGCATTCTTGCTTGACCATCAATTCTTTAAGGCAAGTATCAATTAGCGGCCTTATACCCTCCTCTGATGCTTGTAGAACAGTACTTGAATATATTGATTGAGTAGCCCCAACCCTAGAATAATAACCTTCTTTTGGGTCTAGGAGACCTTGCTGCTCATAACTTTCTTTTTCATCAAGAGTCAAAATTACGAGGTTATGTTCTGACAATTGGGAGATATCATTGATAAAGTTCACATCCACAGGCCAGTTGACCTGCTGAAATCGCTTGAAAGCTGTATTTGTTAAAGCTGCATCTAAAATATAAACACCACCAAGGTCATTTATTGTTTCATATATTTTCTTGTAAACATTCCTTATCTCTGTTGGCCCATAATGCTGGCGCCAAGTTGAATTGATTGCCCTTAATTTTATTGACACTAAACCTATAAAGCTTGAATTCATCAATTGAATAAACTGACTTAGAGCCCCGAGCCTGCTTCTTCTTAGAGAACCGCTTTGCAGTCCACTAATGTCTAGTGCATTAGTGACAAAATTGTTTTTTCCTGGACTCATAGGAATGAATACACCACTTGGGGCCCTCTTTAGTAGCCCTGAGCTTTTTTCTACCGAGTACCGTACTAAACTTTCTCTATTCCGCTTTTCCGTTGACACCAATGATTCATGACAAAAAACCTGCCCAGCCATTTTTATAAAAATTTCATTGAAGCGTTTGCTGTAAGCAAAATCAATTTTCTGGCATTTAAATAGCGGCTTTTTCGCATAAGTTTCTTTTTCAACTAATACATACGTTTCACCTAGCCCTGATATGGTCTCATTTGGACTCAGTCGACCAAGAGCTCTACATAGCAACCTTAAAACAGCCAAGTTGTCCAGCTCTTGAAAGTAAGCTTGTCTAACTGTGAATGTTTTTGTTGACTTAGGTATATTGCCACGTTCAAAAAGCAACCAAAAACACCCCGAGTGTTTGATCATTCCTATTGGCGTTAAGCTTTTATCCAACTCACCAAGAGCCTTAGAAAATTTTATCGGCTGCTCTTGAGGAAAAGTAACTTGTGCAAGCACAAACCTGTTGTTTAGAGCATCTCTATCAATTTCAGCTAATACCATTGAAGATAAGCATACACTCATGACAATCTTCCAAGAATATCAATTAGTTGCATCATTCCTTTTGTATCATGCAAGCCTGTTTCAGGGTCTATAATACCTGAAACAGAAATCATATCCGCACAGTATACGTTTGAAGGTTTTTGTATATATGAGCTAACCCCTTCCTCACTTTCAGATATAGGAAAGATCGAAAACCCTTCACACATAGAATCTGTTCTACTCTTAGCTATTACATTGATATATAGAGCTTTGAACGCTTTTCCCTTATCTTCCTGATGCACCTCTGGCCAACGACTTCGAATAGCATGAAGCTTTTTGGCACACCCACCCACAGTTTTATCTTCTAAACTAGTTGTCATTGTTCTAAGTTCCCAGTGCTTTATATCTACTAAAATAATACTATTCGGTGTTGATATATAACCGTCAAACCATTCATGGTAACCAGCTTTCATAACTTCTATGGAATACCCTTCAGACTTCAACAGTGCCTTAATTGCTTCTTCACCTACCGCCCCCATATAAATATCGAACATTGCCGGCATTAACACATATGGGCTATCACTCCACTTAAGCGCAATATTATTTTTGGAGAAGTATTCTCTAATTACTGGGTTCTGAACCAGTAAAGATAGTTTTGCCGACTCCGCCGAAACTTCTCGAAGTCCTGTTTTATTGACTGGGTTAATAAATATTTGAGGCCCGCTTTCAGGTGACTGCTCAAATACAAATTGATAACTTCCCTCTAGCTCACTAAAGACATAATAAACATTTGGGTCACTGACAGTTGGGGAAGAAAGCACTTGGTTTCGCAATTTTTCATATTGAGCTATAGAGTCAATAGCTTGCATTCTAAATACAGAAGTAATCAGCCTCTGAATATGAGACCAGTTTCGCATTGATGCTGGGGAATACGAGCTACTACTACTATCATCATGATCTATATATATAAGTTCTTTGGCTTTATTGATCAGTCCTCGATACTCAAATGACAGTGTCTGCTGAGGTCTCATATCTTTGGCAAGTGTTTCCATAAACTTTTCAGTATCATCGAATAGAATCGTTATTTCTGGCTGTTTCCACTCCGTTCGACACATTCGACCAAGCGCCTGCTCAATGAACCTGTAAGTGGCATGTTGATAATCAGGCGAATTTTGATACACCCTAGATAACTCGGAAGTCGAAAATTCATGCAACTTGCTTGAGATTAACTTGTTCAGAGTGCCTTTAACTTCTTGTTCTCTCATATAGGCTTGTTCAAACATCATAAATGTTTGGTGAATGCTTTTACGCATCATCGTAGTACGCTCAGACTGACTTTGTTGAACGTGAAATACCCCACCAATTAATGACTTTGGCTGTTCAATATATATAGAATCTATATCTGTGTTGATATCACTACTGGTTTTGGGCTCTGGACCCACATATATGTAGCCTCGACTATCCTTTAGCCTATAACATGGTGATAAGCCAGCACCAGTAGCTTGATAGTTTGTTACTACAACAATTTTTTTCGACGTGTTTTCAAGCTGTTGTATAACATTATCAAACTCACCATTTTTAAATGAGCCCGCATTGATATTAGTAAAAACAACTAAATCATATTGTTGCGCTAACCAATTAATCAGCCCTGAAAATTCATCTGTCGTGAACTTTCTCCCGAGCATACAAAACATATAGCGATTAGTTTTATGTTTAGCAAAATATTGAATCGCGGCTATTAACCTCGCTAACCTCTTTTCATGAAAATTAATTTTTCCACTATAAACCCCTGTAGCCTCCTGCACCCAATCAGAATACTCTAAGCGAGTGAGGTTCTTTCCTTTGTATCTTTCAACTAGCTTTTTCAGCCCTCCAGCTAAATTCATTGGAGAGATAGGGAGTACATTTATTTTTACTCCCTTATTTTTATATTGGCGCTTGTTTTCATACTCAGATTGAATATTAAGCTTCTGAACTTCGTCAGGCTGTTTTAACCTATTCTTAAGAGTCGAATTTAAATAGTTGATATCAAAATTATGTATCGCTGTTTTCGCTGAAGCAGTTGCGCTTATGCCTAAAATTTGCGCACCGTCATCAACCCAATGAGCTAATAGGCCAGATGGAGTAATACTTAAGTCAAATGTTTTTGCCGTTATCGTATTATCTATATCTGAAGTTTTACATATATTGGATATTTCAAAACCAAACTCGTGATAACTATATTTACGCTTTTCCTTGTTTATCGTGAAACTCAGTCTGGCGCCTAACAATGATAAAACTTCTTCTCTGAGGGAAGCTAACCCGAAGTGATTAAGTAATTTTGAAATCATATCGTTAGTTGTATGTGGCTTAATTATCGCTATTGGTGCATCCGAATTATTGCCCTGATTTATTTTTACATGGTTTTTTTCTAATCTTTTTATAGCGCCGAGCATGGCATTACTAAAAGCTCTCAGTAACTTGGCAGTCTCGTTTATTACTCTGGTACCGGATATATCACCATCTTTTCCAAATACATTTAACTCTTCATTTTTCGAGTGCATATATCGTAATTCATCCAGCCCAAAGTTTGCTGTATGAATAGACATCCTGTCTGATAATAAACTAAAGACTTTTCCCCCTTCCCCTTCATTCAGGATAAGCCCATTGTCACTTAAAACCATCCGACAATTAAGGTGCCAGTAGTTACCGAATGCAGTTAATTTTTCTCTAAACTTATCAAAACTTTTATCTATTCCTGCAAACTCTTCAGATGCATCAACCCTATATGTTGAAAAACCAGCATAAATTCTTCTCAATACGTCAATAATATCTACTTCTACGGGAGACTCGATCAGATGCTTTAATATTTCATCCTGCTGCCTATCAAATTCATCAAGAACGACCAGTACTTTATTTAGTAAGTCACTAATACGGAAGCTTCCTTGAACTCCTTGCCAAGGTAACATCAGTTTTGCGGTAGTCATGAAAATAACTTGTGTACCATCATCATCTAGCTTTGACGCCGGCAGAAATACCTGTATAACTTCCTGCAGCTTAGTATTTACAGCATGATTATTTTCCTTGTTTAGGCGCCTTAAATTATATACAAGGAGATTGAACAGCTTGGATGTTTTTATTCGAATATCACTACTTAGTTCACCTTCTGCTCCACCAGAGTGTTGAGCTGTTTTTAGTATTGAGATACAAGACCTGAGAATATTGATATCTTTAATTTCTGCTTGAGGAAAGAGTTTATAAATAACATCCCAATGTTTATCGGAAAGAGCACTTATCGCATCTTCTTGAGAAGGAATAAAAATTACACTTCCTAGTAATTTTTTCTTTGTCTCCAAATCAATATAACTTGAACTGTTAATTTGGTCCTTAAGTTGATTGTACGCGTCTAAAACATTCTTCTTTAGATTGGTTGAATAAATGATTTTTTTACCTGATGACTCCAACAAATGTTCTACAAAAAATTGACATACTTGGTAAGTTTTTCCAACTCCAGTAGGAGCATCGACTAAAGCCAAAAAGCCTTCTCTATCTATATCATTTACACCTGCTAAATCATGGTAAACATCCAACAAAGCGCTTGCCATTCATTCATTCCTTATTAAATACAGTTCGAATCAATTACGATCACATTTCTAAAAAAGCGCTCAGCCCACCTATTCACATCTTCCTCTGTCAGCTTTCCTTTATCTTTTGCAGGCTGATGCGACACACTTTTGTGATTGCCTTCTCCAACAAGCGCATCAAAGTATTTCTTTGGCCAGCAGAATTGGTTACTGAGCAATCTTCTTTCTATCTCGGGTATAAAGTCTCGTAACTTGCCTTTTGGCGCTAATGCTCGTGCTGAGATGACTTTGGTGGCAATGGAGGCTCTGCCATCTGAGGTATCCACCTCTAATAGAAAATAGCCTTCGCTTTGATGTTCAATCTTTACAATAGCCATACATCTAGGCGAACCGTCTACCATAAGGTGGCTCTCACTGCGCCCCACTTCTGGTAGCTTACGAACAATAGGCTTATTTTGTTTAACACCATGTTCTTGTTCTAATATCTCCAGCATTTTGAAGAAGCTATCGAATTTATTGAGATATAAATCGGCGTTGTCGGTGAGGTCATCTAAGCCATCAATGGCGGCTCTGGGTGTATCGCCTCGCGAATTAGGGTCATCGGTGCTTACGTCAGGTGGTAAGGTGTCAGGTTTATCTTCGTCTTCTTTACCACCAGGACTTTTTCTAGGCTTTGCATCGACTTTACGAGTGCGTGGCACTCTGTTGTATATGCGCTGTGTCGCATCACAGAATATCAATGCAGACTCGTTATCTTGGCTACCGTCGCTGTTTTCGTCGATTTCTCGCTGTGTAGGCAGTTGCGGGTAGGTACCAACTTTCCCTTTACCCGAACCTGGTTTGTTTTCGGTAAAATCTGGATGTGAAAAGCCTACATCCGAAATATCAGGGAAGAACAAACCATCCAATAATTCAATGCGATTGATAAACCATGTGCTTTCATCACGTGACTTCCAACCTCTTGCGGCTACTTTTACAGCCTTGAGCTGAGGTGGGTCGAATCGAAAAGTCCAACGCTCTACGTTAGGTACCCTAACTCGCTCTTGCGAAAAATACTGATAAATGCTGTTAAACGAATTTTTAATGTCACTGTTTAACAATAACCAAGCAATTTGATGTCTAAACCCCTCATTATCAAGCAGTACTTTTGGGCACAATGTTGTTGGTAAGGCGTTGATCACGAGATCTAAAGGAAACTCTTTATCATCGTTGTTGGGGTGGTGGTCAACGTAAAACTCTAAGTCGAGCGCACTATTAATGAGTGCGGCATTTGCTAGGTAGTTGTTTGTAAAAAACAACGCTCTGGCCAGTTCCAACTGTGGCAAGTAAATGGTTTTGCCTGCACTTTCAAACACAAAGCATTTTTGCGATTGCTCTTCGCTCAGCTTATACGTCACTAAACCACTATCACCCACCGTGGCGGTTTGCCAAAATGCTCGTTCGGGTAAGGTAAACTCGATCGGGAAACCTAGGGGCAAGGCATCAACTGTTTGGTTTAGTACGACTTGTCGGCTTAAATAGGGTAGCTGGCTAAACTTAAGAGCCTTGCGAGTGGATTGCTTAAAACGAACACCAATATCCCACGTTTTGCGGTCATTGTATTTAAACAGATTGCCTATCGCCTGTATTCTGGCGTCGTCTGGTAGTGTTTTAAATCTATTAACTTGGTTCATACGTTACTGCAAATCCTAGCAATTGTGACGCGAGTGGTCGGGTCCTTTTCTCGTTTAGCCCTGCCATGCGTTCAATTCGCCAAGTTCTAAGTATTTGATGTTTTGCAATACAACGAATACATGCCACAGCGATACGACGGCATTGGTATTCCTCTATAGTTTCACAATATTTATTAAAAAACAATTTACATAACGGTAACTTTTCTAAGAATTTGATCTGAGACAAAGGGATGCTTGCATGGGTAACTAGCCAAGTTACTGTATGGCGGCTTGAGCCAAGCTGAGTTTCTACTTTATTAATCAATGAAATAAGTTGCTTTGCGTATTTTTTGTCTCGTTTTGACCAATCAACTCTGTCTGTTTTTGCAACTTTGACTTTGGCAGAGCCTTGATTAAATTGCATCAACCATTGTTTATCATGCCGATATAACCATGTGTAAAGGTGAGCAAAACCGTTTTGCCTCGCGCCTTTAACGCCAAACTTAGCCACAGCACGTTGCCACTTTGTACGACGTACTTGGTCAACCACCACAGGCTCAGTGCTCAAGGCCATTTCATCGTATGGGGTATGCGGCAATGCTGGAGCTGTAGTGAGTATGTTCGCTATATCCAACTGCTGCTCATAGCATGCTTGCCATACCAATAGATGCTGAAGGTAGCTAAATGATTTTCTGTGCTTTCTAAACAAACACTTCAACCAATTAGAGTCTTCAGCCTTGTTTATATCGAGCCCAAAGCTTGCTAGGGTATGGTTGCCCCAATACCCTAAAACCAATTGTGCGATCAGCTCGTGCTCAACCTGCTTACCCCTAACAAACCCCAGCTGATAAGCCAAATGATGATAAAAATAACGCCATTGCAACGGATGTATATGGTGCTCTGACAAGTTCAGCAACTGCTGCGCATATTCCGCTAGCAATGTGATTTTGTGGTTTGTTTGATTTGGATTTGAATGCAAAAGCACATGAGGACTTAGCGCAATAAATTGGTGCCTATGCAACTCGCTTATCAAAATAGGGCTGTTTATCAATTGCATGCCATGCTCTGCACATACTGAAAAACCAGGCAGTTGCCAGCGCCGTGTCCAAAAAGGTTCTCCATATTGTTCTATTTGCGTTGTTACGCATAATGGGCAGTAACGCAGATAGTGTGGGCTTTTAACTTTAGATGCTGCTTTGCCTAGCTGTACTTCTGCCGAGTGCCTGCAATCAGTCAGCAACTCATGTTTAGCTTGAGCTGCAATGTTGGGGTGCACAAAAGGAGAGTACAACGGAAAAAGCGTATGCCTCTGTAACAGCTTATATGGTGTTAAACTAGCGTTACCTTGATAATGAGCGGAGATCTGCGATAAATGCCCTTGAAAGGCTACTGAGGCGATTATTTGACGATTTTGGAATACCTCATCAAGCAATTGCTTGGGTGACATGATACCTGCATGCACACCGTACCTTGCGATGACGCTATACAGCAGCTCATCGGGGCAAGGTACGGGTAAACAGGCCATGCTACACGCTTTGTTTAAGCCAAGCGGTCATATCAAAAATCTTTCCTTGTTGTTTGTAGTATTGATAAAGCTCACCCGATTGCTTTTTGTGTTGAGAATAGCCAAAACGCAAATCGTCACTCCGCAGTGTATGCCAGTCTTTTGACTTGATGAGTACTGGCTTTTCTTTGAACTCCTCCACTTCATCTGGCGTTTGCTCATACCACTCAAGAACGAGTGGAATTAGCGCTCTTACCTGCAGGTTTGGGTGATCTTTAATGGCTTTTTGCACTAATGGTACCAATAACTCTGATTCACACCCCATGCCTAGCAAAAGGTTATAAAGCCTCATGGCCTCTGAGTCGCTCGCAAAAGGGAGTGTGTCTGACTTAGCAGCGGCAACTTCAGAGATCTGCTGACTGAGTTCCAACAACCGCTTATCAATCTCTTTGTAATTTAAGTCTGAATACTTGGCAATGCTCTTAGCTTTACCAGACTTGAGCGCTTCAATCATGGGGTGGATCGGCTGTAATTCAGATTCATACACCTTCACAAATAGTTTTGAAGATAGCCGTTCAACGCCAGTAATAATGGCGCGTAGTTGTGCAAGCACAAATAACTTAACCACAATGTCTAGCACCCCTTGAGACAGCTCAAACCAAGTATTGCGGACTTCTTCTGTGAGCGGTTCATCGCGGTGAATAAGCCACTGATACTGCCAAAGCTTGTCTGTCAGCAATCGCCACTCTGTGGGCTTTGGTTTACCCGTCGCTTGATCGATTCTATTTTTGTGCTGTGGTAGGGGCGCCCACACCATAGAGCCAATGCCCGTGCTGCGCCTTGCTGATTGCAACTCAAGTTCGAATATGGGCCTTGCTTTAGGAGTACCAACCAAAATCACCGGCACACCAATTAGTCGACACTGAAAAACACTTAATGTATTGATCTTCTTGATGATCTAAACGATCTTACTATCCTCATTTTGCAAGGTTTGTTTTCTCACCCCTCAAAACCTTGCAAAATGGAGATTAAAAATGAAGCCAAAAGCGACCAACCATACACCACAAAAGCAGCTGTTCACGATCGAATTGATTGACCTCGTGGCGCCCAACCATGAACTGGTTAAATTGGCCAACATCATTGATTGGCAGCGTTTAGAAGCCGAATTTGGTCAACTTTATAGTGCAGATACTGGCGCATTGGGAAAACCCATTCGGTTATTGGCTGGATTGGAATATCTTAAACAAATTCATAAACTTTCGGATGAAAATACGGTCGCCATGTGGTGTGAAAATCCCTATTGGCAGTATTTTTGTGGGATGCAGTTTTTTACTCATCAGATGCCGTGTGACCCAAGTTCGATGGTTCGCTTTCGCAAGCGAATTGGCGAACAGGGTGCGGAATTGATGTTGTCGCTCACCGTCGATGTCGGACTAAAAGTCGGCGCGGTAAAAGAAAGTAGTTTGCGCGAAGTAGTGGTGGATAGCACCGTGATGGAAAAGAACATCAGTTTTCCAACCGACAGTAAACTGCTTGAACGATGCCGTAAAAAACTAGTCGACCTCGCCAAACACGCAGGTATCACACTGCGGCAAAGCTATGCGAGAGCAGGTGTGAAGGTCGCAAATTCAGTCAGTCGTTATGCGCATGCCAAACAATACAAGCGGATGCGTAAAGCATTGAAAAAACAAAAGTCGTATCTTGGCCGTGTGTTCCGCGACATTCTTCGTAAGTTAGATACCAACCCCTCAGCGGCGATGGTCGTTCAACTCCGCCAAGCTGAAAAACTGCTCAAGCAAGATAAATTCAGTAAATCGAAGCTGTACTCACTGCATGAGCCGCACGTTGAATGCATCGCGAAAGGTAAAAGTGCAAAACCGTACGAGTTTGGGGTAAAAGTCAGCGTAGCAACGACGGTGAAGGAACAATTTGTCCTATGCTGTCATGCCATGCACGGCAACCCTTATGATGGTGACACCTTGTATCGCACCTTGAAAATAGTCGAAGACGTCACCAACATTCGCCCGTTTACGTGTTTTGTAGACCGAGGTTATCGCGGTCATATGGCAGAGCGGTATGAAGTCTTTATCGCAGGACAAAAACGCGGTGTGACACCTGCGATAAAGAAAAAACTCAAGCGGCGCAATGGGATAGAGCCCATCATCGGGCACATGAAAAGTGATGGCCATTTGGGGTTAAACCGCTTGAAAGGCATATTGGGCGACAAACTCAATGCCATTTTAGCGGGTATCGGGCAAAACTTCAGAAAAATTCTAAGCCTATTGAGGCTTTTTTACGTCTGGATTTTATGTTGGTTGAAAATGTGTCTGAGTTGGAAAAATCGGACAAATATCGAATTGTCTAGCTAGACTTGCAGTGGATGAATTGGGAACGGAAAGGCTCGGTTAACTGGAAAGCCGAGATTTTCAGAATCGACCAATTATATTCACCAAGGCCACAAAAAACTCGAGCATGCGTTCTTGCCCTTCCCTTTGTTTGCGGCCTAAACGCTGTATTTCATCAATAACTAACACACCAATGGCATATTGATTGGCGACTTGCCCCATAAATGACAGTAACACCTCAGTACTATGACGTTTGTAGCCGTATCTCTCTGTGAGATCAGTATTAAGATGTTTATCGACCTCTTTAAAGAAGTTTAAGCAGAGGCTTTTTAATGACCCATCCACGGGGCATTCGATACGCAAATAGGCAAGCTGGTAAGTATTATATTTCTCGTGATAAATCGCTTGTGGGTAGGTGGCTAATATCCGCAACACGCTGGAGCTTTTACCACATCCAGAGCAACCAATAAGTGACAAGCAACGTGCCGTAGAAGGCGCTTCGGCAAAACGAAAACTGCTAATGTCGCCCGTCATCAAGCGTTCGTAGCCGTTTTGTAAGTGTTGCTGTAGCTGGCCAGTTGCTATGTTTCTGGCAACATAGCCGCCGCGGATCATCAACGCTATTTTTTCCTCAAGCGCCACATGCATCGATAAAGGTTGAAAGAAGTCATCAAGCAAACCACATAACTCATGAGCACGCTGCCTTGCGTCTAAATACCCCGCCACAGGGTTGTATTTTACTTTGCCCTCTAGCTTAGTTTTCAGCTCTTCAATTTTGCTCACTTTTGGTAGTGCTTCAATAAACGGGTTGCCTTTATAACGCTCGATCTCAGACTCCTGATACACCGCGCGGAAGATATTAGAGGGTAAACTCATGCGTCGTCATCCTCTTTAAACAGCTGATCTGAAAAGTCAGGAAAGTCCAAATCGTCATCGGGCTCAGAAAGATAATGCACTTGCGCTGATTTACTGGTGTCGATGTTCACTGGTTTATAGGCGCGCTCTTTACGTTCTTTGGTTTTTTCTTCTGCGCGGTTGTCGCGAATATTGCGAATACGTTCCGCATCCGATAAACCAATGTGTTTTGGCGCGGCCTTTTCTGCTTGCTTTACCACCTCTATCACTTGTCGCTCCAAAGCACGTTTTTGTTCATCAGCAACTAATTTTGCATCAGCATGCGTCTGTTTTAACTCATCATTTTGCTGCCACACATCCCAAAAGCTCGCACCTGAAAACTGTCTTGAGCGTGTTGCCAACTGACACACAAAATAGTCATTGCAGTTAGGGCCGTGATAAATGTAGATATAGTCTGCCGTTGCTAAGTCATAGGCAACTTCCACACTTTTAGGGCGTTTAACCTCCTTGCCACGATGCATCCAGCCTAGTTTTAAAAGCTCAGCACTGGTGTAATACACGCCAAATATACAAGCCCCCGAATCAGATATCGTCGCCCGAGCTCTTGGCATCAATGCTACACGAAGATGCTCAGCTGCTGGCTTTTTCAACCGACCAGTACGATTCTGCAAGCCCCAATTCCATATCGCCAACGGGTTATTCGGTAGGTCTGTTGGCATATCAGGGGCTTTATCGTAGTCTTCAATCACATGATATTGATTGTGATAAAGTACTGAAGCTAAGATGATTCGAGTAAATTCTTGAATAGTAAGCTTCGCATCCAAGCGATAATCTCTGTCGCCTTGCTTTTTGATTTTGGTACCTGTGACCACACCAGGTGCAAACGGTTTGAATGCTTGTTGGAAAGTGCGAAACGCTCGTTCGACAACCCCTTTAGCCTCGCTTCTAAACGGTGGTGTATTTTCAACGCGAACACCAAAGCCCTTTTCAAGGCATTCAATTTGATGACCCATCAACTCGCCTCTGTCAGCCAACAATGCTGAAGGTAAGCCAATACACGGCCATTGCTGCGGGGTTACGTCAAAACCAAACTGACGGCAGTAGTCTGATTTATCCGTCGTGGCCATATGTATTGCCTGAATGGCCGCAGAATATGAAGGGTTTTCAAAACCAATATAAAACCCAGCCACCATGCGACTAAATACATCAATAACCATGTAAATCACTGGGCGACCGACGATATTGCTTCTTTGGGAATCAGACACCAGATAGATATCCGCGATTGTGGCGTCAATTTCATACCGCATACCTGGGCCCAAAACATCTGCGGCGGCGGTACCAGTTAGTGGTCGAATATCTTTCTTTCGCTTTATCTCACCCGCCTGCGCTTCAATTTTGTCTACTTGGCGATACTCACGTTTGTAGAAATGCTCCATTTGCCTGAGTGTTGGCAATTCTTCTTCGGGTAAGTCAGGAAAGTACTGCTCATAAATATCTTTGAGCCTGTTGTGCGCGTATCTAAAAGATTTGCCTTTGTCGGTTAATATGTGTCGTTCAATCGCTATGCGAAATAGCTTTTCAGTAAAGTCGTCAATTAGCGCACCAGTGCCTGGCATGTATTTGCGCGGTCGCCCTAACTTTGTTGTAGCTCGGCGCTTTTGGCCCTTGGCACCTGAGTTTTTATAATCTGGTAATAATGCGTTGGGGATCTGGCCACGTTGCCAGTATCTACGGGCAAAACGATAAATAGACTGTTTGGTTTTTCCTGTCTCTGCCACTATCTGGTTAACCACTTTGCCTCTAGCTTTCGGTTCGTAGCAGTTCTCAAGCTCTACCAATGGCTTGATTGCATCATAGTTTTCATCACGTTTTAACTGAGCGGTAGAACCTGGCTCTGGAATTACAGTAGCAATATCGCTATATGGGTCGGCTGCACGTTTGAGCACTTCATCTTGAAAACCCTGTTCTAACTCAGTTATTTCAACAAGTTCAGGGAAGGCTTTGTCATCGTGCACTTTTATCCAAAGCACGTAATAATCAAATACCATTAAAATGCGATACAAGGTTTGTTCGTATTGCAATACTTCATTGATTTGAAACACGAAACACCTCCTGAATTTGTTCAACGTTACCTAGTTTAAGATGACCAACTTGTAGCTTTTGGACTGGCGTGAAAATATCAAAGGTAAAGTAACGGTCAGCCAGCAAAGCTCTTATCTCAAACAACGACTCTCCTAAGTCTAGCCCATAGGCGGTATCTATCTCTTTGCAGGCGTTTATAAGGGTTTTGGTTGGGTGTTTTGCAAAGTAATCGGCATAGAATCTGGCTTGCTCAATGGCGGAGTCTGAGGCTTCTTCATGCTCACCTTGCAATGGGTAAATCCACTCAACATTCACTTTAACAACTTTTGGGATCTCTTGCTCAGTGACTATTTGCCAAGGGATCTGCTTTTCATGCCAAAAGCGTTTCTCGAGTTCAAGTATCTCTATTTTTCGCTGCTCTTCCAAAGCGCTGACATATTTGGCTTGTAACGCAAAATAGGGCAGATCTTGTGATGTTGTTTCAACAAGAAAGTCGCTCGAAAGGTATTGGTCAACACCCCGAACATTTGGGTGTTTGATACCTGCGGATTCGGCTAACTCTAGCGTTATCTCAAGCTCAAGCGGAAACTGCTCTTTAACTTGCAGTACATCCTGCCGCCACTCGAGCAAATAAAACATAGCTAGTTCAAGATCGGATAATAAATGGTGTGTTCGCTTAGACTTATAACCAAAGACTCGATGTACACGGCCATCGGATGGCGCATCATAAACCGTTAACCACGGTTTGTAATCTTGATACTCGCCAGTACCACGCCCCTCTTTAATCCACTTACGATATTGCGCCTCAGTATGGCCAATCTTCCTAGACATAATATACCGCTATAACTGATTGAAATTTCAGCATAGCCTACCAATCCACCTGATTGCAACTAGACTCAAATTGACTATTTGGATAAATGCACTTTAGTCAGCCAAAGTAGGAAACTTGCAAATGCACGTTTTTAATATCAAGGAACAATATGGTGGAACTATGAGCCAAGAAGACAAAATTTGGGAAGAGCGTATTGAAGAGCAGCCGCCCAGAGCCGATGATTATCGTAGCGAATACGACAGAGATGAAGCTAGATTAATTCATTCATCGGCATTTAGGAGACTACAATCTAAAACTCAGGTACTAGGGTTAGGGGAAAGCGACTTCTATCGGACTCGGCTAACTCACTCTATGGAGGTGGCACAAATAGGAAGAGGGATCGTACAGTATCTGAGTAAGAAAAATGTAAAAAACGCCAATAATCTACCACCAAAAGAATTAATCACTGCTATTTGTCTAGCACATGATATTGGGCATCCACCATTCGGACACGGCGGTGAGGTAGCTTTAAATTACTGTATGAGAGATTATGGTGGATTTGAAGGAAATGGACAGACTTTAAGAATTCTTGGGACTTTAGATAAATACCTGGAAGGATATGGTTTAAACCCAACACGTAGAATGCTACTCGGTGTATTGAAATATCCAGCAGCATACAGTTCTTTGCTTAATAACAAGGCTTATGAAGAAAAGGCTAAAGACACACCGAATTGGTTATTTAAAGCCACGAAACAAAAGCCACCTAAATGTTATCATGATGATGATCAAGGTATTGTAGATTTCATCCTGAAGCCTTTCTCTCAAGAGGATAAAGAAAAGTTTACTGCAAGTATGGAATACAAGCCAAAAAATAATAAGGACCGCCGCTCTCCAGAAACCGAGCATAAACTTACAAAATACAAATCATTAGATTGCTCAATCATGAACCTAGCAGATAACATCTCATACAGTTTACATGACTTTGAAGATGCCTTGTCGCTGGAACTTATCCGTCAGAGTGATTGGGAGCGCTACTTTGAAGAAGAAGTAGATGGCAGGCAAAGAAAAGAGTTATTTGCGAAAATTAGTACCATGCGACCAGATTGTGCGTATGACAAAATTACAAAAGATCTTTTTGAGTCAAGCTATACACGCAAAGACGCTATAGGCTCCCTCGTCAATTTAATGATTAGTAACACTCAAATAGTCGAAAATGACTCCCAATGCTCAGAGCCTTTATTAAGATTGAATGTTGAGCTAACCACAGATGTTGAGGAATTAAGAAAAGCAATATTTGATCTGGTTAGGGAACTTGTTATCAATAATGAAAATGTGCAACAGCTTGAGTTCAAGGGTCAAAAACTAATCATTGAGCTCTTTGGAGTATTGGCAACTGATCCGAAGAGACTTTTACCGAAAAAGACTCAAAAAACTTGGGAAGATGCAGAAAAATCAGTACTTAATGAGTTATCAGAAGAAGAAAAAAAGGAGCCATCAACCCAATACTTAGTAAAGCGTAAGCAAATGAGGGTAATCTGTGATTTCGTTTCTGGAATGACAGACGAATATGCTACGAGGTACTATGAAAAGCTTTTCACTCCTAGCAAAGGTTCGATATTTGACCATCTTTAGTTTGAGGCAGTCCAGCTGTTAAAGGCTGGACTATTTTTCAATACAAATAGTATGAAACTTTATTACTTAGGATGATACTTTAATACTTGGGGTGACACTATATTACTAAGTCACAAAAAAGGCGCTTTCGCGCCTTTTCTTATTCTACCGTGACCGATTTTGCGAGGTTTCTCGGTTGGTCTACATCGGTGCCTTTAATCACTGCAACGTAGTACGATAGAAGCTGTAGCGGGATTGTATATACAACTGGCGCTAGAATGTCTTCTACGTGGTTGACGTTGATAACACGCATGGTGTCGTCAGATGCAAAGTGTGAGTCTTTGTCTGCGAATACATAGATGATACCGCCACGGGCGCGGACTTCTTCTACGTTTGATTTTAGCTTTTCAAGTAACTCGTTGTTTGGCGCAACCACGATGATTGGCATATCTGCGTCGATCAGCGCCAGTGGGCCGTGTTTAAGTTCACCTGCCGCGTAGGCTTCGGCGTGGATGTATGAAATTTCTTTTAATTTCAACGCGCCTTCCATTGCGATTGGGTATTGTGAGCCGCGACCTAAGAATAGTGAGTGGTGTTTGTCAGCAAACTCTTCCGCTAAGTCTTCAATTGAACCCGCCAGTGTTAGGGCTTCTTCTAACTTGTTAGGTAGGGTTTTAATGGCATTAACAATGTTGCTTTGATCTAGGCCTTTTTCTTGCGCGATTGAAGCTGTTAGCATCAATAAGCCAACAAGTTGTGTGGTGAATGCCTTGGTGGACGCCACGCCAATTTCCGCACCCGCTTTGGTCATAAATGCCAAGTCAGATTCGCGCACTAACGATGAGCCCGGTACGTTACAAATGGTCATTGACGCCATGTAACCCTGCTCTTTGGCAAGGCGCAAAGCAGCTAGCGTATCAGCGGTTTCGCCCGATTGTGAAATGGTTACAAGTAGGCTGTTTTCATGTACAAATGATTGGCGGTAACGGAACTCAGAGGCAATCTCTACGTTACAGCTTACGCCTGCAAATTGCTCTAGCCAGTAGCGCGCAACCATACCTGAGTGATATGACGTACCGCAGGCAATGATCTGTACATGTTTTACGTCTTTAAAGATTTGCTGCGCACTGTCGCCAAAAGCGTCCACTGCAACACGGTCATTCTCAAGGCGGCCTTCAAGGGTGTTACGCACCGCCAGTGGTTGCTCGTAAATTTCTTTGAGCATGTAGTGACGGTATTCACCTTTGCCTGAGTTGTCTTGGGTGATGTTTGACTCAACCACTTCACGTTCAACTAATTCGCCGTTGATGTCGTAAATTTCGACGCTTTCACGAGTAATGCGCGCAACATCACCTTCTTCTAGGAAGATAAAGCTGCGTGTTACTGGAAGTAGCGCAAGCTGATCAGAGGCGATAAAGTTTTCACCCAAGCCTAGGCCGATAACCAGTGGGCTACCTGAGCGCGCCACTATCATTTCTTGGTCGTTGGCTTTGTCAAAAACCACCGTACCGTATGCTCCCTCAAGCTGTTTTACCGCTGCTTTTACCGCACTAAGTAAGTCGTCATGTTGCTGACGCAGTTGATGGATCAAGTGCACCATCACTTCTGTATCGGTATCCGATAAAAACTCGTAACCGTCACCTTTTAACGCATCGCGCAGTGGTACATGGTTTTCAATAATACCGTTGTGTACCAAGGCAATTTCGCTGTTTGAAACATGTGGGTGGGCGTTGTTTTCTGTTACTCCACCGTGCGTTGCCCAGCGCGTATGCGCAATCCCAGTCGTACCTTTAACCGCCGCCTTTTCAAGCGCTTGCTCAAGGTTAACTACTTTACCGACGGCTTTAACTGTGCTTAGCGTACTGTCTAAACTCAACGCAACACCGGCTGAGTCATAACCGCGATATTCAAGACGTTTTAGGCCTTCAATCAAAATTTTGTTTACTGGGCGTTCTGCAACGGCCCCTACAATACCACACATAATCTCTCCATTTTGCACGTGAAGTGTGTTGTCATAATGATGTTGACTAGGCACGGTGTTGTCGTCCGTGCATAGCATTAAATTCTTTAAACGCTTGCGCGAATGACGGTTACGCCGCTACTTTCAATACGCTGGCACAGGTCTAATTCAAGATTGTCGTCGGTGATCAAGGTTGTCACTTGAGACCATGGCAATTCTAAATTAGGGATTTTGCGCCCCACTTTGTCAGACTCCACCATCACGATAACTTCTCGGGCAGACTCAGCCATTACCTGACTCAGCCCCACCAACTCGTTAAAGGTAGTCGTACCACGCGCAACATCAATGCCATCTGCGCCAATAAATAGTTGGTCGAAGTCGTAAGAGCGCAGTACTTTTTCAGCCACTTGCCCTTGGAATGACTCAGAATGTGGGTCCCAGGTGCCGCCGGTCATCAACAGTGTAGGCTCATTTTCTAGCGATAACAGTCGGTTAGCTATATTCATGGCATTGGTCATCACCACCAAGCCTTGTTTGTTGGCAAGCTCGGGGATCATCGCTGCAGTCGTTCTACCACTATCAATAATGATGCGGTTGTGATCTTTAATAAGGTTAGCGGCCGCTTTGGCGATTGCCATTTTGCGAAGTGAATCGCGTTTGTCGTTGCTTTTTGCAACGATTTCTTGCGGCAGTGCCACAGCACCGCCATAACGACGTAGCAATAACCCACTCTTTTCCAGCGCGGTTAAGTCCTTTCGAATCGTAACTTCCGATGTTTCAAACTCAGCCGCTAAAATGTCCACACTCACTTCACCCTGCTCATTCACTTTTGAGAGGATGGTATGGCGTCGTTGCTGAGTGTTTCGTTTCGTCATATTTGCGTTTGTTAAGTTTCGTTTCGAAATTTAAGTTGAGTTTAAACGAAACTTTAAGAATATGGCAACACTCTTTCTCACTTTCTTTCACTAAAGCCAAAAACCACCGTGCGGGCAATTTCTTCAGTCGTCGTTCAGATCCGAAAGCTTACGATTTAATCCAAATTAGGTACATTCTCACAATTTAGTCAAACTACGCTATCAAAAGGATTGAATTTATGCGTAACCAAAAATATGTTTTGATTGCTTTATTAACTGTGCTTATCAGCGCATGTGGTGGCTCAGGTTCTGATGACAAACCCATAGTAACGGTTCAAAAAGAAAAACCCGAACCCACTCCTGTGCCAACGCCAGCACCTACACCAGCACCTGAACCAGAACCAGAACCTGCGCCTGAATTAGAAGCCAAAGTAGAAGCACTCGGAGCTTTAGCGCTAGGTCAAACGATCACACTCGATGGCATAGAGAGCCAACTGTATGACGGTGTCAAGGCACAGTGGCAGTGGCTACAAAAACCAACAAACAGTCGTGCTGAACTTCTAAATAGCAACACTTTACGTGCGACATTCATTGCTGATGAAATTGGTGTCTTTCAGGCGCAGCTAACACTCACCGATTTAGAGAGTAATACATCTTCGGCTCAGGTACTTATCACCATTGCCAACCCAATTACAAATAACCTACCTCAAGCGCGTTTTCATTTTGCTCATTCGAGCATTTTAATCAATAAAGAGTTAGAGCTTGATGGCTCAGAAAGTACCGATGCGGATGGCGACAACCTCACTTACCTTTGGCAAGTGAGTAGTAAAGTGACAGATGCTGAATTTACACTGCAAAACAACACACAAGCAAAAGCCGTATTCTCAGCACAAAATGCAGGTGTGTATACCATTTCACTCACTGTGAACGATGGAAAAAGTTATCACAAGGTCAGCAAAGACATACAAGTTATTGAATATAACCATGCACCGACGATATTGCGCTTAGAACAAACAGACACGGAAGTGTACATCAATGAAAGCGTGTATTTTACTACTTACGCTGAAGACAAAGACGGTGATCGCATTTTCTACCAGTGGCGCATTGTCAGTCGCCCAGAAAACTCTAGTTCAGCTATTCAAAACAAATATTTACAACAAGTTTATATGGTTTTTGATGAAGCCGGTGAATATGTCATAGAAACCGTGGTGTCTGATGGATTAGAGCAAAGCTCGCCCAAACGCGCGCATGTTGTAGTCACCCCAAGGCCAACAAAAGTTAAAAATAATCACCCTCCTTATGTTGGCGGCATTACCACTAGCGTGGTAAAGAAACCAAATACTCCCATCACGCTAACGGCGATAGCCAATGACTTAGATCGCGACGAGCTGACTTATCGCTGGGAAATGAACAAACCAATGAATGGAGCAACTTTTTCGTTTTCTAATGCCAGAGAAAACGTCGTTGATCTAACCGTTGATAAACCTGGGTGGTATTTAGTAAATGTTTACGCTCACGATGGCATCGTCGAATCTGCATACCCTGGTGTGACACTCCTCGTCGTAAAAGAATAATTAGAAGGAGATTAAGGCTTTAAGAGAGCCTTAATCTCAATAACAGGCTGGTTAGTGATACACGTTGACGGTCATTTTTGCGCTACCCGCCGAGCTTGATGCCACCATTTCATCATAGGCGCTTTGCATTTCAAACACCGCGCGGTCGACGCCCAAACCAGCCAGCATCACCTCTGCTTCACGCAGTGAATTAAACGTAATCATTTTTCCGCTATGGCTTGTTAACGCATGAAAGTTGCCATTGTGGTCCATCCCCCCCACCAGATAATGGTTTGAATCGGCATAACTGAGGATCACGGTATCAAGCTTTTCTTGGCTGATCTGCATTTTTAGTTCATAGGCTAGCATCGTAGTACACCTTTTTTGACTGAGATACTCATTAAACGATACAGTGAGCCAACAAGTTCAATTTTTGTTCAAAAAAAGTTCATGCTGTTGCAAGGCTTTCTGTTACTGCACACGCAATGTCATTAATTTGCAACAGCAGCGAATTAAATTGGTAAAGCTAAACTCGCGTTAACCTTGATGGTGTCAACCTTTGTGTCGTAGCCGCTATCAATGACGCTCTGTGAAAAACAAGGAATACCATGAAACGAATCGTTGTCACTGGCATCGGTGCTATATCTCCGATAGGCAATACCGCACAAAGTAGTTTTGACCGCCTGTTACAGGGCGAGCACGGCATTCGTGCCATTGAGCATTTCGACCCACAGCAAACGGGATGTAAAAGCCATTTTGCAGCACAAGTAAGCGCTGACTTTGAGCCCGGCGCTCATCCCCCCTTTAGCTTTATGGATGAAAGCACCCGCACAAAACAGCTAAAAAAGTTAGATAGGCATCAAATCTTTGCCATGATAGCTGCCGCTGAAGCCATCTCTGAGGCAAAATTAGACGAAATAAAAGACGAAGCCATTTTGCACCGCATCGGGGTGAATGTAGCCACAGGTGTCGGTGGCCTCAATAGCCTAGAGCTTTGCGCCGCCAAAGCGGAAGCGGGTAAAAAGCAGTCACCATTCGGTAACTTGATGTTTTTGCCAAATTTATCGGCAGGTTACATTTCTGCCCATTGGAATTTTGGTGGGCCCAACAACGCCCATTGCACCGCTTGTGCAGCCAGTGCGCATGCCATCATGGATGCGTGTAATGCCATATCCAACGGTGAAGCCGAGATAATGGTTGCGGGTGGTGCCGAAGCCGCTATCACCGCCGTTGGTATTGCGACCTTTAACGCACAAAATGCACTGTCTACGCGCAATGATGAACCCAACACGGCGTCTCGACCATTTACGCAAGACCGCGACGGCTTTGTGATGGGCGAAGGCGCAGCGTGCTTAGTACTTGAAGACTATGATCACGCCAAAGCGCGTGGTGCAACAATATATTGTGAGGTGGCCGGCTTTGGCCGCACCTGTGATGGCCATACAGGCTTTGCGATAAGCGCACCGCACCCACAAGGACTTGGTGCCCAACGGGCGATGCAAAACGCACTGAACATGGCCAACATCAGCGCTCAACAAGTCGATTATATCAATACCCACAGTACCAGTACGGCCGCCGACAGCATTGAAATAACCGCGATTAAAAATACCTTTGGCGACTATGCACCACATATTGCGGTCTCTGGCACTAAAGCACAAACCGGCCATCTGCTTGGCGCCGCCGGTGCCATTGAAGCGGTATTTACCGCATTGGCTCTCAAGCACCAAGTTTTGCCCTACACGGTAAACCTCAGTTCAGATAATGTTGACCCAGCTTGTTTAGGCGTAGACTTAATCATGAAAACAAGCCGACAAGCAAAAGTGACCTATGCGCTGTCTAACTCGTTCGGGTTTGGTGGTACAAATGCTTCCATCGCTTTCAAAGCCTGTTAACTTTTCATATTTGCCCGTCACAGAATAGTTTCTGTGACGGCTTGCTAGATGCCACTCCCCCACTTAGAATACCCCAATTTGGAACACAGCAAGCACCAATGGATCAGCTTACCGCCCGCATAAGACAACCTAAGCAGCGCTTAAAATATCAGTGCCTGTTGGGCTGTGCGGTGTGGACCGTTATTATTGTTTTGCTGACTTGTATTACCCAGTTCCATGACTTGCTTGTGTTGCCCGCTCATCGCATCAATGACTATGCTTGGTGGGCTTTGCAAGAATGGTGTTTGTGGTATGTATGGACACCCGTTATTTTTTCTCTGCTTGATAGTCTACAAAAACAAGCGCGGTTAACCCCTCTCGGATATCTACTCGTATTTCTTCCTTTGATACTCAGCACTTTGATATATCAAGCAATATTTGATTACTTAGTTTATGGCGATACCATTTTGGGCACCATTGTGTATTTCATTCCTTCACATTCTGTGCTGTTAATTTTGCACCTGTTGGCTTGGAACAAGCTTTGGAAAAGCAATGCAAAAGATACCGCTGCGCCCATGCTACTTGTCGATTTAGGCAAAAACAAAACCTTATTACCATTTGAAAAAATCGTATCGGTCAGCGCCGCGAGTAATTATGTTGAGATACACACCGATGAGCAAAGCTACATTAAGCGCGCAACGCTCACCCATTTAGAAGAGCGTTTAACGCCTATGTCGTTTATTCGCACCCACCGCTCTTATCTGGTCAATGTGCACTGCATCAAGCACATTGAGCGCAAGCCTTCGGGGAGTGCTTTGGTACACTTAACCAATGCTCAGGTAATCCCTTTGAGCAAACGTTACTATCAAAAAGTAAAGTCTCTATGTGCTGCGCAGAGTAACCCATACCTTTAAATCGAGTTTAGGGCGGTTCATTCGTCCCAAAATACGTCACCCCACCCCTAACCATTTGTTTTATTTGGTTTGATATTTTCAAATAGCAGCGATGAATTAGACTTGGGAAGACCTCAATGCAATACGTAAAAACGCTCATCAGCAGCGCTATTTTTGGCCTGTGCTGTGTTACAACCATTTGTTATGCGAACAACACACTCACGAATACACAGCAAAAGTATGCGCGCGACTACTTTGAGCCGTTTAACGTGCAACATGCTTTAGATGTCATTGAGCAACTGCCGGGGTTCGCGTTCGTTGAAAATAGCGGGCAACGGGGTTTAGCCAATACAGCTGGCAATGTATTGATTGATGGCACCCCTCCTTTGTCAAAATCAGAGTCTTTATCTGGGATTTTAAAGAAGCTTAGCGCAGAGCTTGTTGGAGCGGTTGAGGTTTATAACACGGGCCACCCATTCAGCAGCGTGTCGCATCATTCGCAGGTTGCCAATATCATCACAAGGCGCGAACGCACAACACTCAATTGGCAAGCCGATATGGCGCTGCGCAACCAGCGTAATTCCTTTAACGAGCTACAACTGCAGCTAAGAACGCCAACAGGCACGTGGCTTCATCAAGTCAATCTGAGTGCTGAGAACAGCGAATTTATCTCCTTCACACAGGCTGATGAATACAATGTGTTACACCAGCCTATTGAGGTTCAAACCGAAGATTTTATTGAAAAATTAAAACTGTTTCAGATAGATACACAATCCAGTACGGGCAATGAGTCAAATCGTTTGCAGATCACCAGTAAGTTTATCTCGGAGCGCTGGCAAACAGACTTTCGCCATCAGTACTTTCAGCCCCAACACACAAACGCATTTGATAACGAAACCACCATAGAGTGGCTTGATATAGATGAATATCAATTCGGTGTAGATTGGCAGCATACTTTGGCAAACAAGAGTAATCTGCAATGGTTAGGATTTATACGCGATAATCAACAACATCGCGTTGATCAATCATTGTCACAAGAAAGTGCAGACTTCACTCAGGAAAAACAGCAAAAAGAGCAAGTTATGCAGTTGTCTATACAAGTAAATCAGTGGCCTTTTAGCCCTGAATTTGGACTAGAAATAAGCCGCAATGACTTAGTGGCCACGAGCCTTGTCAATGCCCTTTCTTATGCCAGTAAAGTCACTGAAACGCGCTATCAACCGTTTAGTGCTGTCACTTGGCAACTGAACTCCGACTGGCAACTTTATGCTCGGCTTAATGCAGAACGTACGGAGCTTAAAGCGCAACGAGATAAGCCAACGATATTTGAGCAACGTCATCTCAAACCGCTTATAAAACTCAGCGTGAATAAAGATAACTGGGGTGTTACTTGGCAATTTAAGCGCCAAGTAGAACAGCTAGATTTTAGTTTGTTTGTCGCCAGTCAAGACGTCACTTATGGCCGCGTGCAATTGGGAAATATTGCGCTTCAACCAGAACGTTACAGTGAGTTATCCATGCAACTCAACTATAGCCATGATGATTGGTTAACGTTGAACACGACGTTTTATCATAAATGGCGCAAAGCGGTTCATGAGTACGTACTAATTGGTAATGGTGAACAAGAAATTGGCAATGCGGGTGATGCTCAGCAGTTTGGCGTCAACACCTTGCTCGATCTGAAAACACCTTGGCTACTGGCAAGCAGCACATTAACACTCAATCACAACTATGCCAATGCACGCTACAACGACACACTAGGCATGCAGCGTATGACCAATGAACTGATTCCACATGTGTTTAGCGCTGAGTTTCGTCATGATTTAGACATGTTCTCGTGGGGCCTTGAATATACTGCAGCCGAGCACAGCACAGAGTACTATATTGATGAACTTATTAATGAAACCAGTGCCGATACCACGAGTGCTTACATCGAAGCACAACTGCATGAAGATTTGCAAATGCGCTTGTCAATCAGCTCGTTCGCCGATGAAAAAGACAACGCGTTGCAGCAATACTTTCGCAGCAGCCGCATAAACGAGCACGATGGCCATCGCATAGTGACGGAAACGACTAAGCCAGAGATCCATTTCACACTACGTGGAACGTTTAATTGATTCCAATTTGGCAACTATATATTGAAAATTAGATGCTTAATTTTCACACATACTGTTTGCTATGCTGCTGCACAGATAAACATCACAACAGCAAGGAAGTCTTTTATGTCGAACAAAACAGTCTTAATTACTGGTGCAACCGCGGGGATTGGTGAACAAACGGCGCAGCATCTGCTACAACTTGGATGGCAGGTTACTTTTACAGGCCGCAATAGTGAAAAAATCGCGGCAACAACACAAAAACTCGCACAATACGCCCCTCACCCAGAGCAAGTAAAAGGCATGTTGTGCGACAACGCTAATTTTGATCATATTCAAACCTTAGCGGCTTCATTACAGCAAGCAGGTACTCAACTTGATGGGCTCGTATTAAATGCCGGCGTATTTTATCCGCAGACCTTCGGTGAAGTACAACCTGAAGACATTAACACCACCATGGCGATTAACTTCACCGGCCCTGCGTTGATGCTTCAAGCGCTTTTACCCGTGCTAAAAAACCCCGCCAGCATAGTCTATGTATCGAGTATTGTAGTCGATAAAGCGTTTCCAACGGCATCAGTATACGCGGCAAGTAAAGGCGCATTCGAAGCCTTTGCACACACACTAAACCAAGAGTTAGCACGCCGAGGCATACGCATTAATTATTTACGCCCTGGGGTGACCCATACGGAAATTCAACACAAGGCCGGCATGGATGAGCAACAAATTAGTGGCTTATCTGAAGCCATGAAAGCCACCCCTGCGGGTAGAATTCTGACACCCAACGACATGGTCGAAGCGATGGCCTTTATGCTTTCCAACGGCTCATTGGGCATGCGTGGTGAGCACATTACTATAGATGGTGGCTACTGCTTGTAACCTCACAATATATAACCCTACAATTGTTGTATATACAAAGGAGAAAAGCCCGTTTTCCTCCCTTTTTCGCCGACACATAGCACATCTATCACGGTATCGTATGTTCAAATTCATGCGCAATTAAGTCGATATCAGCATAATAAACACACTTCGCCTCTTGGCTAAAATTTAGTTACAATTCTCACAAATAATAATTAATGCTTTGGTTTATATGTCTTTATCTCGTTTTTTCCCGCTGTTTTTGCTTCTACTCAGTGGCTGTCAATCCACTCAACCCACTGAGCCTAAGCATATCGAGCCCGCGACCCCCACCGTTAATCACCAAGCGAGCAACCCTAACCCAGCGCCAGAACCAGTCGCTATAGCCATTAAGCCACAAGAAATGAGCGATGTATGGCAACGTATTCGTGCTCAACTGGCGTTTGCCCCCAGCTCACACCCCAGTGTACAAGCACGCGTTGACTGGTATCTATCCCACCCAAACTATATGGAAGTGATCAGCAAACGAGCCGGTCCATTTTTGTATTACATTGTCGAGCAAGTAGAACAACGCGGTTTACCCATTGAGTTGGCACTCATGCCATTAATTGAAAGTGACTTTGATACCAATGCTTACTCGCATAAACATGCCTCGGGTCTTTGGCAATTAACCCCTTTGATAGCCAAACACTACGGCATCAAAATAGGGCCTTGGTACGATGGTAGACAAGACATTATTGATGCAACCAACGCCGCTCTGGATTTTTTAAGCTACCTACATAAACGCTTTGATGGTAACTGGTATCACGCCATTGCCGCCTATAACACGGGCGAGGGCCGCGTCGCACAAGCCATCAAAAAGAATAAACAAAAGGGTAAATCAAGCGACTTCTTTGCTTTATCGTTACCCAAACAAACACGTCATTACGTGCCAAAACTCTTGGCCGCGGCGCAATTACTCAAAGAGCAGAAAATGGTGTTTCCACCGATCGCCAACCATAGCGCCATTGAAGTTTTGCCACTCGAACGCGGTTTGATGCTCGACACAGATAAAAACTGGCGAGTATTACGTGATTTAAATCCTGGGTATACTCGTTTCCCCGCTTTATTAGATGGGCCTAAACATATTGTGATACCGGCGGATAAAGTCCAAGGTTGGCATCAGTACATCACTCAATTACCCTCTATGCCAAACACGCAATGGCAACAGTACAAAATTCAACGAAGCGATAGTCTAAGTGTCATTGCTAAACGTTTTGCCCTCACGCTCTCACAATTAAAGTCATTTAACCAACTCCAAGATAACCGAATTAAAGCGGGCGACACACTGCTGTTGCCCGTACTTGCCGATCAGCAAGTCGATTATGAGGTGCGCTCGGGTGACAGCTTATGGCGGATTGCCAAGCACTTTAACGTTAAGGTGAGTGAGATAAAACAATGGAATGCACTATCAGATGATGCGTTACGCATAGGGAAAAAACTAATACTATTCTTATCAAACAGTTAATCAAATAAATCCGTTAATTAAATAAATAGAGCACCACATGGGTGCTCTATTTATTTTGACTCGCGTTATCGAAACGTCACGGATTTATTCGAGCGTTCATACACGCGAGCTTCCGGTGATGTCCATTGACCATTTTTCAGGTATTGCGTGGCCACATGCATCTTGCCATCAACAAAACGACTGGTTGATTTTACTTTGCTAATGCCATCTTGGTTGCCTTCAACATCTTCGTAAGCAACAAAACTACCATCTTCCAAAACAGACATATACCCCGTGGTGTAAAACCCCGCCGTGGTGAAATAGTAAAACACCACTTGTTGCTTGGTTTTATCCCAGAAAATGATCGACTCTCCCCCATACATTCCGTCATTGATCGAATGTAGAGTTCGCACCGCCGTGCCGTTTAAAGCACGCTCCCAATGACTCACATCCTGCATCGCTGGCGTGTTCTCTGGCGCTGGAAAATCAGCCTGCCATGTGCCCAAGTAGGGTTCAAACACTTTCAGTTCATCCACCAGAGACTGCGCCATTGCACTCACTGAGCTGAACAGCAACAAGATACCAGTCAGGCTAAGCTTAAGACATTTCATCAAACTTCCTTAATCGTCAATATTGATACCTGAAACTTTAGCCCAATTTACAAATACTTGACGATCATTTTTTATTCGCAGAAAAATACTTACGGCGTAGCAAGTCGTGGATCACCAACTCTTGCTCACGGCCATAGGCTTTAAACATACGATTGTTATGCATATGTAATAGTGAGCCTAGTAATGAGTCTTTGCTGCAATTTAAAGCCCCTTGCGCGATTAATTGATTTAGTTGACCGACTATAGGCTCTGCGGCAACACGCCACTGCGTTGCTAACGTAAATAACGCTTGTTGTAACTCGTCACTGGCTGGGATTTGACTTGCAAACTTGTCAAAGTCATCGTCTAAAGTCGGTTGATATTCTCTGAACCGATTACCCAGTGTTTTTCTGACCGTACTACTGTCATTAAACTCTCGCCCAAAACCATCTCGCAGTCGGGTGATCAGCGCCAAACGCTCTGCATCGGTATAGTTAAACAGCGTCAACAACTGATCGGTGCACAGTAACGCCATACGCCAACGCACTGCCTCACCGTGATCTTCAACAAGTGCGCAGGTTTTTGCGATCAATGTGCTATCAAACATAAATAACGACTCAACCAACGCCATTGACTCTGGCCCACCATAACGCTCAACTTCACGCTCATAGGTCATAAGCTCCACTTTGTGTAACTCGCCGTCTTCAATCATCGGATCAAGCAATTGATTCAAAATCGGTAACAGCTGGCCACACAGCACGCTCGGTTCACCAAAAAAGCGCAGCCTTAGGTGCCAATCGGGATCGCCATAGCGGATAAAAAACCACTTTTCATACAGTTCGCGATGCTGTTCAATCAAGGGCTGTAAACGCTCTGCTAGCAACTGTTCGACGAGCGTATTACCGGAATATATTTTTAAACTAAGCCACTGTGAACCAGCACTAAAGCGACGTTTAATGGGCGTCGCATTGATATTGGCGATTGGATCATCGGCAAAATGGCTGTGAGGTGTCGCCATATGATTGAAAAATGGCACGATCAACTCATTGCTGTAGCGGTGGCCGTGCTTATCGACCACGCGCGACGCATAGTGTGCACTGAGCACTTCTTTGAGTGTAACTCGCTGCAAACCTTTTGTTTCTGCTAACAAAATACCTAACATGTCAACGTTACGTAGGTCTAGCTGTAGTACGTTATCACTGATGGCATAGCTCACTTGCGGATCAAGTAAGTACTTTTCTTGTAACGCTTCAAGCTTACTAACATCGAGCTGCCCCTTGTTATATACCGCTTCTAACTCATCTCGCGCAACTCGCCAGGTTTTTTCATGCAAGATCAAGTTATCCAACATGATCCTAGGTACAAAGGCATGATTGTCCGTGCTCGAAGGCATATTAAAATTAGGTGCACGACCATCTTGGCTTTGCAGCATACACAAAAACTTATATGCACTGAGACTACGCGCAGAATAGTTATGCGCACTCGATAAACGCGGGATCACTTGCTTGTTGAGACGCTTGCTCCATAGCTTCACTTTGCGTCCTTCCACCCATACGTGTAAATCGCTCAGTGGAATTTGATACGCATCACCCAAGCTACTATCGGCCATAAAGACAATTTCGTATTGACGTAAGTGAGGACGTGCTATCACATTACCCGGCCTGCCTTCAGGCATGTGAACCACTTCAGCAAAAATGACCTGATCTGAATGTGCCTGCTCTTGTTCCAATTCGGCAATCACATCCTGCTTAAGGCTTTCGTCAAGATGACAAAAACGGCCCAATAAATTGGCCGATGAGGGCCCATAGCACCCGTTGAATTTTAAAATCGGGTTTTGCTTATCATCTTCATAGACGCTCATCATGGCAGCAAAGGAACTTGGAAACTTTTTCGCGGCATCCTGATTCGTTACCTTGGACTTTAGCTGTTTACTGCTTAGTACAATGCAATCCTTACCGCGATTTTCGGGTAAACTGATCGCTTCATAAATAATACTATCCATTGCACTCATGGGCGCTTGAGTGGATGATGCGGGGGTACTTTTAGCCAATGCTAAACCCGCAATCAAAGGGGCTTCGTAGCCCGTTTCATCGGAAATACCGATGCCTGACTCGTCATCTAGGATCACATCAAGTGGCACAAATTGCCCCTCAAAGCGCGCATTAAACTGCGAAATAAAACGGTCCATCGGCGGTGTACGTCGCTCAGCATTCAGGCCCGCTATCAGCTCTAACTGCTTTTTAAACCGGTTAAGCTCTTGCTCGCTCAACTGGCACTGCTCAAAGTTTCGATATACATCTGATTGAAAGAGCTTGTTTTCCTGTACTTTAACGGGCAATTGCTCAAGGTGAGAGAGCAACTGCTTATACGGCGTTATCTCACCACTGCGCTGTTCATCTAACGCAGTGATTTGCGCCAATGCGGTTGCAAGATGGTCCGCCGTGTCATGTTCACCAATTTGTTGCAGTGACTTGAGCAATGCAGCATCTGGTGAGTCACCAGTCAAAGGCAAGGGGATATCCGCAAGTAACACCCCTTCGTCAATTAAGTCTTGAATATAACCTTCAACGTCTTCATGTTCAGCATCCGGGTATTGTGCGCAAAATGCGTCTACTAAAGCATTGAAACTCAGCCCTGATTTCGCAATCTCTAAAGCAAACTTAAAAAATTCATCGCTTTCAACGGCACTGAGTCGATACTGCATGTTGTCGTCGGATAAATAGGTTTCGATATATCGACACTGCTGCGCAACAAAATAATGCGATGGGTTGGGCTTATAGTTTAAATTGTCCGAACGCGAAGCATGCTTGATAAAGTGCTCTTTTAACGCAGATAAATAAAACATATCTAAGCGGGTTTTTCGGCTATCTTCTGTGTGGCAGCCGCCTTGCAATCGTGTTTGATCGCCCACCTGCCCTTTATGAATACCAGAAAATAGCCCAAATGGTGTCGGTCTTGAACACATGCGCACCATGTACTTGATAAGTGCCTGCGCCACCTTTTTACCTTGTTTCGAGTCTGGTTTTGTACGCCACAGTTCGATGCGTTCAAGTAGTGATGGACTGGCTAAATACAGCGCTTCCATGACCCCGGGCAACGCTAACCAATCTTCAAGAATTTGCTGACTGCTGACTGTATTATCGGCATAGGCGCTGAGATGTTCGATTGCTAAACGTGGCGTTCTTACGACAAAAAACTTACCGCTTTCAATACCTTGATTTGAGTTTTTGCTCATCCGTTTTTCCTTATGCCATTAAAAAGCAATCAGCCCAGTCCACATCGTCGGTCAACACACTTAATAAACCAACGCCCACACCAGAAAAGCCCATAAGCAAGCCGTAATCGGCCTTATAGGTGTTATCCATACCGTAAAATGCGTGCAGCGACTCCAATCCTTTCTCATCGTACTGTGCCAAAGCGTGATCCAGCCAATACTCAGCCGCAGCAACAAACTGAGGATGCGGCATAAGATAGTTAAGTAACTGATAAATAGACACTAAGCCAACAGAGCCATGGCATATACCCGCATCGATAATATTGCCCGATTTTGCGTCTCTTGGTACGCTGTTTAACGCCACTTGTTGCGCAAACTCAACGTAGCTCGGACGGTCTAGAGCCAGTCCTACTCTAGCGAGTGTCAGTGCGATCGTGAGGTCACCATAGCACCAACCTAACCGAGAACGATGGCCGTTGCCCACGCTACTGCCAAACCAACTCTCATCTTCTTTGTTTGGACTCGCTTGTGCGATTAACCAATCACAGCTACCAAGTAATAGCGTTGTGACTTCATCTTTAAGGCTAGGGATAGATAACGCGGGCAGAATGGCAGCAATCACAGCGGGTACACCATGCGCCAAGCCTAAGTTGTACTCAGCGCTGATCAGATCATCTTTATCTAAACGATACACAGAGTTAGATGGTTGAGACCAAGTAATATGGCCATCATTTAATTCAACCATGGTGCTTTTGAAGGCATCCACAATCGCGCGATACAAGGCGGTTTGGTCGCTGTATTTCGCACGCCTTGCCGCATACGGTGCGTATCCTGCCATGCCTAGTACATACTCAATCTCTCCAGGCCACGGTGAAATAGACAAAGCGTCAGCAAACAGTTTGTCAATATCTTCAAGCAATTCAACATCGTAGTCTTCTTCATTGCCCTGATTGAGATACTCAAGTAACCATGCCTGCCCCGCTAGACCATTACTCATCTCAAAAGACTGTTCACCAAGCGCATCTTGTAGTTGTTCTAACTTTTCTTCAAACCGAGTTTCATCGACCCAATCGGTATTGTATTGATGCGCCTGATACAAAAAGAGTAGGTGTCCTGCCAAACCACTTAGCAATCCATGCGCTTGTTTTGAACAGTCGAATGTAATCACCTCTTTTGCTAATTCTTTGATGATAGCTTCTATTTTTGTTATTTTTTGTGCTGTTAATATACTTTCAATAGCCATAATTATCCTTAACCGTTTACATTCAAGCTGTTGGGCTGACAATCAGCGTACGCCCTTATATCGCTATACCACTAAGCGTCGCTAAGCTTGGGTTTTATCTTCTTCTTTATATTTTTTTAATTTAATTTCTCTATCCGCCGAGGCAATGGTCTCTTTGCGGTGCGCGATAATCACCCGCGTGATCTTCAATCGAGAAACCGCTTCATTTATGTCCGACTCAAGATTGGTATCCAAGTGGCTAGTCGCCTCGTCCATAAACAAAATTTTCGGGTTTTTGTACAAAGCCCGCGCTAAAATAATGCGCTGCTTCTGACCCCCCGACAGGCTAGAAC
This sequence comes from Pseudoalteromonas sp. ATL1, assembly GCF_058933015.1. Lineage (NCBI taxonomy): Bacteria > Pseudomonadati > Pseudomonadota > Gammaproteobacteria > Alteromonadales > Pseudoalteromonadaceae > Pseudoalteromonas > Pseudoalteromonas sp. ATL1. Next base: position 651,535 of record NZ_JBZYXL010000001.1, on the reverse strand, counting down.
CCATATCACCAATCAAGCTTTCGTAGCCCATGGGCATGGCACTAATATCATCGTGAATTGCCGCAAGATCGGCGCAATACACCACACGCTCCATATCAATTGGCGTATCAAAAAAGGCAATATTGTCAGCCACCGAACCGGATAACAGCTCATCATCCTGCATCACGGCGGCAATCTGCTGACGATATTGACGCGCACCAATTTGCTCGATTGGAATGCCATCGATCAGCACCTCGCCGTTTTTAACCGGGATCAAACCAAGCATAATTTTGAGTAAGGTTGATTTACCACACCCCGATGGACCCGTGATGGCCACCGACTCACCCGGGTTGATTTTTAGACTCAACTCATTCAATACATTGGGTGTTGCATCTGAATAGGCAAAGCTGACACGCTTGATTTCGATGCCACCTTCGATGGTATGTCGTTTGACCTTTTCCGGTTGCAGCTCTTCTTTTTCGGTTAAGGCAATGTCAGCAATACGATCAAAGTGTAAACCTAGCATTTTGAATTCAATGAATTTTTCAATCAGATTCGCGGTTTTATCCATAAACTGACGCTTATAGGACATAAACGCAAACAACATACCGGTACTGAATCCCCCTTGGATCACCAAGTGCGCCGCCAAATAAACAACGACGATATTTTCAATACCAAATAAAGCTCGGTTTATCGCGTCATAGCCTATTTGGAAGTTACCCAAACGAATGTTTTGGTTGATTGCTTTGGCATAGCGATTTTGCCATTGCCCTTCACGCTTCACTTCAGAGCCAAACAGTTTAATGGTTTGGATGCCACGCACCGTTTCCATAAAGTTCGAGCTTTCTTCGGCGCGTGCCATGATCTCTTGTTCACTGATGGCACGAAATGGTTTGTACATCGCGATGCGCACCAGTGCGTATGCCACAACCGCCACTAAAACAACAAATGACAATGTGGGGCTGTAAAAAAAGATCATACCTAGAGTGATCACAGCCATTAAACCATCAATAATCGCTTCAATAACCCCAGTTGTGAGTAATTGCTTAACCTGTTGCAGTGAACCAAAACGAGAAACCACATCGCCCATGTGCCGCGTTTCAAAGTAGCTTAAAGGCAAGCGTACAAGGTGATGGAATAAATTAGCCCCCAGTTGGATGTTCATTTGGTTACCAAAATGCAGCAACGTAAAACCACGCAACGCATTGGTGGCTATCTCAAAGACCATGACAAGGAAAAACCCCAGTGCCAATACGGTAAGCAGCGACGTGTCGCCCGAGAGCACCACATCATCTATCACCAACTGAATGTAATAAGGAGACGCCAACGTGAAGACTTGTAACAACAGTGACAAAGCAAATATCAAAAATAGCGAGCGCTTCAGACCGGTAATACGACTCCAAAAATCAGCAAATCGTAAAGATGGCCTGGATTCTTTTGTCTCAAAATTTTTGGTTGGTGTCAGCTCCAATGCCACACCCGTAAAGTGCTTTGATGCCTCTTCTAGCGTGAAGGTTTTCTCTCCTGAAGCGGGGTCGTGGATCACAATACGCTTTTCATTGGCTTTTTTGAGCACCACAAAATGGTTCATATTCCAATGCAAAATACAGGGTGTTTGCAATGCGTCTAAATCTTCTAACTCAATACGTAAAGGTCGAGAAGTCAGCTCGAGCTTTTCTGCAAAGTGCATAATATCGAGCAGCGTCGCCCCCTCGAGGGAGATATTAAAACGTTGCCTTAAGGAGGTAAGATCGCTGTGATAGCCATGATAGGCTGCCACCATGGCTAAACTAGCAAGACCGCATTCAGCCGCCTCTGACTGCAAAATAATGGGCAGTGATTTCCTTGACCAAAACTGTAGCTTCGCTACCGGCGCTTCGTCTTCAACATGCATAATACTTTCTCAAACTCCTCAGCCTATAGCTGACCTTGAATACTAAATACGGGATCGAACAACCAGCGCAGCAACGAGCGCTCTTCAATGATAATGTCAGCTTCTAGCGTCATACCGGGGCGCAACGCAGATGCTTTGCCGTACGCCTGTACTTGTTGTTGTTCAAGTGCCACCACCACACGATAGGCTGGCGCTGTGATAATACCCGGTGTACTGGTTTCATCAGGAAAAATAACCGATTGGCTAACTTCAATAATTTCACCGTCATACACACCAAATTTTTCATAGGGAAATGCGTGATAGCGCAAGCGAGTTTTCTGCCCTTCATTCACAAAACCAAATGCCTCTGTAGGCACAAATACCACCGCCTGCATTTGGCTATGTTCAGGCAAAATAGTCAGCAAGTTTTGTCCACTCACCACATTATTGCCTACTTTGGCGAGCAAACCGCTGATCACCCCTGTCGTCGGTGCTCTAAGTTCACCCAAGCGTTGCTGTTCAATAGAAGATAACTGGATTTGAAGCTCTGCTTTTTGCGACTCCAGCTGAGATAACACGCTGCTTTGCTCAAGTGGTAACTTCTCAAGTTGGCTAGACAACTGCTCAATTTGGCTCTGCAACGACAAACGCTCCGACTCAATATTTGAAGCTTGCTGCTCCAACGACAGCAAAGTGTCTCGCTGGCGCTGTAATTCCAGCTCAGAGATATAACCGGTGCCTTTTAAGGTGCTGATCTGATCGACCATTTGCTCATTGAGCTTCAAGCGCTCGGCAAATGTTTTTGCCTGTCGATTAAGCTCCACTAACCTTGCTTGCGCCGTGACTTTCTTGCTTTGCAGCTCTTGCAAATCGATTTTGTTTTGCAGCTTTTGTTGTTGTAAGCGTTGCTCAAGGCCGTGTAATTGAAAGGTATACTGATTTAACAGCGCTTGGTTGAGTTCGATGGCATGCTTGCTATGTTTAGCGGACGCAATACGTAAAATCGGGGTGCCCTTTTCAACCAATGCACCTTCTTTAACAAGGATCTCAGATATGACGCCAGTTTGCGATGCTTTAAGTCGCAGCACCCCTGTATTGGGTTCAACTATCCCAGTTACTCTCTCCTTGCGCGTATATTTGCCCAGTGCTAAAAACACCAAGCTGACTACAACAACAGCGACTATCAGCATAGTTAATGTACTGAATACAGGAGGCTGAACAAGTGAAACCGCCCCCTCAAGCCGATGCCGCTTGTGTTCCATGACTTCTTTGCGGAATAAGTTTTCCATAGCTCTACTTCGGGTAACAATATTGTTAAAGATTTTTCATTGAACTGACAATGTACCACGGTCAGTAACAGAAAGGAATGCTGCTACGAGTTCTCTCACAGGCAATATGCGCGTTGTGAGCTAATCGTGTTGATTTACATTTTCCAAACAATCAACAACAAAAAAGAGCGCCTAAAAAGCTAATGCCGTTCACTTAAGGTGAACGGCATTGTTACGTTTAGCAACCGGATATCGGTTTTTAGACACCTTCAATACCCTCGGGTAACTTCGCTCTCGTTTTCCCTCAAGTTTAAACTGACTAGCATTTCTTTCTATATCCAAGATGATTTTAGGGACATTGCCTGGGGCATATATTGGCATTTGAGTAAGTTTGTAGATGATATGTGATGAAGCATCTCTGAAACTAAGTTGATTTGGGTAAACACTTTTTAGCGATTTAGCCATCAATACCATTTTGTAGCGGATAAGGTTGTAAGCTAGTAACAAGCCCCATAGCTCTTGGTGAATTAGCTCCGGTAAGTTGCTGCGCAAGGTGAATCGACTTTCCAATAGGTGTTGCTTCATTTCTCGATAGCCCATTTCAATTTCCCAGCGGTGCGCATATAAATCTACAATCTCCGAAGCTGGATATGCCATGGCGTCAGTCATTGATGTGAGCACGCTTACTTCTTTTCCTTTCACTCGCCTAGTCAATAATCTCACTGTTATAGAGTCGGGTAAGTCAGGGCGCTTCTTCTTAGCCTGCGGCGTCATTGTTAGACGAACTAGCTTATCTTGCTTCCCTAAGCTATCAACAACTTCATACTGAGTGCCTTTCTTGAGGGGGAGCAACCAATGCGTGTTATTTCCTTTTTGCTCCCATTCATGTAGCAAGCCGAGTGAATAAAACCCCTTATCGAAGAGCGTCAAGCTATTATCAGGAATATGGTTAATGAGTCTGCTCGCTAGATTCATCTCGTTTTCACTTACACTATCAAAAGCGCTCCCCAGTATGAGGTGGCTGCTTAACTCCATTAAGCAGACCATCCTGACTTGCGGATAACCAGCGCAACTGGCTTTATTGGCTGTTCGGGCAAAGGCAGCACTGTTTGCACTGCTATCAGGCGTTCGCCAAACTACACCATCAACACCGTAAATATTAAGGCCATTCCAATGTGGATGCTCCGCACGTTCATGCCAAGTTTGGGCTGTACGGTAAAAAACATCTTGTACTACATTACTACCTAGCTTTTTTCTAGCTTGAGTGACGGCGCTTCGGGCGACATAATCCACGTCTTGAGGTAAGACGATATCTAACTTGTTAATTAGCTGACGAACGGACTCCGTTCGGAACAAGGACATACCAATGACAGCCCAAATCATAGCGTCCATTGGTAGCTTGCGTTTACGCAATGTTGCTACACCATTAGAATCTAAACAGGCTTGTATAATCTCTGGCTCTAAAACATCAGCCAAGCTTTGAAATTCAGTGAGACGAGAAATAGATGTGCGAGCAAGTGCTTCTGACAATTCCATTAAAAAATCCGATACCAGTAAACTGATATCGGATTTTGAAGCCTTCAAAAGATCGGTCAACCGATCATTGAAATATTTCTTAACTGATCGGCATTAGCCTAAAAAGCGCTCTATTTTCATTTGCTTAAGACTTTTTTGTGGGTCGCTGCCAGCCAGATAAATTACGTTGCTTAGCACGCGCAACAGCCAGTTGCTCATTTTCAACCTTCGCCGTGATCACGGAACCTGCGCCAACCGTCGCCGTTTCACCGATTGTGACCGGGGCAACCAATGCTGAATTAGAGCCAATAAAGGCATTATCGCCAATAATGGTTTTTGATTTATTCACACCATCATAGTTACAAGTGATTGTGCCCGCGCCAATGTTCACTTTTTCGCCAATCTCAGCATCTCCAAGATAGGTTAAATGATTGGCTTTTGAGCCCTTACCTAAACGGGTCTTTTTCATTTCCACGAAGTTACCCACATGCGAGTCTTCTTCCATCACTGCGCCCGGGCGCAAGCGTGCAAACGGACCCAAAGTACACTTCGCAGCCACTTGTGCATCCTCAATCATGGTATTGGCTTTCACGATGACACCATCTCCGATGGTGCAGTTTTTCAGTACGCAGTTTGGACCAATCACAACATCATCGCCCAACACGACATCGCCTTCAAAAATCACGTTAACGTCTATCTGTACGTCTTGCCCAGTTTTAACCGTGCCACGCACATCGATACGACTTGGGTCCGCTAAACTCGCCCCATTGAGCATCAATGTTTCAGCCTGCCAAACTTGATAAGCTCGCTCTAATGCCGCCAACTGCACACGGTTATTCGCCCCTTCCACTTCCATTGGGTGTTCAGGTTGCGCAGACGTGATCTCAACGCCTTCACTGTGTGCCATAGCAACAATATCTGTCAGGTAATATTCACCTTGTGCATTGTCGTTTGATAGCTGTCCAAGCCATTTTTTCAGTAAACGTCCATTGGCTGCCATGATGCCTGTGTTGATTTCGTTGATGGCAAGTTGTTCTGGCGTCGCATCTTTTTGCTCGACAATCCCGACTAACTTGCCATTCTCACGGATCATTCGGCCATAACCCATCGGGTTGTCTAAAGTCACCGTCAGCACGGATAAACCGTTTTTAGGCGTGACGGCAAGTAAGCGTTCTAGTGTTTCACGCTTAGTTAAAGGGACATCACCGTACAAAATTAACACCGTGTCATCATCACCAATATGCTCTTTGGCTACCGCCACTGCGTGACCCGTTCCAAGTTGCTCCGCTTGATGAACCCAGTTCACTTGATTGTGTGCAAGTGCTGCTTTTAACTGCTCAGCGCCATGTCCATAAACAAGGTTTACCTGCAAAGAGCCGAGTGTTGCAGCATTGTCAATCACATGCTGAACCATAGGTTTGCCCGCAATCGCATGCAAAACTTTGGGTAATTTTGAACGCATACGGGTGCCTTTACCCGCAGCAAGAATGATTGAAGTGAGCGCCATGAACACAATATCCTTAAATATCAGCTGTATATACAACTTTATAGAAACAACTAAGCATAGGCGTATTACTTACCCTATACACAATATCGGCTATTGTAACTAGCTTTGACAACGATGATAAGCACTATACAAAAAGTGCACTTTCAGATCACCACTCCCTGTTACGCAAAACGCTGAAACTCTAATGTCCATTTGTAACAACCCAAATAAAAAGGCCTCGTCACATGCTACGAGGCCTTCTACACAACAACACCCCAAATGGGTTCATCACTCGCTGCCAGTGATTACGTTCGCTTGTTACAATATGCCATTAACGTTTCGCATAGCTTTTAACGTCGATTTGAGCCAATTCAACTGTTGATAAAAACCAAGACTCGGACTTAAGCGATTGCTGTAACTGCGCCACATTTTTTGCATTTTCACATAAGCTTGCTGATAACTGCTCGACGCGTTCTCCAATCGGAGGCTGACGCTCACTCAGCAGTTCAATGATGGACGAATCATCAGAGTCAGACGCAACGGCGCTCTCTAACACACCTGCTAAAGATGCATAATATTGTGCCGCTAGCTGCTGTGACTTGGTTTGCCATTTTGCATGCTCAACATTCAGTCCGGTATAGCGCTGATATTGTTGTGATCCATCAAATGTCTGGGCTAATAACTGAATGATTTTCTGTGCATCTTTGGGCAGAGGCTGGTCATGTGATAATTTAGCCAGCGTCCCCCCTAGCAGTTCAAGTTTAAAAGTAGCGAGTTGCATTTGCTTCATATCGCTAAGTGCTGCGCGTAGAGAAGCGTCTAACTGCACGACTTCTGTGTGCTTTATGTCACTTTTTTTATCGGTCAGTCGTGAAGACGCCGCATCTAACACCAGTTGTGTTCCATCATGTGCGACGGTGAGTGTCTGGCCTTCAACTTGATAATGCAAATCAGTATTCAGCTGACATGTATTCACCTGCACGGCGTTGGCAGAAAAAGCGGCCAACAGTGTTAATCCGGTCATTATATATTTCATTGCGAGTTCCTATTTTACTTGGGTATATTGCAGTGATTCGGTGGATGTATCATTGCTGACAGCAAGACTGATTGCGGCCTTAATTTTTGGCTGTGCTTGGTCACGCTTCTCACGGTGCGTTAAGGTTAACAAAGCAGACAGTACCGGTAGAGAAAATAGCAAACTGCACAGCATTCCAGCGGCAATGATGACGGCTAAACCTCGATAGATCTCAACCCCGGTACCCGGCAGTAGTGCCAAGGGCAACATACCAAATATACTGGTCAGGGAGCTCATCAAGATAGCGCGACTACGATTACGAATGGCCGATTCAATGGCTGCAAAATGGTCATTTATTTCATCTAGCTGAGCCCGGTAAAATTCAACAAACAAGATGGCGTTGTTGATCACCAAACCAATGAGAATAATGAAGCCAAGCATGGTAATTATGTCCATCGGTTGAAAGACAAATACATTCACCAGTTGCAGCGATAGCGCACCGCCAAAGATAGCCACGGGTAGTGACAGTAAACAGAGCACCCCATACTTCACCGATTGAAACAGAGCTATAACGAGCAATAACAGCAACAATGTCGCGAATAAGAATTGGCTCTGCATTTCACTTATTAACTGTTGTAAGCGACTGGCACTGCCGCGATAACTAAAGAATTCATTATCTGCCAACAAAGGCTGAATTTGCGGCCCAACTTGCTCTTTAAGCTGAGAAATGAAATCTTGTAACGCTATCCCATCTGGCGTCGTCACTTTCACAGACAGCGTACGATGTCCATTTAGACGGAACAACTCTTGTGCGCTCACACTCAATTCATAATTGACCATTGAGCGTAATGGGACTGCGCCCTTCCCAGGAAAGAAAAACGGCGCATCCAAAAGTTGATCGACACTTTGCCATTCATGGGCTTGCAAGAAGAGAGGTAAGGTTTGGTTACCGTCGAAGTACTCTGTGACATATGACCCATAATTCATCGCCGCCAATTTTGTTGATAAGCCTTGCTGATTTTCCCCAAGACTAAACATTCTGTCATTGATTGGAGCAAACACATACGTTGGATTTGCTAACTCAAGTGGAATATTGGTACGAACGCGTACATCGGGAAATGACGCGCGCACTAGCTCTTTCACTTGTTTGCCGACTGACTGTAAATGCTCGAAATCTTTACCGCTCAAATCTATCGACACTTCTCGACTATTGGACAAGCTGGTGCGTAAAATGGATTCGACGCCAGAATAAATCTGATAGAGTGCATCATTGAGCGCAAGCTCTTTGCGTAGCCAGTTTTTGATCTCTGCCACATCCGTATCATCATTGCCTTTCACTAGCACTGTCGCACTTTTGTCACCGTCTGAGTAAATTAAATAGTCATAAATAAATGGCGGTTGCCCTGATGCAATATGGCCTTCTATTTTTTCAATCAACGGTTGGATCACCTCTGATTTAACCGCTTCATCATTCAGTGACTGATTAAAGTTCAAATAACCCCAAGCGATATTACCTTTCACCTGAGGGAGCACCTCTGCATGTGGCATGGCCCACTTTAAGCCAAGTACAGGCACAATAAAAAGTGCGAAAACCAAGGCGATCGCCACTTTTTTATCTTTCACCGCGCGTGTAATGGCACTGGCTGATTTATCAATCACAGGATGTGATTGCGTGTTCAATGACGATTTGTTTAAAAAGAATTTGAGCAACAGCGGGATCACACTCATCGAGACCAGCAACGAACTCATGAGTGCCACCGATATGGTAATCGCTAAATCGTGGAACAACTGCCCTTCAGCGCTTTCCATAAGTGCAATTGGAATAAAGACCACGACACTGGAAATAACCGAGGTTGCTAACGCCCCCGATACACTGCTAGCTCCTTCTTTGACCGCTTCCAGTGTTGATGCGCCTTGCTCTTTGCGTCGCACAATACTATCGACGATGACGATGGCCGCATCTAAGATCATGCCTGTCGATAAAGCGACCCCCGCAATCGAGATAATATTAAAACTGCGCTCAAGCAATGATAAAACAATGAAGGTGCATAGTATTGATAACGGCAGACTCGAAAAAATCACCAAAATGGTCGTTTTACTGCGAATAAAGGCAAATAACACCACGGTTGCCAGCACAATACCAAGTAGCAGGTTGCCTTTGAGCATATCCATAGCATTGGTGATATTTTTTGAATCATCACTGCTATTTTCAAGTAGCATGCCGCGAGGCCCAAGCACATCTTGATTGAGTTCGATTAAATGCTGATTGATGGACTCAATGAGCTTAAGCGTATTTGCGTTACTGGCAGGGTAAATAGAAATATAAAACGCATTTTTGCCGTTCCAATAAACTGGGCTTGCATCGCTCACATAGTCTAGGCTGACAGTGGCCAGTTCACCCAAGCGAATGTCTCTTTGCGCTTTTTGTTTTACTACAATTTGGTAAAGTTCATCTACTTCAACACGCCCTTTAAAACGTACCGTAAATTCACGTCCACCTTGTTCAACCTGACCACCACTCGAGTTTAAAGAATTGTTGAGCGCTTCTTTCATTTCGGGCAATGTCACTTCGTACATGGCTAATCGGTGCGGGTCAAATCGTACTGTGATCCTTTTCTCGGTCGGATTAAGCGCGACGGAGAGGCTCTTTACTCCGTCAATGGAAAGTAAGCGGTTTTTTAATTGTTGCTCATAGATTTTTGTAAAATCATCTCTATCCAGCAAGATGGTTTGGTCTTTTGGCGACAACAACAATGTGGCCACAGAGCTTCTATTGTTAATGGCCAAGTTTTTAATTTTTGGTTCCAGTGCAGTTTTAGGTAACGTTTTGATTTGATTAACACGATCAATCACATCAATGTATGCCTGATTCATATCTGTGCCAGAAGCAAAGCGCAAATTCGTTTTGCTGCTACCCAATGAAATGTCTGACTTGTACTCCACCACGCCATTCACTTTCGAGAGCAGTTCTTCCATTGGCTCTGTAATTTCACGCTCCACTTCTTCTGGAGACGCTTGTGGCCAGGTGTTCGTGATCACTATCTCATTTTTGCTGATTTCTGGTAATAACTGCACAGGTAAATTAAGTGCCGATATAACACCCAATACAAGTAAGACAATCGACACAGCTGCGACATAATAAGGCTTGCTGAGGCTAAATGTTGTCATCTTGGCGCTCCTGTTTGGCACGGTTTACCACCTCATCGCCACTTTTTAGACTACGCATTCCGCGTATTACCAACTCATCGCCCGCACTGATGGCACCCGTTACGATATAACGATCTTCCTTACTGGCCAGTACATTAATCAGCGCTTTTTCAACTTTATTGGCTTTATCCACTTTGAATACATAGGCACCATTCTTCTCGGGGATCACTGCATCCAGCGGCACCGAATACGTGCCTTTACCGGCCAAATTCGCCGTTAAGCTAATTTGGCTGCCAATCACGAGTTGATGACTCAACGCATCACTGGGTGTGATGAAAACTTGGATAGATTGCGTATCGTTATTTGAAATTTCCAAAACTCGAGCAATGGTTACCAAGTAATGCCCCAAGTGGCTATTTATCTCAATGGGCGTACCTCGAGAAAATTCGGCCCGATATTCGATGGGTAACTGTGCCACCAGCTCGATGCTGTTAAATGGAATTAACTTGGCGACACTTGTCCCGACGCTGACATAATCCCCTCGGTTTAAAAAGCGTTCACTGACCACTGCATCAACATCCGCCACCATCACCGCATTGCGTAACTTCAGCTGCAAATCTTTGAGCGTTAGGCGCGCTTTAGCCAACTCACCATTGGCTACTGATATTTCTTGTTCTAAGGTGTCTAAAATCTCTTGTGAAACACTATTCGTTTCTCGAAGAGACTGATTTCTTTTTAGTTTCTTATTAAGGTACGCCAATTTATCTTGCGCCTTTGTTACTTCAACTTCGGCTAACGCGCGTTCAATCTCAAGAAATTGCGTATCCAGTTTAGCAACAACCTCACCGGCTTTAACGATGCTGCCCGGCTTTTTCACAAACTCAAGGTGTGCATTGCTATACCCAGCTAAAGTAACTTCGTCATAACTGGTTACTTTACCCAGCATTTTAAACTCAATGCCACCTTGATTCGTGGTAACTGGTGATGTATCGACAATCGTTTTGGCTATGGCTGATTGTCCAAGTAATACAGCCAATATCATGACAACAGCTCTACCCATTGAAATTTCTCCTACATGACAGTTAAAACGAAACATGCTACTTGCGCGAATTGGCGTAAGTTTGCATCATTTTCATAAGTCCTTGTGGTGTCGCCAGCTCATTCAGTTGCGCGCAGCATTGTTGGAACTCTTCCAACCCTGAGGTAAATAGTTTATCTGGAGAGAGCGACTGGCTTGGTTTGCGCCAATGTTCCCCGTAAAACAGCGGCACGTTGTTCATTAGATAAGTAAACACATCTCGCCAATTAAGCAGGTTTACTTGCAATACCAGATGCATACTTTCATCAATATTTTCTGTTCGATGCCAATATCCACGAGGCAAGAACATGACGGAGCCGGGCTCTAAGTCGATAGTTTCATACTCACTCGGTTCACTGATCGGCTGCTCGGGGTTATTAAGTTGATAAGCGACTTCGGGGGGATAATCAGCACCTGCACGACCACCTTTTGTCGGCCAGCTCACCGCTTCATTCGCAGCAACATGCCAACGCTTTTTACCGCTCACTTGCACAATAAAGATTTCTTGCGCATCCCAATGCCAAGGCAGTCCGGGGCCTGCTTGAGAGGCAAATGCATTGATCTGGGCTGTGCCTGGTACTAAACCAAATACTTGATCAAGCTCTTTACACCATTTGTTGGCCACATCATTCAGTAATCGACGAGAATAAATGGTGCAACCTTCATGATATAAATCAACAGCTTGCTGCGGCGAGATACCGAACTGACTTGGTAAATTAGTGCGGGTATAGTCGGCACGTAAATCATGGTCGCTGGGCGCATTCACTAATCTTTCGATGGAAGAAAAATCAGGATCACCGATCAGCGCTTGTAACAGCGCCTCATTGCCATGCACGACATGGAATTTGTCTGGCCAATTTTGCGCCATAAACTCATTTCGTGATAACGGGTAAAACAACGCGTCAACAGCACTGACTGCATCACTGTTCATATTGGGGCTCGTATTCATAATGTCTCCGTCGTTTTTATTCTTTTTAATTCATCAGCCATTAATCGCTTAATGGCCGTCTCTTTGCCTAATCAATTAGCTGGCAAACTGGAGTTGTTTGTTCTCTTGTTGCGATGTATGGGCATCAAGTGCTTCATCATTGAGTAACTGTGAAACCCCCGAATCAAACACCACACGCATATCGGCTTGCGCAAAATACTTATCGTCATGCGTGACCGCGACAATGGTTTTTCCTCGTGCTTTGAGCCAAGGTAGGATCTGTTGATAGAAAACCGCTCTAAAATGAGGGTCTTGGTCTGCGGCCCACTCATCCAGCACAAATACATCGCACTCTTCTACGATTGAATTGATCAATGCCAGGCGTTTTCTTTGCCCTTGAGATAAGCTTGTCGACACAAAGCGATCGTTGTCGATACTGACTTTGCTTTGCATCTCAAATTTGTGTAACAGAGGGTCAATGGTGTCTTTTCCGACCACATTGCCTTCGCGATTAAGCACATCGTTGAATAGATAGAAATTTGCTAATATTGGCGTAAATAACGCCTGATAAGCACCGATGTCGGCGACATCCAACTCTTTACCATCAATAATGACTGTACCGGATGAAGCTTGCGTAAAGCCGAGCAACAGTTTAATAAAGGTTGATTTACCACTGCCGTTCCCGCCGGTGATGAATAGCGTTTCGCCTTTATTCAAGGTCACATTAATGGGGCCCAATGAAAATGGCACTTCCGACCCTTTTTGTGGGTATTGAAAGTAAATGTCTTTAAACTCGATTTTTTGCCATTGCAAAGTAGGCTGTAAGTCAAAGAGTTGTTCGGTTGGCTTTTCTTGCGCAATCGCAAAACCCGCAATCTTATCAAGCGCAATTTTAGCCTTTGCAAATTGCTGAACAAGATTCATTACCGCCGCAAATGGACTTGCACTGAAGGTGATGATCAACACATAACTTAACAACACTTCTGGCTTATTAAGGTATTGGCTCGCAGCAATGATGATGCCGAGCAGCATAAACACCAACATGCTGGTAAAACCGCGGTTCACATCCCAATTGAACCGCACTTGGCGCTCTCTATCACACATTTGCTCTATGCTCGGGAGCAGCTCATTGTCGTAATGATGTTTGCTACGTTGTTTTGAAATAGTCAACTGCGCAAAACCCTCGAGCAGCCCTTTATAGCTCTCCATCAATACATCTTCGCTTTGACGTAGTAAGCGTGATTTAGCAGACAGCCGACGGATCAATGTACGAGAAATAATCGCAGACAGCAAAATCCCTCCCGCCAATATGCCGAACATATCTGGTGATAGGTACGCCAAGTAGCTCAAACAGATCGTTAAGAGCAATGCGTTATACAGAAAAGTCGGCATTTCAGACAACGCGGAAGAAATTGAGCTGACATCATTGATAAGCACGTTGTATAACTTCTCTGTGCCTATATTGTCGAAATCAGCATAACTGGTCGACATCACTCTTTTGACGAGGGTTTGTCTCACCGAGCGCGTCGCGCGCGAACTCAACCTCGATAAAAAAGCAGCAGAGCACATAGACAACGCAACAAAGCACAGCAAAGCCAGTGCAAAAAGGTCAAGGCGGAAACTGGCTGCGCCAGTCTCCCCCACTTTGCCTATTGTGGCAAATAACCACAATGCGATGGCAGCTGATGCACCACTGATCAGACAAGCCATGAGCAACAATAACTTGTGCTGTTTAAAAAAGTAGCTAAACATAAAACCTCTATAATTATGCCTTTAAGGCAAAGTTGCTAGAGTCAGCAGTTGTTTTCTCAACTTGCTCTGACACTAAGTTATATATAAATCCAGCAATACTTAACGCGCCCTCGTTTTTGAGCATGGTGAAGTGATTGCCTGGCGCTACTCGCGTATCGTATCTGCCCTGCGTCATTCCCGAGCAGTTGTTATTAAACTCAAACACACGCTCTTGGTGTTCTTGCGCGATGATATGCACCACATCAGCCTCAACAGGTTCTGCAAAGCGGTATTCGCTAAATAGCCTTGATTGCTGACGATATACACCACTGAGTCTGTGTGCAGTTTGCGTATCGACCTTGCTTGTGATCGCGCGCAGCAATGCGCTGTCTTGTTCTTGCTCGTTTGTTGCTTGATTCAATAACGTATCAAGCAATAGCAAACTTACTTTGAAACCATGGCGCTCCAACTCACGACTCATTTCCAACGCCACAGCCCCACCGTATGAGTGGCCAGCTAAGTACACTCGGTGCTGGCGAGCATGTTGGCGCATAATCAGCTCCGCAAAAGCTTGTGCATTGTCTGTGATGCTCGTGTGTGCTGCTCTATCATCCATTACGCCGTGATGGTTAAACGCCATCACATTCATTGTTCCTGCTAGGGCAGCGGCAATCGCACTGAAACTATTCGATAGCCCCAATGTCCCCGGCACACAATACAAGGTTGGTAAAGCGGCCCCTGCATCATGTAACACATCGATGCTTTGCACTGAACTTGCATCACAGCCGCTGTCTATCATTGCCGCCAACGCACGGATCGTTGGGTAGTTAAACAAGCTTTTCACCGTTAATGGTTCTGCAATTGGACACCTTTCATTGATTTCATTCACGACTGACAAGCCCATCAATGAATGCCCACCCACACTGAAGAAATTGGCTGTCACACTAAGTGCCTCGGCCGCGATTTCCAGCTTTTCACTCCATATCAAGGCAAGCTGCTTTTCCAAGGCCGTATCCGGCGCTATGTATTCCCCTTGCGCCAAACTCATATCAACGGCAGGCAGGGCACGCTTGTCTATTTTTCCATTGTTCGTTAATGGCCACTGCTCAATGAGTGCAAAGCCACTCGGCACCATGTAATCGGGCAAACTCTGAGCCAATTGCAAACGCAACGTCTTCACCAGCTGACTGGCTTCAACATCACAGCTCTTCGGCTGAATGTAAGCCGCAAGTTCTTGTATACCTTGACGCTCGTTCACCGTCACCAGCACAGACTCAACCCCTTGCACATCCATAATTCGTGCTTCAATTTCACCTAACTCAACGCGATAGCCTCGCACTTTCACCTGATCGTCACATCGACCAACATATTCAATACGTCCATCCGGTAGATATCTCACCAAATCGCCCGTGCGATATATTTGCGATTTCTCATCTTGTGAAAATGGATTGGCGACAAACCGCTCTGCCGTCAGTTCAGGTCTGTTTAGATATCCTTTTGCAACCCCTTCGCCGCCAATGTAGAGTTCCCCTACTACTCCCATAGGAAGCACTCTAGCACCTTCATCTAAGATAAATAGCTGCGAGTTCTTACAGGGACGCCCGATGTGGCTGACTTTATCGGTGATCTGGCCATAACTACTGTTTACCGTTGTCTCCGTTGGGCCATAGGCATTAATGAGTACCGTTTTATGCTGCTCTTTATACTGCCAAAGTTGCTCAAATACTTGCCCATGAAGCCAGTCACCACTCGAGATAAGATGCACACTTGGTAGTGTTTTTTGCATCACTAACTGCCCTAAGAATTGAGGGGTAGAATTAACGATGGTGACCGCGTGTTTGGCCGCTAACTGGGCAACCTGTTCCGGCGACTTAGCATCGCTGGCACGGACGATCACCGTACTGACACCTCGGCAAATCATCAGCAGACTTTTCGTTGCCGCATCAAAAGCAAATGAAGGTAACCACAACCAGCTTTGCGGCATTGCACCACATAGCGATAGCTGCTCCATAAATGCGCTATCAAATGCCATAACCGAGCGGTGACTTGTTAACACGCCCTTTGGATTGCCTGTCGTACCCGAGGTATAGATAACATAAGCTAAACGCGCCGTATCAAATGACGTCTGAGCGTCAGTCACGTTGTGAACATCCGCTTGGTGATAATCAACGTCACTGTGATCATTTAAGCTGATGAGAGAGGCTTCCAAGGCACTCAGTTTCGACTTCAACTGAGATTGCGTCAGGATCAGTGATAAATTCGCATCTTGGGCGATAAACTCGAGACGCTTGGTGGGTAAATTCGGGTCTAGCGGTACGTAAGCCGCACCCGCTTTTAAAATGCCCAACATACCTACCACCATCTCTAATGAGCGATCGACACACAACCCGACAAGCCCATGCTGCATGACAGCACTTTGTTGGCGTAAATAATGTGCCACTTGGTTCGCGCGCTCATTGAGATCTCGATAGCTAATCGCTTCTTCATCTAACCATAACGCCACTGTTTCTGGTGTTTCTGCCGCTTGCTGTTCAAATAGTTGATGAATACCCAACTGATCGATAAAGTCACCTTGATGACTATTTAATTCCGTTACTTGATGGTGTATTTCTTGATCTGATAACAGCGGTAAAGTAGCGAGCGAGCTATGTGGCTGCTGAACAAGTTTGCTTAAAGCGACAAGGGCATTATCAAGATGACTCGCTAATTGCGCGATGTGCTCAGCACTGAATAGTCCTTCATCAAAACTCCAATTAACTTGAACCCCTGCATCGTCCAGACCTAACTCTATGTTTAGGTCGAACTTTATTTGTGTGGTATCACCAGACATCGCTTCCATTTGCACACCCGGCAAACGGAATGACTGCTGCTCTTGTTCACTACTGATGCCAAATCCGGTAAATGTCGTCAACATGATCTGAAAAATAGGTGAATAGGCCGCACTGCGTTGCACTTTCAGTTTTTCAACCAGTTGATCAAAAGGTATATCTTGGTTGGATTGTGCATCCAGGTGCGTTAAACGAACATGCGCCAAATATTGCTCAAGCGTTTGATGTTCTGTGTTTACGCGAAGCGCCAATGTATTGGCAAAGTAACCTATCAAAGACTCTAATTCCGCTTGCGTTCGGTTCGCAACCGGTGTACCGATAACAATATCGGCACTATTGCTATGTCGACTTAACACAAGTGCCACCGCGCCATGTAACAACATAAATGGCGTTAGCTTATGTTCTGAGGCTAGCGCATTAAGTGCCTGTGCCACATCAGCACCCAGTGAACGTGATAACATACCACCACGTCGCGCACGTTGCTCACTTCTAGGATAATCCAGTGGCAAACTATGTACGGGTGGTAAGTCTTTAAGTTGTGATTGCCAATACTCTAATTGTTGCGCACTGGTGCTCTCTTCCAACTCACGACGTTGCCAATGCGCATAATCTGCGTATTGCAGCGCAAGTGGCGGTAACAGATTGGGTTGACCCTGAGCACATGCATGATACAGCGCAAAAAACTCTTTTTTCATAATTTGCATCGACCAGCCATCTGCTGCGATATGATGCAAATTAAAGGCTAAAATACCTTTGTCATTACCTAGTTTGATGTAGCAGGCTTTCAACATCAGATCGTGACTTAAATCAAACGCGTCGGTCATAAACTCAGCGGTCATTTGCTTTACCAAACCACTTTGTTTGTTGCTGGGCACCTCACTGAGATCAACGCGTCCAATTGAAAAACTCGCCTGCTCTGGGGTTAAAATTTTCTGTGTTGCATAGTCGCCATGATCGACATACACCGTGCGTAATACTTCATGTCTTTCGATAATTTGCGTGAGTACTTGTTCAACGATTTGCAGATTCAAATCACCGCTTACACGAAATGCACTCGGCATGTTGTACTCTGGTGTTTTACCTTGTAGCTTATTGATAAACCAGAGTCTTTGTTGAGAAAAAGAAACTGGAATGAACGACCCATCACGTGCCACTGGCTTTAATGGGTTGTGCAAGTGCAATGGCGTACTAGCGGCCAAAACCCGACCCATTTCCACGATGCTCGGTGCATCAAATACGGTTTGCACTTTCAACTCTAAAGATAACTGAGCACGCACTTCTGACGATAAACGCACTGCCAACAAAGAGTGCCCGCCTAACTCAAAGAAGTTGTCCGTTACGCTGATATGCTCAGGCTCTATATGTAGTAGTTCCGAAAATATCTGAAGTAGTTTTTGTTCTAGCTGCGTCGTAGGCAGTACTAATTGATTGTTGGTACTATGAACGGGCTCTGGAAGCGCCTTTTTATCGACTTTACCATTGGGGTTAATAGGCCAAACGTCTACCACAACCCAGTAACTTGGTTGCATGTAACTTGGCATTTTATCGCTTAGCTCTGTCTTGATTGTTGCAAGCTGCTCGTCAGCTTCAGCAATCTCATTGTTAAGCGTTTTTAGTTTGACATAGGCAACCAGTTGCTTGCTCGAGTGAATGCTTTTCACCAGCACGACTGAAGAATCAACGCTCACTAGGCTGTTGATTTCATTTTCAATTTCTCCTGGCTCGATGCGGAATCCGCGAATTTTTACTTGGTCATCCGAGCGACCAACATACTCAACATGGTTGTCTGAGTTATATCTAACTAGGTCACCTGTGCGATATAAACGCGCACTTGCGCCTGACACTTTAGTAACGAATGGATTCGCTACAAATCGCTCTGCGGTGATATCTGGACGATTTAAATAGCCTTTCGCCAAACCATCACCACCTACGTATAGCTCTCCCACGCACCCTTTAGGTAATAGCTCCATACTCGGTCCGAGTATGAACATATGATCGCCATTAACCGCTTTACCAATAGGAATTTCCGTCAGGTCACCCTCTTTAGGGATGGGATAACACGTACTAAAGGTGGTGTTTTCTGTTGGCCCATAACAGTTAACCACTTGAACCTGTGGATAACTTTCATGTACCCGAGTAACCGCCTCCGGTTGCACAACATCGCCACCCGCTAACACAAACTGTAAAGAAGGTAATGTTGCCTGATAACGACTCCATTCAGTGAACAAACCGGACGTGAGCCACAAAGTGGTAACCTGATAGTCCTCAATCGCTTGGTTAACGAGCATAGGCTCTACCACACCATGAGGATACAGAGCACAACAACCGCCATTTAATAAAGGACCCCAGATCTCAAGTGTCGCCGCATCAAAAGAGGTATTTGCCGCCTGCAAGAACACCGAGTTCGAATCCAAAGTCATATAGCGTGGATCACTGACTAAACGAATCACGCCGCTGTGAGGCACTAACACGCCTTTTGGATTACCAGTCGACCCCGAGGTGTAAATCAAATAGGCAATACTGTCACGCGTTACCGACACATGAGCACAAATGTGTTGCGAACTAAAATGAGAGAAATCTGCCCCTCCTTCATCGCTTGGTAAGAGTCCATTAACACGCACCACCTCACCGTTGAAGTTTTGTAGCTCAGCTGGCAGATCATCGCGGGCAATAATACAGCTCAGCTGCACATCGTCGATCATGTAATTGATACGCTCACTGGGATAATTCATGTCCAGTGGCACGTATACACCGCCCACTTTAAGAATGGCCAACATCGCCACCAGCATATGCGGTGTGCGCTCTAAATAGATACCAAAATAGGTTTGCTCAGCACTATTGGTGTATTGCAATAAGCAATTTGCTAAGCGATTCGATAATTGGTCTAGTTCTTGATAATTAAGCTGTAGATCACCGTAAGCAATGGCGGTGTTGTTAGCAAAACGTTCAGCATGATAGGCAAAGCTATCGGTGATCGTCAGTAATCGATCATAGTCGGCTGGATTGTCATTTAATTGCTCAATTAGGTGCGTTTCTTCCTCTATAGACAACATCGGAATACGCGATACCGGTAACGTCGAATCCACAGGTAGCTTTGCGATTGCTTCTAGCACCGTGCACAGGTGACGATTAAGCTGCTCAATATGCGACTGTTTGAACAGGCTAACGTCATAGTTCCATTGCACACTTAATCCCTGAGCACTGATACTAAAGTTCACACCCAATTCAAACTTAGCCTGATCCATTTCAGACTTCAGCGCAGTCAAGGTGACATTTGATAACCTAACCTGTTGTGCCTCAACAGCACGCTCACCGCCATAATTACTGTCTGCAGAGACCATGATTTGAAACAGCGGTGAATGACTACTGCTGCGTGAGACTTTTAAACGTTCAACGAGTTGATCGAAAGGCAAATCTTGATTTGCCTGAGCCTGCATATGCACATCACGGATACGATTTAGGTATTCATTCAGTGGGGCGTCACTCACATCACTGCGCAGTACAACGGTGTTAACGAAAAATCCAATTAAAGGCTCTACTTCAGCACGCAATCTATTTGCTGTTGGTGTACCAACGACAATATCGGTACATCCACTGTGTCTTGCTAGTACGATGTTGAGTACCCCATGCAACAACATAAACGGTGTCAACTGATGATGTTTCGCAAGCTTCAGTAAGTTTTGTGCTACCTCATCTTGCAAGCTACCACACACCCACGCCCCTTTGCCTGAACGAGCCTCAACGCGAGGATAATCAAGAGGCAATGAATGCACAGCTGGCGCATCCGCGAGTTGCTGTTGCCAATAATTCACTTGCTTTTCTAGCACACTTTCCGCCAATTGGTTATTTTGCCATGCAGCGTAATCTTGGTATTGGATGCTCAGTGGTGGTAGCTCAACAGGTTGCTGCTGTACTAATGCGTTATAGTAAAGACAAAACTCTTTGGTCAGAATATCCATCGACCAACCATCCGAGGCAATGTGATGCATGTTAAATAGCAAGATGCCCTTTTCTGGCTGCTGCTCGGTTGCGCGTTTGATACGAATGTAACTGCCTTTGATCATGAGTTCATTCGTCAAATCGAACGGTGCTTTGAGTACCTCTCTCACAAGTTTAGTCACTGCCAGATCTTGCATTTCACCCGCCACGTCACACATATCATGGTATTGCAAAGCAAAATTCAGATCCGAGCGCAAATGCTGCTGTGGCTCACCATTGTCTTGCAGATAAACAGTGCGCAATATCTGATGACGATCCACAATTCGGTTCATTGCCTGCTCAACATACGCCACATTCACACAACCCTCAGTGTGATATGCCATGGGCATATTGTAGTCACTACTTTGTTTATCCAGTTGATTGATAAACCACAGTCTCTTTTGTGCAAAAGACAACGGAACTTGACTGTGATCTGCCAAAGGTTGAATACGAGCCATGCGAGATTGGCTTGCTTGTTGCTGCTCGAGTAATGCCACAATGTGTGCTTTATTGGCCTTGATCAGTGCACCCAATTTGGCATTAATTGCCCCGTTGGCTGAACGTGATTTTAGCTTGCCAGCCTCTAGGTAAAGATAAATTTTTTGCTCGGCTAAATGCGTTAAGATTTCTTTTGCGTTCATGATCACCACTCCATTTCTTCAACTAGTTCGCTGTTTTCTTCAAGCGTCGACAGACTGTTTAGTGATAATTCAGTACTGATTAAACGCGCCATCGAACTCAAGTCGCCGTTTTGCAGCAGTTCATTGAGCTGTAATTCGCAACCAAAGGTGCTTTGGATCTGTGTTAATAAACGCGTCATCAATAATGAGTGACCGCCTAAATCAAAGAAGTTGCTGACAGGAGAAATCGTCGCAGAGTCAATTTCAAGCAGCTTTGCCCAAATTTCTGCAACTGACTGTTCCATTTCATCTTTTTCAATGTCACTGTCATTAATGCTGGTCAGAGGTAATGCTTCAGGCAAGGCTTTGCTATCAATTTTGCCATTCAAAGTCAGCGGCCACTGCTGTATCTCGGCCCACAGCGTCGGCACCATATATTCAGGTAACTTCGCTGCAAGTAGCGCTTTGATGGTTGCCAGTTGTGCACCTGCTTTTTGCTGTACAAACGCCTGTAGTTGATTGCCATCACCGCGTTTAGCAACCTTGATCAAGGCCGATTCAACGCCCTCAATCTGTTGTAGGCTTTTCTGGATCTCTTGTGGTTCAACACGATATCCGCGCACTTTCACCTGATCATCGCTGCGGCCAACAAAAACCAGCTCCGCCGCTTCATTAAGATAAGCAAGATCGCCCGTTTTAAATGCACGGTAGCGCACGCCATCTACATCAATGTGTACAAAGGCGTTAGTGGTTAAATCGTCTCTTTGCCAATATCCCAGTGCAACCGCAGGGCCATAAATATAGATCTCACCCGTCACTTGGCTAGGCACTGGGTTAGCAAAAGCATCCAGTACCGCAAGACCTGTATTCTTTAATGGCTTACCCAGTGGAATGACTTGTCCGTTACTTTGTAACTGCGACACTTCTTTAGCACTGGCGATCACGGTCGCTTCTGTTGGGCCATAGGTATTAAATAGTTCGATGTCACTGGCCATTGTCTGCTGCCAACGGGCGACATGCTGCTCCGACATTTTTTCACCACCGGTGATCAATAAACGTAACTGAGATGCTGGTTGCTGCTGCAACTGATCAACAACTAAGTGCCAAAATGCCGTGGGTAAAGAGGCAATTGTGATGTGATTGTCTGCGATAAACTGCCAAAACGCCGTGCCAGCATCCATCACTTCTTCATTTCTAAATACGAGGCAAGCGCCCTGACTCAGTGCACAGCAAAACTCTTCCACAAAAATATCAAAACCGTATGTAGAAAATTGCAAGATACGGTCAACCGGCGATACGCGATATAACGCCTGTGCCGAGTCCAAATACGCAGCAATGTTACCGTGACTCACCATGACAGCTTTAGGTTTACCAGTTGATCCCGAGGTATACATCAGATAGGCCAAATCTTGTGCTGTCAGAGTTTGCTTAACAGGGGTGCTTGGCATGGCGGTTAATGCATCCGCAACCGTGTCGATAGCCAGGTTATTACTGTGCCATGCTTGTGCACTGGCAAGATGTGCAGACTGCGTTAATAACAATTGTAGCTGTGCATCCTCAGCAATCATCGTATTACGCTCTTCTGGCGCTTGTGGGTCAATCGGCACGTATGCCGCCCCTGCTTTCATCACGGCAAGTATGGCCACGGCCATATCTAACGAACGACTGAACAATAAGCCCACGCGATCACCCACTTGTACGTTGCACTGTGCAACTAAGTAATGGGCAAGTTGGTTTGCACGCTGTTCAAGTGCCAAGTAACTTAACTGCTCTGAGTCATTGATCACCGCGATGCTGTCACCGAATGTGCGCGCCGTACGCTCAAATAACGTTAAGAAAGAAGTATGATTCGACTCGTTAACACCTTGTCCTTGCAATTGTGTAACCATCGCTTTATCGGTCACACTAAGTGCAGAGGTCGGCTGCTGAATATCTTCCACCATAGATTGCAGGGCTAACAATAAGTACTGTTGGATTTGCTGTGCAAACAGGTGACTATATTGCTGCGGGTTGAAGCTCACACCCAGTTCACAAATATTTTGCTCTAAACTTTTTACGATAAAGCCCACAGATAATGGAAAATCATCGATTTCTTGCGCACTTCTGTCGCGCGTGCCTTTAAGGTCTAGCTCCTCAGCTTCATCAACAATATTGAAGTTGTTGAACGTGAAGCTGGTATCAAAAATGGTTTGGTTGTCTCTGCCTTGCATCATTTCTGATAGTGGGTAGTGACGTTGCTGCCAAACACGCATTTCTTCGTTATAAACCGCTTTAATAAGCGCTTGCCAACTAACTTGCTCCACCTGCATGCGCATCGGTAGCGTGGTCACGTATAGTCCCAATAAATAACGGCTGTCGATGTTGTCTGGACGGCCATGGCTGGTTAAACCAAACGTAATGTCCTGCTCACTGGCAAACGTACTCAATGTTTTACTATAAGCCGCTAAAAATAAAGACTTCAACGGTACGTTCAGGGTTTTTGCTAGCGCTTTAAGCTGTGCAAATAGCGTACTCGACACCCTGGTTTTCAAAGGACCCGTGTACTCGTTTTGTGCAGCTCGAGTAGGTAGCTGCGTCAGCTTACTGTCAGCAAGATATTCATCCCAAAATTGCTTACTCTGAGGGTCGTTTAGCGCCTTTTGCTCCATGTGAATAAACTGACGGTAATAACCTTCAGGGACCTCAATGTTATTCTCCTTGCCCGCCAAAATGGCCGTATATTCATTGGTAATTTGGGTCATAAAGCTGGCCACAGACCAACCATCTAATATGGCGTGGTGTTCAACCCAGATCAGCTCCCACTGATTTTGACTCAGTTGCAGAATTTCACATCTAAATAAAGGTGCCTCAGATAAATCAAAACGCTGCTGTTGCTGGTTTTGTAAAGCTTGAGCAATGCTTTGTTGCTGTGCTTGTGCATCCAAGTGACTAATATCATGTAATACAATTGGTACTTCAGCGTGCGCATAGACAAGCTGTAAAGGTTGCTCATATTGCTCTAAATCAAATGCCGTTCTGAGAATATCGTGACGCGCCATCACCCGCGCAAACGCTTCTTTCATCGCATCGAAGTCAATACTTCCTTCAAATGTTTGATTCAAGATATTGTGAAAAACACTGTTATCTACACTTGCCTGATTATGGTAAACCATACCTTGTTGCAAGCGTGACATTGGATAGGCGCTGACAACACCTTGCGGTAAACGGGCTTTATCTGCTGCAGAAATTAAATCAAATGGGCCTATATACTGTTGTGCTTCTTGGTTGTTTTCGGTGTTTGCTCGCGCGGCCAGCGCGGCTACCGTCGGTGCCTCAAAAATATCAGCCACTTCAAAATACAAACCATGCTCTGCGGCACTCGCAACGAGGTTAACGGTTTTAAGTGAATCACCACCGAGCGCAAAGAAGTTATCTTCAATACCCACTTGCTCTAACTTGAATAGCTTTTCTAACACAAGGCAAAGCTTGGCTTCCACTTCGTTAGTAGGCGCAATGTAATGTTGCTGCCAGTAATCATTTGGCTGTGGAGTGCTTAACTGAGTGTGGTCAATTTTACCGTTAATGTTGGTCGGCAAGGCATCACACCTGACCACGGCTGAAGGCACCATATATTCCGGTAATGTGTGGAGTAAATGCGCATGTAATAGATGCTTCCAATCAGCAGAGTGCGTCTCATTAAGTACCACATAACTGACCAACTGCTTCTCATCAGAATCACTTCTTAGCACGGTAGTGACGTCGCTGATATCTGCAAGATCGGCTATTTTGCTGCTAATTTCGCCTAATTCTATACGAAACCCTCTTAATTTAACCTGATTGTCAGCGCGGCCTAAATATTCCAATTCGCCATTCGGTAGCTGCCTAACCAAATCACCACTGCGATACAACTTGCCAGTGGGTACATTAAAGTTTGCTGTAATAAAGCGTTCATCAGTCAACTGTTCACGGTTCAAGTAACCTCGAGTTACCCCTGGACCGGCAACGTAAAGCTCCCCCACAGCGCCCACGGGCACTTTGCGCTGCTTATCGTCCAAAATGTAATGGCTTAAATCAGGTAACGGTTTGCCGATATTACTGATCTTGCCATCGACCTCTGCCTGAGTGATTTCCTTGTAGGTTACATGCACGGTAGTTTCCGTAATGCCATACATGTTGATTAACTTACAGCTTTCGCCATAACGATTTATCCATGCTTGTAAGCTCTTTGGCTCTAAGGCTTCACCACCAAAAATCACATAGCGAACACTATGTGCAGCTTGTTGGCTTAGCAGCACTTTTTGTACGTTTGCAAATGCAGTAGGCGTTTGGTTTAGCACCGTCACCTTGTTATCCACCAACAACTGCGCAAATGCCTCTGGAGAGCGACTGGTTAAATAAGGCACCACCACAAGCTCGCCTCCAAACAACAACGCACCCCAGATTTCCCACACTGAAAAGTCAAAGGCATACGAGTGGAATAAGGTCCAAACATCATCTTGAGTGAAATTAAATAATGGCTGAGACGTGCTCATCAACCGAGCAACGTTGCCATGCTCAACCATCACCCCTTTAGGTGTGCCTGTTGAGCCTGAGGTATAAATAATATAAGCCAGATCATTGGCTTTGGGCGTCACCGCAGGGTTGTCTTCACATAGGTCCTGCAAGTCATCATTCAGTTCTGGATTGTCGAGTACACATACTTGGCTACTCGCGCCACTGAATAAAGACTCATATTGCTGTTGAGTCAATACAAAGGGGGCTTGCGCATCATCAATAATGGTACTTAAACGCTCCTTCGGTGAGTGAGGGTCCAAAGGTAGATACGCTGCTCCCGATTTAAGCACCGCTAAAATGGCCACCAATAAATCACAACCCCTCTCCATACAAATGGCAACAGGTTGCTGTGGCTTAACGCCTTTATACAGCAAGTAATTGGCCAAACGGTTCGCTTGCACGTTGAGCTGTTGATAAGACAGACTTTGCTTGTCACAGCTCACAGCCGTACGCATTGCTGACTGCTGCGCTTGGTCATTAAACCAAGTAACCAGATCACTAAACTTGGCGTCTGTGTTTTGCTTGGCGCTCATCTTTGCCAGTAGTGCAGCGCGTTGCTCTGGTGTTAAGTTGGCTAATTTAGACTTAATATCTACCGTGTTGTTTGTTAAAGCATTCATGTTCAAAATTCCTAATTATTCAAATTCGTTTAAAAGCGATTGCAGTTGTGCGTCGGTTAAATCCGCAAACATTTGTTCTATTTCTTGTTCTGCTTGTGAGTCCTCGTTTAGCTCCAGCAAGTCGGCGCTTGCCAATGCTTGCTCCGTCGAGGCAACGAGGTTGTTTAAAATGCTCACTAAGGCTTGCGATAATTCAGCGATCCGTGACGCTGAAAACAAGCCGCTTTGATAAACGAAATGGAGTTTCAGTTGTGTTCCGGGCAGCACCATCAAGGTGATGTCAAAGTTGGTGCTTTCATCGGCATGGGTTTTCTCTACACGTAAAGAAGACTGCGCTTTACTCTTTCTCAACTCGTCTAGTGGGTAGTTTTCAACCACCACTAAGGTATTGAACATGGCGTCCGTACGAGTCAGAGGTGTCATTTTTTTCAGTGTTGGTAGGTCTAGAAAACCATAATGTTCACGCTGGGCGGCGCTGGTGTGTAGCGCCAATAACCAATCCGATACGCTCTGCTCACTTTGACAGTTAACAGTCACTGGAATGGTATTAATGAGTGGGCCGATGATTTGATCAGAGCCAGTTAAATCAGCGGGTCTACCAGAAATGGTAGTGCCGAATGCAACATGCGCTTGACCTGTATAACGGTGTAGTAAGTACGCCCATGCACCTTGCACTAAGGTTGATAACGTCACACCTAATTGCTTACAGCTTTGCTCTAAGGCGTTAAGTTGCGACTCATCCAGCACGCATTCAAACTTGTCAGCAGCACTTGGTAATTCGTGGTATAGATCTCCTGCCAATGTTGTAGGCTGTTCAACATGTTGTAATTGAGTTTGCCAAAATGCCGTCGCTTTTGTGCTTTCTTGGCGCATTAACCACTGTATATACGACTTAAACGTCGGTCGTGTTGCCAGATGGTTTTGATAATACGCCGACATCACATCCGACATGCACGATGGCAAACTCCAGCCATCAATAATGGCGTGATGCATGGTGATTAATACACGATAACGATCCGCCGAAAACTGCCAGACTTGTACTCTAGCCAACCCAGGTTGAGTTAACGTAAAGCCTTGCTGTTTGTCTGCGCATCTTAACTGTAAATAGGCATCTTCACTCGCTTGTGCGCTGAGTGAGCGTCCATCATGATAAGTAACAGGCAATGATACGCCAGCAAACACCGCTTGCACGTGGCCTTGCTCGGCAAGTTGGTAGAACGCGGTTCTAAACACGGCATTTTTCTGAGCCACTTGCTGCCAAGCAGACTCAAAACGTGCAAAGTCAAGTTCACCGACAAGATCCAACTCCAATTGATTGCAATAAGCAGTGTCTTGCGTGCCCGCCATTAATTGCGTATGCAGTAACATGCCTCGTTGACTGGGTGTACACGGATAAATATCTTCCAAATTACTGTGCAATTGGCTGATCTGCTCTAACTCTGATGCTGTTAAGTCAACTAATTCAAAGTCCTCAACGTCACGATGACTTTGTTTTTGTGCCATACAGTGCTGCGCAAACTCAGTGACGGCATCCTTGAAGTGTGCCCCCAACTGTTCAATGGATTGTTGATCAAACACTTGCGTACCGTAGCGTAGTGTGAATTTCAAACACCCACCACTGATCATGCCATCCAAACACAGTAGTGCATCTCGGTTTCGAGCCGGCGAAATCATGTCACCGACCTTTTCAGTTGCCACAGTAAATGCACTCTGTTCATTCACACTTTGATCAAACTGACCTAAGTAATTGAATACGAGGGATTCATGTGTATTTGGTAATAACGCCTGTGGTAATGACGGGTTCACATATTGTAATAAGCTAAAATGAGCGCCCTTCGCCGGTACCGCTCGACATTGCTTTTTAATCGACAGCAAGTGCGTGCGAATATCGCTACTGTGTGTCAGATGTAAAGGATACATCGCGGTAAACCAGCCAACCGTATCACTGACATCCGCATCATCTAGCGCAATATCACGGCCATGATTTTCAAGAATAATGCGTGTTGCGGACATACCCTGCCAACGATACATTGCTTCGCTGAGTGCACTCAATAGTAGTTCCTCAATCCCCATACCATAGCTGCTTTGACCTTGAGTTAGTAAGGCATTGGTGATGACTTGATCAAATGGCAAACTCACAACCTGCTCATCTGCAACAAGATCTTGTGCAACTACGGCATGCTCAATTTTGCTGTAAGGTTTGCTCAGCTCTGTTTGCCAATAAGCAAGCTCTTCTGAGAGCGCCTCTGAGTTAGCAAGCGACTGTAAGCCATTTGCCCAAGTTTGCAGTGAGGTTGTTTTTGCCGCGAGTTGAATTTGACCGTTCGAACCATACTGTTCATAGGCTTTCATTAAATCAGCAAGTAAAATGCGCCATGACACCCCATCGACCACAAGGTGGTTCGCCACCAACAACAAGCGACAACTGCCGTCTTCTAACCCCATATACACGGCTTTGAACAGTGGCCCATGGAGACTGAGAGAAGCTTGTGCCTGTGATGCAAGCGCTTCAACCCGTGTTTGTGCAAGGTCACAGTGATATTCGACCATATCATCTAGCACATCCGTCATCGGTAAATAGTGTGCACTGTAGGCATCTCCCTGCTGCTCAAAACTCAGACGAAGGGCATCGTGACGCGCAACCAGTGCCGTAATAATGTCCTTGATCTCATCTTTTGATAGGTATGTTTGTCCTTTGAGCATCAACGCCTGATTAAAGTGATGCACATCCACCGCATCCGGCTGTAATAGCCAGTGTTGAGCTGGCATAAGTACTTGCTCACCTTCAATCGACTTTTGTTCGCTTAACTGAGTTTTATTACTTAACAAGCCAGCCAGCTCAGCAATCGTTGGCGCGGCGTAAAATTTAGGCACTTCAAATGTCCAACCTAAACTGCCAAGCTGTGCTTTGAGCTTTAAGATAAGGATGGAGTCGCCACCCAGTTTGAAAAAGCTATCGTGAATACTGATTTCTTCAAGATTCAGCAGTTGAGACCAGATCCCATGTAATAAACATTCAAGCTCTGTGCTGGCTTTATCCTGTTCATTAACCTGTTTGTTAAAGTCCGGCTCTGGCAGTTGCTTTAAGTCAATTTTACCCACTGGCGTTAACGGGAAATATTCAACAAACACCCAATGTTGAGGGACCATATAATCCGGTAATTGGCGGCCACAAACTTGCTCAAGATCACGCTCTGTTAAGCGCTCTGAACCATGGACATAAGCAATTAAACGATCTTGTTTAACCTGCACGACAACCTGCTCAACGCCCTCAATGGCCGTGATAACAGACTCTATTTCAGACTGTTCAATACGATAGCCGCGTAACTTAATTTGCTGATCAATTCGGCCAATAAATTCCAATTGGCCCGCTTGGTTCCAATAAACCAGATCGCCGGTTCTATAAACACGCTGCGCTTGTTCGCCAAAGGCATAACAAGGGGTAAACTTCTGCTCCGTTAAATCCGCTCTTTGCCAATATCCTTGTGCCAGTGAAGGGCCTAAAATACAAAGCTCTCCAACACACCCTTTTGGTACTAATACCCCCGCATCATTGAGTACAGCCACGCCAACATGTTTCCAAGGCGTACCGATGGGTGTACTTAACCCTTGGTCGGTGGCTGAACAGCTAAAGTAAGTCGATGAGATAGTCGCTTCTGTCGGACCATATTCGTTATGTAAATTGGCATGATTCGCCCAAGCACTACCAAAGTGTTGATGACGCAGTTCCTGAGTTAACGCCTCGCCACCCAAAATAATGAGTTTTAATGGTGATACCTGCTCAGATTGCGCGCCAAAATCGAGTAATGCCCGATAAATAGACGGTACAGTGATCACAGACTCAATGTCGTTTGCATTAATTGTATTCACCAAAGCTTCTGGGTCTTTGACATCCCCGTCGGATGCAATCACCAGCTTGCCACCTGTCATCAGTGGCCAAAGCACACTTAAAATAGAGGCATCGAAAGAAATCGAGTTGAGCAACAGTACGCTGTTGAGCGCACCCAGCTCGGCAATACGTGCTTCCATAGCCGTCAGTATGGCACCGTGACTCACCGCGACCCCTTTTGGCAAACCGGATGTACCCGATGTATAAATCACATACGCGATATCTTGTGGTTGCGCAGCGCATTGGTAGGTGGTGTCAGCAGCCGTCAGATCAAGCTGTGCAAAATCCAACTGGGCAATCTCACCCTGATACTCAACCAAGCGGCTGTCACTAATTACGGCGCTCGCTTGGCTATCACTGAGCATATGCTCGACACGATTCTGTGGGTAGCTTGGGTCGACCGGCACGTACGCCGCGCCCGTTTTTTGAATGCCGAGCATCGCGATAATCATGTCTTTGCCGCGAGGTAACATAATCGCGACATTATCACCTCGAGTCACCCCCAGAGCCTGTAGCAAGTTTGCAACGGCGTCC
Source organism: Pseudoalteromonas sp. ATL1 (assembly GCF_058933015.1). Lineage (NCBI taxonomy): Bacteria > Pseudomonadati > Pseudomonadota > Gammaproteobacteria > Alteromonadales > Pseudoalteromonadaceae > Pseudoalteromonas > Pseudoalteromonas sp. ATL1. Next base: position 620,513 of record NZ_JBZYXL010000001.1, on the reverse strand, counting down.
GTCTCTTGCTTTAACTGTGCATAGCTGAGTCGCTCACCTTCAAACATCACAGCCGTTGCTTCTGGCGTCTTTTGAGCTTGCTCATCAATTCGTTGATGCACACAAGTCAATTCATTGGGTAGCGCTTCACATTGCGAGTGCGGTAGCATCCACTGGTATTCTTCTGGTGTCACCATCGTTAGTTGATTGATGTTATCCAGCTCACCTTTTACCTCACATAACCCAGCAATCGCCAATTCAAAGTGCTGCGCCATCTTCACGATAGTCTCGGTATCAAATAAGTCCGTATTGAAGTACCAATCAGCCAATAAGCCATCTTCCACTTCTGCTGTTAATAGGGAAAGATCACATTTTGCAGATACTTTTTGCTCAACTTTTTCAAACTCAAGTTCGCCTAGAGACAGCGTAGTTCGCTCATAGTTTTGTAGTGCAAACAAAATTTGGAACAGCGGTGAATGACTGCTGCCAACCTGTGGACATACGCGTTCAACAACCATGTCAAATGGCACGTGTGGATGTGCAAACGCGTCCAACGCCACCTCTTTTGTTCTACCCAATAACTCTCTAAAACTTGGGTTACCACTTAGGTCATTGCGCAGCACCAAAGTATTCACAAAAAAGCCAAGTAGTGGTTCTAAGCGCTTGTCGTTTCGACCTGCGATAGGGGTACCAATCATGACGTCTTGTTGACCACTCCAGCGACCTACAACAAGCGATAAGATTGTCTCTAGCACCATGAATAACGTCACACCTTCTTGGCGTGCTATGTCTTTTAATACATTAACTTGCGCTTGGTTTATCTTGCGTTGAAACTTCTCACCATTGAATGTTTGACGTACAGGTCGAGGTCTGTCGAGCGGTAAGTTATGCACCACAGGTGCCCCCGTTAAGCGCGACTCCCAGTGTGATAGCTCGGCTTCCAATTGTTCACCTTGCAACCAGTTACGCTGCCAGTAGGCATAGTCAATGTAGTGCAGATCTAACTGCGGTAAGCTGACGGGTTGTTCATTCACAAAGCCTAAATACAACGCTTGGAAATCACGAACCAAAATCATCTCCGACCAACCATCAGACACAATATGGTGAACATTAAATGCCAACATGTGCGACTGTGCTTTAAGGCGTAACACCGACAAACGGATCATAGGGTCATTGGCCAAATCAAACGGCTTCATCGCATCCGAGTCAGCAATATCTTTGATTGCTTGCGCTTGGCATGACGCGTCTAACTCACTCAAGTCGACAAAGTTAATATTCACCTCTGCCGCTGGGTTCACTTTCAAAAATGCGTCACCATCCACGTCTACAAAGTTGGTGCGCAGCGCCTCATGACGCGCCACTAAGCCATTAATCGCTTTATTCAAGGCGTTCATATCGAGTGCGCCATGCAAAATGAAAGACGCAGGCATGTTGTATTGACTACTGCCACCTTCGAGTTGATCGATGAGCCATAAACGACGTTGCTGAAAACTGGCTGGTACCAACTGATCGCGGTCAATAACTTGAATACGGTGCGCACTGTTTGCGGCGCCACTTTGTGCTTGTGCTTTTGTCACTAAGCCGGCGATGGTCGGCGTTTCAAATACATCTGCAATTTGTAAGTCAGCGTCAAAACGCTCACTGACAAAGTTGAGCACACGAGTAGCCAGTAACGAGTGACCACCCAGTTCGAAGAAGTTATCATCCACTCCGACTTCTGAAAGCGTAAAAATACCCTTCCAAAAATCAGCCATTTCACGCTCTTGCTCATTTCTAGGCGCAACCATCGCGCTACTTAAATTAGGTCTAGCATGCTCGATGCTCTTTTTAGCCGTCGTCTTTTGTGCCACCTCAGTGGTTGAAACATGGCCCATGACTTGCGCATATTTGGTCGGCTGGAACTGATAACTGGGCACCGATACCATTCTTGGCTGGCGGTGCTGATTGTATTTCGCCCAATCTAAATTGACGCCTGAGCAATATAAGCGCGACAGCACCTGATGCAGCACTAAGTCATCGTCCACGCTTTCTTTAGGATGGCGTATGGTATTCATCACCAACGCATCGCTGGCTTTTTCATGTGTACGCACAAAGGTGCTCAAGGCGTTACCCGGCCCAACTTCTAAAAAGTGGCTAACGCCCGCATCGAACATATTACTCACCGCAGTCGAGAAGTTGACCGCGCCGCGTAAGTGCGTTACCCAATATTCGTGATCGGTCGCTTCGGCGTCTTTAATCAGCTCACCACTTAGGTTTGAAAAGAAGGGGATCTGTGGCGCATGCAAAGTAATTTGTGCAACTTGCGCTCTGAATAAAGGTAAAACATCATTCATCAAATAAGAGTGATAGGCTTTTGCGGTATGCAAACGCGTGCACTTAATCTGCCTTTGTTCACATGCCTGCTGGGCATCAGCAATAGCTTGCTCGCTACCAGCAAGGACATACAGTGACGAACTATTGCTCGCAGCCAGTTCAAGCTCTGAATGAAGTAATGGTTTTATTTGTTCAAACTCACAAGCGACGCTCAACATGGCGCCAGCGGGCGCTTGTGCCATCAATTGGCCTCGTGCAACCACCAGTGATAAGGCGTCTTCCAGAGTAAATACCCCCGCCAAACAGGCAGCAACATATTCGCCCAGGCTGTGACCCACTAAAAAGTCCGGTTGCACACCTAAGTCCATCAAGTATTTTGCCAATGAGTATTCCACGATGAATAGCAAAGGCTGTGCATTATCGGTGCTGGTGAGTAATACGCTGTCTGTCGGATCTTGACTAAATAGGAGCGTTTTCCAGTAAGTTGCTTGCGTTTGTGTGAGTAACGCAAAACAACTATCCACATTGTCTTTAAAAGCCTGTTCATACTGATACAGGTCGGCCGCCATATTCAGGTACTGACCACCCTGACCTGGGAACATAAAGGCCAGTTTATTAACCTGTTGTCCATCACCTTTAAAGCTCCAACCGGCTTGTGGCTGGATGAGCTGATCCAAACTCTGTGCGATTAAAGTACGTCGATAGGCAAATTGGCTATCTCGTACCTGCACGCTGTAAGCTAAGTCAGCTAGCTTGTCGGACTCTGGCTGCCAGCGAGCAAATGCCTCACAGTTGGCTTGCGCCGAAAACTCTGACTTGGCAGAGATAGGGAACATTTCATAGCGACGCGCATCATAATCAAAGTCACGCTGTTCAATATACTCTTCTAGAATAACGTGCGCGTTAGTCCCGCCAATACCAAATGAACTCACCGCACCACGAAGTGGTCTCTGTGCATTTTCTAACACGCATAATTGATCATTAACGGCGAACTTACTGCCAGAGAAGTCTATGTTTTCGTTTAATTTACTAAAGTGTAGCGAAGGCGGGAGTGCTTTATGGTGTAAAGACAACACGGCTTTAATAAAACCAATGACGCCTGCCGCTGCATCTAAATGCCCCACATTCGATTTAACTGAACCAATCAAACAGCGATCGCCTTCATTACCATATGCCTGCTGCAGCGCTTGCACTTCAATTGGATCACCAATTTTTGTCGCTGTACCATGGCACTCGATGAAGTCGATTTCATCGGCTTCTACTTCTGCATTATCCGTCGCTAAGTTAATAACTTGCTTTTGTCCTTTTACAGACGGCGCGGTATAACCCGGTTTGGCAGAGCCATCATTATTGATGGCAGAGCCTTTGAGTACACCATAGATATGATTACCATCGGCTATCGCATCTTCAAGGCGCTTCAGCGCCACTAATCCAACCCCGTTACCAGGCACAGTACCATTGGCCTGTGCATCAAAAGCGCGGCAGTGACCGTCATCTGATTGGATCATGCCTTTGTGATAGCTATACCCTTTTGTGAGTGGGCTAACACATACCCCACCCGCCAAGGCCACATCACAATCGCCACTTAACAGCCCTTGAGCCGCCAAATGAATGGCGACCAAGGAAGTTGAGCAGGTACTGTCGATGGTCAACGAAGGTCCGTTGAAGTTTAAGTTGTATGCAACACGCGTGTTGAAGAACTCTCTTTGATACAGCATCTTCAGGTCATAAACCTCACCAACACCATCACCAACGTGGTTAGACACCTGGCGTAACCAATTGATATTTTGTGCTGAACCACAATACATACCAATCGCTTGATCGGTATTTTGTGGGTTGCAACCAGCATCTTGCAGTGCTTGGAAGCTGCATTCGTGGAGCAGCCTTAGCTGCGGGTCCATAAACTCAGCCTCACGTGGCACATAGTTAAAGAACTCCGCATCAAACTGGAATGGTTCATCAAGAAACGCCCCAGCTTTCACATAGTTTTCTTGTTGTAATAAGCTTTCACTTACCCCGTAATCACGTAGCTGCTCTTCTGTGAAGAATTTGATTAACTCATTACCTTCACTTAGGTTTTTCCAGAATGTCGGTGCATCTACACACGACGGTAAGCGAAGAGAAAGCCCCACTACCGCGATTTCTAATCCGTTTTCAATGATATTTTTAGACATGGTCATTCCTCTGTTTAGGCTCTTTTCTTTCTTTTTTGTGCGAGCTTGTTTGTTCGTTTTGGCGTTTGACGAGCTTGGTTGTGTTCCGCTTGCTCTGCATCACTTTGTTGGTTCATTTGCAGGTCAATAAAGCTCGCCATTTCCCTCACGGTTGAATGCTCAAAGAAAGAAACAACATTGAAGCTTGTGTTCATCTTTGCGTTGATCTTGCTGGCAACTTGAATCAAATGAACGGAACTTCCCCCTAATTCGAAGAAGTTGGTTTCAACACCGACTTCTGTGTGGGAGAGCACTTGCGCCCAAATATCCGCCACAATTTGCTCTGTAGGCGTACTTGCTGGCACCAGCGCTCGTTGGCTTTGCCAATTTGGCTCTGGTAATTGCTTTCTATCTACCTTGCCATTGGCGCTCAGTGGCAATTGCTCCAGTACTAAGAACTTGCTCGGTATCATGTAATTTGGCAGCTTGGTTGCCAGATACCCGCGTACCGCTTGCTCATTGATATGCGAAATTTGTAATTCGCTCTCGAGCACCAAGTAAGCCACGAGCTGCTTCACTTGGTTTGGATCTTCTTGCACTGTGACAATGACATCACTGACATGCTCATGGGCCCCCAATACGGCCTCTATTTCACCCAACTCAATACGGAAACCACGTATTTTCACTTGATGATCTATGCGGCCAATGAACTCGATGTTGCCATCTGCCATATACCGACCCATGTCGCCGGTTTTATAGAGTTTCTCCTGTAGTTCAGGGTGATAAATGTAGCTTGCAGCACTACGCTGTTCGTCGTTGTAGTAACAACGTGCCACACCCACACCACCAATGTGTAATTCTCCCATCACGCCCACAGGGCATGGTTCCAAGTCTTTGCTCAGTATGAAGAATTTCTGGTTTGTCATTGGCTTACCATATGGCACGCTCTTGCGCTCACTGGTATCTGCAATGATTGGATACGAAATTGACCAAATAGACCCTTCCGTTGCGCCGCCTAAGCTAAATACTTTGGCATTGGCGAATGTCTGCCATAGTCGGTTTGGCAACGTCGGCGGGATCCAGTCACCACTCATCATCACAACACGTAATTGAGTTGAACCCGATAAGTTGCGCTGCTCATATTCGCTCACCAGTAGTTCGGCCGAGGCTGGGACCGTATCCCAAATGGTCACGCCATGCTGTTCAACCATGTCACGCCAGTGGCTTGGATCTTTTTGATGTAGTTGATGCGGGAATACCACCGTGCCGCCCACAGCCAACAAGCCAAATAGGTCATAAACCGATAAGTCAAAACTCAGTGCGGAAATAGCCAGCACACTATCTTGCTCTGTCACTTGATAGGTGTTATTCACATCCACCAAGGTGTTAACCACTGAACGATGCTCAATCGCTACGCCTTTAGGCTTACCCGTCGAACCAGAGGTAAAGATGACATAGGCTAAATCGGTGACTTGCTGAGCATATTCAAACGCGGTGCTGTGCTGCACCACATCCATCGTTTCATCAACAGGCTGCATTGCACTTAGCTGAGGCACCACCGCATTTAAGTCATCTTGAGGCTGCTCACCCACAATCACCATAACGGCATTAGCGTGTTCAAGTATTTGGTCACAACGCTGTGCAGGCCAAGTTACATCCAGTGGCAAGTAAGCACATCCAGACATCATAATGGCGAGTGTTGCTACCAGCTGCCAACGCCCTTTTGGTAAACGCACCGCAATTAAGCTTTCAACAGGGAACTGTTGCTGCGCAATGTGCGTTTGTAACGCCACCGCCGCTTGGTAAAGCGCTTGATATGTCATGCTGCCATGTTCATCGAAAAGCGCCGTGGCACTCGGTGTTTTTGCAACCTGCTCGATAAACAATTGGTGCATCAACTTGTCATCAGGGAATGGACGCGCGGTATCATTCCAGTCATACAGCATTTCACTTCGCTGCGCTTGTGGCAGTAAGTTTAATCCCTCAATGGTTTTTTCCGGTGCCGTTAAAATATGTTCTAACAAGCACATGAAACCATCTGCCATACGCTCAATGGTCTGTTCAAAGAACAGATCGATGTTGTAGTCCCATGACAAGGCGAGTTGTTCGTTCACTTCCACCGCATTCAGCAGTAAGTCAAATTTAGAGACAATCTCTTCACGCTCAGCAGGCACAAAGTCGATACCCGGTAAACTCAGCGTTTCTTGTCCTTGGTTTTGCAACACAAACATGATCTGGAACAGTGGTAAGTGACTGGCACTACGCTCAGGTTTTAGCTCTTCCACAAGCAACTCAAATGGACAGTCTTGGTGCTTAAATGCATTGAGCACCATGTCTTTTGTCGCCGCCAAGAAATCAATGAATTTCGGGTTGTCTTGCAGGTTATTGCGCAATGTTAAGGTATTAAGGAAGAACCCTATCATCGGCTCTAAAGCCTGCTCCGTGCGGCCCGCAACTGGCGTGCCAATCACGATATCTTGTTCATTACTCCAACGTGATAGCAGCACCGCTAACGTGGCTTGTAGGGTCATAAACAAGGTCACACCATGGCGCTCAGAGAACGCTTTTAGGTTCGCTAACGCGTCTGCATTTAAGTGGCGCTCAATGATCGCCCCCTGATAGCTTTGGCGAGCAGGGCGTGTTTTATCTAGCGGCAAACTGTGTACTTGAGGTAAGCCACGTAGCTGCTCAACCCAATACGCTTTGTCACTGTCTAGTTTCGCCTTTGATGCCGCTGATTGCTGCCAGTGCGTATAGTCTCTATAAGAAACTGGCAATGCTGGAAGCTGCGCGGTACGTGATTGAACATGCGCATCGTAAAGCTCTGTCAGCTCTCGAATGAGCACGCTAATCGACCAGCCATCCGATGCAATATGATGCATGTTGAACGTCATCACATGGTGTTGCTCATTGAGCTTGATAAGGCCCGCTCGGAGCATTAAATCACGGGTCAGATTGAATGGTTTAAGTGCATCTTCTCTGACCAACTGTCGTACTTTTTGTTGTGCATCCACCTCATCCATTTGCGTCAGATCGGTGACCGACAGCGGTACATAAGACACTTCATTCACGTGCTGATAAGCACCTTCATCATCTATGGCAATCACAGTGCGTAATGATGCATGACGAGTGACGATCACTTGCAGTGCATGCTGCAATGCCTCTATGTCTAGCTGACCATGCAGATGGAACACGGAAGGTATGTTGTAATGCACACTGCCTTCATCCATCTGTTCAATCAGCCACATACGCTGTTGGGCATATGACAGAGGAACGCGTAGATCATCCGCAACAGGCATGATGCCTTGCTCGTTAAACGCTTGCAGTTGCGGCGCTAATTGTTTGATTGTTGGGTATTCAAACAGTGTCTGAAGTGCAAAACGTTTTTGCATACGCTCTTTGACGGCACTGTTCATACGAATTGCCAAGAGTGAATGCCCACCGAGAGTGAAGAAGTTGTCTTCACAACTGATAGCTTCACGTTTTAACAGCTCACACCAAATCGCTTGTAGCTGTGCTTCATCAGGCGTTTGCGCTGCAACGTAGCGCACAGAGGCATCTGTTTTAGCATCAGGCAATGCGCGGTAATCTGTTTTACCATTAGCCGTCACAGGGAGCGCATCTAAGTAAATAAATTGCGCAGGGATCATGTAATCAGCCAGTGTTTCGCGCAGTGTTTTAACCAGCGCATCATCACTCAATAGTTCAGACTGTGCAGGGACCACATAGGCCACTAAGCGTTGATCTTTAGCCACCACTGCGGCACGTGATACCTCAGCCATTGCTGTCAGTGCGACTTCAATTTCACCTAATTCAATGCGATAACCACGTAACTTCACCTGATTATCGATACGGCCAAGGTAAGACAAGTTACCATCTGGACGCCAGCGCACGAGATCCCCCGTTCTATAAACAGGCGCTGCACAACCATCTGAGGCTTCAATTTCCACAAACTGTTGATGCGTTAATTCCGGTTTATTTAAGTAACCCTGGCTAACCCCAGCCCCCTCAATACAACATTCTCCGGCCATACCTGGCGGTACAATATTCTGTTGTTCATCCACGATGTGAATACGAGTGTTGCTCAGCGGTCGACCAATATGGCTGTCCCACTGCTCAGTGATCACCGCACAGGTTGCATCAATAGTGGCTTCGGTCGGACCATACGCATTAATTGCAAAATGCCCACCTTGACGCATGTGCGTACCAATTCTTTGCCATAGTTGCGCGCTAACCGCTTCACCACCCACGATTAATGACGGTAACTGTTGCTCTGTTAAATCCGCTTCATTGAGTAACAGCTCGGCAAACGCTGGGGTACAATCAAAAATGTCGATCTGCTGTGTTTTCAAGAACGCGGCGAATTGGCTCGGCTCCATACGCGTTGCTTCATCCAGCAATACCACGCTGGCACCCAGTCCTAATTGGGTCACTGCCTGTAGTGAAGCATCGAACATCAACGGTGCATTCCAACCCCATCGATATTCCCCTGTCAGACCTTGTGCTTGCAGTAGCTCATGCAAGCTGTATGTCAGGCTAGCCAAGTTACCATGGCTCACTTTCACCCCTTTTGGCTGGCCAGTTGTCCCTGAGGTATAAAGCACATAAGCAAGCTGCGTCGCCAGTGGGAACTCACACTCAGGTAATTCACTGCCTGCCAACCAATCCGCTTCGCTGGCCGCACCGTCAAGCATGATGATATCTAAGCCTAACGCGTCGAATTGGTCGACTTCAGAGCCCACAGCAAGAATGGTTTCAATGCCACTGTCTTCGCAAATGTAAGCAAGACGTTTTACGGGGGCTTTATGATCAAGTGGTACAAATACGGCACCCAAACGCATAGTGGCGACAATCGCAATCAGCATTTCAGCACAGCGGCTACTCGAGATACCAACACACTCTCCTGCTTCAATGCCCGACTCGCTGAGCAATGCAGCTAAGCGATTAGCCCGCGCCATCAACTGTGCAAAGCTCAGTTGCTGCTGTTGATATTCAATGGCTAATGCTTCTGGCTTTTGCTCGGCATAACGCGCGATCTGTTCAACCACACTGACAGGTGCATTAGAATCATGGATTGGCGCTGCATTTTGCAGTGCATCAAGCTGTTGTTTTTGTACTTCATTGACCATGTTCAGCGCGCCAACTGGCTGCTGGGGCGTGGCTAACACCGCATCAATTAATGTCATATAGCTTTGCGCCATGGCATCAATGGTTTCACTGTCAAATAAGTCGCTGTTATAAACCCAGTGCAGGGCTATCTCACCGTGTTTCTCGGTGGCACTGAGCATGATGTCAAACTTAGCGCGAGTGGTTTCAAGCTCGATTGGCATCATGTCTAAACCAGGCCAATCCAATTCCTCTGACGACATGTTCTGTAGCACAAACCACAGCTGAAATATCGGTAAATGACTGGTGCTTCTTGGCGGATTTAAGGCTTCTACCAAGCTATCAAATGGCAGTTCTTGATGTGCAAAGTCAGATAAAATTTCCGCTTTGGTTTGCGCAAAATACTGCTCAAAACTCTGAGTAAAATTAACGTTGTTACGAATGGCGATGGTGTTAACAAAACAGCCTACCAGATCGGCAATACTGCTATTGGTACGTCCAGCAACCGGCGAACCAATCACCACATCCGTTGTTCGGCTCCAGCGCGCGACCGTCATGGCATAGATTGATTGCAGTAACATAAACAAGGTCGCATCGCGATCCTGCGCAAACGTATTGAGGCGCGCCGTCGTCTCTTTATCAAGCGTTAACCACAACTGTTGCGCGTTGGTAGTCATTCGAGCCGGTCTTGGGTGATCCAGTGGAATGTCATGCACAACCGGAATGCCCGCCAATCTATCAAGCCAGTATTGTTTGCGTTGCGCCACAAACTCGCCTTGATAGTTTTGAGTTTGCCAAAGCGCATAGTCGCTAAATTGGATAGGTAACGCATCAAGGTTGGCATGCTTACCATCGACATAGCTGCAATATAACGCGTTGAGTTCCTTGACGATGATACCAATCGACCAACCATCACACGCGATGTGGTGAATATTGATCAAGACGTGATGCAATGCGTCACTTTCTTTGACCAGAGTGACGCGCAACATCGGTGCTTGTGATAGATCAAATGGTTGTTGTGCTGCATCGCCCAATAGCGTTTGAATTTGCGTATCGCGTAGCTGCTCTGGTAATTCACTGATATCGTGATGTGCAATGGCAAATTCCGTTTGAGGGCTTACAAACTGCCATGTTTGGCCGTCGCTCTCTTGGTAAGCGGTGCGCAATATCTCATGTCTTGCAATAAGCTGTTCAAAGGCATGCTGTAACGCGTCAACATTCAAGTCACCGCGTAATGTAAAGGCAACAGGCATGTTGTACTGCGCACTGCCGCCTTCAACATTGTCGATAAACCACAGACGATGTTGTTCAAAAGACAATGGCGCTTTTTCACCAACGTTACCCGCAACAATCGCTGGTAACTTGACTGCATCACCTTCTTCTTCAATCCATTTCGCAAGTGAAGCAAGCTTTGAGTGGGTAAACACCACCTTAATAGGTAACGTAATCGATAATTGCGCTTCGACTTCACCCACTAATCTGGTTGCCAATAAAGAATGCCCACCAAGTCTAAAGAAGTCGCTATGACGACTGACTTGCGACGCGCCCAATAAGTTTTGGAAAATCGCCGCTAAGGTTGTTTCCACTTGGCCTTGTGGCGCGACAAACTCATCGCCAGTGTTTTGACTAAAATCTGGGCTAGGTAAAGCTGCCCTATCCAATTTACCGTTGTCATTGAGCGGTAATGAGTCGAGTAGAACAAACTCACTTGGGACCATGTAATCAGGTAAAACATCTTGCAATGCGACCTTTACCACTGAGCTATCAAGCGCTTTTTCGACTTGTTCTGCGGTAAAATAAGCCACCAAACGTTTAGTGCCAACTGAGTCTACCATCACATTAACACAGCTATCTTTTACGCCTTCAACCTGTGCCAGTGCTAATTCGATTTCACCCACTTCAATTCTAAAGCCGCGTACTTTCACCTGATGGTCACGACGACCTATGTAATCAAGCACCCCTTCCGAACGCCAACGCACTAAGTCACCAGTTTTATATAAAACAGGTTCATCTATTTGTGGCAAAGTCACAAAACTACTTGCCGTTTGCTCTGGCTGACCCACATATTCGAGCGCAACGCCTTGCCCTGCGACATAAAGCTCACCCACGGCACCTTGCGGTAACAAGTCACCTTGTTGAGATACAACATAACATTGTGTACCCGCAATCGTTGGCCCAATCGGAATAGCACGTTCGGCCTGCTCTTGCACGTCATACACGGCAGTAAATGTGGTGTTTTCCGTTGGCCCGTAACCATTCAATAAGTGCTGTGGTTTGCCATGCGCGATGACTTTATTCACGCTTTGCACATTCAGTGCTTCACCACCCACAACCACATATTTCATGCCAGCAAACGCATCTGGTTTGGTGTTTGCCAATTGATTAAACAATGACGTGGTTAAGAACATGGTGGTAATTTGATGTTCAGCGATTGCTTGACTCAGGTGTGTTGCGCTGAGCAAGGTGTCTTTGTCTACAAAGTGCAAACGTGCACCGTTGGCAAGCGCGCCCCACACCTCTAATGTCGTGGCGTCAAAAGATGGGTTTGCCGCTTGTGCGACACAATCTTCTGCATCAAAACGAATGAAGCTGGCATCAACAACAAGTCGTACTATGCCGCTGTGTGGAACCAGTACCCCCTTAGGTCGACCCGTTGAGCCTGACGTAAAGTTGATGTATGCCCCCGTGTTGGCGGTCAATTTTAAACTCAGGTTGTCTGCAGACAATGCCACTAAAAGCGATTGGGTTTCAGCCGAGTCCATACAAACAGCATGTGCTGGCAAGGCACTGACTGATGAGGCATTTTTCGCATCGCATAACACCATTGTTACCTGAGTATCAGCAATCATGCCAACCAAACGTTCAACCGGATAACTCAAATCAAGTGGTACATAGCTTGCACCCACTTTCAATATGGCCAACATGGCCACAACCATCGGTGCACCTTGCTCGCAACCTATGCCAACAAAGTCGCCTTGGCCAGTCCCCTGCTGCTGGAGTAAACGTGCTAATTGGTTCGCTCTGTTATTAAGCGCTTCATAGCTCATGCTGATTTGAGCATCTGTGAGTGCCACTTGCTGCGGCGTCGCTTGTGCTGCTGACTCAACATATTGGTGAATACAAGCAAATGGATGTTGTTGTGGCGCATATGCATTGAACTGTGCCAACTGCGTGACTTCTTCATGACGTAAAGCCATCAACTCACGAATTTCACCATCACCTTGTTTTGCCAGCTCGTTGATAAAATATTTTAAACGCGTACAGAAGCTGCGTATCGTACCTGCACTGAACAAAGCAGCGTCATATTGCAACGTCAGCCTCATTTGCTCACCAAATTGTCTTGCATTTAACAGCAGATCAAACTTGGATTTAGCATCATCCGCCTCAATTGGTGTCAGCGTTTGACCCGCTAGTTGTAAATTCGGTAGCGCGTAGTTACTCATGCTGAACATGATTTGACATAGTGGTGCGTATGCTTGGCTGCGCTCTGGGTTAAGCTGCTCAACCAGATAATCAAACGGCATGTTTTGATGTGCCAACGCATCTAAATGCGTTTGTTTTACTCTGGCTAAAAGGGCACTGAATTTTTCACCTTGCTGATGTTTAACACGCAATACAAGGGTATTGATAAAGAAGCCAATTAGCGATTCCAAGCGGGTATCTTCGCGATTCGCAACAGGCATACCGATCACGATGTCTTGCTCATTCGCATACTCACTGATCATCACTGAATAACAGGCATGCAATAAGGTGGACAAGGTACATTGTTGCTCAAGCGCGATGCTTTGAAGCTTGTTAAGTAGCTCGGCACTTAATGTAAAGCTCTCTTTAGCCCCTTCAAAAGCAGGTTCATTTGGACGCGCATAATCAAGTGGAAAACTATGCACCGCAGGCAATTGAGATAGCTGAGCGTGCCAATATTCAAGATCCGCTGCACCGACTGCTGACGCCATATACTGTTTTTGCCATGCGGCATAGTCACTGTATTGAATCGCAAGCTCAGCAAGCGTGGCACTTGATTGCTCAGTATATGCCTCGTAAAAGTGAGTAAACTCCTGCATTAAGTTAGTCATAGACCAACCGTCACTGGCAATATGGTGGACATTGATCAGTAACACACTGCGCGTGTCACACACACTGATATAGCCCACTTTGATCAGCAGATCTGAACTTAAATCAAAGCGATGTTGGTGTTGTGCTTTAATCAGTTCATTGAGCGCCGACTCTGAGTCTGATTGCATTGTTAAATCATGCAGCGCAATTTCAACCTTAGGCGTGACTTGCAATTGTGTGCTTGGCTGGCCATTAACATTGGTAAAGTTCGTTCTCAACGCCTGATGACGCATAACAATGTTTTCTACCGCATATTGAATCGCAGCAACATCAAGCTGGCCAGCCACATTTAATGCGACCGGCATGTTGTAGTGGCTACTTCCCCCTTCAAATTGGTCGATAAACCATAAACGCTGCTGTGCATATGAAAGCGGAGCCTGTTCGGATTGAGTCAGCGCAGGCATGCGTAACGCTTGCTTGTCATCTCCTTGCGCATGGTCAATCACAGTGGCGAGTTCACTCAGTACTGGCGTATCGAAAATATCGCGAATGTGTAAATCAACAGCGAATGCCTGACGCACTCGAGCAAGTAACCGCGTGGTTAATAATGAATGGCCTCCCAACTCAAAGAAGTGCGCGTTCGCGCTGATTTTGTCTCGTCCCAATAGCTCTTGGTAAAGCGCCTGTAAGGTTGTTTCAGTATCCGTGCTTGGCTCGATAAACTGATAGCTTGCACTATCAGAAGGCATGGGTAATGCACCGCGATCTAGCTTACCGTTGGCGGTTAAAGGTAGCTGCTCTAGTTCGATAATGTGATCGGGTATCATGTGAGCAGGGAGTTGCTCTTTTAGGTAGTTTTTAAGGTGCTGTGTCGTGACATCAGCCACAACGTACGCAACCAGCATCGCCTGTGAGTCAACATCTCTAACCAGTACACACGCTTGTGTAACCGCTTCACAGGTCAACAAAGTATGCTCAATTTCACCCACTTCAATGCGATAGCCTCGCACTTTTATTTGATCATCTGCACGGCCAAGGTAACTGATATTGCCCTCTAAATCTTGCACAACTAAATCGCCTGTGCGGTAGCCCATAAAGGTCTGCTGCTCAAGCGTTAGTTCAACAAACCGCCCTGCGTTCGCTGATGGGTCTAAATAACCATCGGTCACTGAGTCACCAATAATCACTAATTCCCCTTTAACACCACAAGGTACAGGCAAATCGCCCTGCATCACTAAGCCCAATAAGTTGTCAAAAGGTTTACCTATGGGCACCGAACGCTGTGATTCTTGACCAGATACTTCATGCGTTAAACAACCAATGGTGGCTTCCGTTGGGCCATAATGGTTAATGACTCTGCACGGCTTATCTTGCTCAGCACGAAGTGCCAAAATGCTATCTCTGAGCGCGATAGAGAAGTTCTCACCACCGAGTAATAAGTATGCTTTTGGTAACACCTTGGCATTGGGCGCACTGTCTAACAGCGCGGCATAATGGCTAGGCGTAAACTTAGCAACATCAATGTGATGTGTTGCAAAGTAGTCGGCAACGGCAGCCCCATCAATGACCATGTCTTTGTTTAGTACATGCAGCGTTCCCTGACCAAGCAACGCACCAAATAGCATGGTATTGCCTAAATCAGTGGCCAATGTCGCGGTTTGTGCATAGTGCAAACCGGCTGCAAATGGATAACGTAAAGTCAGTTGATCAAGGTAGTTAAGTAAGTTCTTATGACTCACCGGCACCCCTTTGGGCAATCCTGTCGACCCAGAGGTAAAAATAACGTACACAGCATCTTGTGCATTGGCGTCTACGGTTGTTAATTCAACATCTTGATAGTCTTCAAGCCAATCAGCTTGCTCTGCGCCACTTAAGCTCACCATTTCCACATCAGTCAATGGAAAATCATTACTGGCCGCTGTAGACACTAGGGCAAATTCAAGCTGACTCTGGCTGGCAATGTGAGCCAATCTCGCGGCAGGGAAAGTCGGATCCATTGGCACATACGCGCCACCCACTTTGATAATCGCCAGTAAAGCAATCGTTGCTTCAACTGAGCGCTCTGCACACACGCCAACAAAATCGCCCACCTCAATACCTTGCTCTTGCAAAAAGGCTGCTAGGCGATGACTTTGTCGATCAAGCTCGGCATAACTTAGCTGAACGCTTCCTTCGACGATCGCGATGCGTTCAGGCGTTGCCTCTACACACGCGGCAAAACGCGCACATATCGACTCGCGCTCATCTTGTGTGCGTGTGGTCTGTGGAACGAAGACGGTTACTTCGTCCATCTGCAACTGCCATACAGGCACGTCTGATTGCGCTTTGATTTGCGCGACTAAGGTTTGAAATTGCTTGGCAAAGGCCGCTATTTTTTCACCTAAGAAGAGATCGGTGTTGTATTCCCACACCAATTCACAGTGCTCGTCACTGACATTCACTTCAAACTTCAAATCATATCGAGCTTGCTGCTGCTCAATACGCTCCAGCTCGACAGCTTGGCCGTTAAATAACATCTCATTTTGACGATTTTGGTGAACAGAGAACCAGAGCTGAAATAGCGGATTAATGGCTTTAGAGCGTTGCACGTTTAAACGCTCTACCAGCATATCGAATGGCACATCCTGATGCGCGAATGCATGATTCAACTGCGCTTTATTCGCTTGCAGCAAGGTGTCAAAATCCGCTTCTGGCGCAATACTGTTTCTCAGTACAAGCGTATTGGAAAAGAATCCTGTCATTGCTTGTGTGTTGTGGTGACTGCGGTTTGCCGCTGGCGTCCCCATGACCACATCAGGTTGATTGCTGACACGCGCAACCCAAATCGCATATAAGGTTTGCATTACCACATAAACAGTGGTGCCCGCTTGCAATGCTTTTGCTTTAATCCAATCACTGAGTTGTTTATCCAACTCTGTGCTGAAGCGCTCACCATTAAATCGTTGCTCTGCAGGTCGCGCTTTATCCAATGGAATTTCGTGTACACCCGGTGCACCTTGCAGTGCAGTCTGCCAAAAAGCCAACTTCTGCTCTAACAACGGGCCTTGTAAGGTATTTTGCTCCCATACGGCATAATCAATATATTGCAGCGCTAATGGCGACAAGTTCAGCGCCACATCATTAGCAAGGCTGTGATAGATTTCGCCAAAATCACGCACCAGGATCGTTTGCGACCACGCATCAGACACAATGTGGTGCACAACCAATACCAAGCAGTGATCATCATTGGCCAATTTAATCAGTGCCGCACGCAGCATCAGATCGCTATCAAGCAAAAATGGCTGTTGTGCCACTTCCTGCTTAACCTGATGTAACGCAGCTTGTTGGGCTTCGCCTGTTAAGTGACTAAGATCGTCATATCGCAGTGGAAACTGTGCGACAGATTGCAGTTTTTGCCATGGCTCACCATCCGTTTGGCCAAATACCGTGCGCAAACTCGCATGGCGCTGAACCAACTCGGTTAGCGCATTTTTGACTATCTCTACTTGCAACTCACCGCCCACGCGTAACGCGCAGGCACCGTTGTAAGCAGAGTTTTGTTCAGCCAATTGCTCAACGAACCATAGGCGTCTTTGGTTATACGACAAAGGTAATGGCTGTTGGCGTTGTGCTTCGCTTAACGGCTGAATGTCTTCATCTAGTGCTTCGGATTGCTTTAAATATGCAACTAATTGTGCTTTATTTTCTTTAAGTTCAGTGATCAGCGATTCTGTCAGTGCCGATTTATCACCCGACACTTTCAAGTTATCACCGTTCAACGACAGATTAATGCCGAGCGTATTTAACTCGCGTAATAGATCAAGCACACTCATTTTGCTCACCTCTTTGCGCTTGTGCGCTCAATGAGTTTGCTTCAACCATCGACACTAAAATGCGACGATTACCTGCATACGGCTCACGACCATGGCAATACAGCATGTTGTCAATGATCATCATGTCGCCACGCTGCCAGGTGAATTTTACTTTTTCAGCCAAAAAGGCTTCACGAATAATCTCTAGATATTCTTCTTCAATGGGCTCGCCATCGCCGTAAAATGAGTGACGAGGTAAGTCCTCAATGGCAAATGTTTCAAGCAATGCTTTGCGGTTGTCTTCTTTATGGTTAGAGACGTGGAATAAGTGTGCTTGGTTAAACCACACCTTTTCGCCCGTGATCGGATGTGCTTGCACTGCAGGGCAGATCTGACGGGTTCTCATTCTGTCGTCATCTAACCATTCAAATTGAATGTCATTGGCGAGACAATACGCTTGTGCTTCTTCTTTTGTTTCAACTTGAAATACTTCACGCCAAGGTAAACCCACCGCATCATAGTTACGAAGGTACATCACACCTTTTTGCTCAAATTTTTCGCGAATATGCGCAGGTATGCGCTGATAGATTTTACGGCTATCAGCAATTGGCGTTTCACCTTGCTCACTCGGCGCTACTAAGCATAAAAATGCCAGCTTCATCGGCCACTCATGTGAATACGCATTCTCGTTGTGCAGTGGAATTGACTCCTCTGGCGGATACTCTGTCGAGGTATACACGTTACCCTTTAGCTCTTTTCTTGGTGTTGAGCGGTTGGTATAAGTCAGTAGTTCTTCGTTGAACATATGTGTCACAATTTTGCCAAACTGGGCGCTACTGATGATGTTTAAACCTCTAAGTAAAATTGCGCCATGTGTTTCAATTTGTCGTCTAATGGCATCTTGATGTTGCTCAATCCAAGCATTTAAGCTCAAGCCATTCAGTTCTACTGGGTATTCAATATTCGTTAGTTGCGTGTTCATCATTGTGTCCTAAATTTCAAATTCTATTTTTTCTTCATTGTTATTAATTGCCTGATTTTCTTTCTCTGCGTCTTCTAAATGCAGAGCCAAATCAGTAATCGTGGGGTTATCCATCAAGGCGCGCAGTGGCACCTTAACCCCTGTTAATATCTTGATTTCATTACTTAAACGGGTTGCCACAAGTGAGTTTCCACCAGCTTCAAAAAAGCCTTTATCAATGGAAATTGCCTCTTTGTGGAGTAAGTCACACCACACATCGTGGATCAGCTGCTGTTGCGGCGTTTGGGCTGGTATCAGGCGCTCTGATGTATCGCCTTGCGCTAATTCTTTAAGCGCTTTCATATTGAGTTTGCCATTCGCTAACAAAGGCATTTTTTCAACTAAGGTGATGGCACTTGGCACCATGTGCGCTGGTAACACCTCGCTCATTTGTTGACGAATTTGCTGTACGCTTAAAACTCGTTGTTCAGCGGATGCGGCAATGACGCAATAAAGCTGCTCTTGCCCGGCTTCACCTTGGATAAAGGTGGCCACGCTATCGGCTTGACTGATTTGCTTAGCGACTTCGCTGATCTCTTGGGTTTCGACACGAAATCCTCTGATTTTGACCTGATCATCACCACGGCCAGCAAACTCCAGCAAACCAGACGCATTGATGCGCACTCGGTCACCACTGCGATAACCGCGCACCGGCAGACCTTGTTCATCAGTCAAAGTGATAAAGCGTTCCGCGCTAAGCTGTGGCTGATTTAAATAGCCTTGCGCGACCGCTGGGCCACAAATGACAAGCTCACCCCATGCGCCTTTCGCCACACTGTGTAATTGCTCATTCACAATACACACGCCAGTGCCGGGGAGTGGCAGCCCTAATGGCATGATGCTGTTCGAATCAACGTCTGTAACTTCATAGGTGACACAGCCGATACACGTTTCAGTTGGACCATAGTGGTTAATGAGTCGTACATCAGGGTGCTGCGCTTTGATTGACGATACGGTTGAAACGGGTAACTTTTCGCCACCAAAAATCAGTGTGTGCTTCACCATAGGTTGATGTGTTGCACTGCTTAATGCATTGAAATGGCTCGGAGTTAACTTGGCCACATCAATACCATGCTCAGCAAAGTAATCACTGACATAGTCGCTGCTTAGCACCGCTTGTTCATCAAGCAAATGCATCGTGCCCGTGTTCGCTAAGCTCAAAAATAACGAGGTATTCCCCAAGTCAGTTGCAATGGACGACAGCACGGCATAATTCAGACTGGGCTCAAACTGATACTGCGCCATCATCCCATTGAGATAATGTGCCAAGTTCGCATGAGTGATCACTACGCCTTTAGGTTGCCCTGTGGTGCCCGAGGTATAAATCACATAGACCGGATCGTCCGCAGCGATTGGCGCGGCATCCGTTATCGGATCAATGTCTGACAGCCAATCCGCTTGCTCTACCGATTCAATTAAACAGCTATCAACCGCACAATTATCGAAATCATTTAAGTGCTGGCTGTTGGTTAAAATAAGCGCAGGGTTGGCATCATTAATGACAAATTCAATACGCTCTGTTGGCAGTGCGAGATCCAAAGGTAAGTAAGCTGCACCCAGTTTAATGGTCGCAAGCATACTGACGATAGCTTCGAGGCTACGTTCAAATTTGAGTGCAACATAATCGCCCGCTTCAACGCCCATTTCCATCATCAAACCAGCCAGTCTATCGACTCGTTCACTCAGCGCCTGATACGTTAACGAGCGTTCGCCATCCACCAATGCCAGTTGTGAAGGTGCTATCGCTAAGCCGGTCAAATACGCTTCACAGATGTTGCTTAAGTGAGCAGGCTGAGGCAATGCTTGAGCTGGGAGCTGCGATGTTTCCTGTGCACTCAACAACGATAGTTCAGCCAATGCTGATTGCGGATGAGACAATGCTTGTCGCATCACAGCAGCCATCATTTTTGCAAATGACTGTATGGTTTGTTCGTTAAAGAGTGAGCGATTATATTGCCATTCAAAATGCAGCTCGTTGTCTGACTCACTCACCGCCAACATCAGGTCAAACTTCACCAAACGCGTGATGGCATCATCTTGGCTAATTTTCGTGCCTAACAAGTTGAAGTTACTACCCGGTGTTGCTTGTGTATTTAGCACAAACCACAGTTGAAATAGCGGATGAGCGCCTTGAATTCTTTGCGGATTAAGCTGAGACATAAGACGCTCAAATGGCAAAGACTGATGGGCAATATTATTAAGCCAGTGCTGATGCGCCTGGGTTACATGCTCAGCAAATGATTGGCTCACATCAAATTGACTTCTCACCACCAGCGTATTGGTAAAACAACCCAATAAATCGTGGCTTTCCTTTTGCTCTCGCCCTGCGATGGGTGTGCCCATCAGGATATCTTTGTCACCACTGAATAAACTCATGGTGTATGCATATGCTTGTTGCAAGACACTAAACATGGTGATTTTTTGAGTCTGTGCGAACTGCTTAATTTGGGCGGTTAGCTCAGCGTCAAATGCTGCTCGGACGATTTGCCCTTCTGGCTGCCACTGTTTTGGTCTTGCATAATCAAGCGGCAATTGATGGCACTCAGGTGCCTCTAGAAGGTATGACTGCCAATAATCCTGCGCAGCGCTAAAGTCACCGTTTTCAATGCATGCTTGTTGCCAGTCGGCAAAGTTTGCATATTGCAATGCAAGTGGGGTAACCGAGGGGAGCGTTTGGTTACTAAAGCTCTCATATGCATGCGCAAGCTCTGTAAAGAATAGATTGAGTGACCAACCATCCACAGCAATGTGATGTAGCGTAATGCAGCAGTAGTGGTGCTCATTGGCCAGTTTAACTAATTGTACGCGCACCATCAGGTCGTTGGATAAGTCAAACGGTCGGCTTATTTCAGAATCGAACAGCTCTTGGCATAATTGACTTTGTACAGTCTCAGGCATCTCGATAAAGTCATGATATGTCACAATATTGCCAAATTGTTCTTGGCAATATTGGGTAGCGCCATTGACCGTCGAGGCGTACTTTGTGCGTAAGATATGATGGCGCTCAAGTAAATACTGTAACGCCAGCTCCAATGCCTGTGTATTCAGTGCCCCTTTAATATGGAATGCCCCAGGAATGTTATATTTAGCATTCGCACCATTCACTTCCTGATCTTGCCAAATCTGCTGCTGCGCCAACGACAAAGTACCTGTCGGTTGCTGGCCACAATAACGTTCTAAGCCTGAGCTTTGCTCGCCATGATGCGCGGAGATCGCATTAGCAAGAGACTCGATTGTATGATGCTTAAAGATAAAATCTAACGACAGCTCTTGCTTTAATTCGCGACTCACTTGCGCAATTAATTGCATTGCGACTAATGAGTGACCGCCAAGTTCAAAAAAGCTGTCTTGCACAGAGATCGGACCGCTAAATAGCGTTGACCAAATATCATGTAAGGTTTGTTCTAATTGGTTTCGAGGCGCCACAAACGCCTTTTCTTGATTGCGACCGACAAGTTTTAAAATCGCCTTTCTATCGAGTTTGCCATTGGCAGTGACAGGCATCGCATCAAGTACCACAATACGGTTGGGTACCATGAAGTGAGGAAGTTTGCTGCTTAAGAACGCTTTTAGCTGTGCTTCTAGCTCGTCTGTAGAAGCATCCTTCGCAAGTCGCACAACTGCGATGATCTGTTTATCTTCACTGCATACCACGCCACACTCGGCAACATCGCTATGCTCATTCAATGCCGCGGCTATCTCTGATAGCTCGATGCGAAAGCCTCTGATTTTAACCTGTTGGTCTTTGCGGCCCATGTAGGATAGCGTGCCATCCATATTCCAAAATGCCATATCACCCGTGCGATAGACTCGCTGGGTTTCGCCAGCAACGACCACCTCTACAAACTTGCTGTTTGTTGCGGCCTCATCGTTCAAGTATCCCAATGCCAGCCCAGCTCCGGCGACACACAACTCCCCCACACAACCCAATGGCAAGAGTTGTTGCGCATCATCCAAAACAAAACAACGAGAATGCGCAATAGGCTTACCAATAGGCACTCTTGTTTTGAATTCATCGGGTTTGTAAACACTGTGGCAGGTACTAAAAGTGGTGTTTTCAGTAGGACCATAGCCATTAATAAAACGGACTTGCGGTGCCATTAAAAGCAGTTTACGTACCGAGTCAGGCGAAACAACATCCCCCCCCGCTAAAACTTGCGTTAGGCAGTTCGGCACTTGGTTGATACTTTGTACCCACTGATCGAACAATGCAGAGGTCAGCCACATGCTATTAACTTGGTGTGATTCGATGCTGTCGTTCAGATGAGCGAAAGATAGGTCCACCTGAGGGTATAAGACTAACTTACCACCGTTCAGTAATGGCCCCCAAACCTCCAGTGTCGCCACATCGAATGACACATTCGATAACTGCAACATACATAATGAAGGGCCTAATTCCATGTAATCGGTATCAAGCACTAGGCGTGTCACCCCTTGATGTGGGATCATGACTCCCTTAGGTTTACCGGTCGAGCCTGAGGTAAACATTAAATAGGCAAGTTCACTACGCGTACTTAATTCAAGTGCAGATGTGGGTTGTTGCGCAACCAGCTGACACCACTGCTCAGCCTTGATATCAAGTGCTTTGGCGGCTTTAGCTGATGCCATTAAGTTAAGATTGTCAGTTAAGACGAGAGGACACTCACTCACTTCAAGCATTTGCTGCTGACGCTCTATTGGGTAACCCTGATCGATAGGCATATAGGCTTTACCAGCCTTTAAAATACCCAAAACCACCGCGATCATGTCGATAGAGCGCCGGCAAGAGATACCGATGATCTGAGCGTCTGGCGCCTGACTATAAATAGCATGTGCGATTTGGTTCGCTTTACTGTTTAATTGTTCATAAGTCAGGCGTTGCTCACTTTGCTCAATGGCCACAACATCTTTAAATTGTTCGGCTATCGCTTCAAATTGCGCTTCAATACGCACACTTTGAAACTCACAACGACCTGACCAGTCAAGCAATTGTGCTTGCTCAGCTGGTGCCACAATTTGTAACTCAGATAAGGGCAGATCTGGCTTATCAACGAGCTGGCGCAACATAAACAACATACGTTCTAAAAATAACGCGCCTTCTTGCTTGTCAAAGTAGGCGTTATTGGTATCCGTTTGCAGTTGGGCATCCTGATGCTCACCATATTCACAGATAGTAAAAGTAAAAGGCACGCGTTCACTATTTGAAGTCAAAAAGTGTGACTCTGTTGAACATGCGTCATTACCGACTACATAGTCCAACAGCTGATAGTTAAATTGAATATCAAACAGCTGCGACGGGATCGCTTTATCACTTTGCTCGATGGCTTTATGTAGTGGAAAGCGCAAGTGTCTGGCACTTTTGGCCATTGTGCTTTTGATATTTTGAATTAGACCAGACAGCGTATCGCACGGCGCTTTTTCAAAACGCATTGGACTGACGCTCACGTAGGAACCAACAATTTGTTTGTCTGCAGAAGAGCGATTGTGAGACGGCATGCCAAACGACAACACGTCCTCATGAGTGATACGGCTAAAATAGCTGTATAACAAGGCTAAAAATAAATGGTGAACTTGTCCGCCATGCGCCTTCGCGAGCGCTTGCCATTGACTATATTGCTGCTGTGTCACACATCGCGTCTCGCGATGACTGCACTGCGCAACCTGTTGACATAAAGCGGGTTCTTTGGCTTCAAATACAGAACTCGGTAATTGCTGTAGTTCCTCAAGCCAAAATGCCAACGACTTCTGATATTGCTTGGTATTCACATAATCAGCACGGGCAGCGACATTTTCAACAAAAGAATGTATTTGCGGCTCAGGCTCTGCGCCTTCAATCCCCGCCATACGCATATATTGATTGATCAGGTTTTTGATCCACAGGCTATAACCCCAACCATCCATTGTTAGGTGGTGCGACACGGTATAAAACCAATAGCAGTTAGCTGATAGTTTCACTAAGCCCGCGCGCTGCGGTGGCTCAACCTTCAAATCAAAAGGCTTGGCATAGGTTTCATTAATTAGCAGCAATGCATCTTCATGCGGCGTGGCATGTGTGGTGAAATCATGTAATTTCAGCTCTGGTCCCGTATCAACTAAATATTGATAAGGTGCGCCCTCGCAACTATCGAATCGCAAGAAAAACGCATCATGACGAGCTGCAGCAATATCAAATGCTTGCTTAAACAAAGCCATATCAACATTTGATGTTAGCGCTACGTAGCCACCAATATTGTAGATTGGTGACTCTGGATGCTTCTGTTGATCCAGAAAAATATCCAGCTGAGATAGACTAAGTGCGTGGTGTTTACTATCCATAACTATTCTCTTTAAGTAAGACTATCTATTCTTATTATTGTTGTTTTGGCTCAAGCGTTAGCTTGTACTTACTTTCACCTGGAAGCATTGGTGTGGCTTCACCTGCTAGCCATTGTTGGTGACCAACCCCGTAGTAAGGCGTAAAAGGGTTACCTGCTTGCCCAACAGGCAGTGTTAAGATGGCATTTTGTTCTTCCCCAGGTGATACAACCATGCGCATCGATGCTCCAAAGTTACCAAGTTGAGCAACAACGACGTTTTGATCGCCACTGACGCTTTGTGCATCAAAGTTCAACAGCCAGCCAAGAGGCAGTACACGAGTGATTGGGTGCTCTAATTTCAAGGTGTTTATCTGGCCCCATTTAGCGGCAGATACATCTCCGTCATAGCGTTGAGCGTAGAATTGGTAAGTTTTATTCACGAACGCATCAGTGAGGAATGACTCCCAGCTTTCAAAGCCTTGCGGAATAAAATTGGTCGGTTTTTGTGTAATGGTTTGCCATACCGGTGCTTCCCACTGGTTAGTCAGTTGCCACCATTTAAGTTCTGGATTTTGCGCCAACACATCTGCAGCCAGCGTTAACATCACCCCTTCGGCAACTTCGTCTCTGAACTTACGCAAGACACGATAAACAGCAGAGTTTTTGTCTGCATGGCCTTGCCACTGAGACAATAAAGCTTGAATTGATGCTCGTTGCTCTTGGTCGTCTAGCTTAGCTGCAATATCACTTGCAAGTGCGTGCCAACGATCCATCAGCAGTGCGCGATTATCCAGCTGCATCGCATGCATGCTCACTTCATCAAACTTGTCTGACTCTTCAAGTAGCTGCTTGATCCGCAAAGCGCGAACACCAAGCGCATAATTAGCACTTTCCCCAAGCAGCTTGGCATCGTCGCCACCGACTACACGGTTATTCGCAGTCCAAATTGCACTGCTTTGCTCAGAATTAATTTGCGGATAACCTTGTGATTCAAGCCAGCCATTCCAGCCCGCATTTTGATCGTCCGATGACTGAGGTAGCGACCCGTTAAAGCCATCTCTCTTTGGAATACGACCCATCAAGGTCCAATTTAAGTTGCCTTTTGTGTCTGCAAAAATAATGTTTAAGTGTGTGATCCCAGACTCTTGAGCTAAACGTGTTGCAGACTCAATGTCATCTTGCAACGCAATAGACCAAGCAGTTAAGTTGTTGCCTTGAGGATAATGTGCAACCCAATCTAACGCGTACAATTGACCACCTTGCTCAATCACAGGGCCCCATTGCGTTTCCCTAACACTTAAACTAACCGGATCACCGCCTCTTACCGAGATTGTTTCATCAAACTCACGTAATGGGCGTACTCCTATGGCACTTTGGTAATGGTTTTCGTCAACCATCTTAAGCTCAACTAAATCGCTCCAATCGCCCATTGAGTTAGTGAGTCCCCAAGCAATATGGGTGTTACTACCAGCAGCAACAACCGGTAACCCCGGCACAGTCACACCTGCCACCATTCTTTGTTGATTTGCGTAAGGGAATGTCATAGCAGCGGCAAACCAAGTGTTAGGAATAGACATTGGCAAATGCATGTCATTAGCTAATACGGCTTTTTGGCTGTCTTTAAACTGGTTTGAAATTGCCCAGCTATTGGAGCCTGGTGTTGAGCCACCATAACTATTCGCTTCTTCTTGCTCGCTTTGCTCAGTGTTTACCTGAGCTGTATTTTTGATGTGTGGCTGAGCAAAGTTGAACTGAGCTTGGTAGTTTTCTGTACCATCGACAGGGCTATCCCAAGATGAGTTTTTTGCTTGCAAGAATTGTGTAAAACTATCGCCATAGACTTGTGCCATTCGTCCGGCAACAAAATCTGGATGTGGTTCTTTTGGCATTTGTAGCAGGCTGTACATTGCCATATTGACGAGTATTGAATCCTCTTCTAACCATGGCTTAGGTTCTGTCAGTAACAAGTTATATTCATACGGATTTGCTGTTAGCTCAGTCAATCCTGCATTCACACCTCGTGTATAACTGGCCAACAGTGCTTTTTGATCATTAGGCAACAGCGCTAACGCTTGTTGCGCACGCGCTCTAAAACGGTGCTTTCGCAGTGCCACATCTTCTTTAACTGTTGCACCACCAAACAGCTCAGAAAGTTCACCTGCGGCCGTTCTGCGATACACATCCATCTGGAAAAAACGTTCTTGGGCGTGTAAAAAACCCAAAGTAAATACGGCATCATCCATGCTGCTCGCATCAATCTTTACAAAGCCACGCTCATCCCTATCAATGTTTACTGTATCTTGCACGTCATTTAGCTTGATATCGCCAGTGACGACGGGCGTACCAAGCCAAACCACGGCATAGACATAAGCGATTAGCAAACCGATCAGGCCTGTGAGTGCAAGTAGCACTTTTTTTAATATATTCATGTTTCTAACCTTCATATAAATTGACCAGATCCGGTCTTTGGTTAATTCCATTGACATCCGTTACCGGTAGCAGCTCACTACGAGCGATAACCGAGCTAACAATGTCCAAAACTTGTGGTTGATGTGAGTCCACAAAGAAATGGCCCGCATCAAATGGATACAACTCGTGGCGAGTAAAATAACGCGCCCAGCTCTTGATTCTGTCTAACTCAATGTCATCTTCAGTGCCGTATAAAATGGACACAGGTGAATCAATGACCTCTGAGCCAAGATATTTGTATTGCTCTGAAATTTTGAAATCAGCTCTTAGCAACGGTTCAAGAAAAGCCATTAGCTCTTTGTTGTTCAATATTTCTTTTGGCGTGCCCGCCATCTCTTCAATTTCTTTCAAAAATTCAGATTGGGGTAAGGCATGAATTGGCTTTTTGAAACATCCTTGCTCTGGACTACCCGACCCAGATGCAAAAAAGTGAATTGGCGCTGGTAAATTAGCTGAACTTGCTTTGCGTGCGACCTCAAAACCAATTCGACTACCTAAACTGTGGCCAAAGATAAAGTACGGGCCCTCAAGCAAATTGCTAATATGTGGAAAAAGCGCATCGACAAGCTCTTCCATACAATCGTAAGGCGGCACACCAAAATGCGACCCTCTACCCGGTGCTTGAATAATATTTACTTCTATATTTTTTAAATGATGCGCCCAACCATTAAATATAGAAACGCCACCACCAGCATATGGAAAGCATAATAACTTTGGTTTTCCACTTAATTTACCAGATGGATTGACAACCCATTTACCTGACATTTTTATAATCCCCGAAGCTAGTTTTAATTTAAGTAATTTCGGATTAAATAATGTCACAAAAAGCAACAAGCAAACACTGTAAGATTTTACATAAAACAAAAATAAAACAATAAAAAACAAACAGATACAAAACATCGCAACTTAATAAAATTAAGCTGTAAAGTTTGTTTTTTTGAACAGTTATTTATTTATAAATATTAAATTGAAGGGGCTGATGTTATATAAACTTATATAACATCATTTAAAATACACTTAACTATCGCTTGCTGACGATTACTACTACCTGTTTTATCAATACAGTTTGACAAATGGAAATTAACTGTTCTTTCTGATATTCCTAATATTTGACTAATTTCCCAAGAAGTCTTTCCTTCCGAAGCCCATAATAGGCAGTCCCTTTCTCTATTTGTGATGTTCAAGTGGTCACGACGACAACGTAAAGCAGCGTGCAATAAATAAGGTGAAAGAATCGTCCAAAACCAATCTATAAGCTCAATGCTTCTGTAGGCCAAGAAATCTTGCGGGATATTGAAAACAAGCGCGCCAACAATACCTGACATGCCTCTGAGCGGTAAAACATACAAATGTTCAATATCGCTTCTCTGTGCCAATAGAGATCCTAGGGGCTTCATACGAAAGCCACTCTTACAATATTTATATATTTCTTCACTATCGAGATACCCCTCAACCTCAGTGCCATATTTTCCATATAGATACTTGTTGTAGGTTGTTGTTGATAAAGGGGCATAATCTATAAAAGCAAGGCATTCATACCCAGAGTTCAATGCGATATCACATAAGATATTGGTAAGCTCAATGCCCTGATCGACACCTTCAAACTTGGCTATTGAATCATTAAGCACTGCACTACTTCTAAATGGGTCATAAAAGTCATTGTCAATTTGGTTTTGCATCATTCACTCCGTGCATCATATGTTGAAAAATTCACACAAAGTAGCTTGTGTTCGAAACCCATTCTGAGCGTATAAAAAGCATCCGTCAAAAAGCTAAAAAATAAAAACAAAACAACAAAAACAACCACTTAACAAAGAATATTATTAAATAAATGATCTGCATATTGATTGATAATGACGAGTATTATTCCGTGAGTTTGTTTAATTTTTCACAAGAGACCCCTTATCTTATGGATAACACTCGCTATTACAGGGTTGGCAGATTTTTTGGGGACATACGAGCCACGTTGACACGGCTAAACGTTTTGCGCTTTTAGCTTACAAAGAGCCTATTATGGCTATTTAAATGAAAAGGCGAGCAATCCAAGCACAGGATGACATTCAGGTTTTGACTGGCGTGCATCAGGATAATAAGCAGACTGGTAAATACAATTGCTCAGGATATTCGCCACCCCAAAGAGTATACGTAATAACTAACAAATAAATGCTTAGCGTTGGATATAACTCGAAACATTCATAGGGGAAGCACATGTAACCTTGGCCTAGTATTCCTTCCTAGCAACCTCATTGTCATGTTTTGAACATTAGCAGCATGATTGAAGCAGGGCTAAAAAACACTTGAGTATATACACTAAACTCTTTAAACGAACACCTTTGTTCATGAAAGCACTATGTGTATTTATACTTATCCGCAATAACACTTAATCATTTTGAGGGATTAAACCTGAGAATAGCTACGTAAAAAACGTCTTACTTCGAACAATTAAATAACGAAATTTATCCTTGCCTACAGAGATGTAGGTACCTTGGCGATAGCAGGACGTGGCAGCGGTACTACCGACAAGGGTTTCTGGCCTCAAAATAGACCTCTTCGTTAAGCTGATTGGTATGAAATATTTGAAAACACAAACTGTAGGTGATAAATTTCAGCGCAGCACTGAGTAGGGTTTCAATGGAAGTGATGTTTAGATAATGTCAGGATTCGAAATCAGAAAAGGTCGTTGCAAAGAGTGAGCACCTATTGAACACTCTTTACACACTCAGGCTTTTGTTGATACATGGCCAGTTTTTGTTGGTTAAGCCCGTAGAGACGATTGTAGTCTTCTGCATCAAATACAGATGAAACCAGTACTTTGTCTACTTTTACAGCATCAACATTAAATTGCCATTGATCTCCCTGAGCCGAGCATACCCATAGCGGTGAATTTGTTTTTAGCTCTTCCTTGTTGAGCGTTTGCGTATAGTACCAACCATACACCAAGTTAGATTTAACCTTGTAAAGCATCTCTCCGGCAGCAATTGGGCTGCCCTTGGACAGCTCACTATTTACATACTCCAAATAACCCGTCGTGCGTGAAACGATTGTCTTCTCGACCAGTTCAGGGGTCTTTATGTAGGTTAATAGTGTCTGTCCCTTAGTCACTTTATCTTCTGGCGATAAATCATATTCATGAAGCACAGTTCCTGATTCTCTAGAATAGTAATATTCACGCACAGGTTCTTGCAGTTTTAAGACTCCAACGTTGGGTTCAAGGCTTAAAGATACTGCAAGTAACGAATAAGTTAGCCCCAATTGAATCTCCTTATAAAGAAAAGTAAGTGGCGCACACTGCTGTGCCGCTTACTCTGGATAACCTGTAAAAGTTTCAGTTTCAGAGTCACCTACACCACCCGCTATTTTTTTAGTTTGTTTAGTATTTAGTGCATGGTCAGTTGATAGTTGTTTCATCTTCTTTGTCTTAAGCTTTAATTTTAGAGTAGATAACATAATGTAATTCCTTTGTTGTTTTGTATTGTTGTTTGAGAACGATTAATACATTAAACAAATTTCTCGTTTTTATGTAATTATCAAACCTTACACATCCTTCCATAAGGTTCTTTTAAACAATTGATTTATATGCTTATTTATTTTCAATATGAAATATTATCTAAACCTTAGTGAGATCAAACCATAGTTTCAGTTCTAGGGATGAACAAAACATACAAAATGGCCCCAAATAACGCCTTAGTTGAAGGGGTCAAGAGGTTTTGTATGAAGAAAAAAGTGATGATGCTTGAATGTAAATTACAAAATAGTTTTATTGGGCCAATGCGCTTATTTGCAGCGAGGTTAGGTAGCTGCAACATGCTCGCGAAATCGTTAAGGGATGCGCTCATGCCTTATAGTACTACTCAAAATTAAGGTTTTGGTGGGATACAATCTACTGTCGATATCACTTTTACCCCATGACCTGACAGTCTAGATAACCTGAACTCGGGATAATGGATATGACAAAGTTAGTTGTGTTAATCCATTACCAGACCAAATCATACAGTGCTGTTATTTTTGTGAAGTTCAAGGCGAGTTCGCGTACGTAATAGCGAGCTATTGCTAGCGAATTCAACGCAGAAATACGCAAAAAGTGCAGTGCTGTAGCATGTTGCTTATCCCGAATTCAGGTTAGATAAGCGCTTGCTGTCAGATATAAGGAGGAAACGCTCGTGATGAGATGCTAGTTGACTTGCTGTTTACCTATTTTAATATCGAGAAGTTGATTCTCACTGGTTTCAATGATGTTCATCCATAGTGATTGATCATGAGATAAATAACTGATGTCTCCAATTGAGTACCGAGAACTTTCCACCTCATAGACCAATTCAGCAGCTGTTTTTTTATCTTTGTCAAAACGATAGATACGTTTGCCGTCGGAATGGTAAATGTAGCCTTCTCCGACAGTAATTGAGTGTCTGTATATGGCTTTGGGAAGTTCAAACTCCTGTACGGTACCACCAGAGTTAATATCATAAAGTACGACCGTATCATTTGAAGACAAGGAGATAAGGGTCTGATCATCAAGGCGACCTATCCAGACAGAATTAAATGTTGGGATTGAAGTATGGTTTTTGTGCTTTAGTGAGTATTTGTACGAACTACTCTTTACTTTGTGTTCACCTAAAACAACATAACCCACTTCACTCTCGCTTAAAAACTCCGCTGATATGATAGCGCCTTCCACTTCAATACGGTCTAGTAATGACAGATCGGTATATCGATAAATTTCTATCTTGCGGCGATGGTGAACAAGCAATAAATCATTCTTTTCGTAATAGCGAATATTGCGAATATCACCCGCGGGAACCGCGAGTTCCTTACTATCACCATTGTTACCAACTTGAGTGACAACTTTACCACCACCATGCTCGGTCAATACCATGTAACCTTGCTTGAACTTGATAGGCTTAGTACTGCCTAAACTCAATTCTATATCCGCATTCATGGTCTTTTGAGTCAAATCAAAAGTGTAGATAAATGAACTAAATGGATAGCTAACGATCAACATTTCATTTTCATTAAAAAACTGAAATATCGCATAACTTTGTGATGTGTTTAGCTTATCTTTTTTGACCAGCTTGCGTTTGCTCAAGCTATAACCAAACACCGTGTTTTTGTTATTGTCGAACCATAAGAGTAAATCTGAATCAGCATCGTAATTCAGTGACCATATACGACTTGGTGATTCTAATAACTTAACTTGATCTCCACCATCAAGGTCCGTCATATACAGCTCATTCGTATCATATTGACGACGCTCAAATAGCAAAACTTCTTTTTCAGGGATATATGTCAAAAACTGATCGCCATAGGAATTCAAATTAGGCGAACTAATTTGAAACTCAGCACCCGTAACTAAGTTTCGGCTGGTCAGAGCTGAAAGCTCATCCCTATTTCGGTATCCTGATTTTGAATACACAATTCGGTCTTTACCAACCCCACTCCCTGTAACTAAACCTCGCATGTTACAGTCAAAGAGCGCTTTGTTTCCTTCGCTAAAATCCGCATTAATTTGCCATATTTGACATGTCGTTTTTGTTTTCGCTCGATAATAAAGCGTAGTTGAATCTGTCGACCAGCCTAGGGGGTAATAATCAACGCCTTCTTCCCCTAAACGACGCTCATAGCCACTATCAAGCTCTTTCACTACTAATGAATAATGCTTTGTATCTTGAGGCGAAAAAGCGAACGCGAGCAATTTTTTGTTGTAAGACAAACGCAATTGAGCGTATCGTCCTGGCACCCAAGATAAAACTTTTTCAGTAATATCTTTATACTCAACCACTAAATTGGTGTCATCAGCTTGATAGTTTTCGATAAGCACATAGCTGGCAGCCAACACAAATAGCGTCATAGCCACGAGGAAACCTAGTTTAGACCGTTTTTTGTTACTCTTTTCTTGTCTTGCAACGGAGCGCGTATGTAATTTATGTGGTGGGGGGGCAACCGATTCTTCTTTAGGCAGCTCTTGGTGATAGATAATCTCAGGCTCTAAAAAGAAGCTATAACCTTTCCGATAGTGAGTTTTAACAACGATGCCTTTTTGCACATCCGATTTAAGGATCTTGCGCAATTCCGACATAGCTCTATTGATGGCGTTATCATCCACATATTTTTGACACCAGACATCATCAACCAGATCCTGACGCGTGATAATCTGCTCGTTGTTGATGATAAAATAGCAAAGAAGTCTAAATAACAGCGGTTCTAATTCTCGCTCGGTAGAGCCATCACTAATACACTGTTTTCTTGGGTCTAAGATCCAAGCCCCAAACTTCACTTCCTTAACTTGGCGTGAAAACCTAACTTCATTCATTATGAGTAATTTAACATTCCTTTATACCGTTGATAGTTGCGCCCATTATCATTTTAAACTCAATAACAAATACCATACAAACCCTACAAAGTCAGGCATAAAAGCAACATTACCACTAAAGCCGATTACATTTTACACAAAAAAGTGCAACTTAAAATGAAAAAATTAATAATATTTGCTAATTTCGAAATGGTAAACACTTACGCAACAAAAAGGGTACAAAATTTCGCAAGACGCTTATTTTACATACTAAATTCGTATGGAAATCAGTCAAAGTTACAAAATGAATGAATTAAAAATATCGACAAAGCAAAAAAAACCCACGCATAGCGTGGGTTTTTTAAACCAGATAGGTTTGTATTTATTTACGCAGTTGGCGGATAACGCGCAACTGAGCAATAGCTTCAGCTAGTTGTACAGCCGCAGCGTGGTGATCAAGCTCAGTAGCAGCGCTTGATGCCATTTGTGCTTCAGCATCACGTACAGCCTGCTCAGCAGCTTGCTCGTCTAAGTCTTCACCGCGCATTGCTACATCCGCAAGGACTGTAACAACGTTTGGTTGAACTTCAAGCGTACCACCTGCAACATAGATGATTTCTTCTGTACCATCTTTTGTTACAAAACGTACCATACCAGGTTTTAGGCCAGTCAATAGTGGGGCGTGGCCAGGGTGAATACCCAACTCACCTTCACTACCACTTACTTGGATAGCAGCTGCTTCGCCAGAAAATATGCTCTGCTCTGCACTTACTACGTCAAGTTGTACTGTCAATGCCATATCAACCCCCTAAATTACATGTTTTTAGCTTTATCAACTGCTTCGTCGATAGAACCAACCATGTAGAAAGCCTGCTCAGGCATATCATCGTAGTCACCGTTTAAGATGCCTTTGAAGCCTGAGATAGTGTCTTTCAATGAAACGTATTTACCAGGTGCACCTGTAAATACCTCAGCAACGAAGAACGGCTGAGATAGGAAACGCTGGATTTTACGTGCACGAGATACAACTTGCTTATCTTCATCAGAAAGCTCGTCCATACCTAGGATTGCGATGATGTCTTTCAATTCTTTATAACGCTGAAGAACGGTTTGAACACCACGTGCAGTGTCATAGTGCTCTTGACCAATAACTTGTGGGTCTAGCTGACGAGATGTTGAATCTAGTGGGTCTACCGCAGGGTAGATACCAAGAGACGCGATATCACGTGAAAGTACGACCGTTGCATCTAAGTGCGCGAACGTTGTAGCTGGTGATGGGTCAGTCAAGTCATCCGCAGGTACGTATACCGCTTGGATTGAAGTGATTGAACCAGTCTTAGTTGACGCGATACGCTCCTGAAGTACACCCATCTCTTCAGCTAGTGTAGGCTGGTAACCTACCGCTGATGGCATACGACCTAGAAGTGCTGATACTTCAGTACCCGCTAGTGTATAACGGTAGATGTTATCTACGAAGAAAAGTACGTCACGACCTTCGTCACGGAATTTTTCTGCCATAGTAAGACCAGTCAAAGCAACACGTAAACGGTTACCCGGTGGCTCGTTCATCTGACCGTATACAAGCGATACTTTATCAAGTACGTTTGAATCGTTCATTTCGTGATAGAAGTCATTACCCTCACGAGTACGCTCACCAACACCTGCGAATACTGAGTAGCCGCTGTGCTCGATTGCGATGTTACGGATAAGTTCCATCATGTTTACGGTTTTACCTACACCGGCACCACCGAATAGTCCAACTTTACCACCTTTAGCAAACGGACATACAAGGTCGATTACCTTGATACCAGTTTCTAGTAGCTCAACTGAACTTGATTGATCTTCGTATGAAGGCGCAGCGCGGTGGATAGACATACGCTCTTCTTCACCGATTGGACCTGCTTCATCGATAGGCTGACCTAATACGTCCATGATACGACCTAGGGTCTTAGTACCAACTGGAACCATGATTGGTCCGCCAGTGCCTTCTACTGCTGTACTACGACGTAAACCGTCAGTAGTACCTAGTGCGATAGCTCGTACCACACCACCACCTAGCTGCTGTTGAACTTCTAAAGTCAAACCAGCTAAGTCGCCTTCTGTTACTTTTAGTGCGTCATATACGGCTGGCACGTTGTCTTGTGGGAACTCAATGTCCACAACGGCGCCGATAATTTGGACGACCTTACCTAAACTCATGTCTATTCCTCTCGTTAAACTTTGCCGAAGCGTTACACAGCTGCTGAGCCGCTTACAATCTCACTGATTTCTTGTGTGATTGCAGC
The DNA here is from genome assembly GCF_058933015.1 of Pseudoalteromonas sp. ATL1. Lineage (NCBI taxonomy): Bacteria > Pseudomonadati > Pseudomonadota > Gammaproteobacteria > Alteromonadales > Pseudoalteromonadaceae > Pseudoalteromonas > Pseudoalteromonas sp. ATL1. The sequence continues at coordinate 584,782 of NZ_JBZYXL010000001.1, read as the reverse complement.
CTGACGCGCTTTGTTGTATACAAGTTGCAGCTCATCCATTAGGTCGCCTGCGTTATCAGTTGCGGCTTTCATCGCAACCATACGGGCAGCCTGTTCAGAGGCAGCATTCTCAACTACACCTTGGTAAACTTGTGACTCTATAAAGCGTACCAATAGCGTTTCTAAGATCGCTTCTGGGCTTGGCTCATATAAGTAGTCCCAAGCGTAGCTTGATACTTCTTCTTCAGCTTTTGGCAAAGGCAATAACTGATCGATTACGGGCTCTTGCTTCATGGTATTTACAAAGTTGTTGTATACCACGTACAAACGGTCAATTTTTCCTTCAGAGAATGCATCAAGCATTACTTTTACAGGACCAATTACGTCCTGAACTGAAGGGGTATCTCCTAACCCTGCTGTTTTAGCAAGTAGTTGACCACCAAAACGTTTAAAGAAACCAGCAGCCTTGCTGCCAATGGTTGTAAACTCTGCGTCTACACCCTTTTCTTTCCACGCTTTTACGTCTAATGCCACTTTTTTGAACTCATTTGAGTTCAAACCGCCACATAGACCACGGTCAGTAGAGATAACAATATAACCAACTCGTTTCGCGTCACGTTCTGCTAAGAACGGATGACGGAAATCAAGGCTAGCTTGAGCAACACGACCGATCACTTTGCGTAAGTTTTCAGCGTATGGACGGCTTGCAGCCACACGGTCTTGCGCCTTCTTCATTTTAGAAGCGGCAACCATTTCCATTGCGCTGGTGATCTTTTGAGTATTCTTGATACTCCCGATCTTGCTTTTAATCTCTTTTCCGCTGGCCATGACTCTCTCTCCGAATCAAGGTGAGTGTTAGCGATAACCCTCACCAAGCATAACTAAATTACCAAGTTTGCGTTGCTTTGAACTTCTCTAGAAGTTCTTTAAGCTGCGCTTCGATCTCAGCGTTGTAGTTACCTGTTTCATTGATTTGAGCCATTAGCTCTGCGTATGTGCTGTTTGCATAACCGATTAGAGCCGCTTCAAAGTCACCGATCTTGTTGATTTCGATGTCTTTTAGGTAGCCTTTTTCAGCTGCGAATAACGACAGAGACATGTCAGCAACAGACATTGGAGCGTACTGTTTCTGCTTCATTAGCTCAGTTACGCGCTCACCGTGCTCAAGTTGTGCACGAGTTGCATCGTCAAGGTCAGAAGCGAACTGAGAGAACGCCGCTAGTTCACGGTATTGAGCTAGCGCTAGACGGATACCACCACCTAGTTTCTTAACGATTTTAGTTTGCGCAGCACCACCTACACGAGATACCGAGATACCAGCGTTAACAGCTGGACGGATACCCGCGTTGAATAAGTCAGTTTCTAAGAAGATCTGACCATCGGTGATTGAGATAACGTTAGTAGGTACGAATGCAGAAACGTCACCACCTTGAGTTTCAATGATTGGCAATGCCGTCAATGAACCTGTTTTACCTTTCACTTCACCATTTGTGAACTTTTCAACGTAATCAGCGTTTACACGTGATGCACGCTCAAGAAGACGTGAGTGAAGGTAGAATACGTCACCTGGGTATGCTTCACGACCTGGTGGACGCTTAAGTAGCAATGAGATTTGACGATAAGCAACAGCTTGCTTAGACAAGTCATCATATACGATTAGCGCATCTTCACCGCGGTCACGGAAGTATTCACCCATAGTACAACCAGCAAATGGCGCTAAGAATTGAAGCGCAGCTGATTCAGAAGCTGATGCAACCACAACGATTGTGTTTTCAAGTGCACCGTGCTCTTCTAACTTACGCACTACGTTAGCAATCGTAGATGCTTTTTGACCAATCGCTACGTACACACACTTAACGCCTGTACCTTTTTGATTGATGATAGCATCGATTGCTAATGCAGTTTTACCAGTCTGACGGTCACCGATGATAAGCTCACGCTGACCACGACCAACAGGGATCATCGCATCGATAGACTTATAACCAGTTTGTACTGGCTCATCTACTGATTGACGCTCGATTACGCCTGGTGCGATTTTTTCAACTGGTTCAAAACCGTCGTTGTCTAGTGCACCTTTACCGTCGATAGGCTGACCAAGTGTGTTAACAACACGACCAAGTAGACCACGACCAACAGGTACTTCTAAGATACGACCAGTTGCTTGTACTTTTACGCCTTCTTTAAGGTCTGCGTAAGGACCCATTACTACAGCACCTACTGAGTCACGCTCAAGGTTTAGTGCGATAGCATAACGGTTGCCAGGAAGCTCGATCATCTCACCTTGCATACAGTCAGCTAGACCGTGGATGCGGATGATACCGTCTGTAACAGATACGATAGTACCTTCGTTACGAGCTTCACTTACAACTTCAAACTGTTCAATACGTTGCTTGATCAGCGCAGAAATTTCTGTGGAATTAAGTTGCATGCTCTTTTTCCCAATTACGATTGTAGTGTAGTAGCTAGACGGTTTAATTTACCGCGAACTGAGCCGTCGATGACTGTGTCACCAGCCTTGATAACAAGACCACCAACTGTGCTTTCATCAACACTACAATTTAGCTTAACTTTGCGTGCGAAACGTTTTTCAAGTGCCGCTACTAGATTTGTTTGCTGTTCTTCAGCCAATTCAGTTGCAGAAATCACCTCTACGTCGATTTCTTTATCGTATTCTGCTTTATATTCAGCATACAAAGTTGCAACTGCTGGAAGTGCAATCAAACGACCATTTTCAGCCATAACCTTTAACAGGTTGGTAAATTGGTCGTTAATTTGCTCTGCACAAATTTTAGTAAAAATTTCTACTTGCTTTTCTGCAGATGCGCTACCGGCTAGGAAACCCTTAATTTGCTCATTGTTTGCTACTTCAGCAGCAAAAACAAGCATCTCGTTCCAAGCATCAATCGCGCTTTTTTCAACAGCAAACTCAAAAGCTGCTTTTGCGTAAGGACGAGCGATAGTAGCCAATTCAGACATGCTCACACCTCCTTATTACAGCTCAGCGACAAGTTTTTCAACGATGTCACTGTGCGCAGCTTGATTGATTTCACGTCCTAAAATCTTCTCAGCACCAACCACTGCCAGAGTAGCAACTTGCTTACGCAAGTCTTCTGTCACACGGTTACGCTCTGCTTCGATTTCAGAGTGCCCTTGAGCAATGATTTTCTCACGCTCTTGCTGACCACGCGTGGTTTCTTCATCAACGATAAGCGCTGCGCGCTTTTTCGCTTGTTCGATGATGTCCGCCGCTTGAGATTTCGCTTCTTTCAGCTGTTCAGCAGCTTCAATACGTACGCGCTCAAGTTCTTTCTCTGCTTCGTCAGAAGCAGCTAGGCCGTCTTCGATTTTCTTTTGGCGAGCTTCAATCGCACCGTTTAGCGGTGGCCATACATACTTCATGCAGAACCATACGAAAACGATAAACGCGATTAATTCACCTAGTAGAGTGGCGTTTAAGTTCACAACCGCTCCTCCTCAAATTAGTTGTTCGATAAACAAATTGGCTTTAAAAAACCAGTAATTACATTACGAACAACAATACCATTGCGATACCAACACCGATCATCGCGATCGCATCGATAAGACCAGCAACGATGAACATTTTAACTTGAAGTTGAGGCGCAAGCTCAGGTTGACGAGCAGCTGACTCTAGGAATTTACCACCAAGAGTACCGAAACCAATTGCAGTACCTAACGCACCTAAACCGATTAATAGTGCTACAGCGATATATTTAAGACCTAGTACGATTTCCATTTTTGTCTCCGATTATTTAAAAATTAAAAGTTAATGAATTTGTTTTTTATATCTATTAGTGATCCGACGTTGCCATGCTTAAATAAACAACAGTCAGCATCATAAATACGAATGCTTGCAATACGATAACTAGGATGTGGAATACCGCCCAGATAAAGTGCAATGGTAACTGGAATAAACCAATTGATGCGATGATGATGAAGATCAACTCACCGGCAAACAAGTTACCGTGTAGACGCAGCGCCAACGAGATAGGGCGTGCAATCAACGTAATAAATTCCATCACGAAGTTCACAGGAATAAGTAACGCTTGAACAAGCGGGTTTTTCGCTGTGAATGGGTGAAGTGTAAGCTCTTTAACAAAGCCCATCACACCTTTAGTACGGATGGTATAGAAGATGATTAACGCAAATACACCCAGTGACAATGCAAACGTTAAGTTAACGTCTGTTGTTGGTACCACTTTCATGTATACGTCATGTGGATCCATGCCCATAGCCGCCGCACCAACTTGCCCTGCAGCAAATGGTAGGAAGTCAACTGGGATCAAATCCATTAAGTTCATTAGAAATACCCAAACGAAAATCGTCAGAGCTAGAGGAGCAATCAGTTTACTCTTGCCGTGGAAAGTATCTCTCACGTTCGAGTCAACGAATTCAACGATCATTTCTACGAAGCATTGCATTTTACCTGGCACGCCAGTGGTCGCTTTATTTGCGGCACTTTTGAAAATCCAGATAAAAACAAGACCTAATAGAATTGACCAAGCCAAAGTATCTACATGCCAAGTCCAGAAACCTGCCTCACTACATGCCTTGTTAAATGCAATACCGGTATCGGTAGAACACATCTTGGCATTCGTAAGGTGGTGCTGAATATAGCCTTGTAAGCTTTGTTCTGCAGCCATTGTTTTTCCTAAAAGTTAATGATTAAAAAAAATCGATGTACACCAATGCACTATGGTCACCAAGATAAAACTGACAATCAGCCAAGACGGCGTCAACATCAGGACTTTAAATGCCACTAAAAACAGTGCAGTAGTTAACAAAAATTTTAACCCAGCGCCTCGTTTAAACGATTGATGCACTTGGTTTGCCTTGCTTGCGCCCATATAACGAAAGGCGTAAACGGCAAATACTAAATTGGGAAGCACGGCTATTACTCCACCGGCCAGTGCCGATTGAGCTGCCAAAGCTCCCCAACATACAAAAACGATAACTGCGATGGCTAATGCCACGACGCCCTGATACAAAACACCTTTTAATGCGGCGCGCCTATATGGGCTCGCTAACGACTCAGTCACTTTTTGTTAACCTTTATTGGTGTAAAATTTAATCAGGGTTTTAAAACTGGCGAAATTATACTTATATTTGGTGATTTTGCAACTTGATGAGACAAATTGTGGTGCTTTTTCAGCACCACAATTGCGGATTATTCATCCGTTAGGAAGGTTGCTGCATGTCAGCTTGAATACGCCCTAATATGCCGTCTAATTCATCTAAATTGGCATAAGAAATAACCAATTTACCTTTGCCTTTTTGGTTATAATTTATCTCAACCTTGGCCCCCAGATTTTCGGCTAACTGCTGTTCTAACAATTTGACATCTGGATCTTTTTCTTTTGTTTGTTTTTTCTCCACCGGCTCCAAAATCGAGCGCACTAACTTTTCCGTTTCACGCACGGTGAGCGCTTTTGCAACCGCGGTTCTCGCCGCTTCAGACTGTTGCTCGCCTTCGAGTGCTAAAAGACAGCGAGCATGACCCATTTCGATGTCGCCATGCTCTAGCATTTTTTTAACATCGTCATTGAGATTATTGAGTCTAAGTAAATTAGTAACGGTGGTACGTGACTTGCCTACCGCATCAGCCACTTGTTGGTGTGTTAGCTCGAACTCATGCAACAGCCTATCTAAAGCCACAGCTTCTTCCATGGCGTTAAGATCTTCACGCTGAATGTTCTCAATCAAGGCTATCGCCACCGCGGCTTCATCAGGCACATCTTTCAAAATACACGGTACAACGTCCAGTTCAGCCAACTGAGAAGCGCGCCAACGGCGTTCACCGGCGATAATTTCATATTGCTTATCGTCAACTTTGCGCACCACGATAGGTTGTAATACACCTTGAGCACGAATTGAGCTAGCAAGCTCTTCAAGGGCTTGCTCAGACATATCTTTACGCGGTTGATATTTTCCAGGACGCAAAAACTCGATGGGGATACGCTTAAGTTCACCATCTAAGCTTAATTCATTGGCAGTGCTAGATGCATGCTCGACACTGCCAACTTCAACAGGTTCAGCGCTAGGCGCTGGTTTTGATGAACTGAGTAGGGCATCCAAGCCTCGGCCTAAACCGCGTTTTTTTACCGACATGTTGTAATTATCCTCTTAGGCAACCGCTGCGGATTGTTTTTCTTTACGACGTAACATTTCGCCTGCCAAAGCTAAATAGGCTTTCGCACCACTTGACGCTCGATCATAGTACATTGCCGGGGCACCAAAGCTCGGCGCTTCAGCCAAACGTACATTACGAGGGATCACCGTGCGGTACACTTTATCACCAAAGTGCTGTTTTAATTGCTCTGAAACATCATTTGCAAGGCGATTTCGCGGATCATACATAGTACGCAAAATCCCTTCAATTTGTAATTCAGGGTTGACCAACTTGGCCAGCTGCGTGATGGTATCCATCAAGGCTGTTAGGCCTTCGAGTGCGTAATATTCACACTGCATTGGGACTAAGATAGAATCTGCCGCGGCCATCGCATTCACGGTTAGCATATTCAAAGATGGCGGACAGTCAATAAAAATGAAATCGTACTTATCTTGTACGGCGTCCAGCGCGTTACGCAAGCGCACTTCGCGGGCAAATAGTTCCATTAATTTAACTTCTGCCGCAGTCACATCGCCGTTTGCAGCTATCAGGTGATATTCACCCGATGTCTCTTTACAGATAACGTCATCCATTGATTGCTCTTCAATCAACAAATCATAAATGGTTGCCACATCGCCATACTTGTCGACACCGCTGCCCATTGTCGCGTTACCTTGAGGATCTAAATCAATGAGTAAGATTTTGCGCTTGGTTGCTGCCATCGATGCTGCAAGGTTCACAGCCGTAGTAGTTTTGCCAACGCCACCTTTTTGGTTTGCAATTGCAATGACTTTTGCCACGTTACCCTCGAATACTAGTCTTTAGAAAGAATAATTAAATGTCGCTCTGCATCTAACTCTGGCACGCTAAGATGAATATCTTGCTGCAATTTCACCCCTTCAGGTAAGTGTTCGAGCTCCTGAGCTGGGAATTGACCTTTCAATGCAAGAAAGTGCCCGGTGCTATCAATCAAATGAGAACACCACTCAACCATATCTTCTAACGAAGCAAACGCACGGCTGAGTACCCCATCTAATTTAACACTTGGCGAATATTCTTCAACACGCGACTGCACAGGAGTGACATTATCTAAGCCAAGCGCATGTTTTACTTGCATTAAAAAGCGAACACGCTTACCAAGACTATCGAGTAATACAAATTGCGTATCGGGTAAGGCAATTGCTAATACAATACCCGGTAAACCAGGACCAGTACCCACATCGATGTAATTTTGACCTTTCAGGTGCGGTGCCACAACGAGAGAGTCCATGATGTGCTTTACCATCATTTCTTGTGGCGCACGAACCGAAGTTAAGTTGTAGGCCTTGTTCCATTTGTCTAATAACTCAACATACTGCACGAGTTGCTGTTGTTGACGTTCACTTAGCGCAATATCCGTTTGCGCTAACAAAGAAGTTAGTTGTTGTTGTAACACGGTATTCCTATGCTGCTACGCTGACTTGCGGAGCAACCCTTGCTTTTTCAGATACACTAATAATAGCGAAATAGCGGCTGGGGTGATACCAGAAATACGTGAAGCCTGACCAATGGTTTGTGGACGTGCATCGCTTAGCTTAGCCACCACCTCATTCGATAAACCACTCACCTGAGAATAATCATAGTCAGCAGGTAGTACCGTTTCTTCATGGCGAAGCTGTTTGTTGATCTCATCCTGTTGACGTGCAATATAGCCCGCATACTTAGTTTGGATCTCAACTTGCTCTAAAGCTTGAATATTCGTCGAATCAGATCCTAGGCCTTCAACTTTCATCAGATCATGATAATTCACTTCAGGGCGACGGATCAGATCTTCCAAACTCGCTTCACGCGTCAGCGGTGTTTTAAGTAACTCATTGACTTGCGCCAAAGCTGGGTGATCTTTATGGATCCAAGTTGACTTAAGTCGTTGCGATTCTTGCTCCATCACTTCCAATTTTTCATTGTAAGCGGCCCAACGCGCGTCATCCACTAAGCCTAATTCTCGGCCTTTTTCAGTTAAACGTAGATCTGCGTTATCTTCACGAAGCAGTAAACGGTATTCTGCGCGGCTGGTAAACATGCGGTACGGCTCTTTAGTCCCTAATGTGGCAAGATCATCAATCAATACGCCCACATAGGCCTGATCACGACGCGGTGTCCACGCTTCTTTGCCTTGCACTTGTAGTGCTGCGTTCATACCAGCAATCAAACCTTGTGCACCGGCTTCTTCATAGCCGGTTGTGCCATTAATTTGTCCAGCAAAGAATAAACCACTGATAAATTTAGTCTCTAGCGATTGCTTTAGATCGCGTGGATCAAAGAAATCATATTCAATCGCATAACCAGGACGACAGATATGGGCGTTTTCAAAGCCTTTGATTGAACGAACAATTTGTAGCTGCACATCAAACGGTAAGCTCGTTGAAATACCATTTGGATATAATTCGTATGAGGTTAAACCTTCAGGTTCAACAAAAATCTGGTGCTTTTCTTTATCAGCAAAACGAACGATCTTATCTTCAATCGATGGGCAATAGCGTGGACCAATCCCTTCAATCACACCTGCATACATAGGTGAGCGATGTAAATTTTCGCGGATCACGTCATGTGTTTGCTCATTGGTATAAGTGATATAACACGGGATCTGCTGAGGGTGATCCGATTGCTTGCCCATAAATGAAAATACCGGTGTTGGTGTATCACCCGGCTGCACTTGCATAACAGAGAAATCAACTGTACGGGCATCAATACGTGGTGGAGTACCTGTTTTTAAACGGTCAACACGAAATGGAAGTTCACGTAAGCGCTGTGCCAGTGCAATTGAAGGTGGATCACCTGCACGGCCACCTTTGAAGTTTTCCATACCAATATGGATTTGACCACCTAAGAAGGTGCCAACAGTGAGTACCACAGAGTTTGCCGAAAAACGTAAACCCATTTGTGTTACCACGCCTTTCACTTGATCTTGTTCAACAATCAGATCATCGCAAGATTGTTGGAATATCTTTAAGTTGTCTTGCTTTTGCAAAATATCTTGAATAGCAGCTTTATATAAAGCGCGATCCGCTTGAGCACGAGTTGCTCGTACAGCTGGGCCTTTCGATGAATTCAATGTTCTGAATTGAATTCCACCTTTATCAATGGCTTTTGCCATTGCGCCACCCAATGCATCGATCTCTTTAACCAAATGACCTTTACCAATGCCCCCGATTGCTGGGTTACATGACATTTGACCAAGGGTATCCATATTGTGTGTTAACAATAGGGTGTTCATACCCATACGAGCAGAAGCGAGTGCAGCTTCAGTGCCTGCATGTCCACCACCAACGACAATTACATCAAAATGTTCATGATAAATCATTTACGGGATCCTACTTAAAAACAACCAGCAAATCTTGAAAGGGAGCGTATTCTACCTAGAAATACTCTAAAGGGAAATGTTTAAATATTAAACAACCCATAAAGCGGGTAAGTTCGATCACTAAATATATATAAGGATCTTTTTAAAGATCTTTTATTAGATCTTACTACTAGTAACGGGCATATCTGTGAATAAGCCCATTTTGATCATATAAAACAGCTAAATAGATCGGATCAATAGATGTGAATTAGATCGGATCTAGGGGCGTAAAAGCTCTGATCAAAACGCTTACTTATACACAAGGCCAGATCCAAAGAAATTTATCCCATGGATAACTCCTGTTAGATCCGCCTTTGGATCAAGTGTTATCCACATATCGATCTAATTATCACATAAATTGTGAATAACTTATTGAAAAGATCGTTAGCCTATTTCTTTAATCGCAGCAACAAACTGAGGAAGCCACGCCAATGCACTGTCTTCAGGTAATGCTTCATCAAGTACATTGAGTTCTAAATTTGGCAAAATTTGCTTAGCACCTTTACTCAACAGTAGTTGCGCACAGTTCTTTGCCGCGTGGTTATATGTATCGTAACTTTTGTCACCCAAACCAACCACTGTAAAATTGAGCAGGTCTAATGCGCTTGCTTGTTCTACCTCAGCGATGAAAGACAATAGATTATCCGGATAGTCACCCGCGCCATAGGTTGAGGTCACCACCAGCCAGATCCCTTGTGAGATATCTTGATAGTTCGGCTGCTCATGCATTCTTACGCTAAAATCTTGATCTTGCAGCGCCTCTTGCAGTTGATCCGCAACATATTCCGCTGAGCCCATCTGGCTCCCAACTATGATCTCTATGTGTTCCATGGCATTCGGTATTAATAAATTAGACGCGACATATTAATGGCCAATCTACAGAAGTAAAGTACCGATAAAACTGTTTGGATAAAAAATATTGCGTTGGTTTTGTGCTTTTTTGCTATAGTTTGAGTTAATTGGTTGATTTTGTTGATATAAATAATTTATTCCAAAGAATAAAAAGGTTGGTTCTTTGTGGATAAGCTGGCGATGAGTTTTAGATAACTCAATAGTATCGAGTGATTTTGTCGTGATTGTGTGGATCTATTTTGCCCTGTCAGGGCGTATTAAACTGTGTTTTTGCAGTGTGGATAGACTCGGTGTGTATAAGTGTAGATCGACAGGGGTTGATCGCGTGTACTTAGATCTAAGGTTACAGATCTATATAAGGAATTAATCTAAAAAATGCTGAAATGATCATCATAATGATGTCGATCTTGTTACATATATGAGTATTAACGAGTGGTTGAAAAGCAAAGTGCCCAAATTTTAGCGATGGATTGCTTACTTTTGACCCAAAATTGCATCGCAGAAGAAGGGCAACTAGCCTTTAGAGACAGATCATATGTAAAGGATAAAGGATGAGTCAGATACCCATCGAGTATGAGCGCTCGGCGTGTGCAAATTGTTCGGACAATAAACAGCTCGAGTTTGATTTCACCATGGCTTTTCAGCCAATTGTTGATTGCGTTAAGCAACAAGTTTTTGGCTATGAAGCCCTTGTTCGTGGCATCAATGATGAGCCAGCTATTACGGTGATCTCGCAAGTGAATGATGAAAATCGCTATTTGTTTGATCAATTGTGTAGAGTAAAGGCCATCTCATTGGCTGCTTCATTAAAATTGCAAAGCATACTCAGTATCAATTTTTTACCTAATGCTATTTATAAACCTGAACGCTGTATTCGTACAACGATTGAGGCGGCGAAGCGTTATGATTTTCCCATCGAACATATCATGTTTGAATTTACCGAAGTTGAGAAAGTAGAAGACTGTGCGCACATAAAGTCTATCGTGCATTATTACCAGTCTTTGGGCTTTTTGACAGCCATTGACGATTTTGGTGCAGGCTACTCGGGTCTTGGCTTATTGGCTGATTTTCAAACCAATATCAGTAAGTTGGATATGGCCTTGATCCGCAACATTCATCGTGATCCTGTGCGCCAAGCCATTGTTAAACATTGTTTGGGTTTATTTCGCGAGTTGAATATTACGCCACTTGTAGAAGGGGTGGAGTGCTTAGAAGAATACCAATGGCTAAAACAAGCTGGCGTATCGCTTATGCAAGGCTACTTATTTGCCAAGCCCGCATTAGAGCAATTGCCTGAGGTGGATTTAGATAAATTTTAAACAACAGTGCTTTGTTAGGTGTACAGCAGCAAATGGCACACCTTACAAAGCGTGATGATCACTTTTTATGTTTTCGGTTTATAAGATTTTTAAGCGTTTGTTGATAGTTGGCAGGGTCACGCGAGACGATTTGATCACTAAGCCAAGTGAGCATATTAGCAATATTATTCATAAAACTGCGGATCTCTTGTTGGTATCTAATTGCTTCTTGACCAGCAGCTTCATGCCCGACCTCATTAATTAAACTTTCAATCTCCGTTAACTCTGTTTTCCAGTATTTTGTGTAAGCGAGCCGACCTTTCATTGTATCTATATTTACACCTTGATCCGTAGGGGAGTCCTCATCATTATCCAATATAAACGGACATATACGTTCATTAAATAGTTGCCCGTTATTGAGTGAGCATTGATATAAGTAATTTAACTCACGCATACAATGCTCAGACTTTAGGTATTTATCACTTATGATCACCACCACCAGCTTGGCATGACCAATTTGTTGCTCAAAGGCATGGATGGAATCGCCCGTGTTTGTGGCGTTTCGATCTCTCACTGGCGTTGCAAAGTCTAGTGCATAGTCATACAGGTCATCGCATATTTTTTGATGTCTATCGTTTTCGCTGCCCCATGCATAAGAAAAGTACACCTCGGGCAGCGGCTCGGATGGCCTTGCTTCCCCTAATTTGGTAAATGGCGGGTCTTGATGCTGTGCTTGTTCTTCTGTATTCATAGGTTGTCCTTTTAGCCAATGAACGCTGGGTGTTTTACCCAGCTGATGACTCTGCAAAATAGAGTCAATGATATGGTTAGCAAGCTCATGGGCTTGTTCGCAGTAGAGTTTTAACTGTATGCGGCCTGGGTGACCGTAATGGGCCAGTTCATCTTCACTGAGTTGATTATTGGCTTCGCACTGCAAGTAGACCACGGTGCGGTGTTTGTCATCATAATAACAACAGCCATAGCGCCAGTACGTGGCATGTTTCCCTGCTTGTTCACCAATGGCACTTAAAATACTGCGTTGGCTGCCTTCGTGTAAAAATGCGTAGTTGAGTTCGACTGCTATTTTGGCTTGTGCACCACGCAGCAACTGCGCAATACGCTGCTGAATATCCTGATCCGTCCGTTCGGGTAAGCAGCCGGGCGCAATGTAGCTGTCTTCGGCGATTTTAAAGCACACCCCACATTGGCGCATCATGGTTAAAAACAGCTGCTGCTCATCATCACTGTATTGATACTCTGACCAGAGCAGCTCGGCGAGTAACGCTTGAGAGAATTGCCCGTGTTGTTTTTGTAATACTGGCAGCGTCGTGCCGCGCTCTAGCAAGCTATAAACCCCTTGCAGTGCCCACGCTTGGTCTAAAATAAGTTGGTCGTTAAATAAACCCGCTTTATAAAACACCAAACCACAACGGTGTAAATAAATGAGCAAACTGTCGGGGGCACTGACTTGGTGCTGCGCACAGAGGGTAAGATAGGCCTCTTTTTCGACCACCTTTTGCTGTTGTTGTTTTTGCTCAAGTAACTTCTGAGCCACCGCCCACCAGCATTTGGGTAATTTAATTTCGCCAATACGCTCTGCTTGATACTCAAAAGCCCAATCAAGCAGTGGCTGAAAACGTTTAAGATCGTTATTTTTGGCGCTGATCTGCACTGATTGTAGCCAATTAAAATTATGTGCTGGAATAGGGGCTTGTTGAACTTCAGATGAGCTATCACATTGGCTTTGGCATACAATCACAGGGGCTTTTTCACCCGCAATGGAGTCGATGTAGGCCAACCAGTAACTGAGTAAATGATTTTTCATCGGTATACCGGACTCTTGCTCGGCAAAGACTTTCTCATCTTCAAAATCCGGGTGCCAAAGCAAGCAATACACGGCCCGATCATCTAAAAATAATGCGTGGGTGCCCAAGTAAATATCTTGGCCACCAAAGTCCCAGCTATAAATATCTTTACCTTGGTTATCTTGCCATACATTAATTTGAATACCGTGGGTACTTGGGATCGTGTCATCAAATGAGAGCCCTTGAAGCCTGCGCGTTAGTTGGGTTTTACCAATACGGCCATTGCCTAAAATCATCAGCTTTTGTTGATTAACGGTGACTTCGCCCGATTGTTGTAAGGCAAAGTAATAGTCCTCAAGGGCCAGCAAATCACGAATATCTTTGGTTAGCTCTTCAGGTACACCGGCTATTTTCAAGTTGCTTGAATGGGTTCTAAAGTTATTGAGGAACGGGAGTTCAGATATGAGTGTTAAAAAGTCACTCTGCGACAACGGGGACAAGCTTTTGCAATGGCTCAAGTCAATTGTTTGTAAGTGAGGCATTTTTGCAAATTTAGGTAGATGCTTAAGCCCATCACATCCGTTTAAATCAAGCTGTTGTAATTGATTGAGATTATTAAGCTCGGATAGATCATTCAGTGCATCACACCAGCTTATATCCAATTGTTGTAATTGAGTCAGGTTATTGAGGACTGATAGGTTACTCAGTGCATCACTTTTGATTAAAATAAGCTGTTGTAATTGTGTTAAGTTATTGAGGGAGGATAGATCGCTTAGTGCATTACATATGAATAAATTAAGTTGTTGCAATTGAGTTAGGTTATTGAGGACTGATAGGTCACTCAGTGCATCACATTGTATTAAACTAAGTTGTTGTAATTGAGTCAGGTTATTAACGACTGATAGGTCGCTAAGTGTACTACAATCGTTTAAATAAAGTTGTTTTAAATGAGTCAGGTTATCAAGGACGGATAGGTCGTTTAACGCATCACACCCGTTCAAACCAAGTTGTTGTAATTGGGTTAGGTTATTCAGGGACGATAGGTCATCTAACGTAACGCTCCCGCTCAAGTCAAGTTGCTGTAATTGAGTCAGGTTATTGAGGACGGATAGGTCGCTCAGCGCATCGCACCCGCTTAAATTTAGCTGTTGTAATTGAGTCAAGTTATTAAGTGGAAATAGGTTGCCTAGTGCGCGACACCCGCTTAAATTTAGCTGTTGTAATTGAGTCAAGTTATTAAGTGGAAATAGGTTGTCTAGTGCGCGACACCCGCTTAAATCAAGTTGCTGTAATTGAGTCAGGTTGTTGAGTGAAGATAGGTCGTTTAGCCCATCACAACCGCTCAAATCAAGTTTTTGTAATTGAGTCAGGTTATTAAGCAGGGATAGATCACTCTGTGCGCTACACCAGCCTAAATCAAGTTGCTGTAATTGAGTCAGATTATCAAGCTCTGACAGGTTGTTTAATTCATAACATCCGCTCAAGTCAAGTTGTTGTAATTGAGTCAGGTTATCAAGCCCAGATAGGTTTCTTAATTTAGAACACCAGCTTAAATTAAGTTTTTGTAATTGAAAGAGATTACTAAGTATGGATATATCACATAGTGCGTTACTCCAGCTTAAATCAAGTGTTTTTAACTGCTTTAAAGATAGAAAAGGAGATAAATCAGATATCAGACCATCGCTTCGTAAAGAAAGTTCTGTCAGCTCGGTTAAACAGGCGATGTGTGTAATATCAAATAACCCAGAGCAACGACTAATATCAAGCGTTTTCAACTGCCCAGCTAAGCAGCTAATTTCTTGGGGAATACTACGCAATCTTAAATTGGATAAATCAAGCTCTTCACTGCCTGTGTCATAGGCTGTTTGAATACGCTCAAGCGCAATTTGCCAAGCGGCGGGGTTTTGATAATGTGCCATGGGGTCCTTGGTACTCTTTTTAACCACAGAGTATCAAGGAGATAGTGATAGGTAAATAAATTGTTACAGCAAAGCGCATCACGCCGCTTTGCTGTCACTGTGATTAAAAACTACTTACCAATACAGAACGAACTAAAGATTTTGCCCAGCAGGTCATCGGAGCTAAATTCACCGGTGATCTCGTTCAGGTACTGCTGAGTGAGGCGTAGCTCTTCTGCCAGAATTTCTCCGGCGATATGCATTTCTAATTGTGTTTTGCCTATATCTAAATGCTCCGCTGCGCGCTCTAGGGCATCCAAGTGACGGCGGCGGGCCATAAAGCCACCTTCTGTAGAACCTTCAAAACCAATGCAGGCTTTTAGGTGGTCGCGTAGCAGATCAATCCCTTGGGTATTTTTGGCACTTAAACGCAGGACTGGGTAGTCACCTTGTTGGCACATGCCTGATGTTTCGGATGATAGATCTATTTTGTTGCGTACCACGGTGACGGCCATGCCATCAGGCAATTGTTGCATAAACTCGGGCCAGATCTTAGTCGGGTCACTCTCTTGGGTATCCGTGCCATCGACCATAAACAACACATGATCGGCTTGGCGAATTTCATCCCATGCGCGTTCAATACCAATTTGCTCGACTTTATCTGGGCTTTCGCGTAGGCCTGCGGTGTCGATAATATGCAGTGGCATGCCATCAATATGAATATGTTCGCGCAGTACATCTCGGGTGGTGCCAGCAATATCGGTAACAATGGCGGCTTCTCGGCCTGCTAGGGCGTTTAACAAGCTTGATTTACCCGCATTTGGGCGACCCGCGATCACCACGCGCATGCCTTCACGCATGATGCTGCCTTGTTTGGCTTGCTTACGTACTTGATCTAGTTGCTCAATAATGGCGTTAAGGTCACCACTTACTTTACCATCAGATAAAAAGTCAATTTCTTCGTCTGGAAAGTCAATCGCCGCTTCCACATACATGCGCAGGTGGATCACTTTTTCCACCAGCGTATTAATATGCTTAGAAAAATCACCTTGCAACGAGTGCAGGGCACTTTTGGCTGCCTGTTCACTGGTGGCGTTGATCAGATCGGCAATGGCTTCCGCTTGAGTCAGATCCAGTTTGTCATTCATAAACGCACGTTCAGAAAACTCACCCGGTTGGGCTAAGCGCACTTTATCTATTTGGCAGATCTCTTTGAGCAGCATATCAATGACGATAGGTCCGCCATGGCCTTGTAATTCTAAAACATCTTCGCCGGTAAATGAGTTAGGGCCTTTGAAAAACAATGCGATACCTTGGTCTAGCTGCTCACCAGCAAGCGTGTTAAATGGCAAATACTCGGCATAACGGGTTTTTGGGCATTTACCTAACACTTTTTGCGCGACGGTTGTTGCTAAGGTGCCTGATACGCGGATTATTCCCACACCACCGCGCCCTGGTGCAGTGGCTTGTGCAACTATGGTATCTTGTGAATTCATGGTGCTCTAGATTTTGCAATTACATTAGCGCGAATTGTACAGCAAAGCGACAAACACAGCCATTATCAGCCATGACATAATCACTGTAGTTTTGTATATTGACGGTACTTTTTGGTCAAGGAACGCCTTGTTGTGTATCAGTTTAAGCAGTTTCAATTTGATCCTCAGTTGGAAACACTCACATGGGATACGCAAAGCCGTGTTTTACGTCCTAAAGTGGCTCAACTACTCACGTTATTTTTAGATAATCCAGATCAGCTGCTTACGCGAGAGCAGATCTTAACCTCGCTTTGGCAACACAGTGATTTTCGAGATGCTGCACTAACGCAAAGTATTCAAGAGCTTAGAAAGGTTCTAAGTGACAGTGCACAGCAACCTCAGTTCATAAAAACGGTGCCGCAAAAAGGGTATATGTGGATAGCTGAAGTACACAATACTGCGCCTCAAGTGAATGATGCAAAGCAATCTAGCAAATTTTGGTGGATGTTATTTTTTGTTTTAGTGGTGATTGCGGTGATCGGGAATGTTATTTGGTTTGCTACTTCATCCAATACAGGCCAAGGAGCGAACCAAATAAGTCTGAAAAATGCGAAAACACGTTTGATCGTGAAGGATATTGAAAACTTAACAGGGCTGCCTGCACTGGATTGGTGGGGGTTTGCGCTACAGCAGCACATGAAACAAATTGCTGCACCGTCTTTTGATTTGGTTGAAGTGGCCACACAGGACAAACTACGTAGAACAGATATTAGCTTTTCCGCAAAACTAACTCAGCAACAACAGCGTTTTATATTGAATTATCAAGTAGTACATCAAGGACAACCACCTATTTTTGGTCAGGTTATTAGTGAGGATCTGCATGCGCCTGTTGGCGAGCTTGCTCAACAACTCATTACGCAACTTAATGGTAAAGTTGAAACTCTATCAACAGAGTTAGTCTCTTCTCGCGCACCTTCACGGCAGAATTATTTTGCCGGTCTGCGTGCCTTGAGTTATCAAGGCATGCGTTCGGCAAAACCTTATTTTGAAGCCGCACTGGTGCATGATCAGAGTAATCAAGCTGCGCGACTGGAACTGGCAAATATCCTATGGCAAATGGGTGAGCAGAAGCATGCGGAACAGTTGTTTGACGCCATTGAACTTAGCCCTGGTTTTAGTTATCTAAATACACGCTTTCACTTATACACGGGGCGTTACTGGTTAGAGCGGTTAGAGTTTGCTCGGGTCAGATCGGCACTATCAAAAGCTTTGAAAGAGGCGAAAGCCTTATCTCACCAACGGTTGTTGGCCCAAGCCTACCAATTACAGGCCGATTTGGCGTGGTTGCAGTTAGATTGGCAAACACACTCCAAAGCCATGCATAGCGCAAAACTGTTGATGGGGGCGCAATCTTTGAGTCACTCTGAATCACAACGTGCATTTTATTTAGCAAACCCCCCCAATATAGGCGTTGAGCAGAACTTTGAAGTTGATATGGCTGATAACTTAACTGTTGTAAAACAGGCTATTCACTACTATCAGCGACAAGGGCAGCAAGCACAGTTGATGGCTAGCTATTTTGCGCTAGGGCAAAATTACTTGGCACCATTGGATAGCCGAGAGCGAGCACTAACTACTGCTCTGAATATGGCTAAAACACAGGGTAACCAGTTACTGGAGCAACGCATTCTGCTGTATTTGGGATTTTTCCATATTCAATTACATCAAGGAGAAGCGGCGCTACATTATTTAGAACAATTAAATGCAAACAATGAGTTAGT
This sequence comes from Pseudoalteromonas sp. ATL1, assembly GCF_058933015.1. Taxonomy (NCBI): domain Bacteria; kingdom Pseudomonadati; phylum Pseudomonadota; class Gammaproteobacteria; order Alteromonadales; family Pseudoalteromonadaceae; genus Pseudoalteromonas; species Pseudoalteromonas sp. ATL1. The sequence goes on along the minus strand of NZ_JBZYXL010000001.1, from coordinate 566,188 downwards.
AGTACCACTGAGTTGGCATACACAGTTTTTAATTGCCATGGCAAATATGGATATTGCATTTAAAGCACCGTTAGCAAATCAAAGCGCTTATGGGTTGGCTCAACAAGGATTTGAGCGTTTGCTTCAAGAGGAGCAAATCGATCAAGTTACACGTGCCAGTGCTAAGCTGTTGCTGAGTTGGATCCATATCTCTTTACAGCAGTATGAACGAGCTGCAGAACTGGCTCAGCAGGCGACAGACATGTTTTACGCCAATGAATTAACTGACAGTTACGCATATGGTCGCTATACGCAAATGTATATACAAGTGTCACAACAGCAGTATCAAAGCGCGCTAAAGCTATTAGAAAATGAGCCAGCACAAAAACTTGAGGCTTTGTATGGAGCCTATGCCTACTTTAAGCTGGGAAAAATAAGGCAAGCCAATGTATTGATAGAAAGGGCTAAGCAGCGTTTTGGCAAGCAATGGAATGCTGATGATCAGCGCTTAGCCCAGCTATTCACGGTAGTGACAACATCACAACAAAGTCATGTACAAATAGAATTGTTACCACCTCCGTTTAGTGTTTACTGTCAATCCGAGTGGACCTTGGAGTAGTGAGCCAGCTGGCTGTCACTAGGTGGTTGCGAACCGCGGTAGAGTACACGATTATCTTCGCTTAGTAATAGCCAATAAGGCAGTCCACTGACTTTATATCGTCTAAATAAAGCATTGTGGGTATCAAAAAGCACGGGATGATTATTAGCAAAGCGTTGCTGATAGGCTTTAACATTTTCCATCGTGACATAAAATGGTTTGATCACCGTGAGTTTTTCAAAGCCACTGAGAGAGATAAAAGCAGCATGTTGCTTTGCTTTTTCTTCACATGCTGGCAAATGACGAGCCGGGCATAATGCATCGGCAAACAGAATAAGGCGTTTTTGCTTACTTTTAGTAGAAAAATCATGTTCACCTCCTGCGATATCGTGCAGCCGCAGATGGTTTTTAGTGATCGGAACATGCTCCTTATTGGGTAATGTATCAAAGCTACCTAATGGGATATTTGCTATCATTTTGCCATTTTTTAGTCGTACTATTGTCGGTGTGGAACGCACCGCATATTTTCTCATCAGTGTATTTAACTTATCTATTTTTAAATTTTTATATTGAGAGTGAGTCATTACAAACTTATCTATATCAGCCTGATAAACATTGAGATCTGGCTGTAAGTATTGCCGTGGATACTGTGTTTTGGGTAGCGTGCTGGCTGTGGCATATTCTCCCCAAATATCAATAAAAACTAGTTCAGTGATGTTATCTGTGGGTGCTGCTTTAAGGTTATCAACGTGGCAACATGAAATCAGTGCAAGGATGAGTAGCAATAGCTTATTCATAACTGAACTCCTTAGGTAAATAGATCTGTAGTTTTTGCTTTAGTTCATCGTTCATCATCGCGCTGCGATAAAGCTCATTACCATGTTCATCCAATAGGATATGTGTTGGGGTGCTGAGTACATCAAACTGGCGTGTGAGTTCGCCTGAGCTATCAAAAGCGGTTGCAACAGTATAGTTATTACGTGCCAGGAAGCGCTCTACCAGCTTTTGAGATTGGTTGAAGCCAATATTTATAGACAGCACATTTAAATTATCATTGTGTGACTGTGCAATATTTTCAAGCACTGGCATTTCTTCGACGCAATAGCGACACCAGGTGGCCCAAAACTTTAGGTAGGTGACTTTACCCGAGGTGTTAATATGCTGCCCTTGGATCGTTTGCGTTTGTACATAATTCCCTATGTGGGTTTGACTGGCATGCGCTGGGGTATATCCCAAATTGATCAATAACGCGGATAAATAGAGTAAAGGTTTCATATGTATTTCCTTAAATGATGTTAAAAAAACCAGCTTTGCCCAGCTTTAATTAAATAAAACTGAGCCATAACAATCAGTAATAGTGCAAAAATATTAGGGGTGATGCGCAGCCAAGGGCCTGACTTTGGTAAACGTGTGGAACTGATAGCGACGAGTAGCAGTAATGCACTCATACCCAGCGCAAAACTAAACAATAAGCCGGCACCAAAGAGGCTTTGTTGCTGCTTTGCCACGAATAACAGCAAAGCGGCAAGTACAGGGGAGGTACAAGGCGCCGCGATCAGTCCACTGGCGGCCCCCATTAAAAACGCATTACGCTGGTGGCACATAAACTGAAAGGAAAGTGTTGGCAAGCGTAACCAACCTTTTAATACAGCCGCGAAGTAAAGCAGCAAATTAGCAAAGACGATAAGTACCAATGGATGACTGGCAACCTGTCCGAACATATTGCCAGTTGCTGCTGCTAACCAACCAAGAAAGGCATAAAGAGTGGCAAAGCCAAGGCAGTAATAGAGTGGTCGTGTCCAGCCAGCGTTATTAATTGAATGGTTATTGCCAAATGACGCAATGGTAATGGGTAACAGTGGGTAAACACAGGGCGATAAGCTTGCAAGTACCCCACAGGCAAATGCAGCTAATAACAGCCACCATTGCAGCGAGGGCGTATTTAACTGTGAAAGTAACAAATTTTGTAGGTCGTAAAACATAACCAGCCTCGTCTAAAAAATATGAGGTGGCATTATTTAAAATGTTGTGATGAACGCCTATCAAAGGTGACTAAAATCGATATAAAAAAATATCAAAATTATGATTTTTATAGTTTTATAATTTTTTATACAAAAATGCCCGCATGATAGCGGGCATTTTTTATTAGATGATCGGGTTATCTAACCTTCAAACCTTTTTTCTCCATACCACGGTAGATGACAAGCATCTGAGCAATGGTGATCAAGTTAGAGACTAACCAGTAAAGCACCAAACCTGAAGGGAATGGGAAAATCACGAAGAAGAAAGTAAACACCAGTGGCATATACGTCATCATCTTTTGTTGCATTGGATCTGTGACCGTCATTGGTTGCAACTTTTGTGTTAAGAACATACTTGCACCAAACAGGATTGGTAAAATGTAGTATGGGTCTTTTGATGAAAGGTCTGTTAACCACAGTGCGAATTCCGCGTGACGCAATTCGGTAGACTCTAAGAACACGTAGAATAGCGCTAAGAAAATAGGCATCTGCAGTAATAAAGGTAGACAGCCACCCATCGGGTTTACTTTTTCTTTGCGGTAAAGCTCCATGGTCGCCTGGCCGAACTTTTGACGGTCATCGCCATAACGCTCTTTTAACGCTTGCATTTTTGGCTGTAGCATACGCATTTTAGCCATTGAGGTGTATTGCGCTTTAGTCAGTGGATATAGCGCAGATTTAACAATGATGGTGATTGCGATGATAGCCACACCCCAGTTACCGACTACACCATAGATCAGTTTCAATAATACAAATAATGGCTTAGAGATAAACCACAACCAACCGTAGTCGACTGTGAGGTGAAGATCTGGTTGAATGGCTTCCAGTGCATCGCCATCTTTAGGACCCATATAGTAGGTTGAGTTAAGTGTTGCTGTACTGTTCGCTGCGATGTTTACAGGCTCGTTTTTAACACCTACGATACCTTGTCCGTTGCGCAATGATGTATAAATTGTGCTGTTGACGTTTTGGTCTGGTACCCAAGCACTGACAAAGTAGTGTTGAATAAAGGCGATATAGCCACCTTGGGTATTCTTATTTAAGTTCGCTTCAGCCATATCATCAAAGTTGTACTTTTCATATGGATCTTCATTTGTACCATACGCCGCACCTAAGTAGGTTTGATCAACCATGCTACCTTTAGCTTGAACGGTACGTTTAACTTGTGTATACAACTGTACTTGAATTGGATCGGCGCTTGTATTGTTTACATTGTACTCAAGGCCTACGTCGTATTGACCCGCCTTAAATACAAAGGTTTTGGTGAAGGTAACACCTTTGCTATCAATATAGGTAAGTGGTACACGTAATTCGTCACCGTTTAATGTGTAAGCTTGTTGCGATGTTTGATATACAGGGCGACCATCACGAGACGCATCCGGACCATTGAGACCAATTAAGCCACTTTGAGAAATATATTGTTTGTTCTCAAACTCGCCTAACAGTAGGTAAGGTTCGTCACTGCCATGAGTTTCTGTGTGTTGAAGTAATTTAGCTTCAACAATATCACCACCTTTCGTATCAATCTGCACTGCAAACAAATCTGTAGTAACAGAAATAGTAGAGCGGATTGCTTTGGTTGCGGCAACTGGTACATCCCCTTGGCTAGAAGGCGGGATATCATCTTGTGCTGGGTTTGACGTAGGGGTGGTCACTTGCGTGGTGGCACTGGTATCAGTTAGTGGCTTGTTGTAAGTATTGTTCCATTCTTGAAACAATAAAAACGACACAAGCAATAAACCGATAAATAAAAACGTGCGTTGTGATTCCATAACAGCTCTTATTTCTCGTGTTGGTGTTTAACTTGGGTTGATTTATCAGGTACGGGATCATCCCCACCTGCGCTTAAAGGGTGACATTTTAATATGCGTTTTAGTGCGAACCAACTCCCTTTTAGCAATCCGTGGCAATTTATCGCCTCAATTGCATAATGGGAGCAAGTAGGATTAAAACGACAATGGGGGCCCAGCATTGGGCTGATAAAGCGTTGATAGCCTTTGATAACAGTAACGAATACTGCTTTTGGTAATGTACTTAAACGTAGATACCAAGGCCGGAACGCTTTATTGGTCATTGTCACACAAACTATGTTCAAAAGGTGAGCTAAAGATACCCTAAATCAGGTGCTAAAGCTATGAGCGGGGCGTATTATCACGTTTTTGCTCAGCCTTTACTGGAGACTTTTTTGGCTTAGCTTGATTGTTTGCGCGCTTTTTAAACGGTTTGGGTTTAGGTGCACCGGGTTTACAGCGTTCGTTAATTTTTCGCCATAATTTGTCGAGTTGCTTCGTGAGTTCTTCATTACTTTGCTGCGCAATGCCATCTTTAACCATTAATACAATATCAATGTTATCGAGTTTGTGTTGATTCAAACGGAAACTTTCGCGAGCAAGTCGTTTGATACGATTACGCTGACTGGCTAACTTACAGCGCTTTTTAGCCACAGTTAAACCGAGACGCGGACGTCCAACATCATTGGGTTTTGCAAGTAAAGTAAAGAAGGGGGTTGCTGCGCGAGCAGGCTCTTGAAATATTCTGGAGTAATGCGAGGGAGTTAACAGACGTAACTCCCTGCCAAAGCTAAAGCTTTCCACTAAATATTAAGCAGAAAGTACTTTACGGCCTTTAGCACGACGACGTGCTAGTACTTTACGGCCATTTGCAGTTGCCATGCGAGCACGGAAACCGTGAGTACGTTTGCGCTTTAATACGCTAGGTTGAAAAGTTCTTTTCATAACAATTCCATCCGATCGGTTAAGTTTAAAACATCCTATGCAGGTCGCGATCCTGGCACAGGTGCCATTGCGAGCGCGAGATAGTAATGCCGACAGGCCCTAAAGTCAATCATAATCTTACAGTGCTGGTGGTTTTTTATGCCAGCGGCCAAAATCAGCCTGCCAGTTAGGGTTGGCACTATTATATAGCAAGATCTTTCGATCAACCTAGTAGATCGAAAACGATCTGATCTGATTGAAGTTTTCCACAGGTGTTGGGTGAAATATGGCAAAAAGCTTTGGAAAACTAAAATAGATCGTAAAATAAGGATGAGATCTTGCTGCTTTTTTGCTATGATCTTACTCTTGGATCTAAAATAAAAATAGTTGAAAAACAACGTGTTGTATTTTTTTATCAACAAGATCCTCATTTTTAAAAAAGTCAATATTGAAGTTGTGGATAAGATCGCTTCATAATACTCGGCTTCCACGAATAATTTTATGATAATAAACGAAAATTCCCGTCTCTTTTTTCACCTCATTTGGTGACCGGGAATATTAACTGCTTTTGGAGTTCAGTGTGTATCTGTCGGTTTGGCAAAGTTGTTTATATGTATTGCAGGATGAATTGCCATCTCAGCAATTTAGCATGTGGGTGAGACCCCTTCAGGCAGAAAGTACCGAAGATACCTTAACTATTTACGCGCCTAATAGGTTTGTATTGGATTGGGTGAGAGAAAAGTACCTAAACCGGATTAATGAGTTACTCATAGAAATTTGTGGAGACGAGGCGCCCGAGCTTCGCTTTGACGTGGGTAGCAAGCCAATACTTGGCAATGCTGCGGCCACCGTTGTGGATAGGCCGGCAACTGCTGCCGCACCAATTCACAGTGAAGATAAAAGCAGTGCAACAAAAGCCACAGCACCATCGGAAAAAGTTGAGCCCGCACCTAAATCGGCTTATAAGCCGAATATCAAAGAAAATTATACTTTTGATAACTTTGTTGAGGGTAAATCAAACCAACTCGCAAAAGCGGCTGCAACGCAAGTTGCGGATAACCCGGGTTCGGCATTTAACCCCGTATTTATTTATGGTGGAACTGGCTTAGGTAAAACACACTTATTACATGCCGTCGGAAATGGTATTTTGGACAAGAAGCCAGATGCAAAAATAGTTTATATGCACTCTGAGCGTTTCGTTCAGGATATGGTTAAAGCACTGCAAAATAACGCGATTGAAGAATTCAAGCGTTACTATCGTAGCGTTGATGCTTTGATGATCGATGATATTCAATTTTTTGCTAACAAAGAGCGCTCACAAGAAGAGTTCTTCCATACCTTCAATGCATTGCTTGAAGGTAACCAACAAATCATTTTGACCTCAGACCGTTATCCAAAAGAAATTGAAGGCGTTGAAGACAGATTAAAATCTCGCTTCGGTTGGGGTTTAACCATTGCCATTGAGCCGCCTGAACTTGAAACTCGCGTCGCGATATTAATGAAGAAAGCACAGCAAAGTAATATTAATTTGCCCCATGAAGTTGCCTTTTTTATTGCTAAAAAATTGCGTTCGAATGTGCGTGAGCTAGAGGGGGCATTGAACCGCGTGATTGCGAATGCAAACTTCACTGGGCGACCTATTTCTATCGACTTCGTAAAAGAAGCACTGCGCGATTTGTTGGCGTTACAAGATAAACTGGTAACCATCGACAACATTCAGCGTACGGTGGCTGAATATTATCGTATTCGCGTTTCTGATTTATTATCTAAACGCCGTAGTCGCTCTGTGGCTCGACCGAGACAAGTCGCGATGGCGTTGTCAAAAGAATTAACTAACCATAGCTTGCCAGAAATTGGTGATGCGTTTGGTGGCAGGGACCATACCACGGTCTTACACGCATGTCGTAAAGTGAAGGCACTTCGTGATGAGTCTCACGAAGTAAAAGAAGATTATCAAAACCTGATCAGAACATTGTCATCTTAAGGGCTGTTTAAGTTATGCAAATTACAATTTCCAGAGAGCAATTTTTGAAGCCATTAATGCAGGTGTCGGGAGCGATTGAACGCAAACACACTTTGCCGATCCTTTCTAATGTGTTATTGGAAATAAAAGACGGCACTTTGGCTATGACAGGTACTGACCTTGAAATTGAACTCGTTGCTACAGTTGAATTGGATTCACCATCAGCGGATGCGAAAATTACATTGCCAGCAAAAAAACTGCTCGATATTTGTAAAAGCTTGCCCGATAGCAGTGAATTAAAGCTAGCGAGTCAAGAACACCAATTGCTGCTGACAAGTGGCAAAAGCCGTTTTTCTCTTACCACGTTGGCAGCAGAAGATTTCCCTAATCTCGAACAGTGGGATGGCGAAGTCGAGTTTCAATGCACACGTTTGGAGTTGAGAAAGTTGCTTGAGAGCACGCATTTTTCGATGGCAAACCAAGATGTACGTTATTATTTAAACGGCATGTCTTTTGAAGTTGATGCCAACGAAATTAAAACGGTTGCTACTGATGGACACCGCTTAGCCATAGCGCAAAAAACGTTAAGTAGCTCTGTGAATACTCAGCGTCAATTAATCATTCCTAGAAAAGGCGTGCAAGAAATCATGCGCCTATTGCCTGCGGATGATGAGCTTATCACCATTCAGTTCGGCGCTAACCATGTGCGTTTGATTGATTCTGAATTTATTTTTACCAGTAAGTTGGTCGACGGTCGTTTCCCTGATTATCGACGCGTATTGCCCAGAGGTGGTGACAAGCTGGTTCATGCTAATCGCGAATGGTTACGTAGTGCATTTCAACGGGTTTCTATTCTATCTAATGAAAAATTCCGTGGCGTACGATTAAACTTGTCTAATGGTATTTTGAAAATTAGCGCAAATAACCCGGAGCAAGAGCAGGCCGAGGAAGTGGTTGAAGTAGGCTATCAGGGAGATGATTTAGAGATCGGCTTTAATGTGTCTTATGTATTAGACGTATTGAATACGCTAAAAACAGAAGATGTTCAGTTTACTTTGCTCGACTCAAATAGCAGCGCGCTTATAGAGGGCGTTGGAGACGAAGAAGCCACTTATGTTGTGATGCCAATGCGTCTATAGTTTATGAGCTTGACCCATATAAGCCTCGGTGATTTTCGTAACATTGAGGCTCTATCGTTTCAGCCCAGTCCAGATATCAATATTATTTACGGGGCCAATGGTAGCGGTAAAACCTCACTGCTCGAAGCAATTTATTTTTTGTCTCATGGCAAATCCTTTCGCACCAATAAGCACAAAATTCTCATCCGACACGAACAAACGCGTTGCGTTGTTCACGCTAAAAAACAAATACATAACTTGTCTATACCGGTAGGTATTAGTAAAGATGTTCTGGGCGAAACTAAGCTCAAGATCCAAGGTCAAACGAGCCGAAAAATGTCTGAGCTCGCTCAGCTAATTCCCGTTCAGGTTATCACCCCTGAGAGTTACGAATTGTTCTTTGGTGGTCCAAAAGAGCGCCGCAAATTTTTAGATTTGGGTGTGTTCCACGTGGAACATGCGTTTTTTGATGCATGGCGTAATTTCAATAAAGTATTGAAGCAGCGTAATGCATTACTCAAATCTCGGCCCTCAAATTACGCAGAACAGGTGCAATTTTGGGACAAAGAATTTGTACGTCTAGCCGAACAAATAAATAATTACAGAAAAGCGTATATAAGTAGGTTTGAGGCGCTATTTTTTGATAAAATAGTATGTCAAATACCCATATTTTCTGGGCTTGAAATACGCTATGATGCTGGGTGGAAAGATTGTCTAGCAACGCAGCTAAAGCAGCAATTCGAGCGAGATGCAAAGCTTGGCTATACAAGTAAAGGCCCGCATAAAGCTGACTTTAGTTTTTATGTTCAAGGCCATGGCGTAGAGAATATATTATCTCGTGGTCAACTCAAGTTACTTTTATATGCACTGAAAGTTGCACAAAATAGCTTGATCGAATTCGAGACAGATAAGCAATCAATATTGCTTATAGATGATTTACCTTCAGAGTTAGGTGAAGAGACAATGCAGAGTGTTTCTGCTTTGTTGGCGCAATGTCAGTCACAACTGTTCATTACGGCAATCACCGCTGAAAGTATTTCTGCCGTGGTGGAACCAATGCAAAGAGCATGTAGTATGTTCCACGTGAAACATGGCAGCTTAATAACAAAATAATTGGAAGAAACCATGTCTGAAAATTACGATTCGTCCAGTATTAAAGTACTGAAAGGATTGGATGCGGTAAGAAAGCGTCCAGGAATGTATATAGGGGATACTGATGATGGGACAGGTCTACATCATATGGTATTCGAGGTTGTAGATAACTCAATTGACGAAGCGCTGGCGGGTCACTGTGACGATATATACGTGACCATCCATACCGACGGTTCGGTCTCTGTTCGAGATAATGGCCGTGGTATTCCGACTTCTATACACGAAGAAGAAGGCGTGTCTGCTGCAGAAGTTATCATGACAGTTCTACACGCGGGCGGTAAGTTTGATGACAACTCATATAAAGTATCTGGTGGTCTACACGGTGTAGGTGTTTCTGTTGTAAACGCACTTTCTGAAAAACTACAATTAACAATTCGCCGTGAAGGCAAAGTGCATCAGCAAAAATATACCATGGGTGTACCGGATGAACCGTTGGCAGAGATTGGTGAATCAGATACAACTGGGACTGAATTACGCTTCTGGCCAAGTAGCGAGACTTTCTCAGACATAAACTTCCACTACGATATTCTAGCTAAACGACTACGTGAACTTTCATTCCTTAACTCGGGTGTGAGTATCATTTTAGTTGATGAGCGAGAAGAGAATAAAAAAGACCACTTTAAGTACGAAGGTGGTATTCAAGCATTTGTTGAGTACTTGAACCGCAAGAAAACACCAGTTCATCAAAGTGTTTTCCACTTCACGACTGAACGCGAAGATGGCATCAGTGTTGAAGTTTCAATGCAATGGAATGACGGTTTCCAAGAAAACATATACTGTTTTACCAATAACATTCCACAGCGAGATGGTGGTACTCACTTAGCTGGTTTCCGTGCGGCTCTAACACGTACTTTGAACAACTACATGGAAAAAGAGGGCTTTAACAAAAAAGCCAAAACTACCAGTAATGCTACGGGCGATGATGCGCGTGAAGGTCTAACAGCAGTTGTTAGCGTGAAAGTACCTGATCCAAAATTCTCGTCTCAGACCAAAGATAAATTGGTATCAAGCGAAGTTAAATCTGCGGTTGAGCAGGCAATGGCGGAAAAACTGAGTGAGTTTTTATTAGAGCACCCAGCAGATGCCAAGACGGTTGTTGGCAAAATCATAGATGCAGCGCGTGCACGAGAAGCTGCTCGTAAAGCACGTGAAATGACGCGTCGTAAAGGCGCGATGGATTTAGCCGGTTTACCGGGTAAATTGGCCGACTGCCAAGAGCGTGACCCCGCACTTTCTGAACTATACATAGTGGAGGGTGACTCTGCGGGTGGTTCTGCAAAGCAGGGCCGTAACCGTAAGAACCAAGCAATTTTGCCACTGAAAGGTAAAATCCTAAACGTAGAAAAAGCACGCTTTGACAAAATGTTGTCTTCACAAGAAGTTGCTACGTTAATTACTGCGCTAGGGTGTGGCATTGGCCGTGACGAATATGACCCAGAGAAGTTGCGTTATCACCGTATCATTATCATGACCGATGCTGACGTCGATGGTTCTCACATTCGTACGCTACTGTTAACTTTCTTCTATCGTCAAATGCCAGAAATCATTGAGCGTGGCTATGTTTATATCGCACAGCCTCCTTTATACAAAGTGAAAAAGGGTAAGCAGGAACAGTACATCAAAGACGATGCAGCGTTAACTATATACCTAACTTCACTTGCATTGAATGGTGCGGCACTTTACCCAAGTGAAGGTGCAACACCGGTCGAAGGGCAAGATTTAGAAAATATCGTAAATGATTACCAAAGTACGGTGAAAATTATCGAGCGACTAAATCGTAAATTCCCTGCGTCTGTAACCAATCGTCTTATCTATCAAGCAGAGTTAATTGAGGCAGATTTAAGTGATCAAGCAAAGGTAACGGCTTGGACTGAAGCGCTTGTGAAAGACCTTATCGATTGTGACGAAGATGCAACTATTTTCAGCTCTGAAGTAAGCTATGACGACGAGCGTCATATGTACTACCCAGTCGTGAAGATCCGTCAACACGGCGTAGATAAGGCGTATACGCTCGACTATAACTTTGTCACGTCAAAAGACTATGTGCGTATTGCACATACAGGCAAGCAAATTAGCACGCTTATCCAAAAGGGTGGTTATATTCAGCGTGGCGAGAAGACGCAACCAGTTGATAGCTTTGTAGAAGCATTGGATTGGTTGATTGGTGAGTCTAAGCGTGGCTTGTATACACAACGTTATAAAGGACTGGGTGAGATGAACCCAAATCAACTTTGGGAAACAACCATGGACCCAGCAGCACGTCGTATGTTACGAGTGACTATTGAAGATGCCATTGCAGCAGACCAATTGTTTGCAACGCTTATGGGCGACCAAGTTGAACCACGCCGTGAGTTCATCGAAACTAACGCATTACGAGTCGTTAACTTAGACGTTTAATGATTTACGCAATGCCGAAAAAAAGCAGCCAAATGGCTGCTTTTTTGCATTTTAACGCTTAAAACGTGACCCAGCTCGCGGTATACTGAGCGTAATTTTCAATCATCAAACCTTGGCTGTCGCAGTAAAATAAGGCATGCTTCAAGGCAGATAAGATCCTAATTATAAATAAGCCAACTATGCAAAAATATGACGTTAAAACCTTTCAGGGGTTGATCCTGGCTTTACAGGACTACTGGGCTCAGCAGGGGTGTGTAATCGCACAGCCACTTGATATGGAAGTTGGTGCGGGGACATTCCACCCGTTGACTTTCTTAAAGTCGATTGGCCCTGAGCCAATGTCGAGCGCCTACGTGCAACCGTGTCGTCGTCCAACAGATGGTCGTTACGGTGAAAACCCTAACCGTTTACAACACTATTATCAATTCCAAGTAGTGCTTAAGCCATCTCCAGATAATATTCAGGAACTTTATCTTGGCTCACTCGCCGCAATGGGTATTGATACGCTAACGCACGAAGTACGCTTTGTAGAAGACAACTGGGAATCACCAACGTTAGGTGCGTGGGGACTTGGTTGGGAAGTATGGCTTAACGGCATGGAAGTAACTCAGTTTACCTACTTTCAGCAGGTTGGTGGCTTAGAATGTTCACCAGTAACCGGCGAAATTACCTATGGCTTAGAGCGCTTAGCCATGTATATACAAGGTGTGGATAGCATCTATGACCTGGTATGGACGGATGGACCAATGGGTAAAGTGACATACGGCGATGTATTCCATCAAAACGAAGTGGAACAATCGACTTACAACTTTGAACACGCCAATGTGGATGCACTCTTTGCACAATTTGATCAGTGTGAAAAAGAAAGTGAAAAGCTTATTGAAGCAGGCTTACCTTTACCAGCGTACGAGCAAGTAATGAAAGCATCTCATGCATTTAACTTGTTAGACGCGCGCCATGCGATCTCTGTAACTGAGCGTCAGCGTTATATTCTGCGCGTTCGTGCGTTATCAAAGGCGTGTGCGCAAGCTTATTATGATGCGCGTGAAGCGCTTGGTTTCCCGCTTTGTAAGGATTAAGCATGTTGACTGACAATCTATTAGTAGAAATTGGTACAGAAGAATTACCACCAAAAGCACTGCGTAAACTTGCAGAAGCGTTTTGTGAAAACATGGCGGCAGAATTAGCTGCACTTGAATTAGGCTATCAAACCATTGACTGGTATGCCTCTCCTCGTCGTCTTGGTTTAAAAGTGACTGCGCTAGAAACGCAGCAGCAAGACAAGGTTGTGGAAAAGCGTGGTCCTGCGACTAAGGCTGCATTCGACGCCGATGGCAACCCGACAAAAGCGGCACAAGGTTGGGCGCGCGGTTGCGGTATTGAAGTAAGCGAAGCACAAACGATTGAAACGGATAAAGGCGCATGGCTCATGCACCGCGCGACCGTGAAAGGTCAGCAAACGGTTGAGCTGTTAGCTGATGTCATCAATAAGTCGCTGGCTAAATTACCAATTCCTAAGCCAATGCGTTGGGGCGCTTACAAGACTCAGTTCATTCGTCCTGTACATACCGTAGCGGCGCTACTGGGTAGTACACAAGTGCACGGTGAAGTACTGGGTAAACAAATCAGCAATGAATTACAAGGCCATCGTTTTCATCATCCTGAGCGTGTGACAGTTAAGCATGCAGATGAAGTATTTGATGTACTCAAAGGCGCTTATGTTGTTGCAGATTACCAAACGCGTAAAGAGATGATCCGTGCACAAATAGAAGCGGCGGCAGCAGCGGTCAATGCTAAAGTGGCAATGGATGAAGATTTACTAGAAGAAGTTACATCATTGGTAGAGTGGCCAGTAACACTGACGGCCTCGTTTGAAGAAGCATTCTTGGCTGTACCTGCTGAAGCGCTGATCTACACCATGAAGGATGACCAAAAATACTTTCCGTTGCTTGATAATGACGGCAAGCTCATTAATAAGTTCTTGTTTGTATCAAACATCGAAAGTAAAGACCCAAGTGTGGTTATTTCGGGTAACGAAAAAGTAGTACGTCCACGCTTAGCCGATGCACAGTTCTTCTTTGAAACCGACAAGAAGAAAACATTAGAGAGCCGTTTAGCATCGCTTGATACGGTGCTGTTCCAAAAGCAATTAGGCACGCTGAAAGATAAGTCTGAACGTATTTCTGCATTAGCGGGTTACATTGCCGAGCAAGTGGGGGCTGACAAAGCACTAGCAGAGCGCGCGGGTTTATTAAGTAAAACAGACTTGATGAGTGAAATGGTGATGGAATTTACCGACGTACAGGGTGTAATGGGTATGCATTACGCACGTATTGACGGTGAAGCCGAAGAAGTCGCATTGGCACAAAACGAGCAATATATGCCGCGTTTTGCAGGCGATGAGTTACCTTCAAACCCAATCAGCTATGCCGTTGCACTGGCGGATAAGTTCGATACCTTGGTGGGTATTTTTGGTATTGGCCAAGCGCCAAAAGGCGACAAAGACCCATTTGCATTACGCCGAGCAGCGATTGGTGCATTGCGCATCATGGTAGAAAAAGAGCTGGCGCTAGATATCAATGAAGTGGTTGCTAAAGCACAAGCCTTGTTCGGCGACAAATTAAGTAATGACAAGGTTGCTGAAGATGTTCTTGAATTTATGCTGGGTCGATTCCGCGCATGGTATCAAGATGAAGGGATCAGCGTTGATGTGATTCAAGCGGTACTTGCACGCCGTCCTACTGCTCCAGTTGATTTTGACCGTCGCGTTAAAGCGGTAAGTCACTTCCGCACGTTGGCTGAAGCGGATGCGTTGGCGGCGGCAAACAAGCGTGTAAATAACATTCTTGCTAAGAATAATGTGACCAGCGATGCCAAGGTGAATGACGCGCTATTAGTGGAAGCTGCTGAAAAAGTACTTGCAGAGCAGGTTGCTGCACTGTCAGCTGAACTTGCACCAATTTACCAGCAAGGTGACTATCAACAAGCTTTAACGCGCTTAGCAAGTTTACGCGAAGCCGTTGATAATTTCTTCGATAACGTGATGGTGATGGCGGATGACGAAGCGGTAAAACAAAACCGTTTAGCCCTGCTTAGCCAACTAAGCCGTTTGTTCTTAAATACGGCTGATATTTCTGTACTGCAGAACTAATCGTTATGATGTTTTAAAAGCCAGCAATTGTGCTGGCTTTTTTATTGTCAGTTAAAATAATAAGCGCTTATAAAGTAAGCAAGTGTTCACTTAAAAAGTTTAAGATGAAAGAATTTGTGGGAGCACAAATGAGGAAAATTACAACTTTGGCCATGGCTTTGCTGCTATCTGCTTGCTCTAGCCAAGTGCAATTAAGTCATGAAAATGGGCAATTGACCATCGTCAATACGTTGGACAGAGCAATGTATCTACGCGGTGATTTTACACTATGGGATGCAGAGCCTCATTATCTCTTAAAAGAAACTCAGCTCGGGGTTTATACCGTTAAGGCAAAATTTATGACGCCGGGTAAGGTGTATGAATTTAAATTGGCGGATGCTGATTGGAGCCAAGGTTACAACTGCGGTTACAAGGTACAAGGGTCATTGACGTTGAACAAGCCAACATTGGCGGATTGTAATACGGTCTATAACTACTTCAGCTTTATGCCAGACAAAAAGGGCTGGTATACGATCACCTTTGATTACACCGACGGCAGTGCACCGACTGTGATGATCAGTCGTAGTTAGGTCAACTAAGGCCTAACGGCCTTTTTTTACCACATATCGAAAAGGTACTTGTTCGGTATCTTGGGCGATTAATGTATGGTCCATAAATTCACAGAAGCTTGGAATGTCTCGTGTTGTTGATGGGTCATCCGCTAGGATCAATAAAGTTTCGCCATCATTCATTTTACGCACCATGCCACGGATCATCATGACGGGTTCAGGGCAGCGCAGTCCTACCGCATCAAGCGTATGATCGGGATTCGAAAATGGCATAGGCTAACTCACTTACATCTAGCTAAAATTATTGGGCTGCTATTTTAACCATAGTAAAGTGACAAATAAACTAAACAGCGGCGATATGACAAGAAAAAAGGCAAAGTAGATAAACTACTTTGCCTTTGTCACCAAGTTGAATTGAAATAGCCAAGCTGACAACTTACTTGGCTCAGGGATGATTAACGCTCGACTCGTTCGAATACGGTCGCGATACCTTGTCCTAATCCGATACACATGGTTGCTAAGCCATATTTGGCATTTTTATCTTCCATAATATGGATTAACGACGTACTGATACGCGCACCTGAACAACCTAGTGGGTGACCGAGTGCAATCGCACCACCGTTTAGGTTCACTTTCTCGTCTGCTACTTCCAGCAGGCCTAAGTCTTTAAGTACAGGTAATGATTGTGCTGCGAATGCTTCGTTAAGCTCCGCTACATCGATATCTTCAATGGTGATACCGGCTTGTTGCAGTGCTTTTTTACTCGCCGGAACAGGACCGTAACCCATGATGGATGGATCGCAGCCTGCAACCGCCATTGCCTTAATGCGCGCGCGAATAGGTAAACCTAGTTCTTTTGCTTTGCTTTCACTCATAACCAGCATGGCTGACGCACCGTCAGATAATGCAGAAGAAGTACCCGCTGTCACAGTACCCGATGCCGGGTTAAATACAGGACGTAACTGGCTTAAGCCTTCAACCGTTGTTTCTGGACGAATAACTTCATCATGCTCAACTAAGACTGGAATGCCATCATCGTCATGGCCTTCCATTGGTAAAATTTCACGTGCGAAACGACCCTCGACCGTCGCAGCGTGCGCACGTTGGTGTGAGCGATAAGCGAATTGGTCTTGCTGCTCACGGCTAATGCCGTGAATGCTTGCTAGGTACTCAGCCGTTAAACCCATTGAACCAGACGCTTGTGCAATTGACGTTGATAGACCAGGGTGGAAGTCAACGCCATGGGTCATAGGTACGTGACCCATGTGCTCAACACCGCCAATTAAGTAGGTATCGCCAGCACCGGTCATGATGGCGCGTGCCGCATCATGAAGCGCTTGCATTGATGAGCCACATAAGCGGTTCACAGTGACAGCCGGTACGGTATGAGGAATACCTGCAAGGAGTGCCGCGTTACGAGCAACGTTAAAACCTTGTTCTAATGTTTGCTGCACACAACCCCAATAAATGTCGTCGATAGACGCAGGGTCAACACTTGGGTTGCGATCCAAAATACCTTTCATTAGGTGCGCGCTTAAGTCTTCCGCACGGCGATGCTTGAATACACCATTCTTTGAACGGCCCATAGGGGTGCGAAGACAATCGACGATAACAGCTTGTTGCATTGTTGACATGTTACTGGCCCTCCACTGAATAGAACACTTTACCTTCGTTTGCCCAAGCGCGTGTTTGCTCAGACACTTGGTAAATGGCACCTAGGTGTGCATATTTGTCTGCCATAGCGACGAAGTTTGCCAGACCAATTTGGTCAAGGTAGCGGAATGCACCGCCTCTAAATGGAGGGAAACCGATGCCGTAAATCAACGCCATGTCCGCTTCTTGCGCTGATGCCACGATGCCTTCTTGTAAACAAAGCAGTACTTCGTTCAGCATAGGTACCATACAGCGCTCTATGATGGTTTGCTTATCGAATTGGGTGCTTGGTGCACAAATGCTACTGAGCAGTTCAACTGATGCCGCATCTTTGGATTTCTTCAAGCGACCTTTGCGATCGGGGGCATACTGATAAAAACCTTGTTTGTTCTTTTGACCAAATCGCTCTGCAGCGGCTAGTACAGCAACAGGGTCTTTTTCTTGGCGAGCCATACGCTCAGGGAAGCCATCTGCCATCACACCAGTACAATGGTTTGCGGTATCAATACCGACCACATCAAGGAGGTAAGCAGGACCCATCGGCCAACCGAAGATGTTTTCCATGACTTTGTCGATTAGTGTGAAGTCAGCGCCTTCAACAACCATTTGGCTGAAGCCCGCGAAGTAAGGGAACAGCACTCGGTTCACGAAAAAGCCCGGGCAATCATTGACAACGATAGGCGATTTACCCAGCTTTAATGCGTAATCTACAACGGCATTGATGGTGTCTTCAGACGTCTGCTCACCACGGATGATCTCAACTAATGGCATTTTTGGTACAGGGTTAAAAAAGTGCATACCACAGAAGTTTTCTGGGTGCTTTAGCGCTGATGCCAGTTCGTCAATACGAATGGTTGAGGTGTTAGAAGTTAACACGGTTCCTGCTGGTAGTTGTGCTTCTAATGCAGAAAGTACCGCTTGTTTCACCTTTGGATTTTCAACAACCGCTTCAACTATGATGTCGGCATGTTCTAAATCGCGCTCTTCCAAGGTAGGCTTGATTTTACCTAGGGTAGCAACCATTTTATCCATGGCCATGTGACCACGTTGCACTTTCTTACCAAGAATGGTCGCCGCTTCATTCATACCTAAGTCAAGGGCTGATTGATTGATGTCTTTCATCACAATCGGTGTGCCTTTGTAGGCAGATTGGTAGGCAATACCGCCACCCATGATACCCGCACCCAGTACCGCAGCTTGTTTGATCTCAAGTTTTGAGGCTTTCGCTTGCTTTTTGGCAACGCCTTTAATGTATTGATCCGCTAGGAAGATGCCAGTTTGCGCTGCGGCTTCATTGGTTTTAGCTAACTTTGCAAAGTTGGCATTTTCAATGGCCATGGCTTCAGCACGACCTAAACCTGCCGCTGCCTTAATAGTTTTAACTGCCATTAATGGCGCAGGGTAATGACCTTTTGTTTGGCCCAGTACCATGCCTTCCGCCATCGCAAAGCTCATGCCTTGCTCTGTGCGGTTCATTTTCAATGGTTCAAGTTTCACTTGGCGTTTTGCGCGCCAATCAAGCTTACCAGCAATCGCTTGCTCTAGTACGCGAATGGCCGCATCAAATAATTTTTCCGGTGCAACCACGCCATCGACCACACCCACTTTAAGAGCATCGTTAGCGCGATTCTCTTTACCTGTGCTGATCCACGTCATGGCATTGTCAGCGCCGATTAAGCGAGGAAGACGTACGGTACCACCAAAGCCTGGCATGATGCCGAGTTTTACCTCAGGTAAGCCAATTTTTGCTGTGCTGCTCGCTAAACGGTAATCGGTGGCGAGTAACCACTCGCAGCCGCCACCTAATGCTAATCCGTGGATTGCAGAAGCGGTCGGGAAAGGTAAATCTTCAATGGCATCAAATACGTCAGTGGCATCTTTGATCCAGCCGACAAGTTCTTCTTCTGGGCGCTGGAAGGTAGGTAAAAATTCAAAGATGTCAGCACCAATAATGAAGTGGTCTTTATCACTGGTGAATACCATCGCGTCAATATCGCCGCGTTGGCTTAATTCTTGGAATGCTTGAGCGCATTCTTTTAGGGTTTGCTGAGATAGTTTGTTAACCGAACCCGGCATACAAAATTTGAATTCAGCAATCTTGCCTTTGCAAAAATCAACAACAAAGGACTCGCTCTTGTATAACATGCTTGTTCTCCCGTGTATTTACACTGGTACGATGAGTTGCTATTTCACCCAGTTTGGCCGCTTTAAATGAAAATTGCAATGAAAAATTTACTCAGTGTTTACCCACACCTTAAAAAGCGTGTGCTTTGATGTTATGGTGACTGAGTCTCGTTTTAAGCACTTACAGCCTAGTCAGGATTTTCTGGCTTTGCTCTATAAGTTGGGTTGCGAAGATGAATAAAGTAAGCCTGTATTCTTCGCGCGTTTTTAAAGACAATTTATTAAACAGGTGAATATGAAGTCATGGATCTTATCGGTTGTTGCGACTGGCTTGGGGATCACCAGCTGGTTTTCACTGGGGAGCGACGATCATGAAGCATTTAAGCAGGCTGAGCGCATAGCGTGGTCTGGTAATTACCAAGCATACACGGAGGCAGTTGGTGCATTAGATCATCCGCTAAAGCCGTACGTTGAAATGGCGTTTTATGAACGCCATCCGCGCATGAAGTACCATCAAGAAATCGCCCATTTTTTAAGTGTGTATCAAAGCACACCACTCGAATGGCCTGTTAGAGAAAGCTGGCTGAAACATTTAAAGCGCAGTAATAAGAAGGCGCTGTTTGTGGAATATTACCGTGATACCACAGATGCGAATTTGCAGTGCACTTACTTGCAGTATCAACTCGATTTAGGCGCACCGAAAAAAGCAATTTTAGATCAGGTGAGTGACCTCTGGACAGTGGGAAAATCACAGCCCAAGGCCTGTGATCGCTTATTCACAACATGGCAAAAAGCGGGTTATTTAACGCAAAAACAGATTTGGAAGCGTATTACTTCTGCCGCGCAAGGTGGTCAAGTGTCGCTACTTCGCTACCTAAAAACACTGCTGCCCGACAACGAAGCGTATTTAGCAGATCTTTATACCACGGTTAGGCGTGACCCAAGTGCAGCAGCTGGACTGTATCGCTATAAAAAACGCAGTAAAAAAGAAGCTGAGATTGCCGTTTATGGTATGCGCAGATTGATTTGGCGAGACCAAAAATTGGCGTTACGCGCGTGGGATAAACTGCAAAGAATGTTCGAATTTAGCGAGCAGCAAAAGGATAGTGTCGCGTATCGGTTTGCCTTGGCGTTGGCATCTAAAGGCCATCCGCAAGCACGCTTTTGGCTCAATAAGGTGCCGGTTGAAAAACAAGACAGCAAACTGCGTCAATGGTTAATGAGCAATATGCTCAAAGAACAAGACTGGTCAGGCATTGCGGCCTTGTTTACCGGGGTTGATAATCTTAGCCATGGTCAAAAATATTGGTTGGCATACAGTTACGCACAACGTGGGCAAACCACCCGAGCTGAACAATTATGGCAAAACATTGCATCAGAGCGTGATTACTACGGGTTTCTTGCTGCAGGGCGTTTAGGCTTAGATATCTCTCTCAATAACAAATCATTGGATGTCCCTCCAAGTTTATTGGCCAAAGTCTCTCAAGCACCTGGTTTTAAACGTGCCAAAGCGCTCTATGAGCTAGAACGCTATACCCAAGCAAGACGTGAATGGAATTATCTGACCAATACCTCGAGTGTTGCGGAGAAATTAGCGGCTTCCATGTTGGCTTCTGAGTTAGATTGGTACGACAGCACCATTTATACACTGGCAGAGATCAAAGCGTGGGATTATGTAGACC
The DNA here is from genome assembly GCF_058933015.1 of Pseudoalteromonas sp. ATL1. Taxonomy (NCBI): domain Bacteria; kingdom Pseudomonadati; phylum Pseudomonadota; class Gammaproteobacteria; order Alteromonadales; family Pseudoalteromonadaceae; genus Pseudoalteromonas; species Pseudoalteromonas sp. ATL1. The sequence goes on along the minus strand of NZ_JBZYXL010000001.1, from coordinate 545,088 downwards.
TGCGTTTTCCTATGGCCTTTGAGGAACTGTTTAACCGCTATAGCAAGCGTAATCATATCGATGTGGCATGGAGCATTGCGATTGCCCGTCGAGAAAGTTCTTTTGCGCCCGATGCGCGTTCTCATGCGAATGCCTACGGCCTGATGCAATTACTGCCTAGTACCGCGCGTTATGTCAGCAAACAAAGCGTCTCTAAGCGTAACTTACTTCAGCCAGCGACCAATATCAGGATGGGGACCGATTACTTGGAATATCTGAAAAAGAAGAACAATGGCAACGAAATATTAGCCACCGCGTCTTACAATGCTGGTTATCATCGGATTAAAAAATGGCTACCCAAGGAGGCCATGCCCGCAGAATTGTGGATTGAACTTATTCCTTATCGAGAAACGCGTGATTACGTCAAAAACGTGTTTGCATATCGACAGGTTTACCATACTCGATTGGGCAGAGAGGGAAATGTGTTAGCGCCAATACTGGAGATGCAAATTGGTGGCTAAACGTACCTGTATTAGAAAGTGCACAGCTTGACGACCTTACAAATGGCAATCTGGCGACTTCGCTGGATTGCTTTTCTGGGCATGTGTTAGACTCAAAATCATCACTACTAACAAAACGGTTAACCATGGAACAATTAGCACAATATTACGCTGAGCACATTGCTACGTTGCAGCAGCGCACAAAAACTATTCTCGAAAGAGAAGGGTTAGAAGGTCTGGTGATCCATTCTGGTCAGGCGAAACGTCAATTTTTGGATGATATGTATTATCCATTCAAGGTCAACCCACAGTTTAAAGCTTGGTTGCCAGTGATTGATAACCCGCATTGTTGGTTAGTGGTCAATGGAGTTGATAAGCCTAAATTGGTGTTTTATCGCCCGGTTGATTTTTGGCATAAAGTGCCCGATGTCCCGAGTGATTTTTGGGCGGATTATTTTGATATTGAGTTACTGGTTCAGCCAGACCAAGTAGAAAAGTTTTTACCTTACGATAAAGCCAACTTTGCTTATATCGGCGAATATTTGGAAGTGGCGCAAGCACTGGGCTTTTCGTTGATGAACCCAGAAACGGTGATGAACTACTTGCACTATCACCGTGCTTACAAAACCCAATACGAATTAAGCTGTTTACGCGAAGCCAACCGGTTGGCGGTATTAGGTCATAAAGCAGCGCGTGATACTTTTTATGCCGGTGGTTCAGAGTTTGCTATCCAACAAGCTTATTTATCGGCGTGTCAGCACATGGAAAACGATACCCCGTATGGCAACATTGTGGCGTTGAATGAGAACTGCGCGATTTTGCATTACACACACTTTGAACGCCAAGCACCTAAGCTGCACCGCTCATTTTTGATTGATGCTGGTGCTAACTTTAACGGTTACGCGTCAGATATCACTCGTACTTATGATTTTGCGAAGCAAGGTGAGTTTGCTGAGTTGGTGAAAGTCATGAACGATCACCAAATTCAATTAGGCAAATCGCTGAGCCCTGGCAAGTTGTATGGTGAATTGCATATGGATTGTCACGCACGCATTGCGCAGGTGTTGGCTGATTTTGCTATCGTCAAACTCTCAGCAGAAGATACACTTGCCAAAGGCATCACAGCGACTTTCTTCCCACATGGATTAGGTCACCACCTTGGATTGCAAGTGCATGATATGGGTGGCTTTATGGCTGACGAGCTGGGTACGCATCAAGCGCCACCTGAGGGTCATCCATTCTTGCGTTGTACGCGTAGAATTGAGGCAAAGCAAGTGTTCACCATTGAGCCTGGATTGTACTTTATCGACTCCTTGCTAGGCGACCTAGTACAAACCGACAATAAGCAATATATCAATTGGGAAAAGGTTGAGCAGTTTAAGCCTTATGGTGGTATTCGCATCGAAGATAATATTATCGTGCATGACGATAGACTCGAAAATATGACCCGTGATTTAGACTTAGACTAATTACTCGTTGTATTATGGAAGGGAGCAGATGGCTCCCTTTTTTGTTTTAAGGCGTTTATATTTCCATGTCTGAATACTCTATACCCAGCGACTCGTTGAGTTATCACGAAGAAATTAAAAAAAGCACCTTTATTGTGCATCTTGCGCATACGCCAACGGTTGAGGATGCTAAAGCATTCATCAAACAGATAAATGAACAATATCCCGATGCCAGACATAACTGTTGGGCACATGTGGCCGGTCAACCGGGGGGCAGTCATGTTTACGGGTTTTCCGATGATGGTGAGCCAAATGGTACCGCAGGAAAGCCAATGTTGAATGTACTGATTGGCTCGGGGTTAGGGGAGATCACGGCGGTAACCACCCGTTATTTTGGCGGTATTAAGCTCGGTACTGGCGGTTTGGTGAGAGCCTATGGGGGGACACTGAATAACGCGTTGGCACAATTACAGACGAGTATTAAAATCCCGTCAGTGATATTAGTTGGACAGTCTGATTATGGTTTACAGGGAATTATCGAGCAGTATCTTAATACACACTTTACGGTGCTAGCAGTCGATAAACAATATGGCGCTGCGATCGATTGGCAAATAGAAATTGACCATCGTGAGGCGAAAAATGCCTGCCAAGAAATTTATGATTTGAGCCATGGTGTGGTTGAGTTAAAAATCAAAGCATAAGACAATCAACATTCTATAATTTCAAATAACTGACATAGCGAAACGCAGCATGCAATTTCGTACCATAATAAAAATACTTGGCCAGTTGGTGGCTTTATTCAGCCTGACCATGGTGCCGCCTGCATTGGTCTCCCTCATTTATCGAGATGGTGGTGGTGTGCCATTCGTGCTCGCGTTTGTGTTTAGTATCGTTATCGGACTCATTGCGTACTATCCAAACCGTAAAGAAAACGGTGACTTAAAAGCCCGTGAAGGCTTTTTGATCGTGGTGTTATTCTGGCTGGTGCTAGGTTCTTTCGCATCCGTACCACTGATTTTCTTACAATCTCCCAATCTGTCTCTGGCCGATGCCGTGTTTGAAGCTTTCTCAGGGCTGACCACAACAGGGGCAACGGTGTTGACCGGTATTGAATATTTACCAAAGTCGGTGTTGTTTTATCGTCAGCAATTGCAATGGCTGGGCGGCATGGGGATCATTGTATTGGCGGTCGCAGTACTGCCTATGCTAGGGGTTGGTGGCATGCAGCTATATCGTGCCGAAACGCCGGGGCCAGTGAAAGATTCAAAAATGACGCCGCGTATCGCGGATACTGCAAAGCATCTTTGGTATATCTACGTATCACTGACCGCCGCATGCACCATTTCTTATTGGTTCGCTGGTATGGGCTGGTTTGATGCCATTTGCCATGCTTTTTCGACGATTGCGATAGGGGGGTTCTCAACCTATGATGCGTCGATGGGTCATTTCGATAGCCCAATGATCAACTTTATTTGTGTGTTGTTTTTGCTCATTGCTGGGGTTAACTTCTCACTACATTATGCGGCGGTTGCTAGTCGCAGCGTGCGCTCCTATTTGCGTGACCCAGAATTTAAAGTGTTTTTGTTGATCCAGTTAGCTTTGGTCGTTATTTGTTTTGCTGTTTTATCTTCCAATAAAATATATGCCAATGGGGATGAAACCTTAGATCAAGCGCTGTTTCAGGCGGTTTCAATTAGTACGACGGCAGGCTTTGCGACAGACAATTTTTCTGCTTGGCCATTGTTCTTACCCATTTTGCTAATCTTTTCTAGCTTTATTGGTGGTTGCGCAGGTTCCACAGGTGGAGGCATGAAGGTCGTGCGTGTCTTCTTACTTTACTTACAAGGGGTTCGAGAGCTAAACCGTTTAGTGCACCCCCGTGCTATTTATTCTATCAAGCTCGGGCGCAAAGCATTGCCCGATAAAGTAGTTGAAGCGGTCTGGGGGTTTTTCTCGGCGTATGCGCTGGTATTTGTGATCATCATGATAGCGCTGCTTGGAACGGGCCTCGATAACATCAGTGCTTTTTCGGCAACCGCAGCGTGTTTAAACAACTTAGGCCCTGGACTTGGCGCCGTGGCAGCGCACTATGGCGACATTAGTGACACGGCTAAATGGATATTAACGCTTGCCATGGTATTTGGCCGCTTAGAAATATTTACTTTACTGGTATTATTTACGCCCACATTTTGGCGTGGCTAAGGCGCGTGAAAGTGTGAAAAGGGAACTCATGTGTTCCCTTTTTTTATATGCGTTATACCAACCTAAGCGGAACTGTTGTAAGCTTTGTTAATTCATAGGATGTACTTGGATTGACGATGTTTAAAAGTAAGTCCACCCGAGGCTGTAAAAAGATAGAGTTGATCTCGGTTGGTAATATGATCGACTTGGAAATTCTTATGGCTGCCAATTCCAAACGGGTGAAAACGGAATTTATAGGCTATCTGAAAGGGCATTATCTGATCATTAATTATCCCAATCAAAAAGTGCTTGGCAAGGCGGCCGAACACATTAAAGAAGGGGCGACGGTCGTGATAAGAGCGGTGGCTGATCATAGTGATGGCCAAATTATTGCGTTTAAAACGGATATTAAAGCCATTTCATATACACCCAGCAAATTAATCTTTTTGTATTTACCTAAAGAAATACAAAGTCATAGCTTACGCTCTCACGTGCGTGTACCCACGCTTATTCCTGCTAAGTTGATGACCAAACGTTCTACCTGTAATGGGGTTATCAAGGATATCTCACGCAGTGGCGTGCAATTTAGCATGCTCGAATCTGAGGTTGATTTACCCGTTCATGACAAGTCTTGTCATGTGGTCATAGAAGGTAAAAATAAAAAGCCAATAGAATTGAAAGGCGAGGTGTGCAGTATGACGCATCAAGATGAGCTGGCGATGATAGGTATTAAGTTACTATCTGAAGAAACGCAAATCGAAGCGCTGTTGCAAGAGTATCTCATTGACTTAACAGCGCTGCATAACCAGCAGTAAACTAAACGAACAGCGCACTTACCTGGAATAGTTTTTCCACCACGCTGATCTGTCGCTTATCAATAAGGAACATGATCACGTGGTCGCCGGATAGTATGGTGGTGTCGTCGTGGGCGATCAGTACTTCATCATCACGCACGATAGCACCTATGGTAGTACCGATAGGCAGCTTAATTTCACCAATGGTGCGACCTACGACTTTTGAGGTGTTTTCATCACCATGCGCCACCGCTTCGATGGCTTCCGCAGCGCCTTTGCGTAATGAGTAAACGTTCACAATATCGCCGCGTCGTACGTGGGTCAGCAAAGCTGAAATGGTGGCTTGCTGTGGTGAAATGGCAATATCTATCTCTCCACCCTGAACTAAGTCGACATAGGCGCCACGTTGGATCAGTACCATGGTTTTTTGCGCGCCCATGCGTTTGGCGAGCATGGCGGCCATGATATTCGCTTCATCATCGTTGGTGACGGCAATGAATACATCGACTTGCTCAATATGCTCTTCGGATAACAGCTCTTGATCGGATGCGTCTCCACAAAAGACTACGGTGTTATCAAGCATTTCTGACAGCTCTGTCGCGCGCTGTTGATTGCGTTCAATCAATTTCACGCTGTGATTACTTTCCAGTGATCGTGCCAAGCCTGCACCAATGTTACCACCACCGGCTATCATAATTTTACGATAAGAACGTTCGAGTTTTTGCAGCTCATTCATAACCGCGCGAATATGTTTGGTGGCGGCGATAAAAAAGATTTCGTCATCCGCTTCAATAACGGTAGTGCCCAGAGGCTTGATGGCCTTGCCTTGGCGGTAAATGGCGGCCACACGAGTATCCACATTCGGGATGTGTTCTTTCAACGCAGATAGCGCATAACCCACCAGTAAACCACCGTAGTAAGCTTTTACAGCAACCAAAGACAGCATACCATCGGCGAACTGTAATACCTGCAATGCGCCGGGGTAATCAATTAAACGACGGATATACTTGGTGACCAGTTGTTCCGGTGCGATATAGTGGTCGACTGGTAAGTCGTCGTTTTGAAATAACTTTTCTTTGTATTTTAAGTATTGCTCGGAACGAATACGGGCAATCTTGGTGGGGGTGTTAAAAATACTATAAGCCACTTGGCAGGCGATCATATTGACCTCGTCAGAGCTGGTGACGGCAATGATCATATCAGCATCTTCGGCGCCGGCTTGACGCAGCACATCGGGGTGAGCGCTATGGCCATTTACGCCTTGCAGGTCATATTTATCTTGTAGTTCACGTAGTCGATCCGCGTCAATATCAACGACGGTGATCTCGTTTTGTTCACCAACCAAGTTTTCTGCTAACGTACCACCGACTTGTCCGGCGCCTAAGATGATGATTTTCATAATGGTAGCTTATTGTTTTTTGGTTATTTTTGCGTAATAAAAACCGTCACTGTTACCCGGTAACAACTGTAAGCCAGGCGATGATTCAGTATCGTTATCATGTAATGGCTGATGTAGCGCATCCTGAGTGCGAGATAAAAAGCTCGCTACTTGCTCTTTGTTTTCCGCAGGCAAAACAGAGCAGGTGGCATAAACCAGCGTACCACCGGGCTTAAGCAGCGGCCAGATGTTGTCTAAAATTTGCTTTTGTAAAGCGGCAAGGTCGTCAATGTCGCTATTGCGGCGCAGCCACTTAATATCTGGATGGCGGCGAATTACGCCTGTAGCAGAGCAAGGTACATCTAGCAAGATCCGGTCATACTGTTGCCCATCCCACCACGCTTCTGGCGCGGAGGCATCAGCATGAATACAGTTTGCGCGCAGTGCCAATCTACTCAGATTTTCTTGCACCCTTAGTAACCGCTCACTATCTGCATCTAGTGCATCAACGTTGGCATTTGCGAGTTCAAGAATATGGCAGGTTTTACCACCCGGTGCGGCGCACGCATCTAAAATACGTTCACCATCTTGAGGCGCAAGGTAGCGAGCTGCTAATTGTGCGGCGGCATCTTGTACGGAACATGCACCTTCTCTGAATCCCGGCAATGCATAAACATCACAAGGTTTTTGCAAAATAATACCGTCGGTAAACGTGCTATCTAGATCGTGAGCGATCCCTGCTTCAGCCAGTAATTCGCTATATTCGGCAACGGTGTAATGAGCACGATTAACACGCAACCACATAGGCGCTTGCTCTTGGTTTGCATGTAAAATTGCTTGCCATTGCTCAGGGTACGCCGCTTGTACTTTCTTTATAAACCAACCTGGGTGATTGTACTCACATACAGGGATGCGGCTGGCACTGTCTTCAAGCTCGTTAAATTGGCGTTGGAAGGTGCGCAAAATTGCATTGACTAACCCTTTTAAGCCCGGTGCACGCATGCTTTGCAGCGCATTCACGGTTTCTGCAACGGCTGCGTGTTCAGGAGTTCGCATATACTGCAGTTGGTACATGCCAACATATAGCAAAAACTGAAAAACACGGCGTTTGCCTTTTAACGGTTGCTCCAAAAGCTGCTGGCAGTAATGTTCCAGTGTTGGCAAGTAGCGCAGAACACCGTAGCAAATTTGTTGTAATAGCGCTTTATCTTTTGGGCCGAGCTTTTGCGCGGCTCTAGGTAGTAAAGCACTTAACGATTGTCCTTTATCGACAACTTGAAATAAGGTTTCTGCGGCGAGTGCGCGAACATTGGCCATTATTGGTGACCTACCTTAGAGCCAGTCTCAACCCAATCAGCACGACCATTTAAAAAGTCTTGTGCTGTCATGGGCTTTTTACCTTGTGGTTGCAGTAAAGTAATATTTAAAGCCTGTTCGCCACAGGCGATCACGATGCCGCTTTTATCGCTGCTAAGCACAGTGCCAGGTTCACCTTGATACTCAACAACCGTCGCTTGCCAAACTTTGACGGTTTGCTGTTGCATTTGCGTGAAACACACGGGCCATGGGTTAAATGCGCGAATATTCAGAGCGATTTGTTTGGCGCTCATAGTCCAATCAATGTCAGCTTCTTCTTTGCGTAGTTTCTTAGCGTAATTGGCTTGCGCATCATCTTGTTTGGTCGCAACGGCAGTGCCATTGCTAAGCTGTTCAAGTGTATTGAGCAAAGCGACCGGACCAAGCTCGGCCAGTTTATCATATAAGCTGGCGCTAGTGTCTTGCTCGGTGATAGGGCACGTTGCAATATGTAACATATCGCCCGTGTCTAACCCTTCATCCATTTGCATTATGGTCACACCCGTTTGTGCGTCACCGGCCCATAATGCGCGCTGAATTGGCGCAGCGCCTCTCCAACGAGGTAGGATCGAACCATGTACGTTTAAACAGCCCAGTTTTGGCGTGTCTAAGATTGTTTTTGGTAATAATACGCCATAGGCCACTACGACCATCACATCAGCATTAAGCTCAGCAAGTTGTGCCTGTGCCTCGGCCGTTTTTAATGATTCTGGCTGATAGACTGGTAAATCATGCTCAAGGGCTAAGGTTTTCACCTCGCTCGCTTTAAGTTTTTTACCGCGTCCAGCGGGTTTGTCTGGTGTGCTATATACACCGACAACGTCATGATGTGAGTTGATAAGTGCGTGTAAGTGGCGGGCCGCAAAATCGGGCGTACCTGCAAAAACAATACGTAATGGCTTGGTCACTGAGCTATCCAAAGTAAATTAATAAGAGTGGGTGAGTGTGGCAAGATTAGCGAGCTGCTAACTTTGCTTCTTTTTCCAGTTTCTTGCGAATACGCTGACGCTTTAGAGGCGACAAGTAATCGATAAATAACTTACCCATTAAGTGATCAAGTTCGTGTTGTGTACAAATTGCCAATAAGCCATCTGCATCAAAGCTATATTCTTCGCCTTGCTCATTCAGGGCTTTCACGGTAATTTCTTCCGCTCTATCTACTTTTGCCCATGAATGAGGCACTGATAAACAACCTTCTTCACTGGTCGTAGAGCCTGATTTGGTGGTGATTTCAGGGTTGATCAATACCAGTGGCTCGTTGCGTTCTTCTGATACGTCGATAACCACGATGCGTTGGTGAATGTTGACCTGAGTTGCCGCAAGGCCAATGCCATTTTCGTCATACATGGTTTCTAACATGTCTTTAACGATTTGACGTACTTCGTCGTTCACTTCAGTGACGGGTTTTGCAACTGTGCGTAGTCTTTCATCGGGAAATCTAAGTACTTCTAACTTTGCCATGTTTACCTTTTATCGTTTAAGCTTATCTGCATAATTTTGTATGTTCTTATTTTAGCCATTCACGTTCCCCTTTAACAGGTTTTGGTTGATAATATCGAAAAATAACTCAAGGAAGCCGTAATGAAATACCCATTTACTGCTCTGTTCGTCGCAACTTGTGTCTCATTTTGTGTTTTTGCGGACACCGTTAAAGTCAAAAGTGATGCGCCAACCGAATATGTCGTCAAGCAAGGTGACACGTTATGGGATATTTCTAACATCTATTTATCGACTCCTTGGCAGTGGCAAATTCTTTGGAAGCAAAACCCGCAGCTTGAAAATCCCGACCTCATTTTTCCGGGTGATGTACTGCAACTGAAGTATGATGCGCAAGGCAATCCCATTTTGGCATTTAAAAAGAGTGTGAAAAAGCTCTCCCCCAGTGCGCGTGTTGCGCTACAAAAGAGTAACGCAATCCCCACGCTGCCTATGTCGGTACTAGAACCTATTTTGGCCTATGAACTTGCGCTCGATAAAGCGCGGACCGAAAATCGCCCATACATATTGGGTGCAAACTTCAACATCAAACTCGCTACACAAGGGCATTTGCTCTATGTTAAAGGTGATTTACAGCGATATACCCATTATGGGATTTATCGTGTTGGTGAACCCTATTTAGACCCTGTATCGAATAACGTTTTAGCATACAGAACAACGCTAGTAGGCTCAGGCCGAGTGTTGGACGAAGGGAATGTGGCGCAAGGTAAACCCGCCACAGTCCAAGTTGAAATGGTGAAGCAAGAGATCAAAGCGCAGGATATTTTAATGCCTTTATCTGAAGGGCAGAGTTTCAGTGCGCAATTTGGTATGCAGAGGCCAAAACAAGCGGTCGCTGGCAATATCATCGCCAGTGATAACAACCTTCGTGAGTTTGGTTCAACCTCTGTGGTCGTGCTTAATCTTGGAAGAGAACAACAGCTTAAAGAAGGACATGTGCTTGATATTAGCAAGCGTTCACCTACAGTTATCGAAGGTGGTGCGGGGCCCCGCTACGTAGAAGATGCTAACAGCTTTGAGAAGTTCAGCAAAAATGTGCGAGAACTATTTGGTGCTGATACATCTGAGCAAAACGTCGTGTGGACCATGCCCGAGGAAAAAGTTGGAGAACTGATGGTGTTTAAGGTGTACGACAAAGTGAGTTATGCACTGGTCACCAGCGCCACACAGCCAATTAGAATTGGAGACAGTGTTGGCGTAAATTAACAGGTTTTTATTTTGCTCTAAGGAGGGAGCATGGCACAGCATTTATCAATTGAGCAATGCCTAGCGTTGCATGCGTGTAAGGGGCTTGGGATGGCCACCATATCGGCGCTTCAAAATAAACTACCCATCCATTCAATTTTCAAGTTATCCAAATGCGAGTTAACACAGCTTGGCTTGAATGAACAAATTGCCTTTAATCTCGTGCAAACGGATTGGGCTTATTTATCGCGCGTGCAATCGTTTTGTGATAAATCTCAAATCAAGATCGTCAGCTATTTTGACGAATGTTACCCAGAACTCTTAAAAGAAATAGCCAGTCCACCACTTATTTTGTTCTGCAAAGGGGAGGTGTCGCTGCTGCATAGGCCACAAATTGCCATTGTTGGTAGTCGTAATGCGACAGCGACAGGTTTAGAGATAGCCTCTGAATTTGCACATCAACTCAATAATATAGGGCTGGTTGTAACATCAGGGTTAGCGCGTGGTATTGATGGTGCCGCACATAAAGGCGCACTTGCCAGCAAGGGTGAAACTATCGCTGTACTTGGCACGGGGGTTGATATTATTTACCCCAAACGCCATAACCTTTTATATCAGCAAGTTTTGGAAAAAGGCTTGGTGGTGAGTGAGTTTTTCCCGGGGACGGCGCCCAGTGCCACACATTTTCCGCGTCGGAATCGTGTGATATCGGGACTTTCGTTGGGGGTTGTACTGGTAGAAGGCCAGTTAAAAAGCGGCTCACTGATCACTGCCAGATATGCGCTCGAGCAGAACCGAGAAGTATTTGCAGTGCCTGGCTCAATAAAAAGTTCACTTTCACAAGGTAGTCATTATTTGATAAAACAGGGGGCAAAGCTGACCGAGAATGTTGAAGACATCATCGAAGATGTGAGCTTTTTGTCCCAAAACGGTCTATATAATATAGAAAGTGTGATAAAAAACGATTCACCACAGGAGGACTGCCCAGTACTACAAAACCTTGGCTTTGAGGTCACTTCAGTGGACACCTTATCGCAAAGGACCCAATGGCCAGTTGAACGTGTGGTAACGCGTTTATTGGACCTAGAGCTTGAAGATAAAGTAGAACGCGTCTTAGACGGCTACATTAAATTAGCGAGGGGTTAATCATGTTTGATATCCTAATGTATCTTTTTGAGAACTATATCCACAGTGAAGCGGATATCTTTGTTGAGCAAAATGAGTTAACCGATGAGTTGTTACGGGCAGGTTTTAATCAAGAGGAAATTTACAAAGCGCTAGATTGGTTAGAGCAGCTGGCTGATTTACAGCACAGCGATGAAATACCTTATCTAAACAGCAAGGCGGAAAGCGCCATTCGAATATATACCCCGCAAGAATGCGAAATGCTTGATGTTGAGTGCCGCGGATTTCTGATGTTTGTAGAGCAAGTGGGTGTGATTGATTCTACCACTCGCGAAATGGTCATTGACCGCTTGTTTGCACTCGAAAAGCCCCATATAGGATTAGATGACTTAAAATGGGTCATTTTAATGGTGCTCTTTAACGTGCCAGGTAAAGAACAAGCCTATGCGCAGATGGAAGATCTGATTTTTGATGAACCGGGTGGCTATTTGCACTAATTGGTTTTTGGGGTCAAAACTTGACCCCAAATATATGGCGGTTATATTAGGCGCAAAGTTGAGCTCGAGCTATAAAATCCTATGAGTAAGATAGACCATTCTTTGTTTAACGCGGATCGTCATGCCTTAGAAAAAGAGTATGAAGTGTGCCCAGAATGTGGTTCAGAATTAGTGATGAAGCACAGTAAAAATGGGCCTTTTTTAGGATGCGCCAGTTATCCAAATTGCAATTTTATTCGACCGCTCGCTCAACACGATAATCACGATATCAAGGTACTTGATGATTCACCTTGCCCAGAGTGCAGCTTGCCGCTGGTGATCCGTAATGGTCGTTACGGTATGTTTATCGGCTGTACGGGTTATCCAGCTTGTCACTACATAGCCCATGATGAGCAAGAAGAAGAGGCCGAACAAGGCGTGGCATGCCCCAAATGCCATAAAGGCTCACTAGCCAAACGAAAGAATAAGTACGGCAAGTTCTTTTACTCGTGTGATAAATACCCGCACTGTAAATACAGTCTTAACCAAAAACCGGTGGCACGTACCTGCCCCGCATGTGGTTGGTCTGTGATGTTGGAAAAACAACGTGCAGGTAAAGCTGTGTTACAATGCCCACAAAAGGCATGTCAGCATAAAGTCGAGAACCCGAGTGACGAACAATCCCAATAACTTTGATGATGTATGTGAAACCTTAAACGCAGGGGGAGTCATTTGCTATCCCACAGAAGCTGTATACGGGTTAGGTTGTGATCCTGATAATCAACAAGCGGTCGAAAAACTATTAGCCATTAAACAACGTGATGTAAGCAAGGGTTTGATTCTGCTGGCGGACAATTATGGGCAATGTTTACGCTACGTTGATGACGCAAAGATCCCAATGGACAAGCGCACCGAACTTTTTTCTTCATGGCCTGGCGCTATTACTTGGTTATTGCCTGCTAAGGCAAGCACGCCCAAATGGCTGACTGGCAGTCATGACACCATTGCGGTGCGCATCACCGCTCATCCTGAATGTAAAGCATTATGTCAGTTATTCGGTAAGCCATTGGTATCAACGAGTGCCAACTTATCGGGCGAACAGCCCGTCATGAGCCTAGACGAGGCCCGTTTGGCTTTTAATGGCCAAGTGGATTGTTATGTGCAAGGGGAGCTTGGTGGTAACACTGCGCCTAGTCAAATTAAACACGCACTTACAGGTGCCGTTATTCGAGGGAATTAATCACAATTATGAGTAAGGTGAATTTAGAAACGGTCAAAGCGTTTTTACTGTCATTGCAAGATTCAATCTGTGCGAGTTTGGAACAAGCCGATGGCCAAGCCAAATTTGTAGAAGATGCTTGGACACGCGAAGAAGGCGGTGGTGGTCGCACCCGTGTGATCCGAGACGGTGCGGTTATCGAGCAAGGTGGCGTAAATTACTCACATGTTTTTGGCGAGTCAATGCCAGCATCAGCGACTGCACATCGCCCTGAACTGGCAGGACGCAGCTTTCATGCTTGTGGCGTATCCCTTGTGATCCACCCAAAAAATCCACACATACCAACAAGTCATGCCAATGTTCGCTTTTTTATCGCCGAAAAAGAAGGTGAAGAGCCAATTTGGTGGTTTGGTGGGGGTTTTGATTTAACGCCTTTTTACCCTGAGCTGGATGATGTTAAGCATTGGCATCAGGTGGCACACGATTTATGCGCGCCTTTCGGTGAGCAAGTTTATGATGATTACAAAAAGTGGTGTGATGACTACTTTTATTTAAAGCATCGTGGTGAAACCCGAGGTGTGGGTGGATTGTTTTTTGATGATTTAAACCAATGGGGTTTTGAAAAGAGCTTTGCGTTTATGCAAGCGGTTGGTCAGGGTTATTTAGATGCCTATGTGCCAATCATAGAGCGTCGCAAAGATACCGCATTCACCGAACATGAGCGTCAATTCCAGCTTTATCGCCGTGGCCGCTATGTGGAGTTTAACCTGGTATGGGATAGAGGCACGTTATTTGGCTTGCAAACTGGTGGGCGTACTGAGTCTATCTTGATGTCGATGCCACCTTTGGCCCGTTGGGAATATAACTTCACACCGAAAGCGGGTAGTGCGGAAGCCAAGCTGTACGACTTTTATTTGCAGCCGCAAAACTGGCTAGTGCTTTAATCAAATAAAAAAGGCGCCCACGGGGCGCCTAAACACAGCATAACAAATCCTGTAGGAATTAGATTGTTTAATCGAGTTTAAAACTTCTTACTTGCTCATCTAAAGAACGTGCTAGCGAAAGTAACTCCTCACTCACCTGCTTGCTGCCGTGGGCATCAATGAGCGATTGCTCCGCATTATCTCTAATGGCAATCACACTTTGGTTTATCTCTTCTGCGGCCAAATTTTGTTGCTCAGTCGCATCGGCAATTTGTACGTTTAAGTCGTTAATTTCGTGCATTTGATTGGAGATATTTTTCAACGCTTGCGCTACCTTCTTAACTTGTGCGGCTCTATCGTCCGCTTCTTCGCAAGAGGCACTCATGGCTTTAACCGTTTGCTCTGCTTCACTTTGTAGTTTATCGATGGTGCGTTTGATCTCGTCTGTTGAATCATGTGTGCGCGTTGCAAGTGTGCGTACTTCGTCGGCGACAACGGCGAAACCTCTTCCAGCTTCGCCCGCACGAGCAGCTTCAATGGCGGCATTCAGTGCGAGCAGGTTAGTTTGCTCGGCAATACTGCTGATCACTTCGAGTACTTTGCCCACTTCAAGCGTTTGTGCTTGCAGTTGACTGACTTGTGTTGCCGCTTGGCGTACGTCTTGTGCCAGTTGATTAATACTTTGCTCCGTATGCTCGGCAACGGCCATGCTCTCTTCTGCAAGATGATTGCTACTATCCGACTTTTCAGAGGCAAAGTGAGTGGTGTTTTTAACTTCACTGGATGAGCTTTCTAGCTCGTTAATTGCCGCTGCAACGGAGTCGGTCCCTTGTTTTTGTTGTTGGATTGCTTGCTCAGTGGTATCCGCAGAGGTGTAGATGGTTTCCGCAGATTGGATCAGCACCTTTGAGGTATGTGACACCTGACTCATGTTTTCTTTGAAAGAAGCCATCATCTTGTTGTAGTTAATGGCTAAGCGACCTAGTTCATCGTTAATGGTATCGTCGATACGCAGGCTTAAGTCCTTATTTTGTGAAGCCAAGCGCATGGTGCGACCTAGCGTTTTTAAGCGCGTAATAAACAGTTTGCGAAATAACGTGCCCAAAATCACAAAGGTGATCATAAAAATGCCTGTGAGCAGGCCCGTGCTTAACCAGGTGTTGGTTTGTACGCTAGAGTCAATATCATCCAATGAATAGCTGATCCTGACTACGCCCAGCACATCACCTTCTTGTGCTTGGTGGCAGCCTAAGCAATTCGTGCCTTTATAATCTGCTTTTGCGATCATAGGTCGCAAATAGGTCATAATGCGAGAGTCACCTCGGGTTTCTATCAATAATGACTCTTTGCCATTAAGCGCTTGGCGTTCGGTATCGTTTGTTGCAGCTTGATTGGCATTACCTGCACCGTAAATTTTAACGACTTGTGAACCGCGAATAATATGCGCATCTTCGATATTTGGGTGGGCTCTGAGTTTTTGGCTAAGTATTTCTCTATTGGCCATGGTGCCTGTGAGCATCATGGTGTTAATAGAGTCAAAATAGTTATCCGCTAACAAGCGAATATTCTCAGCAACCGTATCTTGTGCCAACTGTTGTTGTTGGCTAGAGCTACTTAAAATGCTGGCGATTAGTACCAAAATACCGGTTACCGCCAGCAAGGCATAAATTTTATGTTGAATAGAAGTCACACGCATCGCACAAATCTCCGTTATAGGATGCGTATTATGAATAAAGTGGTAGAACCAGATTTTGACTTAGCGCAAAGAGCTTGTAAGTTCGCTTGCGACTTTAGTCTTGGTTGATCATATGGCTAGCCAGTTGAGAGAGTGACTGGCGTAGTCCTTCACGAAGTAATGGGTTATCGATTTCCGCATCTAGCGCCTTGTTCATACAGTGCATCCATTGATCTCTGAGTGATTGATCGATAGGAAAAGGCATATGGCGCATTCTCAATCTAGGATGACCGTACTTTTCAACAAACAGATCAGGGCCGCCTAACCAACCCGATAAAAACTCAAAAAATACCTGACGTATTCTATCGAGTGGTTGTGGGTGCATGTCATAGAGTGGTTTTGCATAAGGGTCACTCGCCATGATGTCATAAAATCTATCTGCCAACGCGCGCGCGCCTGATTCGCCCCCCATGATCTCATAAGGTGTTTTTTCTGGCGTAGGTGTGCTGTTGGTATTTTCTTGGCTTGCATCTTTGTTGAAGATGCGTTTAATTAACTGCTTCATAAACTCAATAACTTCTAGGCATAGACATGGATAAATATGCGGTTTTTGGTCACCCAATAAAACACTCTAAATCACCGATGATCCACCAAGCCTTTGCACGGCAATGTGATGAACGGATCAGTTATGAGGCGATTCTAGCACCTTTAGACGGATTTAAAGAGTCTGTTGACGCGTTTTTTACCGCTGGTGGTAAAGGAGCCAATGTGACTCTGCCTTTTAAAGAACAGGCGTTTGCGCTGGTTGATAAATTGACGGAACGCGCGAAACTGGCTGGCGCTGTAAATACCCTCAAGCTGTTAGAGTCTGGGGAACTACTCGGTGACAATACCGATGGTGCGGGCTTGGTTGCTGATTTGCAACACCAAGGTGCACCGCTTGAAAATGCGAAGGTGTTATTGCTTGGCGCGGGCGGTGCGGCACGTGGCTGTATATATCCACTTTTACAGGCAAAAGTATCATCAATAGTGATAGCCAATAGAACGCAAAGCAAAGCGCAGGCCTTGGCTGATGAGTTTCATCAGTTTGGTAATGTGACTGGGTGTGGGCTTGAGGACATCAATGCTCATGATTTTTCAATCGTGATTAATTCCACCTCATCGAGCGTGACTGGTGAAACACCCAATATAGACCCCATCCATATTCAAAGCTGCCTTTTTGCCTACGATATGTTTTATAGTGACAAGCAAACCAGCTTCTTAGAGTGGGTTGCCACGCATAATGACACAGCTCAGCTCGTCGATGGTTTGGGCATGCTCATCGGGCAAGCGGCTGAAGCGTATAATGTATGGCGAGATAAACAACCAGACGTGGCACAAGTCATGATGGCCATGAAGCAAGGCTCTATATAGATGAATCAAAGTATTTTATTTAATGACGATGTAAGCATGGACAGCAAAGCAAACATATTGACGTTTTCGGCAATGGTTGGGGGGATGATTGTGGAATGTAGAATTCCAACGCCCCCCATGAGTGAAGAAGAGGCGCTAGATCATTTCCAAGCAAAGCAATTTGATTATGAAATGATGGCGGAACAACTCATCGAAGATGAAGCGTTTCAAAGCGACGGCAGTGTCTTACTCGCCTTCCTCTAAATATTCATCTTTTAATTGCACGTAATTTTGTGCTGAGACTTTCAAAAAAGCGAGTTCATCCTCCGTTAGAGGGCGGGCTTGCTTGACTGGGCTACCGACATACAAAAAACCGGACTCAAGGGTTTTATTAGGTGGAACGAGTGCGCCGCCACCAATGATCACGTCATCTTCTACAGTCACATTGTCCATCACAATCGCGCCCATACCTACCAAAATACGATTACCTAAAGTACAGCCGTGTAACATGACTTTGTGTCCGACGGTGACGTCATCACCTATGATCAACGGGTAGCCGTGTGGATTACTTTTACTTGCTCTCGTTAAATGAAGCACCGAACCGTCTTGCACATTGGTTCTTTCGCCAATCCTGATGTAGTTAACATCGCCTCTTGCTGCAACCAAGGGCCAAATACTGCTGTTTGCACCAATGGTAATATCACCCACTAATACCGATGATTCATCAACATACACGCCTTGCGCCAATTTAGGTGTGATCCCTTTGTAACTTCTCAACATATATAAGCACCAAATTTCTAGTCTTAACTTAGTGTAGAGCTTTCAATATAAAGAAGCCATAGTGAGTTTATTGAGCTTATACAGGGCTCGCGTGTACATAAAACTACCAAAAATAGCCGTTTCGCTCGAAATTCAGCCGAACAATCTATTTTTATCAATTTTCTTCAAAAAAGCGCTTGCGCTTTTAATTCGCCGCCCTATAATGCGACCCCACTGACACGGAGCGCTACGCACTAAAGCGAAAGTACAACGAGTCAGCGTCAAGTAAAACTTAAGCTTGAAACTTCTTAAAAAGAAACTTCAAATTAAGTGTTGACAAAAAATCGGGAATGCTTAGAATGCACATCCCTCGAGACGCGAAAGTAACTCGAAACGTTCTTTAAAAATATTATGAAGCAATCATCTGTGTGGGCACTCGTACAGATTGAGTTCTAACAGCAAAATCTAGCATAGCTAGAGGATGCAAACAAATTTAGAGTCTCAATTGAACTGAGTGACCAACGGAAACAAGTTTACTTGTTTCAGCACAGTCAATTCGATTTTTCTTTTATAAAGGGAAATCAAAATCAGAATTCAATGAGCACGAAACTTAGGTTTCAAAAAACTTTTAATTGAAGAGTTTGATCATGGCTCAGATTGAACGCTGGCGGCAGGCCTAACACATGCAAGTCGAGCGGTAACATTTCTAGCTTGCTAGAAGATGACGAGCGGCGGACGGGTGAGTAATGCTTGGGAACATGCCTTTAGGTGGGGGACAACAGTTGGAAACGACTGCTAATACCGCATGATGTCTACGGACCAAAGTGGGGGACCTTCGGGCCTCACGCCTAAAGATTGGCCCAAGTGGGATTAGCTAGTTGGTGAGGTAATGGCTCACCAAGGCGACGATCCCTAGCTGGTTTGAGAGGATGATCAGCCACACTGGGACTGAGACACGGCCCAGACTCCTACGGGAGGCAGCAGTGGGGAATATTGCACAATGGGCGCAAGCCTGATGCAGCCATGCCGCGTGTGTGAAGAAGGCCTTCGGGTTGTAAAGCACTTTCAGTAAGGAGGAAAGGTTGGATGTTAATAGCATTCAGCTGTGACGTTACTTACAGAAGAAGCACCGGCTAACTCCGTGCCAGCAGCCGCGGTAATACGGAGGGTGCGAGCGTTAATCGGAATTACTGGGCGTAAAGCGTACGCAGGCGGTTTGTTAAGCGAGATGTGAAAGCCCCGGGCTTAACCTGGGAACTGCATTTCGAACTGGCAAACTAGAGTGTGATAGAGGGTGGTAGAATTTCAGGTGTAGCGGTGAAATGCGTAGAGATCTGAAGGAATACCGATGGCGAAGGCAGCCACCTGGGTCAACACTGACGCTCATGTACGAAAGCGTGGGGAGCAAACAGGATTAGATACCCTGGTAGTCCACGCCGTAAACGATGTCTACTAGAAGCTGGACTCTTCGGAGGACTTTTTCAAAGCTAACGCATTAAGTAGACCGCCTGGGGAGTACGGCCGCAAGGTTAAAACTCAAATGAATTGACGGGGGCCCGCACAAGCGGTGGAGCATGTGGTTTAATTCGATGCAACGCGAAGAACCTTACCTACACTTGACATACAGAGAACTTTCTAGAGATAGATTGGTGCCTTCGGGAACTCTGATACAGGTGCTGCATGGCTGTCGTCAGCTCGTGTTGTGAGATGTTGGGTTAAGTCCCGCAACGAGCGCAACCCCTATCCTTAGTTGCCAGCGATTCGGTCGGGAACTCTAAGGAGACTGCCGGTGATAAACCGGAGGAAGGTGGGGACGACGTCAAGTCATCATGGCCCTTACGTGTAGGGCTACACACGTGCTACAATGGCGCATACAGAGTGCTGCGAGCTCGCGAGAGTCAGCGAATCACTTAAAGTGCGTCGTAGTCCGGATTGGAGTCTGCAACTCGACTCCATGAAGTCGGAATCGCTAGTAATCGCGGATCAGAATGCCGCGGTGAATACGTTCCCGGGCCTTGTACACACCGCCCGTCACACCATGGGAGTGGGTTGCTCCAGAAGTGGTTAGCCTAACCTTCGGGAGGGCGATCACCACGGAGTGATTCATGACTGGGGTGAAGTCGTAACAAGGTAGCCCTAGGGGAACCTGGGGCTGGATCACCTCCTTATACGATTTAGAACTTATTTGTTCGTAGTGTCCACACAGATGATTGTTGCTTGGTCTTATGACTGAGTGATATTGCTCTTTAAAAATTTGGAAAAGCTGATAATTAATTCTTGTAGATATTTATATCTATAAAGAGTTTTCAAAAGTAAAACATGCCGATAAGCAGTTCTTATTAAGGATTTGTTTATTAGCGTCTACTTTAGTATTCAATATTAACTTCTGGCGAAGTTAAACTGTCTTTGACGATACAAACCATTTTGGGTTGTATGGTTAAGTGACTAAGCGTACACGGTGGATGCCTTGGCAGTTGGAGGCGATGAAGGACGTACTAACTTGCGATAAGCCTAGTTGAGCCAGTAAGAGGCGCTTGAGACTAGGATTTCCGAATGGGGAAACCCGGCCCTTTGGGTCATCATGCAGTGAATACATAGCTGTATGAAGCGAACGCGGAGAACTGAAACATCTAAGTACCCGTAGGAAAAGAAATCAACCGAGATTCCGAAAGTAGCGGCGAGCGAAATCGGACTAGCCCTTAAGCTTTAGTGTAGTTAGTGGAACATTCTGGAAAGTTTGACGAAACAGGGTGATAGTCCCGTACACAAAAACTTATCTAAAGTGAAATCGAGTAGGTCGGAGCACGTGAAACTTTGACTGAATATGGGGGGACCATCCTCCAAGGCTAAATACTCCCAACTGACCGATAGTGAACCAGTACCGTGAGGGAAAGGCGAAAAGAACCCCTGTGAGGGGAGTGAAATAGAACCTGAAACCGTGTACGTACAAGCAGTAGGAGCACCTTCGTGGTGTGACTGCGTACCTTTTGTATAATGGGTCAGCGACTTATATTTTGTAGCGAGGTTAACCGAATAGGGTAGCCGTAGCGAAAGCGAGTCTTAACTGGGCGCTTAGTTGCAAGGTATAGACCCGAAACCCGGTGATCTAGCCATGGGCAGGTTGAAGGTTGAGTAACATCAACTGGAGGACCGAACCCACTAACGTTGAAAAGTTAGGGGATGACCTGTGGCTAGGAGTGAAAGGCTAATCAAACCGGGAGATAGCTGGTTCTCCCCGAAATCTATTTAGGTAGAGCCTCGGACGAATACTTACGGGGGTAGAGCACTGTTAAGGCTAGGGGGTCATCCCGACTTACCAACCCTTTGCAAACTCCGAATACCGTAAAGTAATATCCGGGAGACACACGGCGGGTGCTAACGTCCGTCGTGAAGAGGGAAACAACCCAGACCGCCAGCTAAGGTCCCAAAGTGTATGTTAAGTGGGAAACGATGTGGGAAGGCTAAAACAGCTAGGAGGTTGGCTTAGAAGCAGCCACCCTTTAAAGAAAGCGTAATAGCTCACTAGTCGAGTCGGCCTGCGCGGAAGATGTAACGGGGCTAAACATACCACCGAAGCTGCGGCTGCGAATATACCACCCAAACTATTTTAAGATTAACGTTGACGCACGAAGTGCCCAACGGTCAAGCGACCAACACGTTGAGTTGGTAAGAGATAGTTTCGGGGTATATTCGCGGGGTAGGGGAGCGTTCTGTAAGCCGTTGAAGGTGTACCGGGAGGTATGCTGGAGGTATCAGAAGTGCGAATGCTGACATGAGTAACGACAATGCGGGTGAAAAACCCGCACGCCGGAAGACCAAGGGTTCCTATCCCATGTTAATCAGGGTAGGGTAAGTCGACCCCTAAGGCGAGGCTGAAGAGCGTAGTCGATGGGAAACGGGTTAATATTCCCGTACTTGGAATAATTGCGATGGGGGGACGGAGCAGGCTAAGTAAGCATGGCGTTGGTTGTCCATGTGAAAGTGCGTAGGCTGAGAACTTAGGAAAATCCGGGTTCTTAAGGCTGAGACACGAGACGAGCCACTACGGTGGTGAAGTTACTGATGCCCTACTTCCAGGAAAAGCCTCTAAGCTTCAGATTATTTCGAATCGTACCCCAAACCGACACAGGTGGTCAGGTAGAGAATACTAAGGCGCTTGAGAGAACTCGGGTGAAGGAACTAGGCAAAATTGTACCGTAACTTCGGGAGAAGGTACGCTGTTGTTGGTGATGGGATTTACTCCTTAAGCTGACGACAGCCGCAGTGACCAGGTGGCTGGGACTGTTTATTAAAAACACAGCACTGTGCAAAATCGTAAGATGACGTATACGGTGTGACACCTGCCCGGTGCCGGAAGGTTAATTGATGGGGTTAGACGTAAGTCGAAGCTCTTGATCGAAGCCCCGGTAAACGGCGGCCGTAACTATAACGGTCCTAAGGTAGCGAAATTCCTTGTCGGGTAAGTTCCGACCTGCACGAATGGTGTAACCATGGCCACGCTGTCTCCACCCGAGACTCAGTGAAATTGAAATCGCAGTGAAGATGCTGTGTACCCGCGGCTAGACGGAAAGACCCCGTGAACCTTTACTACAGCTTGGCACTGAACATTGAGCCTACATGTGTAGGATAGGTGGGAGGCTTTGAAGCGGTGACGCCAGTCATCGTGGAGTCGACCTTGAAATACCACCCTTGTATGTTTGATGTTCTAACTTAGGCCCCTAATCGGGGTTGAGGACAGTGCCTGGTGGGTAGTTTGACTGGGGCGGTCTCCTCCCAAAGAGTAACGGAGGAGCACGAAGGTTGGCTAAGTACGGTCGGACATCGTACGGTTAGTGTAATGGTAGAAGCCAGCTTAACTGCGAGACAGACACGTCGAGCAGGTACGAAAGTAGGTCATAGTGATCCGGTGGTTCTGAATGGAAGGGCCATCGCTCAACGGATAAAAGGTACTCCGGGGATAACAGGCTGATACCGCCCAAGAGTTCATATCGACGGCGGTGTTTGGCACCTCGATGTCGGCTCATCACATCCTGGGGCTGAAGTCGGTCCCAAGGGTATGGCTGTTCGCCATTTAAAGTGGTACGCGAGCTGGGTTTAGAACGTCGTGAGACAGTTCGGTCCCTATCTGCCGTGGGCGTTTGAGAATTGAGAGGGGCTGCTCCTAGTACGAGAGGACCGGAGTGGACGAACCGCTGGTGTTCGGGTTGTGATGCCAATTGCATTGCCCGGTAGCTACGTTCGGGATCGATAACCGCTGAAAGCATCTAAGCGGGAAGCGAGCCTCGAGATGAGTTCTCACTTTAACTTTAAGTTAACTGAAGGGCCGTTGAAGACTACAACGTTGATAGGCTGGGTGTGGAAGCGTAGTGATACGTTAAGCTAACCAGTACTAATTACCCGTGAGGCTTAACCATACAACGCCAAAGTGGTTTAAGCGACAGAAGTTAGTATTAACTAAAGTAGATTTTTACGAATTATCAGAATTTTTCCAGATTTTATAGAATTTTTCCTGATGACCATAGCGTTTTGGAACCACCTGACCCCATGCCGAACTCAGAAGTGAAACGAAACAGCGTCGATGATAGTGTGGCAGCTGCCATGTGAAAGTAGAACATCGTCAGGATTTTATTTAAAGAAACCCGTTGCATTTATGCGACGGGTTTTTTGCTTTTTGGGGTTTTAAAAAGTTAGTCTCTCAGCGCTTTATAAACTGGCTCACTTCACCTTGCGCAAAAAGAGCGTTTCGCTTCGCTCAAGTCGCTAACCTTTTGCACTGTAGCGTCGATGATAGTGTGGCAGCTGCCATGTGGAAGTAGCCGCTGTGGAGCAGAACATCGCCAGGTCCTAATAAAAGAAAGCCCGATTCGAAAGAGTCGGGCTTTTTTGCGTTATGTGCAAAATTGTCTCTTGGGTTCTTGCAGAAGAAACTCGCTGATAAAGAGACATGTTTGCGCAACGTAAGCCTTTTTATAGAGTACAATCCGACAGCTCTGCGAATAGCTTGCGTTATTATTTAACTACGCTTATGCATCAAAGTTTTCATCGCGTATCCGTGTGCTCACCATTTTATGCTTTTAAATATCGTTTTGATCTTATGTGCTGCATTACAAACATCATTGATGTTTTCCCAAGGTTTCACACAATGGTGAGATTACTTCGTTCTACTCTTTTCGCCTTTCACATCTCAGCGTTAGCTTGGATTCACCAAGAGCCCTAATAGTAACGCCAATTAAGGCAAATCTATTTCTTATTATCCGCTCTTTCATGTTGTGTTACCTTCTATGCTTAGCTAGTTGCATATTATTGTGATGTTCATAGCCGTCAATGAGCTTGTCTTTAATGTAATGCCGATGTAGCGAAAGTTATAAAAACGGTGGTTTCGCTCAAAAATTACGCGAACAATCCATTTTTATCAATTTTCTTCAAAAAAGCACTTGCGCTTTTAATTCGCCGCCCTATAATGCGACCCCACTGACACGGAGCGCTACGCTGAATAAGCAAGGCAACAACGAGTCAGCGTCAAGTAAAACTTAAACTTGAAACTTCTAAAAAAGAAACTTCAAATTAAGTGTTGACAAAAAATCGGGAATGCTTAGAATGCACATCCCTCGAGACGCGAAAGCAACTCGAAACGTTCTTTAAAAATATGAAGCAATCATCTGTGTGGGCACTCGTACAGATTGAGTTCTAACAGCAAAATCTAGCCTAGCTAGAGGATGCAAACAAATTTAGAGTCTCAATTGAACTGAGTGACCAACGGAAACAAGTTTACTTGTTTCAGCACAGTCAATTCGATTTCTTAGGAAATCAAAATCAGAATTCAATGAGCACGAAACTTCGGTTTCAAAAAACTTTTAATTGAAGAGTTTGATCATGGCTCAGATTGAACGCTGGCGGCAGGCCTAACACATGCAAGTCGAGCGGTAACATTTCTAGCTTGCTAGAAGATGACGAGCGGCGGACGGGTGAGTAATGCTTGGGAACATGCCTTTAGGTGGGGGACAACAGTTGGAAACGACTGCTAATACCGCATGATGTCTACGGACCAAAGTGGGGGACCTTCGGGCCTCACGCCTAAAGATTGGCCCAAGTGGGATTAGCTAGTTGGTGAGGTAATGGCTCACCAAGGCGACGATCCCTAGCTGGTTTGAGAGGATGATCAGCCACACTGGGACTGAGACACGGCCCAGACTCCTACGGGAGGCAGCAGTGGGGAATATTGCACAATGGGCGCAAGCCTGATGCAGCCATGCCGCGTGTGTGAAGAAGGCCT
The DNA here is from genome assembly GCF_058933015.1 of Pseudoalteromonas sp. ATL1. Classification (NCBI taxonomy): domain Bacteria; kingdom Pseudomonadati; phylum Pseudomonadota; class Gammaproteobacteria; order Alteromonadales; family Pseudoalteromonadaceae; genus Pseudoalteromonas; species Pseudoalteromonas sp. ATL1. The sequence goes on along the minus strand of NZ_JBZYXL010000001.1, from coordinate 519,928 downwards.
TCGGGTTGTAAAGCACTTTCAGTAAGGAGGAAAGGTTGGATGTTAATAGCATTCAGCTGTGACGTTACTTACAGAAGAAGCACCGGCTAACTCCGTGCCAGCAGCCGCGGTAATACGGAGGGTGCGAGCGTTAATCGGAATTACTGGGCGTAAAGCGTACGCAGGCGGTTTGTTAAGCGAGATGTGAAAGCCCCGGGCTTAACCTGGGAACTGCATTTCGAACTGGCAAACTAGAGTGTGATAGAGGGTGGTAGAATTTCAGGTGTAGCGGTGAAATGCGTAGAGATCTGAAGGAATACCGATGGCGAAGGCAGCCACCTGGGTCAACACTGACGCTCATGTACGAAAGCGTGGGGAGCAAACAGGATTAGATACCCTGGTAGTCCACGCCGTAAACGATGTCTACTAGAAGCTGGACTCTTCGGAGGACTTTTTCAAAGCTAACGCATTAAGTAGACCGCCTGGGGAGTACGGCCGCAAGGTTAAAACTCAAATGAATTGACGGGGGCCCGCACAAGCGGTGGAGCATGTGGTTTAATTCGATGCAACGCGAAGAACCTTACCTACACTTGACATACAGAGAATTTTCTAGAGATAGATTAGTGCCTTCGGGAACTCTGATACAGGTGCTGCATGGCTGTCGTCAGCTCGTGTTGTGAGATGTTGGGTTAAGTCCCGCAACGAGCGCAACCCCTATCCTTAGTTGCCAGCGATTCGGTCGGGAACTCTAAGGAGACTGCCGGTGATAAACCGGAGGAAGGTGGGGACGACGTCAAGTCATCATGGCCCTTACGTGTAGGGCTACACACGTGCTACAATGGCGCATACAGAGTGCTGCGAGCTCGCGAGAGTCAGCGAATCACTTAAAGTGCGTCGTAGTCCGGATTGGAGTCTGCAACTCGACTCCATGAAGTCGGAATCGCTAGTAATCGCGGATCAGAATGCCGCGGTGAATACGTTCCCGGGCCTTGTACACACCGCCCGTCACACCATGGGAGTGGGTTGCTCCAGAAGTGGTTAGCCTAACCTTCGGGAGGGCGATCACCACGGAGTGATTCATGACTGGGGTGAAGTCGTAACAAGGTAGCCCTAGGGGAACCTGGGGCTGGATCACCTCCTTATACGATTTAGAACTTATTTGTTCGAAGTGTCCACACAGATGATTGTTGATTAGAATTAGAGAACACAAACATTGTTTGGGTCTGTAGCTCAGCTGGTTAGAGCGCACGCCTGATAAGCGTGAGGTCGGTAGTTCAAGTCTACTCAGACCCACCACTTTGCTTAAAGTCGGTCATAAACAATGTTACACACCAGTATTGTGGGGCTATAGCTCAGCTGGGAGAGCGCCTGCCTTGCACGCAGGAGGTCAGCAGTTCGATCCTGCTTAGCTCCACCACTTTACTTTTTAAAGATAAACATACTTCAGGTAAATCCTGAGTATGAAGTGTGTTTCTCTTTGAGAAGTTAAATTCTCTTGCTCTTTAAAAATTTGGAAAAGCTGATAATTAATTCTTGTAGATATTTATATCTATAAAGAGTTTTCAAAAGTAAAACATGCCGATAAGCAGTTCTTATTAAGGATTTGTTTATTAGCGTCTACTTTAGTATTCAATATTAACTTCTGGCGAAGTTAAACTGTCTTTGACGATACAAACCATTTTGGGTTGTATGGTTAAGTGACTAAGCGTACACGGTGGATGCCTTGGCAGTTGGAGGCGATGAAGGACGTACTAACTTGCGATAAGCCTAGTTGAGCCAGTAAGAGGCGCTTGAGACTAGGATTTCCGAATGGGGAAACCCGGCCCTTTGGGTCATCATGCAGTGAATACATAGCTGTATGAAGCGAACGCGGAGAACTGAAACATCTAAGTACCCGTAGGAAAAGAAATCAACCGAGATTCCGAAAGTAGCGGCGAGCGAAATCGGACCAGCCCTTAAGCTTTAGTGTAGTTAGTGGAACATTCTGGAAAGTTTGACGACACAGGGTGATAGTCCCGTACACAAAAACTTATCTAAAGTGAAATCGAGTAGGTCGGAGCACGTGAAACTTTGACTGAATATGGGGGGACCATCCTCCAAGGCTAAATACTCCCAACTGACCGATAGTGAACCAGTACCGTGAGGGAAAGGCGAAAAGAACCCCTGTGAGGGGAGTGAAATAGAACCTGAAACCGTGTACGTACAAGCAGTAGGAGCACCTTCGTGGTGTGACTGCGTACCTTTTGTATAATGGGTCAGCGACTTATATTTTGTAGCGAGGTTAACCGATTAGGGTAGCCGTAGCGAAAGCGAGTCTTAACTGGGCGCTTAGTTGCAAGGTATAGACCCGAAACCCGGTGATCTAGCCATGGGCAGGTTGAAGGTTGAGTAACATCAACTGGAGGACCGAACCCACTAACGTTGAAAAGTTAGGGGATGACCTGTGGCTAGGAGTGAAAGGCTAATCAAACCGGGAGATAGCTGGTTCTCCCCGAAATCTATTTAGGTAGAGCCTCGGACGAATACTTACGGGGGTAGAGCACTGTTAAGGCTAGGGGGTCATCCCGACTTACCAACCCTTTGCAAACTCCGAATACCGTAAAGTAATATCCGGGAGACACACGGCGGGTGCTAACGTCCGTCGTGAAGAGGGAAACAACCCAGACCGCCAGCTAAGGTCCCAAAGTGTATGTTAAGTGGGAAACGATGTGGGAAGGCTAAAACAGCTAGGAGGTTGGCTTAGAAGCAGCCACCCTTTAAAGAAAGCGTAATAGCTCACTAGTCGAGTCGGCCTGCGCGGAAGATGTAACGGGGCTAAACATACCACCGAAGCTGCGGCTGCGAATATACCACCCAAACTATTTTAAGATTAACGTTGACGCACGAAGTGCCCAACGGTCAAGCGACCAACACGTTGAGTTGGTAAGAGATAGTTTCGGGGTATATTCGCGGGGTAGGGGAGCGTTCTGTAAGCCGTTGAAGGTGTACCGGGAGGTATGCTGGAGGTATCAGAAGTGCGAATGCTGACATGAGTAACGACAATGCGGGTGAAAAACCCGCACGCCGGAAGACCAAGGGTTCCTATCCCATGTTAATCAGGGTAGGGTAAGTCGACCCCTAAGGCGAGGCTGAAGAGCGTAGTCGATGGGAAACGGGTTAATATTCCCGTACTTGGAATAATTGCGATGGGGGGACGGAGCAGGCTAAGTAAGCATGGCGTTGGTTGTCCATGTGAAAGTGCGTAGGCTGAGAACTTAGGAAAATCCGGGTTCTTAAGGCTGAGACACGAGACGAGCCACTACGGTGGTGAAGTTACTGATGCCCTACTTCCAGGAAAAGCCTCTAAGCTTCAGATTATTTCGAATCGTACCCCAAACCGACACAGGTGGTCAGGTAGAGAATACTAAGGCGCTTGAGAGAACTCGGGTGAAGGAACTAGGCAAAATTGTACCGTAACTTCGGGAGAAGGTACGCTGTTGTTGGTGATGGGATTTACTCCTTAAGCTGACGACAGCCGCAGTGACCAGGTGGCTGGGACTGTTTATTAAAAACACAGCACTGTGCAAAATCGTAAGATGACGTATACGGTGTGACACCTGCCCGGTGCCGGAAGGTTAATTGATGGGGTTAGACGTAAGTCGAAGCTCTTGATCGAAGCCCCGGTAAACGGCGGCCGTAACTATAACGGTCCTAAGGTAGCGAAATTCCTTGTCGGGTAAGTTCCGACCTGCACGAATGGTGTAACCATGGCCACGCTGTCTCCACCCGAGACTCAGTGAAATTGAAATCGCAGTGAAGATGCTGTGTACCCGCGGCTAGACGGAAAGACCCCGTGAACCTTTACTACAGCTTGGCACTGAACATTGAGCCTACATGTGTAGGATAGGTGGGAGGCTTTGAAGCGGTGACGCCAGTCATCGTGGAGCCGACCTTGAAATACCACCCTTGTATGTTTGATGTTCTAACTTAGGCCCCTAATCGGGGTTGAGGACAGTGCCTGGTGGGTAGTTTGACTGGGGCGGTCTCCTCCCAAAGAGTAACGGAGGAGCACGAAGGTTGGCTAAGTACGGTCGGACATCGTACGGTTAGTGTAATGGTAGAAGCCAGCTTAACTGCGAGACAGACACGTCGAGCAGGTACGAAAGTAGGTCATAGTGATCCGGTGGTTCTGAATGGAAGGGCCATCGCTCAACGGATAAAAGGTACTCCGGGGATAACAGGCTGATACCGCCCAAGAGTTCATATCGACGGCGGTGTTTGGCACCTCGATGTCGGCTCATCACATCCTGGGGCTGAAGTCGGTCCCAAGGGTATGGCTGTTCGCCATTTAAAGTGGTACGCGAGCTGGGTTTAGAACGTCGTGAGACAGTTCGGTCCCTATCTGCCGTGGGCGTTTGAGAATTGAGAGGGGCTGCTCCTAGTACGAGAGGACCGGAGTGGACGAACCGCTGGTGTTCGGGTTGTGATGCCAATTGCATTGCCCGGTAGCTACGTTCGGGATCGATAACCGCTGAAAGCATCTAAGCGGGAAGCGAGCCTCGAGATGAGTTCTCACTTTAACTTTAAGTTAACTGAAGGGCCGTTGAAGACTACAACGTTGATAGGCTGGGTGTGGAAGCGTAGTGATACGTTAAGCTAACCAGTACTAATTACCCGTGAGGCTTAACCATACAACGCCAAAGTGGTTTAAGCGACAGAAGTTAGTATTAACTGAAGTAGACAGTTTTAGAATTATCAGAATTTTTCCAGATTTTATAGAATTTTTCCTGATGACCATAGCGTTTTGGAACCACCTGACCCCATGCCGAACTCAGAAGTGAAACGAAACAGCGTCGATGATAGTGTGGCAGCTGCCATGTGAAAGTAGAACATCGTCAGGATTTTATTTAAAGAAACCCGTTGCATTTATGCGACGGGTTTTTTGCTTTTTGGGGTTTTAAAAAGTTAGTCTCTCAGCGCTTTATAAACTGGCTCACTTCACCTTGCGCAAAAAGAGCGTTTCGCTTCGCTCAAGTCGCTAACCTTTTGCACTGTAGCGTCGATGATAGTGTGGCAGCGGCCATGTGGAAGTAGCCGCTGTGGAGCAGAACATCGCCAGGTCCTAATAAGAGAAACCCCGATACGAAAGTATCGGGGTTTTTTGCGTCTGGTACAAAATTGTCTCTTGGGTTCTTGCAGAAGAAACTCGCTGATAAAGAGACATGTTTGCGCAAGGTGAAAAGAGTCACCTTCACTGCCGCTAAGCAACGCTCCCTCAGTTTGGTAGGTGAGTCCCTCAGCAGCAGTTAAACTTACTCATTTCACCTTGCGCAAAAGGAAACGTCCTCACTGCGTTCGTTATCGTTAACCCTTTGCACCCTGCTTGCGCAAAAAGAGCGTTTCGCTTCGTTCAAGTCGCTAACATTTTGCACCTAATTCACCTTGCGCAAAAGGAATGTAAGCGCTACGCGCTTTTTTGCACGATATCACCTTACGCAAAGGAAACGACCTTACTACGTTCGCTGTCGTTAACCTTTTGTACCTAGTGCAAAGTGCGGGGTTTGTCGTTACTATTTAAGGTAGGTATATCAGGTAAGGGTTATTGTGTCGTTTTACTTAATTTATTTACTCATCATATTTGCACTGTTTGGCACGTCTGCGAGCTATTTTTTGCGTTTTTTATATTACTATTGGGTCAAGCGCCGAGTTGAAATAAGCTATATCTGGTACGCTGGAGGTAGTGCCTTAATGATAGTGGTTATTTCTCTAATAGGGCAACTGCTTGTTTAGTATTTGCTCGTGTATGGTTGGCAACTATTTTGGATGCAAATAGGGAGTACTGGGATAACCTGTTTACATCTATCTTCTGTAAGCTTGTTTTGGTTTTCAGCATGTTCTTTTGCCGTAATAGAGGCCGCAATGGACTCTATTTTTTGTTCATTCACCTGTTTAGAAGAATAAATGATATAGCGGCTGGGTCCCTCGCATGCGGGTCTCTCCCCCACTTCAAGTACTTTGCATTGGTAACTGGCATCACAGCTTTTATCAGCGACTAGCTCATTGAGCGTATCATACTGTGACTTTTCTATCGCTACAGGTTGCATTGGCAATATCAGTTCGCAGCCACTCAGTAACGAGCAACATACGGCAACAGACATTAAAGTTTTAATCAAATTCATCGCGTATCTTTAATAAGTTGCTTGAGCGTTATTTGAAAGTTTAACACATTTATTTTCAACACATTGAGTGCTTGGTAGCGTTAAATGCTCACAAATACTTACCATGCTATTTTTTTTGTTGTATGCGCGCTCTTGCTCTGTGATCTGTTTCGCCAATGCTTCGACCTGAGCGGACGAAGCGGTTTTGCTTGAATAAATAGCGTAGCTATTGGGGCCGCCACACGCTCTACTACCAACCCCTATGACTTGACACTGAGCTGATGTATCGCAGTTTTTATCTTGTATCAATGCATTTAATTGGTCATGCAGAGTGGCAATATCCGTCGCTTTAGTTGGGGTAGCAGCGGCCAATTTTTGTTTAACAGGAGTTAAAGGTTGAGCTGGCTTTGTGACTTTTTCAGATTGCGCGTTCACGGTATTTTGATCGTCAGTTACACGCGTAACAGGATCATGAGATGCGTAATTGCAACCGCTCAACAGCAGTGTTGCAATAAGTCCAACGGGAAGCTTTACCATAATAACTCCTTTGTTTTTAAACTAGTTTGCACGTTAAATGCGCGAGTTACAAGTGTAAAGATAATGTACCTAAATACATTATCAGATCAAGCTTGAGTTTCCCCAGTTAGCTTTTTGGGATCAAGCAAGTCTTGCAGCTGTGCTTCGCTCAGATCGGTTTGTTCCTTTGCAACGTCAATAATATCTCGCTGTTGCTCATACGCGAGTTTGGCAATTTTTGCTGCTTTTTCGTAACCGATGATCGGGTTCAGTGCTGTAACAAGAATTGGGTTTTTATGCAAAGCCTTACTAATGTTGTTGGTATTCACTTTGAAGCTGGAGATTGCTTTGTCTGCCAGTAAATTACTAGTATTTGCCAGCAACTCGATACTTTGAATTATGTTATAGGCAATTACTGGAAGCATGACATTCAGCTCGAAGTTGCCAGATTGCCCTGCAACGGTAATAGTACAATCGTTGCCAATGACCTGAGCACAGACCATGGCGGCAGATTCTGGGATCACGGGATTGACTTTCCCCGGCATAATTGATGAACCGGGTTGTAACGCCTCAAGCTCGATTTCACCCAAGCCTGATAGTGGTCCTGAGTTCATCCATCGCAAGTCATTGGCAATTTTCATAATCGCTGTTGCGAGTGTTTTGAGGCTACCCGATAAACCTACTACGGAATCTTGAGTTGAAATACTGTAGAAAAAATTGTTTGATGCTCTAAATGGGATACGCGTGTTTTCGCGCAGGTGGCGATTGAATTGAGTTACAAATTCGCTATTGGAATTAACGCCCGTACCAACAGCTGTGCCACCTTGAGCAAGTGCGTACATATTATCGAGGTGTGCTTCTATATTTTTGCTTGCCATCTGTATTTGCGTAAACCAGCCGCTGAGTACTTGTGCGAATGTTACTGGCATTGCATCCATTAAGTGAGTGCGCCCGGTTTTGACATGATGTCCAACTTCGCGGCCTTTCAGTTCAATTTGTTTACTCAAATGCGCTAAAGCTGGAAGAAGCTGGTTTGTCAGCAGCAGTGCGCAACTCACGTGGATAGCTGTGGGTATCACATCGTTGGAGCTTTGCCCCATGTTCACATCGTCATTCGGATGTATTTCATCTTTGCAGTTCTTACTTGCTAAGGAGGCGATAACTTCATTGATGTTCATGTTTGAACTGGTGCCAGAACCTGTTTGAAATACGTCAACAGGAAATTGCTCGATATATTGACCCGCGATAATGCTTTGCGCAGCCGCGATAATAGCGTTTGCTTTATTTTCCTCTAATTTATCTAAGCTCGCATTGGCTTGTGCCGCAGCTTGTTTGATATGCGCTAAAGCCTGAATAAAGGCGGTTGGCATGGTGAGAGAGCTTACGGGAAAATTATCGATGGCTCTTTGTGTTTGTGCCTGATAGAGCGCATTCTCGGGAATGTTAAGTGTGCCCATACTGTCATGGACTTTTCGAAATGTAGGCATGTAAGCTCCTTTAGTACCTAGTGATGTGATCACAACTATCGTAACTGATTGGCACGAGTTATCAATTGCTTATCGATGACAATATTGCTTAGTTTCTAACAGGGGGGATTATGTGATTGGCGCATAGCTTTTGGCACACGTATTGGGAATGTGTCAAAAGCTATGAGAGTCAGTGATTAGTTATAACCTAGAATGAAGGTTTGTGCTGTTTTTGGCGCATCTTCTTGTTCGGTTGGGGTTAAGATATCTTGCACTTCTTTACGATATTCATCGCTATTCATGAACAAGTCCTCATCATGGCTCTCTACGAGACCGCTTTCGCAAATAGGCATATGAGTGATGGTAGAAATAAACATAATGTTGTCCTCGTGTGATTTAATTCACAACTAGTGATGCATGAGACATACCAATAGGTGAAATTTTTAAAATTCAAATAGTTAAATGATTTTTTATGTGAGCACTTGCATTTTGAGACTCAAATTGCCTCAATATTGGGCATACATGCTCAACCTCTGTGCAGGAGATTTCTATGGATAAACCTTACTCTCAAGCCTGTGAAAATAATAAGTCCGCCATACTGTCGGTGCTCCGGCCACATTTAGCACAGTATAGCCAAGTCTTAGAGATTGGATCAGGCACGGGACAACATGCAATTCATTTTGCAAGGGCGCTGCCTCATTTGCAGTGGCAAACCAGCGATAGACCTATCAACCATGCGGGTATTCAGGCATGGATTGATGAGGCACAGCTGACGAATGTGTGTTCGCCATTGCTGTTAGACCTCAATGCACCTTGGCCGATAGCGCAAGTGCCAGTTATCTACAGTGCAAACACCATGCATATTGTGAGTAAGAAGCTGGTTGAGGCATTTTTTTCAGGTGTGAAGACGCATTTGGCGAATGAGGGGCTGTTGTGTGTCTATGGGCCATTTAACTATCAAGGCCGCTTTACCAGTGAGAGTAATGCGCAGTTTGATGCATTTTTAAAGCGCCAAGATAGCCTAAGTGGCATACGAGATTTTGAATGGATCTGCGATTTGGCCAGTAAGGCCGATCTTAGCCTGCTATTCGACAATGAGATGCCAGCCAATAATCGCTTATTGCTGTTTAAAAGGCAGTAAAGAGGCGCATTGTTGTTGGTAATTGGCTACGTGAGCCTGCTCTTGGATAATAAAATCTTGGATGGCCTTTGAAAAGAGAGGGTCTTCAATATGATGAACAGAGTAGGTTTGCACAGGCTCAAACCCGCGGGTTATCTTATGCTCTCCCTGTGCACCCGCATCAAAACAATGCAGGTGGTGCTTAATTGCGTACTCGATACCTTGGTAATAGCAAAGCTCAAAGTGCAATGCATCATAGGCCTCCAATGCGCCCCAATATCTACCGTATAACGTGTACTGGTCACATAAATAGAGGCTTGCCGCAACCAAGGTCTGATTTTCTTTCGCAACGCATAACCTGATTTGCTCAGGCATTGTGTCGATAAGTTGTTCGAAAAAAGCCAAGTTTAGATAGCCTTTATGCCCAGAACGTTTTAAATAAGTGAGCTGATAACAAGCGTGAAACTGTTGTAGCATGTTTGCAGAAATGTCTTTCCCTGAAAGCCATTCTACACACAATGCATGCCGTTCAACTTGTTGCCGCTCTTTTTTGATTGCTTTACGTTTTCGGGATGTCAGTGAGCCTAAAAAGTCAGCAAAGGACTGATACTGGCGATTAAACCAGTGAAACTGGACCCCATGTCGAACAAAAAAGGCGTCAGACAAAGCGGCATGCTCGAGCAAAAAGTTAATATGAACACTGGACCATTGACGTTGCTCACAGGCTTGTTTTAACACCGTACTAATATACTGATACAGTAGATTACTTGGTTGGCGGCACAGTATTCTTGGCCCTTGAGTTGGCGTAAAGGGAACTCCAGACAACCACTTTGGGTAGTAATCTAGCCCGTAACGTTGATACGCGTCTGCCCAAGACCAGTCAAATACATATTCGCCATAAGAATGGCTTTTAATGTAACCGGGCATGATGGCTATCAGGTGTTCATTATCGAAAACAAGCAGATGCTGCGGCTGCCAGCCTGTTTCTGTGCATACACAGCCACTTTGCTCAAGCGCTCGTAACCACGCAAAGCTACAAAAAAGGTTATCGTTGAGTGCATCCCACTGTGTTTGTGATACTTCATCAATTGTATTGATAAACTTATGGTTGAACATACCTGTCTTGATACGGGTTTAAAAATGAGACTAACTGCGTTACAAAATCATCGTACGCAGGATTGAATGTTAATCTTTGTAATGGTCTTTTCATACGCAAGTTGTGCGGTGTTCTTTCCCCTAGCAAGGGGGATGTATGTCGTTTGCATTCTAAATATTTGCTTAATTCACCTAGGTAGCCACCACAACTGCGATATACACCATGCCAACCATAATAGGGGTGTGCTGGTGGTTGTAAAATACCAATATGCGACATATCTATCACCTGCGCACAGCTTTCATGGGTGCAATGCGGCGTTGTGATGGGATAAGCGGGCGGCAGTTGCACTCTGGCGGATTTAATATTGCCATAATAGAGTAATGTGTGGTCGTCAGGGTTGTTAGCTAACATAGCAAACCGCGTTAGCATTGCTAAACTCGCTTGACTGTCAATGGTGCTATCAACTTCACTCAACGCGCTAAATAAAGGTAACGCTTTGGGTAAATTCACTGACTTGACTTGATTCATTGCTTGATCGGCGAGTGCGGCCGCTTGCCATGGGAAAGACTCATATTTTGCAAAGTCGAGATCGGCATCCGCATCAATCCAATTAACCCAAGGGACTTTTGCGACCCATTTTGCCAGCCAACCATTTTTATTGTGCGGTTCACTGGCCGGTGAAATGAGCGCAAGTGCACGTAAATTTTCGGGTGGTTTTTTCGCAATTTGAGTAATGGCCAGCGCGCCCCCTGTGGAATACCCCAGTACCGAAAAGTTATTAAAATCTTGCGCTGTTTTGGCAATGGCATAGTCAACGATGGCTTGCCAATCTTCGTAATTTACGCGTTGTAAATCGTCGGGCGCAGTGGCGTGGCCTGGCAATAAAAGAGTACGAACGCTAAAGCCCTGCTGATAAAGTGAGTCAGCAAGAAAGTGAAAGGTAAAAGGCGAGTCGGTTAAACCATGCAGTAAGAGCACAGCACGGTCATTTCTAAATTGTCTGAGTTCAAACGGGGCAATGAGATCGGCAACTTTAAGTTCGCTCTGCACAAAGCCAAGTCGTGACGCCACTGGCGTTGAAACTGGGCACGGTAGCTGTGCTCTGGGGTTGCGACTTTCTATGATGGCTTTTGCTTGGGCTAAGTACTCGCTGTAAGGCGCTGAATGCGCAACTTGCCAAGTGACAGGGCCTTGCTTCCTAGCAAAGCGGTACAGACCTTGTTTTTGCTGAGCTTCTATTGATTGCCAGTCGGACGCTATGCTCACACATGTCGTTCGCTGAGCCTGTTGCTCAGTTGCATAACTACTCAATGAAGAGGTTGAGCCGAGCAAGATTATTATAAGTATTATTATATTCATATCATTAGCAGTAATTTGCCAAGCATGTAGCCAGCTTATCTCGCTCAAGCGGTTTTGCAAGATGTCTATTAAAACCAATGGCTAATGCGTGGGCTTTGTCTTCGGGCATCACATCGGCTGTCAATGCGATGATGGGTAATTCTTCGCTGCTCTTGAACTGGCGAATTGCGGCAGTGGCTTGATAACCGTCCATGATTGGCATTTGGCAATCCATTAATACGATGTCATAAGCGTCTTTTTGCACGGCTTCGACAGCTTCTCTGCCATTTGCGACAACCGCATGTTGTATTCCAAGGGAATTGAGCATTGCTTTTATAACGACTTGGTTTACAGGGTTATCTTCTGCAACCAGCACTCTTAAACCATGAATTTGAGAAGTGTCGACTTGTTCAAGATGTTGATGTTGAGCGATCGCATTGTCACAACTGAGTTTCAGTGTAAAGCAGCTACCTTGTGCGACTTCACTCTGCAGTTTTAACTCTCCACCCATTAGCTCGCTGAGTTCTTTTGCGATTGCAAGGCCAAGACCCGTTCCGCCATATTTACGTGAGGTAGAGTTGTCTGCTTGGCTAAAGGCATCGAAAATTGTTTGTTGCTTTTGCTGATCAATACCAATGCCCGTATCTGTCACGGTAAAGGCTATACTGACTTGTTTGGTGCCATATTCTGCATGCACATCAAAAGTCACGCTGCCTTGGGGGGTAAATTTAATGGCGTTACTGCATAAGTTGATCAAGATTTGCTCGATGCGCATTTCATCTCCCAAAATCCAAGTTGGCCCAGACAGGTTATGGGTGACTTGCCAAGCAATACTTTTGGATTGTGCACTGGATGCAAACATCGTATCTACCCGATTGATGAGCGCTTGCAAATCAAAAGGATGCATATCAATGTGTAAACGGTTTGATTCAATTTTTGCAATGTCGAGTATGTCATTGACGAGATTAAGTAGGGTTTTCGATGCGGAGCCTATCTTTTTAATGTATTCGGACAATTCTCTGGCGTTATGAGTGGTATTTGCAAGAGAAGCAAAGCCTATCACTGCATTTAAGGGGGTACGGATCTCGTGACTCATATTGGCCAAAAAACGACTTTTAGCTTGGTTTGCTTTGTCGGATTGCTGTTTTGCTTTTGCTAAAGAGCGCGTACGCTGCTCTACTAAACCGTTTAGCGCGTGATGTTGGTAATTGAAAAGTAGCAAGATATAGATAATTAAAGAAGTAATACTCAGTTGTAGCACGAGCAACATCAGCGTGAGTCGTTGATTGAGCCTCGATGCATATTCTCCTTTTACCGATAACTCCATGCGCCACTTTTGACCCGCAACGAATAGCGTGGCGCCGCGTACCATCGTATCTTGTACTTTGTAGTCCAAGTCGTAATTGCGGTAAAAAATATCATCGTTGCTGAGATCATAAAACGTCACGTTGAATAATTTGGCTTGTGCTTGCTTTAAAGCTTCAGCCAGCAGTGTTTCTACTTGTACGACTGCGGTAGCATAGCCTCTGATCTTCATGTGTTTGTCGCCGCTGTTGATATCATAAACAGGAGAAAACAATAAATAAGCGGGAGAGGGGCGGTTATCTTGCACCAAGTAAATAATATCTGTGGCTTGTGGTTCTGTGGCGATGGCTGAGCGGATGATCGCGGCTTTTCTACTTGGTTTAGAATATACGTTAAACCCGAGTGCACCTTGGTTGCCATTGAGTGGTGAGATGTATTTTACGACCACGAGCGGATCAGTCACCTCAATGGGCTCGCCTTTTATTCGCGCAGATCCGCCATACAAGGCCACAAGCTCGTTTTCAAGCTGCTCACGTTGGGATGGGGTGATACGCTCATTCCATGATAAAGCGCGCAAAAATGAATAATCGTTTTTAAGTCGTTCAGCAATCGTGTCAAACTCAGCTTGTGAAAATTGGGCTCTAGATTGCAATTGGCTAGAGAGAGCTTGTATTGCTAGCATGCTGCGATTTACATAGCGATAAACAATGTTCTCAATGATCTGTGCTTCTCGTTGAGCATTCATGTTGGCGCTTTTTAAATTACTTTGATTGTATAAATAAGTAGTAAAGGCAACGGACGCGCATAGTACGATACAGGCACAAAAGGTGCTCACAACATTATTCAATTTTTGCGTATTGCTTAGCCAAGGCTGTAATAGCATCAACAAAGCGGGGGCGCCAATGAGTACCCCAAGCGAGTCTCCCAGCCACCAAGCCAGCATATTATTCCAATGATTGGCAAAGCTATACTCAGTGCTATATAGACTTAGTGCAAACACGCCGATATTGGCCGAGACCAGATTAATGGCGATCCCTATTAAACCCACAAAGTAAGCGATATGCAGTCTGCTTTTTAACTGTAATGGGTGGCCTAGCCAAGCGCGCAGCAAGTATCCGCCGAGCATGGCTTGCAATACCGCGCCGGTTGCTATCATAGCAACGGCAGAAACATTTTCTAAGTTCAGCGCCGATAAGCTCCAACCATGCGCTGTGGACCAGTTAAATAAAATGGAAGCAATGGCCAGCCCTGGTATAAAGCGCCACCCCCAAATAAAAGCACCAACCAAAGCAAAGCCAGCAGGCAGCCAAATGGGCAAGACTTGATCTTGAAAAGCAAAGACAGTCAGTAGTTTGCCAAAGAGTACGTATCCGCCAGACAAAAAAAGATAACAGAGTCGTGCCTGCCAAGCTTGTTTGAATTTCATATCGTTCTTAATTATTAATCGTATGTTGTCGCAATACAGTATAGTCCGTTCATCTACAAGGTATGTGACTTCTTCAAACTTATCAATAAGTAGCGTATTAATTCGCTTGTGCGGGGAGGTGTTTGCACTACGCATGTACTTGGGATGAGTCAATTTCAGACATAAAAAAAACCGCTTTATTAAAAGCGGTTTTTTTAAAAGCAATGGCGGAGAAGGAGGGATTCGAACCCTCGATAGGGCTACAAACCCTATACTCCCTTAGCAGGGGAGCGCCTTCAGCCACTCGGCCACCTCTCCGACGCAAAACTATAAAATGTGGCGGAGAGATAGGGATTTGAACCCTAGATACGCTACTAACGTATGCCGGTTTTCAAGACCGGTGCTTTCAACCACTCAGCCATCTCTCCATGGGCAAAGATAATACTGAGTGAATTTGTCTCTGTAAACCGTTTTTAAATCGTTTGCCTAAAATTTAAACTAAAATGCGAAGATTTATTAATAACTGGTCAAAAATGAAGTAAATTGAGATGCTTGAGGAAAAGGTTTGCTGAAAAAATGCCAAAGTGCCGCCTGGTTGGGGTGGCGGCACTCAAGCTCAAAAACGCTTACTTATATTGCGAGACATGACTAAGTGCGAGCGATTTACCAAAACGATTCAGAAATGCCATCCAATCAAAAGGTGCTTTTTCTTTCGCTTTCGTGTTTATAGTGTTGGCTTGCGTGTTGCTGCACGCAGCAGCTGAATTAATCATGTTGACTCCTGCAATATAGGTTTAGTTGAAAACATGATTATTTTGCACGCAACACGCGCAAAAATAAAACAATAAAAATTGTGCTTTTCGAATAGAAAAAACTAATGAATAGCTTTGTTTTGTGGTGGCGAAATATTAATGGTTTCGCCAGTCTATTCGCTTTTTAAAATGTGGTGTTTATTTGTTTATGCATTAAAAACAGTTGTTTGCGTTGTTTTTGAACTTCATTTTAAAACTCTGTGTGACTAAATATTCATGTTAATTAATTTTATTATTAAGGTGTTAATTTGCTGGTGGTTGTGAAGCCGTGTCGAAGTAAGTCGACACAATCTCAAATTAGTTGGTTGAAGTTGCAAATAACGCAAAAAAAATTACAAGCGCAGTGGTTTTACACCTCAGGCAACTTTCAATCTGATGTTTTAGAAGTTCGTAACTTGGCGAATGCACAAGATACGGTGGTTGTTATAGGAGGAGATGGCACGATTCATCTTGTCGTAAATGCCATCGCTGAGCTGGACTGTCGACTCGCGTTGTTGCCATCAGGGACGGGCAATGATTTTGCAAGACTGTTTGGGTTGACTCAGGCGCAGTGGCAACGCAGCCTCTTTTGTGAAAATATTACTTATCTAGACCTAGGCCGTGTGAATGGTCGCTATTTTATAAATATGATGGGACTTGGTTTTAGTGCAGCGGTGGTAAAAGGCATTTCTGCGACGCGTAAGCGCCACACATTGAGCTATGTTTGGATGGGACTAAAACGTTTATTTGATTTTTCTGATATTTCCATCAATTCCCCATTTTCGAGTCAAAGGCAAAGTACCATGATGCTGTTGTTTGCCAATGGCCGATATTTTGCTGCCGGTATTGAAAGTGCCCCAAGCGCGGATCCAAGCGATGGGAAGCTCACATGCATCCAGCTGTCTCCCAAATCTATGTTGGAACGGCTTATGGTTTTTATGTTGATGCTTGTTTCCAAACACGAAATTCACCCCTGTGTATCTAAAACTAAGCTCGAGCATTTTCATATTGAAACACCTAGTTTAGACATTGAAGCAGATGGCGAGATTGTTGGACAAACCCCCGCCTATATTGATGTGGTACCCGGTGTAATAAAATTAAAAATATCTCTCGAAAAGAAATGAAAATAGTCGGCTTACGCCGACTATAGGGAGGTACATTTAAATTAATTAGTGTTTAACAGAAAACAGTTTGTAGTCAGACATCGCTGGGATTTGCCTTTCTAATTGGCTTTCTGTCTTTGCGATGAGCGCAAACTGGTCACATAGCGCATTGGCTTGTTGTTCAATTTGTTGCGCTTGAGCTTCTACTTTACTTTCAATCTGCTCACCCATTTTATGCATTCTTTGCTCGAACTTTTCCATATCTCCACCAGAGCTTATCATTTGTGAGCCAACGGCCATCAAAATACTGCCAATGGATTCCATCATGGCGCCTTCAACAGCCGCTTCTACACGCTGTTCAAATTGTTCTTCAAAATGGTTACCAAAGTCGTTGAATGTTTTTTCACCCATCACGAACGCACCTTGCTGATAGAAGGTCGTACTCACTTCTGTCTGCACTTCTTCTAATAAAGTGCTGAGTGAACCAAGCTCTTTGAGCTCAAATGTGGCGGCGACTTCATTCAATGCGACACCGGCTACCTTAATACCTTCTATGGCAATATTCGCGACTTGCGGCAACTGTGCGCGAAGCTCGTCAGCATAGTTCATAACCGCTTGTTGCTGATCTTCGTTGAGCTGGATTTGCTTACCATCGATGTACATCACCCCCGCATCTGTTATGCGTAATTTGCTTTGGTTCTTTGCTTGGATGATCAATAGCTCGTCGGGTGTTATGCGTACGTCATTTTTGAAGTCTACGGAACATTCATCTGAATTAAATGAGATATGCTGATCGTCAGACGGTGAATGTGCAAATGCAGCTGAGCTGACCGATAACGCTGCAACTAAAGCTAATTTTTTCATGATATGTATCCTGTCGATGATTGTTATACGATGAACTATTCAAAACCGATGCCAATGTTTAAATTCGTTTATTTTCAGTTGGTTATGTTTTTCGCTTCAGTATGTAAGGCATACATGAATAATGTTTTTGACTAATATTTAGCAAGTTTGACTAAACTAACATCATCAATAAGATAAATTAATTAAAACGATAAAAAACTCTCACTTCCAAGATGGCGGATTTCCAGCTAAATACACACTTAGGTACCGTGTTCATTGCTACACAGCATGTCCGTACTGATTAATTATTTATTTAACACTTATTGGAGTGGGTTGTGGGTAAGACATTTTCTTATGATGCGCTTGACGATGATTTTGTAGATGACGAGTACGAGAACCTCGGTCGTAATCAGCATGATAAGCAAAAGCGGAAGGTAAAGAAAAAGCTCGATGACTATCTTGAACAAAAGCGTTTGCGCAAAAATTTAGGTGAAGATGATTTCGATTATCTTGATTAGTTAAAAAGGAGGCGATAGCCTCCTTTTTAATTGCGTATCAAATCAATCGGCTGCGAGCGCGCGTTCAATGGCTCTTGTGAGTTTTTCAGGTTTAGTAATAGGCGCAAAACGTTTCAGTGGCATGCCATCTTTGCCAATTAAAAACTTGTTAAAGTTCCACTTGATATTCTTACCAAGCAACCCCGGCAATGCCTCTTTTAAATAGACAAATAGAGGGTGTGCGTGTGCGCCATTTACTTCAATCTTTTCCATCATGGTGAAATCGACACCATAATTTATTAAGCACCCTTGTTGTATTTGTTTCGCGCTACCGGGTTCTTGCGCACCAAACTGATTGCATGGAAAACCTAGGATAACTAAGCCTTGCTCGCCATACTGCGCATGTAGCTTTTGTAGACCTTCATACTGTGGTGTCAGACCACATTGGCTAGCAGTATTAACGATTAGAACCACTTTGTCTTTTAATGATTTGAAATCAAAAGCTTTGCCTTGCAAAGTGTTTGCTGAAAATTGATAAAGTTCATGCATAGTGACAGATCCAAGTGTATTTTTTTAACAGTATCATTGTTATGAAAAGCTATCGAGCAAATGTTCAATGAGTAAACGTACTCGATAAGGCATGAGATCTTTTCGAGGATACACTAACCATGTTGCACCATCATTGACTTGAAATGGTTCCAAAATATACATAAGTTGCCCGCTATCGACATATGGCTGAACAATGTCTTTGGCCAAGTGTGCAACCCCAAGGCCAATGCGACAAGCGTTGATCAGCGCATAGGCGTTATTACTGCGCCAGTTGCCTGATACTTTAAGCTCTTCCAATTGTTCGCAGATCGTAAAGCGCCAACGGCCATGTATGCCAGTTAAGCAATTGTGATTTTGTAATTCATAGGGATGTGCAATCGCGCCGTGTTTTTCAAGGTATTCAGGGCTGACAACCCATGTCATGGGTCTTTGATATAGCTTACGTGCTATCAGGTTAGAATCTTGTAATTGGCCATAGCGGATTGCCAAATCGAAACCTTCTTCGATGAGGTCCACATTGCGGTTGTTAAAGTCGAGGTCTATTTCTACTTCGGGATAGCGCTGCAAAAATTCCGCGATACGAGGCGCGACCTGATTAGCGACAAAATCGCCAGCACCTGCGATACGGATCAGGCCTTTTGGCGTATTTTGCACGCCTTGTACCTGATTAGTGGCATCCACTAACTCTTGTTGGATGACTTTTAGTTTGGCTGCATACTGGCGTCCCGCATCCGTGAGATTTTGGATGCGCGTTGTACGTTGGATCAGCACAGTGCCTAGACGCTGCTCAAGTTGTTGGATTTGTCGACTGACATAGGAAGTTGAAACATCCAATTTCTCAGCCGCTTTGCTAAAACTGCCATATTCAACCACACAGAGAAATACATCTAAGCCTTGCCAATTCATTTATTAAAACTCTTTAAGGTATATAATCTTATTATATCTTCTTTATTGTTGCTGTGTGGCAAAAGTGCTTTGTGTGGGCGCGCTGTTAGTGATGATGTTTTTTGGCTAAACTTTTTGCATATATTTTTTTATTCGATACATAGCAACAAAAGTGAAGCTATGTCGTTTCAATGGAGCAAATGAATGCTTAATTTTAGTTTTGTAAACCCAACTCATATTCACTTTGGTGAAAATCAAATCGCATCTTTATCACAGAGTATTCCTAGTGATGCCAAGGTGCTTGTTGTCTATGGTGGCGGCAGCATTAAAAAAAATGGCGTCTATGAGCAGGTCTCTGAGGCATTGTCTGAACATGTCTGGGGAGAATTCGCGGGTATAGAGCCCAATCCGAGTTATCAAACTTGTATGCAAGCAGTTGAACTTATTAAACAGCATGATTACAACTTTATCTTAGCGGTTGGGGGTGGCTCCGTTATTGATGGCAGTAAGTTTATTGCGGCCGCGGCTTTGTTTGATGGTGAGCCATGGGACATTTTGGCTAAAGGTGCACTGGTGGAAAGCGCATTGCCGCTGGGTGTGGTGTTAACCTTGCCTGCGACCGGCTCGGAGTCGAATAGCTTTAGTGTGGTCTCAAACTTGGACACGCATGACAAGTTACCGTTTGCAACGCCATTAGTACAACCCAAGTTTGCGGTGTTAGATCCAAACGTGATGTTAACATTGCCACAGCGTCAATTGGCGAATGGGGTGGTTGATGCCTTTGTTCACACAATGGAGCAGTATCTTACTTATCCTGTGGATGCGAAGGTGCAAGACCGTTTTGCAGAAGGGTTGTTAATGACATTAATGGAAGAAGGTCCAAAGGTATTTGATGAACAAGCTCCTTATTCAGTAAGAGCTAATGTCATGTGGTCGGCAACAATGGCGCTGAATGGTTTAATTGGTGCGGGAGTTCCACAGGACTGGGCGACCCATATGATTGGCCATGAGATCACGGCAGTTTATGGGTTAGATCATGCGCAAACGCTAGCAATTGTATTACCGCGCATGATGGCTGAGCAAAAAGACGCTAAAAAAGAGAAGCTCTTACAATATGCTGAGCGTGTTTTAGATCTAGACATCAGTGATGAGCAGGGGGCTATTGAGCAAGCAATCGCCAAAACGGAAGCTTTTTTTCACAGTGTGCATATGCCAACTCGTTTGAGTGACTATGGGTTAGGTGACGAAGTAGCCGATAAAATTGTTACGCAACTGGAACGTCATGGCATGACAGCATTGGGTGAACACCAAGCGGTCACGCTAGAGAAGAGCCGAGCAATTTTACGCAAAAGTGTGTAAACGGCTGTTACACATAAAAAGCCTCTGGGGTCACTTCACTCCAGAGGCTTTTTTGTTGTCATGAAACAAGCGCATTTTCGATACTTTTATCTGCAGTATTTGATAAGGTTGTGTTTTGAAAGCAACCACTTGTTAAGCGGGAGATGATTACATGACCAAAGTGTGGGATGGGTTTATCAGAGGATTTCACTGGCTACTGGTATTGGCGATTGCGGTATTGTACGTCAGTGGCGAAGAAGGTTATTTAGATCTTCACTTTGTGACAGGATATTTTGCATTAGCTCTGATAGCGACGCGACTGATCTGGGGCGTGATCGGCAGCGACACGGCAAAGCTGAGCGCACTGCTTCACTCACCGAGTTCGGTTGTTGCAGCGCTAAAAAATAAGCAACAAAGTATTGGCCACAATCCAGCGGGTAGCTATATGGTATTGCTATTTTTGGTATTGCTTATAGTGCAATTATTGAGCGGGTTAATGACCACTGATGATATCTTGATTGAAGGCCCTTTGGTTGCATATGTGTCGTCAGATTGGAGTGAACTCGCATCTGAAATACATCATGAGAACTTTGAGATCTTATTAGTTGCGATTGTCTTACATATTTTAGCTATCGTTGTGTATCGCTTGAAGGGCAAAAATTTAGTAAAAACTTTGGTGACAGGTAGAGAAGAGAGTAATGTTGCACAACCGAATATGCGCTCTGGCAAACTTGCTTATGGCATATTTATATTGCTGAGTGTATTGCTATTAAGTACTTGGGGAGCAGCGCCTCTTAAAGCTTTACTAAGCTAAATGATAGCTGCGAGTGAATTGCAAAAGAGCAGTATAAGCCTTTCTTCTGCTGCTCTTTTTTATCATTAATCTTTAAATGACTTATGGCAGTCTTTACAGCCTTTTGCCCAGTTTTTAAACGCAGGACCTATCACTTTTTTATCACCTGTTTTGGCTGCGACAGCTAACTCTTGTGCGTAGTTGGCAAATGCTTGTGCTTTTTTATCAAAAGTAGCTCTGTCTTTCCATACAGCGGGTAGGGCATCTGTATCACCCTTATCAGAGCCTTCAATGAATGCTTCCCAAGGCATATTAGATAACGATGCTGCATTGTTTGCGCGTTGTGCAAAACGTGCCGCGTCGAAAGGGACTTTGCCTTTTAACATATCGCCCATATCGCCAATTTGATAGCGGATAAGTTGAAACGCGGCTTTACGATACTCAATTGCGTCTTCGCTTTTTTCAAAAATAGGGTTTGCGCTCGCTGTGGATATGAATCCTGCCAATGCGATAACCGTCGCTGCTAGCTTTTTCATAGCTTTAAATACTCCATTGAAAGTTAAGGCCCTAGTTGTACGTAAAAAAAAATGCTAACGCAAGTGAATCAGGTTGGAGAGTGAGGGAATTCAATTCTTAAATTCGAATTTAAAAAGAATTCACGTTTATATGACAGGAATATGTCACATTTACTTTTCTTCACAAAGAAAATGTTTTTTAAAACAATCGATTAGTCACGCTTGTACCTTTTATGTTAACTGGTGGCGTTGTTTCTCTTTTTGCTCTATTGCTTATGTTGATGTATTTACATTATATTAATTGGCTATTCGCTTATAAAAAAAATAGCAACACATAGTAAACAACAAGTCCTAGGGGAAAACATGTCTAACAAAATAAAAATGTCAGCTGTCGCTGCTGCTGTCGGGTTTGCTTTTGCTTCTCATGGCGCAATTGCGGCACCGAGCTTTGATAAAGCCTATCAACCTGAAACGTCTTCTGTAAAAAATTATTCGCAAGAAAAGTATGTACAGCTAAAAACACGTTATATTGTGCAGTTGGAAGATGAGCCTCTAGCAACTTATAGTGGTGGTGTGGTTGGTTTTTCAGCGACTTCTGCACAGGCAACGGGCGATGATAAATTAAATTTGAAATCACACGCAGCGGTTCAATATGGTACTTACCTAAAAAAACAACAAAAGACCATGTCCGCAACGATTGCAGCAAAGACAGGTGCTAAGTCGGTAAAGTCTTTCAATACGCTTTTTAATGCGCTCGTTGTTGAAGGTGAAGAAGGTCAGCAAGCTGCATTAGCGGCGCTCCCTGGTGTTAAAAAAGTATTTTTAGACACTGAATATCATACTCTAATGGATGCTTCTCTTGATGTGATCAAAGGTGTAGAAGCTTGGACTGCGTTAGGTGGCAAATCTGAGGCGGGTAAAGGCGTTAAAGTTGCTATTATTGACTCGGGTATCCGCCCTGAAAACCCCATGTTTTCTGACGAAGGGATGGCTGCCCCAGAGTTTACGCAAGAGCAGCTAGATCATTTAGCTACTAACCCAGATTACTGTCGTTCTCCTGAGGGGGATGCGAACTTTTGTAACAACAAACTCATTGTTGCACGTTGGTTTGGGCCAATAACCAGTAACTTACACCCTGATGAATATATGACCCCGCTTGGCTATGACTCTCACGGTACACACGTGGCTGGCACTGCGGTTGGTAATCAAATTGACGTAACTTTCCAAGGTTCAGATGTCACGCTTTCTGGCGTAGCACCAGCGGCTTATTTAATGGCCTATAAAGCACTTTGGCACAAAACAGATGGCAGAGCGAGCGGAAGAAGCAGTGACTTAGCGCTTGCTTTAGAGGCTGCAGTTAAAGATGGCGCGGATGTAATCAATAACTCTTGGGGTGGTGGCGCCGGTGGTAACCCTGCATCAAGCCCATATGTTGAGTTGTTTGAAGCGGCTGAAGCGGCTGGGGTTGTTGTTGTAACTGCTGCGGGTAATGACGGAAATGGTGCACAAACGATTGGCTGCCCTGGCTGTATTGAATCAGGTTTGACAGTTGCAAATACCCAAACGGGTCGCTTCTTTTCGCAAACAATCGAGATTGCTGGTGAATCATATTTGAGTGTGGAAGGTAGTAATGGTCTATTGAGTGAAACATTACAACTGCCGCTTGTTGCTGCACACTTTGCTGAGCCTGATAATGCTGAAGGCTGTAACGAGTACGCAGAGGGTGTTAGCTTTGCAGACTCAGTAGCGTTGGTATCTCGTGGCTCATGTGCGTTTACTACTAAAGCGCAAAATGCAGCAAAGGCAGGTGCGAAAGCCATTATCATTCATAACAACGCACCTGGCGGTGCGATGGGTATGTCTATGGATGAAGCACCAATTCCTGCATCGGCAGTCAGTCTAGAAGATGGTGAGAAAATTCTAGAGATATTGCAAGCGGCTGAAGACACATTGGTTGCTACTTTGGATCCAACAATCACGCGTACTGTACTTGAGAAATTCACAGATGCTGTTAATACATCAAGCTCTCGTGGTCCTGGTGGTGAGCCAAGCTTCCTTAAACCTGATATTGCTGCGCCTGGTACTGACATTCTTTCAGCAGTGTCTCCAGATGAAGATAATGGTTTAACGATTAGCACAAAAACTGGTACTAGTATGGCCAGTCCGCATGTTGCTGGTGCGGCTGCTTTGATGAAGCAAAGCAAACCTGATTGGTCGGCAGTACAAATAAAGACCGCATTAATGAGTACGTCGAAAATGGACGGTCTACATAAAGAAGACTTGGTTACTAAAGCGGACGCTTTTGATGTCGGTGCTGGACGTTTAGATGTGCCTAGCGCGCTGGATGCTGCGGTTACATTTGCGAAGGGCTCTTATGCGGACCCAAGCTGTTTGTCTGTTTGTAGCTTCACAAATACCATGACCAATATGTTGGATGAAGCGGGCGAGTGGACAGGTAAAATTGTGACTGATATGGATGGTGCTGAATTTACTCTGTCTCCGTCGACAATTAATCTAACTGCTGCGGGTACAGAGGGCGCAGAAGCGACTTTTAACCTAGATATTGATACAACTTACAACGCAGTGAAAGACTGGAACTTTGGTCACGTTGTATGGACGCATACATCAGGTAAAGTGGCACACTTACCATTCGCTGTTTATGACAATGAAACATCCAATGCGAGTGCGTTGGTTGCCAATGTTGATGCAGATTCACTGAATTCTCAAACGCCAGCGAGTATGTCAGTAGAGTTTACAAATATCGCTTACGAAGATGATTTCGAAATTGCTATCGAATTTACTGACGCCTTGGTTGAACAGAGTGTATTCGCGGGTGAAGGTGAAATAAGTGTAAGCCCAGTAGGTAATACCGTTAACTGGAAGGGATCGATACAAAAAGCCTCCATAACCTTAGAACCACAAGCTATTGGTTCTGGAACAGGCTCTATATCGGATGAAGTCACTCCTGTAGCCTGTGGTGGTTGTGATGAATTCTCTGTGACTGTACCTGCATCATTTAAGTTTGCGGGTAAAGAGTACTCAGCATTTACAGTTTCAGATAACGGCTTCATTGCGGTAGGTGCTGATGTTGACATGGCCGGTGCCTATGCTCCACAAGCAATGCCTAGTCAAATTACGCCAAATGGTGTCATTGCACCACTTTGGACAGACTATGACCTAGAAGGTGGGAATACTGGTGGTGGTCAACTTTATATCGGTTTAAGTAGCGATGAAAATGGTGACAAGTATTATATTGTTGAGTGGCATAAGGCACATATATATGATGGCGATGGCACTGAATATACATTCCAAGTGATTATTAAAGAAGGTACGGATGATATTCGTATCAATTATCTAGATGTACCAAAATTACCTGCGTCTTATTCTGCAGGAGCGGAGTCAGATGATGGCACTATCGGTGCTATGATTGAGACAGTGCCAACTGGTACAAGTCTTGACAAGAGCTATATTGTAAATCAAGTCGCTGGTGGTACGGTTAAACTTGATTTCCAAGCTCGTGCTAGCAATATGAGTAAATATACTAGCGCTGACGCAGTGAGTACTGACGAACAGCAAACAGTTAACATTGCCGTACTAGACAATGACACTGCTGAGTCTCGTTTCAAATTTACAGCAAACGTAAGTTCAGAGACTTCAACAGATGAATATAGTGCCGGTAAAGGTGTTCGCGTAACCGGTAGCCCAGATGCATCAACGGTTACCGTTGTTGATGCACCGAAATTTGGTATCGCTACACCAAAAGAAGATGGCACGATTGACTATATGCCAGCACAAGGCTTCTCAGGTAGTGACAGCTTCACTTATACTGTGAGTGATTTGTCAGGAGCGGTGTCAAACCCGACAACTGTTTCTGTAACGGTGAATGATACTATCCCTGCGCCTACACCAGACGTAACCCCTGCGCCGAAGAGCTCATCGGGTTCACTCGCTTGGCTGGCGCTATTGGCTGCACCGTTTGCGATGTTGCGTCGTCGTAAGCAAAAGTAAGCTTGATTAAACGTTAGACATTAAAACGCCAGTCTTAGACTGGCGTTTTTTTATGTATGGAGTTTGCTTCTACCATTTCAGCTTGCTAATGATATTAGGTTCTTCCCCAATCAGTGTTTGCACAACTTGGTTTTGCTCATTGAGTAAGATCAGCCTTGGAATACCAGCGTTGGCATATAGGTTATAAATCTCTCGCTCAGGATCAGCAACCAGTGGAAAGGGGAGCTGATATTGTTCATTGAATTGATTGAGAGAACCATTGTCCTCATTGCGTCCAATCGCAACTATCTGTAAAGTCTCATCGTTAACTAAGGGGGAGGCGTTCAGCTCTTTCAAGGTGCGTTGTGAGTCAGAGCACCAAGTTGCAAACAAAATAACCAGCTTACGTTTGCCATTGAGCATAACGGGTTGACCATGACTGTCGGTAAATGCGGTATGTTTAAATTGCTCACCGGGCTGAATGTATGTTTGATAGTCCTTTGCGGGCGCATCGGTAGCGTGCTCCGCTATCGTTTGGCATGACACTGTTGTTAATACGGCTATTGCAAGCGTGATTTTACTGAACATTTTTATCATTATTATGATCCTTGTCGACATTAAAAGTGCTGTGTTGAGTGCAACAGCATAAACATATTTCAATTGCGGTAGTAGGAAAATTTATGTGGTTGTATGGTGGATTGTTCCTATCGGCGCTTAGTTCGGCTACCTTGTTGCCAGGTTCATCGGAAGTATTGCTTACGGGGTTGTCGATGGCACACCCAGCAACGCTTTTTTGGCTCTGGTTGGTGGCCACCGTTGGCAATGTGCTGGGGAGTTGTATTAATTACTGGTTAGGTAGGCATATTACACGCTATCAAGGCGCGTCTTGGTTTCCGGTGTCACAACAGCGATTACAAAAAGCGACTGAGCATTTTAATCGATATGGCGTTATGAGTTTACTCTTTGCATGGGTACCTATCATTGGCGATCCGCTGACTTTGTTTGCCGGCGTGATGGCAGTAAAAAAGCGCCTTTTTATACTGCTTGTGACAATTAGTAAGGGCATGCGCTACGCCTTGAACATCATGATGGCAACAGGCGTAGGGCAAGTGATTAATTAATCAGATCTTGGGTTAAACTACTTTGTCCAATCAAGGGTTAGTGAGACTGAATCTGCAAACCTCAGCGCATGAGGTTTATCAATGCGTACTTTTGCGTATGTCACAGAGCTGTGACGATGGCACTCGCTGAGCACATCCGCAACGAGCTTTTCAAGTAGCAAGAAGTGCCCATCTTCCACCAATTTAATCACTGACTTAGTGACCGTTTTGTAGTTCAACGCGTGCTCTACTTCGTCATGTGAGACGCATGCAGTGTCTGCTGGGTAGTGGATCTCAATATTTAACACCACATCTTGCTTTTTTTCGCGTTCTTCCGGGTTAAACCCGATATACGTTCGAAGCCTTAAGTTGGTGATATTGATAATGGCATTTTGCATTGGCTTTCCTTAATTTTTTACTAGCTGCATAAACTCATTACGTGTTTTAGGATCTTCTCTGAAGTTGCCAAGCATCACAGAAGTACGCATTTTTGAGTTCTGTTTTTCAACGCCGCGCATCATCATACACATATGTTTTGCTTCAACGATCACACCAACGCCTCTAGCTCCGGTGACTTCCTCCACCGCTTTAGCAATTTGATGCGTGAGCTGTTCTTGAATTTGAAAACGACGTGCGTACATGTCGACAATACGTGCGAACTTTGACAGTCCCAGCACTTTACCATTTGGAATATAGGCAATGTGGCAACGGCCAACAAATGGTAACAGGTGGTGCTCACACATTGAATAGAGTTCGATATCTTGCACGAGCACCATATCATCGGCATCTGAGGTAAACACCGCATTATTGGTGATCTCATCAAGTGTTTCTCTATACCCCTTGGTAAGGTATTCCATTGCTTTGGCTGCGCGTTTTGGGGTATCTAACAGACCTTCACGATTGCTGTCTTCGCCAACTGCGTCAATGATTTGTAAGTAACTATTTTTTAAATTCTCGTGCATAACATTCTCTATTTACTTTAAATGGCGTCCACCGTCTACAGGAATAGTGCGGCCTGTGATGTAATTGCTATTGAGCAATAGTTCTACGCTGTTAATTATTTCGATACATCCAGGCTCGATGCCCATCAGTGATTTTTTCAAGGTTTTTGCCTTGTACTCTGGTGTATCGTGCTGATTAAAAATGATTAAGCTAGGGGCAATGGCGTTGACTTTGATATTTGGTGCATATTTACTAGCGAAGGAGCGAGTCAGGTTATCCAATGCGGCTTTGCTGGCTGCATAGGCGATGTGTTTGGGACTGCCTTTTTCAACCACATAATCAGTCAAATGGATGATATCAGCAATACCATCATAGGCTTGCAATAAATCAGTCAGTGCCAGATTCAGCAAGTAGGGTACCTTCGCATGTATGTGCATCATGCTGTCGAACAAGTTAGCAAAATCAGGGTTGCTGGCTTCACAATCCCAGCTGGATGCATTATGAATCACTGCACGTAACGCGGAGTAACGGGTTCGTAGCGCAGTTTCAAGTTGCTCTAATGCTTGCGGTTGCTCAAAATCACACTCGATGCAATGCACACCTTGTTGCTCTAGCTCATCGATTACGGCATGGCGAGTCCGGTAGGTCATCACAACAGGCTGTTTAGTGTCAATAAAGTGCTGTACTAACGACAAGCCAATACGCTGTCCTGCGCCAGTGATCAATATCGGAGACATCATTGGCAGGGGTGTTCCTCTAAAATATATCAATAAGTTAACTATAACGTAATTTGTACGTAATGTTTCTGTTTGTCGATCATAGAGTCGTTGATTTTTAGAAGAAAGTAGGCAGCATAGCGGGGCTTTGCTGCCTGATAGACTTAATCGTAAACGGTTGGAATGGGCTGACGCTTATGTTGAGTGCGCTGATAAATGGCGATCAGCTTTTCACTCACTTGTGGCGCGACCTCTTTGCCTTCTAAAAAGTCGTCGATTTGGTCATAGGTTAAACCCAGCGCTTCTTCGTCTGTCAAACCGGGTCTATCACATTCCAAATCTGCGGTTGGTGCTTTTGTCACTAGTTCAACCGGTGCACTTAAGTGGGCTGCAAGCGCGCGTACTTGGCGCTTTGATAGACCAAATAGCGGCGCAAGATCACACGCACCATCACCAAACTTAGTGTAAAAACCAGTAATATTTTCTGCACTATGATCGGTGCCTACCACGAGTCCGTTGGACAGTCCTGCAACTTCATATTGTGCGACCATGCGTTGACGTGCTTTTACATTGCCTTTGACAAAATCAACAGCGCTTGTATTTGGCAAGGCAAGGCCAGCATCAGTGATGCCCTGCAGTGCTTCTTTGTGCATTGCATCCACGGCTGGCTTGATGTTGACAGTGACACGTTTGCTTGGATTGATAAAATTTAATGCCAGTTGAGCTTCATCTTCATCCGCCTGCACGCCGTAAGGTAAACGCATGGCGATAAACTGGTATGCTGTTGTATTGTGCTCAGTATTGAGTTCATCAACGGCTAGTTGGCACAATCTGCCACAGGTAGATGAGTCTACGCCACCACTGATCCCCAATACGAGCGTGGTACAATGTGCGCTTATCAAGCGTTGTTTGATAAAGTCGATTCTACGGGTAATTTCATAAGCCACATCGATTTGTGGCTGTACTTGCATTTCTGCCAGTATCGCTTGGCGCATATTACGTTCCTCGTTGCCTGTGCTGTAGCGGGTATTATGTTTTTATTGCCTACAAATTTAAAGCCCTAAGTGCTGTTTGATATGTGCCAATTCTTTTTTAAGTTGCTCAATTTCGCTTAACAACGCATCTAAATCGCTATTTTGCAGTTTATCGTTTGTGATAGTGGGGCTGGTTGAAGTCGCTTCTTCATTTTGAAACAGGTGTATGTAGCGGCTTTCTCGTTTGCCAGGTTCGCGGGATAATTTTTTTACATGCCCTTGCGCTTGTAATTCGTTGAGTGCCGCTTCAACCTCTGTCACCTGATTGAAGTTTGTCAGTCGTGTACTTCTGGTACGCAGCTCACCAGGTGTTTGTGGGCCTCTGAGCAAAAGTAAACAGATAATCGCTCTTTGCTGTTCACTAAATTGAAGATGGCTAAACTCGGTGTTACAAAATCGGTGGCTATATTTGGACACGCGCCCAGACAATGCCTCGTCTATTAACACCACATGCTTTTGCGCGAGTGTGTTCAAGGCATCTAACACTTGCGATTCACTCAACGCCATGACAGGCTCTCGGTTGGACTTTTGATTACATGCATTTGTAAGCGCATTGAGTGATAAAGGATAGTGTTCAGGCGTGGTGGTTTGTTTTTCTAATAAACAGCCGACGATGCGCTGTTCGATATCGCTTAATTCCATGATATAACTCACTGTTTTTTCTTACTCTACGCTATTAACGACGTTTTGTTTAGTCTCTGTACTCCATTGGCGCAGTTTAATTTCTAGCTCTTCAGGTTTTATTGGTTTGGCAAGATAGTCATCCATACCAGATGCTAAGCACTCCTCTTTGTCACCTTGCATTGCATTGGCTGTCATAGCGATGATAGGGGTTTTCTTATGGTGTTTTCCTGCGCCTCCCGAGCGAATTTGCTTGGTTGTTTGATAGCCATTGAGTTCGGGCATCATACAGTCCATAAAAATAATATCGTAACAGGTATCTAGTTTTTTCAAATGAGAGATTGCTAACAGGCCATTTTCTTCACAGTGCACGTTGATATCGAATCTTTTCAGCAGTTTTTGAGCGACAATTTGATTTACCTTATTGTCTTCAACAAGTAACACACGAAGGTGGCTCATATCCACGGGTTGATCGAGTAATAAGTTGTCTGTGGACTTAATTTGGCACACTTTTAACATATCTGAAGGTGTTAATGGCCTGAACAGAGTAAGGCTTGGTTGTAGCGCTGTTTTGTCATGAAACGACAGATATTGATCGTTTAACAAAGCGAGGCCGCCAGAGGATTTTTTGGCGATTTCCTGTAGTTGAGCAAGCTGTGTTTCAGACGCCTGTTTGATAATCTCGTATGCGATAATAAATGCAGGGTTTTTAAGCGGTTTATCGGTTGCAATGGCTATGCCGTTCTCCAGATTGGCGACATGTATCAGTTCGATCCCCCAAGCATCGAACAAGAAATGATTAGTTGTTGGGTAATATTGCAACTGATCAATGATGATCAATCCATCACTATTTGACTGAACGGGTAGCACATCAGCTGGTTCGTGCAGTTCAATACAAAAGGTAAAAGTACTTCCGATACCTTCTTTGCTGTAGGCATTTAACGAACCGCCAAGTAACTCACACAGTTGCTTGGCTATAGTGAGTCCTAGGCCTGTGCCACCAAACTTTCTGGTTGTTGATATGTCAGCTTGGGTAAACGAATCAAAGATCTTTTCAAGTTGGGCTTTATTCATGCCTACGCCCGTGTCTTCAATACTGCACCACAGACGACAGTGGCGCTGCTGCTGTTCTGTGTAGCAACTCAATGTAACCTGACCGTTTTCTGTGAATTTAATCGCATTGCTGAGTAAATTATTGAGAATTTGTTTGAGCCTGTTAGGGTCGGTTTTGGCGTACTGAACGTGCATTTTATGTGTGTCTAAAAACAAGGTGGTTTGACTTTCATACGCTTTCGGCGCAAAAGTACTGATGCTATTGCTGATAACTTGTACAAGGTCGCATTCGATTGTTTCAACACTCAATTTGCCCGCTTCAATTTTGGAAAAGTCGAGAATGTCGTTAATGATGGTCAGCAGTGACTCTGCTGAGCTTTGCGCTAATTCTAGATGATGCTTTTGCGAAGCAGATAGTGTTGAATGTAAAACAACATCGAGCATGCCAAGCACACCATTCATCGGTGTTCTTATTTCATGGCTCATGCTTGCTAAAAACTCGGCTTTCATTTTTGCTGATTGCTGTGCGAGTTCTTTTTCCATAACGGCTTGCTGGCGAGCGTGACGCTGCTCTTTACTCGCAAACAAGCTACCCAACGTGGCTGCAACGGCCTTCATGAGCTTTTCATCGGTTTCATCCCACTCTAAATGGGGGTGCTGATATTCGGCGCAGAGCAGGCCAATGGCGTGACCTTTGTAAAAAATACCATAGCCAAGCAGCGCATTCACTTCGTAAGGATCGAGATAAGTGTCTTTGAGCTCTTGTGTGCATTCGTGCGTTTGCGCAAAGTTGGCACGAATGAACTCATTTTTGAATATTGCAGAGAATAATTCTGGGAGCTGTTTTTTTCGCCAAGCAGGAAAGTGCTGTAAGCTTTCTTTTGTGGCATTACTAAAACTCATTGGGATCAGTTGCGTGCCATCAGAGTTAAGTAACCAAATGCTTGCCCGTTGAGCATCTAAGCCTTTACAGATGGCTGCAATCGCGATTTCTTGTGCAGCATCTAAGCGTAAATTAAGTACCGCTTCATGACTGCTGAGTTTGGCTAGGATCTCATTATTTCTGGCTACCTTGTTATGTTCTATTTCTAAGCATTTGCGGGCATGAATGTTTTGTACCGAGCCATATATTTGACTTGTATAATGCCCTTGGCGAACAGTACGCCCTTTGATTAGTATCCAGCGTTCAATGTTTTTGGCTGTGGTGATCATCAGTTCAAGGTCGAAATCGATGCCTTTTTTAATGGCGTCATCGAAGGTTTTTTGCATCAGGTTTCGATGTTTTCCTGCAACAAAAAATTCAGTAGTTGCTAACCAAGATGGCTTGTAGTTGTCGGGCACTTCAAATATTTTTTTTGTGACTTCTGACCAAGTGATTTCGCGTGATTTTAAGTTGACTGTCCAAGCGCCAACCTCAGCCAGTGCGCCCATGCAGGTGAGTGAATGGGCATTATCTTGGAGCTGTTTAAGGAGTTTATTGAAAAAGATAAAAGCAGCTAAAAAAAGCATAATGATGACTAACAAAGCCAGCCTGAATGGCCATATTGCGGCACTGTCTGGATGCCAGCCTCCTCTGGGGTAAACGTAAAGTTTCCAGTAGCCCGATGAAACCGCAATATTAAAGCTCAGTGGTTGTTCTAATAAAACACTGCTGTCGCCATAGAAAAATTCCCCCTTGTCTCCAAGGCCATCTTTACCTTGAATCGCAACCAAATAGCGGCTGTTTAAGTTATCGAGTTGGACATGTTCAAACAATTTATCGATATCAATCACAACCGATAGCAATCCCCAAAATGTGTTGTCTTTATTGAAAACAGGCACACGTGCGATCAGTGCTTGGCCCCCCTGCTGAAGTGTCAATGGGCCTGCGAGCACAATTTCACCGGTATCTCTGGCTCGAATCGCTGCCGCGCTTTGAGTTGGGTGGGATAAGTAATCAAGACCACGTGCTTTTTCGTTGCCTTTTAAGGGGTATAAGTACTGTAATTTCATATCTGGGGCGGCACCGATATTACGCAATACACCGCTGGAGCGATAGAGAGGGGCGGCAATTCGTTCGAATGAAGATTGATCCAACTTTTCTTGCTGCAACATGGCAATCGCGAGTCCGCGCACAAGTTGAATGTTAGTGGCTAAAGTGCTTTCTAATTGGGTTCTATAAACATTCATTTTTTCGTAGGTACGACTTTTCTCTTCTTGCAATAAGCGGGTGGTGTTTACAGAGTCGACATACCAACCAAAAGAGATAACGGCGAGCAGTAACAACCAAAAGCCGATTTTGATTGAGCGAGTCTTCCTTGGTGCATTGGACAGGTTTTCAAACATTATGGTTAGATGATTGCTGATGATTTTTTAACTATAGTCTACGCACCGTTTTAGCAAAAGAATTGTCGTAAATTATACGAAATACAAAGAGTTCTGATTGAAAGCGAAAGTAGCGGATAAAAAAGTTTTAATTCGTCATAAACTATTGATTAACTACTATAGTTGCCTCATACCGAAAAAAGGGGAAAGGACATGTTCAAATTGTTTAAGTGGTTGGTGAGTGCCGTTATTTTTGTATTTTTGTTCGCAGCCGCAGGCGTGTATGGTTTTTTATCGCTGAGTTTACCGAGTTTGGATGGGACGCAAAAAAGCGACGCGGTTGCTGATGATGTTAACTTATTTAGAGATCATCTAGGACAAGCGGTAATTGAAGCGAAGAATCAGCGTGATGCTGCGTATGGCATTGGTTTTGCACATGGGCAAGATAGGTTTTTTCAACTGGATTTGCTTAGACGCAATGCTGCGGGGGAGCTCAGTGAATTATTTGGTGAGGCAGCTATCGGTTTGGATAAAGACATGCGCTTTCACCAGTTTCGCAAACGCAGTGAGCAAGTTGTTGCTTCGTTAGGCACTGAGCAACGAGCGTTGCTTGAGGCTTATGCCCAAGGTGTTAATGAGGGTCGTGCGCAAGACTCATTTGAATATGTATTGACGGGCGCTGAGGCTAAGCCTTGGCAACCGGCTGATAGCATGTTGGTGATTTTTAGCATGTATCTTGATTTACAGTCCCTGACTTATGAGCGCGATCAAGCAGCACTGCAACTTGAACACCTGTTTGGCGACCAAATGCGTGCGTTCTTAATGCAACCGAGTCAATATCAGGCCGCTTTGGATGGTTCTCGTTTAGAGCAATATGCTGGGGATGTGCCTGATTTAATTGGTGCCACACGACACGCGCGGGTGAGCCACATAGTTTCTAAATCGCACTATGGCAGTAATAACTGGGCGGTAACGGGCACGCATACAAAAACAGGTCATGCAATGCTGTCTGATGATATGCATTTGAGCTTAAATGTGCCAGCCATTTGGTATCGTGCACAACTCAACTACCAACACCAAGGTCAAAAGGTGCAAATTACGGGCGTTTCTTTACCGGGGGTGCCCGCTATCGTCGTTGGCTCGAATAACCAAATTGCGTGGGGTTTTACCAATGGGTATTTAGATGTTGCGGATTGGATTGAACTGACGAGCCAAACTAAAACTTGGCAAGAAACAGAGCAAATCGCGTTGCCAAATGGACAAGCGCACACTTATCAGCTGACCATGAGTGATTATGGCCCGGTTAAAACCATCAATGATAAGCAATATGCACTGAGTTGGGTTGCTCACCAACCTTATGCAGTGAACATGCAATTGCTTGACCTTGCGCATGTAAGCAGTGTGGACGAAGCGATGGTTATTGCACCATCTATCGGTATTCCAGTACAAAATATGATGATAGTAGATGCACAAGGGAATGCAGGATGGCAGCCCACAGGTGCGTTGCCTGCTAGGCAAACGCCTTCCGATGTCGCGGTGTTAGAACGAGATTACTCGTCTAAGTGGCAGCAAAATGAGCGCAGTCGGCCTCAAGTGGTCAATCCCAGTGCGGGTAAATTATGGACGGCTAATGCCCGAGTGGTCTCAGCACAGCAGCATCAGCGTTTTGGTGATGGTGGCTACGCAATGGGCGCCAGAGCACAGCAAATACGTGACCGTTTGTTTGAAAAAGATCAGTTTGTTGAGCAGGACTTTAACCAATTACAATTAGACAACGAAGCACGGTTTTTACAGCCGTGGCATGCCCAGTTAACCTCGTTGTTAAGTAGTTCGACCGAAAATGAACAAACATATGCCCATGACCTAAATTATTTAGCCAACTGGGAAAAGTGTGCCTGTCCCGACTCAGTAGGCTACACCTTAGTTCGATATTATCGAGACGCGCTAATTGACCTCACTTTCTCGCCCATTGAAGAAAAAATGCATGAGATAAATGGCACGTTGAGTCCAATTAAGCGTTATTTAGAATCGGCTTTATGGCAATTACTCGAGCAGCAACCTGTGAGCTGGCTGGCGGAATATGCCAGTTGGTCTGAGTTGCAGTTGGCGGCTTATCAACAAGCAAAAGACAAGTTAACGCAAGAATATGGGCCACAAATGGCGGCGTGGGCATGGGGAGAGGTCAACGCACTGAAGGTGCGTCATCCATTTAGTCGTCAAATGCCGGCATTAAGTGGGTTGCTCGACATGCCATCGGTGAGTGCTTTTGGCGATAATTTCATGCCAGCAATTCAACGCGCTGATTTTGGTGCTTCACAGCGATTTATTGCTCAGCCCGGTGCTTTAGAAAATGCCATTCTCACCGTTGCTGGTGGGCAAAGTGGTCATCCACTTTCACCCTTTTATCGAGCGGGTTTTGAAGCTTATGCCAACGGCGAACATACTCCGTTACTACCAGGGCAAGCGGTACACCATTTAACGATTAAAGCCGCTAAATAGTTTTCAGTGGTGATCATACTGGGGCGACGGTAAGCCTGTTTCGCCCCTTATGTTTGCTTTGATATAGGGCTAAGTCGGCACGTTTGAGTGTTTCTTCAAAGCTGTGTTCAGGCAGCCATGCGCTGAGCCCAAAGCTCATGGTGACTTCTAACTCATTAAGTTTAAAGGTCATAGCTTCTATTTCTTGGCGCATCATTTCCATGCGATGCTGGGCGTCATTTAATGAACAGTTAGGCAGTACAATGAGAAACTCTTCTCCGCCCCAACGTACACCAATATCCGCTTCGCTCAAATGATGTGAAATACAACTGGCAACACGACCAATGACTTCGTCTCCACGCTCATGCCCGTATAAGTCATTAATACGTTTAAAGTGGTCGATATCCGCCATGATCACACAAATTGCTTGTTGGTTTTCGTTACAGCTTTTGGCTGCCTGATGGATGAGTGCATGCGCATATCTGCGGTTAAATAAGTGGGTGAGAGGGTCTTGGGCTGCCAACGTTTGTAAATCAATGCGTTGGTTGATGGTGATCTCTCTGATCAAGCCAATGGTGTATATCATGGGAATACCGCACACAACCACATTGATAAAATGCATGTATGGCGCCAGATAATTTATTTCTAGCAACACGGGCGGCACAGCGAAAATCAAATACATGCAGGCAAAAGCGATGATAATGGCGGCACACCATACAACGGCTTGAGTGAGCTTTAATTTAGTATCGAGCAGTAAAAGGCAGGATGCCGCCCACAAGTAAAACTGAAACCCGTACGATATACCTATTATTGCGGTGACTAAAATAGAGTGGGCGGTGACCTCTAAACTAAAAATACGCAGGGCTAATGATTGTTGTGCACGCTCAAGTAGGCGTATACCAAACCACCAAGTTGCGACACTGAGTATATTAAATGCACTAAGCAGTTCGACACCGACATACAGAAATACGCCAATTAGCAATGTATGCAACGCCAAACAGTACCAAGCAACTCGTATTAGCAGTTGGTTTTTGCGCTGTTCTACTTCATCAGGTTGCTGGTGTGGGTGATCCAAGTATTGCCTCTAGTATTAACCACTATGCGATTACCGTATTTTATAATTTATAGCAATAGTGAGGTATTTAACACGAATAGCGCTAAGTATAGTTGTTTCTCAACGATTTGGTTACAAATGAATCAGGCCGAGATAAATGACCCATGATGTACCTAGCGCTCGGCAAACGCCAATGTTACTGTAAACTTTTCAATAGCCTGTCATTGTTTTTAGCGACTATGCTTTAAAAGAGTGTCGTTTAGGTAGGAGGGAGTATGTCGATAGAAAAAGCGCGGATCACTTTGTGTAACATTAATAAGGCCGACTATCCGCAAATTAAAACGCTCATGGATGAAGCGTATCCCGATCTTGGTGGGGCTTGGCCAAGCCATACTATTTTCAGATTGATTGACCAGTTTCCAGAAGGACAAATTGGGATCTTAGACGAAGACCGATTAGTGGGTTTGGCGCTCAGTGTTCAAGTCGATTATCTGCGTTTTTCCAACCCGCATACTTATGATGAAATTGTCGACGCACACAATCGCGTGTTCAGTGATAATAATGGCGATGCGCTATATGGACTGGATGTCGTGATAGCAAAAAGTCACCGAGGCATGCGTTTGGGAAGACGTTTATACGATGCGCGTAAAGAGTTATGCCGACAATACAACCTAAGAGCTATTTTGGCTGGTGGCAGGATCCCACGCTACACCAATCACAGTGAAGATATGACACCGATGGAGTACATAGATAAGGTCGATCATAAAGAAATCTACGATCCCATTTTAAGCTTTCAGCTAGCGAATGATTTTCAGGTTAAAAGACTACTCAAACAATATTTACCGGAAGATGAAGACTCGGCTGGGTATGCGACCTTACTAGAGTGGAACAATATTTTATTTGAACCAACTGACACTGTGATTGATGTACAAAAAACGGTGGTGCGAGTCGGTGCGGTGCAATGGCAAATGCGCTCGGTGAGTTCTGTTGAAGAGTTAATGCGCCAAGTTGAGTACTTTGTTGATACGGTGTCTGAATATCAAAGTGACTTTATTTTATTTCCCGAGTTCTTCAACGCGCCTTTGATGGGGTTGAAGCCACATCGCAATCAAACGGAAGCCATTCGCTATTTGGCAGAGTACACGGAACAATTTCGTGATGCGATGTCGACCATGGCCATAGAATACAACGCCAATATTGTGACCGGTTCAATGCCGTTGCTGGATGGAGACAAAATATATAATGTCAGCTACTTATGCCATCGCAGCGGTAAAATTGACGAACAGCGCAAGGTACATATTACTCCCCATGAAGCCTACGATTGGGTGATCGAAGGGGGAGATGAGATTGCAGTATTTGATACAGATGCGGGTCGGGTGGGGATCCAAATTTGCTACGACGTAGAATTTCCAGAGCTGACTCGCATCATGGCTGAGCAAGGATTGGACATTCTATTCGTACCATTTTGGACAGACACCAAAAACAGCTACTTGCGCGTACGCCATTGTGCACAAGCCAGAGCCATTGAAAATGAATGTTACGTGGTGATAGCGGGCAGTGTCGGTAACTTACCTCAGGTGGATTCTTTGGATGTACAGTATGCACAATCTGCGGTGTTAACGCCCTCGGATTTTGCCTTTCCCCATGACTCAACGTTGAACGAAGCAACACCTAACACCGAAATGCTGTTGTTCAGTGATTTAGATCTAGATAAGTTAAAACTACTTCATAGTGAAGGCACTGTGCGCAATCTCAAAGATCGTCGCACAGATTTATATAAGGTATTGATGAACCCGCCGCTTAACTAACTCAGCATAACCAACGCAGCAGCAATACCAATTAACACAAGGCCGATATTGTCGCTGCGTTTACTCGGTTGTTTTAGCCAGTAGAAGGAAATGAGTAAGGTAAAAAACACCTCAACCTGGCCGAGGGTTTTCACATAAGCGACATGCTGCAAACTCATGGCCGTAAACCAACCTACGGAGCCGATAAAGCTCGTGAGGCTGATAGCGGATGTGAGCTTGCGCTTTTGCCACAGCTTTTTCCAAGTGTGGCGTTCTTTGCACGATAAATACACACTCAAAATGATAGTTTGGGTACACAGTACGCTCAGCAACACCCATGCTGCACTGTGTAAAAACGGTAGGCTGGTCGTTAAGCTTGCCTCACGAACCCACAAAGACGTCAGGGCAAAAGCAGAGCCACAAGCGAGGCCGATCAAAGCCGTGTTGAGGCGAAACAGCTGTAAATTAAAGCCACTGAGCATTAACACAGCAATTGCGCCGATACCGACACCGAACCAGCCGATGAGCGATAAACTTGAGCCAAAAAGCAACATGCCTAATATAGCGGCCATCAATGCTTCGCTTTTAGCAAGGCCCGCGCCCACGGCATAATTATTTTGCTTAAAAAGCACTACCATGAGTCCCGTGGCCAGGATTTGCATGACGCTAGCACCGAGTATGTAACCGATGAACGCTGCGCTGACATCGAGCTGCGGCGCACTTTGCCAATGATATAAGCTCAGCAAATAGAGTGCTGCCAAAGGGCTGGCTAACAGAAACCGGGCGAGTGTCACACCTGCAACGCTGGTGGTACTACTTAAACGGCTTTGTAGGGCATTACGCCACGCTTGCGAAAACGCCGCAAGCAAGGTGAATAAAATCCAAGTCATTGTGTTAGTTAATTATTTTTTATTGAATGTAACAGGTTCTTAGTGTGTTATCGATTGAATTAAATTCATCACTTAGGTGTGACATTATGTCGCATCGCATTATGCGGATATGCTTAGTATACTTAACTGCGATGCTACGCAATTAGCCGCCAAGTTGTTGAGGCGGCTTTTTTATTTCTGACTTTGTGGTACTGTAACTTGGATAAATAATACTCAAGGAGTCGGTATGACAACCATCGTTATCTGTGCATTAATTGCGGTTATTCTTCCCTATTTGGCCAAAGCCCCCGTTGCCATAGCGCAGCATAAATTGGGGGGCTATGACAATGCCCATCCTCGCGCGCAACAAGCTAAGTTAACAGGCTTTGGTGAACGCGCACTCGCTGCACATCAAAATAGTTTTGAATCACTCATTATATTCTCAGTCGCTATTGCCGTTGTACTGAGCACTAATACGGTTGGCACAACGATACAGTATTTGGCGATTGGTCATGTTGTAGCGAGAGTGCTTTACTGCATTCTTTACTACTTGAATTTACACATTTTGCGTTCAATTACATGGGCTGTGGGGCTTGGATGCGCTGTGGCGATGATCGCGCTCAGTTTATAATGGTTACGCCAGCACTGAGTCATCCGTGCTGGCTTGGTGATATTAATGTGCGACTTTGACACGCTCGTGTTTTACTTTTTGCTTGTAAGACACGTCATTGTCACTCATGGCATAGTCGAGTTGTACAGTATGCAATTCCATCGTGTTAGAGGCTGATGTGTATCGCCATTGTCTGAGTGCGCTTATCGCAGTTTTCTCAAATACGCCTTGGGGTTGAGCGTCAATCACTTCGATGTTATTGGTGTAACCGTGTGCATCAATAGTAAATTGTAATGTCACATAGCCAGATGTGCCGGCATTTGCCGCTTCGATAGGGTACTTGGGCTCGATACGTATAATGGGTTTTGGCTTGCCGTCATGCTCACTGGCTTTGACTTCAGCAGGTTTAGATAAAGCCACCGTGCTAAGTGAGCAGCAAGCCAGCACGACTGCTAAGCATTTCGCGCAAAATGATGACCCTTTCAGGTTTTGTAAGTGTACAAGTCTTTGCTTCATAGTACTTTTATCTCCGTATGATGCATATGCTAAGGCACCGTTGCGGGCATTTTGTAGGCAATTTACCAGTGCCTTCGCATACATGAGGTGTTGATGATGGTTTTTTTGTTGTAATACTTTTTCGTCGCATGCTAGTTCCTGCACGCGGCGAAAGCTTTGGTAGCCAAGCCACAGAATTGGATTAAACCAACAGCTGATACACAGCAATAGCAACGCCATGTTGGCAAGGTTATCGTGGCGATGAATGTGAGTATGTTCGTGCTCAAGCAATAGTTTTAAGGTATCTGAGTCAAACTGTGTTTTGTAGTCGCAGGGGAGTACAACAACTGGGCGCCACAAGCCGATCACCATGGGCGTGGTGATCTGCGCGCTGGTATACGTAGTACGCTCAAAATCTTGGTTTTGTATTGCTTGGATGTTTAGTGTTTTAATAAACCGATAGTGTTGCCACAGTACTAAAGCCAGAAGCCCGAAGGTAACAAGGACATACATCGCGCTCGTATTGAACTGCCAGGTAGAGACTTGTTGATGGATTTGTGGTGTCACCTGAAAATAGCTAATTGCATCATTACTGATTGGTTTGAGCTCATTGGGTAGGTAAAGCGCTAGGATACTGAGTGGCACCATCCACCATAAACTG
The DNA here is from genome assembly GCF_058933015.1 of Pseudoalteromonas sp. ATL1. NCBI lineage: Bacteria > Pseudomonadati > Pseudomonadota > Gammaproteobacteria > Alteromonadales > Pseudoalteromonadaceae > Pseudoalteromonas > Pseudoalteromonas sp. ATL1. The sequence goes on along the minus strand of NZ_JBZYXL010000001.1, from coordinate 478,541 downwards.
TATGCCAATCGTGCACCCAGCCAAGTGATCGCATACTTTTGCAAAATGATAAGCATGCCCACCGTGGCACTTAACAGGAGTTGCGTGTTCGGGCTTAACAGCCACTCTGTATACGTATAAAGCATGTTACTTTCCTTGCTTTTGTTCCCACTGTTCGATGATCTGTTTTAGCTCATCAATGTCTTGCTGTGATAACTGCTCTGTTTTAGCAAAGCCGCTGACCAAAGGCGCAATACGACCACGGAAAAATCGCTCTAGAAAGCTTTGGCTTTCTTTTAAGGTGTAGGCTTCTCGGCCAATGGTGGGGCTATAGATGTACTCGCGGCCTTGCTTTTCAAAACTCACGGCTTGTTTTTTTACCAAGCGACTGACCAAGGTTTTTATGGTTTTTTCATGCCATTGGGTGTCGCTGCTTAAACGCTGGATAATATCGCTTGCCTTCGCCGGGTGGCCTTGCCAAAGGGCTTCCATCACGGCAAATTCCGCTTTAGACAGTTCTATCATTGTTATTGCCTACAAGTGTAATCGATAAGTTTAAGATTACACCTGTAACCAAGTCTGTCAAGGAGGTTTTTTAGTCGATGCCTAACAAAGTTGTGTTTATCGGTTGGTACTGGTTTTCTGATAAGTCAGTGGGTAGGTGATAATCGCCAATGCGCACTCGATGTAAATCAATAACGCGGTAGCCACAATGCTTGGCCATTTTGCGAATTTGTCGATTCAGGCCTTGCTTTAAAATAATTTTGAAGCGATCAGTTGCCAGCAAGCTTACTTCGCACGGTAAGGTTATTTGTCCATTAATTAGTATACCGCCCGACATGGTACGGCAAAACTGGCTATCGAGAGGGCGGTCTACCTGCACCCAGTATTCTTTTTCAACACGGTGATCAGGATGAATTAAACGTTGGCACAATTCGCCATCATTAGTAAGTAATAACAAACCACGAGAGTCTTTATCTAAGCGACCAATGGGATATACACGTTGCTCAGTGGGCAAGTGATGGATCAAACTGCTCGGGTCATTTGAGTTGAGCTTACAGTCAACTCCGACGGGTTTGTGGTAGGCATACAATACTTTATTGGCGATGTAAGTGACGCGCTGCCCTGATACCAGAATGATATCGTCTTCAGTAACATGATCGATATGATTGGCAGGACGACCATTGACAGTCACTTCACCCGCATCAATGAGCCGAGAAGCTTGGCGGCGAGAACAAACTCCCGCATGGCCGAGGTATTTTGCAAGGCGTGTAGACATATTCAGGGTTCATTGCAGCGAAAAAGGAGAAGCTAACATATTTTCGCTAAATAGAAACACCTAATTGGCTATAAGACAGCTCTGAAATGAGCTGTCTGTTTTTAATCTCTTAGTACTTACGTACTTCAAGGCTTGTGAAGACTCTTTTAGTCATGGATGTTAGTGATATGAATTAGCGCTAAATATCAGAGTTTAGCGCTTGCGAAACCTTAAGCATTAAAATCGATAGTTAACACCGATAGAAGCGCTGTTCCAGTTATGCGAGTTACTCTTGGGGAGCGCTTGATATTCTAAAAGCAAGTCAACCGAGTCAGTTAATGAGTAGGTAATGCCTAAGCCATAGTTGAGACCATCTTTAAAAACGTGATTCGAATATGAATGCACGCCAATAATAGTGCGGTTTTCATCGACGTTAAACCGGTTCCAAGAAAGGTCAAGGCGAGTTTTAGTGTACCCAATAAGACCATAAACTTTGAACTGCTCGTACGTAAGAAATGACGCTTTGAGGTTGATAGATGCTTGCCATTCCATTTGTTCTTTACTTTTTTCATTGTCTATGAAATCGTAATAGTTGTGATAGCTGTGATAGCTGTGATAGCTGTGATAGCTGTGATAGCTGTAATTATTTGATATGCCAGTTAAATATCTAGACTCGATTGATAAATACTCGTTATATTGATAACCACCTAGTATACCGATAGTTTTAAAGTCTATATTGGAATCAGATATTTCTTGATTCCCGTATAATGCTCCAACATAAAAACTATTGCCTTCACTTTCGCTTTCATTCGCACTCGCATTGAGTGCAGATGTCGCTAAAATAGTCGAAAGTGCCAATGCTACTGTATTTCTCATTTATAATCCTTTTTGAGTTTGGTGTGTCCTAAGTGACTCGATAAGGCAAGAATTGCAAAGTGAGTTAAGCAATGCTTACCCCTTATCCTGCGAGAGTGTATTTATCCTCAAAGTCTATTTCTGTTGTAAAAATGTAATAATCTGTTAAATGTGAGAGCATCAGGTCTTTTAGCTAATGCTATTTGGCGAGCGTATATGTTAGCCTACCTTTTTTAGAAAACACTGAACAGCAATGAAAAAAGCCATTTTTACCCTTGCGATTGGTGACAACCCCATGTACCAAGCCGCTATATTAAGTTTTAAACACTATGCTGACAAAGTAGGGGCGGACTTGATCATTTCGGATGCACTTCATTACCCTATTGATATTAAGAACCCTAAACATAATGCGAGCCCTGCTTGGACTGAGAAGCTAAGAATTGGCGAGCTTCAAGAGCAGTACGATAGGGTATTGTATGTTGATGCCGATGTGTTAATCACTCCACATGCAAGAGATGTATTTGAGCTTTATCCTGATCTTGAAACAGCTTATTGGTTTGATGAAGGTGTTATTCAAGAACGTGCAGATGATGTTGCCATGATCTGCGATGCGCTTGGTCAAGTTGACTGGCCTAAAAAGAGCCATCGACCAGTGTATTACAACGCAGGTATTATATTAACGTCTACTCAATGCCCCCTTTTCAAGCTAACTAAGTTAGAAGATTTACAGGCCGTTTGTAATGAAATAACCCATTATGATCAGAGCTATTTTAATTACACATTACACAAGCATGGTATTAAGCATGAATCACTTGATCGTGCATTTAATCGTATGGACATGTTTGGGCACGAGAAATACTTAGAAGCTGATTTTATTCATTATGCGGGCAAAGGGTATGCGAAAAACAGTCGCCGTCGCGATGTGCAATTTTTAAGGGATTTTGCTCAACTTTACCAAGGCATTGTGCCACAGAATGAGATTGAGCGTTTGCAAGCAATGGCTTGGCATAGCTTTTTGCAAGTAGTTTGTAAAAAGTACCCACTACCCAATTGGCTGATAAGGGTGTGTAGCGAGTCTTTCGTACCACACTAATTGTACCCAAAGTGTTTACATTAAATTTTCTTGTGTTAATATTTTGCGCGCTGGCAGAGGGTCAGCGTCTTAAATAAAAAGGAAATTTTATGAAACTATTCAAACTAGGTTTATTAGCGGCAATTGGTGCAGCATCATTGACGAGTGTTGCGCAAGCAAGTTCATACCAATACAGCACATTTTACTGGAAACAAGGTGAACAGCAAGTAAGCTTAGGTTCTTCACGTGGTCGTGTATGCTTCTTATCGAGTGTTCAAGGTAAGTTTGAAGGCTGGGGCGAAGAAGTAAGCGTAGAAAAACGAGGTGCGAGTTACTACTTAGGCGGCAAATCAAATCAGGATAACGTTGCAGCAACGGCGACTTGTGTTACTAATCCGAAAGGTGATTTGTATACACAATTTGATACTTGGGAACAGGGTCAAAGCGATGTGTACATGGGTGATAGCAACAACGTCTGTTTCCTGACGGGCATGAGTGGTAAGTTCGAGGGTTGGAAAGAGTCTATCGAAGTTAAAAATACAGGTACAGGTGTGTACTTAGGTGGTACTTCTGATCAGCACAGTGTAAAAGCTAGTGCAGCTTGTTTATATCGTGCAGCTCCGAACCTTCGTGCTTACACTTGGAGACAAGGTGAAGGAACTAAAACATTAGCGCCTGCCGCGACTAATGTTTGTTACTTAACTAAAATCTCAGGTAAATTTAAAGGTTCAGGTGAATCGGTAAGCTTATCTCAAAGTAATGGTTACTGGCAGCTAAGTGGTAAATCTCAGCAAATAGGTGTAACTGCGACAGCAACTTGTACGAGTAAGTTCTAAGCTTAATGGATTGAGTTTTTTACTTACAAGTTACAGAAAAGGGGCTAAATTAGCCCCTTATTGGAAGTGTTAACTACAGGTTCTATTTACACTATCTCCGGTCGAGAAATAATATTTTTAATCGCAGTTTTAAAATCTCGTCCATAAGCAATCCTCAAATTTTTCAATCGAGAATCTGCCAAGGCGCAGTCGTATGGTCGCGGTGCATCTTGTTGTGGCTCATCGACCCGTTCTATCAAGGACGTTGGGTAGCCGAGAATATCTGCCATGATGCAGGCCATGGTGTATTTGGTCATGGCTTGGTTATCAGAAATATGAAAAATGCCACCGAGTTGCGCTGGCTGCTTTAATAAATCTCGTAAAGTAAATGCAATGTCTTCAACATGTGTGGGGTAGCGTACCGCCCAATTATCTTGATGGCTTTGTGCTGTAGCGCTGATAGACGTGGCGATAACAGACACAGCTGATTCTGCTAAATGCGTTACCGTACCATATAAAACCGGAACACGAATAATGCTGTGTTTTTCGGATGCAGCTAACACTGCTTGCTCAGCACTGGCTTTACTTTGGCCGTACAGGTTGAGTGGGTTTGGCGCATCATGTTCAAAATAAGGTGCGTAGTTACCATCAAACACATAGTCGGTACTGATAAATAAAAAACGAATATTGCGCTGCGCACATTGCTCAGCTAAAAACTGGCTTGCCGCAACATTGAGCGCGATAGTTTGCTCTGGTGAGTTTTCACATACGTCGGGTTTGCGCTCGGCTGCCGCATGAATAAGCGCATCAGGTTGATGGTTATCTAAAAAATCAATAACGGCTTGTTGGTCGCCTAAATCCAGTGCGTGTAAAGGGGCCTTGGCGCGACTAAACCCGGTGCCAATGACATCAAAATGTTCAGTGAGGGTGGAATAAAGCGTGCGGCCTAATAATCCGGTGGCACCTGTGATCATAACTTTTTGCATAGCGGCTCCCCAAGGGTTTGTTCCTTAAATGAGCCGCTAGCTTAGCAAGTTTTGTAAGGTGGCAACATACTTTATGCGTGGTTAACTTTCGCGTCGCTTTCCCAGTGTTTTGACTTGAAGCTGAGTAACCCAACAATGATGCCAACACCTATGCAGAATAAGCTTATTTGTAGGTATAAATTGGGCATTTCTTCCACTTTATTGGGGTCAAAGTGACCTGCCAACAAGCCTGAAATAATGTTGCCAATTGAGTAAGTGAGTACAAACACGCCCATCATTTGCCCCGCAAAACGCTTAGGTGAGAGTTTACTGACTGCACTGAGTGCCACAGGGCTTAAACATAACTCGCCCACTGTGTGTAAAAAGTAGGTGGTGATCAACCAATAGGGTGCTACTTTTAACCCTTGAGCCGCATATTGCGATGCCATAAACATCACCAAAAAGCCGCTGGCCATTATTACCAAACCAATGGCGCATTTCATATTGTATGACGGGGTGATCATGCGTTTGGCTAGGTTGATCCAAAGCGCAGCAAAAAACGGCGATAGAATAATAATAAAAATGGCGTTAGCGGATTGAAACCAAGCGGTAGGGATCGCAAAGGAGCCAATCATTCGGTCGGTATAGTCACGGGCAAATAAGTTCAATGATGAGCCTGCTTGTTCAAAGCCAGACCAAAAACAAGCCGAGGCAACACAGACAAAAAATAAAGCCCACATTTTCTTTTTCTCATCGTCATCTAACTCCCCTTTAAAATAGATAAAACCATAATAGATAAAGAAAATAATGGTAAAGGCGATGGCTACATATTGTGCAAGAACTACGGGATTTATGACAATGATGCCCATGTAAGTCAGTGCGGTGATGGCCGCGACTGTCGCTATCGCTGCTGCAATGACCCCCCACACTTTTTTAGCTTGTTGCGGTTCAAATGGGTTGGTGGGTTGCTCGCCGACGCCTGCAATGTTGCCTAAGGTACGGCGATATTGAATAAGGCCAATAGCCATGCCGACTGCGGCTGCACCAAAGGCATAGTGCCAGCCAACATTCTCCATGAAGTAGCCACACACATAGTAGCCAATCACGGAGCCCATGTTGATCCCCATGTAATAAATGGCGTAACCACTGTCGCGGCGTTCATCTTCCGAGCTGTAAAGCTGGCCAACCATGGCGCTGATATTGGGTTTTAAAAGCCCAGTGCCGAAGGCCACAAAAATTAAGCCAACAAAAAAAGAATGAGTGCTGGGGATTGCTAAGATGATGTGGCCACACATAATAATGATACCGCCGTACCAAACGGTTTTTTGCCCGCCGAGAAGACGGTCTGCGACCCATCCTCCGGGTAAGCCAAGGAAATACACGGCGCCAGTGTAAAGACCATAAATAGCGGCGGCTGAGGCGACAGTAAAACCAAGCCCTTGCTCTTGCAGGCTGGCTGTCATAAATAAAACCAATAAGGCACGCATGCCGTAATAACTCATGCGTTCCCACATTTCAGTGAAAAAGAGTGTTGAAAGACCCTTTGGGTGACCAAAGAACCCAGTATCCTGTGCTGACATAGTGTGTTCCATTATTGTTTGTTTTTACGTCAGCTTTTATTAGTACGCCAAAGCTTGGCTGAATGCAACCAAGCGAGGCTGGCGGAAATTATCGGTGGCGTTAGGCGTGAAAGTGGCTGAGTTGCAGGATGTCGGTGATCTCAATATCCGCTAAGCCACGGTAGCGGTAGCTTTCATCTTGGTTATTGAGCCACATGCTGTGGCAGTGTGCATTATTGGCGCCTTGTACGTCGGTGTCGAGGTTATCACCGATATGCAGTATTTGCGCGTTTTCAACATGCAATTGTTGAGCTGCATTATCAAACAGGTCGCGATAAGGCTTTGCGCGTCCATCAACGCCAGCCTGTAGCACCAGTGAAAACATGCCTGCTAAATTAAACTGCTCAACATCGGCATTGCCGTTGGTAATGGCGATAAGGGTGTAATGCTGACTTAATTGCTTTAGCATCGTGATCACGGGTTCGGGGACCACAATTTGACTACGCGCTTGCGAAAATGCGTCAAAAGCAAGTTCCGCATGCTGTTTTGCTTTTGAAGGTGCATAACCACATTCAAGCATACCAAGGTATAAGGCTTGTTTGCGCCAAGCGCTGACATCATGCTCAATGGCGGGGTTCTCTATCCTTGCCTGACGACGACAGCGTTCCCAAAACTGACCGTCTTGATGTGGCCAATTTACGACTTGCGCGAGATAGTCATCTTGCGCTTTTAAGGCGCGCGCAATGATAGGATGGTTGTTATAGAGCGTATCATCTAAGTCAAAACTGAGTACTTTTATGTGACCGATAGCACGGTTAAATCGCATATTACTAACTCGCTTTTTGGTTATTTGTTATGGCTGCGCTTTTTGGCTCTTGGATGAGCCTTATCGTACACCTTCGCTAGATGCTGGAAATCGACATGCGTATAAACTTGTGTTGCCGACAAGCTACTGTGGCCAAGCATCTCTTGAATGGCCCTTAAATCGCCACTGGATTCTAGCATATGACTGGCAAAAGAGTGGCGTAACTTATGAGGGTGGATAGGTGTGCTGATCCCTTGTTTTAAGCCCCATTCTTTCATGCGCTCTCGTACGTGACGAATTGAAATGCGTTGTTTACGGCGACTCAAAAATACAGCAATTTCTCCTTCATGCGCAAACTGCCCTCTGAGTACCAGCCATTGCTCAAGCGCTTGCAACGCTTTACCACCCACTGGGACCACTCGCTCTTTTGAGCCTTTACCCAATACGCGAATTTCACCATCACGTATATCACCAAGGTTCACGTTTACCAGCTCACTAATACGTAAACCACTGGAATACATGAGTTCCATCATTGCTTTGTCGCGCACCGCTAATGCATCGTCATCACTGATCGATAGTAGTTGCGCCATTTGATCCACATCGAGGTTTTTGGGGAGTGGTTTATCAAACTTGGGGCCCTTGATCCCTTCACCAGGATTAGTGACTGTACTTTTTTGATTATGCTTCACCTTTAAAAACTTATATAAGCTGCGAATACAGCTGAGCTTTAAATTAATGCTGCGTGGATTGTACTGCTTGGCTCTTAATTGCATGCTGAAGCGACGAATTTGTTCACTGCTGACCTGCAACCAACTGGGTGCTATGGGCGCGAAGTACTCGGCCGCTTGTAGTAACTGGGTTCGATACTGAGTAATGGTATGGTTGGAATACTGCTTTTCATGGCGCAGGTAGCCCATAAAATCATGGATGGGCTGCAGCCATAAATCACTCAGTTGTACGTCGTCGGCCGCCACCAGTTTACGCCAAAGCGCTTAAACGCAGTTGCAAAGAGGTAACAAACTCTTGCATAAATAAGTTGTCGTTACTGGGGGCAAAGTGTTCTGCACTGTTGCTTGCAAAGGCGAGCAGCGCTTCGGGTTTTTGTGTATCGCCAATTAGGTACAGGGCCACCGATTGCACGTTTTCAGGCTGTTGCCACAGCAGCTCGCGTTCTTGACTAGATAGGCGACCCAGGTAGACACCGGTGTTAGCTAAGCGCCGTGTGATGATGTCATCCAACTTGTTGTCATAGGGCGTAAGTTCACAACTAATGATATAAGGTGCACGAACCAGCGTATCGGCTAAATGTGACGCTAACTCTATAAAACTATGGCAATGCCACAGTTGTCTTTGGCATTCACTCAGTAATTTAAAAACTTGTTCATTTTCAAGGGCGCATTGTGACATGGTCTTAATTTGCTGTTTAAGTTGGGCATTTTCTTCGCGCAACAAACGCTGTTGCTGCAAAGCTAGATTAGGCAGCCCTTCACTTTGGCCTTGCAATTCAAGTTCTAGCAACACGTATGGATGCTTGATTAAAAAGTCGGGGTGATGGGTTAAATAATCACAGACTTGCTGTTCATCAATATCAGTTTTATTTGTCATCGTTCCCCCAAAATTTATAGTGAGATCTGCCCGTCAAAAACATGCTCTGCGGGACCCGTCATTTTCACACTGTGCCCTTCACCTTGCCAACGTATTTGTAAACTACCACCGGGTAAATCAACACGTACGGTGTTGGCGAGCTTTTTCTGCGCGATGCCAACAGCAACGGCAGCACAGGCACCACTGCCACACGCTAAGGTTTCTTGTGCACCGCGTTCCCAAACACGCAGTTTGATATGTTCAGGATTGAGGATCTGCATAAAGCCAACATTAGCGCGCTCAGGAAAACGCTCATGGGTTTCAAGTAGCGGCCCTAGCTCATCCACATTGGCGGTGTTTATGTCGTCCACTTCTAGCACGCAATGCGGGTTACCCATAGAAACCACGCCGCAAAAAACGGTATGTTCTTGCACACGTAAAATGTAAGTTAATTCAGGTTTACTGGCCTTAAAAGGGACACTGCTGGGCGCAAAATGTGGATGACCCATATTGACCGTCACTTGGCCGTCTTTTTCAGAGTACAGGGTGATGTTACCCGATTTGGTAGACACGGTGACTTTATGGCGATTGGTTAAACCTTTCATGCGTACAAAGCGGGCAAAGCAGCGCGCACCATTGCCACACTGTTCTACTTCTGTGCCGTCGGCATTGAAAATACGATAATGAAAGTCGAGATCCGGTGAATAAGGGGCTTCAACCATCAACAGTTGATCAAAGCCAATGCCAAAGTTTCTGTCAGCGAGTTTTTTGATTTGGTCTCGAGATAAAAATACATTTTGGGTGATGTTGTCGACCACCACAAAGTCATTACCCAAACCATGCATTTTTGAAAAATTTACAAACATAATGTTTTAATACAACTCCAACTGAGTTTACTTTGCCACGCGCTGGGCATCGCTGTCATTAACAAATTAAGGTAATACGTGTTCGCCTTGCCACAGTGACGAGATGGTCTCGCGTTGGCGCACCACGTAACATTGGTCACCATCGACCATTAATTCGGCCACTCTTGGACGAGAGTTATAGTTGGAACTCATGGTAAAGCCATACGCGCCTGCGCTGCGTTGCGCCAGTAAATCCCCAGCTTGAATAGCTAACAGCCTATTTTTGCCAAGAAAGTCCCCAGTCTCACATACCGGACCTACCACATCATAGTTGTGGGTTGGTGTGTCATCTGAGCGCGGGTTAACGGCGATAATATTTTGCCAAGCTTGATAGAGCGATGGACGCAGCATGTCATTCATGCCCGCGTCGACAATGGCAAAGTGTTTGTCTTGAGAACATTTTAGGTATTCAACTTTGGTCACTAAAATTCCGGCATTCGCCGCAATTGCGCGACCGGGCTCAAAGACCAGTTCAAGATTGGGGTAGGCAGTTAATTTTGCTTTCACTTCTGCGGCATATGCACTGGGGTGCGGTGGTTTCTCACTGTCGTAAGGTACACCTAAGCCGCCACCAATATCTAAATGTTGCAGCTCAATACCTGCGCGCTTTAACTGTTCAACCAGTTCTAATACTTTATCAAGGGCTGCTAAAAAGGGTTCGATTTCCGTTAATTGCGAGCCAATGTGAAAATCAACACCCACGACTTCAATACCAGGCAGCGCATAGGCGCGTTGGTATACATCAAACGCTTGTTTAATATCAATACCAAACTTATTCTCTTTCAAACCCGTTGAAATATAAGGGTGCGTTTTTGCATCGATATCTGGGTTGACCCGAATAGACACGCGTGCGGTGGTGTTATTCTTTTTAGCAACGTCACTGATCCTATCCAGTTCAGCAATCGACTCAACATTAAAACACTTAATGTTGTGTGAGAGCGCAAAGGCAATTTCATCCGCCGTTTTGGCAACCCCAGAAAATACCACTTTGCTGGTATCGCCACCGGCTTGAATAACGCGTGCTAACTCACCTTGAGAAACAATATCAAACCCTGCGCCCAATCGTGCTAACACGTTTAACACTGCAATATTGGAGTTAGCTTTAACGGCATAACACACTAAATGAGAATGGCCTTCAGCTGCATCGGTAAAAGCGTGGTAATGTCGCTCTAAGGTTTTACGCGAATACACATAACAGGGTGTACCATGTTGTTTAGCAATATCGGCTACCGCGACATCTTCGGCAAAAAGTTGCTCATTTTTGTATTGAAAAAAGTCCATCTAGTCATCCTGCTTTTTGGTTTGTGTGTCATTGGCGTTATTACTGCTGTTTGACTGAGCCTGCTGGGTTTGGTTCGTGGTTTGACTCTTTTGTTTTTCAGGCAAATAGAGCGGCCCACTTTGACCACATCCTGCAAGTATAAGGGTAGTGAAAATAACCAAAAAAAATAAGCTTGTTTGAGAGAATGTCGCTTTCATTAGATTAATGATGTCAGTGGCTTTATAATCGCAGAGTAACAGAATTCGTAAAAAAAGCAGCTACTGAAGTAAGTATTTTGATGCTTGCTGACATTAATTTTGTACCCAGAGGGAAACCTTATGACTGATTCCGAGTACCATGAGTTGGCTGACGCCTTAATGCTCACCATTGAAGAACAAATAGACGACTGTGACGCTGATTTAGATTACGAGTCGGCTTCGGGTATTTTAGAAATCATTTTTGCCGATAAAAGTAAAATCGTGATCAACAAGCAAGCGCCATTACATCAGGTGTGGGTTGCAACGAAATTTAATGGCCATCACTTTGAATTACATGGCGATAAGTGGATAGACAACCGTTCTGGCGCGGAGTTTTGGCAGTTTATGTGTGATGCAGCCACTCGCCAAGCGGGTACTCAAATTGTGTGGGAACAAAACTAATGCTGCCATTTGTAGAATACGCCGCAAAAGGTGAGCATAAGGGCAGCATCATTTGGCTACATGGTTTAGGTGATTCAGGGGAAGGTTTTTTACCCATTGCGCCTGAGCTTAATTTGCCCGAGGAGTTGGGTGTGCGTTTTATTTTTCCGCATGCCCCAGAACAACCGGTCACCATTAATGGCGGTATGGTGATGCGTGCTTGGTATGATATCAAATCGTTTGATCTAGATAACCGTGCCGATGAGACGGGTGTGAGAGAGTCAGCCGCTGCGGTTGAGCAATTGATCCAAGCAGAATTAGATAAAGGCATTGCCCCTGAGCGAATTATTTTGGCTGGTTTTTCGCAAGGTGGTGTGATTGCTTTGCATTTAGCGCCACGATTAGCGTTTAAAATTGCGGGCGTTATGGCATTATCTACTTATATGTGCGTGCCGCAAAAATTGGCTGATGAAGCGCAGCAAACACAATTGAATATTTTTATGGCGCACGGCAATCAAGACCCGGTGGTGGATATGTCGGCGGGACGCCAAGCCTACGACGTGTTGACAAACCAAGGTTACGACGTGAGCTGGCAAGATTACCCTATGGCCCATCAGGTGTGCTATGAGGAATTGGTTGCTATTCGTAACTGGTTGATAGAGACATTATCTTAATATTGAGGAGCTGCAGCAATGACACAAAGGATCGTAATAAAAACGTCGGTTAATCGGGTGCCACAAGCCAATGCAAAAGTGAGCTATCAATGGCACTGGCGACGTATTTTTGCGGCTTCTAGTATTGTGTTGTTATTTGCTGTAGCGCTGGCTTATGGGTTGATGAATTCAGTTAATGCCGACGAATTAGCACCTCAATCCGAACCTCTCAAAGTCGTTCTAGCTCAACTTGATAGCGATACGCCCAGTGATGTGCGTGAAAAACTCAGCGATAGTGCTTTAGCTGCATCGGCGACTGAGTTGGCAGAAACGGTGGATAAACAGCCAGCGCAAGCCGAACAGAACGAGATAGCGCAAGTCGATACGGCTCTTGTAAATACATCAACTGAAACAGAGCCTGAAGTTGCAGCATCTACCTCTGTTGCCTCAGACAATGAGCGTGTTGTTGAATCACAGCTTGCAGATGAAAGTGCATCACAAAGCGAAGTGGATCAGCAAATTGATGATGTTGAAGTAAGCGTCAATGAATTTGCTGAGGGTGCCAATGTGAAAAGCGTGGCACTTGGGGCGCAGATAGATACTAATTTAGTCAGCCGCGCTGTATTAACTACCGGTGTGGTGGGGCGTGAGCCTATCGATGTATTAAAAGAAAACTTAGATAGAAGCGCTTTTGACGATAAGCTGTATTTCTTTACTGAAGTGAATAATATGCAAGGACAAACGATCCAGCATTTATGGTTTCATCAAGATCAGCTCATGGCGGAAATTTCACTTGAGATCAGCGCGGTGCGCTTTAGAACGTATTCAAGTAAAAACATTATGCCAAGCCAAACGGGGCCTTGGCGTGTGGAGGTAGTCACCGAACAAGGTCAGCTACTGGCACAAAAATCTTTTCGAATTATTTCAGACGCCCAATAAGGGCCATTAAAGGTTTATCATGACACAACAACATACCTTGCGAATTGCGACAAGAAAAAGTGCATTGGCACTATGGCAAGCGGAGTTTGTTAAAGCGCAACTATTGCACTTTCATCCAGAACTAAACGTTGAACTGGTTCCAATGTCGACGCAAGGGGACATTATACTCGACACGCCATTGGCAAAAATTGGTGGTAAAGGCTTGTTTGTTAAAGAGCTAGAGCAAGCAATGCTCGATGGTCGTGCTGATATCGCGGTACATTCAATGAAAGATGTGCCGGTTGAGTTTCCTGAAGGGTTAGAGCTTTACACCATTTGTGAACGTGAAGACCCAAGGGATGCATTTGTGTCAAACCAGTACAAGCAACTGGATGAGCTACCCCAAGGTGCCGTTGTGGGCACTTCAAGCCTACGCCGTCAGTGCCAAATTCGTGCTCTGCGCCCAGATTTGGATATTCGAGATTTACGCGGCAATGTGAATACTCGTTTAGCCAAGCTAGATAATGGTGATTATGATGCCATTATCCTCGCTGCTGCTGGATTACTGCGTTTAGAAATGTCAGAGCGCATCGCAAGTTACATTGAACCAGAGCAATCATTGCCGGCCAATGGTCAAGGTGCCGTAGGGATTGAGTGTCGCAGTGATGATGCACAAACCAAAACCTATTTAGCTCCGCTTGAGCATGCCGTTACACGCACCCGTGTATTGGCAGAGCGTGCCATGAACCGTCGTTTGGAAGGGGGATGTCAGGTACCAATTGGCGCTTATGCTGAGGTGGAAGGTGAGCAAGTGACTTTACGTGGTTTAGTGGGAGCCGTTGATGGCAGCGAAATTTTACGCGCAGAGGTCTCTGGTCCAAGTGTGGATGCCGAGCAATTAGGTTTAGAGTTGGCTGAAAAGTTATTGGCGCAAGGCGCGGATAAAATTTTGGCTGAGGTTTATAAAGACGCAAAATGATGCGAATTGCCGTCACTCGACCAGAAGGAAAGGGTCAACAGTTAATTGAACTATTGACCCAAGCTGGTGTTGCCAGTGTACACACCCCAGTGTTGCGCATCGAAGCCTGCGCGCTTTCGGCGCATGAACTGGCACCTATTGCAGAGGCCGATATCTTGGTGTTTATTTCCCAAGATGCCGTTAAACATCTCGCTACACAGCTTGATAAACTGCCCCAAACCGCGCAAGTGTTCGCGGTGGGGGAACAAACCGCGAAGGTCTTACACTCTCAATTTGGCGTTACAGCGCTCAGTCCCAAACAGCAAGATTCAGAAGGCTTACTTGCCTTACCTCAATTGCAAAAAATAGACGATAAACAGGTTGTTATTGTTAAAGGGCGGGGGGGTCGTGCGTTGTTGGCAAACACCTTTAAGCAGCGTGGTGCCATCGTCAATCTCTGTGCTGTGTATGAACGCTTGGGTGAAAAAACATACTCTGATGGCTGGTTAGACCACTGGCGTGCTCAGCAAATAGACGGTATAGTCGTGACCAGCAATGCGGGTATTGATGCCATTTTTAATGCTCAGAACAAAGAAAAACTAGACTGGCTTAAAGCAAAACAATTTTATTTGGTCAGTGAACGCAGCGCAGATTATGTACAGACCACGTATGACGTGGATAGGCAACATATTACGATTGCCGAGGGGCCAGGGGATCTGGCGATATTCAATTCCATCGTGCCAAACCAAGATCAGCAAGGTAGCCATATGAGTGAGCAAAATATGCAATCGCAAGATGTAGCAGCACCCGCATCAAGCGAAAAACCGGTTTTTAAGCAAAAAGTCAGTAAACTAGCTATCCTCGCCTTGTTGGTGGCATTAGCAGGCGGTGCAGCAACCGCGGGCTTAATTATTCACGGTCAACAGATCAGCGATAAAACCTATGCGGCATTGGCCGAGTTAAAAGCGCATAATGCGCAGTTGCAAAAACAGCTAACTCAGTCACAGCAGCAGGTGGTGGCTATGCAAGCCGCTGACAGCAAACTGATGCAGGAGATTGAAGCGCGTTTAGCGGCACAATCTCAAGCGGTAGAAGGGCAGATTGAAAGTGCCCTTTCTCAAGCCAAACAGCAGGTAAGTGGTGCTTTAAGCAGTGAAGCGCAGTATTTACAGCGCATGGCAGAGTTTAAAGCCCATGCTGAGCGGGATTTTGAAGGTGCAATTGCGGTGTTACAACGCTTGTATCAGGTAGTGCAAAATGAGTCGAACAATACCCAGCTGCTAAGCGCAATCGCGACGGACATTGCCACTTTACAAGCGCAGCCTAAACCGGCTTTAGAAGCAACTTATTTGCAATTAAATGGTATGTTGAACCAAGCAGGCAGCTTAGCATTACAAGTTTTTAAATTACCAGAACCGAAAACAAAACCAGAGCATGCTTTATCCAACGAGTTAGGTGATTGGCGTAGTAATATTCAGCACTCATGGCAGCAATTTAAAGCAACATTTTTGACGATTAAGTCGCGAGAAATGCCTGTGGTAGATCCATTGTTGGATGGACAACATCAGCAATTGTTGCGTGCGCAGTTACGTAGCTATTTGTCGCAAGCGCAAACAGCCTTAATGGATAAGCAAGCGAGTATTTTCTTTACGGCGCTTGATGGTGCTTCGCAAACACTTGAACAGCATTTTGATCAAAAAGATGCTGCCGTACAGGCAATGCAAGCCCAATTAGAAGTGCTACAACAAATGTCGTTGCAGTTTCATAGCAAGGTAGAGTTAGTGTCTGGAGGGGCGTTGAAGGAGTGGTTGCAATGATAAAATTGCTTTTAGTCATTGTTGTTATAGCAGTTGCCTTGGCGGCGGGTCACTTGCTAATCGATGAAGCGGGCTATGTGCTGATCGCATTCAACGAGACCACTATAGAAGGTACGCTGTTTTCATTTGCGACTTTATTTGTCCTAGCGTTTGCCGTATTACTCGTCATTAAATTTGTATTTGGTTGGGCATGGAGAGCGTATCGCTCTACCACTGGGCACTTTAGTAATAAACGTCGAGCTAAATCTCAGCAAGCGTTTAATCAGGCGGTATGGGGATTACTGAATGACGATACGCAATCGATTAAATTAGCGTTTTCAAAAGTAGATGCCCCTGAGTCTTGGCAAGACCAACAACATGCAATGTTGGCAAAAGCCGCGTTGCTAGACAACGATCAAACGCAGGCTTTGACTCACTTACAAATGATGTCTGATGAGGCGCAAGGGCAAGTGCCCAAGTTATGGCTTAACGCCAATCAGTCAGAACAAGCATTGGCCTTGCTGGCACTGCCGATGGAGCAAAAGAAACCCAGTGCTGCGGCGATTAGCAGTTACTTAGAGGGCTTACTACAAGAACAAAAGCTTGATGAAGTGATGGAAACACTGAAAAGCAAATACAAACATATGGACTTAGCGCATGGGCAATGGCAGAGCTTTTTTAAACGTTTCTTCAGCGCCGCTGGCTCTAACGCCTCTAATTTCTTTTCAGCTTTACCAAAAGCGATACAAAGCCATGCGCAAACAGCCTACCTGAAGGCGATGGCCTCACAAGGTTTGATGGTCGATATTCATGATGTACTAGTGAAGTTTGCAAAAAAAGGACAGTACCACCAACTTGCGCAAGTATTAGCACATGCTAAAGGAAAAGATGTAAAGCTGATGCAGGTTATTCAAGCACAATTGAAAAAGCAACCTGAGCATAGCGAACTACTGGTTTGTTTAGCGTGTATGGCCAATGCCGAGGGCGACTTTGAGTTAGCTGCGAAAATATTTGCCAGTTTACCGGAGGCCGATTGGCAAAGCATTTGGATAGAGCCTGCTTTATATGCTTTTGAACAAACAGGCCAATATCAGCGGGCCTACCAGCTTGCTCGTCACTCTTGGTAAACACCTTATTAAGCCAGCACATTGCTGGCTTTTTTATACTTGCATAAATAGGGTACTGGGTTAAAAATGGACATGTGTTCTTGATCTTGTTTTAAAGGCGCGTATGATCCCAAAAATTTTATCTGCAGCCGAGTGACCTATGATCAATAAAACCCTCCCTTTGCTTGATTTACACCGCCACCTTGATGGAAACGTTCGAGCCAACACGATTTTAGAACTTGGCCAGCAGTTCAATTTACCGCTGCCAGCACAAGACTTAGAAGGCTTGAGGGAGCATGTGCAGGTGATCGACAGTGCGCCTGACTTGATGGCGTTCCTCTCTAAGCTTGATTGGGGGGTGAAAGTACTGGGTGATTATGATGCGTGTCGTCGTATTGCGATGGAAAATGTGGCCGACGCGATCGCACAGAACCTAGATTATACCGAGTTAAGATTTAGTCCGTATTATATGGCACAAAGCCATAACCTGCATCCACAAGGGGTAACGGAAGCAATCGTAGATGGCATAAAAACCGCAACGCAAGGTAAAGACATCAAAGTGAACTTAATTGGCATTATGTCGCGTACCTTTGGGGTGGAAAAATGCCAATATGAACTCGATGCTTTATTGGCGTGCAAAAATGATTTAGTTGCTGTTGATTTAGCGGGTGATGAAATTGGTTATCCGGGTGAATTATTCGTCGATCATTTTAAGCAAGTGCGTGATGCCTATTTGGGCGTGACCATTCACGCAGGTGAAGCGCGTGGTGCGCAGAGCATGTGGCAAGCCATAAACGAACTGGGTGCAACTCGAATTGGCCATGGTGTAAAAGCCATTGAAGATCCCAAATTGATGGACCATTTACGTGATAATCGTATAGGGATTGAGTCATGCCTAACTAGTAATATCTTAACCAGCACGGTTGCAAGCTTAGAAACGCACCCGCTTAAACAGTTTTTAGCCCATGGTATTTTAGCCACGTTGAATACCGATGATCCGGCGGTGCAGGGAATTGAGCTGGAATATGAATACCAAAAGGCCGCGCCGCAGGCTGGGTTGACGCAAGCTGACATTGAACAAGCACAGCGTAATGCCGTTGAAATCGCGTTTTTAAGCGACAGTGACAAGCAAGCCTTACTGGCCAAATATAGCTGATGTGAATTGCAATAAAAAACGCGCTAATCAGCGCGTTTTTTATTTATATTGATACATTTACTTTATAAATGCAAAGGCATCGGCGTACATGTGCTCGCGTTCAGCACCATGATTGATAAAGTCATCTCGCACGATACCTATCATGTCAAAGCGACCCGCCATGTAGATGCTATACGGCTCAAGTGACACGATGTCTTTCATAACTGCTTTGTGAACATAACCAGTATGGCCTTGCCATGTGTCAGATGGGTTTTCTACCACAGGGATAAATTGGAAATTTTTACGGCTATTTGCCCACGCTTCCATTTCTACTTTAGCATACAGTGCAGATTCGTCTTTAACACCCCAGTAAAACAAAACAGGCTGTGTACAACCGATTTCAGCAAGGTGATCGGCCATAGACTTCACGTATGAAAAACCAGTACCTCCGGCTAATAACAAGATAGGACGAGGGTCATCAGCACGTAGTTGTGAGATCCCAAGACCTACTTCAAGATTAACCTGAGCATTGTTTTGGTGCGCTTCACGTAAGTGCTCAAGCGCTTGCATGGCATAAGAATCGGCACCTGATGCGCCAATATGTAGCTCTAATTCATTTTTTAACGATGGGCGGCTGGCAATTGAAAAAGCGCGTTTGTCTTTTTCACCTAATACCAGTTGTAAGTAATGACCGGCCTCAAACTCCACATCTACTTCTGGCTTGAGCGTCACCTTATGAATAAATTCTGTAAGTGGCGTGATAGCAGCCACTTCAGCTTTAACTAATTGCATAATTTACCTTTCGCACGGCGATTAAATATGTATTTGTATAAAGTATGGGCACTCTATCACAGCACCCAGCGTTATCCTATTGCTGAGTGGGGATCCCTAAGCTATCCCAAATCTCATCAACGCGTTGTTTTGTTGCGTCATCCATAACGATGGGCTCTCCCCATTCTCTGTCTGTTTCACCTGGCCACTTGTTGGTGGCATCTAAGCCCATTTTTGAACCCAAACCCGATACCGGAGAGGCAAAATCCAAGTAGTCGATGGGGGTGTTATCGATGAGCGTGGTATCTCGTGTTGGGTCCATCCGTGTGGTGATGGCCCAGATCACATCATTCCAATCTCGCGCGTTGACGTCGTCGTCACACACAATCACAAATTTAGTGTACATAAATTGTCTTAGGAACGACCAAACCCCCATCATTACGCGCTTAGCGTGTCCCGGGTATTGTTTCTTCATAGTCACCACGGCCATGCGGTATGAGCAGCCTTCCGGCGGTAAATAAAAATCTACAATTTCAGGAAACTGTTTTTGCAGAATAGGTACAAAGACCTCGTTTAATGCCACGCCTAGAATTGCCGGTTCATCCGGTGGACGGCCGGTGTAGGTACTATGATAAATTGGGTTTTCACGATGGGTGATATGGGTGACTGTCATGACTGGAAAGTCATCCACTTCGTTATAGTAACCAGTGTGGTCACCGTATGGGCCTTCTGGGGCCATTTCGCCTGGCATGATATAACCTTCAAGCACAATTTCAGCACTTGCTGGCACTTGTAAGTCATTAGAAATAGACTTGACCACTTCGGTTTTTGCACCGCGCAATAAGCCTGCAAAGGCGTATTCGCTTAAGGTGTCAGGGACAGGCGTTACGGCACCTAAAATGGTGGCCGGATCCGCACCCAACGCCACAGAAACCGGGTAAGGTTCTCCGGGGTTTTCTTTACACCACTCCTGAAAATCAAGCGCGCCGCCACGATGTGATAACCAACGCATAATGATTTTATTTTTACCCAATAGTTGTTGGCGATAAATGCCCAGGTTTTGGCGTTTTTTGTAAGGGCCTTTGGTGATCGTTAATCCCCATGTAATAAGTGGTGCGGCATCACCCGGCCAACAGTGTTGAATGGGGAGTTTGGTTAAATCAACGTCATCGCCACTTTTTACAACCTGCTGGCAAGGGGCTTTTTTCACTTCCTTGGCGGGCATGTTGAGTACTTGTTTGTAGGCGGGCAGCTGACCAAGCGCTTCTTTTATGCCTTTTGGTGGCTCAGGTTCTTTCAAAAATGCGAGTAACTTACCGACTTCACGCAGTGCGTTAACGTCTGATTGGCCCATTCCCATCGCAACGCGTTTTGGGGTACCAAATAAATTGGCCAACACGGGAATATCAAAGCCAACCGGGTTTTCAAACAATAGCGCTGGACCGCCGGCCCGCAGTGTTCTGTCCGCAATCTCTGTCATTTCCAATTTAGTGGAAATAGGCTGACGGATACGAACTAATTCACCCTGCGCTTCCAAGCGGTCAATAAAATCTCGCAAATCTTTATATTTCATTTCGTTACTGAGCATGTGAGTTTGGCGTCAGTATATCAAGCTCATTTTAAAATGGGCAGTGATTCGAGCGCGGCGGGAAGCACCATTAAGTTAGTTATTTGATATTGTGCAATACTTAGTGATTTAGTCTGTTTTCAAAGAGGACGCTTTGCTCTATAGTCGTTGCTACGCCTTTAAATCAGTGGTGGTAGTGGGTTTGCAGATAATAAAAATAATAATGCTATGTATATCAATTATCAGCGGTACATCGTTTGCTTTTTCTAAAGACGATATTGCGTTTGCTGAACATAGCGCTGTGATGATGATCATCAATCCGCAATCTGGAGAAATCATCGCTGCGAACAAGGCTGCGGTGCAGTTTTATGGTTACTCCCATGATGCTTTGCATACTATGCGTATTCAAGATATTAATCAGCTCGATCCCGAACAGGTGGCACAAGAGCGCGCTTTAGCGATGGAAGAGGGGCGCAATTATTTTATTTTTAGGCATAAACTGGCCGACGATTCATTGCGCACAGTGAGCGTGTATTCAACTCCTTTTGTTGATGACGCGGGTGAAACACAGTTACTTTCTGTGATCCATGACATTAGCGCACAACGCACATTGCAAGATTCCCTGTGGTATTACCAAAATAACTTAGAAGAGCAAGTCGCGCTGCAAACCAAAGAAATACAAGCGGTGAATGACATTCGGCAGTTACTGTTGGTGTTGGTGATAGTCACTTTGTTGATTTTTAGTGTTGCCTTGAGTGTGTTATTGGTACGCTTGCGTAACGCAAAACGCCGTACGGAAGCCCAGGGCGCACGCTTAAACGCCATTTTTAATGGCATTGAAGACTTACTGATATTTACCGACGAACACGGCAAGATCCGCTCAGCTAACCAGGGTGTGTCAAAGACATTTGCGGATTTTGCTAAGTTGATGGGAGCACCCATCTCTGCTTTGTTGGGGGATGCGCCTTGCGTCACGCAGTCTAGTTGTCATCATGAGCATATAGCCATTGAGCGTATGGAAATGAGACGCACCTTCAGTGTGACTAAAAACCCTGTGCTTGATGCGAATAAACAACAGCTTGGCTATGTGTATGTGCTACAAGATGTGAGCGAACGTTTAGAGGTTGAAAAACAGCAACGTTTGGCCGCCAAGGTATTTGAAACAACCAGTGAAGGGGTGTTGGTATCAGATAGAGATAACTGCATTCAAATGGTCAATCGTGCATTTACTGAAATCACAGGTTTTAGCATTGATGAAGTGCTTGGTCAGTCGCCTTCCATGTTTAATTCCGGTCACCATAATAACGCATTTTTTGGCACGCTTTATCAGGCATTGAATGAGCGAGGTCACTGGGAAGGTGAAATATGGAATCGACGCAAAAATGGTGAGGTGTATCCGAGTTGGTTACAAGTATCGGCAGTTTTTGACTTGCAAGGTGAGATTGAAATGTATGTTGCCTTGTTCAATGACATTACGTCACGCAAACATCATGAACAACTGATGTGGCAGCAAGCTAACTTTGATACTTTGACCGGCCTAGCAAATCGTCACCACTATCACGAAAAATTTGATGTGGCCCTTGAGAGTGCAAAAGAGCAAGGCACCCGTTTGGCCATTTGTTTTATCGATTTAGACCGATTTAAAGCGGTGAATGATACCTTGGGTCACCATATTGGCGATTTGCTGCTTATTGAAGCCGCACAACGTATCCAAGATTGCACACGCAGTAGTGATACCGTCGCGAGATTGGGCGGCGATGAGTTTGCGATTTTGCTACATGATATTAAGCAGATCAGTGATGTTGAGAAAATTGCCAATAAGATTTTACACCAGTTAAGCAGCCAGTTTGTGCTAGAAGGGCATGAAGCATTTGTTTCTGGCAGCATGGGGATCACCTTTTACCCTGATGATGGCAATAGCCGAAAGGTGCTGCTGCGAAATGCGGATAGTGCTATGTACAAAGCCAAAGAGCATGGTCGTAACTGCTTTCAATTTTATACTTCAGCAATGCATGAAAATGCCAAAGCACGCAGTCAGCTAGAAGGCGCGCTGCACAAGGCCTTAATCAATAAAGAGCTATCACTTGCCTACCAGCCACTGCATGATAAAGCTGGACAGGTAGTGGGCGCGGAAGCCTTGCTGCGTTGGCACAGTGAATCTTTGGGGTTGGTGCCACCTTCTGAGTTTATTCCTGTCAGTGAGGAGCTTGGTCTCATTTTGGCGATGGGGGAATGGGTGTTGTATCAGGCTTGTTCACAGGCAAAAAGTTGGTGCGATAGGCTGGAAGCGCCGTTTTTCATCAGTGTGAATGTGTCTAGCACGCAGTTTAAACGCCAAGATATTTCGGCCTTGGTGGGGGCGGTGTTACGCGAAACAGGCCTTGCCAGCCAATGTTTAACCATAGAGATCACGGAAAATGTGCTCGCCGATAACTCCGATCATATTTTAAGGCAGTTACGCGCGCTCCGAGACATGGGGGTGGAATTGGCCATAGATGATTTTGGTACGGGTTATTCATCTTTGAGTTACTTAAAACGCTTCCCGCTGTCCAAGCTTAAGATAGACAAAGAGTTTATTAAAGACTTGCCTGAAGATGCGGAAGACAGGGCGATGGTGAGTGCGATTATTTCCATGGCGACTAATTTGCACCTGAGTGTTGTTGCCGAGGGTGTTGAAACACAAGCACAATTAGCCCTGCTCAAAGAACTAGATTGCGACTACACCCAAGGCTATTTACATAGCAAGCCAGTTAATGCCGATGCATTTGAGCAGTATTTAGTGGCTGCGCATGGGGCTGACTTCACATAGCTGAATGTGTATTTGGCACAATTGCTGTAGTGCAAGTTGTGCTTTGGGGTTTTGCTGTTGTGCTGATTGCTCTAACCAATGGATAGCTTGTGGTAAGTCTTGTTCGCCACCTTGGCCATTTTCCAACATGCCCGCTAAGTTATATTGACCCCAGCTATCGCCTTGTTGTGCCGCTAATAAAAACTGCGCCCGAGCGGCTGGCAAATCACCTTGTCTAAAAAGTGCAATAGCGTCGTTGTTGTGTGGGTTCAGTGCTACCTTGGCATGAATATTTGAATTGATGGCACTGGGTATAGCGCGTCTTTTGACGATTCCACCGAGTACATAAATATCATTTGGACGGTATACATCCACAATTGCTTGTTGCGCAAAGTGATCGGCGAGTTCGCTTCGTTGTAACTTTAAGGTTTGCGTTCTGAAATAGCTGTCTAACATCAGTGAATCGAGTTTGATAGCACGCTCGGCACCACGCAGTTTTCGGTAAGTAAAGCTGCCTTGTAGTAACTCAACGTGCTCTTCGCTTACGCTCAATACTTGTACTACACGGTATTGTGCTTGGTATTTTCGTTGTGCTTGAAAATGGCCCATGTTTAATATCCACACATCGTGCTGAAGTGGTGCATTGAGTATGGCTTGTTGTTGCTTGTGGGTTTGATATTGTTGCTGAGCAATGTACACCACGCATAGTAAGATGCTGGCAATGATAGTTTGGGTTTTAAACTTGATCAGCACTGTTTCTATGAAATGATGTATTAAAAACATGAAGCGCATCAGTGGTGACATATTATCGGCTTGTGGCATGTTCAAAACTCCTTGTATAGACAACTTAAGTTATAGTTATATTTGGTCCTTGACGGAGGGCCGATAGGTCGCATCATATCTCAGCCAAAAATGCAGCGAAAACAAGCGCCTGTCGCACGCTTTACATACACCAGATCACCACCATGGTTAATCATTATTTGTCGGCTTAAGCTTAGGCCGATACCCGAACCATGTTGTTTGGTGGTGAAAAAAGGAACGAATATCATATCAATAACATGATCGGGAATACTAGGTCCAGTGTTGGCTATTTCTATAAATACCTGCTGTGTCTCGTTTTGTCCCAAAGTGAGGGTGATCATGGGGGAGGTAAGCGCGTTGTCGTGGGGTAATGACTTGACCGCTTCAATGGCATTTTTCAGCAAGTTAATGAGCACCTGCTCAACCTGGCCCTTATCAATCAAGGCGCTCTGAGCGGTTTTGATATGCAACTCGAATTGAATTTGAGCAAGATTAAATTGACTTTGATGTAATGTAACCGTTTGTTTAAGCACGACGGCCAGATCGTTTAACTCTAAACTAGGCTGAGGCAACGCGCTGACTTGTCTAAAGCGATTTATAAACTCACCTAAATGCTTGGTACGAGAGGCAAGAGTATTGAGTGCCAAACGAAGATCATCTTTATCTTCTTCGTCGTTAAACGTGAGTGAATCGGGCAACAAGCTCGTGCAAGTGTTGGCAATCGAGGCCAGTGGTGTAATTGAATTAGCCACTTCATGTGTCAGTACTCGAGTAAGGCGTTTATAAGCTTGTTGTTCTTTGCTCAGTAATGCCTCGTGGATAGATTGTAGCGTTACAATACGCGTCAACTGCCCTTGGATCTGAGCGACACTCACTTGTATAGACAAGGTGTCTTGTTGTTCTCCTCGCTGCCATTGCGCGCAACTTCTCACATGTGTGTCGGTTGCAAGTATCAAGGCACCAATATGCTCAATGTCAGAGAGGTGACGTACAGGTGCCCCCAGTAATTTTGCAACGGCTGGATTAGATTCAATGACTTTACCTTGGGCATCACACACCAATACAGCCAGATCGATATGCACTAATAACGTTTGTAAAAACTGAGCTTGTTGCTGTGCGTTATAACGTGCGCTTTGCACTTGTGCTTTTACGCGTTCGATTTGTTGTCGCAATGGGTGTTCATGACTCAGGCCAAGTGTGCTATCACCGTTTGCTAATGCATTGATGACCGAGCTGAGTTGTTTTTGTTGTTGTTTGAATAAGTTAAATATGGCACGGATGATTGCGGCCAATATCAAGGACAGTAGTAACCAAAAAGCGCTAAAACTTGCTTGTATATACAAATAAAAAATCGTAAAAATACAGATGATTAAGCAACTTAGTAAGGCACTTAATTTAACCGCTGGCGCACTTATTTTTTGTGTAAATGTCATAGACCATACTTCTCTAAGCGACGATACATCGCACCACGTGTTAAACCCAACGCTTTAGCTGCATGGCTGACGTTGCCTTGGTAATGAGTGAGTGCTGCGCGCACCGCCCGTTGCTCTATGATTTCAAGGTCAAACGTATCGAAATCGCCGCTTACATGATTGCTAGATACTAGCGAAATTGTGTCATGGGCGTTGGAATTCTGCTTCCCCACAACCGTGCCAATATCCAAAATTGATCCATCACTTAAAATGACCGCTCGTTCAATGGCATGAGCGAGTTCTCTCACGTTACCAGGCCATGGATAGTGACACAGTGCTTGCATATCTTGGGGGCGAATAGTCAGTGTGCGTTTATATTTTTGGCAAAAATGCTTGAGGTAATAGTCCGTTAGCAAGGGAATATCTTCTACTCTGTCTCGCAGTGCGGGAAGGCGTATTTCCACCGTATTTATTCTAAACAACAAATCTTGGCGAAACCGCCCTTCGTTGACGGCGTCGTGTAAATTGTCGTTAGTGGCACAGATCAAACGAATATCGACATGGATTGGTTTTGTGCCGCCGACTGGGGTTATTTGGCGGTTTTGCAAAGCGGCCAACAGTGACGTCTGGTGGTTTAGCGGTAAGTTAGCTAGTTCATCTAAAAATAAACTGCCACCATTGGCCAGCTCAAAACGTCCCATTTTGTCCGCTTTGGCGTCGGTAAAAGCCCCTTTTTTATGACCAAATAGCTCGCTCTCAAACAAGGTGTTGGTCATTGCGCCCATGTCTAAACTGATCAGTGGGCAGTCCCTTCTTAAGCTAGCTTGGTGGATGGCGTGTGCAGCGAGTTCTTTGCCTGTGCCGCTTTCTCCAGTGATCAAGATATTGGCATCGGTTTGTGCTGCTTTTTGGATGGTTGCAAATACTGCCTGCATTGCCGGGCTTTGACCTAAAAAGTCGAATGATGGCCCTGTAGAGGATTGTTTGAGCGCTTGATTGAGACCTTGAGTTTGTCGAGTGAGTTGACTGACTTGCTGCTTGTCTTTGGCGTGTGCAAACGCAGCCGTGATCGCGCCGAGTAATTGGCCATTTTGCCAAGGTTTGGCAATGAAATCGGCTGCACCCGCTTTGATGGCTTCCACCGCTAATTGAATATCGCTATATGCCGTCATAAGTAACACAACGATGCTGGCGTCTTGCGCGAGGATTTTTTTAAGCCAGTAAAAGCCTTCTTGGCCGC
This sequence comes from Pseudoalteromonas sp. ATL1, assembly GCF_058933015.1. Lineage (NCBI taxonomy): Bacteria > Pseudomonadati > Pseudomonadota > Gammaproteobacteria > Alteromonadales > Pseudoalteromonadaceae > Pseudoalteromonas > Pseudoalteromonas sp. ATL1. Next base: position 451,700 of record NZ_JBZYXL010000001.1, on the reverse strand, counting down.
TAATGGCATCAAGGCTAAAGTTCATATCAAGTAGGATCACATCGATGCTGTTAGCCTTGATAATCTCTTCAATATCAAAGGGGTTATCTGTGGTTTTGACCGTTTGGTAGTACTGCTTAAGCAGTAGTTTGGCGGCGATTAAAATATCTGGATTGTCATCAACGACTAAAATTGCACCCTGCTGTTTTGTGGCCACACTTTATCCCTTTTTTCTTTTAGCTTAACGCACTTTGTTGTTTGGCGTCTATTGCGTGAATGTCCATTAATGGGCACTTTGAGTGTTGAGAAGTGTTCTATTAGCGGACACCTCGGTTTACAGATGTTTTATAACTTATTGAAAGTGGGTGTTTTTTAAGTTTGGCACGAGAGTTGATATTCCTTTCCTATCAATCGTATTACAACGGTTAGCTAATCATGACTGGGAGTGGTGAATATGGATAAAAAAATAGCCAAATCAAATAAATTTAGGCAGTTAAAAACGGTGGCTATCGTCGCTGTTGCGCTGGGAGCAACCGCGTTGGCATATGGCTTTAGTCAAAGCCAATCTCAAGGTCGCACACAGAACTTAGATAAAACGAGTGTGACCATCAGTACGGTGCATCAAGGTACATTTGTGGACGCACTGCGACTGCGAGGACAAATTGTGCCCAAAACAACCATTTATCTTGATACCATCGCTGGTGGGCAAGTTGAGGAACGCTTGGTTGAGCAAGGGGAGTATGTGGAAAAAGGGCAACCTCTCGTACGCTTGAGTAATACTAGTTTGCAACTGGATGTAATGAGCCGTGAAGCACAAGTGACAGAACAACTTAACTTCTTGCGCAATACCCAAATGAACATGGAAACGAACCGCTTGAATCTGCGCCGAGATTTACTGGAAATAGAATTGCAGATCAAACATCTAGAACGTCGTTTCAAACAGTCTAGCGCACTGGTTGCTAAAAACATGATGGCACAAGATACGCTCACCGAAATCGAAAACGACTTAGCGTATTACAAAGCGAGAAAAGAACTGACTGTTGAGCGTCAGGCGCAAGAAGGTAGTATTCGCAAAGTACAAATTGCACAGCTGGAAGACAGCGCGGCAATGTTACAAAAAAACCTCCAGTTTGCGCGCAGTAATTTAGACAACCTACTCGTAAAAGCGCCGGTCTCAGGCTATTTAAGTGAGCTTGATGTGGAGATGGGCGAGTCGAAGGCTCGGGGAGCCAGATTAGGCCAGATTGATATTCCTGATGAATACAAATTAGTGGTGCGTTTAGATGAGTTTTATCTTAACCAAATACAGCTTGAGATGCCTGTGAAGCTAGAGCTGGCGGGTACATCCTACCATGCATCAGTCAGTAAGGTCGACAGTCGGGTATCACAGTCACAGTTTCGCATTGAGGTCGACTTACCGAATGAGGTGAGTGATATAAAGCGTGGTCAAAGTGTTGATATTGAGCTGATGTTGGGTGGTGATAAAGCGCAGGCTTTGCTTCTAGAGCGTGGTGCATTTTTTAGTAGCAGTGGTGGTAATTGGGTGTATGTGTTGAGCCAAGACGGACAAAGTGCGCTGCGTAAAGACATTACATTGGGTAAGAAAAACCAAAGCTATTTTGAGGTCGTTAATGGCTTACAAACAGGTGATCGCGTGATCACGTCAAGCTACGCCAGTTTTGATAAAGCACAGAGAGTGAGTTTCAACTAGTTAACCTCAGCTGAGGTTATTCAATACTGGTAATAGCCGATTTAAAAACAAGAATTAAAAGGAAGAACAAGATGATCAACTTAACCGATTTATGCCGCGTATTTCGTACCACAGATGTTGAAACCACAGCACTTAATCACATCAACTTGAAAGTCAATGAAGGTGAATTTCTCGCCATTATGGGACCATCTGGCTGCGGTAAGTCGACCTTATTGTCGATTTTGGGGATGTTGGACTCACCCACATCCGGTGGCTACGAATTTGCGGGTACCGATATTGCTGGTTATAGCGAAAAGCAGCTTGCTCAGCTAAGAAAGTCATCCATCGGGTTTGTATTCCAAAGCTTCAATTTAATTGACGAGTTAACTGTGTATGAAAATGTGGAGTTGCCCCTACAGTACCTCAATATTTCTAAATCTGAACGCAAGCTGCGAGTAGACAGCATGCTTAAGCGGGTTGCCATTGACCATAGAGCGGACCATCTCCCGCAGCAATTGTCAGGGGGTCAGCAACAACGGGTAGCCGTTGCGCGTGCTCTGGTGATCAGTCCAAAGCTGATCCTTGCGGATGAACCAACGGGTAACTTGGATTCAAAAAATGGCGATGAAGTGATGGCCATGCTCAGAGAGTTAAATCGCGAGGGCACAACGGTGATCATGGTGACGCACTCGGAAAAAGAAGGTGCTTATGCTGATCGTCTCGTGCGCTTACTAGATGGAAAAGTGCTGATCGATAAAGCGAATTTAGTTCAGCACATGAGCGGGGTAGCCTAGTATGTTTGGGAGTTATTTGGTCACCGCGTTGCGCGCCTTTAAAACGCAAAAGCAGCATTTTATTTTAAATTTACTGGGGCTCAGTGTTGGGCTGGCGGCAGCCGTGTTGGTAGCACTATTTGCAAAAAATGAATTGTCATACGATAGCCAGCATCCAGATGCTGAAAATATTTACCGTATTGCGCAAGATTACAGAAAAATAGGGCTTTCAGTTATTCCTATTTTTAATTATGCAAGGGGACTACAGGCGCTAGAGCTGAATCAAGTCGATGATATATTTGCTCTCACCATGATTTCGCATGACCCAAATTCTGAGATAGCCACTGATGTACAGCATCGTGGCCAAGGTTATAAATTAGAGGGGCTTTATGGTGCGTCGGCGAATATTCAAGATTTTATGTCAATCACGACACTGTACGGTGATTTAGCACAAGCGTTAAGTACGCCAGGAGGCATTGCACTGAATCAGTCTGAAGCGCAACGTATTTTCGGTAAATTGAGCGTGGTAGGCGAAACCTTAAACCATGCCAATGGTAACTATACTGTTTATGCCGTGTTTGCTGATTTACCCGATAATACGCATTTCGCTTTTAAAAGTTTGGCTTATCTAAAACAAGATTTGAATAACTTTGACATGCAGAATCACTATGTTTATCTCAAATTAGTGGATGGTGCGGATGTCAGTGTGATTGAGCAACATTTAACCGAGCGTAATTACACAGGTGAATTTAAAGGGTTGCTTCGAGTTGAGTTACATCCGCTACTCGACTTGCACTTAAATGCAAAATCTGCGTTTGAAATGAAGGCGGGTGGTACCAAGCAAGCGGTGAATATATGCATTGGCTTAAGCGTGTTATTAGTATTGGTCGCGGCATTTAACTTTATAAATATGTCGGTGGCGCAATCGAGCAAGCGTGCAAAAGAGGTGGGGGTGCGTAAGGCGCTAGGGGCGAGTAAACGCCAGTTAGTGACTCAATTCTTGTCTGAATCGGTGATGGTCTCTCTACTAGCGATGCTAATTGCCAGCTGTATTGTTGAATTGGCATTGCCCAGTTTTAATATGTTGGTTGACCGTGAACTAACGATCAATTACGCCTCGTCATATAGCGTGATACTCGTTGCCGTCGCGCTCATTGTCGGGTTGGTATCGGGTCTATATCCAGCTTTATTCATCTCCGCGTTTAGCGCTAAAAGAGTACTCAGTGGTGACTTACAGCGCGGTAGTACAGCTATTTTTGTACGTAAGAGCTTACTTACGCTGCAGGCTTCACTTTCTATCGCATTGATCATTGCATCAGTGACGTTACAGCAACAATTAGCGCATTTACAAAGCTTGCCACTGGGCTATGACAAAACCCATAAGTTGATGGTCTCGCAGCTTCCCATTGATTTGGTGCTGAGCAAACAACCGAGTGCTTTAGTGAATAAGTTGCAGGCAATTGACGGCGTAAGAGGCGTAACGGTGGTGGATACCAAGCTCACTTCATCCATTAACGCCTCGGTTAAGCCGACTTGGCCAAATGGTGAAACAAGCGAAGGGGTCGTGCCGTTCGTTGGCACAGGATTTGGTGTTGTTAAAGGACTCGGGTTACAGCTATTGGCCGGTCGTGATTTTAGTGAAACCTATGCGGCTGATTGGGTATCGCGTGAACAGGGTTTAGTGCACATGGGCGCCATCGTGACTGAATCGGTGGTACGCCAAGCTGGCTTTGAAAATAACGCACAGATCATCGGTAAGATTATTACTGATCAAGGCCGCGGAATGCGCATGAAGGTTGTAGGTGTTGTGGCAGATGTGAAAATAGGTAATATGAAAGAAGAGTATTCAAACATCTTTTTCCTTTGTGGTATGACATTCATGCCGACGGCTGAGGTGATATTGAAGATTGATCAGCAAAACTTGCCTTACATTAAATCACAGTTGGGCCGTATTCTAGCCGCGGACCATGGGGTATATGAGCCACAAATTGAGCTTTTAACTGAGAGTTTCAGTGCATTGCTCAAAGGTGATCAAAGGGTGTCTGATGTGGTGCTTTTATTCTCTAGTTTGGCCATATTTCTAACCATATTAGGTACATTTGGTTTGGCTTCTTTTTCTGCATTACGTAGACAAAAAGAAGTGGCTGTGCGTAAGGTGTTAGGGGCATCTCGTACCAGTTTGATAAACCTGCTGGCTAAGGAATTTTTATTGCTGGTGGCGCTTAGTGTGATTATTGCCTACCCATTAACCTATTGGTTTTTAGAACAATGGTTGGCTAACTTTAATGACCGAATTATTCAACCTTGGTGGATATACGCGGTTGCTGCTTTGGTTGTGGCCGGGATCACTTGGTTAACGGTAGCGATCTTGGCATATAAAACCGCCAGCACGCGTCCTTCGCTTATTTTACGCTATGAATAATATCTGCACTTCATAAAAACAGCGTATTGAGCAGCAATAGGGTCACCATGTAGTGACCCTATTTATCGTCGTTATTTGCCAGTCATGGTTGTTCTGGCATTCGCGGCCATCATTGCGAAGACTGCATACGCGGCGGTATTTTGCTTGAGTTTCTCAGGTGCAACCTTATCGAGCGTATCGTCGGCAGTATGGTGATAATCGAAATAATCTCTGCCATCTTGATGGAGCGCGAAAATTGGAGCACTGGTTGCGTTACGCAATGGGATAAGATCGGGTCCGCCATGTGCTTCATTCGCACCAATATAAGATATGTCTAAAGGTGCCAGCTCTTTTGCTATTGCTCGCACAACGGGCAATGCATCAGCACTCACGTGAGACTCAAAAGCATAAACAACATCGGCACCAAAGTCAGATTCTGCTGCGGCTACAATGCGATCTAGCTCTGTTGCGTGTTGTTTAAAATACGCCTTTGCGCCCCAAAGCCCTTGCTCTTCCGCGGCAAATAATACCACGCGAATACTGCGTTTAGGACGGGCAATGTCGCTAATATGTTTTACTGCAGCCATGGTAAGTGCTACACCTGCACCATCATCAAGTGCGCCAGTACCAAGATCCCAAGAATCCAAGTGGCCACCAATTAACACATACTGCTCTGGAAACTCAGAGCCTTTTATTTCCCCAATCACGTTGTAGCTTGTACCCTCGCCAAGATCTTCCGTTTGTACGTTGATGTTCACTGAAACGGTTTCTCCTAAGCGTATTAGGCGTGCAATTTGATCTGCATCTGGGTTTGCAATCGCAGTGTTAGGAATTTTGCTGATCCCCTCTTGGTAGCGGCTGTTACCCGTGTGCGCGAAACGGTGATGGCTGGTACTAACCGAGCGCATCATGTAGGCTACCGCTCCTTTTTTAGCTGCTTCTACAGCGCCCGTGCCACGCGCGCGTACTGCTGGACCATAACCGTTACCGTCTATGTGGCGATTCATACGATAATTAACGAAAGCAATTTTTCCTGTCAGGCTTTGTTCCGGAGCGGCAATAAGCTCATCTAACGTTTCAAACATCACGACCTCAGCGGTAATGCCAGATTTTGCAGTGCTCACACTGTTGCCTAGTGCAGTAATGTGTAGCGGTTGTTCGCTCGGCGTCATGATTTTGCCCGATTCATGATAGCGACGCCAATGGGGAAATGTTGCAGGCTCCGCCCACACTTTGTCAAAACCTAACTGTTTGAATTGTTGTTTTGCCCATTCGACCGCCTTTTTATCATTCGCGCTGCCAGGCAAACGTGGCCCAACTTGGGTGGTTAATGACTCCAGTATTTGCCAACTTAAATCACTATTGAGTGCAGTTTCTCTGACTTGTTGAACTTGCTGTAACTGTGTTTGGGTAAATTCTGGGGATTGCGCCATGCTTGATAAAGGCATGAGTGCGCATAACGCTATCAGTAGTTTTTTCATAATGTCCTTGGCTGTCGGAAATTAAAATTGAGCGATAGTGTTGCATTTATTTTTCAGTTGACCAAGTAAATGGGACAAAATCTATACGCTTTTACATACTCGGCGGACGCTAATTCTGCTAAAATGCCGATTAATTTAGTTCTTTGAGATGACACATGAGTACAACGGCTTTTAACTCCTTACCTTTAGCCCAGGAATTTTTAGAAACACTAAACGATTTAGGCTTTAAGAGCATGACACCGATACAGGCACAGAGTTTGCCCGTGGTGTTATCTGGCAAAGACGTGATCGCCCAAGCAAAAACCGGTTCGGGCAAAACCGTTGCTTTTAGCTTAGGGGTTTTATCTCGATTAAATGTTACGCGTTATCGCGTACAAGGTTTGGTGCTGTGTCCAACTCGAGAGTTGGCTGAACAAGTTGCCACTGAAATGCGCAAGCTGGCTCGCGGCATTCATAATATCAAAATTCTGACGCTGTGTGGTGGGGTGCCAATTGGCCCACAGATAGGGTCTCTTGAACATGGTGCGCACATCATTGTTGGCACGCCGGGTCGTATTGAAGATCACCTATTTAAAGGTACTTTGGATTTAACAGAAGTCTCTAGTTTGGTACTCGATGAAGCGGATCAAATGCTAGACATGGGCTTTGCTGATGCGCTAGATAACATTGTGTCGTACCTGCCGGCTCAAAGACAGACTCTGCTATTCAGTGCCACTTATCAAAAGCGCATTGAAGACATCGCAAAACGTGTTATGCGTGATCCCCAAATGGTGAAGGTTGAAGAGCAAACGCTCAACACCAGTATCAAGCAGTTATTTTTTAAACTAGACAATAACAAACTGCGTTTCAATACATTACGTTTGTTACTGCTACAGCATAAACCACAAAGCTGTGTGGTGTTTTGTAATACCAAAGTGGAGACGCAAAAAGTATGCGATGAACTTATCGCAGCTGGATTCAATACGGTTGCCTTGCACGGTGATCTGGAACAGCGTGAACGAGAGCAGACGCTGATCCGCTTTGCAAATAAGAGTGCGTCAATTCTAGTCGCGACTGATGTGGCCGCCCGAGGTCTTGATATCGACGATATGGATATGGTGATCAACTATCATCTTGCACATGATGCACAAACCCATGTTCACCGAGTAGGCCGAACTGGTCGTGGTGGTAAAAAGGGTCTAGCATGCTCAATTTATGGTGAAAGTGAAGCGTTCAAACTGGCTCAGATCGGCGATGTGTATGACCGTGACTTTACACCTTCACCAACACCTTCTTTAAGTCTGCTTGATAAGCCACCTTACAAGCCTGAAATGGTCACTCTGCAAATTGACGGTGGTAAAAAGCAAAAAGTGCGTCCTGGTGACATCGTTGGCGGTCTAACGGGAGAGCAAGGTATCGCTTTTGCACAAATTGGTAAAATTAATGTGCTTGATAACTGCGCTTATGTTGCTGTTGCCCGCGACGCGTCTAAACCCGCATTTAGAAAACTCAGTGAAGGCAAACTTAAAGGCCGTAAATTCAGAGTTCGCAGGGTTAACTAGTCATTTGTAAGTGCGCTTTGAGCAATTCATAGTCTTGTTTGAGTTGCACGAAGCGCACAGCACAGCCGCCTTGCTTATCAGGATGTTGCGCCAGAGCTTGGTGACGCCACTGTTTTTTCAATTGCTGAGCATGATATGGGTAACTTAACTGCCAACGTTGACAGATGTGTTTAATTTGCACTTCTGATATTGGCTTAACAGGTTTCGTTTTTGTGAATGCGTGCCAAAAGCTATCTAACAGTGCTTGTATTTCATCTTCGTTGGTATCGTAGTTTTGCCAATCTAAATAATAGTCACGCAATGGGCTATCAAGAGACAGCATGTTGTTGGCTGTATCTTGTAACTGAATATGCATGGATGACACGGTTAAAAACAGGCCATCTTCGAGTAAGTCACCTTGTAACTGAAACAGTGCATTCATTAACAAAAAGTTACGTTTAAACAAGTTTTTATTCGGGTTGCTATCAAGCTGTGGCAGCTGGCTTTGTCTTTCTAACTTGGTGGCAAGGCTGTGGATTTTATGCTGCTGATTATCAGATATGGCAATGAAAATGGCGTCTAGAAGCGGGTTGAGCATTGTTCCACCAGTTGAGTTAGTGTATCTTCAGCATAGCATTATTTTGTTTTACGTGGCGAGCTACAGGGATGAACAAGAGAATATTCTCTATTGTATTAATATACTTCTTAATTTACATAAATTTAGCACTTTGTGTATCTGCCAGCGAGCCAGCTTCTGACTTATCTGAACAAATATCGCAGTTGGACGACGGAGGAAGTTGGGAACATGTTTCTACAAAAGGGGAAAAGTTACTCGGACACCCTGAACTGACGGCAAAGTTACGTTTTGACTTACTCTCCGCTCTAGCTAACGCCGCTTCTCTTCGAGATGACTTTGTTTCGTCAGAACATTATCTGCAAATCATCAAACACGAAAATGTGGACAGTCCTTTGAGTGATGAATACTTTTTTGCGGCAAAGTTTCTGGCTACCACCACCTTTTATCAAGGCCGAAATGCCGCTGCAATCGGTCAATATTTAGATGTATTGCAGCTCGCTTCACAGCGTAATAAACCATTAGAGCAGGCAAACATACATAACAACTTAGGCCTTGTTTATATAACGACTAACGAGCTTGAAAGTGCGATTTATCACTACAGTGAGGCGCAGAATTTATTTCAAAAATATGGCCGGCAGCAGGATCAAGCCGATATCTTACTCAATATGTCCGGATTGTATATTAAACAATACCGCTATGATATTGCCGAGGAAATGCTCACTTCTGTGCTTAAAATGTTCGCCGACTTAAATGATGAAAATGGCACGGCTATCGCTCACGCATTTATGGGGGAACTATTAAGCAACAAAGGCGAAAATGACAAAGCAAGGCATCACCACCAAACAGCACTTGAATACTATCAATCTAAAAATGATACCGACAGATTAATGGCGCAATATGCCTATTTAGCCAACATTAGTATCGCGCAAGGTAACTTTGAACAAGCACAAAAAGAAGCGAATTTTGCATTTTATTATGCTGAAAAAATTTCCAATTTATCGGGGAAAATGCAGGCGTTACTCCCTTTAGCCAAGGCCTATTTTGTCAAAGGTGATTTAGTGCGCGCAAAACAAATGGTTGATGAATCGCTGTCACTTGCGCAAACACTGGGAGCTGGAGAAGTCGAGCCCGATGAACTGGCAACTTTGGCGTTGATACAAGCGGGGTTGGGCGACTATGAGGAGTCGATAAGAAATTTTAACCGTTTTAAAATCCAGCAATACGAATTCCTGAATGAGAATGTATTGGCGAAAATGGTTGATTACCAAAACCGTATTGAAGCGGCTGAACTAAACCGAGAGATCACTGAGTTAAAGCAAAAGCAGGCATTTCAAGCGTTGCAAATTGATAAAAGAGAGCAAGTGATTTGGCTGAGTGCCATGGTGGTGTTGTCGCTGTTTATTGCGGTAGTGAGCTTGTATTTCAAGCAGGCCGAAAAAAATGCCAAAGTGGAATTGAAGGTAAAAGTCGCGGAGCGCACAGCTGAATTACAACGTGTGGCAGATGAACTTAGAGAAGCAAGCCAAGTAAAGAACCAATTTTTAGCGAATATAAGCCATGAGATCCGCACGCCCCTAACGTCCATCATTGGCCAGGCTGAAGCCATGCTCAATGAACATGGTACTAATCGGGAATTAAAAGATTCATTAGGGGTTATCCAACGCCAAGGTAAACATTTAAAAGAACTGGTTAGTGACGTACTCGATTTAAGTCGCATTGAAGCACAGCGTTTTGATTTGGAATACAGTGACTTTACTTTGCAAACCTTATTAGACGATATCAATGGCATGTTTAATAACGCATGCATGAGTAAAGGGCTTAACTTCAACATACAAGGCGACTTCGCCCCCGCGTTCACGATTAATTTAGACTATATGCGTTTGAAACAAATACTGATTAATTTGCTGGGCAATGCGGTCAAATTTACCGAACGTGGTCGTGTGACTTTGCATATCGATAGTCAGCCTGCTGGGATTGTTTTTAAAGTCATAGACACTGGTATCGGCATGAACCAAGAGCAGCTCGGACGTGTTTTTGAAAGCTTCCAGCAAGGTGATAACAGCATTACGCGTCGATTTGGCGGTTCGGGTCTTGGGCTGTGTTTGTCTCAGCAATTGACGGAGATGATGGGCGGCAGCATTAGCGTCAATAGTGAACTTGACGTGGGCAGTGAGTTCACCGTTTTTGTGCCTTGCTCTCCAAGGCTTGTGGAAAACACGGTGCCGTTAGAAGCAGCCGCACCCGTTGCTTTGGCACATGGCAAAGTGCTCGTTGCTGAAGACCATGATGATAATAGAGCGTTATTTGAACGTATTTTAGGCCGGCTAGGACTAGAAGTCGTGGCTGTGAGTAATGGGGAAGAGGCCGTGGAAAGGTGCCTTGTGGAGTATCCGGATGTGGTACTCATGGATATTCAAATGCCCATTATGGATGGCGTTGAGGCGCTGAATCTACTTCGTCAGTCTGGCTTTGAGCAACCAGTCTATGCGTTGACTGCTAACGTCATGGAGCATGAGATCCAGTCATATTTAGATGCTGGGTTTTATGGGCATTTAGGCAAACCACTGGATACTAAGGTTCTACAAGAAATATTGCATCAGCATTTAGGGAGTGCGACGCAAGCAAAACATCATGCGATTGATATGAGCGATTTAGTAGCTAGCTTTGCATCGTCATTACCGAGTGAGCGTGATGAGCTTATTGACTTGTGGGAACGTAAAGATTGGTTACAAGTACAAAAAGTGTGTCACCGCCTGTCTGGGGCGGCGAGTACCTTTGAGTTTTCTTCATTGGCCAATACGTCACGGCAACTGGAAAGAATGCTCATTAAAAAACAATTTAAACAGGCTGAACACCTGTATCTTATTTTATGCGACGAGCTGAATTATATCAGCCTGTCAGAAGAGCTCGACGCTAGCTGAACCATCTTTACCCTTCTCATCATACTGTTCAAAGTCTGTCTGAATCGGCTTGGGATCTCGCTGCGAAACATCGAGTGGTGGTTGGTCTACTTTGAAAAGCGAAAGTTTTTCGTGAATAGTCAGGGCCAAGTTCAGTAAATCACTGCTGGATACCGCTTGGATTTTCGAACTAGATAGCGCATCAGAATTTAATTCAACCATAGACTCTATGCAATTTTGTGCCTCATCTGATACGAGTTTTTGTTGTTCGACTTGTCCTTGAATACTATGAGACATGTCATTGACTTCAATCATCGCTTTCTCAATTTGGTCCATTTCATTGGTCGATGCCTCTGACAAAGAAACTGTTTGCTCAGTTTTAGTCAGTGCATCCTGCATTAAATTATGTGTGCTATCTGTGCCCGCTTGGATTTTTGCAACCATATCGCGTACTTGTTGCGTTGATTGACTTGTTCTAGCAGCTAGGCTTCTCACTTCATCTGCAACAACTGCAAATCCTCGTCCTTGCTCTCCAGCTCTAGCTGCTTCTATTGCCGCGTTAAGGGCAAGTAAATTAGTTTGCTCAGCAATGGAATTGATCACTTCAATTACTGAACTTATCGCGTCACTGTCGGCTTTTAAACTTTCTATTTGGGTGCTAGTTTGCTCTATATTTTTAACAAGGCCTAATAAACTATCCTGACTGCGGTCGGTGTCCTGTCTTGTTTTCTTGACTGCATGCGTTGCATTTTCGACTGAGTGATATATTTTTTCTAAGTTTTCGTCTAATTCCTTAGAGACGTCCAACATGCGATTAATCGACGTGGCAAGGTCCTGTCCATGATTGTATTGAATTGAGGCTTTTTGCGTCATAGACGCATAGGTATCCCTGAGGTTATCGGCCATGGGGGATAGTCTGGCGGATGACGCGTGAATTTCGCCAATGATGTGCTCTATGGTGGCCAGGCTGGCGTTTAAAGCAAGGCAGGTTGCGGGGGGGCTTTTATCTAACTCATCAAAACGGAAGGTAAGATCTATGTTGTTTTCTTGTACTAATGCATGTAATAACTCATCAAGATAAGGTGCCTTAGCATCACGGCGTTGACAGTAAAGCGCGAGAGCAAGAATGACGATGTTGGAAGCGACCGCGATTACAGAGGTGACCAAGACGCTCAGCGAAAATGAAAAGGCGATTCCTAAAATAATAACCGTGTTAGCGACGCATGCGAGTAAAAAAGGTTGCCAGTGTTTCATTGTATAAAATGATACTTTTGTTGAAGATTAGACCTTCTATGTATAGTGTATAAATGACACATCGCCAAATTTGGGACAATAAAAAAGCCTGCAGAAGCAGGCTTTTTTCATCAATTAAATAATTACTTACGACGCATTAAGTCGAAAAATTCATCGTTAGTTTTACTCATTGAAAGCTTGTCAATGAGGAATTCCATCGCATCGATTTCTGACATTTCATGTACAATCTTGCGTAAAATCCACATCTTTTGAAGCTCATCCGGTTTAGTGAGTAACTCTTCGCGGCGAGTACCTGAACGGTTAAAGTCGATAGCAGGGAATACACGCTTTTCAGCAATCTTACGATTCAGGTGTAGCTCCATGTTACCCGTACCTTTAAACTCTTCGTAGATAACTTCATCCATTTTAGAGCCCGTGTCGATAAGTGCCGTGGCGATGATAGTTAAGCTACCACCTTCTTCTACATTACGTGCAGCACCAAAGAAACGTTTTGGTTTATGCAGTGCGTTGGCGTCAACACCACCCGTTAATACTTTGCCTGACGAAGGGATCACCGTGTTGTATGCACGTGCTAAACGGGTGATTGAGTCCAGTAGAATGACCACATCTTTTTTGTGTTCTACTAAGCGCTTGGCTTTTTCAATCACCATCTCAGCAACTTGTACGTGACGGTTTGCTGGCTCATCGAAGGTAGATGCAATGACTTCACCCTTAACTAGGCGTTGCATCTCGGTTACCTCTTCAGGACGTTCGTCGATAAGCAATACCATTAAAGTTGCATCAGGATTGTTGTAGGTAATTGACTGCGCAATGTTTTGCAATAACATCGTTTTACCCGCTTTTGGTGGTGCAACGATAAGTGCACGTTGTCCTCTACCAATCGGTGATGCTAAGTCTAATACTCGTGCAGTAATATCTTCCGTACTGCCGTTACCGCGCTCCATCACAAAGCGTTCGTTGGCGTGAATTGGCGTTAAGTTTTCGAATAAAATCTTTGTACGAGAGTTTTCAGGTTTATCGAAATTAACCTCGTTGACTTTCAATAACGCAAAATAGCGCTCGCCATCTTTAGGTGGACGAATAAGGCCACTGATGGTGTCGCCGGTGCGCATGCTGAAGCGTCGAATCTGGCTTGGTGAAACGTAAATATCGTCTGGGCCAGCTAAGTAAGAAGCTTCTGATGAGCGCAAAAAGCCGAAGCCATCTTGTAGAATTTCTAAAACACCGCCGCCGAAAATGTTTTCACCACTTTTAGAGTGGGCTTTCAAAATGGCAAAAATAATGTCTTGTTTTCTTAGACGAGCTACGTTTTCGAGTCCCATAGACTCGGCTAGTTTTACAAGTTCGTTGATTGACTTGTCTTTCAGTTCGCGTAAATGCATATTGGTGGGTTCTTTATTACAATTGTCATTCCCGTTTATACGAGAGAGGCTGATTTGATAAAACTAAAGGTTAGTGGTGATATAAGTTAGCAGGTAGGCCGCTGGCCGTCCAGTCTTTATACAAATTTTGTGTCAAAAATCTAAATTTACTGGAATATCGTGTTACACACACCCGCCAGTTTTGCCTGACGGATGTGCATAAAAACACAATTAGATGTTGTTTTCTAGGAACTCAACCAGTTGAGTTTTAGACAACGCACCTACTTTAGTTGCTGCAACTGCACCATCTTTGAATAGTAGTAATGTTGGAATACCACGAATACCAAACTTAGGTGGAGTACCTGCGTTTTGGTCGATGTTCAGCTTACCAATAGTTACACGACCAGCAAACTCGTCAGCAACTTCGTTAAGAATTGGGGCAATCATCTTACAAGGACCACACCACTCAGCCCAGAAATCTACGAGTACTGGCTGTTCAGATTTTAGTACGTCTGCTTCAAAGCTGTCGTCGGTAAGTTGAATAATTTTGTCGCTCATTGCGCTCTCCATTAGAATTAGGCTAATTATTTAATGCGTATTTAAACACTCTTGTTTCTTATTGCAAGTTTAAACGTTATGCTTTATCGCTATGACTAAGACACATTTGACCAATAAAAAATTTTCTGACTTTGCTTTAGCACCGGAAGTGGTCGCCGGTTTAACTGCGAATGGCTTTGAATATTGCACGCCAATCCAAGCAAAGTGTTTACCTTTTGTTGTTGATGGCCGCGACATTGCGGGCCAAGCACAAACGGGGACAGGTAAAACATTGGCTTTTTTAACAGCCACTTGCCACCGTTTGTTACAATCAGAGGGGGCGTCCAGAAAGCAACCAAGGGCACTGATCATGGCTCCTACAAGGGAGCTTGCGATTCAGATACATAAAGATGCAAAAATTATCGCGCCACACTGTGATCTCAAACTAGGTTTGTTATATGGTGGCGAAGAGTACGAAAAACAACGTGCGCAACTGGAAAATGGCGTAGATATTTTAATTGGCACGACCGGACGATTAATCGATTTCTATAAACAAGGCGCGTATAGCCTCAATGAAATTGAAGTCGTGGTACTCGATGAAGCGGATCGCATGTTCGATCTTGGCTTTATAAAAGACATTCGTTATTTATTCAATCGAATGCCAGATACTTCGGAACGTTTGAACTTATTGTTCTCGGCAACGTTGTCGTATCGAGTGCAAGAGTTGGCATTTGAACATATGACTAACCCGGAGCATGTGCAGATTGAACCGGATGTAAAAACGGGTAAACGTATTCAAGAAGAGTTATTTCACCCATCTCATGATGACAAAATACCGCTTCTACTGACGTTGATCGAAGAAGAATGGCCTGAAAAAGCCATTATTTTCGCAAACACTAAACAAAGTTGTGAAAATGTATACGCGTGGATGAAGGCGGATGGGCACCGAGTCGGATTACTGACTGGTGATGTAAATCAGAAAAAACGTCAAAGTATTCTAGCGCAGTTCACTAAAGGCGAGGTGGACTTTCTGGTTGCCACAGACGTTGCAGCTCGAGGCTTACATATTCCAGAAGTGAGCCATGTGTTTAATTTTGATTTGCCAGATGACTGCGAAGATTATGTTCACCGTATTGGTCGTACAGGTCGAGCGGGGGCTTCGGGTCATGCAATTAGCTTCGCTTGTGAGCAATATGCATATAATTTACATGAAATAGAATCATATATAGAGCATGCAATACCTTTGTCTCATTATGATAAGTCTGCATTGCTAGAAGACTTAACTAAGCCTAATATGCAAAGAAAAAGGAACTACTCGTCTGGACCACGCAACCGTAACAACGGACGTCGTCAAGGTAGTTACCAAAAACAACGTTCTAATTAATTGAAGAACGAGTACATTGGTAGTTGTTACTAGAGGTTTAATGTAGTGGGGCAAAAAATTCCACAAAGCGATGTGTTTGCTGTTATTGATCTGGGCTCTAACAGCTTCCACATGTTAATCGCAAGACATGTGGCGGGCGGTGTTCATACTATCGGTCGGGTAAAACGTAAGGTACGTTTAGCGGCTGGCTTAGATCAAAACAACGTTTTATCACAAGAAGCGATGCAAAGAGGCTGGGAATGCTTGGCATTGTTTGCAGAACGTTTACAAGATATTCCAAAGCAAAATATTAGCATTGTTGCCACAGCTACACTTCGCTTGGCTATAAATGCCGAAGAGTTTAAGGAGCGAGCAGAGCAGATCTTGCATCACAAAATTAATGTGATCAGTGGAGAGCTGGAAGCGAAAACGATTTATAAAGGGGTTGCCCATACCTCAGCCTGCCAAGGACGCCAACTTGTGATTGATATTGGTGGCGCCAGTACCGAGGTGGTTATCGGTAAAGGGTTTGACGCACTGCTTTATAAAAGCCTCAATATGGGCTGTGTTACTTTTCTGGAAACGTACTTTAGTGACGGACTATTGAGCAAAGCCAATTTTGCACATGCCGTGTCTGCCGCAAAAGTTATTATCAAGCCTATCCAAAAAGACTTTATTGATATGGGCTGGGAGCTAGCCATTGGCGCTTCAGGCACTGTGCAAGCAATTCAAGAGATCCTCTCAGCAGATGGTCAAAGCGATATGCTTACTCTTGCAAAGCTCAAAGAGATCCAAAGTCAAGCAATTGCATGTCATACCATCGCTGAACTTGCTCTACCTGGATTAAGTGAAGAGCGTCGATTAGTTTTTGTTTCGGGATTGGCTATCTTAATCGCGCTTTTTGAGTCGCTACATATTTCGCAAATGGGGTTGGCTGGTGGCGCACTAAGAGAAGGTGTGCTCTATAGCATGATCCCAGAGTTACATAACTCTGATATTTGTAAGCGAACACTGGATAGTTTTTCAGACAGATATCACGTAGATAAACTACAGGCGAGTTATGTGTCTGAACAAAGCTTATTATTAGTGAACCAGCTTAGTGATGTTTGGCAACTTGATATCGATGCAGCAAAGAAGATACTCAATGCGGTTTCTTATGTGCATGAAATAGGTTTGATCGTCGATTACAAACTGTACCACAAGCACAGTGCCTACATTTTAAGTCATACGGGTATGCCGGGGTATTCTAAGACTGAAAAACAGTTGATTGTTTTGCTTACAGCTTCTCATCGTTCTGATCTGAGTTTAAAGCAGTATGCTAGCTTAGGATCTAACAGTGTGATAGCGCAGCGTTTGACACGTATAATCCGTCTAGCGGTGATTTTATCAATGCGCCGCCAAGATGATGTTGCACCGCCGGTAACAATTGCATCGGATAAACACGATAAAGTGACATTGGGTTTTGAAGATGAGTGGCTAACTAATCATCCTTTAATGGAAAGTGAGATAGAGCAAGAAGCGCAATATCAACGCAAAATCGGCTGGGATATACAAATAGAGCGCTTTTAAGCGCTCTATTTGTATATAAAACTACCAAAAATAGCCGTTTCGCTCGAAAATCAGCCGAACAATCTATTTTTATCAATTTTCTTAAAAAAGCACTTGCGCTTTTAATTCGCCGCCCTATAATGCGACCCCACTGACACGGAGCGCTACGCTGAATAAGCAAGGCAACAACGAGTCAGCGTCAAGTAAAACTTAAACTTGAAACTCCTTAAAAAGAAACTTCAAATTAAGTGTTGACAAAAAATCGGGAATGCTTAGAATGCACATCCCTCGAGGCGCGAAAGTAACTCGAAACGTTCTTTAAAAATATGAAGCAATCATCTGTGTGGGCACTCGTACAGATTGAGTTCTAACAGCAAAATCTAGCCTAGCTAGAGGATGCAAACAAATTTAGAGTCTCAATTGAACTGAGTGACCAACGGAAACAAGTTTACTTGTTTCAGCACAGTCAATTCGATTTTTCTTTTATAAAGGGAAATCAAAATCAGAATTCAATGAGCACGAAACTTAGGTTTCAAAAAACTTTTAATTGAAGAGTTTGATCATGGCTCAGATTGAACGCTGGCGGCAGGCCTAACACATGCAAGTCGAGCGGTAACATTTCTAGCTTGCTAGAAGATGACGAGCGGCGGACGGGTGAGTAATGCTTGGGAACATGCCTTTAGGTGGGGGACAACAGTTGGAAACGACTGCTAATACCGCATGATGTCTACGGACCAAAGTGGGGGACCTTCGGGCCTCACGCCTAAAGATTGGCCCAAGTGGGATTAGCTAGTTGGTGAGGTAATGGCTCACCAAGGCGACGATCCCTAGCTGGTTTGAGAGGATGATCAGCCACACTGGGACTGAGACACGGCCCAGACTCCTACGGGAGGCAGCAGTGGGGAATATTGCACAATGGGCGCAAGCCTGATGCAGCCATGCCGCGTGTGTGAAGAAGGCCTTCGGGTTGTAAAGCACTTTCAGTAAGGAGGAAAGGTTGGATGTTAATAGCATTCAGCTGTGACGTTACTTACAGAAGAAGCACCGGCTAACTCCGTGCCAGCAGCCGCGGTAATACGGAGGGTGCGAGCGTTAATCGGAATTACTGGGCGTAAAGCGTACGCAGGCGGTTTGTTAAGCGAGATGTGAAAGCCCCGGGCTTAACCTGGGAACTGCATTTCGAACTGGCAAACTAGAGTGTGATAGAGGGTGGTAGAATTTCAGGTGTAGCGGTGAAATGCGTAGAGATCTGAAGGAATACCGATGGCGAAGGCAGCCACCTGGGTCAACACTGACGCTCATGTACGAAAGCGTGGGGAGCAAACAGGATTAGATACCCTGGTAGTCCACGCCGTAAACGATGTCTACTAGAAGCTGGACTCTTCGGAGGACTTTTTCAAAGCTAACGCATTAAGTAGACCGCCTGGGGAGTACGGCCGCAAGGTTAAAACTCAAATGAATTGACGGGGGCCCGCACAAGCGGTGGAGCATGTGGTTTAATTCGATGCAACGCGAAGAACCTTACCTACACTTGACATACAGAGAACTTTCTAGAGATAGATTGGTGCCTTCGGGAACTCTGATACAGGTGCTGCATGGCTGTCGTCAGCTCGTGTTGTGAGATGTTGGGTTAAGTCCCGCAACGAGCGCAACCCCTATCCTTAGTTGCCAGCGATTCGGTCGGGAACTCTAAGGAGACTGCCGGTGATAAACCGGAGGAAGGTGGGGACGACGTCAAGTCATCATGGCCCTTACGTGT
Source organism: Pseudoalteromonas sp. ATL1 (assembly GCF_058933015.1). Lineage (NCBI taxonomy): Bacteria > Pseudomonadati > Pseudomonadota > Gammaproteobacteria > Alteromonadales > Pseudoalteromonadaceae > Pseudoalteromonas > Pseudoalteromonas sp. ATL1. Next base: position 432,557 of record NZ_JBZYXL010000001.1, on the reverse strand, counting down.
AGGGCTACACACGTGCTACAATGGCGCATACAGAGTGCTGCGAGCTCGCGAGAGTCAGCGAATCACTTAAAGTGCGTCGTAGTCCGGATTGGAGTCTGCAACTCGACTCCATGAAGTCGGAATCGCTAGTAATCGCGGATCAGAATGCCGCGGTGAATACGTTCCCGGGCCTTGTACACACCGCCCGTCACACCATGGGAGTGGGTTGCTCCAGAAGTGGTTAGCCTAACCTTCGGGAGGGCGATCACCACGGAGTGATTCATGACTGGGGTGAAGTCGTAACAAGGTAGCCCTAGGGGAACCTGGGGCTGGATCACCTCCTTATACGATTTAGAACTTATTTGTTCGTAGTGTCCACACAGATGATTGTTGCTTGGTCTTATGACTGAGTGATATTGCTCTTTAAAAATTTGGAAAAGCTGATAATTAATTCTTGTAGATATTTATATCTATAAAGAGTTTTCAAAAGTAAAACATGCCGATAAATCTTAAGATTTATTAGCGTCTACTTTAGTATTCAATATTAACTTCTGGCGAAGTTAAACTGTCTTTGACGATACAAACCATTTTGGGTTGTATGGTTAAGTGACTAAGCGTACACGGTGGATGCCTTGGCAGTTGGAGGCGATGAAGGACGTACTAACTTGCGATAAGCCTAGTTGAGCCAGTAAGAGGCGCTTGAGACTAGGATTTCCGAATGGGGAAACCCGGCCCTTTGGGTCATCATGCAGTGAATACATAGCTGTATGAAGCGAACGCGGAGAACTGAAACATCTAAGTACCCGTAGGAAAAGAAATCAACCGAGATTCCGAAAGTAGCGGCGAGCGAAATCGGACTAGCCCTTAAGCTTTAGTGTAGTTAGTGGAACATTCTGGAAAGTATGACGACACAGGGTGATAGTCCCGTACACAAAAACTTATCTAAAGTGAAATCGAGTAGGTCGGAGCACGTGAAACTTTGACTGAATATGGGGGGACCATCCTCCAAGGCTAAATACTCCCAACTGACCGATAGTGAACCAGTACCGTGAGGGAAAGGCGAAAAGAACCCCTGTGAGGGGAGTGAAATAGAACCTGAAACCGTGTACGTACAAGCAGTAGGAGCACCTTCGTGGTGTGACTGCGTACCTTTTGTATAATGGGTCAGCGACTTATATTTTGTAGCGAGGTTAACCGAATAGGGTAGCCGTAGCGAAAGCGAGTCTTAACTGGGCGCTTAGTTGCAAGGTATAGACCCGAAACCCGGTGATCTAGCCATGGGCAGGTTGAAGGTTGAGTAACATCAACTGGAGGACCGAACCCACTAACGTTGAAAAGTTAGGGGATGACCTGTGGCTAGGAGTGAAAGGCTAATCAAACCGGGAGATAGCTGGTTCTCCCCGAAATCTATTTAGGTAGAGCCTCGGACGAATACTTACGGGGGTAGAGCACTGTTAAGGCTAGGGGGTCATCCCGACTTACCAACCCTTTGCAAACTCCGAATACCGTAAAGTAATATCCGGGAGACACACGGCGGGTGCTAACGTCCGTCGTGAAGAGGGAAACAACCCAGACCGCCAGCTAAGGTCCCAAAGTGTATGTTAAGTGGGAAACGATGTGGGAAGGCTAAAACAGCTAGGAGGTTGGCTTAGAAGCAGCCACCCTTTAAAGAAAGCGTAATAGCTCACTAGTCGAGTCGGCCTGCGCGGAAGATGTAACGGGGCTAAACATACCACCGAAGCTGCGGCTGCGAATTTATTCGCGGGGTAGGGGAGCGTTCTGTAAGCCGTTGAAGGTGTACCGGGAGGTATGCTGGAGGTATCAGAAGTGCGAATGCTGACATGAGTAACGACAATGCGGGTGAAAAACCCGCACGCCGGAAGACCAAGGGTTCCTATCCCATGTTAATCAGGGTAGGGTAAGTCGACCCCTAAGGCGAGGCTGAAGAGCGTAGTCGATGGGAAACGGGTTAATATTCCCGTACTTGGAATAATTGCGATGGGGGGACGGAGCAGGCTAAGTAAGCATGGCGTTGGTTGTCCATGTGAAAGTGCGTAGGCTGAGAACTTAGGAAAATCCGGGTTCTTAAGGCTGAGACACGAGACGAGCACCTACGGGTGTGAAGTTACTGATGCCCTACTTCCAGGAAAAGCCTCTAAGCTTCAGATTATTTCGAATCGTACCCCAAACCGACACAGGTGGTCAGGTAGAGAATACTAAGGCGCTTGAGAGAACTCGGGTGAAGGAACTAGGCAAAATTGTACCGTAACTTCGGGAGAAGGTACGCTGTTGTTGGTGATGGGATTTACTCCTTAAGCTGACGACAGCCGCAGTGACCAGGTGGCTGGGACTGTTTATTAAAAACACAGCACTGTGCAAAATCGTAAGATGACGTATACGGTGTGACACCTGCCCGGTGCCGGAAGGTTAATTGATGGGGTTAGACGTAAGTCGAAGCTCTTGATCGAAGCCCCGGTAAACGGCGGCCGTAACTATAACGGTCCTAAGGTAGCGAAATTCCTTGTCGGGTAAGTTCCGACCTGCACGAATGGTGTAACCATGGCCACGCTGTCTCCACCCGAGACTCAGTGAAATTGAAATCGCAGTGAAGATGCTGTGTACCCGCGGCTAGACGGAAAGACCCCGTGAACCTTTACTACAGCTTGGCACTGAACATTGAGCCTACATGTGTAGGATAGGTGGGAGGCTTTGAAGCGGTGACGCCAGTCATCGTGGAGCCGACCTTGAAATACCACCCTTGTATGTTTGATGTTCTAACTTAGGTCCCTTATCGGGATTGAGGACAGTGCCTGGTGGGTAGTTTGACTGGGGCGGTCTCCTCCCAAAGAGTAACGGAGGAGCACGAAGGTTGGCTAAGTACGGTCGGACATCGTACGGTTAGTGTAATGGTAGAAGCCAGCTTAACTGCGAGACAGACACGTCGAGCAGGTACGAAAGTAGGTCATAGTGATCCGGTGGTTCTGAATGGAAGGGCCATCGCTCAACGGATAAAAGGTACTCCGGGGATAACAGGCTGATACCGCCCAAGAGTTCATATCGACGGCGGTGTTTGGCACCTCGATGTCGGCTCATCACATCCTGGGGCTGAAGTCGGTCCCAAGGGTATGGCTGTTCGCCATTTAAAGTGGTACGCGAGCTGGGTTTAGAACGTCGTGAGACAGTTCGGTCCCTATCTGCCGTGGGCGTTTGAGAATTGAGAGGGGCTGCTCCTAGTACGAGAGGACCGGAGTGGACGAACCGCTGGTGTTCGGGTTGTGATGCCAATTGCATTGCCCGGTAGCTACGTTCGGGATCGATAACCGCTGAAAGCATCTAAGCGGGAAGCGAGCCTCGAGATGAGTTCTCACTTTAACTTTAAGTTAACTGAAGGGCCGTTGGAGACTACAACGTTGATAGGCTGGGTGTGGAAGCGTAGTGATACGTTAAGCTAACCAGTACTAATTACCCGTGAGGCTTAACCATACAACGCCAAAGTGGTTTAAGCGACAGAAGTTAGTATTAACTAAAGTAGATTTTTACGAATTATCAGAATTTTTCCAGATTTAAGCAAAGTGAAGGTCGCGACAGCAGTGTTGCTTGATATTCACCTTGCGCAAATGAAATGCTCAAGCAAAGCTTGAAGTCATTAACCATTTGCACTCCAGTTTTCCTGGTGACTATAGCGTTTTGGAACCACCTGACCCCATGCCGAACTCAGAAGTGAAACGAAACAGCGTCGATGATAGTGTGGCAGCTGCCATGTGAAAGTAGAACATCGCCAGGTCCTAATAAGAGAAACCCCGATACGAAAGTATCGGGGTTTTTTGCGTCTGGTACAAAATTGTCTCTTGGGTTCTTGCAGAAGAAACTCGCTGATAAAGAGACATGTTTGCGCAAGGTGAAGCCAGCAACCTTCACAGCAACAAAGCAACGCTCCCTCAGTTTGGTAGGTGAGTCCCTCAGCAGCAGCTAAACAGGCTCACTTCACCTTGCGCAAAAAGAGCGTTTCGCTTCGCTCAAGTCGCTAACCTTTTGCACTGTAGCGTCGATGATAGTGTGGCAGCTGCCATGTGAAAGTAGAACATCGCAAGGTCCTAATAAAAGAAAGCCCGATTCGAAAGAGTCGGGCTTTTTTGCGTTATGTGCAAAATTGTCTCTGGGTTCTTGCAGAAGAAACTCGCTGATAAAGAGACATGTTTGCGCAAGGTGAAGCCAGCAACCTTCACAGCAACAAAGCAACGCTCCCTCAGTTTGGTAGGCGAGTCCCTCAGCAGCAGCTAAACAGGCTCACTTCACCTTGCGCAAAAAGAGCGTTTCGCTTCGCTCAAGTCGCTAACCTTTTGCACTGTAGCGTCGATGATAGTGTGGCAGCTGCCATGTGAAAGTAGAACATCGCCAGGTCCTAATAAAAGAAAGCCCGATTCGAAAGAGTCGGGCTTTTTTGCGTTTGGTGCAAAAGTGCTAAATCGTCTCAGGGGAAGCTGAGATTATGTACTTTGATGAAGAGACGAATTAGCGCAAGGTGAAGTAATCAACCTTCGCTGTTGTTGAGGGGAGAGAGTACCTTAGCAGCAGTTAAACTTACTCATTTCACCTTGCGCAAAGGAAACGTCCTCACTGCGTTCGTTATCGTTAACCCTTTGCACCCTGCTTGCGCAAAAAGAGCGTTTCGCTTCGCTCAAGTCGCTAACCTTTTGCACTGTCGCTGCCATGTGGAGGTAGCCGCTACGGAGTAGAACATCCTACTTCGTAGCGAACCAAGGCCTCTATTAAGAGAAACTCCGAAACGAAAGTGTCGGTTTTTTTGCGTTATGTGCAAAATTGTCTCTGGGTTCTTGCAGAAGAAACTCGCTGATAAAGAGACATGTTTGCGCAAGGTGAAATGAGTCACCTTCACTGCCGCTAAGCAATGCTCCCTCAGTTTGGTAGGCGAGTCCCTCAGCAACAGCTAAACGGCTCACTTCTCCTTGCGCAAAAGGAAACGCCCTCACTACATTCATTGTCGTTAACCCTTTGCACGAAAGAGCGTTTCGCTTCGTTCAAGTCGCTAACCTTTTGCACTAGCGCACCTACAACGTTCACTGTCGTTAATCCTGCGTACTTTTAAATAAGCAGTTCTGTTCGTACTGCTCTCTATACGAATTATCTTGCCATAATGTTTCCATGCCTTTGTCAAAGGTGGCTACGTACTCTGGGTGGTGCTTATTGATTAGTAGGTATCCTTGTTGGATAAAAGCGGGTTTAGTCTGTGAGACTATCTGTGATCTTTGTAGCTCAGTTAGTTTCTTTGCATACACTGCTTTGGTTTGCTCAGTCAAAATAACGATATCAGCCCTTTTCTTGAGTAAGTAGGGTAAGTTTTTAGTCGTGTAAGTGGCATTTACGATGGATATTTCATACTTCTTGACGGCGTCCATAAGTGCATCAGGATATGTGAGTCCCTGATTTAGAACGAGCCTAAAAGGCTCTAAGTCTTTATATTCATTATATTCGAAGTTGAGTTCTTTAAGATGGTAGAAGCGACTCACTTCTTCCGTTAACGGGTAGGATGTATAGATATAGTGGCGTGCCCGAGCGGTACTTTTGTACCAATATGCACTACCTATGAAGTTTATTTTCATGCCTTCATGAAAGGCCCTATCCCAAGGCATAAACTCGAATTCTACCGTTAAGTTGGATACAGCAAAGGCATCACGGATAAGTTTTGCAACACAACCTTGATCAGGGCTTGTTTGGTCGATGTAAGGAGGCCATTGGCCTGTGCTAATACGAAGCGTTTTGCTGATAGCGCTTGAGAACGATGGCCAGCTTGCCAATAGAAAAGAAAAAAGCAGAGCGAGTTTCAGCACATGGTCTCTCAGAGGATGATTTAACTACATTAAATATAGCCATATTCCGTCTATTATGCACCGAGCATGTGGGTGCTCTTTTCAATTACCAGTGATTGTTATTTATTGTCATTATCACAATCAATCTATGCAGTTTAGCTTGTGTAGCGGCAAATTACTTCTTACATATTCAATGTCTAGTAAGCTACCACTGTTTGGCAAGTGGATACGACTTCTTGCAGAGTGAAGTTAACCAAGGTGGGTGAAATTGCACATATTTTGGCGATGTCTTTTTGTTTGTAACCACCACGTTTGTACAAACTTAGAATATTTTGGTGGCGCTTTGATAACGAGCTTACTGCTTGCATTATACGGCCATTAAGGCTCTGCTCAATCAGTGTTTCTTCAATGTTAATTTGAGTATCAACACACTGAGCAGGCTCTGCATTTTCAATACTGATCCAGCTTTCTTTTGCCTTTTTTCTGAGCATGTCGATGGCAATATTTTTTGCAGTTTGATAACAGTATGCACTTTGGTTTGAGACCGCATCTAAAGGCTCCGACATTTTCGACAAGCGAATAAATGTTTCCTGTAGCGCGTCTTCGGCCAAGTATTGGCAGTGTAAAATTGAAGTTAGGTAAACAATGAGTTTATTCCTTTGCATTTCAATTACGTCAGACCAACAGTGTTCGCCTCGTACTGGATTAGCACTTTGACCCACAGTCATTTTCTCTCCCTCCTTTGTTGAATAAATCGAAATGAAAATAATTATCAGTTAGATCCTAGTTCCATTCTTGGCTTTTTGTCAATACAAAAAAAGTTTTTGTTTATTACTTAATTGTAACGTTTGTGTCTTTTTTAGGTTTTTAGGGCGTTGATTGGTGAGATCGAAAAAATATGAAGATTTTCCTAAATTTTGCCCAAATAAACTCGTCATAGGGTAGTTGTGAGCAAATTGAATTGTTCCATATTTTTTAATTTATTGATTTTAAGTCTCTTTAGTCATTTCTTGGTGTTGGGAATAAAGTGCAGGGAAAGTGACGTTGAATAGAGCGCCTTTATAATTAATTTCATAAGGTTTTATTTATGTTAAATAGTTGTGTCGAGTGGCCCGCTGAAGACGTTGAGCGATATCGTGAGCTTGGATATTGGATTGATGAGGAATTGTGCCAAATTTTAGAGCGACAAGTGCAGAGTAATCCATCTGCTATTGCTGTTATCGATAGCGGTAATGAGAAGACATATCGCTGTTTAGATAAAGAAGCAACTCGGCTGGCAGGCTACTTAGCGAAACAAGGCTTAAGTGCAGGAGATACGGCGATTGTCCAATTGCCAAACTGTTATGAATTTTATGTGGTGTTTTTCGCGTTACAAAAACTAGCTGTATTACCCGTCAATGCCTTGATGAACCACAATCAGCTTGAACTCACGCATTATGCGCAAGCATTAAATCCAAAACTAATCATTGCCGATGCGAAGCACCCATTATTTATTGACGGTGCTTTCACTGAACAACTAAAAATGAGCGCACCGCAACTGGCACACGTACTTCTCCGTGGACAAACCAATTGGACTCGCAGTCTTACTGAAAAGCTCTACGCGTCAGCCAGTTTTGAGCACTTTGACTCTTTGCCATTTCGTAAACACCAAGCTGACAATGTGGCATTTTTCCAGCTCTCTGGTGGTAGTACAGGTACGCCGAAGCTGATCCCGCGTACGCACAACGATTATTACTATAGTGTTCGACAAAGCGTCGAGGTTTGCCAGTGGAATGAACAAACGCGTTATTTGTGTGCGCTACCAGCGGCACATAATTTTCCATTAAGCTCACCCGGTGCGCTAGGCGTATTTTTCGCGGGTGGAACGGTGATCTGCGCCCCTGATCCTTCTCCCAGTAGTTGCTTTTCGCTTATCCAAAAACATCAGATTAATTGGACTGCATTGGTTCCTCCAGCGGTTACCCTATGGCTCGATTCACAAGAGCGTGCACGCTATGACTTAAGTTCATTGGCTGTGATCCAAGTTGGTGGTGCAAAGCTCAGTGCCACGCTCGCAGCTCGACTTGAAAATGATTTACAAGTGACCTTACAGCAGGTGTTTGGCATGGCAGAAGGTCTAGTGAATTACACCCGACTAGATGACGACCAATGGACTCGACATAACACTCAGGGTCGACCTATGAGTGAGGCGGATCAGATCCGCATTGTCGATGAAAACAATCAACCTGTGCCTGAAGGTGCGGCGGGTTTGTTGACCACAAAAGGGCCTTATACATTTCGAGGTTATCTCAACGCTCAGTTGCATAATTTAACGGCTTTCACCGAACAAGGGTTCTACTGTAGTGGTGATGTGGTCAAACTCAGTCCTTGTGGAAATATCATCGTTGAAGGACGTGACAAAGATCAGATCAACAAGGGGGGTGAAAAGGTCGCTGCAGAAGAAGTTGAAAACCAACTACTTGCGCACCCGAGCGTGCACGATTGTGCCGTAGTAGCAATGCCAGACTCGCTACTTGGTGAGCGAATTTGTGCCTTTGTTGTTGCACGTGAACATGCTGAGCAGCCATTAACCAAGGTTACTTTAAATCGTTTCATTCGTGGTCGAGGTCTTGCCGATTACAAATATCCAGACCGATTTGAATTCATTGCTACTTTGCCAAAAACCAAAGTGGGCAAAGTAGACAAACGCGCATTGCGCGAACATATCGCAAACTTACTCGCTTCAGTGCAAAACGTTTAACAAGGAACAGGAAATACCATGGCGATCCCACGCATTAATTCATACACATTACCAACCAGCCGCCCTGAAAACCGCACAAAATGGCAGCTAGATGCCGATAAAGCGGTACTCCTTGTACATGATATGCAGTCGTATTTTGTCAATTTTTATGATGTTGATAGTGCGCCAATGAAACAGCTTGTACAACACGTAGAGCGTTTAATTGCGGCAGCAAAAGAGGCGGGTATTCCCGTTGTGTACACGGCACAGCCAGCCAATCAAGATCCCAAAGACAGAGCGCTGCTGACGGACTTTTGGGGCACAGGTTTGACCGAGCAAGACACCAGCATATTGCCGGCACTCGCACCGAGCGATGACGATAAGGTCTATACAAAATGGCGTTACAGTGCGTTTAAACGCAGTACGTTGTTAGAGGATATGCGTTCACAAGGGCGTGATCAGTTATTGATTTGCGGTATTTACGCGCACATCGGTATCTTATCAACTGCCTTGGATGCGTTTATGTATGATGTAAAAGCATTTGTCGTGGCTGATGCCATTGCTGACTTTAGCGACAGTGATCATCTTCAAGCCTTAGAGTATATTTCATCACGTTGTGGGCAAGTTCAGTTATTAGAGGAAGTGATATCAAGCCTAGCGCTGACAGTTCAGTCTATTGGAAAAGCACACGGCACGCTATCGGTTGCGGCGTTACAGCAAGCGGTAGCAAGCGTGCTGAACATCGATGTGGAAGAAGTCGATCCAGAAGAGAATCTCCTTTATCTCGGCTTAGATTCTATTCGTGTTATGACTTTGCTGGACCAATGGCGTGCGCAAGGTATGGATATTACCTTAGCGCAATTGGCTGAAGGGACCAGCATCAATGATTGGTATGAGATCATAAGTCAGTGCGTGCAGCCAGAGGCGTTATTGGCATGATTGAACAGCCTTTGAGTGCAGCGCAGTTGGGCATTTGGCTTGGACAGGAAAAGCTGCCACGCAGTACCCGTTACAACACTGCTGAGTATCTTGAACTTAATACAGTGATCGACGTAGAAGCATTTTTGCTCGCAGGTGCGCAAGTATTGCAAAACACCACGGCGGTCAATGTGTGTTTTACCTCGCAACAAGGTGAGCCAGTACAAACGCTGCTGAGTGAGTCGGAGCGCGTTGCTAAATTGGGCGAGTATGTTGATGTGTCTCGCCAAGCTGATCCTGATTCTGCGGCGCTGCAGTGTATCGCGCAATGGCAAGCGATGCCATACGATTTGGTGCGCGGAGACTTATATCGTCATGCGTTGGTTCGCCTAGCAACCAATCGCTACTTTTGGGTGTTAGGGGCGCACCATATCGCCTTAGATGGCTTTAGTTTCGCGCTTATCTCAAATCGTGTTTTGCAGGCTTATGAAGGTCATCATGTCACTTCTGATGAAGCACAATATCAGGCTGTGATTGACGAAGACGCTCATTACCGCACCAGTAAATGGTACCAACAAGATAGAACATATTGGCTGGCACAGTTACGTGGCTTTGGCGATGCTGTCACTTTGACCCCGCACACGCTCGATACCAATACAGATAAATGCAAGGTCTCGGCGCTGATCACAGCTGCGCAACTGGCGCAATTAGAGTTCCAAGCTCAGTCGCAAAATAGTAATTGGTCAGAACTGCTTTTCACCGCGGTGAGTTACCTTGTGTACCAGCGCAGTGGCGTTGAAAAAACGATTATCGGTATGCCAGTTGCTAATCGCATTGCTTCAAAAGCGGCTAATACGCCATGCATGCATATGAATATTGTGCCTGTGACGGTGCACTTTGCCGGCGTAGCGCACTTTGCGCAGTTATTACAGCAAGTGAGTCAGCAGCTACAACAAAGCAGGCGTCATTTTCGTTATCGCTATGAGAACCTTAAAGCTGAGGCCACTGCGCAGCAATTACCACAGCGTTTATTTGGCCCTGTGGTAAATATTTTGCCCTTTGAACGCTTTGCAATCTGCGAAGGAGAGACCGTTACCAGTCATCCGGTTTCGGCAGGGCCAGTTGAAGACATTGCATTTATATTCATCAAACAAATGGATGGTGGTATTCGCTTTGACATTGAAGGCAATCAAAGTGGCTACAGTCTGGTTGAACTGACGCAGCTACAACATGACTTTTTGGCATTGCTTAATTACCTTTGCGAGCAGCTCGCGTTTCCTTTACAAGCAACGGCCGCCGATTTGGCATTATACGCAACGCCTGCACCGACAAAGCAAACGGATGTTTTGCAAAGTTTATTTACGCAAGCTCAAAATACGCCCAATCGTATCGCTTTGCAGACGATAGGTGGCGATTCCCTCAGCTATCAGCAATTGGTACAACAAGTAACAAGGCTAGCAGAGAGCTTGAGTAGCATGACCGAGTGCACAGGTGGGTGTGTATTGCTGGCATTGCCACGTAGCCAGCACACGGTGGTGGCAATGTGGGCTGTACTGCTAGCTGGGCACCGGTTTGTGTTTATTGATATTGATGCACCAGCAAGTCGAAACCGCATCATCATCGAAGATGCTCAGCCGTTTGTGGCTTTGGTGGATGAAGACAGCGCTGATTTGGCGCTGTTCAACGACGTTGGTATTACGACCTTCAATGTTGCCACGGCGCAGCGTGAGCAAGTCAATGAAAGTCTTGTGGCCCCAATGTTGCCAGTGGCTGATGCGCAAGCGTATTTAATTTATACCTCGGGCTCGACTGGCAAACCTAAAGGTGTGCAGATCAGCCATGGTGCTTTAGCTGGGTTTGTGAACGGCGCTAAAGCGGCTTATAACATCACCGCAAGTGATCGTGTGTTGCAGTTTGCCCCTTTTCATTTTGATACCTGCATCGAAGAGGTGTTTGTCACGCAAACGGTAGGGGGCACCTTGGTGATGCGTAACGACGCGATGCTCGAATCTTTTGAGTGCTTTCTAGAGGAAGTCGAAAAACAACGCATCACGGTGTTAGATTTACCAACGGCTTATTGGCATGAACTATGTCACTACTTATGCGGGTCGAGCAGGGCACTACCGGCGACGGTGCATACCATTATTATTGGCGGTGAAGCGGTCAATAGGCAACGGGTCGAAGCTTGGCGTAACAAGTTTGCACAAACGGTGCGCGTGCTAAATACCTACGGGCCAACCGAAGGCACTGTGGTGGCAACGTACTCGGATCTGAGTATTAACAGTAACACGAGCTTGATTGGCCAGCCTTTGCCTGGTCGAGGCGTTGTTGTAATGCGTGACACTGGGCAGATCGCCAAATTTGGTGAGCGTGGAGAGCTGTGGTTGAGTGGCTGTGGATTAGCCAGTGGTTATTTGGGCTTGCTAGAGCAAAGCGCGAAAGCGTTTGTGCAGTTTTGGCACCCAGTTCGCCATAAATATGTTGATGCGTATCGTACAGGTGATGTGGTTAGGATGTTACCCGATGGCCAACTCGAATATTTAGGGCGCACTGACTCACAGTTAAAGATCAGCGGTTATCGTATCGAAATTGGCGAGATAGAAGCTGTGTTGCTAGGCCTTAATGGTGTACAAGAAGCTGCGGTGACGATTATCAAAGATACACAAGGTAAGCCCAAGGCACTCTCGGCGCACATCGTGAGCGAGCGAAACTGGACCTTAGCGTCACTACGCGGAGCGCTCGCAGAACACTTACCCAGTGCGATGTTACCAGCGCAGTTGCATATGCATGACGCATTACCAAAAACGCCGGCCAATAAAATTGATCGTAAACGATTAACTGCGCAACAAGCTGACTCATCCCTACCCTCAACACTCAGTGATTTTGAAGCGAAAATTGCTTCAGTCTGGCAAGAGGTACTCGGGATCAATGACTTTAGTCCAGAAGATAACTTTTTCGATATTGGTGGGCAATCGCTGCAATGCATACAGGTTGCAGGGCGTTTAACGCAGTTGCTTGAGCAGCCAATCAGTGTGGCGTTTTTGTTTGCCCATCCAATCTTGCAAGATTTAAGTGCAGCTTTACAGGCGGGTGAAGCACATGTGGCAAATACAGGGGCGATTGCTGAACAGCTTAAAAGTGAGTTAGCGCAGTTCAAGGTCCAACTTCAATCCGTTGTGCCAACCGCTTGTGCTAAGCCCAATGACAAAACGGTGTTGCTGACAGGAGCGACCGGATTTGTTGGCGCACAGTTGCTTAAATATTTACTACTGCAACCGCAATTGCAGGTGGTGTGTGCGGTGAGAGCTGATGATGTCGCCCATGGCAAAGTGAGATTGCAAAAGGCTTTTGATGCGCAAAATCTCGGTCAGCTTGATTTATCACGCATTGATATTTTACTCACTGATATCGCCAAGCCGAAGCTGGGCTTAGATGCACAAGCATACCAAGCGCTCGGACAACGTGTTTCACATATACTGCACAATGCGGCGCACACTTCTGTGCTGCGTGATTACAACAGTTTAAAAACTGCCAATGTGAATACTACGGCGCAATTGCTGATGTTTGCTAAACACTTTAGTGTGCCATTTAATCATGTTTCGACTATCGCGGTTGCACCAGCCAATGGTGCGCCACTGGTTGAGTCATTTGTTTCTCTACATGATGGCTTAAGCGATGGCTACCAACAATCCAAGTGGGTGGCAGAAGCCATGGTGGAACAAGCCATAAAGCAAGGCGTACAAGGACAAGTATACCGATTAGCGCGTGTAATTGGCGCGAAGCAAAGTGGCTATATTAATCGTAACGATTTGGTGTGGCGCATTTTGCGCACCGGCTTAAAGCACCATAGTTTGCCGCACTTAGATGTGTTGGAGCCTTGGACTCCAGTGGATGTGATTGCCAAATTTGTGGCAGCGCAAACGCTGTGTACAAGTGATCATGCGGTTTTTAATGTCACACCACAAAGTCTTGTGTCTTTATCACAACTGTATCTTTGGCTGCGCGAATATGGCTTTAACTTTAATACCGTTTCGTTGCCTCAATGGCTGGGCGTTGTCGAGCAGTCGAGCGATGAAGAAGATTTGGCGATTGCCAGTTTTTTTACTTCGCAAGGTCAAAAATCATCGCAATCTTCACATCAACCCATGGCGCTTGAAGCACAGAATGGCGGCTTTAAACGAGCGAGCCAGCAACATAGCGCGACACTACAGGCGTTTAGCAAAGCCGATTTAGCCAATTATCTTGGTTACGCATTTGCCAGTGGGCTACTTGATAAGGCACATCACTCTGCCGCTTATCAACAGATAAAACAGCAGGGTGCACCGACAAAAATTGCAGAGGAGTTGTTATGAGTCAGCGACAACCAGTCAAACCGAGCGGACCTCGCCGCGTATTTTGTGTAGCTAAGCGCTACATCACACCGCACCTTTTGCGTATTACCGTATCGGGTGAGCAGTTACTCGGATTCCCAGTAGGATATGGCGGCGCACATATCAAATTGTTCTTTGCCAATCGTGACACCGGCACGCTTGAGCTGCCAATGCGTGATGAAAGCGGCAAAATTCAATGGCCAGAAAATAGACCCGTCACCCGCGCTTATACCGTTCGAGCATTTCGCCCACACAGTAACGAACTTGATATCGATTTTGTGGTGCATGGTGATAGTAGCCCTGCATCGGGTTGGGCGGTGAATGCCAAGGTTGGGTCTGAACTGGGCGTGGCGGGGCCGGGTGGCCCAGATCCATTACTGGCTGATGCGGATTGGCATATTTTAGCGGGAGATCTAACCGCGGTGCCTGCGATCAGTGCACTGGTGGAAGGTTTTAGCACAGAGATAAAAGCGCAGGTGTTTATTGAACTGGACAGCCTTGAAGATAAACATCACATCGCTGCCCCTAAGGGCGTCGATATTCACTGGTTGGTACGTCAAGTCGGAAACCCCACACAACTGGCTAGTGAAATTGCAAAAGTGTCCATCCCCAATGATGTCGCTTCCGTAAGTGCCTTTATCGCGGGTGAAAATAGCGCTGTATTGGCTTGCAGAAAACAGTTAATTCAAGATTTTGGGCTGAGCAAAAAGCAGTTGTACGCCATCCCGTACTGGCGTCGAGGACAGGACGAAGAAACGTATCATGAGCGACGTCACGAGATCATGGATGAGGTGTACTAATGTCAGAAGCCAATGAATTTAATGGCCGAATTGCGTTTGTTACTGGTGCGCATCAAGGCATTGGTCAAGCGCTGGTGGCATTGTTACTCAGCAGGGGCGCCGTGGTAGTCGCTGCGGATATCGCTTTCGACACACAAACACTTACAGAAGTCTCAGCCAATTGCTTCCAAATAAAGCTCGATGTGACTGAGCAGGACAATGTGCGCAATGTGGTTAACGCCGTCGAAGCACAACTGGGCGGTATCGACTACTTGGCCAGTGTCGCTGGTATTTTGCATATGGGATCGCTACTCGAACAAAGTGAAACACACTGGCACGACACCTTTGCGGTGAACTGCCATGGCGCCTTTTATCTTTGCCAAGCGGTGGCCAAAAAGATGCAAACTAGACGACGTGGTGCCATCGTTGCGGTGGGCAGCAACGCGGCGCAAACGCCGAGAATGAACATGGGCAGTTATTGTGCTTCAAAGGCGGCATTAGAGGCGCTAATCAAAAACTTAGCGCTGGAACTGGCCGCTTACAACATTCGCTGCAATCTAGTTGCCCCAGGGTCGACCGACACCCAAATGCAGCAGCAATTATGGCGCGATGAGCATGGTGCAGCCAAAACCATTGCGGGCGATCTGGCACACTTTAAGGTGGGTATTCCCCTTAGTCGCATCGCCTCACCAACCGACATCGCCAACAGTATTTTATTTTTACTCAGTGAACAAGCCAAACACATCACCATGACCAGTTTGTTGGTTGATGGTGGTGCCACTCTGGGACACTAATTTTTCGAGGATATTATGAATAATCAGCCACTTTCTTTTACGCAATCACAGCAACTTCAGGCGCAAGGCGAGCAAGTTATCGCTGGTTTTACGCAGTCGATGATGAAAAAACCGGAGCAGTTTTCACCGGGGGCATTTCCCGTTTATTTAGCCAAAGGTGAAGGTGCCATGGTGACTGATGTGGATGGCAACCAATACATCGATTTTATCTGTGGTTTAGCGGCCAATACATTAGGTCATAATCACCCTGTAGTGGTGAATGCCATTACCGAGAATCTAAGCAAGGGGTTAATTCACTCGCTGCCCACACCGATTGAAGTGCAAACAGCGCAAACTCTTGTGGATGTGATCCCGGGTGCGCAAATGGCGCGTTTTTTCAAAACCGGTGCGGATGCGAACTCGGCAGCCGTTCGACTTGCACGCCATGTGACGGGTCGAGATGAGATCATGACAGTTGGCTACAATGGCTGGCACGATCAATACATGTTCGACACTCCGGGGGTGCCTGCGGTTATTGCACAGCTAACCCATCGCATGCCACTGTTTACGCCAGCAGACGAGCCAAAAATTATCGAGAAAATCGTTGAAAGAAAAGATGAATTGGCGGTGGTGTTGTTGTCGGTGCCTTACAACCGTGTGCTAGAAAAAGCATTCTTACAGCAATTGAGAGAAACTTGTACCGAGCACGGTGTTATCTTGGTATTTGATGAAGTGGTTACGGGCTTTAGATTAGCACCGGGCGGTGCACAAGAGTTCTTTGGTGTGACTGCCGATTTAGTTACGCTGTCAAAAGGCATTGCCGCGGGAATGCCTTTATCCGCGGTAGCAGGAAAAAGCGACTTAATGTCGAGAATTAACGAGCTACAAGTGTCTACTACTTTCGGTGGGGAAATGCTGTCTCTTGAAGTGTGTGATGCCGTTTTAAAAGAGTATCAACGTACTGAGTTTACCAAGTACATCGCCAAGCTAGGGGCGATTTTAAAGGCCGAAGTAAACCAGATCTCTGAGCAGTTGGGAACGCCACTGCGTGTGGTGGGTTACGATCCCATTCCAATGTTCTTGTTTGCGAAAAACCCAGAAGAACACGTTAAATTTGCGGTCCCATTTTTAGCTCAGATGGCCAAACGTGGCATCTTGATGCGCCGTGAGGTGAACTTCATCTGTGGTGTGCATACGCAGGAGCACATCAATGAAACCATTGCAGCGGTGAAAGCGTCATTGCTTGAAATGAAAGAAGCAGGTCTGTTTGATGCGCAGGATGACGCATAATGGCCTGTTCATGTTTATCGACGCAGCGTTTTGCTGCGCTCGCCAAAGCAATGAGCGAACAGCCATTTGGTAGCGGTCAGGTGAATGAACTGGATAGCCTCAAGGCGGTATGCAGAAAACCTCATAATGATGCTCAGCGTACGCTGATCGACAACGTGTTCATTTACACTGCGGATTTAAACAATACCGTGATCCCAAATGGTTGGGTATTAGTGCACGGCAAACAAATCGTTGCTCTGGGTGAAGACGGTGCGCAGCCGCACACGTTCGATAAAAAAATCGATGGTCAAGGCAAGTTGATGTTACCGGGGTTGATCAACCCTCATTGGCATGAGAGCTTTGTCGCCCCCAATACTGAATCGCCAGATGACAGCCATGTGGAGCCTACGGCTTATTCTAATGGTGGTAACATTCATGCCCTTGGTTCGATGTTTGGGTTTATTTCTACGGTGGGCGATAAGCTGAGCTTAGAGGAAGGATTGGCCATCGCAAGATGGAGCATGTGGACCCAGTTGCGCTCGGGCACCACCGCACTCGGTGATGTAGGCTCTGCAAACAAAGCCGATGCGATGGCATTGGCCGCGATTGATTTAGGCATGCGCCTGCGAGTGAGTCGCTGGGGCTCGGATGTGATGCTGGAGGCACATAAATCAACGCCAACTATTATTGCCGACACCGAAGTGCAAACCGCCGATTGGCTCTCTTTGATTGAAACATGGGACAACCATAGTTCGGGGCTGGTTGGTGCGATGCCATCGGTGATGGGCGCATTTGGCAGCTCCGATAAGCAGCTTGAAGCACTTGCCAGTATCGTACAGCAATACAAGGTGCCTTATGCAACCCATCTTGCGCCGTTGAAAAACGAGCGTCAAGAAGTGGAGCGGGTGTTTGGTTTATCGCCTATTGCGCGCTTTGATGCGATGGGGCTACTCACCGACAGATTATTAGCGGTGCATACTGCGTATGCCAGTGAAAATGAGTACCAGCGACTGATCGAAACCGGCGTGAATATCTGCCACTCTCCAGCGCATTACGGCATGTTGGGTGAAGCAACGGTGAGTGAAACTGGGCAAATTGGTCGCTTTTTAAAAGATGGCGTTTGGGTTTCCAGTAGTACGGATGGCGACATTTCGTTTATTGGTGGCATGTGTGAAGCAATGCGTGGTGCGCATCTTGGTCACAATGAGGCGCAAAATTGCAATACCGCTTGCCCGCCCACGCTGGCATTGAAAACGGCGACTCTGTATGGCGCTAAAGCGCTTGGTTGGGAGCAGCAAATTGGCTCAATCGAGGTTGGTAAGCAGGCCGACTTAGTACTGGTGAACAATGATGATTACCGTTATAAATTGTCAGGCCATCCGCTGCGCACCTTTATTGTCACAGGTTCCAGCAAGGATGTGGATACCGTGATGGTGGCAGGTGACCTTGTTGTGGAAGCGGGGCGCAGCACGCGTTTTGATGAAAATGAGTTATATCAGGATTATCAAAAGGCGGTGGCCAGCGCGCGTAAGCGCATTGGAGGTCCAAAATGAGTCAAACGCGCTTAGCGACTTGGTTCTTGTTACTAGCGAGCACTATGACGGTGCTTGCCAGTGCCACGCTTGCTCCCGCATTACCTGCCATGACAGCGGCATTTTCCCACATTGATAATGCCGCGTTTTGGACCAAAATGACCTTGGCTTTACCCGGCTTGGTCATCGCCTTGTGCGCACCTTTGGCGGGCAGTTTAGTTGACAAGTTGAATAGTCAAAAGTTGTTGGTCAGCGCTTTGGGCCTTTTCTTACTTAGTGGCGGACTGGGCTACTACTGGCAAGCTTCACTGTGGTTGATTTTATTCAGCCGTGCGCTCATGGGCGTGGCAGTGGCCTTTATTATGGTCAGCGGCACCACCATCGCAGCTCGATACTTTGAAGGGCCTCGGTTTTCAGGATTTATGGGCTTGCAAGCCGCATTTGGCGGATTTGGTGGGGTGCTATTTTTAACCCTAGCGGGCTTTTTAGCCGAGCAGCATTGGACTTGGGTGTTCGCGATTTACGCATTGGCGTTACTGGTGTTACCTGGCGTGTGGTTATGGGTCAAAGTGCCTGAATCAAAAGCGCCACAAGGTCATCAGGTTGCCATACCAGCACATTGGATGAACCGTACATTTGTAGTGTGTTGTACGCTAGCGCTGGTGGAAATCGTGGTGCTATATGGTTTAACCATACATTTGCCATTTCATTTAACTGAATTGGGTCATTCTGCCAGTACCATAGGTTTGGTGATCGCGGCCTTTTTATTGGCGATGGCGAGTGTGTCAGTGGGTTATGGTCGAGTACGTCAACGCTTGAGTATTAAACAAACGCACTTGGTTGGCTGGTTGATCACGGCCTGTGGTTTTGCGCTATTGGGGTGGGTGGCGTCACTGCTTGCTATCGTCGGTGCGAGTGTGGTGATTGGTGCAGGGCTTGGACTCATTCGGCCGAACTTGGTGGTTTGGTTATTTGAGTTTGTGCCACCAGCTATGCGCGGTAAGGCGATGGGGATTATGACGACCTGTTACTTTACTGGCCAGTTTATCAGCCCTGTGCTGTTTGAGCCTGCCATCGCCAGTTTGACGTTTAGCAATTTCTGTATCGCTTTGGCTTTGGTCATTCTAGTTGTGAGCTGCGTGGTGGGCGTGCTTTATACACGCTTGGCAAAACCCACTGAGCAACAACTAGGTTAAGTCACTTGGGTGTCATGTTGATGCGTTTTGACAAATTGCATCGGGGTGACACCAAACTGCTTTTTAAATGCGGCAATAAAATTTGCGGTGTGATTATAATTGGCCAGATAGGCCGCTTCACCAATTGATAACCCTTCGACTAATAAGGCATGGCGTGCTTTATTGAGTTTGTTTTGTTTCACGTATTGCTTGGGAGTGGTGTTAAACCAGCGTTTAAAGAAGCGTTGTAAACTGCTCATGCTCATCGCAAGCTCTTGTGATACTTGCTCGACACTCTTGTCATGATTCAATAAATCGATGATTCTGTTTTTTCGCAGTTCAATATCACTGTGTGGGGGCAGACGATAGAGCGCATGTGTGGTCTGATTGTTTGCAACGAGATAAGGAAAAAAGCAGCTTAACCACTGTGTTGCGCTGCCTTCACACTCTAATTGTTGACCAAGAGAGGGTTTACTCGGAGTATGCATGAGCTGTTGCGTAAGCTCTATTGCCCTATCAGACAGCGGAAGTTCAACCACTTTGGTGCAGGCAAAGAGTGCGTTAGTTTGTTGCTGCAGACGGGCTTTGACCCACGCTTTTGGCACACTCACAGTGAGTTTCTCCACTTCTTGGTTGCTGTGTAAGTAGCGTGTAAAAGGCTCTGGCTGTGCCACAATATTGGCAAAAGCGATAGGTTGGTCGATGACTTGAAAGCGGTAGTATTTATTGGCGACTCTAAACTTAAGTTTTCCCTTTAATAATACGGTGATGTTGACACTTTCTTGCAACTCGGCGCAGTTACTGGTTTGCTGTTGTTCAATACATTGGCTGATATGCAGCTGCATATGTTCACTTAAAGGCAAAAATGATAAGCGACCAATGGCTATCAGCTTGTTCCTATCACAAACGGCAGTCCGACAGTTTAAGCCACTGGCGAAGAGTAGCTGATTGTTGAGTTGCGCGCTGGAAATATTCCCTTCCATAGTAAGTGCCAATTAATTCTAATAATCATAATAGATTGACGATTTTGCATAACTAATATTTAGAAAGCAACAAAAGTAAAAGTGTACAATATTGCGAGTGATTCGTATTAACATTAAAAATTAAAGGATATTTATGTTGGTTTCTCGCACAAAGCAGTTAGGTTTTCGCCCTTCCACCCTTGCTTTAGCATTAGCGGGGGTTATATCAGCACCGGCTTTAGCAGATGCAGGTAACATAGAAAAAATTGAAGTTTGGTCTACCGCAGTAAAAACATCCGCTCTGTACTTAAAAGAGCAAGAAATTGCCGATAAACAAGCCGATCATATCTCAGACCTACTGCGTTCCATTCCTGGTATTGATGTCGGTGGTGCGCACACGTTAAACCAACGTATTACTATCCGTAGTATGGATGACAAAGATCTGAAGATTTCTATTGATGGTGCGGCGCAAAATACCTATATGTACCACCACATGGGCAATTTACAGATCCACGCAGATATTTTGAAGTCAGTAGATATTGAAACCGGTACTAACTCGGTGATCAACGGTGGCTTAGGTGGCGCTGTGCGCTTTGAAACCAAGCAAGCGCGTGAGTTACTAAGCGATGATGAGCGATTTGCCATGCGTGTTTCGGCTGGTGTCGCTGATAACGCGGGCCAGAACTACTCTGTAACGGGGTTTGGTTTGTTGACTGATGACTTAGATTTTCTAGCCTACTACAACCATGTAGAGCGTGATAACTATGACGTGGGTGGTGGTAAAATTCTCGATCAGGATGACAAAGTGGTTGTAGGCACGGATGGCGAAGTTAAAGGCTTAGAAGGCGAAGTGAGCGACGCGCTTGTTAAACTGGGATGGAATATTGATAACAACCAACGCATCGCATTGAGCTATGAAACGTATAAGGATGAAGGTGATTATAGCTACCGTCCAGATATGGGTTTAGCGACTGACATGGCGATCACTAATAGCTTGCAGATCCCACTGCTATGGCCAACAGAATTTACTCGGGACACAGTGACTTTAAGCTATGACTTAACTTGGGGTGATAGTTCTTCATTAAAAGCAAGCTTGTATTCAAACACCAGTGAGCTTTATCGAGATGAATCTGGCTGGTCGATGTCTCCAAGCCCAAGATTCAAAGCGTATGCAGGTCAGGTGACTGGTGAAGCGAAAAACAGCGGCTTGAATGTACTTGCAGAAACGCTGGTGAGTAACTTAATTGGCAATGAAGAACATACCTTTACTTACGGTATCGATTACGTAAAACACGATACGCAATATGACTTGGCCATCGCGGCAGGTGGCACAAAGCACTCAGAAGAAACAGCAAAAAATCTAGCCTTCTTTGTACAGGATAAAATCGACTTTGGGAATGGCTTTGCGTTGATCCCGGGTGTAAGACATGACAGCTACGATATTGATGCGGCGACGGTTGATAACGACTTCTCTGAATTTTCATTCTCTTTAGCGGCGCAATATCAGGTTAACGATAACCTGATGGTGAAGTTAAGTTCGACCGAGTTATTTAAAGGCCCTGAGATCAGTGAAGTGTTTGTTGGAGCCGGTTTAGGTGAAACTTTAAATTCAGGTATTGAAGCTGAAACTGGTTTAAATAATGAGTTGTCAGTGGCATTTGAAAATGCCTTATCAAGCGATAAAGTGCTGCGTTTAGGCGCGACTGTGTTTAACACTCAAATTGACGACTATATCTTCGATAGTGCTGCTTTACCGGGTGGTGGCCCTCGTGAAACATGGAAAGACAATGTTGGTGACATGACCGTCAAAGGTTTTGAAACGTACGTTGGATTTTCGGTTGATGCATTCTCTTTCCAAATCTCTTACTCTAAATCAGAGAGTGATTTGGATGCGTTTGCCCAGTACAGTTCGCTACAAGGTGCTCGTTTAGAGCGTGAACAGGGCGACACCCTTGCTGCTGATTTTACCTATCAACTGAGTGCATACAATCTAACTTTGAACTGGGATTTCATGGCGGTAGGTGACGTAGCCAAAGGAACAGATTTGTATGGTGCTGATTTAGATAACAGCAAAGATGGTTTTACCGTGCATAATATCAGCGCCCACTGGCAGCCTGAAGCGGTTGCGAACCTGCATGTTCGTGTCGGTATAGATAACTTATTTGATGAATTCTATTCTTCTCAGTCTTCTAAAAATGGTGTGTCATTCCACCCAGTGTTTGGGAAATTATTCCTAATGGATTACGAACCGGGAAGAAACATCAAAGCAAGCATCTCTTATCAGTTCTGATATGCCAATTTTCTTGCTGTAAAAGAATGCCCAGCATATCGCTGGGCATTTTATTATCTGCGCTAGAGCTAGGCGAATATTTATACCTAGCTCAGATCCATTATTGACTCTTAGGCACTTTCTAACAGCTCAGTTTGACTTAGCTGGTGGTAACGCTCGCTCGCGTTAAGCGCGTTTAACATAGTCGACATTTTCGCTTCTGTTTCTAGCCATTCTGAAGTGGGGTCGGATGCGGCAACAATGCCAGCGCCAGCAAACAGTTTGGCGTGATTGTCGTTCAGTTCGCCACAGCGGATCACCACAACCCATTCGCCATTACCCTGTTTGTCGCACCAGCCGACGATGCCAGAGAAAAAGTCGCGACTTTCTCCTTCTAACGTTTCAATCCACGGGTAGGCCGCTGCAGTGGGCTTGCCACAAAGCGCTGGAGTTGGGTGTAGTCGATTTGCGAGCGATAAAACGTGGGTATTGGGATTTTTTAATTGCCCTTCAATCTCTGTTGATAAGTGCCACATGGTAGCGGTGCTTAACAATGACGGGCTGATAGGAATTGAGAGTTTTTCACACCATGGCTGGAGCACTTGCGACATTTCGGCCAGCACGACTGCGTGTTCGTAACGATCTTTTTTGGAGGCCATCAATGCTTGTTTGCGTTTGAACTCAAGAGCCATGTCTGAGACACGTTTAGTTGAACCTGCCAATGGGTTACTCATAATCGATTGGCCCTGCTTGCGCAGTAGTAACTCTGGGCTGACACCCATTAAAGTGGTGCTTTGTTCAGTTGGAAAAGAAAAATGAAAGCCACTGCTGCTTTGTGTTAGCAGATTCGCCAGCACCACATCGGGTTGTAGTACATCGTCAAAATAGAGGTCGGACTGTTTTGCCAATACGATTTTTTCTAATAGACCGCTGGCAAAACAGCCTTTGGCTCTATTTATGGCGTGTTCGTAATGCTGTTGAGATTGGCGATGTGCAACGCGCTCTAAGTTTGGAGTGTTTGGGTGATGTAATGAGTTTTTGGCGCTTAACCATCTAGTAAAGGTTTCTTTATCATACTTCCTCACTTGATCAGCGATAATAAATTGCGCTTGTTGCGATTTGCAAAATGGTAATACTCCAAATGCAATTGCGTTGTCGTTTTCATTTTGCGAGAGCGCTTGCGTGACTCGTTGAGCGAGCGCTTCATGGTCTTCTATTCCTGCAGTGAAGCGGTGTTGTGGGTGGTGGGTGATATAACAGTGTGATCCTGCTGCAAACAGCGCATGTTTTGATGCATCAAATTCCCCAATAGATGTATCAATAGATTGTAAAGCGGTTAATTCACTCAACATAGTTAGTCCTCATTCTCCAGCGCCAAGGGCGCGACTTTAGGTACTTTGTTGACGAAATTGCGTGGTAAATATTTAGTAAGATTGGCAAGGTAAGTGCACTTTTTTTGCTAAAAATAACCATTTCCTTAACCTAAAAAGCTCACATCAAAAACGCAGATCAGTTACCCTTAGTCACCACGAAAAAATTGCTGGCAAAAGCATGAACGAATTCAAAAAAATCTATCAATGCGCAATCGAGCGCAAAGGTTCCGAGGCTGCATTACAGGCGCTATTGAGCCAGCCGAGCAGTACGGACGAATTATTATCTCTGAGTGACGACCAATGGTTGGAAGAGTTTACCCGTAAGATTTTTCAAAGTGGCTTTTACTGGTCTGTAATAGATGCGAAGTGGGCTGGGTTTAGAGAGGTATTTTGGAATTTTGAAGTTGAAAAGCTACTGATGATGTCGCCTGATATGCTCGAACAACGCGCCAGCGATGAACGTATTATTCGCAACTATAAAAAGGTCATGACCATTCCCGAAAACTGCCTCATGATCCACGAAACGGCGCAGCAACATGGCTCATTTTCCCAGTTTATTGCAAAGTGGCCAACCGATAATATTGTAGGGTTGTGGCTTTATTTAAAGCAGCATGGGGCTCGATTGGGTGGCAACACTGGCCCATATGCACTAAGAGTGTTAGGGAAAGATACGTTTTTATTATCAAAAGATGTCGAGACGTATTTGCGCGCGCATAAGATTATTGATGGCGGCTTACAATCCAAAAAGTCGTTGCTGGCGATTCAATCATTTTTCAATGACTTGGTGGAGCAAAGTGGCTGGTCATTGCAAGCATTGAGTCAACTTATTGCGTTCAGTGTGGGCGATAACCGACCCGTGGAGGAACTTGCATAATGGCTTTTTACGACCGCTATTCGCTAATGGGGACTTCTTTTTGTGTGCCTTCGACACCCCATCTTGCCAATCAAGGCAGTGATGAACCCCATTTGTTACTTTGGAATGAGCGGCTTGCGGCGCGTCTCAATATCCCGCTAGAAAAACAAGATGCAGGTCAATTACTCAGTGGTCAAACAGTACTTGAGGGGGCTTCACCGGTCGCACTGGCTTATTCAGGCCACCAGTTTGGTCACTTCAACCCGACTTTGGGTGATGGTCGTGCGCATTTGATTGGTAGCTTCGATGATGCATTTGGGAATAGTTTTGACCTGCAGTTAAAAGGGTCTGGCGCTACGGCTTTTTCGCGCGGTGGTGATGGTTTATGTGCGTTAGGGCCAGCGGTAAGAGAATTTGTGATGAGTCAAGCAATGCGGGCGCTGGGTGTTCCTACCACAGATTGCTTGGCGGTTGTGGCAACTGGGCAGCAAGTTTATCGCAATACTATGTTACCCGGTGCGATTGTGTGTCGTGTAGCGAGTAGCCATATTCGTGTTGGCTCGTTTCAATATTTGGCGCTGCATCAAGATACTGACGGCCTGAATAAACTGATGGAAATGGCCATTGCACGCTATTACCCACACATCACCGAACAAGGGGATGAGCGCGTACTCGCATTCTTAAAAGCCGTTTGTGAGCAACAAATAACCCTGATGATCCATTGGTTACGCGTTGGTTTTATCCATGGGGTGATGAATACGGATAACACGTTAGTTGGCGGTGAGACTATCGACTACGGACCTTGTGCTATGTTGGAATCATTTTCCTTTGAGCAGGTATTTAGTTCGATTGATAAGCAGGGGCGCTATGCCTTTGGCCAGCAGCCACAAATTGCCAGTTGGAATTGCGCGCGTTTAGCTGAAAGCTTAATCGGCTTAATGGACGCAGAAGAAAACCAAGCTGTAGCGCAGTTAAGTGATGTACTAACTGTGTTTTCACACAGCTTCAATAAACAGTATCAAGCGATGTGGGCGAGCAAGCTAGGGATATTAGCGTGGTGTGATGAAGACAATGCACTATTGTCTGAGTTGCTAAGCACGATGAAAGCAAACCAGCTTGATTACACCAATACATTTGCCGCACTTACTAACTCGTTACTCGAGCATCCCATGGCGTGTTTTTCAATCCCTGCAACGTTGAGTGCTTGGTATCAAAAGTGGTTGCAGCGTATTGCAGTATTTGAGCGTAATTTGGTACTGGCAACAATGCAAAGCGCTAACCCTACTCTTATTCCCCGTAATGGCCTTATGGAGCAGGTCATTGCCGACTATTATAAAGAAGGTAAGAGTGATTTGTTAACTCACTGGTTACCGTTATTAAATGACCCATATTGCTATCAAGAGCATGCGTCAGTTTACATCACTCCCAGTGATAACGAAGACAGTTATCAGACCTTTTGTGGCACCTAAGTATTGGATTTTTCATGAAACAATCACTGTCCTGGCAGGATATTAAAAATCAGGTTTTGGCACATAAAAAACCTTTAGTGATAGCGCACATCATCGCGTTTTTGGCAGCCTTAGTCAGTGTGCCTATTCCTTTAATGATGCCATTGCTGGTTGATGAAGTGTTACTCAATCAACCTGGCCCTGCAATTGCGTTTCTAAATGACTTTCTGCCCAGTGAATGGCAGCAAAGTGTGGGATACATCGTTGCTATTTTGTGTGCCGTGGTGTGTATGCGATTAGGTGCTTTGGTGTTGGGGGTGATCCAGTCGCGGCAATTTACCATCATAGGCAAGGATATTAGCCTCAATATTCGCGAACGCTTATTAACACATTTACCGCAAGTTCAGCTGAAAGAGTATGAAACACAAGGTGCGGGTGCTATCAGTTCGCGGTGTATTACCGATGTAGAAACGCTAGACGGGTTTATCAGTCAAACTTTATCGCGTTTTTTAATTGGACTGCTGACCATAGCTGGCACTGCGGTGGTGCTTTTGTGGATTGATCTGACCTTAGGGTTGGTGATTTTGTTACTTAATCCGGCCGTGATCTATTTCTCGCGACAGTTTGGTAAACGCGTGAAACATCTTAAAAAAGAAGAAAATGCCGCGTTTGAAGCGTTTCAATCATCGTTGGTGGAAACGCTGGACGCCATTTCACAGCTTAAAGCAGTACGCAGAGAAGCAACTTACTTTGAGCACGTGAAATCGACAGCAAAAGATTTAAAGCACTTTGCGGTGCAATCTCAGTGGAAAACCGATGCGGTAAACCGCTTGAGCTTTACAGTTTTTTTGCTTGGTTTTGAAGTGTTCAGGGCTGTTGCCATGTTTATGGTGGTGTTTTCAGATCTCACTGTCGGGCAAATTTTCGCGGTGTTTGGTTACCTGTGGTTCATGATGGGGCCTGTACAGGAATTACTCGGTATTCAATATGCGTATTATGGCGCTTCTGCGGCATTACAGCGTTTAAATCAGGTATTTGCATTTGCTACCGAAGTGCCGGCTCCTGAAAAAGTCAGTCATGTATTTAAACAATCTCAAATTGGTATTGAATTCAACCAAGTTGATTTCGCATATCAGCCTGAACAGCCCGTACTTAAAAAAGTGTCGATGCAGATCCCTGCGGGTAAAAAAGTGGCGGTTGTTGCCGTGTCAGGTGGTGGCAAATCAACCCTAGTTCAGCTGTTACTTGGACTTTATGAAAAACAATCGGGTACCATAAAAATTGCCGGTGAGGACGTTGAAAGTATTGGCTATCAATTGATTAGGGAAAATATCGCCACTGTATTGCAGCAACCTATTCTATTTAATAGTAATGTTCGCGATAATTTATCACTTGGCCATAACCATACTGACACACAGCTTTGGCATGCTTTGCGCGTCGCAGAATTGGATGAGACGGTACAACAAATAGACGGGCAGTTAGATGCTTTAGTTGGACGTAATGGTGTGCGTTTATCAGGTGGTCAAAAACAACGTTTAGCGATTGCAAGAATGGTGCTTGCAGATCCGAAAGTGGTGATTTTAGATGAAGCAACGTCAGCGTTAGATATTGAAACAGAATCAAAAATACACAATAATTTAAAGAATTTTTTACATGACAGAACAACATTGATAATCGCACACAGGTTGAGCGCGATTAAGCAGGCTGATTTAATTTATGTACTGGATGATGGGAAGATTTCTCAAGCGGGCGATCATCAGAGTTTGCTGCAAGAAGAAGGGTTGTATCAAACTTTATTTGGTCATCAACATTAAGCCGGTAGTGTCCTGTTAAGTAAAAATTAATTTATGTCCTACTATTATAGGGCTAAATTCATGAGCTATCTGTGCTCACATTGGAAATGAAAGGACGGGACGAAATAATGAAATTAAGATCGATAAGTTTAGCAATTGCAGCAGTGATGGCTGCAACATCAGCCAACGCCGATGATCACAACACCGGTGTTTATTTGGGTGTTTTCGGTGATTACTATGATGCCAACTGGAATAATATCCGCGACGCTGCAAGTGTAGATGTTGATGATTCCATGGGTTGGGGCGCGGAAATCGGCTATCGCTTTAGCGACAGCTGGAGTGCGCGCTTTGAATACGCAGACATGGACTTTGACCTATCAGGTGCTGGTACGGGCTCACGTGATGCAGACCGCTTTGGTATTGATGCGCTTTATCACTTTGATGACAGCCCTTTTTACGGCATTGTTGGTTTGAAGACGATTGATTTGTATGACAACCTAACGTTTGCAAATATCGGTGCGGGTTACAGACACTATTTTAACAATAACTTCTTTGTGAATGCGGAAGCGGCAATTTACCAAGGCTTAGACCGTGGTTATACCGACGCAGCTGCAAAAATTGGCCTGAACTACTCATTTGGCTCAAGCGCACCGATGAAAAAGGTGGAACCTGCGCCAGCACCAACGCCTGTTGAGCAGCCAGTGGCTAAAGACAGCGATAAAGATGGTGTGATGGATGGTGATGACCGTTGTGCCGACACACCAATGACTGATGCAGTAGATGCGTCTGGTTGTTCGAAATACGAAGAACGCCAAACATCCGTGACTTTATTGGTACGCTTCCCTCATGATGTTGCTATGGTGAAACAGCAGTATTTTGATGACATCAATGAAGTGGCGGCGTTCATGAAAGCACATAGCGATGCAACGGTCGTATTGGAAGGTCATGCTTCGTCTATTGGAGACGCAAAATACAACCAAATGTTGTCAGAAAAACGCGCTCAAGCAGTCGCAAAACAGCTGATCAAAGATGGTATTGATGCAAGCCGTATTTCGACCATTGGTTATGGTGAAGAGCGTTTGAAAAACACCGCTAAGACGAAAGAAGCGCATGCGCAAAACCGTCGTGTAGAAGCGAATATTACTTCAACAGAACGCGTGAAAGTAAAGCGTCAGTAATAGTTATGATTGAAGTTTAAAGGGTCTGCCGATGCAGGCCCTTTTTCGTTTTTATGATTAACGCTCGATCGTAAAGGCGCACTCAGTAAGCACATAGTGATCACTGATTTGGTAAAGCACCGTTACTTGGGTATTTATGGGCACCTCAGAACTCAGTGTTTCGGTGATTTTAAAGAACAGTTGATTGTCGTTAAAATCGATAAGCTGTGCGACATCAAAACCAAAAAATCGTTTAACGTTGGTATAAAGCGCCTTATAGATACTTTCTTTGGCTGAAAACATGACGGTGAGAGGGCAGCTTACTCGTTCACTCAGGGCTGTAAATTGCGCAATTTCTAACGGGTGTAAAATCTGTTTTTGCAACTCATCCTCTTGTTTGGCCGACATGTGTCGTTCAATATCAAGTCCAAGCCCTTTTAGCTGCTGTGAAGGCGCAACCATCGCTATGGCAATGTCTTGTGTATGACTGATACTACCAATGACCCCGTTTGGCCATTCAGGTGCTCTATCATCTCCACTATTAATTTGTGCGTTGAGGACTCCGAGTTGCTGCAATGCTTGGCGCGCGCATATTCTACCCGCTAAATATTCTGCTTTTCGTTTATCAACGGCCTTATTGAGTTTTTCAGGAAATAAAACGCCATGTACTGCAAAATCATTCGGTTGAAATACTGATTTGTCAAAAGTACAGCAAAAGTAAGGGAAGTCTAATTGTGGTGTAAGATCAAAGGACTGTTGATAATTCATATTCGGTGTTAAGCCTAGTTATCTGCTTAGTTATTATTCGTATTGCAGGCTAATCGCCACGGTCTAGTGCTTGTGCTGCGATGCAGTTTACATCGCTTAACGCCACATATGAATCGGTTTTTGCATAATACAGTACACAGTCTTTGCCACGAAGTTGCAGCTCAAAGCGCTTTACCGGTAAGTTATGTGCGCCCAGAATGGGCTTACCATAACTTGACTCACTGCTGCCATGCTCTAAAAGCAGAGTGCTGCGCAAAGTAAATACGTTATCAGCGATACGCGGGGCGACACCGCCTTTTAAAGCAATAATGGCTTGCTGTACTTTCGCTTTGTTGGTTGGGTTTTGATCAGCAAATAAGGCAGGAATAGGCAACACTGGCTGGCTGTGCTGACAGCCAACCAGTGTTGTGAACAATATCGCAACTGCAAAAGCAATAGGACGATAAGTCATTAGTTCTGCTCTTTAACTTGCAGCAACACCGATCCATTTCTGAGCGGATGGAAAGGCAAATCTAATGCTGGACCCTGAACATTCAAAGTAGCCCCTTTAGCCGCGACTCCTCGCTGACTTGCTACAGGCTCAGGACACTGACCTGTTTGAATGTGCGTTAACGCAGCTGCGTACATGGCTTCATTTTCTGAACCTAGCGGGTGAGAAAAATCATCAGCCACTTGGCAACCAGACACGCGAGTCGACAAACCAACTTCAGTATTGTTTTCACTGGCAGGGACTGGCACAAAGCCATCCGCGTAATCACCAAATTGTTTGGCATTTTCGCTTCTAAATTGCACGGTATAAAAAACCTCTCCACAATTTGGTGTTGGGTAGAAACCGTAAGGCTTGCCACAAGTTTGTGACCCAATCAGCACAACATTCACGTCAATGCCGCGCAAGCCGTTTATCACCAATTCACTTGCCGAACATGTATCGTCTGTAGCAAGTACATAAACCGTATTTAGGTTAACACTAGGTAGCGCTTCATCTAAGTAGACTTGTGCGTCCCAATCTATCGCTCTATAACCAAAACTAAGGTATTTGTTTTGTGCGCTGAGCTTATCGTTATAAGTGGTCGCGCTGAATACCTTGCCACTGCTATTAGGACCGGCTTGAGTAAGATTGGGACCTGCTAGCATATAGCCTAGTTGCGCCGCCATATCGACGAGACCACCGCCGTTGTAACGCAAATCTAAAATCAGATCATCGATGCCATTGTTGGCAAAGTTTTTAAAGGCGTCAATCAGCGGTCGCTGGCCAACCGAGATGAATTGGTTAAATTGTACATAACCAACTTTTCGGTCACCGATATTGGTGATATGAGCATTTTGTACTGGGGTTGATTCAATATCACCAGCGACCATGGTTACGTCTAGTTGCTCCGCGACACCCGTTTCAGCATTGACTCGACTGATGGTAAATACATGTGACTCACCAGGTTTTGGTGATAAACCAGCTCGGAGTTTGTTGATATCACTCTCGCTTGTTGCATTAAAGTCGACGCCATCAATTGTAACAACCGTGTCACCCCGCTCAAGACCTGCAATAGCTGCAGGTGAGTTATCTTGAGTAAAGGCGACCTTTAATATTCTTGGTGGTTTACTGCTTAAAGATTTCCAACGCACACCATAACCTGCCACTACACCAGATTGAGATTCTTTCTGGAAATCTTCATAACTTTCAGAGTAGTGAAATTGATCTTTATCTTTACCCGATGGCGTTTTTGCGGTGGTGCGTAAAATATCAAAGTAATCTAAGGTAGAGCCGAAATCACTCGGATTTGGGTCGGGTAATTCGTCGTACCAAAGGTAAGTTTCATGACTAAATGAACGCGCCCACATCTTTTCCAGTTGCTGTGAGCCAGCTTTATCTGGATAGGAAGTATTTAAATAAGGGTCGATGCCTGCACGTGGGTTCTGGCAGTAATTCGCAAATGTAGATGCCGGCTTAAATACACCGGCTTGCCATGTTGCATCGGGTGGAGACTGTGTTTGCCCGTTATCCAAATTAGTTGTTGTTCCACCGCCACTGCCACCACCACAACCTGTCAATTGTGTACAAGCAAGCGCTGATACAAAGCAGAATGATATGAAATTAGTCTTTTTCATGTTGATCATTTGTTTATTTAGTTAGTCTCAAATTAGCAAGACGTACTGACAAAGGCAATATATGGGTGGTATTTTTGTATCAAATACTGGTACTTGCTTTTTGTGATGCCCTAAAATAGGTTCACTGAAGTTATGGCGAGAGCCTAGGTTGCTATAGCCAGTTGCTACTTAGTTGGTTACACTTGCAGTTTAGTCATAACTTCAAAGTCAACCGTAGGTAACACAGTCAACATGTCAGAGATCCAGTTTTTAAACGTCGATTTAGAGTTAGAGTCAAAACATGACATCAGCGCTTTGGTAAATGATCTGAAAAAAAATGCGATTGTTTTGCACTATGATCAAGACGAATACCGTCAATTAGCGCGAGTCGAGGCGGATGTTGAAGTGACTAGCCCTGATAAGGCAATTAACCATTTATGTGAGTTAATCGAGTCATGTTCGAAACCCGCTTTGAAACAGTGGTTATCATGCACAAAACGAACATTCGATATTGGCTTTAATTCTGGCACTTCGCCAAAGTGTTACTCCCAGGCGTTACACGTGGATACCTTGTTAAGGATTTCTGCTATTGGCGCTGGCATTGAAATTACCCTTTACCCTGTTGAGTAATCACTCTATCTGACATGTTGCTGGGCTAGAAGTGTTTTTGCTAGCCTAGTGATCACCTCCAAGCCTTCACAGACAATACTTTAACCTACCCAAACTAAAATTAATTAGTTCTTCTTATGGGGTAATAAGTACCTATAAAATTATTTTTGTTAATTTTAAATTAACAGGTTGATAAATTTTTAAATAAGTTTTATCTTCATCTACTCAAACACACGGATTATTGTCAGGAGTAGAATATGAAAAGAATAACAAAGTTAACATTATCAGCCCTGCCTGCACTTATGATGGCGATGTCTGCATCGAGTAATGCGAAGCAAGATGTATCAATTCAAAGCACATTCCCTGCATTGGATATGTACAACCCAGCTGGCGATCAGATTGCACAAATCAAGAAGCAGCTCGCACTGCAAGTTGCACAACAGTTACCGAAGCTATCGGTACAACTACAAGCGCAAATGAGTGAATATCGTGTGCAAGTACCACTTAGCTCGCAGTTGGCTTCAGGGTTACTGGCTACACAGGTGAACAGTGCGACTGAATATACTCGCGAATTGAAAGGTTTATCGCAGTCAACAGAGTCAATTTATCAATTGCGATTAGCAGATAAAAAGATGCTTAAAGCATGGCAGCAAGGTGAGCCAGCACTTGTTGCTTTCGCACCAAAAGGTGACGATAAGAGTTGGACATATATCGAAGCATTTGATGCGCAGGGGAATGTTCATCTATTAGACGCGCATACCATGCCATCACAACCGGTACTAGTTGTTGAAGTTGACGGCAAAAAAAGCCTTCAAGAAGGTTTAGTTGTTATGAAGCGTGAGTTTGCTAAGCGCTTAGGTCAACCACAGATGCAAACGCAAGCTTCGACGGCAGAAGAACCTATTTCAACCAGTGTGCTAAATCGCATTCGTTTGAATAACGATCAGGAGCCTTGGATCTCGGGCGCTGCGGAAGTGTATGCGGTGGTAACTGGCGTAAGTCCAAGTCGTGATGAGCCAGTGCTTGATATTGTTGATATGCCTTACCTCGATCATGACAAAACGGACTACACGCCTAATCAGATCTTGATCCATTGGGAACGCTATCGTTGGCAGGCGGCGGATGTACTACTGATGGAGCAAGATGACAATACTAACTATAAAACGTTGGCGACGACATTTTTAGATATTGTGACGCAAGTGATGCGTACTATTCCAGATCCGAATGTACAAGGCTATGCGATTATTCCACAGTTGACCAATCAGTTGATAAAAGCGATGCCAGACTCTTGGTTTACCAATGATGATGACTATGTGGATGTATTCTATACCCTGTTTGAAGGACAAAATTACACAGGCTATATGGGGGCCAGTGGCAATGCGAAGATCACGTTATCTCCCTTAACAATCAACCCTCGTTAACTCCCCGTTGAGTCGGTTCGCGACCTGATGGATTAGGTCGCTTTTTTTATTCATTTAATAACCCTAGTTAGAAGCGAAAGGTTAAAGCCACCCAAAGGGTGGCTTTTTTTATTTACCAAATTTGCTGAACAAATTCTGGGTGGTCAACAAATGGGTTGCGGTTGCCTTGGAACTGATGTGCCGATTGGTTGCGAGCACGTTCTAAATCATCCACTGGATCCATTTGGTGCCAGCGGAGCAACATAGTGACAACCCAAGGTTCGAATACTTGATCCGAAGTACCATTCAAAACGGCATCACTATAGGTTGTATTACTTTGCCAAGTGCTGATCACATCCTGATAGCGCGTTGCCATGTAGAAGTATGCGCGGGCAAAATCACCTTTAAACTGATCAATAGGCTCAAACACTGTGCCTGTATAGTTCAAAGTACTTGAAGCCGCGCCCAATTTACTGCCATTGCTAGAGGTATAAGTTGCGCTGCTTACTTCACCAAAAGGATAGTTACTACGCTTAGAATTAACGAAACCGTCAGTGGCAAAAATGTGGTGCACGTCAGAGTTCATCGGTTCAACTTTACCGCCAAACCAGCTTTTCGGGAATGAGTGCTCACGATTGTAACAGCCACCTTCCGTGGTGTAAGAACCACACTGATCAGTCACTGCAACATAAGTGATAGAATCTGCGCCATTTGGCTTTTCAGAGTAGCGGTCTAGAACAGAGTTATCCTTTTCAAAGTAATTGTCGCGCTCGTACTGATCAATAAATTGCCAAATAGCGCTATAACCTTGTGCATTGTGGCTACTAATAATCGTGTGAAGCTGTGTTTTTAATGCGTAACCGGTAAGACCTGCAGTAGAAGCATAGTACTCACTTGGATCGGTGGGTGTGGTATTGCCTCCGTCATCTGTGCCACCGCCAATGGTAAAGCTATGTTGCTGCTGATTGGTAAAAGTGCTACCAGAGGCAATTTCACCTTGTGGTCCGGTTAGCGTGTATGCGCCGTTACCGAAGTTACAACATAGGCCATCCCCATAGCTATCAAAAATGGTAAAGGTATAGTCACCATCGTTGACGCAAAGCGCTTCGTTATGCGTGGTGTTGCTTGCATAGTTATTACCAGCAGCAATTTGTTGATTTGTGGCATTAGTGAGTGTCCAGCTCGTTTCACTGCCATATCCATCGGTGGTGAGAGAGAGGTTTAAGGTCGTTGCTTGGCATGAAGAAGGGGGCGTGGTCGGTGGGGTTGTGGGCGGCGTCGTAGTGGTTGTTGGTTGGAAGTTATCAATATAAACGATTTCACTGCCATCAAAACCACTTACATCATAAAAGCGTAGGCCAACATTGATACTGGTATCGGTGGTGGCTGTGTATGTATAACTTATTTGCTGCCACTGATTTAACGTAAATGGGTCGGAATAGCCTTGATAATCGTTAACGATTAACCTTGCTTTTACACCGCCTTCAGTATGATAAACCCAAGTGCTGAAGTTATAAGTTTGTCCGGCTTCCACTGCCACTTGCTGTAGTAAGTCAGTATTACTTTGCGTGTCAGTGTTGACGATAATTTGCGCTGCGCTCTGACCTGATTTAACAATTGAGCTTGTTGCACTAATGCTAATGCCGCTGTCAATTGTTGTCCATTGTGCAGGTAAGTTTTGTTGCCAATTCTCAAAATCACCATTGGCGACTTGTGCATTCGCACTTTGGCTCATAGCAATGGCTGCAAGAGCTAACGCAACGTTTTGTTTATATACGTTTTTCCCGTGTTTCATTATTTAATCTCATTTAATAATAATTGTATTTTTTGATTTATTTAAACAAAGGCCGAGCTTACTGAACCTTTGTTGCGGCAATGTTAATATTAGAGCGTTCATTTTTAAAGCAAATCTTTTAATCTGTTTTTGTTGGTGTTTTTGGTTATTCATAACCAAATGGAATATAAAAGCAGATCTTTGTCTTTCTTGTTGCGGCCCGTGCGCAGTATCCTGCATACATCGAAAAACTTGCTTTCGGCTTTGTAGGCAAGTGAAACACCAATTTATGCTAAAGATGTTTTAGGGTTACGGGGATTAATCAATGTTGTTAGGTCAACTCAGTGCTGCGGCTAGCCCGCTTACGCAAGAGCAAGTGCAAAAATTACAGGGGCTGGTGGCTGAGCTCAATCCAATTCAACAAGCTTGGGTAAGTGGCTATTTAGCTGCGAATGCAAATACAGCGGCTTTATCTGGTGCAATGGGCGTAACCCCAGGCGCTGTAGCTTCTGAGTCTGCACCCTTAACGATTTTATTCGGCTCGCAAACAGGTAATGCTAAATCTGTGGCGAGTAAGCTAAAAGAGCAAGCTGAGTCTCGTGGCATTACGACGAAACTCGTGAACATGGCTGATTATAAAACCTCAGCGTTGAAAAAAGAGAAATTCCTGACGATTGTTGTATCAACTTATGGTGAAGGTGAGCCGCCAGAAGATGCAGAAGCATTGCATGCATTTTTAGCCAGTAAGAAAGCACCTAAACTAGATGGCGTAAAAGTGGCTGTGATTGGTTTAGGTGATACCAGCTATGAGTTTTTCTGCCAAACAGCTAAAGATTTTGAAGCGCGCTTGAGTGCGCTTGGTGCTGAAGTCGTATTTGCACGTGCGGATCTGGATGTGGATTACGAAGAGCAAGCACAGCAATGGATAGGCGGCGCACTGGATGTGTTTGAACCCCAGTTGAAGGCACAGCAAAGTGAGGCGGGTAATAATGTCGTGAATATGCCGTTTGCGTCCGCAGGTGCGGTGGCTAGCCAGTACACAAAACAAAACCCATTTGCAGCTGAACTGAGCGTAGTGCAAAAAATTACTGGCCGTGACTCGACCAAAGATGTGCGCCATATTGAGATCTCGTTAGAAGGCTCGGATATTACTTACGCACCGGGTGACTCATTAGGTATGTACTTCTTAAACGACGATGCGTTGGTTGACCAAGTACTCGATGCACTAAACATTGATGCAGCAAGCTCAGTTGAGCTGTCAGGTGAAAAACTAGATGTACGCACAGCGTTGATTGAAAAGTTAGAGCTTACTCAGTCGTACCCTGGCTTTGTTGAAAAGTACGCGCAAGCGACCAATAACGCAGAACTACTAAAATTAGTAGAAGATAAAGCGGCATTACGAGAGTACATTGAAGCGCGTCAGATCTTCGACATTATCAAACAAAACCCGGCAGATATCGACGCACAAGCGTTGGTAGATTGCTGCCGCAAGCTGCAAGCACGTTTATATTCAATTGCATCAAGTCAGTCTGAAGTGGAAGAAGAAGTACACCTGACAGTTGGTTTGGTTGAATTTGACGCATTTGGCGAGCAGCATTTCGGTGGTTGCTCGGGTTACTTAGCTAATCGCGCGGAAGAAGGCGTTAAAGTGAAAGTGTTCAGTGAACACAATGATAATTTCCGTCTACCTGCTGATGATAATACCCCCGTGATCATGGTTGGACCGGGCACAGGTATTGCGCCGTTTAGAGCGTTTTTGCAAGAGCGTGATGCACGTGATGCACAAGGGGACAATTGGTTGTTCTTTGGTAATCCACACTTTACACAGGATTTCTTATATCAAACTGAGATCCAAGGGTATGTGAAGTCTGGTTTATTGAACAAAGTTGATTTGGCTTTTAGCCGTGATCAAGCAGAAAAAATCTATGTTCAAGACCGTTTGCTTGAAAAAGGCGAAGAGGTGTTTGCGTGGTTAGAAAAGGGTGCCCACTTCTACGTATGTGGGGATGCAAACCGCATGGCAAAAGATGTACATCAAGCCTTGTTGGATATTGTTAAAGCTCATGGCGGCAAAGACGATGAGCAAGCAGAGCAATATTTAAAAGAGCTGCGAGCTGCACATCGTTATCAAAAAGACGTGTACTGATCACGTCACGGACCGTCGAGAGAAATTTTAGGAAACACCATGAGCAATTCAGATAACAAACCAAATAGCAAGTTAGACCCAAACGCAAAATTTGCAGATAACGAGCGTTTAAAAACGCAAAGTGACTTTTTGCGCGGCACCATACAAGAAGATTTGGGCGATCAGTTAACGGGTGGTTTTACTGCAGATAACTTCCAGCTGATCCGTTTCCACGGCATGTATCAGCAAGATGACCGTGATATACGTCCTGAGCGTGCCAAGCAAAAGCTAGAACCGCTTCATAACGTGATGCTGCGCGCTCGTATGCCAGGCGGTATTATCAAACCTAGCCAGTGGCTAGCGATTGATAAATTTGCTGAAGAAAAATCGATGTATGGCAGCATTCGTTTAACCACGCGTCAAACATTCCAGTTTCACGGTGTGTTGAAGCCAAACATCAAAGATATGCACCAAATGCTTAACAGTGTGGGTATTGACTCGATTGCGACGGCAGGGGATGTAAACCGTAACGTACTATGTACCACTAACCCGGTTGAATCAGAGTTACACCAAGAAGCGTATGAGTGGGCGGCAAAGATTTCTGAGCACTTACTCCCGCATACCAAAGCGTATGCTGAAATTTGGCTAAATGGTGAAAAGACAGAAACAACCGAAGAGCCTATTTTAGGTTCAACTTACCTACCGCGTAAGTTCAAAACCACAGTGACCATTCCACCAAACAACGAAGTGGATGTACACGCCAATGATTTGAACTTTGTGGCAATCGCTGAAAACGGCAAGCTCGTAGGCTTTAACGTGTTGGTGGGGGGTGGTTTGGCCATGACCCATGGTGATGTGGCCACTTACCCGCGTAAAGCGGATGATTTTGGCTTTATTCCACTGGAACATACGCTAAAAATTGCGGAACACGTGGTGTCAGTACAGCGTGACTGGGGTAACCGTGTGAACCGTAAAAACGCGAAAACCAAATATACCTTAGATACAT
Source organism: Pseudoalteromonas sp. ATL1 (assembly GCF_058933015.1). NCBI lineage: Bacteria > Pseudomonadati > Pseudomonadota > Gammaproteobacteria > Alteromonadales > Pseudoalteromonadaceae > Pseudoalteromonas > Pseudoalteromonas sp. ATL1. Next base: position 393,596 of record NZ_JBZYXL010000001.1, on the reverse strand, counting down.
TTGGCAGTGATGCATTCAAAGCGGAAGTTGAAAAACGCGCTGGCGTAGAATTTGAACAAAGCCGCCCTTATGAATTCACGCATCGTGGCGATCGTTTCGGTTGGGTTGAAGGCATTGACGGCAAGCATCACCTCACTTTGTTCATCGAAAATGGCCGTATTTTAGACTTCCCGAATAAACCTTTGAAAACGGGCTGTCGCAAGATCGCCGAAATTCACCAAGGTGATTTCCGCATGACGGCAAACCAGAACTTGATCATTGCGGGTGTCCCTGCGGAGCAAAAGGCGCAAATTGAACAAATCGCCCGTGAACACGGCTTGATCAATGATGCACACAGCGAGCAACGTAAAAACTCTATGGCGTGTGTTGCATTACCAACTTGTCCTCTGGCGATGGCAGAAGCAGAGCGTTATTTGCCTGATTTAGTAACCAGCGTTGAAGGGTTACTTGCAAAACATGGTGTGAGTGAAGACAACATTATTCTACGTGTTGTTGGCTGCCCAAATGGTTGTGGTCGCGCGATGCTGGCTGAAGTTGGTTTAGTGGGTAAAGGCCTTGGTAAGTATAACGTTTACCTAGGTGGCAACCGAGAGGGTACCCGCGTTCCTAAGTTGTACTTAGAAAACGTAGGTGAAGATGTTTACCTACCAGCGCTAGATGAACTTATTGGCCAATGGGTGAGTGAGCGCCACGATAACGAATGCTTTGGTGACTTTGTGATCCGTCAAGGCATTGTGGCTGAAGTGAAAGTATCAAAAACCGACTTTCACGCGTAACGAATAGGCGATTTGGCAAGCTTAGCTTGCCAACTGGGAATGAGCATGAGTGAATATAAACAACTATTACAGTTAAGTGGTGAAGCGCAGCAATCACTGTTGGCAAAAGCCAACGAATTGCTGTTGCCAATGACGCCACAACAGCGTGTAGCATGGGCATTAGAAAATTTGCCCGATACGGCATTTTTGTCTTCCAGCTTTGGTATTCAAGCTGCTGTGATGTTACACCTCGTGACCTCAGAGCGTGCAGATATTCCAGTGGTGTTGACTGATACAGGCTACTTATTTCCAGAGACTTATCAGTTTGTTGATTATTTAACGGAACGCTTGAACCTCAACCTGCAAGTTTATCGTTCGCCTTTTAGCCCCGCATGGCAAGAAGCCAAATACGGCAAGCTCTGGGAGCAGGGCCAAGAGGGGATCAAGCACTACAACACATTAAACAAGGTAGAGCCGATGACACGCGCTTTAAAAGAGTTGGGTGCAGGCACTTGGTTTAGTGGTTTAAGACGCGACCAATCATCAACTCGCGCGGATAAGCAAATACTAGAAATTAGTCGCGGTACGGTGAAGGTTTACCCTATCATCGAATGGAACAACCGTGATGTGTATCAGTATCTAACCAAGCACGACTTGCCATATCATCCTTTGTGGGATGAGGGCTACGTGTCAATGGGTGATGTGCATACTACGCGCAAACTAGAACCTGGTATGACAGAAGAAGAAACTCGCTTCTTTGGATTAAATCGTGAATGTGGATTACACATTGACGGAGACGGTATTTAAACATTCTCCAGCCATGGAGGAGGCGCAAAAGCACAACTTCGGTTGTGCTTTTTTATTGCGACGGGTGTATGCTGTTGCTCTGGTTGAAGTAGGAGTAACCTTGTGAAGTATTTTAGTTATTTAATGATCATGGCCATGTTAGTGGGATTGGCATCGTTAACCGTGTTGAAGCGACCTGATGGTAAACCTTGGTTAGACATAGGTGATGTTGGCGAGCAGGTTCAGCGAAAGGCAACAGAGCAATACCGAGATGCGAAACAGGCCCTTAATAACACACTAGAAAAATCAACCAGCAGTGAAGCGACTTCCAATGCATCTTCAACGAGTGGCACAATTTATAAGTGGCAAGATAAAAACGGCAATTGGGTTTACTCCGATAAACCGAATAGCCAAGGAGAGAGCCAAACTCATACCCTAGATGCGAGCCGTATCACCGTCATGGCAGCAGAAGATACGTCCATTCTTAAAGAGCTGGCGGCGCGCAAAGCACAAATAGATTCACAACTTAAGAATCCATCCGCGTTGTCATCAACCGATGTAAAACAGTTAATGATGGATGCTAAAAACATTCAAAAGTTAATGGATGAGCGAACTCAAAAAATAGATCAAGCAATTGCAGGGAATAAGTAACACTCAGCTTCTGCAAAGCCGAGTGTTTTCAAACTTGAGAGGCTATTGTGCACTATCGAAGCGTTTATCGTATTGAAAGATAAGTCGCTCATACTGAGTAGTAAAAGCCCCGCCAACGGAATACAGCTTGCTACCATCATTTACTAACTGGAAATCACGCAGATAGTATGTAGTGCTATCCTGAACTTGCTGGGCATAAGGGTTAGCACTGAAGGACTGCCATTGAGCTGTATCAAGCGCATAACCAGACAGTTGTTTCGCGGTGAGTATGTAAAGTGTGTTATCTGAAATGGTCATATCGGCATAATTGCCAGATTCGCTCTGCGGGATCAGCTCTGAGGCTGCTGTAGCGTGTGTGTTGAGATCAAGCATCGTTAATCGCTGTTGTTCTGAAGTTGTGTCATCACTGAGCAAGTACGCGACCTGCCCATTAATCGCGCAACTGACCACGGGTTGTGTTGGCTCGGCTGAGTATGGCGTTTGTTGCCATTGCAAAGTGGCCGTGTCGAAAGTGAATAGCGAATTAACATCGTTGTTATGCGTAAAAGCATAAATGTGTTGCTCAGAACGACAAGTGGCAGTAATGGTTTGGCTTGATGGTGTGAAGCTTGGGCTATCCACGCTTTGCCATTGCTGACTCGCGAGGTCATAAATTTCCATTTGCGTGACAGGATCGGAGCCGCTACTACACGCTTGTGTGCCACCAAATAAGTAGATGTTCCCACCCACTTGTTGTGTTTGGTAATAAAAACGCGGCAACGTTGGCGTGGTGAGGCTTTGCCATTCTCCATTATTGATATCGAGAGTTGAAAAATAAGGTGCTTTGGCTGGCGCGCTATGACATATCATGGCAGAAGACCATGCATAGTTGTGGGCTAGAGTAAATAGTTGCCCATTGTGTGCTGTTGCTTGAATATGACTCCCTTCAAATCCAGGTAAATGAGCGAGCTGTTGCCACGGTTGTGCGTCCACAAAAATGCTAAATTCGGGGACTGTCACGTTGTATTCGCCATCGTGTAAGGTGATCACGATCCCATTAAACTGTCCCATATGTTCTGGCAATGTAGGTGTGCCAGATAATTGTCCTGTACTGGTATCAAAGTCCGCCCACGTTGGTTTATTTGTTATCTCAAAGCGATAGTCGTTTTCTGTATCCACATCAGAGATTGTAGGCTGAAAAGAATAGTGTTCACCGATGTTCGCTGATATCTCTGGCGTACTTGTAAACTGTGCTTTGTCGTTGACTGGTTGGATGTTAATGGTTACCGTGACAGATGCGCTTCGCTGTCCATCCTGCTGTAATGTGTAGCTAAACGAGTCGCTGCCATATTGGTCGCTATGAGGTGTAAAGGTCAGGGTGGGGTAATTACCCGAAACCGTGCCAAATACAGGAAGCAAGGCAAGGTCAAAGGTCGGAGTTTCATTTTCCTTTGGCAGTTTGATTGCACTGATATCGATGGTTGTGGCTGTATCTTCATTGGTATCTACAGTGAGTGTTGACTTGACAACAAAACTAGCCTGCTGCTGTGAATTATGATCATTAGAGGAACCGCCACAGCCGGCAAGTAGTAATGCTAACGAGCAGGAAAGTGCGTATGAGTAATGCATTTTATGTATCCTTACAAAATTTAAATGGGCACGCTATCTTATTGAAATACAGCTTAATGTAAAGTGAACTTAGACGACGACTAAAAAAGCTTTTCTGCGACACGATCGGCAATTGCAAGGCTTGCGGTCAATCCTGGAGATTCAATACCAAACAGATTGATAAGCCCCGGCAGTCCATGAGTTTGGCTGTCTTGGATCACAAAATCTTGTGCACCAGATAGCAGCAACTTGGGTCGGATACCGCTATAGCTGGCATGTAATTTCGATTCATCAATTGCTGGCCAGTAACGTGAAATTGCGTTTACAAAGTTTGCTTTGTTATGTTCACTGGGCGTGTAATCTAAGCTTTCAACAAATTCTGTATCGGGCCCAAACTTGAGTTGGCCCGCTAAATCAAGCGTTGCGTGTATACCGAGTCCATGTTGTTCAGGCATAGGGTAGATCAGATGCTTAAACGGGTGTTTTCCTTGATAATTGAAGTATTGACCCTTGCAATAATAAAGCTTAGGAACGTGTTCTGAGGCAAGCCCTGTTATTTTTTGCGCGCATGGCTGAGCGAATAGCCCTGCTGCGTTGATCAGGTGTTTACACTGGAGCGTGAATAGGTCTCCATCGCAGTCTAATGAGACGATAAAGTGACGGCCATCAAATTGCGCAGACAAAAACCGCGTATTACCCACATATTGCCCGCCGTTACTTTCTAACTGGTGAATATAAGACAGCATTAATTGGTGGCTATCTATGATCCCCGTTGAAGGGGACCATAGTGCTTCTTGCACTCTGATCTGAGGTGCTTTTTCCTCAAGTTCGCTGTGTTTCATAAAGTGCAGATCAGACACGCCATTCGCACCCGCTTGTTGATGGAGGGCGTGCAACTTTTCAATTTCTTGCTCGCCATTTGCGATCAATAACTTACCAATTTTACTAACGGGCACATTATATTTTTGGCAGTGTCGATAAAGGTGCGCTTTACCTTCAACACAGAGTTGTGCTTTGAGGCTGTTGGTCGGGTAATAGATCCCCGCATGGACCACTTCACTGTTTCGGCTGCTGGTGTGTTCGCCAAATTGAGCGTGTTGTTCAATGACTAACACATCGTTTTGGGCACTTAGTTTTGCGCCACAGGCTAAACCGATAACTCCTGCGCCAATCACTAAAGTATCTATTTGGTCCATCATTTAAGCTGCTTTGATTCTAATGAGTGCATGATAACAAAGTCATATTATCGCCTCTAGACTCTTTATACTTTGCACTGATACAGAGGTATTAATGTTGCAAATAGTTAAATTAATTCGACTACACTCATTGCATCAAGATCATTCTTTGTAGGTGCACAGTGAAATGGATAATCGCCTTTTTATGGCTGGTGACGCTGTATGCAAATGCCAGTATAGAGATCATGAAACTAACAGGGGGTCACAATCCATGACCCCCCTACATTAACGAAGATGGTAGTGGGCTAGTACCCGACATATTGGAAGCCGCATTCACATCGCAAGGTATCGAATTTGAAGTGAAAATTGCGCCATTTAGCAGAATGATGTTATTAGTCGAGAATCAAGAAATAGACTTAATTGTGGCGCTTTGGTGGACTGAGCAGCGTCATAAAACCATGCTATTTAGCAAGCCTTATTTCCACAATGAGTTAGCAATTGTTGGTCAGCGAGAGAGTAAAATGGTGTTTCGGGGCGCACAAAGCTTACGCTTTAGAAGTATTGCCATGATCAGAGGATATGCCTATCACGAGCTGTTACAAAATATTGAGCATTTGCGCGTGATTAATGTGCTGAGCCTACATGCCTGTTTAGAATTGGTCAGTAAAGGACGTGCAGACTTTGCCATTGCTGATGCATTGGCATTCAATTACGAAATGTCAATAACACCCACTTACTCAGAGTTAAAGCTCCATTACCCTATTTTGGTGAGTTGGCCATTGCATATTGGGGTGAGTCGCACACACCCCTATGCACAAGAGATCATTAGTCGCTTTAACCTCGGCTTAGACGCCATTCGAAGAAATGGCGTATACGATCAAATTCTCGCTAGGTACGTGAATTAGCACGCTCAACAACGGCCGCTGTCATGCGAGAAATGCAGCACAATTCCCCTTTGGCATTGGTGATCTGTATATCCCATACCGAGCTGCGTTTTCCTAGATGAAACGGTTTTGCGGTGGCAGTCAATATGCCATCTCTAGATGCCTTAAGATGGTTGGCATTGATCTCCTGACCCACACAATAGTAGCGTTCAAAGTCGACAACAAAGTTAGCGGCGTAGCTTGCCACGGTTTCGGCTAAGGCAACATTAGCACCACCATGTACCATCCCTAATGGGTTATGGTGATCGGGCGTTGCCGGCATGGTTGCGACCATGTAGTCGTCACCAATTTCAGTCACCTCAATACCCAGCTTTTTCATTAATGAGCCTTTGCCATGAATACCTTCATCTAGCGATTTACAAAATGCAAGATCAATAGGGCGGAACCAAATAGACATAATCTTCCTTTTATTCTGAACAGGTTAAAGGGGCATATTTTGCACCTAGCTAACGCTAGAAAGGTTGGCAACCTGTGTGAGTTGTGTTTGAAGGCCTTTCGAGCGCCATAAAAATACCAGTTTACAGGTGATATTCAAAGCGCCCAACACTAGGCGGATTAGACAGACTAGCCAAACGAAATTGGTTTACGTCCAGTATCTGCATCTTTTTTATTTTTACGACTTCTATTGCGTTTTTTGCGCTGAGTTGGTGCTTCTTGCACTGGTGTGGACACGGCGCGTGGAGTTGGTTCAACACCATCAGCTAGGGTGAGTTGGTAATGCTCGCCATCAAAATGTAGCGTGTCACCACTGTAAAGTTTTTTTCTTTTCACGGTGCATACTTCATTATTCACCGCAACGTAGCCTTCACCAATGAGCGCTTTTGCTTGCCCACCTGTTTCAGCTAAATCTAAAACTTTCAGTAAGTTACATAGTTCTATAGGCTCTTCTTCCAGCTCAATTTCAATATATTCTGGCTGTTCGTCAAACATCGTCTTATCTCCCAAATCTTTGCGTTAGTATACCGTGATGTTGCGATAAGCGACGAAACTTTTTAAGAGAATTTGGGGTCTTTAATGTGATTGAAGTATTTGGTGTGTATCTTGCAGCCGAATTTGAATGAGTTGATTGTTGCAATCTATGACGAGGAGCTAAGCAATATGGGTATTCGTTCAACATTAAAAAAAGAACTAATGAATTTAGATGCAATGGGCTTAATGACGGCAGACGATGTGAGGCATTATCTACAATCTCATTTGCAACGTGTGAAAAATAGCAGCGCGCAAAAGTTTAATCTTATCGCGCGATTTAACAGCCACCACAGTCAGATCCAATTGGGTTTACCGAGTCAGGAAAAAGCACTTGAATATGAGCGCCATCGATTGTTTAAAGACGTACTTTATCCCAAGTCAGCTGTCAAAAAATGGCTCGCCCAGCAATGATTGCGTGCGATGCCTGTCACTAACCAAAACAATAGTCATAATTATTATCTATCAATTAATTAGCAACGCTTAGCTATCGAGCGGTACTATCGCTATATCACATGTATTGACAGCATCGGGCAAAGCCTGAAATATCTCAGATAGCACATTGGTTTGTGTTAGGTGCATGACTGACTCAGTGAGCTTAGTAAGTAAATGCGCATGTTTGTTATGTATGTAGTGGTATACATAATGAACTTTGCTCACTGGTTTAAAGTAGATTTTTTGTATACCTGAGTTACATAGACTTCCTGTGGCGAATCTATCATTGGCGATGAGCGCGGGCGCATGCCCTTTTTGCAAGGCTTGAAATGCAGAAACATCATTCATAACCTTATTACAGTTTAGGTTATGTTGCCGACAGTACCGTTCGGCAAATAAAGCGCCTTGAATAATCAAAAAACCACTATTTTCAGAACATGCAGAGCGCTTAATGCAATACATAGCTAAGCTAAAACTTGATATGGGAATCGGGACTTTTAGCAAATTAGGGTACTGCTTTTCCATGCCATCGATTCGTCCTGCTTCGGCATCAAACACCCCGTTATTAACCTGTTTGAGTTCTCTGCGGCTAGGTAGGTAGACAACCTGAGGCGAGATGTTTAAGGGGGCGTAAATTGCTCGCATGACTTGTTCGACTTTTTCTTTTCCCAGTTCATATGCTACTCCTTCAGTGGCATTGATAACGTATTCGCTGGCATTTGCGATAGCACAACAAAGTAAGCTAATGAAGGCAAAGATAACTTTTAACATAAGAATGACCCTAATTCGTAGCAAGTAAATACCGGCAAAACCGTTTATTTAGCATGTCTGTCAATGCCCCGTGTTCATTGAAAAATCACTGGGAAGCTCGGTTACTGGCATGTCACATTCTTTGGCTGCGTCAACCAGATTTTTAAAAGCAAATTGTTTGAGTCGTTGCGTTGTTATTTTTTCAATAGCAGCAGAAAGTTGTGGGATCAAATCAGCATGTTTTTTATGAATGTAATGATAGGCGGTGAGTTCTTTAGTGAGCGCTTTTACATAAACATGCTCAATACCAGACGCACACAAGGTGCCCGCAGAGAATCGGTCATTGGCTATTAGTGCGGGCGCTTGATTTCGCTTTAATGCATGAAAAGCAGATACATCATTGGCAACAATATTGCACGTCAGTCCCTTGTTGCGACAAAACATATCGGCAAACAAGCTGCCTTGTAAAATTAAAAAACCGTCTTGTTGATCGAGGTTACAATCTTCTGGGTGCACACAGTAGCATATAGGCTAACAGCAGATAATGGGGGCGTTACTTTTACGATGTTTTTAAAGCCCTGCATGGCGACTTCCACTCTGCCTGCATCCGCATCAATTTCTCCATTTTCTAATAACTTTAGTTCTCTTTTGGTGGGAAGATAAACAATTGTTGGTTTAATGGACACACTTTGATAGATGGCATTTAAGGTATTGGCGGTTTTCTCCTTACCTATTTGGTAAGTTAAAGTTTCACTCACGTTAACTATATACTCTTCGGCTGATATTGGCGGGCAGAGCAATAGGCTAATCATGAAAACGAGTGGTTTTCGCATTGCAAATCGTAGCAGAGTAACTTGTTTATACTGAGCATAGCAGAGATGCTCTGTTCTGTTATAAATCCATGCTATGTTAGTCGTTTTCAGAAATCCTATACTTTCATTTTAAAAATCAATATTGAAGGAGTTGATCGTGAATAGACACGTTGTCATAACGGGCGCAAACAGAGGGATCGGGTTGGAGTTTTGCAAACAATACCAAGCACAAGGAGATCAAGTCACTGCAGTTGTGCGTAACTCTTCACCTGAGTTAGATGAGTTAGGTATTCGGGTTGTTTCTGGTGTAGATGTTGCAGAGCAACAACAGGTGAATATGTTAGCGGACAAGCTAGCGACAGGAAAAGTCGATATTTTGATCAACAATGCAGGTGTATTTAACAATGAAACATTGGCTAATATGGACTTTGATGCCATTGAGACGCAGCTACAAATTAATGCAATTGCTCCGCTTCGAGTGACCCATGCATTATTACCTTTGCTCCAAGCGAATAGTAAAGTAGCGATGATCACCAGTCGTATGGGATCGATTGAAGATAACGGTTCTGGTGGTTATATTGGCTATCGTATGTCGAAGGCAGCTTTAAACGCGGCGAGCGTGAGTTTGGCGCACGAACTTAAAGATAGGCAAATATCAGTGGGTTTGTTTCACCCAGGTTTTGTACAAACCCAAATGGTGAACTTTGCCGGTGATATCTCACCACAGCAAGCTGCAGAGCGCTTACGCGAAAGAATAGAAGCGCTAAACCTTGATAACACAGGTGGGTTTTGGCACTCCAACGGTGAAACATTGCCGTGGTAATGTGAGCTGGTCGAGCCTACGGGTTATGGTGGGCTCTTCGCTCAATAGGCGTATGAAAACTCAATGTGTGCTAGTATGTGAGCATTTATTGAATTTACTGCGTTGTATAAGTTATGGAATTATCTGAAAACACCCCGCTGAGTTTACCCCTTTTCTTTTTAGACGAACACATTGAGCAACGAGATATGGCACAGCCAGATCTTACAATGCAGGTTATTTTGAATGAGACGCTGATCGCACATTTGTGCCAAAACCCTAAGGCAGATGAAAGTATCAGTATTAATTTAGCGGACTACCAAATTACTGTAGAGCAAAGTCAACATGCGAGTGCCATAGAAGGTGAGCACCAAGCACAGCTCATTCTCAATCGAGGGCCCGTTCTCAGTGCGGTATTGAGTCTTGAGGACAATACTATGTTTATTTCTCCCCCTATGGAAATGATGCCGACGTTTGATTTAGGCGAAGAAGAGGAGATTTAAATGCAAAAGCGTGCTTTGTGGCTAATGTGTACGGCCTTGGTCTTGTCTGGGTGCATGGCATTAGGGTTTAGCCAATACGATGAGCATTACGGGCAGCAAAGTGTCCAAGTACGTGAAGTTGCTTTTGAACAATCTCACGGCAGTGATTACCTGAAGCTTGTCAAACCCATTATTGAGCAGCGTTGTGTTGTTTGCCATGGTTGTTACGATGCGCCGTGTCAATTGAAGCTTTCCTCACCTGAGGGGATTGATAGGGGGCTAAGCAAAGAGCGAGTATACGATGGCACACGTTTGCTTGCGCAAGCGCCTTCTCGTTTATTGTTTGACGCGACCTCCACCGCTCAGTGGCGTGACAAAGGTTTTACCCCGGTGCTTAATGAGCGTCAGCAGCATGAACAGGCAAACTTGGCTGGCAGCGTGCTTTACAATGCGTTGTTGTTGAAAATGAGTAAACCTTTTCCTGAGCAGGGTTTACTAGGCAATGAGTTCGACTTTTCACTCGATAGAGCACAGAGTTGCCCAAATATGGATGAATTTTCGCAGTATGCCAAAAGTCAGCCTCATGGCGGGATGCCGTATGGTCTGCCCGCTCTTGAGTCTAGCGAATTTAAACAAATTGAAAGTTGGCTTAAAGGCGGTGCCAAAATGGCGCAAACTCCCGAACCACTTACCAGTGAAAAACAGGCTGTGGATCGATGGGAGAAGTTCCTCAATCAAGATGCGCTTAAAGCGCAATTAGCGGCGCGGTATATTTATGAACACTGGTACTTAGCCAATATTTACTTTCCAGAGCAAAATAGCAGCGCTCGCCCAAGCTTTTTTAAACTCGTGCGTTCAAGCACACCGCCAGGTAGCCCTATCAAACTCATTGGCACACGACGTCCTTATGATGCCCCAAATGTAGCGCGTGTTTACTATCGCTTGATGCATGAGCGCAGTACTATCTTGTCAAAAACGCATATGCCGTTGGCATTGACCGAGCAGAAATTAACGCGTTTGGATAAACAATTTATTCAAGCAGATTATCAGATTGATAGCTTGCCAAGTTATGCGCCTAAGGAGGCGTCTAACCCATTTAAAACGTTTGCTGCGATCCCAGTGAAGTCTAAATATCAGTTTATGTTGGACGAGGCTCAGCTGATCATCAATGGCTTTATTAAAGGGCCAGTGTGTCGTGGGCAAATTGCACTTAACGTGATCAATGACCAATTTTGGGTGGCCTTTGTTGATCCGGATAAAAATAGCCTGCCAGCGGTCAGCGAGCTGTTGATGCGTCATGAAGAGGATTTAGCGCTCCCCGCTGCAGAGCAAAGTAATGTGTTGCCTTTAGCGAGCTGGGCAAAGTATGCCAATCGCCAGCATGAATACCTACAAGCTAAAACGAAACTCGCCAATGAGTTGCTCGCTGATGGTAAGCGATTGAATATGAATTTAATTTGGCAAGGCGAGGGATATAACGATAATGCTGCGTTAACCGTGTTCCGCCATTTTGATAGTGCAACTGTGGTGAAGGGGTTTGTTGGACAACCACCCAAGACCATGTGGTTACTGGATTATGCCTTATTTGAACGTATTCATTACTTGTTGGTGGCGGGCTTTGATGTGTATGGCAATATTGGTCATCAATTGGTGACTCGGTTATACATGGATTTTTTACGTCTGGAAGGTGAGCAGAACTTCATCAATATGTTACCGCAACAGGTTCGACAGCAGGTAAAAAATCATTGGTATCGTAAGTCGCATGTCAGCTTAAGCGAATTTATTAATCGTAAGAGTTTACTTGCAGCACCAACAGGTATTGAGTTCGTAACAGATGATCCTAAAACGGAACTGTATGAAAAAATGCAAGCGACGCTCAAGCCTGTGTTGAATAATCGCTACGATTATCAAGCTGTTGCAGGCGTTTTAGCGCGGCTTAATCATTTGCCCAGTGAAGCGATTAATGTGTTGCCACAAGTATCGTTTATTTTGCAAAGGCAATCGAATGGTGAACACCACGCCTTTACTTTGATACATCACAATGCGCACTACAATATTTCTAGTTTGCTTAATGAAGAAGGGCAGCGGGCTTATGATGAAGATACTGCAACTTTGGTACCTGGTTTCATTGGCGATTATCCAGAAGTGATCTGGTATTTAGCCAATGATAAAAACGCTAACGCATTTTCCGAAGGACTGAGCAAGGTGCGTAGTGAAGCTGATTATCAACAATTGACTGCACAATTTGCGATACGTCGCACGCATCCGCAATTTTGGCAGTATAGCGATTTACTGCATAACGTAGCGAAGCAATATCAAGGTATTGAATACGGTCTATTTGACTATAACCGTTTGGAGAATCGTTAGCGTTGGTCGCTAACAAGGACCACAAAACCGATTATGGACCTGTGAACACACCTTTGAGTGGGGTATGATACAGGTCTTTTCACACAATAAAGAGAGAGCGCAATGTCAGCCAATATCACTAAGCTAGTCGTGATGTTAGAAATGCAAAATGCCATGAACACTAAGGTGCATGAGCAGTGGTTTAACCAAGGTTTTGAATGGTATCGCGCAATTTGGGTTGAGTGTGCTGAGATGCTAGATCACTACGGTTGGAAGTGGTGGAAAAAACAAGTACCAGATACAGAGCAAGTCATTTTAGAGCTGGTGGATATTTTCCACTTTGGTCTATCGCTGCGTATCGATGGCACAACCAGCTATGAAGCGCTAGCTGAGCAGTTGGCAACAGAGCTTAGCCAGCCAGTAGCAGAAGCCGACTTCAAACAAACACTTGAAGTACTTGCTGCTAGCGCTGTTGCAGATAAACAATTTAATGCACAAGCGTTTGCGGGTTGTATGCAACAAATCGGTATGGATATCGATGATTTATATCGTGGTTATGTGGGTAAAAATACACTTAACTTCTTCCGTCAAGATAATGGTTATAAAGAAGGTAGCTACATCAAGGTATGGAATGGACAAGAAGATAATGAACACTTGGTTGAAGTGGTCAAAAGCCTAGATACAGAGCATCCAGACTTTGCAAAGAACGTATATGCGGGTTTGCAAGCGCGCTACCCAAGCTGAGCCTAACTGATAGGCAATAACGTTCTGTAATCAGTAATGGATAAGTAGTCTGTAATGGTATTTACAGGCTGCTTACTGTCTGGATTAGCGACAGCAAGTAGGTGGCCAATACCATATTCGCGGGCCGCACTAAGCACGCTTAAGCTGTCATCAACAAATAGCGTTCGCTGTTTATCAAACTTCAAGTCAGCCTGTACTTTGTGCCATAAGTCTTGGCTTTCCTTACTGACACCATATTCGTGGGTTGACACCAAACAATCAAAGTAATGCGCAAAATCAGCAAGTTCCACCTTTAGACTTAAACTATCAGGGTGCGCATTAGTGAGTACAATCAGCTCTTTACCTGCTGCTTTTAAGGCGTCTAAAAATTCAGGTACATCTTCACGCAGCGAGATCAGGTGCTGAATTTCTCTTTTGAGCGCCATAATCGGTAAGTCTAGCTGTGCTTGCCAGTAATCAAGGCAATACCACTGAATTTGTCCTTGCACGGCTTCATAGCGCTTAAGAATATCGGCTTTGGCTTCATCAAAAGAAATATTTTGTTTTTTGGCGTGCTCTTGCGGAATAACGTGCAGCCAAAAATGACTATCAAAGTGTAAATCGAGTAAGGTGCCGTCCATATCAAACAGAACGGTGTCAATTTCAGACCAATTTAGCATGGGCATTTGTCTTTAAAGGCTTTATGATAAGTTTAATAGCCATGATAACAAATAAAATCTTATGTCACAGAAAAAGCATCCAACACCACCGGAAATCATACACTGTGAAGTGGCAGCAAAAAGCCGATTATTCACCGTGGAGTCGTTGCAATTGGAATTTTCTAATGGCGAGCAGCGCCAATATGAACGCATTCGTGGTGGTGGCCGAGGTGCGGTCATGATTGTGCCTGTGACCGCTGAAAATGAGCTATTATTAGTCAGAGAATATTGTGCAGGAACGCATAATTATCAGCTGGGGTTTCCTAAAGGCTTAATTGACCCGGGGGAAACACCTATCGAAGCTGGTAATCGAGAGTTGAAAGAAGAAGTTGGTTTTGGTGCAGCGCATTTCTGCGACTTAAAGACGTTGTCGTTAGCGCCTAGTTATTTCAATGCAAAAATGCATATTTTGGTGGCAAAAGGGCTTTACCCAGAACAACTTGAAGGAGATGAACCGGAACCTTTAGTAACCGTAAAATGGCCGTTAGATGATTGGCAATCGTTACTAACACAAAGTGATTTTACGGAAGCACGCAGTGTTGCAGCACTTTTATTGTTGCAACAGCATTTAGCCCAGGAGGTTTAATATGCACACACTGCTAGAGCCTTGCATTTCACTTGCGCAACGAGCGGGTGATGTGATCATGGAAATTTATCAGAATGATGACATTGGTGAGCGGGAAAAATCAGACCACACGCCAGTTACAGCAGCTGATTTAGCAGCTAATGAAGTACTCGTCGCGGGCCTTAGAGAGATTGCGCCCGATATTCCCATTATGTCCGAAGAAACCCCGATACCTGAATTATCACAACGACAGCAATGGCAGCGTTATTGGTTGCTCGACCCTATGGATGGCACCGGTGAATTTATTCTACAAAGTGGTGACTTTGCGGTGAATATCGCCTTGGTCGAGAACAATCAGCCCGTGCTTGGGGTGATCTATTGGCCTGCAAAGAATATTACCTATTATGCAACGAGAGGCAATGGTGCTTTCAAGCGCACGGGTGAGGAGCAGCATCAGATCTACGTTGCACCCCCGCAAAGTTTAACGTTAGCCGTTAGCAGACGACAAAAAATAGAAGCAGTAAGCCAATATTTAAATAGCCACTTTGACACCATCGCATTGGGTTCTTGTTCATTGAAAGCCTGTATTGTTGCCGAGGGCAAGGCTGATTGTTTTATGCGAGTTGGCCCAACTGGCGAGTGGGATACGGGTGCCTCTCAAGTGATTGTGGAAGAAGCTGGTGGTTGTATCACGGATGCAGAATTTAATCCGCTTACGTACAATCAGCGAGAGATAACGGAAAACCCAGACTTTATTGTGATGGGCCACCCCGATTGGCAATGGCAGAAGTTGATCACGCCGCATCATCGTAGCTAAATATTGCGCTTTGGTTGATATTTGAACGCTTGAGTTTCTTTTTGCAAGCAAAAGCTTGCATTTATCATTTAATCCTATATCATGGCGACCTCTTCGAAGAACTGGCTTGAAAATCTTGTTTTTCAAAGAGTAAATTTCAGAGCTTAAGTCTCTGATTACAGGCGCGGGATGGAGCAGCCTGGTAGCTCGTCGGGCTCATAACCCGAAGGTCGTCGGTTCAAATCCGGCTCCCGCAACCAATTTTTAATTGGTGCCACTTCTTTTAGTTAGGTTAGAAGTAAAACACAACTTAATAACAGGCGCGGGATGGAGCAGCCTGGTAGCTCGTCGGGCTCATAACCCGAAGGTCGTCGGTTCAAATCCGGCTCCCGCAACCAATTTTTAATTGGTGCCACTTCTTTTAGTTAGGTTAGAAGTAAAACACAACTTAATAACAGGCGCGGGATGGAGCAGCCTGGTAGCTCGTCGGGCTCATAACCCGAAGGTCGTCGGTTCAAATCCGGCTCCCGCAACCAATTCTTAATTGGTGCCACTTCTTTTAGTTAGGTTAGAAGTAAAATACAACTTAATAACAGGCGCGGGATGGAGCAGCCTGGTAGCTCGTCGGGCTCATAACCCGAAGGTCGTCGGTTCAAATCCGGCTCCCGCAACCACTTCACTTTGGTTATTCATTCAATTACTTTGTATATAGCTTTCCATTAAAACTCAGCCTTTAAGCCTCCAATAATATAGTTCTAGTTGAAAATATCCTTTCGTTGCGTATCTGCGATACATGACGGTTGACTTATAACAACGCCTTTAAATGATAGAGTCAGTCAAAGGTATATAAAATCACAAATCAAATAATAATGAGCACGGAAATGTCGAAATGCAGCTAGGCTTGGAGCTCGCTAATGTTCATTCAAAGCTGGCAAAATAAAATGTGCTGTTTGCAGTTAAATCTTCATAAAACAGGCTTTAGGTTGACGATAAACCGTAAAAGTTTCAGATTTATCGTCTTGTAACCTCATGATACTCAGGAAACTATTGGCTTTCCGAGATAGGATTACCTAATAAATCAGTGTGGACAAAAATAATTCCTTTGGGTGGTTTATGGGAAATAGTATTGCTCCAGTTAGTACATAATACATTTGTGAAACAGGCCCTCACTCGATAGATCGTTGTTCCAACACTTTTACTATCGACTTTGTAATATTTGTTTAT
Organism: Pseudoalteromonas sp. ATL1; assembly: GCF_058933015.1. NCBI lineage: Bacteria > Pseudomonadati > Pseudomonadota > Gammaproteobacteria > Alteromonadales > Pseudoalteromonadaceae > Pseudoalteromonas > Pseudoalteromonas sp. ATL1. Next base: position 377,081 of record NZ_JBZYXL010000001.1, on the reverse strand, counting down.
GAGATTTTCTGAAATATTGATCCATTCTGAAAGTTGTGCATGTTTCTGAACATCATATGAAGCATTTTGCAGAATATAGTGCTTGGCATTTTCAATCGCTGACCATTCAAGCTGTTTAGCACTTCGATTAAAAGATAAGCTGGGAGCCTGAGCTAAATCGTAAAGCTCTGATTGCTGTACATTACTCCAGGAAAAGCATTGGTTATAGGTTGTGCAACCTCTTACTTTAAATAAATAATTTCCCACGAGAGGTGAAAATTCTTTAAAAGGAATACTTGAGGCCTCGCGGGTATCAAACCACGTCCACTCTCTAGATGGGCTGTTACTGCAACTAGCTTTGCATTGTGAAATGAAAATTTCATACTTTTTAATATCATTATAAGTCAATCGGCACCAACTTAGTGACGAAGTTTCGCTGTCTACTGTCAATGTTGGAGTATAGCTGCACTCTGGTAGCTGGAAATCAATGATGTTAGATAGAGTGTAACCGCCGGAACAACTAGGCTTACCATTAAGCGTTTCACATGCTGTAATACTATATTGAAACTTTCCTGAGGTATGAGGGGAGTGGGAAAAAGAGATCTCATTTTGTGTTGCCATTGAAGGTTGATCCACTTCTGTCACATCATCCCAAAGTTGATCATCAACACTTAAACTCAGTTTATAAAAATCGGCTGCGTTAACTTTTTCCCAGCTCAAAATAATTTGATTACCCTGCTTACTTGCCAGTAATTTAGTTGGATTTGTATAATCAAACGGAACGGTATGGTTAATTTTTTCTGAATATTGATACTCATTTGTACACCATTCTCCCGAGCTTAATCGTATACACGTAGATACTCTGTACTCAAAATCACCACCTATGCGTGGAGCATGGTTAAAAGAGATTTTCCCTTCGGTATTATTAGCCGATTGTCCTACTGTAGTAACATGCTGCCAATCATTATCGTTTGCCTTCAAGTCAAGTTTATAATGGGTGGCACCAACCACTTTTTCCCAGTCTATTGTTATTTCTTTACGGCTGGGTGTGACGAGTATAGCACGAGGCGGGTAAATGTTATTTTGGTCGTAAGTCGTAACATATTGGGTGCTAGGTGAGAAGTCTGAACAATTGCCAGACTCACACGCAGCTACTCTATATGCATATAAACCAGCCGGGCGAATGACTGAAAAGTGTGTTGAGCTAAGGCTGAGTTCATTGGTGATGTTAATCCAATTTATGCCATTGGAGCTTTCCTCTACAACAAATTCATTCGAATCAGAATTGTCTTCCCACGCAACTTCAATACTATCTGCATACGAGCGTATCTTTGGTTGCATTGGAGTCATGGGTTTAGTGTAATTGCCTAGCCAAGAAGATGGAGAAGAGGGGGATGAACAGACAAATTGATTGCATGCAATAACCCTAAATCGTGTCCAACCACCAGAGTGTTGATGGCCAACAACGTTCGTTTTGGATTTGAAATTTAGATAGCTCGTATAGTTAATCCATTGTCCTTTAACTAACATCTCGACCGAGTAGTTTTGGGCGTCATCTATCTCTTCCCAGGAGATTGATAATCCACTTTGGGCGTTTAGAACAGTAGGTTGACTAGGGGGAGAAAGTATTTCATTGTACTCAATCCAGCTCGATGGGGTTGAAAAACGTGAGCACTTCTGAGGCGAACAGCTTGCAACCCTAAACTGTCTCTTGCCATGGTTTTGTGTTTTGAACTTGGCTTTGTTGAGATGAGTTAGGTCCCTATCTTCTATCAGAATATGGCGTGACTCGGTTGCATTGACCCATTCCCAATTATCTTCTCTGGTTTCTATTTCATAATGAGTAGCGTTATCAACTTTTTCCCATTCTAATATTACCTGTGTACCATTTTTAGTTGCGATTAAATTTTGAGGCTCTTTAAGGGCTAACACTTGAAGTGGCTCAGAGTAACGAGAATACTCGTTAGATGAACGGTTATATGCTTTTACTCTAACCCAAGCAGCTTTAGAAAGGTCATCTTCCAAATATAAATGGTGCTCTGAGGTCTGTTCTTTAGCATGCCAGTTAAGAGGAGGGTTTTGCTGTTCGCTATATTCTACAATATAGTGATCTGCGTATGGTACTTTGTGCCAAGAAAGCTTAGAGCGATAAGCATCGGCACGAAAAAGGCTAATTTCAGGTGCTTGTATAGCTCCAAATGACAATCGTTCACTTGGTATACTCATAGTGCTGCAAGATTGATGAGCAATGCACTCAGAGCTGCTAAAAGCTAAGCTAGCCGAGCTCATGTTTTCTTTGAGCTTGTATCTTGAAGTCCATTGATAGCTTCCCCATGGACCAGAGACTGTGAACGGAGATAGCTGTTCAATATAGTCGATGTCTTCCAGAAATTCGCCTTCTAAAAGAATATTTATCTTAGTATCCGTTAAACTATGTGCGGATGTTGAAAAGTGCGTTATTTCAAAGGTTCTATTGTCAATCGCCTGTAATCTTGGTGCAGGATTTGAGTACAGAGGGCCTGAGAAGTAAGCTGCTGCACTTCTTTGCGTATAATTATGGCCACCAGTGTACCCAGAACAACCACCTGTATTACATGCTTTAACCCTAAAAGTGAAATGCCCTGCGGACATATCGATAATTTGCGCGAAACCCGCTTCTTGTGGGCCATAGTAATTACCTGTAGGAATAAATCGGTTTACTTTGAGCCTCTCATGGGTAGAAGGATGATGTTCCAAAATATTAAACCAGCCACTGCCAGAAGGCATAAAAACTTCGACAACATAATTTGTTGCTTGTTCTGACGTTGGCCACCATATATTGACGGATTGAGTCGGATTGCTTTGATTTTTTTGTACATCAATCCATGCAGGAGCTTTAGGGACTAAACAATAAGCAAAGAATGATGTGCTTAATAAACAGCTAAAAAGGATGAGATGAAAAAAGACTCTAATTGGCCAAAACATAATTTTCCTTGTGTTTCGCTTAAATGGAAGAGTGGTTGACTCATCGTACGAAGTGAAAAAAGAGTATTATTTAGGAGAAGATTGTACCTTTTTTATGTTCTAGAGTGTATTGCTTCGTTTGCCTTCTTATTTGTTGTAGCCGAGAGGCACGCTAGCGTACTTCCAAGGCTACAACGTGTGACATCTTTAAACGACGTATTGTGCGGGTTATATTAATACTTAGCTGCGTATTCTTCCGCTTGACGCCATACGCGCAGAGTGTTGCCACTTAATATCTTTTTAATTTGAACTTCGCTATAACCTCTATCCAATAGGCCTTGGACTAGGTTTGGATAGCTTGATACATCTTTTAAGCCAATGGGCAGTGAATCGCCAACCCCATCATAGTCGGAACCAATGCCAACATGGTCAATGCCAATGAGTTTTACAACGTAGTCGATGTGATCAAGTACTTGCTCTAAAGTGGCAAATGGAAAAGGGTTTTGTGAGATATAAGTGTCTCGTTGCTCAGCTTCATCGCGTTTTTTATACCAATTTTGTGCGCTTGCGGTGACAAAGCTCGAACCAAAGTTAATTTGGATCACGCCACCATTTTTCTTCAGCGCTTTGAGCATGTCATCATCCATATTACGCTCAAAACCCGGTGTGTACTTGCGCAGAGAAGAGTGAGAAGCGATCACCGGCGCTTTAGACAGTTCCATCACTTGATAAAAAGCGGCGTCAGAGATATGTGATACATCGATCAACATACCAATCTTATTCATTTCAACAACCAGTTCTTTACCAAATGGGCTTAAACCTTTCCACTTGCGACGAATATCGTACGATGAGTCGGAAATATGGTTACTTTGCGAATGGGCAAGCGTGATATACCTGATGCCTCTATCAAAAAAGTGATGGAGATTTTTAATGTCTCCCTCGATAGGTGAGCCATTTTCCATCCCCATCGCAATAGAGATTTTGCCCTGTTTAAAATGGGTATAAATGTCTTTGCTTGAATAAGCCACGGCAAACTTTTCCGGCGCTCTAAAAGCCAGTGCTTCCATGCTATCGATTAATTTATTGGCGAGCTGATAGCTCTTGCCTTTGCCTTCAAATTCCAAATTAGCAGGAATATAAATTGACATAAACGGCGCGTTTAGGCCGCCTTTGACCGCTCTCGGGTAATCAAAATCGCCGCCTGTGGTGGATTGACTGACATCCTCCCACTTTGATTGAAGTCGATAGGGAACGTCGATATGGGTATCAATCAAAATACTTTTTTGAGCAATGCTTTGCGCGCGATCGGACGCTTGATAGTCTTGTGCTTGTACAGCGAGTGTTGTTAACGCAAGGGCGCAAAGAGAAATACGGAAAGTCATATGCCTGCCTAAATTAGGTTAATGTCATATGACTATAACTGAAAAATATCAATCGCTAAATGATCTGCGCCCAGTTACTCCTCTATATGATACTCATCACTTTGCATTGCTTGAAACTGTGCTTTTGAGACGATATTGACCGACTCATGTAGCTCAGAAAATACAATCAATGCTTCGCCAGATTTGAGCTGGGCTTTCACATGTTCAACCTTAGCTGCCGTGGAAAACTCTTGTTCACCGTAGTCAGTTCCCTCTCTGAGCACATAGTGCTCAATCAGGTTTTCCAGTGTGCTTGGGTCAAGTTGTTGATAAGGAATGATCATCCATTAGCCCTTTGTATGTAACGTGTTAAAGTAATGAGGAATGGCTTGTTCTAACCAAAACTGTGGCTTAAATGGATTATTGCCCGCAATAAAACCAACATGGCCGCCAGTTTGAGAGACCGCAAGCGTTACGCTACTACTGACCTGTTCAGGCCGAGGAACTGATTGCGCAGAAAGCATGGGGTCATCTTGCGCATGCACGATTAGCGTTGGTGTTTGGATCTTGTTGAGATAATTTTGTGCGCTGGCCTTGGCATAGTAATCTTCTGCGCCATCAAAACCGTGTAATGGTGCGGTGATCTCATTATCAAATTGCCATAAATCATCGGTGGCATTGAGTTGCTGCGCATTGATGTTCAGCACATCACCAATGGTATCTAACTTTCTTGAGAAGGAATGCTTCATTCTATCGAGCAAATATTTTTGATACAGCCCATAACAACTTTTACGGATCACTTGGCATGACGATGATAGGTGATGAGGTGCTGAGATCACGGCGGCGCCTTGCAAGTCACTATGACGACCTTGTTCACCTAAGTATTTTGCTAGCACATTGCCACCAAGAGAAAAGCCAACGGCATAAAGCGGCTTACCCACATAGCGTTGTTTTAAAGTGTGGATCAAAAAGCCAAGGTCGGCGGTTTCACCACTGTGATAAGCACGAGGTAGACGATTGGCGGCACGCGAGCAGTTTCTAAAATGCATTAACACGGCATTAAAGCCTTTTTGCGATAGGGCCTTGAGCATGCCCTTGGCGTAAAAGCTATTAATATTTCCTTCAAGGCCATGTAGTACGATCGCCAGTGGTGCATTGGGGTAAGTCTGTTGAGCCCACGCGAGTTCAAGAAAGTCGCCATCTGGGGTCGTCAGTTCTTCAAATTTAACAGCCACTTTTTGCCACGGCCTGAAAAAACGGGGCAATATGGTTTGTACATGTCGGTTGCGCATCCACCATGCGCTTTGAAATGAGTAGTCCATAACGTGTCTTACAATCAAACGGACAGGCAGTGTAACAAAGTTCATCAGCGCTGTTGAGCGCAAAATAAAAAGCACCCGACTAACTAGGTTAGTAAGGTGCTTTGTGCGTCGTGCTTAATTCTTTCGTCTGTGGGAACAGGTGTACCGATAGGGCTTATTCTGCCAAGCTCGGTATGGGCTTATTAGTATCAATTTGGTGCTTCAGCTTCGTTCACTTTTTTAACGAAGTAGTATACGTAGAACAGACACAGCGCAATCACTACTCCTAAGATCCCGAATGAGAGAAATAACACTGGGTCAGTAAAAAAATCTCTGAAGAATACGTTCATGGCGATGCCTCCTAACTTGTCGATGAAGTCATCTTAGCCCTAGGCGAGTAGGTGAGATATGATCAAGATCAAGTTTTAAATCGCGTACTTTTACAGCGCGATGGAAGATTGATCTCGATCATGCTTTTTAGCTAATTACCGCTACTTTAATGTGTTGATCTGCGTTTGCGTGAGATATAGAGCGAGGTTTTTGGTGGGTGTTTGTGGTGTAGATCCAAGCTGATTTACTAACCTAACAAGCTCTGCCTGCTGCAGTTTTTCGAGCTCAAGCTCACTGTGGAGCAATTGTTTTCTCAGTTGTGAATAATTGGGGTGTTTTTGGTAGTTTTGTTTTAAGGTGCTACGGATCTGGCGATGCGGTTTCAGTAACTGTACATCCAGTGATTGGCATAGCGAAGTGAGCTGTGCAAAATCATTGCTTGTGAGTTGTAAGTTGAGGTGATCCAAGTACATCAATAACAAGCATAAGTTGATATTTTTATCGTACTCGTTTTGTAAATCGAGCAAGGCACTTTGCATTGTGCCTTGCTGATAAACCTGACAAGCGTATTGCCAAAAAGCGCGTTCGCACAGTGGCATCACGCCTCTAAGCTCTCTTCAAACGCGGCTTGTTTTTCTTCCAGTTCTTCAAGCGCTATCAGTAATGACTCTTCCACGTCATTAAGGAGCGGTGTGACCTTAGCTTGCTCTGCGAGTAACTCTGTTAGCTTGCCTTTGTTATCGTCACTATACAGGCTGTTATCGGCCAGTTGCGCTTCGATAGTTGCTAATTGCTCGGCATATTTATCCAGCGATTTTTCGAGCTTTTCGATGTTCTTTTTCAATGGTTGAACTGATTTTCTAAACTCTGCTTCTAAGCGCTTTTGCTCTTTTCGATTGCTGCTTGAGTGTGCCTTGCTGTCACTTTCTGGCTTTTTCGCGGCTTCTTTATTGGCGTTCAATAACCACTGGTAGTAGGCATCGAGATCATAACCAAATTGGCTAACTTCACCATTGTCTACCAAGTAATATTCATCGGCGGTATTTTTCAGCATGTGGCGATCGTGCGATACGGTCACCATCGCACCTTCGAAACCTTGCAATGCCATGACCAACGCATGACGCATTTCTAAATCAAGGTGGTTCGTAGGCTCATCCAGTAACAGTAAGTTTGGTTTTTGGTAAACCAGCATGGCCAAGACTAAACGGGCTTTTTCGCCGCCAGAAAAAGGCGCGACAGGCTCTAATGCGCGGTCGCCATGAAAGGCAAAGCCACCGATAAAATCACGAAGTGATTGTTCGCTGGCTTTTGGATCTAAGCGCTGTAAGTGTGTCACTGCGCTGGCATTCAAATCGAGAGATTCTAGTTGATGCTGGGCAAAGTAACCGATTTTGAGGCCTTGATGCATAAACACTTCACCTGCTTGAGGCGCGAGTTCACCTGCTAACAGTTTGATCAAGGTGGACTTACCTGCACCATTTCGGCCCAGTAATGCAATTCGGCTACCCGGAACCAAGTTAAGCTTTATTTTATTTAAGATAGTGACATCACCATAACCTGCTTGCGCGCCATCCAGTGTCATCAAGGGGTTAGGTAAAGCGCTGGGCATAGCAAATTCAAAATCAAAGGGTGAATCGGCATGGGCTGGTGCGAGCTTTTCCATGCGTTCAAGCGCTTTAACACGACTTTGTGCTTGTTTGGCCTTGCTGGCCTTTGCTTTAAAACGCGTGATGAACTTTTCTAAGTGCGCAATTTGCTCTTGCTGTTTTTCGAAAAGCGCCTGGTGCTGTGACATGCGTTCCGCTTTTTGGCGCTCAAACTGCGAGTAATGACCCTTGTAAACATTGATTTTTTGCTGGTCGATGTGCCAGATCTGATCAACAACGGCGTCTAAAAATTCTCTATCGTGAGAGATAAGCACCAACGTGCCAGTATAGGCGCGTAAAAAGCGCTCTAGCCAGTAAACCGCATCTAAATCTAAGTGGTTAGTTGGCTCATCCAGTAATAGTAAGTCGGCATCACGGATCAAGGCTTGCGCAAGGTTGAGTCGCATACGCCAACCACCCGAAAAAGCACTGACTGGATTATCAATTTGTTCGTTACTAAAGCCTAAACCATGCAACAACTCGCCCGCTTTGGCTTCAATGCTATAGCCTTTGATGTGCTCAAGTTGTTGATGCACTTGCGCTTGTTTCGCGCCATCTTGTTCACGTTCAGCTTCTTGCAAAGCGACTCGACAAGCATAGTATTCGGGGTGACCTTGTAGTACGTAATCTAATGCGCTGTTTTCTAGCGCGGGCGTTTCTTGTTTTACCGAGGCGATTGACCAATCTTTTGGAAATAACAACTCACCAGAATCAAGTGTGAGTTCTCCTTTTAACAGAGCAAATAGTGACGACTTACCACACCCGTTGGCACCAACTAGGCCCGCTTTGTGTTCTGGGAATAATGTGGCACTGGCATGTTTTAACAGGCTTTTTCCGCCACGAAGGAGTTCAATATCAGACAGCTGGATCATAATGTATCTATGTTTACCTCAATTGTGCCTATCATAGCACGAACCCTGATGCTTACGTCATCCAAGTTAGTCATATCCTGCACTTCGACTTTGGGTTAAAATAGCAACATCCGTTGTGAGCCGAGTAGTAGGGGAAACCATGAGGCAGAAAAAACGTTTTATTGCTGGTGCATCTTGTCCCGAGTGTCACGAGTTAGATGTGATGATGCTCTACAAAGAACACGATGTCGAAAAAGTGGAATGTGTAAAATGCGGTCATGTGATGACCCAACCAAAAGAGGCGGTACAAGCCTCAACACGTCAGTTTGAGCAAGTCATTGGGGTGTTTAAGCCAGAGTAAGACTCTGGCTTTATTTTGGCTAAGACGTTTAATAGTGAGGAGGCGGTGGCTCTTGGTGCTGAGGCATTAGGCCTTCTTCTCGACTTTCTTTAATTTTTTCACCCAATAATTGGATCTGACGCTGCATTTTAGCGAGTCGCTGCTGATGCGTGCGTAATTCGTCGTTGAGTGTTTCTATGGTGTCGTCTTGAAAGGCCACTTTGGCTTCAAGCTCTGTTACACGCTCTTCTAATTCGGTCATTGGGACTCCACTTGATTAAAACGCTCTAATAAGCCGCTTGAACTTTCACTCATTAAAGCACTGTCTTGTTCTAAAAATGTGACATCGAACACGACAGCTGATTTAGGTCGGCTACCCTCGCGAGGCTGTACTTTCCATAGTCCTAGTTTTTCTCCATCCTTTACTCGCCAGAGTGTGAGCTCTCGGTTAGGAGAACCTGTGGCCAGTAAAGTACCAGCATCGTTAAAGCGTACTGCACTGAATATTTTCTGCCGCGCAATATACTGCAATTGTGAGACAAGATCACCTGACGCTAGTTGCCAAATACTGGCTTTTTTTAAGCTATCGGCGGTGAAAGCGTACTGGCCCGACGCATCGAGCGCCACTTTGGTTACGCGACTAGGGTGGTTGAAACGGTGGATAACTTGCCCTGTTCGGGTATCCCAGAAGTAGGCGGTGTAGTCATTTGCACCAGTGAGTGCAAAGTGTCCATTAGGCGACATCGCAATTGAATTAATTTTTTCTTGATGTCCAAGGAACTCTAAGCGCCGTCCGCTCTCTAAGTCCAGATGTACAACCACGTTATCGCTGCGACCGTACAATATGTATCGACCCTGATTGCTGATAGTGATGTCTCTGATGGTGCCTGTTTGAATTTGATAATAGCCTCGGTTTTCACCCGAGCCGATATCCCAAACAGCAAACGTATTATTTTCGGCAGTGACGGCGAAGCTATTGTCGTAAGCAATTGCCAAAGAGTGGACTAAATTGCCATCGGGCTTGGATTGCTGCCATTGATATTTTAATCCGTGGACTTGATTGTCCCAAAGATTGACACCATGTTCTACGGATGACACTAAACTGTAACGCCCGTCGTGTGAAATAGCGGCCGCAAACGCGCCGCGAGCAGCATGCTCGACAGTGAGGTCGGCTTTTTTATCTGACGGGGTACAGCTCATGAGCGTAATCACCGTGGCAATAAATAAGGCGCGTTGAAGTTTGGGCATAATGTCGGTTTTCCCTTAACGCAGTGCGTTGTACAAGGTAGACTATGAATATCTATCCAATTGTTGAATAGTATTCTTTGATAGTAGCGTATCGTTACTGCAAAGTCGCTTCAAGTCACAGAAAACGTTAAAAATATGCCGATAACGTCATACAATTTGGCATCTCAGGCGATGAATGATAATGTGGCTAAACAATTTTAACCATTAATAATATATTAACAGACAGTCGAAAGGCATGTCGGAGAGAGAGAATGAAACAGACGATTAAATTGTCTTTGGTAGCGGCTGCAGTACTTGCACTGACAGCTTGTAACCAAAAAGCAGAAGAGCAAAAACCTGTAGAACTAAAACTAGAAACTGAAGTACAACAGCAAGCTTACGGTATCGGTGCTTCTGTAGGTAACTTCCTACAAAAAGATTTAGAAGAAAAAAATGGCTTCGGTATTCAATTAGACCAAGCGCTTCTTATGCGTGGTTTTGAAGATGCATTAGCGGGCAACGCACAGCTAGACGAAGCTAAAATTCGTGAAGTGTTAACTGCATTAGATGCGAGCGTGCGCGAGAAGCAAGCTGAAAAAGTAAAACTAGAAGCAGAGAAGAACAAAGCTGAAGGTGAAAAATACCTAGCTGAAAACGCGAAAAAAGAAGGCGTGACTGTGACTGAGTCAGGTCTTCAATACGAAGTTATCTCAGAAGGTGAAGGCGAGAAGCCTGCGGATACTGACCGCGTAAAAGTACACTACAAAGGTACTTTATTAGATGGTACTGAATTTGACAGTTCATATGCGCGTAATCAACCAGCAAGCTTTGGTTTACGTCAAGTAATTAAAGGCTGGACTGAAGGTCTACAATTAATGCCAGTTGGTTCAAAGTACAAGTTTACTATCCCTGCTGAACTTGGTTACGGTGAGCGCAACCTAGGTAAGATCCCTGCAAATTCAACGCTTGTTTTTGAAGTAGAATTACTTGAAATCGAAAGCGATGAAGGCCACGGCGAAGACGGTCACAAGCACGCGTCAGAATAATCTTTCGCGATAATAAAAAAGGGCCTCAGGGCCCTTTTTTATTTTTATGTTCCGCAACATAGAGTTAATCAGTGTGATTGGCGTATAAGTTATCGATCAGTTCATCTTCAAGCTCAAAGCGTAGCTCTAATACTTCACCAAGGTTTGATAAGTCACTATCAAAATCTTTCAGTACTTGCTCTTGAGAATGCTCTGCATACTTATCGTTGAAATCAAGTGCAACATCAGTGGTGTCAGCAATACGTGGATATAGAGACTTGGCTAACTTAGCACTTTCTGGGCCTTTTTCTTCACATGCTTCAACTAAATTGTCGTAAATCTCGAAGTGTCCAGCTGATAGATAATCCATCAGTATTTGGCAAAATGACTGGATCTGCACTTGATCTGGTAAGGCATGGTCCTTTTTGTCATATGGAGAAAATCCCGCAATTTTACAAAATTGAAGTAGTAATTCTTGCCTCTCTGCTAACCATGCATCAATAACACTATGGCTGCCCCCCCATTTTTCTTGGGCTTGTTCTAACCTCGAAAGCATAGTGAATTCCTCTTGCGGATTGTTTTCTTCTATAAAAAGGAAATCTGCTGCAAAGGTCAACCTATTTTTATTTTTATTCTAAAAAAACAAAATAAATTACTGATAAATAAGGTGTATCTTTTTTGGGGTTTTAGAAAAAGAAAAACCACCATAAAGGTGGTTTGAATGCAGTTTAGCTATTTGATAACTATTTTTATTCTTATTATAAAGGTGTTTTGTTGTTATTTTTGTAACGCGGCATTTTTATAACAAGTTTTTACCCTTGTTGTAAATACTTTGCCACGATGTAATTTGAATATTTTTTATATAAAAAAGCTAACAACCTGAGTTACTGGGGAATTTAATCTAGATCATGAATGGGTAAATTTGCGCTTGGGTTTCGATAGAGCACAAAGCAAGATAGTGATACAATCTGCGCAATTTTTACAGTATTGGAATAGAGACACGCTATGAGCGAATTGAAAAACGATCGTTATTTACGTGCGTTGATGAAGCAACCAGTGGACGTAACGCCAGTATGGATGATGCGTCAAGCAGGCCGTTATTTGCCAGAGTATCGTGCAACTCGCGCACAAGCTGGCGACTTTATGAGTTTGTGTAAAAACGCTGAGTTAGCTTGTGAAGTCACCTTGCAGCCGTTACGCCGTTATCCGTTAGACGCGGCCATTTTGTTCAGCGATATTCTTACTATTCCAGATGCAATGGGTCTCGGTCTTTACTTCGAAACGGGTGAAGGTCCTAAGTTTGAGCGCCCGATCAGTTCACTACAAGATGTAAAAAATATTCCAAACATCGACCCAACGGATGAACTTGGCTATGTCATGAATGCTGTCAGTACCATTCGTCGTGAGTTAAAAGGTGAAGTGCCATTAATCGGTTTTTCTGGTTCTCCTTGGACATTGGCAACTTACATGGTCGAAGGCGGTAGCAGCAAAACCTTTGGCAAAATTAAGAAAATGGCATTTGCTGAGCCACAAACATTGCACTTATTGCTCGATAAAGTTGCGGACTCCGTGATTGATTACTTAAATGCACAAGTTAAAGCGGGCGCGCAATCATTGATGATTTTTGACTCATGGGGAGGGGTATTAAGCCCGCGTGATTACAAAGAGTTTTCGCTTCAGTACATGCACAAAATTGTTGACGGTTTAATTCGTGAACATGACGGTCGTAAAGTACCGGTAACGCTCTTTACTAAAAATGGTGGTCAATGGATTGAAGCGATTGCGGCAACTGGGTGTGATGCAATTGGATTGGATTGGACTATCGACATTGCTGACGCAAAACGCCGTGTAGGTGATAAAGTGGCGCTTCAAGGTAATATGGACCCTGCTATGTTGCATGGCACGCCTGAGCGTATCCGCGAAGAAGTACAGTCTATTCTAGCTGGCTTTGGCGAAGGCTCAGGCCATGTGTTCAACCTAGGCCATGGTATTACGCCTGATGTTGACCCTGAAAATGCCGGTGTATTCATCAATGCCGTGCATGAACTTAGTGCGCAGTATCATAAATAATCGGTCCGAATGACGCCATAAAAAAACCCAAGCTGAGCTTGGGTTTTTTTGTATAAAACGCGTGGATTTAATTATTTATTAAATGCACGTTTCATAAAGTTAGGTGTTGCCAATGCACCTTTGTGAATACCGGTATTGTAGTATTCAGTATCAAATGCCGCGTTATCCGCATCCGCTTCTCTAAAGCCCGCAAACTTTTCATCTTTACGTGCAAGCGTTGCTGACCATAAACCGCTTGGATAAATAGGTTGTGGGAATGGCAGAGTTTGTAAATCAACAAATCCAACCTCTAACATTGCTTCACGCATTTCTAAAAGCAGTGGCATGTGCGTCAGTGGTGATTCACTTTGCTGCACCATAATGCCGCCAGGACGTAGTGCGTTCAAACAGCTAGTGTAAAATGCATGATTGAATAAACCTTCACCTGGACCAACAGGGTCGGTGCCATCAACAATCACAACATCAATAGAGCTTGGTGCTGCTTCGCGCATGTACTTGATGCCATCGTCAAACATCACGGTTGCACGAGGATCATTATTTGATTCACATAACTCAGGGAAGTACTTCAAAGACATTTGTGTGACAACTTCGTCGATGTCGATCTGAGTGACACTTTCTACGCCTGGGTGTTTTAGGACTTCACGTAAAGTACCGCAGTCACCACCACCAATGATCACCACATTTTTTGGTGCAGGGTGTGAAAATAGCGCAGGGTGGCTCATCATTTCGTGATAGAAAAAGTTCTCACGTGTGCTCACCATTGTACAACCATCAATGATCATTAGATTTCCGAAATTGGTGGTTTCGTACATCTCAACATTTTGAAATGGTGATTGGATCTCATCTAATTTTTTGTTGATGCGCAGTGAAAATGCACTACCATCGCGGTCGCTCACCTCAGTAAACCAACGGTTTGCTTCTAAATTCGACATATCTGTTATTACACTCACAATATTGTAAACGCTAATTTTGCCAGCGCAGATGCGATAGCTCAATGAAAATTTGCGTGGCTTTTCATCATATGCGGCCACGAAACCCAAATGTAATAATAGAGCAAGTTCACAGTGAAGGTAAAACTAACCCCACCTTGATACATTGATATTTACCGAACGAGTTGCATAACAAAGCGCATTAGCGGGATGTTGCGACGGCTAGCATTTTGATTATTAAATTCATTTTTAATGTACTTGGGTGTGAACGCCGATTTCTTGTGCTCGTCAAACATGGTCAAATTCATACTGTTAGTTGGCACTCACACTTTAAAATAGTGTCGCTTATCCATTGCGACCGTATTAAAATAGAGGTTTTCGATGATATAAAAGAGAAAGCCATGACTTGGGGTTTAGACACTGCGCGCGCGATTTACAATGTCGCTCATTGGAGTGAAGGTTATTTTGATATTAATGCACAAGGTGAGCTGGTTGCTTACCCTGATGGTGATCACGACAAATCGCCAGTGTCTTTAACAGAGTTAACGGAACAATTTAAAGCACAGGGTTTGACCTTGCCCGTACTCGTGCGTTTCACCGATATTTTAAAGCACCGTGTTGATACCATGACCGATGCCTTTGCTCAAGCTTGCCAGCAGCGAAGTTATCAAGGGCCGTATAACTGTGTTTACCCGATTAAAGTTAATCAGCAACGCTCGGTTGTCACTAAGCTACTTGCACACCCAAGTGGTCAAGTGGGCCTAGAAGCGGGCTCTAAACCTGAGTTAATGGCTATTTTGGGTGTGGCCACGTCGCCGATCACTATCGTGTGTAATGGCTATAAAGACAGTGAGTTTTTACGGTTAGCCTGTATTGGCCAAGCTATGGGCCACAAAGTGAATATTGTGGTTGAGAAGCTTTCTGAGCTGACAACCTTGATCAAAGAAATTGATGATTTAAAGATTGAGCCTGCGATTGGTATTCGTATTCGTTTGAACTCGGTAGGTAAAGGTAAGTGGCAAAACACTGGCGGCGAAAAAGGCAAATTTGGTCTGACTGCAGGTCAAGTACTTGAAGCTGTTGAGATGCTCAGAGCTGCGAATAAGCTGCACTTAATGAACTTAGTGCATTTTCATATTGGTTCTCAAATTGCCAATATTCGCGATATTCATCGTGCACTCAAAGAATGTGCGCGTCATTTCGCTGAGTTATCACAGCTGGGTGTACCACTGAAAACCGTTGATGTGGGCGGCGGCCTTGGTGTGGATTATGAAGGGTCGGGCTCGCGCAGTGCGTGCTCAATGAACTACACCGTCGCTGAGTATGCGCGCAATGTGGTAAATGCATTTGCCGAAGTGTGCGAACAGCATGAATTGCAGCATCCTGCCATTATTACCGAATCGGGGCGAGCATTGACTGCGCACCATGCGGTCTTGATCACCGATGTAATTGACGTCGAAAAAGCGCCAAAACAAAGCGAGCCAACAGCGCCGTCTGAAGAAGCGCATGCTATTTTGCAAGAGTTATGGCAAACCTACAGCCGTATCACGCCTCGTTTAGCGCTTGAAATGTACCATGATGCGATGCACTTATTCAGTGAAGCGCATGCGCAGTACGTACATGGACTTGTGAGCATGACAGAATGGGCGCAAATTGAGCATTTGTATTTCACCATTTTGCATCAAGTGCGAGATTTACTGAATGAGAACGCCAGAGCGCACCGAGAAGTGCTAGATGACCTGAACGAAAAACTTGCCGATAAGTTATTTGTGAATTTTTCATTGTTTCAGTCGCTTCCAGATGTTTGGGGGATCCAGCAATTATTCCCGGTTATGCCGATTGAAGCGCTGGACCAACCGTTGACGCAACGCGCTATTTTGCAGGACATTACCTGTGACTCAGATGGTCAAATTCGTGACTATGTTGAAGGCTCTGGCATTGAATCAAGCTTACCCATTCCACCTTATACGCCGGGACAACAATATCATATTGCCATGTTCATGGTTGGCGCGTATCAGGAGATCTTAGGCGATTTGCACAATCTTTTTGGTGATACTGACTCAGTGCATGTGGAGCTAAATGAGCAAGGCTATACACTCACCAATGCGATTAAAGGCGATAGCGTGCAAGATGTGCTGAAGTTTGTGCACTATGATCATGCTCAACTGTCAAAAACATTCGAAGCGCGTGTTAATGAGTCGGTTCAAGATGATGCCTTAAAAGGCCAATATTTAGATGAACTGAACGCAGGTCTTGCAGGTTATACCTATTTTGAGGACTAGACAAAAATACCCAGCTAGGTTTTTTGTCAGATAAAAACAAGGTATTATCAACGGCCATATTAAAGGCTGAGGGAGCGTACACTCTTTTAGCCGATTGGCTTAGTTGTAAAGGAAGCATTGCATGTCATTTTTGCGTCGTATTTTGGGTTTGATATTGTACACCGTGAACACGCTCGTCTGGTTTGTTCCTATCTTTATCTTCGGTTTAATTAAACTCCTGCCCATACCGCCATTGCAAAAAGCATGTAGTTGGCTGGCAAAAGAATGCGCGAGTTTATGGGTTGGTTGCAATACCCTCAATCAAAATTTGCTCGCGCCTTTTGCATTGAATGTCCATGGCCTTGAAGCCGTGAAACGCAAAGACTGGTATCTCGTTATCGCCAATCATCAAAGCTGGGTTGATATTCTCGTGATGCAGCGTGTTTTGCATCGTCAAATTCCATTTCTAAACTTCTTTTTGAAAAAAGAGCTTTTGTATGTGCCTTTCTTGGGCTTGGCTTGGTGGGCGCTCGACTTTCCATTTATGACCCGCAGCAGTAAAAGTCAGCTCAAGAAAAACCCAAAGCTCAAAGGCAAGGATGTAGAAACAACAAAAAAAGCCTGTGAAAAATTCAAAACAATGCCAGTTAGTATTGTGAACTTTGTTGAAGGCACGCGTTATACTCAGGCTAAACACCAGCGCCAAAAAAGTCCTTTCAAGCACCTTTTAAAACCAAAAGCAGGTGGTATTGCGTTTGTAATGCAAGCGATGGGTGAGCAGATCAGTAAGGTAGTGAATGTGACTATTCATTACCCTGAAGGTATTCCTACCTTTATCGATTTCGTCAGTGGTAAGGTTAAAGCCGTTGATGTTCATATTGAAGTCATGCCTGTCAGTGATAATCTGATTGGGGACTATAGCAATGACAATGAGTTTCGAGTTCGTTTTCAAAATGAACTAAATCAACTTTGGAGTCAAAAAGACGCGCAGTTACAGCAGTTTAGTGGTTCTGAATAAGTTAGAGTGAGGTTGGCAATGCTCAGAAATGATGTACCTAAATGGGTTTTCGGATTGCTAGCAACTTGGGTTCTGCTACTCAATACCTTAATTTGCGGCGTGATGGTATTTTTGCTTGGTCTAGTAAAACTGTGTTTACCAGTGCGGGCTGTGTCGGTGTTATTACATCAAGCCTATGGCCTCTGGTGTAAGGGCAATAAACTTGGTTTGCAAATAGGCTGTGGTCAACTCAACATACAAGTACCGGATGACGTGCAATCAAATGGTTGGTACTTGTTGGTCTCAAATCACATCAGTTGGTTAGATATCGTCGTACTCAGCGCCATAGATGCGTTACCCGCCCCGAAGTTTTTCCTAAAAGATGAATTAAAATACGTGCCTTTTATTGGAACTGGGGCGTGGGCCATGGGAATGCCGTTTATGAAACGGGCCAGCAAGGCACAAATCGCTAAAAATCCAAAGCTTAAGGGTATGGATGTGGCGAGAACAAAACACAGTTGCCGCAATTTCAAAGATCATCCAACAACGGTGATTAATTTTGCTGAAGGGACGCGCTTCACACCCGTTAAGCACGCCAAGCAGCACAGCCAATTTCAGTATCTATTAAAGCCCAAGGCCGGTGGTACGGCATTTGCGTTAGAAGTTTTGGCAGATCAACTCGATGGTTTACTGAATACCACGATCATTTATGAATCAAAAGGTAGCCATATTTGTCGAAGCTTCATGCTTGGACAGCTTTGTAGTGTTAATGTCGATGTAGAATTAGTGAAGATCAGCACACTGCCACTGGGTAATTATCAGCAAGATAAAGCGTATCGCGTTTGTTTTCAAAATTATCTTAATTCTCTTTGGCAAACGAAAGACCGTCAAATTGATTTGTTCTACTCAAATAACCATGCGAGTACACAGAACATTAATAAGGAAATTGCCCCGTTATGACTTTGGTTCATATTACTGATTTGTTGGATGCTTGGTTTGCCAAGGTACCTCAGGGAAACATGCTCAGTGCATTAACTGCCAACAGCATTGGTATTATTGCGCTGATATTTTTGTATCTATTTACCCGTCGCTTGGTTCTACCCAGCATTCAAAGAGTGCTCACCAAGGTATCTCCAACACGCATTGGTCATTTAGCGCCTGAATTAAACAAGCTCACTGGGCGCTTAGCCGCAATGCTGTGCTGTGTCGCATTTTTGGCATTTTATGAACGGGTACTTGTTGCGCCAACGTGGTTAATGGGAGTGTTTTTGTCACTCGGGCAAATCATTTTAGTGATCATTGCCGGCTTTTTGTTTAGTGGTTTTGTTAACCTAGCACATGCCATATACAACCAATTGCGCTTCGCCAAAGATGTGCCAATTCAAGGCATAGTGCAAGTAACCAAATTAATGGCCTTTATTGTCAGCAGCATTTTGGTGATCAGTATGCTGCTTGATAAATCACCGACTTACATTCTATCGGGCTTTGGTGCCATTGCTGCGGTCACCTTATTGGTTTTCAAAGATACGATTTTAGGTTTAGTCGCTAGCATCCAAATCGCGGCGAATCGACTTGTGAAAACAGGCGATTGGATCCAAGTTGATGCGTTTGGTGCAGATGGTGAGGTACTAGATTTAGGGTTAAATACGGTGAGAGTGAAGAACTGGGATAACACAGTCACGACCATTCCTACCTACATGTTGATCTCCGATTCGTTTAAAAACTGGCGAGCTATGCAAGAGTCAGCAGGGAGGCGTATTAAGCGTGCGTTGTTAGTCGATATGCACAGCATTCAATGTCTTAGTAGTAATGAAGTTGACGAGCTTAGACAAAAGTTTGGGGTACTTGAAGAAGAGCAGTCTCTGCCGAGTAACGTGACTAATTTGGGCTTATTTCGTCGTTATGCGGAGCTGTATCTAAAAACGCACCCAGATATCAATCAAGAATGTGTGTGTATGGTCAGAGAGTTACCACCAGCGAATTACGGATTACCCATTGAATTATATTGTTTTAGTCGTAACAAACAATGGGTTGCCTATGAACATATCCAAGCCGATATTTTAGATCATATGTTGGCAACGATGGGCGCATTTGGATTACGCCCGTATCAAAGCATTTCAGGTCAGTTGTTGCAACAGCAAGCCGATGCCTGAGAAAGCAAGTAACATCATCCATATTGGCGGCTTTGCCAGTTTTAGCACCGCAAAGCCGATTATAGCGACGCTGAGATGCCACAGGTTATGAACAGCCGAAACCAAGATTGGGTTATATAAGGCTGCTGCAAGTAAGCCAACCACGGCAGCGTTTAAAGCGGCCGTTATACTGGCAAACTTTGGATAAGCACTCAGCGTTTGCCAACCATTAATGCATGCCCACATGAGTAATAAGCCGGGCAAAAATATCGCCACAGTTGCGATTGCAGCACCTAGCCAAATATTGTCAGGTTGTGCATTGGCACCCAAAAAGGTTGCAATGCTAAACATTGGGCCTGGTACAGCTTGCGCAGCGGCATAGGCGGTCAAAAAGCTATCCTGTTCAAGTCCTGAAACCGTGCTTTGTAGCAAGGGAAGCACCACATGTCCGCCACCAAATACCAGAGCGCCAGCTTGGTAAAATTGTGCAAATAACGCACTTGGCAAATTCATAAAAGTGAGTAAAAACAAAAGAGCAAACAAGGCTAACACCGGCCAGTTCACAGATGCTGAATGTGCGACTGTTGAAACCGGTAAAGAAGTAAAGCGATACAACAGCCCTAATACTGCGGCGCCGCTAAGTACCCATAGTTGTCCGTGCAATGTGGGCAGCAGTAAAAGGATAAGTGTGCTAAAAAAGGTGACGACCTTTAGTGGCGTTGTTTTGCAGAAGCTTTTTGCCATGCTGAGCACCGCATCCAACACCACGACTACGGCAAATAACTTCAAGCCACTGATCACGCCAAGCGCGGTGTTGTTGAGTTGAGAAGCTGTCAATGAAAGCAGTAACATAATGAGAAATGATGGCAGGGTAAAACCCAAAAATGCAGCCATGCCGCCAATAATGCCCCCACGTTCTAAGCCAATTGCGAAACCCACTTGGCTCGAACCGGGGCCCGGTAATATTTGTGACAGGCTGATCATTGCACTATATCGATCATTGGAAAACCAACCGAGATTATCTACAAAGTGTTTTTTAAAAAAGCCTAAATGTGCAGCGGGACCACCAAAACTGGTGCAGCCAAGTACAAAAAATTGATAAAAAATACTCAGTGCCATAGCCTACCTTGTGATAAAGTTAACGTTATAAAGTCGCATAATATCATGACAATCTTATGATATTTATCTATCTAAGTATGCAGTTCATTATGCGGTGACTTCAGTA
The DNA here is from genome assembly GCF_058933015.1 of Pseudoalteromonas sp. ATL1. Classification (NCBI taxonomy): domain Bacteria; kingdom Pseudomonadati; phylum Pseudomonadota; class Gammaproteobacteria; order Alteromonadales; family Pseudoalteromonadaceae; genus Pseudoalteromonas; species Pseudoalteromonas sp. ATL1. Next base: position 356,464 of record NZ_JBZYXL010000001.1, on the reverse strand, counting down.
AGGTTCAGCGTAACTATGCTATAGGTGAATAAGGGGTATGACAATTTGCTGCGTTTAGTGATTGCTTTTAAAATATTTTTTACTGCTTTAATGGGGCAAGCACACGCTGAACACCAAACGATTCATGTTGCTATCGATCATGCGCCGCCATACAGTACGGTTACCAGTGATGGAGATGCGTCTGGCTTGATCTTAGATATTGTCAGAGCGGCCGTTGCAGATCACTATCTGGTGCGTCCAGTGCCATGCCCACTTTCTCGTTGTTTGCGACTGCTTGAGCAAGGTGAGGTAGATGTGATGGGCGGCTTAATTAAAACTCCGCAAAGACAATCATCAATGGTATTTGTTGAACCGCCCTATATGGCTTTACCCTCCTCATTTGTTTTTTACGCGAAAAAGGGGAGCAAAATGAGTGTGATGCGATTTGAGGATCTGTACGGTAAACGGATTGCAGTGATGCGTGGTGCGGCATTTTTTAAGCGTTTTGATGAAGACGAGAAATTGGATAAAATTGAGGTAACCTCAGAGCAAGTCGCGTTGGATCTGGTGCTAAAAGGGCGAGTTGATCTCGCTATTGCGATTGAGGATACCGCAGAAGTGGCGATGAAAGCGCTAAAGCAACCCATCTCGCAACTTGAAACCATGCATTATCGACACACGAAATTGATTTATGGCTATATGGCTTTGAGCAAGTCTTTTAACAAGTCTGATGGAGCGACACGTATCCACAAAGCAATGGAAGAGTTAGCGCGCACGCGTCAGCTGGATAAAATTATTGCACCTTACTCACTCCCCCCTATTCCTGAACGGCTGTTGCAATAAACGACATAAGTTAATCTACGATTCAGGCGCCTCCTTTTAGCCTTAAGCAAAACTATTTTGGAGGTGATGATGATCTTGAACAAGCAATGTGCAGTGGCTGTTGCGCTGAGTGTAACTCTAATTTCTGGTTGCCAAATGACCAATACCGGCAAAGGGGCATCCATCGGCGCTGCTGCCGGCGCTGTGTTGGGTAAAGCGACGGGTAATCATAAAGATAAGCGTATTTTTATTGGTGCCGCGATTGGTGCACTGGCTGGAGCTGCAATCGGCGATTATATGGATAAACAAGAAGCTGCATTTCGTAAGGAGCTTGAGGGTTCCGGTGTTGAGGTGATCCGAGAAGGGGACAATATGCGCCTTGTTATGCCAAGCAATATTACTTTTGCCTCCAGCCAAGCGAACATTTCTCCTAGCTTTTATCCCACTCTAGATGCCATTACTAAAGTGATGAATCAATACGAAAAAACGTTACTTAATATTGTGGGTCATACGGATAGCACGGGGAGTAACGAGTTAAATCAGCGCTTAAGTGAACAACGTGCCAACGGAGTTAAAAATTACTTACTTGGTCAAAATGTCTTGGCGGCAAGGCTGCAAACGCAAGGTATGGGTGCATCTGTGCCGGTAGCGAGTAATGGCACCGAGCAGGGACGAGCGCAAAATCGCCGGGTCGAAATTCAAATTGTGCCTAATCGGGCATAACAAAGCGGAGCGGTGCAAAGCACCGCTTCTTTCATTATTTGGTGTAAGCCAGTTGCAGAGCCAGTTGCTGAATAATAGCCATCGCCTCTTCGTGCGCTTCATGGTTATCGTCGCCATTACTGAGTAACACAATCCCGTTGTTGTGTCTGATATCACCTATCATTTGTGACATCACACCTGGATCCGAACCGTCGTGATGAATTAAATCGCCGTCAAGCTCCCAAAAATAACCAATGTCTCTGCTGGGCACGGGTGTATCCGTTTGTGGGCTTAGCATAGCCGACACCGCGTTGGCGGATAACGCTTGTTGTTGGTCAATTTTACCCCCGTTCAGACTGGCAATTAAAAAGCGCGCCACATCATTCACGGTTGAAATCGCTGCGCCATCGGGGTAGGTCACCGCACCGTAGTCAGGCATTGGCATCAATTTATTGTCTTCTGGTGAAAATACAAAGCGTGTCGCGACGTTATCAGGTGTAGGGCCTACTCCCCAGCGACTATTGTTCATCGCCAACGGTGAAAATAGGTAGTTTTGCACTAACTCAACGAATGGCGTCTCTGTTTTTTCTTGAAGCGCGAATGCTGCAAGTGCCGTGGCGATGTTTGAGTACACGTAAATGTCTCCAGTGTCATGGCCATATTGACTGGTAAAGTTCTTTTCTTGATAGCGAGTACCGTTTTCACTTAAATAATTTGCTAGATAGGTGCCAAGATCGGGGTTAATTTTCTCATCACAAATTTCGCTGCCCAGCAGCGCATCATTCATGTTTTGCATGGTGTCATGCAAAAAGTAAGAGCAAGTGTACGCAATGGTTTCATCGACAATACCACTGGTATGGGTCACTAGGTGTCTAAAGGTTATTGGTTGATCTTTTTCGGGGATTGCATCGAACGTAAAAGGCACAATTGAGGCTATGGAATCGTCAATGGAGATCTGCCCCGCGTCAACAGCATGCGCAAGTGTCGCGCCTACGAGTGTCTTGCTGACTGACGCGAGATAAAAAGGCGTATCGGCCTGTACTTGTGTTCCTTGAATGTCTGCCACACCAAAACCTTGGCTATATGTCAGTTGCCCATTTTGAATAACTGCCACGGCGAGGCCTGGTAATTCACTTTGTGCCATTAGCTCGTTTACTTGCGCTTCAAAGCTGGCCACACTGATGGCTGGGTAAGTTTGTTTACCGAGTTTTTCTAATGCGTAATCGTAAGTTGCAAAGCGGAGCAATTCGTCAGAGAAACCACTAAAGGCAGGGATCTGAACATCAGGTTGTAGGCCGCGGGCTTCAAAATTCTCACCTTTTAAATTACGATATTCTTCATTGGATAAGCCCACTTCCCAACCATTCGGTAAGGTTAGTCGCAGCACATCTGAAAACGCGCCTGATGTTTCTTCGCCAATATGGGTGACTTGCGGAAGCTGTTTCATCATCATGGCAAAGACTTCACCGGCACTCATGGTAATTTGGCTGGTAAGTAAGTACACAGGTTTAAGGTAAGGGTCAGATACTGCATTGAGTATATGATGTGATTGTGATCCCAAACCGGCTCGATTGTTGGCCCGCTTATGAAATGCAATGCCTTCTTTTTGGTTAAACTGTTTAGCGAACAATTTAGCTATCGCATCTTCTCCGCCAAGGTTATTGCGAATATCGATTATCATACCATCCGTGTCTTTGAGGTCGCTCATGATCTCGTCCACATACTTTAAGGCCGCTTCCATATGGACTCTTACGCTCGCTTCGGGGTCGCTCGAAAAATCAGCTAGATTGTTGATCACAAGAATGCCAACATTGTCAGCCGTTTTGCCCCAGATCAGTGTTTTTGGTCCTTCTTCCAACGGGACGGTTTTGAGCGTGCTTTCGGTGATGTAGCTGGCGGTGGTTTCTTCGTAATCTTCCAACATTGACGCGACCACATCCATGGTCTCGACATCGAAGCCAAAGCGCAAATACGATTTAGCTTCGCCTTCTGCACTGCGCATGATAGGGCTGGGTTTAAGCACATTGAATTCTTGTGTTTTGCTTTCGAGATAAACGTGCGCATCTTGCAAAGGTGCAACCATGTCTGCCATCACTGCAAACAATTCTTCGTCGCTCATCGCATCGTTAATACGCGGCGCATAGGTATCGTACTGCGCTTGCCAATCTACATGTCGAATATCAAAAAAGGCATAGTAATCATTAAAGGCATGCCAAAAGTACTCAAACACTTGGCTTGGTTTGGCATCCTCTTTTACGGTGATTGGCGCGTTACATGTTTCAGGCAGTTTATCCGTAGAGGTATAGGTTGATACATTCACATCGTTCATCACCAAAAGCGTACTTTTCTCTTGCGAGACTCTGGCAAAGTCACCATTTTTGGCCTGTTGGTGAGTTTGCTTGTTTACTTCAATACAACCTTGGTTGTTTAACTGGTAGTGAGTCACATGTGTTGAGTTTATTTTTATAACTTGCCCGTAGCTGGTTCTTTTCCATACACCTTGTGCTTTTTGCAGCTCAGTTCGGTTATCGTTACTGTCATTACAGGCAGTCAATAAAGCCGTAGTCGCCACGGCGATGGCTAAGGTATGTAATTTGAAGTTCATCGAGAGCAGTCCTTTAACAAGAGTGATTGTATGCTTGTTAGCTTATGCGGAATTGGCATCTAGAACTGTCAGCAAATGCTCAGAAATTGTTTAAATAACCAGAACAAACTTACACATTTCTACATTTTGGGAGCCATGTCTGAGGAAATAGGTTACCGACTTATTAGGGAAAGACGATAACCTAAGGGGAAATACAAATTGAACCGACTAGATCAGAAATCCCACTTCACGCCAAAACTTGGGATCATTGGCAGCCAGTAGCCATATTCCTGATTAACTATCACCTTCTCATCACTGCCAAGTCGATAGTTGGTCGCTTCAACACAACACTGATTTTTGCGATTAAGTAGGTTCGACACTTCAAAGAACACCTGTAGCTGGCTATCGGGCAGTAAATATTGTTTGGAAATCCGCAAATCTAAGCGCATGTAATTGGCTAGAGATTGCTGGTTTCTTTCTTTGAGATGTCGGACGATTTGTTTTTCACCATTGTCAGCGGTGCGCACGGTGCCATATTCTCCGGTGCTCGGCCAACCGGAGTGGTAGTGCGCGGCGACATTTAGGTTCCAACCGTTGTCGAAGAGATAGTTTACCCCGCCATTTAAGGTGTGGGTTTGATCCCAGCTACGATTAACCTTTTTCCCGTCGACGGTTTCTTTTGCATCTGACCATGTGTAGTTAGCATGCCAGCGCCATTTTTCGTTGATTTGCTTTTGCACAGACAACTCTACGCCTGAAATTGTCCCTTCGGTTGCCACTATGCGGCGTCTGTCGGCTTGCCCTTCGGGAAAGAAGTTAAGAGGGTCGAGTACACTTTCATAGCGCGTTGGAATGTCAGACAGACGCTTATGATACGCTTCAAGGCGATAATTAAGGTCATTTAATGTGCCGTTATAACCAAGTATGAAATGCTCTGCTTTTTGTGCCTTTTGGAATGTTGTTACGCCATCAGCTACTTGTAAGTCCAAAATGTCCTGAGCTTGATAAAAGTGGCCCCAGCTAAAGCTGACACTAGAATCCTCATTTAAATGATAAGACAGCGCCGCGCGAGGACTGATTTGACTATCACTAAATCCTTGATAATCTTGCTTATCATACCGAAGTCCAAGCTCTCCCGCCCACAATGGGCTAAAGCGATACTTTGCACTGGTATAAGCCCCAATGTCAGCGCCTTTTGCGGTTACTTTGGCATCGACTTGTTTGGCCTGAGGCTGATCGGCGTAGAGTCGGTGGTAACGGGCGTACATGCTGTAGTCATAGTTAGCATCCAGTTGTTTTGCATGCATGCCAAACTCAAGCATCAAATTGTCACTACTAAGCCAGCGCCAATCTTGTTTGACCTCAATGAAAGAGAAGGATTTATCATCTCTTTGGCATCGACTTGTTTGGCCTGAGGCTGATCGGCGTAGAGTCGGTGGTAACGGGCGTACATGCTGTAGTCATAGTTAGCATCCAGTTGTTTTGCATGCATGCCAAACTCAAGCATCAAATTGTCACTACTAAGCCAGCGCCAATCTTGTTTGACCTCAATGAAAGAGAAGGATTTATCATCTTTGAGTGTCAAGTCAATTTCGTAGGGGTCGTTTTGCCCACCGCGTCGTTGTTCTTCAACTTCGCCAGCAGAGAGCATCATGGTGGAGCTTAAATCATCACGCCAATTAGAGTGTAAGCGAGTCCAAAAGTACTGGCTTGCGTAGGCACCGCTGATTTTTTCTTTAACATAATATTTTTCAAACCCGTTCCACTCATCAAAATTATCGTCCAGTAATTCATCATCATAGGCATAGAGTAAGTTGGCGGACAGGGTGTGCGTGTCGTTTAACTCGTAACTGACCTTACTATACAGATCGGCGTAAACCGGCTCGAACTTACTGGTTTCGTCATCCATGGCTTTGAGCACCATGTCTAAATAACCCCGTCGAGCAGAAACAAGCCACTGGCCTTTACCTTCGTCAAAGCTACCTTGCCCGGCAGCGCGTGCATTGATAAAACTGGCTCCTAAGCTGTATTTGGCTTGCTCAGAGGGAATGAGGGAGTCGATTTCTAACACGCCGCTGAGTTTGTTACCAAAACGCGCTGCAAAACCGCCGGTATAAAGGTTTATTTGTTCGGCATTTTCAGTGTCTATGATACTAAAAGCACTGTTGAAGCTTTTCATGTGAAAAGGACGGTATAGCTGTTGACCATCCAACAGAACTAACACTTCATTGGCTTGCCCGCCACGTATATAAAAGTTTGCTGAGTAATCGCCCGCACTGACACCAGGTAAACTGGGCATCAGCCGAAATACATCGTCTGCGATATGCGGTGCTTGTGCAATGCCTTCTCTATCTAATTGTTGAATTGCTGAGCCATTGGTTTTCATCAACATATATCGACTCGCGCCAACTTCTATATGCTCTATTTCTTGTGCTGTCACTTGGTTTTGGGTGCCCGACAACGCAGCCACAATACAAAGTGTAAGTTTGCGCTTGTTATAATTTGTCATTGCGGGAGCTCCAAGTATTCAAGAGGGAGTTTAGAAAATGCGAGGGCCATCTCATCGAGTTCTGATTGTGCTAACCAATGACCATCAATCACGACGCCAAGGCGGCTTCTGAGGTTTTGAATATTTTCTAGCGGATTTTTGCTGAACAACACTAAGTCGGCTAAATAATCTGGTTTGATCAATCCTCTGTCTTGTGGTCGCTGCAAGATACGCGCTATCACGGTCGCAGGCACTTTTGTCGCAGCAACGAGCGCTTGCTTAGGCGATAAGCCTGCTTCAACCATCAGTTCCATATCTCTCAATAACAACGCGGGTACAGAGCCTGCGTCACTGGTATCCGAGCCAACTTGTACTTCAATACCCGCTTCGACCATTTGTTTGACAAGAGACAAGGCAAGATCGTGATGTTCTGGAGCGGCGTCTCCTACTTGTGGCTCTTGTTGCCAGATAGCCAGTATGGCATCGGGAATATAGTCATATATATTGCTTTGATAAATATCTTCACCGCTCGACCATTTCGCGACCACTTCATCGGTAGACCAATTGAAAATAAGCGAAATTTGATTCTCTAGCATGGTCTTGATGACCCATTCAAGATAGGCTTCATCATCCATATCGGGATCTACGTGATCTTTACCAACGATAATCTCAGATAAATGGGCAATTTCATTGTGATGGGCCAACACGTTTTCCATTGACGTATCGGGTATATGGCCTGATAGAAATAACCCCAGCGCTTTTGCGGTTTTGGCCACTTGTAGATAATTTTGCTCGGTGACACCTGAGTACACTTTTACAAAATCATAATTAAGCGCTTGTTGCTGATAAGTGCCAAGCGAATACGTTAAATCAGAACACTTGGCAAACATCACCGGCTTTGCAGGTGATCACACTGACATTTTGATAGCCTAGCCGGGTTAATTGCTCGGCGGCAAAGGTCGCTCGACCACCTGCGGCGCAGTGTAAATAAATAGGCCGTTGTGCATCTTTTTCGATTTCTGGCAATTTAAATTCTAGTAAACCGCGTGGAATATTAATGGCACCATTAGCTGCCATCGTTTGGTGTTCGTTCGGCTCGCGTACATCAATGAGTAGGCCTGCGTTTTGCTCAATTTCGGTTTTGGCTTGCTGTGCCGTAATACAACGCTGGTTAGGGCTGACTGTTTTTAAAACATCTTGAACTGCAGTTAACATGCAATTACTCCTTTACGCCTAATTTTTTAAGTAGGGTGATCATCGGGCACCATTGAGTGAATGCCGACTGGATCAAGTTAACACCGATAAACACACTAAACCAAACCCAGTTCTCATGTACAAAATGACTCAGTGCTAAAGACAGCAATAACATACATCCTGCTATTAACCTAAGCATAGCTTCTAATTTCATAACAACTGCCTTATACATTAGCTTTTACTAATATTAGACACTGCTAATGTGTTTGTCTATACTTTGCACAACTTTATTATTATATGTGGTGATCATGGACTTTGAGGCAATGGCGCATAACGCGCAACAAGCAGAGGCTTTGCTAAAACTCATGGCAAATAAAAATCGGTTAATGATTTTATGCAGTTTGCTAGAGCAGGAGATGAGCGTGAGCGCGTTGAACGAAAGCGTGCCGTTAGCACAATCTGCGTTATCACAGCATTTGGCCAGCTTACGAAAGGCAAATATCGTAGATACTCGTCGTGACGGGCAGACAATTTACTATCGTGTGGTCGATGAAAAGGTCAAAGCCATTTTGCAGCAGCTCTACCAACTCTTTTGTGCAGCATAAGGAACGCACATTATGAAAATTATCGACAAGGTGTTAGCGGCAAGTCTTGCTGGTCGACTACCTGTGGTCTTGTTGTTTTTATCTTTGCTGATGGGGTTGTTTGCTTTGCAGTTTACGCCACGCGAAGAAGAGCCACAAATCGTAGTCCCTATGCTGGATATTCGTGTGAATACGCCCAACTTGAGCGGCCCAGAAGTGGCGCGCTTGGTGACCGAACCACTGGAAAAGCTGCTGTCACAGCTCCCCGGTGTGGAGCATATTTACTCAACCACAGACACCGGTGGTACGGTGGTAACCTTGCGTTTTCATGTGGGGGAGAATCGCGAGCAAGCTATCTTAAATACCTACACTAAACTGTATGCAAATCAACATACCATGGCGCAAGTGGTGCAAAGTTGGCAGGTACAGCCTGTTGAGGTCGACGATGTAGCAATTTTGATGCTGGGCTTATACAGCAAAGACTCAGCGCGATATAGTGACTTTGAGCTGACCCGATTTGCGCAAGAACTCTCTACTCAATTACAAAAATTACCGAATACCAGCGAAGTGAAAGTGATCTCTGGGCGCAAACGGCAAATTCAGGTTTACCTTGATGCAACGGCGCTCGCGGCACATCAAACAACACCTTTGGATGTGCTGATGGCGCTCAATGTCAGTAACCAGCTGCAACGCGTCGGCAGTCGTGTTGAGGGCGAGCAGCTTATCGCTTTGGAAGCGGGTGATGTACTCAGAAATGTAGCGCAGGTATCACGATTAACGGTCAATGTGCTGAATGGCCAAGAGGTGTTGCTTAAAGATGTAGCAAGGGTAACGGATGAGCCAAGTGAGCCGGACGCCTATCAGTGGTTGGCGCTAGATGAGCAACAGCAAAACTTGCCTTTGGTGACAATATCGATTGCAAAACAACGAGGCAGTAATGCGGTCGTCGTTACTGAGCAAAGTTTGCAGTTGATGGCGCAGTTGAAAGAGCGCTTATTACCTAGTGACATTGACGTTAAGGTGTTGCGTAATTACGGCGATACAGCAAACGAAAAGGTAAACGACTTAACCGCAAGCTTGACGTTTGCCGTTTTGACTGTGGTGATATTTATCGGTGTGTTTTTAGGTTGGCGTCCAGCCATTGTGGTGGGTTTGGCTGTGCCTATTTGCTACGGCATTACCCTTGGGCTTGATTTTGCATTTGGCTATACCATTAATCGGGTGACGTTATTTGCGTTGATCCTCTCTCTGGGGTTGTTGGTTGATGACCCCATCACCGGGGTGGAAAATATCAGTCGTTTTTTGGCGAAGCGCAACACAACAGATAAAACGCATACCAACAAACAAGTGGTTGCCGCGATGTCTGAGATAAAAGTGGCCCTGCTGATGTCGACTTTAACCATTAGTGTGGCGTTTTTACCTTTGGCTTATATCACCGGCATGATGGGACCCTACATGGCACCTATGGCGTTCAATGTACCGGTGAGTGTGATTGCTTCAACGCTGGTAGCGTTTTTAGTTACGCCATGGTTGGCAAAAAAATTACTCCATAATCATCCCATTGAAGAGCCCGACCTTGGGCACAAAACATCCTTTTATAGCCGCGTGTTAACGCCATTACTGGCACAGCCTTGGAAAGCCAAAGCAGTGCTGTGGAGCATGCTGGTGCTGTTTATGATCAGTGTAAGTTTACCGCTGTTTCGCGCAGTGCCGCTTAAGTTATTACCTTTTGACAATAAAAGTGAAGTACAAGTGCTGATTGACTTGCCTGAGGGCAGTACCTTGGAGCAAACGGCTAAAGTGACCAGACAGGTGCAGCGTGTAGTGTGGCAGCAAAATGAAGTGACGGCCATTGCAGCCTACGTGGGTGAGCCATCAAGTATGGACTTTAACGGCATGGTGCGCGGTTACTATCGCCGTCAAGCGCCCCATTTAGCTGATTTACGGGTGTTACTCGTTGATAAGGCATCACGTGCACATCAGTCTCATGCTGTGGTATTGAGATTGCGAGAGGCGCTCAAACCATTTAATCAGCACGGCATTCAAGTGAAAGTGGTGGAAGTACCACCTGGCCCCCCCGTTTTGAGTACTTTGGTTGCGCAAGTGTATACGGCTCCTTTCGTGCCAGCACATACACATCAGCAAGCGGCCAGTGCTTTAATGGAAAGGCTGCGTGCAGAAGCTCATGTGGTTGAAGTGGATAGTTCGATGGCAGAAACAACCTTTATCAAGCGTTTTGTAACGGATAAGGGAAAAGCGGCACTTTCTGGTATTTCAACGGATGACATTAATCAGTCACTACGAATTGCCAGTGGCGGGTTAGATGCGGGATTAGCCTATATCGAGCATGAGGCGCAACCCGTGCCAATCAATTTGCGCTTACCGTACAGTGAGCGTAACCAGCAACCTAACTTGGATGCGCTGCAGCTCAGAGGGCAACGTGCATTAAGTAAAGTGGGCAGTGAATACGGGCTCGATAGCGCAACGCGTCCGCTGGTGGCGCTGTCGGAGCTGGGGCGTTGGCAGGATGTGCTCGCGCCACAACCTATCGTACGCAAAGATCTGCAAAATGTGATTTATGTCACGGCAGAACTCAATGGTCGAACGCCTGGCGAAGTCATCGCGGATATCGTGGCGGATGAACACGCAACTCAAAATACCGAAACTGATTGGCGTGCACGCACCTTTTTAAACAATGGCGCAGGCATCGCATGGCAATTACCAGAGGGGGCGTCTTACAGCTTCAGCGGTGAAGGGGAATGGCGCATTACCGTAGATGTTTTTCGCGATATGGGCATCGCCTTCGCTTTTGCACTGTTGGCTATTTTTTTCATCTTACGCTGGCAAACCACATCCAGCTCGGTGTCGCTAATTATCATGTCTGCGATCCCGCTGACCATGATTGGCATCATGCCGGGGTTTTGGTTGCTTAATCAGTTTGGTGAGCGAGAAATAGCGGGCGCGCCTGAACCGGTTTTATTCACAGCCACAGCGATGATAGGCATGATAGCGCTTGCTGGCATAGTGGTTCGTAACTCACTCATTCTCGTTGAGTTTATTAATCAAGCACGCTCGCAGGGCATGGCGTTAAAGGCCTCTCTCATTCAAGCCGGAGAAGTGCGCATGCGACCCGTATTGCTCACTGCTGGTACCACTTTATTGGGCAACCTCGTGATCATACTCGACCCCGTGTTTAGCGGATTAGCGTTAGCGATTATTTTTGGCATTATTGCCTCAACGATATTTTCGTTGCTGGTGGTGCCGTTGGTTTATTTTTTAGTGTTTAACAAAGCAAAGAGCAGCAATCATGTTATCGACAATGAAGAAAACTAAACAGTGGCTAACTCCCGTGTTTGCAGTGGTGCTATTGCTGTTAGTAGTAGCCTACATGGCAGGCATGTTTAACCAGGTGATTGACGCGGGAAATAAGACTGCGCCCGCGCCTTATCAAGGGCAAACTCATATCGTTGAAACACATCCGGTGATGCATCATGAAGTGGTGAACGCCAATGTGTCGGCCAGAGAGAACACGCTGGTTGCCAGTCGCTTACTTGCACAACTTAAAACCCTGCATGTGCGTGCGGGACAAAGCGTTACGGCGGGGCAGTTATTGGCAACCATTGATGATGCGGATTTAAAAGCACGGGCTTCTCAAGTACGCGCACAGCAAGACGCCATCGATGCGCAATTACAACAAGCACGAAAGCAGCTCACGCGCAGTGAAACATTACAACAACAAGGCTTAGTTGCTGTAAATGTGGTGGATGAATGGCAAACCAAAGTAAATGAGCTTCAAGCTCAAAAAGTTGCGTTGGCTCAACAGTTAGCGTCGGCAGAGGTGGCTTTGCGTGATACAAAAATTATCGCGCCCATCAATGGTACTGTGGTTGAGCGCCTGCAAGAACCGGGTGTGATGTTGACGCCGGGCATGCCGATTGTTTCATTGTATAACCCCGCGCAGTTACAGATCAGTGCCGCGGTGCGAGAGCAACTGGCGAGCAAGTTGAACTTAGGCGATGATTTAAAAATCCATATTCCAGCCAGTGGCGCAACCCAGTACGCCAAAGTCAGTGAGATAGTGCCCGTTGCGGATAGCAATGCACGGCGCTTTATGGTGAAGCTGGATGTGGATCTCGCTGAAAACGTAAAACCGGGCATGTATGCACAGGTATTTTTACCCTCACTGAGTTTGCAACAAGTGTTGGTACCATCAAAACTCGTCAAGCGTTATGGGCAATTAACCATGGTGGAAGTGGTGGAACAAGGACATATCCAAAGGCGTTATATTCGCTTGGGACAAACACATAATGACAAGGTTGAGGTTTTGAGCGGCTTGAGCGAAGGAGAAGCATTGGCGGTTCGTTAACCGCCAATATGAGTCAGCGATTTATAGAAATGTCGTGACTTCTTCAAACGGCTTTTTCACCAGCGCGTGATCTGGCACGGTGGCATCTTCGCTCGGGTAACCAGCAATCAGCAGCATATAAGGGCGCTCATTATCTCTATCACGCCCGCATATCTCAGTTAGAAAGCTCATTGGTTTGGGGGTGTGTGTGAGGGTAGCGAGTCCCGCATTGTGTAGTGCCTGAATTAAAAAACCAGTGGCAATGCCTACGGACTCGTGCACGTAGTAGTTGGTGTTTTTGTCTTCACTGTGAATACCGCCTTTTTTCTGGCTAAAAATGGCGATTAGCCAAGGCGCATGTTCAAGGTAAGGTTTATCGGCGTCTGTGCCTAATGGTTTTAAGGCGCCTAACCATTCATCACCAGCACGTCCTTCATAAAAAGAGCGCTCTAAGTCTTCCGCAGCTTGGCGAATTTGTTTTTTAACATCTGTACTGTTAATTGCAACAAAATGCCAAGGCTGATGGTTCGCGCCACTGGGTGCCGTCGCTGCGGTTTTGATGCACGCTTCGATAATCTCTTTTGGTACAGGACGGTCACTAAAGCTACGTATCGTATGGCGGCGTTTAGAATTTTCTAAGAAAGACTCGGCACGTGCGAGCATCTCATCCTGAGGGTATTCAATAAAGTCTGTTAATGGTTGTTGTGCATGATCTTGCATTTCTCATTCCTTAGTGTTTCTTATTTAAATGTAGTGTTTCAGTGTTTACATTCTATTGCAATTATTACGATGCCATTAATTGTCCCTATATTGTAAAGCTGATATAACACAGGTGCTAAATAGCTTTAAAGGAAGGAAGATAGATGCTTAAAATAAAAGGGCTTTCTAAAACATATGACAATGGTGTTCACGCGTTACGTGGGGTGAACTTGGATATTCCAAAAGGCATGTTTGGTCTGCTTGGGCCAAATGGTGCTGGTAAATCATCTTTGATGCGCACGATTGCAACCTTACAATCGGCAGATGCTGGCAGTATTGAATTTGATGGAATTAACGTATTCAATGATCCAAAGGCATTACGTCAGCGTTTAGGGTATTTACCGCAAGACTTTGGTGTTTACCCTCGAGTGAGTGCCTTTGATCTGTTAGACCACATGGCGATTCTAAAAGGCTTGAATAATAAAAAAGAACGCCACGAAGTAGTAGAAGGGTTACTTGCACAAACTAACTTGTATGATCACCGTAAAAACGCAGTGAGCGGGTTTTCAGGGGGGATGCGTCAGCGTTTCGGTATTGCGCAAGCGTTGTTAGGCGATCCTGATCTGTTGATTGTAGATGAGCCAACGGCAGGCCTCGACCCTGAGGAGCGGAACCGTTTTCATAACTTATTGGTTGGGTTAGGTGAGAGTAAAGTGGTTATTCTCTCAACACACATCGTAGAAGATGTGTCGGAACTCTGTCCGAACATGGCAGTATTGGCCAGCGGCCAAATTTTACTTGAAGGTAATCCCATTGAGCTAACCGAACAGCTGCAAGGTAAGATATGGCGTAAAACTGTTGCTAATCAAGAAGAAGCCAAAGAGTTGGAGCAAAGTTTACCTGTCATTTCTAAGCGTCTGTTTGCCGGGCAAACGTTGTTAAACGTGTTTGCAGACGCAGCACCTGAAGGATTTGAAACCGTACCCGCAGATTTAGAAGACGTTTATTTCTCAACGTTGCATCAGCATAGAAACAGTGCGCAAGTCGCATAAGGAGTGATGACAATGTTATTAAAAATGATGCTCTTTGAGCTGCGTTATTATATACGACAGCCTTCTTTTTATGTGACGGCATTGGTGATGTTTTTGCTGGCGTTTTTTGCATCAGTGTCAGACTCCGTGCAAATTGGCGGCGGCGGCAATGTAAATGTTAATTCACCCTTTCAGATCTTACAGCTAGTTGGAGTGTTAGGGGTTTTCTCTATTTTCTTGGTGGTTAACTTTGTTGGTAGCGCAGCAATACGAGATGAACAAAGTAAATTCAATGAGTTGGTTTTATCAAAGCCACTAAATATCGCTCAGTATCGGCTAGGACGCTTCCTTGGTGCCTATTTGGTAACGTTACTTGTATTTTCCATGTGTTTGCTAGGCGTTTGGATTGGTTCAGGATTGGGTGGTTTGTTGGGGTGGTTAGACAGTGAACAGCTTGGTCCGAATCAGTTGGCTTACTATTTTGCCCCCTTATTTTATATCGCTGCGCCATCATTGTTTTTCTTAGCCAGTATGTTTACTTTGGTTGCCCAGCGTTTTCGTTCAATGGTGGCCATGTACTTAGTGGCTGTAGCATTGCTTGTTGGCTATATCGTCTCGTTAAATATGTTCGGTGATATTCAATATCGCGATATTGCGAGTTATATTGATATGTTTGGTTTGTCTGCGATTAATGCACAGGCAGAATATTGGACAATCGCAGATCGCAATACCATGGTGATCTCACTGACAGGTGAGCTACTTTATAATCGCTTATTGTGGTTAGGTGTGGCGTTAGTTGGTATTTTGGCTGTAGTCGCTAACGGTAGTCATCGGCTTCCACAAAAGCAAAAAACAAAGAGTAAAGCGAAGGGCAAAGGCTCTCAGCAACAAGCACTCAGCTATAAGGTGGATATAAAACCCGGCAACATTAATGCCTGGTCGCACTTTTGGACCCGCACAGTATTTGAAGTAAACAATGTAGTTAAAAGCTATTCATTCTTAGTGTTACTGCTTTTATCAATCTCTTCTTTGTTGCCTTCTATCATTGGTTCGTTTGGTATGTATGGCACCGATGTATGGCCGGTCACTTTTCGTATGGTTGAGATGATCACAGGCAGTTTCGATTTAATGATACAGATTGTAATTGTCTATTATTGTGCTGAGTTGGTGTGGCACGATAGAGAAAACAAAATGGGCGACATTATTGATGCTTATCCAGTACAAAACTGGGTCTTTTGGGGCTCTAAATATATCGCGTTAGTTGTTATCATGGCTTTGCTATGTGTGATAGGTTCAGTCATAACAATTGCTTATCAGCTACTTTCTGGCATTGAACATATTGAAGTATCTCAATACGTCGTTCGCTTAGGTTATATTTTTGTACTTAGTTTCGCATTCCAGGGCACGTTAGCTTTCCTATTGCAAGTAATTAGTCCAACCAAATATGCCGGTATGGGACTATTTGTGCTGTATTATATTCTGTCGATGGTTATGACTCACTTTGGCTTTGAACATCACATGTTTAGAGTAGGTGAAACGCCAGAAACCCTTTATTCTGATATTAACGGCTATGGGCATTTTCTAAGCGCCGTGCATTGGTATAACACATACTGGTTAGGTTTTAGCTTAGTTTTAGCGGCGCTGAGTTATGCATTATGGCCTCGTGGTTCGGGTCAAACCCTAAAAGCGCGTTTAGGCTTGCTTAGCTACAACTTAGGTATCACGGGTAAATCTGTCATTGTTTTAGGTGCTGTGTTATTCATTGGTGCAGGTAGCAATATCTACTACAACACAAATGTAGTTAATACCTTCTTAACAGAAGATCAGCACAACGATTTATTTGAGCAATATGAAAGAGAGTTTGCCCAATATAAAGAAGCGCCCATTCCAACTACCTTAGACGTAAAATTAAATGCTGAAATTTTCCCAGCAGAGCGTCGTATCGAAGCGCAGGTCACGCTAGAAGTTGAGAATAAAACACAGCAAACGATAGAAAAGTTTCTTGTTAATAAACCAGATTATACCTTGCAATGGAATGTGCAAATGACTGGCGGAAAACTGGGTAAACTAAATGAAGACTTCCAGCATGCTTGGTTTGAACTCTCCGAGCCTATGCTGCCAGGAGAGCGCAGAATGCTTACTATGTCAGTGGTTCGTCAAACGCTAGGGTTTGTTGATAGAGGCAGTGACACTAAGTTAGTACATAACGGTACATTTATTGATAATTTTAGTTTATTCCCAGAGCTTGGATACAGTGAGAGTAAAGAAATAAGAGATAAGGTCGAGCGTCGTAAACGTGATCTTGAACCTCTTAAACTGGCAAACAAACTTGAAGAAACAGAGCATTATCATGAACCATTATTCGCTGAAAATTTTGTTACCTTTTCAGCGACGGTGACGACGGATGAATCTCAAATCGCGATGACGCCAGGGTATTTACAGTCTAAAACCACCACTAATGGTCGTACTACGTACATTTATGAAATGGATGCGCCGATGCTGCATTTCTACAACATCTTGTCGATGGAACTAGAAGTGAAGAAAGAGCAATACAAAGGCATATCCTTAGAGGTGTATTACCACAAGAATCACGCTTGGAATGTGGACCTCATGATGCAGTCTACTAAAGATTCACTCGATTATTTCAGCCGAGCTTTTGGGCCTTATCAGCATAAGCAAATGCGTATTATTGAGTTTCCACGTTATAGAAGTTTTGCGCAAAGTTTTGCTAATACAGTACCCTACTCTGAGGATATTGGCTTTTTAAGCGATATTAGAGACCCTGAGCATGTCAAAGTGCCTTACTATGTCACCGCCCATGAATTAGCACATCAATGGTGGGCGCACCAGTTAATTGGTGCAAATGTGGAAGGGTCAAATATTTTGTCTGAAATGTTGTCTCAATACGCAGCAATTATGGTGATGAAGGAAAAATATGGTGAGAATAACTTACGTAAGTTCTTAAAGTATGAGCTGGATAGATATTTGCGTGGGCGTGGTACCGAAGCGTATGAGGAACGACCTTTGGCAACCACAGTGAACCAAAGTTATATACATTATCGTAAAGGTTCCGTAGTAATGATGGCGTTGCATGACCGATTAGGTGAAGAGCGCTTGAATGCAGCATTAAGAAAGTTTATCGATGACTATCGTTTTAGAACTGATATTTTTCCAACTACGCAAGATTTTGTTGCTTACCTCAAACAAGATGCAACGGAGCAAGAGCAGATTTTTATCGATGATCAACTCAACTCAATTACGCTATATGAGCTGAAGTTAAAAGATGTGGTTGTCGAGGAAGCCAAATCAGAAAATGCGAAGCATGTGATTACGCTAACTGTTGACGCAGCGAAGAAGTATGCAGATGGCGCAGGTAATGAAGAAGAGCAACCATTATCGCAATGGATAGATATTGGCTTGTTTAGTGCTAACCCTGATGAAGTGCATGAAAAAGATCCTGTTATTTATCTTAAAAAGCATGAGATCAAAACAGGTGAAAATACCATTCAAATTGAAGTGGATAAACTGCCAAAATTTGCAGGTGTTGACCCATTCATTAAGCTGATTGATAAACGCTCAGGTGATAATATTAAGTCACTTTAAATCAGACTAAACGAAGGCCTCATTTTGAGGCCTTTTTTTATGGTCTCATAGTGCGACAAAATGGGATATGATGCAGGTTGACGAAGAGTTGTTTTGAGGACTAAAAAATGTATCAACATCAGTGGGATAGTGGAGATGTTATTGGATTTCCCGTTGGCAAAGTGGTGTGTGTAGGGCGTAATTACGCGGCCCATGCAAAAGAGTTAAACAACCCCATTCCAGATAGTCCCCTTCTTTTTATTAAGCCCAACACTTGTTTTCAGCCACTGGCTGATAATGTACATCTTGCTCAGCGCTTTGGTGAGCATCATTATGAGGCGGAGCTCGCTTTACTCATTGGTAAGCAAATAGACGCTGATACGCAGGCGCCACTTGAGCATATTCACGGCGTAGGGCTAGCATTAGATATGACCATTCGTTCACTACAAAGTGAGTTAAAAAACAAAGGCTATCCTTGGGAGCGGGCTAAAGCTTACGACGGTAGCTGTCCAATCAGTGCGTTTTATCCAGTTACTCATACTGGCGAGTTGAGCCGCGCTGAATATCGCTTTTGGCTAAATGACACCTTAAAGCAGCACGGTAAAGCGGCAATGATGCTATTTGATATTGAAACACTGCTCAAAGATATTACGCAAACATTTACGCTATTACCTGGAGATGTCGTACTGACGGGGACTCCTGAAGGAGTTGGTGTGTTAAGTCATAACGATAAAATCACACTGCAATACCAAAACTATGCGCCAGTGCATGCAACGGTTACAATCGACTAGTGACGTACCTCCAAGGAATCAATATGAAAATCAAAGCACTCGGAACGCCGTTCTCATCAACAGCGTGTAAAGTTTTACTCTGTGGCGGCGGCGAGCTTGGCAAAGAAGTTGTGATTGAATTTAAACGCCTCGGCTGCGAAGTGGTGGTGTTAGACCGTTATGATCATGCGCCTGCCATGCAAGTTGCGGATCGAAGCTATGTATTGTCGATGCTCGATGGTGAGCGTTTAGCCAGCATCATTGAACAAGAGCAGCCTGATTATATCGTGCCTGAAATTGAAGCCATCGCCACCGATAAACTGGTTGAGTTAGAAGCACAAGGCTATACCGTGGTGCCCAGTGCTAAAGCCACGCAATTGACCATGAACCGTGAAGGTATTCGCCGCTTAGCAGCGGAAGAGCTTGGCTTGGCAACCTCAGCATATCAATTTGTTGATAACTTGGCTGATTTTAAAGAAGCCGTTAGTGAAATAGGCATGCCATGCGTGGTCAAACCCATTATGAGTTCATCGGGTAAAGGGCAAAGCGTGGTCAAGACCGAGCAAGATATAGAAGCGGCATGGCAATACGCACAAGAAGGCGGCCGTGCAGGGCAAGGGCGAGTGATTGTCGAAGGGTTTGTTGATTTTGATTATGAGATCACCTTGCTGACCATCCGCCACGTCAATGGTACCAGTTTCTGTGAGCCAATTGGTCACGTGCAGAAAAATGGTGATTACCAGCAAAGTTGGCAGCCACAAGCAATGAGTGAGCTGGCGTTATCACGCTCAAAAGACATGGCGAGCAAAGTAACGGAAGCACTAGGCGGTCGTGGCTTATTTGGTGTTGAGTTATTTATTAAAGGGGATGATGTATACTTTAGTGAAGTATCGCCTCGACCACATGACACCGGAATGGTGACATTGATCTCGCAAGACTTAAGTGAGTTTGCACTGCATGTACGCGCTATCTTAGGTTTGCCGATAGCAAACATTCACTTTCATGGCCCATCGGCATCCAGCGTGCTGCTCGTGAGCGGAGAGTCTAAGCAAGTTCAATATAGCAATTTGGCGCAAGCGCTCAGTCAGCCCGATACCGATGTTCGCCTGTTCGGTAAACCAGAAGTGATTGGCACACGTCGTATGGGCGTGGCGCTCGCAAGAGATAATTCAGTCGAACAAGCAGTAGCAAAAGCAAAGCAAGTTGCAAGTAGTATCAAGGTCACTGTATGAATCAAAAATCAAGCCATCGAGTAATAGACCCATTAGTGGTTGGGTTTTGGCGTTTATTAGATTGGCAATTGACTGATCAACAATGTTTAAGTTACTTGCAACAATGTATTGATCTGGGTGTTAAGCACACAGATCACGCAGACATTTATGGTGAGTACGAGTGCGAAGCCGCTTTTGGCCGCGCACTCAAACTTGCCCCGAGTGTGCGTAATCAAATCAAAATTATTACCAAATGCGGTATTCGCCCAGCTATGGCTAAAAAAGGCTTGGCTGGCAAAGCTAATCACTATGATTCCAGTAAAGCGCATATTATTGAGTCGGTTCAGCAAAGCCTGAAACACTTTCACACCGACAGGCTCGATGTTTTACTCATTCATCGTCCAGACTACTTAATGGACGTCGATGAAATGGCAGAAGCATTCAACAGCTTGAAGCAGTTGGGCGATGTATTGCATTTTGGGGTTTCTAACTTTACCCCATCTCAATTTGAGCTGCTGCAATCGCGTTTAACCTTTCCGTTGATCACCAATCAAATTGAGTGTTCAGTGTATGAGATGAAAGCACTGGATGATGGCACCTTAGATCAATGCCAACAACGTGGTATTCACCCTATGATTTGGTCACCACTGGCGGGTGGCAAGCTGTTTGATAAAAAAGATGCGAAAGCCAAACGCTTACGCGCCGTGTTGGAAGAGGTTGCAAACGAAGCATCAGCAAATTCTATCGATCAGATCGCCTATGCTTGGCTCAATCGTATGCCAAGCCAACCCTCCGTCGTGTTAGGTACTGGTAATATTGAACGGGTGAAGGCTGGTGTTGAATCACAGCATATTCATTTATCTCGTGAACAATGGTATCGCATCTGGCAAGGCTCAACGGGTCATAGTGTGCCTTAGCCTAAACGATAAAAGGGCCTTTCGGCCCTTGATTTGCAGCAAGTATCAAAGATTGGTTTGGTTATAAAGTAAAATCGACGCCGTAGCTCACAGACACCTGAAGATCATCGTCATTATCTAAATCTGTTTTTAATAAGGCGAAAGTGAAGCCGGATTTACTTAAACTAATACTGTAATCCATATATGTATTATCTCGTGATGTCCATTCTTGTATGGTGTCGCCGCTTGAGCGTCCAATATGTAAAGCTAACTCAGTGTCATTCAGGACGGTAAAACTGGCATTGAGCTCTAAATACAGCATTTCTTCTTCAGTACTAGAATCGTTCTGAGCGTGCAGTAAGTGACTTGCTTTGACGCTTAGCCACTGCCAAGTCAGTTCGGCGTAAAGTTCACCGAAGTCTGTATCACCAGTCGCATCTGGATAGGCGTAATACAAATAACCGACATCATAATCAAAGTGATCAGTTTTGCCTTTGTAACCAGTATAAATATCCAATTCGTGACTTGTATCATCACCAAAATCGACGTTGGATACCCATGTTCCCACGTAGAAGCCGCTTTCGTTACTGTAATCTAAGCCACCAGACACCGCTGCGCTGTCATCGGTTTGCGTCAGTCCTCGCCAATGATAGTTGGAGCTGACGGCAGCATTGGCAGTCACTTCTGCATGAACAGAAAGGGATGAAAAACTAAGACAGGCGAAAGTGAGTAAAGAGATTGTTCTTTTCATTGTATTTCCTATGAGCACTGAGTCGACTATGAATATAGCAACGCCTGAGCCAATCGTTACTCGAACTGGGAATTATCATTTAATGATATGATAAATATGAAATTTTTTAATGTTCTAAGGGCGGATAATGCTAAGGTGAGCAAAACTTATGCACTGGGATGGTGCATTTTGAATGAAATTTGCACATGTACCTATCACGACACATGTGCAAAAAGAGATTAAATGTAGGCTTAGCCGAAAATAGTGCGCATGAGTGAAATGGTTTCATCCACACTGCGGCCTTTTTCCACCTCGGCGACAATAGAATCGCGTTTAGCACGGATGTGCTCAGGGATAGATTCATCACTGAGCGCTCTATCAACTAGAATTTCAGCTGATTCTTTACCGCGACGTACCGTTTTAGTCCCACCACTGCTGGTAGTGCGCTTCGGCTTGTTCAATAACTTTAAGTAGTTTGAGTTTTCTGCGGTGTCTTTATCTGCATGGTAAAACCAACATGGTAATAGCGCTTTAATATCCGCAAGCTGCTGCTCAAATTCGTTGGCTGGGGTTGGCATGGCAAACCAAGGCATGCTTTTTATGGTCATCACCACATCTTGCCAGTAGCGCTCAAAATCACGGTTATTTAATTTAGTGACACCTAGCGCTGAGCACAAAGCATCTAGCTTACTATTGCTAATTGGCGTAAACACATCGGGGCGACGCATTGCCAACAAACGGGTTGCTGGCGCGAGCGTCGGTTTTTCATCGCTGCCGTTAAACGCCATAAAGTAAGCAACCATAAATTGTTGATAGTCTTGCTCGCTCACGTCACCTTCGGCTGGAATGTGCGCTAAGGCATCATCAAATACACCCGGTAGGTCGGCCAAAAGTTGGTGAAAGCCTTTGGCATTTTTTGTAGAGCTAAACCATTCCACATCAAAGTTGTACACACTCGGGTCGAGCGATGCGGCATGCTTACCACTAAATGCCAAGCGATCTTCAACTATCATCTCTTTCAGTGGTGTTGCGCGCTTGTCAGCAAGATAGCTGATGAGCTTGAGTTGCTCTTCAAGGGCTAATACTTCTTTGTGCTGTTCAACAAAACCGGCTAATACAGGCCAAGGCGTAATACGCAGGGTTTTAAGTTGTAAAAAGCTAATGGCATTGCTGAGTAAATCTTGCAGCTTTTTAACTGTAGGTAGTTGGTGGTCGTCCAGTAAATCAAAGTTAATGCGGTTTTTAGCCACATCTAATAACTCATAACACCACAATAAAAAGTCTTCTGGGTGGTTCTCTACTTTCACCGCCATCAGGTTTAAACTGATCTCTGTCGCTTGTTTCAAAATGTTTTGATAAATATGGCTTTCTTGTTCACCTAAGGCCATTTTCGACGGGGAAATGAGCAACTTCTTCATGCTGGTTTGAGTCTCCACACACTTACTTAAAATTCATAACAAAAGTTTAGCCAATGCCAGTTAAAACTGACAAGGGCGGGCGATCATACCTAAGTATTGAAAAGTTACAATCTGAACGGCCGTTATTTTGTGTGAAAATGTGACAACGCCATGGCTACATGCGCAATCGCGTTTGCTTAAAGTTTCTTATCAATAAACATGAATTTAACGCGTAGCAACGCTACTATATGTAGCATTAGCTTTTATTATCAGTCATTAAGGAATTGATATGAAAACCGTCGTGAAGGTTTTGGGTGGATTTATTTTAGTGGTGTTGGCCTTGGTGCTTGCCGTGCCTTTTCTTATTCCCACAGAGCGCGTGATTGCTGAACTGTCTGAGCAGGTTGAGAGTAATACGGGTCGTCAACTCAAAGTGCTGGGTGCCAGTGAGTTGTCGGTTTTACCCAGTTTAAAAATAGAACTCAACGATGTGCATTTTTCAAATATGCCCACGGGTAGCCGCAAAGAGATGGTTAGTATGCAGGCTTTGGAGGTGTATATTCCGTGGTTATCGATCCTAGGCGGCGAAGCAAAATTAGAAAAGTTTGTTATTCGTGAGCCCAATATCTTGCTAGAGACCGATAAAAACGGCGTGGCTAACTGGCAAATATTACCAACCAGCAAAACCGCGCCAAGCAACCCGACAGAGCCTTCAGTACCGGCAAAGCTGCCCGAAAACTTTGATGTGAAACTCGGTGAAGTGGCCATTTACGGCGGCCAATTTACCTACATTGACGGGCAAACCGGCGCTAAGCAAGCATTGAGTGATGTTGAAGTGAGTGTGCAGCTACCTTCGCTGTATGAAACACTTGCTATTGCCGGTTCCATTACCTATCAGCAACAAGTGTTTGAACTGAATACCACCTTGGCAACGCCCGCCAAACTGGTGAATGGGGATGCATTTAAAGTGATGCAAACACTCAATTCCAAATTACTCGATATGACCTTTACCGGCACCGTGGCGCAAATGGGCCAAGATATTCAAGGTGAGCTGAGTTTAAATGGGGATTCCATTAAAGCCATTACCGCTTGGCAAAACATTGACTTAAAAGCCAAAGACAATGCGTTTAACCAGTTTTCGGTAGAGGGCAGCATGCGTATGCAGGGGCAAACCTTTACCCTTGAAAAACTCATTGCAAAGTTGGATGAATTGGCCATTGAAGGGCACAGCACCATACAGCTAGGCAAACGCCTGAATGTGCAAGCTAATGTGGATTTAGGCATGTTGGACTTAAACCCCTATCTGCCAGAGCCAGTAAAATCAGCATCGGAGCCTAAAGAACAAAAAGAAGCACAACCGATTGTTTGGGATGATAATGCCATTGACCTATCGGCGTTAAATTCACTAGATGCCAACATTATGGTGCGCTCTACCGGCTTAAAAGCGCGAGAAATCAAACTGGGTAAAAACCAACTGTCTTTGAAGTTAAATAAAGGCGTTGCAACAATCGGTTTGGATGAATTTAATGCGTACGAAGGCACGGGCAAAGGTACCATTAATGTTGATGCCAGCCGCACACCTTATAACATCAACACCCAGTTTACCTTAGACAGCATTAACGCCGAGCCACTACTCACCGATGCGGTGGGCTTTGATAAAGTGTTGGGCAAGGGCAGCATCAATTGGAATTTAACCACGCAAGGGCAAAGCCAAAGGAGTTTTGTATCTGCCCTTGGTGGCAAACTGGCGTTTAACTTAAAAGATGGCGGCGTAAAAGGCGCCAACATTGCCGAGATGACTCGCAAAGCCAAAGAGATGCTCAAAGGCGACTTTTCATCTCTCAAAGAGGGCCTGAATGCGGATTATAACCCAGAGCAAAAAACCGACTTTTCATCACTCACGGGCAGTCTTGTATTTACCAATGGCATCGGCCGCAATACCGACTTATACCTTGCCAGCCCGCTGATTCGCATTACCGGCGAGGGCGATGTGGACTTACCGCAAACCAATGTGAACTACCGTTTAGTCACTGGCATTGTCGATACCATTGAAGGCCAAGCAAGCAACGATGACAGCACTGGCTTTAAAGTACCGCTACGTATCAAAGGCCCATTCCATAAAGTGGATGTAAATATAGATATCAGCGGCGCGGCGAAAGACAAAGCCAAAGATAAGGTAAAAGACAAGTTGAAGGATAAGCTAAAAGGGTTGTTTGGTGGGTAGGTGTTGAAGGTATTTTATTGAAGAAGGACAAACATGGCCCTTCTTCAATTTTCTCCGTTTATTAACCTAAATCGCATTGTTTTTGTTATGTTAAATACATTAACGTTGCTGTAATTCGGTGTAATCGTATTGGCGTTGTCAGTATGGTTATATAGTCGAAATCCTCAAAAGAACGATGAAGGAAACTTAAAATGAGTCAACCAGAGCAATATTGTTTCTTAGTAACACCTATAGAGTCTGTACCGGGTGAGCCAGGCACGCCATGGACAATCACATCACAGAGCAACTCTGACGAAGATGTACTTATCAAACTCCAAAATGGTGAGAAAGCCGTTTTACTTTACACCCTTGAACCTAATTGCCAAAACGAGTGGCGTTTCTCTGAAAATGGTACTTTATATACTAAGGCTGAAGATAACTTTAACTATAATCTGAGCAGTATTGTTCTAGATGAGGGTAATCAAGTTGAAGTGACTATTGAAGCGGTTAACTTAGATTTTACGCTAACGAGTGATGATATTAAGTCATTGGTAAACAATGAATATGCGATGCAGTGTGAGTTAACATCGGGCGGAGATGCGACTGTAGATTTTCGTCTGATCGCGGAAAAAGTAAATATGGATAACTGCTCACCAAAGACAGCAATACGTTATTTTTCACAAGATCCTAGGGTAGTGATTCGAGATCTCGATCCTACCTGATTTATGTCGCTTGTTTGCACAAGTAGGTAAAGTGTTCTTTACCTATAATCTCTTCGATAGGTTGAATAGTGCATAGTGGTTTAAACCAATATAGCCGATAAAAAGCACTATTCCAACCCAGATTTAAACTTTGCTGCATTGAGGCTAAAGCAGAATATTTTTCTCCTAGTAAACTCTGAATGAGAGCTTTTACGTAATACGCTTCTGCTGAGTCTGCTTTTTGTAAAATCGTTTCTTCAACTAATTCTAAGGCTTGTTGAAACTCCCCCATATGAGCCAAAGCTTGTGCCTTGACTAAATTAACGGTATTTGACCCGATTGTAGATGAGATATTTAAATAAATTTCTTGTGCTCGTTTCCTCTGACCAGTGAGAGAATATATATCAGCTAGGTTGATAAGGTATTCGGTATTTTTTGTATCTTGTTCAGTTGCTTGCTTTGCATAAATGAGCGCTGTTTCAAATTCCCCTAGTAACATTAATGCTACTGAGTAGTTATTCATGGTTGTTGAGTCGACCTGTGAGAGTTCAATTAGCTTTTGATATGCAATCACCGCCTCTCCTAAATTTCCTAAAAACAATGAAACATCAGCTAGAATATTCAGAGTTTTTATATCATTAGGTGCATAACTAAGTACTTTATGTAAGTACGGTAGAGCGCGATCAAACTGGTCAGTTCGCAAATAAAGCAGTGCTAAATTGCGAGAAGTTGTTAACGTAGGCCTCAACAAATACGCTTGTTCCGCGTAAGATAATGCACGTTCATATTTTTTTTGTTCACTGAAATATATACTGAGGTAGCTACTTTTCTGAGAGTCATCTAAAGAAGAGCTTTTAATCTTATTCGATATTTTTTCGGCTAGCTCAGGATTGTCGAACTCCTGATATATTTGCAATAATTCAAGTTGATAAACTGTAGAGCGTTGAAAGTTAACGGGGGAATTATTGAGTAAATTTTCAGCCTTAAACAGTACTGCTGTATCGCCAGTACCTCTAAAATATTTTATCGCATTTTCTCTATACAGTGTGTACAGAGATAGTAAATCTGGAGCGGTATAAAGTAATTGCTCTATATCTGAAAGTAGCTTTTTAATATTTTGTAGGTTGCTACTTTGCGACTCAGCGTTAAGTTCTATATAGCGCTTTATTGTTTCTTGTTGTGAAGTTTGTGAATTAGATACGGAAATGACACTTTTTGAATCCAGTCTAGATAAAGACGTTAGTGTTGTTACGTATATTTCAGTGTATTTTTCACTTGAGCTAATGTTTCTAATACTCTTAATTAACGTTGCATCTTCACCATCGACCTTGCTTATGTCAAAGTCACAGCTCTGAATGTTACAGCTAAGCTCTATAGAGAGTAACTCTTGCGCATTCAATGCGTGGCCAAGCTTTTTCAATGTGGCTTTATCACCGAGTAACTTATTTGCTAGGTTAACTTCGCTTTTTGAAATAAGTGTGTACTTTGGGTGGTTAAGGAAATGCTGTTTTATTGCATCTTGAATAGCTAAGTTAAGTACTTTCTCATGTGAAGCGGGTAATGCATTGTCTTTTGTGAACTCAATCGGCAAGACCGCAATATAGGTTTTGGGTTGATTGGCTTGCCAGTACCACACACCCGCGCCAATTAAGCCAGTCATTAAAAGCGCGAGTGAAAACAGGGCAAAGAGTTTATTGCGGGCGCTTTTCGGGTTGTTAATGTTAACTTCGCTTAGTTCAACCGTTTCGTCACTGTTGTCGTAGCTAACGCTCATCATGATTTGCTTGAGTTGCATGGCCATTTCATCGGCACTGCTTGGGCGCAAGTCTTTATTAAATTGTAGTAAACGGTCGAGCAGGGCAATTAATGCCGATGGCAGGCCAAAAATCTCACTGGCACTGGCCTTGAGTGGTACGTGTTTGATTTGTTCGGCAATGGCTTGTTCGCTCTCGTTGCTCGCTTGCCCTTGATGCGGGTGGCAGCCAGAAAGTAGCTGATAAGCAAGTAACCCAAATGAGAATAAGTCGCTGCGTTGGTCTAGCGGCTCTTCGCGTAATTGCTCTGGCGACATGGACGTAAGGCTGCCAAAGCTCGACATGTTGGCCACTTCTTGCTCACCCTTGAGTTGTGAAATACCAAAGTCGGCAATTTTGGCTTGGCCTTGCTCGTTAATAAGCACATTGGCAGCTTTTAAGTCGAGGTGCAAAATATGCTGCTTGTGGGCCGCACTTAACCCTTGGGCAAGGTCAATAAGAATAGACAGCTTTTGTTCTAACGTTAAATGAGCTTCTTTCACATAGTTTGCAAGCGTGGTGCCCTGTACGTATTCCATCTCAAGCACTAAGCTGCTTTCGATTTCCTGCACATTATAAATTTGCACAATATTGGGGTGATTTAACTTTGCTAGTAGCCGCGCCTCTTCCATTAAGGTTTGTGAGTGCGTTTTACCGTTATTTAAAACCTTAAGCGCGACCTTGCGACCCAACTTGGCGTCGGTTGCTAAAAAAACGGTGCTCATGCCCCCTTGTCCAATGGGCATCACGTTTTGATAATGGCGGCTTAAGTCTATCACTACTGAGCAAGTTCCAATATTTAATAACAACTTATGAGTTTATAGCGACGAGCGGGCAATGAGAACCTCTAATTACACAAAACCTGTTATTTAATTTTATTCAATTGAAGCGCTTATAGCCCCGTGGTTAACTGAATGTTCCTAATTTAGTCAGTTGAACAAGGAGGAAGAGAATGAAAAAAGCGCTCTCAAGTGTGATTGCGGCCTTGCTTGCCATAAGTTGTGCAGGTTGCAGCAATGTTGAAGCAGAACCCAGTGGCAAAACCAATGGCAAAACATCGACGGATAAAACGCCGTGGCAGTATCCAAGCGGTGCGCGCAATGCCATCAGTATTACCTTTGACGATGCACGAGAAAGTCAGGTCGATGTCGGCGTCGCTATTTTAGATAAGCACGATGTTAAAGGGACATTTTATGTGATGCCGGAGCGTGTGCAAGCGCGTTTAGCAAAGTGGCAGGCGGTGGCAGAAAATGGTCATGAAATTGGCAATCACACTGCGAGTCACTTGTGTACAGGCAACTTTCAATGGCTGCGCGCAATGGATAAAGGCTTAGAACAGGTTGATTTAACTTGGATGCGCGACGACATTGAAAAAACCAACCAGTTTATAGAAAGCAACTTGGGTGTAACACCTCGCTCTTTTGCTTACCCATGCGGTAACACCTTTGTTGGGCGAGGTGCGCAAGTGCAAAGCTATGTGCCCCTCATTGCGGATATGTTCACTACGGGCCGTACTTGGTTGGATGAAACTGCCAATGACGCTAACTATACCGATTTTGCCCAATTGACGGGTATTCGTATTGACGGTATGACCTTTGAGCAAATTAAAGCAACGCTGGACGCGCTGCGTTTTACCAAGAGCTGGATTATTTTGGCCGGCCATGATGTGGGTGAAAAGGGCATGTATACCATCGACAGTCAAGCGCTAGAATCACTGATTGTTTACTTAAAAGATCCAGCGAATGGGTATTGGCTCGATACGGTGGATAATGTGGCAAATTATTTAAAACAACATCGAGACGCACCCAAATAGCTTGTTTGTTTTTTAATCTGTTGATGCAAAAAGGGACTTTTGCATTGAAAACGCTAACTTGTGCCCCCACCTAGTAAAACTGTACCCACTGTAATGGCTGTGTTTGCTAAATTAATTAAAAATTGAGCTATCCATACACATACTTTGCTGGTACAATTGCCCGCCCTTGAAAGACAAACAACACGTTTTTTGAGCGGAAAATAATCTAAATGCTTTGATTTTAAACAAAATTAAGGCGAGTTGTAACTACACCGGAGCTCATTAATATGATCCAAATGCAAACTCAGCTGGACGTTGCTGATAACAGCGGCGCTCGCAAAGTGCAGTGTATTAAAGTCCTTGGTGGTTCGCACCGTCGCTATGCGGCTGTTGGTGACATCATTAAAGTTTCTGTTAAAGAAGCAATTCCTCGCGGTAAAGTGAAGAAAGGTGATGTTAAAAACGCGGTAGTTGTGCGTACTAAAAAAGGCGTTCGTCGTCCGGACGGTTCATTGATCCGTTTCGATAGCAATGCGGCTGTTATCTTAAACGATAACCTACAGCCTATTGGTACTCGTATCTTCGGCCCTGTGACTCGTGAACTACGTACTGAAAAGTTCATGAAAATCGTTTCACTAGCCCCAGAAGTACTATAAGGAGTCTATCATGGCAGCAAAAATCCGTCGTGATGACGAAGTAATCGTACTAGCCGGTAAAGACAAAGGTAAGCGCGGTAAAGTGCTTTCAGTTGTAACTGAAACTGGTCGAGTATTTGTCGAAGGCATTAACTTAATCAAGAAGCACCAGAAGCCTGTACCTCAGTTACAGCAAGCTGGCGGCATTGTTGAGAAAGAAGCGTCAATCGACGTATCAAACGTTGCGATCTTCAACCAGGAAACTGGTAAAGCAGATCGTGTAGGTTTCAAGATTGAAGACGGTAAGAAATTACGTATCTTCAAATCTACTGGTAAAACTATCTAATAGTTGGAGTAGAATGATGGCGAAACTGCATGAAGTATATAAAGACAAAGTAGTTGCTGAACTTCAAGAGAAGTTTGGTTTCAGCTCTGTCATGCAAGTCCCTCAGATCGAAAAGATCACATTAAACATGGGTGTGGGCGAAGCCCTAGCTGACAAGAAAATTCTAGAAAACGCTGTTGCAGATCTAGAAGCAATCTCTGGTCAGAAAGCACTAATCACGAAAGCACGCAAATCAGTTGCTGGCTTCAAAATTCGTGAAGGCTACCCAATTGGCTGTAAAGTAACCCTACGCGGCGAGCGTATGTGGGATTTCCTTGAGCGTTTAGTCTCAATTGCGATGCCACGTATTCGTGACTTCCGCGGTGTTAGCGCTAAGTCTTTCGACGGTCGCGGTAACTACTCTATGGGCGTACGTGAGCAAATCATCTTCCCAGAAATCGATTATGATAAAGTAGACCGCGTTCGCGGTATGGATATCACAATCACTACTTCTGCGAAAACTGATGAGGAAGGCCGTGCGTTGTTAGAAGCATTTAACTTCCCATTCAAGAAATAAGGGTAGGGTTATGGCAAAGAATTCTATGAAAGCGCGCGAAGCAAAGCGCACTAAATTAGTTGCTCAGTACGCTGAAAAGCGCGCAGCACTAAAAGCTATCATCAGCGATGTTAACGCATCTGAAGATGATCGTTGGGATGCGGTATTAAAGCTTCAAAGCTTACCGCGTGATTCGAGCCCTGCACGTCAACGTAACCGTTGTAACATCACGGGCCGCCCACATGGTTTCCTTCGCAAATTCGGCATGAGCCGTATCAAAGTTCGCGAAGCAGCTATGCGCGGTGAAATTCCTGGCCTTAAAAAGGCTTCTTGGTAATAGAGTCACGGGAGTAAGACATGAGCTTGCAAGATCCTATTGCGGATTTGTTCACACGTATCCGTAACGGTCAGACTGCGAAGAAGGTATCAGTTTCAATGCCAACTTCAAAGCTGAAAGTAGCAGTTGCTAAAGTACTAAAAGACGAAGGTTATATCACTGACTTCGCAGTATCTGGCGACGTAAAAGCAGAATTGACTATCGAATTAAAGTACTTCGAAGGCAAAGCTGTAATCGAAAATATCCAGCGTGTTAGCCGCCCTGGTCTACGTATCTATAAGAAACGTGACGCATTACCTAAGGTAATGGGTGGTCTAGGTATCGCTATCGTATCAACTTCTCAAGGCTTGATGACAGACCGCGCAGCACGTAGTGCAGGCGTTGGTGGTGAAATCATTGGCTTTGTAGCTTAATCGGAGGGGAACAATGTCTCGTATAGCGAAGGCTCCAATTACAGTTCCTGCCGGTGTAGAAGTTACAATTAAAGGCCAGGACATCACAGTTAAAGGCAAAAATGGTGAGTTGTCTCGTACTATCAACGACGCAGTTGAAGTAACTCTAGCTGACAACGTGATCACAACGACACCTCGTGACGTTGCGAACGCGTGGGCACAAGCAGGTACTGCTCGTGCACTTATCAACAACATGATTGTTGGTACTAACGAAGGCTACGAGAAAAAACTTCAATTAGTTGGTGTTGGTTACCGTGCGGCTGTTAAGGGTAAAGTTTTAGACTTAACTCTTGGCTTCTCTCACCCAGTGAACTTTGATATCCCTGAGGGCATCACTATCGAAGCTCCAAGCCAAACTGAACTTGTAGTTAAGGGCGCTGACAAACATTTAGTTGGTCAAACTGCTGCTAACATCCGTGCATACCGTGAGCCAGAGCCTTATAAAGGTAAAGGTGTACGTTACGCAGATGAGCACGTGCGTCGTAAAGAAGCTAAGAAGAAGTAAGGTAAGACGATGGATAAGAAAACAGCTCGTCTACGTCGTGCTAAACGCACTCGTAGAAATTTTATTGAACAAGGCACAACGCGT
Source organism: Pseudoalteromonas sp. ATL1 (assembly GCF_058933015.1). Taxonomy (NCBI): domain Bacteria; kingdom Pseudomonadati; phylum Pseudomonadota; class Gammaproteobacteria; order Alteromonadales; family Pseudoalteromonadaceae; genus Pseudoalteromonas; species Pseudoalteromonas sp. ATL1. Next base: position 324,067 of record NZ_JBZYXL010000001.1, on the reverse strand, counting down.
CTTGTTATCCACCGCACGCCACGTCACATTTACGCTCAGCTAGTTAACGCTGAAGGTAAAGTACTGGCTGCTGCTTCTACTGTTGAAAAAGCAATTGCTGAATCAGTATCAGGCACAAGCAACATCGCTGCAGCGCAAGCTGTAGGTAAAGCGATCGCTGAACGTGCAGCTGACAAAGGTGTTGAAAAACTAGCCTTTGATCGCAGTGGCTTTAAATATCACGGCCGTGTGAAGGCGCTTGCTGATGCAGCGCGTGAAGCCGGTCTGCAATTCTAGGAGTAGACAATGGCTAACGTAGAAGCAAAAGCACAACAGCCAGAATTGGCTGAAAAGCTAATCGCGGTAAACCGTGTGTCTAAAGTGGTTAAAGGTGGTCGTATCTTTAGCTTCACTGCACTAACTGTAGTTGGTGACGGCGCAGGTAAAGTAGGTTTTGGTTATGGTAAAGCACGTGAAGTTCCAGCTGCTATTCAAAAAGCAATGGAAAAAGCACGTCGCAACATGATCAACGTTGAACTAAACGGTAACACGTTACAGCACCCTATCAAGGGTCGTCACGCGGGTTCTAAAGTATACATGCAACCAGCATCTGAAGGTACTGGTATCATCGCCGGTGGTGCGATGCGTGCAGTACTAGAAGTAACTGGCGTACAAAACGTACTATCAAAAGCATACGGTTCAACAAACCCAATCAACATCGTTCGTGCAACAATTTCTGCTCTAGAGAACATGAATTCTCCAGAAAGTATTGCTGCAAAACGTGGTTTAACTGTTGAACAGATTCAGGGGTAATTAACCATGGCTAATAAAACTGTAAAAGTTACTCAAGTAAAGAGCTCTATCGGTCGTTTACCGAAGCATAAAGCAACTTTACGTGGCCTTGGTTTACGTCGTATCAACCACACTGTTGAGTTAGAAGACACAGCATGTGTACGTGGTATGATCAACCAAGTTTCTTACATGGTTAAGGTTGAGGGGTAATTCGAATGCATTTGAATACACTTTCACCTGCTGCTGGTGCAAAAACTGAAAAGAAACGTCTAGGTCGTGGTATTGGTTCTGGTCTTGGTAAGACTGGTGGCCGTGGTCATAAAGGCCAAAAATCACGTTCTGGCGGTAAAGTTCGCGTTGGTTTTGAGGGCGGTCAAATGCCTATGCAACGTCGTCTACCTAAGTTTGGTTTCACTTCACGTAAATCTCTAGTATCTACTGAAGTTAACCTATACGAAATCGCTAAAGTTGAAGGCGATGTAGTAGACTTGAACGCATTACAAGCAGCTGGTCTAGTTAAAAAGAACATCCAGTTCGTTAAAGTTGTTAAATCTGGCGAAGTTTCACGCGCAGTAACTGTAAAAGGCATGAAAGTGTCTAAAGGTGCTCGCGAAGCTATCGAAGCTGCCGGAGGCAAGGTAGAAGAATAAGGAAGTACACTATGGCTAAACCAGGTCAAGATATGCAAAGTGCACAAAGTGGGCTTGCGGAACTGAAGCGCCGATTACTGTTTGTATTGGGTGCTATCATTATTTACCGTCTAGGTTCATTCGTGCCGATCCCTGGGATTGATGCCGCTGTACTTGCCGATTTCTTCGAGCAACAAAAGGGCACCATTGTTGAAATGTTCAACATGTTCAGCGGTGGTGCGCTTGAGCGTGCTTCGGTACTGGCACTCGGTATTATGCCGTACATCTCGGCTTCAATTATTATGCAGCTATTAACGCACATACATCCTGCGATGATAGAGCTTAAGAAAGAAGGTGAGCAAGGGCGTAAGAAAATAAGTCAGTACACGCGTTATGGTACGCTTGTGCTTGCTACATTCCAGTCAATTGGTATTGCTACTGGCTTACCAAGCATGATGGACGGGTTAGTTGTTAACCCAGGTTTCGGTTTCTACTTCACCGCTGTGGTGAGCTTAGTAACTGGTACTATGTTCCTTATGTGGCTGGGCGAGCAAATTACAGAACGAGGTATTGGTAACGGTATCTCAGTACTGATTTTTGTGGGTATTGTAGCTAACCTGCCGTCTGCAATTGGTTCGACAGCTGAAATGGCGCGCCAAGGTGATCTGAATGTTCTTGTACTGTTATTGATTGCGGTAATCGTATTCGCAGTTACTTATCTTGTTGTTTTCTTTGAACGTGGTCAACGTCGTATCGTTGTTAACTACGCGAAGCGTCAGCAAGGTCGTCAAGTATTTGCTGCTCAAAGCACGCATTTACCACTAAAAGTTAACATGGCGGGTGTTATTCCACCAATCTTTGCTAGCAGTATAATTTTGTTCCCTGGTACAATTGCAAGCTGGTTCGGCCAAGGTGAAGGTCCGGTCGCTGATGTGCTACAAGCTATCTCTGCAGTGTTGACTCCTGGTCAGCCTCTGTATGCGATGGTATTAGCTGCGGCTATTATCTTCTTCTGCTTCTTCTACACTGCGTTGGTATTTAACCCGCGTGAGACAGCAGATAACCTGAAAAAATCTGGCGCTTTTATTCCAGGCATTCGTCCAGGTGAGCAGACATCTAAATACATTGATAAAGTGATGACACGTCTGACATTGGCAGGCGCTTTGTATATAACCTTTATCTGTCTGGTGCCCGAGTTTATGACCATGGCGTGGCAAACGCCATTCTACTTCGGCGGTACATCAATCTTGATTATCGTTGTCGTAATCATGGACTTTATGGCACAAGTACAGACTCATATGATGTCACATCAGTATGATTCTGTGCTGAAAAAAGCAAACCTTAAAGGCTACGGCCGCTAAGGTTATTTTCACGGAGTTGAGCAATGAAAGTACGTGCTTCCGTTAAGAAAATCTGCCGTAACTGTAAAGTAATCAAGCGTGCTGGTGTAGTACGTGTGATCTGCAGTGAGCCTAAGCACAAGCAAAGGCAAGGCTAATAAAAGTCATGCAGGCTAAGTAAATCCTACTTAGCCTGTGTTTTTAAATATGATCTGATCTTCGTTTGAGTATCCTTGCGGGCTTTTCAAACAGATGGGTGTCGGATCTAAACATAGGAGATGTGTTAGTGGCCCGTATCGCTGGCATTAACGTCCCTGATCATAAGCATGCTGTTATTGGTTTAACAAGCATCTATGGTGTAGGTAAAACTCGCGCTAAGGCGATCTTAGCAGCGACTGGTATCGCCGAAACTACAAAAATCGGTGAGCTTTCAGACGAAACACTTGACGTACTTCGTGAAGAAGTTGGCAAGTACACTGTCGAAGGTGATCTTCGTCGTGAAGTGACTTTAAACATCAAGCGTCTTATGGACCTTGGTTGTTTCCGTGGCTTACGTCATCGTCGTTCGTTACCACTACGTGGTCAACGTACTAAGACTAACGCGCGTACTCGTAAGGGTCCACGCAAGCCTATCAAGAAATAAGGTGGGGTAAGTTATGGCTAAAGCACCAATTCGTCGTAAAAAGGTCAAAAAGCAAGTTGTTGATGGTATGGCACACGTTCATGCTTCATTCAACAATACAATCGTAACCATTACTGACCGTCAAGGTAATGCTCTTTCTTGGGCGACTGCAGGTGGTTCTGGTTTCCGTGGTTCACGTAAGTCTACTCCGTTCGCTGCACAGGTTGCTGCTGAGCGCGCAGGTACTGCTGCACAAGAGTATGGTCTTAAGAACCTTGAAGTATTCATTAAAGGTCCAGGTCCAGGCCGTGAGTCTGCTGTACGTGCATTGAATGCTGCGGGTTACCGTATCACAAACATCACTGACGTGACGCCAATCCCTCATAATGGTTGTCGTCCACCGAAGAAACGTCGCGTTTAACAATAGGTTAGGAGAAAGAACATGGCAAGATATTTGGGCCCTAAGCTCAAGCTGAGTCGTCGTGAAGGTACTGACCTGTTCCTTAAGAGCGGCGTGAGAGCTATCGACTCAAAGTGTAAGCTTGAGACAGCACCTGGTCAGCACGGCGCTCGTAAAGGTCGTCTATCTGATTACGGTTTACAATTACGTGAAAAGCAAAAAGTACGTCGTATCTACGGTGTATTAGAAAAGCAATTCCGTAACTATTACAAAGAAGCTGCTCGCCTTAAAGGTAACACAGGTGAAAACCTACTACAGCTTCTAGAGCAACGTTTAGACAATGTTGTATATCGCATGGGCTTTGCAAGCACACGTGCTGAAGCACGTCAGCTAGTTAGCCACAAAGCGGTTATGGTTAATGGTCGTGTTGTGAATATCCCTTCTTTCGTAGTTACTCCTGAAGATGTAGTGGTAATTCGCGAGAAGTCTAAAAAGCAAGCGCGTATCATCGCTGCTCTAGAGTTGGCTGAGCAACGTGAAAAGCCAACTTGGATTGAAGTTGACGGTAAGAAAATGGAAGGTAGCTTCAAGCGCCTACCTGAGCGTTCTGATCTGTCTGCGGACATTAACGAACAACTAATCGTCGAACTTTACTCGAAGTAAAGTTAAGAGTTAAGAGAGGATAAAATGCAGGGTTCTGTAACCGAATTCCTAAAGCCAAGGTTAGTCGATATCGACGCTATCAACCCAACGCGTTCTAAAGTAGTTTTAGAACCATTAGAGCGTGGTTTTGGCCACACTTTGGGTAACGCTTTACGCCGTATACTGTTGTCATCTATGCCAGGTTGCGCAGTAACTGAAGTTGAAATCGACGGTGTATTGCATGAGTACAGCGCGAAAGAAGGCGTTCAAGAAGACATCATTGAAATTTTGTTGAATCTAAAAGGTTTAGCGGTATCTCTAGAAGGTAAAGATGAAGTTTTTCTGACCCTGACTAAGTCTGGTGTAGGCCCTGTGACTGCGGCAGATATCCAGCACGATGGAGATGTAACAATCGCCAACCCAGATCACGTTATTTGTCACTTAACTGCTGACAATAGCGAAATCAGCATGCGTATCCGTGTTGAGCGTGGTCGTGGTTATGTGCCAGCGTCTAGCCGTTTATCCTCTGATGACGATGAGCGTCCAATTGGTCGTCTGTTGCTTGATGCATCATTCAGTCCAGTTGAGCGTATTGCGTACTCGGTTGAATCAGCCCGTGTTGAGCAACGCACAGATTTAGACAAGTTAATCATTGATATGGAAACAAACGGCACTTTAGATCCTGAAGAAGCGATCCGTCGTGCGTCTACTATCTTAGCTGAGCAATTAGAAGCATTCGTAGATTTACGTGATGTTTCTGAGCCAGAAGAGAAAGAAGAGAAGCCAGAATTCGATCCTATTCTGCTTCGTCCTGTTGATGATCTTGAGCTAACAGTGCGTTCAGCAAACTGTTTGAAAGCCGAGCAAATTCAATATATCGGTGACTTAGTACAGCGTACTGAAGTTGAGCTTCTGAAAACACCAAACCTTGGTAAGAAGTCTCTAACTGAAATCAAAGATGTACTAGCTTCACGTGGTCTTTCACTAGGCATGCGCTTAGAGAACTGGCCACCGGCAAGCTTAGCTGAATAAGCTAAGTTACTATATTTTAGTTAGAAGGATAGGGTCATGCGCCATCGTAAGAGTGGTCGTCAATTAAACCGTAACAGCAGCCATCGCAAAGCGATGTTCAGCAACATGGCTGGTTCTTTGGTGAAGCACGAAATCATCAAAACAACTTTGCCTAAAGCGAAAGAGTTGCGCCGTGTAATTGAACCTTTAATCACACTGGCTAAGACTGACAGCGTAGCAAACCGTCGTTTAGCGTTTGCTCGCACGCGTGATAAAGAAGTAGTTGGTAAATTATTCAGCGAACTAGGTCCTCGTTTCGAAGGCCGTCCAGGTGGTTACACTCGTATTCTTAAGTGTGGCTTCCGTGCTGGTGATAATGCACCAATGGCTTACGTTGAACTTCTAGACCGCCCAGTAGCGGCAGAAGCTCAAGAAGACGCACAGTCTGCAGAGTAAGTCTTATAGAAGACATAAAAAGCCGAGCATAGCTCGGCTTTTTCTTTTTTGATGAAAATTCATCAATCTATTCATTAATAGAAATTACTTCTTTATCTACTTTCTGTTCTTCCCTACTTATTCTCCATCTTTGTTTGAATATATAAACTTAAATTATTTCGAAATAATGCATGCTAATGCGGTTAATTGAGCTTGCCTTGATGCGAACAATTACATTTATGTGTGGGGTAAAGGTGGTAATTAGGCACTTAAACGTATCATTATTGCTCTTTTAGCTCGAAAATCAGCCGAACAATCTATTTTTATCAAATTTCTTCAAAAAGCGCTTGCGCTTTTAATTCGCCGCCCTATAATGCGACCCCACTGACACGGAGCGCTACGCTGAATAAGCAAGGCAACAACGAGTCAGCGTCAAGTAAAACTTAAACTTGAAACTTCTAAAAAAGAAACTTCAAATTAAGTGTTGACAAAAAATCGGGAATGCTTAGAATGCACATCCCTCGAGACGCGAAAGCAACTCGAAACGTTCTTTAAAAATATGAAGCAATCATCTGTGTGGGCACTCGTACAGATTGAGTTCTAACAGCAAAATCTAGCATCGCTAGAGGATGCAAACAAATTTAGAGTCTCAATTGAACTGAGTGACCAACGGAAACAAGTTTACTTGTTTCAGCACAGTCAATTCGATTTCTTAGGAAATCAAAATCAGAATTCAATGAGCACGAAACTTCGGTTTCAAAAAACTTTTAATTGAAGAGTTTGATCATGGCTCAGATTGAACGCTGGCGGCAGGCCTAACACATGCAAGTCGAGCGGTAACATTTCTAGCTTGCTAGAAGATGACGAGCGGCGGACGGGTGAGTAATGCTTGGGAACATGCCTTTAGGTGGGGGACAACAGTTGGAAACGACTGCTAATACCGCATGATGTCTACGGACCAAAGTGGGGGACCTTCGGGCCTCACGCCTAAAGATTGGCCCAAGTGGGATTAGCTAGTTGGTGAGGTAATGGCTCACCAAGGCGACGATCCCTAGCTGGTTTGAGAGGATGATCAGCCACACTGGGACTGAGACACGGCCCAGACTCCTACGGGAGGCAGCAGTGGGGAATATTGCACAATGGGCGCAAGCCTGATGCAGCCATGCCGCGTGTGTGAAGAAGGCCTTCGGGTTGTAAAGCACTTTCAGTAAGGAGGAAAGGTTGGATGTTAATAGCATTCAGCTGTGACGTTACTTACAGAAGAAGCACCGGCTAACTCCGTGCCAGCAGCCGCGGTAATACGGAGGGTGCGAGCGTTAATCGGAATTACTGGGCGTAAAGCGTACGCAGGCGGTTTGTTAAGCGAGATGTGAAAGCCCCGGGCTTAACCTGGGAACTGCATTTCGAACTGGCAAACTAGAGTGTGATAGAGGGTGGTAGAATTTCAGGTGTAGCGGTGAAATGCGTAGAGATCTGAAGGAATACCGATGGCGAAGGCAGCCACCTGGGTCAACACTGACGCTCATGTACGAAAGCGTGGGGAGCAAACAGGATTAGATACCCTGGTAGTCCACGCCGTAAACGATGTCTACTAGAAGCTGGACTCTTCGGAGGACTTTTTCAAAGCTAACGCATTAAGTAGACCGCCTGGGGAGTACGGCCGCAAGGTTAAAACTCAAATGAATTGACGGGGGCCCGCACAAGCGGTGGAGCATGTGGTTTAATTCGATGCAACGCGAAGAACCTTACCTACACTTGACATACAGAGAATTTTCTAGAGATAGATTAGTGCCTTCGGGAACTCTGATACAGGTGCTGCATGGCTGTCGTCAGCTCGTGTTGTGAGATGTTGGGTTAAGTCCCGCAACGAGCGCAACCCCTATCCTTAGTTGCCAGCGATTCGGTCGGGAACTCTAAGGAGACTGCCGGTGATAAACCGGAGGAAGGTGGGGACGACGTCAAGTCATCATGGCCCTTACGTGTAGGGCTACACACGTGCTACAATGGCGCATACAGAGTGCTGCGAGCTCGCGAGAGTCAGCGAATCACTTAAAGTGCGTCGTAGTCCGGATTGGAGTCTGCAACTCGACTCCATGAAGTCGGAATCGCTAGTAATCGCGGATCAGAATGCCGCGGTGAATACGTTCCCGGGCCTTGTACACACCGCCCGTCACACCATGGGAGTGGGTTGCTCCAGAAGTGGTTAGCCTAACCTTCGGGAGGGCGATCACCACGGAGTGATTCATGACTGGGGTGAAGTCGTAACAAGGTAGCCCTAGGGGAACCTGGGGCTGGATCACCTCCTTATACGATTTAGAACTTATTTGTTCGTAGTGTCCACACAGATGATTGTTGCTTGGTCTTATGACTGAGTGATATTGCTCTTTAAAAATTTGGAAAAGCTGATAATTAATTCTTGTAGATATTTATATCTATAAAGAGTTTTCAAAAGTAAAACATGCCGATAAATCTTAAGATTTATTAGCGTCTACTTTAGTATTCAATATTAACTTCTGGCGAAGTTAAACTGTCTTTGACGATACAAACCATTTTGGGTTGTATGGTTAAGTGACTAAGCGTACACGGTGGATGCCTTGGCAGTTGGAGGCGATGAAGGACGTACTAACTTGCGATAAGCCTAGTTGAGCCAGTAAGAGGCGCTTGAGACTAGGATTTCCGAATGGGGAAACCCGGCCCTTTGGGTCATCATGCAGTGAATACATAGCTGTATGAAGCGAACGCGGAGAACTGAAACATCTAAGTACCCGTAGGAAAAGAAATCAACCGAGATTCCGAAAGTAGCGGCGAGCGAAATCGGACTAGCCCTTAAGCTTTAGTGTAGTTAGTGGAACATTCTGGAAAGTATGACGACACAGGGTGATAGTCCCGTACACAAAAACTTATCTAAAGTGAAATCGAGTAGGTCGGAGCACGTGAAACTTTGACTGAATATGGGGGGACCATCCTCCAAGGCTAAATACTCCCAACTGACCGATAGTGAACCAGTACCGTGAGGGAAAGGCGAAAAGAACCCCTGTGAGGGGAGTGAAATAGAACCTGAAACCGTGTACGTACAAGCAGTAGGAGCACCTTCGTGGTGTGACTGCGTACCTTTTGTATAATGGGTCAGCGACTTATATTTTGTAGCGAGGTTAACCGAATAGGGTAGCCGTAGCGAAAGCGAGTCTTAACTGGGCGCTTAGTTGCAAGGTATAGACCCGAAACCCGGTGATCTAGCCATGGGCAGGTTGAAGGTTGAGTAACATCAACTGGAGGACCGAACCCACTAACGTTGAAAAGTTAGGGGATGACCTGTGGCTAGGAGTGAAAGGCTAATCAAACCGGGAGATAGCTGGTTCTCCCCGAAATCTATTTAGGTAGAGCCTCGGACGAATACTTACGGGGGTAGAGCACTGTTAAGGCTAGGGGGTCATCCCGACTTACCAACCCTTTGCAAACTCCGAATACCGTAAAGTACTATCCGGGAGACACACGGCGGGTGCTAACGTCCGTCGTGAAGAGGGAAACAACCCAGACCGCCAGCTAAGGTCCCAAAGTGTATGTTAAGTGGGAAACGATGTGGGAAGGCTAAAACAGCTAGGAGGTTGGCTTAGAAGCAGCCACCCTTTAAAGAAAGCGTAATAGCTCACTAGTCGAGTCGGCCTGCGCGGAAGATGTAACGGGGCTAAACATACCACCGAAGCTGCGGCTGCGAATTTATTCGCGGGGTAGGGGAGCGTTCTGTAAGCCGTTGAAGGTGTACCGGGAGGTATGCTGGAGGTATCAGAAGTGCGAATGCTGACATGAGTAACGACAATGCGGGTGAAAAACCCGCACGCCGGAAGACCAAGGGTTCCTATCCCATGTTAATCAGGGTAGGGTAAGTCGACCCCTAAGGCGAGGCTGAAGAGCGTAGTCGATGGGAAACGGGTTAATATTCCCGTACTTGGAATAATTGCGATGGGGGGACGGAGCAGGCTAAGTAAGCATGGCGTTGGTTGTCCATGTGAAAGTGCGTAGGCTGGTGACTTAGGAAAATCCGGGTCGCTAAGGCTGAGACACGAGACGAGCCACTAAGGTGGTGAAGTTACTGATGCCCTACTTCCAGGAAAAGCCTCTAAGCTTCAGATTATTTCGAATCGTACCCCAAACCGACACAGGTGGTCAGGTAGAGAATACTAAGGCGCTTGAGAGAACTCGGGTGAAGGAACTAGGCAAAATTGTACCGTAACTTCGGGAGAAGGTACGCTGTTGTTGGTGATGGGATTTACTCCTTAAGCTGACGACAGCCGCAGTGACCAGGTGGCTGGGACTGTTTATTAAAAACACAGCACTGTGCAAAATCGTAAGATGACGTATACGGTGTGACACCTGCCCGGTGCCGGAAGGTTAATTGATGGGGTTAGACGTAAGTCGAAGCTCTTGATCGAAGCCCCGGTAAACGGCGGCCGTAACTATAACGGTCCTAAGGTAGCGAAATTCCTTGTCGGGTAAGTTCCGACCTGCACGAATGGTGTAACCATGGCCACGCTGTCTCCACCCGAGACTCAGTGAAATTGAAATCGCAGTGAAGATGCTGTGTACCCGCGGCTAGACGGAAAGACCCCGTGAACCTTTACTACAGCTTGGCACTGAACATTGAGCCTACATGTGTAGGATAGGTGGGAGGCTTTGAAGCGGTGACGCCAGTCATCGTGGAGCCGACCTTGAAATACCACCCTTGTATGTTTGATGTTCTAACTTAGGTCCCTTATCGGGATTGAGGACAGTGCCTGGTGGGTAGTTTGACTGGGGCGGTCTCCTCCCAAAGAGTAACGGAGGAGCACGAAGGTTGGCTAAGTACGGTCGGACATCGTACGGTTAGTGTAATGGTAGAAGCCAGCTTAACTGCGAGACAGACACGTCGAGCAGGTACGAAAGTAGGTCATAGTGATCCGGTGGTTCTGAATGGAAGGGCCATCGCTCAACGGATAAAAGGTACTCCGGGGATAACAGGCTGATACCGCCCAAGAGTTCATATCGACGGCGGTGTTTGGCACCTCGATGTCGGCTCATCACATCCTGGGGCTGAAGTCGGTCCCAAGGGTATGGCTGTTCGCCATTTAAAGTGGTACGCGAGCTGGGTTTAGAACGTCGTGAGACAGTTCGGTCCCTATCTGCCGTGGGCGTTTGAGAATTGAGAGGGGCTGCTCCTAGTACGAGAGGACCGGAGTGGACGAACCGCTGGTGTTCGGGTTGTGATGCCAATTGCATTGCCCGGTAGCTACGTTCGGGATCGATAACCGCTGAAAGCATCTAAGCGGGAAGCGAGCCTCGAGATGAGTTCTCACTTTAACTTTAAGTTAACTGAAGGGCCGTTGAAGACTATAACGTTGATAGGCTGGGTGTGGAAGCGTAGTGATACGTTAAGCTAACCAGTACTAATTACCCGTGAGGCTTAACCATACAACGCCAAAGTGGTTTAAGCGACAGAAGTTAGTATTAACTAAAGTAGATTTTTACGAATTATCAGAATTTTTCCAGATTTAAGCAAAGTGAAGGTCGCGACAGCAGTGTTGCTTGATATTCACCTTGCGCAAATGAAATGCTCAAGCAAAGCTTGAAGTCATTAACCATTTGCACTCCAGTTTTCCTGGTGACTATAGCGTTTTGGAACCACCTGACCCCATGCCGAACTCAGAAGTGAAACGAAACAGCGTCGATGATAGTGTGGCAGATGCCATGTGAAAGTAGAACATCGCCAGGTCCTAATAAAAGAAAGCCCGATTCGAAAGAGTCGGGCTTTTTTGCGTTATGTGCAAAATTGTCTCTTGGGTTCTTGCAGAAGAAACTCGCTGATAAAGAGACATGTTTGCGCAAGGTGAAGTCAGCAACCTTCACCAGAGTTCACCTTATATTCCTTTAGCGTTCTATAAAACGCTTACATAAATGAAACGCCTTCACTGCGTTCATAACCGTCAATCAAGTACACCTTACTCACCTTTTACTCGATCTCCTCGTGTGGACGGGATTTATAAAAACCCGTAATTGGACTTTTATAAATCCAATTACGGGACTAGCCGAATGTAAGTGGGACTATCTGAGTTTACGGTTTAGACGGCCATAAAATTGAGAAAGGGTTTTCATTTTTCTGTGGAATTTCTCTTAACTCACTTCGATAACTACGCCATTTGCTGGCATCACCTCCTGAGTCTTCTAATTTGTTTATTTCAATGTCACACTGTGCCAACAATTGGTTACGGTAATTGCGAATGTCACACCACAGTTTATTTTCAATATCAACTACTGATAATTCTATATTTTTGCTCATTTTACAGTGTCCTATACTCTGATGAATTTCCAATAACCTCCAAACCATCTAAACTGACATTACAACTCCCTGCAAACTGTAGATGGACTGACCCTGTCAGATATGACCAAGTGTTAGTAGTAACCACTCTAGGTAAATTTAAATTCGCTCCAATACCTCGTGTGCTCAATGCTATGGCACGTCCATATTGTGGATGAGTTCTGTCGTTATAATCTTGCCATTCGACAGGCCTATCAGAGGGCTGTGACCTTAGCATCTCTTCAGTTATACCAATAACACCTAAGCTTTTCAGTTTGTTAAAACCCTTATCAACTCCGGGTTCAGGTCCATCTGAACTAGTTTTCAATAACCTTACTCGCCATAATTTGATATGACAGATACTTCCGCCCAGTTGATTATTTACCAGTCCAGAACTGAGGTAAATATTGCAATATGCCCCTCCACCAATAATATAATTCGGCGTCTGACCATTATATGGAAGTACGTTTATAAGCCCATTATTCTTGCTGGTGTTTAACATTCCTCCTTCATCATGCATGTATACACCAGTTCCAAACCTAACAATATTATTTCCTTGAAGGAAAATTAGTGATATTGGGTCTACGATTTTATAATAATTTCCGCCTGTTTGTTCAGCAGGCATAGTATTTCTAAAAACCATGGGGCTTCCTAAATTACTAACGCCACCATCACTTGCATTTGCCCAACACGATCGGTCTGTGCGTAACACGCCATTTGTGCTGCCAATAACAGACATTGGACCTGCAATATGCAATGTCGCACCAACAGGTAGATAAACAGCAGTGTTCCAATGTCTACATTGCCCATCAGCAGGCCAATCAACAGTGATAGAGTTTGCGCCATCATTGAGCGCCGAATTTACCAGGTTTCCGGTGTCATCGTTTGGTAAGGGAGTTATCACAACATGGCGACCTCGGCCCATACCAATATTGGCTCTGTATACGTCTTCAGTTACACCACTAACAATGTTCTTAGCATCAGATTCAACGCCCTCTAACATCGCGTTTATCTCACCCATTTTTCCATTAACCGTGCTGACGATTTCTCCACACGCAGACACCGCTTTGGTGCATTCATCGGCCACTTGAGACAGGATTTGATCAGTTGACATACAACCTCCTAATTTTGATTGATTATTTGTTTTACTTCCCGATGTAGGATGCTAATCTGTATACGGGATGATCTAATTTGTGCGAGAGTAAACCTTGCCAGCTCAGGGGTGATCACTAGATTTAGGTTATCTCCAGCCAATGAAACGTTAATCGCTTCTGACGGGATTAGGTCAACGGCCATACCAAATCGAGGCATAAACCTACCCGCATGGGTTTTTGCGCCTATGAGCTTTCCTGGGCGACTGTATACGGCAAAATGGATTCCTTCCTCTGTAACCAGACTTATTTCACCTACGTTGTAGGCTTTATCGGGGTTATCGAAAATAGCAGCCATTTGCAGTGTCTTGTCGACCCGTTTAAATGAACGCACAACAGCTCTATCTACCTCAGAGACTAATGCAGTCTGATTTACTTTTACGCTTGGGTCATAGCTCTCTGTACCTACTGCTATATGTGTTAGCTTCACTTGAGAACCGCCGAACTGAGCATCAAGCAACAGGCTTTCCCCAGCTTCTGTGATATAAAAATTGTATACTTCGAACGTTGTTTCACTCATGCCTGATCAATCTCCCGCTTATTAATACACAGGCTGTGTCGTGCGCTGTCAGCACGGTTTTAAACCCACCGCTAATGTTTGGTTGTCTGGGTCTTAAACTACCTGCTATGTTTGTTGTGTTGTCACTTAATCCAGCGACTGCCTGAGTCATGCCACCATTAACTTTTGGTTGCCTCGGGATCAGGCTTCCCGATGATGTTAAATGGCTTGTTGTATTGCCTGTAACCGCTGTAGCAACCCCCCCAGAAACCGATGGCTGACGAGGTACTAAACTGCCAGAGACATTACTTGCATTACCTCCAAAACCTCCGACACCGGTAGAAATGTTCTTACTCATTTCTAGCCCAACAGTTATGGTGTAATGTTGGCTTTTACGCTTAACCCCCTGTATCAACGCATTTAGCTGGTCGATTAGCTTTACATTGATAGCGCTAGGCTGATTTGGCGTAATGTTGCTGTTTGAATACGCAACTACATCAAATGTGCCAGGCTCTTGTTGTGGTTCTGCTTGCCACCATTCAACTATCTCGGCGGTTACTCCAACCGCAGCTAACGCCAACTCAACGGCGTATACAGTGCCCTTGGTTCTGTGTACTTCTAGAGCCGTTTTTACAACCTTACGCTTAACGTCTGTTGGCCAGCTTGAACTCCAAACGTCGACACGAAACTGCCACGCCAAAAATGGTAAAAATTCTGCTGACACGTTATCAACGTCGAAAATATTCAATCGACTAGCAACCTCTCGCAACTGCTCAAACTCAGCTGATGCAGCCTGCGAGATGGTGTTTAGTGCTTTGGTCTGTACAGACGCTGGTATTAAGTTGTTTGCTTTCATGTTGCTTAGACTAGCAACTTACAAATTCGCGTGTTGCTGTACGGCAACGGCAAACTTTGGGGTTGGATAAGATTGTTTAGACATTTAGTTAACCAATAAACGGAGCCCGTTATGCTAACCCCAGAACAGAAAACCCAGATTGAAAACAACTTACTCGCACTTAGTGAGCCGTTAGTTATTGATGGAAAAGAGTACACACACGCCCGAAAAACCACTGAGCCAAAAGTAATCCATCGAATTAAAGCCGCCCGATTCTGCAAGTCTGAATTTGGTGAAGAAAATACAGACGGCATTATGATTGGCGTTGCAGCACAGGTGATCGAATTTGGTAGCTCAAGCAATAACTCTGAACTTACTGAACCTTCAAAGTTTGACGCTATGAAACTATGTGAAAACTTAACTTATAGAGATCTTGTTGCTCTCCAATATCTGCTGGGAAAGCCACTGAAAGCCTCGTCTACACCTCAAGCGAACAGCTCAAGTCAGCAATCAAAACAATCAGCAAAAACGGCTTAGCCAGCGCAACAGAGCTATTTAACTGTGATATCGACGAACTTACTTTTTTGCTTGAGGTGATTACGGATGAACGCGACGGATGAATTTGCGCTACAACTAGCAGTTGGCGTAAAAGATATGTTTGGCGATAAGGTTGATGAGATAGACGCCAAATCAAAAGAGCTATTAGCAACATCCAAGCAGCTTCAACAAGGCTTGAGTGATATCACAGCTTTTCAATCTGCTGAGAAAGCAACGGATCGGCTATCAAAGCGTAAAACTAAGCTGACTGAACAACTTGAAACACAGCAAGACCAGCTCCTTAAGCTTCGTAAAGAGCAAGCCAAGTTAAACGACGTCGAGAAAGAAGCAGGCGAGTTAAGCGACGAACAAAAGCAGCAATTAGCAAAGCTAAACAGTGAGGTTAAGCAAGCTAAACGTAACCAAAGCCAGTTACAAGTTGAGTTGGCCCAAACAGGTCAAGACTTAAAAGACCAGGAGCGAAACACTAAACGTTTAAGCAAAGCCCTTGAAGCAGCAGGCATTGATACACGTAAGTTTGATAAGAATTTAGAGCAATTAGAATCTGAGCTTAAAGACGTAAATAAGGAGCTAAAACAAACTGAGCAATTAGCGGAAGGTTTAAGCTTCAGTGATCAACTTAGCGGTGGTGCCGTGGGTGTTGGGCTAACAGCCGCTTTAGGAGCCGGTGCTGTGGCCGCTTACGAATGGGATAAGGGTCTTAAGCAGTTACAAACCACAACTAAGTTAACCGAAGATCAAGTACATCAACTCAAACAGCCGTTGATGGGTCTCCAAGCTAAGTTGGGGCTTGATACAACCGAGTTAATAGGCGCTGCGGCTAAAATCAACCAGCAAACTGGGCTTATTGATGCAGAACTAGCCAGCGCCGTTGAATCGGCGATAACTCTACAGCGTGTTAATAGCGGCTTAGGCATGGATATTGATACGTCTGAAATCATACGTGCGCAAACGCAGATGCGAACAGCTTGGGATGTGTCATTTGCCACCAGCGGCGACCTGATCAGCACAATTTACCAACAGGCCGGAGACCGTGCTGACGACTTGTTAGATACTTTTCATGAATATTCACCGCTACTTGCTGAAATGGGCTTAAGCGCTGAGCAGGTATCAGCAATCCTAATCAAAGGTGCACAGGCCGGAGTCTACAACTACGACTACTTAGCTGACACAATGAAAGAAGCCCGCGCCCAGTTAACTGACGTTGGCAACTGGGAGAAGTTGGTTGGTAAAGGCAACAAAGCCGGATTAATAGACTCTTTGCTTGGCAATGATAGCGCTAGTGCCAATCGTATCAAAGCCCAGCTTGCACAGTTTAAGCAGGGCCTCAATTCTGACAATAAAGCTTTGCAGAGTGAGAGTTTTAGCAAACTTATGCTGGAACTAACCAGCGTTTATAAAGACGATGCGCAAAAAGCCCGAGGCTTAATAGAAGCGGTATTTGCAGCGAAAGGCGCGGATGACTTACCTATAAAAACCTTAGAAGCCATGGCACTTGGTATGCGTGATTACCAGTCTATTCTGGGCAATTACCATAACAAAACCCAAACACAGCTACAGGAACAATTAACAGGTTGGGATCGCCTTGGTATTGCTGGCCGTAAACTAACTCAGGCATGGAGCAGCGGGGTAGAACGGCTGGGCATAGTTGCGGAGCCTGTTATCGATATGGTGGTCCATTTGGCCGAGGGTATCGCCGCATTTACAGAGCAACACCCGGATGTTGCCGCATTTGTTGTTGCACTTGCTGCCGGTGCTGCGGTGGTTGCCTCTTTGGCTGCAGCCGTGTCTGTATTAGGCTTTGCTGCAATTGGCATGAAAACGGGTATGGCGAGTTTGCTCGCTGGTGCGCGATGGTTGGCCCCAGTATTTACTGGCTTAGGGCGAGCTGCATTATTCTTAGGACGTGGACTATTAGCACTGGCTGCTAACCCCGTGGGGCTCACTATTATGGCCATAGCGGGTGCTGGGTATTTGCTATACGACAACTGGGATGCCCTATGTGAAATGGCTGGTAATTTATGGGATACGTTATCTGCGCCTTTAAAGTTAATGTGGGATATTTCACCCCTTAAAATGCTTTGGGATGCGGGGCAAAACCTGTACGAATGGTGGCAAGATTTTGATCTCACAGATGCCGGTAAAAACATACTTGGTTCTTTGCTCGATGGCGCTTTGTCTATGCTAGGCAGTGTTGGACGCACTATCCGTGATGGTATTTCAGACATATTTAGCTGGGGTGAGAGTGATAACGAGCCTATAGAGCCAGTTGTATTACAATCGTCTCAGCCACGTACTAACAGCAATGCAGCGGCCGTATTAGCTGCTGGTTTAGCTGTCAGTTCACCGGTTTTGGTGAGTGCTGAAGCTCCTGAGCCCATGGGCATTGATACACCTCAGAGCATGGTACAAAATGTCGAACCAATTGCTTTGACAACTCCAGATATTGCAGTACCAGCGCTTCGACCATTGAACGTGACACAGGATGACCCTGAGCCGGTAAACCTGACACCGCCAGAGACTATGATCACGATGCCGGAGGCGGTGGCAATTCATGTCGATTCACCAAAGCCTTTGTTAATTTCTCCACCTGAGATTGTGGTACCAGATATTGAATCAATTGTTTTGGCTGCTCCTGATATTACAGTACCTGCGCTTCGACCATTGAACGTGACACAGGATGATCCTGAACCGGTAAACCTAATACAGCCTGAGACTATGATCACTATGCCGGAGGCGATGGCAATTCATGTCGATTCACCAAAGCCTTTGATAGTTACTCCACCAGAGGTTACGGTACCAGATATAAAGCCAATTGCTTTGGCTACTCCAGATATTGTAGTACCAGCGCTTCGACCATTGAATGTGACACAGGATGATCCTGAACCGGTAAACCTAATACAGCCTGAGACTATCATCACTATGCCGGAGGCGGTGGCCATTCATGTCGATTCACCTGAGCCATTGATAGTTACTCCACCAGAGGTTGTAGTACCAGGTATTGAGTCAATTGCTTTGACTGCTCCTGATATTACAGAACCGGCGCTTCAACCATTGAACGTGACACAGGATGACCCTGAGTCAGTAAACCTAACACCGCCAGAGACGATGATCACAATGCCGGAGGCAATGGCAATTCATGTCGATTCACCTGAGCCATTGATAGTTACTCCACCAGAGGTTGTAGTACCAGGTATTGAGTCAATTGCTTTGACGGCTCCAGAAGTTTCAGTACCAGAGCTTCGGCCTTTTAATGCGGAACAAATCGAACTTAACACTACAAAACCCGAATTTGACACTTTGGAGCAAAGATATAACACCAATTTGCCCAAATTTAACACGCCAAACTTAGAATCTAACATTGATGCTGCACACCATGATCCTTTAGATTCTCCACTGCCAGTAATCACAGAACCTGATCCTATTTTCGTTTCAGTTGCAGACCCTGATCCACTAATGCTGAAATCACCCGATGTTATTGCCCCGGATACACCTACATTACGATTAGAGCAACCAGAGTATCGAGTACCGGACATTTTATCACCACCCAAACAACCGGCAGAATTGCCAGCAGTTTGGCATCAGGTACAGCAACAAGAACAGAATAAATCGGATGTAAAACATGCGGTTAGCAATGTATCGGTTGAATACGCTGTAAACCCCGTGATTCATATCACCAATCAACAAACCCCTGCAGGTGTAACTGAGAGTGATATACGTAGAACAGTCATCACAGTTTTTCAGGAACGTGAGAGTGAGTTGATACACGCGCTCGATGACGCATTGAGTGAGTTATATAGCCGTCGTGAATACCTCAGCTAGCTAAAATTAGTGTCTCACAAAACGGACGTTTAACGAGATATTTGATCCACCTCTCATTATGCGCACAAATTCATCACATTATTTGTCTTAATAACTAGTCTCAACTATCATAGTTCCGTTAACTTAAAAAATGCGGAGCTAAGTGAGATTATGGCCAGTAAAGAATCTAAACACGGAAAACTGATCGGCTATGCGCGTGTTAGTACCAAGGATCAGGATCTGAGTCTGCAACTTGATGACTTGACGCGCTTTGGTGTGTCAGAACGTGATATTTATTCTGACATCGTATCAGGCGCAAAAGATAACCGCCCAGGACTTGAAGCTTGCCTAACAGCATTAGAATCTGGCGATACTCTTGTCGTATGGCGATTAGATAGATTAGGTCGTTCAATGACCCATTTAGTTAATACGATTCAAGAACTGACTGAACGGGGTGTGTTTTTTAAATCTTTGAATGATGGAGCCATAGACACAACAACGGCCAGTGGTGAGCTGGTATTTAATATATTTAGTGCTCTTACACAATTTGAACGCCGATTAATTCAGGAACGGACGAATGCTGGCCTACAATCAGCAAGAGCAAGAGGCAGACTTGGTGGTCGGCCAGCTATATCAGCAAATGACCCAACTGTCGTGATGGCCAAACAGATGTACGAGAATAAAAAGTTACCCATAGATGATATATGTAAAACATTGCAAATTAGCAGAGCAACGTTTTATCGGTATGTGGCACTATAAAAACGATATCGTGGGTTATGGAGGCTCTTGGAGATATTCCCCAAGTATTTTCAAGATGATTGCTATCTCACTCTGAGTTTTCGTATCAAGAGTCTGTGTAGAGATGAGATGAGACATGCATGACAAACTTACAGCTACATCATTTGCCCTTTGTTGAGCTTCTTCAAGCTTTTTAGTGTCATCATTCATAATGTTTTCCGGCAATATTCGAATAAAAGCGCTGTTGGGCGTTCGAAAGACGTTACCGGAAGGTTGTCCGCGTTTATTCGCGCATAATCAATGTATGCCTTATTTCACGCCACCCAACACACAGAAGCGTATCGTAGCTGATAGCAGTAGTCAATGCAGTCAGTGTATGAAAAGCATACTATTTCCGGTTGCGGTTTCGACGCCGCTTTCGCAGCATAGCGTACTCGAAAATTGATTAGCAATAGTTGGATTTATAAAAATCCAATACAAAAAAGGCCAGCGATTGCTGGCCTCTACACTACTTTAGTGGTTATTGTTTTTTGGTTGGAGCCTGCATAAATTTAAACGTCATCGAGTAAAGTGCAAACAATTCTATAAACATAAACGCTGCTTTAGTTTGTGGATGAATACTATACAACCAACGGGCATTTTCATACCAGTACTGAACCGTATCAGGTGCAATACAGCCCTCACAAACAGCATTTATAACATCTAATCTACGCAAGAAATGCTCCCCTAAAAAAAGCACATCCATAATGGTGGCTATGAATAAAATGAGGATCATTAAGTGGTCTTGTTTGCGAAAAGTAAAATCTGTTTTTCCTGTGATCTTGTGTAACAGAGGTACGCGTAACGTTAGTACTACGAGAAAAGCTAAATTAAAAATGGCGTTGTATGGGTAAATGACCCATCCAGTGTATAAGCTTGGAAAGTGCTGAGGTAGAAATTGCATGGGTAAGTCTAAAACTCGTGCGGCAAGCAGAATTAACGCAAGCGCTAACGTATCAGTATCTTTAAATTTAGTAACAGCTATAAAAGCAATTGCACCTATCGTTAATAATTGAAAGTTAAGGGAGTCCTGATAGATTTGGACCCCATACCCAATAATAAGTGCAAAGATTGCCAGGTTTAAAAAACTAAGGGGCAACCGGTGGTGGAGTCTGCGTTCCTCGTTGTAGTAGCTCATTTATCTGATATTCCTGAATTTGTCTTGCTGCTGGTGGTGGAGTTATAGTGCCGCCTCCTGCAACCGCAGCCAATTGTTTTTTACATAGCTTTTTCATAAGAGTCTCTTCCTGTTTGTTGAGTTCTTATGAATATATCACTCGTGTTTTGTTTGATCTACTTTGTCTATCTCTTCTATACCTGCCTGCTCACCACCACGCACTAAGGCTGATAAGGACGGTATTAGTTGCGAAGGTTCAACAGACAATTTAACACACAGCTGTACGTACTTGTGCAATGGGACATTGCTAACACCCGCTTCCCAGTTCTGGTAAGTTCTTAGGCTAACTTCTGCCAACTTAGCCATATCGGTTTGTGAGCGCTTTTTCCCTCCAGCAGTGCGCAGCATTCCCAAAATTGTTGTAGAGAGTAGCTTCATTTGATGTCCGTATCCTGATAAACAGCATCAAGATCTGTTGAGTTATTACATGTTATTAATATGTAAAATATATAACAATAAGTAACAACTGAGCAAGAGTAGCATCTTTGAATATCAAAAAATTTTAAAAGTACGAAGATTTTTGCATATTCGCCTGTGTAAATTGAGCGTAATAGGTCAATAAGGAGATTAATAATATGCAGATTCAACATATCTCAGCTTCATTAAAGGTACTCTCTACCATGTTAATGGATGCAAACAACGATATGCCATTAGAGCAACTGCGTGAACTTGGTATGTCTTTGGCAGGGATGGCCAATGACTTAAGCGAGGAAAACCAAAAGCAACAAGAACAACTAGAGCAATCCAAAAGGGTTGGGTTGAGTAATACTTAGTCGCTTACTTCTCCCACGGCTGATACCACCAGAAGTGGTTTTGTTCTGGACGCTGGCTTAGCTCTTCTTTGCTTATATATAGTAGCGCTTTGCTCTTGAGCTGATTAGCCAGTCGTTTTAACTGGCTATCTGTGATTTGATTTTGGTTGTAGAGGTTGTCGAGCATAACGAGTCCGTCGCGCTCATCCGCCCAATTGTCAGGCTCTAGCAGCAGTGTTAGCGCCATGTTTAGCGACTCGTCACTTATCTTTGATGTATATTTGCTGTGCGCCATGTTGCTTTAGAGCCTCGTACTTATCCTGAGTTATAGTGTAAAACGTATGCGCACCGCCTGCAAACGCCCTAAACCCAACAGCCATGCCTGCTTGTTTTACTTTATCTTGCCACTGAATAACCACAATAGATGCATCAAACTCACCATTTTTACGGGGACTGAATGCCAGCCAAGCTTCGTCAGGCCCATTAATAGCCGCTTGCGCCTTATCGACTAAATCAGCTAACCAAGGGCGGCGTTCAATAGCGTGATTAGTTGCCGCTTTGCTTAATTTGGATTTTGTTAAATCCTGTATTCGGGTCGAAAAAAATCCGAGACTGCTGCTTGCACTGTATTTGAGTATAGCTGGACCTAATTCGTATTGAATTGAACGCACAGCCAATGAATTTGGGATAGTTTTTAGCGCTGCTCCGGGATGTGCTTTGAACTGGTGTTCACGTTTTGCCGTCTGATTTTGGTAAATATCCGCCGTTTTAATGCCACTAGGGGTGATATTACGCTGTTTTAGCTGCTCACGGGTGGTTGCGGTCACTATTGAGCGGCAACCATGATGATTGGTTGGGTGAAAGGTACGCCAAAAGGGATCGCGTTTTGGCTTAGTTGTACCGTGTAGCTTTTTACATAGTTCTGTTGTGTGGCCATCCAGGATGGCGTTGTAAATCAAAAACTCTATGTGTTCGTTTTGCTCTATCTGGGCCCACCGCCCAGCGTTATACGCGGTCATCATGTTGTTACGGTAGTGTGTGTGCAACCAACCTGGGTTAGCCTCTGTTACTCCCGCCGCATCGAGTAGTTGATTTAGATTTTGCAGCAAGTGCTCAGGGCTATGACCTTCTTTTAGTTGAGCTTGGTACATATCCTTAATTTTAACTATGACCGCCTCTTGGCTTACTTTGGCAATAGTAAAGGCGCGAAACTTTAAGTTCGCTTCTAGCTCCGCGTATTCACCTTTATTAATTGGCACCTGTGCACGTAAATAGCTCTCAGCTTCTGCAAATGGCACTTCATATATGGCGTTGCTGAGTTCAATTGGGTCTGGGCTTTGGCTCTGCTTATATATGTGGTAGTTGCCATATAGCCACGCTTGAGTCATAGCTGAAGCATAAAGTTGTGCAAAACCCTTGACGTGTGTTTGACCCAGCGGTGCGCGTTTGGTAAACCGTGCTGTAATTTCATCTTGGAGTATACGGGCACTGTGTCGCGCGTATTGCCCCTCAAAATCAATCATTTGTTGCAGCAGCACCGCATCGGCTAATAATAGATCGTTCATTATAAATACAGATTGAGTGTGGGGTCGGTATAGTCGGTTCCTGGGTTACTGAGTTGCAACGACTGTTTTGTTTGTTTGGGTATGTGCGCATCTTGGTATGTCTGCTCATCAAACAATAGTTGTGCTTTTAAATGGCCATAGCCGTTTAGCTCTAATATCCAACGGAAAAAGGTTTTGTTTAGACGGTTAAGCAGCAGCTTAATATCCTCTATTGCATACGCTTCAAGGGTATTCTCGTGTACTTTACCTAGTGCTTGCGTACCATATTGGCTTTCGCCCTGGGCGAGTGTTTGTCCAGTAATAACCTTGGAAATTGCTTTGTTTTTGGCGTTGATGGTTTTTTCTAGCTCCGCTAGTTTGCCGGTTACTGTGAGCGTTTCTATAGATTTAACACCAGACAAGGCAACGCCGGTTGCGTTTTCAAGCCCAGCTAATGATGCGCTAATTCTATCTAGTTCGGTTTGATCTTCGGAGTCAGTGAGTGCAATCACCGGGGGAATACTGTATTTATCGCCTAGTCGGGATTCCTGCGCAATTGCATTCCATTTTGATGACCAGTGTGGATAACACCCCTTTAAAACAGTTTCACCGTAGGGGTTTTCTCTAGTTGCATTGCGCGTGAACAAAATGATTTTTTTGTCTGGCACGGCCTTAAACTCATAGCTTTGATTGCTGTATAGCAGCTCACCGCGTTGGCCAATGCGAAACTTTTCTGGGGCGCGCTTTTCAATAGAATCTACCCACCAGTCCCCCCCCGCATTACCCCATTGAATTTCGCAGGGGTTAAAGCCTAGTTCTAGTGCGCTGAGCCCATCTTTTTGGTCTTGGGTAAATGTGAGATTAGCGAGCACGTCCTTAATCAGCGCAATGGCCCGTTCATCACCAACCCATATGGTTGGCTTTGCCAATGCCCGGCTTTTACGTAAATCCAAAGATGCAATTACCTGATCGTCTTGCAACATGGTGTGGATTGCGCCCCAGTAGCTATTAAACGTGGGCACATCGTATATTTGCCCAGGTTGCGGGTAATAGCCAATTAATGGGTTATTAGAATCTAAAGGGGTTGTAAGAGAGTTTTGCATCTTGATGTACACTTATTTTGCTGGACTTTTTAACTGCTTGCTCATCGCTTTGCATACCTAATAAAGCATTAAGGATCACATAGGCATCTTTGCGCTTTTCTTCGCCTGTCCCTTCAAATTCACACAGGCTGTACAGTTCGTAAATAGCCATTTTGCTTAACGCCTCGCTAAGCAACGCCTGTTCATCGTTGTTAAAGTCGTTATTTTGAGCCTTACCTGCGATCAGCTTCGAATACACCCAAGTTGCCGCTTTATTGATTGCAAGTGGCACTTTATCTGGTGAGTCATACGTAAGAGTCTCAAACAGTTGACTATCGAGGCTGCTCTGCACAGCCTCAGCCGAGACCAAGCTTTTGATCTCATTTAATGTCATGGCGCAGGTTCCGCTACAACGTCAGCCCAGCAAATGGACTTAACCACAGGGCCAGGAAGCGGCTTAGAGCGGCCTATAATGTTCATTTGGCTTGGGTTTTTAATGACTTCTTGACTTGGAAAAAACGGTAATGCCACTAATCCCGCATCAAAATCATCCAGTGCTAACCACCAGAACCCGTGTCCAGCATCCACATCAACCGCCACAATTTGATGGTCGGGTACTTTTTTAATGGGCTTTTTGTTCGCCCCGATATAGGTGCTACTTTCCATCGTCACAGCAATACCACCCACGTACACCGTGCTTTCCTTAATTTCGACTTTGATAGTTTTGCTATTGGTCTTTTCTGCGATGGCAAGCAACCCGTTATACGCGTTTTTACCTGCCTTAAACTCGACTTTTGTACCAAATCCTTGCTCTTCAATTGCCGACTTCATATTAGTTAGATCGCTAAAAATCTTAACGATTGTCGCTTCGCTGCTATCCCATTTTGTGGGAACTGTGTACTTTAGCGTTTCACCAAAGCTAACTTCGTAGGTGTCCATACCGGATTCAGTTTTCATTTGATATGAGATTTGCCCGGTCAACGATTGAGCACACAGCGCTTCCGCCGATTTTGAAACTATTTTCATCATTCTATCGGTTTTTTGATTAACGATTTGCTGAATGGATGACGTGGACATTAAACGCATATTGTTTATGTCTGTAGCTGATATTGAATCAATAATATCAATACCCTGCGGCTCAATTAACGAAACCGACTGGCCATTGCCACCCACGTTGTATGCGGCTGTGCCACGGCGCACAACCGGCACGTTTTGTATAACCTGTTGTAACTCTGATGTCGCAATGTGTGCGAGTTGGTGCTGCACTGCATTCGTGAATATCCAATTCCTAATAGCTTGATTTATAGGTTTTTGTGCGGCGATACGCTGAGCGATGTGCTGTGGGGTTAAAAAACCCTGCACAGTTTTAATGGTGTTTATAACGTTTAGCATAGGACTTCCTTACTTGTCTTTTGTAGGCGCAGGCTTTAGCGCTTCATCAAACGTAACACCGGCTTTTTTTAACTCGGTGAGCGAGGTTTGCACGTTTTTTAATAGCTCGTCTCGGTGTTCGCTGTGTAGCAAGTTGTACGCATTGCCGCCCAACTTACTAACGCTTGTTAAGATGCCGTTGTATGCGGTGCTAAACCCTTCTCGGGCTGCTTTTTGGTTTGCTTCATTTGACATGGTGTTCTCCTTAATAAATGGAATTTGGTTAACTTAACCAAACGCCCGCCGCTTTGAGTTTCAGTTCCTGGGCTGGTGTAATTGCATTGCCGTTCACGAGTACGTGTTCACGAATGGCAATGCCGTGTTCTATAACTGGCCCCGTTTCAGCGTTTTCGGTATCTACGTTCTCAATAACAACCCCTTCAACGTTGCCGTTTGTGCCATCCCAAACAACCAAATTCGCGCCGTTTTCGGCCACGACGGTGCCAGCAGGAATAACCCCATTGCCAGTTACAAAGCGGCGGTTACGAATAATCGGCGGGTGGCTCGGTTCAACAATGTTCTTTTGTGTAACAGTGACACTGCCTAAGTTAAAATTACTCATGTCCTGCTCCTAAAGTTTGTTGGCCAAATCGCTCAGCTCAATGGCTTGGCCATTGTCTCCGGGGTTTGAAAGTTCGAGATTATCTAGCAACCCCGCATTACTCTGCGCCTTGCTGTCTAGGCCCGTAATAAACGCCATGGTTGATTGGTACAGGCCATCGGCGCTGTTGTCTGCCAGCTCGACAGCTTCGGCGTTGTTTAATATGCCAAGTAAAGGTTTGAGCTGGTCATCGCTTAAACCCTTGCCTTGTGCAGTGGTGGTAATATTGGCAATGCGGTCAGCTTTGACGGTATCTAAAACCGCAGAAAGCTCTTTGCTTGGTTTATCAGTTGTGGCATCCGTGCCTTGCTCGCTCGCGTTGTTCTTTTTGGGGTCGTCCTGACCTTGTCCTTTGTTGACTTTCGCTTCTAGTGCGTCCACTTTTTTTGTGATTGGCGTTAACTTTTCGTCTAGTAACGCCGTTAGCTCTTCTTTAGTCACGTTGATTTCCTCTTCAATGGTTTCAGCAGCTAGATAAATTGTGTCGTCAGTGGTGGCGCTCAGCTCGACTAGCTCCAGTGTTTTGGTGTCAGCAGCCGGTGGCAGTTGGCCACAAGCTGCTACGTGGTGTAGGTAGTATTCGCCCGTTTCTGGGTGTGGATGAATGCCAGCACTAAACCCTTCAAACTCGCCTGCATCTTCACGCTGTGTAAGTTCAGGTGTGTAATTGAGGTTGAGGACAAGCGCGCCATTATCATCAAGCGCTAAGTCGCTGGCTCGGCCAAATGCAGGCACTTTGTCCGCGCCTTTTTCTGGATGGCCCAACGCAATCGGTGGCCGTGCTTCCGCCTTATAGTTCTTAACGACTTGCTTAAGATGCTCACTGGTGACAACCTGACCGTTCGCTTGCTTGCCAGGTGTTACTAGCCTTAATTTACGTACTCGCATTACGCTAGTTCCTTCGGCTCAACCAAACCATTTGCCAGGTCTATCAGCAGTACGGTTCCACCGCTGTCTTTCATTTCAATGAATTGCACATTGATGGTGAGCTCGAACTCTGATTTACCTTCGTCGTTGGGGTTTTGTCCGGGGATAGTTTCAGACCAACCACGAATAGTGGTGTTAGCTACGTTGTCAAATGTCAGGCCGCTTTTTGAGTCCAACGCTTGGCATTCACCAGCAAACACCACGTCGATGTATCCGTCGTTGCTAATGACTTTGCGCCAATCGCTCGGCGCGATATTATTGAACTTGAGTTTGCTTGTGACCGCTTCAAAATTGCCGTTCGGCACTTTGGCCGTGCCAGGCATCCCCATACCTTTTAGTTCGACCATTTCGCGCTTAATTTCGAGTTCGCCAGATTCGAGTCGGCCCACATAGTCAGTACCACCGATTAACACGCGATTTCTACGCCAGTTTACAGCCGCCATATTAGCCTCCTAATAATTGATTTAATGCGATTTCAAGCCCTGGTACATAGACTTCTGCCTCGTAAGTCACATGTTCAATAGGCACAGGTGGTGTGGCTTGGATATGATATTTAACCTTGCCGTTAGCCAGGTTGATGAGCGGATTGTCCTCGATGCGCAATTCGCATTTCCCGTAAACCAACGCCGTGCCCACTTTAGAGCGTAAAAAGTCATTCACGCTTAACTCGATTTGGCCAATCATGGATGTGGCTAAATCGTTGGGACGGGTAAACATGGGCTTATCCAGAAATTGGCGCGTAAAAAATTGGATAGATTCCTCGATGATATCCATGGTTCTGCGCCACGGAATAAAGGTGAGCGAATCTGATTTTGATGGGAATGCCGTTGAACGGTTGCCCCAAGCCCTAAAGCCTGAGCCATCGTTAAGCACCGAGACAATGCCCTGACCAGCTAAGTAGTTAAGTGCGTTATCATTGTCTCGGGGGTTAAATTGGATTGAACGTTCAACCCCAACAACGCCTTTTAAAACGTAGTTTGATGGGCTACACCAATACCCGGTGTGGTGTGGTTCTCCCGTTTGGTTTTTATCCACTTGGGCCATTAGTGCCGCATAACGTGCTGACAGCCAAGTGGACACGACTTGCCCCGCATTATTGAGGGTTTTAACGCGCGGATAGGTGACTATTGCACGATAGTCGCTGAATGCGCCTTTAAATGTCACTGCCTGCTCTGGTGTGGCAGTTTCTGGCGCATCAATCACAGACACAGCACCAATTTTATTGCCAATGGCTATCATCTCAGCGCCCACACCAATTTTATGGCTAAATCCGGGTGCAATGAGAATTTTAGGGAATAAACCGTACTCGCCATAGGCATCTTCAATACGTTTAAGTCCCGCCACCACATTGGCTATCTGTGTTGACTCGGTGCCATCTTCCGCAACACGTATTGCGACAACAGTTAGTGTTTGTACATGGTCGTAAATCGCGTCAAACGCTTCGCCTAACGTACCATTAATGCCGTAAAGCGCTTCAGCTTCATCGGCTGTGCGTACTATTTTTATTGCATCTAGGTCGCCCATATCAGCCGTACCCACCACGGCGATAATAGCGCTTGCAACTTCGTTTATTGGGATTGGGCCCGAAATCGTTTCAATGATCTCAATCCCTTTTTGTAGTGACATAGTGATCTCCTAGTCGGTTAACTAGGAGTTAGAATAGGCGTTTTAGAAAATTGACTTTGCTGTACAGCAAACGCCTAGCGGTTGACTGTTAGTTGGTAGTTGTATTGTTGGCCATTAAATAGGTAGTTGAGCTTGATGTGTAAACGGCCATTGGCCGCTTGGCTAATATCGGGCTCTATATGGGTTAGCGTTATCCTGGTCTCATATTGATTAATTGCGGCGGTTACTTCGGCAATGAGCCGAGGCATGGCAGTCATGGGTTGGTCTAGAAAATTCCACAATGCACAGCCAAATTTATGATCAGCAATGCGGCTCCCTTTGGACGTGGTTAAAATCACATCAATACTTTGATTAATATCGTCGATAATATCACTATAGCGAGACTGGCCGTTTAAACGCATCGCATACATATTAATTTGCTCCTAAAACTACTCTAATTTTGATGCACATCACTTTAATAACCCAATGACACCAACCCACATTTTCAACCCCGTAAATCGCGTTACAGGCGTTATTGTGTTTTTGCAGGGGGGGGGACGCTTTTATCGTGATCATGACTATTGTAAATATCTCTGTCAGCAGACATAGTGCGAACCGCGTCTGACACCTCTGCATCACTGTGAATATTGCCCGTTGTATCTAATGTGCCGTCCATTTTTGTATTACCATTAACCTGCACATCACCATTAATCGTGGTGTGCGGCGCAGTAATTACGAGTGTCCCCGCTGGCATATTCAGCTCGCAGTGGTGTTGCTCCTGGTCATAATGAAATGTTGTGCCGTCTTCAAACTGCATCCATGTGTGAGCAGGATTATCAGTTGGTGGTATGTCTGTGTCGTTGTAAGTGGCACCTACTACCACGCCGCGTTCCATCCCACTGAATGGAACGAATAGCGCCCAGCATTGTTCACCCATCCTGGGTATAGTGTAAATTTGTACGCCCAGCGCCCGACGGCTAAGCACCGGTAGCCAATCGGTTTGCACGTTATCGTGTCCAGGTAAAATAAGTTTTACTCGATGGCCAACGGGGTCTAAATCAACCACCTCACCGCAGGCCAGCAGACGTTCCAGACGAGACTGAATATCAGTAATACGCTGTGCTAGTTTGATGAGCCTATCTAACATTACCGATACCCTCCGGTGAACGCGCTGATTTTTTGTGCGATGGTGCGAACAGCCGCGTGGCCAACGGTTGAACCACCGACAAAACCGCCGCTGTTTTCCAATTTTGAAATACACATTTCTAGCGCGTCGGGTCCGTCATCGTGGTCTTTGGGGTAATTTAGGATTTGCTGAACTAAACGTGTTTGCTCTTCTTTAAACTGTAAAACACCATTTTCGATAAAAGGGGCGAGGCTCTGGATGCGCAAGTCTTTGTTACCGCCTTTAAAGCTCTTTAACGGCAACCGAACAGCCATTTTTGCCGCTTCTCTGGCAACCATTTTTTTATAGATTTTTTGAAAAACAACATCTTCAAACCAAATCGTTTTAGGTTTCCACACTTTGAATACTTCTATAATTTTGTAAGCCAATTGCAAGTCGGATTTTCGTTCTATCCACGCATAAAGCACATAATAAACGCCCGTTTCTGGGTCATAGCCCACCACAACAATGGCGCTAAAATCTCCGTTTTTGGTGCCCGTTGCTGGGTCTACAGCCATAGTAATTTTCAAGCGGCGCATGACATCGATGGGGAGCTGGGCGAAGTATTCGATCCATTCTTCTTTAAACTTACGTTCTTCATCTGATAACGGCTGATTAAGCCACTCTGTACTGAATATGGACGACCCTAAATCGCGTGCTTTTTTGATGATATCCCGAACTGACCAGCGCTCTGGCCACAGTGGTGTTATATGCTCGTTGATATCTTTATGTTGCAGTGCATCACCATTTTCTTTGGGAAGAACCGCAGAAAAGCGCAGACCTAACCAGTTTTCGAGCTGACCCTCTGCAATTTCATTGAGCAATCTTGATGGCAAATCATCTGGGTGCATAATCGTGTTGGCGATGATGGTTAAAGCGCCTTTACCCAAGTTTAAAATGACGCGCTTAAACCACTTATAAATTTTATCTCGCTGCGTTCTACTCTCCACCTCATCATCTTTCAGCAAATCATCACAAATCACATGGGTTGGGCGTTGAAACTTGTTCTTTATACCGCGCAGTGTTTGGCCTGCGCCAACTGCTGCAATGGCTGAGCCGTTGGCTAATTGGATCTTTTTCTTTGACCAGGTATTGCCCTTAACTTTTTGTACTCCGTAATCGTCAATAATCGCATCGTTGTCTTCTAATGCGCTTTTTATCGCATCAAGCATATCCGTGGCGGAGTCTTTAGACGCGGCACATAACACGGGAAACTCACCAGGAAAATTAAGCGCTATCCATAGCGGCAATGCCTGTGTATTACGGGTGGTTTTACCATGGTCTCGCGGCTCTATATCAAGCACAGCTTCCAATTGCTCGCCCGGATTGGGCATCTTGATAAAATCATGATCCGTTTTTGCGATCACCTTTTTAAACAGCCGTTCTTGCTCGATGCTGAGCGTGCGTGTGGAGACCACATCAATTAATGCAGTTTGATACTCGGCAAAGTCCAGCGGGAATGCCTGAGGTAGGTAGGTTTTACAAAAGTAGGCAAAAGATGACTTGGCTTTTTTTAAACGCGCCTTACGTCTAATGTCCTCATCTTCATCATAATCGCCGTCAGCTTCGGCCAGCAGTTCTTCTAACACGCTTACCCCTTCGCATTGAGACGGTGAACAATTTCACGCAACTTTTGCAGCAATTCAGGTTCACTCTGTAATTGTGCCGCAAGCTCTTTCAAAAAACGCTTTTTAGCTGCTTCAAAGCCTTTTTCATACTCCATACGCAAGCGGCCAAGGTTTGATTGAGAGTGCGACAATTGCGACAAAGAGTTAATAAATTTAACGGGATCAGAAAAGTCGATATCGTCCATTGATTTTGCAAAATCAAGAAATTTCCCAGCCATAATGGAGTTAACGGTTTCGAGTATTTCCGTATTTGGCGTGTCTTTTACAGTCTCCATCAATACTTTGGCTTCATCGAGGGCCTTTGCGTGTGTAGCTGCTACGTCCTCATAGTTTTTCAATGAGCGCTGGATCGCACTTTTACTAACACTATAACCTTCCGCTTTAAATACGGTTTCAATCGCGCGGATCTCCATTTTTTCTTCCGTGTACATTTTAACGGCTCGTTTAAGCAAACCCAGCATCTCTAACTTAGCGCGTGGTGGCATAAATTAGCCTCCTTTGGGTGCATACAGATCCGCGTAAATCTGGTCTACGCGTGTTTTTAACTCGTCATGTTCCTTCTGACCTGCTTTAGTCGCTACTTGTACTTGCGTCTGTTTAAGCACTTCGGTTAGCCCTTTAATCTGGCCACTGAGATAAATAACCGCAATGATTGCGCCGCCGTTCAAACACAGTTTTATGGTCTCTGACAGATTTAAATTGTTGATCATGTCCATTCCTTTAAATTCATTTTCTTGCGCTGGTCGTTCCAGCGCTTGATTGATGACTCAGCCTTTTTCTTTAGCTCTGCTTCTGATGTTGTATCAGGCTCTTGTAATGACATTTGCCACATGGTGGCTTTTAGCATTGTTGCGTTATCCATGCGTCCACTCCGGGTATTCATCTGATGTCATCATTTTGGCTAGTGTGTACGCCCGTTGCCCCAAACAGTCGCCGACTTGCCGTGCCCAACGAGAACTCAACATTTCGAATGTCGCGCCGACCCAGTTTCCAGCCTCAATAGCCGCTCTCATTTTTACAAATTTTGCTAACCCATTTAGGCCCAAGTTGAACGCCATATCGCGCAGCACATCGCGGCGTGTATAGCTGATATCGCACCAGTTGCTAAACATTTTTGGCAACGCTTGATTGATTTTTTCAAGGTCGTTAGCTAGCAAGTAATACGCTTGGCTCTCTTCAGTCAGCCGCATCGCTTTTGGCTCACAACAATTCACACCCATTGATGACAGTGCTTCGACTTCATCCAACGATAATGGGTTTTGCTCTAGATTGCGGCCTATGCCAATTGTCCATTTACCTGCGCTGCATTGATATGCAGATAAGCGCAGTCCTTCATGCCTTCTTAACAGTTGATAAATACGCATTTTTTTACCCTCGTAATTAACTTACTGGCCAGTTTAGCTATTACGACGTGCGCGCATTGCTGTACAGCAAAGTGAGGCTCAGCGTTCTGTCACACTTTGCAACATGAAAAATTTTTTGAGTTCGTTACATAAGTTTGAGCGCCTAGCGCATGGTTTGCCCGAAGCGATGGGGCCGCTGGTTGTCGCTGGTGTACAGCAGGTGATCACCGATTTTAGCGAGCCAGGCAATAGCGTATTAACTCGGCGTTTAAAAGGTAATAAAGGGCCATTGAAAGATAGCGGTGAGCTGCGAGCCAGTATCACTTATACAACCCGTAACGACTCGTTATTGGTGGGCACCAATAAAGCTCATGCGCCTTTGCTTAATAACGGCGGCGTGATTAAGCCCAAAACGGCCAAGATGTTGACGATACCAGCCACACGGCAAGTGAAGCTACAAACCAATATTAAAGGTGTTCGCGGCTTTTTAAGCTCGCTGGAATCACGCGGCTGGTCAATTGCTTGGCGTGGCGGCTCTGTGCTTGGGGCGCCTCCGGTTGGTCAAAAAGGGATCGGGTTAAAGTTACCCGCGAAAATTGGGAAAGATGGCAAAAAACAGCGCCCAGCATATTTGCTGTTCTATCGCAAAAAGCAAGTTGTGGTGCCTGCTCGTCGATTTATGAAGCTCACCAAAGCGCAAAAGTTGGAGCTGAGAAAGTTTGTGAAAAGTTATATGTCGGGAGTACATAAATAATGAAAGTAGTTAAACATCAAGATAGGACGCTGATTAATGGTGAGGCGCTTGCATTCTTAGCAACACTTGAGAGTAATAGTATTGGCGCATTAGTTACCGATCCGCCTTATAGTTCTGGCGGGTTACATCGCTCTGACAGAGTGCAAAAAACCAGCACAAAGTACCAAGGCACGGGATTTAAGGATCTATACCCTGAGTTTGTGGGCGACAACCGAGATCAGTTTAGTCAATTAGCTTGGTTAAATTTATGGTTAACCGAGACATATAGAGTTTTAGAGCCAAGTGCTTACGTTTTATTATTCAGCGATTGGCGGCAACTTCCCTTAACTTGCACTGCATTACAAACAGCCGGATTTATTCAACGTGGGATTGTGCCTTGGGATAAAACCAAAGCGTCACGCCCGCAAAAAGGCCAATTTAGGGCGCAATGCGAATATGTAGTTTGGGGCACTAAGGGGTCATTAGACGATGACGCTAAAAACCGTCCCGCATTACCGGGTTGTTTTACGCACTCGCCGCAAAAAGGCGGTAAACATCATATCGCAGGTAAACCAATTGATCTTATGACCGATTTGATTCAAATCGTGCCAAGCGGTAAGACCATTTTAGATCTATTTATGGGTTCTGGTTCTACGGGCCTTGCTTGCTCTGGCCGAAATCCATTTATAGGGGTTGAACTCACCGCCGACAATTTTGCTGTTGCATGTAATCGTTTAGGCGCTAATGAGGATGCAGCATGAACAAACACTTAGATCACCTTAAACAACAATTAGTTGAGCTGTTGGATATGCCTGGTGTCATAGAGCCGAGCAAAGCAGGCTCTAAAAGCCACTTTAGACTTTTACCCGGAGAACTTACCCTACACCCGCTAGCTCAGAGCTTAGGGCAGACAGATGTACCATACGAGGCACAGGTAAAAATTGTGTTTAGTTGGCGTATTGAAGGTGGTAACGAAAAGCTGATTTTAACGGATAAGGCGCTCGCTTTATCTATTCGTGTTGCTGAATTTATGCACCCAGATAACGACATAAAAACACAATGTACGGCACCAATCACGTTGGGTACGGGGCTGTCGCTATCTGAATATGGGCGCGTTAACAACATCAAAAAAGTAAAGGGTGAGTTTGCTCAAATTGAAGGCGATGAGCTGTTTTTATACCGCGAAGATTGGCAAATGGAACTGGGTATACGAGTACTTCGCCATCATACACCGCCGACATTACAGCAGATCACGCTATCGAATAGCGACAACGATCTAGTCGTGGAGTAAACCTATGATTTGGGGGAGCTGGGGCGCGGTCATTTTTGAAACAACATCGAGTCCAGACAAACTCACAAGCACACAGCAATATCGACTGGTGTCTCATGCGCTGATTAATAGATACCCAAGCCATGAATTTATGGGTGAAGACGAGCATTCGACCATTATGTCGTGGACGTTAAACAGCCGTTATTGTGATCCCGATACTATTTATAGTCAGTTGAACGATGCAGCAAGCACAGGAACCTACGCACCATTAGTGATTGGTGGTAAACAAATTGGTCAATTTGCTATCCGAGAAATAAAAAAAGATTTGCTCAATACGTCCCCCGAAGGTCATACGCGCGTGATTAAGCTCACTGTTAACTTAGTAGAGGTTCGCCCATGAACACGACTATTAGCAGAGATGGAGAGCGCTGGGACCAGTTAGCAGTGCGCACCTTGGGCCGCTCCGATATGGATACGGTCAACAGTATTATTGCCGCTAATGCTCAATTGCCACCCCCAATACGCTATGCAACTACGTTGATAGCGGGGCTCAAAATAAATTTACCTAGCATCCAACAAATACCACAAAAAACCGCAGGAACTGCACCATGGCGACGTTAAAACAACCCAAATTAGCGTTAACCTGGGCAGGCCAAGATGTAACTGAAGATTTAAGCGCGTTTATAGAAGAGTTCACCTTTACTGACTCATTAGAAGGCGGAAAAGACGAAATATCATTGCGCTTAAACAACATGGACAACCGCTTTATAAATGAATGGTTCCCAGACTATGGTGATTTAATTGAGCCGGTGATCATCTCTGAAAGTGGACGTTGGGCACTGGGTAAATATGCGATTGATAAAGTGGCTCCAAGGTTCAATCCCAGTGTATTTGTGGTGTCTGCTTTGGCACAGGAAATTAACCGTGACGCATTGGACAAAGTGCAAAGCCGCGCATTTGCCAATACCTCATTACATGCCGTGGTTGGCACATTAGCAGGTGAAACGGGGCTTAATCCAAATGTTGATGGCCAAGACCAAAACCTGAAGCGGTTAGACATGCGCCAAGAGTCAGCGCACCAACTATTACAGCGGCTCAGTAAACAGTATGGCTATTACTATGCAATTAAAGGCGATCTGTTGTTGTTCTTATCCAAGCCGCCGGTTGCAGAGGTTGCTATCGATATAAAACAAGATCCGAACCTAAAAGCAGCAAGCTTTGAGATAAACCCCCGCAAAGCCTACGCTAAAGCAACCATTCAATTTTATGATGCACAGCAAAAAAAGTTGATCGTGCATACCGAGACCGCTGACGGGATACCAGGCGATAAAACACTAAAGCTTTATGACATTGCCAATGATATCAGTGATGCACAGCATAAATGCCAGGCACAATTAAAAGCGCAAAACAAATCAGCCGGAGGCACTGGTACCTTGACGCTCACAGGTGCAACCATAGATGCTGGTTCAACCATAAAACTGATAAATGCTGGAAAACTACCAGCCAATTGGCTGGCGGAAAAAGTTACGACCACATTAAACAGTACAACTGGCTGGACGACCCGAATCAACTTAAAAGTAAAGGAGTAAGTCGTGGATATCTCATTACTACAGGCACCTGAGCTAGACAACACAACATTTCAAGAGCGCTTGGCCAGACTGAAACAGCAATACCAGACAGGCACTGGTGTATATCCGGCGCAAACATACCCTGAAACATTTTTACTTGAGCAAGTTGCGTATGAGGGCGATTTGCTGCGCCAGCATATCAACTTTGAGTCCTTACAAAATCTGCTTGCCTTTGCTGTGGGCGAACGGTTGGATCAATATGGTCAATTCATGGCAACACCAAGATTACCCGCTGCCTCAGCGCTGGTAAGGGTCGTGTTCAACTGCAATGGCCATGCACAGCCATTTACGATACCAAGAAACACAAAAGTGCGAGCCAGTGACAATAAAACTATTTTTGTAACCAAAACGGCTATTACAGTCATGCCGGGTCAAAACCAAGTG
Organism: Pseudoalteromonas sp. ATL1; assembly: GCF_058933015.1. Taxonomy (NCBI): domain Bacteria; kingdom Pseudomonadati; phylum Pseudomonadota; class Gammaproteobacteria; order Alteromonadales; family Pseudoalteromonadaceae; genus Pseudoalteromonas; species Pseudoalteromonas sp. ATL1. The sequence continues at coordinate 286,998 of NZ_JBZYXL010000001.1, read as the reverse complement.
GATACAATTTTGATGTGCAGCACCGCAGGTACTGGTGGCAATGGGTTTTTACCCGGTGAAATCAATCAGCTCACTCAGCCGCTAGCCTATGTGCAAAACGTGAGTAATATTGATACGTCATCCGGTGGGATAGCACCAGAATCGGATGAGGCATATCGAGTACGTTTGCAACTGGCCCCCTCTAAGTTCAGTACAGCAGGCTCCGAAGATAGCTATATTTTTTACACTCGTTCAGCCCATCAAAATATCGTTGATGCAAAGGTAACAAGTCCTGCACCCAGTGAAGTTGAAGTGATAGCATTGCTACGTGGTGGGCAAATTCCAGACGACGCTATGCAGCAACTGATCATGGATACAATCAGTGACAAAAAAGTACGTCCAGTGGGTGATAGAGTGACACTAAAGCTACCAAACGCCGTTAATTTTAGTGTGGAGATAGTGCTGCAGTTCTATCGCAATCAAGCGACAATGACAGATCCAAGCGAGCAAAGCGCGAAAGCAAAAGTTGAGAAAATTGTGGATGACTGGCGCAACCAGCTTGGGCGAGACATCGTTCCTGAGCAATTGATCACAGCTTGCCAGTCGCTACCGGGTGTATACAGAGCAACCACAACGCTTGGGTTTCAGCAACTCGCTAATGATCAATTTCCGGTTTGTATTGAAGTCACCATTACCAGTGCAATTGTTGATGAAGCAGCGCGATAACCCGCGCAAAGTTGAAAAAGGTGGCATTTGCCACCGTAATAGAATTATTTTACTGAATCTTGGGCCTTTGGCCTTGAACCAGTGCCTGAGTTGCTACCGCCTGAAATGCGTTTCAATAGTTCTTTATTGGTTAACTGTTGCATAGTTATTTCCTTGTTAATTGTGTTGTAAAATGGTTAGAGGCAATAATACACGAATTGACATGCTTAGTTAGGCTTATTTTGTACTTCCCAAGCCTGCACATTTTTAGTTGCTAACCATTGCCCGAGATTATCTAAGCGCCATGTACGCAATTCATCAACACGGCCATGGCGAATGGTGTATGCGGTTTTGGTTTCTGGTGCAATGCCAATTAGATGGTATTTGTTTCGTTCAATACTTTGTTGTGCTATAAACTTACGCATAACGCCAGTTTCAAACAACCGCACAAATTCCCCCTCAGTGACTCTGTGAAATACTAAACCCATACATTCCCCCATATTGTCGGTGACATTTTGCTGTTTTGTATTTTCATTCTATTTGAGCTGCAAAATTCGGACTGCTGTACAGCAAAGTGATTCTGAACTTTTACATAGACTTGTGTAAAAGGAGGACGCAATGAAACTACTAGACACATTCAAAGACGTAGCCCCAACGCTGGTAACAGCGATTGGTGGCCCATATGCGGGACTTGCAAGTCAGGTGATAAAATTGGCTTTTGGTGATGACGACGATGCACAAGTAGAACATCGTTTAAAACAACCTACGGACGCAGATATCGCCGCGTTACAACAAGCGGAGTACGATTTTAAAGTTAAGATGCGAGAGCAAGATATCAGTTACGAACAGTTATTTTTTGCTGATAAACGTGATGCACGACACATGCAGATACTGACTAAATCTAATATGCCAGCCGTGTTAACTCTATTACTAACCATCGGATTTTTTGGAGCCATGGCTGTGGTTTTTTTAGTGGACCTATCAACTGAGCGACAACACCTCGCCATGTTTATGTTAGGTACGCTACAAACCTGTTGGGTCGCTTGTGTGCAGTTTTATGTCGGTACGAGTAAATCAAGCCAGGATAAAAGCCGTTTATTGGGAATTAACAAATAGTTTAGTGACGCATATATATGTTTTTGCTATGTAACGCCAACTCAACTAGCCTTTAATTTTATATCTGCAATATGTTGAGATTATATATATTATGGCTAATAAACACGAGTTGAAGAGGTACATACCAGCGGCAATTAGAAGGCAAATCCGAGATGAAGCTGGATACGGGTGCGTTATTTGTGGCAGCGCATTATATCAGTATGAACATATCGAGCCTGAGTTTTGTGACGCAAAAGAACATGACCCTGACAAAATGACTCTGTTGTGCCCTTCTTGCCACGATAGAGTTACCAATACACTAATATCAAAACAGAGAGTTTGGGAAGCAAAGCGTTCACCAAAAACATTTGAAAATGGGTATGTACATGACCCATTAATGGCACTAACTGATACAGGAGAGCTACGCATTGGAGATTGTACAACTTCAATGATTGGGGTTATTTTTTCAATCTACAGCAAGCCAATAATTTGGTTTGAACCATCCGAAACTCTTGGTAGATGCACATTATGTGCAATTTTTGTTAGTCCAAGAGGGGAAAATATCGCGTTTATCAACAGAAACGAGTATGTAGCTCTAATTGGTAATCAGGATATTACTCAGGAAAAAGCGAGTATTAAGATAAAAGATGATAAACATGGCGTTTTGCTAGAGCTTGATAGAACAGGTGACAAGCCTCTACATATTCAACGGCTGTACACTTATTATCTAAATACTGAACTTAAAGTACCCGGAATATATGGAGGTTTCTCCATAACATCCGCAAATGCCCCGCGTGTAGACGTAAGCAAACTTCGTGTTGAGATAAGCAATGTTAACCACAATGATATGCTGTGCCTTTATCGTTATGGGTGTGCCCCCCATTCAAATGGGTTAAACATGTTAGAAATGGCGCTTTTTGTTGCTCGCTACGGTATACCAGTTTTAAATTTTTTCGGCGGTATTTCTGCTTGGATTGCTGACTCCAAAATAATAAGTAAAACATATAAAGTAGTTGGAGTGATAAAAGGTAGGCAAGCTTTTGATTTAACTGGTACTTATGTCGCTGATTATATAAACGACCAATTTCTATGTAAAGATGATCAATATGAAACGGGTGAACCAATTTTTGTTTATCAAAATGATAGACTGACTAGAAATGTAAAGAAAGTGCAAGGGTTTGATCTAAGCTACAGATTTAAATAAGCGTTTAAAATAACTCAAGCTGCTGACCCGACTTAACAGTTTCTTGATTACTATCACTTTCAACAAACACATACCAACCGTGAAATCGGCAAGAAAAAAAGTGTAGCTCTTTAATTTTAGAGCGACGAGTTCGAGCACAGCCAGTTACATACTTGCTGGCTGGCACTAAATTAGTTTGCTGCGTCTGCTGCGCCATAGTTAGACCTATCCCAAATGAGATCAGCTACATCGACCAACTTAAACACATCAACACAGCCCAATTCTGATTTGATCACGTTTTGGTCAATTCGCCCAATGCTAAACTTTTCAAAAAACTCGTTTGCAGGTATCCAGCCATCTGGCCAATGACTTTTTAAAATAACCTCAACATCTTCCACTGACTGAGGGCTGACTATTGTTTGATTGTTTAGCTGTTGCATAGCTGGTAAATATCCTCTAGTTCAAACACAACCAGTTGTAACAGCTCGCGGGTGTGCTCTGGGCAGTGGTTAGTGATGGTTTGAACTGTTCCTCTCAGTGCTTCAATTCTGCTCACAATATTGCGGGGAACCGTCAATTTAGATAACGACTCTATGTCCAGTTGAAAATCAGATTTATCAGCGCGTAGCTGCGCATTAATTTTGTCAATATGTGGCGCTATATCACCCGTATACGTGCCGTTTAGTACTCTATATATGGTGGTTCTATCCATACCGCACTTATTAGCAAGCTTTGCCAAAGAGCCGTAACTATCTTTTAATTTCTCTGAATCACTCATACTTTCCACTTCTCCAACCCGGTGATCACATTTGACATTTGGCGTCTATCGAGTTGATAGACAGATACACATTGCTGCTGCGTTGTGCGTTGTATAAAATCAGCTAACTCTGGTGCACCTAAACCCGACCAGCCCTTTGACTTAACTACCGCTGTTAATTTTTTATATTGGTTGTTTGTTGGATTGTTATTCTGGCCCGTTTGCTGCTGTGCCTTTGCAACTGGCTTAGGCAAAGCGCCTTTGGCTTCTAACAAATTTTTAAGCGCTTTTAGCTGGGCATCGGTTAAGTCTTTGCAACTGGTTTTACTGGTAGTTTGCTTTAACCAGTCTCTATAAACCGCGTCAGCATCTTCCGGTAACATTTGGTTTAGGCCAAGCAAACGTGCTGCACCTTTATGGATCAGGCCGTAATAAGCATTTCTGTTAATTTGCATAACAACTCCAATCTTAAAAAAGGGGCCGAAGCCCCCAGAGGTACTCAATTTTTTTTAATGATTAACAGCATCTTTTAACGTCTTTCCTGCTTTGAACTTGGGTACTTTAGCCGCTGGAATAGTTATAGATTCGCCTGTTTGCGGGTTTCGGCCTGTGCGTTCTGCGCGTTCAGTCACTTCAAATGTGCCAAAACCTACTAGGGCTACCGATTCACCTTGTTTAAGTGACTTAGTGACTGCACTAATAAGCGCGTTTAGTGACGCTTCAGCATCTTTTTGTTTAATGCCTGCGTTTTCTGATATTTGTTGAATGAGTTGTGCTTTGTTCATGATTTTTCCTGTTGTGTGTTTTAAGTTAAATCGCTGCAATATCTAGTGAAATAGGTTGCCAGCTATCTGCGCTTGTGGGGCGCTGGTAAAATCGAATGTATTCCTTGCTATCAGTTATTTGTATGCTGTCTGCAACAGCTTTCATTGCTTGGTCCCAGCGCTCATCATTCATTTCTAACTTGCGTAAGTCCAAGATCCTGCCAAGTGAAACTTTACCTTGTCTGTCCACTTGAAAAGCGTGCTCTACCAGTGTTCTTACACGATCATTTGCACCATCAGACCAATCGCGTATGCATTTGTCGATCAGCTCTTTTGCTACCTGTAATCGCTCGTCAAAGTGCCTACGCTCAGCTACTTGAACAACAACTTTCTTAGTACCATCAAAATTAACTAACGTAATGTTCCCTTTTTTACCACCTAGTTGCTCGTTATACTCACTTGCAGACAGCTCGACAAAACTCTCAACTTCGGTAAACATCTGCACCTTGAACTCTCGTAAAAGTTGTTGTTGCTCAATGGCTTTATGGGTTAATTGATAAACAAGGTCGTGTCTTATCAAATCTATGGGTTTTATGTTTTGTTTGGCTACGAGGTTGCCCTTAGCATCCTTCATGTAGCCATCAGGTATTGTATTCACGCTGTTCTCCTGTATTGGCTGCTCATCAGTACCGGGCAACCACACCCGGCAGACCTCTGGCTTACTCAGAGGTTTCGCTTTGTGCTTCTTTGATGCGCCGCACTGTTGTTTTGAGGGTTTCACCTGCTGAAAAATGATAAGAGCTATATCCTGCAACTCGATGTGTATTCAGGCTCCTACCAACTGGGCCATAACGCTCTGGTACATGTCTGGCGTGAAATGTGCCCATTTGTGGCCACACAATGGGCTCGCTTTTGGCGTAGCACTCTGCGAAAGTAGAAGCTAGTGCCTCAAGAGCCGCTTTTACTTGTATTTCATCAAGCGCTGATTTTTCTGAAATGCTGTTCACTAGTTGTAAGTAGTTCATTAGATGTCCCCCATAGTTGACGCTGCGGTACTAATAATTTCTTCAGTTAACTCTGTAAACTGTCCATCATTTAAAATGCGTTCACACTGGACCATTAAGGCGTTTGCGATTCGCCAGTTTCCGCCTTTTGAAAATGCAAAAAAGCGCTTTGCAAGCTCTTTGGTTACTTCTTGTTGCAGGCGGGGCTTCAGTACATACCCGGCAACTTCTTTCATGGTCATTGGTTTCACTTTGAGTTGCTTACTACCAATTCGGCCCATAAGCTGCTCTAGGTAAATTTTGCTTTTGCCGCAGGTAAACTGCTCTTCGAATATTCGTGTTCCAGAAAGGATTAGTGTTACACCGCATTCGTCAGGCAAATAACGCAACAACTCCAAATGTTTCCAATTCAGATGGTTACATTCGTCTATAACCACGATCACTTGCTGGCCGTCTAAAAACTCTTTTAAGCGGATCATCAAACGGTCTTTTGATGCTGAACCTGTGTATATGCCGACACCTTGGCTTACCAGCTCAAGTAGCGCTTTTGCACCAATGTCTTTCCATGGTGCAACACGTATAGCCCCCATTTCACGCTCTAAGTACTTAGTTATGGTTGACTTGCCCGTGCCAGGGTCGCCGATAATTCGCCCAACCCGTTCAGTTGCGTTGGCTGTGGTATTGACGAGTTGTACAGCACGTTTTATGTCATTGGTTTCAATCGTCATGGCTAATCCTTAGTTTGGTAAATCGTCATCGTCCCACTCAATATCATCGAGTAGCACATTGTTCGGGTCCGTAAGGAACTGGTCGTAAACTTTTTTAGGTTTTTTAACCGTTTGATTCTCTTGTTTCATTGCTTCTAGCGCTTGGCCCAATTGGCTATCAGGTGCAACGGTCACAGTTTGAATCGTTGGCGCTTCAGGCGCGTCTGGTAGGCGCTTGTTCCAATCAGCCATTTCTTCAACAAGGTCTAATCGGTCACAGTGCTTACGACGTGCAGTAATGATCCGTTTTAATGTCTGAGTACGACGGGCTTGCTCTCTCGCGCCCTTACTCTCAAGAACACCATATTCTGGCTCATATGGCGCTATGCATGTCAGGTTGCGGCCATCGGCATAAACCAACACTTTTGAAGGGTCGTGACGGGCCCAGCGTGCAGTAACTTTGCGACCTGAATAAGGCAACAAGTCGTCGTGATAATAATGATGCCCGTTGATTGAAATTACGCCTCGGTCTGCTTTTGGTTCGTATGTTTCAGCGAATGCAAACAGCAAAGTCTCTTGAGTGACAGCAACTTTGCCCCATCCTCGACTGACAAAATCTGCATATTTTTGGTTGGGTGAACGCTCGCCCAAGGCGCTTTGGGCACGTTTATGGTAGCGCTCTAATGCAATGTCACACTGGGCGTGAAAGTCGTCCATTGTGCCAGGGAATGCGACAGGCTCTTTGCCCACATTTTGCTTTTTCTGGTCCTGACGATTACCGCCTACATAACCGGTAATGCTACCGAAATACTGTTCGATGACCGAAAATAGCCCCTCAATGGCTTTAGCTGGCGCATTGTAAGGACGACTGCGTAGGATTCGGCCTAATTCGCGCTCAGCATCCATAAGTGTGACGCTCATTTTGCTGCTAAGCTCTGCAATCTCAAGGAAGCCCTGCATCATTTCAGCCCATTTATATTCGTTACCATTATCGAGATATAAACGGACAGGTAAGCCCCATTCCTGCGACATAGAAGCGAATGACATGGCAACGTGTTCACGGCGCACACCTTCGCCTTTTTCGAGCATGATCAGTGTAAACCACATGCGGCCAGTGCCTACGTCGTGCCATGCAATGGCGCGAGGGTATACAACAGAGCCATCAGGTCGGCGACATTTAATGTCGATTGGGTGAACGTCACCCACAATTAGATCCATGGGACGCAGGCCGTCAGTATGGCGTGTGATACGTGGGATATAGCGGTCAAAAAATAGTTTTGCATCGCTATCATGTATCGCTACTAATTTATATTCACATCTAAATCGTTCAACATAAGCGCGGGTGACAGCACATTCGCTTTTTGTGTTTTTAATTTGCTCTTGTGTTACACCAGCTTCTATTAAAAGGTCGTGTAATCGGCCTGTTGCGTACTCCGTGATTGTACGCCAACCTTTGGCATTATTAGCCCATAGCGACTTTACGTAACGTTCTATCGTTTGTTCAATTTGCTCATGTGTGCGTTTAGATAAAAAACCTTGTTTAACTAAGTTATCTACATCACGTATGAAATTCTTTTTTCGACCCGTATCTTCACGAACTTTGGGCATTAGGTCGCGCACATTTCCCGAACCATTTTCATAAGTGCTGATCCAACGATAAAGCATATCTAAAGTAACTTTTTTAGATTTGCCGTTTGGCATTATGTAGGTTTTACCCGCAACTCGTTGAACCTCTGCGCCACGTTCAGAGCTATGACGATCAAAGTCTAGAGCCTGACGAATAAGCTCAAATCGCCACAAAGCAGTACGCATACGCGACTCGGTATTATGTGTAGCTACGTCTCCATGTTCGACAGCATCAGCAACCAGGGGAGATAACTCCGTAGATGCACTGCCAACCTGAGATAAATAGTACTTTTCGCGAAGTTCAGGCGGTAGGCTGTTTACATCAACGAGCAAACCTTTACCACCATGACCTCGAACACCAGTAATTTCTTTAGTTTTAATGACTTGTTTGGATATTTCGCCAGCAGAAAGAATCGTTCTTGCTCGGCGCTCGCCGACACTCATTAGCTGAGCTAGGTCTGTAGAGTTAATCCAGTTTTTTGAACTCACTTGCTGCATAACTAAACTCCCTGACTATTCAATCCACAGTCTTCAAGAATTTGGTCAACACATTGCTTTGCTTTTTCTCCAGCCCAAGCGCCATGAAGCGCCTGTCTAGCGTTCTGAGGTGCTACACCAATTTTCTCACATGCTTTGTTTAGTGAATCGCCTTTGAAGGCGTATGCAGCTCTTACAGTGTTGTACAACTTCTTAGAAGGTGGACAAATTTCCAAAATAATCATTTTGTTTATCCTTAATGCAACGAAATACCTAATATGTTTATATTTGTATTAGGTTTGCATATGGATGTCAACTATAAATACTAAATATATTTAATTTTTGTACTAGAAATATTTATTTTTTATATGTATCTTTTATATTAGAATCTAATAACGAGTAAAAAGGATACGAGTTATGAGCACTGAATTGAATCTGAAAAACGACATTATACCGAGGCTAAAGGAACTCTTAGGTGTTACAAAAAACACTGAAGTTGCTAAGGCGCTGGATACATATCCACAAACGCTCAACGGTTGGATGGATAGGAATTCGGTTCCGTATACTCAGCTATACAAACTAGCTAAAGATAGAAACGTATCCTTGACTTGGATTTTAGATGGCCAAGGCGAGCAAGTTAAAAATAAAAAGAGTGACGATAGCAATGTCAGCTTGAAAGCAGTTGACTCGAATGAGTCTGTCGCAGTTAGTAATGAATTTCTTAAATCAGTTCTCAAAATGGACGCTCAGAACTCCGCATATTACGTAGTACAAAGCGACTCAATGGAGCCGTTAATCTCAAATGGTGATACTCTACTTTTAACGACTAATACAGAGAACGCAGGTGATGGTATTTACGTTATGAAGATTAACAGTCGTATTTCAGTTTGTAGATTACAGTTTTTACCGAAAAGCATTAAGGCGAGTAACGAGAATAGTGCCTATGAACAATTTGAAATTAGCTATGATGATAAGTTTGAATTACTCGGAAGAGCTGTACGGAAACTAGGAAAAATCAACTAAAAGTAGATCCGTATTAGATCCGTATTCAACACATGATCAGATCCGAATTAAGGATCACGCTGTACATAAATACCGCTCAATCACTCTAAACTTCTATTAAATGGCACATTACACAAATTTTGTGCCAATTTTGAATAACAAATACATCATAAAATTCTGATATCATTATTTTTCAATTAGTTACAAATTTTAAGATTTAAAAACCGAAAAATTCTTAGGATTTTCATTTCATCCGCTACTCTAGATTTATAAAGATCTACTCCACGTGCTGATGGGATTACAAGCTATTAAAGTTTGCGATTTTTATATAACTGTATATACTCACAGTTAAATGTACTGTATGGAAAACCAGTTATATGCGGCCTTTGACAAAACGACAAGAACAAGTATTTGAACTAATTAGAGTATTCATAAAAGATACTGGAATGCCACCAACGAGAGCTGAAATCGCTGACGCCCTTGGTTTTAAAAGTGCGAATGCGGCCGAGGAGCATCTAAAGGCGCTGGCCAAGAAAGGTGTGATTGAAATGGTGCCAGGGGCGAGTCGCGGCATTAGGCTTGTTGAGGAACTAGAGAAAGAAGATCCTGGATTGCCTTTAATAGGACGTGTTGCTGCAGGTGAACCTATTCTTGCTCAGCAGCATGTGGAAAGTCACTGTCAAATAGATGCTAATTTATTTAAGCCAGCGGCCGATTACCTCCTACGCGTAGATGGTATGAGCATGAAGGATATTGGAATTTTAGATGGCGATCTGTTGGCTGTTCACAGTACACAAGTTGCAGAAAACGGTCAGGTTGTCGTAGCGCGAGTCGAAGACGAAGTGACTGTGAAACGCCTTGAAAAGGCAGGGAAAAAAGTGTATCTCCATGCAGAGAATGAAGATTTCTCACCCATCGTTGTAGATTTAGAACACCAATCGCTCACAATTGAAGGGTTAGCTGTTGGTGTCATTAGAAATGGCAATTGGATGTAAATAAGACTAAACCCTAATAATTATATGTTTCGAGTGGCTATATAACGCTAGTTATATAGCCATTTTTTTATCCTATGTACTTTTAGTTTCTATAGATTCAATCACTTCCATAAACTTCCTTTTTAAAACGAGCAAAACTTGCGAATTGTTTATTTATTGTCTAATCGTTAAAGAGTCGTGTTGTTAGATTAATGTTATTCAATAAGTCTAGACAGTCATCCAAATAATAAAAATGGTTATCGTCATTTGGCACACAAGGCAAATGGATAATGAAGGAGGCGTCAAATGTTTAAAACCCTACCGGCGGCAGCACTAACATCACCTCTTGCTGTTTCTTTCTCTGCATTAGGTAATAGTGCTTACAATATGCGACCTGGCGTAACTAATATTAGTCAGAATGTATATGACCTGCACATGACTATTTTCTTGATATGTTGTGTCATAGGCGTGGTTGTGTTCGCAGCGATGTTTTGGGCCATGATCCATCATAGAAAGTCTAAGGGGGTTGAGCCCGCGCAATTTCACGAGAGCACCAAAGTCGAGATCTTATGGACAGCTATACCCTTTCTTATCTTGATTGGGATGGCAATTCCAGCGACCAAAGTACTAATCGCAATGGAAGACACGAGCAAAGCTGACCTCACCATAAAAATAACAGGCTCACAATGGAAGTGGCACTACGAATACATGGGACATGGTGTTGATTTTTATTCGGTACTTTCTACCCCTAAAGCACAGATTGATGATTCAGAAGCCAAAGGTGAGCATTACTTACTGGAAGTAGATAAACCTTTGGTGATCCCTACGGATAAAAAAGTGCGCTTTTTAATGACTTCAGACGACGTTATCCATTCTTGGTGGGTCCCTGATTTTGCGGTGAAGAAGGATGCAAATCCAGGCTTTATCAATGAGGCTTGGACTCGTGTCAATGAAGAAGGCACATATAGAGGGCAATGCGCGGAATTATGCGGTAAAGATCATGGTTTTATGCCTGTAGTCGTAGATGCGCGCTCCCCCGAAGCATTTGAAACATGGCTTGATAACGCTAAAAAAGAAAAGCTTGAGGCACAAGCGGCTAGTGTAGCACTGCTCGATCAAACTTTGAGTAAGGATGAGCTAATGATGCTCGGTGAGAAAGTATACATGGCTTATTGTGCAGCATGTCATCAACCTGCTGGTACCGGTTTACCTGGCGTTTTCCCTGCGCTTAAAGGAAGTCCCATCGTTTTAGGAGACGTTAAAGATCATATAGACATCGTTTTGCATGGCAAGCCAGGTACTGCAATGCAGGCGTTTGTAAAACAGTTGTCTATTAAGGAAATCGCCGGTGTAGTCACTTTTAAGCGAAATAGCTGGGGAAATGATTTGGACCAAGTCATTCAACCAAGCCAAGTTCAAGAACGAATCAATGCGAATAAGGAGGCTAGCCAATGAGCACCGTAGCGCAAACACAGCATGAACATCATGGGCACGCACACAAAGGCCTCAAACGCTGGCTGTACACAACGAATCACAAAGATATAGGGTCTCTATATTTAATATTTTCTTTAACAATGTTTCTAATTGGCGGCGCGATGGCAATGGTCATACGTGCGGAGCTTTTTCAACCAGGATTACAGTTAGTCGATCCGCACTTCTTCAACCAAATGACGACAGTGCATGGATTAATCATGGTGTTTGGTGCGGTAATGCCAGCATTCACAGGTCTTGCTAACTGGATGGTGCCGATGATGATCGGCGCGCCAGATATGGCATTACCAAGAATGAATAACTGGAGCTTTTGGATACTTCCATTTGCTTTTACAATTCTATTGTTATCGCTATTCATGGAAGGTGGGGGGCCAGCTTTTGGCTGGACTTTCTATGCACCACTCTCGACTACTTATAGTAATGATAACACCGCGTTATTTGTATTTGCCGTGCATATAATGGGTATTAGCTCAATTATGGGCGCAATCAACGTGATCGTGACTATTGTGAATCTAAGAGCGCCAGGAATGACATGGATGAAGCTTCCTTTGTTTGTTTGGACTTGGCTTATTACTGCGTTTTTGCTGATTGCTGTTATGCCTGTGCTTGCCGGAGCAGTTACTATGGTGCTAACGGATAAATATTTTGGCACTAGCTTTTTTGACGCTGCCGGTGGTGGAGACCCGGTGATGTTTCAACATATATTCTGGTTTTTTGGGCACCCCGAAGTGTACATTATGATACTGCCAGCTTTTGGCATCATTTCTACTATTATCCCAACTTTCTCTCGGAAAAAGCTTTTCGGTTATGCATCAATGGTATACGCAACCTCGTCGATTGCACTACTGTCCTTTATCGTTTGGGCACATCATATGTTTACGACAGGGATGCCGCTAGCTGGTGAGTTGTTTTTTATGTACGCGACCATGTTAATTTCAGTGCCAACTGGCGTGAAGGTATTCAATTGGGTAGCAACCATGTGGCGTGGTTCTATCAGTTTCGAAGTACCGATGATGTTTGCTATCGCGTTCATTGTACTCTTTACCCTCGGCGGCTTTTCCGGCCTTATGCTGGCGATTACACCTGCCGATTTTCAGTATCATGATACCTATTTCGTTGTTGCCCATTTCCATTATGTTCTTGTAACCGGAGCAGTTTTCTCCATTATGGCTGCTGCTTATTACTGGTTGCCAAAATGGACTGGACACATGTACAACGAGACACTAGCAAAATGGCACTTTTGGTTGTCACTTATAAGTGTCAACGTTTTATTTTTTCCGATGCATTTCATTGGGCTCGCAGGTATGCCAAGAAGGATCCCTGACTATGCACTTCAATTTGCTGACTTTAATGCGCTGATTAGTATTGGGGGATTTGCTTTTGGGTTGTCGCAGTTGTTGTTTGTTTTAGTTGTGTACAAATGTGCGAAAGGTGGGCAGAGCGTACCGGATAAAGTTTGGGATGGGGCTGAGGGGTTAGAATGGCAAGTACCATCACCTGCGCCTTATCACACATTTTCGACGCCACCAGAGGTTAAGTAATGCCTCATCAGCGTTTGATTCGAAAGTTACTTTTAGCGGTGTTAGGTATGTTTGCTTTTGCCTTCGCATTAGTACCACTTTACGACGTTTTCTGTGACGTGACAGGACTTAATGGCAAGCCATCATTAGAAGTTGCAGGTGAAAGTAATCAGGTTTTAGCGCAGCGTTTCGTTGACGTGAGTTTTACTACTCATAGTCAACGAAATGCACCATTTCAAGTGGTATCTGAGACTTACAGTGTGTCGGTCCACCCAGGTGAAATGGCGAAGGTTAAATTTTCTGCAAAAAACTTGAGCACAGAGCAGAGGGTTATGCAAGCTGTGCCCTCTGTATCACCGGGAAAAGCGGCTAAATATCTGCATAAAATGGCGTGCTTTTGTTTTGACAGACAAGCGTTTTTGGCGAATGAAGAAGTTGAGTTTACTTTGGTGTTCTATGTAGATACAGAATTACCAGAAGATATCAATGAGCTTACCCTGTCGTATACCGTGTTTGATGTGAGTGATCAGACGTCACAAATCACGGAGCTGGCTAAGCATCAGGCGGGTTAGGAGATTATTATGAAAACAGAGTATGAGCACTATTATGTACCAGAGCAAAGCCATTGGCCTATCGTAGGCGCAATAGCAATGTTTTTGATTGCAGCTGGTGCGGGTTTAACTGTAATGCAGTTATCAAATGAAAGCACAAGTGGGAAATATATACTTGCTGCAGGTTTATGTATCTTGTTCTATATGCTATTTGGTTGGATAAAAAATGTCATACATGAGTCACAGTCAGGCCTCTATTCTAAGCAGATGGATAGTTCATTTAGACAAGGAATGAGTTGGTTTATATTCTCAGAGGTTATGTTCTTCTTTGCATTTTTCGGAGCATTATTTTACGCAAGGATGCTATCTGTCCCTTGGCTAGGAGGGGATGGAAACAATGCTATGACCAATGAAGTGTTGTGGCCTACGTTTGAAGCTATCTGGCCTTTGCTTACTACACCAAGTGGAGAAACAACGCAAGCGATGGGGTGGGAAGGATTGCCACTTATTAATACCATCATTCTACTCACCTCATCTGTCACGATACATTTTGCTCATGTTGCTATGGAGCATGATCAAAGAACGAAAGTTAAAGCTTTTCTGGGACTGACAGTACTTTTAGGTGGTACGTTTTTAGCTCTACAGGTGGCTGAATATATTCATGCATACAGGGATCTTGATTTAACGTTGCAGTCAGGCATTTACGGAACCACTTTCTTCATGCTTACGGGATTTCATGGTATGCATGTGACATTAGGTACTATTTTACTTTTGATTGTTCTGTTGAGAATTTTTAGTGGCCACCTTAACTCTAAGCAACACTTCGCATTTCAAGCCGCGGCATGGTACTGGCATTTTGTAGATGTAGTGTGGCTTTGCTTGTTTGTATTTGTATATGTACTTTAGCAACAGGGGAGTGGTTCAACTGAATCACTCCTAGTTTGGCTGCTAAGATGATAATGATGATGACAATGGCAGAGAACAGTACACGCCGACCCAAATAAAATGACATGGGCTTACTTTCTTTAGAGTTTTTGAGCATTAAAAACAAAGCTCTAAAAAGATTAAAAATAATAAACAATAACAAAACAACAATAAGAATTTTGATTGTCATAGTAGGTCCTTTTATGCGCGATATCGTTACACTGAAGTCTAGTTTAGTTATACCAAAAGCAATTGTCATAGCGGTCGTTTTCACATGCTTATCGCTAGCTAGTTGGCAATGGCATCGCTCTATAGAAAAAAAAGCACTTATAGAGCAACAGCAAAAGTTGAATTCGCAGCCGCTATCTGTGTTGATGAAAGCATCTTCAGAACAAAGAAATGGTGCTTCTGCCCAATTAATAGGGCATTTCATCGAGCCTCATATTTGGTTTTTAGATAATCAAGTGCTTGATGGTCGTGTAGGGTTTGATGTTGTTGCATTACTCGCCATTAACAGCATCCATCCATCCACGGTACTTGTGAACTTAGGCTTTGTAGAAGCTCCACATTCAAGGACATTACCATCTGTCACCTTGCCGAAGGGACAGGTTGCTGTCAATGTCATTTTGAAATCTCTCGATGTGAAAGGTTTTACGCTTGCGACTGCCCCAAATATGGATACTGAAGAACCGAGGCTGCTCCAGTATATTGATTTTGACTACTTCGAAAATCAAACGGGTCAGGTAATTAAGCATTTTGTCGCTTATCAACAAGGTCAAAGCCCTATCGTGGCTCTACCACATTACCAGCATGTTGTCATGCCACCGGAAAAACATCAGGCATATGCACTACAGTGGTTGCTTATTGCTTTAGCTGCTATTGCTGTAGCTTATTTTTCTATGTCAAAAAGGAGTTGAAATGAATAACAGACCGCTTTGGATGTTCGCTCTTTGCTGCGCTGTTCCTTTGCTGTTGGCATACATTGTTGTTAAAGGCCAATGGTTACCCGAACGCACAACAAATCATGGTCAATTTTTATCGAAGGAAGTTTACATCCCAAACTGGGAGAGCAAAGAGCATGTTTTGTGGACCATTGCAGTGAGTGCGCCAGATGAATGTGGAGAGATATGCGATAAGCAATTTTCAGCATTACACAATCTATACATCGCTTTGGGTAAGCACAAAGACTCTGTTGGTTTAGCGGTTTTAAACTACGGTGATGCCAACGAATTACCTAAAGAGTTTGGTCACTATCAAGTCAACGAGACTTTTCCATTTGCAAACTTGTTTCTGGTAGATCATAGAGGACTTGTTGTGCTGCAGTACAAATATTTCAATGATGAGCAACAGAATAGAGCCGAGCAAAAAGGGTTACTGAAAGATTTAAAGAAATTATTGCAATATGCGCGTAGTAGCTAAGGAGTAAAAATGGAAAAACACTATAAGTTGCTAGTAATTGTAAGTTGCTTTTTAGCGCTAACCGTTGTGTCTTTGGGCGCCTACACACGCTTAAGTAATGCTGGTTTAGGTTGTCCAGATTGGCCCGGTTGTTACGGGTTCTTAACTGTACCCAATGAAAGTCACGAGATGCAGGTTGTGGAACAGAATTTTCCTGGAGTGCAAGTAGAAGCGAGTAAGGCTTGGATTGAAATGATCCACCGCTATTTTGCGTCCTTTTTAGGGATGATGATCCTCGTTATATTTTTTATTGCACTTAAGAAGAGATTCTCCTCAGTGGAAAGTGCCAAAAAAATACCATTTAAACATACATTGTTATTGCTTATTTTGGTGTTATTTCAGGGCATGCTGGGTATGTGGACAGTCACAATGAATTTGCAGCCATTTATTGTAATGGGACATTTATTAGGCGGATTTTCGATACTTGGACTGCTGACCTTGCTCGCGTTAAGGTTAAGTTGGAGTGATAGGGATGTACCTCAAATCATTGGATTGTCATCTTTTAATGCCGCAATCGTAGCCCTAGTCGTATTGGTTATTCAAATTGCTTTGGGTGGCTGGGTTGCAGCTAACTATGCGGCACCTCATTGCACAGGGCTGCCAATTTGTAACAATATTGAACTGTTTTCATTGAGCAGTGTATTTCATTTGCCCTTAGGACAAAGTAATTATGAGTATGGCGTGCTGCCTTTTGAGACGCGTTTGTCCATACATTTTATTCATCGAGTTTGGGCGTTAGTAACAGCCATTGCGATTTTAAGTTTGGCGTGGAAGTTACTTAAAGGGGGTCAATCTTCACAGATCCGTCAATCTACATACCTTGTGGTGGCAGTACTAATCAGTCAATTAACATTGGGCAGTTTGATTGTTTATTTTCAGTTTCCTCTTTCACTAACGCTTTTTCATAACATCATGGCGGCGCTACTGTTACTGAGCATGATTAGGTTGTGCTATTTGTTAGTGCCAAAACAAGGAGCATTATCATGATTTCTACAAGTTTATCTACAAAATGGTCAATTAACTCTAGGCGAACACTAAATAATTACTTAGCAATTTGTAAGATCAAGGTAGTCATGATGCTCGTTTTAACTGCGTGGATAGGCATCGCACTTGCTCCAGATATGCAGCGTGATTGGTTTTCACAATGTATGAGTCTGCTAGGCATTGGACTTTTGTCAGCGTCTGCTGCTGCAGTGAATCATATTGTCGATAGAGAAATTGATAGGAAAATGGCGAGAACACGGCATCGGCCTATTGCTACTGAGCAGCTAAATGTGACTCAGGCATTGATATTTGCTTTAGTTTTATCGGTATCTGGAATTGTGATCTTACTTGTATGGAGTAATGTACTTTGTACGCTTCTTACGTTGGGAGCATTAGTTGGTTATGCCGTTGTGTATACACTGTTCTTAAAACGCGCGACACCACAAAATATAGTGATTGGTGGATTAGCGGGCGCTATGCCACCTTTGCTAGGGTGGGTGAGCGAAACAGGCATGCTCAGTGCACCACCTTGGCTCCTTGTTATGATCATATTTACTTGGACACCACCACACTTTTGGGCGTTAGCAATAGCGCGGAAAAAAGACTATGAACGTGCCAATATTCCAATGTTGCCAGTTACTCATGGGATTATGTTTACCAAACTCTGTATTGTTGCATACAGCATATTGCTAGGCGTAGTTTGTATATTGCCTTATCTAATCGGTATGGCTGGTTGGGTATATCTTGTTTTCGCGGCACTCTTAAATACGGTATTTGTAGCTAAAAGCGTGCAGCTTTACCGAAGTGAGGACGAGCAACAGGCAATGGCACTATTTCGTTTTTCTATTACCTATTTACTGATATTATTTTTAGCGTTCTTTATTGATTCGTGGTGGTTGTAATGCACAAAATATGGGCTGTGTTTTTGCTGTTGTTGGTGTCTTGTGGGGAAGTTGAGCAGGTTTCTGAACATACGGTGCATTATAACTCTCCTAAGATGATTGAGCCTTTTGTGCTTTATGATCAAAATGAGGTCGTCGTCACTGAGCGTGATTTGCTAGGAAAGTGGACTTTAGTATTTTTGGGCTATACCAGCTGTCCCGATATTTGCCCAATGACTCTGTCTAAGATGGCTCAGGCTCATTCACAATTAAGTACTTCCTATCCTACTAATGTTTGGTTTGTTTCAGTTGACCCTAGTCGAGACACACCTGCTAAGCGCAAGGCTTACATTAACTATTTCGATCCTACTTTTAAAGCATTGAGCAATGAACACAGCGTGTTGTTTCCACTCGTGAGAAATATGGGGCTCATTTATGCATTAAACGAGAATCAGGGTGATGAATATTACGTGGACCATAGTGCGTCTGTTGCGCTCATAAACCCATCTGGTGAACTGGAAGCTATGTTCAAGGCCAAATTTTTAGCCAACGAAGTGCCTTTGGTGGATGAAATGCAATTGGTCAACGATTTTCAAGTTATTGCTGAACAATATGTGCGCTAGTTCGCACATTTTCAGTTTCCTATCCTTACATCTAACATCTTCATTAATTTGTATTTATTCACATCAGTTTTGTGGCTTTTTCGTTATCTGCGTCTAAGATAAATTTATGAGTCAACAAATCTAGAGCTGAGCCCTGACATGTTAAAGCTTCCATCTGAATTAGCTGTAAGCCAAGTTGAAGAGCTTCATCAGCTATTGTTGCATGAGCTTATTGGTGAGCAGGATGTTTGTCTCGACATATCCGAGGTGACTAGGGTTGACACAGCATCTGTTCAGTTGTTTTGCGCTTTACAAAAACATCTGCACTCAGTAAGCCATAAAATTCTCTGGCACGGCGAAAGTCAAGCTCTCTCACATGCAGTGAATGAGCTTGGTTTGACAGAGTATCTAGCTCTGGAAGGCACAAACTAAGAGGTTAATATGAAGAAAATTCTGGCAGTGGACGACTCAGCGTCTATGAGACAAATGGTTGGGTTTACGTTAAAAAAAGCGGGCTTTGACGTAACAGAAGCCAGAGATGGAAGTGAAGCATTAAGTATTGCAAAGCAGCAGGGATTTGATGCGGTTATCTCTGATGTGAACATGCCAGTTATGGATGGAATAACGTTAATTCGTGAGTTAAGAAATCTACCAAACTATAAGTTTACCCCTCTATTAATGCTGACAACAGAATCAGGTCTTGATAAGAAAACAGAGGGAAAAGCAGCTGGTGCGACAGGCTGGATCGTAAAACCTTTTAACCCCGAGCAGTTATTAGCGGTATTAAAAAAAGTCATTCGCTAAACTGAGGAGCTGGGTTTATGAGTATCGATCTGAGCCAGTTTTTTGAGGTTTTCTTTGAAGAAAGTTTTGAAGGGTTAGACGCCATGGAGTCTGAACTTTTAAACTTAGAGCCCGGAAACGTAGACAGCGAAACCATTAATACTATTTTTAGAGCGGCACATTCCATCAAGGGCGGAAGTGGCACGTTTGGCTTTTCTTCTGTGTCGGATTTTACACACGTTTTAGAAACTCTGCTTGATCAAGTGAGGGATGGTGAGCGTACGTTAACATCCGAGCATGTAAACTTGTTACTCAAGTCGGTTGATTGTTTGCGAGGGTTACTCAGAGCACTACAAGCAGAGCAAGAACCTGATTTAACAGAAGCCATTGAACTGCGCGTAAAGTTTGAACAGATACTAGGAATGAAAAACGCAGTACCTTCAACAGAATCTGAAGGGGAATCAGTGGGTGCGCAATCGAAGACGACATTTCAAATTGACTTTAAACCGAAACCTCATTTATTTAAAACAGGTAACGAACCGCTTTTCATGATTAGCGAACTGGGCGAACTGGGTGATATAGAGACACAAGCTTTTCATGATGCGATTCCAGATATTAATCAGTTACATCCCGATGAGTGCTTTTTAAACTGGCGTTTCTTTTTAACAACAGATAAAGACCAAAAGGCGATTGAGGAAATATTCGAGTGGGTTGAAGATGATGCCGAAATTACCATTGGTACTTGTGGCGGAATATTTGAAAGTTCGGAAGTTGAAGAGCAAGGCCAGTCTGATGTAGACAAGCCGAAAGAGGCAGAAGCGAAGATAACGGAAGCGCCAGCAAAAAAAGCCACAGCCCAAGAAAGTACGAAAAAAGCGGATCCAAAGGCTGGATCAGAGCAGTCAACTTCTACGTCAATTCGGGTTGGAATAGACAAAGTAGACTCTTTGATTAACATGGTTGGAGAATTGGTGATCACGCAGGCGATGCTAAGCCAAATTGGTGAACAAGAAATCACTGAATCAACCATCACCGCGTTGCAAGAGGGTCTAGCACAATTAGCGCATAATACACGAGACCTTCAAGAAAATGTGATGCGGATCCGCATGCTCCCAATCAGTTTTGTATTTAGCCGGTTTCCTCGCCTGGTCCGCGATATTTCGCAAAAACTCAATAAACAAGTCGAACTTAAGCTATTAGGTGAGCAAACTGAGTTGGATAAAACCGTGATGGAAAAAATCTCCGATCCCATGGTTCATTTAGTGAGGAATTCTCTCGATCATGGGCTTGAAATCCCAGAGCAACGTATCGCAGCAGGTAAAGACCCAGTTGGTTCAGTGACGTTAAATGCGTTCCATCAGGGTGGCAACATCGTAATTGAAATTATGGATGATGGTCAGGGTTTAAATACTGAAAAGATAAGGAAAAAAGCGCTAGAAAATGGCTTGATACAAGATCAGGACGAGTTGAGTCCAGATGAAATCAATGAGCTAATTTTCATGCCTGGGTTTTCAACCGCGGATGAGGTAAGTGATATTTCGGGTCGAGGCGTGGGAATGGATGTGGTGCGCCGTAACATTCAGGCTTTGAATGGTTCTGTAGAAGTGTCTTCCGCACCTGGAGTGGGGTCTACATTCACCATACGATTACCTCTAACATTAGCAATTCTTGATGGTCAACTTGTACAGGTTGCACAGCACACTTACATCATACCTTTGATCTCAATAGTTGAATCACTTCAAATCGATGTGAATATGGTCAGCCGCGTTGGCAAAGACTTAGATGTACTGAGACTTCGAGACGAATATATCCCTATTTTACGCTTATATGACATTTTCAATCACCAGGGGGCAATTGAAGAGCTTGATAAAACCTTGTTGGTTGTTGTGGAAAGCGATAATCACAAAGTAGGGCTATTGGTTGATGACCTGCTTGCTCAACAGCAAGTGGTTATAAAAAGCTTAGAAGCAAACTACCAAAAAGTTGATGGGATCTCGGGGGCTACCATACTTGGAGATGGTCGTGTTTCGCTGATCATAGACATTAGTGGTTTGATTAAGTTAAGTGGCTTGAAAAGACCTGGGTCACAAGAATTGTTATTGGAACAACAAGGTTCAGAGGTGGCGTGATGAGCGAACATCGCGATGTAAACCAGCAATTAAATCTGAGAAAGCAGCAAAATGAGAACCAGTACTTAACGTTTATGATGGCTGGAGAAGAGTATGGTATGGACATACTCGCAGTTCAGGAAATAAGAGGTTGGGAAGATGTTACTGTGATCCCTAACGCGCCTGACTTTGTGAAGGGGGCGATTAATTTAAGGGGAACTATAGTGCCCATTGTTGATCTACGATTGAGGTTTGGTATTCCTAGTGAGATGTATGGGCCTCTCACGGTTGTCATTGTGGTATCGGTAAAAATTTCAGAGCAACAAAAAGTCATGGGGCTCGTAGTTGATGCAGTGTCGGATGTCTACAGTATTTCTGAAGAAAAAGCGAAAGATGTGCCTGATTTTCAAGACTCGAACAATGGGCAGTATGTTCATGGACTGGTTAATGTAGGCGAGAAAATGGTGGTATTGCTTAACTTGGCAAAGGTATTAGATCTAAGTGGCAAGCAAGCATTGCAAAGCTAGAAAAAGCGAAGGGTGAAAGCATGCAAAGTGAGATTAACAATAAATTATTGATTATGGGAGTGGTGCTAGTTTCAGCAATTATCGCCACTTTTCAATTGCTTGGAGTAACTATGAGTGCTGAAAATGGGGCGATGATAAGTCTTCCCATTGTTTTGGTACTAGCCGCCATTTTATATCTCAAGCAAATATTTGATGGCTACACGCGTAAATTGGTTTGTATAAAGGCTGTGATGCCATACTTGCGCGTGTCGGATCAAGATATTGTCTCTCGGCTTGATCTAGACGCATTACCAGAACTCACAAGGTTGTCTGAAGCGACGACCGTAAATAACTCGGATCAAGATCATGTTGAAAGCTTGCTGAATGCGCTTCATACCTGCCAAGCAAACATTATGATTGCGGATACAAATTTGAATATCACCTATCTCAATGAGTCGGTGACAAAGATGCTCAAAGCAAACGAGACTAAACTTAGGGAAGACTTACCTCGATTTAATGTTGATAGTTTAGTTGGCACCAATATCGACGAATTTCATAAGAACCCTGCGCATCAGCGAAACATGCTCGCTACGTTAAATCGCGTTTACACAACGCAAATTGAAGTCGCAGGTCTCACGTTCGACTTAATTGCTACACCGGTATTTAATTCGAACAATGAAAGAATATCGACGCTTGTTGAATGGAAAGACGTAACAGAGCAATTAGAGTTTGAAAGAAAGCAGGCTGCTTTAGCTGCGCATAACGCGCGTATTACAAGTGCGCTGGATGTGTGCCAAGCAAATGTGATGTTAGCTGATGGTGACTGCAATATTGTTTATGCAAATCATTCAGTGCTGAAAATGCTGAGTGAGAATGAGTCTCAGCTGCAAACCGAACTCCCTCAATTCGATGCAGATAACTTGATTGGTAAGTGCATTGATATATTTCACGCTAATCCGCAACATCAACGTAGAATGCTAGAAGCGCTGAGTGATACTTATAAAACAGATATTAAGGTTGCGGGCTTTACGTTCGGCTTGATAGCAACGCCAGTTTACGATTCCGATAATAATCGCCTTGGCACTGTGGTTGAGTGGGATGACAAAACCAAACGTCTAGAGCGAGAAAAAATTGAAAAACAAACTGCAGAGGAAAACTTGCGGGTTAAACAGGCGCTAGACAATGTGGCTACAAACACCATGATTGCGAATCACCAACATGAAATTGTGTATATGAATAGTTCGGTGCTCGACATGATGCGTCATGCAGAAAGTGATATTCGTAAAGACTTACCGCAATTTGACGTGAATAAGTTGATTGGTTCGAACATGGATATTTTCCATAAGAACCCTGCCCATCAGCGGGGTATGGTGGAGAAACTGAGTTCAACCTATAAAACAGAAATTCTTGTCGGTGGTAGGACTTTTGGACTCGTAGCGAACCCAATCGCGAGTGAGTCAGGTGAAAGAATTGGCACCGTAGTTGAATGGGAAGACAGAACTAATGAGGTTGCAATCGAAAAAGAGTTGAACGATTTAGTGTCTTCCGCTGGTGGTGGTGATTTAAGTGTTCGGTTAAATGAAGGTGATAAGGATGGCTTCTACTTACGATTGGCAAAAGGGCTAAATGAATTAATCACGATTGTTGATGGTGCAGTTACCGATACAGGCGAAATGTTAGATGCATTGGCCGGTGGTGACCTTACTCGACGTATCACAGGCGACTATGCCGGAGCGTTCGATAAGCTGAAGAGAGATGCAAATATTACCGCAGACAAGCTTACCGAGGTGATCAACAAAATAAGTTCTTCAGCTGGATTGGTTGCCAGTGGTGCAGAAGAAATATCGCAAGGTAACGCCGACTTGAGTCAGCGTACGGAAGAACAAGCATCATCGCTTGAAGAAACAGCTTCAAGCATGGAGCAAATGACCAGTACGGTTAAGCAAAATGCGGATAACGCAAAAGTTGCGAACGGGTTAGCTGAGGAAACGTGCGATAAAGCGATTTTAGGTGGTGAGGTTGTTAGCAAGGCAGTCGATAGCATGTCTGCCATTAATGAATCGAGCAAAAAAATAGCTGATATTATCGGTGTTATTGATGAGATAGCTTTCCAAACTAACTTATTAGCACTCAATGCAGCTGTTGAAGCGGCAAGGGCTGGAGAGCAAGGTCGCGGATTTGCGGTTGTAGCGGGTGAGGTTAGAAACCTTGCTCAGCGTTCTGCCGGTGCTGCCAAAGAGATCAAAGATCTTATTCGAGACAGTGTCAGTAAAGTAGAAGATGGCACATTATTGGTTAACGAGTCAGGTGCCACGCTCAAAGATATAGTTTCCTCGGTAAAACGTGTGACTGAGATGATTTCAGACATTGCTGAAGCATCGGTAGAGCAAAGCTCTGGTATTGAACAAGTTAACAAGGCTGTTGCTCAAATGGACGAAATGACTCAACAAAATGCAGCCTTGGTAGAACAAGCGTCAGCAGCAGGTGAATCTATGGCTGAGCAGGCCAATGATATGAGAAGGTTACTCCAGTTCTTTTCATTGGATGGTTCTGCGAAAGCAATGCCAGCACAGCTAACACATGATGAGCCTGCGGTTACCTATACACCGAGACCAAAACTCAAAAGCGGCAATAGCCAACCGGCCCCTAATAAGACTATGTCAATTGGCAACAAGTTTTCTGATAGCTCAGAAGAATGGGAGGAGTTTTAACAAACTTTCCACGGAGCTATTGGCCTAGCTCCGTGGTTTTATGTACAGGGGTGGCGATATGAGAGAATTTCTCTTTACAGATGATGATTTCGAAGGATTGTCAAAGCGAGTCTATAAAGCGTGCGGCATCGTTTTAGGGCCTCACAAAAAGGAAATGGTTTATTCTCGTATTGCTAGGAGAATTCGCGCGAATGGATTGAACTCATTCAAGCAGTACATTGATCTTGTAGATAGCGATAACATTGATGAATTTAGCCATTTTATCAATGCGATTACGACGAATTTAACTTCATTTTTTCGTGAAAAGCATCACTTTGAATATTTATCTTCAGTGGTTATTCCACAATTACTAGAAAAAAATGCAGCATCCAAGAGAGTTCGCATCTGGTCCGCTGGGTGCTCGACTGGTGAAGAGCCATATAGTATAGCGATGACTTTGCAAGGACGTTTCCCCTCGAATTGGGATGTGAAAATTTTAGCGACTGACTTAGACTCAAATGTGTTAAACAAAGCCCAAAATGGGGTTTATAACGCGAAAAACATAACAGGTATTGAACCAGAGGAAATCAAAAAGTGGTTTCTTAAGAGTCCAAATGGTGAATCATACAAAGTGAAGCCTAGCTTACAGGGATTGATCTCATTTAAACGCCTTAATCTTTTAGAAAGTTGGCCAATGAAGGGTCCATTTGACCTTATATTTTGTCGCAATGTACTCATTTATTTTGATAAAGAAACAAAAGACCAGCTATTTGCAGGTTACTACAATTTGTTATCACCGGGAGGCTATTTATTTATTGGACACTCGGAAACAATGGGAAAAGAGCATACAGAATTTCGTAACTTAGGTAAAACAATGTATCAAAAAGGCCAATTATGAATAGTCACTTTTCACCCGTATTGTCTGGGTTTGAACATGTGAAGCGATTCTGGGACTCAGGTCGCTCAACAGTTGTGGCCAAAGTGTTGCCGGGAGAGTTTTACGTATCACGAAACGATGAATATATTTCCACTGTTCTGGGCTCGTGTATTGCAGCTTGTGTCTATGACGAAACACGTGGGGTGGGTGGCATGAATCACTTTATGCTACCGGGGGCAAAGGATATCAAAGATATTCATGCGGATGATCTCAACTGTCGGTACGGCAACTGGGCGATGGAATATCTGATAAATGAAGTGATCAAGAATGGTGCGTCTCGTTCTAACTTGAAAGTGAAGTTATTCGGCGGTGGCAAAATTATCCGAGCGATGACGGATATTGGCATTGGGAACATTCGCTTTGCACATGCCTATGTTGAAGAAGAAGGGCTAGAGCTTGTTTCTCACGACGTTGGAGGACCTTGGCCTAGAAAAGTGATGTTTCATCCCCAAACTGGTAAAGCTCAGGTTAAAAAACTTAGAGAAATGCATAATGACACCATTGAGAAACGTGAAGTTCGCTATCTACATGATATCGAAGCGCAAGACGCAACAACTGACATTGAGCTGTTTTAGGAGGGATAATGATCAAAGTACTGGTTGTTGATGATTCCCCTTTGATCCGTGGGCTGTTAACTGAAATATTGAACCAAGCTGGTGATATCAAAGTGGTCGGTGCGGCAGAAGATCCATACAAAGCAAGAGAAATGATCAAGGAGCAAAATCCTGATGTACTTACTTTGGATATAGAGATGCCCAAAATGGATGGTATTAGCTTTTTACGCAACCTGATGCGCTTAAGGCCAATGCCAGTCGTAATGATCTCTACGCTGACTCAGCAAGGTTCCCCAGCAACGCTCGATGCATTGGAAATTGGAGCGGTCGATTTTATTGCAAAGCCGGTAGCCAATGTGGCTGAAGAGTTACAAGGATATGCGCGTACCGTACATGATAAAGTTCGTGCCGCAGCCGGAGCACGAGTTAGATCTTTTAAAGCGATACCAACAGAGCAACAAGATAAATATAAAGGTATGCGCTTTAAGGCGGGCAGCGTGATTGCCATAGGAGCCTCAACAGGAGGAACAGAGGCGATTAAAGAAGTACTGACCAGATTGCCCGAGAACACCCCGCCTGTTGTCGTAACTCAACATATTCCTCCTGTATTTAGCACCTCATTTGCTTTAAGAATGGATCGATGTTGTGCCGTAAAGGTAAAAGAAGCGCAAACAGGAGACATACTGCAAGAAGGGCACGTATTTATTGCGCCTGGCGATCAACATTTAAAAATCATCAGCAAGCAAGGAAAGCTAATATGCCAACTTGAAGATTCTGAACCTGTTAACCGCCATAAGCCCTCAGTTGACGTCCTTTTTGATTCGTTAATTCCATTAGGAAAGTCAGTCCATGCGGCGTTGTTGACTGGAATGGGTAGCGATGGGGCTAAAGCACTATTGAGACTGCTTGAAGCTGGGGCTTATACAGTTGCCCAAGATGAAAAGACTTCCGTTGTGTGGGGAATGCCGAGGGCGGCAGTAGAGCTCGGTGCTGCCAAAGTCATAGCTCCACTGCAAGAAGTAACGGAAACACTGTTGAAAGCGTGTAAAAAATAATATTAATCCGTGATCACCCAAGGTTGGGAAAACCAATAGAACTCACCAGGCGCGCTATTGGCAGGGGCCGTACAATTATATCGTGTACGGCCTAAGGGCAAGCTGTCCTTTGCTGTAATTCGTACACTCGTTTCGTTAGTCCATGTAATGTTCGCGTTGGCTTGGCCTGACACAAAACAATTGAATTGCGCTCTATCAAAAGTGATGGATTTAAAATTGATGGTGATACTAGGTGGGTTATCCGTTGATACTGAATCGGTATAGTTCAATGTTTCGATAGTAAAAGGATGTGCGTTGAGTTTTGTTTTAAGAGTCGATAAATCTGCATATATCCCTGAAGCAGGAAATCTAGGGACCCGAGTAAAGTCTGTGCTTGCACCAACTGCGCCCGAATGTTGGCCAATACCAATCAAGCCTAACTCTTTCACGAGCGATTGCAATGAGTTATTAAACTCGCCGTATGGGTAAGCAATCATTTTTGCATTATGGCCTATTTCTTCCTTTATTCTTTGCTCTGCCCAAAGTAAATCAGCTTTGATTCGTTTGTACCATTGTGTCTGAGATTCATTTGAGCGTCTTTGATGCAGGTAATCATGTTCAGCACTATGACTGGCAATGAGTGCGCCACGCTTCGAAAGATGTTTTAATTGCTGCCATGTCATGACATAGCTTTGCTTGCTATCAATGAGTTTTGGATTGACAAAAATAGTATAGGGAAACTTAAAGGCTTCCAATATAGGTGCGGCTTGCTGAATATTGTTCTCGTAGCCATCATCAAACGTAATGGCAACTGATTTTTCAGGCAATGGTTGGTCATTTTTAAGCGCTGAGAGCAGCTCATCGAGTGGTAACACGTTAAACTTTTCTGCTTTTAAATATTCTAAGTGTGTTTTGAACTGAGCTGGGCTAACTGATGTCACAGGGGGCAGTGTTTCGCTTACATGGTGATACTGTAGGATCACCGATGCCATTGCGCTTTTTGCACTCAATACAAAGGGTAACATTAAACAATGAAGCAATTTTTTAGCCATTATAAATCGTACCACCTGAGTTTGTTATTGCTGGCTGGGCCGATGATTTTATCAAATATTTCGGTGCCCTTACTAGGCTTAGTTGATACTGCTGTGATCGGCCATTTATCATCAGCGCATTATTTAGCGGGAATAGCGCTAGGGGCAAGTAGTATTGCGGTACTTTTTTGGCTCGCTAGTTTTTTGCGTATGAGTACAACTGGTATGATAGCGCAAGCGCATGGTGAACAAGATAAAAAGAAGCTTATTGCCCTTTTGCAAAGCAGTGTAATACTTGCGCTTGTTTTTGCGTTTTTATTGATAATCCTACAAAGCTTTTTTCTTTTAGCGATCGCTGATTTGTCGGGGGCCTCTGCTGATGTGATGGCGCAGGCAGAACGTTATTTTTCTATTCGTATTTTTAGTGCGCCTGCTGCGTTATGCAATCTTGTATTTCTCGGATTTATGTTAGGCATGCACTTTGGGAAAGGCCCTTTCTACTTAGTGCTATTTACTAACATCATCAATATTGTGTTGGATGTTGTGTTTGTCGTTGGCTTTAAATTGGGTGTTGCAGGCGCTGCTTGGGCGTCTCTCATCGCGGATTACTGTACTTTGGGTTTGGCTATTTATTTGCTATCGACTCTTTTTGAAAAGCATCAACTTCATTGGTCTTGGGCTTTACCGAGTAAAGAGCGCGTTAGCCAATTATTGACACTTAACCGAGATATTTTCTTACGTTCTCTCATGCTGCAGTTGTGTTTTAGTTTTATGACTTTTTATGGCGCGAGACTAGGCGAAACGACGCTCGCGGCCAATGCGGTACTGCTTAACTTCTTAATGTTAGTCAGCTTTGCTTTGGATGGTATTGCCTATGCGGCTGAAGCAAAAGTAGGGCATGCGAAAGGTCAGGCTGAGCCTGAGTTAATTAATCTTTGGGTAAAAATAAGTCTATTCTGGGGAGCTGTATTCGCGGCACTTTATTCACTGGCATTTGTGTTATTTGGTGCGGATATAATTGCCTTACTAACGGACCTGCCAGATGTCATTGATGAAGCTGTGCGTTATCTACCTTGGCTTATCGTTTTGCCGTTGATTGCTATGGGCTGTTTTTTGTTTGATGGGGTATTTGTCGGTTTAACTCGAGCAAAAGAGATGAGAAACAGCATGTTACTGTCTGCAAGTGTTGGTTTTTTTCTACCTTGGTGGCTGACAACATCATGGCTAAACCACGGCCTATGGCTCGCAATGAGCTGCTTTATGGCGCTGCGTGGTGCTAGCTTGTTTTATCGCTACCATCAGTTGGTTCGTCAGGGAAAATTGCTATAATAACTTGTGCAAAGCGATTGGCGAAAATACCTAAATAGCCCCAACCGGCAAAGAATAACGCGGGTAAAAGCAATACTAAACCAACGATTTGTACCAGCGGCTCGATATAGTAACCATATGCAATTGCTGTAGCGGAACAAGCAAATAGCCCCAAACCAATGAAAAATCGTTTGAGGCTAAGCTTTGGGTTTTGGCCCAGTTTATAGACTAGTTGCCTAAGCATGGCTTAGTAATATGAATGTTCGCCAGCTTGGTGCTCAGTGATATCACGTACGCCAGTGATCTCTTCAAATTTTGCGATCATTTCTTTTTCAATGCCTTCTTTTAATGTGACATCGATCATAGAACAGCCGTTACAGCCACCACCAAATTGCACCACCGCGATACCATCAGCCGTGATCTCAATAAGGCTTACTTGACCACCATGATTGGCAAGTTGCGGGTTCACTTCAGTGGTTAGCATATGCTCTACTTGTTCATGCAAAGAGGCGTTTTCACTGAGCTTTTTCGCTTTTGCATTGGGTGCTTTTAAGGTTAACTGAGTGCCCATTTTGTCTGTTACAAAATCAATTTCCGCTTCTTCTAGAAATGGTGCACTTTCTGCATCAACAACCGCATCAAAGCCGTTAAAAGGTAGGCGTATATCGGTTGGTTCAACGGCATCTGCCGGACAATATGATACGCCGCATTCTGCTTGAGAAGTGCCTGGATTAACAACAAAAACGCGAATGTTAGTGCCTTCTGCTTGATCTGAAAGGAGTTTGGCAAAATGTGTTTGAGCTGATTCTGAAATTGTGATCATAACTGTGACTATACTTGACTAATTTACTCGGTTAATGCCTATGATACTCCCCTCATCGTGTTGTCGCTAGTGTTGAACGTAAAAATTTGGCATCGCCTGAATGCCTTGCTAGCGTAAAACGACTTAATCGTTGTTAAGGTGCTAAAATGCGCTATTTTTTTGTTGTATTCATGTTGGGGCTGCAAAGCATTATGTGCGCAAGCGCCAAGCCGCTCGATTTTTATTTTTCGGATGCGGTGAAATTTGATCCTAACATTAGTAAGCCAAGTGAGGTGCTGGGCTATGAAGTAGGGCAGTGGCACGTACGTCATGATCAATTAGTCACCTATATGAGACTGTTGGCTGAGCAAAGTGATCGAGTGCAAGTCGAAACGATTGGCTATACCCATGAACAGCGTCCTTTGCTGCTGCTAACAATTAGTTCTAAGTCTCAGCTCGGTAATATTCAGCAAATTAAACAACAACATGTTGCTCGCTTGAGTGATACTTCTTTGAGCAATAATGGTCCAGCTGTCTTATGGATGGGCTATAGCGTGCATGGTAATGAACCGTCGGGTAGTAATGCTTCTATGCTGGTGGCCTATTACTTAGCGGCTGCTCAAGGTGAAGACGTTGAAAGTCTATTGAACAATACTGTGATCCTCCTTGATCCTTCTTTAAACCCTGATGGCTTGGCGCGTTTTGCGCAATGGGCGAATAGCAATCGAGGCATGACACTATCAGCCGATCCGCAGCATAGAGAGCATGTGGAAAATTGGCCATCTGGCAGAACCAACCATTATTTATTTGATTTAAATCGTGATTGGTTATTGCTACAGCATCCAGAATCAATCGCTCGCGTTAAAAAGTTCCACGAATGGAAGCCAAATGTGCTCACTGATTTTCATGAAATGGGCTCAAATAATAGTTATTTCTTTCAACCTGGCGTGCCATCTCGTACCCACCCACTCACGCCAGATGAAAACGTCACGCTCACTAACCAGTTAGCGACTTACCACGCACAAGCGTTAGACAATGAAAAACAGCTGTATTTTACACAAGAGAGCTTTGATGACTTTTATTATGGCAAAGGTTCGACCTATCCAGATGTGAACGGTGCCGTTGGTATTTTATTCGAACAAGCAAGCAGCCGTGGACATGTTCAAGATACAGTGAATGGTCGATTGGAATTTCCGCAAACGATTAAAAATCAACTGACAACGAGCTTATCGACTTTTACTGGCGTGATGAATAACAAAACCAAGCTCTTGAAATATCAACAAGCGTTTTATGAAGAAGCGAAAAAGCTTGCGAAACAGGAAAGTTACGTGGGTTATGTGGTCTCTGCCAATGGTGACAAACAAAAATTTGCTGATTTTTTAGCGTTGCTTGCAGCCCATCAAATCGTTGCGTATCCACTTCAGTCAAACTATCAAACGCAGAATCATGACTACAATGATGGCGATGTGTTCGTGCCATTGCAGCAACCTCAATATCGCCTCATTAAAGCGCTTTTTTCAGAGCAGACCTTATTTGCGGACAATACATTTTATGATGTTTCAGGTTGGACGCTCGCTCATGCATTCAATTTGCCGTTTGATAAAGTGAAGAACGTAAGAAAATTAACGATTGCTGACAAGCCTTGGCAGCGTATGCCAGCAAAGGTGTCTGACGCGCTGAAAGAGGCGTATGCATATGGTTTTTCTTGGCAATCTTTTAATGCGCCTAAGCTGTTAAATTACTTACTATCTAACGGCATTAAAGCCAAAGTAGCCACGCAAGCGTTTAGTGTGCAAACCGACACGGGCTCTGAGAATTTTGAAGCCGGTAGTATCGTGATCCCAGCGGGTCTGCAAACTAAAGGGGAGTGGCTCGCGACGCTCAATCAAGCCCAGATTCTGTTTGACGTAAATATCAAGATGTTTAAATCGGGGCTAACGAGCGAAGGCATTGATTTAGGGTCACGTTTGATGCATCCACTGACTGCACCCAAAGTATTGTTGATAGGCGGTGAGGGTATAAGCCAATACGAGGTTGGCGAGGTATGGTATTACTTAGATAAACACATTGGCATCGCGCCTACGATTATTGAAAAATCACGACTACCACAGGCATCGATAGCCCAATATAGCCATATCATTCTGGTTGATGGACGTTACAACGATGTTAGTGAACAAACGAAAGCTAAAATAACAACTTGGGTTGAGCAAGGCGGCGTCCTTTGGGGGCATAAACGCGGTGCCAAATGGCTCGTTGACAACAAATTGCTCAAGTCACAAAGCATCAGTCAACGAGAAATGGCGGAGCAATTTGATAGCAAAGATTTGAGCTATCAAGATCAAGACATGCTAGCGGCAAAACAGCGTATCGCTGGTGCGATTTTTTCTGCTCGACTCGATCTGTCTCATCCATTGAGTTTTGGTTTTCAAGGCGACAAGTTACCAGTTTTCAAAAATAGCACTTGGTTACTTAAAACCCCCGAACAGCCTTTTCTAACCGTTGCAAAATACGACAGTGAACCTCAGTTAGCTGGGTACAGTGCGGCTGAGAATACGAAAAAAATAGCCGATCAAGCTCTCTTGGTTGCGCATCGATATGGTCAAGGCAGTGTCATTGGCATGACGGATAATCCCGTATTTCGTGGTTATTGGTATGGGACGAGCCGACTATTGAGTAACGCCTTGTTTTTTGGTCAGGCTTTAACTGTCCAAGGGCGTTAGTGCTGTTGCAAATACCCATACTTGTGCAGCGCCAGCGTTTAGACACGTGCGCGCTGCCTCATTTACCGTGCTGCCTGATGTAATTACATCATCGATAATAACAACTCGCTTATGGGCGAGTGAGATATCTATTGAAAAGGCCCCTTGAATGTTTTTTTGTCGTTGTTTTCGGGTTAATTCGCTTTGTGGTTTTGTTTGTTTAACGCGCTTAAATGCATTACACACCGAGTGATGTGGCACAAGTGTAGGTAGCCAAGTTTGATAAACTTGGTTAAATCCTCGTTGAGCAAATCGAGTACTAGACAAAGGAATAATGAAACATAGATCGGGTTTAAATCGATTTATGCGCCAAAATTGATTCATTTGTACCGATATAATTTGCTGAAGTGCAAATTTGTAACAGGCTTGTTGGTTAAACTTGTAGCCTGATAGCCAAGATTTTAGTACGCCATGATACCAGCCACATGCTACAAGCCCCTCGCAATCTGGTAGGTCAAACGTCCTGAGTATATTAGGTTGCTCGAGTAAATTCCCTGATTTCAAGGGGATATAAGGAAAGTCTTCTAGACAGTGTGTACACAAACTTTTCGAATGAGTGATAAATCGTTGGCAGCATAAACAGCGGGGTGGAAAAAACCAATTCATAAGCATGATTGCATCCTTGCATTGCTTTGTACTTGCAAGCCGTTATTATAGCCGCACCAGACTTTTAGGGGGCAGATAATGGCTCAAGAACTAGTGTTTATTCATGGATGGGGGATGAATCAATCGGTATGGCAACTCTGTGTTGATGATATTAAATCTTGGTACAAAGATGAAATTAAATGCCTTAATATCCCAGGCTTTGGTGGCGCACCGTTGCCAAAGGGCGAGTATAGCTTTAGTTCAGCTGCAGAGTTGCTAGCAGAACAGTTAAGTGCAAACAGCACGATAGTGGCTTGGTCGCTGGGTGGTTTATTTGCGCTATATTTAGCGAAAAATTATCCAGTAAAAGTTAATAAAGTAATTCTGGTTGCCTCATCTCCTTGTTTTGTTGAGCGTGAGGGATGGTTTGGTCTTAATGAGCAAGTGCTTAGCAACTTTGAACAACAGTTATTGCACAACAGCGATAAAACGATCGAGCGCTTTTTAGCAATTCAGGCAATGGGCAGTGAGCATGCTAAAGATGACATAAAAGTACTAAGAGCGTTATTGAGTCGGTCACCTAAAGCGGATGAAGAAGCACTCAGAGCCGGGTTAGAAATCCTTAAGCAGCAAGATCTAAGAGGCGACTTTAGTCAATTGGATACGCCTATTTATGGTTATTTTGGACGCTTAGACTCACTCGTGCCAAAAAGGGCATGTCAACAAATGGCACAGTTGAATCCGCATTTTCAGTTTGAAGTATTACCAAAAGCATCGCACGCACCGTTTATCTCTCACAGGGATGAGTTTATATCTTACCTTAAATCAGTACTTTAAATTTTAGCTCTTTAGAATGGTGTAAAATTTAATAACTCATACTTTATTTTTATTATTTTTTGAGTAATAATTAACCATATCTATAACTGTCAGGAGAGCGCGATGCCAATTGGTGATGTGTTAAATAAGGGCCTTGAAGGCTTTAACAGAGCGAGCCAAGGTGTTGAGCGTGCCACAGCGGAGATTAACCGTGCAACGGTGCAAAGTCAGTCTGATGAACAACAAGCGCAGCAGCGTCAGTTGCAAGCTGCTGGGTCGGATGAGGCGACCACAGCCCCTGTTTCTCAGTCTGCTAGGCTAGATGAGGCTTTAGTCAATTTGAAAGTTGAAGAGTTTAATGCAAAAGCAAATGCTCAAACTATTCGCACGGCAGATGAAGTATTAGGTACTTTGGTAGATATTAAAGTGTAGTTATCTAGACAATGTCATGAATATAGTAACGCCACCCCCGGCGATGAACTTGAATACCGCAAACGTCTATACCGAAACGGCTAGGCGAGACAACCAGCTACGCGAAATTATTCCTAAACCCCCCGCATCAGCAGCAAGCTTTACCGAAAATAAATCTGCGAATGATGGTGATAAGACAAAAGCAACATCACCTGACGATTCGTCGTTGTACAGCAATAATGGGCAGCTAGCGAAGCAAAAAACCATTGAAGAACGTGAGCAAGAGCAAGGCCAGCAGAGCAAAGAACAGCAAAGCGATGAAGATGAAAATCAGCAAGATCCTCAGGCTGAAGAACAGCAGCGAGAACAAGAGCAGCAGATCCAAGAATTAAAAGCGCGTGACACTGAGGTTCGACAGCATGAACAAGCGCATGCCAGAGTCGGTGGTGTGCATGCTGGTTCACCAAGCTACGAATATCAGCGTGGCCCTGATGGGAATAAATATGCGGTAGGCGGCGAAGTCATGATTGATGTCGCTGAGGTGCCCAGTGACCCGCAAGCTACGATTGATAAAATGCAAACGGTTAGAGCTGCGGCGCTTGCGCCGGCGGAACCATCAGGCGCTGATAGAGCGATTGCCGCAGATGCCTCACGCAAGATGCAAGCCGCGCAAGCAGAATTAGCCACTCAACTGATCAGCGGTGAAGAAAGTGAAGATAATGGTAATAGCGTCGGCACGTACCAATCTCGTCGCCTTAAAGACGATGAAGATGAATTGCCGATTGAGCAGGGGAAGCGCGCAACATTAAAAGAAGATGCTGATCCTTATTCTGTTGCTTTACCGATTGAGAGGGATCCGCAAATCCAAGCGAGAGCTTTAAGGATCAATGATTTTTATCAGCATATAGCGTCGCCAAACATACCGGCATCATTGTCTGTGCAAGTATGATAAATTAAGCTTCTTTGAAAAAGCCGCTTCATTTGAAGCGGCTTTTTTTTGTTACTTTTTAAGTTTCGCAAATGCTTCAGCAAACGCATTGCCCATGGCTGCATTGCCTGCATCACGCTTTGGTTTGGGCTTATTCGAACCTTTGTTGACACTTGGTTTTTTCAAAGGTGCGGTATTTTGTTTGGGGGCCGTTTGTACTTCGTCATCTAGGCGCATTGTAAAGCTGATGCGTTTACGTGGAGCATCGACTTCAATTACTTTTACTTTCACGATGTCACCGGCTTTGACAACTTCGCGAGGGTCCGAAATGAACTTATTCGTGATGGCCGAGATGTGAACGAGGCCATCTTGGTGAACACCCACATCAACGAATGCACCAAAGTTAGCCACATTTGACACGACACCTTCCAAAATCATGCCAACTTCAAGGTCGTTAATGGTTTCAACGCCTGCTTTGAAGGTGGCTGTTTTGAATTCAGGTCGAGGATCTCGGCCTGGTTTATCTAACTCTTTAATGATGTCAGTGACTGTAGGCAAGCCAAACTTTTCGTCAGTAAAGTCATTAGCAACTAATTGATTTAAAAGTTCTGTATTGCCTATTAGCTCGCTAACAGCAATTTGCTTGGCTTCACAGATCTGCTTAACAACCGGATAAGCCTCAGGGTGAACGGCAGAGCTGTCGAGCGGATCTTTACCATTGGCAATTCTAAGAAAGCCTGCAGCTTGTTCAAATGCTTTAGGCCCTAGGCGTTCTACTTTTTTAAGCTCGCTACGGCTGTTGAATGAGCCATTAGCATCACGATATTTCACAATGTTGCTAGCGAGGGTTTTGTTAAGGCCTGATACACGAGTCAATAGAGGTACCGATGCTGTATTAACATCTACGCCCACAGAGTTTACGCAGTCCTCTACCACCGATATAAGGCTCTGGCCTAGTTGGCTTTGCGATACATCGTGTTGATATTGGCCAACACCAATTGATTTTGGTTCGATCTTTACAAGCTCAGCTAGCGGGTCTTGTAAACGGCGCGCGATTGACACAGCACCGCGTAGCGATACGTCTAAATCAGGAAACTCGTTGGCCGCGAATTCAGATGCGGAATAAACCGATGCACCCGCTTCACTGACCATGATCTTATTCAGTTTCAGCTCACTTGCTGCTTTCAATAGCTCACCTGCAAGCTTATCTGTTTCGCGCGAAGCGGTACCATTACCAATGGCGATTAACTCAACCTTGTATTGGCGACATACTTGCTCAAGTGTACGTAACGATTTATCCCAGTGATTTTGTGGGGCGTGTGGATAAATTGTGTTAGTTGCTAAGAGTTTACCCGTTTGGTCAACAACAGCGACTTTACACCCTGTTCGTAGTCCAGGATCGATCCCCATTGTCACACGAGGTCCAGCTGGTGCAGCCATTAACAAATCTTTGAGGTTTTTGGCAAACACATCAATGGCTCCCATTTCGGCTTGTTCGCGTAAAGTGCCTAAAAACTCATTTTCTAAATGCAGTGATAGCTTTACTTTCCAAGCCCATTGGACAACTGTCATTAACCATTTGCTTGCAGCGGCATCAGTCACATTTAATTTGTAATGATCTGCTATCATTTGTGCGCAAAACTGCTGTGCATCTTCAACATCAGGCTCTGGGTTAATTGATAGTTGTAATACGCCTTCATTACGTGCGCGAAGCATTGCAAGCGCTCTATGAGAAGGGACTTTGGCCAGTTTTTCACTGTGCTCAAAGTAATCACGATATTTACTGCCTGCTTCTTCTTGGCCTGCGATCACGGCCGATTCCAATTGGCCATTTTGCTTAATGTGGTTACGGAATTTTGCAAGGAGCTTAGCATCTTCGGCAAAGCGCTCCATAAGAATGAATTTCGCGCTATCTAAGGCTGCTTTTGAGTCTTCAATCCCTTTGTCTTGGCTGATATAGGTTTCAGCCTCTTGCTCAGGCGCAAGGTTAGGGTTAGAAAACAGTGCGTCAGCAAGCGATTCTAATCCCGCTTCTATGGCTATTTGTCCTTTAGTGCGACGCTTAGGCTTGAAAGGTAGGTATAAATCTTCCAATTCAGTTTTGCTTTGGGCTTGCTCAATGTCGGCCTTGAGCGAGTCAGATAATTTACCCTGCTCATCAATGGTGTTTAAAATGAAGCTACGACGCTCTTCGAGTTCTCGTAGGTAGCTGAGTCGCTGTTCGAGCAAACGCAGCTGGGTATCATCTAGTCCGCCAGTTACTTCTTTACGGTAACGGGCAATGAAAGGCACTGTAGCCCCTTCGTCAAGTAATGCGGTTGCAGCAATGACTTGTTGCTCTTTGGCGTTTAGTTCCTGTGCTAAACGAGCCGAGATGTTGCTCATGCAAAATCCTTATAAAGTTCAATTAGATACGCTATACCAATTTGGCGTGCGTTAATAGTAATATCATATCACAGCGATATTGAATAAGAAGCTTAGATGCTGTACTCGATGCTGTTTACAAACCAAGTCTTTTCGCCCTCAGGGGTGCGGACCACAAACTCATCATCAACTTGTTTACCAAGCAACGCCCTCGCCATTGGCGCATCAATAGAAATATAGTCTTTGCGGTCATATATCTCGTCTGGGCCAACGATCCGAAAGCGTTTGGTATCGCCTTGTTCATTTTCAATTTCAACCCAAGCACCAAAGTAGACTTTTCCAGCTTGCTGTTCTGAATACTCGACGATTTTCAGGTCGGGTAAGCGTTTACGCAAATAACGTACTCTGCGGTCTATTTGCCTGAGTAAACGTTTATTGAAGGTATAGTCAGCGTTCTCCGAGCGATCACCTAAGCTTGCTGCCCAAGTCACAATTTTTGTTATTTCGGGTCGTTTTTCATGCCATAAATGGTCATGCTCTTGCTGTAATTGTCGGTAACCTTCAGGGGTGATCAGATTTGTTTTCATAGTTTCTAAAACTGCCAGTGCGCTGCATTGATGCGTTCGGTATTATGACTTTTCTAAATTGTTACGTTCAGTAACAAAACTTCTTATTGGTATGGTGTCTAGTTGACCATTTTTCAATTATATTAAGCGAAGGTAATTTATAACAAGAAGAATGTAGTATGGGAAATGAAACTACCAAAGTACTGGTTGTAGATGATGACATGCGTCTACGAAGTCTTTTAGAACGTTATTTGGTTGAACAAGGTTTTATTGTACGTAGTGCGGCGAACAGTGAACAAATGGACAGGCTCTTAGAGCGCGAAAATTTTCATGTTATGGTACTTGATTTGATGTTACCGGGTGAAGATGGTTTGTCTATTTGCCGCCGTTTGCGTCAAAAGGAAAATGACATCCCTATTGTGATGCTGACGGCGAAAGGGGATGAGGTAGACCGCATTATTGGCCTAGAGCTGGGTGCTGACGACTACATTCCTAAACCTTTTAATCCTAGAGAGCTGTTGGCGCGTATTAAAGCGATTTTACGTCGTCGCGCAAAAGAGGTTCCAGGTGCACCGTCTGCAGAAGAAAACGAAGTCGCGTTTGGTATTTTTAAGCTTAATTTGGCAACCAGAGAAATGCACAAAGGCGATGAGGTACTGTCATTGACCAGTGGCGAGTTTGCGGTGCTAAAAGCATTAGTAAGCCATCCAAGAGAGCCGCTCAGTCGCGACAAGCTGATGAATCTCGCTCGGGGTCGTGACTACAGTGCACTTGAGCGCAGTATCGATGTGCAGGTATCGAGGTTGCGTCGCATGATTGAAGAAGATGCTGCTAACCCTCGTTATATTCAGACCGTTTGGGGACTGGGTTACGTATTTGTACCTGACGGTGGAAAATAGTCGTCGTTATGAGTTTATTTCCAAGAAGTGCCTTTGGGCAAACCGTGTTTTTTGTCGGGGCACTGTTGTTGATCAATCAAATTGTGTCCTACATCACTGTCACACTTTACGTTTTTAAGCCCACCTTTGAACAAGTTAATCTGATGCTTGCGAAACAAGTAAAAACCGTGTTTATCGATTGGGAAGAAGGCGGAGATGTCAGCTCTGAGCTTTCCGATAAGTTTTTTGAGATCACCGGTATTGAAGTGATGACACAGCGACAAGCGTATATCAATGGGCTAGACCGCGCCAAAGAATACAGTTTGCTCTCAAAAAGCATGTCTGAACAGTTAAATGGTTCAGCCAGAGTACGAATTAGTCAAGGAGATCCAATTGTATACTGGGTCGAGGCTCCGCAAGCGCCGGGCTACTGGGTAAGGGTACCGCTTACAGGGCTCAGTGAGACGAAACTGGAATTTTTGGTCTTTTATTTGTCTAGTATCGGTTTTTTGAGTGTATTAGGTGGCTGGTGGTTTGCTCGACACTTGAATCGACCTTTAAAAGCGCTACAAACAGCGGCGGGGCGTGTTGGTGTTGGAGACTTTTCCACCCGACTGGTCGAGCATGGATCGACGGAAGTCATGGAAGTAACCCGAGCATTTAATCAGATGTCAAAAGGGATTGCTGAGTTGGAAGATGATCGCCGTTTACTCATGGCGGGCGTTTCTCATGATCTACGCACACCACTGACACGTATTAGACTTGCCACTGAGATGATGGCGGACGAAGAGGATTATCTCAAAGAAGGGATCATCGACGATATCGATGATATGAATGCAATCATCGACCAGTTTATCGAATATTTGCGCCACCACCACAGTGGTGAAATGAATTATGAAGACCTCAACGGTTTGGTTGAAGATGTCGTCACGGCAGAGAAAAAGCACAAACGTACAATCAAAATGGTACTTGGTCCGGATGTACCACCAGTACTCATGAATATGGTAGCGATGAAGCGGGTGATCACAAATATGATCGAAAATGCTATTCGCTATTCTGATGAAGCAATCGAAGTGACGACGCGTTATAACCCTCGTAAAAAAGGGATCGAAATTTGTGTCAAAGACAGAGGCCCAGGCATACCGGAAAGTGAATTAGAGCGTGTATTTGAGCCGTTTAAACAAGGGGACCAAGCGCGAGGGAGTGAAGGTAGCGGTTTAGGTTTGGCTATTATCAAACGCATCGTAACAACTCATGGTGGTCAGGTTCGATTGCGTAACCGAGAAGTAGGCGGGCTTAGTGCAGAGGTATTTTTACCTGTTGTGAAGCGGTGAACAAAAGGGCAATAACAAGCGTGATGAATAAGTTAGTTGTACTTGGAGCGGGTTGGTTGGGGAAGCCATTATGCCAACAAGCATTAAATTTAGGCTGGCAAGTGCAGGGTACTCGCACAAACCCCAGCGGTGAGCACAGCTTTGAAAAGCAGCTTTATCTTGATGGGGAAAACTTGGTTCACGATATTTCACTGCGCGATGCTTGGTGGGTATGTGCCATTCCACCAAGAGCGAGAAAGCAAGAGAGCAATTATCTTTCATTGTTAAAGCAAGTGCTTACTTTAAGTAATCATTTTGAAGCAAAAGGCTTTTTGCTATGCTCGAGCAGCGGCGTATACCCCGAGTCGAGTGGTCACTACACTGAGCAAAGTGACACAAGTGTAGCCACCCAACGACAAGACATTTTGCTTGATGCAGAGCAGCAAGTATTAGCGTGTAACGGTAAAGTATTGCGTCTAGCTGGTTTGGTTGGGCCAAACCGTGAGCCTGGGCGCTTTGTTGCTGGTAAGCAATTGGGAAGTTCGTCACACAGCTTGGTCAATATGGTCCATCAACAGGATGTTATTAATGGCATATTCTGCGTACTGGAAACATGGCGCGAAGCACAACCTATTTATAACCTGTGCCATCCATCTCACCCTACACGTCAAGATTACTATGAGCACAAGTGTCAGCAGCATGGAACGCAAGCACCAACATTCTCTAGTGATCAGGTTATAGAGCGCATCATAAATGGCTCAGCGATTACAAAACTGGGTTTCGAATATCAGCATAATATCTAGGTGACACGCGGCTCGTTTTTTCTAAATGTAAGATGGCCGCCTAAGCGATACTTACTGCCAGGAGAAATAAGTCGCGTGAAACTCACAATACCAGCAGATGACCAAGTTCGCCGTATCACTTGTAAACAGGGCTCTTCGTTAAATAGTCCAAGCCACTGACACACTTCACTATTAGGCATAACCGCTTCGACAGTGTGTCTGGCTTCGGTTAGTGGCGCCACAGCTGACAGATATTCATGTGGTGTGAGTAAGTTAAAATCTTGCTGTAAATAATCTCTAGCCAAAGCTGGATTAACGAAACGTTCTTCGACTTGAATCGGTATCTCGTTTTCATTGTGAATGATCACGCTACGGTATACTTGACTATCAATATCCACACCCAATGCGATAGCGATAGGAGCGATCGCCGAGATAGACTCGAGCGACAAAACATTACTCGAATAGTGGCCGTTTCTTTGCGCGACCTCATCGGCAATATTTTTGATTTCCAGTAGCGATGACTGTGATTTAAAACTCGCGACAAAGGTGCCAAGGCCTTGACTGCGCGTCAATATACCAGAGTCGGTCAACTCAGTAAGTGCTCTACGTGCTGTCATCCTACTTACCTTGAATTGATCGGCTAGCTCATTTTCCGAAGGAACTCGCTGGTTTTCTTTCCATTGACCTGCTCGAATGTGATCAACAATATGTTGTTTGATGAGGGCAAACTTGGGCTGCTGTGTCATGGCCAGTACGTTCAATAAAAATGACATAAAAATAAAGGTGGCACACTTCTATTGTATATACAAGTGGAGTTGCTAAACTCGTAGGCAGTTTTAATTTTAAAGAGAAAGTTATGCTCAATGTAGACTTTGTGATCATTAACGCGACTGTAGCAACAATGGATCCTGCTAACTCAGCTGCTTATGGCTTGATAGAGCAAGGCGCGGTTATGGTGAAAGAAGGTAAAATTGTTTGGCTAGGCGAGCAGCAAGCGATGCCAGAATTCGATGCGCTAAATACCCCTCTGCACGATGCGAAAGGGCGTTTGTTGACCCCTGGGTTGATCGACTGCCATACCCATATTCTATTTGCAGGCAATCGTGCCGGAGAGTTTGAGCAACGCCTCAATGGCGTGTCTTACCAGCAAATCGCACAGCAAGGAGGTGGCATTGCTAGTACAGTGAGCGCAACACGACAAGCGGATATGGAAACGTTGTTTGTGAAAGGAAAAACACGGTTAAACAGTTTGCTTCGTGAAGGGGTAACAACCGTTGAGAGTAAATCAGGTTATGGCCTTGATAGCGAGAACGAAATTAAGCTATTAGAAGTGAACAAGCAGTTGAACGAACATCATCCAATTGATATTCAAAGTACATTTCTAGGTGCGCACGCACTCCCCCCTGAATACAAAGATAGAGCAGACGACTATATCACACTTGTATGTGAAGAAATGCTGCCGAAGGTAGCGGAACAAAAATTAGCGGTTGCTGTGGAT
This sequence comes from Pseudoalteromonas sp. ATL1, assembly GCF_058933015.1. Lineage (NCBI taxonomy): Bacteria > Pseudomonadati > Pseudomonadota > Gammaproteobacteria > Alteromonadales > Pseudoalteromonadaceae > Pseudoalteromonas > Pseudoalteromonas sp. ATL1. The sequence goes on along the minus strand of NZ_JBZYXL010000001.1, from coordinate 243,661 downwards.
GCATTTTGTGAAAACGTCGGATTTAGCTATGAACAAACTAAGCGTGTATTTGAAAAAGCACAGCAGCTTGGCTTGAAAATAAAATGCCATGCCGAACAACTATCCAATCAGCACGGCAGTGAGCTGGTGGCGCAATTTGGTGGTTTATCAGCAGATCACATTGAATACCTTGATGAGCAAGGTATTCAGGCGATGGCGAAAGCGGGCACCACGGCGGTTGTATTACCGGGAGCATTCTACTTTTTACGCGAAACGCAATTGCCACCCATTGAGCTGTTGAGAAAACACAAAGTACCGATGGCGATTGCGAGTGATTTTAACCCCGGCACAGCGCCGCTTTGCTCGTTACGGTTGATGCTTAATATGGCGTGTACTTTGTTTAAAATGACACCTCTAGAAGCGCTACAGGGCGTGACGGTGAATGCGGCAAAAGCCTTGGGATTACAAGATCGCGGGGTTTTAAAAGTAGGTATGCGTGCCGATATGGCACTATGGGATGTGACGCATCCAGCCGAATTGAGTTATCAATTTGGTATTAGCGACCTATCAAATTTGTGGATCTCGGGTAAACTTATTCAATACTGATAGATTTGCATATGGGAAAGAGGTGGTCGTAGAGTCGTCTTTTTGGTCTGCTGTTATTTCGCACGCATATAGTGATGTAACTACGCTACCTATTTCTTTGCTTCAAGCAATATTACTGGGCGGTATTGGCGCATCGGGGATAGCGCTTATTCTGTTAACAAAAGATGTACTGCTAAAAATGCTTCATGCAGTACTTTTTGGGGTCGCACTCACACTCCTTCTCCTTAACTCACCTTTAGCTTTATATCTGCTAAGTACAATACTCATCGTTTATTTTATTTATGCGCTTTTTCATTCCATTTCGTTTCTGGTGAAACTGACAGTCACAGCGATCGTTTTCGATATTGTGCTGCTTATTGGTGCCGTGCTCTATTTATGGCCACTGAGCTTGTCTGCACTGTCATTGTTACCGGTCTATTTAGGTTTACTGTACCTAACCAATCAAAGTGAGGAAGAGGTGCAAAGTGGGCCTATTTCAAGAACAAGTATCTCGGGTGATACCTTAGGGTTGCCCAATCGGGCAAGTTTACGAGAAGCCTATAAAACACAGCGACAAATCGATCCAGGCCCGGCCATGCTAGTGATTGTGTTTTTAGAGGGAATTGAACAAGTCAATATTCATCTTGGTCGAGAGTTTGGTGATACCTTACTTGCCGAGTCAGCAAATAGGATCAAGCAGCAACTTCATGATAAGCATATTTTCTCTATGCCGTCAGGAGATTCAATTTCAAGAGTTGCCCATTTAGGAGGGCTATATTTTGCTTTTGTATGCAGTACGGCAAACAATTCGTCTTTGCATGAACAGTTAATCAACGATATTTTACTCAGTACCGCTCAGCCTTTTTATGTGAATAACTGCACCCTTGAGGTCTCTGCACGAGCTAGTTATGTGAATTGCTATGAAGAGTCAGGGCAATTTGATAATTTAATCGCGTGTGCTTACCTCGCTTTGGATAGCTTACCAAGCCATACCCTATGCCCATACCAGCAACATATGCAAATTAGCCAGTTAGAAAAAAGAGCAAGAATAAGAGAGCTGGCAAATATTACTGTACAAGAAGAGTTTGAAGTTTATTTCCAGCCTGCTTTTAAAAATCAGGGAGGGGAGATCGCTTTTATGGAACTGCTATTGCGTTGGCCTCATCCGAAGCTAGGCCTTTTGACCGCGGAGCAGTTTATTGACGATATTCGTCTTGCAGGGCTTGCCATGCCAGTTGCCTATTTTATGATTGAGCGTGCTGCAGAAATGGCAATGGCATTGAAGATGGAGAACTTTAATATTCCTTTGAGTATCAATGTATTTGGTTCTGAAATGTTACGAGAAGACTTTATTCGCTTTATGGATAGAGTTTTACTTGAACATCATTTACAAAGCGGTGATATTCATCTGGAATATGCATCACCAACCTTCGCGACAGCCAAGTCTCATAATCAGCTTCGCATCGAAGAGCTTAGGGAGTTGGGCGTGCACATTGGGATTGATCGCTTTGGTGAGTCGCCAATTGTGTTGTCAACACTCGCAGATCTGAATGTCGATTATATCAAACTTGCACCTTCACTCACCCGGCAACCTCAACCAGAGGGGGTTGAGCATGTTGTGGCTGAGTTGGTTGCTATGCAACAACAAAGAGGCATTAAAATTATCTGTGGTGGTATTGAAAATAAACCGCAGTTAGATTTTGCCAATAAACTTAAACCAGACGCTGTTCAGGGGCATTTATTAGAGCATCCCATAAGTAGCAAAGGACTTATGAGCTGGGTACACCAATGGTATTTTGAGCAGAATAATTAGGATGCCTTGCCTTTGAGGTAACTACACACCAAACCACTGAGCACCTGCCCGGCTTCTACAATACCTTGTTCTAAACCTTGAGGGTGATTACCAGGTGCCGCTTCACACAGGTGTAAATAGCGCGCACTGGGCTGTTTGGCGCCTAAATACACAAAATGCTCCGCGTCATTGACACTAAATCCACAATTAGTAAAGGCGCTAACGGGCATATAACTAATACTATCTACATCGACTTCAATGCCAATAGGTGCTGCATTGGCAAACCGTTTCAAGCCAATCTCACACGCTTCGGTTAAGCTATGTGTTCTGGACACTAAAATATCTTGATAGCTTGAGTAGCTAAATTTGGCTGCCTTTAACGCATTCACAATTGCTTGGTTGTTTTTTTGCTCATGCATACCAACGACATGATAGTCGGACAAAAAACCTTGCTGATAAGCATAATGAAAGCCATTACCACTGTGGCGACCTTCTAACGCACGAAAATCTGCATGAGGATCAAAATTGATGGCGTGGCAGGCCATTTTGCTGACTTGCGACAGTGATTTCAAAATGCCGTAGCAATTGTTGTGGCCACCGCCAATAATGATGGGCTCAAGTCCTGCTGCAAATACCATTTTTAATACAGATTCGACGCGCTCATCAATTTGGCTGCATAGTGCTCTGAGCTCATCCAGATGTTGCGGGACTTTATTGTCTAAACCTGTACTTGCATGTTGTAGGTCGTCGCAGGTGATTTCCCCTAATAGCAACACATTGCTGGGAGTGAGAAACTCATTACATGGCAAGTTTAAAAAACGTTTTAAGAATGCTTGCCAGCCAAGTGTTGCACCACCGTTACCACAATTTGCGCGCGGACCAATGTCTTCATTAATTGCAATTAATACATACTTGATCCCAAAAGCCATCGCATCTTTTAGAGCGGCTTCAACTTGCGCATTGGGGTCCAAAAAAGTGAGTGCTTGCCAAAAGCGTTGTTCATTTTCACGGGGAGTAGCAAGGCTCGCGATGTCAGCCTCGCTATAAACTTGTAACCAATCACTCATGCAGATTATTCTTGCTCTTCGGGTTCTAATAGCAGTTCTTCTGCCGATATAACGATACCCGTACTATCGGCATATAAGTAGTCATCTTCAAAAAACGATACGCCGGCAAAGTTAACAGGGATACCTTGTTCTCCAGCGCCTTCACTGTCAGCGGCGACGGGAATAGAGGCAATGGCTTGGATACCCAAATCACACTCTTCCAGCTCATCGACATGGCGTACGGCACCGTATACAACGATACCTTGCCAGTTATTCTCTACCGCTAGTTCCGCAAGGTCGATGTCGATAAGGGCGCGTCGGGTCGAGCCACCGCCATCGATAAGCAATACTCGGCCAGTTCCATCTTGCTCTAATACGCTTTGAATGAGCTCGTTATTTTCAAAACACTTTAGAGTTGTAATGCGTCCACAAAATGAAGGTTGACCACCAAAGTTGATGAACATAGGTTCAAGTACGTCAACTACGTCGGGAAAGTGATCACATAAATCGGAAGTGTTGTAATCCATTCTTTTATCCTCTGAAAATAACACAAGTCAGGGTCAGTATACTCCCATATCACACCTTAGCAATGATAAACAGCAACTTACATATTTGTGTCTTGAAAATGTCACGTTTTTGTTATTTAGCTCTTCTATGCTGAATTTATACACAACATGTGGGCTAACGTCATGAAGGGCAAAATAGCGGAACTTGATACAGCACTGTACTTTGCGGTTTTTACACCGAGTCCAAAGCATTGGTGGCGACTCGCTGCGCTAGGGTTATCAAAAAGTGGCAATGGCGGACTATATGTATTGCTCGCACTGTTTTGTGCGATTTTTCTAGAGCAACTAGGGCAGATCTTTGCACTAACCGCCATTATGGCATTTGCCCTAGAGCGCCCATTGTATTTTTATTTGAAAAAGCGTATTGCACGTATCAGACCCTGTGATTGTTATGCACAAAAAGCGCTGTTGACACCTGGAGACAAATTTAGCCTACCTTCGGGTCATAGTGCAGGGGCTTGGTTGTATGCGACTTGTTTGATGGAACATTTACCTATTTTGTCGATCCCTCTGATGGTCTGGGCATCTGGTGTGTCTTTATCTCGGGTCGTGGTTGGTGTGCATTATCCTCTTGATGTCGTTGTTGGCGCATTAATGGGAGTAGGGTGTGCTAGTTTGGCAATTGGTTTTGTAGGAATGCTATGAAGATTTTGTATGGGGTACAAGGGACGGGAAACGGACATACGACTCGAGCCCGAATTATGGCGTCTTGTTTTGCGCAACATGGCATTCAGGTGGATTATTTGTTTTCAGGAAGAGCAAAAAGCAAATATTTTGACATGGATGTATTTGGTAATTATCAAACACGAGAGGGCATTAGTTTTGCGTCTCAAGGCGGTAAAATCAATCAATTGGATACCTTAAGGCAGCTCAAGTTATTTCGCCTTTACAAGGATATACGTCAATTGGATGTTTCTGGCTATGATTTGGTGTTCAATGATTTCGAACCCGTAACAGCATGGGCTGGGAAGCTCGCAAAGGTACCTGTGATTGCAATGAGTCATCAGGCTGCCTTTTTGTCGCCAGAAGTGCCTGTGGAAGGAGCCGGTTTGTTTAAACGCACCTTCATCAAACAATTTGCTCCTGCTGATATCCACCTTGGTGTACACTGGCTACCGTACGCAGACAATATCATTCCACCTTTTATTCCATATGAAGCACCCAATAATCAGTGCCAGTCAATTGCGAATAAAGTCTTAGTTTATTTACCTTTCGAAGATTTAAATAAGATCATTGAGCTACTCAAAGATTTTCCCGACAAAGAGTTTTATTGTTATCACCCAGATGCACAGAACCAGTCATTAGCGCACATTCATTTACGTGCACCGAGTCGAGAGGGCTTTTTGAAAGACTTAGCAAATTCCAGTGGCGTAGTCGCCAATGCGGGTTTTGAGCTTTCTAGCGAAGCCATGAAATTTGGCAAAAAACTGTTATTAAAACCACTTAGTGGCCAATTTGAGCAATTATCCAATGCATCCACTTTAGAAGAAATGGGCAGAGCCAAAGTGATGCATTACTTGAGCTCCAATGCGTTGGAAGAATTCTTGGAGCAGCCAATAGCGGAAGTTGTTCACTTCCCATCAGATCCTACCCCGTTAGTCAATTGGCTGGTTGGTAAACAATGGCATGATGTCGGTGCACTGCATCAACTATTGTGGCAATCAGTTCAGCAAAAGGTGTCAAACGCTGCATAATTGATCAAGCTCACTTACTCTATTATTTTATCGTAAGCAGTAAGCGAGCTTCTCAGCTATACTATTACCTAATAGAACAATGTTTAGGTAACAGTATGGCATTATTAGAAAATCTTACAATTAAGCGACGACTGCAACTCAACGCGCTTGTTGTCGGTGTTGCACTAGTTGTGATGCTTTTTGTGATCATGTATGAAGCAAAAACTATGCTTCGTTTAAATGACGGCATTCAATATTCAAAGGAGTTGGATGTTCGCGAATTAACCATGCGAAAGCATGAGAAAAACTTTCTCTTTTATAAAGAACCCGAAGCGCTCGAGCAGTTTAATGAAGAGTACCAGCAACTCAAGAATACCATTATTTTGCTGGAAGACGTGTTTGAAGAGTTTGACATTGATAAGAGTAAAATAGCAGAATTCAAGCGGCTTGCTGAACAATATAACTCCGATTTTCAACATGTTGTTAAATTACAGAAAAACATAGGTCTTCATCCCAAAGATGCGCTGTATGGCGAATTGCGAGGGGCTGTTCATGAGGTTGAAACGTTACTTAAAGAGCGTGAAAACCATGAGCTGCTTGTCACCATGCTGCAGCTGCGCCGTGCAGAGAAAGATTTTATGTTACGACTTGATACTAAATATCAAGCCAAACTGTCTGAGATAGTGCCTAAGTTTTCACAGCAAATTAAAGCTGCGGGATTTCCTCGGGATTATGAATCAAAGCTGCTTGAATTACTCAATGTGTATCACACGAAATTTAATAATCTAGTTGATGCACAAGTGCAACTGGGGTTAAGTCTGACTGATGGCGCGCTAGGTAAAATGAAAAAAAGCGTTGAACAAAGTGATAAGTTGGTGACGGATGTTGTAACGCAAACCAAACAGGCCATTGAAGATACGTCGACGAGTGTGCAGTACATCGCATTTATCATTTTTGCTCTTGCTGCGGTTATTGTCATGCTATTGGTGCTATCAACCAGCAACTCTATTATTAGACCTGTGGAGCGAGTATATCTTACGATTGAACGGATCCGTCGCGAGAACAATTTAGGTTTGTTGATAGAGCAAAGTGGTAATGATGAAATCACCATTATGACGCGTGACTTCAATAGTCTCATTAATGATTTCAAGATCCTTATTTCTGAAGTTAATTCCGCCTTAGAAACGATTAATGATGCGACCTCTCATCTGACTGAGTCCACAGCTCAAACAAGCGCTGGAATGAACGAACAGTTACATGAGGCTGATATGGTGGCCACAGCAGCAACGCAAATGCAGGCAACCATTCAAGATATTTCTCATAACACCGAAGCGGCTTCACAAAAAGCAGAGTTTACGAATAACAATGCACAACAAGGCCGTCATGAAGTGGATGCGACCATTAAGCATATTATTGCCCTTTCGGAATCCTTGAGTGGCGCGTCTGATGTTGTATCCCAACTTGAAAAAGATGGCGAAACAATAGGCTCAGTGCTTGATGTGATCAGAGGAATTGCTGAGCAGACAAATTTACTGGCGCTAAATGCCGCAATTGAGGCGGCGCGTGCCGGCGAGCAAGGGCGAGGGTTCGCAGTGGTTGCTGATGAAGTCCGATCGTTAGCGCAGCGAACCCAAGACTCAACTCGAGAAATAGAAAGTATCATTTCGACATTGCAGCAACGTACGCGCGAAGTGGTGAATATAATGCAGCAATGTCGAAATCAAGGTGGGGAAAGTGTTTCTCAGGCTGAAAAGGCGGGTGAATTGTTGGGTATGATCACTGAGGATGTACAAACTATCATGGACATGAGTACACATATCGCGACAGCCATTGATGAACAAAATCAGGTGGCAAGCGAAGTGAATAAAAATGTGGTTCGTATTCGCGATATTGCCCAGATCGCTTCTCAGCATGCCAATGCAAATGCACAAAGCAGTGAAGAAGTCGCTGAGCAGGCGAAAGTGTTAAGAGATGCAGTTGCTAAATACAAAGTGTAGAACTTAGCTGTTATGTCACAATAGTAATGCCGCTGTCTCAGCGGCATTTTATTCATAGTCATTTTCCTCATATTCGAAGCACAAGGCTTAATTCAATAGACATATTGCTTTTCAAATTTTCTTCTAAAGGTAATGTAAAAGAGAACGTGCAGATTCTTTTACAGCGAGTGAATTTAGAGTTCTTGTTATTTTACAAATATTACACTAATTTAACTTTTGCGGTGGTTATTAAACGCCGATATGTTTTGTTGGTGGTTTTTCACGCGTGTACGAACGACTGTTTTATGATCTTGGTTTGAGTCACCGCCTCTACGTAGTAACAAGGTTATTAGAATAATCGTGTATGCGATGCTGTTGAGGCTGTGTTTTGTGCCTATATGTGAGTTGTCTGGACAAGGTTATCGGTCATTCAGTTCGAACGGAGGGAATAATGAAAACACTAATATGTCTTTTTGGCTTATCGTTTAGCATGCAAGGAATGACACACTCACTCATGCCTGATATTGATGTAGGGAAGTATGATTCAGCGTTTTTATCAAACCAAAGCATGCCTAAATTAGTGGACGATAACAATTTCGTATATCGTCCCACGGTGAATCCATTTGTGATGTCTGAATATTTTTCAGCGTATCCACAGTGGCAGCCCTTGGAAGAAGCATTGTTGCATTGGAGTGGGGCTTTTGGAGTAGACCCTCGCGTGGTGCTTACGACAATTGTCATTTCAAAAAATTGGTCACCTAAACTGGAAGCCAATGCGCTATTAATAGACGTTTATCGACAAGAGATAAAAGTGGTTGCAGATCACTTGTCACAAATGTTTTATCATTTTGATAAAGATGGGGTATTAAGTACCAATGCTGCATCGTACGCGATTGCTTCTTTGTTTGGTGATAAAAAGCAAATAGTGCAATGGCAAGAGCAATACAACACTTGGTTTGGTCAACAAACTACAGCAGATAGTCTTAATGCTTCAGCAATACCACAAATGCAGTGGCCATGGCGAGCTGGGTATAGCTGGACGCC
>NZ_JBZYXL010000001.1:0-230000 GCF_058933015.1 Pseudoalteromonas sp. ATL1 | reverse complement strand
ATTTACTCCTTAAGCTGACGACAGCCGCAGTGACCAGGTGGCTGGGACTGTTTATTAAAAACACAGCACTGTGCAAAATCGTAAGATGACGTATACGGTGTGACACCTGCCCGGTGCCGGAAGGTTAATTGATGGGGTTAGACGTAAGTCGAAGCTCTTGATCGAAGCCCCGGTAAACGGCGGCCGTAACTATAACGGTCCTAAGGTAGCGAAATTCCTTGTCGGGTAAGTTCCGACCTGCACGAATGGTGTAACCATGGCCACGCTGTCTCCACCCGAGACTCAGTGAAATTGAAATCGCAGTGAAGATGCTGTGTACCCGCGGCTAGACGGAAAGACCCCGTGAACCTTTACTACAGCTTGGCACTGAACATTGAGCCTACATGTGTAGGATAGGTGGGAGGCTTTGAAGCGGTGACGCCAGTCATCGTGGAGCCGACCTTGAAATACCACCCTTGTATGTTTGATGTTCTAACTTAGGTCCCTTATCGGGATTGAGGACAGTGCCTGGTGGGTAGTTTGACTGGGGCGGTCTCCTCCCAAAGAGTAACGGAGGAGCACGAAGGTTGGCTAAGTACGGTCGGACATCGTACGGTTAGTGTAATGGTAGAAGCCAGCTTAACTGCGAGACAGACACGTCGAGCAGGTACGAAAGTAGGTCATAGTGATCCGGTGGTTCTGAATGGAAGGGCCATCGCTCAACGGATAAAAGGTACTCCGGGGATAACAGGCTGATACCGCCCAAGAGTTCATATCGACGGCGGTGTTTGGCACCTCGATGTCGGCTCATCACATCCTGGGGCTGAAGTCGGTCCCAAGGGTATGGCTGTTCGCCATTTAAAGTGGTACGCGAGCTGGGTTTAGAACGTCGTGAGACAGTTCGGTCCCTATCTGCCGTGGGCGTTTGAGAATTGAGAGGGGCTGCTCCTAGTACGAGAGGACCGGAGTGGACGAACCGCTGGTGTTCGGGTTGTGATGCCAATTGCATTGCCCGGTAGCTACGTTCGGGATCGATAACCGCTGAAAGCATCTAAGCGGGAAGCGAGCCTCGAGATGAGTTCTCACTTTAACTTTAAGTTAACTGAAGGGCCGTTGAAGACTATAACGTTGATAGGCTGGGTGTGGAAGCGTAGTGATACGTTAAGCTAACCAGTACTAATTACCCGTGAGGCTTAACCATACAACGCCAAAGTGGTTTAAGCGACAGAAGTTAGTATTAACTAAAGTAGATTTTTACGAATTATCAGAATTTTTCCAGATTTAAGCAAAGTGAAGGTCGCGACAGCAGTGTTGCTTGATATTCACCTTGCGCAAATGAAATGCTCAAGCAAAGCTTGAAGTCATTAACCATTTGCACTCCAGTTTTCCTGGTGACTATAGCGTTTTGGAACCACCTGACCCCATGCCGAACTCAGAAGTGAAACGAAACAGCGTCGATGATAGTGTGGCAGCTGCCATGTGAAAGTAGAACATCGCCAGGTCCTCATAAAAGAAAGCCCGATTCGAAAGAGTCGGGCTTTTTTGCGTTTGGTGCAAAAGTGCTAAATCGTCTCAGGGGAAGCTGAGATTATGTACTTTGATGAAGAGACGAATTAGCGCAAGGTGAAGTAATCAACCTTCGCTGTTGTTGAGGGGAGAGAGTACCTCAGCAGCAGCTAAACTGACTCACTTCACCTTGCGCAAAAGGAAACGCCCTCACTACATTCATTGTCGTAAATCCTTTGCACTTAACTCACATAAAAAAACCGACGATAAAGTCGGGTTTTAGAATTAAGAGGGCGTTCAGAATTCTGTGTCAGCTAATTTTGGCTAGATATCTAAGACATCATCCAAGCGCCCATCAAAATGAATCGCCAGTTGAGACAATGTCATATTCCAGTTTTGAATTGGCATTGTCCATTTCTTAGAAGCATTCAATATCCCAGCATACAGTAGCTTAAGCAAGCTGTTTTCGTTTGGGAAGCCGCCTTTAGTCTTGGTCGAGGGCGTTCAGAATTCTGTGTCAGCTAATTTTGGCTAGATATCTAAGACATCATCCAAGCGCCCATCAAAGTGAATCGCCAGTTGAGACAATGTCATATTCCAGTTCTGAATTGGCATTGTCCATTTCTTAGAAGCATTCAATATCCCAGCATACAGTAGCTTAAGCAAGCTGTTTTCGTTTGGGAAGCCGCCTTTAGTCTTGGTCAGCTTACGGAACTGGCGATGTACAGCCTCGATAGCGTTCGTGGTATAGATGGCCTTGCGAACGTACTCTGGATACTTAAAATAAACGGACAGGTTTGCCCATTTGTTTCGCCAAGAACGGAGCACTATCGGGTAATGTTGCCCCCATTTGGACTCTAAACGCTCAAGTTCTATCTCTGCTGCTTCTTTGCTCACAGCGCGGTAAACTGGTTTTAGATCAGCCATGAACTCCTTTTGATGCTTGGAAGCGACGTACTTCATAGAGTTGCGGATCTGGTGAATAACGCATTGCTGAACTTCTGTATTTGGGTAAATGGTTGCAATAGCTTCAGGGAAGCCTGTCAGCCCATCCACGCAGGCGATCAGGATATCTTCAACGCCACGGTTATGCAGATCCGTTAGTACAGATAGCCAGTAGTTCGCGCCTTCTGACTCAGATAGGTACAGGCCAAGCAGCTCCTTCTTACCTTCGACGTTTAAGCCTAAGATCGTGTACACTGCTTTGCTGACATAGCGGCCATCTTCCTTAATTTTGTAGTGGATAGCATCAAGCCAGACGAACGGATAGAGCGCATCTAATGGTCGTTGCTGCCATTCTTTCAATTCGGGTATCAAACAGTCGGTAACGCCTGTGATGGTAGCCTCAGAAACGTCAATGCCATACATATCTTCAACATGGCCGCGGATATCACGATAGCTCATGCCAAGCGAAAACATGGATAAGATCTTGCGGTCGATCTCATCAGTTAACTTAGTCTGGTTTTTCTTAACTAGCTTTGGCTCAAATGAGCCTGCACGGTCACGCGGGGTATCCAGTTCGAAAGTGCCCACTGAAGACTTAACGGTTTTCTTACTAGAACCATTTTTACGGTTAGGCTGCTCGTCATCTACAAGGTGCTGTTCCAGCTCTGCTTTTAAGGCAGCTTCGGTGATCTGTTTGATAAGAGGGGTTAAGAAGCCATCTTTGCCTGTCAGATCTTGCCCTGACTGAAGGGCTTTAATGGCTTGTTCTAAATCGAAGTCTTTGGTCATGTGTCATTCCTGTTTTCTTAATGATACTGAAATGACACAGATTTCTAAACACTACCTCTTGGTCAGCTTACGGAACTGGCGATGTACAGCCTCGATAGCGTTTGTGGTATAGATGGCCTTGCGAACGTACTCTGGATACTTAAAATAAACGGACAGGTTTGCCCATTTGTTTCGCCAAGAACGGAGCACTATCGGGTAATATTGCCCCCATTTTGACTCTAAACGCTCAAGTTCCATCTCAGCTGCTTCTTTGCTCACAGCGCGGTAAACTGGTTTTAGATCAGCCATGAACTCCTTTTGATGCTTGGAAGCGACGTACTTCATAGAGTTGCGGATCTGGTGAATAACGCATTGCTGAACTTCTGTATTTGGGTAAATGGTTGCAATAGCTTCAGGGAAGCCTGTCAGCCCATCCACGCAGGCGATCAGAATATCTTCAACGCCACGGTTATGCAGATCCGTTAGTACAGATAGCCAGTAGTTCGCGCCTTCTGACTCAGATAGGTACAGGCCAAGCAGCTCCTTCTTACCTTCGACGTTTAAGCCTAAGATCGTGTACACCGCTTTGCTGACATAGCGGCCATCTTCCTTAATTTTGTAGTGGATAGCATCAAGCCAGACGAACGGATAGAGCGCATCTAATGGTCGTTGCTGCCATTCTTTCAATTCGGGTATCAAACAGTCGGTAACGCCTGTGATGGTAGCCTCAGAAACGTCAATACCATACATATCTTCAACATGGCCGCGGATATCACGGTAGCTCATGCCGAGCGAAAACATGGATAAGATCTTACGGTCGATCTCATCAGTTAACTTAGTCTGGTTTTTCTTAACTAGCTTTGGCTCAAATGAGCCTGCACGGTCACGCGGGGTATCCAGTTCGAAAGTGCCCACTGAAGACTTAACGGTTTTCTTACTAGAACCATTTTTACGGTTAGGCTGCTCGTCATCTACAAGGTGCTGTTCCAGCTCTGCTTTTAAGGCAGCTTCGGTGATCTGTTTGATAAGAGGGGTTAAGAAGCCATCTTTGCCTGTCAGATCTTGCCCTGACTGAAGGGCTTTAATGGCTTGTTCTAAATCGAAGTCTTTGGTCATGTGTCATTCCTGTTTTCTTAATGATACTGAAATGACACAGATTTCTAAACACTACCAGAATTAAGCCTGATACGTGTTACTTACCAGCATTCATTTGTTCTATAAACTTATTCGAGTCTTCAATGGAGCGATTCATATCATTAATCAGTGATTGTATATCCGTTTGGAGATTCTTGAACTCGCCTCGGATTGCGGCAATCGCCTGTGCATTTAAATTGTGTTTCAAATACAGTACGTTATCTTTTAGAGAAGCAAGAACAGGTTGCATTTTACTCTCGCTGTTGCGCATAGAGCGCAATAACTTATCAAGTTGACGCTGAGTCTGCTTTAGTTTCTTTTCACTCTCTCGCTTGAGTTTATCGCTTGAATATTGCTCTAACTCATCTTGCCATTCGTCAAACAAGGCTTGTGCTACATCTTCTACTTTGTTGATGTTATTACTGACTTCCTCGGCAGCTGCTAAGCTAGATTCGTAATCATCATTGAGTTGTTCATAAGCGGATTGAAGCTCTCCACCATCAAAATTGATCAGCGTGCTTAATCGTTCCAGCGCAGATTGAAACTCTTGCTGAGACTCTTGTTGAGACTCCTTTGTTTCTTCTACTTTACTGACTAGTATATCTCTTTTATGGATCCCCACTTTCTCCATTGCTGAGTAATAAGCAGTTTGGCATCCTGTGAGCGCTGTCAGAAGTATTACGGCTAGTGTCAAACGTTTCATATTAGACCTATTTCCTGTGCATGTGCTGTAAATTATGTAGGTGATTGCTATGATGTGCAAAGTGTTTTTGAAATAACAGGCGTATATGAACGTTAATTTATCTGATCTTTTTGTCAAAGTTAAACAGCTTATCTTAGCGCAGCCTAAGTGGTGGCACTATTATCTCAAGCGTTGTAGTGAAGACCAAATCACGGTCAATGCTGGATATTTAGCCTATGTCACTTTGCTCTCATTGGTTCCCTTAATTGCGGTGGGTGTTGCAATATTCTCCGCATTTCCTGGCTTTGAGAGTACTCGTGTCGCAATTGAGAACTTTATTTTTAATAATTTTGTACCGACGTCTACCGATTCAATTAAATCTCATATTAGTGCCTTTACTGGTAATGCTAATCAAATGACTGCAGTGGGGATTGGATTTTTAGCGGCGATTGCTTTGTTACTGATCCGAAATGTGGATGCGGCGCTGAATCGCATCTGGCGAGTTGAAAAAAAGCGCCCCCTCATGATTTCGTTCGCTATTTACTGGATGGTGCTCACGCTAGGCCCTGTTTTATTGGGAGCCAGTATTGGTGTAACGTCGTACATTGTGTCACTGGTGGCCTTTGCTGACCAAGGGATCCCTGGTTTTAGTGGTTTTTTATTGAAGCTGCTGCCGTACGGTATTTCTATGGTGGGCTTTATTATGCTCTATACTTTAGTGCCTAACACGCGAGTTTCATTTCGCGCTGCGATACCCGGCGCTTTGTTTGCTGCGATGTTATTTGAGCTTTCAAAAAAGGGTTTTGCAGCATATATCAGTCATTTTCCTTCATATGAAGTGATCTATGGTGCGTTAGCGACGGTACCTATTTTATTTGTTTGGGTTTATCTCTCGTGGATTGTTGTTCTACTAGGTGCAGAATTTACGGTGTGCTTGGGTGAGCGCGATGCATGGTTTATCGAAGAGCCAGAGCCAGAACATGAGGATAGTCCTAGTCTAGATAATTGATAGAGGTGACAATGGCACAAGGGTATATCATTGGTGAGGCGCTTAGAAGCTATCATTTACCTGTTGGGGAGGGTCACCAAATTCACGTTGAAGAGTATGGCTGTGAGGATGGTATCCCTTTGGTTGTTAACCACGGTGGTCCAGGCTGTGGCCTCAATGTTGATACAGCGCATTACTTTAACCCAAAACGCTATCGCATCATTTTATTCAGCCAGCGTGGTTGCGGTGATTCTACCCCTTATGAAGTAAAAGATAATTCCCCTGACCACCTTGTCGGAGACATTTTAACATTACTTGACCACCTAGAGATTAAAAAAGCAGTGATGGCGGGCGGCTCTTGGGGAGCTACTTTGAGCCTACTGTTTGCACATCGTTACCCTGAACGGGTTAAAGGCCTCATTCTTTGGGCCAGTTTTTTGGCAACACAGCAAGATCTTAGTTGGATATACTCTGCAAACGGTGCCGGAGCACAGTTTTATCCAGAAAGTTATCAAATGTTTAGCCAAGGTTTGCAGCATGTTGATGATATTCTTGCCTACTACAGAAATGCACTGTTTAGTGATGATGAGTTACTACAGCATAAAACTGCGCAGCATTGGCATGATTGGGACAGACAAATTACGCTTGCGGCTGCCCTCAGCCGCTATCATTTAGAGCAAGTGAGTTGTGTGACACAACAAGCTAAACTCATGAATCACTATTTTACGCCAGAACTGTTTTTGCAACTGAGTGGTTTGGATCGACCCGTTGATGCGTTAAAACGTATTCCCACTTGGTTTATTCATGGTCGTCATGATCTCGTTTGCCGGTTTGCGCCTGTTCAACACTTGGCAGAAGAGTTGGGGGCACAACTTTACATCTTAGATGGCCTTGGCCACAGTGGTGCAAATGAGGCTTACTTTGAAGCTATCCGTAGAGCTGCAGACCTACTCGCTTGTAAGCTACGTATTTAAATAGTATGGCTTTTCCCTTATAGTGAGGCCTAATTTAAAGCAAGACATGAGGCGCACGTGCAAGGCTTAATACAAAGAGTTACACAGGCTAAGGTTGAAGTAGAAGGGGATGTAGTTGGAGAAATTCAACAAGGTATTTTGTTGCTGTTGGGAGTTGAAAAGCAAGATACGGATGACCATGTAGCAAAGCTACTTCATAAAGTGAGTAATTACCGTATCTTTACCGATCCTGATGGCAAAATGAATCTAAGCCTCAAAGATATTGGTGGCGAGCTGTTGGTGGTGTCCCAGTTTACGCTAGCCGCAGATACCAAAAAAGGCATGCGGCCTAGCTTTTCATCAGCCGCTACACCGGAACAGGCCAAAAGGCTTTATGAGTTATTTGTCTCTCAGGCGGAGCTTTTGGGAATAAAAGTAGCCACAGGACAGTTCGCGGCTGATATGCAGGTATCGCTTTGTAATGACGGGCCAGTTACCTTTAATTTAAGCATTTAGCGTTTTACTGCAATAATATGATTGGCGTAATCTGGGACTGCCTCAATTCGAGGCTTCTTACCGAAATTGGTAATAAGCAAATGTTCCAAGCGTTGTAGCTGCGATTCATGCTCAGACAAAAAGTTGATAAATAGCCATCCGTTGGGATTGAGCGCGGCCCTGAGTAGTCGATAGAAGGGATGCTGAAACAAAAAGAGCGGCGCATCAAACTCACTAAATAAATCCAAAATGATCCAATCGTATTTTTTTTCGGCGTTGAGTGCCGTATCCGCGTCCATACAGGCGACAGAACAGCCCTGTTCAGCGCTAAAATACTTCTTATAGCAATGCACAATGTCTGGGTTATTATCTACGGATAAAACGCGACAAGCGGGATAAACCGCTTGCAAGTAATCTCGGATCGCACCGCCACCCAAGCCCAATTCCAAAACCTGCTGTGGTGCATGGATATTCTGCCAAATTTTCGCAAGTACTTGCAAGTGGGGAAAAAGGAGGTGCTCTGGGTGGTTTCTTTCCACTACAGATTGTAAGGTGTCATTGATCAATAACCAGCGCAAGGTACTGTCTTGCCTAACTTGAATGCTGACGTTGCCATGTTTATGCCAGTAAAGTAAATGGCCTAACTGGTGGCTTTGTTGCACAAACTGGTTAGCGATCGTGCCGCTGGCAGTCACAAAATTATGCATAGTAACATCAGCATAGACCAACATTGATGTAATGCCATAATGTTTAGCATTTTTTACACTTTAAATGAGTCTTCTACTAATAGAGTATGTTCAGATCGAGAGATTTTTAGTAAGGTCCAACGTATATCATCAAGAATAATGAATAACAGGAGTGTATATGTTTAAGGTTAGCTCACCACAAAGTAGTGAAGATTGGCAGGCATACTATCAACTACGTTGGCAAGTATTGCGCGCTCCATGGGAGCAACCAAGAGGCTCTGAGCAGGATGATTTAGAGCAAGAGTCTGAACATTTATGCATTAAAAACAACGAAGGTGAGGTACTTGCGGTTGCACGCTTACATTTCAATACGCAGCAGCAAGCACAAGTACGCTATATGGCCGTCGCGGAAGCGAATCGAGGTAAACATTTGGGAAGTCGTTTGCTACACGAGTTGGAAAAGAGTGCGTGGCGTCAAAATGCTGAAGAACTGATGTTATTTGCCAGAGAACGCGCATTGGCTTTTTATGAGAGTCATGGTTATAAAGTTGTTAAGAAAGCACATTTGGCGTATGACGATATACAGCATTGGAAGATGATTAAGCAAAAACCGTCCGAGCCGGGTTGGTTCAGGCATCCTGACTGGACCCAAGTTCTTCAGGATACATGGCGAGAATCGATCCCGATTAGTGACGCAATGGGTATCAAGGTAGAGAGTTATACTGATTGGCAGTTTTCTACTAAGGCGGATCTTAAAGTCAACCTGAACTTACATAACTCAATGTTTGCAGGTTCAATTTACTCAATGGCGACACTGACCGGTTGGGGGGCTACTTACTTAGCACTTAAGGAGCAAAATTTAGAGGGCAACATCGTGCTTGCGGATGCCAACATTAAATACCTTAAGCCATTAACCACAGAGCCTAAAGCTACGGTGTGCATTGCTGAGTGTGAAGGCGATCTGATGCAGTTGAAAACCAATGGCAAAGCAAAATACCTTGTTCCAGTGAGTGTTTATGATCAGGAAACACTGGTGGCAAAATTTGACGGGACTTTTGTTGTTTTAAGGTAAGTGAAGACGGGCTTTGCCCGTCTTACATAACATACTTAGTTTATTCTAAGCTCGGCGAATAGGGCTTGCTTGTCTCTATCAATCAAGCCCATACTTTGCTAGTTGCTGTGCTAACAAAGTGTGGTGGCCCAGCAGTTCAGCACGCTGTTCAAAAGTATCAATCATCTTTTTCACATCACCATGCTTTTTGGCGGCTGGCGTAAATGCCATAAATATGTCTGTACTATTTACACATCCAGCCACTTTATATTCGTGCCAAACATTTTCTTTTTGCAAAGTATGCTTGGTTGAGTTTTTGGTAAACAGAAAAGCATCAATTCGCCCTTTGCTGAGCATTTTCGCACTTCTGTGAATGTAGTCTTTATTGTATGGCTGGAATACAAATTGATCTTCGTGATTTTCTACAAACCAACTCAGCTCTTCAATAGAGGTGTCGATTGCAATGCCTATTTGCATTTTATTGAGCGAGTCAACGCCACGATACTCCCATTGATTGTGTGCGTTTGTGATGAAACACATTTCTTGGCTGCCGACAGAATATTTTGGATAAAGTAGTTGTGGGGCTTCGGCCTTTGCTGGTGCTAACAATGCGTCATATTTACCGGATAGCACATATTTGATAGCCCGTGACCAAGGGAAATACTCAATTTTGAGTTGGTAGTCGCTGCCTTCATAGAGCGCTTTTACGAAATCAACGACATAGCCTTTTTCTGTGTCAGATGGGCAGATCTGTGGGCACCAATCGATCGCAGCTATCTTAATGGTTTTTGCACTACATGTTGTGCTTAGTATCACGGTGATGATAAAGAAAAATATTTTGGCCATAGCGGTCCTAATCAGCGCGCCAGTATACGTACTAGCTTAATTCTTTATTGTTTTATTTTAATCTAGCTTAATTGCTGTCAATCAGCTGAGCTTTAATCGCTTTTATCTTATTTTTTTAAGTACTGCCTAGGCGTACAATTGAAAACCTTTTTAAATGCCGTGTTAAATGCCGAACTCGATTCGAATCCCAGTTGTTCTGCAATGACTTGTTGGCTGTAACCGGCTTCCATCATTTCTACAGCCCTAAGCCCTCTGAGTTTTTGTTTCCATTGGCTAAAGTTCATATCAAAGCTTTTGTTAAATAGTCGATTGAGCGTGCGTGTCGATGCGCCGACTTCTTCACTCCATTGCTGTAGCGTTTTATTGCAACCTGGGTTGGCGTGCAGCTCTGAAATGATAGGGTTGAGTCTCGGATCTTGCGTTGAAGGGATAAAAAACGCACTCGTTGGTGCAGACTCGAGCCTATCAATAAATACTTGGATAAAACGACGTTTTCGTTCATCCAGTACATAATTTGGATCCCAATCGCAGATCTCAAGAATAATGGCTTTTAGTAGGTCATCCACATGCAATAACTTGGCTTCGGGTCCAAGCAGGTCAATATAATCTCCATCAATATACACACTACGAAAATAACCACCGTATCTGCAGAATGTTTCATGAGGTAAATTGGGCGGTAACCATAAAGCTTGATCAGGTGGGATCACAAAATTGCCAGCGGGCGTTTTTATCGTCATCACACCATTGCTGGTGTATGCCAGCTGCCCCCATGTATGTGCATGTGTATTAACGTGCTGCCAAGGTGGCATAGTTGAGGCGCGTGGATAAACGGGTTTTCCTAAGGTTTTTAGGTTAAAGCGGCTCTTAACGGTCACCCAGTTTGAATCTGTCTTATTAGATAAATTATCTGTCATATTGTTGCCTATTGGTCACTATGAGTTGAGCATACAATGTGTGTTCTATTTACTCAACGTGCTTTAAGGGAAGAAAATGGAGAAGATTGAATCGCAAGCAAAATGGAAAACACCGTTCGGTTTTCTGGTGCTGGCAACGGTCGTTATGGCGTTAACTTTTGCTGCTTGGACCGCCTTGCTAAACAACTTTGCCGTAGAAGCGGCTAGCTTTAATGGTGCAAATATGGGGATGTTGCAGTCTTTGCGCGAGATACCTGGATTTCTAGCATTTACTGTTGTCTTCGTATTGCTGGTATTGGCCGAGCAAACCTTTGCTTTGATCAGCCTGTGTATCCTTTCTATTGGCGTTGCTATTACGGGGTTTTTCCCGAGTGTGTATGGTTTGTACGCCACCACAGTGCTGATGTCGATTGGTTTTCATTATTTTGAAACACTTAATCAATCTTTGAGTTTACAGTGGTTTAGTAAAGACGAAGCGGCTGAAAAGTTAGGTCAATTGCTGTCTATAAAATCAATTGCCTCTTTATGCACTTTTGCATTTATTTGGCTGGCGGTGACATTTTTGAGTGCCAGCTATGAATGGGTATATGTTGTAGCGGGTGGATTGGGGTTCTTGATCACCTTCATTATGATCAGTGCATTTCCGCATTTTAAAGCGCACAGCACGCAACACAAAAAACTGATACTGAGAAAAGAATACAGTTTGTATTATGTTTTATTGTTTTTTGCTGGCGCAAGAAGGCAGATATTTATGGTTTTTGCTGGCTTTTTGATGGTTGAAAAGTTTGGCTTTGATGTCGCGCAAATCACCATGTTGTATATGCTAAACCACGTGGTCAATATCTTCGCAGCGCCGGCAATAGGTAAGATGATTGGTAGAATTGGTGAGCAAAAAGCGCTGACCATTGAATACGGTGGTTTGGCCTTAGTTTTTGTAGGCTACGCATTGGCAGAATCGGCGACCTTTGCTGCGGCACTCTATGTTATCGATCATTTATTTTTCGCCATGGCGATTGCGCTCAAAACTTATTTTCAAAAAATAGCGAGATCGGAAGACATCGCTTCAACAGCTGGAGTGAGCTTTACCATTAACCATATTGCAGCGGTTATCATTCCAGCCAGCTTTGGCATCGTGTGGCTATACGATAAAGCGCTGGTGTTTTATTTTGGCGCGGCATTGGCGGTGTGCTCTTTGGTGATGAGCCAATTCATTAATGTTCACTTACAACGTCATCAGGCTAAATTAGCAGCGTCTGCGTCTTAAGCATTTTCCAGTCCTGTTTGTGGCTTGCGTTTATCACAAGCTGCAAACATTTTAAATTTCCTTACTTTCTCTTTCCGATAACTCTTTCTTTAAATGATCGACGAACATCCGCGTTTTCAGCGGTACAAAGGTCGTTTTAGGGTAGTAAGCCCAAAGCTGTTTGGTCGCAGAATGTAATTGAGGCAGTACGTTCACAAGCGTACCGTTATTAAGCTGCTTTTGGATATAACTGGGAGAAATAAACATCAGCCCCATACCTTGTATCGCCGCTTCAAGTATCGAATCTAAATGGTCAGAGACAAAGTTATAGTGATTGAATTCAAACAATGAGCCATCTGACAAGACGATGTGGCCCTTTCTTTGATAGTAGTTACTGAGTAACATTTTGTGAGATTTCACATCATCAATATTGTTAATTGGCGTATGTGTACGTAAATAGCTTGGTGCCGCAAACAGACGCATTTGATAGTCCAGTAGGCGTGTGCCTTTGTGCGCGGCGGAATCAAATTCGTCATATTGTCGAGTAATAACAAGATCGTGATGTAGATCGGGTGGGGCGCCTGGCGCGAGCACATTGAGTTGAATTTTTATCTGCGGGTAGCGTGCCAGAAATGTTTGGATGCTGGGTAGTAAAATACTGCT
The DNA here is from genome assembly GCF_058933015.1 of Pseudoalteromonas sp. ATL1. Classification (NCBI taxonomy): domain Bacteria; kingdom Pseudomonadati; phylum Pseudomonadota; class Gammaproteobacteria; order Alteromonadales; family Pseudoalteromonadaceae; genus Pseudoalteromonas; species Pseudoalteromonas sp. ATL1. The sequence goes on along the minus strand of NZ_JBZYXL010000001.1, from coordinate 217,147 downwards.
GCCGACGGCTAAAGTAGCCGCTATTTTGAGCGTGCCTGCTGGGGCGTTATTAACGACTTGGCTGCATTCCATAACGCGTTCAAATTGCTCAATTAATGCTCGTGCGTCGGGTAAAAAACGGTGTCCTTCCTCGCTTAAATTAACTTGCCGAGTGGTACGCACCAATAGGCTCATACCGAGTTGCTTTTCAAGCCAATCAATTCGTTTGCTCATGGCAGAAGACGTGATATTTAAATTATCCGCAGCCTGCGTGAAGCTATTATAGTTTGCAATGGTTACAAAGCTTTTTACTGCCGTTAGCCAGTCCATTATATATTCCTATCGCGACGTAATGTTGTGCTGATTACAGTGTTTTTGTTCATTAAAGTAAAGTTTATATTAGTACTTCATTGAATAAATCGTGTGTTGAGTATGCTTTTCTTCGCCATGTTACTGTTGTCTTGCTCGCAATTAGCCAGTCAAATATTTTTGCCGGTTTTGCCTCAAATTGCCAAGGACTTGTCACTGTCACAAAGTTGGAGTCAGATGATGATTGCGGGTTACTTTGTGTGTTTAGGGTTATCTCAGCTCGTCGTGGGTCCTTTGCGAGATAAGTATGGTGATAGAGTGGTGTTTCTCGTTGGGCAATTCATATTTGTACTGGGTAGCGTGTGCTGCGCTATTGCTGATTCTGAACTGCTGTTTTCGCTAGGGCGAGTGCTTCAAGGGGTTGGCGCTGCTTCACCGCTGTTGGTCAGTCGCACATTACTGGTGCGAGTTTATTCGGGTGCTCAGTTGAAAAATGCGTTAGGCAGTATGTCGGTCGTTGCAAGTTGTGTGGCGATTATGTCACCTTGGTTTGGTGGGGTTTTAGCAACTTGGTTTAGTTGGCAATGGTTGGCTTGGGGTTTAGCGGGCTATTTTGCTGCTATCGCGATTTTGGGATTTTATATTTTGCCCCATAACACAAAAGTCGTTAAAGCGATTTCATTGCACCCTAAAAAACTGATTCAGCAGTATCAATCACTGATTGTTGCGCCTCAATTTATCGCAATTGCCACATTTAAATGGGTGCCTACTTTTATCTACCTAACGGCACAACTGTATTATCCTTTTGCGCTACAGCATTATTTTCAACTATCACCTGCTCAATTTGGCAGTGTGATGATGTTACCAATGAGTGGATTACTGGTCGGTTCAATTGTGAGTAAAAAGCTTTTCCAACATATGAGCGCTGCGTCGGTAACGGCGATTTTTTGGCCTTTACTTATTTTGAGTGGCGCGTGCTTCTTATTTTTGCCATTTACACTATTGAACGCGTTATTGGCTTATGGCTGTGTCATGATGTTATTTGGTGGCTATTTTGCGATTTATATGCAGTTGATCAATGTGCAATTCGAGGCATTTTCGGGTAGCGCGAATGCACTCGTTGGTGCCTGTGAGCTGTTGATTTTTACCCTGTTAGCGGTGGTTTGTAATGCTTACTTTATTGTAGAACCCGCCGATCTGGGGGGGATCATATGGGGTGTAGCGATTTGTCTCGCGATTGCGTGGTACCGTTTATTTATACCGTGCGACGTCATTCGATATTGGTTTAATTTTGTAAAACATAAAGTTGTAAGGAATAGCTGATGCAGTTTTCAACGCCACGTTTGGCAATGCGTTTAATGGCAATGACAGATCTTCAGGCGAGCTATGCGCATCGCAGTTGCCCACAAACATCACGTTATATTGGTCAACCAGTGACTTTAGAGCAAGCTCGTGCCCGTTTAGAAGAAGGTTGTAAGCCTTGGGGTGGTGAGGAGCATCAACGCCTCGCGCTGGCTATCACCCTACGCAGTGAGGATAAGTTAATAGGGGAGTTGATGTTCAAATATGTGAATAAAGAGAGTCTTGTCGGTGAGATAGGGTATCGATTACACAAAGACTACATTGGTCAGGGATTCGCATTTGAAGCCGTGAATGCGTTCGTGAAAACCCTTTTTAATACACAAGAGGTGATGAAAATAACCGCCTTATGTGCGACAGAGAACACTGCCTCTTGGAAGTTGATGGAAAAACTGGGTATGCAGCGTGAAGGAGTATTACGTTCCCATTTCTTACTTGGGCAGCAAAGAGTTGATGCTTATTGTTACGGGTTATGCCGTTAATATACTTAGCCTAAGTTTAGGACCATTTGAAGAGGAAAAGGGGAGTTATCTCCCCATCTGGTTGGTCATTATTTGAGTGCACTGATCTTTTAGCTATGAATTTTGTTTAGATCCTAGAACTTTCACGGCTTATGTGCCAACGAGCTCTATGTTAATAGCGCTTTCTTTCATCAAAAAGTGACTTTAATCCATCGGCAAATTGTTTCATTTTATCTAGCTTGGTTTTTTTCACGCGAATTTCAACACTGCCGCCAATCACTCGACCTTGTACTGTTATTTTTGGACGCTGTACGGTTGATGTATTGTAAGATAGCTGAGCGCGATTGGTACCCACGTAGCCCATAATATTGGTAGTGTTGGTAATAACATCAATATTTTCAGGTACAATAATTTCATCGCTACCCATAATGCATTTTACGTAAATAGTGACTTCTGGGTGAGTAAAAATCGCATTTCTAAAATCTAATTCGACGCTACCTAAGTAATTGGTCAGATGTATTTCTTTGGGGACAACCCACTCGCCGCTGCGATGATCAGAACTTAAGATAGACGTGATCTGTAAACTTTGAGCGTGATCGGATGAAGCGGTAAACTTGGGTTGCATACGCGCTTGTTTCTCACTGTGATAACGGGGATCTGATTGTAGCGGTAAGTCGGCAACCAAGGTTTGCAGTTGGTTTTGGTCATCTATGCTATAGGCTTTATCTAAACGGCGCTCAAAAGCATCGGCAGATAGTTCTCCATGGCTATAGTTCAAAATTAGTTGATCTATTACTTCTTCTCTTACTGTTTCTAGTGGTCTATCGCTCAAAGGCACTGTCATGGCTCAATTCCCTGTTGATTATTCTGTTTGCATAAATGATAGCAAGTACTGAACCACTTTTTTAGTTCTTTTAAATCAATAGGTTGAGTTGTTTGAAAATATTGGTATGAGCGTAATATGCTAATTGTTAGCAAAATAGCGTAAGTTTTGGGTAAATTTCTATTTAACAACGTACGAGAAAAAAATTGAACAGCGCGTCTGGCGCTGCTCAATTCACTTTTTAAAGCGCTTTAAAGCGAATCGCGGTACCACCGCTGGTGGCTAGATTCAGCGTTAAAGTGTCTTTTGCAGTTACAACACGTTTAACTATATCGAGATCATATGGGTTATTTTTCCATTCGGCCTTTTGACCATCTTGATAAATTTGTGCTTCAAAACGTTGGTCAGGCTCTAAAAAGTCGAGTTTTACGGTGATGCTGCGTGCTTGTTCATCACTGATCGCACCTAAGAACCAATCGTTACCAGAGTAATGTTTATGCTTTTTCTCTTTACGTGCAAAGACTACGTAGTCACCCACTTCACCCGCCAAGGCGATACTTTTTTCCCAATCCGTTGGTACGTCTTTGATAAATTGAAAAGCCCGCGGTTTAGCCATATAGTTTTCAGGCAAATCTGCTGCCATCTGGATTGGGCTGTATAACACCACATATAGCGCAAGTTGTTTCGCTAAGGTGGTTTGTGGGCGATTGGTTTTATCGCCTAAGCCGTTAAAGCTCATATCAAAAATGCCCGGTGTAAAATCCATTGGGCCGGACAGCATGCGAGTAAATGCGAGCATCGGCGTATGCTCTGGTGGATTAGGCGGTGTGCCCCATGCGTTAAACTCTTGGCCGCGTGCACCTTCTCGGCTTAGCCAATTGGGATACGTGCGACGCAGGCCGGTATCTTTGATGGGTTCATGGGTATTGATGCTGATCTTGTATTTTGCGGCGAGTTTGACGTTGTCTAAGTACTCGTTTGCCATAAACTGTCCATCGTGCCATTCGTAGCGTGCAAAGCCGCGTTCATCAATACGCTTGATGTTACCGCCATCCGCCACATAGCCCGTTTTGACTTGTCGTACATTGGCTTTTTCATAAAGCGCAAAAGCGTCTGCCATTTGTTTTCGGTAGTTACTGACATTACCAGAAGTTTCGTGGTGACCAATAAGCCGCGCACCGACTTTTTTGCCGTGTTCACTGATGGCGTTTATATCAAAGTCTGGATAGGCCTCGGTGAAGCTAAATACATCGCCATTAAAGAACCAATCGCCATCCCAGCCAATGTTCCAGCCTTCTACCAGCACACCATCAAAGCCATGCTCTGCAGCAAAGCTTAAATAGGTTTTTGTTTGCTCTGTGGTGGCACCATGTTTTTCACCGCTGCCCCAAGTATTTTTGCCGATGTGCATGCCCCACCAAATACCCAGATATTTGCCCGGTTCAACCCAAGATACATCGCCTAACTTGTTTGGCTCGTTAAGGTTTAAAATTAAATGGGAGTTAAGTAAATCGATGGCTTGATCGCCAATTTGTATGGTGCGCCAAGGTGTTTTAAAATTGGCCATTGGTTTTTACGCGAATGCCATCTGACCAAGGCGTTAAATCGGCGACAAACGTGCCAGGGCGGCGCTGGTTTAACGTCATGGCCGCATAATCAACTAATGCGGCTTCATGCACGCTGATGTGAACACCATCGGCATTTTTCATGGTAAAAGGAGTATGAACATGACTGGCTTGCTGAAGTGGCGTTGAATTGTAAGTATATTCATAACGATTCCAACCACGGGCAGGGATCCACCAAGCGGTGCTCTTGTGACTGTCTGCAAAGTTAAATTCGGTCAGTTCTTTGGTGATGAAAAGCGCGTTAGGCTGGTTTACTTCATAGCGAAAGCCTAACCCATCGTTAAATACTCTGACGCGTAAGGTATATGCCGCTTTGTGTGTTGTTTTATCGGAAAAAGTAACCGCAAGTTCATTATGATGATCGTCAATTAAACGGGCTTCACCCCAAGGTTGTTGCCATGTTTGCTGGTGGCTCGAAGTCGTATTTGCCGTGATCTGCAAATTATCGCGCATAGCGGGTGCACGTTTGAATTCAAAGCCTAGTTTTGAGTCTTTTAAAATCGCTTTGTTGTGAAAGCTCACCTGATACTTTGGTTGCGACTGGTCGTCGTCAATGGTGAACTTGATAGCGCCATCGGGTGATTGCACGGAGTAACTGGCGGCTTGCAGCGCATTGCAGCAAAACGCGCTACACAGAGTCAAGGTGCTTAATAAGCGCATGGTGATCCCTAAATAGTTGTCATAATAAGTGTTTCTTTAGCATACTTTGTGGGAGGGGAAAGTCTGAACTACTTGCATACGTATTCAGTTGAATGAAAAATTGGATGAGCAAGGTCTTATCCATTAACAAAGTAAGTCATTGCATGGCCTATACTTAACGCCAATATGGTATCTATGGAAAGCAGATGAAAAAAATAATGATGTTGCTCTGTTGTCTCAGTAGCTCTAGTCAGGCATTGGAAGTGCTGCTCACAGATCAGCAAAATCAACCAATTAAAGGTGCAGCCGTTTGGCTTGAGGGAGATAAATGGCCCATCAAACAAACTTTTGCGGAACAAGTATTTTCTATGGGACAAAAAGACCGAGCATTTGCCCCCCACCTGCTGGTTGTGCCGCAAGGTGCTCAGGTTGAGTTTCCAAATTATGATTCTATTTTGCATCACGTTTATTCATTTTCGCAGGCAAAACCATTTGAGCTAAAACTGTATCGTGATAAGCCACAAGCGCCGGTTGGCTTTACACACACTGGGGTTGTGGAGCTTGGCTGCAATATCCACGATTGGATGCTGGGCTATATCTTGGTCGTTAACTCGGGGATATTTGGCATTAGCGATGAGCAAGGTCGCGTAAAGTTAGACATGACAAGTACACAACTTGGTAACGGGCAATTACATGTTTGGCATGAGCGTTTTGAGAACCTGAATCAACCAGAGATGAGTGCGTTGACGGTCACCGGAATTGAGCAAGTGGTGCACTATCAAGTCAAGCAATCGTTACTCGAAAAACTAGATTTTCTAACGGACGAAACCGATGAATACGAATAAGCTACTCGTTGCGGGCATGATGACGCTTTTCGTTGCTCAAGCGACGCAAGCGCAATCCATGTCTACGCAAGTTAAAGGGGCCGTTGATATCGGTGTAACCAACACTGCGGATATGCCTGCTTGGTTGCAACAAGGCTGGGGGATTGCCAGGTTTGGTGAAAAAGCCGATGCGCTGAATATCACTCGGGGCGTGTTGTCACTGCGCACTGATGTAAGTTCTGCTTGGTCAATACACGCGGTTGGTCAATATGTGCCTGATCCCAATCATAAATTGGGTATCACTGAGGCCTATTTACATTATCAACCCCTGTCTCAAGGTTATCAATTCAGTACCAAGGTAGGCGGATTTTATCCTCGTCTATCACTAGAAAACCCGGCGATAGGTTGGTCGTCGCCGTACACTTATCATTATTCAGCATTAAACGCATGGTTAGGAGAAGAGGTTCGTACCTTTGGTGCTGAATTTGAATTAAAGCGCGCTGCCCGTCGTTTTCGCTCAAAGCATGATGCGAGCTTGATAGGCGCCGTGTTTAAGGGCAATGATCCAGCGGGCACCATCGTGGCGTGGCGAGGCTTTGTGCCACATGATAGGCAAAGTGTGTTGAATGAGCGTATTGCACTTGCGCCATTGAGTGCATTAAGAGCGCCGCAGTTGCGTCATCAAAGCCAGTATGTTGAACCATTCTCTGAGGTGGATGGCCGTTTTGGCTATTACTTTGGTGTCCATTGGAGTTACCTTAAACGCCATACCTTACGTGCCTATTGGTACGATAATAATGGCGATCCGGCAGTCGTGAACTACACAACGGGCCAATATGCTTGGGATACCAAGTTTTGGAGTTTAGCTTGGCGCAGTAAACTCAGTGCGCAAACGCAATTGATTGTGCAAGCCATGTTGGGGAATACGGCGATGGGGGCAATACGTGGCGTAGACAACGATTTTAACAGTTGGTTTGTGATGTTGAGTCATACCTTTGACGATTATCGCATGAGTGCACGGGTTGAGCAGTCCAAAGTATTGGATAAAGATCATTGGCAATTTGACGAGAATGAAAGTCTTACCCGTGGCGCGACGTTTAACGTACAAAAGTCATTGTCAGAGCATTGGACCTTAGGTGGCGAGTGGCAGTGGATAGCATCCGATGCCTATTCGCGCTTGGCGGTTGGCCGTCCGCTTTCACAGTATGAGCATATATGGCGCGTGACAGCTCAGTATCACTTTTAATAAAACGCCGCAGGATTAAACTGCGGCGTGTTTATTTTTCATGTTAAAAAGTGGCGGGTTAGTCACATAAACGGTTTAAACCATTCAGCGCTGCTACCCGATAGGCTTCAGCCATGGTTGGATAGTTAAAGGTCGTATTAACAAAATACTCGATGTTATTGCCAGGACCTTTTTGTTCCATAATTGCTTGACCGATATGCACAATTTCAGAAGCGCGTTCGCCAAAACAATGCACGCCTAATAGCTCTTTGGTTTCTGCATGAAATAGCAGTTTTAAGCTGCCCACTTCGGTCCCCGTGATCTGTGCTCTGGCAAGGTGCTTAAACTGCGCTCTGCCCACTTCATAAGGAATTTTTGCAGCAGTGAGCTGTTGTTCTGTTTTGCCCACTGAGCTCATTTCAGGAATGGTATAAATGCCCGCGGGAATATCAATGATGAGCTTATCCGCACATTCGCCATGAGCGATGGCATCGGCGGCAATACGACCTTGGTCAAATGCGGCACTGGCAAGGCTTGGGTAGCCTATTACATCACCTACCGCATACACGTTTGCAACGTCTGTTTGATAGTTCTCGTTCACTTTTAACTGGCCGCGGCCATCGGCTTTCAAACCAATTGCTTCAAGGTTGAGATCTTGGGTGTTGCCGGTACGGCCATTGGCAAACAGAATACAGTCGGCTTTTACACGTTTACCCGATTGTAAATGCAATACCACCCCGTCATCGCGCGGTTCTATTTTGGCAAACTCTTCATTGTGGCGAATAACAATACCGCTGTTCCAAAAGTGATAGCTTAATGCATCGGATATTTCAGCATCCATAAAAGCCAGTAGACGGTCTCGCGTGTTGACCAAATCAACCTTTGCGCCTAACCCTTTAAAAATAGAAGCATATTCACAGCCAATGACGCCCGCACCGTAAATTAAAACCCGCTGAGGATTGTGCTCAAGACTTAAAATCGTGTCGCTGTCGTACACGCGAGGGTGTGTGAAGTCGACTTCTGGTGGACGATAAGGTCTTGAACCTGTGGCAATCACGATGGTCTGTGCGGTGAGGATCTCTTGCGAGCCATCCACGTGCTCAACTTTGATGGTGTTGGGGTCAACAAAGCTGGCATTGCCTTGATAAAGATGAATGCGGTTACGCTCGTAAAAACTGCTGCGTAAATTGGACTGTTTAGAAATGACCGTGCTGGCATGATTCAAAATGTCTTGAAAGGTATGACGCTGTGGTCGTTCAGTAAAGCGATACAGTGGATTGGCTTTGTATTCAATCAAGCGGCTAACAGAATGGCGCAGTGCTTTTGATGGGATGGTACCCCAATGTACACAGCCCCCGCCTACGGCTTCTTGGCGCTCGATCACCGCGACCTTTTTATTACTTTTTGACAGGTTCATCGCGGCCCCTTCACCTCCGGGGCCAGTGCCGATAATGATAGCGTCGTATTGAAACGTCTCTTCGACGGGTGCTGATTTTTGCTTTGGCTTAGCCACGGCCTCTCCTCACTGTTTGTCGAGGCCGTCAAATTAACTAAAAGACGGTTTTAACAGCCTCGCATTTAATGCTAACCACGCTTGTTTTTGTGATTGCCAAGCCGCTTCTAGTTCCTGATATTGCTTCATCAGTGCCGACTTGTCGTAATGCTCAAGCATGGAGTCTTTTTTTGCTTCAATTAATTGCTTTTGCACGGTGCAAAATGTCTGTAATTTTTTTAGAAGCAATTCATACTCTTGTTGTAACAATGTAAGCTTATCTTGCGCTAAAGGCAATTTTGCTAGGCGTACTTTCGTCTTGAGTAGCAAGGTTTCTGCCTTGGCTTTTTCAATTCGCTCAACAGGTGTGCGTTTTAGTTTTTTCGCTAAGCCAACAGCGGCCATCGCGCGTATCATCCATTTGGTTGGATCGTAGTGGTACCAACGAATGCCATTGCGGTAGTCACTGGCAAAAATATGATGGAAGTTATGATAACCCTCACCATAAGTGAACAAGGCTAAAAAGCCATTGTCACGGGCGGTATTTTTCTCAGTGTAAGGACGTGAGCCCCAAATATGCGCTAACGAATTGATGAAAAAGGTGAAATGCTGGCTCAATACTAAGCGTAATACGCCTGCTAATAGCAACATGCCTAACACCTCAATCCAACCTGTGGTAAACAATAAGCCCAATGCCAGTGGAATACCAATATTGGTCAGCAGCACTAACTTAAGATAATGGCGATGCTGAAACATCACGATGTTATTACGTTGTAAGTCTCTTGCATTTGAGTAATCGCCATAGCTTTGGCCTTGATAGTCACGTAGCATCCAACCAATGTGGCTAAACCAAAAACCATTGGTTGCCGCATACGGGTCTTTAACGGGGTCGTCTACCTGACCATGATGAACGCGGTGGTCACTACTCCAATGCAGTGCACTATTTTGTAGTGCGAATGCACCACCTAGGGCAAATATCCACTGCATCACAGGGTGGGCGTCATACGCTTTATGCGCCCAAAGGCGGTGGTAACCAGCAGTAATTGATAAACCGGCATAAAACATACACACAACAAAAGCTACCCAATGAGTAGCAGTAAATCCATAGGTAAAGCCGTACCAAGGTACAAGCGTTACAGCTGCCAAAAATGACAAGCTAAAGAATAAAACATTGGTCCAAATGAGTGGTGGTTTTTTCATGATTAAGTCAAGTTAGTTGAATTTCAGCGTACACTTGTACGCTAAAATAATCTTTCATTCTTCCCCCGTCAAGTATTAGACTTGGGTTCGTTTTAAAAAAGTCGCCATTGGAGTGTCAAAATGTCGGGTGTTCGTGCACAACAAAAACAAAAAACTAGGCAAGCGTTAATTGAGGCTGCCTTTAATCAGCTTAGTGCAGAACATAGCTTTTCCAACTTAAGCTTGCGCGAAGTAGCTCGTGAAGCAGGCATTGCGCCTACTTCTTTTTATCGACATTTCAAAGATATGAACGAGCTAGGTTTAACTATGGTGGATGAAGCGGGACTCACTTTACGTCAGTTAATGCGTCAAGCACGTCGCAGAATTGCCAGTGGTGGTAGTGTGATCATCACTTCTGTTGAAACCTTTATGGAGTTTATTGATACCTCCAGCAACCAATTTAGATTGTTATTGCGAGAACGTTCAGGCACTTCAAAAGCGTTTCGTGCTGCCGTGGCACGAGAAATAAAGCATTTTATTTTAGAGCTTGCACACTACCTTGAAACCGAAACCCCGTGCAATCAAATGCATGCCTATATTCAAGCCGAAGCCATGGTGACCTTAGTATTTAATGCCGGTGCCGAAGCCCTCGATCAAGACACGCAGCAGCGTTTAGAACTGACTGAAAGATTGATTTGGCAACTGCGTTATATCGCCCGAGGTGCGAATCATTATGGGACTAATTCTTAACTCGTTGTAAAGCTCTAAGCGTAAGTTCGATCAATAATGAATTTAGTAAATTTAATGTAAATTTTGTTGATCAAAAAAATATTTATTCGTATGCTCCTAAGATATTGGCATGATGCCAAAGCAGTCTTTTACTGTATGTACTCAAAGGATACTGATATGAATAAGCCGCGATTTACACTCTCTCTATGGCTATTTGCTGTTACGACTTATGCCGCAGAACCCCTCTCATTTGCAGAGCAAGTAAACAACAATACAATTGCTGATAGCTACTTTATCTATAACCAAAAATCTGAGCAAATCCCCATTATTGCCTACGCGGATGGAGAAGGTATGGCCTCTCTACTTTTACTGGTATCCAAGGAGCAAGATCCCATAGATGCATTTTATGCTTGGGTTGTCGCAACGTTAGAAGGCAAAAGCTATCAGTATATTGAGGGGAAATCGGGTCTGAAAATCGTTAAGCTAGACAATAAAGCCAGTGAAATTCTCTCTACTTCGCTCAATTCATATGACCCCAGTAAAATATTTTATGAGATAAAGCAAAAGCTGACCAAAGAAAATAGCCTGTTTTACGTAATGCGCTTTGAAGATGAGGCATTACGACAGCCTATTGAACTGTGTTTTATTACCCGTGATGGTTGCACAAAGCAGGCTCGCTTATCTGCTCGCTTGGGGCATAACAGTGAAATCACGTTTACGTTGGTTGATGTAGGAAATTGGTCTTTGGAACCGATGACGCTAAAAATAGAAGGGGCTGTTAACCAATATCTTAAGATGTTGGCTAAAGATTGTTCTGTATCTTACACAGGCTCAGATAAAAGTGTTTCTAAAACAACAGTATGTGAATATAAATAATGGAAGGGATGAATGAAAATGCATGAAAAAGGAAAGTTACTGGCAGTGATATTTGGAATGTGCCTAAGCGCTGTTAGCCATGCGATGAGTGCAAATATGGACGACGCAGTAAGTCAGCGAGAAATGAATAACGAGCAGCCGAAAACGAGAGTACTTATTGGTACTGATAGTAATGAAAAACCCATATGGATGTGTCTAATGTATTCACATATTGCATGCGAAAATATTAGAGAAGTCACCATTAAACACGGGGCTAATGAGCAGCTAATATTTGATATCGCGCGCGTTGATGATATGGCATTTGATGAAACTAAAGCTGCCGTGATCCGTGAAATTCACAAATATACCGAGCAACATGGTTATCAATGCCATATAAACATTGTCAAAAAGCCGGATACAGTCGTTAGGCAGTATGTTTGTATCCGCGCTTAAAGCGACCGAAAGTAGCAGCTAAAGTATTGCGTCCTGTGAAGTTGGTAAGTAGCTGCTACGCCCATTCCCCTTTAAAACTCAATAAATAGCCTACTTCGTAGGCATTACACTCAACCATTTTTACCAATTCAGTACCTAATTTACATTACTTTTTAGTGTGGAATATTTTATTCATCGCAATATCACAATTCGACTGAGTAAAAACTCATGTTTATTTTTTAACCTCATCAAGCACTTACTCAAACGTTAACATTATACACACTTTTTTGTTATTCAATTGTTAAATTTGATGCATTACTCTATCTCCTAAGATAGTCACAACTGTGGCTGGGTTATTCTCCAAAAAGAATCAAAAAGGAGTTGCAATGAATAAGCTTTCGATTTTGGTGGCAGGTAGTTGTGTTGCTTTTGCAGGTCATGCAGCACAGATGCAGCCATTGCTAAATCAAGCACACCTTTGGAATAAGGTTGAGCAAGCGCTTGCGTTAGAAGCCGGTGATACCCAAAAAGATGGGTTTGCAATACATCACAAGTTGTTAAAAAGAACGGGTGCGCAAGGTGAATATGAGCACTATCAAACGTTTGTTGGCCAGTGGCCTGTGTTAGACAGCCGATTTGTGATGCATAAAGATAGTACGGGTAGCACGCAGCAAGCATTTGGACGTGCGCTGGTAAGTACGCATGAAAAAACGCTTTTACCGCCAAAGCGCTTCTTACAATCCAATACTTCGTTATTGAGTGACATTGCTAATCGTTTAGAGATTGCAACCGACAGGGCTGAGCTATCACGTGCTTATCAAGTCAACAAGAGTCAATTGCAAGCTGTGTTGGTCATGAAAATTGCCGATGGCGAACAGGTTTATCGTTATCTTCTGGATGCGAGAACTTTGGATGTGATCAGTCGTGAGCAAGATTTAGATAAGCTCAATGATGCATCCACCCTCGTGGCGGGGGGCGGTATTGGCGGTAATGAAAAGCTGGGGGCGATTTGTTATTCACCCGAGCCTAACAGTATGAACAACTGCATAAATTACCAGTTTGATTCTATGAGTCCAAAAGGAAAAGAGTTGCAGTTTCAGGTGCAGAATGCGGCAATTTTCTCTGCCTTCTCTGGTTATCCGTTCGTTGTGAGCAAAGCGGGTGACACCTGTACGTTGGAAAACCCTTATGTACAAACCATTGATTATTTAAACGATAAATCAGTGGCTGCGAGTTACACCTGTGGTGTGAATAACGAGCATTTCAATAAGCAAGCGATTGAAGATCAATATTACAATTACTTCAGTTATTTAGCGGTGAACGAAGCACATTTCAATGCGGGCGTGGTCATGCAGTTCTACCATAGTTTGTTGAGTGAAATGTACCCAGCGCAAGGGGTCTCGTGTTCGACGTCGGGCTATTGTTTGAAACAACTCAAGCAGAATGTGGGTAACAATACGTTTGGTAATACGCAAGCAAGTTGGGATGACACGCATGTTAACTATGGTACTGGGAACTATGGTGGCACACATTATTTCCATACAACGTTAGATGTTGTGGCGCATGAAGCGAGCCACGCGGTAACGTATTGGAATAGTCGTCTTGGTTCTTCAGGTCAAGACGGCGCGATTAACGAAGCATTCTCAGATATAGCCAGTGTGGCCGTGCTTGATTATTTACAAAGGCATGCGAGCGGTGCTTACACCCAGTCAACACAGTTTGCCGAGCAAACAAAAGATACGCAAGATAGTTATCAGCAAAACCGTAAATGGTGGTACGGCTGGGATGTGATGTATGAAGACAAAGGTGCCCGCTTTTTTGAAATGCCATCGTGGGATGGAGGTAGTATTGACCACTTCAAGGACTACCAGGCAGGTTTATCCATCTATCACACGGGTGGCGTGCTTAGAAAAGCATTTTACGAGCTAGTTAAAACGCAAGGCTGGACAATTGAACAAACATTTAAGTTGTTCTTACGTGCCAATGTTGAGTGTTTTTTCCCGGGTAACAGTATTGCCGATGCGGGACAATGTTTATTATCGCAAACGCGTAACTTTACCGAGTATGGCAGCGAGACGTTGTTGAAATCGCAGCTTGATCAAACCTTGCATTCGGTGGGGATTATTGCCAGTAACTCGCAGTTATCATCATTGGATGTGGACAGCTCAATCAATTACGACACGGTAAAATATCGTTTATCGTCAATCCCTTCATCACAAATAGATAAGTTGGAAGTGCTGTGGGGTGATGGTAACCAAGAAACGTGGCAATCGGGCACAGGCGTTGATATTTATCCGTTCCTTGAACGCGAGCGTAAGGTCAATGAATCTGAACTGATCCGTTTCAAACTGGCCGTGACGAAAAAAGATGGCCAACAAAAAGTAGGTTATCGTCATTATTACAGTCGCGCTGTGGGAGCCGCATGTGAACCTTATTTCAATCAAGGACGTGTTCACACCAACAGTTTGACGGTAAACAGCAATCAATTTTCTCTAGATGGCACACGTTATCAAAGTATTTTGTCCGAGACGGTGACGCTGAATCGTCACAACGAGCATGTTGTAAGTGTGCCAGCTGGCCTCAGTGAACAGCGCGCTACGGTACTCGTGGATAGTAATCGAGACGGCTTATTCACTGCGGATGAGCGTGTATTAGATGGCCAATTAATCGGCTCTACCGGTGAGGTTCGCTTTAAACTACCAGACAATATCAATGCGGGTGTAAGTATGCTACGTGTTGCCATTGGTAGCGAGTACAACTTCTATGATACCTGTGGTCACACCAAACTGGCGCAGGTTGTGGATATTAAAACTCAAATAGATGTGCCTGAACTGCCTATTAGCGCTGGGTTTGACTACCAAATTTTGGCAAACAACGCCGTTAAGTTTACTAATACCTCCGTTGTGAATGAGCTGCGTCAACCTAAATACGAATGGGACTTTGGTTTTGGTGAAACCAGTACGTTGAAAAACCCAGGCACCATCAGTTATCCACAAACGGCTGGCAACTATACCATTGAACTCAAAGTGAGTTATCAAGATGGCAGCAATGAATCGAACGTTGTTCGTAAGT
This sequence comes from Pseudoalteromonas sp. ATL1, assembly GCF_058933015.1. Classification (NCBI taxonomy): domain Bacteria; kingdom Pseudomonadati; phylum Pseudomonadota; class Gammaproteobacteria; order Alteromonadales; family Pseudoalteromonadaceae; genus Pseudoalteromonas; species Pseudoalteromonas sp. ATL1. The sequence goes on along the minus strand of NZ_JBZYXL010000001.1, from coordinate 202,144 downwards.
CAATTTCGCTCACAAAGCCACAACAGTGCGTGGTTGGGATCAGCAACCCTGATAACGCCGATGCCCTATACATTGATGACATTAAAATGTGGACTTCCATTCTAGACAGAAAAACGGTGTCAGGCGCCTCAGGAACCAATAGCAGCGCATACAGTGAACTGAACACGGATCTGGAGTTTCTTCGTCGTCAAGAACTGACTGTGGATATTGTCACCAATGAGATCAGTGAAAGTACCGCTAAACGCCTCATCGAAAATCGTGAAACGGACCTGAGATTTACGATTTGGTTAGACCAAGATCGCGATGAAAAATTTGAAGCGGGTGAAGAAAACTTCAGTGATATGAATAGTAACTACACCAAGCATTGCGTGTCGGGGCGCTGCACCATTACGGCGAGTCAATCTCTGTTCTTACCGGACGTGTGGTGGTCATCGAAAGACTATGTGATACGAGCACGCCTTGAAGAGTTACCTCAGGCCAACAAAGGTCAAGATGGCTGTCATAACTTCCACTATGGCGAAGTCACAGACTTAAAATTCACGGTTACACGTTACTAATTATTTCTTTTTCAAGCAGTAAGGGTCCTTGCATCTATGGATGCAAGGCTCCTGAGCCTGTGCTCAAAAAAGTTCAATATGACTATTTACTAATAAAAAAGGGATTAATAAATGAAACTTATCAGCTTATCCGTCGCGTTGGCTCTGGGAGCCGCTTCATCACTGGTTCAAGCGCAACCAGTTGCGACTTCGGCGCAGGTTAACGCCCCAGTACTTAAGATCAATCAAGGTGCTGTCACTACGGACCTTTCGAAAAAGCAGAATATCCAAGCGCTTAAAGCTCGCTTACATAAATATGGTTTGAATGAGCAAAATAGACCTCACCTTTTCAACGTGATCGACAAGCAACATGCGCGCGGATTAAAGAACAAGCTATCGACAGCAGCGAGCATCTCGACTAACGACGGTAACTGTAATGTGCACACGGCTAGCTTATGTTCGTTTTTCAAACATATGGGGGTTGAAGTTGCGACTTTACCGGGTACTAATGAAGAGTATTTGATTGTTTCAGCACTAAACAGTGAGCGCATTAGCACTGACTACACGATGATTGATATCACTTTGGTTAACGAAAAAGGCCAGCCAATCACGTTACCACGCTACTCTGAGTACTTTGGTGATGACGTGGACAATAAAAAGCGTAAATCGATTTATTCAGCGGCACGTTTAAGCGATGCCTTGAACAAGTTACAAAGTGCCGAGCGCATTTATGCCGACGCCTGGGTGACTGTGGTGTACACCGACGCGTTGGGTAACGAAATTGTTGAAGACAAAAACTCAAAAGTAGAGTATTCGAAAGATACGCTATTAGCGCAGTTAGGCTTAGCGGTACCTGAGCTTGCACAAGACGATGCGATGATGAGTACGCAAGATGTGGGCACATTACAAACAGATTTCGGTCCGTCTATCAGTCATCCAAAAGACACAACATCGAAAACGGAAGGTACGCCAGATAACAAGATCATTGTTTGCTTAAATCGCGACTACGGTGACTGTGACTACGAAAATATGTACCCAACAAATACGCCAAATGATCAGTTAAAGTTAAAGATCCCATTTGTTGGTGAATACATGTTGATGGGTAAGGTGACACGTATTTATCGCCCAGATTGGAGCGTATTGGATGCAAAGGTCGAAGCTGATGGCAGTGTAAGCTTAGTGCCAGGTCCAAAAGTCACGAAACCTGAACTAATTGATTTTGGTACAAATATCTTCATTCAAACGAAAGAGGGTGGTGGGGCAACTTCCATTTCTGGTGATCAATACTCAGATATTCAGAACTTCTTTGCTGATAACATTAAATTAGAATACATCCCGTTTGGTCGCCGCACTAAAACTAAACTGTCATGGAATATTCCTCGCAACCAAGGTGTGTTTGGTGATGCCACGCTTTACGGCCGCTACCAAGATGCTAACTGGATCATGAATATTGCGGTAGACAGTGAACCGCGTCCAGGACAGGCCGCTCGTGAAGGCACTATAGTCATCGGTTCTGCTGGTTTAGGTTCTTGGGAAAATATTGATTATCCGCAGATGCAAATCGTGTATAGCTGTCTAGCTGAAGGTAGCATGATCACTGTGCCTAACGGTAAGCAAGTGCCTATCGAAACACTTAAAGTGGGCGATCATGTTTTAGGTGCCAGCCAATACAATACCGCAAATCACTTAGCGCTTGAAATTAAAGATATTTCAGTCGGTGTTGAAGTGCTGCCTATGATTGAGCTCAGAACGCGTTCAGGGAAGAAACTGTTATTGACCGAATCACACCCGGTGATCATGCAATCAGGCGAATCTATTTGGGCTAACGAAGTACAACTGGGTGATCGTATTCAAACCCAAGATGGCATTGAGTTTGTTAGCAAAATCAAAGAAGTTAAGTTCAAAGACAAGGTATACAACCTACGCTTAGGGCGCAGCAAGGATGACCCAAGATATCTGGAAGGCGAAACCTTCAGTATGTTCGCAAACGGTTTCCAAGTGGGCGATCTGGCAATGCAAAGCATCAATGAATTCAAGAATGAAACTGAAACTGAGCAGGATGTTCTGAATCGTTTACCTGAATCTTGGCACAAAGATTACTTAAACAGCATCAAGTAACGGGTATGGCCCGAAAGGGCCATCTCAAGGAGTGAACAATGAAAAAAATGAAATACATGAATTTGCTTATCGCGACCTTATGCGCGTCAACCGCTTTTGCTAACGAGTCGGTGTTAGACGAGCAACTAATGGGCGTTAAAAGTGACAATATCGATGCTGTGCCATTGGGCACTGCTTATTTAAGCAAAGGGCAAAGTTATTTAGGTTTACAGTCTGTTAAAGGTGCGCAAGCTGAACACCTTGGAAATAGCAAAATCGACTTTCGTGTCGGTGTAGATTTGGGTTATGAACAGGCGCTCAAACTCATTGATGGTAAAGTGGATGCGGGCTTTAAATTTCCGGCCGTACGTGTGGATGCGGGTGCCAATTACGCCAAAGATATTAGTGCTGACAAGTACACGGGCACTTACACCGTGTACTCGTCAATGAAACCCAAATCGCGCATGTTAGTGCCAAGTGGCAATATTGGTTTTGAACCAACGCAGGCGGCGACTGATCTTGCGGTTGCACAACCGGGAAACAAAGAAAACAACTTAGGTGATGGCTTTGTACACGGTTTTGCATATGGCTCTAATGTGGTGATCAACATGAAAATTGATTACCGCAACGAGGTAGATAAACGTTCAATTGGTGGTTACTTAAGCGTTGATTGGATCGGCAAGGTGAAGGTTGATGGACAGCTACAAAAATTGGATGACAGCAAACGTCAATCGGTGAAAATCACCATTAGCGGTTACCAAAGTGGTGGTGAGCCAAATCGTTTGTTGAATATCATTCCTAATGGCATTATGCGCTGTACCCTACTTAACCCAGAGCCTTGTTTCCAACTGTTTGAGTCTGCAATCAACTATTTGAAAAATGACTATATCAATCAGTTTGACTCGCTAGATGATTACAATGTCACCGAAGCTTATATCGCTAATTATCAAGATTCGGGTCCAGCACTACAAACATTGGTACCACAGCAAGGGTACGTAGCAGCCAACTATCTCACCAAGTTGGTAGTAAAAGAGTTGACTGCACGTTGGATTGATGAGCGCCTAACTTATCGCCGCGCGAAAAATCTACAACGTTATTACGCATCACAATTTACCAATGAGCAGTTGAATCAATTAAGTGATATCGAATCGGCTAGCCGTAACAATGCTAATTTGTTCGCCGATATGGTGGACTACTGTGAGCAAAACCCTGAGGGCAACTACTGTATCGAGTATGAAGCGGCTAACTTGGCTTATTACAATGATTACAGCAGTTACAGCGACGTATTGAAGTAAGGAAACAACCATGATCAAACGTGTATTAATGAGCACAGCGGTACTGTGCGCATCTGTTGGCGTGCAAGCGAACGATGAACTTGAACAAAACGCAAACTATAACGAAGTAGGCGATTTACTCACCGTATCACAAGCACAAGGGCGTTTTGCTTGGTTAGAAAAGTGCTATGACGGACTTTTGGTGGAAATTTGGGAGCAATCTCATGACACCACTCAGATTATCAGTAAAGAAGAAAAGCTGAAGCAGCTGCGCACTTTATGGTTGTCTAATGACAAGTTAGCAAAAGGACGCGCTCAGTACCTTACATTCGCGAACAGCGACTTTAGCAATCCTTATGACTGGCGAGCGGGTAACAGTGAACACGATGCCTGTAGCACGATGCCGCCAGAGTATGTGCCCGTTGCTTTGCAAACAACGCTACTTGCTAATCAGTATTGTGAAAACCAAAGCTATGACAATGAATGGGAGTGGATCTCTAAAGTCACAGTGGAAGAGTTTGGCCATGAATCAATGAGCCACAGTTACACCGCCGTAACGGGCAAAGTGATCACCTTACCTGCTGGACGCGCTGTAAAAATGTCAGTGACACCGGGTAACAAAGAGCCGCAATATCCTTCGTATGTAGCACTACGAGTATGGATTGATTGGAACCAAGATGGCCAGCTGAGTGAATCTGAAATGGTTTATAAATCAGCGTCAGATGGTGTTTTCCAATTTGCTTTTGAAGTACCCACCGATCTGCCTGAAGGCGTAACGCTGATGCGTGTGGCGACCGATGCTGGTGGCGGCTCCGATGATGCGTGTAAGCGTATTCAATACGGAGAGGTAGAAGATTACTTGGTGACAATTCGTTAAGGACAGAACTATGAAACCTATTTATTCAACGATGCTACTGCTAACACTGGGCAGTGGTACGGCTCTAGCGAAAGGGCCAGACATGACAGCAAAAGAAGGCATTAACTCAGGTTCTGCTATTTCAGGCCTAATTAATGATCATATTGCAATTGGCACAGCGTACGATAGCCAAACAAAACGCTTTTTAAACGTACAACCGGTATCAGGCCGTATTGATGAAACTTTTGGTAACACCGAAGTGACCTTCAAAACCGGCATTGATATGAGCTACGACGACTTGCTTAGCACCCTCAATGGTAGTGTTGATTTAGACGTTAACTTCCCTGTGGTACGCGTCTCTGCGGGGGCGTCACTTGCCAAAGAAATGGCGTCGAGCACTTATTCAAGCTCGTATACTTTCAGTGCCAACAGCACGCCTAAGAAACGTCTGTTTTTACCACAGGACTCGAATGTGGGTTACACCTTGTCTCAAGCTGGCGATGAAATTGCGAATAAGCACCAAGCTAAATTGCAGCAGTTAGCAGGCGATGAGTTTGTAACAGCTATCGAATATGGTGCCAACATCATGGTTAACCTGAAGATTGATTACGGTAGCAACAAAGATAAGTCTGAGATCGGTGGTTATTTAGATGTGGACCTATATGGTGGTGTTTTCAATGTGGGCGGCCAACTGAAATATTTACAAGATGATACGAAGTCATCGGTAAAGATCACGGTGCGTGCTATTCAAAATGGCGGTGATCCAAAGCAGCTGTTGAGTATCATTCCAAACAACATCATTACTTGTTCGCTGGATAACCCAACGCCATGTTTTGATATGTTCCAAGAAGCGGTGAAGTACGCCAAATCAGGCTTTGGGGCACAGCTTAACTCGTTGACTGATTATAATGTTGTGCGTTACTACACCACACGTTATGACAACTCATCACTGGCACTTCGTCCATTGGTCGCAGATTACCAAACTATTCGTAATGCGACTAAGTGGTTGATCAGCGAGCTGGAAGATGACTTTAAGCAAGCGGTTTTAGATGAGCAGCGCGCGACGAGCTTATTGACGAGCTACTATGCTTACTTGCCTGAATCGCAGCAAACGGCAGTTAAAACTATCCAAAACTTAGCCTACGACAATGCGTGGTTCTTGTATAACGCAGCGCAATTCTGTCGTGATAATCCATTTGGTACATCGTGTGAAGACGAAGTGCAAAAAATGAAAGACGACTGTACGCGCCGTGGCAAAACATGTCCTGCAAGCTATGACGTGACACAACTGCAATTACCACAATCAGACCGTTTGGACTGGAAACAGTGTGAATTAGCGCGTCAAGAAGCCGTTCGTGCAGGTGTGGTAAGTGAGGAAGAGAGCGTTAAATATCGCAACATGCGTTGGGCACCGACGTTCATCAACACCAGTGCACCAGCCGTTGGTATTGTGAACTGGCGTTTGTGTGAAGGGGCGTTAAGCACCTATGACACGCAGTTTTAACCTTGATTAAATGCATCCAAAAATAAAAGAAGTGAGTCATCGCTTCTTTTATTTTATTGCTAAGGAGAACCCATGAGATCAATGGTCTTGAATTTTCTGTTGATGTTGGCTGCGTTTAACGTGCAAGCACAGCGCTACTATAGCGATAAGTTTGATGAGCTGGATTTAGGGCGCGCTTTTAATACCGCACTGCATCAAGGTGCAGATAAATGCCTAACTGGTAAAGTGAAGTTTCATTCTAAAACATCTGGGCAATTGGACTATTTACAACGCTTGGATGAAACACAAATTAGACGAAGAACTTTTGGTGAGGTACATGGCGGCGTTAATTTGTTTATTGTGGCAGGCAGTGTATCTACGTCAATCACGCACAGAAACGCAACAGACAATCTCAGCCTGACCTCACAATTACACCTCAAACTATCGCAAGGTCATAGTACGCTAGAAGATAGACAAGTGGTGAAAGGTGCCACACAATGTGGTGATGACTTTATATATCAAGTGAACTACGGGCGCGATTTGTTCATCAATGCAAGATTGCATTTTAAATCGGAAGCGGATTATAAAAAGTTTGTCACCAAAATAAAAATTCGCGTGCTGTTTTTCAAAAAAACCAAAACCAAGGTGAAGGAAATAGAGCGATTTGCACAAAATGCGGTATTGAGTATCGATGCAAACTCTAATGGGCCTTTGACGCCAAAGTTGCAGCAGATCCTCAATAGTAACCCGCAGCATTGCCGCGGTGAAAATATCTCACCTTGTTTAAAAACGCTGCAAGCATTAGCTGACTACGCATTTGGTGGTGAGTTGAGCAATGAACTGAATTCGTTACCTAAACAACCACGCAGTATCATCACCAAAGAGTATGAAGAGTCGGGTCATTTTGATATTGCGCAAACAATTAATATTGAGGATGGCGCCCAGTATGAAGGTATTTGGCGTGGTGTTGAAGAGCGCTATGGTGCCGCAGTGAGAAGACTACAACGCGCAGAAGCATTTTTGGCTGTAGCAACAGAACAAGAGCAAGCTAGTGCGCAGGCAGAATATGATGCAGCACAAGTTAGTTTAAACGATGTGGCACAATTGCGTGATACCTGCTTAGCACAGCCTTGGCTTGGGCAGTGTGGTTAATACAATAAATATGTAAAACGTGCGCCCATAAATAATCATCTTGTAGCTACTTCGAATGCGTGGTACGACGAAAATCAAAGTTATACCTTGGTAGCTACAGTTTCTTAAAGCGTTTTCCTTCTTCTTTATTTCTACTTTCCCTACATTTATTTGAGCAAATTGAGTTGATTATTTTATTTGGAAGCCACTCTGTTTGTGTAGAAAATGACAATGTTGTTGAATTTTATTCACTATTATTTTTTCTGTTTCCATATTAGTTTAATTTTTTATGGCCATAAGGTGGTTATTTAATACTGTAAATAATAAATGTGTGGGACGGGGGATTATGCAAGGACAGAAAGTAAGAACGCCATTTCTAGAGAATCAAGGCCAAGTTCCATTAGAGCGTATTGAGTTTCAAGCAACATTAAAACATGGGCTTGTGTTATGTGGTGATAAATCTAAAAAAAAAGTCGCATTGACATTCGATGATGGTCCTTCTGAGTATACATCTGGATTATTAAAAATATTAAAGAAACATCGTGTTAAAGCCACATTCTTTATGCTTGCGAATCAAGTCATCAAGCGACAGTCGTTGGCAAGAGCCGTAGTACGACAAGGGCATCTTATTGGTAACCATACATTTTCTCATGCAAGAGCTTCATCACATCACAATTTCAGTTTTAAGTATCTACAAGTACTCAAAGCAAAAGAGACAATTCATAAGTTTGTTGGCGTTGATACAGACTTATTTAGACCTGCATTTGGCGACATTACCGATGCGCAGCTGAAATTACTTTCAACGCTTAACTATCAAAGTGTTGCTTGGTCAATTGATACGCAAGATTGGTTCTATCATGATGACCCGCAGCGAATTGCAAACAATGCGTTGGACTACTTGCATCCTGGCGCGGTGATTTTAATGCATGACGGTGGTGGAAATCGCAGCTCAACATTGCAAGCCGTAGATACACTGATTCGCAAAGCCAAATTATCAGGGTATGAATTTGTCACTCTAAAGCAACTAATTAGCTAGAGATGGGTATGGATAAAGAGCGACTAAAAATCGAATTTGGCTATGTGCCAACTTATGGGCTTTGGAAACAGGCCATGATTAAAGGTTGGGATATCTGCGAACAAAAGTATGAATCAATATTAGAGACTAAGCAGCTTCTTCGCGTCAGGCTTGATGGAGATATTATCGCTTATGCAAGTTATGCAATATTTGCTGATGAACTCAGTCTGTATCTGTTGGTCGTTATGCCGAATTATCGGCGTCAAGGAGTCGCTCAACTCTTGTTGTCGACGTTAGAAGAACAAGCAAAATCTCATGGAGTCAGGCAGCTGACTTTATGTAGTCATCAAAGCCAGCCGCTATGGCGTGCGTTACCTGATTCATTAAACGATGCAGTGGCATTCTTCGAAGCGAATGGTTGGCGAAATCATAAAGACTCGCTAGATCAATATCGCAATATCGAGCACTACCAAACGCCCACATTTTTGTTACGCAAACATGAGCCCGAAGCCATGTCTGTCGCGCTGATGAGCGAGGAACAAAAAAGTGCTGTTTTGGCATTTATTGCTCATTATTTTCCACATTGGTATCCGTTTTATGAGCAGCTGGTTTTAGAGGATAAATTTGAAAATGTACTGGTTGTTACTTTACACAATAAAGTTGTAGCAAGTTGTCTTCTGCACTACCCAGGAGAGTATTTTTGTGGTGCAAATTGGCTAAATATATTAGGTGAACATTGTGCTGCGCCTGCCGTGTTAGGTGTGGCAAATGAACATCGAGGGAAGAATATTGCTTATTACCTTTTTGATGAAGCGATAAAGCACTTAAAAAAGCGCGGTGCAAAGTCTGTTTTTATTAACCAGTCTGATGCTGCTGCGATATATGCTAAATATGGTTTTAATACCATTTGGCGTTATGGTGACTACGCGAAGTTAATATGATCGATTAAAGGAGGTGGTTGGTGCTTGATGGTGTTTCAATAATTATTCCTACTTATAATCGTAGTATTTTGCTTGATAAAACGCTGCATTCTTTATCTCATCAACTAACCCAAGGTTTATTTTCTTTTGAAGTGATCGTAGTTGATGATGGCTCAAAAGATAATACGCGAGAGGTGGTTTTTGCATATAAAAATAAGCTCAATATTAAATATATTTTTCAAGAAGATAATGGTTTTAGAGTTGCGCTCGCTCGGAATAAGGGCATTAAGTTGGCCGAATTTGGGCTTTGTTTATTTTTAGACTCTGGGGTTATCGCCCATCCCGAATTACTCATACGTCATTATCAGTATCATAATCGCGTGGAAAACTTAGTACTAATCGGCAGCGCGTATGGCATGCAAGAGTTTGAAGCATCCGATAGGGCGATGCCTCATGACTTTACCGATTTAGACTCACATTTTCGCTTGTTTGAAGCGCTATCATCTCGCTCGGAGTTTTATGATTCAAGAGACCGCTCTCTAAGCCAGCACAATTTATCCTTCAACAATGTAAAGTTACCATGGCTGTTGTGTTGGACTTGCCATTTATCTGTTCCCAAGGCTGCTTTAGAGGCATTACATGGTTTTGATGAGCAATTTATCTCTTGGGGTGGCGAAGATGTTGAATTGGGGATCCGTTTATTTAAATTAGGCTGTCAATTCGAATATTTGCAACCTGCTATGGCCATTCATGCGCCACATGATCGTTCAGCAACGGATAATCAACGCTCCTCTCGGCAAAATTGTCTTTATATTTTCAACAAGCACCCGAGCAAAGCGACTTATTTATTAAGCCATGGTCAGATGGGCTGGGAGTCGGTGTTGTTTCGTTGTCAAACAAGCCCACCACAGGAGCATAGCGAAGCATATGTTTAAGTACGATACCCATGTTGTGTTGTGTCCAGAACAGCACGGAACTCACAGTTGTGATGATATTCATACAACGATGTATACACAGCTGCAAATTGGAAGTGGCGCGGTCATATCGGGCTGCCCGCGTATTTATATCACAGCAATTGACGAGAGAGATGACGTAGCCTCTACGCCATTTACACATGAAGAGATCAAATCAGCAATTGCCATTGGTGATGATTGCTTTATGGATTCTTCTCACCGTGCTGCCTTTCCCAATACGCCGGTAAAACTAACGTGTAATCGATTGGCTGGCGGCGTCTTGGGGAGAATCGAAATTGGTCATAATTGTACGTTACAAGGCACCGCAATTTGCAGTTATGAGCGCATCACAATAGGTAACAATGTGATGTTTGGTCCCAATGTTGTCGTTATGGATTCAAGCGGGCACGCATTGACGGCGCGAGGTCAAGTGGGTGAAGCGCAGCGTATCTCTGTGAAACCCGTACACATCGCAGATGATGTATGGGTGGGGTATGGCTGCATTATCTTGCCCGGCGTGCGGATTGGCCAAGGTGCAGTGATAGGTGCGGGTAGCGTGGTGACCAAAGATATTCCACCTATGGTGATGGCGGCTGGCAACCCGTGTCGAGTGATAAAGCCATTGTAATGTGTTGTCATGATTTAAATAAGGAATGATTTTTGATGTCAGATCTAAACATAGATGTTAATTCACTGGGCGAGTGCAACGAACAGAGTACCTCGTCTTTATCATGTGTCATTCGTGTATTTGAGCAACATGTACAACAAACCCCAGACGCCATTGCGTTAGTAAATGAGCATGAAGCTATCTCCTATGCGCAGTTAGCACAGCGAACCAATCAGCTAGCAGAGCATCTACAAGCGCATCATGTTAAGGCGGACGACAGAGTTGGCGTGTACTTACAGCCATCTAGCGAGCTGATTGTTTCTATTTTAGCGATATTAAAGGTGGGGGCGGCTTATGTCCCTCTTGACTTGTCTTACCCTGAGCAACGTTTAAGTTATATCTTAAATGACAGCAATGTCTTTTTGCTCATATGTGAGCAAAATAATCACGCAAAATTGATGTCGTTACAATTGTCTGCACAGAGGCAAGTGCTCACGCTGGATGCGATAGCAAAGCCAATGATGAAGGTTTCACGGCGTAACGGATCGCAGCAAAAAGGCGCTAAATTTAGCAATAAACTGGCTTACATCGTATATACCTCTGGCTCAACGGGGCGACCGAAAGGGGTAATGGTGACGCACCAGTCGCTAACACATCATATTAAGGCCATCAGTCAGCGCTTAGACGTGAAAACGCATGATCGGATCTTACAGTTTGCCAATATTGGTTTCGACACTGCGACGGAGCAGATCTTCTTAGCCTTACTAAATGGGGCCTGTTTGTGTATTGGCGAGCGAGCACTGCTTGATATCGCTAAACTAAAGCAATGTTTGTTAGTCAACAAAATCACCATTGCCGATCTACCAACTAGCTTTGCTAGCGAGTTATTCACTGACTTGGCAAAAGAGAGTGACTTTGTGCGCAATACGGCTTTACGCGCACTGTTAGTGGGGGGAGAAACATGTCCAAGTTCATTGGTTGAGCGCTTCCAAAAAAGCGAGTTAAGTTCACAATGTACCTTGTATAACGCCTATGGCCCAACGGAAGCGACCATCACATCGAGTTTGTATGCGGTGCCAAAAGATTTCTCCGGCTTGAGCGTGCCGATCGGTAAAACATTACCAGAGACAACATTTTATGTTGTTGATACAGATATGAATTTGCTGCCTACAGGGCAGGTCGGTGAATTACTCATAGGTGGGCGTCGCGTGGCGCTTGGTTATTGGCAGCAAGAACAACTAACCGCTCAGCAATTCATTGATAATCCTTTTGACAATACAAGCCACATGCAGCGTTTGTATAAAACAGGCGATTTGGTTCGCCAAATCGATGATGAAAACTACGAGTTTATAGGCCGTATTGATGAACAAGTGAAAATACGAGGTTTTCGTATCGAACTTGGAGAAATTGAAGCCCAGCTTGTGACCCACCCTGTGGTTTGCCAAGCTGTGGTCATCGTTGATAAAACTCATACTCAGGCTCGACTGATTGCTTATTTGAGCTTACAAAACACCCAGCCTAGTGTGTCGTTGCAAGCTCAACTCAGGGCTTATTTACAAACCAAATTACCCGATTATATGCTGCCGAACGCTTGGGTGTTTATGGACAAACTGCCATTGACCGAAAATGGCAAACTGGCGCGAAAAGGTCTGCCAGTCCCTGAGCAGGCTGATGATAAATCTTTTAGCCCACCCGAAAATCACATGCAACACCAGCTACAAACAATGTGGGCTAAGTTGCTAGAACGAGACGCAGATAAAATCGGTATCGATGATAATTTTTTGTCTTTGGGTGGCAACTCACTACTGGCTTCGCGTTTACTAACGCAACTGCGCGAGCAGTGGCGAGTGGAATTGTCGCTTAAAGATGTATTGGAACAGCTCACTATCCGCACTCAAGCAGACCGTATCAAGCAAGCTGAATCCGCTATCGCACCACAGATTATTGCAAAGCCAGAGACTAGGCAGGCGCCCTTATCGTATGCGCAGCAGGGGCTTTGGCTGATAGATCAGATTTCACCTAATCATACTCAGTACCATATTTGTGAAACCTTGCGGCTGTCAGGGAATGTGAATGAATCGGCGCTAGTACAAGCGCTCACAACGGTCGTATCACGTCATCAAATACTGCGTACTGTGTACATAAGCCAAGGTGGTGCGCCTTATCAAACGTGTTTAGATGTAAAAGAATTTACGGTATCAATATTGGATTTACAGCATCTTGTTGAGGCTGACGCAGAGCTGGAAATACAACATCTACAACAGCAGCAAGCACAACGACCTTTTTCGCTTGAGCGAGAGGTACTATTTCGAGCGCAGTTGGTGCGCTTGGCGGCGCAGCATTATGTGTTGTTGCTCAGTTGCCACCATATCTGTGCTGATGGTTGGTCAATTAATATTTTGATCAAAGAGTTGAATACCTTGTATCAAGATTTTGCCAGTAACCAAGCTGCTTCGTTAGCGCCGCTGCCGGTCCAATACCAAGACTATGCAATGTGGCAGCATCTACATGTTACAGAGCAGGTGTTGGCACCACAGATAGCATACTGGCAAAAAGCACTTTCAGGGATACCTTTGCTACATAGCTTGCCACTCGATTATGTCAGGCCGGATCAGCAAAGTTATCGAGGTGATGTGCTGATTGGTCAAGTGGATAAAGAAACAACACAGGCCTTGAATGAGTATGCCAATGTTCATAATGCAACCCTGTTTATGGTGTTGCACAGTGCATTGAGTGTTTTATTGAGTCGCTACTCGGGTGAATCAGATATCGTGATTGGGACTCCTGTTGCTAATCGTACACAGCCACAGTTAGATGACTTAATTGGCTTTTTTGCTAATACCGTGGTACTTCGCAGTGACTTATCAAATGCCCCGACCTTTGAACAACTTTTGATGCAAAACAAGGCGTCGACACTTGCAGCGTTTGAACACCAGCAACTGCCATTTAATAAGTTAGTTGAAGCGTTAAAAGTCGAGCGCAGTCTGGCTTATTCTCCCGTGTTTCAAGTTTTATTGGTATTACAAAATAACGTCGAAGAGACGTTTGATATGCCAGACATGGATGTGCGAATGGAGAACCCCGTCAGCCCAACCGCCAAATTCGACCTGTCACTGCAGATCACGCCAACCTCAGAGGGGTTAGCGTTGTGCTGGGAATATGCGAGTGATTTATTCAGCCAAGCGCGCATAGCGCGTATGCACGAAAGTATGTTGCGCTTGCTCGATGCCATTTTGAGTTCACCGCAAGTGCCAGTTGGTGCGCTGCCGATCCTAGCTGCTGTTGATGAGCAGCGACTTAATCGCTGGCAAGGGGACGATAAAGAGGTGTCTTACGCGCCGCGCCTTGATGATTTATTTGAGGTGCAAGCGCAGGCCTATCCAAATCGTATCGCTGTGAGTATGGGAGACTTGCAATGGAGCTATCAAGCGCTGAACGAGCAAGCAAACCAATTGGCGAATTTGCTGCTGCTCGACGGTATTTCAGAGGGAGACTTAGTTGGCGTTAGCATGGCACGTTCGCTGAATTTGGCGCTCAGCATACTGGCGATTTTAAAGGCCGGTGGCGTGTATGTGCCTCTTGATGTGGATTATCCAGAAGAGCGATTACGTTATGTGATCCGGGATGCGAATTTGCACATGGTACTGTGTGATGATACGCAATTACAACGGCTTAGCATGTTGTGTGAGGAGACGAATGCGCAAGTTGTCAGCTTAGAGTCTCAGTCGCTACGTGCTCGGTTAAGCATGCAAAACCCACATCGCGTCATGCTGGATAGGCGTAACTTCGATACGCAAGCCATGGCGTATGTTATTTATACTTCAGGCTCCACGGGAAAACCCAAAGGCGTGATGCAAACACATCGGACAATCGGTCATTTGGTCCTTGCTCAGCAGCAACAGCAAGTGCTGAAATTGGCGATGAAAACTTTGCAGTTGGCGTCAATTTCTTTTGATGTGTCGTTACAAGAGCTGTTCACTACTTGGGCAACAGGCGGTAGTCTAGTGGTGCTTGATCAAGCACTACGTTTGGAAGTGGACACCATCGTGCAGATCATGTTTGAACAAGGGATTGAGCGGGTGTTCATGTCGCCCGCGTTGTTAGAGCTTATTGCGCAAAGTGCCTTGCGGCAAAAGCTGAGCATGCCGCAATTAAAGGAAGTGATTGTGGCTGGAGAGGCGCTGCGTATTTCTAAATCAGTACGGTCTTTTTGGAAAACATCACCGTTCCAATTGGTTAACCATTATGGTCCGACAGAATCACATGTGATCACCAGCCACGTGGTGCATGATTTTGACCATGACTCAGCGCCACCGATTGGCCAGCCTGTGGGGGCTCACCTGCTTAGTGTGTTGAATACATCAGGCCATGCAGTGCCGGTTGGTAGCATTGGTGAGTTATGGGTTACAGGTGCCGGTTTGGCACTTGGCTACTTGGCACAACCGGTATTAACGGCCGAAAAGTTTGTTACTCGTGCGTCCGACCAAGGCGTACGTCAGCGTTGGTATCGGACTGGCGACCTAGTACGTTGGTCTGAAAGTGGCTTGCTAGAGTTTATCGGCCGTATCGATCAGCAAGTGCAGATCCGAGGCTATCGGGTGGAGCTTAGCGAGATCAGTTCGGTATTGAAAAATCACCCAATGGTGGCTGATGCGTTTACCCTGCAAGGCGGCCCTCAATCACAGCATTTATGCACTTTTGTGGTACTCACATCGCAAGCGGTTCCCGATGATGAGCAGCTTATGTTGTCATTAAAGCAGTGGCTAGCAGAGTATTTGCCAACCTATATGATCCCCAATCAGTTGCTTCGGCTTGACGCGATGTTGCTCACCCATAATGGTAAAGTGGATAGAGCCGCGTTACTAGAGCGGATGGTTGTGGATGTTGAACATGAACTCGAGACGCCAAAAAATGAGACTGAGAAACGACTGTTAGAGATATGGCAAGCGTTGTTGCAGCTATCTCATATCAGCGTGACGGATGATTTCTTTGTACTCGGAGGCAGTTCTTTAACGGCAATCACGCTGACCACTCAAATTAATATTGGTTTCAACACGCAATTGTCGGTACGAGACATTTTCACCTTGAAAACGATTAGGGCATTGGCCAATGCCATATCGCACTCAACAACCGCGTTTAAATTTGCAGATTATCAAATTACGCCAGCGAACAAAGAACAGCAGGCGACCTGGTTTCCTCTTACCAATATTCAACAAGCCTATTTATACGGGCGACTGGGCAACTTTGAAATGGGCAATGTG
Organism: Pseudoalteromonas sp. ATL1; assembly: GCF_058933015.1. NCBI lineage: Bacteria > Pseudomonadati > Pseudomonadota > Gammaproteobacteria > Alteromonadales > Pseudoalteromonadaceae > Pseudoalteromonas > Pseudoalteromonas sp. ATL1. The sequence goes on along the minus strand of NZ_JBZYXL010000001.1, from coordinate 186,011 downwards.
GCGACACATTGCTATGACGAAATTCATTTTCGACACTTAGACGTTGAAAAGTTTGAGTGGGCACTCAATCAAATCATCGCCGCGCAACCGACTTTGCGCACGGTTTTTGATCAGCAAGCACAAAAAGTGTTAGCGCACATACCGCCATACCGGGTAATCGCGCATGGAGAGTTATCCGATACTGCGTTCACACAAGTGCGTTTTGAGCTTGCCAATAAAGTATACGACGTTTCTAAGTTTCCACTGTTTGACTTTGCTGTTAGCCAATATCAAGGAGAAACGATATTACACGTCAGCATTGATGCACTGATCATGGACGCGACGAGCCTGAATTTTATGTTTAGTGCGCTGGCAGAGCTGTATAATCAAGCGCCTGATAGTCAAGCACTTCCTCAGCCACCAGCACTACAATTTAGCGATTATATGTTTCAATATGAGCGGCTCAGAAACAGTGAGTTATATACCCAAGCACAAGCGTATTGGCAGTCGCGTCTAGCGGATTATAACTTTGCTGTTCAGTTACCTATGAACACTGAGCCGAGCCGTGTTACGGCCCCCACATTTGCTCGCCGAGTACAAATGATTGAGCCGAAGATTTGGCAACAACTGGAAGAAAAAGCGCGCCAATATCAAATGTCTCCTACCAGTGTCATGCTGTACTTGTATGGTGTGGTGCTGTGTCAGTGGAGTGGTCAATCTTCATTTTGTATCAACCTCACCCTGTTTAACCGACTGCCCCTGCATCCGCACGTTGATGAGTTGTGGGGTGATTTTACCGTGCTGGAACTCTTTAATTTTCAACACAAGCCACACTTATCGGCCCTGCAGGCCATGTCAGATACGCATCAGCAGCTTTGGCAGGATATAGAGCATAACTTGTTTGACGGCATTGATTTTCAACGCTTGATCAGAAAGACCCTAAAGCTAGACCAAAACAGAGCCATCTCACCCGTCGTTTTGACCAGTTTACTGGGCCAAGCGGCGGTACCAGAAAAGAATATGCATGGTTATTTATCTCATGGCTATTCGATTACGCAAACATCGCAAGTGTATCTCGACAACAAGGTCTTTGAGAGTGAACAAGGGGTTGTTATCGAGTGGGATTATGTTGAGCAACTGTTTAGCGCTGAATTAATAGAGCAGATGCAAAATGATTACTGTCATTTAATCAAACAAGTTGCACAACTTGATTGGCAACAGGCGTTACCCACTCTGAAATTACCCATGGCACATCAGCGGCTTATTCAAGCAGCAAATAAAGAGCCTGCCCCTACGTGCGATGACACCTTGGTTTCTTTGTGCCACAAAGGGGCGGCAATCAATCCGCATGGCACAGCGGTGGTTGATGCACAGGGTAAGCATAGTTACCAGAGTATTTTATCGCGCAGTGAGCAGCTTGCCCATTACTTGCACCAAACGCGAGATCCCCAATGTGCATTAATCGCTATTTTAAGTGATAAGGGCGCGGCACAAGTGATTGCCAGCATAGCGATTATGCAAACTGGTGCGGCTTATTTACCCCTGAATGTGGACTGGCCACTTGGGCGTATTCGGCAAGTCTTATCTGAAGGACAGGTTCAACAAGTTCTGGTGACCAACACACAGTTTGAAAACACCATTAAAGGGTGCGCGTGGGAACATGAGTATCAGTGGTTGAACATCGACACTTTGAGCGCGGAGCCGCAGGGCGTTGAGCCCAGAGCCGCATTGCCAAATGTTACTCCTGAGCAGCTTGCGTATGTCATTTTTACGTCTGGCAGTACGGGCAAACCTAAAGGCGTGATGATCTCGCATCAAGGTGCGCTTAACACTTTGGTTGCGGTGAACCAACACATCAGACTCACGCAAGACGATGCGGTGCTTGCTTTGTCTGAGCTGAGTTTTGATTTGTCGGTATTTGATATTTTTTCAGTATTGGCAGTCGGTGGCACCATTGTTTTTCCCGCACAGGCGAGAAGTAAAGAGCCTGGGCATTGGTATGAATTAGTATCTCAATATCAGGTGAGTATTTGGAATACGGTGCCTCAACTGACGCAATTGCTAGTCGATTACGCCACAGATTTTGACTTACCTCTTACCTCATTGCGTGTGGTGATGATGAGTGGTGATTGGATCCCAGTTAGCTTGCCAAGCCAATTGTGGCGATTAAATCCCAACATTCAAGCCATTAGTTTAGGAGGAGCAACCGAAGGAAGTATCTGGTCAATTTGGCACGATATTAACGAAGTACCTAGTCAGTGGCGCGCCATTCCGTATGGTGTCGCAATGCCAGGACAAGCGATGTATGTACTTAACCAAGCAGGTGAACATTGTCCTATTGGCGTATTAGGAGAGATATACATAGGTGGAAAGGGCGTCGCACTGGGTTATTGGCAAGATACAGAAAAAACGCGCGCGCAATTTATTGAGCATGTACAACTTGGCCGTTTGTATAAAACTGGAGATATGGGACGCTGGCACCCTGATGGATACATGTGTTTTGAAGGTCGTAAAGACAACCAAGTTAAGATCAATGGTTATCGAATTGAGCTAGAAGAAATAGCCGCCAAATTGACAGACCTAGCTGGCATTGAACAAGCGCTAGTACGTGTCAAAAACAGTCAGTTAATTGCATATCTGATTGCCAACAATGCAGGTGATGTAAGTCACCTTGAGTTAGACGACGCGCAAACCACCGCATTCAAGCTCAAACAACTTGGTCTGAAAAAACACAATTCGGTGGAAGTGAATTTGCCAGAGCGACAGTTGGACGAGGCGCTGTACTGTAGTCGAAAAAGCTATAGAACCTTTACCGATGCACCCATTTCACTTTCGCAAGAAGCGCTGCAAGCCTTGCTCAAAGCGACATCCGAAGCAGAGGATATGCGCGCATTTATTGAGCCAAATAACAGTTCTGTGTCTCTATTGCAGCGATTGAGCGCAGTGTTAGCGTCAATCAGCGCGATGTCATTTAGCGATAGAGCGCTACCAAAATATCGTTATCCTTCAGCGGGTAGCAGTTATGCGGTGCAAACAACGGTATGTATTGCCACAGCGCAATTCGGGCTTAAAACCGGTTACTACTATTATCACCCAGTGAATCATCAGCTTAGTTATCTTGAGCCGTTGCAAGAACAGGACGTTGTCCGCTCAGCCGTGAGTTTATCATTCGCATTATATATACCCGCAATCAAACCGTTATATCATGAGCAAAGTATCCGATTTGGCTATCTAGAGCTGGGTCATATGCTGTACTTATTATTTGGTGAGGTGCAAAAACACCATTTAAGTGCACGTTTTGAATGTGATGCGCAAGGCTTTGCTTGTGATGGTGTTGAATCGGTGTCATTGGGTCATTTGCATTTAGACTTTGCAACAAGTGCGCAAAATAATGCGCTGTTCCCCGTCGTTTCATTTGATTACTTGTCCCGTACCGCGAATGGCTATCATACGCAAGCGCGTGGGGTTGATTTTGAACACTTGAGCATTTTTGAGCGAGTCGCGACGCAGCAGCAATTACTTGAGTCAGGCAGTGCCTTGATCACCTTCAGTGGAGAGACCTCACAGCCTCAGGCATTGCTGAGTTCAGGCTATTATGCGCAACAACTGAGTGAAAAACTCTATGAACAAAATGTAGGGAGCTGTTGTTTAGGTTTTATTCCTTATCAAGGCGTTAATTATACCATGCTGGTTGGCGGAATTGAGGAGAGAGATAAGCTCGCGAGCGATAGCGACGTATCTGCAACTTCACTAACACAGCACCTCAATGCCCAATTGAGTCAGCATTTGCCTGCCTATATGTTGCCTCAACATTATCAGGTGCTGACGAGTTTACCTTTAAGTGCAAATGGTAAAGTGGATGAAGGCGCGCTGCCTGAGGTTGAGTTAGCACCACAGACATTTATTGCTCCTCGAAATGAACTCGAAAAAAGCTTAGCCAAAGGTGTTGAGCAAACGCTAGGGCTTACGAAGGTTAGTGTTACCGACAACTTTTTCAGCCTTGGTGTCGACTCTATTGTTGCGATTAAGTTGGTTGCGCAATTCAAACAACACGCGTTGAACTGTACGATTGCGGACATTTTTACCTATCCAAGCATTGCGCAGTTAGCGCCACAAGTGAGCGCCTTGGTTGAGCGTGACGTGTATCAGCCGTTTTCCCTGTTGGACAAAGCGGATTTACCTGCGTTATCCGTTTGGCAAGATGCTTACCCGGTAAGCCAATTACAGTTAGCAATGCTTATTGCATCGGCAAGGCATGACTCGCTGTATCACGAGATGACCCTATTTAGCGTCGCACAACCTTTTGAATATGAGATTTTTGAACAAGTATTATACGAGTTGTCGCAGCAGCACGAACTATTGCGTACGGCTTTTCAACCACATCCGCTACATGGCTTTATTGGTTGCGTGTCATCAGAGCCACAGGTTCACTTGACGGTTTACGATCGAGCAATTCACCCGATCCAAAATGAGTTAAATCGTCAGGGTTTTATGCTCGAGCAGCCTGGCTTATACCACGTGGTTGTTGGCGTACTGCAGAGCGGTTCATTTGAAGTGGCGGTGTTATTCCATCACGCATTGATGGATGGTTGGAGTTTGGCAACCTTGACGACACAGCTATTTGAAACCTACCAAGCAAAGTTGCAACACCGAGTTGTTGCACATCGACATGCGTTACCTGTGTATGGGGAGTATGTGGCCAATCAGCGTCGCGCCATAAACGATGCGACGTTACGCGATTTTTGGCAAACGTATTTGGCCGATTATGAACAACCTGAGCTGCCGCTGATCGGCGCAGATAGGGGCGAACCGCTGACGCATAGACGACTTACTCATACCCTCAATAGTGACAGTGCTGATCGATTGGTGAAACTGAGTGAACAATTAGGTTTACCAATTGATGTGATATTTTTAGCGCTATTTGGGCAAGTGTTGTGTACTTTCCAGAATGTATCTGAATTTACGGTTGGGGTGGTCGCAAACAACCGCCTGACACAGCAAGGTGGTGATACTCAAATAGGGCTGTTTTTAAACACCTTACCGATACGTCTGGTCAAGCGTAAAAAAGCGCAGCCCATCGGTGAGTGGTTAAATATCATTGCATCGCAAAAGCATCATGTATTACAAGGTGCTGCCATGCCTTATCAGCAAATTATTGAAGTATGTTCACAAGGTGCGAGTTATCTCGATTGTGTATTCAATTACAGTCACTTTGCGCATCATGCTGCCGATGTGCAATCTATTGCCAGTGCCACGGATATTGCCAAAACTGACTTCCCGCTGGCGTTGGATGTGACCCAGCATGATGGTCAATTTACTTTGTCGTTAGTGGTTCATAATCAGCGTGTTGAACGAGTTGTGGCGGAGCAGCTCATGACTTACTTACAGCATCATTTGATGGGGGTTGTGGCATGTGCACAACAAAATGATGAGATTGACTTTGCTTTAAGCGCAGCGGATAGCCAATTGCTGAGCGTCCAGCAGCAACCGGTTTTTGCCAGTGAAGATAGCATCGTATCTTTGTTTTGCGCTCAAGTTGCGCGTACGCCTGAGCAGCTTGCATTGGTGTATGCCGACACGCAACTGACCTACCGACAATTGGATGACAAGGCCACGTTACTTGCGCATGTGATACAACAACATTATTTATCGTCAGGTCAATTCGATGCTGCGCGAGAAGGTGCTGATACGCCGCTCATTGCGCTCTATTTTGAGCGAAGTGTAGAAATGGTAGTGGCAATGTTAGCGGTACTAAAAGCGGGATGTGCTTATGTGCCTATTGCGATAGACTATCCTGCACAGCGTATTAACTATGTACTCGATAATAGTCGCCCTGTACTGGTATTCACACAGCGCAATCAGCAAGCACAGCTCACATCATTACGACAAGATACACCGACGTTGTGTATTGAAGATGCCCTTGCAATGGAGAGTGTGAACACCCAAGCACTACCGGCGGTATCTCCTCGAGCGTTGGCCTATGTTATTTACACCTCAGGCACCACAGGCGCGCCTAAGGGAGTGATGGTTTCTCAGTACAATGTATGTAGTTTGGTTGCGGCGATTAACGTTAAGTTTGAGATAAATCAGCCGATGAGAGCGCTGCAATTTGCCAGCTATGTGTTTGATGCCAGTGTGTTTGAAATCTTTTCGGCATTGCTAGGTGGGCATTCGCTGTTTATCTGTTCTGATGAGGAGCGTAAAGATCCGCAAGCGTTAAGGTCGTTACTCGTCAAAGAAAAAATTGAATGGGCGACCATAGCACCCGTGGTGCTAGAACAAATCGATAGCCCGGAAGATCTCGCTTTAAAATGTCTGATCACGGCGGGCGAAAGCCCTTCATTAACAATACTGAAAAAGTTTGCTCAAAACTGCACCGTGTATAACGCTTATGGCCCTACGGAAGCGACGGTCTGTGCCAGCGCAAATCGCTTTAGCATGATGGATGATGCGAACAATATTGGCACTCGCATGCACAACTGCCAATTATTTGTGCTTGATGATGAATTAAGTCCTGTGCCAGTTGGTGCCGTTGGTGAGCTGTATATTGGCGGTGCAGGTGTCGCGCTGGGTTATCTTAATCAAGCGCAATTGACGCAGCAGTGTTTTATTGACAATCCATTTGCAAAAGAAAAAGTGGAGTCATCGGAGCGACTCTACAAAACCGGTGACTTAGTGAAGGTTAACCCCCAGGGTGAGTTGCTGTTTTTAGGGCGCAGTGACAGTCAGGTTAAAGTCCGTGGACATCGTATCGAACTCAGTGAAATTGAATTCGCTTTGAGTCAAGTAGAGGCGGTTTCTCAAGCTGTGGTTATCGGAACGAAACCCTCATCAGGTGCAGCACAATTAACTCAGTTACATGCCTATGTTGTGGCTGAGCAACATGCTATTACCACTGAGCAAGTACTGGCGCAGTTACGCACCCAGTTACCTCCTTTTATGTTGCCAAATACCATCACGTTTATCAGTGAAATTCCGCTGACAATCAATGGCAAAGTCGATAAGCAGGCGTTACCTGAACCTGTTGTGGTGTCTCAATATGTCGCACCTGTTGAGCCGCTTGCTTGTCAATTATGTGCCTTGTGGCAGCAGGTATTGCAAGTTGAAAGGGTAGGGGTGAGCGATAACTTTTTCGCTTTGGGTGGCGATTCGATTCGTGCTCTGACTTTGACGAATCAAATGCAAGCATTGTTAGCACCACTTTTCCAATTGGAAGACTTATATCGATTGGAGTCAGTCGCTCGTATCGTCAGTGAATTTTCGGCTCGCTCAGAGAGTTCGGCTCCAGAGCAAATTATCACGATTTAGGAGACAGGATGTACTCGTTAATACATGCATTAAAACAGAGTGAAATCAGTATTTGGCTAGAGCGTGATGAATTGAAATTAGCCTGTGATCCCAACACGGTGGATCAGCAGCTCATTGAGCAGGTTAGAAGCAATAAGCCGCAGTTAGTCGCGTTGTTGGCAGATAATCAGGTATTCTCCAAACAAGCTTTTTGCGAACGCCAGCTGTTTCGCCTGCCCTGCAATCGCAAACAAGCCACCTCTTGTTTGTCCTACGCGCAGCAAAGTATGCTGTTTGTTGAGCGCTTAGTAGAGCAAAATGACGCGTATCATATTCCCTTTCTTGCTCAATTGGGTGCGCAAGTGGATAGTGACCGCTTGCTCGCTGCGATTAACGATTTAGCACAGCGGCATCGCATCTTAAAAACCTGTTATCCGATGGATGAACAGGGCGTTTTTCAACCCCAGTATGTAGCGCAGCCGATAGATTTTGAATATGTCGATGTAGATACCCACACCCAGCTTGAGCAAGCAATCGATGCATGTTCGAAGGCGTCATTCTCACTGGCGAGTGAGCCGCCTATGCGCTGTGTTTTGTTAACGATGCAATCACATCGCTATGTGCTGTTTGTTTGGCATCACATCGCTTTTGATGGTTGGTCACACGGTGTTTTTGTGTCTCAGCTAGTGAACCTTTACGCACAAAATTATGCTCTTAAAGAAGGGGAACAAGCGGGCCATGGTTTACAGTATGAAGACTACGCTGTGTGGCAGCGTCAGAGTATTCAATCTGGCTTACTGGCAAAGCAGTTAGCCTATTGGCAAGCAGAGCTTAGCGGGTATACGCCCTTGGCTTTGCCGTTAGACAGAGTACGTCCAAAACAGCTTGATTATCGGGGTGATAAAGTTGTTTTTGAGTGTGACGCAGCGACGACAGCCCAGTTACGAAATTTGGCCAAAGCGCTAAATACCACCGTGAATGTGGTGATGTTGAGCGCTTTTTATATTCTGCTCTATCGCATCACTGGACAGCAAGACTTGATCCTTGGCACAACATCAGATAACCGTGAACTTGCACAAACGCAAGATCTAATCGGCTGCTTTGTTAACTCAGTTGCTTTGCGCGTGCAATTGCCAGATGGGCACACTATTGGAGATTTGGTTGAGCATGTACATCAGCAGCTAGGGACGGCGCGAGCCAACCAAGCTCTGCCATTTGACGCGTTAGTGGACGCACTAAAAGTGCCAAGAAATGTGGCATTACATCCACTTTTTCAAGTGATGTATAACTTTGAAAATTTAGCCAATGAGTACAATCCCAATGACGCACTATTTGTGGCTGATACTGAGGCTCAACCATCACTCCATTATTGTCCTGCCAAGTTTGATTTAAGTTTGAATATACAGTCACATACAGAGGTCATAAGTGGCGATTTCGTTTTTGCTTGTGCGCTATTTGAGCGCAACTCTGTGGCGCGTTTTAGTGACATGTACCAAATCATTTTGCATGCGATGTTGCAGGGTAGACAAACTGCGGTGCAAGCATTGCCGTTTTTGAGTGATGCACATCGCGCTACCCTGATGTCATGGTCTCAAGTGCATGCTCATTATGATGAGCATATGCCATTGCACAAACGGTTTGAACAGCAGGCGGAGCGTTTTGCTGAGCGCCAAGCGGTTGTCTATGACGATGGTAATGGGCAACAGCAGGCAATGAGTTATCGGTGCTTAAACCAAAGTGCAAATGCTGTTGCACATTACTTGCTAGCACAGCATGGTTCGCTACTTGCAACACACAGCGAGACGAAGCCTGTGTCTATTGCACTGATGTTTGAGCCTTGCAGCGATATGCTGGTGGCACTGTTAGCTATTTTGAAAACTGGCGTGGCGTATGTGCCCATTAACCCCAGTCTACCTGACGAACGTATATGTTTTATGCTAGAAGACAGTGGGGCGTGCATGGTTTTAACAACCAAGGCGCTGGCGTCACGTATCACGCCTCTGGCCAGTACCGCGTTGGTGCTGGCGATGGATGAGCTAAGAGCGGAACAGTGCATTGAGCCCTCATCAGATCACACTCCAAATATTGCTTCATCTAGTGATGATCCCGCTTATATTATTTATACCTCCGGTAGTACTGGGCAGCCAAAAGGCGTGATCCAGCCGCACAAAAATGTATCGAGACTGTTTAGCGCAACGGCAGAGCAGTTTGCTTTTACTGAGCATGATGTGTGGACCTTGTTTCATGCTGTGAGTTTTGACTTTAGTGTCTGGGAAATATGGGGTGCCTTGCTCCACGGCGGCAAACTGGTAGTGCCCGATAAAGCCTGTTTGACCCATACAGCAAAATTTATTGGCCTATGCAAGCGACATAAAGTCACGGTACTCAATCAAACACCGGCGGCATTTTATGTGTTGATGGAGCAGGCTGTTACCCGAGTTGCTGATGTAGCGTCACTTCGCTGGGTGATTTTTGGTGGCGATAAATTGAATATGGCCCAGTTAACGCGTTGGTGGCAGGCTTTCGCCGTTGATGCCCCAAGTTTGGTCAATATGTATGGCATCACTGAAACCACGGTGCATGTGACCGTAAAGCAATTAACACCGCAAATAGAGGGCGACATATCGCCGATTGGCCGAGCTATCGGCGACATGAGCACCCATGTTTTAACCAGTGATAAGCAACTTGCGCCAATAGGCACATTTGGTGAGTTATATGTGGGCGGCGCTGGATTAGCACTCGGTTATTTAAATCGCCCCACATTAACAGCTGAGCGGTTTATAGACTCCTTAGAGATGATGCCAGAAGTTGGCCGTGTGTATCGCACGGGCGATATCGTTCGTTGGCGTGATAATGGCGAACTCGAGTACTTGGGCCGCAATGACGCGCAAGTAAAGATACGAGGTTATCGCATTGAGCTGGGTGAAATAGAACAAGCATTGTGTTCACATCCACATGTCGAGCAGGCCATTGTTCGAGTAGAAAGTCATGCAGGCATGGATGCTTTATTGGCTTATTACGTTTGCAACAACCAGCACATGTGCCAAAGAGATGAACTACAGGACTTTCTTAGCGCTCGGTTACCTGACTATATGGTGCCCAATTATTATCAGATGTTGCATCACATTCCACTCACGGTAAATGGCAAGGTCGATAATGCTGCATTACCGCTAGTGCAATGGCAAGATGAACTCGATTATGTCGCACCGGCCAGTGCGATAGAAAAGAGTTTGTGTCAGATCTGGCAATTACTGCTTGGGTTAGAGCGGGTTGGCGTAGCGGACAATTTCTTTGCTTTGGGCGGCAATTCGATTTTGGCGATTCGCTTGAGTGCCTTGTGTCGAGAACAGCTGAATCGAGAGGTTGCGTTAGCCGATTTATTTGCTTGTCAAACCATCGAAAAACTCGCTAAGCGCCTAGAAAAATCACAACTTTTGCACATTCCAATGAGTGGTCAAGGCAAAGCGCCATTGTCGTTTGCACAACAGCGAATGTGGTTTATTGAACAGCTGGAAGAGGGAAGCAGCCTATATCACATGCCCTACGTTTTGCGCATCGCCGCCGATGTTGATGTGAACAAATTAAAGCAGTCCTTAGAGCACGTCGTAGCCAGTCATGACGCACTAAGCCGAGTACTTTGCCTTGAACCGCTTGGCGAGGTGTACAGTGAGATGAGTGCCCTAACATTGGATGTTAGCGAGCAACAGGTAGCCACCCTGACACAGTTACAGAGCAAGATCGCTCAAGATGTACAAAGGCCATTTGACTTGTTTGCCCAGCTGCCTATTCGAGGGCATTGCTACACACTTCAAAATGATAATTATTTATTGTTGGTGATGCACCATATCGCTTTTGATGGTTGGTCAGAACATTTGTTTTTCAGTGACCTTTCACGGGTTTATCAGGCCATTATGAATGGTAGTGATATGCTCAAGCATACGCCGCGTTTAAGTTATGGCGATTATGCGCGGTGGCAGCACGATTATTTGCAAGCTCAGATATTACTGCAACAGCAAACTTATTGGCTCAAACAATTGGATGGCTATCAAACTTTGCAGATACCCACCGATTTTGTTCGCCCAGAAAAGCCAGATTATCAAGGCGATGATGTGGTATTTACGCTCAGTCAAGGCGACTCTCAAGCGCTGCGCAAGTTAGCCAAAGCACAAAAGACGACTTTGCATAACGTGTTGCTCAGTGGTTTTTACTTGCTCTTGGCCCGTTTAAGCGGGCAAACAGATCTTATTGTGGGCAGTCCAACGGACAACCGTCATCATGCGCAAACACACGATACCATCGGCTTTTTTGGCAATACGTTGGCCTTACGGCAGCGCATAGATTGGTCGTTATCGGTTGGTGATTTTATTGTTCAAGTGAGTCGGACTGTGACGCAGGCACAAACTCAACAAGAGCTGCCTTTTGAACAGCTGGTGGAGTTACTTCAAGTGGAGAGAGACTTATCTCGCCACCCACTCTTTCAAGTGTTGTTTACCTGTATGCCGGCAAAAGCGCCGTGGCCGAGTGATTGGCCAGTCGCACTTTGTCAGCCAAATGAGCAAGGGCTACTTAATCATGCAAAGTTTGATTTGAGCTTGTTTATTCAGGATGACCAAGCAGCCATTCGTGGCACTTTGAATTTTGCGGTGAGTTTGTTTAACCGCCAAAGTGTGACGCGTTTTGCCAACTACTATCAGTGTATCTTGACGGATATGGCAAACGCATCGTCGCAACCAATTAGCTCGGTGCAATATCTGCCAGAACACACCTATCGTACTTTAACGCAGCAGTGGAGTTATCACGCCGGAAGCATACCTACTGGCAATTCATTTCAGTCCAGCTTTGAACAGCAAGTGGCTAAAACCCCTCATGCGATAGCTGTGCGCTTTGGGGATGACTCTGTGAGTTATTGTCAACTCAATGAACGTGTGAATCGACTCGCACACTATATCCGTCGTCAGTACCAAGCTGGTGAGGGATTGATGATAAAGCCCGATACCTTGATTACTTTGTACTTTGATCGTGGCATTGAGATGATCGTTGCCATGCTTGGTGTGCTCAAAAGTGGTGCTGCATACGTGCCGATGGCGTTGGACACCCCAGCCCAACGGGCACAGTTTATTTTGCAAGATACCCAAGCCGTGATGGTGTTATGCGAGCAACAGTATCAGACGCAATTGTCGACGTGGATAAAAGAAGCGGGCAGCACAGCGCAGTTGGTGGTCACAGATGCCATCGACATCGATATTGAAGGCGCTTCGCAAAACCCTGAGCCCATTGCCTGCCAGCAGAGCCTAGCTTATGTTATCTATACCTCGGGTACTACAGGTCAGCCGAAGGGGGTTATGATCCAGCAAGGAACGTTGACGCGATTTAGCCAGATCATGACACGAGTATATCAAAATGACGATAACCCACTGAATATATTAAGTATGACGAGTTATGCGTTTGATATGTTCTGTTCTGAATATCCGCTTGCGTTACTCAGTGGGGGTCAGTTAATTCTCACAACCGCAACCCAGATCATGGCGGATCTCACTCGTTGGAAGGCACACATTCGCCTGATCCAGCAAACGCCGTCACTGTGGAAATTGCTTATGGCACAAATTGGTACCAGTCAGGCGTTTCGCCATATTGATGTGTCAATTGGCGGGGAAAGTGCCAGTGGTGAATTACTCGATGCTATGCAGCGTTGTTTTGCAAGAGTCTTCCAAGCTTATGGCCCAACTGAAACATGCGTGTGGAGTAGCGTTGCACAATATCGAGGTGGCCAAGAACGCAATATTGGTAAACCGTTATTGGGGGAGGCAATCTATATTCTTGACGATCAGCAACAGCCTGTGCCACAAGGTGTCGATGGTGAAATTTATATTTCTGGCATAGGTTTGGCCAAAGGCTATCTCAATCGAGTATCGTTGAATGAGGCACGCTTTGTCACGAATCCATTTTGCTCAACTTCACAACAGACGCATTTACAGCGTATGTATCGAACGGGTGATATAGGGCGCTGGAACTGTGACGGTACAATTGAATATGTCGGACGCAATGACTTTCAGGTCAAAGTGAAGGGATATCGTATTGAGCTTGGCGAAATTGAACAAGTGGTGCAGCGTTTAAGTGGCTGTAAACAAGTGGCTGTGTTGGTTGAATCCAGTTCGCATCAACCACAGCACCATTTCATCGTTGCCTATTTAGTGATGACAGATAAACAGTTAAATGAGGCGCAGCTCAAAGTCGCACTTCAGCAATATTTACCCAGTTATATGATCCCAGAGTACTTTAAAGTCCTTGAACAGTTACCTCTTAACAGCAATGGTAAACTGGACAGGCGTGCTTTGCCACGCATTGAGCCATTAATATCAACGCCCAAGGCAGAGCCACAGAACGCAGTGCAAAATCGGTTGCTCAAAGTTTGGCAGCAGGTATTGGGGAAAATTCAGATAGGCATCCATGACGACTTTTTCAAAGTGGGTGGTCACTCTTTGAACATTGTGCAATTAGTGGCAGAAGCGCAAAAGCACGGCTTTATTTTTCGTTTAAAGGATGTGTACCAACACCGCAGTATTGCCAGTCAAGCATCGCTTCTCAATGAAAAGCGCGGCATACCTGTGTTTGAGGGGCCAAAAGCAGTGTCTGAGTCAGAGTATCTGGTTAAAGCCAGTCCGTTACTGCAAAGTTGGTGGCAGACCACCGACAAAGGGATCGCGAAATCCTGTATTACGAGCGGAGCGGATATTGTGATCGCAGGTGAATGCTCGCACTCGGTATTAAATCGGTGTTTTGATGCTCTATATCAGCAGCATCCAATTTTGCGTACACGATTTGTCGATAGACATGATGAGCTTTGGTTAGCGCTTCATGCGCAGCAACGACCAGTGGTGACACATTTTGATACGCGTGAATTCGAGCATGAAGAGCAAGCGCTGGCCGAACTATTAGCCAAACTTTATGATCCGGGGTTTTTATGGCAAGGCGTCGCACTTCATTTGCGCGATGAACCTGCCAGCAAAATAGCAGTGATCCAACGTCCAAATGAAACACAAATACATGTTTTGGTTGACCATATTTTGTGTGATGGAATTTCCGCTGGGGTGTTACGCAGAGATTTAGAGCAGCTGTATGCATTAGCTTCTGAGCAGCAAACCTTGAGTTTGCAACAGTATGATTATCATTATTTAGATTACATACGTTGGTTACAGGAGGACTACCCGAAAACGGATGACGCGACGCATGCGCAACAGTTTTGGCAGGGATTAGTGCCAAGCTATCAAACGAGTCGATTAGCACATGATAGTAGCTATTTAGGCACCGATTTTGGGACCCCAATTACAAGCCAGTTTGTGTTAGCGCGTTCGACCAGTTTGTCTATCAAGCAATATTGTGCTCAGACCGGACTCACTAAATCTAATGTCCTGTTTACTTTGTTTAATCATGTGATTGCGCACATATTACAACAAAATCGACCTTCCACTGCCATTGTGCTCAGTGGTCGAAATTTGCCAGGCACAGAGCATTTGACTGGCAACTTTGCAGATATTGCATTTTTGCCAATTCCAATTGAACTCGGGCAATTTCAAGCAACCGATTTTGAAAAGGTCACAGAGCTGGTTGAAAGCGCAAGCATTTATCTCAGTACTGATCATCGCCAGTATTTACCACTTGGTGTATCGGCGGCAGACCCTAGAGAGCTGTCGCGACAGCCCAGTACGCCTTTTGTATTCAGTTTTGATGCCTTTAATGAGTTGGATGAACATGACTTAGCGCATATCCAACAAGGAGAAGTACTCACAAGAACCAACACTGGGGCCATGAATTTCAATTGGCTGAGAGTATCGCAATGTGGTGATGACTTGTTAATTACTCTCGATATGGAAGGCCAGTATTACCATCAAGATACATTACGTCACATCATGAAAGTCACAGACCAAGTTTTCGCTGAGGCAATGAATGCCGTGCTTGAAATACCAAAGCTCAATCAGGATGTATCGAAAAATAACGCAGAGTTCATCGGAGTCTAAAATGAAAAATAATGCAGAAAAATTAGTATCCACGTTTTACAAAGAATTTGGCTGGAATACCCACTCTGATGTGACGGAAGATGCTAAAAAGTTTGAAGACTTACGTGAATACGCCGCCCCCTATGTGAGTCGTTGTCGCCAACGCGTCAAAATGCATATCCCGGAATCCGGTGAATGTATTATCGATATGGCATCTGGGCCAGTGCAATACCCTGAGTATTTAGAATATTCAACGGGATATCGTAAACGTTATTGCGTCGACTATTCAGAGCAAGCACTGGCTGGTGCGAAGGAAAAACTGGCGGAACATGGCGAATATTTATGTGGTAACTTTTTGAATATGGATCTGGAGCGCAATTTTTTTGATTGTGCCATTAGCTTGCATACGATTTATCACATTGATAGAGATGAACAAGAATTAGCGGTGCGCAAGCTCGTGGATATTACTAAGCCCGGCAAACCGGTCATTATTGTGTATTCAAACCCTATGCCTTTGATCCGTTATTTTATAAGTCCGTTTGAAAAACTTAAACAGAAGTTATTAGCGTCTCGACAAAAACACACTGATGAGTTGGAACTTTATGTTCATAGACATCCAATAGACTGGTGGTCGCGTTTCGCGGATGTGGGTGAAGTCACCATTTTACCTTGGCGTTCATTTGCCGCGGAGCATCAAAAAGTGCTGTTTCCAAATAACCGACTCGGGCGCTGGATGTTTGCCAAGCTTTTTCAACTAGAGGATTTATTTCCACAGTTTTTTGCGAAATGGTTCCAGTATCCAATGATCATCATTACTAAAAATCATAACTCGGATGGGAAGCTTGTATGAGCGGCCAGTCATTGCAAAGTGCGATGCATAGTTTGTTTGAGTACTTAGAGCAGCAACCTGATACTGCACCAAGCCAAATTGAACGCAAAGTTGCGGTATTGTCAACACCGCGCTCTGGCTCAAATCTGTTTTGTAGTGTGTTACAACAAACAAATAAGTTTGGTCAGCCTCTAGAGTGGATTTGTCCGGGTGTGATGGCGTGTTACCAAGCCTATTTTAAACTCGATGAAATAGACATTCCGCGTTATTTGGATTTTGTGATGCGCAAATCATCAAGCTGTAATCGGGTATTTTCGATTCACTTTCACATAGAGCAATACCAAACGTTATTAGCAGCAGGTTTTGATATATTCTCGCTTAATTTCGATAAGGTCTATTACATCAATAGGGCAGAAAAGTTAGCTCAAGCCTATTCATATGCCAAAGCACAAATTACCCAGCAATGGGCCTCACACTTCGAAGCGGTTGAAAATGTAGAACATGGTATCGCTAAGAGTGAGGTCGTTGACGCTTTATTACGTATCGTTAAGTCGCAGGAGTATTACCAGACACATCTTTCTCCTCGTGTGGATAGGCAATTTGACTACGAAGACTTCTCTGAACTTGCCAAGACTCAAGTATATCAACGGGTGTTGAGTGACCTTGATCTGCAATCCGGCTTACCGTTGACGACTTATATGAAAAAGCAGAGGACGTATAAAGACCTTGCTGAGATAGAAAAGTTGAAACATTACTTAATACCATTTGGATGATTTTCATCCATAAAGTAAAAATTGGTTAAAAAATAATTCTAATCACATATTTCGTTGGTACCTGTGGTTTCATTTATAAAACAGCAGTTGGTTGGATTTTAAATTCCAATTTTTGGCTTTGGTGGGTTTTTATTTTCTTTTTGTGGCGCTTTATCATGGGTTTGTTGGTTTTTTTATGCTTGATCTGGTTTTGTTTCCCATGTTAAAACATAACTAATCCATCAACAGGACTATTGGCTCAATGAAAAACATCACGCTTTTGTCACTACTGCTTAACCTCTTACTGATTAATTTTGTCAGCGGGGCGTAGTGCGTGTAATTGAGCAACTACTTTATAACCCCGCACATAGCGGGGTTTTTTTATTTTTGGGGTGAGGAATAAACAATGCAGGATAAAGTTTGGATTTTTGATACTACGTTGCGTGATGGCGAGCAAGCGTTAAAAGCAAGCCTAACCGAAGATGATAAAGTACAGTTAGCACATGCGATTAGCCGTTTGAATGTCGACGTAATGGAGGTTGGATTTCCAGTTTCTAGCCCTGCTGACTTCAGAGCAGTACAGCGTATTGCAACGGAAGTACGTAACCCCGTGATTTGCGGTTTGGCTCGAGCGGTGAATAAAGACATTGAAGCCTGTGGTGAAGCGTTAAAACCCGCAGAGCGAGGTCGTATTCATACTTTTATCGCAACCAGTCCGTTGCACTTAGAACACAAATTACGCATGAGTTTAGATGATGCCACTGCGATGGCGGTGAAGTCTATCAAACTTGCGCGTAACTATACCGATGATGTTGAATTCTCGTGCGAAGATGCCGGACGCACCCCGCACAGCGATTTATGCCGTATTGTTGAGTCGGCTATTAATGCAGGTGCTTCAACCATCAATTTGCCTGATACCGTTGGCTATGTAACACCTGATGAATACGCGGCGATGATCCATCATTTAATGAACAATGTGCCAAACATCGATAAAGCACGCTTGAGTGTGCATTGTCACAACGATTTGGGTTTGGCGGTTGCCAACTCTATTGCTGCAGTGCAAGCCGGGGCGCGACAAATAGAATGTACGGTAAATGGCATCGGTGAGCGTGCAGGCAACTGTTCGTTGGAAGAAGTGGCGATGATCATGAAAATGCGCCAAGACCACTTAAAGGTGTACACCGATATTCACAGTGAAGAAATTTACCGTGCTTCTCGTCAAGTGGCAAAAATATGCAATATGGCCGTGCAGCCGAACAAAGCCATTGTGGGTGAAAACGCTTTTGCCCACAGTTCAGGTATCCACCAAGATGGCGTGTTAAAAGCACAAAACACCTACGAGATCATGTCGCCAGAAAGCGTGGGCGTGCCCAACAATCAATTAAATATGACCTCTCGTTCTGGTCGTCATGTTATTGAGCATCGTTTGACTGAATTGGGTTATCAAAAGTCAGATTATGACATGGATAGCCTGTATGAGAGCTTCTTAGCTTTGGCTGACCAAAAAGGCACAGTCTACGACTACGACTTAGAAGCCATGATTTACTTCAATCAAATGACTGATGCAGACGACCATTACAAACTTGAGTTTGTTAATTCCACTTCTAACTCGCAATCAGTGGCCAGTTCAACCATTGGCATGACGGTTGGTGGCGAGTCAAAACAAGAAGCCGCAACGGGTAATGGTCCCGTAGAAGCGTCATTCTTAGCGATTGAACGTATTACGGGCATGACAGTTGAAGTAATCGAATACAACCTAGATGCAACCGGGCAAGGCGCAAGTTCGCTTGGTCAGGTCGACATCATAGCCAAATATAATGGCCGACAGTATCACGGTGCGGGTTTAGCCGCAGATATTGTAGAAGCCTCGGTGCGGGCCATGATCCGCGTTTACAACTTGATTGATAGAGCGCAAAAAGTCTCTAGTTTAAAACAACAAAGGAAAGCAGGATGAGCCAAACCAGTTACCAAGTTGCTGTTCTCGCAGGAGACGGCATTGGCCCAGAAGTGATGTCAGCAGCGCTAAGCGTGTTAGATGCGGTCAGTGAAAAGTTTCAGTTCACATTACAATTTGAGCACCATGCCATTGGCGGTGCTGCTATTGACCAGTTTGGTCAAGCGTTACCAAGCATAACGCTGCAAGCTTGTGAGCAATCCGACGCGATTTTGTTCGGTTCTGTGGGTGGGCCAAAATGGGAAAATTTGCCCCCTGATCAGCAGCCTGAACGCGCTTCATTGTTACCGCTGCGCAAGCACTTTGGCTTGTTCTGTAATCTACGCCCGGCACAGTTATTACCGGCATTAAGTTCGGCTTCACCACTACGTGCTGATATTAGTGAGCAAGGCTTCGATATTTTATGTGTTCGCGAACTAACCGGTGGTATCTACTTTGGCGAAAAGGGCCGTGAAGGCAGCGGTGCTGAAGAGTCGGCCTTTGACACCCAGCGTTACTCGCGCTTAGAAATTGAGCGTATCGCTCGCTTTGCGTTTGAGGCCGCAAGGTTGCGTAGCAACCACGTTACATCGGTTGATAAAGCCAATGTGTTAGCGTCGAGTGTACTTTGGCGTGAAGTGGTGACAGAAGTCAGCAAAGATTACCCAGAAGTGACTCTTGATTATATTTATGTCGATAACGCGGCCATGCAGTTAGTGAAGCAACCAGGGCAGTTTGATGTACTGCTATGCGATAACTTATTTGGCGATATTTTATCGGATGAGTGCGCAATGATCACAGGTTCCATGGGCTTACTTCCTTCAGCTAGCTTAAATCAATCGGGCTTTGGTTTATATGAGCCAGCAGGTGGCTCTGCGCCTGATATTGCCGGTAAAGGCATTGCTAACCCAATTGCACAAATTTTGAGTGCAGCACTGATGTTACGTTACTCGCTTGGTCAAGATGAAGCCGCGCGCAGCATTGAAAAAGCGGTTGCAGAGGCGGTTGCGGCGGGTGTGGGTACGCCAGATATTTTTCCGAATTCAGGTTACACCACACAAGACGTTGCACAGGCAATCGTAAGCCGAATATAACTAATTTACAGTGGCAACTTTCGTCGGGTTGCCAGTGATTGATGAGGAAGTAGCAAGTGGCACAAACCTTATATGACAAGATTTGGCAATCTCATGTGGTTGCAAAAATAAATGAGCAAACAGATTTACTATATATCGATCGGCATTTAGTGCACGAGGTAACGTCACCGCAAGCGTTTTCAGGCTTACGTGAGCAAAATCGAACCGTGCGCTGTCCTGAAAAAACCTTTGCCACCATGGATCACAACGTGTCGACCAAAAGTCGCTCTTTGGATGCCGCCAGCGAAGTGTCGAAAAACCAGCTGATGGCGTTAGCTAAAAACTGTGAAGAGTTTGGGATCGTACTTTACGATTTAAATTCTATTAATCAAGGCATCGTGCATGTGATGGGCCCCGAACAAGGGATCACCCTGCCGGGCACAACCATTGTGTGCGGCGATAGCCATACCTCTACCCATGGTGCATTTGGTGCCTTGGCGCATGGTATTGGTACATCGGAAGTGGAACATGTATTAGCAACGCAAACGTTGCAACAGAAAAAAGCCAAGTCGCTAAAAATTCAAGTAAACGGTGTGTTGCGTCCAACCGTGACCGCAAAAGATTTGATCATGGCCGTGATTGGCAAGCTAGGCACAGCAGGTGGCACGGGCTATGTCGCAGAGTTTTGTGGGTCGGCTATTGAAGCATTGTCGATGGAAGCACGCATGACGCTGTGTAATATGAGTATTGAAATGGGCGCGAAAGCTGGGCTTATCGCCCCTGACGAAACCACGTATGACTATTTGAAGGGCCGTCCATTTGCGCCGCAAGGCGCTGACTTTGAAGCCGCTGTTGCTTATTGGCAAACACTTCGTACTGACGAAGGTGCGCAGTTTGACTCTGTGGTAGAGATCAACGCAGCAGATATTCAGCCGCAGGTGACTTGGGGCACCAGCCCTGAGCAAGTGATTGGCATTGATGAAGTGGTGCCTAACCCTGACTTAGAACCAGACTTGATCAAAGCCGATGCGATTCGCAGTGCGCTCAAATACATGGGCTTAGAAGCGGGTCAAAAGCTATCGGATGCGAAAGTAGATACTGTGTTTATTGGTTCATGTACCAATAGCCGCATTGAAGATTTACGCGCCGCAGCACAAATTGTGCAAGGTAAGAAAGTGGCGCAAGGGGTGGAAGCGCTTATTGTGCCGGGCTCAGGTTTAGTGAAACAGCAAGCCGAACAAGAAGGGCTGGCTGATATCTTCAAAGCAGCAGGTTTTGAATGGCGTGAACCGGGCTGCTCAATGTGCTTAGCGATGAACGATGACCGTTTAGATGCGGGTAAACGCTGCGCCTCAACATCCAACCGAAACTTTGAAGGGCGTCAGGGGCGCGGTGGTCGAACGCACCTTGTCAGCCCAGCGATGGCGGCCGCTGCGGCAATTGCGGGCCACTTCACGGATATTAGAGGAGAAGCCCAATGAGTTGTTATCACCAAGGGTTACTAGCACCATTAGATAAAAATAACGTCGATACCGACCAAATTATTCCAAAGCAGTTTTTAACCTCAACTAGTCGTGATGGATTCGACAAAGCGCTATTTTATGATTGGCGTTACTTGGATGATGGCGCACCGAATCCAGATTTTGTATTGAATAAGCCATGCTACCAAGGTGCGTCCATTTTATTGACGCGTGATAACTTTGGTTGCGGTTCATCCCGTGAACACGCGCCTTGGGCGCTGAAGCAGTATGGTTTCACGGTGATTTTGGCCGAAAGCTTTGCCGATATTTTCTTCAATAACTGCGGTAACAATCAGATGTTGTGTGTGGCATTGCCAGCGGCAGTACTTGAGCAACTGTTTGTGCTAACGCAGCAACATGAAGACATTCAAGTTGAAGTTGATTTGGCCAATCAGCAATTAAAGAGCCCATATTTTGACGCGATTAATTTTGAGGTGCGAGAAGACATCAAGGCGCGTTTATTGAGCGGCTTAGATTTTATTGGTGAAACAGAGCAGTTGAACGAACAAATCACCGCCTATGAGCAGCAGTTAAACGCTGAGCGACCTTGGCAATAGAGCAGATAACGCATTTAATTGCTTAAAGCCAAAGAGGCCATTACTCTTTGGCTTTTTTATTTGTGTAATTTCGGGTGAAGTATGAAGAATTGGATTATGGGATCGCTCGCACTAGCGAGTTTTACAGCGTTATCACGTCCCGCGCCCTTGGTGTCTATTCCAACGCATGATGCCTTTTTTAATCACATTGCTCAGCATTGTGGCAAAGCCTATGAAGGTAAAGTAAGCGTTGATAACGCCTCGGGCAGCAGTTCGTTCGCTAGTAAAAAGCTAGTGATGCATGTGCGTCGCTGCGACGAGCAGCAATTACAAATACCATTTCATGTCGGTGATGATGCGTCACGCACTTGGATTATTGCTAAAACGGGCAGTGGCTTAAGTCTGAAGCACGACCATCGCCATAAAGATGGTAGCGATGATGCCTCAACCATGTATGGTGGCCACACTCTGGATGCGGGTTTTGATAATGTGCAGTCATTTCCTGCCGATCAATATTCAAAAGAGTTGTTTGTGCGCCAAGGTATCCCGCAATCGATGAGCAATACTTGGCAAATGTTTATCTATGAAGATACGTTTACCTATCGTATGGTCAGAGAAGGGCGAGAGTTTCGCGTAGATTTTGACTTAACCAAACCTATTCCAGCCCCCGCTGCACCGTGGGGCTATAAAGACTAAAAAGAAATTCGCAACAATATGTTTTAGTGACTATTTTATAGATAGTCACTAAAACGCCGACCCTTTCGGCGTATCGTAAAAGGATACGTTATGCCAATCTCTGAGCGACAAAAACAACTCGTACAACAAAGCTTTGCTAAGGTTGAACCAATCGCAGAGCAAGCGGCTGAGATCTTCTACGCCACCTTATTTGAATATGATCCTTCACTAAAACCGCTATTTAAAAATAGTATGA
This sequence comes from Pseudoalteromonas sp. ATL1, assembly GCF_058933015.1. NCBI lineage: Bacteria > Pseudomonadati > Pseudomonadota > Gammaproteobacteria > Alteromonadales > Pseudoalteromonadaceae > Pseudoalteromonas > Pseudoalteromonas sp. ATL1. The sequence continues at coordinate 163,177 of NZ_JBZYXL010000001.1, read as the reverse complement.
AAGCACAAGGTCAAAAGCTGATGGCGACCTTGAAGGTGGCAGTGGCGGGTTTGGATGACTTAGATCGTTTGATCCCGGTTCTTCATAAATTAGCAGAGCGCCATGTTGATTATGGTGTGCAGGCCAAAGACTTTACACCTGTTGGTAATGCATTGTTGCATACACTAAAAGTAGGTTTGGGTGATGATTGGAACCCAGAGCTTCGCCAGGCTTGGGTGGATGTGTTTAGAGTCATTGCCAAGGTGATGAAAGCCCATTCGTTTACCGAGCATTAAAGATGGATTAATGCGGGCTCTTTGACAACAAAGCGCCCTGCGTCTGTTTCCTTGCTATTTAGTTTCCACACACTTTATTTCCACGGTTAAATCGTTTTGATAAGGTCGCGGTTGTGTCGGCAACTTTTCAAATGTTTGTACGCCTTGAAGTAATGTGAGTTGTGGAGTTGAACCCTGACATAGTCTTTTCGCATGGCGCAGCAAAAACACACTTTGTTGCAAAAAAAACTGATAGCTATCTGGTTTTATCTTCAATAAATAGTGGTCATCATTATACTTTGTTTGTTCGTAGTGAACTTGGTGGTCAAAATCGTAGTGCTTTTCTGGCGTCCCCATTGGTACTGGCGTATGCTGACAGGCCATTAATAACGTTGATGCTATTAGGGTCACAAGATAAGGTTTACAGCGTACCTGCTGTTTGTATCTATTCAATGAGCGCATATGCGGCTACTCCTTTCATTTACGATATTTTGAGTTTAACACACAGAAGGTGATCTCTTGTTAAAACACTTAAAAAAGCTATTGCTAAGTAGTCAGTTAGAAGCTGCTCGTGGCTCGACGCTAGATTTCAATACCGCATTGGCGGCGCTGTTGGTAGAAGTCATGAGAGCGGATGGAAAAATGCTTGAAAGTGAGTTGGATAAAACCCGTCAGATACTCATTCAACGTTGCCAATTGAGCGAACCTCAGGCCGCAACCTTGATTGAACATGCACAAAAGTTGGTGTCGCAAGCCATTGATTTGTTTGCGTTCGTTAAACAAATCAATCAGCACACTTCGGATGTAGAGCGCATTGAGATCATCGAACTATTGTGGCATGTGGCGTTTGCCGATGGTCATCTCGATAGCCATGAAGACCATATGATCCGCAAAATAGCAGGGCTACTATATGTGGCTCACCCTGATTTTATTAGTGCGAAAATCGCAGCTCAAGAACAAAGCCCCCAGTAGAGGGCTTATTGCGTATTTAAATGACACGTGAAAATCGTGATGTTTTAAGTTGCTGTTGTAAGTAAGCATCAAAACACATACAAATGATACGAATAAACAAGTTGCCTTTACTGGTAACCACAATTTTAGTGTCGCTGATATTGACCAAGCCGTCGTCTGCCAAAGGTTGTAGCGCCGCTAATGCATCTGAAAAATGCTCTGCGAAATCGATGTGATAGCTGCCTTCAAATTGTTTTATATCCAGCTCAAAATGACAAATGAGTTGCTTAATCAGCGCCGCTCTCATTGTGTCTTCTGCTGTGAGTTTCATACCTTTGGTGATGGCAAAACCATCTAGGTTTACGGCGTCATAGTAGGCTCTGAGTTCTTTTTGATTTTGTAATATGGCATCACCAATTTGCGAGATAGAAGAAACGCCTAAACCCAGTAAGTCGCAATTACCGTGTGTGGTGTAACCCTGAAAATTACGATGCAGCTCGCCATTTTGTTGCGCAATTGCTAGCTCGTCTTGTTTCTTAGCAAAGTGATCCATGCCAATAAATTGATAACCCGCCTGCGTCATTTGCGCCAAGGTGTTTTTAAACATAGTGAGCTTTTGTTGTGCGCTTGGCATGTCTTGCTCTTTGAGTTTGCGCTGCGCTGCAAACTTGTCTGGCAGGTGTGCGTAATTAAACACAGAGACTCTATCAGGACTTAGCGCTATTAGCTTGTTGATGCTTTGTGCAAAGCTTTGTGGCGTTTGGTGTGGTAGGCCATAAATCATATCGGCATTAATCGACTTAAAACCTAAATGACGGGCTCGCTCTAGCAGGCCAATCACATCATCCATATGCTGAGGGCGGTTCACCGCTTCTTGTACTTGGTCGTTAAAATCCTGCACACCAAAAGACACGCGATTAAAACCAAGTGATTGCAAGTGTTCCAGCATATTATCGGCAAGCGAGCGAGGGTCAATTTCAATGCCTCGCTGTGCATCGCTCGCAAAAGTAAAATGTTGCTCCAGTAACGTGATCAAGCGCGTCATTTGCTCTTTGGTTAAAAATGTGGGGGTGCCACCACCTAGATGTAACTGCTCTACTCGGTAACGTTTAAAAAGCGGTGCCTGTGCTTTGATCTCCAGCTCCAAATTATCCAGATACACGTCAGCTTTGTGCTGGTGACGAGTCACAATTTTATTGCAGCCACAGTAATAACAAAGCTGATGGCAGAACGGGATATGAACGTACAGCGACAGAGACTGACTAGCTGATGCGCAAATAGCAGAGCGTAATGCATTGGCATCATAGCCGTCAGTTAGTGATAGCGCCGTAGGGTAAGAAGTATACCTTGGCCCAGACACATTGTATTTTTTGATTAGGGAGTCATCCCAAGTAGGTAAATTAATCACGATCGCACTCAATGGTTACTTTGAGTGTGCAGTGTAAAAGGTCTTGGGATAAACGGTATTGATCTGAAGCAAGATTGGTGCGAGCAGACGCCCGCACCACCGAGAATGGCTAAAGCTTAAATTGGTTTACCGTGCTGTTTAGTGCTTTTGCTAAGTCATTTAAGTCTCTTGCTTCACTTGCCAGCGTTTGCGCATGATTCGCCGTACTATTAACCAGATCATTAATGGTATTGAGGCTGTTATTGATGTCTTCTGCGACTACCGTTTGCTCCTCAGTAGAGGTGGCAATTTGATGACTTTGATCTTGCACGGTCACAACTGAGTCGGCAATTTCGCGCAGTGAATCAAGCACCCCTTGCGTTTGCTCTACCGTGCTTTGCGCTTGATCTTGGCCTTGCTGCATCATGGTGGAAGCTTGCTGAGCGATTTGCTGTAGACGAGAGATCATGTTGCGAATGTCATCGGTAGATTCTTGCGTACGACTAGCAAGCGAGCGAACTTCATCCGCAACAACAGCAAAGCCACGACCCTGCTCACCAGCACGCGCCGCTTCAATGGCTGCATTGAGCGCTAGTAAGTTGGTTTGTTCGGCAATGCCGTTGATCACGTCGATCACCGCGCCAATGTTGCTAGTTTCTTGTTCTAGGCCAGCAACCACTTTAGCGGCCTCTCCAATATGCGTTGAAAGCTCAATCATCACCTGCTGTGCTTGGTTAGAACGTTGTGCGCCATCTTGCGTCATGCGTTGTACCGTTTCAGCAGCAGCATTGGTTTCTTGTGCGTTGCGAGAAATTTCAGTGACCGTTGCGGCCATTTCTGTCACTGCGGCACTAACGCTATCTACTTGTTCTTTTTCTTGCTGAATTTCATGATTGGTATTGGATGATACTTCGCTAAGCTGCGCCGACGCATTACCTAGCTGCGAAGCCTGCGCTGCCGTATCTATCATCATGGCACGTAGTTTATCGATAAAGGTATTCATATGATGTGCCAGCTGGCCCACTTCGTCTTTGCTCTTAATATCGATACGCTGCGTTAAATCGCCATCACCAGATGCGATATCACGCATAATTTGGGTAAGCGTTGTAATAGGCTGTGCGATCATGTGTGTTGCCCACCAGATCATGGCAACCACAATGGCAAGAATAATGGCCACCGCTGTCATGGTAGATACCACGGCTTGGTCGACTGGTGCTTCAATAAAACTGACGGGAATTAAAATGCCCACACGCCAATCAAGAATGGGTGTGTCTAACTTCACGCTATTGAAGACCACGTAGTACTCTTCACCTTTAAGCGTGACTTTGCTCGTGCCAGACGTATTGCTTTTGATCAGTGAGTTTAGCGCTGTGAATCCAGAGGTATTGTTAAAGCGGGTTTCAAGTGCTTCAAGGCCTTCTTTCCCGTTCGGACCTTCATCGGTGATAGACAGGTCATGACCTAAGCGCTTTGATAAATGCACCACCTTTGAGTTGTGGTCGAGTAAGAAACCAAAACCTTGGCCTTGAAAACGAATATCTTCCACCAAGGCGCTGATGCGATTGATTTGTAAATCAACCCCACCCACACCAACAAGTTTACCACTGGCGTTACGCACAGGCTGTTGCACCACGGCAGACACGGCACCGGTGTTGATATCCACTGACACGGCACCGACATACAAGCCATTATTATTTAAAGCATCTTGCCACCAACCGCGTTTATAGGCGAAATAAGGCTGACCATCGGCAAATTTAGAGGTGCGCTCATTTTCTTTGAAATATTCACCGGTATTCGCAGAGCCGAAAAAAGCGGATAACACGTTTTCGTCATTGCTACTGATGCGGATAAAATCTTGGTTGATTTTATCATATCCGTCTAGCGTATTGAGGTTAGCTTCACGTTGCGTATAACCTTCAAAAAAGCCCACCATGTGCGGACTGGTGACGAATGAATTCACTAACTTACCGTATTGTGCAAAGAATGATTCCATCGACAGCTTTTCGCCATACAAATAGCTTTGCGCCTCACGCTCTACACCCTGTCGTGACAGAGTGGCAATGTGATTCACAAAATAACTTGAGGCAATGATCAATAAGACCGAGATGGTACCGCCAATAAGTAAGAGGATTTTTTTCCTCATTGATAAGTTTTCTAGCATGATCTGTTCTTTTTCTTGGTAATGCGTAATAGGTAATCAAATCATATCTGCACTTAATTGGCTACCGTTTACGCCAAACGAAATATGTTTAAGTGCGATAATTCAATTCAGTATAGTGTATAAAACCATCAATTTTACCCTCCAGATATTCACTTTATCTTTGAAAAAGAACAATATCCAAAAAGAATAAGTTCCCATTATAGGTTGATAGTGCATATTGCATACAATATGCTTTATTTTCTGCGATTGCGAATATAACTCAAGGAATGGAGTGACATTCAAGGAGTTCGCGGCCATTTACGATATGGTTATCAACAGAAAGGATTGATTATAAATCAATGAAAAATATAAAATTAAATGGAATGTACAAGCTCTCTTTTGCGTCGATGTTGTGTTTGGCTTCAACCTGTAGTTATGCGGAAATGCACTGTATCCCGGGTAATGGTGGGGTCATTGGTGAACGTTGCACCTCAACACAGGATAAACCAGGGAAGGAGCCTACGGGCCCGATCATTGGCGGCGGCGGAGGTGGCGGTGGAAACAACTCAGGTGGTGACGGTGGTGGAGGCGGAGAAGATGCCCCTCACAATAATCGAAATGAGCCTAAGCCAGAGCAAGAGAAAGAGGATAAAGAGACGTGTATCCAGAAATCTAAAATTTCTTTTTTTTCATGTAGAGGTAGAGCTTATGATAGAGAAGATGAATCTATTAGGAATAACTGTGGGTTAATGCCAAGCTCAGTTACAATTGGTGCACAAATAGGTCCTGGTAATGGAAGTATTACAATGGAGGCTTGGTCTATGTGTGCTAAACCAATATACCGAAATACTACGATGGACATAAATGATTGTGAGCATAAACAGGCTATTGACGATCTAATGTGTATGCAATAGGAAAGATGGACTCACGGGGTAGCTATGTTTTCTGCCCCTTTACTAATTTAATATAGAGCTTAAATATGAAACGAAGCATGTTGCTAGTCTGTTTTGGCTTGTTGTCTTTTGTGTATTTCAGCCAAGACTTCGACTCGAATAAGGTTTATAGAAGCCAAATCAAAGAACATCCAGCTCAAGTTGATAAAAGCTTGAGTAAAGAGAACAACAGTGAGAGCGCTATAAAATCGCGTCTTGAACGATTAAAGCAGCAAGAACAAACTGTGATCATTTCGGCTTTAAAAGAGGGTGGCCTGAGTGAGCCTAAGTTGTTTGACTATGAAGGCGATTGGTGCATTGCTAGCCAAGACCTTTCAGTCGAAGATCAACACTATGCACATAGTCAGAAAAAAGATTGGGCAAAAAAAGACTTTGTGAGCCCAAGGGTGCTTGAAAGTAACAAGGTAATTGATGCTGAAATGGTGAATTATCTTGGTATGGATGTAAAGACTTTAAAAGATTACGCTGCTCAGGATGACCTAACCGCACTTAAAATGCTGGCTGAAAGGAGCAATCGAAATATCAGCCGAGAGGAAGCTGTTAAAGCAGCCAACCGTTTATTGGTGCTTGGTGAGAGAGATTCAGGTCTTCGTATGATGGTAACTCGTACCCTCTTTGAAGCAAGCCTTGCTTTGGAGTCAGACCAAGAGTTAGCGAAAGAAAAAGTAATTTCAGCATTGGGTTATACTGAGTTTGGCTTACAGCAAGCCAATATAGTCGGGTTGACTTCTACGCTATTGTTACTTGAGGAAGATGACAAATTGCAGGCGCTAGTAAGCTCCCTTGATGAACAGTTAATTTCTAAATATGCTCAGAAATTGACAGAAAGCTTCAATCAAGCGCGCTTATCTGAAAACTTGCCACCTCTAGATGAAATAAAAACCCCAAGAATTGCTCAGAGTGCTTTTCAAGAGCAGGTTGTATTAATGCGCGATAGATACGAGCATAAATTAGCACTGTTCCAAATAGATGGTTTACTACCAAATCATTGGAAAACTCAATATTTAAATACACCATGCATTAAACGCCATATTGCAACCCGTGAAGCCGAGTTTCATCAACTCCCAGCGATCAGAGCTGAAATTGCACAGTTACAAAGCCAGCTTGACACGCAAAACAATAGCCAATAACGCTTTGGTGTTAATGCATAAAGACATGTTGTTGGGAAGCCAAAAAAACGATGGGTAAGAAGAAATTCTTTGCCGCGATTGCGCTGATGGGAAGTGGGGCGGTGTATCTAAACTATTTATTATCAGGCACAGCTACTACCGTGATTGAAGCACGAAGTATTGTAACGAATGATAAATTAGTTGAAGTGCAAAGCGGTGACTCAGAACAAAGCGAAAATCAGGCTATTCAAACTCAGGTAGCACAGTTATATAAACAGATCGAGGAGATAAACCGTCAGGTTCTACTCAAAGGTGGCTTATCTAAGCCAAAAACCTATGGTTATGATGATGATTGGTGTATCGCTCATTTGGATCTGTCTATAGAAGATCAACACTATGAGTACAGTCAACGTCAAAGTTGGTTAAAAGGGCAAAGTGGAGCTCAAATAGTTATAGAAAATGGCGAGGTGGTGCGTGAAGATACGTTCAGTTACCTATCCCTGAGTGTTGAAACGTTAAAACAATATGCACAGAACGATGACGAAGTTGCATTACGAGTTTTAAGCCGAAAAAAGGTCAGTGGCGTAGATGGTGAAACAGCTCGCCAAGCAGCTAACAGGTTGTTGGTTCTAGGCAATTGGCTTGAGGGGTTAACCCCACAAATAATTTCAGAGTTTGTTCATGCAAACGCGGTTGTAGATTCAGAGCCAGATGTGGCTTTACAACACGTTATCCGAGCAATGAGTTATGTTGAATTGGGTTTTCGTTATAGAAGCGTATACGGCCTAGACGCTCTTTTGGAAATGTTAAAAGGTAATCCAAAATTGCAAGCTGTTGTTAGTAAAGCGAATGATGTATCTATCGCAAATTATGCAGGCAAATTGGCAGATGGGATTAATCAAGAGCGATTGTCAGACGGATTGGCTCCATTCGATGATATAGCTCAACAGCGAGCAGCACTTAGTTTCTTCCAAACGAGAATTGTACAACTACATGAAAGTGATAAGGAGGGGTACGCATTGTTGCAAGATAAAACCCTACTGCCAACTCACTGGAACGATGTTTATTTAAACACACCATGCATTAAACGCCATATTGCAACCCGTGAAGCCGAGTTTCATCAACTCCCAGCGATCAGAGCTGAAATTGCACAGTTACAAAGCCAGCTAGAGGAGCAAAACAATAGCCAATAATGCATTATTGTTAATGCATAGAGACGTAGTGTCGGGAAGTTAAAAAACAGATGGATAAGAAGAAATTCTTTGCCGCGATAGCGCTTATGGGAAGTGGGGCGGTGTATCTAAACTATTTATTATCAGGCACTGCTACTACCGTAATTGAAGCACGAAGTATTGTAACGAATGATAAATTAGTTGAAGCGCAAAGCGACGATTCAGAACGAGTGGATACTCAGGCTATTCAAACTCAGATAACACAACTACAGCAGCAAATAGAGGAGATAAACAGGCAGGTTTTGCTGCAAGGAGGTTTATCTGAGCCTACTATTTTTGATTATGAAGGTGATTGGTGTGTTGCAGGTGAAGACCTCTCAAAGGAAGATCAAACATATGCAAATAGTCAGAAGCAGGAGTGGATTAATAGTCAAAGCCTTGGCGAGATCTATGTTGAAGGTAATCAAGCTGTGCATGATGATATGGTTCAGTACCTTGCTATGGACTTAGAGGTTTTAAAACAGTTTGCACAGAACGATGATAGGGCGGCGTTAAGAGTTTTAAGTGGAGAAAGAGTTGCAGGAGTGGATTCTAAAACGGCATATCACGCAGCTAAAAGGTTACTTGTCTTAGGGGAGTGGCAATCGGGAATTGATACCTTGATATTTAAAGAATTGCTGGATGCCGAGTTTTTAGCTGAAACCCCTGAACAGGCTCAGCATGGGGTTATACGTGCTTTAGGTTATGCAGAATTAGGGTTTCAGCATAACTATGTATACGGGTTGCAAGCAATACTAAACGTGATAAAAAATAAACCTAAGTTAAGGGAAGTCATTAGAAACACGGATGCCAATTTAGTTTCTCATTTTACAAAGAAAGTAAGGAATGAAATCAATACAATGCGAATAGCCGAAGGCATAGTACCCCTAGGACAAGAAAAAATACCAAGAATTGCGTTATATGAATTTCAAACTTCCATAGCGATGATGTATGACAGAGACGAAGATAAACAAGCGCTAAATTTGCTACAAGATGAAACTCTTCTTCCCCATCATTGGAAAACCCAATATTTAAATACACCATGCATTAAACGTCAGATAGCAACTCGTGAGGCGAAGTTTCATCAACTCCCAGCGATCAGGGCTGAAATTGCACAGTTGCAAAGCCAGCTTGATGCACTGAATAACAGTCAGTAATGCTTTATTGTTAATTCTTCGAGGCATGATGTCGGGAAGCCAAAAAAAGATGGATAAGGGAAACTACTTGCCGTGGTGGCAGCAACCATGATCAAGATGACGGTGGGGGCGGAGAAGATGCCCCTCACAATAATAGAAATGAGCCTAAGCCAGCTGAAACTAAAGAGGAGAAAGAGCGTAAGTGCTTTAAAGACGCTGAGATAACTTATGGGTTATGTATCGATGATGTAATGGAAGAGGTTGATCAGTCAATGATTAACAATTGTGGTTCAGCGCCAAATTCTTCGACAGTGGGTGGTCAAATAGGAATAGGCAACAATAATGTAAATGGTAGTGTGACCTGGAACAACTATGAAAGATGCACGCAACCCATATTACGTCAAGAAATAAAGCTAAAAAACCTTTGCTCGACTACGCGGGCTATAAATGAGCGAGTTTGCATGGGCTAAGTGATTCTTTAATAATGTAACTAATAAAGCAGCCCATTAGGAGCAACATTTCTTATGGGCTTGTTCTTGAGCGAATAAAATGAATAAAAAAGTACAGTTAGGTGTAATCGGGGTATCTATCTTCGGGGTTGTTCTCTACCTTAATGGCTTTATACCACATATGAGTACGAATGTTGACGTACAAAAGAAACTTCCAAGTGAAGAAGCGATTTCAAAAAGTGTGAATAGGAGGATTGAGAGCGATAATCACGCTATAGCAATCCGTATTAAAACACTACAGCAACAAATCGAAGATATTAGTAATAAAGCTTTAAACGTTGGTGGGCTATCAGAACCCAGAATATTCAATTATGAGGGGGAGTGGTGTATTGCGAGTCAAGACCTATCCGAGAAAGACCAGATATATTTACAAAGTCAACGTAAAGAGTGGCTAGACAAAAATACGGCGAATGAGTTAGTAGTTGAAAACAACAAGCTCTTGAAAGCTGACATGTTGAATTATCTTGATATGGATGCAGATACTTTAAAGAGTTATGCCCAAAGAGACGATGTCACAGCATTGCGCATGCTAGCAAAACAGATTAACGTAAAAACGGATGAAGAAACTATTTATCAAGCATCCAGGCGATTACTGGTACTTGGTGAATGGAAAGATAGTATTCAAGTACTTGTTGGAAGGCATCTTTTTGAGGCTAAGTTAGAAATTGAAGCAAATTCAAATGAAGCTCGAACTCAAGCCCTGCTTGCATTAAGTTATGTCGAATTGGGTTTCCAACACGCAAGTTTATCAGCACTTTATACTCTGCAAAGAATGCTGGATAGTAACCTTAAGCTCAAAGCATTGATTGCCAATATCGAAGAGGAAGCGGTATTAGAAAAAGTACAGCAGCTGAAGAGTAATATTGATGAAAAACGTCTAACCATTGGACTTGAACGACTGAATGAAATTGAAATTCCAAGAATTGCTTTTAGTCAATTTCAAGATACTCTGATCTTGATGCGACAGAGGCATGAAGGGATAAGAATTTTGTTTGATGATGCTGAATTACTTCCAAAATATTGGAAAACACAATATTTAGATACCCCCTGCATTAAACGTCAGATAGCAACTCGTGAGGCGAAGTTTCATCAACTCCCAGCGATCAGGGCTGAAATTGCACAGTTGCAAAGCCAGCTAGAGGAGCTAAACAATAGCCAATAATGCTTTATTGTTAATGCATAGAGCATGGTGTCGGGAAGTTAAAAACTGATGGGTAAGAAGAAATTCTTTGCCGCGATTGCGCTTATGGGAAGTGGGGCGGTGTATCTAAACTATTTATTATCAGGCACTGCTACTACCGTAATTGAAGCACGAAGTATTGTAACGAATGATAAATTAGTTGAAGCGCAAAGCGACGATTCAGAACTAGTGGATACTCAGGCTATTCAAACTCAGATAACACAACTACAGCAGAAAATAGAGGAGATAAACCGTCAGGTTCTACTGAAAGGGGGCTTATCGGCCCCTAAAATTTTTGGCTATGATGATGACTGGTGCATTGCTAGCCAAGATTTATCTAAAGAAGATCAAATCATTGAGTACAATCAACGACAGGCGTTTTATAAAGAGCATGCCAGAGGTGAGCGCGTTATTGTTGGACATCGGGTAGTTGATGAAAATATGGTTAACTATTTAAACATGGATAGTGACACACTAATAAGCTTAGCGCAGAGTGATGACCTTATTGCGTTGCGCGTTATTGCTGAGGAAAGCCATGATGCAGTAACCACCGAGATGGCATATCAAGCGGCTGAACGCCTTTTAATATTAGGGGATTGGAAAAGGGGCATTAGCACATTAGTGATACGAGGCTTGTTCGATGCTAAATATATCGCGAAGAAGAAACCAGACCAAGCCAAAGCGTTAGTTGCCAAAGCACTAGCCTATGCTGAGTTGGGTTTACAGCGAGGGACGGGTATAATGGCTGTTTTTGTAGTGCTCAGTGACAACCAAGAGATTAAACAGCTGGTGTACAGTGCCGATGAGCATGAGGTTTTAGGGCAAGTCGAAAAATTATCGGCGTCAATAAACCACAAAAGGTTGGCAGAAAGTTTAGCGCCTTTAGATAAAGAAGAGGTGCCAAAAGAAGCGTTATCGGGTTTGCGTTCAACGATTGCTCGGTTATATGACCGACGCGCCAGAGAGCAGTTTTTAGCATTACTCAAAGATAAAGCGTTGTTACCAAGTCATTGGTACACTCAATATCTAGATACGCCTTGTATTCAGCGTATTATTGCTCATCGCAAAGCGCATTTTCACCAAATTCCTGCCATTCAACAAAAAATTGCCCAATTACAAAAGCAGCTTCACTGATTGTTTTTAAGCCTCAAAAATAGTGGTGTAAGTTTTTTTTGTTAGTGTCGTACAAACAAAAAAACGCCCAACGAGGGGCGCTTTTGATAAAGGAATCTTTATATTAGCCGCGAGGACCCGCTTGCTTAATTGCGTCTGAGACGTCGTACTTCGCAAAGTTCTCTTGGAAGTCTGCCGCTAGCTTCGCTGCGTATTCTGCATATTTACCTTTGTCTTCCCAAGTGTTGATTGGGTTCAATAATGCACTGTCAACGCCTGGTACCGCTACTGGTACATTTAGGTTAAGTGATTCAATGTGCGTCGTTTCAACATCCGCCAATTTGCCTGAAACAATCGCGTCAACGACTGCACGAGTTGTTGGAATGTCAAAACGCTTACCGATACCGTAAGGGCCGCCAGTCCAACCTGTGTTTACTAGGAATACTTTTGCACCGAACTCACGTACGCGCTTCATTAGAAGCTCTGCGTAAACGCCTGCAGGACGTGGGAAGAAAGGCGCACCGAAACAGGTTGAGAACGTTGACTCGATATCAGCAGTAGAGCCAATCTCTGTTGAACCTACTTTTGCAGTGTAACCACTTAGGAAGTGATAAGCCGCTGCTTCTTCTGACAAGATAGAAACCGGTGGTAATACACCGCTTACGTCACACGTTAAGAATACTACCGCTTTTGGCTCACCAGCACGGTTTTCAACTTTACGCTTTTCAACGTGCTCTAATGGGTAAGCTGCACGGGTGTTCTGCGTTAAGCTCGTATCTTTGAAATCAGGGATGCGATTTTCATCAAGTACTACGTTCTCTAAGATGGTACCGAACTTAATTGCGTTCCAGATCACTGGCTCGTTCTTTTGTGATAGGTCGATACATTTTGCGTAACAACCGCCTTCGATATTAAATACGCTACCCGGTGCCCAACCATGCTCGTCATCACCAATAAGGAAACGAGTCGGATCAGCTGACAGGGTTGTTTTACCTGTGCCAGATAGACCGAAGAATAGTGCGGTATCCCCGGCTTCACCCACGTTGGCACTACAGTGCATTGGTAATACACCTTTGGCTGGCAACAAGAAGTTCTGTACAGAGAACATTGATTTTTTCATCTCACCAGCGTAGTGCATGCCAGCAAGGAGTACTTTGCGCTCTGCAAAGTTAATGATCACTGTACCGTCGCTGTTTGTGCCGTCGCGCTCTGGGTCACAAACAAATGAAGGCACGTTTAAGATTTTCCATTGAGGTAGGTCTGACGCATTGTAGCGTGCAGGCTCGATAAACATGTTCTTAGCGAAGATATGGTGCCACGCAGTTTCAGTAGTCACCACTACCGGTAGGTAGTGCTCTGGATCTGCACCCACTTCAAGGTGAGAGACGAAGTGGTCTTTGGCTTGCACGTGTGCTTCAACACGTTCCCATAAAGAAGCAAATTTTTCAGCATTGAATGGGCGGTTAACATTGCCCCATTGAATGTCGCTTTCAGTGCTTGGCTCTTTTACGATGAAACGATCACTTGGTGAACGACCAGTACGACGGCCTGTTTTAGCAACGAAGGCTCCGTTTGCGGCTAAAGTGCCTTCGCCACGTGCAATGGCGTGTTCGACAAGTTCGGCTGCAGTTAAATCGACAAAACGAGTAGCGCTTGAAGTCATGTTTTTACCTAAATGTGAGAATTGAACGGGATAGCTCTAGAGTTCTTACTAACCTTAAGCTGAATTTATAGTACCAGATGGTTTTGAGATATTCGAGCTTTTGGAACCGTTAAAAAGGCATAAAAACGTCAAAAAACTTAAATATTTTCAATGATACCGGTGTCATGAAAATCTCTAATTTTGTGATACCGGTGTCATTTTTTACGCACAAAAAAGCCGTCCTTTTGACGGCTTGATATTCATTTTATCTGCAAAGACGAGTTTAGTTAAAAATGGCCTTAATATCGGCTTCGTTAAACACGTAGTTTTTTAGACAATAATGACAACTGATGTTGATCTCACCTTGCTTTTCTAAATCTGCAAGCAACGCTTCTTCGCCAACATTGACTAATGCATTAATAGTTTTTTCGCGGCTACAACCACACACAAAGTTGATCGCTTGTGGTTCAAACAGCTGAGGGTTATCTTCATGATATAAACGTGTCAGCACGGTTTGCGCATCTAAATCCAGCAACTCTTCATCTTTAATGGTATTACTTAATGCTTCTAAATGAACAAAGTCTTCTTCTGACTTTTCTTTATTTACCGGTAATACCTGCAAAAATAAGCCTGCTGCTTTTACACGCTCGCCGCCAGTGCTAGTTGCAAACCAAAGACGGGTTTTTAACTGTTCAGACTGAGTAAAGTAATCTTCTAAGCAAGCCGCTAATGACTCAGATGTTAACGGTACAATCCCTTGGTAGCGCTCGCCCTTAATTGGCGTGATGGTGATCACCATATAACCTTTACCCATCAACTCAGGTACGGTTGTGCCTGTTACTTCGCCTTGCAATCTGGCAACACCACGCATGTTTTGTTGGTGGTCTCCATTGATAACGGCGTATTTCACTGGACCGTCGCCTTGCAGTTGAACGGCAATGTCGCCTTCAAACTTTAATGTTGCAGTGAGTAGACTGGTTGCGACAAGTAATTCACCCAACAGGGTTTGAACGGCTTGTGGGTAGTTGTGACCAGCAATGATGTCATTGAAGGTTTGGTCTATTTGCACTAATTCGCCGCGTACATCCAGTTTTTCAAAAATATAGCGGTGTAGTAAATCAGATTGCATTTATATAAATCCTAGCTTGATTTCAATTTCAGTAATTCGCGCCTTTGCTTCTTATCCGGTTTGTTAACAGGATGTGGTGCAAAAAAGCTATTGTTTTTTCGCGCTATTGCGTTTTGTTCACGTTTTTCCAGACTCTGTTCGGATTCTTGGTACGCTTGCTGTGCAATAGGGGCTGCTTGACGCTTATCTAGCAGCGTCAAAACGGTCACCTCTTTTTCGTCAAACCCTTGTGCAAGCTTAACCTTTGCACCTAATTCAACTAACTTACTGGGTTTACAGCGTTGACCGTTATAGTGTACTTTACCCCCTTGAATCATTTCTCGAGCTATCGCTCGGGTCTTGTAAAATCGGACCGCCCATAGCCATTTATCTAGCCTTACAGCGTCGTTTTGGTTAGGTTGTTCGAGGGATTTTTTAGTCACAATTTATTAACCATGCAGAACGTGGGTATAATGCAGAGAATTTAGCATATTTCAACGTTCAAAAAAAGTACGCGGAACTCTCGTACTATGTAGTGTTCAAAGGGATACCAGCTGTTAACATAGTGAAGACAAACTGTCATATTTGTGCGCTTGTTGAAATTACACTGAAAAGGTACACTGGATCGCTCAACAGATAAGAAAAGACGGATATGGAATTACAAATACAACAGTTACAAAAAGCATTGCTTGGCTTGCCCCATGCAAAATTAAGTCGCTTAGTAGTTTATTTGGCTGTTGTTTACATCGCTTACTTAATGTCTCAGTTGTTTTGGTTATTGTGGCCGCAGCCGGTTACACAACCACTTCCTTCAATGTCTTCGGTGTATGCATCAACCAGCGCAAAGGTCAGCAGTCAGGCCATTATAAAACAGAACTTATTTGGTGATGCGGGTTCTAAACCGATTGAACAGCCCAAGACGATTGTTTCTGACGCACCGCAAACAACCTTAAATGTGCGTTTAACGGGGATCATAGCGGTGAGCTTAGATGATAAAGCTGGGCTTGCAATTATTGAGTCACAAGGACGCCAAACAACTTATGAAGTGGCAGAAGCCATTCAAGGTACTCGCGCAAAATTAGCACAAGTGTTACCGGATCGCGTTATTTTAGATGTCAGTGGTCGTTTTGAAACCCTCATGCTAGATGGCTTGGAATACTCTAAAAATGTAGCTATGCCTATCGCCCCAAAGGGCTTAATTGCAAGCCCAGAGAACAGCGCGGGTTTAGTCAGAGCGGATGTGCCCGATGAGCTTGCTGAGAAAAAAGAAGAATTGTTACAAGACCCAGGCAAGTTACTCGATTACATTCGCATTACCCCATACAGAAGCTCAGGGCAGCTTTTGGGTTATCGTTTAAGTCCAGGTAAAGATCCCGCCTTGTTCGACAAAATGGGACTGAAAAATAATGATTTAGCTGTTGCGATTAACGGCTATCAACTCACGGATATGAAACAGGCTATGTCCGCCATGAATGAGCTAAGAAACAGCACTGATGCCACCATCACGCTTGAAAGAGATGGTGAGCTCATGAGCGTTCAATTTAGCCTGTAAGTCACTAGATTTGGAGTTTAAGAATAATGGGTAGACAGCTACACCTCACAAAAATCAGAAAAGGGTTAGCTAAATATGCGACTGTGTTGTTAGCAGCCGGATTATCGCTTTCAGTATCTGCAGCAGAGTATGCTGCCAACTTTAAAGGTACCGACATCAATGAGTTTATCGCTGCGGTTGGGAAAAATTTAGAGAGAACCATCATTATCGATCCAAATGTACGTGGCAATATCAATGTGCGTAGCTATGAGTTGATGGACGAAAAACTGTACTATCAGTTCTTTTTAAATGTGCTAGAAGTGTACGGGTATGCGGTAACTGAGATGGAAACTGGCGTACTTAAAGTGGTGCGCAGCTCTGATGCGAAAAAGGGCAATGTCCCATTAATTGAACGCGACAATGAAATGTCTGGTGATGTGATGATCACCCGTGTTGTCCGAGTGAAAAACGTGAGCGTGCAAGAGTTAGGCCCGTTAATTCGTCAGTTTAGTGACCAAAAAGATGGTGGTCACGTTACTAACTTAAACTCAGCAAACGTGATGATGCTGACAGGTCAAGCTGCATCGGTGAATCGACTGGTTGATATTATTCGGTCTGTAGACCAAGCGGGTGATAAACGTGTTGATATCGTAAAGCTAAACTACGCCACGGCAGATGATGTGGTATCGGTAGTAGAAAGTATTTATAAAGACTCGGGCAAAGGCGCCATCCCTGATTTTCTTATCCCGAAAGTGGTCGCCGATAGCCGAACGAACAGTGTGATTGTCAGTGGTGAATCACAAGCACGTACCCGTGCTACCGATTTGATTAAGCGTCTAGATAACGAGTTAGAAAATCAAGGTAATACTCAGGTTTTCTATCTCAACTATGCCAAAGCAGAAGACTTAGTCAAAGTACTACAAGGGGTGAGCAAAACCTTACAAGAAGAAGCACAGGGTGGAACAACCAAAACTCGAACCCGTAGCAACAATAATGAAACCAGCATTGAAGCACACCCAGACTCAAACTCGTTGGTGATCACCGCGCAGCCGGATACCATGCGCTCGCTTGCTAAAGTAATTGAAAAGCTAGATATTCGTCGTGCGCAAGTATTGGTTGAAGCGATAGTTGTGGAAGTACTAGAAGGTGACGGCATTAACTTTGGCTTGCAGTGGATCTCTGAAAAAGGCGGTATGCTGCAATTTAATAACGGCAGTACGGTTCCTGTTGGTTCGTTGGCGGTCGCTGCTGAACAAGCACGTGATAAAACAGTTACCAAAACTATCACGGGTGATAATACGGAGTTAAAGGAATATGACGAAACTCAGCGAGGTGATTTAGGCCCACTTGGTAAATTATTAGGTGGCGTAAATGGCTTGGCGATGGGTATCGTTAAAAATGACTGGGGTGCAATCATACAAGCGATTTCAACCGATACTAAGTCAAACATTCTTGCAACGCCATCGGTGACCACCATGGACAATGAAGAAGCGTCGATGATTGTGGGTCAAGAAGTACCGATTATTACAGGGTCAACGGCCAGCGAGAACAACTCAAATCCATTCCAGACGGTTGATCGCCAGGAAGTGGGTATCAAGTTAAAAGTTACACCACAGATCAATGATGGTAGCGCAGTGCAATTAACCATTGAGCAAGAAGTATCAAGCGTCAGTGGTGCAACTGCGGTCGATATCTCGGTAAACAAGCGTGCCATTAATACCACGGTGATTGCCGACGATGGTGGCATGGTTATCCTTGGTGGCTTGATTGATGAAGACGTGCAAGAAAGCGTTTCTAAAGTGCCACTCTTAGGTGATATTCCGGTGTTAGGTCATTTATTTAAGTCCACCTCAACCACCAAGCGTAAACGTAACTTATTGGTATTTATTCGCCCGACGATTATTCGCGACAGCCGCAGCATGAATAAGTTAAGTCACTCGAAGTATAATTTTATTCGTGGCGAGCAAAAACTACAGCGCGATGACGGCATTGAGCTGATGCCGTTTGAGGATTCGCCAATCTTACCTGAATGGAACGATGCACTGGTATTGCCACCCACGTATGAAGAGTTTTTGAAAGAACAAAATACGAAAGAGCAGAGCAATGATGACTGAGAGTAAGGTAGACGTGGTAGCCGAATTGCCAGTCAGTGATTTAAATACAAGCGAGATGCCTGCTGATGTACTAGAGCAAGTAGAAGGGGCGGTGAATTCGCCGCTTCGCCTGCCGTTTGCTTATGCACGCCGAGTGGGCATGTTGCTAGGTAAAGAGGCGCAAGGTTTAGTCGTTTATTATCGAGGTGAGTTGAGCGTAACATCGCTGTTGGAAGTTCGCCGTATTGCGGGGGCTGCGTTTCGCTTGGAACAACTCGAAGATGATAAATTTGAATTGATGCTTGAGGCATCTTATCAGCGCGATAGTTCTGAAACGCAACAAATGATGGAAGACATTGGTAACGAAGTCGATTTGTTCTCGCTGGCGGAAGAGTTACCACAGACTGAAGACTTATTAGCTGCCGATGACGATGCACCAATCATTAAACTGATCAACGCAATGCTCAGTGAAGCCATCAAAGAAGGTGCTTCGGATATTCACATTGAAACGTTTGAGCAAGATTTGGTGATCCGCTTCCGTGTTGATGGCGTGCTTAAAGAAGTACTGAAGCCGAATCGTAAGCTATCTTCATTGCTTGTTTCTCGTATCAAGGTTATGGCGAAACTCGATATTGCTGAAAAACGTATTCCGCAAGATGGTCGTATTAGTTTACGTATTGCTGGGCGTGCGGTCGACGTGCGTGTATCTACCATGCCATCGAGTTTTGGTGAGCGTGTAGTGCTGCGTCTGCTTGATAAAAATAATGCGCGTCTCAACCTTGAAGACTTAGGTATGACCGAGCGTAACCGAGACTTATTTGCGGATATCATCAGTAAACCGCACGGTATTATTCTTGTCACCGGTCCAACTGGTTCTGGTAAAAGTACCACCTTGTATGCGGGCATGAGTCAGATTAACTCAAAAGACCGTAACATTCTGACGGTTGAAGACCCCATTGAATATGAGATCCCTGGTATTGGCCAAACGCAAGTTAACACAAAGGTAGATATGACTTTTGCCCGTGGCTTGAGAGCGATCTTACGTCAAGACCCGGATGTGGTAATGGTCGGTGAGATCCGAGACTTAGAAACCGGACAAATCGCAGTACAGGCCTCATTAACTGGTCACTTGGTGATGTCAACGCTACACACCAATACGGCTGCAGGTGCCATTACCCGTATGGAAGATATGGGGGTTGAGCCTTTCTTACTTTCTTCATCGTTACTTGGCGTGTTGTCACAGCGATTAGTTCGAACTTTATGTTCTAATTGTAAAGAAGCGCATCATGCAGACGAGAGAGAATGCGAGCTGTTAGGTGTGCCTTTTGAGCAACCACCAACAATTTATCGTGCAGTTGGCTGTGAAGAATGTAATTACAACGGCTATAAAGGTCGTACCGGTATTCACGAATTACTCGTGGTTGACGAAACAATTCGAGAGCTTATTCACAATGGTAAAGGTGAACAGGCGGTTGAAAAGTATATTCGTAAAACCAGCCCAAGTATTCGCCAAGATGGCTTAGCTCGGGTGCTAAATGGCCAAACTACGCTAGAAGAAGTATTACGTGTAACGCGTGAGGAAGGTTAATCATGGCGGCGTTTGAGTATCGTGCTTTAGATGCGAAAGGCAAAGAAAAATCAGGGATTTTAGAAGCGGATACGGCCAAACAAGTTAGGCAAATGCTGCGTGAAAAAGCCATGATGCCGATTGAAGTCTCACCCGCTGCTGAAAAAGACAAAAAGCAAAGCGGAGGTGGCTTCAAACTATTTCAAGGTTATAAGCCATCTGTCGCCGATCTTGCCTTGGTTACCCGTCAGCTAGCGACGTTGATCCAATCGTCTTTACCTGTTGAGGCTGCGGTAATGGCCGTGGCTGAGCAATGTGAAAAGCCACGTTTGAAGCGCATGTTGATGTCAGTGCGTTCTAAGGTTGTGGAAGGGTACACTTTGGCTGATGGCATGTCTGAGTTCCCACATGTGTTTGATAACCTATATCGCTCCATGGTGGCCGCCGGTGAAAAGTCGGGGCATTTGGATGCCGTATTAAACCGACTGGCTGATTACACTGAGCAGCGACAGCACATGCGCAGTCAAATTACGCAAGCGATGGTGTATCCAACTATTTTGGTGATTTTTGCAATCGCAATTGTGTCCGTATTGCTCGGTACCGTGGTACCAAAAATCTTAAAAACCTTTGAGAAATCAAACCAAGTACTTCCTTGGACAACGGAGTGGGTCATGGCCGCCAGTAACTTTGTACAAGATTACTGGTTAGTGAGCTTGGTCGTGTTAACGGCCAGTGTGGTGATGGCGAAACGCGCCTTACAGCAGCCCAAAATTCGTTTTTGGTTTGACAGCAAAATGCTGGTTATTCCGGGTATTGGTAAAGTGAGTCGAGGCATTAATACGGCGCGTTTTGCGCGTACTTTAAGTATTTTATCTTCAAGCTCGGTGCCGTTACTTGAAGGCATGAAAATATCGGGCCAGGTACTGGAAAACCAAAAGATTAAAGCTGCGGTTGCAGAAGCCGCAACGCGGGTCAGTGAAGGCGCAAGTCTGCGCGCTGCCTTACATCAAACTAAGTTATTTCCACCTATGATGTTGCACATGATAGCCAGTGGTGAAAAGTCGGGTGAGTTGGAACAAATGCTTGAACGGGCTGCCAATAACCAAGACCGAGAATTTGAAAGTATGGTCAGTGTGTCGCTTAAGCTACTTGAGCCAGCCATGATCGCCAGTATGGCGGTTATTGTGCTGTTTATCGTCATGGCCATATTGCAACCTATTATGGCGATGAACAAAGCGGTCGGGCTGTAGTCAAACACAGCGAAGACGTGCAATAAACAATTAAAATTAAGAAACATTGAAGGAAAATATTGTGAATAGACAATCAGGTTTTTCATTATTAGAAATCATGGTAGTACTGGTGATCATTGGTATGATCATGTCTATCGTGGCACCAAACATCATGGGTCAGCAAGAAGAAGCCGCGATTGATAAGGCGAAGATAGATATTCAACAGCTAGAAGATGCGATGAATATGTACAAGCTGAAAAACAAAGCTTACCCAACCACGGAACAAGGTTTAGAGGCGCTTGTAACGCAAACAACCATTGATCCTGTGCCAAAGCGTTTTCCTGATGGTGGTTTTATTTCAAAATTACCGGAAGATCCATGGGGTAATCCATATCAGCTAGTGAGCCCTGGCGAAATGGGTAAGGTTGATATTTTCTCTATGGGTCCTGACGGTGAAGTGGGCACAGAAGATGATATCGGCAACTGGGATGACGAAGAGCAACGTTAATTTATATGGCACACCGCAGATCCTTCCACGCTTTTTCTAAATCATCACGAGGTTTCAGCTTAATTGAAATTCTCGTGGTGATCGTGATCATTGCTTTTGCGACCAAGTTGGTTGCCTACGGTTTTGGTGGCGACATGGAAGAAGAACTTGAAAAACAAGCATTGAAAGTACATAGCGTGATCAATCTTGCTTCCGAATTTGCGGTGTTGAATCAGGTCGAACTAGGCTTGCGCCTAGAAAAAAACACACTGGAAATGCTGGTATTTGACGGTGAAACCTGGACTGAATTTGAAGCTGAAGAACTCTACAAACCGATAGAGTTTACAGAGCAATTCCGTGCGCAGTTGATCACCGAAGATTTAGCTTGGTCACAGGATAACTTATTAGAGCAATCCAACTGGCAAGAGCTGATGGGCGCGAATGACGACGAGAGTCTATTGGAGCTGAGAAAGGTGAAAGTGCCACAAGTGCTTATTCTTTCTTCAGGTGAGGTCAGTGCATTTCAAATCAGTTTAGAGTTGGCGGAGCAAAGAGAGCCTGTGTTTTATATCGAAGGTGAATTTATCGCTCCGGTAAAATTGCGTAAGGAACCGCAATCATGAAACGTGCGGTTGGCTTTACACTACTAGAAGTCATGGTTGCCATGAGTATTTGCGCGATGGCGGGGATTGCAGCCATGCAAGCAACCGGAGAACACATTACCCATATTTCTAGCTTAGAAGAACAAACCTATGCGTCTTGGGTTGCTGAAAATCGACTTGTAGAAATGCGTGCAAGTGCAGAAAAATGGGCGGGAACAAATGGCAAGAAAGGCGAAGAAGAGCTTGCCGGACAGATGTGGTATTGGCAACAGAAAGTGGTGCCAACAGCGGATCCCAGTTTCGTTAAAGTTGTTGTAGAAGTTTATACAGACGAAGCACTGAAGCACTCGGTTTACGACCTCACGACCTTTATGCTTAAAGGTAAGTCATAATGCGCCAACGTGGTTTTACTCTTTTAGAGGTCATGGTTGCATTAGGGATCTTAGCGGTTGTGGTGATGGTGACCCATCAGATACTAGACTCAACAATTAAGGCCAAAGAAGCGTCTGAAGAAACCATTGCCGAAATTGAAGCGCTACAAACGACGTTTCGTTTGATGGATCAAGATTTTAGCCAAATGACTAAGCGAGAAGTACGCAATGAATCGGGTGATATCAATCCGAGTTACATTTTACATGGCCGTTATGTGTTGGAAAGCCAGTTTGATGGTATTGCCTTTGTACGCGATGGTTGGACCAATCCTATCAGCTTGCTTCCTCGCTCTGAGTTACAAGCGGTTGGTTATCGAGTCATCGATGACAAACTAGAGCGTATTTATCGAATTTACGTTGATGAGTTAGACGGTGCAGAGCCGCGTTCACAGGTCGTCATTGAAAATATTGAAGAACTCAAATTCGAATTTTTAGACGACCAACAAAAGTGGCAAAGCGATTGGAAAAAGAAGGCGTTGCCTCTAGCCGTTGCGGTCACACTGAAATTGAAAGATGCACCTGAAATTAAGCGTTTATTTTTAACGCCAGGCAATGGTAAAGAGCAACAGGCAGTCTCTAGTGGTTCTGGACAAAACCAGGGTTCTGGACAGAACCAAGGCGATGAACAAAATGGTGGACAGCGCGATTCGGGTGGTTCTCAAGGAGGTCGCTCATGAATAAGCAAAATGGCGCGGCTTTAATCATCGTTTTATTTATTGTCGCACTGGCGGCAACCATTGCCGCAGAAATGGCTGCAAACCTGATGGTACAAGTGCAGCGAGCCCAGAATATTCAAGCGCACCAGCAGGCAAAATGGTATAGCTATGGTGCAGAAGAGCTGGTCAAAAAGGTGATTTTAGAAAGTAAAAAAGATGACCCCGATAAGGTGCACTTAGGTCAGCCATGGGCACTCAGCGAAACGCCGTACCCCGTTGACCATGGTACTTTAAGTGGCCAAGTTACGGATTTACAGGCATGCTTAAATCTCAATGCGCTGCGTGAGCCCAAAAAAACAGGGGCATCGGTTAATGCGACAAATCCGGCACATGAAGCTTTGTTGTCTTTGCTGAAAAACATTGAAGACTTACCCATAGAAGAAAGTGAAGAAGCGCTGGCAGACAGTGTTTATGATTGGCTTGACGAAGACAGTATAACCTTTCGTTCAGGTGCTGAAGAAGACGAATATATGTCTAAACAAATGCCTTATTTAGCCGCGAATAATATGTTGGCATCTGCCTCGGAGCTGCGCATCATCAAAGGGTTTAACCCTTTAGTGATGCAAAAAATAGCGCCTTATGTGTGTGTGATCCCAGGCAGTACCGAACTCAAAGTGAATGTAAACACGGTTAAACCAGAACAAGCATTATTACTCAGTGCCTTGTTGGATGGGTTAAGTGAATCAGGTGCACAAGCGGTGATATCAGCTAGGCCAGAAAAAGGTTTTGATAATATTGATGAATTCTTTACTGAAGCTCGTAATCAAGGAGCAAAAGTTGATAAACAAAGTGAAGAGTTATTTACCATTAACAGCAATTATTTTAAGTTACGCGCAAAAGCCCTATTTGATGATAGACGCTTTGCAATGACCTCAATTATTCAAATAAATCAAGGTCAAGCAACCATACTGGCGCGAAAATTTGGAGGCGTACAGTGACAGAAAAATTGGTGATCCGCTCGGATCAGTCACCTAATAACCCGATTCATTGGTTGGTGTTTTCATCAGCGGATGAGCAAATCATCGCCAGTGGCGAACTAGACAATGCTGAGCAATTGTCACAATTAGCAGAAAAAGCGCAAAGTAGAGAAGTTATCTTGCTATTGAGCGCAGCGCAAGTACAACTTAAGACGGTCAATTTGCCGACGAAGTGGAATCGCAAACTGGAGCAGGCGTTGCCGTTTATGCTCGAAGAGCAAATTGCCTGTGATGTGGACGAGTTGTTTATTGCCATTTCTGGCCCGAGTATGGACGGTGAAAAGCACACCGTGCAAGTGGCTATTTGTGACAAAACGTGGTTACAAGATTGGTTTGATATTTTTGCACAGCATGACATTGAATTGACGCGTGTATTACCTGATGCATTGCTATTGCCGTATATTGATGATGATACGCTGACGATGATCGAGCTGGGCGAACAATGGTTATGCCGCCATGGTCAGTGGCATATTAGTGCGATTGAAAAAAGTTGGGGCGCGGATTATTTATATGCGCTACAACCGCAAAAGATAGTCCATTACAGCCCCGCAGAGAGCATACCTGATATTGCGCCAAAAGAGGCAAAAGAAGCAGAATATGACTTGCCTTTGGCTTTGTTTACCAAGCACTTAAGCAGTACATCGTTTAATTTGCGTCAAGGTCAATTTGCGGCGAAAAAGAAACAACCGCAGTGGTGGCGAGATTGGAAGAGCGGCGTGTTGGCTGCAAGTATTGCCGTAGGTTGTTTTGTGGTGGTGAAAGGCACCCAACTCATGATGCTGCAAAAACAAGCCGACGAGCTTAAGTCGCAAGCGGTGGCGAGTTATCAAAAAGCTTTCCCCGGCAAGACTGTACGTCCGCACCTGCTGAAAAAGCAAATTCAAGGGGAATTAGCGGGATTAAGTGGTACACAGCAAGGCGGTTTTTTAGAGTTAACCAACCATTTAGTGGCCGTTTACGGTGAAGTAGAGAACTTTACACCGGAAACGCTGCGCTATGACAGTCGCCGTAATGAATTGAGAATTCGTGCGCGCGCCAACGGTTTCCAAACATTTGGTCAGGTGAAAGCCATTTTGGAGCAGCGCGGCTTGACGGTCCAGCAAGGGTCTTTGAACAATGATGGTGACGTAGTAATCGGTGAGATCCGCTTAAGAGGTGAGGTATGAAGCAGCAAGCATTAAAATATTGGCACTCCTTAAAGGAGCAAGAACAAAAGCTGTTGATCGTTGCTGCCATCGTTTTCACCATTTTTGTACTGATCATGGGGGTGTTTAAACCACTCAATAGCGCAGTCGAAAAAGCACAACAAGATAAACTGCGTCAGCAGGAGTTAGTGGCATGGGTCAATAACAGTATCGGCAAACTTAAACACAGTGCGTCTGCCAATACTACTGGCCGTTCTGGTAACTTATCTGCATTGGTGAATCGCACGCGTGGCCAATATCAAATTAACATCAGCAAAATGCAACCGAGTAACGAAGCATTGCGCCTCACTATAGACTCTGTTGAGTTTAATAAGCTCGTTGCCTGGTTAGACGAATTAACCAATCAGCATGGCGTGAGAGTGGATAGTTTGGATCTGGCACTAGATAGTGCACCGGGCTTTGTACGTGTTAGTCGTTTGCTGTTAGAGAATTAAAATGAAAAAGACCATTAGCCTAGTCGTTACGTTTATATTCGCGTTTGCCTTGTTCACTCTGTACAACATGCCAGCATCATTGGCATTGCAGTTAGCGGGTAAACAGTTACCACCCAGCTTGCAGATTGGGGCTGTGACGGGCACTGTTTGGCAAGGCCAAGTGAGCGAACTGAGAGTCAGCAATGTACAGCTTGATGATGTTCGCTGGCGTATTGATGCACCTGCCTTGTTAATTGGCAATGTGCAAGGTGATCTGCGCTTTGGTAATGCGCGAGATAAATCACAGCTATCGGGCCGAACCGATTTCAATGTGGGTTTGTTTGATCAAACAATTTCATTGTCTGATGCAATGGCACGCTTTAATGTGGAACAAGCCATGTCACAAGTGACTTTGCCGTTACCCGTTAATGCAAAAGGGCGCGTGCTGCTCGATATTGACCAATACGATAGTGGGGCACCCTATTGCGAAGCACTAAAGGGTGAGATCCGTAGCCCAGGTATTTCTGTTGAAGGTTTAACAGGCTGGTTTGAGATTGGTCCTTTGGCTGGCAGCCTAAGTTGTAAATCTGGCGATATTGCAGTGCTTGTTGATCCAGAAAATCGCTTAGGATTACAAGCTGATGCGACTTTGGCTGATAACTTCCAATTTCGTGTAGCGGGTAATATCAAACCCGACCCTTCATTACCAAAAGAAGTACACGACGCGGTGAAATTTTTGGGTCGTCCTGATAGCGAAGGCCGCTATCCCGTTAATTTATAAAATAGTGTGATGTTAGAGTTTAACTATACCGAGCAGCATCAAGCGCTGTTGAGAGCATATTTGGTGAATAGACCTTCTGCAATGACCTTGTCACAGGTAGAAGGTTATTTGTTTGCGTTGATCTGTAGTCCATCGGCGATAGAAGTTGAACAATGGCTCAATGAAATAACAGCCAATGATGCGCAATTGTCTGAAGAAGTTGTGTTTGCTTTGATGGCATTGCATCACCAAATCAGTGAGCAGGTTTTCTCACAGCAGTACGCATTGCCGTGGTCAGAAATGACGGCATATCAAAGTAAACAAGAATGGAGCATTGGCTTTTTACAAGGCGCTCAACCTTACTTTGAATATCTTATACAGGCGCATGAATTGTCGGAAGATTTAAAACAAGCGCTGCAAATGGCCACTGAACAATTAGCCTTTTTTTCATTGTCACCAGAACAAGTGCGCAGTTATTGCGAACAACTTAATTGCGATGAGCAAATTTTTGTCTCTGAGCAAACTGCTCTTGCCAAAGATTTCGCGCCAAGCTACGCGCAGTTGATAGAAAATGTGGCGGTTGCGAGCGGGTTATTCGATGAGGATGAAGAGAGCTTTTAGGCAATCTCCAGCTCAATATGAGTACAGCCTTTTGCGCAACAGACGTGCCCTTTTTGTGATGCGTCTACCGCTAAATTGAGCTTTAACGGCGCGCTACACGTTTCACACAAGATTGTTTGTCCAGCACTGAGCTTTTTAAGCAACTGCTTTTGTTTGTTAAAAGAGGCTGCACGCTGTTTATTCAGTTGAGTAAAATCTATCATAAAGTCCCTGTTTTACTTGCTGCTCGTTCGATAAGATCGCATATGGTCTCAAGTTTATCGGTAAAAAAGTAAAGGCTCATTTCTCTTTCCTTACAATATTGCTGATAAAACTGACGCAATGCAAGGTCGTTTGCAAGCTCAGTGTTCAAGTGCGCTTGTTGTTCAGGTGTTAGCTCGACCTGCTGTTCTATGCTGAGCAAAGCAACTCGTGCTAAGGAGGGTCTTTGCACTTTTGTCGATTCGCCCAATACCGCGATGACGTCGTTAATAAGCTTATCTCTTGGTTGTTTTACCATCTCCAAATCGGTGGTAAACAACGCGACAACCACAGCTAATAATAATAAAAACTTTTTCATAATACGCTTTTCAAGAATTCTTTGATCTCAGTAGCATTGATAAACTCTGCAGTGTAATAAAATAGCTGACTTAAAAGCAAGCAATGAAGCTAATCGTAAACTCTGACCATACGCTAAGGTTAAGCCATCTAAAAATTTGCAGTTTACAGTTTTATTTAAGCGTTATAGCTGTTTGCAGGTATCAATCAGCTGCTAAGCTTGCTTATAATACCCCTATTCACATTAAGGTCACTGTAGCAAGTACCTGTCGATCATGGCGGCTTAAGGAGCTTAGATGGACAAGCAGATCAAAGTCAAAAATATTCCCACCGATGTAAAAATTCAAAAGCCGGATAATCTCCAGCCTGATAGGTTTAACCCAAGAAACCGTATTTATGTGCGCGCTGTACAAGGGTTACATCAGATATTACGCAGGCGTATCGGCTTTGTTGGCATGCTCGCATTTATGGTGCTGCCTTGGCTGAGCTTTCACGGTCATCAGGCGGTGTTATTCGACATTTTTGAGCAAAAATTTAATATTTTTGGGCTCACCTTGTTGCCTCAAGATCTCACCATTTTGGCATTCATCTTGATGATAGCCGCCTTTGCATTATTTTTGGTTACTACTTTTTATGGGCGTGTATGGTGTGGTTATACCTGTCCACAAACGGTATGGACTTTTATATTCATATGGTTTGAAGAAAAGTTTGAAGGCACTGCCAATCAAAGGAAAAAGCTAGACCAACGACCGATGGATTTTGACAAGCTTTGGCGCAAGTCGGCCAAGCATGGCAGTTGGATTTTATTTTCACTGTACACTGCGATAACGTTTGTAGGCTACTTTACACCAATTCGAGCGCTAGTCCTCGATCTACTCACATTGTCAGTGAGCGGTTATGCGTTACTGAGCATTGCGGTGTTTACCGTGTGTACCTATGGTAATGCGGGATGGATGCGTGAAATCATGTGCTTGCATATCTGTCCTTACTCGCGCTTTCAATCTGCAATGTTCGATAAAGATACGTTTACCGTAAGTTATGATGCGAAACGGGGGGAGTCGCGCGGTCCTCGCTCAAGAAAACAAGATCCAAAAGAGTTGGAATTAGGTGACTGTATCGACTGTAACCTTTGCGTGCAGGTGTGCCCGACAGGCATAGATATCCGTAATGGCCTGCAGTACGAGTGTATTAACTGTGGTGCATGTATTGATGCTTGTGATGGTGTGATGGATAAGATGAACTATCCAAAAGGCCTAATTTCATATACGACGGAGCGCAACTTAGAAACATCATCAGAAAAAACCAAACCTATTCGCGGTAAATTGGTCGGCTATCTTTGTATTTTATTAGTCCTGTCTGGTGCTTTGGTCGTCAATATCGCTATGCGTAAGCCAATGGAGTTGGATATTATTCGCGATAGAAATCAGTTGTACCGAGTTAACTTTGAAGGTTTAGTCGAAAATACTTATACCCTAAAAGTGATCAACAAGGCGCAACAAACACAAACTTTTGCTATTGAAGTGTTAGGCTTAGAGCATTTTAAATTGCTAGGCAAGCAGCAGGTGACGGTTGAAGCAGGGCGTTCTATGGATGTGCCTTTATCGGTGATCATCGACCCATATGATTTGAAAAAGCCTGTGACTGAGTTTGAGTTTTCAATTCATCCAACAGATGCCCCTGAAGATAAGTTGATACAGCAAACGAACTTTTTTAAAGGCAAATAGTCCAGTACACTAGGGCATAACAATGAAAGCGGGTTTTTCCCGCTTTTTTTATAACAGAGACAACTATGAGTGAATTTTGCTTTGCCGGTCTAACGCCCGATTTTATGCTTGATGCCATCGAAAGTGTTGGTATCTACCCTGAGTCAGGTTTGTTAGCACTAAACAGCTATGAAAACCGAGTTTACCAATTCAAAGCAGACGATAACCGCCGATATGTGGTGAAGTTTTATCGCCCCGAGCGTTGGCGTGACGAGCAAATATTAGAAGAGCATCAATTCGCGTTTGATCTCGAAGCCTCAGAAGTACCGGTTGTGGCACCCATAAAACGGGATGGGGTTAGCCTTTTTCACTATCAAGGTTATCGCTTTGCGCTGTTCCCAAGTGTTGGGGGTCGCCAGTTTGAGATGGACAATCTAGATCAGTTAGAAGTTTTGGGGCGTTATATCGGCCGAATGCATGGCGTTGCTGGGAACCATCAATTTAAGTATCGCCCAAGTATTAATTGCCAAGACTATCTTCATCGCGCTAGAACCGCGCTTATAGATAGCCAGTTGATCCCGATGCAACTAGAAACGCCATTGTTGACGATTCTAGAACAACTGATTGTTAAGACTGAGAATGAGTACCAACAAGTTGAGCAGATCCGTTTGCATGGTGACTGTCATGCTGGCAATATTCTGTGGTCAGGTGATAACTTGATGTTGGTTGATTTAGACGATTGTCGACAAGGACCTATGATCCAAGACTTATGGATGATGCTCAATGGCGACAAACAAGAACAGATAATACAACTTGATACCTTGCTATCAGGTTATGAAGAGTTTAATTCGTTTGATCAACAACAATTGAATTTGATTGAACCGTTGCGAGCTATGCGAATGGTACATTACATGGGCTGGTTGGCGACGAGGTGGCAGGACCCCGCTTTTCCACGGAACTTTTCGTGGTTTGCGACAGACAAATATTGGGAACAACAAATTTTGGCTTTAAAAGAACAATACGCCATTTTGCATGAACCTGCTTTGAGCTTATTTCCTTAAAAAATTAAAGAGATTTTTATGTTTAAAATAATAAAACAATCATTATTGATTCTATGTATTCCTCTTATGGCCTTTGCTGCGAGTGCGGCTGAATTTGTTGATGGTACACATTTCAAAACACTTGATAATCCAAAGAGTACAAACGCGAAAGTGACCGAGTTTTTCTCGTTCTATTGCCCGCATTGTTATCAATTTGAACCGATTGCAATTGCCTTAGAGCAGGGGTTACCTAAAGGAGCGAGTTTCGAAAAGAGCCACGTGAACTTTTTAGGTGGTATTCCAGCACAAGTGCAAAGTAACTTGAGCTATGCCTATATTATTGCCAATCAGATGGGCAAAGGTAAGGAAGTAGCAGCAGACTTATTTGATACCATTCACAAAAAAGGTAACAGATTGACGGATATTAAAGAAGTTAAAAAGCTACTTGCCGGTCATGGTATTAGTGAAGCGCAATTTGACCAACAACTGAGTAGCATGTTGGTGATTGCGCAAGAGAAAAAAATGCAAGACCTACAAGAACATTTTGGTAAAATTGGCGCTTTAACAGGTGTTCCTACCTTTATCGTCAATGATAAATATCAAGTGAACATGCGCTCGCTGAAAAGTCAGCAAGAGTTAAACGAATTAGTAAAACACTTACTAGAAAAATAAGAATTGGAGATCTCAATGTTGAAATTAATCAAAGCGACAGTCATTGCAATGATGCTGCCTATGCTGGCCAACGCTGCCGTGCAATATGAAGAGGGCGTACATTACGAAGTAGTGTCTGAGCGCGGAACTAAAAAACCAGAAGTAACAGAATACTTCTCTTTTTATTGTCCTGCGTGTAATGCCTTTGAGCCATTGATTGCTGAATTTAAGCCTAAGCTTGCAGAGGGCGTTAAGTTTAAGAAAAGCCACGTCGATTTTGTTGGTTCACGTGATCCTGAAATTCAAAAAATGATGGCAAATGCGTTGGCGACGGCTGCTGTTTTACCACAGAAAGATGCCATTGTTTCTGCGTTGTTTACACACATTCATACAAAGCGTGGAAAAATTAACGAGCTTGCTGACATCAAAGATATTTTTGTATCACAAGGTGTTGATGGCGAGAAATTTGATAAGTTATACAAAAGCTTCTCGGTTCGTA
This sequence comes from Pseudoalteromonas sp. ATL1, assembly GCF_058933015.1. NCBI lineage: Bacteria > Pseudomonadati > Pseudomonadota > Gammaproteobacteria > Alteromonadales > Pseudoalteromonadaceae > Pseudoalteromonas > Pseudoalteromonas sp. ATL1. The sequence goes on along the minus strand of NZ_JBZYXL010000001.1, from coordinate 131,422 downwards.
CCAAAGCGTCTCGCATGGCACGTAATCAAGAGCAGTTACAAGAAAAAGGCGCATTAAGTGGCGTGCCGACATTTATCGTAAACGGTAAATACAAGTTGCTATTACGCGAGTCAAAAACGACAACGCCTGAGCAGATCAGTGCTTTGATCAATTACTTGGCAACGAAATAACCCACTTTTAAATACAAAAAAGCCTCGTTATCACGAGGCTTTTTTATACTCTTTAGTTTGTCACTTACGCTGTAAAAATACGCCCGATTCTACATGATGTGTGTATGGGAACTGATCGAAAATCGCGATGCGGGAGATTGTATGTGTCTCACATAGCAACTCAAGATCACGCTCTAATGTGTCAGGGTTACATGAAATATAGATAATATTGTCGTAGTTTGAGACTAATCGGCAGGTTAGTTCATCCATCCCTGCTCGCGGAGGGTCCACCAGAATAGTTTGACAGTTGTAATCATTTAAGTCGATACCGTTGAGCCTTGAAAAGTTACGTTCGCCCTTCATTGCTTGAGTGAATTCTTCACTCGACATACGGATGATATCTAAGTTCTCAACTTTGTTGGCAGCGATATTGTATTGGGCTGAGTGAACGGATGATTTAGAAATTTCTGTCGCTAGCACCTTATTAAAGCTGCCAGCCAGCGCGATGGAAAAGTTACCGTTGCCACAATAGAGTTCGAGTAAATCATTGTTCAGAGGTGCGCACACTGATTGTGCCCAAGCCAGCATCTTTTCATTCACTTTGGCGTTTGGCTGCGTAAAGCTGTTCTCAACTTGCTGATAAATGAATTCTTGGCCGTTCACGTTGAGTTTTTCTGTGACAAAATCATCACCAAAGATCACTTTTTGCTTGCGAGCACGACCGATGAAATCAATTTTATACGTTTGTTGTAATTCAGCACGCAGTGATTGCATCGCTTCTTGCCATTGTTCATTAAGTGCTTTGTGATAAAGCAGGCTGACTAATATTTCCCCGCTAAGCGTTGAAAGGTAATCGATTTGAAAGAGCTTACGACGCAAGACTTCGTTATTACGGAGTTTATCCATCATGACTTGCATGATTTCACTGATCAGCGGCGCGGCTGGATCAAATTGATCAACGCGGATTTTCTGCTTTGTTGCCTGATCAAACATAATATGGAATAGAGCGTCGCCTTCATGCCAAACACGGAATTCGGCACGTTGCCTATATTGTGTTTTTGGCGAGTCATACACTTCCAACTCTGGCGCATTAAACTTAGCGAATTGTGCGCTGATGCGTTGTTGTTTTTCACCGAGCTGCTGCTCGTATTCGGAAGTATCTATTAAAATGACAGCCATATAAGAAGTACCTTGCAAAATTCAGACGCGCTATTTTAGGGGCCGTTGTCGATTTGTCCAGTTTATCGCACAAAAATTGTTTCTTTTTTATACTAAAAGTGCTTAAGCTAAGTTTATTTTGGTCGATAACAAGGAACGGATGGTTGTGTTGAACACACGATGACCACGATATTTGGAGCCATGTTATGAAAATAGGACAATTACATCAGCTGCTTAACCCAGCACTGACTAATAAGGCGAATAGGCCTAATGGGTTTATGCCCAGTGTAAAATTAAATTCAGATAGTTATTTCGGTGATAAAAATAAACTGGCTGCTATGGTGCTAGACGATAAATTAGCACAGGCACTCGGTATAGAAAAAAAAGCTGAGAAAGAAAAGCCATTGTTTGATTTTGAAGCCATTACTAAAAATGTATTGGATTTCGTAACTGCGGCGGTTAAACGGGCAAAAGTTGACGGCAAAAATGACGATGAGTTAAAAGAGATGCTAGGCGCAGCGCGTAAGGGTGTGCAAATGGGGATTGATGAAGCCACTGAAGAGTTAAAAGGGGCGAATTCCTATAATGATGAAATAGAACAGGGAATTGAAAAAGCGCGTGATGGTATTTTTAAAGGACTTGATGAGTTTGAAGAGTCATTATTTAGTCCTAAATCACAGTCGATGCAAGTGAGTGAAGCCCAATATGCGAGCTTATCGAATCAAGCCGAATACAGTTTTACGACGGCAGAAGGTGATGAAGTTAAAATTACCTTCAGTGATGCGCGTTCTGAGTCAAAGGCTGCGGCTTATAGTCAAAAGGGCAATGAACATGGTCTTGCGGTTGGCCAGCAAACGCAGCATGAAGTTAGCTTTTCGATTGTCGTCAATGGCGAGCTTAGTCAAGAAGAGCAAAATGCAATTAATGAGATGATGAAAGACGTACGCAATGTCAGTGACTTATTTTTCTCAGGTGAGTATGACGATGCGTTTGATAAAGCAAAATCATTAAATATAGATAGTGATCAGATTGCGAACTTCACCATGGATCTCCGTCAATCTAAAACGACCGCTGCAATCAGCCAATATCAGCAGTCTAATCCGATCAAAGAGATAGAGAAAGGGCTACAGCCCTTAGACAAGCAATTGGAAAATATTCACGATCAAGGCAAAAAGCTGGGAATTGAAAAGCAGTTGCCAGATATACTTGCTTGGTTGAATGAAGGGCAAGCTCGATTAAAAGAGTTTTTTGATTACGCACAAGGCTTTTTTAGTCAGTTAGATAAGAAAGACGCTGAGTAGTCATTTATTTTTAATGTGTTGCATGGCACACTGCCGCGCAAGTGTTATTTTCTAGTGGTTGTGCTTTGCCTCACATATTGGTGTTTGATTCAGGTATCGGAGGTACGAGTGTGCTGGAGCATATTCGTGCCAAACTCCCATTTGCTGAATATAGCTATGTGATGGACAATGCGCTGCTGCCTTATGGACTGCAGTCCGAAGAAACAATCCAGAAACGGTTAAGGTGTTTGGTCCAGCGCCTTGATGGCTTTCATCGAAAAGTCGACCTTATTGTTATAGCGTGTAACACCGCGTCAACCTATGCACTTGCGGCCACTCGCCAGTGTACAGATATTCCCATCGTAGGTGTTGTGCCTGCGATTAAACCGGCTGCTGCGCTAAGCCAAACGAAACGTATCGCACTTCTGGCGACACCGGCCACATCAAGCAACCAATATACGCGTGATTTAATTGCCTGCCATGCGATGCACTGTCAGGTAGATTTACATCAATCGACAAAACTTGTGCGGTTAGCTGAGCAGTATTATTGGCAACAGTGTTTAGATGAACAGGCCATTGCCAAGGAATTATCACACATCGGTATTCACCCTGATGTAGATTGTATTGTTTTAGGTTGTACGCACTTTCCTATCTTGGAACAGTCTTTGGCTGCGTTTTATGGAGATAAGGTAGCGCTTGTTGATTCAGGTAGTGCTATTGCGAATAGAGTACGGTTTTTATTGGCGGATAAACTTGAAAATAACCGTCTTAAAAATGAGATGCCGTTACGTTTCTATGCAACGGCACCAAGTGTGTTTGAATACAATAAGGAAGTAAAACTGCTACCTATTGAGCTGGGCTGTTAGAAAGCGTTTGATTCATCTCCTTCAAACTGCTTTTGTTTTGCAGCACGAACTTTTAACGTTCTTTGTTGAAATTCTTTATCGTTTAATTGGGCAATTGCTTTGTCGGCATCTTGTTCTGCCATTTCCACAAACCCGAAACCACGACGTTTACCTGTGTTCTTATCCTTTAATAGTCGAACACTGAATACTTGTCCTTGCTGTGCGAATAAGTCACGCACTACTCCTTCGTTTGCTTTATAAGGTAGGTTGCCGACATAGAGTGTTTTAGTTGCTACATCTTGTGCAGGATCCGATGCTGGCGTGTTAGAAGTTGCAATAACTGCCAAGCCACCGATTAAGATCCCGACAGCTAAGGTGATCGGTGCGCTAATTTCAACATTAGAAAATAAAAATTGTGCCGCAATAAACCCCACAACTGCTAGTGCTAGCGTAATAATAAAAGACTTTTGAGACGATGATTTCATAATAGAGTTACCAATAAACAGAGGATAAACATTAAATTAACAAATAAGGAAGCTATATTAACGAGATAAATAAACTTCGCAATAATAAAAATAGGCATAGCTCAGGAAATTGCATCAAAAGTAGTCAAAAAACTGCATTTGAAGCGTTTTTGTTCGCTTAATGTGCAAACAAACAAAAAGAATAAAAAAACGCTTGATCAAAAAAAGGATCGCCCTATAATGCGACCCCACTGACACGGAGCGCTACGCTGAATAAGCAAAGCAGCAACGAGTCAGCGTCAAGTAAAACTTAAACTTGAAACTTCTAAAAAAGAAACTTCAATTAAGTGTTGACAAAAAATCGGGAATGCTTAGAATGCACATCCCTCGAGACGCGAAAGCAGCTCGAAACGTTCTTTAAAAATATGAAGCAATCATCTGTGTGGGCACTCGTACAAATTGAGTTCTAACAGCAAAATCTAGCCTCGCTAGAGGATGCAAACAAATTTAGAGTCTCAATTGAACTGAGTGACCAACGGAAACAAGTTTACTTGTTTCAGCACAGTCAATTCGATTTTTCTTTTATAAAGGGAAATCAAAATCAGAATTCAATGAGCACGAAGCTTCGGTTTCAAAAAACTTTTAATTGAAGAGTTTGATCATGGCTCAGATTGAACGCTGGCGGCAGGCCTAACACATGCAAGTCGAGCGGTAACATTTCTAGCTTGCTAGAAGATGACGAGCGGCGGACGGGTGAGTAATGCTTGGGAACATGCCTTTAGGTGGGGGACAACAGTTGGAAACGACTGCTAATACCGCATGATGTCTACGGACCAAAGTGGGGGACCTTCGGGCCTCACGCCTAAAGATTGGCCCAAGTGGGATTAGCTAGTTGGTGAGGTAATGGCTCACCAAGGCGACGATCCCTAGCTGGTTTGAGAGGATGATCAGCCACACTGGGACTGAGACACGGCCCAGACTCCTACGGGAGGCAGCAGTGGGGAATATTGCACAATGGGCGCAAGCCTGATGCAGCCATGCCGCGTGTGTGAAGAAGGCCTTCGGGTTGTAAAGCACTTTCAGTAAGGAGGAAAGGTTGGATGTTAATAGCATTCAGCTGTGACGTTACTTACAGAAGAAGCACCGGCTAACTCCGTGCCAGCAGCCGCGGTAATACGGAGGGTGCGAGCGTTAATCGGAATTACTGGGCGTAAAGCGTACGCAGGCGGTTTGTTAAGCGAGATGTGAAAGCCCCGGGCTTAACCTGGGAACTGCATTTCGAACTGGCAAACTAGAGTGTGATAGAGGGTGGTAGAATTTCAGGTGTAGCGGTGAAATGCGTAGAGATCTGAAGGAATACCGATGGCGAAGGCAGCCACCTGGGTCAACACTGACGCTCATGTACGAAAGCGTGGGGAGCAAACAGGATTAGATACCCTGGTAGTCCACGCCGTAAACGATGTCTACTAGAAGCTGGACTCTTCGGAGGACTTTTTCAAAGCTAACGCATTAAGTAGACCGCCTGGGGAGTACGGCCGCAAGGTTAAAACTCAAATGAATTGACGGGGGCCCGCACAAGCGGTGGAGCATGTGGTTTAATTCGATGCAACGCGAAGAACCTTACCTACACTTGACATACAGAGAATTTTCTAGAGATAGATTAGTGCCTTCGGGAACTCTGATACAGGTGCTGCATGGCTGTCGTCAGCTCGTGTTGTGAGATGTTGGGTTAAGTCCCGCAACGAGCGCAACCCCTATCCTTAGTTGCCAGCGATTCGGTCGGGAACTCTAAGGAGACTGCCGGTGATAAACCGGAGGAAGGTGGGGACGACGTCAAGTCATCATGGCCCTTACGTGTAGGGCTACACACGTGCTACAATGGCGCATACAGAGTGCTGCGAGCTCGCGAGAGTCAGCGAATCACTTAAAGTGCGTCGTAGTCCGGATTGGAGTCTGCAACTCGACTCCATGAAGTCGGAATCGCTAGTAATCGCGGATCAGAATGCCGCGGTGAATACGTTCCCGGGCCTTGTACACACCGCCCGTCACACCATGGGAGTGGGTTGCTCCAGAAGTGGTTAGCCTAACCTTCGGGAGGGCGATCACCACGGAGTGATTCATGACTGGGGTGAAGTCGTAACAAGGTAGCCCTAGGGGAACCTGGGGCTGGATCACCTCCTTATACGATTTAGAACTTATTTGTTCGTAGTGTCCACACAGATGATTGTTGCTTGGTCTTATGACTGAGTGATATTGCTCTTTAAAAATTTGGAAAAGCTGATAATTAATTCTTGTAGATATTTATATCTATAAAGAGTTTTCAAAAGTAAAACATGCCGATAAATCTTAAGATTTATTAGCGTCTACTTTAGTATTCAATATTAACTTCTGGCGAAGTTAAACTGTCTTTGACGATACAAACCATTTTGGGTTGTATGGTTAAGTGACTAAGCGTACACGGTGGATGCCTTGGCAGTTGGAGGCGATGAAGGACGTACTAACTTGCGATAAGCCTAGTTGAGCCAGTAAGAGGCGCTTGAGACTAGGATTTCCGAATGGGGAAACCCGGCCCTTTGGGTCATCATGCAGTGAATACATAGCTGTATGAAGCGAACGCGGAGAACTGAAACATCTAAGTACCCGTAGGAAAAGAAATCAACCGAGATTCCGAAAGTAGCGGCGAGCGAAATCGGACTAGCCCTTAAGCTTTAGTGTAGTTAGTGGAACATTCTGGAAAGTATGACGACACAGGGTGATAGTCCCGTACACAAAAACTTATCTAAAGTGAAATCGAGTAGGTCGGAGCACGTGAAACTTTGACTGAATATGGGGGGACCATCCTCCAAGGCTAAATACTCCCAACTGACCGATAGTGAACCAGTACCGTGAGGGAAAGGCGAAAAGAACCCCTGTGAGGGGAGTGAAATAGAACCTGAAACCGTGTACGTACAAGCAGTAGGAGCACCTTCGTGGTGTGACTGCGTACCTTTTGTATAATGGGTCAGCGACTTATATTTTGTAGCGAGGTTAACCGAATAGGGTAGCCGTAGCGAAAGCGAGTCTTAACTGGGCGCTTAGTTGCAAGGTATAGACCCGAAACCCGGTGATCTAGCCATGGGCAGGTTGAAGGTTGAGTAACATCAACTGGAGGACCGAACCCACTAACGTTGAAAAGTTAGGGGATGACCTGTGGCTAGGAGTGAAAGGCTAATCAAACCGGGAGATAGCTGGTTCTCCCCGAAATCTATTTAGGTAGAGCCTCGGACGAATACTTACGGGGGTAGAGCACTGTTAAGGCTAGGGGGTCATCCCGACTTACCAACCCTTTGCAAACTCCGAATACCGTAAAGTACTATCCGGGAGACACACGGCGGGTGCTAACGTCCGTCGTGAAGAGGGAAACAACCCAGACCGCCAGCTAAGGTCCCAAAGTGTATGTTAAGTGGGAAACGATGTGGGAAGGCTAAAACAGCTAGGAGGTTGGCTTAGAAGCAGCCACCCTTTAAAGAAAGCGTAATAGCTCACTAGTCGAGTCGGCCTGCGCGGAAGATGTAACGGGGCTAAACATACCACCGAAGCTGCGGCTGCGAATATACCACCCAAACTATTTTAAGATTAACGTTGACGCACGAAGTGCCCAACGGTCAAGCGACCAACACGTTGAGTTGGTAAGAGATAGTTTCGGGGTATATTCGCGGGGTAGGGGAGCGTTCTGTAAGCCGTTGAAGGTGTACCGGGAGGTATGCTGGAGGTATCAGAAGTGCGAATGCTGACATGAGTAACGACAATGCGGGTGAAAAACCCGCACGCCGGAAGACCAAGGGTTCCTATCCCATGTTAATCAGGGTAGGGTAAGTCGACCCCTAAGGCGAGGCTGAAGAGCGTAGTCGATGGGAAACGGGTTAATATTCCCGTACTTGGAATAATTGCGATGGGGGGACGGAGCAGGCTAAGTAAGCATGGCGTTGGTTGTCCATGTGAAAGTGCGTAGGCTGAGAACTTAGGAAAATCCGGGTTCTTAAGGCTGAGACACGAGACGAGCACCTACGGGTGTGAAGTTACTGATGCCCTACTTCCAGGAAAAGCCTCTAAGCTTCAGATTATTTCGAATCGTACCCCAAACCGACACAGGTGGTCAGGTAGAGAATACTAAGGCGCTTGAGAGAACTCGGGTGAAGGAACTAGGCAAAATTGTACCGTAACTTCGGGAGAAGGTACGCTGTTGTTGGTGATGGGATTTACTCCTTAAGCTGACGACAGCCGCAGTGACCAGGTGGCTGGGACTGTTTATTAAAAACACAGCACTGTGCAAAATCGTAAGATGACGTATACGGTGTGACACCTGCCCGGTGCCGGAAGGTTAATTGATGGGGTTAGACGTAAGTCGAAGCTCTTGATCGAAGCCCCGGTAAACGGCGGCCGTAACTATAACGGTCCTAAGGTAGCGAAATTCCTTGTCGGGTAAGTTCCGACCTGCACGAATGGTGTAACCATGGCCACGCTGTCTCCACCCGAGACTCAGTGAAATTGAAATCGCAGTGAAGATGCTGTGTACCCGCGGCTAGACGGAAAGACCCCGTGAACCTTTACTACAGCTTGGCACTGAACATTGAGCCTACATGTGTAGGATAGGTGGGAGGCTTTGAAGCGGTGACGCCAGTCATCGTGGAGCCGACCTTGAAATACCACCCTTGTATGTTTGATGTTCTAACTTAGGTCCCTTATCGGGATTGAGGACAGTGCCTGGTGGGTAGTTTGACTGGGGCGGTCTCCTCCCAAAGAGTAACGGAGGAGCACGAAGGTTGGCTAAGTACGGTCGGACATCGTACGGTTAGTGTAATGGTAGAAGCCAGCTTAACTGCGAGACAGACACGTCGAGCAGGTACGAAAGTAGGTCATAGTGATCCGGTGGTTCTGAATGGAAGGGCCATCGCTCAACGGATAAAAGGTACTCCGGGGATAACAGGCTGATACCGCCCAAGAGTTCATATCGACGGCGGTGTTTGGCACCTCGATGTCGGCTCATCACATCCTGGGGCTGAAGTCGGTCCCAAGGGTATGGCTGTTCGCCATTTAAAGTGGTACGCGAGCTGGGTTTAGAACGTCGTGAGACAGTTCGGTCCCTATCTGCCGTGGGCGTTTGAGAATTGAGAGGGGCTGCTCCTAGTACGAGAGGACCGGAGTGGACGAACCGCTGGTGTTCGGGTTGTGATGCCAATTGCATTGCCCGGTAGCTACGTTCGGGATCGATAACCGCTGAAAGCATCTAAGCGGGAAGCGAGCCTCGAGATGAGTTCTCACTTTAACTTTAAGTTAACTGAAGGGCCGTTGGAGACTACAACGTTGATAGGCTGGGTGTGGAAGCGTAGTGATACGTTAAGCTAACCAGTACTAATTACCCGTGAGGCTTAACCATACAACGCCAAAGTGGTTTAAGCGACAGAAGTTAGTATTAACTAAAGTAGATTTTTACGAATTATCAGAATTTTTCCAGATTTAAGCAAAGTGAAGGTCGCGACAGCAGTGTTGCTTGATATTCACCTTGCGCAAATGAAATGCTCAAGCAAAGCTTGAAGTCATTAACCATTTGCACTCCAGTTTTCCTGGTGACTATAGCGTTTTGGAACCACCTGACCCCATGCCGAACTCAGAAGTGAAACGAAACAGCGTCGATGATAGTGTGGCAGCTGCCATGTGAAAGTAGAACATCGCCAGGTCCTAATTTAAAAATAAATAATAAAAACTAAAGTAAAGAATTTGCTTGATGATAATAGCGTTTTGGACCCACCTGACCCCATGCCGAACTCAGAAGTGAAACGAAACAGCGTCGATGATAGTGTGGCAGCTGCCATGTGAAAGTAGAACATCGTCAGGCACCTAATTAAGAAAAAGCCCGATTCGAAAGAATCGGGCTTTTTTCGTTGTAGCCAACTATGCTGCTAATGACTTCACTCTTCAAGAAACTAATATTTTTACGATTGGAATAAGACAAATGACAGAGCTTATACATTGGTTTGATTTGCTTGGTGTTATGGTGTTCGCTATTTCTGGCACACTCATAGCACACAGTAAGCACATGGATGGTTTTGGTGTGATTGTGCTCGCAACGGCAACAGGGATAGGTGGCGGTACTTTACGAGATATTATTTTAGACGTCCCCGTATTCTGGTTGCACGATACGAGCTATTTTATGGCAATTTTCAGCGCCATTTTTATTTGTATTCTATTTTTAAATAAGCAAAAGCCGATCCCTAAGCAAGTCCTTCATGTTGCAGATGCTTTTGGACTGGCATTTTTTGCGGTTATGGGGGTTCAAAAAGCGTTGAATATCGGGATGCCAGATACAACGGCTATCATAATGGGGGTTTTAACCGGGTGTTTTGGCGGCGTGATCCGAGATGTTTTAGCTGGGGAAATACCGTTATTACTAAAAGGGCAGTTGTATGCAATAACCTGTATTTTGGGCGGGATTGTTTATACTCAGATGCTACATTGGTCATTTGCAATTGAGTTAGCAATGATTTGCGCGATGAGCGCGACATTGCTCTTGCGATTATTGGCAATGCGCTTTAATTTGGTTTTACATGTGTTTAAATACCCAGAATAATTTAATTATAGAGAGACAAGGATATGTCGCTTGCCAAAATATATACCCGCGCACAAGTCGGGATCATTGCACCTCAAGTTACAGTGGAAGTGCACTTAAGTAATGGTTTACCAGCTTTTCATATTGTCGGTCTGCCCGAAGCTTCAGTTAAAGAAGCAAAGGAGCGAGTGCGCTCTGCGGTTACCAATTCTAACTTTTTATTTCCAGAGCAGCGTATTACCGTCAATTTGGCGCCTGCCGATCTACCAAAAGAAGGTGGGCGTTTTGATTTGGCAATTGCGGTGGGGATCTTAGCCGCGTCAGGACAGATAGAAAACTCAGCTTTACAACACTTTGAGTTTTTTGGGGAACTGGCATTAAGTGGAGAAGTGCAGCCGGTTCATGCTATTTTGCCTGCCATATTAGCGGCGCATTCGGCTAATCGGTGTGTTTACTTACCACTGAAGAATGATCAGATCGCGAGCTTGGCATCAGGTGCACAAAGAAAGGCAATTACGTCATTAACCGAGCTTTGGTTAGATATACACGGCCAACAGTCATTACCGCTAAGTGTGAGTTACCCAAAAACAATCGCTCACTCCATTCACCCACTTGATATGAGTGAGGTAAAGGGACAAGCTGCAGGCAAAAGGGTATTGGAAATCGCTGCGGCGGGTGGGCATAACTTATTATTTGTTGGGCCACCGGGTACGGGCAAGTCTATGCTGGCTCAGCGAATGCCGGGCATTATGCCAACCATGCAGGATCCAGAAGCGCTAGAAACAGCTTCCATTTATTCCCTCATTGGTCAAGATATAGATCTACAAAATTGGCGTCAACGTCCGTTCAGAAGCCCTCACCATACATGCTCTGCGGTTGCCTTAGTGGGTGGTTCTTCTAAACCTAGACCAGGTGAAATCTCACTCTCTCACAATGGTGTGCTTTTTTTGGACGAGTTACCCGAGTATGAAAGGAAAGTGCTCGACTCTTTGCGAGAACCCATGGAAACAGGTGTTGTAACAATATCAAGAGCTGCGATACAAGTTGATTTTCCAGCTCGCTTTCAGTTAATTGCAGCGCTAAACCCTAGCCCAACAGGTCATCATGAGGATAAACGAGCAACGCCCGATCAAGTGTTAAGGTATCTGGCAAAGATATCAGGGCCTTTCATTGATCGAATTGACTTACAGGTAGAACTACCAAGATTAAGTATCGAAGAGCTGCAAAGTGAACGAGAAGAAGAGAGTACGGCTTCTATTAAAGCTCGAGTTGAGCGGGCTCATCATTTTGCTATCACGCGTCAGGGGAAGAATAACGCGCGCTTGAGTAACCAAGAGTTGAGCCAGTATTGTGCATTAGGTACTGTTCAGAAACAGTTTCTTGCCAATGCCGTTGATAAGTTGAAGTTGTCACCTCGTAGCTATCATCGAGTGATAAAAGTGGCGCGCACTATTTCAGATCTAAATCAAGAACCCGATATTACGCTGGCTGCTATCAAGGAAGCCTTAAGTTATCGGGCTTTTGAGCGGCTACTCAATCAGCTAACCAAATGTTAAGTAGAAAGCATGTAGCCTTTACCACGTACAGTGACAATACGTTTTTGGTCTTTTTCGTCGCCTAGTTTTTTACGTAAACGACCAACTAAAACGTCTACCGTTCTGTCATTTGGGCTCCAATCGGGTTGGCCAATGTCTTCTGATATTTTTTCTCGAGACGTGGCTTTTCCTGCGTTGGAAATAAGGCAAATAAGTACTTTATGTTCTGCTTCGGTCAGCCGAGATTCCTCTCCAGCTGGGTTAATCAAAGTACGATTGTCTGGGTGTAGTTTGAAATCGGCATATTCAATGAATTCTTCAGATTCATCGTCATCAGCATTTTGCGAAATACGCTTGTACAGAGCGCGCATGCGCAGTTCTAGTTCTAGCAAATCAACCGGTTTACAAACATAGTCGTCGGCGCCTTGGGCTAGCCCTGCGATACGGTCAGCTTGGGAATCTCGGCTTGAAAGCATGATCACGCCAATATCTGTTAATGTATTGAGCTCTTTAGCGAGCTCTAAGCCATCCGTTGCAGGTAGTACTATATCCACAATAGCGATAGAAATCGACGAGTCCGTATTGCTTGCTTGCTGAACATAGTTGAGGGCTTCAGCACCGGTATTGTCTACCTTGATCACAAATTCAGTATCTGCGAAATGGCTTAGAATACGCTTGGCTAAAAGTTCATCATCTTCTACCAGTAATACGTGAATACTCATAATATCGTTATCTATTCAATAATTACGTATATATTAGCACTGTAAAATCACAGGTGAGAAGCTTAAGGTGATATTTTTGCAATAAAATGAGTTAAAAACATGCAATTGGAAAGGCGTATTTATAGATGACTAAGCTGAAATGGTCGGATAAGTAGAATAAGTATGCGATATTTCTCTATTTCATGAATAAATATAAATTTAAGGAGTAGCCAATGTCTACTCCTTAAATGAACAGTTTATTTGTTATAAATGGAATTCCACCACTGAGGTTGGTCTTTTAGATGCATATCAAAGTAAGCCAATATAGTATTCCACCAATGGAAGCGACGATCTCGTGCAAAGATTTGATGGTCGGCATTTTTATACTCGATTAATTCTACGTCTTTTCCTAAAAGCTTCAGCGCTGTGTACATATTGTGACTCTCACCAACAGGCACATTAGTATCGGCATCCCCGTGGAGTAGAAGTAATGGCGTTGTGACTTTATCTGCGTGAAACACCGGACTGTGTTGCGAGTAAAGTGTTGGATTATTCCAAGGGAAGCTATTTTTTGAAGCTTCACCAGAATAACTATAACCCCACCAACCTTGTCCCCAGTATGAGGTGATGTTTGAGATCCCTGCATGGGAGATAGATGCACTAAACATGTCAGTTTTAGTCGCGAGTAACATTGTCATGAAACCGCCGTAAGATGCACCTAAATTACCCAAGCGGTTTTTATCAACAAATGGATATGCCTGTGTAAATGCGGTTGTGCCATCAATAATATCTTGAGCGGTATGATCTCCCCAAGCGTTCACATGTTTGGCTGAAAATGCTTGACCAAAACCGGTTGCACCTGTTGGTTGTAATACATAAACAACATAGCCGTTTGCTGCCCATAAATTGAATGGGTAACGGCCTGTAAATGCACGAGAAACTGGTGACGTACCGCCATAGTAATAGATTAACGCGGGGTGTTTCTTAGTTTTGTCCAAGCCATGTGGAATGTAAACTCGACCTTTAATTTCAACGCCTTCTTTGTTTTTAAAGTTGAACTCTTCGAGTGTTGCTATATTCGTATTTGTATAAGCTTCATCTTTAGAGTCCCAAATAGTCTCTGCACGATTACTTTTAAGAGAGACGCGTTTTAGTTGTTGAGGAGCGGAGGCTTGAGTGCCAGTCAATAAAACATCCGTGCTGCGATTACTTGCTACTTGATATGTGTCTACTACATCAAGACCTGTTTTGACTCGCTTGAACTGCGATTTACTTTCATCAAATAAAAACAGAGGCTGTTTGTCTTCATCTTTTGCTTTGAGTAATACATCGCCATTATTTAATACTTGGATAGAAGTAATTGCTGGATCAAAGGTTTTGCTCAAGGCTTTTGGCTTTTGGCCATGTTCGTCTAGTAGGTATAGTTGGCCATCATAGTTGTTTGCTAAAGTATCTTTAGGTAAAGCTCTGCCTACCCCCCCTAAAAAGTCGGGACCAGCCACGATGTAGAGGCCTTTTTTGCTATATTTTGCAAGGTTGAAAGTACGATAGCGGCCAAGCACCGTTTGTTCGCCAGTGGTAACATTTAATTCTACGAGTTCAGTCATAGAATGAGGCGGTGCTTTGTAATCCTGTAGGCTGCGGCTTAATAGTAAAGTGCCTCGTTTTTCATCATGATCTTCTAGATGATGGCTTAGAGTACCTTCCGTGAGGCCGTTGATCAGGCCTGACTGTGTATCTAAAAAGTAAATTTGGCTGTTGTTTCTTCCATATGACCAGCGATCATCAAGTCCTTGGTAGTGTTTAACTAGCTCTTGAGTTTTGCCACTTTGAGACCAAGAAAATACCAGCGTATTTTTGTCAAAATACTCAAAGCCACTCGCACTTTCTAGCGAGCTTGTTATTTGTTGTGTGCTTAGATCATTTAGATTTAGTAAAGTCACTTTGCCATCTTGGCTATAAGCAACTTGTTTGGAGTCAGGACGCCAAGCTATTGCATTTGCAGAGGTATTTGCAAATTGATAGAGAACTTTGTCATTCTTGTCTTTTAGGAGGGTTTGTGTTTGAGCTTTATTGGCAGTGTCATCTGCATATTGGCGCGTGCTAATAACGTAGTACTGACCATCTGGCGATTGTGAGATAGCACTGATTGTAGGCGCATCGAACAATTGTTTTGCAGACAATGCATGTTGTTTTTCTCGGTGTATCGAAATGATGTCATGTTCTGATTTTGGCGCGTAGTCAACGCTTACTTCATGCCAATTATTGACCTGCTCAGCGATCACGATTAGTTGGTGATCACCTGTCACGGCTTCTATATCAAAGCTATCTTTTGTGCTTAATAGCACGCCATCCAAAAACACATGAGCTTTCTCGATACCTTTTAGTGATAACTTACCCTGCACAAATCGTGTCGTAGTAAAGTTGAACTTGAGTGCTTGTAGGCCGGGCATTGTCAAAGCATCGACGTTTTGCAAGTTTTGCCAATCGAGTTTTTTGCCAAATACCTGCAGTGAATCTGCTTGTTTTTGTAAACTCGGTAATAAAGATTGTATGATTTGGGCCTGATAAGCCGTATTATTTGGCTTAATATTTGTATGTGTTTTTATTGGGCCAATGAATTGTATTTGTCCTTTATCCAACGGTGCTGCATTAAGTTGCATAGCCATGGATGAAATGAGTAAAGTAACCGCAGTGCGTAAAATCATGTTTGCGCCTATTGTAGGTAATAATTTTGACCCAATATAGCATATATCAAGGTCAGGACTGCAAACTTGCGGTCAGTGCCGTTTAACACTAAATGAGGAGTTTCGGTTGTTTTTATTGGTGACTTACATGGCGTTGGCCATTGGTATTTCATTCCTGTGTTCAGTCATGGAGGCTGTATTGCTCAGCATTACGCCAAGCTATATTGCCGTGCTTAAAAAAGACAAACCCAAGCTAGCGCAAAGAGTACAGCTATTAAAAGATAGTATAGATAAGCCCTTGGCTGCCATTTTGACGTTGAATACAGTCGCCCATACCGCCGGTGCTGCTGGGGTAGGCGCACAAGCAGCCGTCGTATTCTCTGATGCTGCGGTCGGTATTGCGTCTGCGGTAATGACCTTATTGGTACTGGTACTCTCTGAAATTATTCCTAAAACACTGGGGGCGACCTACTGGCGTGCTCTGACTCCGATTGTTACCAGCTCATTAATGTGGCTTGTACGCATACTTAAGCCATTTGTGTGGATGTCAGATATGTTAACACGCTTAATTGGCACAAAAGAGAGTGAAGCGCATTATATTCGCCAAGAAATCGAGGCGATGGCTGAAATAGGCTCTGAAGCAGGTGCGTTGCACCAAGAAGAGTCTGAAACAATACGCAGTTTGTTGCAGTTTAGACATGCAAAACTTGAACATGTTATGACACCAAGAACGGTTTTATTTAAGATCCACAAAGATATGACGGTTAATGAATATCTATCGGAGCACGGTTCGGTACCTTTCTCGCGTATACTGGTGTTTGATAAAAACAGTGATGACATCATTGGCTTTGTACATAAGAACGATATTATGCTTGCTTATCACAGGCTTGGTGAAGATTATAAAATCGGTAAGTTGGTTAAACCTCTTTATACGGTTCCTGAAACACTCAACGCAGCAACCTTGTTTCAAACTTTGTTGGAAAAGCGCGTGCATATAGCGCTAGTCATTGATGAATATGGTGATATACAAGGGATTGTGACTTTGGAAGATATGCTGGAGTCGCTCATGGGAATGGACATTATTGATGAGCGAGATCAGTCTACCAATATGCAGCAAGCCGCAAAGCGCAAATGGCGTGAACGCGTTGATGCGCACAGCCATTTGATCGAAACCGATTCAGAAGAGCGTTAGGTATTCGAGTTCATCATTCTAAGCCAAGAGTGGATCCAGCGGACAAATTCCGCCTTGGCTTTGGGTCGACTGATCAAAAAGCCCTGCATCAATAAATTATGTTTGTATCTGTCTAGATATTGAAGTTCTTCAATCCGTTCGATGCCTTCGGCGACAATGCCAATTTGTTCGTTTTGAGCGATGTCGATAAGGCCGTCAACAATGACTTGCGAAAATCTATCTGAGTCAATATGGGTAATGAGAGAACGGTCTATTTTTATTTCCGTGAAAGGGAGGGTTTTAAGTTGATTTATATTGGTAAAACCGGTACCAAAGTCATCTAATGAGATTGAAAAACCCCGCATACGTAAGCGGTTTAGCGTCTCAAGTTGCACGCTACTATTTAACGGAATATGTTCAGTAATTTCTAGAATAACATCCTCTGGCTTGAGTCGACTCAATTCTAAAATGAGCGATAACTTGTCTGGGCAATTCAGGTCATCTAATTGCACCGGTGATAGGTTAAAAGCCAGTGTCACGTTGTGAGGGAGTTCCGTACGTATTTCTCTAAACTCTTCCGTTGCTTTTTCAAACAATTGAAAAGTAATTAAATTGATGAGATCAAGATCTTCGGCCAGCGTGATGAATTGCTCTGGCATAACGGTATGTGTTTTTTGTTCAGTGACAATTCTTGCTAATACTTCGATGCTTTCGATTGACTTGGAAGCGCGATTGACTTTTGGTTGATAGAACGGCGTTATTTCTCTATGACTGATCGCGTGTAATAACTCCGACTGCGTGATGGGATCACAATTACGTTTTTCAGGTGCTATAAACGTTTCGAGTTTTTTGAGTAACCGGTCCACTTCTTTTAATTGGATGGGTTTGGTTATATTGCCTATCAGATGTGCGTTTGATTGACGAGCAAGGTTGGATGCTAAGTCGATAATCTTGGGGTCCATATCAGAAATGATCACCACGCCGCCGGGATATTTAATTTCACCAAGCTGACGGATAAACTCCATCCCATCCACTTCAGGCATATTTAGATCGGTAAAAATAGCATCAAAGCTTCTTGGTGCTTGCGCAATCTTCGCGAGGGCTTGAGAAGCGCTTGAACATGCGGTCACGTTTGTGATCCCAAGTTCGGTAAGCATCGCTTTCATAACCATCAAAATGGCTTGGGAGTCGTCTACGACCATGACTTGTCGGTTAGGCGTATTCATATCCAAATCCTTAGGTTGCGTATTCGCATCTCCTAAAGTCTAGTACACCTTGTATGAAATGTAATCAAAATACGTTTGAAATGCATGTTTGTCATGCGTGCCTTTAATTGGGATAATGCTGAAAACAACAATCTTCGATGATTTATGACACGAGTTGAATTTACCATTGGCGAGCATCGCTTCTCGGCATTTTTTAATAATGAACAGCTATTGCAGGTTTTTTACCAACAACAAGCGCTTGCGATTGAACCTATATCAGATGATGTTGTTGAGTGCACCTATGAGCATGGAGTATTGCAATTCGATACAACTCAATTAGGGACGCAGCAATTGGGTATATGCATCGATGGTGTCTCTTGGCAATGGCTGGCATTGCCAGCTACTCAAGTAGAGAATAAAAAAAGCATTTTTGGACTTGCCGCACTGGGCTTTAAGATTTTTAAAAGTGCAAAAGTGGTGAAAGCTGCATTAGCGGGCGCTTCAGTAGCAGGCTACGCGTGGTTATTTTCATGGCAATTTGCGCTCTTGTTGATTGCTTGTTTAGTTGTTCATGAGTACGGCCACGTTCGCGCTATGCAGTATTTTAAAATAAAAACCAAAGGTATTTATTTGATCCCATTTGTTGGAGGGCTTGCGGTCAGCGACGATAAGATAGCCACCCGTTGGCAAGATGTGGTGATTTCTTTAATGGGTCCCGCGTTTGGTCTAATTACCTCCGTTTTAGGTGTGATTTTGTATTATGCCACCGAGATGGAAATATTTGCGGGAGTCGCGGTACTGAGTGCGCTGTTGAATTTGTTTAATCTATTGCCCATCCTTCCTCTGGATGGCGGTCATGTATTAAAAAGTATCAGTTTCTCGATGCGTTCTTGGGTTGGATTATTGGTGTGTATGGGCGGTGTCGCTTTAGGGCTATGGATCAGCTACACATTCGGCTTGATGTTACTGGTGTTCTTTCTATTTATTGGAAGTCTCGAAATCTTATTCGAATGGAGGGCGCGCCATACATCTCATTTGTTGCCGCTAGATAGATATGGCCAGATATTTTCAGCTGTGATGTATGTCTTGGTTGTTGCAGGGCATGTGGCGGTGATGATGCATTTTGCAGACTCAGAAAGCGCTATACTGAGCCTGCCAATGAAAGTCTTAGCGAGCTGATCTCACTGTTTTGAAAACGGCTATGCCCAAGAGAGCAAAGCCGCGATGACTGCACCAGTGACCAACAGCTGCAGTAAACAAAAGCCCATAATGTCGCGGGCTTTCAAACCTGCTATGGCAAGAACAGGCAGTGCCCAAAATGGCTGGATAAGGTTAGTCCACGCATCTCCCCACGCGACAGCCATCGCAACACGGGCAATATCGGCATCAAGCATTTGCGCTGCAGGTATTACGATAGGGGCTTGCACGGCCCACTGCCCACCACCGGAAGGGACGAAAATATTTACAAGACCGGCACTGATAAAACTCCAAAATGGTAAACTTTCTGCGCTGCTAATGGATACAAATGCCGATGAAATCTGTTGGGCCAAACCAGACTCAACCATCACAGCCATAATGCCCGCATAAAAAGGGAACTGGATCACAATACCTGCACCACCTGTAATGGCATTTTGTAAACTTGTTAGCAATCTCTCTGGTGTTTGGTGAAGTAATATTGCCAGAAATAAAAATAGCCCAATCACACTATTGAGATTTAACTTCCCGCCAGCAATCGCAAAGTAGTAAATAAGATAACCACAGCCAAGCAAGCCTACAGTAATGCCAAGCCATTTACTTTGCTCTAAGCGTTGTGCGGGGGTGAGTTCAGTGTCATGCTGAATTGGGGCTTCGCTTTGTGCCTGTAAACGTTTTTTATCAACAGTGACTTGTAGTTCGTTAGGGGGTAAAAGCAACATGTTTAGAATTGGTAAAATGAGCAGTAATGCAACTAAAATCAGTAAATTAAAGCTCGAAAATAACGTGCTTTCAGTGCTGATAATACCGATGGCCTCTTGCGCAAAGTGTCCTTCACTGGCAATGGTTAATGGCACTGAACCCGACAATCCACCGTGCCATACAATAAATCCAGAGTAAGCACTGGCTACAAGTACACGGTAATCCACGTCTATATGTTTGGCTAATGCTTTAGCAAATAGCGCGCCAACAACAAGGCCAAATCCCCAGTTAAGCCAACTAGCCATCATTGCCACAATGGTCACCATGAGAATGGCATGGAAGGGTTTTTTGGCGACGTGAGCTAATTTATTCAAGGCCAGTACACAGATAGGGGTACTAGCAAGCATATATCCTGATACCAATATCAGTAGCATTTGCATTGCAAATTTAAGTAGGTTCCAAAAACCTTGGCCCCATGCTTCAACTGCCTGTATGGGGGTAAATGGTGTTACTGTACTGGCTAAAACGAGTACGACGAGGGTCAGCATTAATACAAATACATAAGGGTCGGGCAAGTAGCGCTCTACTAAACTACTCACTGGGCGCGTGATCCGATATAGCATAAATCATCCTGTCATTATTTTTTGCTCAATCATAGCTAACATTTAAACCAAAAGTTAGCCTTTTAGACTAAATTAAACATGCGCACGTTATGAAGTTTTTGCTTTAATATGTTGATTTATATTTGTTTATTGTTTTTGGCATGGTAAGTGTATTAGTTAACTCAGAACTGATTTGAAATAGAAATAAGAGAGGATGTTATGGCAGGACAAGGTTCAGGCGGTAATGTGATTGCGGCAATTTGTAATTTGTTTTTTCCTGGTTTAGGTCAGCTGGTGCAAGGTCGCGTTGGTGCAGCTATTCTCTTCGCATTATTTTGGGTAATTGCAGGAGCAACAACATGGATTTTAATTGGCTGGGTGCTGTTACCAATCGTTTATATCTGGTCAATTATCGATGCCGCTAGATATGTTGATTACTCAAGGTATGAGCGCCGCTAACCAAGCGGCGAGTGTCAATGCACTTAAGACAGTCGATAGCGCAACGCTACTGGCGAGTATTGCTTGCTGGCGCTTTAATTGGCGAGCAACGAGATAAGCATTGACACCAAGAGGTGAGGCACTCATTAACGTGACGACGGCAATTTGATCGTGGGGTAGGTTCAAACCCCACTTTGCCAACGTATACACACAAAGTGGTAATATAATGAGTTTAATAAGACTGACATACAGTGCGGTGCGCCATGCCTGTTTGATGGCGTAGTTAGTTAAACTGGCACCCAGTACAAATAGCGCGCTATAAATGACTGGATAGGCGAGTGCACTGGTGGTCGCGATAAGCATACTGGGCAGCGGCAATTGAATGAGGTTACACATAAGCCCAAGGCTAATGCTCACCACAATTGGGTTGAGCAACAGCGGTTTTAAAGCGCTTATCCAATGCAATTTTTTGTTCATTGCAAAGAAAAAAGTAAAGGAAAACAATAGGGCACTATGAAAGGTGATGATCATAAAGACCATGGCTCCGTGACTTGCGCCTAAGCTAGCAATAATAATCGGTAGACCCACAACCACTGTATTAGAATAGGTTGATGCGAGCGCGAGGAGTGCAGCGTCATCGGTATTTACTTTAAATAGGGTATGGGTCAACGCAAGACACGCGACATACACGGCGATAACGGGCACATAAAAACTAGCCAGCAACTCAGTCGATAGTACTTGATCCAAATTTGCCTTGTACATTCCTGTAAATAGGAAGATAGGAATGGCAATATTGAAAATAAGGCCTCTCAGCTTGTTTAACCAAGAGTTGTTAATGATGTTCTGTTTCATCGAAACAAAGCCAAGACATACACAAAGCACTAAAGGGAGTAAAATCGTTAACGTGCTCATGGCATTTGCTCTAAATGTAAATGCTGTCCATTATCCTAGTTTGCATGGTATGTCTCAAGCAAGAAAGCGTATAATGTGACGCAAAGAATGCAAAAATAGAGCAGTAATTTGGAATATCAATTTATCCGTGATCCTATCACGGGCTTTAAAGTAAAAATCAGCGATGAACATACGCTTGTTGGGCGCTGGTTGTCGGAAGAGTTACCACACGAAAACGTCGCGCAATTAATCACTCAAGCTAAGCAACTTGACGTAAGCAAACAGCCTATCGTTTTAGAGGGACGTGAAATTCGTTTTACCTTATCTCATGATGAAGCATTATTTGAAGCACACGCTTTATTTCATCAAACTGATGAGCTTGATCAGTATGCCGATGATGCCCTTGAGCTTGATGAACATGGCCTTTGTAATGGTTGTGGGTATGAGGACTTTATTGAATTGTTAGAGGCGTGGCATCTATTTCTAAATCGAAGTTAGATGCCATCGTCTATCACTTATTTGGCGTGCCGTAGATCTGCTCCGCACGGTGAAATAGCACCCAAGAGGTTAAGATATACTTATCGTTTGATATGGGTTTATTCCCTCGATGAGTATGCGTGAAATAACCAGGTGCAATGACCATGGTGCCTTTTTTAGGCGCTATTTTCTTCTGTTGATAATAGAACTCGGTTTCTCCCCCTTCGTGCACATCATTGAGGTAGAACATAAATAATAGTACACGGTGTAAGGCTTCGTTGTGTTCAAGTTGCGGATAAACTTCACTATGCCAATATGGATATCCCCCTTTATTGACTTCGTACTTTTGCGCTTGAATATTACCCAGGCGGAATAACTGCTGTACCAGAACGGGCAGTTGCGGCTTGGCCACTTCTTCAAAGTTATCAAAGGTCACATCCACAGGCTGCCCTGTTTTGGGGTGGTAAACTTTTAGTCCAAAAGCACCAATGATCATAAACAGGTGTTCTTCGGCATAGTTAAACACATGCTGTGCGGTTACCTGTTGAATGTGCTGCAGGTGTTGCGCATATTCTGGGTGTGCGTTTAAGTACAGATCTTGGCTGACTTTTTTGTTAAGGTCGACGCCACCAGATGTCGTGCCTTGTTTTAAATGTGGACTTTGTTCAAATAGATCAATAAATTGATCGCAAAACTCAGCACTGAGTGCGTTGTCATAAACGCCGATGAAATCTGTCATGTTGTACCTACAGTTATTGGAATTATTATGTTGTCAGAAAAATTGATGCCACGATTCAGCGAAACCGATGTTTTGGGCCATATAAACAATACCGTACTCCCCGTATGGTTTGAAGCCGCAAGGGTGCCAATTTTTAAAGTTTTCACACCGGATCTTAATCCACATCAATGGAAGCTGATTGTGGCGAAGGTGGAAGTAACGTTTAAAGGTGAGTTGTTTTACGGACAAGAAGTCGAAATTAAAACGGCGATAGAGCATATTGGCAACAGCTCGTTTGTAATAGTGCAACAGGCTTGGCAGCATGGGCAATGCTGCGCAGAGGGAAAAACGGTGATGGTGCGTTATGACTTCATCAATAAACGCGCTCAACTTTTATCAGAAGCGGAGCGCGGCCAGTTATCAGCCTTTATGGCTGAGTAGATTGTTTGAATTGATGGCCAATTGCGGCTGAAATACACGGCTTAACTTGGTAGCCGTAACTAGTCTCATCTTGCGAATTTTCGAGCTTAATGATCTCCAGTATTTCGTAATCGTTAAGTTCGATCACTCTACTGCCCTGAGTATGTTCGCAACGAGAGCGAGAGTCAGCCTCGTTTTCATAAATAAAATATGCCAAGAGTTGTTTTATTTTGCGTTGATAAGGCTCTGAGCGCTCTACATTACGTTGCGTCACCTTCTCCAGATCCTCAAGAGGTTGTTCCAAGTCTTCTTCTGTTGACTTATTCACATTTTGTTTTTCAGTGGAGTCTTCATCGCTTGTGTAAGACACGTTAACCTCTAGATCAGATACCACACTAGATAGTGTCTGATTTATATTATTCATTGCGCCTGTGTAGCTAGTTAATATAGAAAGTTGAACCAGCAGAAAGAGGCCTGCATTAAACCGAACAAAACCCGTAATGATAGGAAAGCGATATCCTGGTGCATGCCAAATGGTATGTAAACCAAACGGCCGTAATAGCACTAATAATACAATATAAATTGGGATGCAGAATTGGATCAGAAGAAGTACTAAAAGGCTTGTAGTAAAAAACCAAATGGGTACTGATAGCAGCACGCTTAAATTATGTGTGTATGGCAAATGATCGGCACTTACCCCTGTAATTTCATTAACCGTGCCTGAAGCTTGAACTAAGGCATAATTGGCGACGAAACCATAAAATAACAAAATAATCGCCTTGCCGGGCAAGCTATCCCACATGTGAATGAACTTTGGCCAAAACTCACTGACCATGGCTGTTAAAGCTAGTACTGTAATGAGTACAAGTAAGACAGTGCTTTGCTTGTCGTCATTGTAGTAGAACATGCTAGCGACGATTGCCATCAAATAGCAACGCTGCGAAAGGTTGAGGGAGTGCCAAAATGAGTTCAAGGCAAGAATGTGCTTTTTGAGTCTATCTCTTACAGTAGGGTAAAAGGGGAGATTTAGCATGATTATTATTCTTGTTAGGCGTAAAAAGGAATGTAGTCAAACTACATTCCTTTACGTATTAAAGTAAAGGTTTTAGATACTTGCCGGTATGTGACTGCGCACATGACGCGACTTCTTCCGGGGTGCCTGCAACCAATATTTGACCACCACCAGCGCCACCTTCAGGACCTAAATCAACTATCCAGTCGGCGGTTTTAATCACATCAAGGTTGTGCTCGATAACCACCACGGTATTGCCATGATCTCTCAGACGGTGGAGTACCACAAGCAACTGCTGAATATCGTGGAAATGTAGCCCCGTAGTTGGTTCATCCAGAATGTACAGCGTTTTACCTGTGTCGCGTTTTGATAGCTCACGAGCCAATTTAACACGCTGTGCTTCACCACCAGAGAGTGTGGTCGCGGCCTGTCCTAAACGGATATATGACAAACCCACATCCATTAAAGTCGACAGCTTACGATTAATGGCAGGGATTTTTTCGAAGAACTCATGAGCATCTTCTACTGTCATTTCTAGTACTTCATGAATATTTTTACCTTTGTACAGGACTTCGAGTGTTTCGCGGTTATAACGCTTGCCAGTACAGATATCGCAAGGGACGTATACATCAGGTAAAAAGTGCATTTCAACCTTGATAACGCCATCACCCTGACACGCTTCACATCGTCCGCCTTTAACATTAAAGCTAAAACGACCCACTTTATAGCCTCGAGAGCGTGCTTCTTGAGTACCCGCAAACAGCTCCCGAATAGCCGTGAATATACCGGTGTAAGTGGCTGGGTTAGAACGTGGTGTGCGACCAATTGGGCTTTGATCTATATCGATTACTTTATCAAAGTGATCTAGGCCTTTGATTTCTTTGTATGGTGCCGCTTCTGCGGTTGTCGCACCATTAAGTTCAGTGTGAGCCAGTTTGAATAGGGTGTCATTGATCAAGGTTGATTTACCAGAACCTGATACACCAGTAATACAGGTCATCAAGCCAAACGGAATGCGTAAGTCAACATCTTTTAGGTTATTACCCGATGCGCCAAATAGTTCTAACCACTTATCATTGCATTCATGGCGTTGCTTAGGCACTTCAATGGCTTTAGCGCCACTTAAATATTGGCCTGTGAGTGAGTCCGGGTTGTTTATAATGTCATCGCGTGAGCCTTGCGCGACTACGTGGCCGCCGTGTACACCCGCACCCGGGCCTATATCAATTATGTGATCTGCAGCGCGAATTGCGTCTTCATCGTGCTCTACGACGATGACGGTATTACCAAGATCGCGCAAATGTGTCAGTGTGCTGAGTAAGCGGTCGTTATCTCGCTGATGTAAACCAATAGATGGCTCATCGAGCACATACATCACGCCCACTAAGCCTGCGCCAATTTGACTGGCCAAACGAATACGCTGTGCTTCACCTCCTGATAACGTATCAGCACTTCGCTCCAGTGATAAGTAGTTGAGTCCAACGTTAATGAGGAATGACAAACGGTCACGTATTTCTTTAAGGATCTTCTCGGCAATTTGTGCTTTTTGTCCATGTAGCGCGAGGGATTCAAAAAACGCCATGGCTTCGCCAATGCTCATGGTAGTGACATGCGGTAAAGTCGTTTGTCCAATAAATACGTTGCGTGCTTCTTCGCGCAGCCTTGAGCCATGGCAGCTAGGACATGCCTGGCTGGTTTGGTATTTACTGAGTTCTTCCCGCACCGAGGTTGATTCAGTCTCACGATAGCGGCGATTCATGTTGTTTAGAACACCTTCAAATTCGTGATTACGGGTGATCAAATCACCTCGGTCATTACGATAATTAAAAGCGATTTTGGTTTTACCTGTCCCCTCTAAAATCACCTTTTGTGCATCGCTCGACAGGTCTTTAAAGGGCACTTCTAAATCAAACTTATAGTGTTCGGCAACCGATTGCAGCATTTGAAAATAATAAAAGCTGCGTTTATCCCATCCTTTGATTGCACCACCACTGAGGCTCAGTTCGGGGTTTTGTACAACGCGTTGCGGGTCAAAGTACTGACGCACACCTAAGCCATCACAGCTTTGACAGGCCCCTGCAGGGTTATTAAATGAAAATAACCTAGGTTCCAACTCAGTCATCGCATAGCCACAGGTTGGGCAAGCAAAGTTGGCTGAAAAGATAAGCTCTTCGGCATTATCATCTTCCATATTGGCTACCACGGCAATGCCCGACGACAACTCTATGGCGGTTTCAAAAGATTCAGCAAGACGCTGTTGCAAACCGTCTTTGACTTTAAAACGATCGACCACCACTTCAATGGTATGTTTTTTATGGAGCTCTAAAGTCGGAGGGTCGGACAAGTCACATACTTCTCCGTCAATTCTAGCGCGAATGTAACCTTGGCTGGCAAGCTGTTCTAGTAGTTTAACGTGCTCCCCTTTACGGTTTTTTACCACCGGTGCAAGTAACATGAGCTTACTGCCCTCAGGTTGCTCTAACACTGAGTCAACCATCTGGCTGATGGTTTGAGCCGCTAAAGGCAAGTCGTGAGTTGGACAGCGAGGTTCACCAACGCGCGCAAAAAGTAATCTTAAATAGTCGTAGATCTCGGTAATGGTACCCACGGTTGAACGAGGGTTATGTGATGTTGATTTTTGTTCAATTGAAATAGCAGGAGAGAGGCCTTCAATATGGTCAACATCGGGTTTTTCCATCAAGGATAAAAATTGTCGTGCATAAGCTGAAAGCGACTCAACATAGCGCCTTTGACCTTCTGCATATAAGGTATCGAATGCTAACGAGGATTTTCCAGAGCCCGACAATCCGGTTATCACGATAAGCTTGTCTCGCGGGATAGTAAGAGAAATATTTTTTAAATTGTGCGTTCGAGCGCCCCTGACTTCTATTTTATCCATTTTGACCTAACGACAAATTTGATTGGCAACAGTATTAGCGCAACAGTATCGCATACTTTGCCGAAAATTAACTTATCTTTGCTAAACGAACTAAACTAGAAATTAGGATCAACCTCAGAGCGATTATTTTGCGACGTTTGAGCTCGATTGCTTTTAGCTTTTTATTATTTTTCCAAAGTACAGCATGCTTTGCGACCGCTTCCGATTGTCAATTTATTGTTCGTTTTGAAAATTATTCGGCACAATCTCAACAAGATGACTCCCTTCGCTGGCACGGGCTTGACGTTGATTTTGCAAAAGCGCTTTTAGATGAAATGGGCTGTGGCTATCGATTTGTTAGCATGCCTTGGGGAAGGGCGCTTAAGATGCTTGAACAAGGCGGCATTGACTTAATGCTGAGTGTGTCAAAAACAGCGCAACGTATGCGTTACGCTTACTTTATTGGCCCACAGAGAATGGAAAATATCGTCTTCGCCACTCACGCGACGCGCCCTTTTTTTATCGCTACCATAGAGGATTTATTCTCGCTACCTATACCCGTGGCTATTCAACGTGGTGCATATTATGGCTCGGTGTTTGAGCAACGAATGAAGCAAGAAATAGATTCCGAAAAGCACTTTATTTATGTTGCAGACAATCAGTTAAAGTTAAACCTATTGCGACATGGTCGTATCGCGGGCTTTTTGGAAGAAAAATACAACATTATTTATCAAACAGAGCACAATCCTGACTTTGTTGAAATAGATATAGCGCCTGTAGTCGTTAACTCTGAACCTGTCTATTTCGCGATTAGCAAGCGAAGCGTCACAAAAATACAAATAGCCGCATTTGAAGAAGCGTTCGAGCGCTTACGCCATGCGGGAAAATTAGAACAAATTTTAAAAAAGTATAAGTTGGAGTAAGTTTTTTGATAGACTGTTGCGCGCTGAATTAAGCTGAGTTAACAGGTAATATGTCTAATCAATCTTTAAACCTTCTTGAGAAACGTGCTGCGTTATCATTGGCCAGTGTTTTTGCATTTCGTATGCTTGGCCTGTTCATGCTTATGCCTGTGTTGGCGATTTATGGACAATCATTAGAGCATGTTTCACCCATGTGGATTGGCCTCGCCATTGGTGCTTACGGTTTGACTCAAGCGTTACTGCAAATTCCGATGGGGTGGTTGTCTGATAAGTTTGGCCGAAAACCCGTGATTGTAGGTGGATTGCTTGTATTTGCACTGGGCTCGGTTATTGCCGCTTTGGCTGATTCGATTTACTGGGTCACCATTGGTCGCGCCTTGCAAGGTATGGGTGCCATTGCCAGTGCGTTACTTGCGCTTGCCGCTGATTTAAGTCGTGATGAACAACGCCCGAAAGTAATGGCGGTGATTGGCATGTGTATAGGCTTAAGTTTTGCTTTTGCTATGTTACTTGGCCCTATGGTGGCTGCAGCGTTTGGGATCTCGGGCGTATTTTGGTTAACGTCTATTTTAGCGTTATGTGGCATTGTGATTATTTTGTTCGTGGTGCCAAGTGCAGTCAATAAAGCACCGAAGGGAGATACCGTCGCTACTTTCGCAGACATCCGAAAACTCAGTCGTCATCCACAACTTTTACGTTTGGATTTGGGGGTGATGTTACTGCATTTAACGCTAACAACGATGTTTGTCGTATTGCCCGGGCAACTTATTAAAGATGGCTTGAATGCTGATGCGCATTGGCAGCTATACATTCCAGTACTTTTGCTTGCGTTTGTCTTGATGGCGCCTTTGATGATAGTGGCGATTCGTAAGCAAAAAGAAAAAGAAACCTTTTTAGCGTCTATTGCGCTGCTTGTCTTGAGTACATTAAGTTTAATGTGGTGGGCAAATTCAATCGTTGGTATTGCGGTGTGTATGTTGATTTACTTCATCGCCTTTAACTTCTTAGAAGCAACCATGCCGGCGCTGGTATCTAGAATTGCGCCAGCGTCTCAAAAAGGCTCCGCGATGGGGTTGTTTTCATCAGGACAATTTTTTGGGGCATTTTTAGGTGGAATATTAGGTGGTTACATTGCACAAAATTATCAAGCGAATGCAGTGTTTGCGGCGGTAGCCTGTGTTGGGGTAATATGGCTAATTATTGCATGGCAAATGCAGATCCCACCGAAAAGTAAAATTATCAGTTTAATGACTGAGTTGTCTGAGCCTAAGCAGGCAGAAGTACTGGCTGATAAGCTGGTTGCTTTACCCGGTGTGATCGAAGCGATAGTTGTCAGTGAAGAAAATCGCAGCTATCTAAAAATAGATGATAAAAAGTTTGATTTAAACCAAGCTAAGCAAGTACTTGGCTTGCATTAAAAAGTGTGAGGAGAGGGTGCCATGGCACGCGGTGTAAACAAAGTTATATTGGTTGGTAATCTAGGACAAGATCCTGAAGTACGCTATATGCCAAACGGCAATGGTGTTGCAAACATTAGTATTGCCACTACAGACAGCTGGAAAGATAAAAACACAGGCCAGTTGCAAGAACGCACCGAGTGGCACCGAGTGGTGTTATTTGGCAAGTTAGCAGAAGTGGCTGGTGAATATTTACGTAAAGGTTCACAGGTGTATATTGAAGGTCGTTTGCAAACTCGCAAATGGACGGATCAAAGTGGTCAAGAAAAATATACCACTGAGATCGTGGTAGATATGGGCGGCCAAATGCAAATGCTAGGTGGTCGTGGTGAGCAACAAGGCGGTGGTCAATATCAAAGTGCGCCACAGCAAAGTCAAGGTGGCTATGGTCAACAACAATATAGCAACCAAGCACCTCAACAGCAGCAGTACGGCCAACAATCTAATCAAAACCATGGTCAGTCACAGCAAGGTGGTTTTGCGCCTCAGCAAGCACCTCAGCAGCAAAGCAATGCGCACCAAGGTGGTGGTTTTGCGCCGCAACAAAGTGCGCCACAGCAGCAAGGTGGTTTTGCACCTAAGCCTGCACAATCTGGCGGTGCATCAAATCCAATGGAACCACCTATTGATTTTGATGATGATATTCCGTTCTAAGAACTGCGTTAGATAATCAAATTGAGTGAAAAGGCCCTATTTAGGGCCTTTTTTAATGTGCTATAAATCATGAATCGAGTATGGCGCTTTTGGATACGAATGGCTTTTCATCTATTAGTCAAAAGGTTAGATTAGATCTTTAACAATATATCTTTTATAGGGACGTGGAAGTGAAATATTTAACCATTGCTTTGTTATATGTGCTTAGCTTTTCGTTGTGCGCGGAAGTTGCATCACATGTAGATATCTCAATAATAAAGTCGAAGGACAATGTTTGGACATTAAATTATCGGGTAGATATACCAGTAAAAAGATTGGGTTTTATCCGGAATCCTGATCTTTCTCGGATTGAACGCTGGAAACCGTTAGATAATCGGTTTGAAATCACCACCATTGACGGTAAAGAGTATATTCAGACCAAAGATGGAAGCAAATTTAAACACGTTTCACTGAGGTTAACGCCTACTTACAAACCGCTCCCCAAAGATTATGCGCCTTTTTCTCCTTATTCGGATGGTGGTAATTTGATACATACGGGCCGTTTGTTTGCTTGTGCAGAACACTGTGATGACGAGGTGAATCAGTGGCAAATTTCTTTACAAACCTCTAAAAGTGAAAAAATCATTGTTGATGGTGATGTCTATCTAGGCGAAGCGAGTTGGAGTGATAGCAACGACGGGAAAAATATCTATGTTGGTACACAGGAGCTTGTGAAAACGGATAACGTGATTGCAGTTATTGATAATGGGTTACCTCATGAAATAAAAGATGCCCTTGACACTGAATTGCCAAAATTTATGGATTACTTCGAAAATCACTTGGGTAAGCGTCATGGTAATAAGCCAATATTATTTGCTTCCTATGCCAAGGTAAAAGGTGGCTCTTCACAAGGGGGAACGTTACCACAGCAAGTTTTTATGCATTGGAATATCGATGACTTGGACGAGCGAGTAAAAGACAAGCAGTTTATATATAAAACGTTGTGGTTTTTCGCCCATGAAGCTGCACACTTTTATCAGAGCAATGAAACTGAAGGGTTATTTGAGGGCAATAACGCAGCTTGGTTACATGAAGGACATGCTGATTGGCTAGCTGCAAAAGCGTTGTTAGCGCTTTATCCAGAAACGAAAGCCTATGTTGCTCGCAAAAGTGCACACCTTGAAGATAAATGTATAGAGGGAATGGAGCAACTGGCTCTATATGAAGCTGCTGATAAGGGGCGATTTGATTTGCACTATGCGTGTGGTTTTATGATCCATAGAGCCATTGATTTAGCGCTGCATAAGCAAAGTGGTGGACATAAAGATATATTTTCCTTTTGGCGGCAATTTATTCAACAAGCCAAATCTGAAGCATCAGAAGCGACTGTTTTTTTTAAAATGGCAGAGCAACAGCTACCATTACCGCTTGTTCATACTATCAAGAAGTTGGTTGAAACCAAGCTCGCAGATCCACAAACACAGCTTGCGAGTATGAAAATAAAGCTGTAACTGATTAGCGTTTAATAAAGGTTATGATAGCCAAGCACTTAGAGAGCTAATTAAAAGTCGCAATACTAAGCATGTGATACCGAGAAAAGGTAATAGTAAACAAGGAAATGACGACATTGATTGGTGTATATATAGATATCGTTACTTAGTTGAAAATGCGTTTTTGAAAATATATAAACATCGAGCAGTAGCAACTTGATATGACAAATTGGCTAGGAATTACATGAGCGTGGTAGCCCTTGCTTTCTCACTCATGTGGCTGCCGATGTGGGTTGATTAGAAAATGTACTTGAAAGATCAACACGCTCTAACAACGAATCCTAAAAGTATAAAAAATTCCTTTAGAATAGTGTCCTGACTTAGTTGTGCAGAATAAATAGCGAGTGAAAGATACCCAAAAAACACACCGCTCTGTAACCAGAGCGGGTGTAGAGCGAGGTTTAAAATGTGATTGAAATCAATCACGACTCGCTATTTATGGTGCACCAGGAGCGCCTTCTTGGCCCGGTACACCAGGGCGAGTACCCTGACTGAAATCACCAATGTTCTGCGCAAAGCAGGAATAACCTTGTGCAAAGTCATTGCCTTGACTGAAGTCCTTACCACCACTTATTGCGTCAAACAGTTCTAGTGGCAGATCCCACATTTTATTCGTAGACTTGCCTAGCTTCTCGCCCACTTGGTCCTGCAAATTCGTTGATTTTTTCATAATCAATTGTTCCATTTTCTGAGTTTAAAATTTTGAATTGTTTGTACAAGTTAATTTATGTACATAACGATATTATTGAATTTACAAAAATTAATCAAACTTTTGTATATTGTATCCAAAATTTGCTATGTGATGATTTTTTATTTATATTTGCTTTTTTCATTACACGTAAAACGAGTTGGCATGTTACATGGAGTGGTTATCAGTGAATCAGATCAAGTACGATAAAATTGACGCAGTAATAAAGCTTACAGAGCGCTGTAATATAGCATGTACTTATTGCTATATGTTTTATAAGGGCAGTGAATTATATCGTTCAAAGCCGACCAAAATGGGCTTAGAGACTACTCAGGCCGTGGCTAAATTCTTGAAAGAAGGTGCTGCTTTGGTTGGGGCTAAAGTCGTTCGGATCGTTATTCATGGTGGTGAACCACTGCTCGTACAACCAGTCGATTTTGAAGATTTTTGCGCGACACTAAAAAACACCATCGAAGGAGATGGTGTAGGTGTCCAGTTTTCATTGCAAACCAATGCAATGCGGATTAACAAACATTGGATCAAAATATTTAGTAAGTATCAGATATCAGTAGGCGTTAGCATTGACGGTAACAAGGAAGACAATGATAAAAACAGAATAGACCATAAAGGCAAAGGTACTTATGACAGGGTCATGAAAGGGGTCGATATTCTCAAAGGTGCCTACCAACAAGGACTAATATCTAAACCAGCGGTGCTTTCCGTTATTGACCCAGACAAAGATGGCGCGGAAGCGTTCAAGCATTTTGTAGAAGAAGTCGGACTCTCATGGATTGACTTTTTGTTGCCAATAGATACCCACGATACATTTGATCAAAACAAGGCTCGCGCGGTCGGAGATTTTTTGGTCGGGGCATTTAACGCATGGCTTGAATATCAAGACTCCGATATTCAAGTGCGATTCTTCGACAATTTCTATTCGTTCCTTACGGGGGTTGATCGCGCGACTGGGCAACAACTTAAAAATTCAAATGGTACTTTAATCCTCACTTTTTCCAGCGATGGAACCTGTGGTCCAGATGACACACTTCGCATGGTGGATGAAGCGTTATTTTCATTCGATGCAACAAAGGGAATGCTGGATGAATATTTGGCACAACCCAATATCAGGCACCTTGAACAAAGACAAGATGAAGTACTCGGTGACTGTAATAGCTGTGCGTGGAAACTTTATTGTAAAAGTGGAAGCGCCAACGGTCGTTTGGTAAATAGGTACAAAAAAAACAACGAATATTTAAACAAATCAGTGTTATGTGATGGCTTGAAAGAAGTTTATTCGGAGATGGCTGCAAGACTTATTGATGTTGGTTACCCAATCGACGTCATGGAACAGCGGCTTTCTGGTGAAGCTGTAGCAAGGAGTGCTTAGTATGCATGTGCGTTTGACCGAGAAATCACTTGTGCAGGGGCTTGCTGTCATAATGCTTTTTCTCAGCAATATGCTTAGCGCATGGGGCTTCAATCATGTTGGCGAGATAAAATCTGGTGGTATGACCTTTTTAAGGTACAAATCAAATACTTTACAGACTGAATACTTTATCAGCAGAGCAAAGCAAAACGCGCCAATATTGCTTTATATACAAGGTTCGGGCTGTCGACCTGTTTTTCTTTCCCCTTA
Organism: Pseudoalteromonas sp. ATL1; assembly: GCF_058933015.1. Taxonomy (NCBI): domain Bacteria; kingdom Pseudomonadati; phylum Pseudomonadota; class Gammaproteobacteria; order Alteromonadales; family Pseudoalteromonadaceae; genus Pseudoalteromonas; species Pseudoalteromonas sp. ATL1. The sequence continues at coordinate 97,422 of NZ_JBZYXL010000001.1, read as the reverse complement.
TCAGGGGGATTATATGTCCAGTGTTTTTTCATTGCTTGACGCCGCAGCACAAGGACGATTCGCTGTTATGGTGGTAAACAAGCCATTTGTCTCTTATGAAAAATCCGTTGAACAGAAACCGCGTAAACACGGTTGCTCTGCTCAGTATCACAACCAATTTTCATATGATAATTGGTTGCAGAGTATATCCGGTGCTTATCTACACGCAATGTCCTTACCATTCACAAAAAAAGATAAGGCTCTAGTGATAGGCATATCAGAAGGTGCTGTCATGGCTTCTGGGCTGGCAAAACACCATGCCTCTATCAGTCATCTCGGTTTAATCGGTGCAACCTATTCTCAACTGTTTGATTTTAATATCCAAGCTTTTGAAGGGGAAAGTGACACCGCGATACTCAAAGGGATTGAAGGAAATAGCAAGATTATCAGCAATATTCTCGCCAACCCATCAGATTCAACCCAATTTGTATGGGGGCACAGTTATTTGCGCTGGTCGAGTTTCTTGCGTGTATTTACTGCTAAAAATCTAGAAGGTACAGATGCGAAAATCAGATTGATCAGTGGTATGCAAGATGCCAGTGTCCCGATTACTTCAACAGAGGCGCTTTATAGTACGCTGTATCTGTCGGGGAAAGATGTTGATTTTTTTCGTGTGCCTGAGGCAAGCCATAGTCTTATGGTTCAGGGGGCGTCAGATATAATGCAGGTTCAGTCTTATTTTTCAGATATCAGAAATTGGTATTTTGATAGCGTAAATGAGTAAGTGTGAATATGGATATCGTACAGAGCTTAATTGGATGTGATAAATCACGGTTTCTTGCCGATTTTCGCGGTGATACCAGTTTCGTTGGAGAATATGAGGATACACTGAAAGCTAAGGGCGCATTTTCTGTTGCATTGTTTAACGATTATACCCAAGTCGCTGCTCGCTTAGGGTATTTAAAAATCGTCAACGGTGGTGCTTACGTTGAGGTTGGCTCGTCTAACCACGTCAATCTGCAGTTTATATGGCGTCATTTCTATAGTGGCTATTCGCTCATAATGAACAGTACCCACCTGTTTGTGCAGAGCATTTCAGATATTTGCCATCATTTGTCTTATTCATTGGGGGTCAGCGCACAAGCTAACGCCTATTTTACACCAGCAAATTCAACAGCATTTACACTTCATAGTGACAATCATGATGTTATCGTACTACAGCTATTTGGTGAAAAGCATTGGGAAGTACAAGATGACAGTCTTCCTCATCACGAGTTAACACTTAAAGCAGGCCAAAGTCTGTATATACCAAGAGGGGTAAAGCATAGGGCAAAAACCCATACTTGCAGCTCTCTACATCTGACGATTGGTTTAAAAAACATTTCACAACAAGATTTAGTTCGGCAATTGTTGGGCCAAGGAGGTGAGTTGGCTGAAAACATTTCGAATGAGCTTTTTTACGACGAGTCGCTATCGCAACAGATATTTGGTTCGATAGACGAAACATTGGGCAATGTCGTGGTGAGTGAGCAAAGTGTACGACGAGCTATTTCTGAGTTAAGACGCGGTGTTGCAAGAGCACAATGTAAAGGTGTGAGTGTTTATCACCCAGCACTCAATTTTTCACAAGTCATCTTCGAATCATATATCCCTTTTACATATAGTTATGTGTCTAACGGTGAAGTCGTGAAAGTTGAACAAGGCACCATTGGTGTGAGTTTTAGTTCGTCTGAGTGGGAAGCAGTGACGTTGATTCAACGTCACGAAACAATGCCAATCACTGAGCTATCAGCTATGTTTCCTTCGCTAGATGACAGTTTTTATGAGCGCTTATCGGTGCTTAATCTCGTCAGGTTTGAATAACAATTATGTCTGCCGTTGATGGTTTAAATTTGCCTTCGTCGCTGGTTAACCCCTATGTCGGTATTATCAGTAATGTGAATGAAATAATTACCAATAGTCCGCATGAAGATAACTTGCATTATTTTTCTGCGACAACGGGGGATTTGGCGTGTTGTTTTGGTCATACATTGGCAGATGACAATGTTGTTCATTGCGGGTCGAGCACTGATGCAGTGCGAGATTTTGCCGCACTAAAAGCTGTTGTTGAAACTTCAGAACGTTATGCCGCTGCTATTGTTGAGCCGTTTGAAATGTTATCAGGCGATGCGTTAACAAAAACAACTTGTGATTATTTAAGTGTCGAAGGTTTGCAATATCTAAGTGACTCAGGCACTGAAATAACAACGTATTCCATTTCTCTTAGCGCCCATTCTCACTGGGTAAAAGGGTATTCCGTCACCGAAGGTGTCTCAATACTCGCGCCAGTTAGGTGGGTCCATTTGTTGCCTGATAATGCGATGGTATCCGATTTTTTCAGTAACGATTCTACGGGAACCGCAGCGCATTTTGACTTTGAGGTGGCGGTGAACAATGCCATTTTGGAAGTCATTGAAAGGGACATGGTGGAAAACTTCTGGCTTATGCAGATTCAGTTTCCACAGATAGTCTTTGAACAATGCGAAAGTGAAGTGATAAAAGGTCTTGCGCAGCAGGATGATGTCGCATTTATTGAGCAACGCTACTATTTCTGTAAGTTGGAATTGGCGTTGCCTGTTGTCATAGCAATTCGACGAGTTTCACCTCCACTTGGCAATTTCGTTGTTTTTGGCGCTTCAGCATATCCAGATATCGAACGGGCAATGACGAAAGCGAGAAGTGAATGTGTCGCTGCGCAAATGGCGATTATCAAAGGCAATAAAAATGCACATTGCTACTCCCCTGAACAACTCGCTTTAGCATTTTTAGATGAATGTCATTCTGTCCGATTGTCAGATATTAAAGCGCAAGAGGAGCTTTTTGAGTCGCCAGTAGAAACCGTGACTCAGTTTTTGAAAAGTCGCTCGATGCAGTTGCTGATGTTTAATCTGACAACTGACGACATAAACCTTGTTGGGCTGAACGTTATCAAATGCATTGCTCCATACTTTCAACCGTGTAACGCTAATCGACAATTGCCGCGAATTATAAATACTCGTAGAAGTAGAGACGTAAGGTCCTTCCTGAAGACCAATCGAATTGGTCATGTCTCAAAATACAACCCTCAGCCGAATCCATTTTTCTGACGTTATGAATCAATCTGAAATATTTAAATTTACGGTTTGCGATGAGTTTGGTTCTCGTCTAAAAGCGAAAAGCAGGCAGTCTGTAACTCATATCGAACATGCTGAAGATGTGTTTGACGTCGCAGTTGTGGATCGCTTTAACTGGCACGCCATTGATGGATTTTATAATGTACAACCAGTTGCTAAACCGTGGTTTTTTGTTGCAGCAGCAACCCATCGAGTGATTGTAAGCCCAACATTTACCAAAAGTAATGTGTGCTTGTCATGTTTTTCTAAGAGGTGGCAGGCGAATATTGGGGTTTGGGATGTTAACAGGAAAGTTGAGACAGCGTTGCAATCACTGCGAGCACATGATGTAAAAATCGAAACTAAGGGAATGACCGATGACATATTGACACTCATTCTTGAATGTCTCCTCGCAAAAGTCTCGCAACAGGCTCATGAAAAGCTATGGGTATTAGATTATCTCAATTCTCGTCTAGAAACCTACACAGTCTTGCCCGTTCACGGATGCGAACGTTGTTTCCCAGCCCACGAAGAAGATAGACATCTTCGTGGTTTTTCAGCCTTATTCGGTTCGACGACACAATGAACATTTCTATCAATCCTGCACTGACATATACATTTCTAAGCGAGAAACTATTGCTAGTTTCGGGTGGAGTTAAAACACATATTATTGAAGATTGCGGGCAAATCAATTTTCTCTTACCGTTTTTGAAACATGACGAAGACGGCTATATGACGCCGAATACTGTGTATTTTTCAGCGCGAGGTAACAGTGCTCACGAAGGCAAGTTGCTTGAACGAGGTATATTAATTGATAGCGTGTTACTAACCAAATTGGCATTGCCCGCACATGAGCGTGATTACGCATTGCGATTTAGCCATCTCATTGATCGTCAGGGGCTTACGCATAAAAATATTGAGATCAGAAAACTCATCTGTCGCAATTTGCCTTCGCGGTTAATAGCACTGCTCGGTGCGCGGTATCCCATCGAATCTTATTGTGATAACGAATATGAAACACCTTACATTTACGTAGAAATCGGCCATCAAACAACGCAGAAATTCCAACTAATTATATACAAAGTTGGTGACACTTCCCGCGTGACGCATATTGCGTTTAGGGCACATCCGGTAGAAATGGCAATAGACTTTACACAAGTTTTTACGGAAGCACTTTGTGCTCATTTACTCATTCACTATATCGAATCTCTTCGGCTTGGGACGGGAGGGATAAACACAACATCTTATCCCATTGCCGATACCGATTTTTATCAAAAAAAACGGAAAGTCAATGTAACCAATAAAGTAGTGATTGATTGTAAGTCGACATATCTTGGCGAGGCGAATACCAATATTTGCGGAATTTCAGCAACCGTTAAAGCCATTGTAAGGTATGGTTTTGGACACGCTTTTGATAGGCAGACTCAGCAATTTAGGAGAGTCACCCCTTCAGCTGGTAATCTTTCGAGCAATGTCTGTTATCTCGTTAAATTTAACATTGAGCTGCAAGTGGGGGAGGTCTATTTATACGGCGGCCATCGTTCAGTATTTCATAAAATACGCACTATCAGCAAAGAAGTATTCGTGGCAATAACGCAAGATATCAATAGTACTGTACTCATCTCGGTAGCGAATATAGCCGCGCTGGAAAATAAATACGGATATAAAGCTTCGATGCTGGCTTATAGTGATGCCGGCGCTTCTGCATATAGTGTTTATGTAAGAGCAAATATGGCGGGATTCAATTGCAATATCAAAGAGGTGTCATGTTATCCAGAAATTTCTGGGTTGTTAAATTTACCAGCTTCTAAATCACATATTTTTGTCACGTCGGTAATGGTGATCGGGGGAGAGTCTGTTTTTTCCTATTCTATTGCGCAGCAACTTTCTTTGTTGCTTAAGCATCGTCGCTCTTTAAGAAGCCTATCAACACCGGCGGTATTGAGTACATTGGCAGGCCGCATCGAGTCTCAGGTACAAGAGACGTTCTTGAAACATGATGATGGCCAGTTACAAGGTGTTGAAATGTATCGTGTACTGCGACGCGGCTCAGCGTGCTGTGAGATAACTCGAGTTGACTGTGAGGGGGGGGGCGTTAAAAAAGTGGAACGTGATTTTATTTACTGCGCTATTAATCAACATGATTTGCGCGATGCGAGCTTAGTGTATTTATTCGTCCCTAAGCAACAAATATTGCAAATACATAACGAGCAAATATTCAACCAACAGAGATTCTGGGTTGGTTTTGCTGCAATGATGTACTGGATAGGCGCGATGAGGCAAGGTGCTTCCGGTACTCTCTATGGGGGATTTAGATTACCAATGAACACGACATCAGCTGTGCTATCAACACACAACGTTCAATGTCTTGCATTATGTTTAACTAAGTAAGTGCCATGAATATTGAGAATTTGTTTAGAAAAGAAGCCATCGAGCATAAACAAACGTCCATTGAAGGTAATGTCATTTTATTGCCTCCAGCGAAATTTAGATACCTGACAATGTTGCTTGGCGCTTTAGTTGTCTCGTTTTTCCTCTTTATGATCTTAAATACCTACACACTTAAAGAACAAGTAAGAGGTGTTGTTCATCCAAAACTGGGGGTTATTCAAGTCAAGGCGCCTCGCTCAGGCACGTTGAACGAAGTTTTTGTGACGTTCGACCAGCTTATTTCTAAAGACCAACCTTTGCTAAGTATCCTAAATGAAAAAAATATTTCTTCAGATCAAAATTTGATGATCGCAGAGATCATGAACATAGAAAACCAGATTGCAAACATTGGGAAAATAATTTCAGAAAAGAAGGCGAACAGAACAACCGAAGTCGATTATATCACAGATCAAATTCGCGATTTAATGCAATTGAAAAGCAACGTCGAAGCACGATTTGATATTATTACTCAGCAAATAAAACGCGAAGAAAATCAATTGGATTCCTTGTTATCCCTCAAAGCACAAAATCTACATTCAGAATATAATATTATCGAGAAAGAAAACACAAATTCATCAAGACAAATTGAGCTTCTCAGAATGAAGGAGTTAATTAAGTCATTTGAAATTGATATAAAAGAAGCGAATTACAAACTGGATTCACGACAATTCGAAGAAGAACTATTAAATTTGGAAAACAGAATATTGGCCTTAAAAGCCAACCAAGAATTGCTCCAATATGAAAAGCGTTTATTTCTTAAAGCACCTGAAAGCGGCACTATTGCTAGCGTTAACTTTAAACAAGGAGAGTACGTTGATGAAGGCGTGGTACTTTTAAAGATTCTCCCTCAAGGAAGCGACTTAGAGATTGTTTTGTATATTCCCACGAGTGCATCAGGGTTTGTCGAACCAGGGCAAAGTGTGAATATCAAATACGATGCATTCCCTTATCAAAAATTTGGAATGTATTCTGGCACCATTGTTGAAGTCGAAAAAGCATTGCTGTTCCCGTCAGAGTTAGCCATACCGAATCTTGTTTCTGAGCCAAGCTATAAGGCGACAGTTAGACTTGATGAGACGAAAATTAATGCGTATGCAAAGTCCTTTTCATTGCGAGCAGGAATGACCCTTGAAGCTGATATTATCATGTATGAACGTACTTTCCTCGAGTGGCTGTTTTCACCGATATTTAGTCTCAGGGGAGGGGTATAGCGTTGGACTTTTTCGAAAAGCGTACTCCGTCTTTTTTACAATCAGAAGCGACAGAATGTGGTCTCTCGTGCCTGGGTATGATAGCGTATTTTCACGGGTTTAAGAGCAACATGTCTCAGTTAAGAGGGATGTTCAAAATATCGAGTGAAGGCTTAACACTCAATGACTTAATTCGCTTTTCTGAAAAGTTAGAGCTACTTCCTAGGCCTGTAAGAGTCGAGCTTGACGCAGTTAAAAACTTGAAGCTTCCTTGTATATTACATTGGAAAATGGATCATTTTGTCGTCCTTAGAAAAATCAAAGGCAACAGGTTGTATATAAATGATCCGGCCAAAGGTGAAATCACACTTTCCTATAAAGAGGTGTCACCTCTATTTACAGGCATAGCTCTAGAGTTTACACCTACCAGCCATTTTAAAACTAAGCCAAAGCCGCCTTCGATTGGTATTCGCAGTTTGTTTAGCAAAATGAGTGGTTTCAAGCGTTCAATTCTACTCGCTTTTTCTATTTCAATATTACTGCAAGTTTTGGTATTGGCCGGTCCTTATTACATACAGATTGTTGTTGATGAGGTTTTATCGTCGCAAAGTACGGCGTTACTGGTTGTTTTAGGTATCGGCTTTACAATGATTCTATTGTTTGAAGTTGTCGCACAAGTGCTTAGGTCATTTACGATTTTAAACCTGAGTCAGAGCATGAACTTCCAGATGACATCGAATTTATTTCGTCATTTAATCAGGTTACCTACTGGATTTTTCTCATCCCGACACTTGGGGGATATTGTTTCGCGATTTAATGCCATTCATGATGTCAGAGCACTGTTGACCAATGGCCTTGTTGAGACGCTTCTGGATGGTGTAACCGCGATCTTTACGTTAATGATATTGTTGTTTTTTAGTCCATCGCTGACCGTCGTCATTCTTGTGACGTCCGGTATTTACTTTCTGATTCGATTGGCAATGTATGCGTCGTTTAAAAACAAAAACCAACAAGAGATAGAATCAATCGCTAGAGAAAATAGTTACTTCATGGAATCCGTCAGGTCTATTCAAACCATAAAGTTATATGGAATAGAGCATCTAATTGAAGGGCTTTGGCAGAACCTCATGAGCCGAAGTATCAATGATAATATTGCCATTTCAAAACATCAAATATCATATGGAGCGATTAATCGCACATTGTTTGGTGCGGAGAATATTATTGTTATTGGCTTCGCCGCGATGCAAATCATGTCGACACAGATGACTCTTGGGATGTTTTTCGCTTTTATGGCCTATAAACAAAACTTTATGGGAAAAGTTGCTAATCTGATCGAAAAATTTTTTGAATACAAGATGCTCGCTATTTCGATGGAAAGGCTTTCGGATATCGTGACAACTGAGCGAGAATATATGCATGAATCTACCGCCGAACAAACCAGTGTCGAAGGCCGTGTGTCGTTGGAAAATGTATCGTTCCGATATGGCGAAAATTCGCGCTATATATTCAAAAATTTATCTTTGAATGTTTCAAAGGGGGAGTTTGTATCTATTGTTGGCGCCTCGGGTTCAGGTAAATCGACAATCTTTAAGTTGCTGCTAGGTATCGAAAAACCTGTGGCTGGGCATATCTATATCGACGGTGTCGACTTAGCCAAAATTAATATGAAATATTTTCGACAACAAGTAGCATCGGTGATGCAAGATGACACGCTTATGTCGGGAAATCTGGAGCAAAATATTTCTCTATTTCATGACTCACCTTGTCATACGCGGCTTGTCGAGTGCGCTAAATTGGCTTGTATTCATGATGATATTTTAGCAATGCCAATGGGTTATAAAACACACATTGGCGAACTTGGTACCAGCTTATCAGGTGGACAAAGGCAAAGAGTATTGATTGCGCGTGCGTTGTATCGTCAGCCTGCAATACTGCTTTTGGATGAGGCAACGAGTCATTTAGATGTCGCATTGGAAGCAAAAATAAATCAAAACTTAACGGCAATGGGGATCACTAGGATTTCTATTGCTCATCGACCCGAAACTATTAATTCCGCTGATCGTGTAATTGATGTCAATAAACCCCTTGCTACAGAACTAATGCGAAAAAACGAGGTATGTGAGTTATGAGCAGCTTTTTTAAGTGTGCAACCGAATTAGCATTGCGTGTTGATGCTGAGTACAAAGCAACGTCCTATGATATTAACGCTTTCGCCAAAATCGCTTTTGATTGTATCCAACAATCTGGTATTACTTACGATGTGAGTGACAGAGAGTTGTTGGCTTACCAGTTGAAGAGTTTACCGTTGCTTGCAGACAACAAAGAAAACTTTAGTGATTTTCCAGTCATTTTATTCAGTAATTGCCATTTTATCGTACAAGCCTTGCACTGGTATAACGCTTCTACCAGCATTCATGAACACGGATTTACGGGGGCGTTTAAAGTGCTTCGCGGCTCAAGCATTGAAACGCAATTTACTTTTCAAGAACGGGAAAGTGTTGATGAAACCGTTCAATTAGGTGAATTGAAAAAAAGCAAAATCTCTCATCTGAAAGAAGGTGACATATCGTTGATTAATGGCGGAAAAGCCTATATTCACTCGCTGTTTCATCTTGAATCTCCCTCGATAACCTTGATTGTGCGAACACATAAACACGCTGCTTTCTCGCCACAGCGTAATTTTTACGGTGGCAGTATCGCGACCGATTACTTTCGGTCTATCAATGAAACACGAAAGCTGATAACTATTTTCCAAGTTGACGCCGGACGTTTGATGCCGCCTAATCATGCATTTTTTGAGTTGTTGGTGGAGCAGCTTGGCTTAAATCAGGTCATCGAATTGTTACTTGACTACAACGTTGGCGTTAAAGATCCGATGGTACAGGTGATCACCAACAAATACGGCAGTGCTGTAGCAGAGCAATTATTAACATCCATTCAAAGTGAGAAAGTCAAGCGGCAACTGATGTTATGGCGAGAACACATTAGCGACTTTACGACACGTGCGGTGCTCGCTACCGTACTCAATGCCTCGAATCGTAGGGAATGTAATGATTTGCTTAACAAGATCCTACCCGATGAAAATCCTGATGCGCTCTTAGCTAATGCGATACAGCGCCTGATAGAATCGCAAGTTATTAGTTTTTCGGTATCTGGTGAGCCACTTAAAGGCATGCTGACTTTTGCCTTATCTTCTTACACATTGGATGAGTTTGTTGGACAGTTTTACGAGGAATTTGACGAATACTCGGTCAATGCGCAAATGCCGAAAATTTCGAGCTTTTGGTACAAATTGACAACGATACCTCCCTTAAAAGTTATCTGGACAAACTAGTACATATTTCGGTATCTGATTTTGACTGGACATTCTCATAAAGCGCTTGCTACAGAGTTTTATGAGAATTGGCGTATAGGTAAAAGCGAATGTTAGCTTTTGACGATCGCGTGAAAAACTACTCAATATTCTGGATCTATCCTGCGAATGAGAGGGAAATTTCTGTATTTTCCAATTAATTAATGAGGTCTAAAATGATGAAGTCACCACTTTGGTCACCAGTTCACTGACATTTGATGTCATATCTCATTACTTACTCAATAGCCAATTTATCATTTTGTTATAACCAAGCTCGCAGATCCACAAACACAGCTTGCGAGTATGAAAATAAAGCTGTAACTGATTAGCGTTTAATAAAGGTTGAGTTAGCCACGAAAAGATCCCAATTGAGAGGATCTTTTTTTATTTTATAGACTTGGGAAAATACCTGACAAAGCCTTACTGTCATCCGCTTGGAGCATGCCTGATAACTTGAGTTTTGTTGCCTTGTGTACAACACTTAAACATACATAAATTGTGTTTGAACAAGGTGGCATTGGTGTATTTGAAGTCTAAAACATTGCTTCTAAAGGCAGGTTTTGCGTTAGCCACTTTGCTCGCGTTGAATGTCTTATTATTCCATCTCCTTCACTTGCAAATTCATCAGCGGGCTATGTCAGTTGTTGAACGAGTTGCGCAATTGCCTACGGAGCTTAGAAGCGAGGAAAATATCAGTGAAATAGCGCAGCAATATGGGATCAAATACATCACTGTGCCAGAAGAAGCGGGGAGCGACGCGAGTTTGTTTAGCGCTTCGGGTATCACTCTACAACTGGAACATCAAAAACCGTACATTAAGCATTTTTATATCATCACTTTTTTCAACATTTTGTTTGTTGGCTTTTTGGCCTTCTTTTATCGCTGGTGGCAAGTATATAGAGTCAGGCCTAAGCGATTTTTATCGGGTGAAAGCAATCAAAGTTTAACGGACAACAGTGCTTTGCCAGCAGTGGACCCAAGAAGCGCTGATAGCACTTTGTTTAATGTCTTTTTATTGGTTCGTTGGGCAGTCAAATTGGATGCGGTACTTGATGTAAAAAATCATTTTATCGTGGCGTTGCATAAGCATTTATCAAGCAAATCTCGATGTTCAATAAAGTACTTAAATTCAGGGGCACTTGCAGTCACTTATGAACAAGTTGCTTGGGGCGATGTGGCTGAACTTGGAAAAAGTTTACATGAAATCATGTTTCGTGTTACCCGAGAGCTTCGGCCTGATTTATCAAGAAAGCAGATAAAAGTGGGAGGCTGTTTTTATCAACAAGATGCGGAACAAGCACATGTTTATCAATTAGCACGTGCTGCCTTGGAAATTGCAGATAATAATGTATGGCAGCATGTGCATATGATGCCACTTAATAAAACCCATGAAACTGCGATGAACAGTAGTGAAGAAGATTTCATCCGATGTATTAGCAATGGCCAGTTTGTTTTATTTTTTCAACCCTTATTTGGTTTTCATCAGCAGGACATTATTCAAAATGAAGCGCTCTTGCGAGTACGACATGAGCAATTAGGGCTCATTGCCGCAAAACAATTTATCCCACAGTTACACAGTAAGAAAAACCTCGAGGTACTTGATAAAGCGATCGTTGAACATACGGTAATGGTACTTTCGAAAGAAAAACATCAAGCAAAGGTGAGTATTAACTTACATATTGCTAACTGGTTAGATGCAGAGTTTGTACAGTGGCTAGCAAATACGATCCGAGATTGTTCAATCGGGAAGCAATTAAGTTTTGAATTATCAGCGGACGACTACTACAAACATTATGAAAAAATAAACGCGCAGCAACTATTTTTTACCGGGTTAGGTGTATCGTTAATTATTGATCATGTCAGCGCACCGCTAATGGTGAATACACTCAGAGAAAATAAGCAGTTGGAAGCGATAAAATTGAGTGTGGATTTAGTACACGAATTAGATAAAAGTACCCAAAAACAAAAAACTATCAAGCAAATTATATATCAAGCGAAAAGACTAGGTGTACCCGTTTATGCTGTGGGTGTTGAGACGCAAGCTGAACTTGAATGTCTCAAAACACTGGGTGTAAACGGGGCTCAAGGTTATTACTTTGCAGAGCTGTTACAGCAAATGGAGTTAGTCGGGTATTAATTGGCGATACCTTAGGCCATCAAGCCCTTGTAGCCCGCCTGTATGAATGGCGGTAATGTAACTATTGGGTTTGAAAAAATCCGCCTCTATAAGCTGCCATAAAGCGTAAAACATCTTTCCCGTATAAACAGGTTCTAAGGGTAAATGGCACTGCTGTTTCATAATTTTGCAAAATTGCCAAAGCGCGTTAGAAAACTTGCCATAGCCGCCATCATGAAAATCGCACTGCAATTGCCAATTGGTTTGCTGTGCCGCATTAGGAAATAAGTGAATCACTTCATCTTTTAGGTAATGTCCTTGTTTGAGTACGGGAATACCGATGAACTGTGTATCAAGGGAACCGCCTTTTATCAAGCCGGCTAAGGTGCCGCCGCTCCCAACGGCGCAAATCACATAGTCTGTGTCAGGTAAACTGTGCGCGAGCTCTTCTACACCTTTTAATGCTGCTTGGTTGCTGCCACCTTCAGGAATGATGTAACAATGTGGGAATTGAGTTTGCAGTGAGTCTAGGTAGTCTTGATCATGCCTTCGTCGATATGTTGCTCTGTCCACAATATGTAAGTTCATCTGACATGCTTTAGCCATTTTAATGGTTGGGTTATTGAGATCTAAATGGGGCCCACGTATTACAGCATGTCCTTGTAGGTCAAATAATCGACTCGCCATACTTGCGGCGTAGAGGTGATTAGAGAATGCACCTGAGAAAGTAATAAACGCTTCCTTTTTCTGTTCTTGCATCGCTACAAGGTTGTATTTCAGCTTGCGCCATTTATTTCCTGCAATATGTGGGTGTAACAGGTCGTCTCTTTTTACGAACAAGTTCAACTTTTTTTGCTCTAATAGAGGGTGACGTATTTTCTGTAATGGGGACTCTGGCCAGTGGAGTGGTAGTGTGCTCATACTTATGACTGACTTTTTAAACGTATCTTGCCATAATTCTAACAGTTAAAGCGTTAAAATATGAGATGAGCACTGGCAACTCTGTGGTTAATAGTTGTAAACTCAGATAATAATGGCCGAAAGCTTGTGTTTTGCTTTGTAAGTACATAGCATTAAGAACTAACTATAAAAAATAACAAAGACCAAATAATTGCCGCGTTTTTGGGAATGGAATATATGCGAATAGCTTCTTTATCTTTTTTTGTCTCTGCCACTTTGATGGCTGCGAGTGTCATAACGCCTCATGCTGTGGCACAAGATACAGCGACGGTGACAGCCATTGAATCTCAACTTTCGGTGAAACAAACTGAGTTAGACAACTACACGCAACTATTAGACAAGCACCTCAGCGAAGAAACCAGACTACAAGCGCAACTAGAGTTATTAAGAAAGCGGTCATCTGATTTAGATAAAGAAAAAAATCAAGCGCTCGACGCAATGAACGATATGTATCGACGTTTGATTGATGATCCAACGCTAGACATTTCAGGCGCACAAAACCGCTATAAAGACGCGGTTATTAATCATAAAACAAACAAAGATGATATTACGATGCAGCTTGCGGCGATAGCTTCGCATCGTAAAGATATTGAGCAGATCAGAGTCACTAAGCACACTTTAATCAACACATTAGAGAGCTTGAAAGACCAACTTAGTACAGCCCGTGTTGAGCGTTTACGCAATGAATTTACACGTGAGGGGACGCTTGAAGTTGATCATACTATCAACTGTAAACGCACAGAAACGCTTGCAGCATGTGAGCAACGGGGCCAACAAATGGCACTGCAAAAAGCAACAAAACGTTTTGTTGATCAATTATTTGCAAATCTAACCGAACAACGATTGGTAGAGCCTAAGCGTAACCTTGCAGGTGCGCAAGTGCAGGTAATTAATAGCCATGTTGTGGATAGTGCATTCAGTGGACAAGGTAATTACAGTGTTAATTTAAGCGTGACCATGCGTGGTGATGTAAATAACAGCCGTCTTTGCAGCTTAATCAGCGTAGACAATCGTTTTTGCGCTGAGTATGGTACGCCTATGGCTGGCGCTGTAGGTTATCAAGCGAATTACCCAGCTGTGTATAGTGATAATCAATTAACGTTTAGCGAACAAGCGCAAAGTATTAGTAATGTGCAAGTGACACGCTTGCCTGCGGAGCCTGTGATTGAAGTTACGCATTCTACGACAAAGCAAACAACGAAACCTAAACCTCAGGCAACCGTTGAATTGACGCTTCGTTCAAATGTGTACGACGATGAAGTATTTATTAATGGTGTGAGCTATGGCTCGACCAAGTTGTCGGTAAAAGTACCTGTGGGAACCTATGACATCGAGGTACGTAAGCTAGGTTATGAGCCATTCAAAAAAACACTGACATTACGAAAGGCTAGAACAATCAATGCCAAGTTGGTAAAAAAGTCTGAGTCGATTGCTGTACCGGCACCCAAAAGCGAGCAGGAAAACAAACAACAATCAGAGGTAAAAATTGTTTCCACTACGCCTGAAAACAAGGTCGTGATTGTACCGGCAGGTACTTTTAAAATGGGCGATATTGCTGGCAGTGGGCTCGCTAACGAGCGCCCTGTTGTTGAGAAAGTGTTGAGCAATTCTTATGGTATGCAGAGCACCGAAGTGACAGTGGCCGAATTTCGTGCGTTTATTCAAAGCACGAGTTACGTAACTGCAGCCGAGCAGAGCCGAGGCTGTGCTTATTATAAAGATGGTGAGCCTATTTGGGATATAGACTACAACTGGCGTACACCTGGCTATGAGCAAGCGGATAACTTTCCTGTAGTATGTGTGTCATACGATGATGCAAAGGCCTATGCTAACTGGTTATCAGGTGAGAAAGGCGCACAATTTCGCTTACCTAACGAAGTAGAATGGGAATATGCTGCCAGAGCGGGAACTACATCAGAGTATCCGTGGGGAAATGAAATTGGCAAGAGTTTAGCAAACTGTGGGTGGTGTGGCAGTGAGTGGTCAAATAAAAGTGCTTCTCCTGTTGGCGAATTTTCGCCGAATCACTATGGTTTGTACGATACAGTGGGCAACGTTTGGGAATGGACTCAAAAGCGAGCATCTCAAAGCGGTGTGACGGTGAGAGGTGGTGCATGGAATTTTGCACCGAGCTTAGCACGAGTCTCTACACGCTTAGAACTTGCTACTGATTTTCGATCAAATTACATTGGTTTTCGACTGGTTCGAGAACGATAAAAATTAACGATGAGCGGTATTTACCGCTTGATATAAAGTATTTCTTTAAGGTTACCCAGCCTCATGTTTAAAAAATTACGCGGATTATTTTCAAACGACCTGTCAATCGACTTAGGTACAGCCAACACGCTTATTTACGTAAAAGAAGAAGGCATTGTTTTGAATGAGCCTTCTGTTGTTGCTATCAGACAAGAACGCGCTGGTGGTCCAAAAAGTGTTGCATCTGTAGGTACTGCGGCAAAGCAGATGTTGGGTCGTACACCAGGTAATATCAAAGCTATTCGTCCAATGAAAGATGGTGTGATTGCCGATTTCTATGTGACTGAAAAGATGCTTCAGCACTTTATCAAACAAGTGCACAATAATAACTTCATGCGTCCAAGTCCGCGAGTTTTGATCTGTGTGCCTTGTGGTGCCACTCAGGTAGAAAAACGTGCGATACGAGAGTCTGCAATGGGTGCAGGTGCAAGAGAAGTGTATCTAATTGAAGAGCCTATGGCTGCGGCAATTGGTGCGGGTTTACCAGTTTCTGAAGCAACGGGTTCGATGGTGGTTGACATCGGTGGTGGTACCACTGAAGTCGCTATTATTTCACTGAACGGCGTTGTTTATTCATCTTCTGTACGTATTGGTGGTGACAAGTTTGATGAAGCCATTATTAACTATGTACGTCGTAACTTTGGCAGCTTGATTGGTGAAGCGACTGCAGAGCATATCAAGCATGAAATTGGTTCTGCATTTAAGAGTGATGAGCCTGTCTCGATTGAAGTACGTGGTCGTAACCTAGCGGAAGGTGTTCCTCGTTCTTTCACCTTGAACTCTCATGAGATTTTAGAAGCATTACAAGAGCCGTTAATGGGGATTGTGAGCGCCGTTATGGTTGCATTAGAGCAATCTCCACCAGAACTTGCTTCGGATATCTCCGCACATGGTATGGTATTAACGGGCGGTGGTGCGTTACTGAAAGATCTTGATCGCTTGCTGATGGAAGAAACCGGTATTCCGGTAGTTGTTGCTGACGACCCATTGACCTGTGTTGCGCGTGGCGGTGGTAAGGCGCTTGAGATGATAGATATGCACGGCGGCGATGTATTTAGCTACGACTAATGAATCTACTATTTGGCCGTACGGTATCGCTACAACTGCGACTGACCGTCGCAGTAATGCTGAGTATCATACTTATTGTCGGTGACCGCTTTACCCAAGGCGGTACTATGATCAGGACTAGCCTTCATACCTTGGTTAGTCCTTTGTTGTATTTGGCGAGTATGCCTTATGAAGCATTTAATAGCGGCGCTAAAAGCTTGCAAACACGTGAGCAATTAAGCGAAGAAAATAACGCCCTCAAACGAAAACAGTTACTCCAAAGCGAGCAACTGCAACAGCTAAAACTTCTTGAGCGAGAAAACCAAAAACTAAGAGCTTTACTAGGGGCTTCGGCTCGAGAGAAAAATACCCGTTTGATAGCGCAGGTACTGTCTGTTCACTCTAATCCATACAGTCATCAGGTAGTAGTTAATAGAGGAACGATTGATGGCGTGACGGAAAGTCAGCCTGTCATAGATGAAATGGGCCTAGTGGGCCAGCTTACGCAAGTTGGCACAACCACATCTCGCGTACTACTGATGACAGATATCACTCACGCAACACCCGTGCGTATACTGCGCAATGATGTGCGTACGGTGGTCGAAGGGATCGGTAAGATCAATAAGCTGAAGCTTTCCCATGTCCCTCATAGCTTAGATGTGCGCATTGGTGACGTATTAGTGACTTCAGGGTTAGGTGGCACATTTCCAGAAGGTTATCCGGTGGCTGTGGTAACAGAGCTTAAGCGCGATGAAGGATTACCTTTTGCTCAAGTGTTTGCCGAGCCAATTGCACAACTCGATCGTATTCGTTTGTTACTCATTTTAGGGCGAACTTCACAAGAGAGCTTGAGCGATGATTAAGCGATATTATTTTCTGATTGCTTTCAGTGTGTTTCTCGCTTTAGTGATGGCATTGATGCCATTGCCTATTTCAGCCGAGCCTTTTAGACCCGATTGGGTATTACTGGTGTTAATGTACTGGTCTCTTGCCGTGCCACATCGAGTCAATATTGGCTGGGCCTGGGTCGCAGGTTTACTTATGGACTTGGCTATCGGTGCACCACTTGGCGTCAACTCGCTTACTTATTCGATTTGTATCTACATCACAGTAAGTAACTTTCAGAAGATCAGAAACTTCTCGATTTGGCAGCAAGCGGTCTTAGTAGGCCTATTTTTAACGCTTTATCATCTGTTGATATTTTGGTTAAACCATTTTTTACTGGATGTGTATTTTAGTCTTCATTATTTATGGCCTGCTTTAACGGGTATGCTTTGTTGGCCATGGATCTTTTTGCTATTAAGAAAATACCGTCGACAGTTTAGGATCCGTTAATGCGAGTGAAATTATATTTAGCGTCTGCGTCACCGAGGCGACAGCAGCTACTGAGTCAATTAGGCTATGATTTCAGCCAGTTTTCTGTCGATGCGGATGAAACACAGTTTGATAACGAGCCTGCGCTGATTTACGTAGAGCGCTTAGCATGTTTGAAAGCCCAAACAGCTGTTAAACGTGGCTATGTTGACAGCCCCGTGCTCGGTAGCGACACCGTTGTTGTTATCGATGGTATGGCGCTTGGAAAACCAAAAGATGAAGATGATTTTCGTCAAACAATGAAGCGACTATCTGGCCGAACTCATCAAGTGCACACCGCAATCGCTTTGGCAATGCCTGAGCGCATACTCAGTAAAGTGGTCACGACAGATGTCACTTTTAAGCACTTAAGTGACCAAGAGATCAGCGAATATTGGCAAAGCGGTGAACCGGCAGACAAAGCGGGTGGCTACGGCATTCAAGGCCTTGGAGGGAAGTTTGTTACTCACATATCAGGTAGCTACTTTGCCGTAATGGGTTTACCCTTGTATGAAACAAATGAACTAATTAAAGAATTTACCGAAGGGTTTTATGAGCAGTGAGCTTCTGATCAATGTTACACCGAGTGAAAGCCGTGTTGCGCTAATTGAAAATGGTGTATTACAGGAAGTACAAGTAGAGCGGATCGGCAACCTGGGTATTGTGGGCAACATCTACTTAGGTAAAGTGAGTCGTGTACTGCCTGGTATGCAGGCTGCATTTGTCGATATTGGCTTGGATAAAGCCGCGTTTTTACATGCTTCTGATATCGTCAACAGCGCTTCGTTTGAAGAAGGCGTTGATGAGCAACCCGTAAAAAAAGTGCAAGATATCCGTGAGCTAGTAAAGCAAGGTCAGTTCATTATGGTTCAAGTGGTGAAAGATCCGCTTGGCACCAAAGGTGCTCGCTTAACGACTGACATTACCATTCCATCGCGCTACTTGGTATTTATGCCGGATGCAACGCATGTTGGTGTCAGCCAGCGTATTGAAACAGAAGAAGAGCGTACTCGTTTAAAGAATATTGTGTCGCAATACAATGATGAGAATGGTGGTTTCATTGTTAGAACGGCTGCTGAAGGTGCCGCTGAAGCGGAGTTGAAGCATGATGCAGAGTTTTTAAAGAAGCTATGGAGCAAAATCGTTAGCCGACGCAAAAAAACCAGTAAAGCCGCAATTTTGCATGAAGATTTAAAATTGGCGTTCCGTACTCTTCGGGATTACGTTGGTGAAGATATGGAGCGCATCCGTGTTGACTCTAAACTGACTTACCAAGAGCTGAAAGTATTTACTGAAGAATTTGTGCCATTACTTGCGAAAGCCTTGGAATATTACCCCGGCGAGCGCCCTATTTTTGATTTATTCGACGTTGAGAGTGAGATCCAAAAGGCGCTACATCGCAAAGTTGAACTTAAGTCGGGCGGTTACCTCATCATAGATCAAACGGAAGCCATGACCACCGTTGATGTAAACACCGGTGCGTTTGTGGGTCATCGTAATTTAGAAGAAACCATTTTTAACACCAATGTTGAAGCAACCTCTGCCATTGCGCGTCAGCTTCGATTGCGTAATTTGGGTGGTATCATCATTATTGACTTTATTGATATGGTTTCAGACGAGCATAAGCGTCGAGTGCTGCATTCACTTGAGACTGCCTTAGCTAAAGATAGAGCAAAAGCGAATATCAATGGTCTATCCGCCTTAGGGTTGGTCGAAATGACTCGTAAGCGGACTCGTGAGAGTCTAGAGCACATTCTGTGTGACGTTTGTCCTTCGTGCTCAGGACGAGGTTCATTGAAAACAGTTGAAACCGTGTGCTACGAAATTTTAAGAGAAATAGTACGTGTTAATAGGGCCTATGATGCTGACAAGTTTATGGTGTATGCTTCGCCTGCTGTAAGTGAAGCATTGATCAACGATGAGTATCATAATCTGGCAGAATTGGAACTCTTTATCGGAAAACAGGTCAGTATTCAAACAGAGAGCTTATACAGCCAAGAACAGTTTGACGTCGTAATGATGTAAGGTGACGTAGCATCTAATGCAAGCCAAGACCATTTGTTTTTTTTGTATCCGCAAAGTGTGGCAAATTTTTGCTATCACACTTGTCACGCTTGCTGTTCTAGTATCCGTAGTTAAATACAGCTTACCTTATGCCAATGATCACCGGGTGGAAATTGAACGCTTAATTCATGAGCAGTTTGATGTGAGTGTGAGCATTGGCTCTATCAGTGCCAGTTGGGAAGGGAATGGCCCAGCTCTGGTACTGGAAAGCTTAACCTTTGTGGATAATCAAAGTGCGCCAATTGCTTTGTCTATCGCCAAAACGAGCCTACAACTTAACCTACTAGAATCGCTAAAGAATTGGCAGTTACGTTCAAATTACTTTGTATTGGATGGCTTTTCCGCGCAGGTTGATGTCTCCAAATTGGCCGAAGCCAATAATTCAAACGATTCCAACTTCGAGCAACAAGCACTCATTGAAAGCTTGTTTTTAGGTGAAACAGGGCATTTTTCAATTCGCTCAAGTCAACTTAATTTAAAAATGAAAAGCGGATTGCAGCATACGCTTTTACTCAATGATCTCACTTGGCAGAACGACTTCAATAGCCACAAAGGTGAAGGTGAAGTAGCTATTCCAGGGCTTCAGCAAGGGCACTTTTCAGCACGTTTAAATTTGCGTGGAGAAACATTACGAGAGTTGGCCGGGCAAGTTTACTTGCAGGCTGAAAATGTGGATATTGCCGAGTGGTTAACAGAGTATCTGGCAACACAGGAAAAACACATATCGACGGAGCTTAACGGTGAGCTTTGGCTTTCTCTAAACCAAGGTAAAGTTGAACAAGTTACTCTAAATACACTGCCAAGCAAGATGCAATGGCAGGCGTTGGATACTGTCCATGTGTTAGCATTTGAGCAAGGACAAGTAAAATTAGTACCTGAACATGAACAATGGTTGTTAAACAGTTCGGAGTTTAAGTTCTCTGCTGACGGTAAACCATTTTATCCGGTCAAATTACAAGCCAAATTTTCAGAGTTTGAGAAGCAGATTTGGTTTGAAGATATCAGCTTAGCCCTACTACAACAGTTTGCTGTGCTTGCCCGTGCCGACTGGGCGAACAATCTTGATGCGATAGACATCTCAGGCTCAGTTCAAGGTAAAATTACCTTACCGGCTCAGAGTGACCCACAAATATGGTTGAATATTCAAGCGCTCAAATGGGCAAACTTTGATGGAATTCCTGGAATAGAGCAGGGTCGTGTTGAACTCAACTGGCAAAATAATGCGGGTGTTGTCAGCTTATTCAGTGAAAATGCGAAGTTAGACGTTGGCTCAGCGTTTCGTAAGCCTCTGGCTTATGAACAACTCAATGCAGAAATACAGATTTATCAACAAGCAAATGAATGGCAGTTAAGCAGTGACAGTATCTGGTTTAACAATCGTGATTTAACGGTGGCCGCAGAAATGGCACTGCGCTTGAGTGAACAGCCAGAACTTGATTTGTACGCTGAAGTAATGGGGGGCAATGCCACAACTGCGGGAGACTACTTTCCGCAAACAGTCATGTCTAAAACACTGATTGATTATTTAAACCGCGGCTTAGTTGCAGGAAAACACCTCAGTAGTCGCGTATTGCTGTCTGGGCCATTGGCCAATTTCCCGTTTGAGCAAGGTGGTGGACGTTTTGAGGTCCAGTCAGATATCGTTGATGCAGAGTTTTTATTTGCACCGGATTGGCCGACGATTACGCAAGCAGATGCCATGTTGCACTTTGTAAATGAGCGAATGGATATATACGCGAAGTCGGGTTCGCTCATTAACCAAAAACTCAACGAGCCGGTTGTTGTTATTTTGCCCAATTTAAATCACGCCGATAATTTATATGTTGATATAAAGCACACGACACAAGCGCAGTCGCTGAAAGACTTTTTCCAACACACGCCATTAAAAGACCCCCTCGTGAATGTGTTAGATGTGGTACAAGCTTCGGGCGATGTGACTGGTAGCGTTAAACTAGACATAGATTTACATACGTTAGGAGTGCGTGCCGAAGGGCTTGTCGATCTGAATAACGCGGATGTATTTCTAGCCCAGCCGGGGTTGCGGCTTTCACAGGTTAATGGTGTTGTTCGATTCGTTGATGATCGTATAGAGTTAAAGCAAGCAGAGGCTAACTGGCTAGATATGCCTTTGCTCATTGATGTACTGGGTGATGGAGACAAAACGCGTTATGCAGTGGATATAAAAACCAGCTTACAGGCACAAGCTGATAAATTGCTTCCATATGTAGACGGCTTATTAGATGGTTACTTAGACGGCAATAGCGAGTTAAATACCCACGTTAAGTTAGATTTTACTGAGCAGGGTTTCAACTATATCGCTAAATTCAACTCCAATTTACAAGGCGTAAACAGCCATTTCTCAGTGCCCTATCAAAAGTCTTCTGAGCAAAGTTGGTCACTCAGTGGTGAAGTTCAAGGGGATGACATTTCAAATTTGATCACCGCAAATATCGCAGACAAACTATTTTTTAGCGGTATTTTAGACAATGACTCAGGACAAATAAACCAAGCTCAATTGAGCATAGGTTCATCAAATCAAAGCCTTGCGGGTAAAGGGCTTCAAGTAAACATAGTTCAAGATGATGTAATATTGGACCCTTGGTTAGACTTTATTGACCGACTCATTAACTTACCTAAAGCGCAGGATCCAGAATCTGCAATTTTGCCTCCTCTGGAGCTTATTCGTGGCCAGTTTACGCAAGTTCGTATTGCCAATACGCCTTTTAATGATGTTGAGATGCGCTTATTTGCAAGTCCTGATGGCATGACGGCGCGTATCAATGCAAAAGAGGCTCGGGTTTCAGCATTGCTGCCACCATCGGGCTCTAGTCGGCCGATACAAATAGACAGTGACTATTTACGCATAAACTTGATTGAGGCCGACACTGAGGTAGATAAACGGGAAGATGATCTCACTTGGCTCACACGTGTTCCTGCCATTGAGTTCAATTGTAGTGATTGCAAAGTAAAAAGTTATCAACTAGATAAAGTGACCATGTCGCTATTTGGTGATGGCACACAACTGCAGATCCCAGAGTTAGTGGTCGATAAAAATGAACACGTATTACGCGGTAAAGGTCGTTGGCAAAGTGGCAAAAGCTACTTTGATGGGATCATGAACAGTAAGGACATTGGTGAGTTATTTGATGAATTTGATTTAACTTCAACCATTAAAGATTCAAAAGCCAATGTTGCCTACCAGTTGGAATGGCAGGGGGCGCCTTATGAGTTTGATACTCAGAGCCTTCAAGGGGAAATAAACTGGGAGTTAGGCGAAGGTCACCTAGCGGAGATCAGCGACCAAGGTGCTCGGGTATTCTCATTGTTGAGTTTAGACTCGTTGATCAGAAAGCTGAAGTTAGATTTTAGAGATGTTTTTTCCAAGGGATTTTTCTACAACCAAATGAAAGGCAGTGTACAGTTGGACAAAGGGATAGCCTACACCAAAGACACCAAGTTGGATGGTGTGCCCGCCGATTTGAGTATTCAAGGCTACGCCAATCTCAACACACAAGAGATTAACTATGACTTATCAGTCGCGCCACAGGTTACCTCAAGCCTTCCTGTGATAGTTGCTTGGATGGTAAACCCTGTATCTGGGCTTGCTGCGTTGGCACTTGATAAAGTGATCCATTCGGCCCGTGTTATCTCGGAAATCAAATTTAAAGTAACAGGCACAATGAGCGAGCCTGTTGTGCAGGAAATTGATCGTAAAAGCCGCGAAGTTGAGATCCCACAAGCAGCACAAAATCAGCCGCCAGAACCAGAGCCTGTCAAACCCCCTGAGCCGAAACCTGACGTGGTGCCTGTAACAGGTTAGCTCTCATAAGCAATTATTTTTGGAGTCTAAAATATGTCTTCCCCCCGTATTGTTGCCGTGCAAATGTGCTCTACGATGGACCCTGAGGCTAATTTTTCAGTATTAGAAAATTGCTTACGCGAAACTGAAGTTGATGCTCCCACATTAGTCTGTTTGCCCGAAACCTGGTTGGCGTTTATGCAAAATGGTGAGCAGTCCTTGGCGTTTGCTCAACAGTATCAAACTTGGGTGGAGCGATTGGCCACGTTATGCAAAGCGCATAAAGTTTGGTTAGCTGCGGGTACAATGGCCGTCCAAGGAGATAATGGGCGTTACTATGCGGCAAGTTACTTATTTAATGATGAAGGCGAAGTGGTCGCGCGTTATAACAAAATTCATTTGTTTGATGCTGACGTTGCCGATGGCAGTGGTGGTTACCAAGAGTCCCGTTTTACCATTGCGGGGGATGACATCGTGGTGGTCGATAGTCCATTTGGCAAAATCGGCTTAAGCGTGTGTTATGATGTGCGATTTGCTGGGCTTTACCAGCAAATGCGCCAATTAGGTGCACAATTAATATTAGTACCCAGTGCATTTACTACGGTAACTGGAGCGGCGCATTGGCAACCGTTGCTACAAGCGAGAGCAATTGAAAATCAGTGCTATGTGGTGGCCGCAGCACAATGTGGTGAACATGAAAATGGCCGCAAAACCTACGGACATAGCCTAATATTATCTCCATGGGGAAATATAATGGCCGATGCACATACCAATTTGGGCATGATCAGTACCTATATCGATCTTGCTCAGTTAGAGCAGATCCGCGCAGATATGCCGATACAGGCACACAACCGATTTAAGAGCGAGTTTTATGAATAGTGTTGAACAGAATTTATTAACCAACAGCCAGCTTACGAGAGAACAGCTCGAACAAACGCTCAGTTATATTCATCAACATAAGGTGGATTATGCCGATCTGTATTTTCAGTCGAGCCATCATGAAACTTGGGTGCTAGAAGACGGCTCAGTGAAAGAGGGCAGTTATAATATTGAGCGAGGGGTTGGCGTCCGTGCAGTTGCTGGTGAGAAAACTGGGTTTTCCTACTCTGACGCCATCAATATTGAAGCATTGAATAAAGCGGCGATGGCGGCACGTAGTATTGCGCAAGCGGGTGAAGATAAAAAAGTACAAGTGTTTTCGCAAGTGAGTGCGTCACGGCAATTCGAGCCCGCGCAACCGATCCAAAGTATGACGGATACCGATAAAGTGGCATTGCTACACGAGGTAGAAAATGCCATTCGTGAGTTGGCTCCTGATGCGCAGCAGGTTGTCAGTTCAATCTCCGCTGTTTATGAAGAAGTGTTGATAGCGGCAAGCGATGGCACATTCGCCACCGATATTCGTCCACTTATTCGTTTAAATTGCTCTGTATTGCTTGAAAAAAATGGTCGCCGAGAACGTGGTAGTGCTGGCGGCGGAGCGCGTTTAGATTATGGTTATTTTAAAGAGTTGGTGGATGGTAAACCTCGTTGGCTTGCTTATGCACAAGAAGCTGTACGCCAAGCAAAAGTTAATCTTGAGGCTGTGGACGCCCCAGCGGGCACGATGCCAGTTGTATTAGGTGCTGGATGGCCCGGTGTGTTACTACATGAGGCTGTTGGTCATGGTCTAGAGGGGGATTTCAATCGCAAAGGCGCATCGGCGTTTAGCGGTAAAATGGGTGAGCAGGTTGCCTCAAGTTTATGTACCGTAGTTGACGATGGCACGCTTGCCAATCGCAGAGGTTCGTTGAATGTTGACGATGAAGGCACGCCCGCTGCTTATAACGTACTCATTGAAAATGGTATTTTAAAAGGCTATATGCAAGATAAGCTCAATGCTCGTTTGATGGGCGTTGCACCAACAGGAAACGGACGCAGAGAGTCTTATGCACATTTACCCATGCCGCGTATGACCAATACCTATATGTTGCCGGGACAAGATACGCAAGCGGACATTATTAGCAGCGTTAAAAAAGGTATTTTTGCACCAAACTTTGGCGGTGGTCAGGTTGATATTACCTCAGGAAAGTTTGTATTTTCTGCTTCTGAAGCTTACTTGATTGAAAATGGTAAAATTACAACGCCTATCAAGGGCGCTACTTTGATTGGTAATGGCCCAGATGTGATGAACAAAATATCAATGGTAGGCAATGATTTAGAGCTTGATAGGGGCGTTGGCGTATGTGGCAAAGATGGTCAGAGTGTGCCTGTTGGTGTCGGTCAACCTAGCCTCAAAATTGATGAGATCACCGTGGGTGGTACGGCTTAGTTTATAAGTCGTGCACAGATAAAAAAACCAGCTCGGGCTGGTTTTTTTATTTTCTATGATAAGTTAAGGCATCATGACTGTTTTTAAGTATTGAAACAGTTCTTTATAGCCCTTGGCAGGCTTTTCGTCTTTTGCTTCCTTTGCCGCCTGACGAACTAATTGGCGCATTTTCTGGCGCTCTAAAGATGGGTACTCATCGATTAGTTCGTTAATTTTGCTATCACCTTGGGTGATCAACTCATTTCTGACTAACTCAATTTTATTGAGCATGACGTCCGCTTGATTGTTCTTATTCAGCATTAAATCAATTGCCGCTTCAATTTCAGCCACATTATCGGTTAGGCGCAAGGTCTTGGTAATGTAGTTGATATGGCGTCGATACGCTTCGCTTTTTTGACGGATCTTATCCGCTACAACCATAGCTTCAAGCAAGTCATCACTGAGCGGGAGTTTATCACGCTGCTTTTTTGCCATGCCAGCAAGGTCTTGAGCCAGTTGCTGGTACTGTTGCGCGTCGCGTTTTAGCTCGCTTTTTGATACGTAGATGATCTCTTCTTCAATGTCAGGTTTGTTTTGCTTAGCCATGATTTGTACAGGTTTAACCAATTTGTCGTAAGTATATCAATTTTCCTACACAAATGCTTCGCTTGAATGGGGCGATAGTTTCGATGTGTGTTAGCATTAAAAGAGAATAACCATTTTTGAGAGATGATCAGTATGCAGGGATCTCAATATGACCCTATTTATAAGCAAATAGATGAAGTGAAAGAAGCCGTTTCCGAAGTGTTGAGCCTCGCGAAAAAGTTGGGGGCTACTTCTGCTGAGGCAGCGATGTCGAGCACATCGGGGTTATCGGTGAGCACGCGTATGGGGGAGGTGGATACGATTGAGTTCAATCAAGATGGTGGCCTAGGTATCAGTGTTTATGTTGGCAACCATAAAGGTAATGCATCAACCGCTGATTTAAGTCCACAGGCTTTAAAAAGCGTGGTAGAGAAAGCGATAGATATTGCAAAGTTCACCTCAGATGATCCGTGTAATGGCGTTGCTGATAGAGCGCTAATGGAGATGAACCCGCCTGATTTAGATTTGTATCATCCATGGGAAGTAACACCTGAGCAGGGCATTGAACTGTGCTTGGAAGCTGAAAAAGCAGCACTCAATGCAGATGAGCGCATTGTAAACTCGGATGGAGCAAGTTTTGCCAGCCATCAAGGTTTAAGGGTTTATGGTAATAGTCATGGATTTTTAGCGGGCTTTCCTCGCACTCGTCATACCTTGAGTACCATGGTGATTGGTAAAGAAGGCGAACAAATGCAACGGGATTCTGCTTACTCGATTTCGAGAGAAAAGCAGGGCCTTAAATCGGCGAAAGAGATTGGTTTAGAAGCGGCGCAAGCCACCTTAGATAAGCTGAATCCCCGCAAGCTCAAAACGATGCAAACACCCGTTATATTTCGTGCTGATATCGCGAATAGTTTGTTTGGACACTTGGTTTCCGCGATTGGCGGTGGTGCCTTATACCGCAAATCGAGTTTTTTGCTCGACCAACTGGGTAAGCAAGTGTTTAATCCTTGCGTGAATATTTTGGAGCGTCCTCACCTGCCAAAAGGGCTTGCATCGAGCCCGTTTGATAGCGAAGGGGTAAAAACCCTAGACAGAGATATTATCCACGCTGGTGAATTACAAACTTATTTACTTGCCAGTTACGCAGCGCGTCGTTTGGGAATGACGGCCACGGGTCATGCTGGTGGTATCCATAACTGGTTAGTGCAGCAAACACATGACGATCTAAACGCGCTATTAAAAGAAATGGGAACCGGCTTGTTGGTTACTGAGCTGATGGGTCAAGGTGTCAGCACTGTGACTGGTGATTACTCTCGCGGTGCAGCAGGTTTCTGGGTTGAAAACGGGCAAATACAATATCCGGTAAGTGAAATTACGATAGCGGGCAATTTGCAAAACATGTTCAAGGGTATTCAAGCATTAGGTGGCGATATTGAGCGCCGAGGTGCTGTGCAAACGGGCTCGGTATTGATTGAGTCGATGCAAGTTGCAGGCGCATAATTTTTGATGTATGAGAAAAAAGGGCCTCAAGGCCCTTTTTTAATGACTGTTAGATCAAGAACCAAGTGGCGGTGCCAAGGAAAGCGAATATACCGACAATATCCGTGACGGTGGTCAGCACTACGCTGCCCGCCAAAGCAGGGTCAATATTCATGCGTTTGAGTACAATCGGGATACTGGCACCAGCGATACCTGCAGCAAGTAAGTTCATAAACATGGCAAAGGCAATGACGGCGCCCAAGACAAAATCCCATTGCCATAATGCGACAACACCTGCAATCAATATGGACCATAAAATACCGTTGAGCGCACCGATGGCCAGCTCTTTACCCAATATAAAGTTTTGGTTAGTTTGATTGATATGGCCTAGTGCAATACCACGAATAACCAAGGTCAAGGTTTGACTACCTGCGACACCCCCCATGCTGGGAACAATGCCGTTGAGTACCGCTAAGAAAGGTAAAATATCGAGTGTGCTTTCAAAGAAGCTGGCAACGAAAGCTGCCAACAACGCTGTAAGTAAGTTTATACCTAGCCAAATAGAACGACGCTTCGAACTCTTAAATACCGGTGCGAAGGTATCTTCTTCGTCATCAAGACCGGCCATACTCATGAGGCTGTGTTCAGCATTTTCACGAATAACATCAACGATATCATCAATGGTAATACGGCCAAGTAGATGCGCATTATCATCGACGACTGCAGCGGAGATCCAGTTATGGCGTTCAAATAATTGCGCGACTTCCGTTTCATCCATCGTGATTGGGATAGACTCTTTGTCCGTATCCATCAAATCTCGTACGAGCTTATCGGGAGAGTTAGTCAACAAACTATTGAGAGAAAGTGCGCCGATAAAGCAGTTGTCTTTATCAACGACATATAAATCGTCGGTGCCTTCAGGTAACTCCCCCCTGAGACGTAGATAACGCAGCACGACATCTAGCGACACATCGGGACGTATGGTCACCGTGTCGGTATTCATCAAGGCACCAGCAGAGCGCTCTTGATAAGAAAGCGCTTGAGTGGCACGCTCTCTGTCTTGTGTGTCCATTGCATCGACTACGTCTTGATACACCGTTTCGGGTAAGCTTCTTAAAACCTCACCCAGGTCATCATCGTCCATGTCTTCCGTGGCCGCGGCGATCAACTCGGGTTCCATCTGTACGATGATGCTCAAACGAACATCTTCAGACAGTTCTTCTAGAACATCACCTTGAATATCAGGATCGACAAGTTGCCAAAGTTGACGACGAACTTTATGAGGGGATGACTCAAGCAGTAGTGCGGTATCACATGGAGCAGTTTCAGCTAAAATACGCCTAACTTGAACAAATTGCCCACTATTTAAAGCCTGCGTAACTTGCTGCAGTTGTTGTAGTGTATAGTCTTGTTCAAGGGCTTCAGGCATAGGCTTCCTATCATTTTGTTATTTTATTTATAAAAAATGCCTAATTAAGAAGAAGCTGAAGATACAGCTAAGATATGAACGGGAAAGTTAGGCACGACATCTTGCCTAAGAGTTTAACGTAAATTTAAATGTCTTACCAAGTATCTGTGGGGAAATTATCTCTGTAACTGAATTGCTAACTCATTCTTGTTCATGAAACTTTTGTGCAATTAAATCACCGATTGCGGCCAGTGCACCTTGTGCATCGGGACCATCACACACCACTTTCACCTCTTTGCCTTGACTACTTTCGAGTAAAAGTAGTGCAAGTACGCTGTTGCCATCCGCTGATTTTTCGTCTTGGTAAAGCGTTATTTGTGCATCAAACTTGTCAGCGAGTTGGGCAAGCACTGATGCTGCGCGCGCATGTAACCCGCATTTGTTTTGAATTAAAAAAGTATCTTCACAACGCATAATTCTACTTATCTTGTTCTCTGTGGCGAATTTTAATATTCGGGTGGGTGCGAGCAAAGCTTTCACCTATGGTTTGTGCTAAATAGACGGAGCGGTGTTGACCGCCGGTACACCCAATAGCAATGGTCAGATAGCTGCGATTGTTACGCTCTAAATGGGGAAGCCACGTTTGCACGAAAGTTTGAATTTGCCAGGTGAATTTCTGCACTATGCTGTGGTTGGCCAAGTAATCTTTGACGGGTTGATCGAGTCCAGTTAAAGGCTTCAGTTCAGGTTCCCAATGCGGGTTGGGTAAAAAACGTGCATCAAAGACATAATCCGCTTCTTTTGGAATACCATGTTTAAAACCGAACGACTGAAAGGTAACAATAAGTTGTTTATCTTTTTTACCTAAAATACGTTCTCTTATGGTTTCTGCTAGTTGATGAACACTGAGGTCAGTGGTATCGATGAGTACATCAGCACGCGAAGTGAGCACATCCAGTAGTTGTTTTTCCTCACGAATGGCTAAATCTAGCGGCAGATCGTTCATCGAGAGAGGGTGTAAGCGACGAGTCTCTGAAAAACGTTTTATTAATGTATTATCATCACTGTCTAGATAAAACAGCATCGGGTTAGCAAAGCCAGGTAGGTACTCTAGAATATCGTTGAAATCTTGCTGCTCTTTGGGGAGGTTGCGCACGTCAATACTGACTGCGATTTTATCAAAGTTGTCAGAAACACTTCTGACTAACGAGGGCAGCAAATTCACGGGGATATTGTCGACGCAATAATAGCCCAAATCTTCAAGTACACGTAGCGCCACTGATTTTCCTGAACCAGAGCGGCCACTGACAATGATTAATTCCATAATGCTTCT
Organism: Pseudoalteromonas sp. ATL1; assembly: GCF_058933015.1. Lineage (NCBI taxonomy): Bacteria > Pseudomonadati > Pseudomonadota > Gammaproteobacteria > Alteromonadales > Pseudoalteromonadaceae > Pseudoalteromonas > Pseudoalteromonas sp. ATL1. The sequence continues at coordinate 66,647 of NZ_JBZYXL010000001.1, read as the reverse complement.
CTTAGTTACCTAGTGTGCTGAAGCAATAATCTCATAAAGTTCATCATCATTGCTAGCATTCCTTAGCTGTTTACAAAACTCTTTATCATTAAGTTTTCCTGCAATCTCTGCCAATGTCTTAAGATGTTGCTGATTATCACCTTCAGGCACTATCAGTGCGAGAAAAATATCAACGGGTCGATTGTCTATCGCATCAAAAGGAATACCTTGCTGGTTGACCAAGAGCATAGCGGTTACTTGTTCAATGCCGGCCATTCTGCCATGAGGAATTGCAATACCTTTACCGATCCCTGTACTCCCTAGCTTTTCTCTCGTCATTAATGCGTTCAAAATATCATGCTGGTTTAACTGAGGCAGCTGCTCATGCGCCAGTTCACTGATGTATTCAAGGACACGTTTTTTGCTATTAAAAAGGACCGCAGCTTTACTGCAGTCCTTGTTTATAATCGAGCTTAGTTTCATGATTAGTGTCGAGTAAGCTTCTCTTTATGTTTGATCACTTGACGATCTAGCTTATCAATAAGCCCGTCGATCGCCGCATACATATCCTGATGTTCCGTTGAAGCAAATAACTCTCCACCATTTACGTGTAAGGTGGCTTCGGCCTTTTGGACCAGCTTTTCAACATCTAAGATCACGTGCACATTATTAATGTGATCAAAGTGCCTTTCTAGCTTCGCAAACTTGTTGTTGACATAGTCTCTTAATGAATCAGTGATTTCTACATGACGACCAGTTAAATTTAGTTGCATAAGCATTTTCCTTCTTTGGTAATACGTCTAAATCAAGCTTTTACGCTGGTTAGACGGTGGAATGGCTAACGACTCCCGATATTTTGCTATGGTGCGTCGGGCCACCTTAATTCCTTGCTCCGCTAATATGTCTGCTATTTTGCTATCGCTCAATGGCTTTGCGGTATTTTCAGCAGCTATTAACTTTTTGATAAGCGCTCGAATCGCTGTAGATGAGCACTCACCTCCGTTTTCTGTACTTACATGGCTGGAGAAGAAATACTTCAGCTCAAAAATGCCCCTTGGTGTGTGCATATATTTTTGTGTTGTTACGCGAGAAATAGTTGATTCGTGCATTTCGACCATCTCTGCAACATCGTTTAACACCATAGGTCGCATTGCTTCAGGACCATGTTCAAAGAATGCCTGTTGTTGCTGCACAATGCAATTGGTAACTTTCATTAAAGTTTCATTTCTGCTCTCTAAGCTTTTAATAAACCACTTAGCTTCCTGTAAGTGCGAGCGAATAAACTGACTGTCAGAGCTTGATTTTACGGAACGAGACATGGCTGCATAGTGATCATTGACGCGAATTTTTGGCATGCATTCTGGGTTTAATTCTACCACCCAACGGCCTTTTACTTTCTTCACCGATACATCAGGAATGACGTATTCAGATTCTTCTCGAATGATGCTGGCCGCAGGTTTGGGATTTAAGCTGTGAATGAGCGTCATTACTTCTTTTAATTCCGCTTCTTTAAGCTTTGTCTTTTTCATCAATGTTCGATAATCACGACTCGCAAGCAACTCAATGTGCTCGTTTAAAATCATTTTTGTTTCAGTTAACCAAGGCGTGGTTTTTGGGTCAAACTGATTTAACTGTATACACAAGCACTCTTGAAGGTTACGAGCACCAATCCCTACTGGGTCGAATAACTGAATACGTTTAAGCACGGCTTCAATTTCATCAAGTTCGATGGGTTCGCCTGAGTGACCATCGTTAATACTATCTAGTATTTCTTCAGTGCTTAAGGTTAGTGTACCGTTATCATCAATGGCTTCAACGATAGCCACCGCAATTCCATGGTCAATGGGACTAAATGGTGTGAGTTCCAACTGCCACATGAGATATTCATGTAAGGTTTCGGTGGTTTCACCTTGGTAAATCGTTTCATCTTCAGGCATTGGGCCGCTGCTCGCGGCGGGGGCCGCGCTCATATATTCGTCCCAAGTTACATCCATTGCCAATTCGTCGCTCACGGTATCTTTACTCAGTGCGGCGTCGGAGTCCATCTCATAATCACTCACAGGTTCACTATCGTGGTTGTCATCATGAGAATCGTCGTGGCTATTATCTTTACCGTTTTTTTCTTGTAAGGAGGTATCGAGATCCGTGTCAGACTCTTCCACTTCCAACAGAGGATTGCTATCCAGTGCTTCTTGGATTTCTTGCTGAAGATCTAGCGTACTCAACTGCAACAGACGTATTGCCTGCTGTAGTTGTGGTGTCATGGTAAGTTGCTGCCCCATGCGCAGCTGTAACGATTGCCTCATGTACCTTTAACAATCCTTCTAATCTCTATTATTATTGTGACCTAGAATGTTTTAACTATAGCCTGAATTGCTCACCAAGGTAGACATCTCGAACGGTTTGATCCGCCAAAACATGCTCTGGCGTTCCCGACGCGATAAGCTCACCATGGGACACAATATAAGCTTTTTCACATACATCAAGGGTTTCTCGAACATTGTGGTCGGTGATCAGTACACCGATACCACGATTTTTTAAATGCTCGATAATTTTCTTTATATCTAACACCGAAATCGGATCAACACCAGCAAAAGGCTCATCTAACAGGATAAATTTAGGGTTTGCGGCTAAAGCGCGAGCAATTTCTACCCTTCGGCGCTCACCACCCGACAATGCCATACCTAAACTATCTCTAATGTGTTGAATATTAAACTCATCTAACAACTCGTTCAGTATTTGTTCGCGTGCTTCTTTATTGAGCGAGTTACGAGTTTCTAAAATGGCCATGAGATTTTGATAAACAGTTAACTTTCTAAATATTGATGACTCTTGAGGGAGGTAACCAATACCTAGTCGAGCACGATTGTGCATTGGTAGTAAGGTAATGTCGTGGTCATTAATGCATACTGAACCATGATCGCTGGGTACTAATCCAACAATCATATAAAAACTCGTTGTTTTTCCCGCACCATTTGGTCCAAGCAGCCCGACAATACTACCAGCTTCAACACTTAGACTGACATTTTTAACGACCTGTCGCCCTTTATAGCTTTTTGCTAATGCAGTTGCAGTTAATACGCTCATGCTTAATTACCTTTGCCAGCTTTCTTTGGATTTTTTTCGGGAACCAAAATTGTGTGTACTCGTGCGTTGTCTTGCTCACCGCGTTCTGCACTGATGAGTTGTTTTTCCATATCATATATTATTGACTGTGCGCGAATAATTTGACCTGCTTGGTTTATTTTTGCATCCCCTTTGATCTCTAAGGTGCGATTGGCTACGTCATAGCGAATTTCTAGTGCACTTGCCGTTAGCTCTGTACCATCCGGCTGTTTTTCTGAAAATCGCGCTGGAGAACCCGTTGCGACCAGCAACTGCTTATTGTCACCAAGTTCTTCTCTTCGATGTACTTCTAGCTTATCAGCATTGATTTTTCGATTGCCGTGAATGATTTCGACATTTTGCTCGAAAATCCCAATATTGGTTTTCAATTGCGCTTGTTGTTTGCCTGCTTTAATTGATACCTCATCGGCAGAGTTTGTTGATTGAGCGAGTGCAAGCTGGCCGAATAGTAGGCCGACCACAGCGAGTGAATACATGAGTTTATTGGTCATAATAAATAGTTCGAGTATGGTTAATGAGTTCAATAATATCTGTGTTTAAATCGGCATAAAGACCTTTGCCATTAATCTTCAAGCTAGGCCCTGTGATCTCGACAGGTCGCTCCGATTGCATCAGACGTTCTTTTATTTCAACGCGGATATTATCTGCTTTTATCAAGTTAATCATTGCGCCTGTTGTTAGGTTTTTGGCCTCAACATTGCCTTCCAACATGAGCGTATTATTTTCGTATAGCGTTGCTTCTGTTGCCGATATCAGCCAGTTTTGTGGGCCGTTATAAAGCGTAAAAACGGGTTTAGTAAAATGACTAAAGCCGAGCTCTTGATACAATTCCATTTTGTCAGCGGTCACCGTGTAACTTTTTATGCCCGTTTCATTGTACGATGTTTGTTGTAACTGCATCGCGATGTAGTCGGGCTTAGCGATAACATCATTTTGCTTATTGAGCTGATTATCATTTTGCGTTAAATACGGATACCAAAGCCATGTCATTGCGATGACAAAAATCGCGAATATGAGTACTCGAGTATTACTCATCATACACATCCCAACATGGAGTTTGGCCAAAAGCTGAACATGTTGTCACCATAGTTATGGCGTTCTGAACTATTGATGAATGGCTTCACGATGCTTACAAAGAACTCCATCATGTTAAAGCACTCCCGCACGTAACAAATCCTGTGTGTTTAGAGCCCCAATGGGACGCTTTTCATCATCTATGACTACTAAACCATTAATTCGTTTCGTTTCCATAATGTTAAGTGCCTCTGCAGCTAACATATGCTCAGTTGCTGTCGTGCAGTTAATGGTCATGGCTTGATGGATAGGTGTGACATGCAAATCAACGCGTTGCTCGATAATACGGCGTAAATCACCATCGGTAAAAATCCCCTGTAGCTGACCTTGTTCATTAACAATAGTGGTCATGCCGAGTCCTTTGGAAGACATTTCAAATAGGGCATCTTTGATGGTACTTAAATGAGAGACCTTGGGTACTTGTTCACCTTTGTGCATAATGTCGCCCAATGTGAGTAGCAAACGCTTGCCTAACGAACCACCAGGATGAGAAAGAGCAAAGTCATCGGCAGTAAAGCCTCTGGCTTCTAAAAGCGCAACGGCCAGCGCGTCGCCCATAACCAGTGTTGCAGTTGTACTGGCTGTTGGCGCGAGTCCAAGCGGGCATGCTTCCTGAGATACGGCAATACATAAATGAATATCAGACAATTTTGCCATAGAAGATTCAGAGTTACCTGTCATCGAAATGGTTTTGGCACCAATGCGTTTGATGACGGGAATGATATTGAGTACTTCACTTGTTTCACCTGAGTTTGAGATCAGTAACACAACGTCTTGTTTGGTGATCATGCCTAAGTCACCGTGGCTTGCTTCACCCGGGTGAACAAAAAAAGCAGGGGTACCGGTGCTGGCAAAGGTTGCTGCAATTTTATTGCCTATGTGGCCAGATTTACCCATACCTATCACTATGGTTCTGCCTTCGCAGTCAAAGATTGCCTGACAGGCGGCAGCGAAATGTTGATCTATGTATTGGCTAATTTCTTGGATCGCTTGACGCTCGATTTCAATAACGCGTGTGGCTGTATCTTTAAACTGCTTAGATAACATGGCTAAGATCCTAGATAATGTAATACATGTAACCAATAAAGCTGCCCAGCAACAAGGCCCCTTCAAAACGATTAATACGGCGCGAGCCCGTTAAGCTTAAGCTCATTAGTACTAGCGCTAATGTCGCTGCGAGCATTATATATATATCTCTTGTGGCAATATTGGTATCGATAGTTGCAGGATTGATAATGCCAGCGATAGATAACACCGCGAGAATATTGAATATATTAGAGCCAATAATGTTGCCTAGTGCAAGGTCGTCTTCTTTTTTAAGTACACCTGCAACACAAGCGGCTAATTCAGGCAAGCTAGTTCCAACCGCGATGATAGTTAAACCAATCAACAAATCGCTCATGCCAAAATATTTGGCAATATCAACGGCGGCATCGACTAAGTAGCCCGAGCTTACAGGTAACAGTATCATCCCCACAGCTAACCAAAACAATGCTTTAGAGGTAGGCACATCATTTGGTACTTCTTCGCATGCTTCACTAACAAGTGGATCATCCCCACCAATGCCTTTTTTAGTGATAATTATCAGGGCAAGTATAAAAGCAATAAAGCCAATCAGGAGTGCCGTACCTTCATAAAAGCTAAAGTGGCTATCACTGACAATGAACCAAGCCGCCAGCGACACCAATATGAGCAAAGGCATTTCTCTTTTTAAGATGCCTGAACTGACTGATAAAGGTCTTAGTAAGGCGGTAACGCCTAACACAAGCAAAATATTTGCGATATTTGACCCTATTGCATTCCCTACAGCAGTATCCGTTTTGTCAGCAAGCGCCGCTTGTCCAGCAACCATCATTTCAGGCGCTGATGATCCCATTGCTACTATGGTTAAGCCGACGATTAAGGTGGGCACGCCAAAGTTTTTCGCTAAGGCTGCAGCTCCGTATACGAAACGGTCGGCGCTCCAAACAAGTGCTGCAAATCCAAGGAGCAAAATGACAAAAGATAAAACCATAAAAAGGGAAGCCGATTGATTAACGAACATTGGCGCAAATAGTATCAAATACACTTGCAAAAGTATAAGTAATTGAAGGCTTTTGAGTGTGAAATGACGTGTTATTTAGGTTTTACTCAGTCACGCTATATTACAAAATTTTACGAAAACTTTTTTCCTTCACAGGGCAAAAAATCGTATTATGACAAAATCAGAAAAAGTAGATGTGGAGAGCGACTTGTCGCAAGCAATTGTAGAAATCAAGGATGTGACGTTTTCACGCGGTGATCGGATCATCTATAAAAACATGAGTTTCTCCGTTCCAAAAGGAAAAATCACGGCCATTATGGGCCCAAGTGGCATTGGGAAGACGACCATGCTGCGTTTGATCGGGGGCCAATTAAAACCCGACCAAGGTGACATTCTTTTTGAAGGGCAAAGTATTCCAAGCATGTCGCGAAAAGCGCTATACGATATTCGTACCAAGATGAGTATGCTGTTTCAAAGTGGCGCATTGTTTACCGATATGTCGGTATTTGACAATGTTGCTTTTCCACTACGTGAGCACACTAAGCTGAGTGAAGAGTTAATTCGCCTCGTTGTGTTAATGAAGCTTCAAGCCGTGGGTTTGCGTGGTGCCAAAGATTTAATGCCATCGGAACTGTCCGGTGGTATGGCGCGTCGCGCAGCCTTAGCAAGAGCAATAGCCCTTGACCCTGAACTTATCATGTATGATGAACCCTTTGCTGGTCAAGACCCGATCTCAATGGGCGTATTAGTGAAACTAATAAAGTCGCTCAATGAAGTGTTAGGGTTATCGTCATTGATAGTCACTCACGATGTAACTGAGGTTTTGAGTATTGCCGATCATGTGGTGATCATCGCTGAACAAGGCGTGATAGGATGTGGTACACCTGAACAGATGCTACAACATGAGTCTGAGTTGGTGCAGCAGTTTTTACAAGGCCTTTCAGACGGCCCCGTCCCATTTCATTATCGTGCTAAAGGGTATGAGGAAGAATTGTTATCAGGAGCGGCATCGTGATTGATTTATTACAAGCGATAGGTCACAAAACCCTAAGTCGTTTTGCTTCTCTTGGTCGCGCAACGCGCATGTTATTCGGTGCGCTAGTGAGCATGCCTAACTGGCGTAAAGGCCCTGCATTACTCGTTCGCCAACTTTATATGGTAGGCCACCAGTCCTTGTTGATCATCATGGTGTCGGGTTTGTTTATCGGGATGGTGTTAGCGCTTCAGGGTTATACCGTATTAGTAGGGTATGGCGCGGAAGATAGCTTGGGACCACTAGTTGCGTTGAGTTTGCTACGAGAACTTGGCCCCGTGGTCACGGCGTTATTATTTGCAGGTCGTGCAGGCAGTGCCTTGACGGCTGAAATTGGCTTGATGAAAGCAACGGAACAACTCTCGAGCTTGGAAATGATGGCAATAGATCCATTACGTCGCGTGATCTCGCCACGTTTTTGGGCTGGTTTTATCAGTATGCCATTACTGGCGCTGATATTTTCTGCGGTTGCCATTTTAGGCGCCCATTTGGTGGGGGTTGATTGGTTGGGGGTTGATTCAGGTAGTTTCTGGTCAATTATGCAATCGCAAGTCTCATTCGAAAAAGATATTTTAAACGGCATGATCAAGAGCTTTGTGTTTGCCCTTATCGTGACGTGGATAGCGCTCTATAAAGGCTATGATTGTATTCCCACATCGGAAGGGATCAGCAAGGCAACAACAGAGACGGTAGTGCATTCTTCATTGGCAGTGTTGGGGTTCGATTTCCTACTAACTGCTGTGATGTTTTCAGGTTAAAAGGTTTTAAATACAAATGAATACACGGAAAATTGAAATACTAGTAGGATTATTTGTGGCGCTTGGTGTTGCAGCGTTTGCAGTCCTAGCACTAAAAGTAGCGAACTCAGGGATCAGCGGCAATGGTGAAACCTATACGCTAAACGCTAAGTTTGAAAATATTGGTTCACTAAAAACGCGCGCGCCGATAAAAGTAGGCGGTGTCGTGATCGGTCGTGTGGACGGCATTAGCATTCATCCACAAGAATTTGTGCCAGTGGTGTCAATGAGCATTGATGCCAGTTATGAATGTCAGTTTTCAGATACGACGTCAGTGTCTATTCTTACATCTGGTATCTTAGGTGAGCAGTACTTAGGTATTTCGCCAGTTATTGCCTCTGAGTCAGCAAAACAAAGCTGTTTAGGGAATGAAATAGTGGGTGATGGTGGCTCTGATTTAGATGACTTATTTGGTGTACAAAGCAAAGCACTAAAAGATGGCGATTTAGTCACAGATACAAAATCGGCGCTCGTGCTTGAAGAGCTGATTGGCCAATTCCTATTTAATCAAGGTGGTGAGTAATAATCATGATGGTAAGAATAATGTTAGCTGTCGCGGTGCTTGTCGCCAGCTCATTTGCAATCGCAAAAGCGCCCGTTGATACCAGTGACCCATATAAAATGGTGCAGCAAGTCGCGGATAATACCTTTAAACGCATTGCTAAAGAGCAAGCGATCATCACGCAAGACAAAGAACATTTAAGAGTGATTGTTGAACAAGAGCTTTTGCCTTACATTGACTATAAGTACGCATCGTATCGTGTATTGGGTAGCTATATTCAAAAAGTAAGAAATATCACTAGTAAAGAAGAGAAGCAAAAAGCGATAGAAAACATCAAAACCTTTATCGAGGTATTCAAAAATTACCTTGTCGCCACGTACGCAGGAGTATTCACGCAGTATAGTAATCAGCAAATTGAGTTTGCACAAAGCAAAGATTTTAGTGATGAACGCGTTGCGATTGTGAAGGTGAAAATTGTCGAAGCGGGTAAACCGGATATCAAAATTGATTTTAAAGTTCGTCGTGACTCTGACAATGAGTGGCGCGCCTTCGACATGATTGCTGAAGGGATCAGTTTATTAGACGCAAAACAAAGTGAGTTGCATGGCATATTGCGCCAGCAAGGCATTGAACATGTGATTGAGTTATTGGATAAGAAAAGCCAACTTCCTATTCAGTTTAGGGGGGACGATGGCAGCAACTAAGCTTGAATTTGTTCGCCAAGATGAGCAGCTCATTTCCATTAAGGGTGAGTTGACAAGAAATAGCTTGGTGGATGAACGCCTTCTTAATCGACAGATAGAAAATGTGCAGTCAACACGCTATTTTGACCTTTCTGAGGTCTCAAGGGTTGACACGGCGGGCTTAGCTTGGTTAATTCACTCTTTAGGTCAATTACAGCATCAAGGTAAGCGCCTTGAGCTTAAAAATATCCCTGAGCAGCTCCATAATTTGATGGCGCTGGGCCAGGTATCCAATTTATTTGAGTGAGTCTAATGGAAACAAACCAAGTCGAAACTTTATTACGTGATGCACTATCACTTGAAGAAGTTATAGTAAAAGCGAATGGCAACCACTATGAAGTGATTGCAGTCGGAGAGTGTTTTGACGGTTTAAGTCGAGTGAAAAAGCAGCAGCTTGTGTACGGGCCATTAATGAACACTATTTCAGATGGCACAATTCACGCGGTGAGCATTAAAGCTTTTACACCGACAGAATGGCAGCGCGAGCGCAAATTTATTCTTCCACAATAATGGAGCCACGATGGATCAGTTTGTTATCCAAGGTGGCACCACTTTAGCCGGTGAAGTCACTATTTCAGGTGCCAAAAATGCGGCACTGCCTATTTTATTTGCCGCTTTGCTTGCTGATGGGCAAAGCCGCTTTTCTAACGTGCCGCAACTTCGCGATATTGGTACCACTGAAGCGCTTTTGAAAACGCTCGGTGCAGGTATTAAATGGCAAGGCGATGTATTAATAGTTGATGGTAGTACGGTTAATAAAGTGCTAGCACCATATGAGCTTGTTAAGCAGATGCGTGCTTCTGTATTGGCGCTAGGCCCGCTTTTAGCCAGATTTGGAGAAGCGCAGGTTTCTTTACCTGGTGGTTGTGCAATCGGTGCTCGCCCGGTTGATATTCATATTAGTGGACTTGAACGCATGGGCGCTCAGATCAGCGTAGATAACGGTTACATCAACGCACAAGTTGATGGCCGATTAAAAGGCGCAGAGATCTATATGGAAACGGTGAGTGTCGGCGCGACAGAAAACCTACTTATGGCAGCAACGCTTGCTGAGGGCACAACTGTACTAGAAAACGCTGCTCGAGAGCCGGAAATTATTAACTTAGCCGAGTGCTTGGTGGCAATGGGCGCAAAGATTTCGGGAGCAGGTACAAACCGGATTGAAGTGCAAGGCGTTGAAAAATTGATGGGGTGTGAGCATAAAATTCTACCCGATCGCATCGAGACGGGCACGTTCTTGGTAGCAGCTGCGATGACGCAGGGTGAAGTGTTGTGTAAAAACACCGATCACACAAGTCTTGAGCCTGTGTTAGATAAGCTTAGAGCGGCTAATGCCAAGCTGGAAGTTACCGAGGACAGTATCTATCTTGATATGCGAGGCCGTGAGCTTAAAGCCGTAAATATTAAGACGATGCCGCACCCAGGTTTTCCAACAGATATGCAAGCGCAATTTACGGCAATGAATGTGGTTGCGCAGGGTAGTGCAACAATCACAGAAACCATCTTTGAAAACCGCTTTATGCATGTCCCTGAGCTACAGCGTATGGGGGCAAACATTCGCTTGGAAGGTAATACCGCTATTTGTGGAGACACCGAAAAGCTAAGTGGTGCGCAAGTGATGGCAACGGACTTACGCGCGTCGGCCAGTTTGATCCTAACGGGGATTGTGGCCAGCGGTGAAACGGTTGTAGATCGTATTTATCATGTGGATCGTGGATATCAACGTATCGAAAACAAGCTCAGTCAGTTGGGCGCGAAAATAAAACGTAAGCATAACTAAGCAGCTGAAATATCGAAAAAGCGAGTAAGGTGTTTACTCGCTTTTTTTGTGTTCGGTTGGTTGAGTTTGGCAGGTCAATTTGCTCTGGTTTCAAGCTCTGCTACCACCAAGGTAAAAGTGCGCAGTTCATCCCCTCGATACACTTGGAATTCAAGGCGCGTTCCTGGTCTTGTATTACCAATAAACTTTAATGTGCGTTGTGGATTAGTCACAGGCTCACCCGCGACTTTGACTATAATATCTCCCTCTTGCATGCCCGCTTGCCAAGCTGGCCCTAATGGGTCTAAATCACTGATCCTCAAGCCGACAATACGGGTATATAAGTCTGTCACTTCTTTTCCTGTGTTATCAACGGCAGACCCTGTAAAGCCGAGATAGCCGCGCACAACGCGCCCATCTCGAATTAATTTTTCCATCACTTCCTTGGCGAGTTTATAAGGTACCGCAAATGAGATCCCTTGAATATCGATGTTATACCGCGTTCTGAATTGGGCCGAAGTGATACCAACAAGCACGCCGTTTGAATTGACCAGCGCGCCACCAGAGTTACCGACATTCACCGCGGCATCCATTTGCAACAAGTTATTATACGGGCTATCCGTGAGTGCTTGTTTGCCTGTTGCACTGATCACCCCTTGAGTAATTGTCTGACCTAAATTGAGTGGATTACCAATGGCAAGTACCACATCGCCCACACGAGGGCTGAATGTATCATCAATAGGAATAACGGGTAGGTGCTGCGCATCAATTTTCAGCAAGGCTAAATCCGAAATGGTGTCGTAACCAATCACCTGCACATCATCAAAGCGACGTCCATCAGTTAAGATCACCATGATCTGATCGGCATCATTCACCACGTGGTAGTTGGTCAGAATATAACCGTCATGCGTCATAATCACGCCTGAGCCGAGTTCCTGGGTCGTGTTGGCTCGCATGTAGCGTGGTACCGATGTGATACTTTCAGAAAAAATGGTTGCGACAGCGGGCGATGCTTTTTGCACCGCATCGGCAAAACTCATGTGCCGACTGGTGTAGTGGCTAGCAACATCCAACTTAGGTAAGACTGAGTTTTTCAAATTGGGGGTAAACCAAATGATCAAAAATGCGATAAAAAGGCCACCAATAAAAGGGGGTAATAGAAAACGAATTAGCTTAAACACGAGCGCAGTCTTTATGAATAAAAGTTTGTAGTTTTATGATGCACAAAGAAAAACACAGCGGCAAGGGGCCACTGTGTTTTTAATGTAAATTAATCTTACTGGATGAGTAAGAATACAGAGTCACGACCGCGTTTAATACCTAACACGATGTTACCCTGAATGTCTTCGATAAGATTACTCATATCACGAATACTATCGACGCGCTGACGGTTCACTTGCATGATCACGTCACCTTCTTCTAAACCAACGCGCGCAGCAGGTGAGCGAGGCTCTACCGAGGTGACAACAATGCCCTTATTGCCATTTCGTTCACCGCTTTCAAGAACTGCGCCACTTAGCATTGGATGTACTTTGTCAGCCGGTGCCTGTGCTTCACCTTGGCCTTTGAGGGTCACCTTAATCGTGCGCTCTTTACCATCGCGATATACGCCAAGTTTTACGGTGCGGCCTTCGCCAATGGTGGCTATTTTACTCGCCAGTTCCGCAAAGCTGTGAATTTCATCGCCATTCACACTCACAATGACATCATTTGCAAGAATACCCGCTTCTGACGCCGCAGAGTCATTAACAACGCGCGCAACATAGGCGCCCTGTTTCACATCAAACCCTTGGGCTTTCGCGATACCGGCATCTAATGTGCGGCCTTCAATACCTAAAGAACCTCGTCGAACTTGTCCAAACTCAACAATTTGGTCAACCAGATTCTTCATCATGTTAGATGGGATCGCAAATCCAATACCCACGTTGCCACCGGATGCACCTAAGATAGCCGTATTGATACCGATCAGTTCGCCTCGCAAGTTAACCAGCGCACCGCCTGAGTTGCCTTGGTTAATTGCCGCATCGGTTTGAATAAAGTCTTCATAACCTTCTATGTTTAATCCACTTCGACCTAACGCACTGATGATCCCTGAAGTTACAGTGTGGCTAAGGCCAAAAGGGTTACCAATTGCGACAGAGAAGTCACCCACGCGTAGCTTGTCAGAGTCGGCCAATTTCACTTCTGTTAGATCATCTCCGTCGATTTCAAGTAATGCAATATCAGATTCTTTGTCTGTACCAACAAGCTTGGCTTCAAACTCTCGGCCATCTTCCAAAGTCACAATGATTTTTTCAGCATCGGCAATAACGTGGTTGTTGGTAACGACATAGCCTTCATCTGCATCGATAATAACGCCTGAACCTAGACCACTAAATTGGCGCTTTTGGCTACGAGGTTGTGGATTGCCAAAGAAGTAATCAAACGGGTCAACGCGACGTCTTACTTCTTTTGCGCCTGATACTTGAATGCTCACAACGCCTGGTGTGACACGTTCAAGCATAGGTGCTAATGTTGGAAGACTTTGCCCATCTACAGCAACAGGCAGTTTTGCTAGCGCAACGTTAGAGCCTAGTAATAATGAAGTAGAAAGAATAGCTGCTGTTAATAACGAGTGTTTCAATTTCATAGTCAGTAAATACTCCGCAAAAGCGTTAATGCATTGAAAAGGCAGGCGTAACTAAAGTGAGCTACGCGCCATTTCGCTATTGTAAAAATCTATATTTACTGACTATGGGGTCAAAAAAAAGTTCATCAAGAGGCTTTTGATTGCTCAACGTTTAACCGCTCACCCGAAAATAAGCCACTTTCACCGTCTACATAATCGGTTGGCTGAGCAACGCCTTCATTGTTTCTGTCATTGCGACGGCGTTCAGGACGGCTTTTTAATGACGCGTGAAGTTGCTCAGTGGTTTCTTTTGAGAAAAAAGGCTCACTAGGATGGCTTGGTTTTTCAGTAAGCAACACCTGATTAGTTTCTTCAAAGTGATTCAGCAATTGGCTATAGCTGTCTTGCATCTTGTTCATCAGCTTTTTGGTACTGGCCAAATGATCGGCTACTTCTTGGCGATATTGCTCTAGTTCATGCTTTGCTTGCTGTGCTTGTTGCTCAAGTTCACCATGCTTGAACTGCTTTTTAGTCCACACAGAACCCAGGAAAAAAGCCGCTGCGGCAACGATGATGATAAGTCCTATCCAAGCTAATGAAGTCATATATTTCTCCTAAAAATCGCGAAGCGCTGTGAAATGCAGGGCGGGGATGCGATAAATTCCAAATTCAATTGATAACCTAAATATACGCCTAGAATCGATGCGTGTTAATATAGCAAGCAAATAAAAACGTAGAACTATGTAAATTGCTATGACACCGTGGGAAAAATATCAACAAGACTTGTTACGTGAAGACTTTCAATATGACGCAGCCCAAGAAAATGCTGTAAAACATTTACAGCGTTTATATGATGATTTAACTGCGCCTAGTATTAAGCCGAGCGGATTGTTTGCAAAGCTATTTGCAAAGCCAAAAGAAGTGAAGGTAAAAGGGCTGTACTTTTGGGGTGGTGTGGGTCGCGGCAAAACCTACTTAGTTGACACTTTTTATGAAGCCTTGCCTACTGAGCGTAAAATGCGTGTGCATTTTCATCGTTTTATGCATCGAGTACATGATGAACTTAAGTTGCTTAAAGACGTTAAAAACCCGCTAGAAACGGTTGCAGATAAATTTAAGCAAGAAACGGACATTATCTGTTTTGACGAATTTTTCGTCCAAGACATCACCGATGCCATGTTGCTTGGAGGCTTGATGCAAGCTTTGTTTGCTCGAGGCATTGTACTGGTTGCAACGTCTAATATCGTGCCAGATGAGTTATACCGAAATGGTTTACAGCGCGCTCGTTTCTTACCCGCTATAGAACTGGTTAAGGCCAATACGGAGGTTGTGAACGTTGACTCGGGCATTGATTACCGTTTGCGTACACTAGAGCAAGCTGAAATTTTTCATAGTCCATTAGATGCGCAAGCAGATAAAAACTTGTTTGAGTACTTTGATAAGCTTTCTCCTGAACCAGGCCGATTGGATGAAAAAATAGAAATAGAAGGGCGCCTGATCCAAACGCGTAAAGTGTCTGACTGTATCGTGATGTTTGATTTTACTCAGCTCTGTGAAACTGCGCGTTCACAAGTCGATTATATGGAAATTAGCCGCCTTTATAACACGGTGATTTTATCGAACGTTAAGCAATTGGGGCAACACAACGATGATGCCGCAAGACGATTTATTGCACTGGTAGATGAGTTTTATGAGCGTAATGTGACTCTCATTATTTCGGCTGCAGCACCTATTACCGAATTGTATAAGCAAGGTACACTCAATTTTGAGTTTAAGCGCTGTATTAGTCGCCTTCAAGAGATGCAATCACTCGAATATTTGGCTCGCGAACACCTTGCATAGTCGATAGCCAGTTAATAGATAAACACTTAACAATTAATTTGTAGAAAAAACAGTCTCGCGCTAGTCAAGCATAGATTGAGTTGCTATAATCCGCGACCTGCCACGTTGCGTTCTATTGCCCTCGTCGGCTTAGCCACTGACTTGAGCGGCAAAAAAGTCTTAAACTCGAAGGGGTTAAAGCACTCATATAGTAAGCGGTAATCATTCGATTACCTGTGGTTTTAAATAGAAAACATTGGATTTTTAAATGAAAACGTTTGTTGCTAAACCAGAAACTGTAAAACGTGACTGGTACGTAGTTGACGCTGAAGGTAAAACTTTAGGTCGCATCGCTACTGAAATCGCTCGTCGCCTTCGCGGTAAGCATAAAGCTGAGTACACTCCTCATGTAGATACTGGTGATTACATCATCGTTATCAACGCAGAAAAAGTTACTGTAACTGGTAACAAAGCGAAGGATAAAATGTACTACGCTCACACTGGCTTCCCTGGCGGTCTTAAGTCTGTGAACTTCGAGAAACTTCAAGCTAAAAAGCCTGAAATGATCATCGAAAAAGCGGTTAAAGGCATGTTACCTCGCGGTCCTCTAGGTCGTGAAATGTACCGTAAACTTAAAGTTTACGCAGGTAGCGAGCACAACCACGCGGCACAACAGCCGCAGGTTCTAGACATTTAAGGAGCACACTCATGGCAAATCAATACTACGGTACAGGTCGTCGTAAAAGTTCAAGTGCTCGCGTATTCTTACGCCCAGGCACTGGCAGCATCGTAATTAATCAGCGTTCTATCGAAGAATACTTCGGTCGTGAAACTTCTCGCATGGTTGTTCGTCAGCCTCTAGAGCTAGTTGAAATGACAGAGAAGTTTGACCTTTACATCACTGTTGAAGGTGGTGGTATGACTGGTCAAGCTGGCGCAATCCGCCACGGTATCACGCGTGCACTAATGGAATTCGACGAGTCACTTCGTCCAACTCTTCGTAAAGCTGGCTTTGTTACTCGCGACGCTCGTAAAGTTGAGCGTAAGAAAGTTGGTCTTAAGAAAGCACGTAAGAAGACACAGTTCTCAAAACGTTAATTTTTTACGTTTCAAGAATTCAAAAACCCAGCTTATGCTGGGTTTTTTGTTTTCTAGCTGTTTTTTAACGTTTTTAATTACAGTGAGAAATATTTCTCAGACTCTTCTTGCATTGCTCAATTAACCATCGTTTTTGCTAATCCTCAGATTTGCTGATAAAAAAAGTGCAATATTTAGCGTATTTAGTGCAAATGGGGCGATAACTCGGCGTATTTTTTTGCTACAATTGCAGGGCAAGTAAAGTGAGCGAGTTCAAACCTACTCATTTGATGGGTTCCAGCCTCAGTTGAGGTTGATCTTGGTCAGTATATTGTTTTTTAGATTAGCGTATCATATGCCATCGGCCTCATGCTCAAAGTAACCTAGCCAAGTTTTGGCTTGGGTTTATTAGGGCATGGGTCTGTAATAACCTTGTTTTAATCAAGGGATTTATTTATGATCGCTTCTATTTTGTAGTTTCTTAAAATTAACCTGCTGTAACTGATGTTCTCAATATAGCAAGTGTTGAGAATCATAGTGGAGATAAGTGGATGAGCAATGCGCCTGTAGACAATGGCCGACGTCGCTTTTTAACCATAGCTACCTCTGTTGTTGGTGGTGTTGGTGCGGCTGGGGCTGCTGTTCCTTTTATTGCGTCTTGGAATCCAAGTGAGCGAGCTAAATCTGCAGGTGCGCCTGTAGAAGTAGATATCAGCAAACTTGAACCTGGACAATTAATTCGTGTTGAGTGGCGAGGCAAACCGGTTTGGATTGTATCTCGTACGCCTAAGATGCTTGAGCAAATGAAAGCTCACGAAGACAAACTTCGTGACCCAGCGTCTGAAGAGCCTCAACAGCTGGATTCAGCGAAAAACCCATATCGTTCTAAGCGTCCAGAAATATTTGTGGCGGTTGGTATTTGTACTCACCTAGGATGTTCACCGGGCTTTTTACAAGGCGGATTCGGTGAGAAGGTTGAAGGCACTGATGATGGTTTCTTCTGCCCATGTCATGGCTCTAAGTTTGATATGGCTGGCCGTGTTTTCCAGTCGGTACCAGCACCATTGAACCTTGAAATTCCTCCGTATACCTTTATTGATGACACAACCATTATGGTTGGTGAAGAAGAAGGGGTTGCGTAATGTTTGGTACTATTATCAACTGGATCGATGAACGTATTCCAATGACTCGTGTTTGGAATATGCACATTGCTCAATATCCTGCGCCAAAAAACTTTAACTTTTGGTATTTATTTGGCTCTCTTGCCATCCTTGTTTTAGTTAACCAAATTTTAACTGGTATCTGGCTTACAATGAACTTCGTTCCTTCAGCGGAAGGTGCGTTTGCTTCAGTAGAATACATCATGCGTGATGTTGAATACGGCTGGTTACTTCGTTACTTGCATTCAACGGGTGCGTCAGCATTCTTTATCGTTGTTTACTTGCACATGTTCCGTGGCATGATCTACGGCTCTTACCAAAAACCACGTGAGCTATTGTGGTTATTCGGTATGTTTATCTTCTTAGCACTAATGGCTGAGGCATTCATGGGATATTTACTACCTTGGGGACAAATGTCATTCTGGGGTGCTCAGGTAATTATCTCACTATTCGGTGCTATTCCGGTAATTGGTGATGACTTAACGCTGTGGATCCGTGGTGACTATGTTATCTCAGGAGCTACACTTAACCGCTTCTTCGCACTGCATGTTATTGCACTACCATTAGTCTTAGTTATCTTAGTATTCTTACACATTGTGGCATTACACGAAGTGGGTTCAAACAACCCTGATGGTGTTGAGATCAAACGTAAGAAAGGCACGGTTGCTGAAGAAGACAAGCCTAAGTTCCAATTCCATGAGTATTACACCAGCAAGAAAGACATTGTTGATGCGATTCCATTCCATCCTTACTACACAGTAAAAGATATTTTAGGTGTAGCTGGTTTCTTAATTATCTTCTGTTGGATAGTGTTCTTTGCGCCAGAAATGAATGGTTTCTTCTTAGAAGCGCCAAATTTTGAAGCGGCTAACCCGCTGAAAACGCCAGAGCATATTTTCCCTGTTTGGTATTTCACGCCTTTCTATGCAATCTTACGCGCGATCCCTAATAAACTATTAGGTGTTGTGGCAATGGGTGCATCAATTGTTGTACTTGCGCTATTGCCTTGGATTGACCGTGGTAAAGTGAAGTCAATTCGTTATCGTTGTGGTTTGCACAAGCTTAATATCGCGCAGTTCGTAGTTACTTTCGTGATCTTAGGCTGGATCGGTGCGACGCCTCAAACAGACTTTAAAACGCTGTTGTCGCAAATTACCACAGTAACGTACTTCATGTTCTTCGTGTTACTATTCTTCTACTCGAAGAATGAGAACACTAAACCATTGCCAACGAGGTTGACGAAATGATGAAAAAGCTAATTATCGGTTTATTCGCATTGTTGCCAACGTTTGCGATGGCATCAGGCCCAACTGTACCACTTATGCATGCTGGTAATGATTTAACAGACAAAGCGTCGTTACAGCGTGGTGCCAAGTTGTTCATGAACTATTGCTTGGGTTGTCACCAGATGCAATATCAGCGTTATGAACGTACTTTCAGAGATATTGGTATTCCTACCGATATCGGCCTAGAGCAATTGATTTTTGACGGCTCAAAAGTGGGTAGTCATATCAAAAACTCGATTAAGAAAGATGATGCTGCTAAGTGGTTTGGTGCTGCGCCACCAGATCTAACATTGGTTGCACGTGTTCGCGGTGCTGACTGGATTTACACTTATCTTAAATCTTTCTATAAAGATGAGTCTCGTCCGTTCGGTGTCAATAACATTATCTTCCCTTCGGTAGGTATGCCTCACGTACTACAAGAGTTACAGGGTTTGCCAACGCCTATCACTGAAGAAGTGGAGGAGCATGGACATACTGTAACTAAAGTAGTGGGTACTGAAACAGATGGGTCAGGTGAGATGAGTACTGATGAATATGATCAAGCAGCTCGCGACCTAACTAACTTCTTGGCATATGTAGGTGAGCCATCTCGCCTTGAGTCAGAAGCTATCGGTATCAAGGTGCTAGGGTTCTTAGTGATCCTATTTATCTTGGCATTCTTATTGAAGAAAGAATACTGGAGAGATGTTCACTAAGCTGAGCAAATCTAAGGTAATTTTGTAATAGGGGCATTAGCCCCTATTGCTGTTTAAAGTGATTTATTACTTTTGTAATTATTAATGGAGGTAGGCATGGCCGTTGCTGCCAATAAGCGCCCTGTAATGACTCTTTTCTCTGGTGCAAACTGCATGTATAGCCACCAAGTACGTATCGTATTGGCTGAGAAAGGGGTAAGTGTTGATATTCACCTTGCGGAGAAGGATAATCTGCCAGAGGCTTTGCACGAGATTAACCCGTACGGCACAGTGCCAACGCTAATCGATCGTGAGCTGGGTCTATATGAAGCGAATATCATCAATGAGTACCTTGATGAGCGTTTCCCGCATCCACCACTTATGCCTGTCTACCCAGTAATGCGTGGCCGTAGCCGTCTGATGATGCACCGTATTGACACTGACTGGTATAGCCTTGCTGCGAAAATTATCGAAGGTGGCGCTGAAGAAGCACAAGC
This sequence comes from Pseudoalteromonas sp. ATL1, assembly GCF_058933015.1. Taxonomy (NCBI): domain Bacteria; kingdom Pseudomonadati; phylum Pseudomonadota; class Gammaproteobacteria; order Alteromonadales; family Pseudoalteromonadaceae; genus Pseudoalteromonas; species Pseudoalteromonas sp. ATL1. The sequence continues at coordinate 46,488 of NZ_JBZYXL010000001.1, read as the reverse complement.
ACGTAAAGAACTAACAGAAGCTTTACTTGCGGTTGCACCAATCTTTAATGAAGCACCTTACTTTATGAGCGAAGAATTCAGCTTAGTTGATTGCTACTTAGCTCCGTTACTATGGCGCTTACCTCAATTAGGTATTGAGCTAGCAGGTGCTGGTGCTAAAGAATTAAAAGACTACATGTTACGCCTTTTTGAGCGCGATTCATTCCAAGCTTCACTCACAGAAGCAGAACGCGAGATCCGTGCATAATGACACCAAACCGCCCATATTTACTGAGAGCCTTTTACGACTGGATTGTAGACAACGAGTGTACACCACATCTTGTTGTTAATGCTGAATACCCAGCGGTTCAAGTACCGACGCAGTTTGTGCAGGATGGGCAGATTGTGTTGAATATTAGCCCGTCTGCGGTTACACAGTTTGCGATGGATAATCACCAGCTTAGCTTTAATGCGCGCTTTAGTGGTCAGCCAATGCAGGTCTATGTACCAATCGGTGCGGTATTAGCGATTTATGCTCGTGAAAATGGTGAGGGTACGGTCTTTACTCAAGAAGAATTTCCTGAGGACGAGCAACACACACCAGAGATCGAAGAGGAAGCGCCATCGAGCGATGAACCTGAAAAGAAAAAGGGTTCTCATCTACGCGTAATTAAGTAAGTTTTAAACTTAGCTAAGAATAAAAAAACCTGCCAATTGGCAGGTTTTTTTATTTCATATTCTTTTACTAGAGGTATTCAAAGGCTTTTACGACTCGCGTAACACCATTGATATGGCGGGCAATCTCTACCGCTTTATTGGCCTCCTCTTTACTGACGAGGCCCATTAAAAACACTTCACTGTTTTCAGTTACCACTTTAATGTTATTGCCACTGACTTCCTCATTTGTGAGTAAGCGAGTCTTTACTTTTGATGTAAGCCATACATCATGAGTTTGCGTGGTAATACCGATATTGCTGCCGATGCGGATTTGATTGTGTATCTGACGAATGGCCGGTACTTGCTTGAGCGCACTTTGCGCCTTTTGGCGCATTTCTTCGTTGGCCACTTGCCCAACTAACAATACAATGCCATTCACACTGATCAAATTAATGTTGGCGTGATCTTTTAAGCGTTCAACGCCTCTAATGGCCATCATACCTTTAATTTCGATGTTGTTATCGTCAATTTGAGTGCCAATAGTACGGCGGTCATCGGCGGCTGAAATGGCGCCAGCCGTTCCAGCTACTACCGCTGCGGCACAGCCTTGGAGTAAAGAAACACATAACAGCAGCGCTACTGGTTTTATACTCATTACTGCTCCCCTTGTGGAAATAGAGTATTGTCGATTAATTGGCTTAAACAGTGGGTGATGAATAAGTGTGATTCTACAATGCGGCTTGGGCGTTTGCTTGGTACGCGTATCTCTACATCATTAGGACCCAGTAACCCGGTCAGTTCACCGCCATCATCGCCCACCAATGCTATCACTTTCATATCTTTGGTGAGGGCAGCTTCTGTGGCACTCACCACTTCTTTTTCGTTGCCGTTGACGGCTATGACCAGCAATAAGTCACCTTGCTGTGCAAAAGCCCTCACTTGACGAGCAAACCGATCACCATCATCAGAGTTTGTTTGTCCGCCTAATTGCACACTAGACTGAGTTAAGGCCACCGCTGGTAAGCACGGGCGTTCTGTTTCATAGAAGTTCACTAGTAAGCCAGCCATGTGCTGTGCCAGCATATGGCAGCTTTCAACACCACAGCACAGTAGTTTGTTGCCATTAATTAAACCTTGCACTATGGTGAGTGCAGCTGACTCTAGTGCATCGGGAAGTACTTCGCCAGCGGCGATCTGTGCTTGAATGCTTTCTGTAAAAATGCTTTTAATAGATTCTTGCATACTAAAAAACGCTCTTAATCCATTGTATATTTGGAGGATTTTGGCCCTCAATTGCGATAAAGTCTACGCGTAATGGCACATTATGCAACTTTTGCTCGGTGAGGTAATGATAAATACTGCGTTTCAGTCGCTGTTGCTTGGTATACCCCAGTGCTGATAAGACACCACCAAAGTGGTTGGATTGCCTGTATTTTACTTCAACAAAGACCCATAGCTCAGCGTCTTTCATAATCAAATCAATTTCACCAAATTTGCAATAATAATTACGTGCAATGCAACGTAGTCCGTGTTTTTTTAAGAAGGACTCTGCGAGTTGCTCATAATAGTTGCCTTTCTCTTTACTGTTATTGAATAATCCCTTAAACATTGGCGTCCTGCCTTAATCAAGTAATTGCTCCTTAGACAGCGTTTGTTTCATAAACAACGGTGTAGGAGGGGTTTCGTCTAAATTGACAAGACGGATCTGGTTCTTTTGATATCGAGCCCAACGAAGCTGTCTTGTTAATGTATTATTTTGCTTAATGCTTAGCTGGCCAGTTAGACCTTTAAACTCTTTACCTGGGATTTGGGCCAATTGCTTTATTTCAGGAATGAGTTTGAGCGCATCGTATGCCATTGCGAACAGACGCTGCTCAATATCAGCTTGCTCGGGCCAAAGTGACACATATTCGTCGCGTAGGGTTTTATTTTGCAGCGCTTCGGGTAGCATCCATGGCTGCTCGGTAAAATACAAACCTTCTAGGTCGCCCTTATCAGTGCTATCAATTCGACGACTATAGCTTCTCGAAGTAGCATACAGAGGAATGCGTGGCGCAAAAGTACTCACGTTGACATCTAAGTATGGTTTGAGCAAACGAGTTTCTATGGCGTCACCAAGAATGTATACCACATCAATATCGCCTCGAGAGCGAGTTTCACTTTCAACCTCTTGTGTGAAGAGTTGTTTAACCGTTTTGATTCGTTGTTTTGACTCGTCTACCTCTAGCAAGTCTGCGACAACTTCAGCCATATTTTTGCTATCGGTATATAAGCCAACTTCGGGCTGCACTTCACTATAACGTTGCCATTGCTGTTGAAAATGCGCGATCAGGCGATGCCCCGCATTGTTGTCGGGAGCGAGCAACATCGGCTTTTGATACTCTTTGGCAAGGAAGTGGATCAGTGCTTGCTCAACCTCATGTTCAGGGTTGAGCGCAAAAGAGTAATGTTCGCTCGCTTGAATCGTACTGCTTGGTGTATTTAAGAATATTGTAGGTAAGGCATTTAGTACGGCACTATGCGCCAGTTTATCAATATTGCTTTTTAACAATGGGCCTATTACAAAATCTGCATGATGCAAGGCAAGCGCTCGTTCTATTTCTTCGACACTTTGCATTTCGTCGATAAAAAACACCTCATCAACCGCGTTATTGTCCAATGCCGCCAAAAAGCCGTTTTTTAATGCGGTGCCAAAACGTTCACTGCTGCCTGATTGCGGTAGTAAAATAGCCAGCTTTTGGGCCTGATAAGGGACTAAACTGACGGAACTTGCCACTTGCTCTGGCAGCAAATAGCTTGCCGGGTGATTGATGAATCGACGTTGCCAGTTATTTAATGCTTGATGTAATTGTACGCCTGCACCCAAATAAATTTGCTGATATTTAGCCAGCTTAACCCACCCTTGCTGGATCACCGTCCCGGTATCAATGCGTTCGAGCGCATATGAGGAAAGTTGCTGTAAGGCATGCCATATATCGTCATTGAGGTTAGGAATATTCAAGTTATTTTGCGCGCTAATGTCTGCGGCATTAAAAAAGTATTGCAGAGCTTGACTTGGAAGCTGCTCATTGGCGTATATGCTGCCCGTAAGATACTGATGCCAAGCTTCGTGTTCTGGCAGGCTGAGCTGCGTTTCAATGGTGCTGAGAATGGCTAAAGCGGCACTCGCTCGCCCTTGCTCTTTTCTTGCGAGCGCGGCGTAAAGTTTGTTTTGAACGTGGTCAACACTGGCCTTACTTTCAAGCGCCAAACAAACTTGCTCAAGAATTTGCCAGTCTTTGTTTTTAATTGCCGCTTCTCGGGCCAAGTAGAGCAGCTGAATTTTATCAATGCCTTGTTTTAATAACGCTTTTTCATACAAGGCATGGGCGTTAGAGGTATCCAAGGTTTCCTGAACTTGTACTTTATTTAGCTTAGCATTTGTCATGGGGGCTTTTTCGGTTGTACTACAAGCCGATAACCCCGACAATATGGCAATTACAAGACTAATTTTTTTCAGTCGCACAATAACGCCCTAGTTGAATTATGTTCTGAGGGCTATCTTACCTGACTGAACTTGGAGAGCTCAATGATAAAAGCACAGAACCCGGATAAAATAGGCACACTCTATGTGGTCGCAACGCCCATTGGCAACCTTGCTGACATCAGCGAGCGTGCATTGAGCACCCTAGCAGAAGTAGACTTAATCGCCGCTGAAGATACGCGTCATACGGGTAAGTTGTTGAGCCACTTTAACATTAAGGCAAAGACCTTCGCTTTGCACGATCACAATGAAAAACAAAAAGCCCAGCAAGTTGTTGATTGGTTGAATGAAGGGTTAGACATTGCGCTGGTATCTGATGCGGGCACGCCGCTGATTAGCGATCCCGGCTATGCCGTGGTGAACTTATGCCGTGAGCAAGGTGCCAATGTTACACCTGTACCGGGCGCTTGTGCTGCGATCACCGCGCTCAGTTGTTCAGGGTTACCGACAGACCGTTTCCAGTTTATAGGCTTTACTCCTGCAAAAAGCCAAGCAAGACAGCAATTTTTCCTCGATGCGTATGAAAGTGGTATCACCAGTATTATGTACGAAAGTACCCACCGTATAATGGCTAGCCTCAATGATTTACAAACGGCACTCGGGGAAGAGCAACAGGTTGTTTTTGCAAAAGAACTGACTAAAACCTATGAGACTTTTTTTAGTGGTTCGGTTGCTCAGCTTATTACTTTTCTTACTGAAGAGCCCGAAAAACAACGTGGAGAGTTGGTGCTGATGCTACCGGGCAAGCCAAAGCAACAAGAAGAAATACCGGCCGATGCAAAGCGATTGTTGTCACTGCTAGAGCATGAAATGCCCCTCAAAAAAGCATGTGGCGTTGTAGCGGATTACTTTGATCTTAAGAAAAACGCGCTATATAAAGCGGCAATTGCAGAAAAAGACGCGTAAAAAGCGTGAGCTTTGCTCGATATTCCTGTATTATCGCCGCCCTGAGTCAGCCGGATAATCGCTGCCTGTGACGAAAATGATCAGGGGGAGGAAAGTCCGGGCTCCACAGGGCAGGGTGCCAGCTAACGGCTGGGGGGCGTGAGCCTACGACAAGTGCAGCAGAGAGGAGACCGCCAACTTTCGAGTTGGTAAGGGTGAAAGGGTGCGGTAAGAGCGCACCGGGCCACTGGTAACAGTTGGTTGCAAGGTAAACTCCACCCGGAGCAAGACCAAATAGGGTTCCTTATGGTGTGGCCCACATCGGAACCGGGTAGGTTGCTTGAGCCTAGGAGCGATCCTAGGCCTAGACGAATGATTATCGCTCGCAAGAGTACAGAACCCGGCTTATAGGCTGACTCAACAATTTTTAGCAGCCGCTTGCTTTACTGAGGTGAATCAAGCGGTTTTCTAAAACCTTTTGCTATCAAACCTCGAGTGCAAAAGTCACAATACTTCTTGAAAATCATTTCTCATTGAAACACTTATGGTGTCTATTACCCATATTACGTAAGTTGTGCCAAATATTTAGAGTAATTGCTTCCAAATGGCTTAGTTCATAACGCGCGATTTTATGAGATGCAGAATTAAAGTGGCGCGATAGACATCGCGGGTATGCACTGCGCCAACAACATATCGTCATTTCCTAGCTACACTTAGCCTTATCCTATGGGTTTTTCTCTCGCGTAATGTGGATCAAGCTATGGCAACAATTACATTTTATGGTGCCGCTCAGGAGGTAACTGGGTCATGCCACGTTATTCGTTCTACTGAGCTTGGCGATGTCATGCTAGATTGTGGAATGCATCAAGGGATGAGAGCCAAGCATTTGATTTCTCGTGAACAGTTTGCGTTTAATCCAGCTAGTATTGATGTGGTTATCCTATCCCATGTGCATTTAGACCATTCTGGCAGGTTACCTTCTTTACTCCATGACGGATTTTCCGGCCCGATTTATTGTACCGAAGCATCGGCACAACTATTGCCCATTATGTTGTTTGATGCTTTGAGCTTGTATGAAAACGATTTACGTCGCGAAAACCGCAAGCGAGCACGTAAGGGGCTTGCTGACATTGAAGCACAATATTCAAAAGAAGATGTACTTGATGTACTGGATTGTTTAAGACCCATCGCATATCAGCAGCGTGTGCAAATTGGGCCAGATGCATTTTTATGTTTTCATGATGCAGGGCATATATTGGGGTCTGCCATTGTCGAACTTGTTATGACTGACAATGGTAAACAGAAAAAGCTCGTTTTTTCAGGCGATCTGGGTAATACCGATACAGTGCTAATGAAAGACCCTGCCTATTTGGATGAGGCTGATATTGTGTTGATGGAAGGCACTTATGGCGATCGTGAACATCGCTCTTTAGGTGATACACAAACGCAACTTAAGGACGTGCTCCATGATGCCTTTGTTAAAGGTGGCAATGTGATGATCCCGGCATTTGCGCTAGGACGAGCTCAGGAACTCTTGCTCTATCTTGGCAAGTTACAGCAGACCGGCGATCTTGATAATTGGCAGGTTTTTTTAGATAGCCCAATGGCGATTGAGGTGACGGAGGTTTATGACCAATGGTTGCCAACGCTTGACTGTGAGGGCGTTAAAGCGTTGTGCTCAGGAGAGCAAACGCTACTCAAGAACTTTCTTTCGACTTTGCATTTGATGGTCGATGCAGAGGACTCTATGGCAATCAACAAGATCAGTCGTGGCGCTTTGATTATTGCTGGCAGTGGTATGTGTTCCGGGGGGCGTATCACTCATCACTTTAAACATCGAATTTGGGATAACCGAAATACCGTTATTTTTGTTGGTTATCAAGCCAATGGCACGCTGGGCCGATTATTGGTTGACGGTGCGCAACACATAAAACTATTTGGTGATGACATTATTGTCAAAGCGAATATCGAAACCTTGAATGGCTTTTCAGCGCATGCTGGGCAGGTTGCACTGATTAGTTGGATTAGCCACTTTAAAGGTCACCCTAAAGTTGTGTTGTTACACGGTGAACCGGATGCTTTAACTGCCTTGGCGGCAAAATTAGAGCAGTTGCATGGTATTAAAGCTGATATTCCGATCCTTGGCGATACTATTGAGTTTTAGTCAGTGGTTGTTTAGCTTAATTGCCCCTGCTATTGGCTGTTAGGCCTCAATAAAATAAGTGAGCGCAGTCAGACACTTTCTAACAGATTTATGAGGATTATTGCATTTTTGTTATGGTAGACTGTCCAAGTTAACTTGCTCTTGGTTTAAGAGCGCAGTATGGATAATGGAAGTCTTATGAATAAAAATTATAAATCTCTCTCATCAATTATTTGCTCTAGCACAATTCTTGGTTTGTCACTTGCATCGTCGCTTGTAAATGCCGATCCCATTGATGATCTCATCAAAAGTAAAATGAGTGAAAGGCATATCCCGGGTGTACAGCTTGTTGTTGTTAAAGACGATAAAGTGGTGAAGCAAGCTGAATATGGTTTTGCAGATCTGCAACATCAAGTGCCTGTCACGAAAAAAACGCTTTTCCCGATAAACTCAATGACCAAAGCCTTTACAGGTGTGGCAATTGTACAGTTGGCTGAAAAAGGTGTTTTGAAAATTGATGATGAAGTGGGCAAGCACCTGCCTGATTTACCTGAAACTTGGAAAGCGCTAAAAATTAATCAATTGATGGGGCATAGCACGGGCCTACCCTATATTTTAGAATCAAATTATCCAGTGGATACCATCATAGCCAATGATGCCGAAGCATCTTGGTTAGAAGTACAAAAACGGCCGTTTCAGTTTAAGCCAAATTCTCGTTTTGCATATAACCAAACAGGTTATGTGATCTTAGGTAAAATCATTGATAAATATGTGCCCGAAGGCTTTCCTAATTACATCACAAACATGCAGTTCAAACCTTCAAGCATGACACAGACTGCTCAGGCTGGGTTTGATAATCTAGAACTCATGGTACCGCATCAAGCTCGCCAATATATGCATCTCGGTGACGGCAAATATAAAAATGTCTACATAGAGTTCCCGTATATATTGAGAACCGCAGCAGGTATGAGTTCAACGGCAACTGAATTGGCAAATTACCTGACGACTTTACAACAAGCAAAGCTGGTCAAAAACCTCGATTCGTTATGGACCCCAGTTAAGTTAAATAGTGGTCGTACCGAAGGGTTTAACAATTTCGAAAATGGTTATGCCATGGGCTGGCAGGTAGTTCAACGTAAATATCATCCAGCGATTAGTGCCAGTGGCGCCAATGCGGCCACGATGATCACTTATCCGCAAGATAAGGTGTCAGTTGTTGTACTGACTAACTTGTTAGGCGGTATGCCTATTGAATTTGTTGATGAAATCGCAGCACACTATATTCCCGACTTTTCTTCTGAAGTTAAGAAAAAAGCCTACCAGCCAATGGATTACCTTAAAGAGTTGACGAAAAAGCAAGGCTTTGAACATTTTGCTCAGACGTTTGCGCAAGCGCAAGCCGATACTGGTGTGATGTACGACTTAGAAATGGTGGTTGGCTGGGGTAATCAATTGCTTGAAAAAGGTCAAGTTGATGATGCGATTGCCGTGTTTAAGGTGGCGCTTTCATTCAACGAAACGCAGCCTTATTTCCTTAGCAGCTTGGCCGAAGCTTATGAAATGAAAAAAGAATACGATGTGGCGCTCAACTATTATCAGCGTATTTTGAACATTAACCCCAACAGCAAGTACGCCAGTGAGCAAATTGCGAGAGTAAAAGGCCTTTTATAAGTTTTTAATCAGTGCCAATAAGTTGCTTATTGGCACTGGTTTGCTGGTGTGAATATGGCTTAAGCGAAGCTAACGGCTACCATAGTCACGGTTAATATTGCCAACCCTTATTCGATAACTTTCAAATAGTTGTGTTTTTCCTAGTTGTTGTGCCGTTTGATGCGCTTCAAACTCGCGCCACGTTTTGATGGCTTGCTCCGTTTGCCAAAACGATAAAGAAAGAAATTTGTCAGGGTCGGTTAAACTCTGAAACCGTTCAATACTAATAAAACCATCAATTTGCTCTAGTGCGCTTTTGAGTGAGTGTGCGAGTTGAAAATAGTCTGTTTTGCCTGTGGCCGTTGGTGTTACTTCAAAAATAACGGCAATCATTTTTTGGGCTCCGTCAGTTTTAAATAACTCTCTGGCAGCGCTCTTAAAAAAGAGCGTTTTTCGCTGATGATAAAACGAGCTTGCTTGGCGAAATCGAAGTTATTTGCACCCTGCGTAGATTGACGTAATGTTGTTCGATATTGCTCGTAATGGGCCAAAGAGTCGAAGCTGATCAATCCATAAGCGGTATCGTTAGTACCTTCATGGGGAAGAAAATAGCCCAATAGCTCACCGCCACATTGAGGAATGATCTGTCCCCAGTTTTTGGCATACTCTTCAAATTGCGCGATTTGAAAAGGATCGATTTGGTATTCAATAAAGCATGTGATTTTCATAATAGTTGTCTCTTGTGTTGTTTTACGTCAGTCTACGGAAAATCAAAATGCTTGCTTCGATGATGGTCGAAGTATGGAGTCAAAGTTGGAACCAAACATTGCTTTTGTTGCGAGCCTAATAGCCGATAACGCACGCGCTAAAATGCTGACTGCGCTGATGAGCGGTAAAGCCTTAACCGCCACTGAGTTAGCTTTGGAAGCGGATATAACCGCGCAAACGGCAAGCAGCCACTTATCAAAACTGTTGGATGGTGAACTACTTATCGTCAGAAAGCAGGGACGACACAAGTATTTTCAATTGAAGAATAGTCATGTCGCCGAGTTAATAGAAAAACTACTTAATGTCGGTGCAACGCTTGTAAATGAACGGGCGAAAACTGGGCCTCAAGACCCAAGCTTAAGAAAGGCGCGGGTATGTTATGACCACTTGGCGGGTGAAATGGGTGTCGCTTTATTTGACGCTTTGATTGCACGTGAAGTTTTACTCGAGCAAGATGAACAGATCATGGTGACGCAAAAAGGCGTGGATTTTTTTAGCCAGTTAGGTGCAGATTTTGATGAGATTTATAAGTCGCGTAGACCGGTTTGTAAGGCGTGTTTAGATTGGAGCGAACGCAGAAGTCATCTTGCTGGTAGTTTAGGTAAGTGGATCTTGGATGAAGTGTTACAACAACGATGGGCGTCACAAAACTTAGATTCTAGGGTCCTGGAATTTACGCCAAATGGCATACGGTCATTTTGTAACGCATTTGGGCTGACTCACAATGCATTCGTTAAGTAGTGGCTTGGTAACGAGTACCAAGCCAGCAAAATTAGCAATTAATTGCCTTGATTGAGTTGTGTGAGCTTATCACCCACAGGCTTAGAGAAGTTGTAGCCGTCAAATTTATCCCAGTTAATCGACCATGTCATTACACCACCAAAGTTCGGGTAGCGTTTACTAGGTACAATCGACGAGCAATTTGTACCTTTGATAAGACAGTCTAAAGCTGCCGTGATATTACCAATCGGTGCTTGCCCCGAGTTGGCCGATTTAGGGCCTGATGGTAGGCCAATAGCTACTTGGTCGTCACGCAGTGGCATAAAGCGTGAACCGTCAGCTAAGTCGAATCCTTCCACAAGCATTTTTGCATGGGCAACCATCATGTTGATAGAGCCTTCAGGCGCACTGCCTGACTCATAAGGGTTCGGTAAACCGCCGTTGTTGTAAAGCTGAACATGCAATAGATCTAGGGTGTCTCTCAGTTCGTTGATCAGAGGAATGTAAGCGCCCCAAATTCCTGAATAAGCAATCATGCCACCGTGTACATAAGGATGCTCAGGTGCCATGGTGAGGACCATATCACCGCCAATGTTTTGTTCAATTTGTTTTAATGCGCGAGGTAAACGAGCCTGTATTTGCGAACCATGGACCATGTTTGAACCGCTTTCAAGGTCGATGTCTAGGCCGTCAAATCCCCACTCTTTAATGATGTCAGTTAGGCTAGCCACAAAGTTGGCTTCGTCACTGTCCGTGTTAAGTGTAATAGTACCTTCGGCACCGCCTAAGCTCAGTACAAACACCTTACCTTGTGCTTGCAAGTTCTTCATATCTTGCTTGAATTGCGCTGGATCGACTGGCGGACAGTTTGAGTGAATGTCTTTTTCAAACAGGTTGAAGTGCACCGTACCATTAGAATTTCTGTCGTTGTCGGCAAAGGCAATATCAATAATGTCCCATGCATCGGAAATTTGGTTTAGTGGAATAGGGCAACCGGCTGGATTGACAAAGTTGTGCCAATAGCCAATCAACTTGTGGGTTTTACCCAGAGGTTTATCGATAACTTTAATGCTCACGCCTTCGCTCTGCGCTGTGTTGCCTAGGTTATCTTTAGCAGTTGCTATAATCGTCTTGCTACCCAAGCTAGCTGGTGTGTATGTGGCTGCATAAGGCGCACTGGTATCCGTCGAAATAACGACACCGTCCACAGCAAAGCTCACCTGCGTTACCTGTCCAAGCAAGGCTGAAGCATCGGCTTTTATCTGCACCGTATTGCCTAAAGTCAGCTGGCTGCCTGCGCTTGGTGAGGTAATAGAAGTAACAAGCGGTTTATCCGTTACGATGACAGTTTGTGCCTTGTTTGTGCTGTTTCCTTCGTTGTCTGTTGCAATGGCTTTTAGCGAAATGGCACCGAGTTGTTGTGCCTGCCAAGTAACGGTGTAGGGTGCCTGTGTGAGGCTGGCGAGTAAGGTGTCATTGGCGTATAGCTCAACTTGACTGACTTGTCCGTCGGCATCTAGTGCTTGTACGGTAACATCGTATTGATTGCCTTTGAGTAAGGTGCTGTTTGGTGCGGGTGTTACAAAGCTGACTTCTGGTGCAATGGCGCAAATACCTTGGTCGGTCCATGCATCTTGCCAGTATTGTCCAACTCCTGGTTCATACGCCCATAATGCGGATGAGCTACACCACGGGCCTATATCACAAAGGTACTTATGATTGTTATGCGATACCAGATCGCCCGCACTGTAGTTGCCGCCTGCTTGATAAGCAGGAATATTGACACAACCACCAGAGCTTGGCTCTGTCACATTTACTGAAACGATCGCGCTGGCAGTAGCGCCTTTATCATCGGTGGCAACGGCTTTGATTTGTTGTTTACCCACAGTGGCTTGCCAATCATATTCATAAGGCGTCAGCGTATCGGTGGCGAGCAATGTGTTGTTGAGCCAAAATTCAACAGACTTCACTTCACCATCACGGTCTTTGGCATCGGCACTAATGCGCACAGACTCACCTTTTTTAAATTGCGCATTGTTCGCTGGGCTTAGCAGTTCCACAGTGGGTGGCAGGTTTTCCATGCCATTGCGAACTGTCAGCTGTGCTAGGGCGCTGCTTGTTGTCGCCCCTTTATCATCGGTTGCAACTGCGCTCACCACATATTGTCCTGCAACGGTTTGCCATGTGACCTTGTACGGTGTTTGTATCGCGACACCGAGGGATTGTGAGTCTAGAAAGAACTCTACTTGGGCAACTTGACCGTCCGGGTCACTCGCTTGCGCACTAAAAACAGCGCTGTCATTTTCGGATAAAACAGAACCATCCGCAGGGCTTGTTAGGTTAACAACGGGAGCTTGGTTGCCGCCACAAGTGCCTAAATTTTTCCAGACAGAGTAAGGGGCAGAGTTATCTGATGGCAGTTCGTTCAAAGTCCACCACTGTGCTTCGAATGCCTCATTGTTTTGTTTTACTTGATGGCCCTTAAGATAGACTGTACTACTTGACCAAGCCGTTAACCCATCGCAGTTATACGCGAGTGCTTGAATTGGCAACATACTGGCACCCAGCATGGCGTTCACTAGTATCGTTTTTTTAGATATATTCATGATGTTTCCTTTACAGTTGTATTATTTTTGCACAAGGCAGATTTCAGCATATAACCTAGGTACATGTTAATCAATTGTGATTTGGTTATAAGCGTCCATGTTTTGGGCATAATGCGCCGTGGTGCAACAGCGATAGGGAGATCATGATCTATCTGTTATACTCTCTAATCTTGTTCGTACAAAACGCGGTTGTTTTGCTGCGGAATAAGCGCAGTTGGCTTAATAGAAACCCCTGTGTTCTATTAGGGCTTATGCCTACTGTAGTTGTCCTATCTTTTTGTTGACGATAAGCCCCAACACACGAGAGTTTAAATGACATTTTCTGACTTGGGATTATCACCCTCTATCGTTCAATGTATTACAGAAAAAGGCTATACAGAGCCAACACCTATCCAAGCAAAAGGTATTCCCGCGGTTTTGACTGGCCGTGACGTAATGGCTGCTGCACAAACTGGTACGGGTAAAACAGCAGCATTTACTTTACCGATTATTGAGCAATTACTGCATCATGAGCGCCCTAGAGCGAACCAAGCATTGGCTTTAGTACTCGCTCCAACTAGAGAGTTGGCGTTACAAATAGCTGAAAACGTCGAAGCGTACAGCCAAGGTACGCGCTTGCGTTCTGCTGTGGTGTATGGCGGGGTTAAAATTAACCCACAAATGATGCAATTGCGCAAAGGTGTAGATATTCTAATTGCGACTCCGGGCCGTTTATTAGACTTGTTCAACCAAAACGCGGTTAAGTTTAATCAGTTGACGACTTTGGTGTTAGATGAAGCCGACCGTATGCTGGATATGGGTTTTATCCATGACATTAAAAAGATCATCAAGCTATTGCCTAAGAAGCGTCAAAATTTGCTGTTTTCAGCAACTTTTTCTGATCCGATCCAAGAGCTTGCCAAAGGTTTGATTGTTGATCCACTTGAAGTGTCGGTCACACCGAAAAATGCGGCGTCTAAAACAGTGACTCAGTTTGCCTATGGTGTAGATAAATCGAGTAAAACCAAATTACTTAGCCATTTGATTCGCAGTAAAAAGTGGCAGCAAGTTTTGGTCTTTTGCCGCACCAAACACGGCGCAAACCGATTAGTGACGCAGTTGGAGAGAGACAAAATCTCTGGCGCGGCCATCCATGGTAATAAGTCACAAGCCGCTCGTGTAAAAGCGTTAAATGGTTTTAAATCGGGCGAGATTTCGGTGCTGGTTGCAACCGATATTGTGGCGCGAGGCCTGGATATTGCGGAACTCCCTTATGTGGTTAACTATGACTTACCGAATGTTTACGAAGACTATGTGCACCGGATTGGCCGAACAGGGCGTGCGGGCAGTGATGGCTTGGCTGTGTCATTTGTAACCAGTGATGATGCTAATGATCTTTACGGTATTGAACGTTTTATTGGCGCTTTGATCCCAAGAGCACATGAAGCGGGCTTTGAGCCGACTCATCCGGTTCCAGAAAAAGAACTGGACACACGGCCGGTTAAAGCGAAAAAGCCAAAGAAACCGAAAAAGCCGAATGAAAATCATGATCACCAAGCCGTGGATCACACTAAACGTCAGCAAAACCCGGCGGCAAAACGTGCTAAACCAAGCAACAACAAGGATAAACAATCGCAGCGTGTGCAAAACGCGATTGATAATCCAACCAATGCTAAACCTAAGCGTCGCCGTTTTAGGCCTAAAGCAAAAGTGTAAATAAGGACTGCATCTTCACAACTAGTTCGTGCTAGAGTAGCTAAATCGCCGTGGATAAATCACGGCTTTTTCTTATGATGCAACTCAGACAAGCAAAGGAACATCATGACGGACTATGCACTGGCCTGTATTGGTATTGCGATTTTTGTTTACTCAATTAGCGTTCGACAACTAAAACGTGCTGAGCTGACAGGGCCCATCTGGTTTGTTTCACTGGGTGGCCTGCTTGGCTGGTGGTTTAATGGCTCGTTATATTTTCAAATTCACGACAGCGACTTAGTCCTCCCTGTCATTGAAATTACATTGGCGATTGTTTTGTTCAGCGATGCTGCAAAAACACGCCTGCGTGTGTTACTTCATTCGTTTCAACTTCCCCTACTTTTGTTGGTGGTGGCATTGCCGCTCACCATGCTACTCGGCACTTTGTTTGCTCATTGGATCTTGGGGTTATCTTGGCTATATGCCGCGTTGCTCGCGGTGATCATCACGCCCACGGATGCCGCATTATGTAAAGGTTTTATCACACAGAAAAAGGTCCCAGAGAAGCTCAGAGAAGCAATTAATATTGAGAGTGGTCTCAATGATGGTCTGTGTATTCCCATTTTTATTTTTGTTCTAGCGGTGATCATGGGCAATGCGCAAGCAAGCTGGTTGGAACTCGTGGGGTTATTTAGCAAAGAAGTAGGCGTGGCTTTGGTTGTGAGTGGCTCGATGACATTTGCCGCGATAAAGCTCATTGAAGTGGCGCACGCAAAGCATCTGTTTGCCCTTAATTCCAGTCCATTTTTATTTGTCGGTATTGCCATCGCCATTTTTTCTTTAACGCAGACATTGCATGGCAGTGGTTTTATCGCCGTTTTTGTCAGTGGGTTATTATTTGATAGGTTTTATCAACATACCTTCAAAGATCAGCTGATTGAAGACAGTGAACACATTGCCGATTTCGCTACTTTTTTAATTTGGGTGCTCTTCGGTATGGTGGTCAGCCAGATCATTTTATTGAGTGATAGCTGGTTACCTTGGTTGTATGCCATGCTTGCAATGTCTGTGACTCGCATCATACCTGTGTTGCTCAGTCTAGTAACAACGCGACTAAGCTTCAGTGAAAAATTGACTTTGGCTTGGTTTGGGCCCAAAGGATTGGCATCGGTTATTTTGACTTTGATGTTATTGCAAGCGGGTATTGATGGTACTCAATTGATAGCCGAAGTGGCAGCATACACCATTTTATTAAGCGTATTTTTACATGGTGTGAGTACACGGCCTATTGCGTTGCGTTTTTTCCAAAATTAAATTTTCAGTATTTTATTTATTCCAATTTAAGGGATAAATTAGTGAGTCACAAATAGGTTAACTTTCTGAAATAAAAAGTAATAATTCTAGTTGGTAGAATGGGTGGTTTTTAGAGTTTGCACTCAAACTGTCATCTAGCTGAAATTAAAAAGTCATAATACCGCCCTAAACTGTGCCGCGTTTGGTCAGTTGCGATTTTAGCAACTGAAAGTTCACGTTACAGGAAATTAACCATGAATAAGAAGTTGCTGGCTGTTGCCGTATCTGCTGTTTTACTATCAGCATGTAATGATGATGACACTAAAACCGTTCAAGTCATTAAAGAAGTAGAAGTTGTAAAAGAAGTTGAAGTACCTGCCAAGCCAGTGACTTCAGTGAAAAATGTGATCTTAATGATCGGTGATGGTATGGGCGCTCAGCAAGTAGGCTTGCTTGAAGAATACGCACGTCGCGCACCAAACTCGACTTACAACGCTCGCGGCAATCAAACTTCACTGTCTAAGTTAGCAAATGCAGGCCATTTAGGTTTGTCATTAAACGCACCTTTTGGCCCTAATGGCAGCTTGGTGACTGACTCGGCATGTTCAGCTACTCAGCTAGCAACAGGTAAAGCCGCTGGCTCTGAGATGATTGGTTTGGACGACCAAGGTTATATTGTTGAAACAATCTTAGAAAAAGCGAAAAAAGCAGGAAAAGCAACGGGGCTAGTATCGGATACGCGTATTACGCATGCAACGCCTGCAGCATTTGCAGCACACCAACCGCACCGTTCATATGAGCCTGAAATTGCAGAGCAATTAATTGAAGGTGGTATGGTTGATGTTCTGTTATCTGGCGGTGCACGTGTGTTTATGCCTTCAGATATAAAGACGGATGAAGCAGATAGAAAAGTTATGGCTGATTTGGGTGCACCGTCTAGCGTGTATAAAAAATCGAAACGTAGCGATGACCGTAACTTAGTTGTAGAAGCAAAGGAACAGCATGGTTATTCATTGGCATTTGACAAATCTCAACTAGCTAGCAGTGACGCGACTAAACTTCTGGGTTTATTTGCTAACTCTGGTATGGCCGATGGTATTGCCTATAAAGCATGTAAAGCAGCTAACAGTTGTACACAACCTTCGTTAAAAGAAATGACAGTGAAAGCGTTAGATATCTTGTCAAAAGATGAAGATGGTTTCTTCTTGATGATTGAAGGTGGTCAAATCGACTGGGCAGGTCACGCAAACGATGCCGGCTGGATGCTAAACGAGTTATTAAAGTTTGATGAAGCGGTTGAAGCGGTATATGAGTGGGTTAAAGATCGTAACGATACACTTGTTGTTGTGACAGCAGACCACGAGACTGGTAGCTTTGGTTTCAGTTACTCTCGTAAGAACTATCCAAAAGAGGGTGAGCAGCTTCCTGGTGATGGTATGAACGGCAAGTTGTACAAGCCAAACTTTAACTTCGGTTCACTGAGTCATTTAGATAAGTTATATAACCAATCAGGCACATTCTTCGATATGATGGATGCGGCGAATGCAGCTTGGGATTTTGAAGTTGCACAGCCAAAAGATTGGATGGATGCAGTTAATAAGTACAGTTTATACAAAGTAAACATGGATCAAGCAACCGAGATCAGTGCGCGTGAAGATAATGAATATTATGATTCAGAACATTCGTATCAAAGTGCAGAAAGAGTACCGCGCTTTAATGATTTCAAAGAGTTCTATGTTTACGCGGATGAAGACTACACAGGCAAGATCGCTCGTGCTCTAGCTGCTGACCAAAATGTTGTTTGGGGTACTGGTACCCACACCGCGGCGCCGGTTCCTGTCTATGCATTTGGTCCTGAGGGTGTAACTAAGCAGTTTTCAACGATGCAGCATCACGTAGAAATCGGTCAGAAAATGATGAAAGCACTTGGCGTGGCTGAAGAGTAATTGATTTAGTAAGTAAAGTCCCCCAGACTTTCTTTTCCAAGCCACCTTCGGGTGGCTTTTTTAGTTGTCTAACAGCGTTAAAAATTCATCTTTCGGCATGGGTTTGGCGTAAAAATAGCCTTGACCGAAATCGCAACCGGCTTGTTTCAATATTTGATGTTGTACTTCTGTTTCAATCCCTTCCGCGATCACTTGCAACCCCAATTGGTGGGCCATCATGATCATAGCTTCGCATAACGCGAGATCGTCACGGCTGTGGGCAATGCCATCCACAAAACGCTTATCGATTTTGATGTAATCCGTATCCATCTGCTTTAAATAAGCCAGTGATGAGTAGCCAGTACCAAAATCGTCCAGTGCCAAAGAAAAACCCTGCTCAGTCAGCGCTTGCAGTCTTTTTTGCGTTCTGGACTGGGCATTCATCATCAAACCTTCAGTGATCTCAATGACGATATGCTCTGGTGAAAGTTGATAATTTTGTATTGTTTTTTGCCAGCGGCTGACATGGCATTGCTTAGAAGTAAACTGCACGGGTGACACGTTGATACTAAGCTGAACATGTTTGCCTAATGCATGTACATCAAGGAGTGTTTTACAGGCACTATCAAAGATAAAGTCGCCAATTTTATGAATGAGCTGCGTTTCTTCCGCCAGAGGAATAAAGTTATCTGGGCGGATCATGCCTTTTGTTGGATGTAGCCAGCGGATAAGCGCTTCGGCTTTCACCACCTTTTTATCTTGTAAACACACGATAGGTTGGTAATACAGACTAAATTGCTTTTGTTGCACCGCGATACGCAAATCTTTAAGTAAATTCATCCGAATTTCAGCTTGCTCGCGCATTTCACTGCTAAAGAACGCGTAACCACTGCGACCTTGTTGCTTTGCCAAATACATGGCCTGATCGGCTGCTTTAAGTAAGAGTTCACTACTCGTGCCGTCTTTTGGAGAGCGTGATATGCCAATGCTCGCACTAATGTGGCATTGTTCGTTATCCAGCTCAATGGCAGGTTGTAAGTAAGCCAATACTTTATCTGCTAACTCTCCTAGCGCATCATCACAGGTATAGCTGTCGGTAACGAGTACAAACTCATCACCACCAATTCGAGAGATCAGGCTGCATTCGTCACTTAATCTATTTAAGCGCGTAGCCACTTCGCTCAACAATTGATCGCCGTAGTAATGACCTAAGGTGTCATTAATATCTTTAAAGTGATCAAGATCGAGGAGCAAAATTGCGATCGGGTGATGCGTTTCTTCAAGCCTACTTTGCAAGTGACCTTTTAATTGATTACGGTTAGCCAGCTCCGTGAGTTGGTCAAAATGGGCTTGATGCCAGATCAACTCATCTTGTTTTTTCTTTTCCGTGATGTCAGTAAAAATGGCCACTCGGCGATAGGCATCGCCATTGGCATCATACACGCTATTGATTGTGAGCCATTCTGTGTAAAGCTCACCACTTTTGCGGCGATTTATAATTTCCCCCTGCCATTTTCCAACGGTTTCGAGTTGATGCCACATATTTTTGTAAAAGGCCTGCTCATGTTTACCTGAGCCAAGTAGGGCGGTGGTTTTACCTATCACTTCCGCACGTTTATAACCTGTTACATGACTGAAAGCAGGGTTAGTATCAAGGATGTAGCCATTTGCATCGGTGATCACCATGCCTTCGCTGCTGTTGTTGTAAACAAGTGCCGCGAGATTAATCGCTTCTTCTTGTTTTTTACGCTGGCTAATATCTCGAATAACCAGTATCGCTTGCTGGTGGCGAGCAATAGGACTGAGTCGACACTCGAATACGCGTCGCAAATCGTTTTCAATAATTGAAAACTCAAACTGGCAATGTGACTTTTCATCTAGCGTATTGAGTAATTTCGCTAGGCGTTTAAAGGTATGCTCAGGAAATAAATCGGATAGTGAATTAGCTCTTAATGCAAAATCGCCATGTCGAGTCAAAATGTTACCTTGTTTGTCGATCCTCAGGTAACTGTCAGGAAGAGAACTCAGTAGTGCGCTTAGTTCTGCATGTTTGTGAGCAAGCGCTGACTCCACGCTCAATCGAATGTTCGCCATTTGTTCAAATTGAGCGGCAATGGCTTTAAATTCAGGTGTCTGAGAATGTGCGGACCAACTCACCGGTTGTCCTTGGGAAAGCGCATTAATGGCGTCAACTAAGCGCTCCAGCGGCTTTAAAATGATCCTTTGTAAATTCCACTGTGCTTGCCATATCAACACCGCAATGGCCAACACAAATAGCGCGAGTATGATCGCGACCTCTTGGTTCGCATAGTTAATGGCGTGCTCAAAGGGCAACGAGATAAAGATGGTCAATGTATTTTGTTGATTATCCATCTCAAGTGGTAGTGAATAATAAAACCGCCTTTCGTTTTTTTGATCAGGCAATATATGTATTGTATTTGGTGATATTTCTGGCCAACTTTGATTACTCGGTGTACCCAGTAGGCCGGGATGGTAAGGTGAATGCGCAATAATGTTATTATCGATATCGCTGAGCATCACTTGGCTTCCCTTAGGTAAATTCAACTCGTCGAGTGTTTTACTCCAATGATCAAGCGGCTTAACAGCGACTAACACAGATTTAAGGCTATTACCGTCATCAAAAACAGGCATTGCGAAGTTGACCGTTGTGCGATGTACCGAGCGATCGGTTTGAAATTGGCCTATTGTGAACTGCTGAGTTTCAAGTACAGTTTGGAAGTACTTTCGATCGTTAATATTGATATTATTTTGATGATTACTCAACGTGCAGAGAACTCTGCCATCTAACGCGACAATACCGATATTCGCGATATCTTCAGACAATAAGCGAGCGTGACTTAGCAAGGCGGGGCAAGGGCCATCGCTAAAGTGAACGATATCTTGCTGTAATGCCAATTTGCTCAGTTGTTTTTTGGTGTGCTCAATATCTGCCAGTTGCACTGATGCAACCTGTTTCGCTAATAAGAGGGCGTGATGTTCGCTTTGCTCTAAGATTTCAGATCGCTCATCTAACAGCTGGATCAAGATCACGATCAAGCCAGGAAGACAAAGAAGAAAAAGCAAACGGTAGAATCGTTGCGGTATTGATAAATTAGAAATAACCACACCCAAGCGCGTAAAATGAAAAGCATCATATAATACTAAACAGTGAGCTGTACCTACAAGTATTTGGGAGTTTTTTCGTAAATTTAACGCGTGTTCGTGACGAATTTATCTTCACTTTCTTGCGCCTGAATTTGGAATTTTTTATTTTATGGTCTGCTAAATTCCTGTAATTTTTTTGTTAGTTGGTATCAAATTTTTTGCCTTCCCACTTTTTTCCACCTAATTCATAGACTTTGCGTAAAGCCGCATTTTTTCTGGCTTTAAAAGCCATATCCATGTCCATATTTGCTTGACAAAAAGTGCTGTCAAGCCCTAGACTGTACTATTGTGGTAAAAAGTGGTTTTTAGTGGATCAAATTGGATCTTGAGCGCTAGATGGAGTAAAGGTTGGTTTTTTAATGTTCAAAGGTGCAAGCTCGCTGAGCTTAGATGACAAAGGGCGTTTTGCGGTACCAACCAAGTACCGTCAGCAACTGCTGTCTGAAGAACAGGGCGCACTGATCTGCACTATTGCTATTAATGAACCATGCTTGTGGTTGTACCCAATGAGCGAATGGTACGAAATCGAAGCTCGCTTACAAAAACTATCCAATATGAACCCGAGGGCAAGGCGGTTACAACGTATGCTTTTGGGCCACGCGACTGAATATCAATTAGACAAAAATGGCCGCATTTTATTAGCACCATCGTTACGCACCCATGCTGGGCTGAGTAAAAAGATCATGCTAGTGGGGCTGTTAAACAAATTTGAGATCTGGGATGAAGATCGTTGGCATCAACAAATGCAGCTTGATACAGAGCTGGAGCGTAGTGGTGACTTTGAATCGTCTGAAGAACTCGATAATTTTTCGTTGTAGTAAAAGAAAAGGCTAATTTTGAGCATGACTGCACAATTTCAACATGTGTCAGTGCTGATGGCAGAAACGTTAGACGCACTCGCCATTAATGAGCAAGGCATATACATAGATGGCACATTTGGTCGGGGTGGTCACTCAGGGCAGATCTTATCGCGTTTAGGCGAAGCGGGTCGTTTGCAGGCAATAGATCAGGACCCACAAGCAATTGAAGCGGCTAAAAAGTTCGCCGATGACAAACGCTTTTCGATTGCGCATTCTCGCTTTTCAAATATCAAAGAGGTGGCAATCCAAGCTGGTTTGCTAGGCAAAGTAGACGGTATTTTGCTGGATATTGGTGTGTCATCTCCTCAGCTGGATGATGCGCAGCGTGGTTTTAGTTTTATGCACGATGGTCCATTGGATATGCGTATGGACCCAACGTCTGGGCGCAGTGCGGCCGATTGGCTAGCTGAAGCGGATTTGGAAGATATTACCTTTGTGATAAAAAAATACGGTGAAGAAAAATTTGGCCGTCGTATTGCACACAAAATTATTGAAACGCGAGCGCACACGCCTATTACGACAACTAAACAGTTGGCTGATTTAGTGGATGAAGCTGTGCCCGTAAAGGATAAGCACAAGCATCCTGCTACGCGTACTTTTCAGGCAATTCGTATTTATATCAATAGCGAATTAGAAGAAATTCAAACAGCGTTACAAGCATCACTGGAGGTACTTAAACCCGGTGGTCGTTTAGTGGTGATCTCGTTTCACTCTTTAGAAGATAGAATAGTGAAGCAGTTCATCAAAAAACAGAGTAAGGGAGAGGCGATACCCAGAGGTCTGCCTTTAACGGACGCACAACTTAAACAAAATCTGACGTTAAAGGCAGTGGGTAAAGCCATAAAACCCAGTGCTGAAGAAATCGCGGCAAATCCAAGAGCAAGAAGCTCGGTACTTAGGGTGGCGCAAAAACTCTGATGAATAAGCCCATAGATCGACAACCCAAACTCTTTTTTGAAATTTTACAAGGTTTGTTTGCCAATAAACTGACCTTGTTTTTGTTGTTGTTGATTTTTGGTTCAGCGTTATCGGTTGTGCAAGTAACGCACTTAACCAGGCAGCAATTAATTGCGCAAGATGAATTACTGCAGCAGCGTGATGAGCTTGATCTCGAGTGGCGATACTTGTTGGTGGAAGAAGAGTTTTACTCACAGCATTCACGCATAGAAGAAATAGCAAAAACGCAATTAAATATGAAACGTACAACCAGCAAAGATGAACAAGTAGTGGTGGTGCCATGAATAAGGCAAAAACAGTAACTAGCTTAATAACTTGGCGCTTTGCACTGGTATGTACGTTATTGGTGATGGTATTCGTCACTTTAATGGCCAGAGCCGCCTATTTACAGGTGATTGAACCTGATAAAGCGCGTGAAGAAAACGCAAAACGCACCGTGCGGGTAGAAAAGCTTAAGGTTCAGCGAGGCATGATCTTTGATCGTAATGGTAAAGAGTTAGCCGTCAGTGTGCCTGTGGTCAGTGTTTATGCTGATCCGTTGGCTTTAGACAAATCGATTGGCAAAAAAGTTATCAAAGCGGCCCGTAAAAACGGTGAAGATTATAAAGCGTTGGAACTAAACGAATCGGAAATGATCCGTCGCAAGCAAGTTTGGTACGACAACGAATTGCGTTGGCGCGAGCTTGCCGATGTGTTGCAAATAAAAAATGAAGAAGTTGATTCGCGTTTACGAGATGACACTACGCGGCGCTTTGTGTATTTAAAACGACAAGTCACGCCTGCGGTTGCAAATTATATTCGTCAGTTACGTTTGCCCGGTATTCATTTGTTAGATGAATCAAAGCGCTTTTATCCTAGTGGTGAAGTCACAGCGCATATTCTCGGTTTTACCAATATTGATGGTCAAGGTATTGAAGGCGTTGAAAGGTTATTTGATAAAGCACTGACAGGCACCGAAGGTAAACGTACCATCCGTAAAGATGCGCAAGGCCGTGAAATCCAAGTGTTATCAGAAGAGCAGCGTGTTGAACCTGAAAATATCGAGCTGAGCATAGATTTACGTATTCAGGCGATTGCTTATAAAGCGTTGAAAAGTGCGGTACTCAGTTATAAAGCCACATCGGGCTCGGCCATGGTGGTTGATGTCAAAACAGGTGAAGTACTGGCTATGGTCAATAGCCCAAGTTTTAACCCAAACGATATGAGTGATGCGGCACCCTACAAACGCAGAAATCGTGCCATTACCGACCTATTTGAACCGGGATCAACATTAAAACCATTAGCTGTTTTAGCTGGGCTTGATTATGGCGCTATCAAGGCTGATGACACAGTTGATACGTACCCCGGTTGGATGCGTTTGGGAGGCAGTTTAGTGCAAGATACGCGTAACCATGGCGAAATGACCTTACGAGAGATCTTAAAGGTTTCTAGTAACATGGGCGTGGCTAAAATCAGCCAAATGCTGCCAAAAGATTACATGGTTGGGCTCTATCAGAAAGTTGGATTTGGAGAAGAAACGGGCACTATGATGGTGGGAGAAAGTAGTGGTTTGTTTTATCCTAACCGTCGCTGGTCAGACTTTGAAATTGCGACGCTTGCCTATGGGTATGCCGTTTCTGCAAGTACTGCACAAATAGCTCGATTTTATGCGACATTGGGGTCTGGTGGCGTACAGCGGCCATTGACGATTTTAAAGCAAAAATCAGTGCCTGAGGGTGAGCGTGTCTTCAAAGAAGAAGATGTTCGTGCCGTGGTTGAAATGATGGAGTCGGTATTTGAAAAAGGTGGTACAGCAGACAATGTTAAAGTCGATGGCTATCGCGCGGCGGGTAAAACAGGCACCTCAAAAAAAGCAGTGGCAGGTGGCTATGGTGATGAATATGTGGGTTATTTTGCAGGTATAGCGCCGACTTATGACCCACGCCTTGCGGTTGTTGTTATGGTCAATGAACCTGGGGAAGATGTGTATTATGGCGGTCAAACATCGGGCCCAGCTTTTGCTGAAATAATGTCAAACGCGCTACGTATTTTAAACGTTGCGCCAGATACAAGCCGCGTTGCGTATATCTCGGAGAATAGTAATGACTCGTGATATTGGCCAAGTACTGGGAAAATTTGGTGTAGCTTGCGCACCTTTAGCGGTATCACACTTACGTTTAGACAGCCGAGCTGTACAGCCGGGTGACGCGTTTATTGCGTTACAAGGGCATGCACAAAACGGTGAACAGTTTATTTCGAACACAGTGCAGCAAGGTGCAACCTGTGTTTTAGTCGATGCTACTAGCACTGTTCAACTCGATTCAGTGACCCTAATAAAAGTGCCCGAGTTAAAGCAAAATATTGCAGCTATTGCGAGTGACTTTTACCAGCAGCCGAGTGAAAAATTATCAGTAATTGGTGTGACTGGCACCAATGGTAAATCGACGACCACCTCTATGATTGCCAATCTTGCACAGTTATGTGGCGCACCTTCTGCAGTCATTGGCACATTGGGCTATGGCCAGCCAGAGCGGTTGACGCCACTTGCTAATACCACGCCTTCTAATGTGGATCTACAAAGGATCTTAGCTGAACTTGCGAGTAATAATGAGCTAGTGGCGATGGAAGTGTCGTCGCACGGTCTGGTGCAAGGTCGTTTGGACAACACTGATTTTCGTGTTGGAGTCTTCACTAATTTGTCTCGTGATCACCTTGATTATCATGGTGATATGACCCAGTACGCACAGGCTAAATTAAAGCTGTTTACTGAGCACAAGCCTGAATTTAGCGTGCTTAATGCGGATGATGAAGTTGTTCAACAATGGCTACAGCAACACGAGTTTGGCGGGCTAGTCGTGTATGGACAAAAACCAAGTTCACATAGTTTCAATCACTATGTTTGGTTTGATGAGGTGCACTTTGACGCGCAAGGTATACACGCAAAGATAATATCCAGCAGGGGCGAGGGGGAGCTTCACGCACCACTGTATGGGCTGTTCAACCTCTATAATATCGCAGCTGCATTAGCAACTTTGCTAACACAAGGCTACGCCTTCGCACACTTACTCGAGGCTGTGGACCAACTTCAACCTGTTGCGGGGCGCATGCAGGCTTTCAACGCACCCAATTTACCAACGTGTATCGTGGATTATGCACATACGCCTGAAGCGCTAGAGCTTGCTTTACAAGCCTTGCAACAGCACGTTCCTGGTAATGTGGTTTGTGTATTTGGCTGCGGCGGAGATCGAGATAAAGGTAAGCGCCCATTAATGGCACAAGCGGCGGAGCAAAATGCCGACACACTTGTTATTACCAGTGACAATCCCCGTAGTGAAGATCCGCAAACAATTATTGATGACGTTAAGGCTGGACTCAGCAACCCTGAGTATGCTGTATGCCAAATTGATAGAGCCGATGCTATTCGTTATGCCATTGAACATGCACCTAAAAATGGGGTGGTGCTCATTGCTGGCAAAGGGCACGAAGACTATCAAATTATCGGAGATAAACGTTTACCTTTTTGCGATAGGCAATGGGTTGAAAAAATTTTGCAGGAGAAAAGTGCATGATCAAAGTGGATTTAGCTTGGCTTGCAGCGGTACTTGATACTCCTCTAAATGGGAGAAATTTGGCAGTAGCCAATATCAACACCGACACCCGAACAATAAAAAATAACGAGGTGTTTTTGGCGTTGAGAGGACCTAATTTTAACGGTCATGAGTTTGTAGAGCAGGCTAAAGAAAAGGGTGCTATTGCGGCGATCGTCGATACACCTGTCGCGTGTGATATCACACAATTTGTGGTGAAAGATACCCGTTTGGCGCTTGGCAATCTGGGCAAAGCCGTGATGGATACAGTCGCCCCAAAAACCATCGCCATCACCGGCAGCGTGGGTAAAACCACGGTAAAAGAGATGTGTGCCGCAATTTTAGCGCGCAAAGGCAAAGTGCTGGCAACAAACGGTAATTTCAACAATGATATTGGCGTGCCGCTGACGTTACTACGTTTGGCCGAAGACGATGAATATGCGGTTATTGAGTTGGGTGCAAATCACATCGGAGAAATTGCCTATACCACGTCTCTGACTAGCCCTGATGTAGCCGTAGTGTGTAATGTGGCGCCCGCTCACATTGAAGGGTTTGGTTCAATTGAAGGGGTAGGTCAAGCCAAAGGGGAGATCTTCTCTGGTTTAAAAAGCGGTGGTGTCGCAGTACTGAACTGTGATTGCGAGTTTGTCGATATGTGGCGAACGAGTTTGCATGATGTGCGCAGTAAGTGCTTTTCAATGTCGTCAAAACTCGATGTGTGGGCTGAAGATATTCGTTTAAATGAGACTGCGCATGCAAGCTTTACATTATGCACTGCCAAAGAGCGAGTATCAGTTAAGCTTGCCCAGCCCGGAGAGCATAATGTCACCAATGCGGTTATTGCAGCTGCGTTGACTACAGAACTTGGCGCATCATTACAAGATGTAGCGATAGCCTTAGAAAACATGACCCCGGTTAAAGGTCGAGTGAATCTTGTCAAAGTGAACGCGCATCTAAATGTCATCGATGATACCTACAATGCCAATGTACGCTCTGTTAAAGCGGGCATTGACTTATTAACCAACATGCCAGGTTATCGAATTTTGGCATTAGGTGATATGGGGGAGCTGGGCGAGCAGGCGAGAAAGTATCATGTCGAAGTGGGTGAATATGCCAAACAAAGGGGTATAGATACGTTGTTTTCTCTCGGTGTATTGAGCCGATATGCCAGTGATGTGTTTGAGCAAGCGAATAGACACTTTTCAACACGTGAACACCTATTGAATGAATTACAGCAAGTGATTAAAGCACAGAACGGGGTATGTACTGTGTTAGTGAAGGGCTCTCGTAGCTCACGTATGGAATTAATCGTTCAAGATCTAGTAAGCAGTGACCAGAGTTTAGGCACTGATGAGGCCTCAGCATGTTAGTTTGGTTAGCGGAATACTTAACACAGTACTATAGCGGCTTTAATGTTTTTTCGTATCTCACGCTGAGAGCGATACTCGGCATACTGACGGCACTGTTTATTTCTTTATATTTTGGTCCTAAATTAATTCTGGCGTTACAACGCATGCAAATAGGGCAAACAGTACGTGACGATGGGCCACAGTCGCATTTGTCCAAGTCGGGCACGCCTACCATGGGTGGCTTATTGATTTTGGCATCGATTTTCACCAGCACGCTCATGTGGGGCGACCTTGATAATAAATATGTTTGGGTGACCTTGTTCGTTATTGGCAGCCTAGGGATCGTCGGTTTTGTAGATGATTACCGTAAGGTTATCCGCAAAGATAGTAAGGGCCTTATCGCAAGATGGAAGTACTTTTGGCAGTCAGTGATTGCAATCGCGGTGGCGAGCTTTATGTACTTTACTTCTCATTCTGCCGCTGAAACAACGCTTGTGGTGCCATTTCTAAAAGATGTTTTACCGCAATTGGGCTTGTTTTACTTAGTCATGTGTTATTTCGTGATAGTGGGTACATCGAACGCGGTTAACTTAACCGATGGCCTTGATGGACTAGCGATTGTGCCGACTATTCTAGTGGCTTCGGCTCTGGCAATTATTGCTTATCTAACGGGTAACGTGAACTTTTCTAGTTACTTACATATTCCGCATTTACCGCTGGCTAGTGAGTTAGTCGTAGTTTGTACCGCGATTGTTGGTGCAGGACTTGGCTTCTTGTGGTTTAACACCTATCCAGCGCAAGTTTTTATGGGGGATGTTGGTTCGCTCGCATTAGGTGGCGCGCTTGGCATCATCGCTATTCTTGTTCGCCAAGAGCTGGTGTTGCTGATCATGGGCGGGGTTTTTGTGATGGAAGCTTTATCAGTGATCTTGCAAGTTGGTTCTTACAAATTACGTGGGCAGCGTATTTTTAGAATGGCGCCTATTCATCATCACTATGAACTAAAAGGTTGGCCAGAGCCACGCGTTATTGTGCGTTTTTGGATTATCTCAATTGTCTTGGTGTTGGCAGGACTTGCGACTTTGAAGATCAGATAAATGCGGTATTTGAATACGCTTAAAGATAAAAAAATCACAGTGCTTGGACTTGGAGTAACCGGTCTGGGCATTGTGCGTTTTTTACTGTCGCATAATATCGTGCCACGCGTGGTTGATAGTCGTGTTGCACCACCCGGAGCCCAATGGTTAGCCGACAATGAGCCAAATTGTGAAGCTGTTTTTGGTCCGCTTGCCGAAGCAAGTTTATCTAGCGCAGACATGATCATCATCAGCCCAGGTATAGCGCTATATGAAGTAACGGTTGCTAAAGCTATCGCGGATGGTGTTGAAGTTATCGGCGACATTGAGTTATTTGCACGGTTAACCAACAAACCGATTGTGGCAGTGACGGGCTCAAATGGTAAGTCGACCGTGGTCACTTTAACGGCCAACGTGTTACGTGAAGCGGGTATGAAGGTTGGTCTTGGTGGTAATATTGGTACGGCTGCGTTAGATTTGCTGGACCAAGACTATGATGTGTTTGTACTCGAACTATCTAGTTTTCAATTAGAGACCACTCACAGCTTACATTGTACCAGTGCAATGATCCTTAATGTGACTGAAGATCATATGGATAGATACCCTGATTTTGCAGCTTACTGTGCGGCAAAGCAGCGTATTTATCGCCATACCGAGCACTTGGTTTATAACGCACAAGACGAAAACACCTTTCATGGTGATAAAAAAGGCGTGAGTGTGGCGTTGAATAACGCAGATTTTCAGTTATTGACTCGTGAAGGTGAGCTGTATTTCTCTGCCTATGGCGCGCCACGAGTGCCAGTATCTTGTATGAAGTTACAAGGCACGCATAACCAGTTTAATGCACTCGCAGTGATGGCGTTATTGGAGCCATTTGCTATTACAGATGCAGTTTTTAAATCTGCTTTTGAGCGATTTTCAGGTCTGGAACATCGCTGTCAACTTGTTGCTGACTATCAAGGCATCAAATATTTTAATGACTCAAAAGCGACCAATGTGGGCGCAACCGTAGCTGCGTTAGAAAGTCTTGCGACGACATCGGGTAAAATTATTCTTATCGTAGGCGGTGACGCTAAAGGGGCTGATTTAACACCATTGACAGAACCAATGCGTAAATATTGCAAAGCAATATATGGCTTTGGTCGAGATGGGTCGCTGTTTTTATCGCTGCACCGTAATAGCCACTTAGTTGCCACTTTGGAAGATGCTGTTAAGCAAGCGCAAGCCGTTGCTGATAATGGCGATTGCATTTTGTTAGCTCCAGCGTGTGCCAGTATCGACATGTATCCTAATTATATGGCCCGTGGTGAAGAGTTTTGCCGCTTAGTAAATGAGGTAACGCAGTAATGTCTTTATCTCAGCTTCGCTTCAACTTTCGACTAGAACAATCAAATGCTTTGTATGATGTGCCTTTGTTGTATGCGATGTTGTGTTTGATGGGGGTAGGGTTTGTCATGGTGACAAGCGCTTCAATGCCGGTCGCGGAGCGTTTATTTAATAACCCGTACCATATCAGTATTCGCCATGCGGCCTTTTTATGTATGGGGGTTGTGCTTTTTTGGATAAGCACCAGTGCCCCCATGGCTTGGTGGAAGCGTTGTAACCCCTACTTGTTGCTGCTTGGACTTGGTTTATTGGTGCTCGTTCTGATCATTGGTCGCGAGGTGAATGGCTCTAAACGTTGGATCCCAGTCGGGCCAGTAGGCATTCAAGCAGCAGAGTTAGCAAAGTTGTTTTTCTTCAGCTATATCGCGGGTTATTTAGTGCGAAAGCGAGAAGAAGTACAAGAAAATCTAAAAGGGTTTGCTAAGCCTATCGCGGTGTTTGCCGTGTATGCCTTTTTAATTTTAATGCAGCCCGACCTAGGTACTGTGGTGGTGATGTTTGTCACCACTGTGGGCTTGTTATTTCTGGCTGGTGCGAAGCTTTGGCAGTTTTTTGCGTTGATCTTGACCGGGGTTTTGTTAGTCGTTTTATTGATCATTTTTGAGCCGTACCGGATGGCGCGGGTTGTTGGCTTTTTGGAGCCTTGGGATGATCCATTTGGCAAAGGTTATCAGCTCGTTCAATCACTGATGGCCTATGGGCAAGGTGGATGGTTTGGTCAAGGTCTTGGGAATAGCGTGCAAAAATTACAATACCTACCCGAAGCGCACAATGATTTTATTTTTGCCGTGATCGCTGAAGAACTCGGTTTTATAGGTGTTGTGAGTATCATCGCGCTGTTAGCTACTTTGGTATTTAGGGCGTTATTGATTGGCCAAAAAGCACTCAAACAGGGCAAGGAATACGAAGGATATTTTGCGTTAGCGATTGGTATTTGGTTTGCGTTTCAGACCATGGTTAACATTGGTGCTAGTGCTGGCATATTGCCAACGAAAGGCCTGACACTTCCATTTGTATCTTATGGTGGTTCAAGTTTGTTGGTTATGGTTGTCGCAGCAGGAGTCTTACAGAGAGTTGATTTTGAAACGAAAATGGCAACTAAACAAGCAACATCGAGAGGTAGTAAGCGATGAGTAAGCGGTTACTTGTGGTTGCTGGAGGGACTGGTGGGCATATCTTTCCAGGCATTGCGGTAGCCAATGAGCTACAAGCGCAAGGTTGGCAAGTGTCATGGGTTGGTACGGCTGACCGTATGGAAGCACAGGTTGTGCCCAAGCATGGCATTGAAATTGATTTTATCAATGTACAAGGTGTACGAGGCAATGGCATAAAGCGTTTGCTCAAAGCGCCTTTTATGGTAGTTAAAGCCATTTTAGATGCCAAAAAGGTGATAAAACAAAGACAACCCAATGTGGTACTAGCGATGGGCGGGTATGTAACTGGCCCGGTCGGTATTGCTGCGAAGTTGCTGCGTGTGCCTTTGGTGATCCATGAACAAAATGCAGTTGCTGGTTTAAGTAATAAACTACTGGCTAAAATTGCCAATCGTGTGTTGGCGGCATTCCCCAGTGCGTTTGACGATGAAAAAGCAGAAGTTGTTGGTAACCCTATCAGGCACTCGGTTGCTGGTATTTTGCCAAAAGAAGCGACACAAACCATCAATTGCTTAGTGGTTGGTGGGTCGTTAGGCGCTAAAGTGCTCAATGACACTTTGCCTAGTACAGTTGCTAAATTGGCGCAAGATGCTGCACTACCACTGATGGTTAAACATCAAAGTGGTAAAGGTCAAAGTGCGGCTGTGCAAGCGAGTTATCAGCAACAAGGGATCGCCGCTGAGGTGTCGGAATTTATTGATGATATGGATGCCGCTTATGATTGGGCAGATATAGTGATTTGCAGAGCTGGCGCGCTGACGGTCAGTGAAATTGCGGCTGCGGGTAAAATGGCGCTATTCGTGCCTTACCCACACGCGGTGGATGATCACCAAACTGCCAATGCCGCCTATTTGGTAGACGGGAATGCTGCGCTTTTACTAGCGCAAGACGATTTTAATGAGCGCCGCATTTGTGAACAGTTACTCCCTTACTTACAGCAGCCATCGCTTATTAAAGCCCTTGCTGAACGAGCCAAACAAAAGGCAAAACTAGATGCCACGTCGGAAGTGGCGAAAGTGTGTGAGCAATTGTGTTCGCCAATATGAATTTGAAAGATGAAAGAGTCGCGTGTGAAAGAAACCAATAACCGTCGAGCCATGAGAAGAATAAACACCATTCACTTTGTTGGAATCGGTGGCGCTGGTATGGGCGGTATCGCTGAAGTTCTAGCATTTGAAGGCTATCGCATTACGGGGTCTGACATTGCACAAAATGCGATGACAGAGCGCTTACTAAAAGCGGGCGCAGAAGTATTTATTGGTCATCATGAAAATAACATCAAAGATGCCAATGTGGTTGTCGTGTCTAGTGCCATTGATGACCAAAATCCAGAAATAAAAGCGGCAAAAGCAGCGCGTATTCCCATAGTTCGCCGTGCCGAGATGCTGGCTGAGTTAATGCGTTTTAGACATGGTATTGCTATCGCTGGCACCCATGGAAAAACCACAACAACGAGCTTGATAGCGAGCATTTTTGCGCAAGCGAATTTAGATCCTACTTTTGTGATTGGCGGCCTTTTGAATAGTGCAGGCACGAATGCCAAGCTAGGTACCGGTGATGTACTGATTGCAGAAGCTGATGAAAGTGATGCGTCATTTTTGCATTTGCAGCCGATGGTTTCGGTAGTAACCAATATTGAAGCGGACCATATGGATACGTATGGCGGTGACTTTGAAAAGATGAAAGACACCTATGTTGATTTTATCCATAACTTACCCTTTTACGGTCTGGCGGTGGTGTGTATTGATTCGCCTGTTGCTGCAGAGTTGATCCCGCGATTCGCGCGTCCAACAATCACTTATGGGGAATCTGAACTCGCTGATTACCGACTGCAATATTTCAAACAGACTGTAAACAGCAGTGAATTTACCGTGGTGCATAAGTCAGGTGAAGCGATTGACGTTAAACTCAATATGCCCGGCAAACATAATGCCTTAAATGCCACTGCTGCAATTGCGGTCGCAAAGGATCATGATATTGATAATGCCTCAATTTTAGCTGCGTTAGCGCAATTTGAAGGGATTGGTCGACGCTTTCAACATTACGGCGAATTTGAAAATGAACGCGGCAGTGTAATGTTAGTGGATGACTATGGTCATCACCCGTCTGAAGTGGCGGTCACCATTCAAGCGGCTCGTTCTGGTTGGCAAGATAAACGTCTCGTCATGATATATCAGCCACACCGATATACCCGAACACGCGATTTGTATGAAGATTTCATTAAAGTACTCGCGGAAGTTGATCAACTTATTCTGCTAGATGTCTACAGTGCGGGTGAAGCGCCCATTGTGGGCGCTGATAGCAAGAGCTTATGTCGCAGTTTGAGAAAAAGAGGTATTGAACCTATTCATGTAGCCAATAATGATGAGTTATCGGCTGCGTTAGCAGAAACTCTGCAAGACAACGATTTAGTTATAACCCAAGGCGCTGGCAATATTGGGCAAATTGTTAAACAACTGGCTGCAACGAAAATGTCGATAGCAGCTTTGCAACAAGGTGGCGTATGAGCACGTTTGGAAAAGTAGCAGTTTTACTTGGTGGCAGCTCTGCTGAGCGGGAAGTATCACTCAAATCGGGTGCAGCTGTACTGCAAGGGTTATTGAAAGCGGGTGTTGATGCGATAGCTTTTGATCCTGCAGAACGCAACTTGTGGGAATTGAAGAGCTTAAATGTAGAGCGTGTCTTTATCGCTTTGCATGGGCGTGGTGGTGAAGATGGTACTGTTCAGGGTGCACTTGAATATATGGGCCTGCCATACACGGGCAGTGGCGTTTTAGGTAGTGCCTTGGCGATGGATAAGGTGCGTTGTAAGCATTTATTCCAAAGTGCAAAACTCAGTACGGCGGCTTATGCTGTCGTGAATGCCCATGTAGGTTTTGATGCCCACGCCATAATCAGTGAACTTGGTAATGTGATGGTCAAACCCTCTCATGAAGGCTCGAGCATTGGTATGGCAAAGGCAACAAATGCACAAGAGCTGACAGAAGCGCTCAACGAGGCGTTTAAATTTGACGACCAAGTGCTAGTTGAACAGTGGATCACGGGACGAGAATTTACTGTTGCAATGTTGGGTGATGAAGCTCTACCTGTCATAGAGATGAAAACGCCGCGTGGGTTTTATGACTATGAGGCTAAGTACCAAGTAAACAGTACACAGTATTTTTGTCCTGCGGATATTTCAGCCGCGTACACCGAACAGCTACAAGTGATGGCGAAACATGCGTTTGAGTTAGTGGGTGCCAAAGGTTGGGGTCGCGTAGATGCAATGCAGGATGAAAATGGTCAATTCTATTTACTAGAAGTCAATACTGTACCTGGCATGACGGAAAAATCCTTAGTGCCCATGGCCGCCAAAGCAAAAGGCATAAGTTTTGAACAATTAGTTGTTCGCATTTTGGAGCAAACCCTTTAATATGCGTGCATTTTTTGAAAAGACTCAACAATTAAATCGGCGTCTTAATTGGTCGCTGATTTTAGGTGTGAGTTTTTTCATCGGTGTTGTGCTGTCGTTAGTTAAAGGCACGTTTTGGGTAAGTGACTGGCTTGTTGAGCATAAAGATGCGCAAATTAAGCAATTAACTGTGCTGGGTAAGCCTTATTACACCAAAGAAGCAGATATTATTGCGGCCATTAAAAAGGTGGACTTGAGCAGCTATTTTGAACTAGATGTGAAGTCGGTTCATGAAAAAGTATTCGATTTACCATGGGTTGCACATGTTTCAGTACGCAAGCAATGGCCTGATCAATTACAGGTTTATGTAGTAGAGCACCAACCGGTAGCAATTTGGAACAGTGATCTATTGCTGAACCAGCAAGGTGATGTTTTTCAAGCACAAAGTGAGCGTTTACCTGAAGGTCTACCGCAATTATACGGTCCAGAAGGCAGTGAACGAGAGGCTTGGCAAACATTTTTGCAGTTTAAAGACATGCTGGGTGTGAATCACTTTAATTTAGTGAGTTTGGCATTGTCGGAACGTTTTGCCTGGCAGCTTTGGCTGGATAATGGAATTCGGCTTAACTTAGGCCGAGCCAAAATAGGCAAGCGAGTACAGAGATTTATTGATGTTTATCCAAAAATGGTGCGCCCTGAAGGCGCTGTCATTGATGTGATAGATCTGCGCTATGATACTGGCCTTGCGGTGAGTTGGAAGCAGCCGCAAGAACAAGAACAAAAAAGTAAGAGTGAAGCATGACTAAGTCAGTAGAAAGAAATTTAGTGATTGGATTAGATGTCGGCACCTCAAAAGTTGTGGCGACTGTCGGTGAAATCACCGCAGATAATCAGCTGAGTATTGTAGGTGTGGGTAATCAAGTCTCTCATGGCATGGATAAAGGCGGTGTAAATGATCTGAATCTTGTTTCTGAGTCGATTCGCCGCGCGATTGATGAGGCCGAGTTGATGGCTGACTGCCGTATTAGCTCGGTTTACTTGGGCATTTCAGGTAAACATATTCAATGTCAAAACGAAAGTGGTGTTGTCGCGATTAATAATGCAGAAGTCAGTGATGACGACATTGCTAACGTGATCCATATTGCCCGTTCAGTGCCAATTTCAGCAGAACGTAAAATGTTGCACTCATTGCCTCAAGAATACAGCATAGACATGCAAGAAGGGATCAAGAACCCGCTAGGCATGAGTGGCGTTCGTATGGAAGCTAAGGCACACATTATTACTTGCTCAAATGACATGGCAAAAAACATAGAAAAGTGTGTTGAACGTTGCGGTCTGCAAGTCGATCAACTGACTTTTAGCGCACTTGCATCTTGCTACTCGGTACTGACAGAAGACGAAAAAGAGCTGGGTGTTGCTGTGTTAGATATTGGTGGTGGTACAATGGACATCGCTATTTATCTGAATGGTGCGCTGCGTCATTCGGCGGTAATTCCGGTAGCTGGCAACCAAGTAACGGGAGACATCGCAAAAATTTTTAGAACGCCTATCTCGCATGCTGAATCGCTCAAGGTACAGTACGCGTGCGCGAGTAGCCAAATGGCCAGTAATGAAGAAACAATCGAAGTGCCAAGCGTTGGTGGCCGCCCTGCGCGACTGATGTCACGCCATACTTTGTCTGAAGTAGTTGAGCCGCGCTTTAGAGAATTATTAGAGTTAGCGCTTGAAGAGATCCGTCGTTCGGGTTTTGAAGATCAAATTGCAGCCGGTCTTGTTATTACCGGCGGTAGCGCGAAAATGACAGGTGCTTTAGAAGTCGCTGAAGATATTTGTCAAATGCCTGTACGCATTGGTAAACCCATTGGTGTGACAGGTTTAACTGATTATGTTGACGATCCTGCATATGCAACGGCAGTAGGTTTGTTACAATATGGCCGAACTTTGCAATCGATGAATGCACAGAAGTCGAAAGCGGAGTCGGAAGGAAGTTGGTGGAGCCGAGTAACAAAATGGTTCCAAGGTGAGTTTTAAGCTCAAGTCGGAGAGTGAAGATGTTTGATATTATGGAACAACACAGCGAAGAAGCTGTAATTAAAGTTATCGGTGTTGGTGGCGGTGGTGGCAACGCCGTTGAACACATGGTGAAACAAGAAATCGAGGGTGTACGCTTTATTGCAGCAAACACCGATGCACAGGCATTACGTAAATCATCAGCTAATGTCACGGTGCAACTCGGTACACAAATTACCTCTGGTTTAGGTGCGGGTGCTAACCCGGAAGTGGGCCGTAAATCAGCTGAAGAAGATATTGAAACCATTAAAGCTGCACTTGATGGTGCTGATATGGTGTTTATCGCTGCTGGCATGGGTGGTGGTACTGGTACTGGTGCCGCACCTGTAGTTGCACGTGTTGCAAAAGAGCTTGGTATTTTGACTGTTGCTGTTGTAACACGCCCATTTGATCTTGAAGGCAAAAAGCGTATGGCGGCGGCCGATCAAGGGATCAGCGAATTGTCAGAAATTGTAGATTCACTTATTACGATTCCTAACAACAAATTACTTAAAGTTTTAGGCAAGGGGACTACACTGTTAGACGCATTCGCTAAAGCGAATGATGTGCTTTATGGTGCCGTACAAGGGATTGCAGAATTGATCACGCGTTCTGGTTTGATCAACGTTGACTTTGCTGACGTAAGAACGGTTATGTCAGCAATGGGTACAGCGATGATGGGAACAGCATCGGCGTCAGGCCCGGATAGAGCGCAAGAAGCTGCGGAAGCCGCTATTTCTAGCCCATTGTTGGAAGATGTTGATTTAACTGGTGCAAAGGGTATTTTGGTTAATATCACTGCCGGTATGGACATTACCATCGAAGAATTCGAAATCGTTGGTAACCATGTGAAGGCATTGGCATCAGAAAATGCAACTGTGGTAGTGGGTGCGGTAATTGACCCTGAAATGAGCGATGAGCTGCGTGTTACCGTGGTAGCAACAGGGCTTGGTGGAGAACGCCGTCCACAGTTTGGTATTGTTGATAACGGCTTTAAAAAAGTAGTTGGTTCAGATACGGGCGCAACTTCGAGCGCAAGCTCAGCGCAATCATCAGGTATGTTTGTGCCGAGTTTTACGCAACCACAAGCAGATAGTGTTGCGCAAGAGCCTGCAAACACGCAAACATCAGCAGCAAGTAGCCATAATACAGCTGGTGAGAGTGCAAAAACGACGAGTAAAGATGCGGATAAAGAGAAAGACAATTATTTCGATATCCCGGCGTTTTTGCGTAAACAGTCAGACTAATACTGACTAGAAAATAAACGATTGGCAGGTGGTCGTATCTGTGATACAATCCGCCGTCTATGTGTAATAAAAGTGGGCGAAGCTATGATTAGACAACGTACAATTGCCGAAGTTGTAAAAGCAACCGGTGTTGGGCTTCATAAAGGTGAAAAGGTCACAATCACTCTCCGACCAGCGAGTGAAAACACAGGTGTTGTGTTTCGTCGAGTGGATCTTGAGCCTGTAGTTGATTTTGAAACTACACCAGAAGCTGTGGGTGATACCCAATTATGTACGTGTTTAACAAATAAAGACGGTATACGTTTATCGACTACTGAGCACTTAATTGCAGCGGTTGCTGCGATGGGTATTGATAACTTAATTGTTGAGTTAGACAGTGCCGAAGTGCCTATTATGGATGGGAGTGCATTACCATTCATTTATTTATTACAAAAAGGCGGTATTAAAGAGCAAAACGTTGCTAAACGCTTTATTCGTATCAAAGAAAAAGTACGTGTTGAAGATGGTGACAAATGGGCTGAAATAGAGCCTTATGATGGTTTTCATATCGACTTTGAAATTGCTTTTGATCACCCTGCAATCAATGATAGTCGCCAGCGTATTGGTTTGGATATTACTGCTCAAAGCTTTACTGAAGAGATCAGCCGTGCGCGTACTTTTGGGTTTATGAAAGACATTGAGTACATGCATGCCAATAACCTAGCTTTAGGTGGTAGCATGGACAACGCGGTTGTTTTAGATGATTACAAAGTACTGAATCCTAATGGTTTGCGTTATGATGATGAGTTTGTAAAACACAAAATTCTTGACTGTGTTGGTGATATGTTTATGGCGGGCCACAATATATTGGGCAAGATCACTTGCTACAAATCAGGTCACGGTTTAAACAATAAGCTACTTCGTCAAATCATGGCGACCGAGTCAGCATGGGAATGGGCAACATTTGATGAACCTGTTTCGATGCCTGCACCAGGTATGGCTGTTGCTACAGCTTGAGAGAAAGAAAATAAGAAGAAATGACGCATTTAGGCGTCATTTTTTTTGTCTGTAGTTTGTGCGTGAGTGGCCAGTTTGAGTAGCTTGGCCTGTAAACTTGGCGGTGCATTTTTGGCAAGCTCTTGCAGCTGTTGTGCAGTTTGAGAACTCATTTGGCGTTTATTACCAGATGCACTTTCTTTTTTATTCAATACGCTAGGTGGTGTTAGTCGTTGTTGCGCATCAGGGGTCGTTGTAATTTTAACTTGTGCGCAGTCAACCATGCCCGCTTGTCTAAACTGAGATAATATCTCCATTTTTAAATAATTTAATCGTGTTGCGAGTGTGGCTGAAGCGGTTTCGATCACAAGTGTGCCATGTCTATAATTGGCAACGCGCGACTTTTTACTCAAAACTGGCCCGATGGCATTTTCTAAACACTGCTGTAGCTTGGCCATTTCTTGTGACTTTTCACCGTAAGCATTGAGTTTATCTGACCATTTACCCATTAACTCATTAATCTGTTTCGGGTCATAACGGTTTTTTGCCATAAATTCTCGAACCTAAGTTGGATGACTTCTGTCATTATAGCGCTGTGGTTAATACAACAGAAGTTTTATCACATCTATTGAAATTATCGCGACAGCACCCATATCTAGTGTTAGCTTAGTACCCGCTAAAGGAAAGTGTGTTCTGTTCAGAAGCCATCAATGTAGCAATAAATGCTTACGCTAGGTGCTTAATTGACAGTAAAAACTGGTTGATTTCACTTCAATGGTTTGCACGCTCGCTGAGTCTGGTATGATAGGGCATTATTTTAAATTTAGGCATTTAACAAACGCACATTCGCGATTGTTGCCAACAGGAAGCAGTGCGACCTCAACAGCCAATGATAACAATATGGACGTGGTGAAGGTCAGCCATCACTAGAGTGAAACGGTTTTAACATGATAGCTAATTTATTTACCAAGATTTTTGGTAGTCGCAACGACCGCACTATTAAAAACTTAAGAAAGACGGTCGCCTTAATCAATGCCCTAGAAGAACAATTTAGTGCACTTTCTGATGAAGATTTAAAAGCCAAAACAGCTGAATTTAGACAGCGTTTTGAGCAAGGTACTAGCCTAGATGATATTTTGCCAGAAGCGTTTGCAACTGTGCGCGAAGCGTCTAAGCGTGTATACAACATGCGCCATTTCGATGTGCAAATGATCGGTGGTATCGTATTGCATGATGGCCGTATCTCAGAAATGCGTACCGGTGAAGGTAAAACTTTAACAGCGACACTGCCAGCATATCTAAATGGTTTAACCGGGAAAGGCGTACACGTTATTACCGTGAACGATTACCTTGCTAAACGCGATGCTGAAACCAACCGTCCATTATTTGAGTTCCTTGGCCTAACAGTGGGTTGTAACGTACCTGGTATGATGCCACAGCAAAAGAAAGAAGCGTACGCTGCGGATATCACCTACGGTACTAATAACGAATTTGGTTTTGACTACCTGCGTGACAACATGGCATTTAGTATTGAAGAGCGTGTGCAGCGTCCTCTTTACTATGCGGTTGTGGATGAAGTTGACTCGATCCTCATCGATGAAGCACGTACACCTTTGATCATCTCTGGTCCAGCTGAAGATAGCTCTGAGTTGTATACAAAAGTTAATACACTTGTCCCTTCTCTCATTCAACAAGAAAAAGAGGATGAAGAAGGCGTTGAGGGTGATGGCGATTTCACGGTAGATGAAAAATCAAAACAAGTTCACCTTACCGAGCGTGGCCAATTAAAAGTAGAAGAGCTATTAATTGAACAAGGTTTAATAGACGAAGGCGATTCGCTGTACTCTGCAGGTAACATTACGTTGCTAAGTCATGTGTACGCGGCACTTCGTGCTCATAAGTTGTATCAGAAAGATGTTGATTACGTAGTTAAAGACAATGAAGTTATCATTGTTGATGAACATACCGGTCGTACGATGGAAGGTCGTCGTTGGTCAGAAGGTTTACACCAAGCTGTCGAAGCAAAAGAAGGTGTACGTATTCAAAATGAAAACCAAACATTAGCATCAATCACATTCCAGAATTACTTCCGTTTATACGACAAATTAGCAGGTATGACGGGTACTGCCGATACAGAAGCGTTTGAATTCCAGTCAATTTATGGTTTAGATACGGTTGTTATCCCAACTAATAAACCGATGATCCGTGATGACCGTGCTGATTTAGTTTACCTAACGCAAGAAGAAAAATTCGAAGCTATCTTGGAAGACATTCGTGATTGTCAGAAACGTGGTCAACCTGTACTCGTAGGTACAATCTCGATTGAAAGCTCTGAGTATTTATCGCAATTTTTACGTAAAGAAAAAATTGAACACAATGTACTAAATGCG
The DNA here is from genome assembly GCF_058933015.1 of Pseudoalteromonas sp. ATL1. Lineage (NCBI taxonomy): Bacteria > Pseudomonadati > Pseudomonadota > Gammaproteobacteria > Alteromonadales > Pseudoalteromonadaceae > Pseudoalteromonas > Pseudoalteromonas sp. ATL1. The sequence continues at coordinate 5,100 of NZ_JBZYXL010000001.1, read as the reverse complement.
AAGTTCCACGCGCAAGAAGCGGACATTGTTGCTGATGCAGGTTTACCGGGTAAAGTCACTATTGCAACTAACATGGCTGGTCGTGGTACCGATATCGTATTAGGTGGCAACTGGCAATCAGATGTTGCTAAGTTAGATAATCCAACTGAAGAGCAGATTGCTGAGATAAAGGCAAACTGGAAAAAAGTACACGATGATGTAATTGCCGCGGGCGGTTTACATATTATTGGTACTGAGCGTCATGAGTCTCGCCGTATTGATAACCAACTACGTGGACGTTCTGGTCGTCAAGGTGATGCGGGTTCAAGCCGTTTTTATCTATCGATGGATGACGCGCTAATGCGTATCTTCGCAGGCGAGCGTATGACGAACATGATGCGCAAGCTAGGCATGCAGCGTGGCGAAGCAATTGAGCACCCATGGGTTAACCGTGCAATTGAAAACGCCCAGCGTAAAGTAGAAGCGCGCAACTTCGATATTCGTAAGCAACTACTTGAGTATGATGACGTGGCAAATGACCAGCGTCGCGTTGTGTATGAGCAGCGTAATGAGTTGCTAGAAGAAGGGGATATTTCAGAAACCATCAGTGCTATCCGCAGTGATGTGTTAAATGGCATGATTGATCAATATATCCCACCACAGAGCTTAGCTGAAATGTGGGATATTCCAGGCCTTGAAGAGCGAATTAAAGCGGACTTCTTACTTGAACTTCCAATTGCTAAGTGGCTAGAAGAAGATAACAAATTGTATGAAGAAAAGTTACGTGATCGCATCAACGAGGAAGTGGAGTCGGCTTACAAACAGAAAGAGCTGATGGTAGGTCCAGATGTACTACGCCAATTTGAAAAAGCGGTTATGTTACAAAGCTTAGATCAGCATTGGAAAGACCATTTGGCTGCGATGGACCACCTTCGTCAGGGCATTCATTTACGTGGCTATGCGCAGAAGAACCCGAAACAAGAGTATAAGCGTGAGTCTTTCGAACTGTTCTCTGAAATGCTAGAGAATCTAAAAGCAGACGTTGTTGGTGTGCTTAGCAAAGTACAAGTGCGTGCGGAAGAAGATGTTGAAAAAGTAGAACAACAACACCGTCGCAGTGAGCAAGCACCTCGCGAATATCAACACGCTGAAGCTGAGCATGTTGGTGGTGAAGTACCTGAAGGTGTTGCGGTAGCTGCACGTTCTGAACAAAAAGTGGGTCGTAATGAGGCATGCCCATGTCAGTCAGGTAAAAAGTTCAAGCAGTGTTGTGGTAAGTTAAAATAACGACAGCACAGTGAAGTATTCAAAAAAGCGACCTGTGGTCGCTTTTTTTTCGGGAGTAGGTATGGATAAAAAAATTGTCAGGGTTGCAGTTGGCGTCATAAAAAAAGAGCGCGACATTTTTGTTAGTAAGCGCAACGCCCAGCAGCACCAAGGGGGGCTTTGGGAGTTCCCAGGTGGAAAAGTTGAAACGAATGAAAGTGTGCTCGATGCTCTGAAAAGAGAATTGCAAGAAGAAGTCAACATTGCGGCAAATACTGCGCAAGAGATAATGCGCATTGAGCATGATTACGGTGATAAACGGGTGTGCTTGGAAATTTATCTCGTTGACGATTTTGTCGGTGAAGCCAAGGGCCTAGAAGGGCAACCTTGCCAGTGGGTGAACATTGATACGCTGCACGAGTTAGCGTTCCCCGAAGCAAATAAAGAAATCGTCAGTTTTTTACAATCCACATTTTAATGTATCAGACATCATTTGTTACTATTCTTCGTCATTTATTAAACTGGGAAATTTGTTTTTAGGGGACAAGCCAGTTTAAGATGCTTAGGGTCAATATTATGGGAAATACCAATGAATAAAATTACTTTAGCTGCTGCCAGTGTTGCTATGACACTGGGTTTAATTGGGTGTAGCGAGCCAAGCAATACACAATCGGTAGAATCACAAGTTACTGCGCCGGTGGTTTTAGCGTCGGGTATCGACTTGAACAATATCGACCGCACAGTTAAAGCGCAGGATGATTTTTATTATCACGTAAACGGTAAATGGTTAGAGAAAACAAAGATCCCTGCTGATAAATCTAATTATGGTTCATTCACGCAGTTGTATGAGCAATCACAAAAGGCACTCAAAGAAGTGCTAGAGTCTGCTAAAAATAATAACACAGCAAAAGCGGGCAGTGATGAATATAAGCTCGGTGCATTTTACGCCAGTTATATGGATGAAACGGCTCGTGAAGAGCTAGGTTTAGCGCCATTAAAACCGTATCTTGATGAGCTGAATGCATTGAAGAGTAAAGCTGACTTACCAGCAGCAATGGCTAGCATGATCACCAAAGGTGGGACAAGCCCACTGGCATGGTATGTCAACAACGATGCGAAAAACTCAAGCGTGAACGCGCTTTACCTCTACCAAGCAGGTTTAGGTTTACCTGATAGAGATTATTACTTAAGTGATTCAGAGAAATTCACAAAAATACGCGAGCAGTATGCTGATTATATCGAACTAGTATTTACGCGCCTAGGTGACAAAGATGCGAAGCAGGCCGCTGCAAATGTTGTTGCCTTAGAAACGGCGATTGCAGGTGCACAATGGACGCGTGTAGACAGTCGTGATGCAACAAAAACTTATAACAAGATGAGCTTAGAGCAAGCAAATAAACTGATGCCTGATTTTGACTTAGCAGCTTATTTCACTGCGCTTGGTATTGATTTAGAAGAACTTATCATAAGTCAGCCTTCTTTCTTTGAAGAGTTATCTAAAGTATTCGCAGAGACAAGCTTAGAAGCTTGGCAGCAATACATGACTTTGCATTTTGTGACCAATCATGCAGGTTTGTTAAACAAGGACATGGTTACGCTTAAGTTTAACTTCTTTGGTAAGACGTTAAAGGGGCTTGAAGAGCAAGCGCCTACATGGAAGAAAGCGGTAGACTCAAGCAATGATGTATTGGGTGAGTTACTGGGCAAAATTTACGTGAAACAGTATTTCCCACCTGAAGCCAAAGAAAAAATGAGTCACTTAGTTGATAACTTGATCAAAGGCTTTGAACAGGCTATTGATGGCTTAGAGTGGATGAGCGCAGAAACGAAGGTTGCAGCAAAAGAAAAGCTAAGCAAGTTTACACCTAAGATCGGCTATCCAGATAAGTGGAAAGATTATTCTGCACTAGAGATCAAGCGTGATGACTTACTTGGCAACTATGTTCGTTACAATCAATGGGCATACCAAGATATGGCTGATAAAATTGGCAAGCCAGTTGATCGTTCAGAGTGGTTCATGACGCCGCAAACGGTGAATGCTTACTACAATCCGGTCAATAACGAAATTGTGTTCCCTGCTGCGATTCTCCAGCCGCCTTTCTTCGACCTATCTGCAGATGATGCAGTTAACTACGGTGCGATTGGCGCCGTGATTGGTCACGAGCTAGGGCATGGTTTTGATGACCAAGGCGCGAAGTACGATGGTGATGGTAACTTACGTAATTGGTGGAGTGAGTCTGACTTAGCGCAATTTGAAGCGCGCGGTAAGAAGTTGGTTGAACAATTCGATCAGTTCAAACCATTTGAAGATGCCAATGTAAATGGCCAATTTACTCTGGGTGAAAACATTGGTGATTTAGGTGGTTTAACCGTTGCTTATAAAGCATATCAATTATCGCTAGGTGAGCAGAAAGCGCCCGTGATTGATGGCTATACTGGCGAGCAACGTTTCTTCATGGGGTGGGCGCAAATATGGCGCAGAAAGTACCGCGATGAAGAGTTACGAAACCGCCTTGTGACTGATCCTCATGCACCAAGCCACTATCGCGTTATTGGTGTGTTGCCAAATATGCCAGAATTCTATAAGGCATTTGACGTCAAAGAAGGTGATAAAATGTATCTATCACCAGAGCAGCGTGTAAAAATTTGGTAAGTTACCAAAAAATGACAAAAGCCCGCCATTGAGCGGGCTTTTTGTTGTGTTCAGCTCAAATTTAATGAATATGAAAAAATAGTGATAGCGCTGTCATTTTTGTTTTTATATGATGAAAAGGAACAAATAAGCTATTAATTACACAATTCGCACCAATAAAAACAGCCATTAAGCGAATACAAAGCCGCTTTATTAAGGAGCCTCGGATGAACTTTAAGCACACCTTATTAGCCACAGCCCTGCTCGCTGCGCCGCTGATCGCCAATGCATCTTTTTCTAAACCGCAGTTACAGCAGTTTACTAAAGGCACAAAATTGACCTTTGCGGTTGAAGATAACTTTCATCAAGGTGCTGGGCGCTTTGTTGCTTCGATGACACTAAAAAATGACTCAGGTGTTGCGTTGCCAAAAGGGCAGAGTGATTGGCAAATATATATACACTCGGTACGTAAAATTCATACTTCCTCTGTATTAGGCTTGAAAATTGAACACGTGAATGGGGATTTGCATCGCTTTACTCCAACGAATGAATTTTCAGGGCTTGAAAATGGCGAAAGTTTAAAACTAGAGTTTGAAGCGGGTGCTTGGATCTCTGCGTATAGTGATTTTATGCCCCGTGCTTTTATGACGGTCGGCAATCAGGAACCTGCGATATTCGCCAATACGGACACCGAGGACTTCAGTCAATTTATCGCCCCAATAGAAAGAGAAAATCAGCTAAAGCGCTATAACGAGCCAAAAGACTACACCAAGATCGCAACCGCAGCACTTCGCTATGAGCGTAATGCAGAATTGGGGAATGTCGCTAAAGAAGAAGCCCTAAAGCGTATTATTCCAAAGCCGCTTAAAGTGGATTTCAATCGTGGTAGTGCAACTATCAATAATGATTGGCAAATTCGTTTCGCTGGTCGACTTAAATCAGAAGTTGAGGTGTTTCAAAAAGACCTAGCTGCATTCGGGATCGAACTAGACGCGCAACCAGATCATATCGATGCGGGTAAAAAGCCAACCATTCAACTAAAAGTGGATGACTCAGTTTTGGACGCTAAGGCGCAAAGTTATCGACTTGAAATTGATGACGATAAAATCCAAATAACCGGCACGGATAACGCTGGCGTCTTTTATGGCTTGCAAAGCTTATTGGCTTTATTCCCGGTTGATACTAAAAATACTGTTACAGTTCAAAATGTAGAAATAGAAGAT